>NZ_JANIGL010000010.1 GCF_024518675.1 Pseudoalteromonas shioyasakiensis
ACTCACCCGTCCGCCGCTCGTCAGCAAAGTAGCAAGCTACTTTCTGTTACCGCTCGACTTGCATGTGTTAGGCCTGCCGCCAGCGTTCAATCTGAGCCATGATCAAACTCTTCAATTAAAAGTTTTTTTGTTCCCACCCAATAAAGAGTGAAGAACAGCTCAATGAATTCTGAATTTATTTAATATCTTTCGATATTGAATTGACTGTGCTGCAATAAATAAATTTATTGCTGTTGGTCACTCAGTTTCAATTGAGACTCTAAATTTTTTGCCTCACTTAGCGAACTAAGCTTGGCTGTTAGAACTCAATCTGTACGAGTGCCCACACAGATGATTGCTTTATATTGTTAAAGAACGTTTGAGTTGCCTTAGCGACTCAAGGGAAGCGAATTTTACGCCTTCCTATTTTTTTGTCAACACTTAATTTTAAGAAGTTTTAATATTAAGTTTTACTCGACTCTCTCACCCTTTGTTTAGCGCTTTTCATTGCTGCCTGCCGGGTCACTGGATGCGCATTATAGGGATATTCTTGTGGCCGTCAATGCTTTATTTCAGTTTTATTAAATTAATTTAAATTCTGTACAAAAGGCATACAAAGCGGGGATTGAAACGGTATTTCAGCGGTTATAAAAAGGCTGCAATTGCAGCCTATATAATCTTATTTTTTTACCGGTCTCTTCCAACCATCTAGGTTTCGCTGTTTACTACGCGCGATTGCTAGTTGTTCATCTGCAACAGTGCTGGTGATCACTGAGCCTGCACCAATGGTGGCTGTTGCGCCAATAGTGACTGGTGCTACTAATGATGAATTAGAGCCTATAAATGAATTATCACCAATAATGGTTTTTGATTTATTCACACCATCATAGTTACAGGTAATAGTACCTGCCCCTATATTGACCTTTTCGCCAATTTCAGCATCGCCAAGATAGGTTAAGTGATTTGCTTTAGAGCCTTTACCTAAACGCGATTTTTTCATTTCAACAAAGTTACCAATATGCGAATCTTCTTCCATAATCGCACCTGGGCGCAAACGAGCATAAGGACCAAGGGTACATTTAGCAGCGACACTTGCATCTTCAACCAATGTATTGGCTTTAATAATTACATTATCGCCTATGGTACAATTTTTAAGTACGCAGTTAGGACCAATTTCAACGTTATTACCTAAAGTCACTTTACCTTCAAAAATCACGTTTACATCAATCAGTACATCTTCACCAGTTGTGACTTCGCCGCGTACATCGATACGCGCAGGGTCGGCAAGTGTTGCACCATTTAACATTAACTCTTGCGCTTGCCATGCTTGATAAGCACGTTCAAGACCTGCAAGTTGAACACGATTATTTGCGCCTTCAACTTCCATTGGGTGATCTGGCTGTGCAGAGCTAATTTCAACACCTTCACTGTGCGCCATTGCTACGATGTCTGTTAGGTAGTATTCGCCCTGTGCGTTTTCGTTAGACAAGTTATCTAACCAGCTTTTTAATAGCTTGCCATTAACAGCCATAATGCCTGTGTTAACTTCGTTTAACAGTAACTGCTCTGGTGTTGCATCTTTTTGCTCAACAATACCAACTAACTTTCCATCAACGCGTAACATACGGCCATAGCCATTAGGGTTAGCGAGATTTACCGTAAGTACAGCTAAGCCATTACTTGGGGTGGTAGCAAGTAAACGCTCTAGCGTTGATTGCTTTGTCAGTGGTACATCACCGTATAAAACCAATACAGTGTCTTCATCATTAATATGTGGGTTTGCTTGTGCTACGGCATGACCCGTGCCTAGCTGCTCAGCTTGTAGTACCCAGTTTACGTCGTTATCAGCAAGTTGTTGTTGTAATAATTCGCCGCCATGACCATAAACCAAGTTAGTTGATGTGGCACCAAGTGCATTAGCATTATCAATAACGTGCTGCACCATAGGTTTGCCTGCAACTTTGTGCAGTACCTTAGGAAGAGCTGAACGCATACGAGTACCTTTACCCGCAGCTAAAATAACCGTTGTGAGTGGCATTAAAACAATTTCCTTCTTTCTTTGTTTTATTGAAATAAGTAAGCGAGCGTGAATTCAAAAAGATTACGTAAGTCACATCATGCGCAAATACTCAACGGCAATCTAGCAGTTGCCAATGAATCTTAACTGAAATCAAGCATTGCTTTTATATGCTTTATTGTAACGGGGATCAATGAAGGATATAAGTACAAAAAGCGATCTATTGCACAGAGTGAAACATTATTTATATTCAGGCACAAAAAAGCCCACATAAAGTGGGCTTTTACTAAACCAGATAGGCTTACTTATTACGTAATTGCTGAATAACACGTAACTGAGCAATTGCTTCAGCTAGTTGTATTGCTGCTTGGTTATAATCTAACTCAGCAGTGCCACCTTGTGCCATTTGTTTCTCAGCGTCACGTTTAGCTTGCTCAGCAGCTTGTTCGTCTAAGTCTTCACCACGAACAGCTGTATCTGCAAGTACAGATACGATATTCGGTTGAACCTCTAACGTACCGCCTGCAATATAAATGAGCTCTTCTTCACCAAATTGCTTAACTAAACGTACCATACCAGGTTTAAGGGCAGTTAGTAGTGGAGCGTGACCAGCATTAACACCTAGTTCACCTTCACTACCACTTACTTGAATAGATTCAACTAAACCAGAAAATAATTTCTCTTCAGCACTTACTACGTCAAGATGTACAGTCATAGCTGCCATACTACCCTCCTAATTACATGCCTTTGGCTTTTTCTGCCGCTTCTTCGATAGAGCCAACCATGTAGAACGCTTGCTCTGGAAGGTCATCAAACTCACCGTTTAAGATGCCTTTAAAGCCAGCAATAGTATCTTTTAGTGAAACGTATTTACCTGACGCACCTGTAAATACCTCTGCCACGAAGAATGGCTGAGATAGGAAACGTTGGATTTTACGCGCACGAGATACAAGTTGCTTATCTTCGTCAGAAAGCTCGTCCATACCTAGGATTGCAATGATGTCTTTAAGTTCTTTATAACGCTGAAGAACTGTTTGAACGCCACGTGCTGTATCGTAGTGCTCTTGACCAATAACTTGTGGGTCAAGTTGACGTGAAGATGAATCAAGTGGGTCTACCGCAGGGTAGATACCAAGTGAAGCGATATCACGTGAAAGTACTACTGTTGCATCTAAGTGAGCAAACGTTGTTGCTGGAGATGGATCCGTTAAATCATCCGCAGGTACGTATACCGCTTGGATTGAAGTAATTGAACCAGTCTTAGTAGATGCGATACGCTCTTGAAGTACACCCATTTCTTCAGCTAGTGTAGGCTGGTAACCTACCGCTGATGGCATACGACCAAGAAGTGCTGATACTTCTGTACCTGCAAGTGTATAACGGTAGATGTTATCTACGAAGAAAAGTACGTCACGACCTTCGTCACGGAATTTCTCAGCCATAGTAAGACCTGTTAACGCTACGCGTAAACGGTTACCTGGAGGCTCGTTCATCTGACCGTATACAAGCGATACTTTATCAAGTACGTTTGAATCGTTCATTTCATGGTAGAAATCGTTACCCTCACGAGTACGCTCACCAACACCTGCGAATACTGAGTAACCGCTGTGCTCGATTGCGATGTTACGGATAAGTTCCATCATGTTTACGGTTTTACCAACACCGGCACCACCGAATAAACCAACTTTACCACCTTTAGCGAACGGACATACAAGGTCGATTACCTTGATACCTGTTTCTAAAAGTTCAATTGAACTTGATTGCTCTTCGTAAGAAGGCGCTGCACGGTGAATAGACATACGGTCTTCTTCGCCGATTGGGCCAGCTTCATCGATTGGCTCACCAAGTACGTTCATGATACGACCTAAAGTTGCAGTACCAACTGGAACTTTAATCGCTTCACCTGTGTTTTCTACTGAAGCACTACGACGTAAACCGTCTGTAGTACCTAGTGCGATAGCACGTACCACACCGCCACCTAGCTGTTGTTGAACTTCTAGAGTCAAACCAGCTAAATCGCCATCTGTTACTTTTAGTGCGTCATATACGGCTGGCACGTTGTTTTGCGAATATTCAATATCCACAACGGCACCGATAATTTGGACGACCTTACCTAAACTCATGTCTATTCCTCTCTTTAATCTTTGCCAGAAGCATTAAACTGCGGCTGAACCAGAAACAATCTCACTAATTTCTTGTGTGATTGCAGCTTGGCGCGCCTTGTTATAAATAAGCTGTAACTCATCCATAAGGTCGCCAGCGTTATCAGTTGCAGCTTTCATCGCAACCATACGGGCAGCCTGTTCAGAGGCAGCGTTCTCAACTACACCTTGGTATACTTGAGACTCAATAAAGCGTACTAACAGCGCTTCTAAAATCGCGTCTGGGTTTGGCTCGTATAAGTAGTCCCATGCATGTGCAGAAACTTCTTCTTCAGCTTTTGGCAAAGGGAGTAACTGATCTATCATTGGCTCTTGCTTCATGGTATTAACGAAGTTGTTATATACCAAGAATAAACGGTCAATTTTGCCTTCAGAAAATGCATCAAGCATTATTTTTACAGGACCAATAATGTCTTGTACTGAAGGTTTATCTCCTAAGCCCGCTTTTTTAGCGAGTAGTTGACCACCAAAACGTTGGAAGAAACCAGCAGCTTTGCTGCCTAAAGTTGCAAACTCGGCGTCTACACCTTTTTCTTTCCACGCTTTAACGTCTTGTGCAACTTTCTTAAACTCATTAGAGTTTAAACCGCCACACAAACCACGGTCAGTAGAGATAACAATATAACCAACTCGTTTTACTTCACGTTCTTCTAAGAACGGGTGAGTAAAATCAAGATTTGCTTGAGCAACACGACCAATCACTTTACGTAATTTTTCAGCGTATGGACGGCTTGAAGCCACTCGTTCTTGCGCCTTTTTCATTTTAGACGCAGCAACCATTTCCATTGCGCTAGTGATCTTTTGAGTATTTTTAATACTGCCGATCTTGCTTTTAATCTCTTTTCCGCTGGCCATGACTCTCTCTCCGAATCAAGGTGTGCTCTAGGTTATAAAGCACACCATTAATAACTAAATTACCAAGTTTGCGTAGACTTGAACTTCTCTAGAAGTTCTTTAAGCTGCGCTTCGATCTCGGCGTTGTAGTTACCAGTTTCATTGATTTGAGCCACAAGCTCTGCGTATGTGCTATTTGCATAAGAAAGTAAAGCTGCTTCGAAATCCATGATTTTAGGGATTTCAACATCTTTTAAATAACCTTTCTCAGCTGCGAATAACGACAAAGACATTTCAGCAACAGACATTGGAGCGTACTGTTTCTGCTTCATTAGCTCTGTTACACGCTCACCATGCTCAAGTTGAGCACGAGTTGCATCATCAAGGTCAGACGCGAACTGCGAGAACGCAGCTAATTCACGATACTGAGCTAGGGCTAGACGGATACCGCCACCTAGTTTCTTAACGATTTTAGTTTGTGCAGCACCACCAACACGCGATACCGAGATACCAGCATTTACTGCCGGACGGATACCTGAGTTGAATAAGTCAGTTTCTAAGAAGATCTGACCATCGGTGATAGAGATAACGTTAGTCGGTACGAACGCAGAAACGTCGCCGCCTTGAGTTTCAATGATTGGCAATGCCGTCAATGAACCTGTTTTACCTTTCACTTCACCATTGGTGAACTTCTCAACGTAATCAGCGTTTACACGCGATGCACGCTCTAGAAGACGAGAGTGAAGATAGAATACGTCACCTGGGTATGCTTCACGACCTGGTGGACGCTTAAGTAGCAATGAGATTTGACGATAAGCAACAGCTTGCTTAGATAAATCATCATATACGATTAGCGCGTCTTCACCACGGTCACGGAAGTATTCACCCATAGTACAGCCCGAGAACGGAGCTAGGTACTGAAGTGCCGCAGACTCAGAAGCAGATGCAACAACAACGATTGTGTTTTCTAATGCACCGTGCTCTTCTAATTTACGTACTACGTTAGCAATAGTAGAAGCTTTTTGACCAACCGCAACGTACACACACTTAACGCCTGTGCCTTTTTGGTTGATGATTGCATCGATTGCTAGTGCAGTTTTACCTGTTTGGCGGTCACCGATAACAAGCTCACGCTGACCACGACCAACTGGAATCATCGCATCGATAGATTTATAACCAGTTTGCACTGGCTCATCTACTGATTGACGTTCGATTACACCTGGTGCAATTTTTTCTACAGGTTCAAAACCGTCGTTATCTAAAGCGCCTTTACCATCGATAGGTGCACCTAGTGTGTTTACAACACGACCAAGTAGACCACGACCAACAGGAACTTCTAAGATACGGCCAGTTGTATAAACTTTTACGCCTTCTGTAAGGTCAGCGTAAGGACCCATTACTACTGCACCAATTGAGTCACGCTCAAGGTTTAGTGCGATAGCATAACGGTTGCCAGGAAGCTCAATCATCTCACCTTGCATACAGTCAGCTAGACCGTGGATGCGGATGATACCGTCTGTAACAGATACGATAGTACCTTCGTTACGAGCTTCACTTACAACTTCGAACTGCTCAATACGTTGTTTGATCAGATCTGAAATTTCAGTGGAATTAAGTTGCATGCTCTTTTTCCCAATTACGATTGTAGTGTTGTGGCTAAGCGATTTAATTTACCGCGTACTGAGCCGTCGATTACAGTATCACCAGACTTAATAATAAGTCCGCCAACGACTGTAGCGTCTTCACTACAATTCAGCTTAACTTTGCGTGCGAAACGTTTTTCAAGTACCGCTACCAATGATTCTTGCTGCTGTGCAGCAAGAGGGGTTGCCGAAATCACGTCTACTTCGATTTCTTTATCGTATTCTGCTTTAAATTCAGCAAATAACTCTGCAACCGCAGGTAGGGCAATCAAACGTCCATTTTCAGCCATCACCTTCACTAGGTTCTGACCTTGTTCGTTGAGCTGCTCAGCACAAATTTTGTTAAATAACTCAGCTTGTGCAGTTGCAGTAGGCAATCCAGCTAGAATGCTTGATGCTTGTTCGTTGCTGGCGACTTGGCCTGCAAAAAACAACATGTCATTCCAGCTTTCAATGCTGCCTTTTTCAACGGCAAGTTCAAAAGCCGCTTTAGCGTATGGGCGAGCGATAGTAGTCAATTCAGACATGCTCATACCCTCCTAATTACAGCTCAGCGACAAGTTTTTCAACGATGTCACTATGTGCGGCTTGATTGATTTCGCGCTCTAAAATACGTTCAGCACCAACCACTGCAAGAGTAGCTACTTGTTTACGTAGCTCTTCTGTTACACGGTTACGTTCTGCTTCGATTTCAGATTGCCCTTGAGCAATAATTTTTTCACGCTCTTGCTGACCACGAACAGTTTCTTCGTCAACAATTAGCACGGCACGCTTTTTAGCTTGTTCAATGATATCAGCCGCTTGAGCTTTTGCATCTTTAAGCTGTTCAGCAGCTTTCTTTTGCGCAAGTTCTAAGTCTTTTTCGGCTCTATCAGAGGCAGCTAAACCATCTTCGATTTTCTTTTGGCGAGCTTCAATTGCACCGTTTAGTGGTGGCCATACGAATTTCATACAAAAAAGTACGAACACCGTAAATGCAATTAATTCACCGATAAGAGTGGCGTTTAAGTTCACAACCGCTCCTCCTTAAATAGTAAGCTGTTCAAAAAATAAAATTAAAGTACGAACAACAATACCATCGCGATACCAACACCAATCATTGCTACAGCATCGATTAGACCAGCAAGGATGAACATCTTAACTTGTAGTGAAGGAGCAAGCTCAGGTTGACGCGCACATGCTTCTAGGAATTTACCACCCATGTTACCGAAGCCGATTGCAGTACCGATTGCACCAAAACCGATAAGTAAAGCTACAGCGATATACTTAAGACCGATCATTAGTTCCATTTTTTTCTCCAAAGTTTCAATTGTAAATTAAAGTTAAAAGTAAAATTGTAAATATCTAAATTAGTGATTATCTGAGCTAGCCATGCTTAGGTAAACGATAGTTAGCATCATAAATACGAATGCTTGTAACACGATTACTAAGATATGGAATACGGCCCAAATAAAGTGCAACGGAAGTTGCATTAAACCAACTGCGCCGATCAAGATGAATATCAACTCACCAGCATATAAGTTACCGAACAAACGAAGTGCTAACGAGAATGGCTTAGCTACTAATGCGATAAGTTCAAGCAACAAATTAAATGGGATCAAAAGAATTTGAACCAATGTATTGTTAGAGCTAAACGGGTGAAGTGTTAACTCTTTAATGAAGCCACCGATACCTTTGATTTTAATTGAGTAACCGATCATCAATAAGAATACACCTAACGCTAAAGCAGCGGTTAAGTTGATGTCAGTAGTAGGTACGATTTTCATATATACGTCGTGTGAATCCATACCAAACGCATTTTCGCCAACAAAGCCAGCAAATGCAGGTAAGAAATCAACAGGTATTAAATCCATTAAGTTCATTAAGAATATCCAAACGAATATTGTTAATGCTAATGGTGCGATAAGTTTACTTCTTCCGTGGAAGGTATCACGTACGTTGTCGCCAACAAATTCAACAATCATTTCAATAAAACATTGAAATTTACCAGGTACACCTAGTGTTGATTTTTTAGCGGCACTACGGAAGATCCATAAAAAGATAAGACCTAATCCGATAGACCATGCGAGGGTATCTATATGCCATGTCCAGAAACCACTGTCCGCACATGCTTTATTGAAGGCAAGACCGGCATCGGTCGAGCACATCTTAGCATTGGTTAAGTGGTGCTGAATATGGCTAGATAGAGTAACTTCTTCTGCAGCCATGTTATATCCCAAAAGTTAATGTTTAAAAAAAACGGGTGCGAACAATCCAGTTATTAACGCCAGTACATAGATACTAAAAAAAGGTAATAATATTACCGAAAAATGCTTTAGTACTAGCGCAAACAATATGATTGTCAGCAAAAATTTTAGTCCGTTACCTCGTTTAAGCGAGGTGTACGCTTGATTTACCTTACTTGCACCCATATACCTGAATGCATAGATGGCAAATACACTGTGGGGAAGTACTGCTACAGCGCCTCCAGCTAATGCTGAAAGCCCGGCATTCACTCCCCAACCGATAAAAATTATAATGGCAGCAACCAATGCTACACTACCTTGCAAACAGATTAATTTAAATGCAGCCAATTGATAAGGCGCTGCTAACTTATTAGTCACGTTTAGTTAACCTTATTAGCGTTCTATTTGTCAGGGTATGAAAACTGGCGAAATTATACTGAATCCTAGCAGTTTTGCAACTTGAGTCGGTGTATTGTGGTGCAAAAATGAGACAATTGTCTCATTTTGGACATGATATTAATTAATGCTGGGAATAGTCTTGATTTATACGATGTAAAATTCCATCTAACTCATCAAGATTCGTATAGGAAATAACCAAGTTACCTTTTCCTTTTTTGTTATAGTTGATTTGAACTTTTGCGCCCAAGTTATCCGCTAATTGCTGTTCTAACTGTTTGACATCTGAATCTTTTTCAACCACTTCTTTTTTGGGAGCAGGCTCTAAAATTGAGCGAACTAATTTTTCAGTTTCACGCACGGTAAGCGCCTTGGCAACAGCTAACCGAGCAGCATCAGATTGCACCTCACCTTCGAGGGCTAATAAGCAACGAGCATGGCCCATTTCGATATCACCGTGCTCTAACAATATTTTAACATCGTCATTTAAATTGTTTAAGCGTAGTAAATTAGTCACAGTGGTACGTGATTTTCCTACCGCATCTGCAACTTGCTGATGCGTTAATTCAAATTCATTGAGTAGGCGGTTTAATGCTATCGCTTCTTCCATAGCATTGAGATCTTCACGTTGAATATTTTCAATCAGTGCAATGGCTACAGCCGCTTCATCTGGTACATCCTTGATAATACAAGGAACAACATCTAATTTAGCGATTTGAGCTGCACGCCAACGACGCTCACCGGCAATAATTTCATAGCTATTTTCTGCAACCGGACGCACAACGATAGGCTGAATAATACCTTGAGAGCGAATTGAAGACGCAAGCTCTTCCAGCGCTTCTTCTGACATATCTTTACGCGGTTGGTATTTACCCGAATGTAAAAACTCAATAGCTAACTTTTGCAGTTCAGCTTTGACAGGCTCGCCAACAGGTGCAACATTTGCAACTGATTCAGCTAGGTTTTCTTTTGCTGAAGAAGCAGCCGGTTTTGATGAACTAAGTAAAGCGTCGAGTCCTCGGCCTAAACCGCGTTTTTTTGCAGACATGTTATTTTTTTACCTCAAAGTTAGGCGACGATAGGAGATGTTTTTTCTTTTCTGCGTAACATTTCACCGGCAAGTGCTAAATAGGCTTTAGCGCCACTTGATGCTCGGTCATAATACATGGCTGGTGCACCAAAACTAGGCGCTTCAGCTAAACGAACATTACGTGGGATCACTGTACGGTATACTTTATCACCAAAGTGTTGTTTTAATTGCTCTGATACATCATTAGCTAAACGGTTACGCGGATCATACATAGTGCGCAAAATACCTTCAATCTGTAATTTAGGGTTTACCAGTTTTGCTAATTGGGTGATGGTATCCATTAAAGCTGTTAAACCTTCAAGAGCATAATACTCACATTGCATAGGCACTAAAATAGAGTCAGCAGCGGCCATTGCATTAACGGTCAACATGTTTAATGAAGGTGGGCAGTCTATAAAAATAAATTCGTATTGATCTGAAATTTTTTCTAATGCATTACGTAAGCGTACTTCGCGAGCAAACAACTCCATCAGTTTTACTTCTGCAGCTGTTACATCACCGTTGGCGGCAATTAAGTGATATTCACCAGATGTTTCTTTGCATACAACTTCATCAATTGGTTTATCTTCAATTAATAAATCATAGATAGTGGCAACATCACTATATTTATCAATGCCACTTCCCATGGTTGCGTTACCTTGCGGATCTAAATCGATTAATAGCACTTTACGTTTTGTTGCAGCCATTGAAGCTGCTAAATTTACAGCTGTGGTGGTTTTACCCACGCCGCCTTTTTGATTTGCTATTGCGATGACTTTTGCCACAGTGCTCTGATCCCTAGTCTTTAGAAAGAATAATTAAATGTCTTTGTGCATCTAACTCTGGAACTTCCAATGCTATCTTTTGCTCAAATTTAACGCCATCAGGTAATGATTCTAGTTCATCACTAGGAAACACACCTTTTAATGCTATAAATTTACCTGAATGATCAATTAAGTGCGAGCACCAGTCAACCATATCTTGTAATGAAGCAAAAGCGCGACTTAATACACCATCTAATTTAACACTTGGTTGATATTCTTCAACTCTAGACTGTACAGGGGTTACATTTTTAAGACCAAGCTCATGTTTAACCTGCATTAAAAATCGAACACGTTTACCTAAACTGTCTAGTAATACAAATTGAGTCTCCGGTAGCGCTATCGCAAGAACGATACCAGGTAAACCTGGGCCAGTACCCACATCAATATAATGATGACCGGGTAGGTGAGGAGCAACAACTAAACTGTCCATGATGTGTTTAATCATCATTTCTTCAGGCAAGCGCACTGAGGTTAAATTATATGCTTTGTTCCACTTATTCAGTAACTCAACATATTGCACTAGTTGTTGCTGTTGTTTTTCGGTTAGCGCAATATCAGTTTGCGCTAACAAAGAGGTCAATTGTTGCTGTAACACAGTATTCCTTAATCATTACGCTATTTTACGTAATAGGCCTTGCTTCTTTAGATAGACTAATAATAGCGAAATAGCTGCAGGGGTGATACCAGAAATACGCGATGCTTGGCCAATTGTGTCAGGACGTGCAGCTGTTAACTTAGCAACAACTTCATTTGATAACCCAGAAACTGTTGAATAGTCATAGTCTTTTGGCAATACGGTTTCTTCATGACGCAATTGTTTATTGATCTCATCTTGCTGACGCGCAATGTAACCGGCGTATTTCGTATGGATCTCAACTTGTTCCAGCGCTGCAGCATTATCAAACTCAGATCCTAAACCATCAATTGCCATAAGATCGTTATAACGAATTTCTGGACGACGCAGAAGATCTTCTAAACTAGCTTCACGCACTAATGGTGTTTTAAGCAAGCTATTTACTTGATCAATAACAGCGTGATCTTTGTGGATCCAGGTTTCTTTAATACGCTGTGATTCTTTTGCGATCACATCCATTTTTTCGTTAAATGCTTGCCAGCGCTCGTCATTAACCAAGCCTAACTCACGACCTTTAGCTGTTAAACGAATATCAGCGTTATCTTCACGCAATAACAAGCGGTATTCAGCACGGCTAGTAAACATACGGTATGGTTCTTTTGTACCGAGTGTTGTTAAGTCATCAATAAGTACGCCAACATAAGCTTCATCACGGCGTGGTGTCCAAGGCTCTTTACCTTGTACTTGCAGAGCAGCATTCATACCCGCGATCAAACCTTGGGCACCAGCTTCTTCATAACCTGTTGTGCCATTGATTTGGCCTGCGAAGAAAAGACCGTCAATAAATTTTGTCTCTAGCGATTTTTTCAAATCACGAGGATCAAAAAAGTCATATTCAATTGCATAGCCAGGGCGACAAATATGGGAATTTTCAAAACCAGTAATTGATTGCACAATTTCTAGCTGTACATCAAATGGTAAGCTAGTTGAAATCCCGTTAGGATAAAGCTCGTAAGAGGTTAAGCCTTCAGGTTCAACGAAAATTTGGTGTTTGTCTTTATCTGCAAAACGAACAATTTTATCTTCTATAGAAGGGCAGTAACGTGGACCAATACCTTCTATAACACCTGAATACATAGGTGAGCGATGTAAGTTATTGCGGATCACCTCATGGGTTTTCTCATTGGTGTAGGTGATATAGCATGGGATCTGCTGTGGATGATCTGATTGCTTTCCTAAAAATGAAAATACAGGTGTTGGTGCATCCCCTGGTTGCTCTTGCATCTTACTAAAGTCAACGGTACGGGCATCAATACGTGGCGGAGTACCTGTTTTTAAGCGGTCAACACGAAAAGGGAGCTCGCGTAAGCGATCAGCTAATGCAATTGAAGGAGGATCACCTGCTCGGCCACCTTTAAAATTCTCAAGGCCAATATGAATTTGACCACCTAAGAAGGTTCCTACAGTTAATACTACAGAAGGTGCACTGAAGCGTAATCCCATTTGGGTTACTACGCCTGTTACTTTGTTATTTTCAACAATGAGATCATCACATGATTGCTGAAAGATCTTTAAATTATCTTGGTTTTGTAGAATGTCTTGGATAGCAGATTTGTAAAGCGCACGATCTGCCTGAGCACGGGTAGCTCGAACAGCAGGGCCTTTAGATGAATTTAGTGTACGAAATTGAATTCCGCCTTTATCAATAGCTTGCGCCATTGCACCACCTAAGGCATCAATTTCTTTTACCAAATGGCCTTTGCCAATACCACCAATTGCTGGATTACATGACATTTGACCTAGAGTATCCATGTTGTGAGTTAGCAGCAGGGTGTTCATTCCCATTCGCGCAGCAGCTAATGCGGCTTCAGTACCTGCATGGCCACCACCAACAACAATAACATCAAAATTTTCGTGAAAAATCATTTCAGGATCCTACTTAAATCAACCAGCAAACTACCAAGGGGAACGTATTCTACCTATAAATTGACAGAAGATAAATGATTAAACTGTAGTCAAGATCTAAGTAAGTGATCTCTAATAATATAAAGGATCTTTTAAAGAGATCTTTTATTTCTATTACTACTACTGATCACTATTTCTGTTGATAAGGTATAGATCATATTCTAAAACAGGGTGTTAGATCAGATCTAAAGGTGTTTATATGATCGGATCAAGGTAGATATAAGCTCTGATCAAAAGGCCTAGTTATGCACAGCCCTTTGTGACATAGATTTTATCCCATGGATAACAACCCTTAGAAACGCAATTAGATCATAGCTTATCCACAATCTGATCTAAATTATAGATAAATTGTGAATAACTAATATCACTAGATCTTATTGCACCATTGCTTTAATCGAGTTTATTTAGAGCTATCCATTGTGGTAACCAAGCTAAAGCTGTGTCTTCTGGTAGTGCTTCATCTAAAATATTCAGCTCTAACCTAGGAGCTGTACATACAGCACCTTTACTAAGTAATAATTGTTCTAGGTTACGCCCAGCAAGGTTATAGGTGTCGTAACTGGTATCACCCAAACCAATAACGCTAAACTTTAAACCTTTGAGATCATCTACTTGATTAAGATCTGCTATAAATGGCAACAGATTCTCAGGGTAATCTCCCGCACCATATGTCGAAGTACAGAGTAACCAAATCGTGTTATCTTTACTAATGTCAGAAAAGTTAGGTTGATCATGTACTTCAGTGGTGATCCCTTGTGAAATTAACTGCTCGGCCAGTTGTTCTCCTACATACTCTGCAGATCCCATTTGACTGCCGATAATAATGTTTACTGAATACATGTGGTTATTGATCGCTTTCCTGCTTTAGTTTGATAGTTATGATAAACAAGTTTACTGCGCAGTAAAGCAGTTAATGGATCTTTGTATAAGTTTTTATGCTTAATTATTGAGCAGTAGTAAGGGCTGTTTTTTAACTATTTGATTATTATATAAATAATAATATATTCCTAAATGTAATCATATGATCAAGCTGTTGATAAATAGTAAGAAAGCTCTGATTCAAAGTTTAAAATACATCAGCCTATTATGCTAAGTATTTGATCTTATTTTTTGTTTACTATTTAGAATAGGAGGCTTTTTGTTTTATTTCCTCACTTATATAAATGTGGATAGAAAGCCTGTTGATAACGATCATTTTTGTCGTAAAAAAATTTTACGAAAGCTGTAAATTATTTATTAGAGGGCATAAATCAGAGAATTAAATAAAATTAATCCTTTTTTAGCCCCTTCTTTGGGTAAAAATAGTTAAGATCTCATTTTTTAATTAGTTTCTGTGTAGAAAAGTATAAAAAAAGAGTCAAAAATGAACCATTGTGGATAACAATTTTTATTATTTTGCAGGTAATTTTAAATTAATGGCTAATTGAGTAGTGCTTGTTAGCAAAAGTGCAGGGGTAATCTTGGCATTGTACAGTGCTTCTTGGATTTATAAACGCTCATAATGTGTGAAGAACTACTCTTACTGAGTCTTTTTATAGTGTGAAAAACGATTAGAATTGCTGCAAAGTAAGCTAAATAGTTTAGAGATCATCGCTAATTTTACAGAAAAAAGCCTTAGCAGTTTGAAGCTGCTAAGGCTTTTTTTACTTGTGTTATATTAATTGCCGTATAGCGGCCATTTTTTTTCAAAGCCTTTTGAGCTCGGTATACTTAATACCGCTATGAGCCGTGTTTTACGCCCTGCCAGTTCCTTTGGCATATGGATAGGGTATTCATAGGTTTCGGTTTCAAAACGATCTGCACTAACACCATTTGCTTTAAGCATTTCTGTGACTGTGTTGATCCGTCTTTGAGCAAGTTTACGGTTATACTCTTCAGTGCCTTCTACACTGGTATCGCCAATTAAATATACTTGCTTAGTGGTGTTGATACGTAAATACTCTGCAAGTTCAATCACTTTTATTTGCTCTTGCGGTGTGAGTGTATCTTTATCAAAACCAAAATTAATGACTTTAACTTCATGTTCCGGTATTTCAGTTTCTGAAGGGCAACCATCATTATCTGTTACAGCATCTAACTGGGTTTGTACGCAGTTGTCACGGGCATTAATTACACCGTCTATATCACTGTCATAAAGATCACGAGATTGTTCTTGTGGCGCATATAAAACAGGATCTGAAGCGCATGCGCCTAGAGTGAGTATTAATGCGATTAGTAAGCTATGTTTCATGGTTAGATCACTCCTTGTCTTCTTCTAATCGCCATGCTTCTGGCGTGTCTACTCGTAATGCTTCCACCAGCTTGCCAGTGGCATTGATCAAGCGATAACTCGCTTTGCGTTGATCAAAGGCTGCATTTAAATAATTGCGTCGTGCAACAAAGAGCTCTATTTTTGAATCAAGTACATCAAGCAACGAACGGCGGCCTAATTCAAATTGTTTGTCATAGCCTTTTTGTGCCGTTGCAGCAAAGTCGACATTTTGCTGATAGAAATTTTTCTGTTCGCTAATAAACGTAAACGCATTCCAAGCCAGCTTAGTGCCTTCTGATACTTGGCGTACTGTGTTATCTCTAATTGCTGTTGCTTCTTGATAACGCCATTTTGATGCCTCTGTTTGCGCATTCGTACGACCGCCGTTGTAGAGGTCATAGCTCATAGTTAGCATAATTCTGGCATCATCATCAGGGCCTTCATAGCCGCCAATATTTTCGTTATCGTTTACATCTAGCTCAAGTGCTAGTTTCGGCCAATAACCGCTTTTATCACGTTCTATTTGTTTATCAGCTGCATTGATATCTAAATTTGCTGCGCTGATCTCAGGGTGCGATTGCACAGCAAGGTCAAGCGCGGATTTTAATGTTTGCGGTATATAGTTAGCATCTGGTTTTGGCACCATCAGATTATCGGGGTAACTACCAACCAGATCATAATATTGCGCTTCTAAATCAAACTGGTTATTTTTAGCGGCCATTAACCCTGATTGCGCTGTAGCTAAGCGAGATTGCACTTGGGCTACATCAGCATCACTACTTAAACCTTTTGCCATTCTGCTTTGTATATTAGTTAAGATCTCTTGGTGATCTTTAACGTTTAGTTCTTGTAGCTTTACAATTTCTTGCGCTTTTATTAAGTCTAAATAAACTTGCGTTACTTCTAAGCCAAGGTTTTCAGCTTCTGATACTAAGCTCTGCTGATCGGCTCGGGTTTCATAATCTAACCTTGCCACGTCTGATGAGGTTCTAAAACCATCAAACAGCATTTGTGATATTCGTAGCCCGAGTTCTCGGCGATCCATTTCGGTATCAACGGAATTACCACTATTATAAGTAACGTTTTCGTAGCCGTAGGCCGCGTATAAACGTATTTGCGGTAAATATTCGCTAAAAGCTGTGCGTTTATCACGGTATTTCGCTTCAAAATGAGCGTATTTTTGTAATAAGCGCGGATTTTTATTAAGTGCTTCAGCAACTGATTGCTCAAGTGTTAGTGCATGAGTCGTACCACTCAATGCGATTAATGGAAGTAAAGCTAGTATACGCATTCCGTGTCCTTTCTTATGGTTCTCGCATAGCATTAGCTTTAGCTCGCAATAGCGGCTTTAACCAATACTGTAAAACGGTTTTTTTACCAGTGAGTATATCTACGCTGGCTTGCATGCCGGGAATAATAGGTTGGTTTTCTAGTATTTTCCCGTCTGTTTTTATATGTGCTTCGTAATAGGTAGTGCCATCTTCTAACTGCGATGCATCAGGGCTAACAAAGATAACTTCACCACTTAGGCCGCCATAAATTACAAAGTCATAAGCACTAAACTTCACCATTGCGGGCATGCCTTGGCGAATAAAACCGATATCTTTAGGTGCTATTTTTGTCTCAACTATGAGTTTATCGTCAAGTGGGACTATTTCCATAATAACTTGGCCTGGCTCTATAACACCGCCCACTGAACGGGAGGCTATATTTTTAACTGTGCCTGTTAGCGGTGCTTTAATTTGCGTTTTTACTAAACGGTCTTCAAGCGCTTTACTGCTTTGTGCTAATTTAGCTAGTTCATTACTTACTTCGTCTAATTCATCTTGCGCTTTAGCGAGATAATCTAAAGCTACTGAGCGACGCTCTTCTTTACCTTGCTCTTTTGCCGCTCTTAATTGTAATAGTAGGGCATCGGCACGATTTAGCTCACCTTGTAACATCACTTCTTCGCGTTGTAATTTAACTAACTCCATTTCGGCAACGGCACCATCATTTACACCTTCTGATGTCAGGTTTACCTCACGACTAATGAGTTTTAGTCTTTGTCTTAACGAATTAATATTAGCTTGCTGCTCATTTATCGCTTGGCTTTGTTGCAAAATCATTTGTTGGCTTTGCTGTAATAAAGATCGTAACTGCGATAACCGAGCGTTATAGCTATTATTGGCAATACTTAGGATATGCGCATCAACATTTTCAGTTGTAATTGGTTGCGGTGTTAACACCACGCCTGTGGTGGTGGAGCTATCTAAAGTAATGGTTTTAAGTTCTGCTTGTAAGCGTAACTTTTTTGCTTGTAAGGCATCGCGTTGTTGGTTTGATTCGGCAAAAGCTGCTGCGAAACGCGTTTCGTCAAGCAATAACAGTGGTTGTCCTTGTTGTACAAGTTCTCCTTCATTAACCAGAACCTGCTTTAATATACCGCCATCAAGATTTTCAACCGTTTGTACTGTCTGTGCTGGTACCACATTGCCTTCACCGACAATGACTTCATCTAGCGTAGCAAAAGTGGCCCACACTATGGTACTCAATAAAACTAAAAAGACGATGGCGATTAATTTTTGTGCTTGGCGTGCAGCCGCTAATTGTGACACTTGTAGTTGACTCATTGCGAATCTCCTTTAGGTGTCACTTTAATTGAGCGTAAACGCCTGTTACTGCCGCTAAATAGTTGTTGTGGCGTTTGTATATCGCGTAGTTCACCATTTTCGAGTACGATTATTTTATCGCACAAAGACAGTACTGCCGCTTTGTGGCTGGCAATGATCATGGTGGTATCTGCAATACTTTTTAGGCTGCTTATTATGTGGCGCTCGCTTATTTCGTCCATTGCGCTGGTGGGTTCATCAAGTAGCAATAACTTAGGTCGTTGTAATAATGCTCTTGCTAACATGACGGCTTGGCGTTGTCCGCCTGACAAGCAGCGGCCAAATTCTCCTACTTGGCTTTCAAGTCCAGACTCTAAACGCTCCATAAAATGGTGAATACCAGCCATTTTTATGGCTCTTGCGAGTTCATTAGGGTCAACATTTTGTGCACCCACAGTGATATTTTCTAATAAACTGCCATAAAATAGCTGTGGATTTTGTGCCATCCAGCCGGTATTTCTTCTAATTGTTCTTAAAGACCATTGCTTGATTTCAATATCATCGTAAAAAATTTGCCCGCGAGTGGCTTCATATTGGCCTGCTAACAAGGCTAATAATGATGATTTACCGGAACCGGCGACACCAAAAATACCAACTTTTTCACCACGCTCTATACTTAGGCTGATATTTTTTAATACGGCAAGTTTTTGTTCTGGATAATTAAATGTGAGCTGTTTAATACGTATATTGCCGCTAATATCGCTGTAATTATTGAGTACGCTTTGTTGGCTTTCTTGTGGCAGTTCAAGTATCGCTTTAACCGAATCAATTGCTGACTCGGTTTGTTTGTATTTAAGTACTAAACTGGCTATTTGGCTGACAGCGCCACCAGCACGTCCGCTGATCATCACCATGGCTATCAGCGCCCCCATACTAACTTCACCCGCCTGAATTAAATAGACTCCAGCGACTATTAAACCTATT
This sequence comes from Pseudoalteromonas shioyasakiensis, assembly GCF_024518675.1. Taxonomy (GTDB): domain Bacteria; phylum Pseudomonadota; class Gammaproteobacteria; order Enterobacterales; family Alteromonadaceae; genus Pseudoalteromonas; species Pseudoalteromonas shioyasakiensis_B. Next base: position 19,515 of record NZ_JANIGL010000010.1, read on the forward strand.
GTAGTCACTTGTTGTAGTGTAGTAACAGAGTGGCTTAGGGTGTTTGCACTATGGCGAGACTTATTTTGCCATAATGAAAGTTGCGCCATGGTTTGCTCCCATGTGCGTTGTGCTTTTTGTTCACTGCGGCTTTGTTTTAATTCTACTATTTGGTTTAAGTACTCGATTAAATAAGCCTGTCGTTGAGTACTGAGCTTGGCGGCTTCTTCAACACTGTGGGTTAGTCGCCCTTGCAAAAATGCCCCAATCAAAACTATTAATAACATGGTGGTGATGGGAATTAATACAATCAAGCCACCTAACCAGGCGATTAGTGCTAAAAACATCAGCGTAAAAGGTAAATCTATGGCAGATACCAAAGTAGCAGAGGTTAAAAACTCCCTCACACTATCAAAGTCTTGTACTTGCTTTGCATAGGCACCTGCTGATTCAGGTCGGTGCTCTAAACGCATACCTATTACTCGACTAAACAAAGTACTGGAAACTTTTAAGTCAATTTGTTGGCCTGCTGTATCGGTGAGCTGTGTTCTTGCTTGTTTTAAAAACCAATCAAATACAATCGCTAAAAAAGCCCCTGCGGCAAGTACCCATAGGGTATCAGTAGCGGCGTTTGGCACGACTCTATCGTATACATTCATGGTAAAGAGTGGGATCACTACGGCAAGCAGGTTAACGGTAAACGAACCTAATAATAATGAGCCATAAAAGGGTTTTACTTCATCAATAACGGGCTTTAACCAACTTGGTATTTTGCTATGAATAGAGCGACTACGTTTATCAATTACTTCGTTAACACTGATAAGCCAACTCAATTGACAAGACAAACTAGTTAAATCGGTTATTGGCTCTGCAGCATTGGTATATAAAAGCTGTAAAGTGTGATCCTGTTTATCGAGTAAATAAAGCTCATTATTTTTATCGACGATTAACGCCGGGAATTGCATTTTTTTTAGTTGTAAACTTTGTTGCGCGGCATTGATATTACCATTGAGCAACGCGCGCTCTATATGAGTATGAGTAATTCCTAAGTCGGGTAGACCCTCTAGAATTTGATCGTCGTTACAGCGCTGTGCAAATAACTCATTTGCACAGCGTACTAAAGTAATGATTTGTTGCTGATCTAAATTCAGTTTCATGGTTCGATTGAATCCACATTATCCATTATGCGTAGTAGCTCATGCTCAAAGTTATCAGCACTACCACTAAACGATTCACTGTTATCTCTAGTAATATCATGATTTGCATAACTTTGCTTATCTAATATCAATTGAAGCTGGTTGATTGTTATTTCTTCAGCTATTGGTGCTGTTTTTCCTGCGCTAGTTGAATCTGAAACCACTACATTAATATCTTGAACTTGCCCCACTTGGCTTTCGCCAGCTAATTCTGCATAAGGGGTGATAATCAAGGTGAAATTATCATTATCTTGTGCACCAATAATTTTTAAGCCATCAAGCTTATCAAGAGGGATTTTCCACACATTGCCAGTTTGGCTACCTGCGCTAAAGGTTACACCACTAGGATAACCACTAATTTCGATATAACCTGATTCTTCGGTTGCTGATTCATCATAACCTAATTCATGGGTTGCTGGATTTTGTAGCTCAATATTGAGTTCGATATTATCTGTCGTGGATACATTAATATCTTCTGGGCCATTAATCCATATTGGTGCATCAACTTGCGGTTCTAATGTGACGGTGAATTCAGAACTTATAACCTCACTGGTATCTGACATTTCAGTGCCATTGACAGTGGCGGTATCAATGGTGGCAACATCTACTTGCATATTTAGATCGCCCCATGCAAGGGTGCCAGCGTTAAAGTCAAAATTTTGTATTTCACTACTGGCAATAACTAGAGTCGCGGTATAGCCACCAGCCTCATCGCTAGTAAAGTTTATACGTTGGCCGCTAACCTCAATAAAGCCACCTTCAAGGCCCACTAAAGCAGATTCATCAGAATCATCAGCTATTTTTACCGTAAGTTGGATGTTTTCATCGTTATTGGTATCTAAACTTCTCGCAACCAAATTGATGGTCACTGTGTCATCTTCATTAGCGGTATAACTTGTATCTGGAGTACGTATTAAGTCTATGTCATCACCAATTGGACGTACACCAACAACAAAATCAGCTGTTGTAGTTAAATAAGTACCAGGGTCTTGATCCTTTGTAATCGCTTGTAAAGTCAGCGGAATATCACCGTTAAAGTCTGTTGGTGGAATTATCACAACATTACCACTGGCTAATTGTTCTGATGTAACACTCCAATTGTATGTTTCTAGGCCTTTAAAATCTCCGCCATCAGTACCATTGTTGGCGAGCCCTGTGTATGTTCCATCACCATTTTTTTTTGCTAAAACAGCACCGTCAGGTACACCGGAAATACTGACATATATTACCTCAGAGCCATCGGTATCAAAAAGTTGGGCATTAATACCGTTTAAGCTTATTGCGGTATCTTCGTCACCTAAAATATTCGCCACTGTTAGCGTTGCATAGTCGGTAACGGGTTTTACATCAAGGGTAATTGTTGATGTGAAGTCTTGCATAGCCGATGTAACAACACCCGTCGAAATCTCGGTTGTGTCTTGTGTTTTACCACTAATTTCAAGCGTTATTATTGCTGAGCCAGATACATTTAGAGGGGGTGTTACACTTACACCTGCAAGAGCAGAGGTTAACTCTGAGGCTGTTTCACCAGTAAACTTATATGTGTCAGTCGTACCTTCAACCAAAGCAAATAAATCTGATGGGTCATTTAAGGTTCCCGCACTTACTTTTATGGTTAAGCTATCTTCAGGCGCATCCGGGTCGATAACAATGTTTTCAATACCACCAGTAGTCGTTGATAGATCATCGTCAACAAAGGTGAGAGAAATACCCAATGGTTGAGCGGTATCTTCTTCAATGGTGTTTGTATTTGTAGTGACAGTTATATCATCAGCAATAGGAGTTACATCTACACTAATTATTTGGCTATCATCAATGACAGTGTCACCACTTTGTGGATCTACTGCAATAACACGTATTGGAATATCCAACATACCTGAAAAATTAGCGCCGGCTGTTGAAATAGTAATGCTATCTAATGCACTGGCAGGGAAAACATATTCATAAACGGTTTGACCATTGGCATCATGAATTATCTCTACATCTGTACCAGAAAGTACTGCCCCCGCAGGTAGGTCGGAAGCCAAAATCCTAAAGCTTATTTCGTCGTTATTATTACCTGTGCTGTCATCAACAAAGTCGCTATTAAAGTGCCCAGCAAAGCTTATAGATTGATCTTCAACAGCATCAATCACTGTATTCTGAATATCTCCAATTGTACCGGCATCTGAATCAGCAGCACCTTCAGTAAATTCAACTTGTAAGGTCGTGTAAATAGCATCATCATCAGTTAAATCTTTGACTTTTGCTGCAACAGTTATTTCAATTGGACCATCTGTTGGGTTATCACTAACTAAGGTGACACCATTGAGTAAATCATCGATGGTGTCTTGAACACTATCCGTTGTTCCACCTGTAATTGGGACTATCCAACGACCATCGCCATCGGGTAGAGCACCCTCGTAATCAACATGGTAGCCATTACTACTTGGTAAAATAATAACAATATATTCAATAGTTTCAGAACCATCTTGGTCAGCTTCAACAAATTTTACAGCGCCTGATAAATCTACACGACCATTTGTGCTACTTTCTTCAAAATCAGAGTTTATTACTAGCTCACTGCGGCCTTCACCATCTATTTCAATTTCTTTATCAAAATCAGGCGCAATGGTCACTGTGCTGGTGGTTGCAATTTCTACAGGTGTAGTATCACCGTTATCAGATATGTCGATTACAGTGTAGGTAATGCCTATTTCTACTTCTCCTGAAAAATCTTGTTTGGGAAGAATAGCTAAACGACCGCTGGCTAAGAAACCGGCTAAATCGCCATCAGCGAGTGTCGCCAGATCTAACGAACCAGTAAATTCAATTTCAGAACCATCGAGTAATAATTTTACGTCTGTAGGTATACTGGTAATGACAGCGCCGGTAATAATTTCAGAACCATCGGCATCGGCTGTCGTTGGGTTAATATTTAGCACAGCCGCTTGGTCTTCAATACCTGATGAGCTGGTGGCTAGGTTAGCTGCATTTGAATCAAGTATTGGAGTAAGTTCAATAGCTACCTTGATTGCATCTTCACCTGAATATTCGCCTGAGTCGCCATCGGGTTCAGTGGTGACAGTATAAATATCAAACTCAATACCCGTACCACTAAAGTCACCTTGTGGTTTTAAATAAAGTGATTGTAATTGTTCAGCTGAAACCCCATAAACCGGTTTGCCATTTTCGGCGCGAATTATCTCAAGTTCAACAGGGTTACCATCTTCATCAACGATACTCACTCCATCAGACAGGTTAGCAATAAGTAGGTTGATTACTTCAGAACCATCGTCATCAGAGGTTTTAACTAAAAAGTCGAGTTTAATTAATTCATCTTCATCGAGTTCAACGGTATTTGTAAGTAGTTTTTGTGCCTCGTCAAAGTTCCAGTTGGTACCTGTATCAACAGTTGGTGGGTCAATTACCCCTTTTATCGTAACGGTAAGCTTTTTGTCATCACTGCGAGCTTCTGTATCTCCGTTAATTGTTAAGCCATCTACTTCTGTTTCTGTTGATATAGCAACAACAATTACCGGAAAACTATTTTGATAAGAACTGATATCTTCTTCTGGTATTAACTGTATATTACCTGCTTCAATATCTGCACTTGAAGCACTGTAAACATTGCTACCTAAGTCACTTATGGTCGCACCATTTAGTGCTGTCATTGTCCAGCCATCAGGGACGGTAAATTCAAAGGATAAAGACTCCGAACCATCAGTATCGGTTAATTGCCCTCTGACAAAGTCATAGGCATTAATTGCTACGTCCTCATCAGAATTTACGTTGGCTACAATAAGTGTAGGAGTATCTGCTACAGGGTGAAGATCAACCGTAACGGTTCGAGCATCTTGCTCGGCAACGTCGTTATTATCTTGTTCTGTGGCAATCGCTGTTATATCAAAATTAAATGAGCCTGCTAGGTTTTCTGTGCCTTCAGCCGTTAAGTTTGCTATATCTTCAGCAGATAAAATGTCACCATCACTTACAGTATTACCATTTACTTTTAATATTAAACCTTCTTCAATATTTTCAATACGGTAGCTTATAACTTCAGAGCCATCTGTATCTTGTAAGTTAGCTGTTAGATTAAGTGTTATAGGTGCACCATCTTCTTCACCTAAGTAATAAAATTCTGCACTGTCATCCCAAAGTGGTGTATCTGCAACTGAATTTATGGTGACAGGTATTTCGCTAGAAATGGTTCTAGAGCCAGAATCATTGTCAGTAATAATTACATCAACATTAAGCGCTACTTGTTGATCAATTATCGCATCGGAGGTATTTTCAGCAGGTATAAAAATTAAAATTCCAGCTGGTAGCGTTGTACCTGCAGGTACAGTAGAGCCTGTCGGTAGAGTAGTTTCTTCTTGTAAAACTCGTAAATTATCATCTCTAAATACAACAAACCCACTTTCAATAGGTAAGCTTAAAGGTGCGCCTCCAGGACCTTGTAAAACTAATGTTCCGCCATTGAGTGAATCAACACTTATTTTAATCTCAGTGATTTCGTCGCCGCTATCTAAATCACCTGGATAAGCTGCTAGCTCAACAATAATATTGCCATCTTCGTCACCTTCTGGTGTATAAAATACAATCTTACCTTCGCTGTCTTGGACGTGTAAATTAAGAGTATTTGTAATTACATCGCCATCAGCATCGGTTATTTGATATTGTAAGAAGTCTTCATAGATGTTTGTATCAGCAATAAATGGACTGGTTGTAATTGATACACTACCATCTGCATTGATCGTAATTGAGCCATACTCTTGGTCGCCATTACGAAGTGTAATAGTATCGCTAGCTTGATAATCAGTCCCTTGATAGGTTATTTGAGTTACTTGCGCACCATCAGCACCCTGTTTTACTCCATCTAGCAGGTCTGCGGTTAAGCTATCACCTTCAGAGAAGGTTAAGTCGGTATCAATTGCAACAGGAATATCATCTATAATTAATACGGTTAAATCTTGTGTATCCGATTTATCGCCATCGGCATCAATGGCTTGAATTTCAAATTCTAAATCTAGTTGGTTTTTACCATTGCCTGTTGCATGATCAAGCGCTTGGCTTTGTTTATATTGATATGTGCCATCTGTTAAAAAGCGAATTCTAAATACTTCGCTATTATCTGGAATACGTGCCACATACCAGCCGCTATCTGTTGGCGCGTTTGACAAAGTAACAGCTTCGCCATTTTTGGTTACACCATCAAGACTAAAGCCCTCTGCTAGTGCAACAGTGACAATTTCATCACTGCCTTGAGAGAGTGTGTATTTTCCATGAATGGTTACACTGTCATTATTTAAATTAAGCTCATCGACGGTATTATCTGGCGTACCTGGATTAACTATTTCGGGTGCTAAGCCATCGTCAATATTAACAGCTACGTTATTTACAATATGAGTATTATCAGCATCAATAATTGCAATGGGCAGTATAAGCGTTAGCCTTGTATCTTGAGCATCTAAATGATCTATAGCGCCGTATAGCTCAAATTGAATATCCGCATTACCTTGCTCTCCTGGTGTCAATGTAAAGTCAGCTGGGATTGTGGCTTCAAATACCACGGTGCCATCGGCAAGTTGTCCTTGTGCTTTTCCGTTACCTAAATTTACCCATGTAATTGCTTGACCATTTTGGGTGAGGGAATTTCCTTGGCTGTCTAATACAGGATCGCCATTTTCTACCTCATAATTTAGTTGTTTAATAGCGTCATATTCTGCAGTAATAGTTAAAAAATCACTGTCTGAATTGGTATAAATACTAGAATCTTTTGGTGTTTCAGACACATTTAACTCAGGTGTATTTTGTTCAACATCATCATTATCAATTATCGTGATGTCTAAGTTGCCGGTCACTTTGTCGCCATCAAAGTCGGTCATTTCTATTTTGAGGTTTATGCCATCGGTAACATCTTGGTCTAGAGCACGGTATAAGGTTACTGTATAATCTTTATCCAATGAATCAAGCGTGGTATTGAAGGTATTACTTAGTTCGACTTTAAAAACAGGGTCGTTAATATCACCTGTATGGCCTATAATGGTTTTTCCATCCTCACTAAGTTCATACTCAATTACAGTATCATTACTGGTTAAAACGGGTTGTTCACCTATGGCTGAAAATACCACTTCGGTTATCTTGTCTGAACCAATTAAAGTCGATAGTTGACCTGTGCCAACTAGTGGGGAATCTGCAAGGTTATTTTCATCCAAGGTGACATTGGTAATGTTGTTAAATTGCGGGTTATTACCATCAAATATGGTAATAGATAGGTCATTTTCTTCAATGGCTGTACCATCAAGATCTTCTGCTGTAACGGTAAGTACTAACTGTAGTTGTTCTGAAGTTGTATGATCAATCGGGCCTTGTTGTTGGTATAAAGCGGTTACCGATAAATCATCGCCACTACTAAGGGCTGATAAACTGATCGTTATAATTGTGCTGCCGTCAGCTGTAGCAGTCATTGTTTTACCGTCATCAGATAGACTGAAGATTATCTCATCGCCATCACTTTTTAGTCCTAAGGCGTTTAAACGAGCAAGACTTGCGTCATTAAAAGCAATTGAATCTGCAAGCAAGGTATCTGAGCCTGCAAATATAGTAAAATTCATCTCCCTGTTTAGTACTTGATCATAATCAGGTTCTGTTAAATCAGCATTTTGGTCCGTCACGTACCCTGCAGCACCATCAATTATGTTTATTGTGGCTGTTGCCGTATCAAAGCTGGTATCTTGATCACTCACCGTGTAATTAAAGCTAAAGTTTTGTGGCAGGGTGTGGTCTAGGTTATCACTTGCTGTAAATGTCCATGTACCATTACTGTTAACGGTCAACACACCATAGCTTAATGTGACTGTGGCAGGTGAAGCTTCAGTTACAACGTAAGTTTGCCCTTCGACATCGATTTTTATTACCTTTAATGGGCCTTCGGTGGTGTAATCATTACCCGTTACACTGCCGTTACTTGTTGTGTCTTCAGTAACGGTGAATGAGTCATCTTGGCTTTTTGGTGGTGCATCATTGATAGTGATATTGGTTGGTAAAATGACTAACTCAGAAGTACCGTCATCATCAGTTTGTAATGCTTCAATGAAAACTTGTGTTGTGAGTTTATTGTTGAGTGGTTGGTCAAAAGACTTAAACTGCGTCACTCTAATTGAGCCTGTTATTAACTCAATTGTCATTGCAATAGTACTATCATCTTCACGGATTACATTAAGAGATTGCCCGTCACTTGCCACTTCAACTCTAACTTCACTGCCAACAGAAGTAAGCGAACTTAAAGCATCTTGCATTGCTGATAAACTTAAACTGGCGTTATTGATATTGATTGCACTGGTATCGGATGTTGAGCCTGATTCAAGTTCAGTTTCATATAATTCTTGGCTACGAACTATATCTAATGTAGGCATGTCATCGGTTGCAGTGTTGCCAGCCAAGTCGGTAACTGTAGCTGTAAGTTCCCAAGCGGCTGTTTGATTTAAATCAGTTACATTTATATTATTGACGCTCCAAGTACCATCACTACCGACACTGCCTTTGAAATACAGTGTTTGTGAACCATCAAAAATAGCAATACTGACAAGTTGGCCGCTTTCGGCATCCGTGGTGCCTGATATTGTAGTAAGGTCACCAGCTCTAAAAGCAACTAGGTCAAAACCATCACCTGTATCAATATCGATACTAACGGTGGTATCTATTGTGGCTGTATCAGTATTTGTTGCTTCGTTACCAGCTTCATCGGTTGTCTTGGCTGTGACGGTAATTTCGCCATCAGCCCAAGTTGATATATCGACTGTTGTCGTGAAAGTAAAATCATTTAATACAGTAGCAGTTAATTCCTCGGTCTCGCCGTTTGCTCCTGTTAAAGTGAGTGTAACGGTTCTACCTTCTTCAATATTTGTAACTGTTCCGGCTAAAGTGAGTTGGCCGAGTTCATTTTTTAGTAGGTATTCATCGTCACCTGAAGCAATTTCAACTTCGATGGCTGCAAGCGTATCTTTACCTTTTGTAGTGTTGTCATTAGCAGAGTTGCCAGCGTTATCACTTACAGTGGCTGTATAGGTAAGAGTACCATCTGTTAAGCTTGAAAGGTCTTCGGTTACTTCCCAAAGACCTGCGGTTACAGTGGTGGTAAAAGTCAGCTCTTTACCATTTTCATCTTTTACTACAATGGTAACTGTATTACCGTCTTCAACATCTGTTGTGCCATAAATGCGGGTCGTAAGTGACTCTGTTGCATTTAAAACAGTATCAGCTACCACTGCCGAGGTATCAACATAGATTTTAATTTCAGCGGATGTGTCTTTGGTGACTGTGGTTGAGTTTGTAGCTGTGTTACCTGCTTTATCTTCGGTTGCAACAGTAATGGTAATCTCGCCGTCCGCGTAGTCAGCAAATACATCCGAATCAGAGATTGACCAGTAACCATCAATAACTTCTGAAGTTAATTTATTGTCAGGATCAGAAGCATCTTTCCCCTCTATAGTTATTGTGACGGATTGGCCATTTTCTACACCTAATACTGCGCCACCAATAGTGACGCCATTAGTTATTTCTTCATCACTTAAAACATCATCACCATCAACAACTTCTACTACGATTTCTGCTAAAGTGTCTTTATCAAATAGAAGAGTCTCTGAACCTTGGTTTTGTGCTTGGTCTGTAACTTCGGCTCTAACTTGAATTTTACCATCTACCAAATTTGATAAGTCGACGTTGTCTATTGACCACTCACCACCTGAAACAGTCGTTGTATCAGTAGCTGTATTACCGTTACGATCAACAAAATACAATGTAACAGTTTGATAATCTTCGACATCGGTTATCGTTCCTGAGAACTGATTATTTTGCGTTTCTTCATTTTCATTGATTATTTGGTCACTATGATCAGGATCAGAGTCAGTTAAGGCGAGGGTTGTTCTAGCAACAACATCTTTCAAGGCTGTATCTGTAGCTTTTGCACTATTACCCGCTCTATTTTCAACGGTTGCAACTGCACTAATAGTGCCATCAACTAAAAAGCGGGTGTCTACGTTTTCAATTAACCATTCACCATCAATGACGATAGCCGTTAGTGTGATGGTTTTCTTATTCTTATCTGTTAAAACAACAGTGACTTGTTGCTGGTTTTCAGCATCGGTGGTGCCGTAAATCCGCACAGCCGGAGACTCAACTGCATTGATGGTATCATCTTGTATTGTATCTATCTCAACAGTGATCTCAACCGCCGCGGTGTCTTTCGTAACGGTATTGGTGGCAATAGCAGGGTTACCAAAGCTGTCGATACTGGTGGCGGTGAAGGTCAGCTCGCCATCAAGTAAACTCGATAAATCCCCGTTTTCAATAATAAAGAAACCATCTTGTACTGTGGCACTAAAGATTAAGCGATTACCTGCTTCATCACGGACAACAATTTCCACCGGTTGATCGTCTTCAATGTCGTTGGCCACCCCACCAAAGGTGGCTGGGTTCACTTCAAAGCTATTTAAAATATCATCGCCATTGGTTTGTATCTGCATTGAAATGGCTGAAATGGTGTCTTTAAATGTTTGCGTGTCTGCTTCAGCGGGGTTGCCCGCCGCATCGGTGCCGCTGACACTAAAGCTTAATTCACCTTCAGCAAAGTCAGATAAATCTAATTCACCTAAGCTCCATACGCCAGCACTGACAGTGGTGGTGTATTGTTGAGAGACGCCATCGATATCGGTGATGAGGATAGTTACGCTTTGGTCGTCTTCAATATTACTTGCCGTGCCGTTGATTAATACAGCGCTAACTTCACGGGCATTAATGGCGTTGTCGGGGCCGTCATCAACCGTAATAGTTAGGCTTGCTAAAGTATCTTTGGTAACTGATGTGTTGGCTGTTGCTTCATTTCCGGCTATGTCAGTAGTAGTTACTGTAACCTCGATACTCCCTTCGGCAAATACAGTAAAATCAATGTTATTTAACTGCCATTCAGCATTTTCAATCGGGGTTGTGTATTCAAGGCTATTATTTTGGCTATCGACTAAGGTAACTGTAACTATTTTGCCTTCTTCAATATTTGTTATTGTGCCTGATAAATCAACAGACGATTGCTCTGCTTTATTGATTATTTGATCATCATCAATCACATTGACGGTGATGGATGCTTGAGTGTCTTTAATAAAAGTAATGGTATCGGTGGCTGGGTTTTCAGCAACGTCTTGCACGCTAACAGTAACATTAATTTCACCGTCAATGAGAGTGGATAGGTCGATGTTTTCTAATGTCCAACCACCATCTGTTACTTGGGTAGTTTGCTCTACTGTGTTGTCGTTCGAGTCAGTAAAGGTTATGGTAATTTCTTGAACATCTTCAATATTATTAACGGTACCTGAGAAGCTGTTTGCCGTTTTTTCAGCATTATTTATGATTTGATCTTCATCGTTTAATTGGACCGTGATCTCTGCAACAACATCTTTTTGTACAATTTCTTGGCTTGACTCTGAGTTACCAGCCATGTTTGTAACCGTTGCGGTGCCCGTGATATCGCCGTCGCTTAATATTTGTGTATCAACGTCATTGATAAACCATGCTCCGCCATTGACAAGGGCTGTACGAGTGATGGTGTTTACTCCATCGGTCAATGTGACAGTAACGGTTTGGCCATCTTCTACATTGCTAACAGTACCTGTGATATCAACCATAGGGGCTTCAGCTGCATTTATGATGTTATCTTGAATTGTATCTATATCTATCGTGATTTCTACTGGTGCAGTGTTTTTAACAACGGTAGTCGTTGCTGTAGCTGGGTTATCATTTCTATCAACTCCCTCAGCCGTGAACGTCAGCTCACCATCGGCAAGTTCGGCTAAGTCTTCATTATCTATTAAGTAATAACCGTTACGGACCGTGGTGGTAAATTCCAGTGTTTCGTTTTCGCTGTCAGTTACGGTCACGGTGATAACTTGACCATCTTCGATATCGGTTGCTGCGCCACCAAAAGTCGTACTGGTAATTTCGTCACCATTTAGAATACCGTCGCCATTGGTGCCCACTTGAATTGAAATAGTGGAGAGCGTGTCTTTGAATACAGTGGTGTCAGCGCTTGCGGGGTTACCAGCCACATCTGTGACATTGGCGGTAAAGGTTAATATGCCTTCAGCAAAGCCAGATAAATCTTCGTTGTTTAACGCCCATGCTCCATTTGAGACGCTGGCATAATATTCTTGCGTTTTGCCCGCCGAGTCAGTCACAAGCACAGTAACTGTTTGGCCGTCATCAACGTTAAGCGCAGTGCCAGAGATAGCTACATCGTTCACTTCCAGCGCATTTAATGAATTATCGCCGCCATCAGCGACGTCAATAGTAAGACTTGCTAATGTATCTTTTAAGACTGTAACTGTATTGGTTGCCTCATTGCCTGCAATATCAGTGCTGGTAACAGTAACGACTAAATCACCTTCAGCTAAATCATTAATATCGACATCATTGAGCGACCATTTTCCATCTACTAATGTAACAGAGTCGTTAGTGCGCGTGGTGCCAGCACTATCAGTAACAGAAACTGTCACAGTTTGACCATTCTCAATGCCTGTTGCGACGCCTGATACGCTAACAGCATCTTGTTCAGCTGCATTAATAATTTGGTCGTCATCTTCTACTTCAATGGTGATTTCAGCTAGAGTATCTTTATCAAAAGTAATGGTACTGCTTGCAGGGTTTTCTGCTTTGTCTTGGGCTTCAACGATTGCGGTTATTTCACCATCAGCTAACGTTGATAAATCAATATCACCGAGGGACCAAGCATCATTAACCACTTGAGTGGTCGCTGTAACTACGACATTGTTTTTGTCAGTAAGGGTAAGAGTGACACTTTGCCCATTTTCAATGTTATTGACTGTACCAGAGAAGTTATTAAGTGTACTTTCTGTATGATTTATTATTTGATCTTCATCATTTAGACTAAGTGTGAGTTCAGCTACAACATCTTTGCCAACGATCTCTGTTGCGGTGCCGCTGTTACCTACACTATTAGTGACACTGGCTGTGCCGTTGATTGTGCCATCAATTAAGACGCGGGTGTCAACATCATCTATTCGCCATTGGTTATTCGCTACAGTGGCTGTTAATGTTAGGTCATCACCGTTTGCATCAATTAACGTAACAGTTACGGTTGCGCCGTCTTCAACATTGACGGTTGTGCCGGTTATATCCACAGTAGGAGATTCAACATCATTGATAATGTTATCTGTGCCTGCTTCGATATCTATTGTGATCTCTACAGGCGCTGTATTTTTAATTACGGTAGTCGTTGCTGTAGCAGGGTTGCCTTCTCTATCTTCGCTGGTGGCTGTGAATGTAAGCTCGCCATCAGCTAATCCTGATAAATCTTCATTATCTATTAAATAGTACCCATTTCTAACTACAGTTTCAAATGAGCTAGTTTTATTTTCACTGTCTGTAACGATGATCTCTACCGTTTGACCCGTTTCTATATCGTTTGCTACACCACCAAATGCAGCAGGGTTTACTTCAAGTTCATTTAGAATATTATCGCCATTTGTGACCACCTGAATTGATAATTTTGACAATGTATCTTTGAATACTTCAGTGGAATTAGTTGCAGTATTTCCGGCTATGTCAGAAGTTGATACGGTAAAGTTTAGGGGGCCTTCGGCAAATTCGTTGAAGTCTAAATCGGGGATTTCCCATTGTTCATTTGATACCGTGGTTGAGTATTCTTTAGAAAAATTATCACTGTCTATAACTGTTATTACTACTTCGCGACCATTTTCAATGTAATTTGCATCACCATATAATGTAACTGCATCGACCTCTAGACTATTGATTAAGTTATCGCCGTTGGATTCAACTGTAATCGTCACACTTGCAAGAGTATCTTTTACATGGTCGACTGTTGCTGTTGCGGTATTACAACTTAAATCTTTAACAGTTGCTGAAAATTCTAATGAACCTTCATCGAGAATACTTAAATCTGCATCCTCAACAATCCACTCACCATTTGTTACTGTTGCTTCGAAAGTGAGTTCTTTGCCGCCTAGATCTGTAATTGTTAACTCAACAATTTGCCCATCTTCAACGTTTGTTGCAGTTCCAGATATTGTTGTGGCAGGTGTTTCTGCACTATTAATAACCTCATCGGTGCCGGTCTCAACATCAATTGTAATTTCAGCAACAGTATCTTTGATAAATGTTTGTTCTGTTTCGACGATATTTCCTGAGCGGTCGGTTGTATAGGCTTTGATGTTAAGTTCACCATCACCTAAGCCGGTAAGATCTGCATCAGTATGAGACCAAACACCATTATTGGAGGTAGCTTGAAAACGCAGCTCGTTATTATTGCTATCAGTGATAATGATAAATACGGGTGAACCATCTTCAACATTTTCAACGGTTCCAACGAGATCCAGTATTTCTACGCCATCATGACATTGCTCTATAACGTTTAATGTTATGCCTGAGGTTGTATCTTTAAATACGTTATCACTACTTTGGGCTTCATTTCCTGCGATATCGGATACAGTTGCGCTTGCTGTCAGCGGCCCATCCACTAAACTGCTTAGATCTAAGTCTTCTAACGCCCATGCATCATTAAGTACTTCAGTTTCGAAGGTTAGTGAGTTTCCCTCTTTATCAGTTACTGTTATGAATACTGTTTGGCCATTTTCAATTTCAGTTGTTTGGCCAAAAATACGTGTTTGTGTTATTTCATTTTTATTGAGCGCTTCATCAATGCCGCTATCAATAGTGATAGTGACAGTTGCTAAAGTGTCTTTTAAAATTGTTGTGCTAGCTTGTGCAGTATTATTACTAAGGTCAGTTACTTGGCTGGTTATAGTTAACGTGCCATCGGCAAGAGTTGATAAGTCTGCGTTATCAACACGCCATTGACCATCTTCAACAACGGCTTCAAAATCAACAGAGTTATTATTTTCATCCGATACGTTAATTGTAACTGTTTGGCCATCTTCAACATCAATGACTGTGCCAAAGATAGGGCTGTTAGGAGCTTCAACTGCATTTATAATTTCATCATCGCCAGAATCAATATCAACTGTTATTTCAGCGGTATTATCAAAATTAATAATTTCATTAGCTTCAGCAGGGTTGCCGGCATTATCTTGAGTTTGTGCCGAAACAAGTATTGGCCCATCGGCTAGGGTTATGGAGATATTTTCAACACTATACACTCCATCGATAATAACGGCAGAGAGGACTTGGCTTTGACCATTTCTGTCGGTCAATGTTATTAATACATTATTACCATCTTCAATATCTGTCGTGGTGCCGGTAAAGCTATATAATAAGCCCTGTTCTGCAGGTGTCGTCGTTGTTGTTAAGGTGATTTCTGCTATTTTATCGTGTAGTGCAGCATCTTCAGCGGATGCTGAATTGCAATTTAAATCTTTACTTGTTGCAGATGCGGTTATAGTGCCATTATCGAGAGCTGAGATATCAACGTTATTTAATTGCCATGTTTCATTACTAACGGTGGCTGTAACCTCAATTGAATTGCCATTTTCATCAGTTAGCGTGATATAAACGGGTTGGCCATTTTCAATCCCTACTGCTGTTCCAGATATAACCACATTATCATCTTCGATGGCATTGATGACATTATCTTCAGTATCATTAATGCTAATCGTTAGTTCAGCTAATGAGTCGTATATATAACTTGTATTGGCACTTGCTAGGTTTCCTGCTACATCATTAACCGATACAGTAACTTCTATATTCCCATCTGCAAACCCAGCCATATCAATATCTATGAGGGAATAAGTACCATTGACTACAGTGGCTTGTAGTGTCTTACTAAGATTATTGCTATCTCGTAATAGAATATCCACCGTTTGACCATCTTCGACGTCGGTTACAGTGCCGACAATATCAAAGGTTTCCCCGTCAGAGGTGCAGTTTTCAATAACTTCTACGGTAATACTTGCCAGCTTATCGTGTTCAACAGTATCGGTATCTGTGGCGGTATTACAATTAGTGTCTTTGGTGGTTGCAGAAGCGGTTATTGTGCCATTGTTAAAGCTTGAGAGGTCAACATCATCAACTTGCCACGTTTCGTTATTAACGGTTGAGGTTAATTCAAGGATGTTACCTGCGTCGTCGGTAAGAGTGATATAGACGGTTTGTCCATCCTCAACGCCTACAGCGGTGCCCGAGATGGCAACGGAGTTATCCTCTTCGGCATTGAGTACATTATCATCAGTGCCTTCGATATCAATGGTGATAAGTGCGAGGGTATCGTAGATATAATCAGTGGTTGCAGAAGCCTGGTTGTCTGAAAAGTCAGAAACTGTGGCTGTAACATCAATTTGACCGTCGGCAAAGCCTGACATATCGACATCAAGTAGAGCGTAAAAGCCATTTTGCACAGTTACTTGGAATGTTTTTTCGACATTATTAGTATCACGGAGTGTGAGGTTGACGATATTACCATCTTCGACGTCGGTTACAGTACCTACAATATCAAAGGTTTCGCCGTCAGAGGTGCAGTTTTCAATAACTTCTACGGTAATACTTGCTAGCTTATCGTGTTCAACAGTATCGGTATCTGTGGCGGTATTACAATTAGTGTCTTTGGTGGTTGCAGAAGCGGTTATTGTGCCATTGTTAAAGCTTGAGAGGTCAACATCATCAACTTGCCACGTTTCGTTATTAACGGTTGAGGTTAATTCAAGGATGTTACCTGCGTCGTCGGTAAGAGTGATATAGACGGTTTGTCCATCCTCAACGCCTACAGCGGTGCCCGAGATGGCAACGGAGTTATCCTCTTCGGCATTGAGTACATTATCATCAGTGCCTTCGATATCAATGGTGATAAGTGCGAGGGTATCGTAGATATAATCAGTGGTTGCAGAAGCCTGGTTGTCTGAAAAGTCAGAAACTGTGGCTGTAACATCAATTTGACCGTCGGCAAAGCCTGACATATCGACATCAAGTAGAGCGTAAAAGCCATTTTGCACAGTTACTTGGAATGTTTTTTCGACATTATTAGTATCACGGAGTGTGAGGTTGACGATATTACCATCTTCGACGTCGGTTACAGTACCTACAATATCAAAGGTTTCGCCGTCAGAGGTGCAGTTTTCAATAACTTCTACGGTTATCCCTATTGTTTCATCTTGGAATAAGAAGCGTTCTGCTGATGCTGGGTTTCCAGCTAAATCTATACTTGATACTGAGACTAAGTAGCTGCCGTCTGAAAGTGTTGATGTGTCAACATTTTCAATAAGCCATGCACCATCTATGACAGTGGTATCGAAAGAACTTATTGTATCGCCATCGGGAGTTAATATTCTTAAGGTAATAGGCTGGTTATCTTGAATATCAACAACCTCACCAAAAAATGAAGTGGTAGGGTTTTGATTATCGTTAACTCCATCTGTCTTTTCTATGTTTAACGATATTTCAGCAATGGTGTCCTTAACACTCGTATCTTGACTAGATTCGTAATTAATCGTTAGATCACTAGGCTTTATATCGGCGTTTAATAAGCCTTCCGCGAGCTCATTTAAGTTTACATCATTAATAGACCACGCTTGATTTTGCGCAGTTGTAATAAATGAAAGCTGTTTACCTTCTATATCTGTTAATGTAACCGTTAAGCTTTGCCCATTGCTCATATATTGAGCTGAACCAAATAAATCAGTCACTGGAGACTCAAATTGATTTACCCACTCATCACCTCCATCCTCAATATTTATTGTTAAAATTGGATTAGGTATAACTGGGTCTTCGTCATTATTACTATTTGCGCTATTAGGATTACTTTCAAAATCTTGATTTGTGCTGCCAGTGGTATCGTATCCTGACTCCGCTATCTCTTCATTGCCATCGCGCTGTAACCATTGGAAAAAAAAGCTAAAGCCTTGCTGTTGTTCTGGTGAGCTATTTGCTTGGTTATTATCTTGCGAATTATTATTGACTAAGGTGGTAGTGGGCATTGAGCTAATAACATTGCTTGGAATAGTCAACCATTGGCCATTTATTTGCACTACAGGTTGATTAGACTCTAAACTAATGTCGTCAGGATCTAACAATTCTATGTTTATATCTTCAACAGAGGAAGTGACTTCTTCAGCGGGAATCCACTGACCATTGATGGTGATAACCCATGTTTGCCCTGAAATTTCAACAATAGCGGCAATGTCTTGTTTTGCAATTTCCATTGGTAAACCTTAATCCTGTAAAGAGTCGCAATAAGATATGATTTAAATATCCAAGTTATTTTAAAATAACTTGGATATTTAACCTAATATTAGCGCAGATTGAGCTAATTTCATCATATGTGATGCAAATTAGATATACTAGAAGCAAAGTCTGTTTATTAGTGAAGAATTGTTAATAAGATAGGTTATTTTAATATGAAAGATCTAATGAAAGGGAGGGCTGGGCCCTCGCCGGTGAGTTACTTAGTGGTAATTGTTATTTACCAATACAAAACGAGCTAAATATCTTGCCGAGCAAATCATCTGAGGTAAATTCGCCGGTAATTTCATTGAGGTAGTGCTGTGTTAAACGCAGCTCTTCTGCCAGAATTTCACCTGCAATGTGCATCTCTAATTGGTCTTTACCTGTATGCAAATGATGGGCGGCATTGTCTAATGCATCTAAATGACGACGGCGTGCCATAAAACCACCTTCCGTTGCGCCATCAAAGCCTATACAGGCCTTTAAGTGAGTACGAACTAACTCTATACCGTCAGCATTTTTAGCACTTAAACTTATCACCGGATATTGCTGGTTTTCACTCATACCGACTTCATCACCTGATAAATCCGCTTTATTTCGGATCACAGTCACTCCCATACCTTCGGGTAGTTTAGCCATAAACTCCGGCCAAATAGCGTGAGGGTCGGTGTCTGTAGTGTCTGTACCGTCGAGCATAAATAGCACCCGATCAGCTTGGTTTATTTCATCCCAGGCACGCTCAATACCGATTTGTTCGACTCGGTCTGGGCTTTCACGTAGGCCGGCGGTGTCAATAATATGTAGCGGCATACCATCAATATGAATATGTTCTCGCAGTACGTCACGCGTTGTGCCGGCAATTTCAGTTACAATGGCGGCTTCTCTACCTGCTAAGGCATTAAGTAAGCTTGATTTACCTGCATTAGGGCGCCCAGCAATAACAACACGCATACCTTCGCGCATAATGCTGCCTTGCTTGGCTTGATTAGTGACATTGTAAAGCTGCTCTATTATTGCGTTTAAATCACCTGCAACTTTACCGTCGGATAGAAAATCGATTTCTTCATCAGGAAAATCAATGGCCGCTTCAACATACATACGCAGGTGAATTACTTTTTCTACTAGCGTCTCAATATGCTTTGAAAATTCACCTTGAAGTGATTGTAAGGCGCTTTTAGCTGCTTGTTCACTGGTTGCATTTATTAAATCAGCAATGGCCTCAGCTTGAGTTAAATCCATTTTATCGTTCATAAAGGCACGTTCTGAAAATTCACCCGGCTTGGCAAGTCGTACGCCGTCTATTTGGCTTATTTCTTTTAATAGCATATCTAGCACTACTGGGCCGCCGTGGCCTTGTAACTCAAGTACATCTTCGCCAGTAAATGAGTTAGGGCCCGCAAAGAAAATAGCAATACCTTGATCAAGCTGTTTACCTGCAAGGCTGTTAAACGGCACATAGTCGGCATAGCGTACTTTAGGGCAACGACCAATAATTTGCTCTGCAACACTTTTTGCTAAGCTACCTGAAACGCGAATAATACCTACACCACCACGTCCTGGCGCGGTTGCTTGGGCTGCAATTGTATCTTGATTGATCATGCTAATAATTTGCCAACTAAATGAATAACGATATGTGCGTATTGTAACCTATGGATTTATTTGTAGCGAATAGCTGTGGTGAAAAACAGGCAATAAAAAAGGCGACCTAAGTCGCCTTTGTATAAGTAATGGCTAAGTTAGCCTCTTACTTTTATTCCTTGCTTTTCCATCCCGCGGTAAATATAGAGCATTTGCGCGATTGAAATAAGGTTAGACACTAACCAGTAAAGTACTAAACCAGATGGGAACCATAAGAAGAACACAGAGAAGATAACCGGCATAAAGGTCATCATCTTTTGTTGCATCGGATCAGTCACTGTCATCGGCTGTAGCTTTTGCGTGATGAACATACTTAAACCAAATAAAACTGGTAATACGTAGTATGGGTCCATTGCTGATAAGTCAGTTAACCAAAGGTAGAACTCTGCATGGCGTAATTCTGTTGATTCTAAGAATACATAGAACAAGGCTAAGAAAATAGGCATTTGTAGCAAAATAGGGAAACAACCACCCATTGGGTTTACTTTCTCTTTGCGATACATTTCCATGGTTGCTTGGCCGAACTTCTGACGGTCATCACCATACTTTTCTTTAAGTGCAGCCATTTTAGGTTGCAGCGCACGCATCTTCGCCATTGAGGTGTATTGTGCTTTAGTCAGCGGGTACATTAATGACTTAACAATAATAGTAATGGCAATAATCGCCAGACCCCAGTTACCTAAAATACCGTACAACCATTTTAGCAATACAAATAGTGGTTGTGAGATAAACCATAACCAACCGTAATCTACAGTTAAATCTAGGTTAGGGTGAATCGCTTCTAATGTATCAGACTCTTTCGGTCCCATGTAGTACGTTGCACCAATTGTAGTTTGTTGGTTAGCTTGAACATTTACTGGCTCACCTTTAGTACCTATGATTGCAGCATTACCTGATGCGATTAAACTGTAAAGGGTGTTTTGTTGTTCTTGTACAGGTACCCAAGCACTAACAAAGTAATGCTGAATAAAGGCAACATAACCACCTTGGGTATTAATGTTAAGGTTTTTATCAGCCATGTCTGAAAAGCTGTACTTTTCATATTTCTCTTCGCTAGAGCCGTAAGCAGCACCTAGGTAGTTTTGGTCAACTAAGCTGCCTTTTTCTTGCACTGTACGCTTTATTTGCGTGTAAAGCTGCACTTGAATTGGCTCAGCAGTAGTGTTGTTTACAGTGTATTCTAGAGCAACGTCGTATTGGCCTTTTTTGAATACATAGGTTTTAGTAAACGTAACACCTTTACTATCAGTAAACGTTAAAGGAACACGAAGCTCATCACCATTCATTGTATAGCTTTTTTGCTCAGTGCTATAAACAGGGCGGCCATTTGCTGATGCATCAGGGCCATTTAAACCAATTAAGCCACTTTGTGAGAAGTATTGATTACCATCAAACTCACCTAAAAGCATAAATGGTGTTTCTTCACCTTTTACTTCTTCGTATTGGAGTAGGTCTGATTCAACAATATCACCACCGCGGGTATCAATTTTAACTGTGAATACGTCAGTTGTAATATCGATTACTGAACGTTTTGCACTGGTTGCTGCAGTTGGTAAGTCACCATCTGTAGATGAAGGTACATAATCATCCGAATCAAGTGAGTTAGATTGTAGTGTTTGTGTGTTGGCACTAGGATCGGCTTTTGGTGCGTTGTAGTCGTTATTCCATTCTTGGAACAATAAAAACGATACAAGCATCAAACCGATGAATAAAAACGTGCGTTGCGATTCCATAACAGCTCTTATTTCTCGTGTTGGTGGTTAATATGGGTTGTTTTTTCAGGTACGGGGTCGTCTCCGCCTGAATGTAAAGGGTGACATTTTAATATGCGTTTGAGCGCTAACCAACTGCCTTTTACTGATCCGTGCAAATTAATTGCTTGAATAGCATAACTTGAGCAAGTGGGATTAAAACGACAATGCGGACCTAACAGTGGGCTAATCCACTTTTGATAACCGCGAATTAATAACACTAAACAGAACTTTGGAAAAGCAACAAGTGGTTTAAGTAACCTCATGATGGTCTATCCTCTGTGTCGGTTTAGTGGGTTGATACCATGAATTTAAACACCCAAAGCGGAATTTTAAATGCATGATTAAAAGGTGAGCTAAAGATACCTTAATTAACCCTATAATTCTATTGCTATTGGCTTTGTTTATTGGATTTAGCCGATTTGTTAGGGCGTTTTTTAAATGGTGGAGGCTTAGGTGCGCCAGGTTTGCAGCGTTCATTAATTTTGCGCCACAATTTCGTTAATTGTTTAGTGAGCTCTTCGTTTGACTGTTCATCAATACCACTTTTAACCATTAACACAATATCGATATTATCAATGGTGTGCTGATTTAAACGAAAACTTTCGCGAGCAAGACGTTTAATTCGGTTACGTTGGCAGGCTTTTTTAACTCGTTTTTTAGCAACAGTAAGGCCTAAGCGAGGTTTTGCTTGGTCATTAGGTTTTGCTAATAAGGTAAAGAAAGGAGTTGCAGCCCGAGCGGGTTCATTAAATATGCGAGAGTAATGCGAGGGAGTTAACAGACGTAACTCCCTGCCAAAGTTAAAGTCTTCCACTTATATATTAAGCAGAAAGAACTTTACGGCCTTTAGCGCGGCGACGAGCTAATACTTTACGGCCATTTACAGTTGCCATGCGAGCACGGAAACCGTGAGCACGTTTGCGTTTTAAAACGCTAGGTTGAAAAGTTCTTTTCATAACAATTCCATCCGATCGGTTAAAGGTTAAAACATCCTATGCAGGTCGCGATCCTGGCACAGGTGCCATTGCGAGCGCGAGATATTATAGAGGAAGGCAGCAAAAGTCAATCATAATTACAGCGCAAACACTTTAATTATAAAGGATCCTTTTACGGGATCATGTAGGATCATCATTAATATAGAGTTTTCCACAGCCTCTGTATAAAAAGTGCATAAAAGCTTGGGGTAAGTAAATTAGATCATATATTTCAATCGCGATCTGGTGTCTTTTTTGTTATGATCAGTCATTAGCGTTAAATTTATTATTTGTTAAAAATCAACTTGTTACTGTTTTTTGTTGCCGAGATCATATTTTTCAAAAAAATCAATCTTGTACTTGTGGATAAAGTACCTTCATAATACTCGGTCTTGGGTTAATAAATTGCCTAAATAATAGTAATATAAGTATTATTTTTGGTCACTAAAGGTGACCGGGAATAAAAACTAAATCTTTGGGAGTTTAACTGTGTATCTGTCGGTTTGGCAAAGTTGTTTATATGTATTGCAAGATGAACTGCCTTCGCAGCAGTTCAGTATGTGGGTAAGACCACTACAAGCAGAAAGTACCGAAGATACCCTGACTATTTATGCGCCTAACCGCTTTGTACTTGACTGGGTTAGAGAAAAGTACCTAAATCGCATTAATGAACTATTGGTTGAGATCTGTAAAGATGAAGCGCCAGAGTTACGCTTTGATGTTGGCAGTAAACCAATTCTTAATACACAAATGGCAGCACCGGTCGCTGAAAGTACAGCTGCGCCTGTAAATCAGCCTGCGGCTAAACAGCAACCAAAAGCAGTTAAGCCTGTCGTGGAGCCTGCACCTAAGTCTGGTTACAAATCAAACATCAAAGAAAATTATACTTTTGATAGTTTTGTCGAGGGTAAATCAAATCAATTAGCAAAAGCGGCGGCAACACAGGTTGCAGATAACCCAGGTGCAGCATTTAACCCTGTATTTATATATGGTGGTACTGGCTTAGGTAAAACGCACTTATTACATGCCGTAGGTAATGGCATTATGGCGAATAAGCCCGATGCTAAAATCGTGTATATGCATTCAGAGCGTTTTGTACAGGATATGGTTAAGGCGCTGCAAAATAACGCCATAGAAGAATTTAAACGCTATTACCGCAGCGTAGATGCATTAATGATTGATGACATTCAATTCTTTGCTAATAAAGAACGTTCGCAAGAAGAATTCTTCCATACTTTCAATGCATTACTTGAAGGTAACCAACAAATTATTTTAACTTCAGATCGTTATCCAAAAGAGATAGAAGGGGTTGAAGACCGCCTTAAATCACGTTTTGGCTGGGGTTTAACCATTGCTATTGAGCCGCCTGAGCTTGAAACGCGAGTTGCTATTTTGATGAAAAAAGCGCAGCAGAGTAAAATTAATTTACCGCACGAAGTGGCGTTTTTTATTGCGAAAAAACTACGTTCAAATGTACGTGAGTTAGAAGGCGCACTGAACCGTGTTATTGCCAACGCTAATTTTACTGGCCGGCCAATTTCAATCGACTTTGTAAAAGAAGCACTACGTGACTTACTTGCTTTGCAAGATAAGCTAGTCACTATTGATAATATTCAGCGTACTGTTGCTGAGTATTACCGTATTCGCGTATCAGATTTACTTTCTAAACGTCGTAGTCGCTCTATAGCAAGGCCACGTCAAGTTGCTATGGCATTATCAAAAGAGCTCACTAATCACAGTTTACCTGAAATTGGTGACGCGTTTGGTGGTCGTGACCACACTACCGTATTACATGCGTGTCGCAAAGTTAAATCACTACGTGATGAAAGCCACGAAGTGAAAGAAGATTATCAAAACCTAATAAGAACATTGTCATCTTAAGGCTGACTTTATTATGCAAATAACCATACCAAGAGATCAATTTTTAAAACCTTTAGTGCAAGTGTCGGGTGCGATTGAACGCAAGCACACTTTGCCGATTTTATCTAACGTGTTGTTAGAGGTCGTTGATGGTCAATTGGCCATGACAGGTACTGATCTTGAAATTGAGCTAGTCGCGAACGTCTTTGTTGGTGACGATGTTGAAGATACAAAGCTAACCTTACCAGCCAAAAAATTGCTCGATATTTGTAAAAGTTTACCCGATGGCTGTGAGTTAACTTTATCAAGCCAAGATCATCAACTGCTGTTA
Source organism: Pseudoalteromonas shioyasakiensis (assembly GCF_024518675.1). Lineage (GTDB taxonomy): Bacteria > Pseudomonadota > Gammaproteobacteria > Enterobacterales > Alteromonadaceae > Pseudoalteromonas > Pseudoalteromonas shioyasakiensis_B. The sequence continues at coordinate 44,425 of NZ_JANIGL010000010.1, forward strand.
ACGAGTGGCAAAAGCCGCTTTTCATTAACAACACTTGCAGCTGAAGATTTTCCTAATTTAGAGCAGTGGGATGGTGAAGTTGAGTTTCAGTTAACCCGATTAGAATTACGAAAGCTGTTAGAAAGCACACACTTTTCAATGGCTAACCAAGACGTGCGTTATTACTTAAATGGTATGTCGTTTGAAGTTGATAATGCTGATATTAAAACAGTCGCAACAGATGGTCACCGTTTAGCGATTGCACAGAAACAACTTGGGCAATCATTAAATACCCAGCGTCAGTTAATTATCCCTCGAAAAGGTGTGCAAGAAATTATGCGCCTTATGGTTGCCGACGAAGAACTGGTAACGATTCAATTTGGTGCTAACCATATTCGAATTATTGATACTGAGTTTACTTTTACCAGCAAACTGGTTGATGGTCGTTTTCCTGATTACCGTCGAGTATTACCGCGTGGTGGTGATAAAGTTATTACCGCAAATCGTGAATGGTTGCGCAGTGCGTTTCAACGTGTATCTATTCTATCAAACGAAAAGTTTAGAGGCGTTCGCTTAAATTTATCGAATGGCTTGTTAAAAATTACCGCTAATAACCCTGAGCAAGAACAAGCTGAAGAAGTGGTTGAGGTAAATTACCAAGGCGATGACTTAGAAATTGGTTTTAACGTTTCTTATGTGCTTGATGTGTTAAATACACTGAAAACTGAAGATGTTTTATTTACTCTTGCAGATTCAAATAGTAGTGCATTAATTGAAGGTGCAGGTGACGAAGAAGCCATGTACGTTGTTATGCCAATGCGCTTATAAGGTTCTATGAGTTTAAGTCATTTAAGCCTCAATGATTTTAGAAATATTGAGGCGCTTACATTAGAGCCTATAAACGGTATTAATGTAATTTACGGTGAAAATGGCAGCGGAAAAACCAGCCTTTTAGAGGCTATTTATTATCTTTCTCATGGCAAATCATTTCGCACTCCAAAGCACAAAAGCATTATTAAGCACCAGCAAAGTAAGTTTACGATTCATGGTCGTAAAGCGCTTTATAACTTGTCTATACCTATCGGTATCAGCAAAAGCTTAAATGGAGATACAGAGCTCAAGATCCAAGGGAAAACTAGCCGTAGAGTCTCTGATCTCGCACAACTCATGCCTGTTCAGGTTATTACGCCTGAGAGCTATTCGTTATTTTTTGGTGGCCCAAAAGAACGTCGTAAATTTTTAGATTTGGGATTGTTCCACGTGGAACAAGACTTCTTTTATTTGTGGCAATCATTCAATAAAGTACTCAAGCAACGAAATGCATTATTGAAAAGTAAACCTAGAAATTATTTTGACCAAATTAGGTTTTGGGATAAAGAATTTGTTAGACTGGCAGAACAAATAAATACTTTAAGAATTGCGTATATAAGTAGGTTTAAACAGCAGTTTTTTGATAAAATGTGTGCAGACTTAACGCTTATAAGCGATTTAGAAATAAATTATCAAGCTGGCTGGAAAGAGACTGAGTCTTTAAGCGATGCCCTTGAGCAAAACTTTGAACGCGATAGCCGCCAAGGTTTTACAAGTAAAGGCCCACATAAGGCCGATTTTAATTTTAGTGTCTCTGGGAATAGTGTTGAAAATACATTTTCTCGCGGTCAATTGAAGCTATTGCTTTATGCGTTAAAAGTAACGCAAAATAGTTTGATTGAGTCAGAGACTGAAAAGCAATCTATATTGCTAATAGATGATTTACCTTCAGAACTTGGAGAAGATACAAAAGAGAAGGTTGGGCAATTATTGTCGCACTGTAACTCTCAAATTTTTATCTCTGCAATTGAGTCTGAAAGTATTTCTGCTGTGGTGGAACCCATGCAACGAGAACTACAAATGTTCCACGTGAAACATGGCAACCTAATAACAAGATAAGTGGGATTAACCATGTCTGAGAATTACGATTCGTCGAGTATTAAAGTACTAAAAGGATTAGACGCAGTAAGAAAGCGTCCTGGAATGTATATAGGGGACACCGATGATGGCACAGGCTTACACCACATGGTGTTTGAGGTCGTTGATAACTCTATTGATGAAGCCTTAGCTGGCCACTGTGATGACATCTTTGTCACAATTCATTTAGACGGTTCAGTCTCTGTTCGAGATAACGGTCGTGGTATTCCAACTTCAATCCATGAAGAAGAAGGTGTATCTGCAGCTGAAGTTATCATGACGGTACTCCATGCCGGTGGTAAGTTTGATGATAACTCTTATAAAGTATCAGGTGGCTTACACGGTGTTGGTGTTTCTGTTGTAAATGCACTATCAGAAAAACTAAAACTAACTATTCGCCGAGAAGGCAAGCTCCATGAGCAAACGTACACTATGGGTGTACCAGATGCGCCATTAGCCGTTATTGGTGATGCTGATAGCTCAGGTACTGAGTTACGTTTTTGGCCAAGTGCTGAGACTTTCACTAACTTAGATTTCCATTATGATATTTTAGCTAAACGTTTACGCGAATTATCATTCTTGAATTCTGGTGTGAGCATCATCTTAACGGATGAGCGAGAAGAAAATAAATCTGATCACTTCAAATACGAAGGCGGTATTCAAGCGTTTGTTGAATATCTAAATCGTAATAAAAACCCAGTTCACAAAGGGGTATTCCATTTTACTCACGAACGTGAAGAAGATGGTATTAGCGTTGAAGTATCTATGCAGTGGAATGATGCATTCCAAGAAAATATTTACTGTTTCACAAATAACATTCCACAACGTGATGGTGGTACGCACTTAGCTGGTTTTAGATCTGCATTAACGCGTACACTTAATAACTATATGGAAAAAGAAGGCTTTAACAAGAAAGCTAAAACGACCAGTAATGCGACGGGTGATGATGCTCGTGAAGGCTTAACTGCAGTTGTTAGTGTTAAAGTTCCTGATCCAAAATTCTCATCGCAAACCAAAGATAAACTAGTATCGAGTGAAGTTAAGTCTGCGGTTGAACAAGCTATGGCTGAAAAGTTCACTGAGTTTTTATTAGAAAACCCAATGGACGCAAAAATCGTTGTTGGTAAAATTATTGATGCAGCTCGTGCGCGTGAAGCTGCACGTAAAGCACGTGAAATGACTCGCCGAAAAGGCGCAATGGATTTAGCAGGTTTACCAGGTAAACTGGCTGATTGCCAAGAGAAAGACCCAGCACAATCTGAACTATATATAGTGGAGGGTGACTCAGCTGGCGGTTCAGCCAAGCAGGGTCGTAACCGTAAGAATCAGGCGATTCTTCCGCTTAAAGGTAAAATCTTAAACGTAGAAAAAGCACGTTTTGATAAAATGTTATCTTCGCAAGAAGTAGCGACACTGATCACCGCATTAGGTTGTGGTATTGGTCGTGACGAATATAACCCTGAGAAATTACGTTATCACCGCATCATTATCATGACCGATGCTGACGTGGATGGTTCTCATATTCGTACTTTACTACTGACATTCTTCTATCGTCAAATGCCAGAAATTGTTGAACGTGGCTATATTTACATTGCTCAGCCGCCACTTTATAAAGTGAAAAAAGGCAAACAAGAACGATACATTAAAGATGATCCAGCATTAGTTGATTACTTAACATCGTTAGCACTAAATGGTGCAGCACTTTACACCAGTGCTGATGCATCAGCACTTGAAGGTGAAGCACTTGAAAGTATTGTTCACGATTACCAAAATACCGTTAAAGTAATTGAGCGCTTAAAACGTAAATATCCGAACACGGTTATGAATCGTTTGATTTACCAAAGTGAGCTTAAAGCTGAGCATCTTGCTGATGAAGAAAAAGTCATTGCCTGGACCAAAGAGCTTGTTGATGACTTAATTGAGCGTGATGAAGATGCAACGATTTTCCATGCCGGTACTGAACACGATACTGAGCGTAATTTATATTATCCGGTTGTGAATATTCGTCAGCATGGTGTGGATAAAGCGCATGTATTACATTATGACTTTATCACTTCAAGAGATTACCAACGTATTGCAGTAACAGGTAAAAATATTGCAAATATCATCTCTGAAGGTGCATATATCCAACGTGGTGAAAAAACAAAAGCTGTTGATAACTTTGTGGATGCATTGGATTGGTTGATTGCAGAGTCTAAACGCGGGATCTATATCCAACGCTATAAAGGACTAGGCGAAATGAACCCTAATCAACTGTGGGAAACTACAATGGACCCTGATGCTCGTCGTATGCTGCAAGTAACCATTGAAGATGCCGTTGGCGCTGACCAGTTGTTTGCAACATTGATGGGTGACCAAGTAGAGCCACGTCGTGAGTTTATCGAAACAAATGCACTACGCGTAGTTAACCTAGATGTTTAATTGCGAGTAATAATTTAAAAAAGGAGCCAATTGGCTCCTTTTTTATTGGCTGCAATTGCACAAACTGCTTAAAACATGACTACGCACAAGGTATACTGAGGGTAATTTTCACGCTACATCACAGCAGATACTAAAAGCCAAATATGCAAAAATATGACGTTAAAACCTTTCAAGGTTTGATCCTGGCTTTACAGGATTACTGGGCACAGCAAGGTTGTGTCATTATTCAGCCACTCGATATGGAAGTTGGCGCGGGTACATTTCACCCACAAACATTCTTAAAGTCTATTGGTCCTGAGCCAATGTCTAGCGCATACGTACAACCGTGTCGCCGTCCTACAGATGGCCGTTATGGTGAAAACCCTAACCGCTTGCAACATTACTACCAATTTCAAGTAGTATTAAAGCCATCACCAGAGAATATCCAAGAGCTTTACTTAGGCTCTTTAGCAGCTGTAGGCATAGATACGTTAACTGATGAAGTGCGCTTCGTAGAAGACAACTGGGAATCACCTACATTAGGTGCATGGGGCCTAGGCTGGGAGATTTGGTTAAACGGCATGGAAGTAACACAGTTTACTTACTTCCAACAAGTCGGTGGCTTAGAGTGTTCACCAGTCACTGGTGAAATTACTTATGGCCTTGAGCGCTTAGCTATGTATATTCAGGGCGTAGATAGTATTTACGATCTGGTATGGGCAGATGGTCCAATGGGGCGCGTTACCTATGGTGATGTATTCCATCAAAACGAAGTAGAGCAATCAACTTATAACTTTGAACACGCAAACGTTGCAGACTTATTTGCACAGTTTGATAAATGTGAAGCCGAGAGCCAAAAGCTAATTGAAGCTGGCTTACCATTACCTGCCTACGAGCAAGTAATGAAAGCATCGCACGCTTTTAACTTACTTGATGCGCGTCACGCAATTTCAGTGACAGAACGTCAACGTTATATATTACGTGTTCGTGCATTATCTAAAGCATGTGCACAAAGTTATTATGATGCACGCGAAGCGCTTGGCTTCCCGCTTTGTAAGGATTAACCATGTCAGCACAAAACTTATTAGTAGAAATTGGCACAGAAGAGCTGCCACCAAAAGCGCTGCGCAAATTAGCAGAAGCATTTGCAGAAAATCTAACAACTGAACTTGATAGCTTAGAGTTAGCTCACCAAGGTGTGAAGTGGTATGCATCTCCACGTCGTTTAGGTTTACAAGTCACAGCGCTTGAAGCTAAGCAACAAGATAAAGAAGTTGAAAAACGTGGCCCTGCAACCAAAGCTGCATTTGACAGCGAAGGTAATCCAACTAAAGCGGCTATGGGTTGGGCACGAGGCTGTGGAATCGACGTAAGTGAAGCACAAACACTTGAAACAGATAAAGGCGCATGGTTATTACACATAGCTAAAGTGGCAGGTAAAGAAACCACTGCTTTATTGAATGATGTAGTAAATAAAGCGCTAGCAAAATTACCGATCCCAAAACCAATGCGTTGGGGCGCGAATAAAACACAATTTATTCGCCCGGTACATACTGCCACTATTTTGTTTGGCGATAAGCTAATAGAAGGCGAGGTGCTAGGTAAAGCAATAAGTAACCAGCTTCAAGGGCACCGTTTTCATCATCCAGAAAAAATTAGCATTAACCATGCTGATGAAGTTTTTGACGTGCTTAAATCTGCACACGTTGTTGCCGATTACGAGGAACGTAAAGCACAAATTCGTAGCCAAATTGAAGCAGCAGCAAAAGCCGTTAATGCGGTGGTTGCTATGGATGAAGATTTACTGGAAGAAGTAACTTCTTTAGTTGAATGGCCAGTTACATTGACCGCCACTTTCGAAGAAGCGTTTTTAGATGTACCAGCAGAAGCGCTGATCTACACCATGAAAGACGACCAAAAATACTTCCCGCTACTAGATCAAGATGGCAAGCTACTTAACAAGTTTTTGTTTGTTTCAAACATTGAAAGCAAAAACCCAAGTGTTGTTATTGCGGGTAACGAAAAAGTAGTGCGCCCACGTTTAGCGGATGCGCAGTTCTTCTTTGAAACAGACAAAAAGAAAACACTAGAAAGCCGCTTAGAGTCACTAGATAGCGTACTATTCCAAAAACAGCTGGGTACGTTGAAAGATAAGTCAGAGCGTATTGCTGCACTTGCAGGTTACATTGCTGAGCAACTAGGTGCAGATAAAGCACTGGCAGAGCGCGCCGGCTTACTAAGTAAAACAGACTTAATGACCGAAATGGTGATGGAGTTTACTGACGTTCAAGGTGTTATGGGCATGCATTACGCGCGCCATGACGGTGAAGCAGAAGACGTAGCAATTGCACAAAATGAGCAATATATGCCGCGCTTTGCAGGCGACAGCTTACCAACAAACTTAATCAGTTGTGCGGTTGCCATCGCAGATAAGTTTGACACGCTCGTGGGTATCTTTGGAATTGGCCAAGCACCAAAAGGCGATAAAGACCCGTTTGCACTTCGTCGTGCAGCGATTGGTGCGTTACGTATCATGGTAGAGAAAGAGCTGCCATTAGATATCTTAGACTTAGTTGCTAAATCACAAAGTTTATTTGCTGAAAAGCTAACTAACTTAAATGTGTCGACAGATGTGTTTGAGTTTATGCTTGGTCGCTTCCGCGCTTGGTATCAAGATGAAGGTATTCAAGTCGATGTTATTCAAGCGGTACTGGCACGTCGCCCAACTAAACCTGTTGATTTTGACCGCCGAGTTAAAGCGGTAAGTCACTTCCGTACATTAGACGCCGCAGAAGCACTTGCAGCAGCGAATAAGCGCGTAAGTAACATATTGGCTAAGAATGACATTACAAGCCAAGGTAAGGTCGATGAGAGCTTACTAAGTGATGATGCTGAAAAAGTACTTGCTTCACAGGTTGCTAAGTTCGCAACTGAGCTTGCCCCATTATATGCCGCAGGCGATTACCAAGAAGCATTAGCGCAATTAGCGGGTATCCGCGAAAGTGTTGATAACTTCTTTGATAATGTCATGGTGATGGCAGATGATGAAGCGGTTAAGCAAAATCGTTTAGCCTTACTCAGCCAATTAAGTAGCTTATTTTTAGATATTGCTGATATTTCTGTACTACAGAAGTAAGTTCAGCCTAGCTTAAAAAGCCAGCAGCTATGCTGGCTTTTTTGTATAAGAGGTTAACCTATGAAACGTATTTTAACGCTTGCGGTAGTTAGCTTATTAACCGCATGTTCGAGTCAGGTCCAACTCCCAAGTATTGATGATGTATTACCTAGTAAAGAGCTAGACAAAACCATGTACTTACGCGGTGATTTCACCTTGTGGGACGCAGAGCCACAATATCAGTTTGAGCAAGTTGCCCCCGCGATTTACCAAGCCAATGTGAAGTTTTCAACACCGGGTAAAGTATACGAATTTAAAATTGCCGATGCCGACTTTAGCGAAGGCTACAATTGTGGTTACAGTGAAGCCGCACCCGCAGGACAATCATTAATACTCGGCCAAGCCGCCACCGCCGACTGTAATACCATCTATAATTACTTTAGCTTCACCCCAGCAATTAAAGGCAGCTACATCGTTAGCATCGACTATCGTAATTACGATGAACCGAAAGTGACGATAACCAAGAAGTGAGAGCTGTAAGCTACAGCCCTTTCTTCACTAAATACCGATACGGCACGGCGTCAACTTCTTTGGCGAGTAGGGTGTGATCCATGAAGGTGCAGAAGCTGGGGATGTCGCGGGTGGTTGAGGGGTCGTCGGCGATGATTAGTAAGGTTTCGCCTTCTGCCATTTTGCGCACTGCACCGCGGATCATCATGACAGGCTCTGGGCAACGTAGGCCGATGGCGTCTAATTGGTGATCGGGGTTATCAAAACTCATGGAGGTGACCTATATTTAATGGCGCTTAACGATTAATTTAAGGTTGCTAGTTTAACGACCTCGCTGCAATAAATAAAGTCACTTCAGTTATGCTTTTTAAGCTACAAAGCACAGCATATAAAAAAGCCGCATTGATTTATAAATCAATGCGGCTTTTTATCACCAAGAGTTGGTTACGTGTATAAGCTAATTAGTCTTGTACACGTTCAAATACAGTTGCGATGCCTTGGCCTAAACCAATACACATAGTTGCTAAACCATATTTTGCGTTTTTGTCTTCCATTAGGTGGATCAGTGACGTGCTAATGCGCGAGCCTGAACAACCAAGTGGGTGACCAAGGGCGATTGCGCCGCCATTTAGATTCACTTTTTCGTCAACTACATCTGCAAGGCCTAGGTCTTTTAAAACGGGTAGTGATTGTGCTGCGAATGCTTCATTAAGCTCAGCAACGTCGATGTCATCAATAGTGATACCGGCTTGCGCTAATGCTTTTTTACTCGCTGGTACTGGGCCGTAACCCATGATTGATGGATCACAACCCGCAACCGCCATCGCTTTTACTCGCGCACGAATTGGTAGGCCAAGAGCTTTAGCTTTTTCTTCGCTCATTACTAGCATTGCTGATGCGCCGTCAGATAGCGCTGAAGAAGTTCCCGCTGTTACTGAACCCGATGCAGGATTAAACACAGGGCGAAGCTGAGATAGGCCTTCTACGGTTGTTTCTGGGCGAATTACTTCGTCATCTTCAACTAAGATTAATGAGCCATCAGCATCGTGACCTTCCATTGCGAGGATTTCGCGGCGGAAGCGGCCTTCAACAGTGGCTGCATGTGCACGTTGGTGTGAACGGTAAGCAAATTCATCTTGCTGCTGACGGCTAATGCCGTGAATCGTTGCTAGGTACTCTGCAGTTAAACCCATTGAACCAGACGCTTGTGCAATTGATGTTGCTAAGCCTGGGTGAAAGTCATTACCGTGAGTCATAGGCACGTGACCCATGTGCTCAACACCACCAATAAGGTAAGTATCGCCAGCGCCAGTCATAATTGCACGGGCCGCATCATGCAATGCTTGCATAGATGAGCCACATAAGCGGTTAACCGTAGTTGCAGGTACTGAGTGTGGAATACCTGCAAGTAATGATGCGTTACGAGCAACGTTAAAGCCTTGCTCTAAAGTTTGTTGTACACAACCCCAATAAATATCATCAATTGATGCAGGATCAACCGCTGGGTTACGTTCAAGTAGGCCCTTCATTAAGTGGGCGCTTAAGTCTTCAGCACGCTTGTTTTTAAATACACCGCCTTTAGAGCGGCCCATTGGCGTGCGGATACAATCTACAATTACTGGATTATTCATGGTCTTATCCTTCCACCTTATAGAATACACGGCCTTCTTCAGCCCATTTGCGAGTTTGCTCTGATACTTGGTAAATCGCACCTAGGTGAGCATATTTGTCGGCTGTTGCCACAAAGTTAGCTAAACCAGTTTGATCTAAGTAACGGAACGCGCCGCCTCTAAATGGAGGGAAACCGATACCGTAAATAAGTGCCATATCTGCTTCTTGTGGCGAAGCAACAATACCTTCTTGTAAACAAAGCAGTACTTCGTTAATCATAGGTACCATACAGCGGTCGATAATTTCTTGTTTATCAAACTCTTTCGGCGCATCAGTGATTGAGCTTAGTAATTCAACAGCTTGTGGGTCTTGGGCTTTTTTCAAGCGACCGCGTCTGTCAGGTGCATATTGGTAGAAACCTGCTTTGTTCTTTTGACCAAAACGTTTTTCGTTGGCAAATACAGTAACAGGATCTTTCTCTTGACGAGACATACGCTCAGGGAAGCCGTCAGCCATAACACCGGTACAATGGTATGCGGTATCAATACCCACAACATCAAGTAAGTATGCTGGGCCCATAGGCCAACCAAATACGCTTTCCATTACTTTATCTACTTTGGCGAAGTTAGCGCCTTCAACAACGAGCTTGCTAAAGCCTGCAAAGTAAGGGAATAAAACACGGTTAACAAAGAAGCCAGGGCAATCATTAACAACAATCGGTGATTTACCAAGTTTTAATGCGTAGTCAACAACTGCATTAATTGTTTGCTCTGAGGTTTTTTCACCGCGAATAATTTCAACAAGTGGCATTTTAGGCACTGGGTTAAAGAAGTGCATACCACAGAAGTTTTCAGGCTTTTCTAGCGCTGTAGCTAATTCATCAATACGAATAGTTGAGGTATTAGATGTAAGCACGGTGCCTTCTGGCATATCTTTTTCAAGTTGCGATAGCACAGCTTGCTTAACTTTAGGGTTTTCAACAACGGCTTCAACAATGATATCTGCACTTTGTAAGTCGCTATCATTTAGAGTTGGCTTAATTTTACCTAATGTGGCAACCATTTTATCCATTGCCATGTGGCCGCGCTTAACTTTAGCACCTAATAGTTTAGATGCTTCACCCATACCTAAATCAAGGGCATCCTGCTGGATGTCTTTCATTATGATAGGCGTGCCTTTATACGCAGATTGATAGGCGATACCACCACCCATGATACCTGCGCCTAATACCGCGGCTTGCTTGATTTCTACATCGCTGGTTTTAGCCGATTTGCGTGCTTTACCTTTGATGTATTGGTCTGCTAAGAAAATACCTGTTTGCGCAGCGGCTTCTGGAGTGCGAGCTAGTTTAGCAAAGTTGGCGTTTTCGATTGCCATTGCTTCAGCGCGTTCACAGTTAGCTGCGGCTTTAATAGTGCGTACAGCCATAACAGGTGCTGGGTAATGACCTTTAGTTTTACCCATTACCATGCCTTCAGCCATGGCAAAGCTCATGCCTTGCTCAACACGGTTTAATCTAAGCGGTTGTAACTTAACATTACGTTTAGCTTGCCAATCTAGCTTGCCAGAGATTGCAAGCTCAAGCGTAGAAATACTTGACTCTAGAAGTTTGTCAGCACTAACTACTGCGTCAACCGCACCTACTTTTAGGGCGTCAGCAGCACGGTTCTCTGTGCCTGAAGTGATCCAAAGCATGGCATTATCAGCACCTACGATACGTGGTAGACGAACTGTACCACCAAAACCAGGCATAATACCAAGTTTAACTTCTGGAAGGCCAATTTTAGCCGTAGTACTGGCAACGCGATAATCGGTAGCAAGTACCCACTCACAGCCGCCGCCAAGTGCTAAGCCGTTTATCACGCTTAGCGTTGGGAATGGTAAATCTTCTAAAGCGTCAAAAACATCAGTGGCATCTTTGATCCACGTTACTAATTCAGTTTCTGGTTTAGTAAATGTGGGTAAAAATTCAAAAATATCGGCGCCAATAATAAAGTGGTCTTTATCACTGGTAAAAATCATGCCTTTGATATCTGTATTTGCTGCTAATTCTTTTAATGCAGAGGCGCAATCTTTCAAGGTTTGCTGAGACAAAGTGTTTACAGAACCTGCAACACAAAATTTGAACTCGGCGATATTGTCCTTGATGAAAGCAACTTCAAAGGAATCGCTCTTATATAACATTATTATTCTCCCTAGTGTGTGAACTAAGACTGGTACGATGAGTTTGCATTTCAATCAGTGTGCTTGCTTTAAATTAAAAATGCAACGAAAAATTTACTATGCTGTGTTACTACTGGTTAAAATATAGCTGGTTTGGTGCTAAGGTGTAGGTGAAGTTTTTAGCTGAATTTATATTTTTATTTTTGAGTACTTTTAATTATAAAGGTCATCATGAAAAAACATTTATTAGGTTGGACGGCAGCTGCATTATTTCTCCCTTTTTTTTCTGCCGGGGCCAATGACAAACATGAGGCGTTTTTAGACGCTGAAAAAAAAGTACGCCATAGCGACTATGATGAATTTCAAGACGTTATAAATAATCTGGATCATCCACTTAAACCATATGTGGAGAAAACTTATTGGCAACGTCATCCAGATGTAAAGTACCAAACCGAGATCGAAAATTACTTAACGGTTTATCAAAACACACCACTTGAATGGCCAGTGCGCAAAGCTTGGCTACAGTATTTGCGTAAACATGATCGTAAAGCTGCTTACATTAATAATTATCGTGATACTTCAAATAACGAATTAACATGTACTTATTTGCAATACCAGCTTGATTTAGGCGCGCCAGAAAAAGCAATTTTGAGTCAAGTGAGTGATTTGTGGGTGGTTGGTAAGTCACAACCTAATGAATGCGACTCGTTATTTAGTTTATGGAGCAAAAAAGGTTACCTAAACCAAGATCGTGTTTGGCAGCGTATTACTTTAGCTGCTCAAGGTGGCGACAGGAATTTACTCCCGTATTTAAAAACCTTACTCCCGAAGAATGAACAGTACTTAGCTGACTTATACAAAAAAGTACGCAGTGATCCTAGTGCCGCTGCTGGGCTTTATCGCTATAAAAATAAAACAGTTAAAGAAAGCGAAATTGCTCATTATGGTGTGAAGCGGTTAGTTTGGCGTGATAGAGATTTAGCGCTAAAGGCGTGGGAAAAACTTGATAAAATGTTTGCTTATTCTGATGAGCAAAAAGCAGATGTGTATTACACCTTCGCGTTATCATTAGCATCAAGCGGACATAAACAAGCGCGGTTCTGGCTAAACAAAGTCCCTAAAGAGCGCCAAGACCGCAAGTTAATGCAATGGCAGTTGGGTAATATGTTAAAAACCCAAGATTGGTCAGGTATAGTGGCGTTTTTCACAGGCAAAGAAAACCTTAGCCTTGGTCAGCAATATTGGCTGGCTTACAGTTTAGCGCAACGTGGTGATCAAGAGCGGGCAGAAGCTATTTGGCAAACCGTAGCAAAAGAGCGTGACTACTATGGCTTTTTAGCCGCAGCGCGGTTAAATATCCCAGTACAATTGAACAACCAGCCCTTGCAAGTAAGTGATGAGTTGGTAGCTGAAGTGGCACAAGCGCCAGGTTTTAAACGAGCTAAAGCACTTTACGAATTAGAGCGTTTTACCTCAGCAAGGCGTGAATGGAATTATCTCACGCGTACCTCCAGTGAACAAGAAAAGCTCGCAGCGTCAAAGCTTGCGGCAGAGCTTGACTGGTACGACAGCACTATTTATACCTTAGCGCAAATTAAAGCGTGGGATTATGTTGAGCTACGTTTTCCGTTTGCATTTCAAGACTTATTTGAACGCTATAGTAAACGTAACCGCATAGATGTTACTTGGAGCATCGCGATATCGCGTCGCGAAAGTTCATTTGCACCCGACGCACGCTCTCATGCTAATGCGCGTGGTTTAATGCAACTATTACCGAGTACTGCAAAATACGTAAATAAAAGCACTGTGTCGAGTAAGCGACTCAATCAACCAAAAACCAATATTCGTTTAGGCACTCAGTATTTAGAGTACTTAAAAAAGAAAAATCATGACAACGAAGTACTGGCTACAGCATCGTATAATGCAGGGTATCATCGTATTAAGCGTTGGTTACCTGAAGAGGCTATGCCTGCAGAGTTATGGGTGGAGCTTATTCCGTACCGTGAAACGCGCAATTATGTAAAAAATGTTTATGCATATCGCCAGGTATACCACACTCGGCTAGGGCGAGAAGGTAATATACTTGCACCAATTCTTGATATGAAAATGGGCGGTTAATTGTAATTCATACCAGCACAGCAGCAGCTTTAACGCACCTTTAGGTAGTTTGGGTATAAATGAGTCTATGGTAGACTCTCACACAAGTTAAATTTAACAGATGGGTTTACTATGGATAAATTAGCCGTTTCATACGCCGAACATATTGCAACACTGCAACAGCGTACTCGTACTATTATTGATCGTGAAGGTTTAGAAGGTTTAGTGATCCACTCAGGTCAAGCTAAACGCCAGTTTTTAGACGATATGTATTACCCGTTTAAAGTTAATCCTCATTTTAAAGCTTGGTTACCGGTCATCGATAACCCTCATTGCTGGATTGTGGTAAATGGCAGCGATAAACCAAAATTAATTTTTTATCGCCCCGTTGATTTTTGGCATAAAGTACCTGATGAGCCAAGAGATTTTTGGGCTGATTACTTTGATATCGAGCTATTGCTTAAGCCTGATCAAGTTGAAAAACTACTACCTTACGATAAAGAAAAGTATGCGTATATCGGTGAATATTTAGAAGTAGCTCAAGCACTGGGTTTTAGTGTTATGAACCCAGAGCCTGTAATAAATTACTTTAACTATCATCGTGCATATAAAACACAGTACGAGCTTGAGTGTTTACGCCAAGCAAATCGTATTGCAGTAGATGGTCATAAAGCAGCGCGCGATACTTTCTTTAATGGCGGTTCTGAGTTTGATATTCAGCAAGCTTATCTGGTTGCGACACGTCAAAGTGAAAACGAAATGCCCTATGGTAACATCGTTGCACTTAACGAAAATTGCGCTATTTTGCATTATACCCACTTTGATCCTGTGACGCCTAAAGAGCATAAATCGTTCTTAATCGATGCTGGTGCTAACTTTAATGGTTATGCCGCTGATATTACTCGTACTTATGACTTTAAAAAATCGGGTGAGTTTGCCGATTTGATTAACGTTATGACTGAGCACCAAATTGCATTAGGTAATGCGTTAAAGCCGGGCTTATTATATGGTGAGCTACACCTTGATTGTCACCAACGTGTGGCGCAAGTACTGAGTGACTTTAATATTGTTAAGTTATCAGCAGATGAGATTGTAGAACGCGGTATTACTTCAACCTTCTTCCCGCATGGTCTTGGTCACCACCTTGGTTTGCAAGTCCACGATATGGGCGGCTTTATGGCAGATGAAAGTGGTAAGCATCAAGCACCACCAGAAGGCCATCCGTTCTTACGCTGTACTCGTTTAATAGAAAAAAACCAAGTGTTTACTATTGAGCCTGGTTTATATTTTATTGATTCATTGTTAGGCGATTTAGCGCAAACAGATAACAAGCAGTTTATTAACTGGGAAAAAGTTGATGCGTTTAAACCTTTTGGTGGTATTCGTATCGAAGATAACATCATAGTTCACGAAGATAGCTTAGAGAATATGACTCGCGACTTACACTTAGATTAAGTGATAAAGAAGCAAGATAAGGGGCCTGTTGGCCCCATTTTTTTGGTTGAGTATTTGGTTAGTTAAAAAATGTCAGAATATAAATATCCCGCAGCGGATGTGTTTCATCAAGAAGAAATAAAAAAAAGCACTTTTATAGTGCATATTGCACACACTCCTGATCTTGATGCGGCGAAAGCATTTATTAAAAGTATCGAAGAAAAATACGCCGATGCACGACATAACTGTTGGGCGCATGTTGCTGGAAACCCTGGTGGCAGCCATGTGTATGGGTTTTCAGATGATGGTGAACCCAATGGCACTGCAGGTAAACCAATGTTAAATGTATTAGTGGGCTCTGGCTTGGGTGAAATTACAGCAGTTGTTACCCGTTATTTTGGCGGGATTAAGTTGGGGACTGGTGGTTTAGTGCGAGCTTATGGCGGCTCATTGAATAACGCGTTGGTAAAGCTAGCAACTGTGACTAAAGTACCCAGTGTGGAGCTTACAGGGGTTAGTGATTATGCTGTGCAAGGCGCTATTGAACAATTATTAAAAACTAAATACCAAGTACTTAATATAGAAAAGCAATTTACTGCTAATATTGAATGGGGTATTACTATAGATAGCCGCGAAGCCACTCAGGCTATTAAAGATATTTATGATTTGAGCCATGGGGCGGTTGAGTTAAAAGTTAAACAGTAAGACAATAACCAACAGTTAATAACAAAAACCTAACTAAGCGATAGCTCAATGCAATTTCGTACTATAATAAAAATTCTTGGCCAACTTGTTGTACTGTTTAGTATAACTATGGTGCCGCCAGCTGTTGTATCGCTGATATACAAAGATGGTGGTGGTGTCCCTTTCGTTTTAGCGTTTATCTTTAGTGTTGTTATTGGCTTAATGGCATACTATCCGAACCGACAGCAACGGGGAGATCTAAAAGCGCGCGAAGGCTTTTTAATTGTGGTGCTGTTTTGGCTCGTGTTAGGGGCATTCGCTTCAATTCCTCTTATATTCTTACAAGAGCCTAACTTATCCTTGGCAGATGCCGTATTTGAAGCATTCTCAGGCCTGACTACCACAGGAGCCACGGTATTAACGGGTATCGAATACCTTCCTAAATCTGTTTTATTTTATCGTCAACAGTTACAGTGGCTGGGCGGTATGGGGATCATCGTACTTGCTGTTGCTATTTTACCTATGCTTGGTGTTGGTGGCATGCAGCTATACCGCGCCGAAATTCCAGGCCCGGTTAAAGATTCTAAAATGACTCCACGTATAGCCGATACAGCGAAGCACCTTTGGTATATTTATGTGTCTTTAACTATCACATGTATGCTGGCATATTGGGCAGCTGGAATGGATTGGTTTGATGCTATTTGCCATGCGTTTTCAACCATCGCAATAGGTGGTTTTTCAACTTATGATGCATCAATGGGGCACTTTAATAGCCCATTAATTAATTTTATTTGTGTGGTGTTTTTAATTATTGCTGCGGTTAACTTTACGCTGCACTATGCCGCTGTTGCGAGTCGCAATTTACAAGTTTATATTCGCGATCCAGAATTTAAAGTATTTTTATTTATTCAACTAGCACTGGTTGTCGTATGTTTTACTGTTTTGTCATCTAATAACATCTACGAAAACGGTGATAAAACACTGGACCAAGCCTTGTTTCAAGCAGTATCAATGAGTACAACAGCTGGCTTTGCCACGGATACCTTTTCTGCTTGGCCGTTATTTTTACCCATCTTATTAATATTTTCGAGCTTCATTGGTGGCTGTGCGGGCTCAACCGGTGGTGGTATGAAGGTTGTGCGGGTATTTTTACTGTATTTACAAGGTGTGCGTGAACTCAATCGATTAGTTCATCCTCGCGCTATTTATTCAATAAAGTTAGGCCGTAAAGCGTTGCCAGACAAAGTGGTTGAAGCAGTGTGGGGATTTTTCTCGGCGTATGCCTTAGTGTTTGTGATTATTATGCTGGCACTAATGGGAACCGGTATGGACAACATTACAGCCTTCTCAGCGACAGCTGCTTGCTTAAATAATTTAGGCCCTGGGTTGGGCGAAGTGGCAAGCCATTATGGAGCTATCAGCGATACTGCTAAGTGGCTATTAACCATTGCTATGGTGTTTGGTCGGCTAGAAATATTTACTTTGCTTGTGCTATTTACACCAACATTTTGGCGTGGTTAGTTCAGACTTTTGGGTTATCGTTGTTAAGCCTGTAGTTGGGTTAATATAATAACTTGGTCAATATATAAAATATGGTGAAAGGGAATGCCAAAAACGAAACTGCAACTTAATTTAGAAAAGCTTGCGCTTATTACTGCCGGAACCATTGTTGATGTTGAAATATTAACGCCAACAGACAGCAAGCGAGTAAAAACAGAGTTCGTTGGACTTCTTAATGATCGTTTTATTGTCCTTAATTACCCATCGGTTCGACGCTTACCTAATGCAGGTGAGTATCTTCAAGATGGTGTGGTGCTTATAATCAGGGCGGTGCTTGAAAGTGGCGGTGGGCAGGTGATTGCTTTTCGTCAACAAGTGATGTCGGTTGCCTCTCACCCTGCAAAATTAATATTTTTAAACTTTCCAAAACAAGTGCAGATGTTTAGTTTACGTTCGCACACTCGTATACCAACATTACTCCCAGCTGCAATTAAGTTTAGTGATGATCGCGAACAGCAAGGGATCATCAAGGATATCTCTGCGACGGGGGTAATGTTTGAGATAAAAAGTAAAGACGATTTATCTGCTACTAAAAACACTCAATGTAATATTTTGCTCAATAAAGAGAATCAAGGAATGCGGGAGTTTAGCGGAGAAATTTGTAGTGTTCGCAGTTTAGCGACCCATGTACAGTTTGGGGTTCAGCTTCATGCCAGCGAAGATGAAATGAAAAAGTTTATGAAAGACCATTTTATCGACCTCTCTGTTTTAGAGCCTTTAGTGTGAGCTGACATTGATGATATTCGCTATTTTGCAACAAATTTGCGCATACTTATAAATTGCAACGAGTTCCATACTTGCCCCTTTCTAAATAAATTGTATCGTCATGTTTATTAAGTGCTTTTATTTTTTGTTTTTAGCTTGTTGTTGTAATAGGTTATCGTTTTCTTATTGATTTCTTCATTTAATCGACTCATTTTAAGCTGTTTAATCCATTTTAATGATTTTTTGTATCTTTTAACTTCCTGCTAACTATTTGAATTAAGTTAAAAATAATAACACCTCCATGAAACTGTTGCTAAAAAGCAACAATTTCATGCTTTGAAAATCAATAGACTCCCAAAAAGCAATGTAACAGGCTGATATTAATGGTTTTTATAATGTTGGCACCGAAGTTGTAATAGTCATCGTGAACAAACGAAACGCGAGATTAAGTCGCAACCATAACTTGAAGGAATATAATTATGAATACGTTAAATAAAACATTAGCTCTTATTGCATTAGCTTCATCATCAGTAGCATTCGCAGGGACAGATTTTGATACGTTGGATATCGACGGCAGTGGTGCAATTAGTCAAAATGAAGCATCGGTTGATACTGAGCTTCTAAGCAAGTTTGCTGAGCTTGATACTGATGGTAACGGTGAGTTATCAAAAGAAGAATATTCGAAAGCATAACTGAGCTTATCCTGAGTTGCCAATGAGAATCTAAGTGGGCAAGGAGCTCATGACAAAGGATAGCAAGGATAGTGGAACTAAAGTTTAAGCATTTTTTTGATAGTACATTGAAGGATTATATTATGAATACATTAAACAAAACATTCGCACTTATTGCACTTGCATCTTCATCTGCGGCTTTTGCGGCTGCTGACTTCGATGAATTAGATATTGATGGCAGTGGCGCACTTAGCCAGCAAGAAGCATCAATGGGTGGTATTACCTCAGCAACATTTGCTGAGCTTGATACTGATGGTAATGGAGAGTTATCAAAACAAGAGTTCGATAACGCATAAGTTTATCATTCACCTACTCAAAACGGATTTTACCCAAAATTAAAGCAGCCAACCCCAGGCTGCTTTTTTCATCTTTAATAGGTCAAGTATACAAGGTCACTGAACGAGTTTATTATCATGGTAGTTTTGACTACACATGGAAGTAAATTATGTTTGAGTTATTAGCTTATACTGCACTTATCGCAAGTGTTTGGATTGTAATTGGTGTTTTTATTGTAGCTAAGCGCTACCCTGGTTATAATCATAAAAAACAGTTTTGCAGTGAGCTCGGCGCAACAGGAAGTGCGACTGAAAAATTATCGCCCCTTATAAACAACTACCCATTAGGCATACTTTTTTGCGCTTTTGGCTGGTATGTAATTAATCTTGAAAACGTCCCTTTTTTAGTTGCTTCAGTGGGTTGGCTATCTATTATCCATGGTATAGGAACTTGGGTCGCTGGGTATTTCCCCATGGATGCAGACCCTTATATTAAAACGCCCTCTATAACTTGCCAAATCCATTCCTGGGCAGGCTTGGTTATGTTGTTGTCGTTATTGATCGCGCCAATTTTAATCGCTATAAGTGATTACCTGCCCATTAGCTTTAGGGGATTTTCAGCCTGCACTGTTTGTGTCACCTGTTATTTTAGCTTCAGACTAGCTAAAGCATTTAAACAGCGCACAAATGCAGGGGCTTTTCAAAGGCTAGCATATGGTGTGCAGTTAATTTGGCTAAGCGCTTTTTCATTAACTATTTAAGTTTACTGTTTTTAGTATCTGGGTGTAGGGGCCATATTTAATGCTAGACGATAAATTAAAAGTGGAATTTAACGCACCGACCATTGAAGAATATATTTTTTTGAGAGAAAAAGTAGGATGGGGTGAGGTCGATGAGCAGATGGCAAGTATTAGTTTGCATAACTCACTATTTCATGTCGTGATCCGTCAAAAACAGCGACTGATTGGTATGGGTCGCGTAATTGGTGATGGAGGTTTGTTCTTTTATGTTCAAGATGTGGTTGTCAGTCCTGACTTACAAGGGCAAGGTATAGGCACATTAATTATGGATAATATTGAAGAATACTTATCGGGCATAGCAAAAAAAGGTGCAACGGTAGGGTTGTTTTCAGTTAAAGGGCGGGAGAGTTTTTATAATCGTTATAGTTACCGTGATAGACCTAATACAGTATTAGGCTGCGGGATGTGTAAATTTATATAAGGCGGGAGTTCTAATGTCTGAGTATAGTGCGAAAGTGACTTGGTCACGCAGCCCTAGCGAATCGTTTATAGATAATAAATATAGCCGAGGTCATCAGTGGCAGTTTGATGGTGGTGCGGCCATTGAAGCCTCGTCATCGCCACATATTGTGCCATTACCTTACTCAGTTGCTGAAAATGTTGACCCCGAAGAAGCCTTTGTAGCCTCACTTTCGAGTTGTCATATGTTGTTCTTTTTATCAATCGCTGCAAAAAAGCGGTTTGTGGTTCAGAGTTATACCGATAATGCTGTTGGCGTAATGGAAAAAGGGGTTGATAACCGTATGGCTATGACTGAAGTTGTATTAAAGCCGTGCGTTAAGTTCTCTGGTGAACAAGCAACAGCGGAGCAGCTTGAAGAAATGCATCATCAAGCACATGAACTATGTTTTATTGCTAATTCAGTAAAGACCAAAGTGACTACTGAGGTTGTTTTGTAAAATAAAATGCAGTGATTTAAATCACTGCTTTCGCTTATTTGCAACAAACCCTACCTATTTCGCAAATATACTTTATTAAATTATAAAAATTTATAAATTAAACTTAAAACCAATTAATAATCAGTATCTTAACCTTTGAAAATAATTTGGCTAATTTCTTTTAAAAATGCTGTTCAGCAAACGTTTACCTCCATTTCAGCTAAGAAAACAGTTTTAACTATCCTTTATTAAATATTGTGTCTTTTTTATTAATTCTAACCCTTTGAAAATAAGCGTTTTTATTTTTAGTGGGAGTGTGGTGTTGCAAAACAGCAACATATATTTCAGTAAAAAATCATATTTGTTGTTATTTAATGTCTTAACTGTCTGTTTTTTATTGTTTTATTAATCTTGGCATCGAAGTTGTAATAGTTAACTCGAATGAAACGAAAACGTGGTTAAGCTTTTAATCGCATCGTACATAAACTTTGAAGGAAGATTGATTATGAACACATTAAATAAAACCTTAGCACTTATCGCACTAGCTTCTTCATCAGCGGCATTTGCTGCTACCGATTTCGATACGCTTGACGTAGATGGCAATGGTGTTATCAGCCAAAGTGAAGCGTCAGTAGATGCTACATTAATGAGTAAATTCACAGAGCTGGATACCGATGGTAACGGCGAACTTTCTAAAGAAGAGTTTTCAAAGGCTTAATAGAGCCACAGGGATCTTAGAAAAGGATTTCCACTCTTACTAATTCAAGCACTAACAGATAGAAATTGAAGGAACTTTATTATGAACACATTAAATAAAACATTTGCACTTATCGCGCTTGCATCTTCATCAGCCGCTTTTGCGGGCACAGACTTTGACACTTTAGATGTTGATGGCAGTGGCACAATTAGTCAGCAAGAAGCATCAGTCGATGCGGCTATCTCAGCAAAATTTATGGAACTAGACACTGATCAAAATGGTGAGCTTTCTAAAGAAGAGTTTGCTAAAGCCTAATGGCAGTCAGCTGATCGTTTTAGCTATTTAGATTCTGAGTTGCCCAAGACAACCTAAATAGGCAAGGAGCCTATGACAAAGGATAGCAAGGATTCAAACCATTTTTTATAAAACTTTTTTGTTAAACAGTGAAGGAATATAAATATGAAAACATTAAATAAAACATTTGCACTTATCGCCCTTGCATCTTCATCAGCAACGTTTGCTGCAACAGATTTCGATACCTTAGACGTAGATGGCAATGGTGCTATTAGTCAAAGTGAAGCATCGGTGGATGCTGCATTAATGAGTAAGTTTACAGAGCTTGATGCCGATGGTAATGGTGAGCTTTCAAAACAAGAGTTTTCAGAAGCTTAATGTGAATTTTATCGCATAATGGATCTCTGAAAAGGATTTCTTACCCTTTATTTATTAGGATACTGATTATGAAACATATTAATACAACACTCGCTATTATTGCCCTTGCAACTTCATCAGCTGCTTTTGCTGCTGTGAGCTTCGACACATTCGATACTGATGGCGATGGCGTAATTAGCCAAAAAGAAGCCTCTGTGAATGCGCAACTGGTTGAAATTTTTTCGGCGTTAGATACTGACCAAAATGGCGAACTTTCAAAAGAAGAGTTCTCTAAAGTACAGTAGTACTGTTTGTAATTGAAAATACGGTAATTTCACTTCATATACGTTAAAGCAGCTTTACCTATAAAATAGGTAAAGCTGCTTTTTTAGCATTACAAGAATATGGCGCTAACTTGGAATAGTTTTTCAACGACAGTGATGTGCTTTTTATCGATTAAGAACATGATAACGTGGTCGCCAGAATGGATGATGGTATCGTCATGGGCTATGAGTACATCGTCGTTACGTACTATGGCGCCAATGGTGGTACCTGCTGGGAGCTTGATATCAGCAATAGCGCGACCAACTACTTTTGAGGTATGTTCGTCGCCATGGGCTACCGCTTCAATTGCTTCTGCAGCACCTTTACGTAATGAATAAACATTAACAATGTCACCACGGCGTACATGAGTAAGTAATGCTGAGATTGTGGCTTGTTGTGGCGATATCGCTATGTCTATTTCGCCGCCTTGCACTAAATCTACGTATGCGCCGCGCTGGATCAGCACCATGGTTTTTTGTGCCCCCATGCGTTTTGCTAGCATGGCTGACATAATATTTGCTTCATCATCGTTCGTTACCGCGATAAACACGTCAACTTGCTCGATATGTTCTTCTGAAAGAAGCTCTTGATCAGAGGCGTCGCCGCAAAACACCACTGTATTATCAAGCATTTCTGAAAGTTGTTCAGCTCGCTCTTTACTGCGTTCAAGCAGTTTTACACTGTGGTTTTTCTCTAAAGAGCGGGCAAGGCCTGCACCTATATTACCGCCGCCGGCAATCATTATTTTTTTATACGAACGTTCAAGCTTCTGTAACTCATTCATTACCGCGCGAATATGCTTTGTCGCCGCAAGGAAGAATACTTCATCATCGGCTTCTATCACAGTTGTGCCCAGAGGTTTAATTGCTTTACCTTGACGATAAATAGCTGCAACACGGGTTTCAACATTGGGAATATGCTCTTTTAAGGCTGATAGAGCATAACCCACCAACAGCCCGCCGTAGTACGCTTTTACAGCCACTAACGACAACATACCATCGCCAAATTGTAATACTTGTAAAGCGCCGGGGTAATCGATTAAACGGCGAATATACTTAGTCACCAATTGCTCAGGCGCAATATAGTGATCAACCGGTAAATCATCGTTTTGGAATAGCTTTTCACGGTACTTTAGATATTGCTCAGAACGAATACGGGCAATTTTAGTGGGTGTATTAAAAATACTGTAAGCCACTTGGCAGGCCACCATATTGACTTCGTCTGAGCTGGTAACTGCAATGATCATATCGGCGTCTTCAGCACCGGCTCTGCGTAATACATCGGGATGAGCGCTGTGGCCAGTAACACCTTGTAGGTCGTATTTGTCTTGTAACTCACGTAAACGGTTGCCATCAATATCAACAACTGTTATTTCGTTTTGTTCACCTACCAAATTTTCAGCGAGTGTGCCGCCTACTTGTCCGGCGCCGAGTATGATTATTTTCATTGGCTATCTTATGCGATTTTTTTTATAAGCTTGGCATAATAGAAACCGTCACTCTCACCAGGCAGTAATTGCAGGCCTGGGTTTGTAGCGGTGTCGTTATCATGTAGCGGTATATGCTCAACATCAGTGTTGTTTGCTAAAAACTTAGCAACTTGCTGTTGATTCTCTTGTGGTAATACTGAGCAGGTTGCATAAATTAATGTGCCACCTGGTTTTAATAATGGCCAGATGCTATCTAAAATATCACCCTGTAGCGCAGCCAAGTCGTTAATATCGGATGCTCGACGTAGCCATTTTATATCTGGGTGACGGCGAATAACGCCGGTTGCAGAGCAAGGTACATCTAACAAAATGCGGTCAAACTGTTGCTCATCCCACCATGTATGTGGCTGTGATGCATCGGCACACTGTAAATCTGCGCCTAAACCGATACGCGTTAAGTTTTGCTTTACGCGTTCAAGGCGGGTTGCATCGCTGTCTAGCGCTAATACATCAGCATCGGCGAGTTCTAAAATATGACAGGTTTTACCGCCAGGCGCTGCACAGGCATCAAGTATGTGATCATCATCTTTTGGGTCTAACAAGCGTGCAGCTAGTTGGGCTGCAGCATCTTGCACTGAGCAAGCGCCAGTATCAAATTCAGGTAGTGAGAACACATCGCGCGGCTTATCAAGTTTAATACCATCAACAAAGTCAGGGTTTACAGTGTGTTCAATATCATTTGCGCTTAGCATTTCACTGTATTGAGCGGTACTGTACTGCGCTTGATTCACACGCAACCACATAGGAGCTTGTAGCTGATTCGCCTCTAAAATTTGTTCCCATTGTTCAGGGTAGGCTTCTTTAACTTGCTTGATAAACCAGTTTGGGTGGTTGTATAAACATACTGGGATTTGCTTGGCTTTTTCTTCAAGTTCACTTTGTTGGCGTTGAAAGCTACGTAAAATAGCGTTGATCAGACCTTTTAGGCCAAGCGCTCTAAGCTGTGCTAAAGCATTGACTGTTTCACTAATTGCGGCATGGGGTGGCACCCGCATATGTTGTAGTTGGTAAATACCCACATACAACAAAAACTGAAAAATACGGCGCTTTCCTTTGAGAGGCTGCTCAACCAAATGTTGGCAATAATTTTCTAAACTGGGTAAATAACGAAGTACGCCATAGCAAATTTGTTGCAATAAGGCTTTATCTTTAGGTGATAAACCTTGGCTAGCAAAAGGCAGCTCCTGATTGAGGGATGCACCTTTGTCTACTACGTTATATAAAGTTTCGGCGGCAAGCGCCCTGACATTACTCATTGATTTCGCCTATTTGTGTGCCAGGGGTTACCCAGTCTGAGCGCCCGTTTAAAAAGTCTGTTACTGCCATTGGCTTTTTACCTTGCGGCTGTAATTGGGTTATTTTGAGTGCGTGTGTGCCACAAGCGACAACAACACCGTGTTTGTCACTGTGTAAAATAGTCCCTGGTGTTCCTTGTTGTTCAACCACATCGGCTTGATAAATTTTTACCGTGTTTTCACCCATTTTGGTAAAGCACACGGGCCAAGGGTTGAATGCACGAATATTTCGCTCAATTTGTATTGCATCCATAGACCAATCTATATTCGCTTCGTCTTTAGAGAGTTTTTTAGCGTAATTCGCCTGTTCGTCATCTTGTACTTGTGGGGTTATCTCACCATTGGCTAATTTGGCTATGGTTTCGACAAGTGCCGTTGGCCCTAATTCAGCCAGTTTAGTGTATAAGCTGGCGCTGGTTTCAGTGGTTGCAATAGGGCAGCGGCTAATATGTAGCATATCACCGGTATCTAACCCTTCGTCCATTTGCATTATCGTTACGCCAGTTTCATCGTCGCCGGCCCAAATTGCGCGCTGAATCGGCGCTGCACCACGCCAGCGTGGTAAAATTGAGCCGTGGACATTTAAACAACCAAGGCGAGGAGCCTCTAAAATTGCTTTAGGCAGTAATAGTCCGTACGCAACGACGATCATGATATCTGCATTCAAGCTGCTTAATTCAGCAAGGGCATCGTCAGTTTTCAATGAAGCAGGTTGAAAAATAGCTAACTGATTAGCTAAAGCCAACTCTTTTACTTCGCTGGCTTTAAGCTTTTTACCACGCCCAGCGGGGCGGTCTGGTTGACTATAAACACCTACAATTTGGTGCTCAGAATCGATAAGGGCTTGTAAATGGCGCGCTGCAAAATCCGGCGTACCTGCAAAAATAATGCGTAGTGGTTTTGTCACTGAGTTTTCCTAAGGTGCTTATGACTGTGCTGCAAATTTAGCTTCTTTTTCAAGCTTTTTACGAATACGTTGACGCTTTAACGGCGATAAATAATCGATAAATAGCTTACCTTTAAGGTGATCAAGCTCATGTTGAATGCAAATAGCTAACAGCTCGTCAGCATCAAGGCTAAATTCTTCGCCTTGTTCATTGAGTGCGGTAATGGTAACGGTTTCTGCGCGATCTACTTTTGCGTAAGAGTGCGGTACTGATAAACAGCCTTCTTCACTCACTGTTGCGCCATCTTGCTTGGTAATAACAGGGTTAATTAAAACCAATGGTTCGTTGCGTTCTTCAGAGACATCGATCACCACAATACGTTGATGAATATCAACTTGTGTTGCGGCTAGTCCAATGCCGTTTTCATCATACATAGTTTCCAGCATGTCTTTAACAATTTGGCGCACTTGGTCGTCAACTTGTGTAACGTCTTTAGCTATTGTACGTAAACGCTCATCTGGAAATCTTAAAACTTCTAACCTAGCCATAGTAACCTTTTCACTTGTGCATAATATAGGGTATTGTATGCTCTTATTTTAGCCATTCGCGTTCACCTTTAACAGGTTTTGGTTAATAATAATGAAAAAACACCACAAGGAAGCCAAATGAAATACCCTTTTTTAGCGGCATTGCTTACATTAAGCACTGCTTTTTCGTCTTATGCAGACGTGTTATCTATAAAAAAAGATGCGCCTAAACAATATGTTGTGAAAAAAGGCGACACTTTATGGGATATTTCTGCTATTTATTTGAGCGAACCATGGTTATGGCCAGAACTTTGGCAAATGAATCCGCAAATTAATAACCCACACTTAATTTATCCCGGTGATGCACTGTCTTTAATATATGACGAGCACGGAAACCCGCGATTAGTTATCAATACTGGTTACAAAAAACTTTCTCCGCAGGGGCGAATAACGCCAAAAGGTAAGAATGCAATACCGACATTGCCACTTGAACTACTGCGCCCTTATTTGACTTATGAGCAAGCAATTAGTGGTGATGATATTGCTGATAAGCCATACATATTAGGCGCAAATGAGAATACTAAAATGAACACCAAAGGGCATATTGTGTATGTAAAAGGAAATTTAAAACAGCACGAAAGCTATGCCATTTATCGAAAAGGTGACGCTTATAAAGATATCAATAGCGATGAAGTCTTAGCTTATAAATCAGTGCTAGTGGGTATTGGTAGAGCATTTCGTGGTGGAGATGTCGAAAATGGTATTCCGGCGTCAGTTCGGATTGAGAGTGTCAAACAAGAGGTCCGCTCAACAGATTTCTTGCTACCAGCGATGGAAGGGCAAGCGCTTCCTGCCTTTTTTACTATGAAGCGCCCAGAGCAAGTATTAGAAGGCAACATAATTGCCTCTATAAATGAGTTGCGAGAATTTAGCACAATGGATATTGTAGTGCTAAACTTAGGTACTGATCAGCAAGTTGAACCTGGTCATATTTTAGATATAGAGCGTCAATCTCCAACGGTATTTGATGGTCGCAATGGCCCACGATATAAAGAAGACTCAAATAGTTTGGAAAAGCTGATTACAGATACCAGTGAGTTTTTTGGTGTTGAAGCTGATGAAGACGCTACAGTTTGGCATATGCCTAAAGAAAAAGTCGGTGAGTTAATGGTGTTTAAAGTATATGACAACGTTAGCTATGCCTTAATCGTAAAAAATCAGCACCCAATCCGCGTCGGTGATTTTGCAGTTATAAATTAATACAGGTTTGAGTGCTCTAAGGAGAGAGCATGGAACAGTCTTACGGCAAGCTAACTCATTGGCTTGCTTTTTATTTATGTAAAGGCCTAGGCGTTAAAACCTTACTTGCCTTAGCGCAAAAGTTACCCTTAGCAGATATATTTACCCTTTCTCATGAGCAGTTACTTGCAATGGGTTTAAATCAGCAGGTTGCCACTAACTTATGTGCGATAGATTGGGCGCAAGTTAAACAATACGAAACCCTAATCAACCAAGCAGATATTCAAGTCATAAGCTATTTTGATACACACTATCCACCTTTATTAAAAGAAATTGCCAGCGCTCCATTATTATTATTTTGTCGTGGTAACAGTGAGTTATTACTGAGCCCGCAAATTGCCATAGTAGGTAGTCGCAATGCGACACCAATTGGTCTTGAAATAGCTGCGCAATTTGCCCACCAATTAACTGCTGCAGGTTTTACTGTAACTTCAGGGATGGCATTAGGTATAGATGGCGCTGCTCATAAAGGAGCTTTAGCGGGTACAGGAAACACAATTGCAGTACTAGGTACCGGGGTTGATATTTACTACCCTAAGCGCCATAGATTATTAACAGAGCAAGTATTAAAAAGTGGTCTGTTGGTCAGTGAGTTTTTACCAGGTACTGCCGCTAATGCGAATAACTTCCCTCGACGCAACCGCATTATTTCAGGGCTCTCGTTAGGAGTCTTGATTGTAGAGGCTGAGATTAAAAGTGGTTCTCTCATTACGGTACGCTACGCACTAGAGCAAAATAAAGAAGTCTTTGCAGTACCCGGCTCAATTAAAAACCCGCTTTCACAAGCAAGCCATTTTTTAATAAAGCAGGGGGCAAAGTTAGTCGAAAATGTCAGTGATATCTTAGAAGAAGTGAGCTTTTTTAACGAAAACAGTCTATATAATATAGAAGAGCCGATTGAAAATGAGTCTGAATGTATTGTGCTTAAAAGTGTCGGTTTTGAAGTAACACCAGTTGATGTAATTGCTCGGCGCTGTGAGTTGCCGATTGACAAAGTGCAAACTCGTTTACTTGATCTTGAATTAGACGACAAAGTCGAGCGGGTTTTAGACGGCTATATCAAGTTAGGAGCAACATAATATGTTCGATATTCTTATGTATTTGTTTGAAAATTATATCCACAGTGAAGCTGAAATTTTTGTAGAGCAAAATGAGCTCACCGACGAGCTATTACGTGCAGGTTTTAATAAACCTGAAATTTATAAAGCTCTTGATTGGCTTGAGCAACTTGCTGACTTACAACATAGTGACGAAGTGCCCTATTTAAATGCCTACCCGCAGCATGCCGTACGAATCTTTACTGATAGCGAATGTCAGATGCTTAGTACCGAGTGTCGAGGCTTTTTAATGTTTGTAGAGCAAATAGGGGTTATTAATAATGTAACCCGAGAAATGGTAATGGACCGATTATTTGCTTTAGACAAACCTTATATTGGCCTTGATGACTTAAAATGGGTTGTGTTGATGGTATTGTTTAATGTGCCAGGCTCTGAGCTTGCTTATTCACAAATGGAAGATCTTATTTTTGATGAGTCTGCCGAGGTATTACATTAACTTGTATCTTTAATTAGTTTGGGTATATTAGGCGAAAATTAGCCAACTGCTTTGGAATCACATGAGTAAAATAGATCATTCGCTTTTCTCTGCTAACCAGCATGCCCTCGAAAAAGAATACGAAGTTTGCCCTCAGTGTGGTTCTGAATTAGTGATCCGTAATAGTAAAAGCGGCCCTTTTCTCGGTTGTGCTAGCTACCCAAAGTGTGATTTTATTCGTCCGTTGGCTCAGCACGATACACAACAAATTAAAGTACTTGATGATAGCCCATGCCCTGAATGCGGTAACCCGCTGGTGGTGAAAAATGGCCGTTACGGTATGTTTATTGGTTGTACGGGTTACCCCCAGTGCCATTATATTGTTCATGATGAAAAAGAACCCGATGAAGAAGTGCTACCCGCTTGCCCTAAATGTAAAAAAGGTCAACTAGTTGCACGTAGCAATAAATTTGGCAAAACTTTTTTCTCGTGCGATAGCTACCCAAGTTGTAAATACACCCTTAACCACAAACCGATTGAGCATATTTGTCCCCAATGCCAATGGCCAGTGATGATGCAAAAACAAATGGCTAATAGTGTTGTGTTACAATGCCCACAGAAAAGTTGCTCACATAAAATTACAGTCAGTGAGTAACACGCTTAAACTTTATTGTATTTGGAGATTTGTGTGACAGATCCAAACTCTTCACCTTTAACTGCTATTGAGGCATTAAAGCAAGGTGGTGTAATTGTTTACCCAACAGAAGCTGTATTTGGCTTAGGTTGTGACCCAGATAATCAACAAGCCGTAGAAAGCTTATTAGCAATTAAGCAGCGCCCAGTAGAAAAGGGGCTGATTTTAATAGCAGATAATTACGGTCAGTTATTAAAGTATATTGATGATGCAAAAATTCCAATGGATAAGCGTGCAGATATTTTCTCTAGCTGGCCTGGTGCGATTACTTGGGTTATGCCCGCAGCTAAAACCACGCCAAAATGGTTAACAGGCCAGTTTGATACTATTGCTGTACGTGTTACCAATCACCCAACGGTAAAGCGGTTATGTCAGGATTTAGGTAAGCCTTTGGTTTCAACCAGTGCAAACTTATCGGGACAAGATACGGTTACTAGCATTGCCATGGCTAAAAGCGAATTTGCAGAACAGGTGGCTTTTTATGTTGATGAGCCGCTGGGTGGCAACACACAACCAAGCACAATCAAAGATGTAATGACAGGTAAGGTATTTAGAGGATAAGCAATGCACAGTGATCTACTCGAACAAGTAAAAAGCTATTTAATGGCGTTGCAAGACAGTATCTGCCAAGGTTTAGAGCAAGCCGACGGTAAGGCAAAATTTGTTGAAGATTCATGGCAACGTGCAGAGGGCGGCGGTGGCCGGACTCGAGTAATACGTGATGGTAATGTGATAGAGCAAGGTGGTGTTAACTATTCGCACGTTTTTGGTGCATCAATGCCTGCATCTGCAACAGCGCATCGCCCTGAACTTGCTGGCCGTAGCTTTCATGCTTGTGGCGTATCATTAGTTATTCACCCAAAAAATCCACATATTCCAACTAGTCACGCTAATGTCCGTTTCTTTATTGCTGAAAAAGATGGCGAAGAGCCTATTTGGTGGTTTGGTGGTGGTTTTGATTTAACACCATTTTACCCAGTGTTTGATGATGTTAAGCATTGGCACCAAGTTGCTAGTGACCTTTGTGCGCCATTTGGTGATGACGTATACCCGAAATATAAAAAGTGGTGTGATGAATATTTTTATATCAAACACCGCGACGAAACCCGTGGCGTTGGTGGCTTATTCTTTGATGATCTCAATGCACATGGGTTTGAAAAGAGCTTCGCCTTTATGCAAGCTGTTGGTAATGGTTTTTTAGATGCCTACTTACCTATCATTGAACGACGTAAAAATGATGAATACAACCAGCAACAGCGTGACTTTCAGTTATACCGCCGTGGCCGCTATGTTGAGTTTAATCTAGTGTGGGATAGAGGAACCTTGTTTGGTTTGCAAACCGGTGGACGAACCGAATCAATATTAATGTCGATGCCACCTCTGGCACGCTGGGAGTACAATTATAAACCTGAGTCAAATAGTGCGGAAGCTCAGTTATATCAATATTATTTACGTCCTCAAGAGTGGCTAAATACTTCGCCAAGTGACTTAATTGCCAGAGACTGGCAGTTATAAGTTTAAATCATGTTAGGCGCTAATAAAGCGCCTTTTGTGCTTAATGCTGGTTAATCATATGACTAGCTAGTTGCTCAAGTGATTTACGTAGCCCTTCACGCAGTAATGGGTTGTCAATTTGCTCATCCAGAGCTTTATTCATGCAATGCATCCATTGATCGCGCAAGTCCTGATCAATCGGGAATGGCATATGGCGCTTTCTTAGCATAGGGTGGCCGTGCTTTTCGACAAATAAGTCTGGTCCACCTAACCAACCAGATAAAAATTCAAAAAACACTTGGCGTATACGGTCTAATGGTTGAGGATGCATATCATATAACGGTTTAGCGTATTCATCGCTCGCCATAATATCGTAGAATCTATCAGACAGCGCACGTGCTCCTTGTTCACCGCCCATCATCTGGTATGGTGTTTTTTCTGGTGTAGGGGCTTGTTGCGGCTCTACTGGTTTCGATTTTGAGAAAAGTCGTCTAATCATAATTTTATCATCGTTAATTAACAGTTGTTTACTGTGCAAAGAGGTTGCTTGAACATGGACAAATACGCGGTTTTTGGAAACCCAATCGAACACTCAAAATCACCCGCTATACATACGCAATTTGCAGTCTCATTGGGTGAACAAATTGACTACCGTGCAATATTAGCACCGATTGATGGCTTTAAAAAATCAGTCACCGAGTTTTTTGCACAAGGTGGTCTAGGAGCGAATGTGACCATGCCATTTAAAGAACAAGCTTTTGAGTTAGTTGATGAGCGTACTGAACTTGCAACTATCGTTGGCGCAGTGAATACCATTAAATTACTAGCTGACGGTCGTTTACTGGGTGATAACACCGATGGCGTAGGCTTTGTGAATGACTTGCTTGCAAATAAAGTAGCAATAAAAGATAAGCGTATTTTGCTGATTGGTGCTGGTGGTGCAGCCCGTGGTGTGGTGTTACCGCTATTAGCTCAGCAGCCTAGTGAAATTGTTATTGTAAATCGTACTGCGGCAAAAGCTAAAGCGCTTGCTGAATTATTTGCACAATATGGAAAAGTAACCGGTTATGGTTTTGATGATTTGCCAGTAAGTGATTACTCGCTAATTGTAAACTCAACATCTAGTAGTATGCTTGGTGAGCTACCTGCGCTTGATACTAAGCACCTTAGTGGCTGTGATTGTGTTTATGATATGTTTTATTCGCTTAAAAACACTTTATTTATGCAATGGGCACAAGACTATAAAGCCAATATTTCAGTTTTAGATGGCAGTGGTATGTTAGTAGGTCAAGCCGCACAAGCATATTATGTGTGGCGCAATAAGATGCCAGAGATATTACCCGTAGTTAGTGCATTAAAAGCAGGGGAGCTTACATGAATCAAGCTATTCAATTTATAGACAGAGTTGAGTTTAATGAGCAAACTCAGCTATTAACCTTTTATGCGCAAGTTAGTGGACTCATGGTTGAGTGTATTGTGAATACGCAAAGCTTATCAATCTCAGATATGACAGCAGCAAAACAACATTTTGAATCACTGCGTTTTGATTATGAAGAGCTTGCTGAGCAACTTATCGAAGATGAAGAGTATAACTCAGCAGGGAAAATAGAGATAAAGGCACTTACTTAGCTTTCTGCTAAATACTCGTCTTTTAGCTCAACATAGTTATTTGCAGAGATTTTTAAAAAGCTAAGTTCTTGCTCTGTTAAGGGGCGAGCTTGCTTTACAGGGCTACCAACATAAAGGTAGCCCGATTCTAAACGTTTATTTGGCGGCACTAAAGAACCACCTCCAATTATTACATCATCTTCGACAATAGCATTATCCATAACAATAGCGCCCATACCAACTAAGATACGATTACCCAAACGACAGCCGTGTAACATTACTTTATGACCAACTGTAACATCATCGCCAATAATCAGTGGATAACCGTCTGGGTTGCTTTTACTTGAGCGAGTTAAATGCAACACGCTGCCATCTTGTATATTAGTGCGTTCACCAATGCGGATATAGTTAACGTCACCGCGAGCAGCAACTAATGGCCAAACACTGCTGTGATCACCCAATATGATATCACCGACCAATACTGCCGATTCATCTATATAGACAGATTGAGTAAAAGTAGGAGTAACTCCTTTATAAGAACGGATAGTCATAGAACACCTAATAAAATAAAAGCTATTAAAACTGATGATAGCAGTAGAGCTTACAAAATGGCCAGAGAGGAAGTGAATTGACTACTAAACTAGCTGTTTTAAGGTGTTTCGGTCGTAAATCGAACGAACAGTACTTTATTTCAAGTTTTCTTTAAAAAACGCTTGCGTAAAAATCTGTTCTCCCTATAATGCGACCCCACTGAGACGGCAGAGCGCAACGCATAGCGGGGCATGAGCTACTCAGAGTGTTAAGTAAAACT
>NZ_JANIGL010000011.1 GCF_024518675.1 Pseudoalteromonas shioyasakiensis
CAGGCTCCAAATAAGAGAAACCCGTTGCAGCAATGCAGCGGGTTTTTTGTTGTCTGAAATAAAATGAATTAGTTCGCGAGTTAGCGAGCGTAAAGCGTAGGGCTTAACGTGTTGCGCGCTGTCAAAGTTATTGTAGGAGGAGGTTTCAGCCCCGATTTAAAGCTGATAAAACTCGCAAACTCGCACTCTCTATAAGAAAACGCAAACTCGCGCCTTTTATCAGGAATAGGCAAACTCAAAACTCGCGCTCCTTACAAGTCAATGCAAACCCGCGCTCCTTACAATTGAATACAAACTCGTACTCTCTATAAGAAAACGTAAACACGTAAACTATTTTTCTACCTTTGTTTTTCTTAAATATTATCTTGTTGCAATTTCATTCTTGGTTTAATAAGTAAGCTGTGTAAAACTAGTTGAGTTAATTTAGTAAATCAGGTGACATGAATGTCGGATATAAAAGCTTGGAAACTTATAAGCCTGTTTTGTTTGATAAGCTTGCTTATGGGCTGCCAATCGAAAGAAGAGCAGTTACAACAAACAATTCAACAATCTATAACTAAAGCTGAGATTGAACTCGAGGGGCTTGGTAAAGCCTTGGATAATGGTTCAATTCGCAATGCTGTGTTATTAAAAGAATATGCTCGAATACTAAGTGATGAGAAACCTCAGCTATCACAGGTTGCATCAGTTATTGCTCAAGATGCAACACGTAGTGGTCCGTTGTATTCTGGCTTACAGCAGCGCTTGACTGATGTTAAAGCGACTCACTTAATACCACCTTACGAAGAAACATTACTAAACCTTGATCTGTTAAGAGATGCAGCAAAGCCAGCTTTGTTTTCTGATGCCTTAACTGACCCAATTAATATGCTAGCAGATATGTCTGATGGCTCATTAGCTCGTGTCGGTGCTATCAGCCAGCAAGCTGAAGGGCCTGGTGAGGGCAATCAGTTAGTTGGCAATCCAAATTACGGTAATTGGCAAACTAATAGTAATGGTATTAGTTTTTGGCAATGGTATGGCATGTATCGTATTTTGGGGGATGTGTTCGATCGCGTGGAGTATGGCAGCTGGAGTAAGCGCCGAAAATATAGTTATTATAATGACTATGGCCGAGCACGATATACCAGCCCAAAACAAATGAAGGCTCAAACCGCGGTTGAAACAAGAACTCGTCAGTCTTATCAGCGCCAAGGTAAACAGTTTACTAGTCCTTATGCAAAAAAGAAAACAGGTGCTTCGGGGCTTAGCCGTAGCAGTTATACACCACCAAAAAGCAGAAGTAGTTACTCTAAAACTAGTAGCTACAGCAAAAGCTCAGGCTCGGTAAGAAACAGCAATAGTCGAACTTCTCGTGGTGTAAGTCGCGGTAAATAAACTGCCTCGTAAAGAATTAGGTTGGAGTTAAAATAATATGTACGAATTTAATGGAATAACTATGTGGTCACTGCAAGCGTTGGCAATTGATTTTGCGATTATAATTGCCTTATTTGTCAGCCTTAAATTTATTAAAGGCTGGGTATCTAATCTTCATGCTAATGATGAAATAACAGAACGCGATAACTTTGCTTTTGGTATTAGCTTTGCGGCAGGTCTGGTTGCGCTGGCTATTGTACTTACTGGTGTAAGTAGCGGTGCATTTGCAGCAACATTACAACAAGAAGCGCTGCAAATGCTAGCCTACGGCGTGTTGGCAATTGTGCTTATTAAATTAGGACACTTCTTTCAAGATAAAGTCGCATTACGCAAAGTGAGCCTGCATGACGAAATCGTTAAAGGTAATGCCACTGCTGCAATTATCGACTTTGGTCATGTTGTCAGTGTTGCTATCGTAATTCGTTCAGCGCTATTTTGGGTTGCAACAGAGGGGTGGCATGGCATACCAATTGTTATCGCAGCATTCATTATTGGCAGTCTAGCTTTATTACTTGTTAGTCAATATCGTGTGCAGTTATTTAAACGTACTAATCGCAGTGGTGACTGCTTACAGCAAGCTATCATTGATGGCAATTTAGCTGTAGGTATTCGTTACGCGGGCTTTTTAATCGGCAGCGCCCTGGCTATTACAGC
Source organism: Pseudoalteromonas shioyasakiensis (assembly GCF_024518675.1). Taxonomy (GTDB): domain Bacteria; phylum Pseudomonadota; class Gammaproteobacteria; order Enterobacterales; family Alteromonadaceae; genus Pseudoalteromonas; species Pseudoalteromonas shioyasakiensis_B. Next base: position 2,071 of record NZ_JANIGL010000011.1, read on the forward strand.
TGCCTCAGGTATCGCGCCTTACGTTGCTGATAGTATTAATGCTAGTTTAGTGTATTGGGCTATGACGGCCGTTATTTGCATAATTGCATTTATCTTATTACACCTAATAACGATAAAAATAATCCTAACGGGTTGTGATATTTCTGATGAAGTGAACCGCCAAAAGAATGTTGGTGTAGCAACAATTTCGGCTGCAATATCATTTGCGGTAGGTATTACGATGGCTACGTTGTTAGGCGCATAAGATTTGTCACACACAACAACGACCCCAAGTAAGTACGCCTTACTTGGGCATGATTTTTTATTAATAACTGTTATGGCCGTACTCGCTGGGTGCGGCCTTATTTATGAATATCTCCTATCACATTATGCTGGGCGGGTCTTAGGCTCAGTAGAAAGCGCTATTTACGCCATGATTGGTACTATGATAGTGGCAATGGGCATGGGGGCATTTTTAGCGCGCTGGTTTAAAGATGCTTTCACTGCGTTTGCTTGGCTTGAAAGTATTATTGCCTTAGTAGGTATGGGGTGTATTTTAGCTATAGCTAGTGTGATTGCGGTTAGTTATTCATTACCACATATTTTTTCTGAAATCTTTAACTTACCCCCAGATACAATTTTAAATGGGTTTGTGTTTCAAAAACTTCAGGAATGGTCGCGTTTTCTACCTTATGTGTTTGGTTTATTACTGGGTCTACTTATCGGTATGGAAATACCGCTTATAGCTCGGATCAGGCAGCATGTATACGGTCGCTTTTTAGAAAATAACGCTGGCACCATTTACGGTGCCGATTATATTGGTGCAGGAATTGGAGCTGCTATTTGGGTGAGTATTATGCTCGCTATGCCAATTATGCAAGCGGCAGCATGGACCGCTCTTTTCAATATCATTGCTGGTTTAGCGTTTTTGTGGCGCTATCACAGCTATGTACGTTTTGCTAAGCTACTTTTGGTATGCCATATTGCTTTACTGGTTTTATTTGGTTTTATCCTGGTGCTTGGTAGTAGCTGGATGAAAGATTTAAGTAATGTACTTTATAAAGATAAAGTAATCTATTCTGAAGCAACTAAATACCAGCATTTGGTTTTAACTGAGCGATTAAGCCGTAATCAACCAGATCCAATAACTGACTTATATTTGAATGGTCGTTTACAGTTCTCTAGTGTCGATGAGCAAATTTATCACTCAATGTTAGTTTACCCACCATTATTAGCATCAAACCGACACGATAAAGTATTGATCATTGGTGGTGGTGATGGTTTAGCGATGCGTGATGTTTTAAAGTGGCCAGTGCAGGAGGTGACGCTAATTGATCTTGATGGTCAACTACTTAGTTTATTTGGTCACCAAGATAATGAGTTTAATGCACCTGCAGATATAGTAAGCCGATTAACGAAATTAAACGCTAACGCAATGAATGACCCGAGAGCGAATGTTATTATTGGCGATGCATTTATTGAAGTTGAGCGATTACTCGATCAAGGCAAGCGTTTTGATACCATTATTATCGACTTACCAGATCCAAATCATCCCGACTTAAACAAAATGTATAGTGATTATTTTTATAATCACATTCGCCAACTACTGGCTGCTGATGGTGCCATGGCAGTGCAATCAACATCACCTTATCACGCTAAGAAGGCCTTTTTAAGTATTGGTAAAACGGTTAAAGCAGCAGGCTTTAAACATGTTGAGCAGTACCAGCAAAACATCCCTTCATTTGGTCAATGGGGCTGGACTATTGCTACAACCAGTGGAAAGTCAGCCAGTGCTCGAATCGCAGAATTAACTAGTTTACCTGTTGATTCCCGGTGGATAAGCCAAAAATATTTATTGGCTGCATTTGTGTTCCCGAATCATTATTTCGAACTAATAAAAGATATTGAAGTCAATAGATTAGGTTCAGGTACACTCTATGATTATTATCGCAGTGCATGGCAAGTGGAAAGTGAGTTGTATAAAAATTGACAAATAGGGTTGACATAATATGTCGCCCGTGCGAATCTTAACTCAGACATAATATGTCAGAAGACAAAAGGCAGAGACATGGAATTAAACGAACTTTCAATAAAACTAGCATCTTTTGAAACGGAAGGCGCTAATTTTGAATCTTTCTTGATCGCCAACCAAGACGAGCAAGATGTGTTACAAGTCATTGTTGATGGAAATGATGAACTTCCTATTTTTGTTACGCAAACACAAGAGCAATTATTATGTATTAGCTACTTGTTTGCTGATGACGAAGTAAAACCAGATTTACGTAATGAGCTAAACGAAACGTTATTACGTCTAAATGTGCCAATTCCATTAAGTGCATTTGCGAAAATTGACGACAAATACGCAATTTTTGGCGCACTGTCGGTGAATTCATCGTTTGATGATATTACCCATGAGTTAGTCACATTAGCTGATAACGCTATTGATGCCCTAGAAGCTGTAACTTTGTATTTAAATGATTAATTACTTATTTTTCAATGCAAAATGAGATAACAGCTAGTTATATTAAGTGGAGTTAAGATTATGAGTATATTAAAGAAATTATTTACAGCAGTTCGTGGCGGTGCACGTGAAGCGGGTGAAGCGATTGTTGATGCTAACGGTATCCGTATTTTTGAGCAAGAAATTGCAGATGCGCAAAACGCATTGCAGCGTGCTAAAAAAAGTTTAACCGAAGTTATGGCTAAAGAAATGCAAACTAAACGTGCATTAAGCGCACTGGATGCTTCAATTGCAGAGCATGAAGCCTATGCGGGTCAAGCACTTGAAAAAGGTAACGAAGCATTAGCTTTAGAAATTGCAGAAAAAATTGGCGACTTCGAAAACGAAAAAGCCGAGCATGAGCAAGTGTTAGCTGGCTTTAGTAATCATATTGTGACGTTAAAGCAGCAAGTAAAAGATGCTGAAAAATCGATTAAAGAAAACCAACGTCAGCTTACTATGGTTAAAACCACAGAAAGCGTGCAACAAGCTACTATGGCTGTAAATAGCACATTAAATACTAATAGTTCATCGATGACCAACGCACGTCAATCACTTGAGCGTATTAAAAAGCGCCAACAAGATCGTAGTGACCAACTGGGTGCTGCAAAAGAACTTGAAGCTGAAACGAGTGGTGGTGACTTAAAAGCTAAAATGGCAGAAGCTGGTATTGGTGATAGCAGTCCAAAAAGTGCAGACATTTTAGCGCGTATTAAAGCTAAGCAAAACGGCTAGTCATTTGGCTATCAATTTTAAAAAGGTAACGTAGCGTAGCCACTGCTCGTTACCTTTTTTGCTTAAGAGGCAGTCTATGTTTAATTTTTTTAAATCGAAAAAAGCACCTGAACGTCAATTAACACACCCCAGCGAATTGCAAAAAGGTGACATGTTAAGCGTCATTGATTCGTTCGCTTACCCAAGTTGGCTCAAAGGGCAAACAGTGCGTGTTATTGATGTACAAACATATCAATATCAGCATAGTAGCGATACAGAGTTTGTGTTGGAGACCAGCAGCGGGCAAGTCGTTTTTCTACAAATGGAAATGGAAGATGGCGAACAGTGGGCTAATTTTTCAATAAAAATTCAGCGTGATGATGTTGATGATATTTTTACCCTAGATGAGTTCGCCCGTATTTTTGATGAAGAGGCATTAACCTTTATAGAAGTTAACAATACACCTGAGCGTTTTATGCAGTTTTTAGGTAAAAGTTATCAGCAAAGCGAATCACCTTATGTTTGCTATTTCCATAAGCAAGATTATCGTAAACAACCTTTACCGCGTTACGAGCAAGAAGGCGGCGAGCCTTGTGAAATGATATGCCTAGCCTCTGATGACGAAAGCCACAGTTTGAATATTGAAATTTGGGATGGTGGCGAAACCGAAGTTTCACTTACATTGACTAGACCAATATCCGATATTGTGGATCTATTCCCCGGAGATGCTAAGTGAGCGATACAAAGGCTAAATGGCAACGCCAAGAGCAAGCTGTAAGGGCAACGCAGATGGCCTTTGATTTAAGCAGTGAAGTGCAAAAGTCGATAAAAAAGCAGGCGATTGATCAGGAGTTAACACCTTCAGATATGATTCGCAAAATTTTAGCATTAGATGTTAAGTCAAAAAAGACTCGGCAACGGCTGTCATTTAATCTTAATGATGAAGAAATTGCCTTATTAGCTGAGCGCTTTGGTGTTGCTGCGGATGATAAGCGTGCAGTAAAACAGCAAGTAGCCGAACTACTGATTGCCCATAGCAATAAAAAATAGCCGTACTTTTGCCTTCTCAAAGTTAAGCCCTTACACTGAGGGCTTAACCTATTATAAAAAGAGTTGCCGTGAATATAGTTTTAATCGCTTACCTTATTATTTTTGCTTTGTTTGGCACAGCCGCAAGCTACTTTGTGCGATTTATTTACGCTTATTGGGTAAAAAAACAAATGCCAATGCAGCATATATTTAAAGCGGGTGTGTGCATTATTGGTGTCTTAGTAATATCTGCACTAATCCCACTTATGGTTTAGCTACATTACTTTATCTCAAATGCTTGGCATTTTTTGTTAATACAAAGCGCTTGCACAGGTAAAACCGGTGAACAGTCGCTGGCACCATTTTCTTTATTTTCAAGTATTTCTTGATTTGTTACTTGTTGCGCTAATTGTTCTGCAGACTCTTGTTCTGTATTAAGACTAGAGTACACCAGATACCGGCTAGGGCCACCACATGCTCGTTGCCCTACTTCTAGGACTTTACATTGAAAGCTTGCAGTACAGCTGGTATCTTCAACAAGCTCAGCCAGCGCATTATTTGCTTTTGCTAAACTAGTAGAGCCAGATGAACTGGTATCAAACGTGCTTTCACAGCCGGTTAGAACCAATAGGCTGGCAGCCATTGCCAGCGCTTTAAAATATGAAACACACTTCATACTATTTCCTTTAATAAACACTTGCCGAATTACCTGCAACTTTAACACATTTATTGCTGCTACACTGCGCTGCTGGCGCTGTAAGATGCTGGCAAATACTCATCATTCCGGTTTGAGCATTAAGTTGGCTTTCTAGAGAGGTGATACGTTTTGCTATTTGCTCAACTTTTTCGCTATCGCTGTTTTTAGTTGAGAACACTAAGTAGCTACTTGGGCCTCCACAGGCTCTACTACCAACAGGTAACACTTGGCATTGTGCGCTGGTATCACAGCTTAAATCAGCAGTGAGAGACTTTAATTGAGCGTGGGCAGCTTGAATTGAATCTTTTGATATGGTCTCACTTTGGCTATCAATAGCCACGGCTTGATTATTTTTCGATAAAACAGTGGGGGCAGGTTTTAATTGCTCAGCTTCAGGTGTTGCTGCGTCAGAGCAACCAGCAATAAAAAGCGGTAATAAAACAGCACATAATGAAAAGCGCATAACTAACCTTTATAGTGATTAACAAGTAATCACTATCATACACTTTGCACATGGCACAGCAATAAAAACTATTACATTCAAAAAGGTAAACCCGTTACTTAAATAAAGTAACGGGTTTCATCGGTAGCTTATAAACCGCCTTGGGTAAGCTTGGTAGGGTTCAGTAATTTTTCAAGCTCAGCACGCGATAGTTCGGTTTCTTGCTCTGCTACATCAATAATTGGTTGGCCACTTTGGTAGGCCTGTTTAGCAATTTTAGCTGCTTTTGCATAGCCTATGACTGGGTTTAAAGCAGTAACGAGAATAGGGTTTTTTGCTAATGCCTTATCAATATTTGATTGATTAACCTTAAATGTACGAATGGCCTTATCTGCTAGTGCGCGGCTGCTGTTGGCTAGTAGCTCTATACTTTGCAAAATATTATAAGCAATGACAGGCAACATGACATTCAGTTCAAAGTTACCCGACTGCCCTGCAACAGTGATCGTTGCATCATTACCAATCACTTGTGCGCTTACCATTGCAGCGGCTTCTGGGATCACTGGGTTCACTTTACCCGGCATAATAGATGAGCCAGGTTGTAATGCTTCAAGCTCAATTTCACCTAACCCTGCGAGTGGGCCTGAGTTCATCCAGCGTAGATCATTGGCAATTTTCATTTGTGCTACGGCAAGTACTTTTAATTGCCCAGATAATGAAACAATGGCGTCTTGTGAGCCAATGTTGTAGAAAAAGTTTTTACTTGGTGTAAAGCGTATACCCACATTAGTGGTTAGGTTTTTACAAAACTGTTCGGCGAATTTTGGATCTGCATTTACGCCGGTTCCTACTGCTGTGCCGCCTTGTGCCAAGGCTGATACACCATCTAAACTATGACGAATAGCCGCCATAGCTGTATCCACTTGATGCTGCCATGTATTAAGAGTTTGATTAAAAGTAACCGGCATGGCATCCATTAAATGCGTGCGGCCAGTTTTAACTATTTCACCTACTTCAGCTTTTTTACGCTCCAGCATTTGTGATAACTGATCTAGTGCGGGGAAAAGCTCATATACAACGTTGATAACACTACTAACGGCGATAGTGGTTGGGATCACATCATTTGAGCTTTGCCCCATATTGACATCATCATTAGGATGAACTAAATCGTCGTTATAACGGCTGGCAAGTGTTGCTATTACTTCATTGGCATTCATATTAGTACTTGTGCCAGAGCCGGTTTGAAATACATCAATCGGGAACTGCTCTAAATGCTGGCCATCAATAACTTCTTGGCATGCGCGTTCTATAGCTTGAGCTTTTTTCTTATCTAAGTGGCCTAACTCACAGTTACTTTGTGCTGCAGCTTGTTTAACATAAGCTAAGGCGGTAATAAATTGTTTAGGCATAGCTAAACCACTAATACTAAAGTTATTAACCGCGCGTTGTGTTTGTGCTTGATAAAGGGCATCGGCTGGTACTTGTAGTTCGCCCATGCTGTCGGTTTCAGTTCTATACTCGCTCATAAAAGCTCCTAAAAAGGGTTGAATTCGTGACTGAGAATGCGTGCTTCTCGTTCAAGGATAAGATATTTTTCGTTACCGTTATGGGTTTTATAAAAACGTTTTAACGCCAATAAGGGTTTGTATAGTTGTTCTGAACATTGCTTACGTATTGCGCAATGAATTAAAGAATCGCACATTTTATTAAGAATTTCATGGAAAGTGCGTCTTAAATAGAGCTCTTGCAGCAAGATACTTTGGCTTTTTTCGTAGTAGCGAGCGGCGCTCAGGCCTGCTTCAATATAGTTTGCAACTAAAGCGGGGGCATGTAGGCCTGGGCGTTGGCAAACACACTTCATCTGTTGTTGGTAATAAAGCATTGCTTGGTGTTCGTACATAAAAAAACCGAATAACTTTAACGATAATTATTATCATTACAGTTATTCGGTTTTGGTGCAAGTTTGATTCGGTAAAACCTGCAGAAAATTTAAAAGATTAATTGTAACCAAGAATAAAAATTTGATCTGTTTCATGTTTTTTCAAAGCCTTTGTTTGTTGATTTGATTGTGATAATAAATCAATGACAGTGGCTCTTTCATCGCAGAGCGTTTTCTCTGTTTCAGGCTTTTCGCTTGCTGCTAGCGCGGCATCTAGTGCGCTGTAGGGTGATACATACATGGTCTTCTCCTATTTATGGGTTCAGATAAGTTATTGCATAAGCCATACCAACTTAAGTATAATTTATAACTTTATGATTTTTATGGAATTAAATTTAATGCGGATTTTTTGACACGACAAAGGTCGCTAAATTTGCTTTACTATTGTGCATAAATTCCTGATTGTGGTGCGTAAAAAAGAATGAATAAACCATTTTCTCAAGCTTGTGAAAATAATAAAGGGCCAATATTAGCTGTATTGCAGCAGTACTTTGCTGATACACAGGAGGTCTTAGAAGTTGGCTCAGGCACGGGTCAACATAGTGTACATTTTGCAGCACATTTAACACATTTACAGTGGCATACCAGTGATAGACCAATTAACCATGTAGGTATACAGCAATGGTTGGATGATGCACAACTAAGCAATTTGCATTCACCTTTAACGTTAGATCTAAATCACGATTGGCCAGTAGAAACTGTTGAAGCTATTTATACTGCCAATACTTTACATATTGTAAGCTGGCAATTAGTTGAGCGTTTTTTTGCCGGTGTAAAACAGCATTTAGCACCAGCGGGTATAGTATGTATTTATGGCCCATTTAAATACCAAGGGCAATTTACCAGCGAAAGTAATCAGCGCTTTGATGAATTTTTAAAGCAGCAGGATAGCCAAAGTGGTATCCGCGATATTGAATTGATAACGCAACTAGCGCAGCGCGCTGGCTTTACTCTGCTTAGCGATAACCAAATGCCTGCAAACAATCAGTTGTTGGTGTTTAAGCGTCACGCTTAAAGGGCAGCAGGGTTTCACAATGTTGCTGATAAACTAAAGTGTGTTGCTGTTCTCGCTTTAGAAAATCAGCAATTGCGAGACTAAAATCGTGATCTACTATGGTGTGAATTGAGTGAGTAAACACGGGCTCAAAACCACGTGCTATTTTATGCTCACCTTGTGCACCAGAATGAAAACAGCTTAGTTTATTGCTAATACAGTACTCAATGCCTTGGTAGTAACACAGCTCAAAATGCAGACAATCTACTTCTTCACTGGCTCCCCAATAACGGCCGTATAACGTATTATCACTTTTAAAGCTCAGTGTTGCTGCGATGACTTGCTCGTCTCTTATGGCATGCATGATGACAAGCTTATCTCGCATTAAGGCATGCAGTAAAATAAAAAACTCATGGTTTAAATAACCCATATGGCCAGAGCGTTTTAAGTAGGTTCGCTGATAGAACTCGCAAAATTGACTAATTACGTCATGGGTAATGTGTTCACCTTGTAACCATTGAATCGAGATGTTTTGAGCCGCTACTCTGTTGCGCTCTTTTTTTACTGCTTTGCGTTTTCTAGCGGTTAAGTTCTGTAAAAAACCAGCAAAATCTTCATAACTCCGGTTAAACCACTGAAACTGCACGCCGATACGGCCCATTGCATTAAGTGCAACAAACTCTTTCGCTTGCTGTTTTGGACAAAAGTTAATATGCCAACCTGACCAATTATGTTGCTGACATTGCTTATTAAGAGTTTCACAGATGTATTCATACACAGCTGTTGCATCAGCATGTTGTACTGCAATACGTTTGCCTTCAACGGGACTGAAAGGTGAGCCACACAGCCATTTTGGGTAATACGCTAAACCATGCTGTTGATAGGCTTCAGCCCAAGCCCAATCAAATACGTATTCACCATATGAGTGGCTTTTTAAATACCCAGGAGCGAGGGCGACGATTTGGTCATTTTGGTAAATAGCTAAGTGCAAAGGCTGCCAACCACTGGCTTTACTGACACATTGGCTTTGTTCTAGTGCAAATAAAAAAGCGTGGTCTGTAAAAGGGCTATCACCGAAAAAAGATTGCCAAAGTGCAGCGTCTAGTTCATTAATATTACTAAACCACTGGTGGCTAAATAACGACATAGTGAGTGCTTCTATTGTTGTTCAATTACGTGTAAAAACTGCTGTATTTGACGGCTTAGCTCGTGAAAATAAGGGTTATATGTTAACCGTTGCAAGGGTTTATATTGTGCTAAATTTGCAGCGGTTCGTTCGCCGACGTTGGGCTGCTTCGTTGTTTTGCATAGGTTATAGAGTTTTTCATCATCTAGGTAGCTACCACAATTACGGTAGCTGCCTGCGAGCCCGTAATGTGGGTTAGTTGGAGCGTTGACTACGGCAATGTGGGAAATACCACGGATATCTTTACAATCATGATGTGAGCATTGTGGGTTATAAATAGTGTAATCGCTGGCAAAGCCTGCAGGTATAGCGTGTTTATCGCCATAGAGTACTAAAGTATCAAACTGAGTACTTGGCCGATCCTCTTTATTGTGCAAGGTGTTGAGAAGAGCCAAGGTGGCTTGAGTATCAATAGTGGAATCGATATCACTTAAAACACTAAATACTGGAATATTCGGCAATTTACGTTTTGCTAGACTTGTTAGTTCAATGGTGCTCATAGCGTCATCTGCTGCGGCAGCTGCATTCCAAGGAAATGATTCATACTTGGCAAAGTCTATGTCAGCATCTTCGTCTACCCAGTCTACAAATGGAATTAAATCAATCCATTTTGCTAACCAGCCATTTTTATTATGGGGCTCACTGGCCGGTGAAAATAGCATTAAAGCTTTTATTTTGTCATCAACGGGCTGAGTCGTTAAATAGTTAACCAATAAGGCGGCTCCAGTTGAGTAACCGCCCAATACTACGCTTTCATAATCCATTATTGTGCGTTTAATTGCGTAGTTAGCTGCTTGTTGCCATTGCTGTGCATTGATGTGCTGTAATGAGTCTGCCGCGGTGCCATGACCCGGTAGTAGTATGGTTCTAACACTATAACCTTGTTGGTAATAAACCTGGGCTAAGTCATGAAAAGTAAATGGTGAATCAGTCAAGCCATGCACCAATAATACGGCTTTGTCGTTATTGGGCTGACGCAGTTCAAAAGGAGCGATAATATCGGCAATGCTTGGAGCTTCTGGCCGTGAGCCTTGTTTAATTAGTTGTTTGTAAGTTGCTGTTAAAACAGGGCAAGGCATATTGCCTCGCGGGTTACTTAGTAAAATATGTTGATAGGCGGCGTCTAAGTATGTGTCAAAATCGGTATTCGATTGATAAGAAACTATTTGTGCTGGTTGTTGTTTTGTAAAACGCAGTAAACCTTGATTCTTACTTTTAATGATAAAATCGAGATCCGTTAACTGACTAAGACAATTTACATTGCCAGCAGCAAGCGCCATGGAGCTTGAAATCATTGCCACAACTAGACTAAGTGAGCGGAAAAAACCTTTAATTTTCATTGTTATCTGCATATTGTATTAAGCACTGTGTTAGCTTATCTAGTTCCAGTGGTTTTGCAAGGTGTTGGCTAAAGCCAATAGCTAATGCATGGGCTTTATCCTGTGGCATAACGTCTGCTGTGAGTGCGATAATTGGTAGCTGATCGATGGCTTTAAATTGGCGAATTAGTGCGGTTGCTTTATAGCCATCCATCACCGGCATCTGGCAGTCCATAAGTACAATATCAAACTCATTTTGTTTTACTTGTTCAACGGCCTGCTCGCCATTTTCAACAACCGTTGGTATCACCCCTAATGAATCTAGCATAGCCTTTATCACTAGTTGATTAACTAAATTATCTTCAGCAACAAGCACTTTTAACTTGCTCATATCAACATGTGTTTTGAGATGGTGTGTTTTTTTTAGTATTGGGCATGTTGCAAGCTCAATACTAAAAGTAAACGTCGAGCCTTCGCCTTCTTTACTGTTAATTTGGATATCACCAGACATTAACAGGCTAAGTTCTTTCGCTATGGTTAAGCCTAGACCTGTGCCACCAAAGCGCCTTGAAGTAGAGTCATCAGCTTGAGTAAAGGCATCAAACAGTTTATCTTGCTCAGAAGCTGCGATACCAATACCTGTGTCTTTTACGCTGATAGCCAAACGCATCTTTTCATCGCTTACTTTTTTATAAGATGCGGTAATGCTCACGTCACCTTGATGCGTAAATTTAATTGCATTACTACATAAATTTAAAAGAATTTGTTCGATTCGCATGGCGTCGCCTTCAAACCATACATCACTTGGTAGTTGATTATCGTAATGCCAATTAATGCCTTTATTTTGGGCCGTTGATTTGAACATGCTATTCACACGTTCCAGCAAGCCATTTAAATCAAAAGGGCGGTGCTCTAACACTAATTTTTGAGATTCAATTTTAGAAATATCTAATACGTCATTTACTAAGTTCAAAAGTGATTTTGAGGCTAAATTTATTTGATTAAGGTAGTGAGTTAGCGTTTCTAGGTTATCTTCTTTTTTAGCTAAGCTCGAAAAGCCAATAACCGCATTTAATGGCGTACGAATTTCATGACTCATGTTTGCTAGAAAACGACTTTTAGCTTGGTTAGCCTCGTCAGATTGCTTTTTTGCCGCTTCAAGTGAGCGAGTACGCTCGGTTACGAGCCTAGATAGTGCGATATGTTGATGATTAAATAATAATAAAACCATGAGAATGAGACTACAAACACCGACCTGCAATACAAGTAAAAATAAGGTGAGTTGGTTGGTGTAATGAGGGATAAATTCATCTTTTATAGTTAAGTCGACTGACCAAGTTTGACCAGAAAAATCAATCTCAATTGTTGAAAATTTTTCGTTAGTAATGGCTGCAGCTTGATGGTTTTTAAAAAAAGCAGGCTTATTTTTATCTTCGTAGATAGAAATATTGAACATGTCTATTTGTTCTTTAGTCATCGCTTTTTCAATAATATTGTGTACTAAAAACACGCCCGTTGCATACCCTTTAATTTCAGCATGTTTATCTATCTCTTTATATACAGGGGCAAAGAGTAAATAGGCAGGTTCTGGTTGTTCAGTTTGCACTAGTTGAATGATTTTGGTACCCACGGGCTGATGTTTTATGCTCGGATCTAATAGTGTTTGGCGTCTATCGGCGCGAGAAAACAGATTAAAGCCAAGAGCAGACTGATTTTGAGTGAATGGGGCTATATATTTTACTACAACTAGTGGGTCGTCCGTGGTTAAAGGCTCACCTTTAACTTCAATATCCATATGATAGATCGTTCGTAACTCATCGGTGAGCGTTGGCAGCTGTTGTTGAGTTATTTTTTCATTCCAAGATAGAGCTTTTATAAAGTCATGCTTGGATAGAAGTTCCGATGCGGAGCTATAAAACTCTTGCAGTGTTAAATTGGGGTTGGATTGCATTTGGCTTGCAAGACTTTGCACGGCAATTTGACTGCGGTTCAAGTAACGAAACAAGCTGTTTTCAATGATTAATGCCTCACGTTTGGCTATTTGCAGTGCATTAGAACTACTTTCTTGATTATATAGTTTAGTTGTTGTAGCGACCGAAACCAATAATACCAAGCAAACAAAAATGGTTGGTAAGGGTGAAACATAATGTTGTTTATTTTTAGGTTGTAATAAGGCTAACAAAAGTGGGGTGGTAATTAGCACTCCTAATACATCACCTAGCCACCAATAAAGCACATTGCGCCAATGGTTATTGGCACTATAAGCCGGATTAAGCTCACTCAGAGCATAAACGCCAATATTGGCTGATATCAGGCTGACAGTAACGCCAACAACTAAAATAAAATAGATAATTGATTTACGGGTTTTGAGGTATAGAGGGTGCCCTAACCAATATTTTAATAAGCCAGCACCAACCATTGCTTGTAAAACAGCCCCAAAACCAATAAATACAGCCTCACTAAGCGTGTTACCTATTAGTACATTGTCACTGATTGAGCTATCACCAATACTTAAGTTGAACGCAAACGAGGCCAGAAAAAGGCCCGGAATAAAGCGCCACCACCATATAAAGCAACCAACAAGAGCAATCCCTGCGGGTAGCCATATAGGGATCACTTGAGACTGAAATGCAAAGCTAGTAAGTAACTTACCGGTAAAAAAATAAGCGGCAGTAAAAATGAGGTAAAAGCAAAGAGAGCTTAATGTGGAGTGAAAAACTTTCACGCTTATCCTTGTCGTTGTTTTTGTATGCTTGAATTAGTATAGCTAAATAGTACAAAAAGTGTGATTTTTATAGTGGTAATTGCTTTTTATTAAATGTTTGTTTTAGCACCACAGTTGACTCAATATTTGCAATGTAATCAATGCTACCGAGTTTATATTTTACAAAGTGTTCATACGCCTCTAAATCAGTAGCAACGACTTTTAGCAAGTAATCATAACTCCCCGAAACAACGGCGCATTCTTGTACATGTTGTAGTTTTTCAACTTGCTCTTCGAAGGCATTAGCAGCAGTGACAGAGTTTTGATTTAACCTAACAAAGGCATAAACCAATACGTTTAAACCAATGCGCTTAGGCTCAATAGTAGCGTGATAGCCGCTGATCACACCGGTACTTTCGAGTTTTTTTATGCGTCGTAAACACGGCGTGTCAGATAAGTTAACTTTATTAGCGAGTTGCGCTATAGAGCTGCGTGCATTTGCTTGCAAATGAGCCAGTAACTCTTGGTCTTTTTTATCAATACTCATAATTTAGTTAATTTTATCGCTTTGTTATCTAATTGTGGTGATTATCACTAATTTTACACTGTAATAGTAGTGGCTTTGCTGATTTCTACTCTATGTTATCTGTTAACATAAATGCAATAACAATCGCTGGAATAAACGAGATGAGTAAAAATACTCAAGCATTTGATGAATGGCTAAGAACACGCTTTGTTGAAATAAACACTAAATTAGAAGAAATATATTGGCAACAAGATGACAAGGCAAATGTTGAACTTGTAGGCGAGCAGTACAAGCATCAATTAGAAAGCGAAGGGAATGCGCATATAAGCAAATTATTAGCTGAGGGTAATACAGATGAGGGCTTTGATAGTGCATTTGATTTGCTCGGTAATGTGGGTTTATTTATGGCTGCTTGTCGGCGCCATGAAATTACAGAGCCTTCGCGGGAGACAACCTCGCCGCTGGTGGAGGCCTCAGCATTGGCAATGCATATAGGGGCTTCTATAGGTGTGACTCCACGTTTTGCCACAGCCCACTTAACCACTCATAATAAAGCGGTGAATGGTTTATATAAGCGCTTTACCGATTTACCGGCTGAAAAGTTGTTTATTGATTACAATACGAAAGGCATTTTAGCGTATAAACGAGCTGCTGATGCGCTATTAAAAATTCAGCCGTTAGGTATTTCACACCCTTTGTGTGGTGACTTACTAAAAGTGGCAAAGCATGCACTACTTGATGTTATAGAGTCTAATAACGCACTTTATACTAAGCTTGATACAGAGCGATTCTTCTTTTGTGTGCGTCCTTATTACAAACCATATAGGGTTGGAAAAGAAGTCTATCGCGGTGCAAATGCGGGGGATTTTGCTGGGATCAATGTTATCGATATGTTGTTGGGGCTGTGCTTTGCTAACGAGCCTAGTTACTCGCAAATGTTGGTGGACAAGTTCTTATACATGATGCCCGAAGACCAGCAAATATTACGCGAGTCCATGCGCATGCCAAGTATAATGGACGACTTTTTAGAATCAGAGGGTGAGCGCGAGAGCGATTGGTTTCAGACTAATGCAAAGCTATTTATTCAGGTGTGTAAATTACATGGCGATACGGCCATTGGCCACCACAACCAATTGGTGAGTAAGTTTATTGCCCAGCCTGCACAGCAAATGCAGCAACAGCATATGCAAAAAGTAACTGCGAGTGGGCCGCCATTACATGTTTTGCTGGATTCACTTGAAAAACTAAGAGATCGTCGCGCAGCAGCTAACCGAGACGATATAAAAACACGCTATGCCGACTTATCGAAGCTTAAGCAATGGGTGCAAAAATAAATGTATAAAGATGACTTTAATTTATCTTCAGGGTGTTATTTATTAAACCATTCTGTTGGGCGGGCATTAAAAAGTAGCCAAAGTGACTTTAATGAGCACTTTTTTTCGCCTTGGCAAGCGACAAATAAAGAGCCTTGGCAACAGTGGCTGAGTGCAATTGACCGTTTTACTCAGGCGTTAAGCGATTTATTTAACAGTAAAAAAGAGTTATTTTGTCCGCAGGTTAATTTGTCTAGTGGCTTAACTAAGTTGTTAATGTCTCACCCGCGATTAACCAAAAGTGGTTGTCGAGTTTTAATGTCGCAAAATGATTTTCCGAGTATGGGATTTGCTATGCAAAGGGCGTTGCCTAGCAATGCGCAAATTGAGTACATACCCAGTGAATTCGATTTAACGGATATTGAGGTATGGCAGCAGTACATTAAACCCGAAATTGATTTGGTGTTTATAAGTCATGCTTACTCGAATACAGGTCAACAAGCTCCAGTCGCTGAAATCGCACAGTTGTGTAAGCGCAACAACTGCTTGAGCTTGGTTGATGTAGCACAATCAGCAGGAGTTTTGCCGTTGGACTTAACAACGGTTGGCGTCGATTTTATGATTGGTTCGAGTGTCAAATGGCTTTGCTCTGGACCAGGGGCTGCCTATCTTTGGGTTAGTGAGTCCCAACTTTCGCTATGTGAGCCTACAGATGTAGGCTGGTTTTCACATCAAAGCCCATTTGAATTTGATATTAATCATTTTGCATACCACACAAGTGCATTACGGTTTTGGGGCGGAACACCTTCTATAGCCCCGTTTGTAATAGCAGGTCACAGTATTACTTATTTTGCCGACTTAGGTGTGGCTAAGGTACGCGAGCATAATCTTAAACTGCTAGCTCAGTTAACGGCCGCGCTTGGCTCATATTTAGTGTCGCCAAGCGGCGCAGAAAAATGTAGCGGGACTGCTATTTTTGACTTTTCGCAGCGTCAACCACAGGTCATGGATGCCTTGGCCGCAGCCAATATCAGTGTTGATGAAAGAGCTTACGGAATTCGAGTCTCTCCCCATATTTATAATGATGAAACAGAGGTTGCACAGTTTATTAAAGTGGTAAAAGCGGTATTATAGGCCGCTTTGTTGGCGTAAGTTAGCTTTTAGCGCCTGTAACTTGGTAATTTGTTGCTGATGATTTGCTATTTGTGGGTCTATATGGCTTGCTAACTGGTTAGTGCGCATGTTGATGGCATCAGCGATAGAGGCCGCTCCCATTCGATTAGCACTATCTTGGGTTATATAGTTAATTTGTTTTTTAGCCTGCGCGAATTCATTTTGTAGCTGCTTAATTGCTTGCTGATGGGTAGCTATTTCGCGATCAATTTTCTGCATGCCAATATAGCTATCCACTGAATCAATGTTATTGGGTTTGGCATCATCACTTTGGCTTTGGGCTATATTAGGTGATTTTATTGTTATTTCCTTGGCATCATCGCCGCATGGAAATTGGCTAAAAATTGCTACGCCATCCTTTTCACACTGGTAAACAGCTGCGATAGATTGGCTTGTTGCTATCGCTATTATTACTAAGGAAAAGTTTAAAAATACTCGCATTATTAACCTTAAAGCATCTGTGTATTGACATTAAAACCTTGTATTGCCAGTTTAGCAAATCTCTATTGATAGTGTGACTCGTTAGCTGGGGGGAGGTTCAATTCATATATACGTTGAAGGCCAACATATAAAAGCACGGTTATTCTCTGGTAGAATACAGCAATTAAATAGAGCTGTGCGGCTGTTAGTATGTCTACAATCACTCCTGTCATTCTCGCTGGTGGAATAGGTTCAAGGTTATGGCCTTTATCGCGCCAAGCAATGCCAAAGCAATTTTTATCATTGCTGGATGAGCATTCGCTACTACAAAATACGTTGCAACGAGTGACGGGTGATGGCTTTAAGCCAGCATTGTTAGTGTGCAATGAACAGCATAGGTTTATTGCCAGCCATCAGTGTCAAGCCATAGGCGTAACGCCTAAAGCTATTCTATTAGAGCAGCAAGGTAAAAATACCGCACCTGCTATCGCACTTGCTGCACAGTATGCATTAGCTCAGGGAATTGATGCACCTATTTTTGTTATTCCTGCGGATCATTATATCGCTAACTTTGAGCACTTAGTGCAACAACTTCCAGATGCCATCGCAATGGCCGAACAAGGTAAGCTGGTTACTTTTTCAATCAAGCCTGATACTGCTAATTGTGGTTATGGGTATATCAAACAAGGCGCAAAAATAGCTAATTCAAATTGCTATCAAGTTGAGGAGTTTAAAGAAAAGCCAGATCTAGAACTGGCACAACAGTATGTGGCAAGTGGTGAATATTCATTTAACAGTGGTATGTTTTTGTTTACGCCAAAAAGCTACCTTCGCGAACTGGAAAGGTTTGCGCCAAAAATAGCCCGCGCCATTGCCGGTGCTGGCAATTTTAGCCAAGACTTAGGGTTTATAAGGGCTGATGAAGCAGCGCTTAGCTCATGCCCAAGTGATTCTATTGATTATGCAATATTAGAGCGTAGCGATAATGTAGTGGTGCTACCTTTAGCTCTCAATTGGAGTGATGTTGGTAGTTTTAATGCACTTTGGCAAAACACAAATAAAGATAGTTTAGGCAATCATGCTAGCCATAAGGACGTGTTGTTTAATAGCGAAAATAACCTTGTGCAAAGTGAAGAAGGTCACACTATCGCGGCTCTAGGTGTAAATAACTTAGCCGTTATTCATACCCACGACGCAACGTTAGTAGCAAATAAAGCGCAATTAGATCAGTTGCCACAGCTCCTAGCTCAGTTAGCGAATAAGCAAAGCGATAAACTACTTAACCATCAGGCTGTTTATCGACCTTGGGGAAGTTACCGCGTGCTAGTGGAAGGAAGTGGTTTTAAAGTTAAAAAAATCACTGTTAATAGCGGCGGCAGGCTCTCTACTCAGCGCCATCAGCATCGTGCTGAACACTGGGTTGTAGTGTCAGGCATTGCAGATGTCAGTATCGATGGTAAAGCCAGTGTTTTAAAGGCCGATCAATCTTGTTATATAGCTGCAGGTCATATACACAGTTTAGCTAATAGCCAAAATAAACCACTTATATTAATAGAGGTGCAAACCGGTAGCATACTGGATGAAAGCGATATTGAACGTTTTGACGATGTTTACGGTAGAAGTTAATGGTTAGGTTTGACGAATTAAATCAGGCTAATAACCAAGCCTATAATTAATATTACCCAGAAAATAGCGGTATCTCTAAAATGGTTGAGTAGCCAAAAGTAGAGTAACGCCAATGCACCAGCAATGGCTGTTGTAACAATATCTGTAAGAAATCCTACACCTGACATTAAGTTAATCAATAATACAATTCCAGTGTAAATCCCTGCGCATAATTTAGGGCGTTCAGTATTAATTAGTAGCTTTAATAAAGCGACCAAAATCAAAACTTTAAAAATGAGCATCGTTCTATCCTTAGTTATTCAGCGCGTACCTATTAAACTAAAATATTATAAGTTGAGCAATCGGTTTCTCATAGGATGCTGGTGCGGCGTGCAAACATTACAATTTAGAAAACAAATAAAACAAATAAAACAAATAAAAAAAACAAATAAAAAAGACAGCCATCTTAATTTATTGAATAACGCCTTTACAGTAATGAACATTTGATGGCTATCAACTTTGAGCTTCTACTCATTCGCTTTGCATTTATCAAAGTTAAAGCTGAACTGACTACTGTATTATCAAAACTCCAAACATGAGAAAAGCAGCAATTATGCTGTTTGGTGATTTTAAAGATAAAGTGGTGGGGTTTTTAAGCAAGTAACTTCTCACTATTACTTATGTTTGACCTTCGTTTTCGACCAACATGTTCACAATAAGTATCTTGTGAGGTGGGGCGTCCTAATGGGCCATGAAATACTCGAGTAAACTGTGTGGTGAGTTTTAACCAATTTTCAGAGCTTATGTTTACTCGTTCAAGTAATGGTAATTGACTGCGCGCTATAGCACCACGTTTATCGCCTCTGATGCAGCGCCCTGTTAAATCAATCAGTTCAAGGTATGATTTGAGCTCAAATGGTAAGCCTTTAGGCACTTTTTTGCGTGAAGTACCCGCAAATCGTATTAGCGCTTTTGGCTGTTTTCCTGTTGTTGCGCTTTGTATTCGTTTTTGCACACTTGTGTGGTGATTCTTCGGGTGTATTGGCTACCTTTGCTCGAATTGGGTTTAAGTCTACATAAGCCATACAAGCAACTAATGCAGCTTCATCTAATAAAGCTTGTGATTTAAAGCGGCCCTCCCAAAATCGCCCTGTGCAATTATCTTCTTTGTTTGCTCTGCGAGCGATGTCTTCATTTAATAATCGCATAAACCAGCTAATGCTTGATAACCGCGCTCGGTATTGTTTTATTGTTTGGTTTAAAAATATAAGCTCTGCTTTACTCAGTTGCTCACCCTGCAGATATTTGTGAGTCAATATTGTGCCTTTACAGAGTTTATGCCAGCGCAGGATAATGGCTTTATCATTCATCCTAAAGGCCTTTTTATCATCGACATACAATACTAAGTGTGTGTGATTACTCATTACAGCATAGGCGCATACATCAATACAAAATACCTTAGCAAGCTTAAGCAACTTAGTTTCAACCCAATCTTTGCGGTGTTCATAAGAGCGACCTGTTAACTGGTCTTCTCCACACAAAAATGCACGGCGTACACACCGTGAAATGCAGTGGTAGAATTTTGTATCCACCAAGCTAATTTGCCGCTTTCTTGCAATTGCCATACTAGCTCCTGCTAGATTAATCCTAATCAAAGCCTAGCTTACAGCTAAAAAGGTACAAACTTAAAGGTGGGTGTCTTGTTTATTCTTTTATTCCGTCTTCGTTTATTGCTCTGACTACCCAATTAACTGTATTTACTCACGAGATGAAGTTCTACCATATGCAATGCAGCGACAGATACCGTAAGGACACTGCACATATATAGATACCTACTATAGGACATACACCTTTCTGCTCCCGTGCCACCACTGCGATACATTATAACTTCACCTTGTCTCCAAACAGACGCATGATGGGAGCCATTTCGCAAACTAGAATCGAGGCATTCACTAAATCTTGAAAATAATGGGTTTCCTTTTATTGGACCGTCTTTCTTTGATTTTTCCAAATCCTTTATGTACTGAGGAAGAGTAAGTTTCATAAACTCGTCGAATTTACGACCGCTTCCCAAGTTATTTAAACAGGCAAGCACAGTGAAGTTTGACGTCAAAGACTCATAAGCTTCACCATAAAATAATTTGATGGCATCAAAGTCTTTTGAACCTACCATCAATTTCAGAGTTATTAATTCTAGCTCTATAGATTAGCTGACCTAAAATATCCCTGTGTTTGAAATATACTGTAAAAACAGATAAGTACCTTAATTCATTTTCTTCACGTAAACTCTCTTTGTAATAATTGTAGAAATCATCCAATTTGCCAGCCTCGTGGAGCTGGTCAATCAAACGTTCAATCGGCTCATACAATTCGTTAATCCTAGGGTAAAACAGAGCATCGTAAAATTCGCACATTACATCGATATATGTAACGCAATTACTATCTCCGACCTTTACTTTACTTCTCTGTAAATTATAATCTTTGATTAATTTTGCTAGAGCTTTATCTTTACCTTCTGCATGTGATAATTGGTATATAGCTTTAACTTTTCCCCACATTGTATCAGCGTTGGGAATATCAAATTGACTAGCAACATCTTGTAGAAAAGCTCCATCTCTTTGTCTCAAATGAGGTTGAAGTAGTTCGACACCTTCTATAGACGGGAAAAACATAGCATCATGATATTTTTCAACTGGAAAGCAAAAGCTAGGATGTAAGTTTATAATGGTTTTATTTCTATCAAATCCACCAAGCTTACAATTTTCTACCGCTTCAATATGTCCATTTGGTGCCTTCGAACGCACAGCAATTCCTATTGATTGTTCGCAATCTAAACAATCAAAATAATGCTTTTGATAAGAATCTAAGCCAATTGCAACTCTAGTAAAATACACTTTATTACAGATTAAGCATTCGACATTTTGGCTAATAACCACTGAACTTCCTTATACAGTTAACAGCTTATTGAACACCATTTTGGTGGTTTATAACACACCAAAACGGCGTATATTACATACCCTGATAATTTCACCAATAATTAATTTTGTAAACAAGTAATTAAAATAACAGGAATAACTTTTACTTTTCACCTTGCTTCTTTATTCCTTGAAACTATACTCTCGCCAACTCGCCAACTCGCCAACTCGCCAACTCGCCAACTCGCCAACTCGCCAACTCGCTAACTCAGCTCACTTCTCACATATTTTAAATACTGCTCTAAACTACTTTGCCATAATACGATTGCATCGGTGAGGGCGTCTTTAAGTGGTTTATTATCTAATAAGCGACGTTCTATTTTTTTCAGTTCCGATCCGTAGCGGTTAAAACCTAGCTGCAATGCTGTACTAGCTTGGCGGTGTAACACTTTAATGCATTGTTCTTTATCTTCATCAAGTAACTGTTGTGCTCGTATTAACTTGTTACGGGCTGAGAGCACAAACTCATTATAAATAGAGGAGACTTCATCTTCACTAAAAGAGCTTTTCAGTGTCTCTGCGGCAGTTTCATCGTAGAGTACGTCACTGAGTTCTACGGCAATTATAGGGGCTTGATTGTTTTGCGAGTCACTAAGCGCTTGGCGTAACTTTTGCTGCTTAATTGGTTTGCCAACGATGTCTTTTATACCAAGTGCAAAGTATTCTTTTATTTCATCGGGGCTTAAACTCGCAGTAAAAGCCAGTACCGGCGTGCGTTGATTCTTGTGCTCAATGCCCTTTAACGTTTTCAGCACTTCTTGGCCGGTAAAGTCGGGTAAATTCATATCTAATAATACAACGTCAAAGTGATGTTGTTGCATCAGTTCAATTGCACTTTTACCATCCCGGGCGAGTTTGATTTTATGTTCATCATCAGCCATAAATTCAATGGCTATTTTTTGGTTTAAGTCCAAGTCTTCAACTAAGAGCACATCTAGCCCAGTGATATAGTCTTTAGATTGGTGTCGTTGCTCAACCAAGCTTAACTCACCTAAGGCAAGCGTAATATCAAAACTAAACGAGCTCCCTTTGCCTAGTTCGCTGATAATATCTAAATGTGAACCAAGTTTGTCTAAAAGGCGGCTAGTAATCGCTAGGCCAAGGCCTGTTCCGCCTTTTTCTTTACCGGCGCTGCTTTGCACGTAGGGTTCTGTCAGGTATTCAATTTCGTCATCTTCTATACCAGGGCCTGAATCTATAACACTGATGCGAATACGGTGTTCTAACTGGCGTTCCTCAACGAGTTCAACACGAATTTTCACTTCGCCTTGATCAGTAAATTTAATCGCATTTCCCATCAGGTTAATTATGATTTGTCGTAGCTTTTGTTGATCGCAGTAATAGCAAGCTTGCTCTGGTAGGTTGTAAATTAACTCAAAGCGTAAGCGCTTTTGCTCAGCCAGTGGTGTCAGTAATAAACATAAATTATGTAGCCAGGTTTTGAACTCCACATCTTCTTCATATAGCGCTTCGTTATGTTGATCAAGACTTGCGTAATCAAGTACTTTATCTACTAGTAAATTTAAAGATTCGGCTGAATTGATAATGGCTTCGCAGTAAGGTTTATCGCGCGGATCACTTGACTGATTAAGGATCAGTTGTGCACTGCCTAAAATACCATTCAGCGGAGTGCGGATTTCATGGCTGATAGTCGATAAAAACAACCCTCTAATCTCTAAATCTTTTTGCGCCTTTGCTGTTAGTTGGTTAAGGTTTTGCTCGCGTCGTTCATTACACAATAGTGCCATACCAGTCGTGTAAAACATCGGCGCTATCACTCCGTTTACTAATAAGGTTACGCTAAACCAATTTTCTTTTAACAATGTAAAGTTATTCACATCTTCCATCAAAAATGCACGTCCAGCAAAAATGGAACTAATAATAGTCAGAATCAATATGTAGACAATACTGCCATTGGGGTAGGGCTGTCGGGCAAAGCGAATGAATAAATAAAGTAAGAAGAAGGCTTCACCTATATGCTGTAAATCAGATGCAAGTACACGATTGCGTAAGTTAGAGTCAACAACGGTAAAATACATGAGCAAAGCACCACAAAATAACGTCGCAGCTATAAAAAATCGAAACTCTTTACCGCGATAGTTTAAAAATTGACTGATCGCTAATGAGTGTATTATGGATGCACCAAACCATAAACTATTTGCCAATATAATGGTGATATGACTACCGATATTGCCATGTATTGCAAAGCTCATCAGTGCGGCAAAAAGTACCAGAGGGTAGAAAATAAATAGTAAGGTGCCTGGAGTGCTTCTGTTTGTTCGCCATGTAAGAAAGTTTAACAGTGTCATTACGGCCATCATGGCTGCGCTGGCAAAGTAAAGAGTGAGGGAGTCGAGCATGTTTATTCCAAGCAGATCAGAGACCGGTTCAGAATAATAGGATTTTTCAAGCTTAGCAATTTATCAGGCGTAAAACAGGCACATAAAGTACCTGTTTTAATAAAAGCAAACGAGTGCTTAGCGGATTTCGTCAGGTATATTTTGTTGAGCCCACGAAAGTAACTCAATACGGTTACGGCATTTGGTTTTTCTAAATGCACTATATAAATGTGTTTTAACTGTGTGTGGGCTAATGCTAAGTGCTTCAGCAATTTCTTTGTTCTTAGAGCCGTTACTCATTAATGAGATAATTGCTTTTTCACGCTTGGTTAATTTTATTGGTTCAATATCGCCTTCAGTTAGTTTGTGTAAAGCGTCTTTATTAAACTGTAGCATGCGGTTAAGTGCGTTACACATAATATCACGACGATACCAAAGCTGATCTTCAAGTAATAAACGAATACCTTTCATTAAGACATCTGCGTTATCTGTGGTGTAAAATACACCACGAATTCCACTGAGTAATGCACGATTCGCAAGCTCAGGGTTTTCGTCTAGGTTAAATAGTACGATATCGCACTTTACACGCAGGTTTACTAATTGTTCTTTTAATTTACCCCAAGCATCGTTACTTGAAGTTTCAATAAACAATAAACGAGTGCCTTCAGGAACATCTAAAATATTGGTTCCTGTTGTAACATTTAGCCCTTGGGTTTTTAACAATGGCTCTAATACATTAATACCAATTGTATTAATTGGCTCTAAATCTAATAACAAAAAGGCTGAATTACTCATATTTACATACTCTTGAATAAAGTTGACTAATCAATCCTACCACGCAATCCGCCCCTTTCGTATTAGAAATTTCCGAGATTAGTACAAGAAAAGTGCACTTTTCACCTTATTTGTTACTTTTTTGTTTGTTAAAATTCGTCTCGTATTTGTAACAGCCTGTTAAATATAAGTTTTATATTTTGGTTTTTTAGTATTAGCATTTTAAAATTTTTACGTTGAAAAGTGCTAAGTTATAGTTTTGGTGTGTCCTGATAAGGAGGCCAACCCATACTCTTGCCTGCTAACATATGTAAATGAATGTGGTAAACGGTTTGTCCGCCATGTTCATTACAATTCATTACGACTCTAAAGCCATCATCACTAAAGCCATGTTGTTTCGCGATTTTAGCGGCTACAACATATAGGTGACCAACAATAGGCGCATCTTGCTCAGTGATATCGTTAATTGTTGCAATCGCTTTTTTAGGGATAATCAAAATATGAAATGGTGCTTGCGGGTTGATATCTTTAAAAGCAAGCGATAACTCATCTTCATAAACAATATCCGCTGGGATTTCTCGATTAATAATTTTTGTAAAAATAGTTTCTTCAGTCATTTTAAATGTTCCGTATGGTCTTGTACTAAAGTCACTAATGACAAACTTTGCCAGCAGTGTCAAACTGAATTCAAACAGAAGGAGTTTTTATGCGTAAATTACTATTATTAAGCACAATTACATTACTAGGCTTGAGTACTTCGACACTAGCTGAAACGGTTTACTTTCCAGAAGAAATTGTTCCGCTGCAGGTCGGCGATAAAAAAGTTGAACATTCATTTTTTAGTCGCGTTGATGAACTAGAGCTTGCCCCAGGTAGTTATAAATTTAAGCTAAAATACACCGATTTGTATGAACAAGGGTATGACGCTCATCAAGTGGTAGACTCTGAACCCTTTTGGGTTTCGGTGACAATAGCTGAAGGTGAAGATTACGATATCGTTTTCAATCGTGCAGATAATGCGGTAGCGGCTAAGGTATTTGCAGAGTCTCCACAAGTGAGTTTACAAGCACGAGGTTCGTCTTTGGGTATTCCTTTAGATAGCGCATCTGCACCACAACAAACGCAGCAAGCTAAAGCACAAGTGGCGCCAACGGCACAAACTCAAGCAGTTGCGGTTGCCCCCATTGCAGTTAATGCACCTGTGTCTAAGCCTAGCCCTACTAATGCGGTAGACGGGGCACCAAATGCGGCAGCGATGTTAGATTTCTGGTGGCAGCAAGCAAGCCCTCAACAGCAGCAAGCTTTTTTAGATAAAGTACGAAAGTAATATTTATAGCATTAAAAAAGGCGCTGTATTAGCGCCTTAAATTGATATTAATTGCTTAACCTAAGCTCTGGTTACTTAGCAAATAAATCATCAACAGTACCTTGTGCTAATGGGTGGTAGCCTGGGCGTGCTTTGATGTATACATCATGTGCCCACTCACGCTTACCATTTTTAATAAGTGCTTTATATAACGGCACAATTAGCTTACGACGACCAATGCCAGATAAGTGTTCATCAAGAGCTGGATAAATAGGTTGATAACCATTACCGACAGCAAGCATGTACCATGCGAAGGCGCGTTCGGCATTGGTTGACTGAGTAAGGTTAAACTGATTATCCAACTCGGTCATTTTCTCTATGCTTAAGTCACGTGGTAGGTTATTTAAAAAGTGTAGCCACTCATGCACCGTCCAGTTTGCTGTTGGTAGTTGTGCGGCAGTGGTTGTACCTTGTAACCATGCTTTGGTTGCAGCATCTACTTTATCAAATGCATCAGATGTTGGGTTTGGTGCATCACTTGGTAAACCTGGTTGAAAAATCCACTCGTTAACCTTATCCATGCTAACAATACCCGGGTATTTTTTAATTAAGTTAGCTTCGATGTAAGTGACAAACTGTGCCGTTGTTAATGATTTAAAAGCAAACTCGTCAAAGTAGGTTTTTACGAAGTCATCAAACTTTTCACGGCCGTATTGGTTTTCCAGGTAGATTAAAAATAGTTGGCCTTTGGTGTAGGGTACTGAGCTAAAAGCATCATCCGGATCGCGGCCATTTAGTTTTAAATTAAGGCGTGTGTCTGGTGCATCAATGGTTTTAAGCTGCGCACGAAGCCCAGCAGCATCAAGAGCTTGCTCCATGACTGCACGGTCACGACCAAATACTTCTTCCATAATGCGGTTTTCAACGTATGAAGTAAAACCTTCGTTTAGCCATAAATCTTCCCATGTGGCGTTGGTTACTAAGTTACCAGACCATGAGTGAGCAAGTTCATGGGCAATCAGGTTAACTAAGCTTTTATCGCCTGCAACAACCGTCGGGGTGATAAATGATAAACGTGGATTTTCCATACCACCGAATGGGAAACTTGGTGGTAGCATTAATAAGTCGTAACGACCCCAGGCGTATTCGCCATACATGGCATTGGTTTTATCGATCATCGCTTGGGTGTCGTTAAACTCAGCAACAGAGGCATCTAAAATAGTCGGTTCAGCAAAAATACCGGTTTGCTTAGACATGGCTTTAAATTCTAAGTTTCCTGCCCCAATCGCGATTAAATAAGGCGAAATGGCTTGTGGCATGTCAAAGTGGTAGTCACCATCTTTGTAGAGCGCATCTTTATTATCAGCACTCATTACGGCACGAATATCTTCTGGTGTATGAATACGTGCAGTATAAGTAACACGCATAGCTGGCGTATCTTGTACTGGCAACCAACTACGAGCATGAATTGCTTGCGACTGGCTGTACATAAATGGGTGGGTTTTGCTTGCCGTTTGCTCAGGAGTTAACCATTGCAAGCCAGAGGCTTCAGGGCGGCTATTGTAGTAAATACGGACTTTTTTTGCTTGGCTGTTAAACTTGATGGTTAATTTTGAGCCTTTTACATCATCTCGTTGAGCTAATGTGAAATCCGCTTTTTTCCAACTGCCTGTCTGTGTTTGATACATCACTTTATCAATATCTAAGTCACGAGTATCAAGTATGAGGCTTTTACTTTGGCTGTTTTGCCATTCTAACGTGTGCTCAACAAAACCTTCTAATTGCTTGTCGGCAAAGTCGACATCTAAATCAAGGTTTAAGTGCGTAGTGATAACCTCATTAAGGTTAGCGTATGAGTTTTGGTCAACAGCGCTGGCCATTGCCTGCGAACACATACCTGCCATTGCGAGGCTTAAAAAAAGAGGTGTGATTTTCATAATTACCCTGAACACAAATAAAAAGTGCTGGTTTTATAACACGATTGATAGTCGAGGTTGAACAATTTCTGCAATCTGATGCGCGTTTTGCGATGATGGGGTAAACTAATGCGATTAGTGATAATTAACCTTTGAGGCATTTTGTGGCTCACTCTGTGCAAGCTTTTCACACATTTTCATTACCGAGTCAGTGCTCACAATTAATTGAAATAACTGAACTCGAACAATTGCAGCAGCAATCTTTTTCTCGTCCATTTTGTATTTTGGGCGAGGGCAGTAATACGGTTTTTTTAACTGACTACCATGGTCAGGTGATTAAAATGGCGACCAAAGGGATTACTGCAACTGTGCGAGAGCATGACTATTTGCTAGAAGTTGCCGCAGGAGAGAACTGGCACCAATTAGTAATTTATACATTAGAACAGGACATGCCGGGGCTTGAAAATTTGGCGCTGATACCGGGCACTGTGGGCGCGGCACCGGTGCAAAATATTGGCGCTTATGGCGTCGAACTGGCCAAGTACATTGACTATGTTGAGTACTTTGATATCACTAGCAAAGAGCTGGTTCGTCTTAGTAATGCTGAGTGTCAGTTTGGCTACCGCGATTCAATTTTTAAACACCAGTTAAAAAGTCATGCGGTGATCACTCTAGTTGGCCTTTGTTTGCCAAAGCAATGGCAGCCAGAGCTAAGTTATGGTCCATTACAGCAGCTTAAGGATATTACGGCGCAGAATATTTTTGCCCAAGTGATAAAAACCCGAAACAGTAAACTACCAAACCCGTACGTACTGGCCAATGCAGGCAGCTTTTTTAAAAACCCGATCATATCCAATCAACAGTTACAGTCACTGTTACAAGCGTATCCGCAGTTGCCACACTATGTATATGATAATGAGCATCACAAAGTGGCCGCCGGTTGGTTAATTGAGCAGGCTAACTTGAAGG
Source organism: Pseudoalteromonas shioyasakiensis (assembly GCF_024518675.1). Lineage (GTDB taxonomy): Bacteria > Pseudomonadota > Gammaproteobacteria > Enterobacterales > Alteromonadaceae > Pseudoalteromonas > Pseudoalteromonas shioyasakiensis_B. The sequence continues at coordinate 30,890 of NZ_JANIGL010000011.1, forward strand.
GGTATCGCATTGCTGGTATTGCCGTGCATCAGCAACAAGCTCTGGTGTTAGTTAATCATGGTAACAGTGTAGGTGCTGACTTAATTGCCATGATCCAACATATTCAACAGCAAGTATGGCAGTGTTACCACATCCGCTTACAACATGAAGTGCGTTTGATGAGCCGCGACGGCGAGTGCCACATTGATTTAGAGGAAACTCCATGAAAGCGCCTGATGGAAATAGATTAGCAATTTTAAATGCGTTAAATAATGGTGGTTTTATCTCGGGGCAATTACTGGGGGAGCAACTAGGTATTAGTCGCGCCGCTGTAAGTAAGCATATACAAAGCTTACAAGAGATGGGCCTCGATATTTTCAAGGTCAACGGTAAAGGTTATAGCTTAAATAATGCCGTTGGTTTACTAGAGCAGAGTAAAATTCAACATTATTACCAAGCTCTTGATGCTGGCTCGGCACAAATAGAAGTACACCCTATCATTGACTCAACTAATAGTGAGCTAATGCGCCGTATTGCTGCAAAGCAAGCGTTACAGTCTGGTACGGTGATCGTTGCTGAAATGCAACAAGCTGGGCGCGGGCGAAGAGGCCGGGTTTGGCAATCTCCCTTTGGAGCAAACTTGTACTACAGTTATTACTGGCAGTTGGATGATGGTCTACAAGCTGCTATGGGGATGTCTATTGCTGTGGGGCTTGCAGTTTACGATACCTTAAAAGCGCTTTACCAATTAGATATAGAACTAAAGTGGCCTAATGACATTTATCTTAATAAAGAAAAACTGGCAGGTGTGCTGGTAGAGCTTGATGGACAACCACAAGGGCCGTGTCAGCTCGTTATAGGTATAGGCATAAACTTGCAAATGCCACAAAGTGTCAGCCAGCAAATAGACCAAGCATGGACAGACTTAAGCCAACACACCACGCAATTAGATAAAAACAAGCTTGTAGCGCACCTGACTTATTATTTGGAGCAACGCTTGGAACAATATAGTCAAACAGGTTTGCAAGACATGTATAAGCAATGGAATACCTTAGATGCCTTTGCTGGGCAGTGTGTAGAGCTAAACACTGGGCATCGAAGTTGGCGTGGTATTTGTGAAGGTATAGATGTTCATGGCGGTATTCGTATTCGCCAAGATGGTGAAGCAAAAAGTTACTATGGTGGTGAAATATCTTTACGTAAGGCACAACAATGAAGCTGCTTATAGATGTAGGAAACACAGCACTAAAAGCTGCATTATCAAATGATGGCAACATTACAAGCTGTAATTTAGCGAGTGTGGCTTGGGATCAGATAAGTGAAGTTATCTATGCTTGTGTCGGCAATAGCGAGCAGCTTGATACATTACTGAATCATGCCATGGCACAAAACATTCCCTCTTATGAGGCTAGCGTTAGCAAGCAGTTAGAGAGCCTAACCTGTGCGTATTCTCAGTATCAAAACCTAGGCATTGATCGCTGGTTGGCAATCATTGCAGCCTACAAGCTGTGGCCACAGCAAGATTGCATTATAGTCGACACCGGCACCGCAACCACGATTGATGTATTAAATGCAAAGGGGCAGCATTTAGGCGGCTGGATTATTCCTGGTTTAGATTTGATGACGCAGTCGTTAACGCAAAATACTCAACGAGTTTTTGATGATGATGCAACGCCTTTTAGTTGTGAGTTAGGTATTAATACACCTAATGGTTTAAAAAATGGCGCACTGGTGGCAACTGTTGGCGCTATTGAACAAGCTAAATTGCATTTAACAAATAAAAAACCACAGCTAATTTTAGCTGGTGGCTATGCAAAACTGTTACAAAAGGAACTTCCGGAGGCAATTTATGCTGCTCAGTTAGTTATGCAAGGTTTAAATTTTTGGCGGGAATTGAGCGAAAAGTAACAAAAACACCTGTTTTTGCCTGATTTGTGAGCATTCAAACTAAAAAATTACATTTTTTTCAAATTTATTGTTGCATCCCAATACGCCTTACTCTAATATCTCGCCCCGTACTAAAGCAGTGCCGACTTAGCTCAGCTGGTAGAGCAACTGACTTGTAATCAGTAGGTCAACCGTTCGACTCGGTTAGTCGGCACCACTTTCCTTTTACCGGAAATGCTTAGTAAAGAATTATCGTGGAGGGGTTCCCGAGCGGCCAAAGGGATCAGACTGTAAATCTGACGGCTCAGCCTTCGCTGGTTCGAATCCAGCTCCCTCCACCACTTTATTCTTGACGGTTAGAGGTAGTTTAAGAACAGGTTCCTAACGCGGGCATCGTATAATGGCTATTACCTCAGCCTTCCAAGCTGATGATGCGGGTTCGATTCCCGCTGCCCGCTCCAGTTTCTGGTGTTGCTGATATAGCTCAGTTGGTAGAGCGCACCCTTGGTAAGGGTGAGGTCGGCAGTTCAAATCTGCCTATCAGCACCAGTCACACGAATCTTCTTGAATACTTCCTTTATCTGTCAGAAAATACTATTTGAAATTTGAAAAATTTAATTTAATCTACCTGCTGGTGGATTATTTTCATATGTAATCTAGATACACAAAACTGATAGGTTCCGTCATGGCAAAAGAAAAGTTTGAACGCGTAAAACCGCACGTAAACGTTGGTACAATCGGCCACGTTGACCACGGTAAAACTACCCTAACTGCAGCAATCACTAACGTACTTGCAAAAGTATACGGTGGTGTAGCTAAAGACTTCGCATCAATCGATAACGCTCCAGAAGAGCGCGAGCGTGGTATCACAATCTCAACTTCACACGTTGAGTACGATACACCAACTCGTCACTACGCACACGTAGACTGTCCTGGACACGCCGATTATGTTAAAAACATGATCACTGGTGCTGCTCAAATGGACGGCGCAATCCTAGTTGTTGCTGCAACTGACGGCCCTATGCCACAAACTCGTGAGCACATCCTACTTTCTCGTCAGGTTGGCGTTCCTTACATCATCGTATTCATGAACAAATGTGACATGGTTGATGACGAAGAGCTACTTGAGCTAGTAGAAATGGAAGTTCGTGAACTTCTTTCTGAATATGACTTCCCAGGTGATGACTTACCACTAATTCAAGGTTCAGCTCTTAAAGCTCTTGAAGGCGAAAAGCAGTGGG
>NZ_JANIGL010000012.1 GCF_024518675.1 Pseudoalteromonas shioyasakiensis
AGCTACTTTCTGTTACCGCTCGACTTGCATGTGTTAGGCCTGCCGCCAGCGTTCAATCTGAGCCATGATCAAACTCTTCAATTAAAAGTTTTTATGTTCCGAAGAACAGCTCAATGAATTCTGAATTATTTAATATCTTTCGATATTGAATTGACTGTGCTGCAATAAATAAATTTATTGCTGTTGGTCACTCAGCTTCAATTGAGACTCTAAATTTTTTGCCTTACTTAGCGAACTAAGCTTGGCTGTTAGAACTCAATCTGTACGAGTGCCCACACAGATGATTGCTTTATATTGTTAAAGAACGTTGCGATTAAAGCGTTTGCTTTATCTCGCTAGGGCTGCGCATGTTACGCTTTCCTATTTTTTTGTCAATACTTAATTTTAAACTTTCTAAAAAATCTAAACTCAAGTTTTACTCGACTTACTAAGTGACTTGCTTGGCTCGCTAAGCGTTGCCTGCTCTGCCGTCTCAGTGGGGTCGCATTATAGGGAGATCCAAAAACAGATCAACCCTTTTTTTAAAAGTTTTAATCGTTCGCTCAAAAAGCATGCAAAAAGCCTTGAAATGACCACTTAATGCAGTTTTTAGTACTCTTTTTTACTGCAAATTTAATAAATTCACATAAATAACATTGATATGTTCATTTATCGCGTTAAGATAGCAAGTTCACAATGTTAAATTAATGTTTATTTCCTGTTTATTGGTAGATCAAAATGAAATTACCCGATCAAAAATCTCTTATCTCTTTAGTTATCCTTGCTGTTATTGGTTTTGTTATAGTCAATTTTGCACTTTCAAGCTTAGCACTAAGCCCTGGCTTACTATTTGCCGTTGGTGTTTTAGTTGGCGGTATCGTAGTTGCTGCATTATCATCTAGCGTAATCGAAGAAGCCGAAGTAAAAACAAAAACACTTTATGTTGGTAATCTTCCTTATCGCGCAAATGAAAGTGTTGTTCGTGCTTTATTTGAAGAACAAGGTAAAGTTTTCAACGTACGCCTATTAAAGGATAAGAATACTGGCAAGCGTCGTGGCTTTGGATTTGTCGAAATGGCAGAGTCAGATGCAGATAATGCAATAACTAAATTAAATGATAGTGAGTTTCAACAACGCACACTTAAAGTACGTGAAGCAAAACAAAAACAAGATGATGATTCAAACTCAGTGCGAACTGAGACTAATCAATCAGCTTAACTTGCTCTACAGTTAACTTATTAGTTAATACAGAAGCCGTTGCATAATAATGCAGCGGTTTTTTTTGGCTGATTCTATAGCTGTTATTGTTGGCTGTTAGCTTTGAATAGTTTTGTCCGCCTATTAAAGTCGCGACCCTTTTGGCTATTGCTGCCCCTGAATCCAATAACTTAATTTTTCCATCATAAAAGCTATCAATTGGCTGACTTAAAATAGGAAAATGCGTACAGCCAAGTACAAGCACGTCAGTATTTGTTTTAACTGCCAACCTATCCATCTCTTGCGTAAACTTGGCTTGTTCAAATTCCCCTGAATAGTAGAGATGCTCTGCAATTGCCACCAACTCCACACTGCTATATAAATCCACCACTGTGTTTGCGCCATACTGAGCAATAAGCTGCTGTGTATAACAATTAGCCACTGTTGCTGGCGTTGCTAATAAACCAATGCGCTTAGTGTTAGTTAATAAAGTCGCAGGTTTAATCGCAGGCACAACCCCAACCACAGGTATATCAGTTAACTCTCTTACTTTTGTTAGTGCTAATGTAGATGCGGTATTACAAGCAATCACTAGTATGTCAACTCGCAGTTGCTGAGTTTCAATGTATTGAAGTAAAGACGTTAAACGGGCGACAATTGTTTCTGGGCTTAACTTGCCGTAGGGCAAGTAAGCATTATCCATAAAATAACTAAGTTGGGCGTGAGGTAATAAGGTTTGAATGTGGGCAAGTACCGTTGTGCCACCTATACCTGAATCGAAAACCATAATGTGTGATGACAAACCGCCCACTCCAAGCTTTACTTAAGCTGAGCAGTTTGCCATGAGCATCATATAAAATAAAGCTTAAGCTTCTGACACAGTATCACGCAGTTTATTCATTTGTTCGAACATAGCTTTCGTGTAATCGACCAGCTTACTGACCTCTTCTTGATCTTGGTTTAACCACTGCAGAATGCCTGAAAGCTGATTTTGCAGGCCAAGCTCATTTGCTTTATCAAACGCTTCTCTTAAATCGTCATTAAAAGGAGCCACTTTATTGGCTATTGCTTTCTCTGGTGCTGGTTTATTTTCTTCATAGCCTTTAATCGCTGCAAATGTTTTGGTTTGCTTCAAGTCCATGGAAAACGCCACCAGCTGCTCATTGCCTAGGCTTAATTCTTGCGCTTGTTCAAAGGCTTCATCTAAATCACCAGCAAAGAAAGTTTGACTAACACTCTGTAAATCTTCCATTAAGGCATTAATTGCCTCCTGTTCATCCTCGTTTAAATCACCATTCACTGACATAGTGAATGATAATTCTCGTGATTGAGATGATTCGCTGGCATAGCCTTCACTATCACCTGAACGTTGATAGCTACTTGCAGATTGTTGAGTAAAGGCATCGGCAAAACTGATGCTTACTTCATCTCCTTCAGCGGTAGTAAAAGTATATTCTGCGTTATTACTTAAACTTAAATACTGAGCTTGAGTCACACTAACCGAATCAGGTTGAGGGTTAAATAAGTTCTCTTCAAACTCATCTAAGCCATTAAAAATACCTTCTTTTGATTTTTCGATACCCTGCTCAATATCTTCATTTAAAACACCTGTATCTTTGAGTTCTTCATAGGCATCATCAATACCTATTTGAACTCCCTTGCGGGCATCACTTAGCATTCCTTTAAGCTTGTCATCATCGGCCCCCTCGGATTGCGCTTTTTTTACTGCGCCAGTGACAAAATCTAGAACATTTTTTACAATTTCTTCAAAATCAAACAGCGGTTTATCTTGTTTCTCTTCAGTAATAGGTAAACCAAGCGCTTGTGCCATCTTATCGCCCAACACTTTTGCCGCCAATTCTTTACCACGTTGCTGGTAACTGTCTTGTGGGGACTGTATTGTAGGCTGCGTTAATGCGGCCTTACTGCTGTTTTGATTGACGTTATTGTTTGGAACATAACCAAAATTGCCAATTTTCATAATCCGACTCCTATATTTGCATTCTTTATTATCGGCCTGAAAATAAATAACTGAAGCAAAATGTACAAAAAAACAGCACTTACTTTTACTCAAAACTAGACAAATACTCCCTGCCCCCTACAATAGCGCCGATAAATAGCTTAAAGATAGAAGGTAGTGGGCATAATGGCAGTTATTAAGATCGATACATCAACATACGATGCGCAATTAAGCGAGAAAGAGCAGCGTATTATTGCGCAATTCCAACGCTTTGGAGTTGAGCAATTAGAAGTATTTGGCTCAGCACCTATTCACTACCGCCAACGTGCTGAGTTTAGAGTATGGCATGATGGTGATGATTTATTCCACATTATGTTTGATCAAGCAACCAAAGAAAAAATTCGTGTCGATACCTTTGACCCTGCAGCACCATTAATTGGTGATGTCATGGCTGCCATGATTGAAAACTTAAAAGACTGTGAAGTCTTACGCCGTAAGTTATTTCAAATTGATTACCTATCGACTCTAAGTGGCGAAATTTTAGTTAGCTTGCTTTACCACAAACCGCTTGATGAACAATGGATGGCAGAGATAAAAGCGCTTAAGACTAAATTAGGTCAAACATTTAAAATTGATTTTATTGGCCGTGCCCGCAAGCAAAAAGAAGTACTCGGTGAGGACTTTGTTACAGAGCGCTTAAACGTAAATGGCCAAGAATTAATATTTCAACAAGTTGAGAATAGTTTTACCCAGCCCAATGCCAAGGTAAATATAAAAATGCTGGAGTGGGCACAAGATTTATGCGCACCGCTGAAAAATGATCTACTAGAGCTTTACTGTGGTAATGGTAACTTTTCTATCGCCCTAGCCGGTTCATTTAATAAAGTACTCGCAACAGAGATATCGAAGTCATCAGTACACTCAGCCCAATACAACATAGCTAAAAATAACGTTACTAATTTAGATATTATTCGTATGTCGAGTGAAGAGTTTACTCAAGCGATGAATGGCGAGCGTACTTTCTCTCGTTTAGAAGGGATTGATTTAACAAGCTACGACTGTCAAACCATTTTAGTCGACCCGCCACGTGCGGGTATGGATACTCTCACTTGTGATTTAGTCGCTAACTACGAAAATATTATTTATATCTCATGTAACCCAGATACGCTTGAGAGAGATTTAGATCATTTATGCCAAACCCATGACGTTAAACGTTTTGCTATTTTTGATCAGTTCCCTTACACCCACCACATTGAGTCGGGCGTATTCTTACAAAAGAAATAGACTGTTCAGCATTGAGCCAGTGCTTTTATTAGCGCTGGCATTTGCTGCTCACTAAAAACTTTAATATCATTATTTGCCAATAATGCAGCCGTTACCCCCATTCCCGTAACCTTAATACCTCGGTGCGAACCATCATAAATAGAATTACGACCGCATGATGGACTTGACTCTTTGAGCAGTGCAAAACGAATATTGTGATGCAAGCAAAGCTGTAGCGCTTTCTGCGCACCTAATTTGAATGCGACCGTAACATCCTCACCGGCATTTGTGACCACTTTATCGTGAATAATTTCCGCCGGTGCTCTGGGTGTCGATAATCCACCAGCTACTTCAGGACAAAGCGGTATAATAACCCCTTGCGATTGCCATGTGGTTATTTGTGGGTGAACTAACTTTTGCCCACTGCCGTCGTAGCGAACTGGCGTACCGAGCAAACAACTTGAAACAAGTATTTTTTCCATCATTTCTTTCCAGGAACAAAAAAGCTCCGCGTGCGGAGCTTCTTAATACCATTATTATGGTTAGATTATTTTGCCGCTAGGTAGTTAATCAGCTTACTAATATCTTCTGGTGCTGTAATACCTGTTTCACGGCCAAGATTAAGTTTGTATTTACCATTTACGATAAAGGTTGGTACGCCTCTCAGAGCCCCCTTCTCTTTATAGTAATCTTGCTCGCGTTTCATTTTAGAAGCCATAGTACGTACTGAGAAGCTTTTATAAATTTTATCAAATTTATCACCATCTACACCTTGGGCAATAAATACATCTTTAATATCAGCAAGCTCATTAAACTTAGCACGCTTAGTATGAATATGGTTAAACATCGCCGCGATAAGTGCATCTTTTTGCGGTAGTACTTCAGCGGTTGCAAGCGCTTGTGAAATCATTTGCTGATTTTCTGCATTACGTACACCCACAAAATCCACATGGCTTTTCTTAAAGGTAACGGTTTTGTCTAGCTTAGGTTTAACATCAGCTAGTAACGCTTCATAGTTGTTACATGCAGGGCAATAAAACGAAAAGAACTCTTTAACTTCTGGCTTTTTGCTTGCTCGGTCAGATACTACATCGTAGTGCACGCCTTCTTCATACGTGCTTGGCGCAGCTGCTGCAGCCAAAGGTAAAAATAATGCTAGTAATCCAGCTTTAACTAATTTGATCATTCTTCACTAACTCCAAAAATTATTGTTTTAATAGCTTATTGTTGTAATAAAAAGGCAACTAATTCATCAAGCTGCTGTTGGCTCTTGATGGTATTAATATTGATTTTATATTTATCATTAACGATAAACGTAGGTACGCCAGTTAATGCGCCCATTTTAGAAAATTTATTTTGCTTATCTTGCATTGCACGTTCAGCTGAAATAACAGGCATACTGGCAATTTCTTGATCAAATTTAGCTTTATCAATGCCATTAATTTCTAACAGCTGTTTTAAATCTTTAATGTTATCAAGGGGAGTACGTTGTACATGAATACTATTAAATATTTGATCAGCCACTTGCTCACCTTTACCATTAAGCTTTGCAATAATGTAGGCATAGCTTAAGTTACTTTGTACTTGTGGCGATACTCCACCTAAAAAGTTAACGTGGTTTTTAATAAACTCAGTGCCTGCTGGTAAGCTTTGTTCCAACGCCTTTGCCACTGGTTCAAATTTAAAGCAGTGTGGGCAATAAAATGAGAAGAACTCTGTTACCTGAGGCGATTTACTTTTTTCAATATCGAGTACCGTGTATTGATCGCCAGCTTTAAAGTCAGCGGCCATAACGGCAAAGGGTAAACATAATAGTAGTAAACTCAGTTTTAATTTTTTAAGCATTGGACTCTCGATTCCGTTTTCTTGAAAATAAAATTTTATGGCAGTAACTTTAGCGGTGGTTCTTGCAGTGCTGAATACTGCTCTTTTAAAGCTAAGATCTGTTGCTCCCAGTATTTGTCATCTGCAAACCAAGAAAAGTTCCTTGGAAATGCAGGATCATCCCAGCGTTTAGCTAACCATCCCATATAATGAATCATACGCATAGCACGTAATGGTTCAATCAATTTGAGTTGAGCGTGGTCAAAATCACAAAACTCTTCATAGGCAGCGACTAAGGTATCTAACTGTAACAGTTGATTATTCCGATCGCCACTTAGCATCATCCATAAATCTTGTATTGCAGGGCCTTGGCGGCTATCGTCTAAATCTACAAACATCAGCGCATCCCCGGACCACAGAATATTACCAGCATGGCAATCACCGTGTAGACGAATCGTTGCAACGTTTTTGTACTGAGCTTTAGTTTCAGTAATCACCATATCTAAAATGGTATAAAACGCAGTCCCAAGACTTGCGGGAACGAGATTACTATTTTGTAGCTGAATTTTAGCTGTATCTAGATATTCATCACAACCGATTAATGGCCGCTGTTTAAACTCTCGCGCTTTCGCTACTTGATGCATACGGCCAATCAATCGGCCTAACACATCGAGTTGGTCAAGGTTATCAACTTCAAATATACGCCCACCTACACTTGGGAATAAGGTAAAGTAAGACCCGTTGTGCTCAAATAAACTTTCACCATTATGAATAATAGGTGCAACAACGGGCACTTCTGCACCTGCAAGTTCAAACGCAAAGCTATGTTCTTCTAATATTTGCGCCTTGCTCCAACGCTCAGGGCGATAAAACTTCACCACATAACGATTACCATCTTCAGCTTTAAATTGATAAACCCGATTTTCGTAACTATTTAACGCCAACAACCCCGACTCGGCATAAATGCCAATACTTTCGACTGCATCTAAAATAGAGTCGGGTGTTAAGCCTTCAAAGCTAAATTTACTCATAATTCTCATCAATATAAAAAAAGCGGGAAAACCCCGCTTTTTAATTTATGTTAGTGTACTTAACTATCGCGCTTTAAAAAAGTTACTCGGTTGCGATATTTGCGAACTCGGATCATTAACTGGCGACAGTACAAAGTTAAACTCCGTCATTGGTTTTTTCAAATCATATGGATCCATTACTAATGACAAGGGTACATTATGTGATTCACCCGCTTGCACAGTAAATGTTTGCTTACCAATGTATTTGAAGTTTTCCAAGCCTTCAACTTTAATATTAAAACTTTGCTCATACTGAGCTTTGTTGATCACTTTAAGGGTGTAGGTATTTTCAACTAAGCCATTAAAGTCAACGCGATAAAGTTGGTTTCTATCACGAATGATATCGAAATCCATAGGCTTACGCATAACGATATTGCCTACCAGAGCCGCACTCAGCACCACTAAAATAACCAGGTAGCCAATTATTTTAGGGCGTAATGGGTTGGTTTTATTTTCTGGCGTTTCTAAGTTGCGCTCAGTGGTATAAGAAATAAGCCCTCGAGGATAGTTCATTTTATCCATAACACCATCACACGCATCAATACACGCACCACAGTTAATACACTCAGCTTGTAAGCCATTACGAATATCGATGCCAGTCGGGCATACTTGCACACATAAATTACAGTCAATACAATCACCTAAGTTAAGTGCTTTAGGGTCTTGCTTGCGTGAACGGGGACCACGATTTTCACCTCGCTTCTCGTCATAACTTACGGTGTAAGTGTCTTTATCAAACATTGCAGACTGAAAACGTGAGTAAGGACAAATATGTAAACACATAATTTCACGCATCCAACCTGCATTACCATATGTGCACGCTGCGAAAAAAATGATGCTAATTAACGCATAGCCGCCAACATCGAACGTGATAAAGTCAGGCAGTAGCTCCCGGATAGGCGTAAAGTAACCGACAAATGAGATTGCGGTGTAAAGAGAAAAGGCTATCCAACTACTATGTTTAGCGGTTTTGCGCCAGAACTTGTCAAAGTCCATTGGTCTTTGATCTAGCTTTTTGCGCTGATTAGCCGTGCCTTCAAATTTTTCTTCAAACCAGATAAAGATGAAAGTCCATACAGTTTGTGGGCAAGTATAACCACACCAGACTCGACCATAAAAAGTCGTTACTAAAAATAAAGCAAATGCCGCCAGCATTAAAATAAATGCCAGAATGGTGAAGTCTTGCGGCCATAAGGTTAGACCAAAAATATTATATTTTTGCCCTATTAAATCAAATAGCACGGCTTGTTGACCGTTAAAATTTATCCACGGCAGTAGCATAAATGCCAACATGCCAATAAACCCAATACGCTGCCTAAGCAACTGATGTAAACCTGTTACAGCACGTACATAAATACGGTTGCGGGGATTAAACCTATCCTCTGGAGCATTCAGATCGGGTTTTTCGATCTTCACCTCTGTCGGAATATTTTTTACCTTAATTTGCTTTTCCATCGAAGTCCCTCAACGCCTTTGGAGAATAATAGTCAAACAATCATTGCAAGTCTTAACAGCTAAGATGTTCAACTTAACTGTTAAGGTAGTGCAAAACTAAACGTACGCAAGTAACGTTCAGAGATTTCTGAAAAATCTAATCGCTCTGTAGCATTATACCAAGTCTGTTCAAAAAAGCTGAGTTTCATTGCTAATAATTTATTCAGCTTAGTCTCTTGCTTTATAAAGGTGCATTTTATTACACTGTTGCTCAACTCTTACCCGTTCAGATCAAAGTTAACTAAACTATGAAAAAATTTCTTTTCCTTGTCATTGTCGTTCTCGCGCTCTTTACCATTGACCACCCAATGATAAAGGAGCCAAGAGAGAAGCTTCTCGGCGAAGGTGTCGGCATATTAAGCAGTGCTAGCAATGTGAATCGCGGCCCTGCTGCAAATATGGCTAAAAATAGAATCAAATCAGCACTGTCATTATCAGAGTCTGAGCTTGAGTACTTAGAAGAAACCATGCAGACAGATGAGCAATTACAACTGTTCCATACTCGATACTGCCGCAGTAAGGATCTTAATCTTTATTTTTACGAAGACCGCTTAAACACAGTATGTAAAATTGCAGCAGAATCATTAGCCGAGCGTAGAGGCAAATAGTGGACTTTTCAGCCTTAACAAAAAAAAGCAGTGAGTCGTTTAATCAACATAAGAATTTATTGAAAAGACTGGCGAAAGGACAAACCGTAAAATGCGAAAAGTGCCAAGGAGTTTTAACTTTAGATCTAAAAACCCCTAAGCCTGGCCAAGGGGTTGCAAGGTGTGCACAAGGCTGCACTGAAATAGTATTAGAGCTAGGTTAACCTAGCTCCAACTTTCATCTTCTTCACTATATAAACCGCTTTGCACAGCGATAATTTCAATTAGCTCAGCAAACCCTAATGCAAAATCGCCCATCAGTTCATACTGGCTTTGCGCCAGCTGTACCTCAGTTATATTATTTTGCTCAGCAATAGCCGTCATCACTTGTGTATCCAGAGCAAAAAAACCTAAGCTTGCATACGCGGCTTGTAACGCCTCTAACAAGTTTGCATCTAAAGCCGGCGCTTGACTCAGTTTGTTGTAGTATTCTTGTGCGCCCTGAATAAAACCCTGACACCACATTTGGCATTCATCAAGATCTAAATAACTGTCACTATCAGCATGATGTTTTAACGTGACCGGTAGCTTAAAACCAGTTTCATAAACTTGTTCACTTATTTGATGGTATAGTCCCATAAAAGCAAACAAGATCGTTTCATCAAGCTGACCTTCGGTATTAGGCACTATAACTTCGAGCCATTGGTGAACGTCCAGTGGCTCAGGAGAACAAATCACTGCAAACAAATAGCCTTGGCTTTGAGGAAGCGTCATGGCTTGGCCATGGCTTGCCAAAAATGTACTTAATTGCTGTGCGTGCTCAGGTGTAAATGCGGGTATTTGCATGAAAAACTCAATATGACATTAAAAATTAAGCGGATAGCGTCCATCTCTATCTGCACGACCTAAAAACTTAGCTGCATCATGCACTTCTTTTGGCAGTGTTGCATCCGGTTTTATAAATCCAGCAACTTTAAAGTCTAAATTTGCTTTTAATACCGCATCGGCCTCTAAACCTAAACGGTTATCAGGATCAACTAAAACTGCAACATCACCTGATTTACAGCTCAATCGACCGCTTAGTGGGCCAATACTAAACCAACCTGATAAACCTTGAACGTCAATATTAGGGCTGGCGATTTCACCATTGAGTACATCGCAATAAGGAGCACCTGATTGATACTCATCTAGGTCAACAATTACTCGTCCTTTCGCTTTTACCGGTAACGGTAATTGTAAGCGTTCCATAGCTCGCTCAACGCTTAGCCTAAGAGTTGCATCGCTCAATGATATAGACTGATCAAATAAACCATAGTTAAAATCACCACGACCAGAAATATCGGCCGTATCGCGAACATTACCAAATTTAAGGTTGCCGGTTAGCTGCCCAGTAAAGAGTGCCCATCCTGAAATATCCCAACTGAGGTTATTGATTTGCTCACCTTGATAGTGCAGCTGCATGATACGGCCTTGCCATACACTACCTGACGCCTTACCTATCTTTAAATCTTTTGGTAAATAATCAGACGCTAGGTTAATAGCTACTGCCGCAGGCGTTTTTATTACTGCAAATACAATAAAGCTAATAATAAATACAATTATAAGGAATGCTGTTTTTTTCATTATTACTTCTCTAATACCAGTCGGCTTACGCGTACATAACCTTGCTTATCGTCACGGCTGAGATCTAAGTTTTCAATCTGCACACCTTCTTTGTGAACAATCTCATCAAGCCACTGTACTAACTTATTAAACTGCACCGAGTCTATTGTTAAACGTAGTGAGTCATCATTAGGCTGCATCTTACTAATAGTAATACCAAAGCGGCCACGTGTAGCATTAACTATTTGGCTTAAGTTTTTATTGCTTACAACAGAGCGGCTCCCCGCTGCTTTTAATTTAACTATGCTGTTATCAACCCACGTCAACAGTTCTTGTTGCTTAATTTGGTCTTGTTGCGCTTTAGCAATGGCATTATTAAGCGGTCTAAAAATCCCCATTACCAAAACAAAAATAACAAATATGCCACCAGCAATCATCACTAACTGTTGCTCTTGCTCTTTCAGTGAACGCCAATACTTAACTAGTTGTTGCTTCATGCTGCACCTCCTAGCTTTAATTCACCCACAACAAAATCACCATCATTATTTAGCGAGCCTTGATCAACCGTTAGACCTCGTTGCTCTAAAATTGACTTAACCTTTCCAAAAGTTTGAAAGTCTTTACCGCGCGCACGAATTCTTAACTCGTTGCGGCGCTGGTCATAGCGTAATGTTTCAGGGGTAAAGTCTTGCACCTGACTAAACACAGTGACCAGCTCACTGGTTAAATCTAAGAAGCCAGCGCTACTGCCCCCCTCTAATTTTGCCAACTCACCATTAATTTGGTTTTTGATTAAATGAGGTCGTACCGTTTTATTCGGGAACGCTTTTTTATAACGCTCAACTACTTGAGACTTTGCTACTTCAAGTTCTGTCGTTAGCTGATGTAACTCAAAACCTTTAATTAATACTGAGCTCACTAAAGCTATACTGGCTGCAATTGCCGCGCCTTTCCAGTAACCCCACCAAAGCGCGGTCTTCTTCTTAAGCTGATACTCACCTTGGCGAAGATTAAATTTGGTATCGGGTAATTGCTTAGCAAATAATGCTAGCGGTAAGTCGTAAGCAGAAGTTTGCGCATCAAGGTTCACTGTATCAGGGAAATTAGTAGCAGGGCTGTAATGAGCCACATCCGGATTACCCAGTGCTGACAAATAAGCGGCTAACCATGACTGCTCAACCACGCTGATATGCCACTGACCAAACTTGCAAAGCCATTGTCCTTTAAGCTCAATTGCACTGATGCCTTGCTCAGCGGTTGGCAGTAATAATGCATCTGGTAAGAAGGTAAACACTTCGATATCATGCTCAGAAAACACCCCAAGCCAGCTTTCAAACCATTCGCGATCTGTCATTGCGACATTAACTGCGTGTTTTTCGCCAACCATTGTCGGTTCGGCAATAGCAATAAATAAATCATCAACATCACATGCAATGTCTTCTTCAAGCATGTAAGGCAATGCTTGCTCCAGTTTTCGGCTCCATTTTGTAGGAAGCTCAACTGTTTTTAATTGCACTTGATCACTTGGCAACAAAACCACAACTTCACGGTTTTGTGCTTTGTCGGTTAACTCTGTTAATTGCTCAGCATTAGGCAGTTCGCCACTGGCAATTATTTCTTGTTCTAATGGCGAGTAAACCAACCAATGAATACAATCTTGTTGGGTTTGACCCGTGCGGATCAAAAGTGTTTCTGTCACTGTACGCCTCCAAATTTTCGCGCCAGTATAGTTACTTCGCCATTTTTGGCTTGCAGTAAAGTGGTCATCGAAAAACGCAGTTCTACAAATTCAGCCTGCGCCTGTAGTTTAAAATATTCGCTATTAATAGTGAACAGATCTTCAACGGACTTCACATTTTGTGCGCCTTGTTGATTTATCTGTTCAAAAAACTCTTCAATATCACCAAATCCATCTTCAGGGCGAGCTGATAGCACACTTTGCGCGCCAGATTCTTCTAAGCCATCAATCAGTGCGCTTAATAACAGCGCATGCTCTGGGTCTAACGTGTTCACATTAATCGCTAGCAGTTCGCTGCCGGGTATAACACACACATAGGGAAGTATCTTTTCCATGACCAGTGGATTAAACCCTCTAATTAAGCGTAGCTCTGAGGTTGATGCAAAATAATTATTAGCAGTTAAGTACGGAAAATCACGGGATGAGTATTCATCTTCCTCTGCCCCGGAGCGATACGTAATATTGTCTTTATCTAACCAGTCATAAACACTATCAGCCATGGTCTCCTCGGACTCATCCGAAGGGAGGTTTTCAATGTTTTCCAATAGCGCCAATAAAGCTTTGTGCGCAGGGTTGGTTTTTGTTTTACCATCAGCCGGGGCTTTAGCTCTTAACGCATTTAAGTTTAAACACGCCTGTAAGTCAGTAATATTACCTTGTAGGGTGCCATTATCAACTGGGTATGGAATATCACCTTGTTGCGCCCAAATCTGTTGCAGCGTAGTTTTGTCTGGGTCATCTTGTTTACTTTGCAATAAGGCTTTTATAGCCAACTCTTCTGCTGCATAAGCGTACCATTTAGCTTGTTGATGACCCTGAATATTGGTACTACGTTGTACTTGCACCATCAAATTCGCACTCATTTCTACAGCCAGAATAGAGGCCAAAGCAACGATGAACAAAACAATGACTAAAGCAGCTCCGCGTGATGACTCTATCTTCATGAACCGCCACCTTGGCTTTGCCCATTGCCGGGTGCTTGTGCCGATGAAACCGTTACTTTGCCATCACCTGGCACTAAAAAAATGCGTCTAAGCGGCTCTTCCTCGATTTGTTGAATCGTTACCGCTACCGCTTTAGGCAGCGCTTTTATTTGCCACTGCTCTTGCCATTCATTTTTGTCATCTAAAAACTCAAACTTAAGGTCTTCAATATCGTCTAAAATAACTTGTGCGCGAGGCTCAGTATTGTCGAGCTGATCTACATAAACACGGTATACTCGTTCAAGTTTATCATCGATAACTCTATAGCCAACGGCTTGTAGTTCAGAGCGAGGGAGTAAGTTAATCGGATTAATCCAACCGTCACGAACAAAGCCAATACCATCATATTGACTATCAAGCGTGTAACGCCCCGCTAAAATATAACTTTCTTGAATATCGCCAGATTGATTACGAACTTCACGTTTTGTCATCTGACTAAAATCTTGATCCATTAACCTGAATGTCGTTTGTAAGCCATTAAGTTCAGCTATTTTTTCATCCGATGCTTCTTTAGCTTTGGTGGTAGAGTCTAAAATTTGATGAGTTGCTAATACAACAAAGGCTAAAATACCCAGCGCTACCATCACTTCTAACAATGTAAAACCACGTTGCTTCACTATTTACCGCCTTTATTTAGATAGCTCGATAACTCATACACCGAGTGCTCTAACTTTTCATCGGTAAATACATTGATGGTCACTTTAACAAAGCTTTTATCAGCGGTTGCAATCACATCTTGACGCCAGTACCAATCGATACCAGCCATGCTTTCCGTGCCTTTTTGGCCATTTTTGCCTTGCCACTCATTACCTTTTGCTCGTTGCTCAACCAAAACATTCTCGGCCACCCAAGAGGCATAGGTTTGCTCTTCAAGACTTGATAAATGATTAATGTGCTCACCCGTCGCTTGCATGGCGGCGATTCCGGCTAGCGCACAA
Source organism: Pseudoalteromonas shioyasakiensis (assembly GCF_024518675.1). Taxonomy (GTDB): domain Bacteria; phylum Pseudomonadota; class Gammaproteobacteria; order Enterobacterales; family Alteromonadaceae; genus Pseudoalteromonas; species Pseudoalteromonas shioyasakiensis_B. Next base: position 14,636 of record NZ_JANIGL010000012.1, read on the forward strand.
ATACTCAATGCAACCATCACTTCGAGTAAGGTAAACCCTTTAACGCTTTGCATTATTCAGGCTCTCTACGCAGGTTAACTGGGGCTAAAAACTCACCTTCAATGAAATAGACGGGTTCTCGCTGCTCTGCAAGTTCAAGAATCAATTGAAAAGCACTAATCTCTCCAGATGACAGAATAAGCACCTGCGGTATTTTAAGCTTTTTTAACTCTAATAGGCTTTCATCATCGCCTGAACTCATAAGCTCACGCCAATTTGATTGCTCTAATAAATTTTCTTGTGCCCAAGCTAAATCTTCTAAGTTAAGTGTTAATTTAAAATCTTCAGTAATCGTAAGCGGCTCAAATAGCTGTTCGCGATCAAACGTTATCCATTTTTCACCATCGAAAACAAGAAATTCAAATATATCCTCGTCAACATGAAAACCCAATTCAACCTGATTCAAAATGGCAAACTCAGATGCCATATTAATGGTGGTATGCAGTCTCAAAGCTTGTTTTTCTAGCGCGTCTTCAGCGCCGCCATCAAGACTGTATACCACCATTTTGGTGGCAAAGGCGATAACCACCAATACCACTAAAATTTCTATTAAGCTAAACCCCTTGACCGCGGAGCCTAACTTAGCATGGCGCAAAGAAGCACGGTTTAATCTCATAAAAAACCGATCTCTTTTTTAGTTTGCGCCTTGCTTAAGTTGTTCATTATTGCTTTTCTTCGTCCCAGTTACCGATGTCATCATCAGTACCCGCTTCGCCATCAGGGCCCATTGAGAAAATATCAATTTTACCTACTTCTCCTGGGCTGATTAACTGATACGGGTTGCCCCAAGGATCTTCTGGTAATTTAGAAATAAAGCCACCTTCAGGGAAGCGACGTGGCACAGGTTCGATACTGGTTTGATTTACAAGCCCTTCAAGACCTTGCTCTGTCGTTAGGTAAGCTTTATTTTTAAGTTTATATAAGCTCATCGCATCTTCAAGCTGTTGAATATCTAGATGCGCTTTATCAATAGCCGCCTCTTCTTGTTGTCCCATGATGTTGGGAGCCACGATTGACATGATCATGCCAATGATAACTAGTACCACCATAACTTCGAGTAATGAGAAACCTGATTGTTTATTCACGTACGTACCTCTGTTTTCTTATTAATTAAGCGCTGTAACAACAAACACGCTGCTACAAGTCCTTGCAACTATTAAAGCCCTATCGCTTTATTCATTGCCATAATTGGTTGTAAAATTGCCATTACGATAAACAAAACAATTACCGCCATAGACGCTATCATCGCAGGCTCTAAGAGTTTTAGCGAGACATTTACCATGGTCTCAAACTCACGGTCTTGATTGTTTGCGGCACGCTCTAACATTTGCTCGAGTTCACCCGATTTTTCGCCACTAGCAATCATATGCAGCATCATAGGTGGGAACAATTTTGTTTCTTGCAAAGAAGCTCGCAAGCTGGCCCCTTCACTAACGCGTGTAGCAGCATCACCCACCGACTTTTTGATTTTTTCATTAACGAGTACTCCACCAGAAATTCGCATACCTTCAAGCAAAGGTACTGAACTCGATGATAAAATACTTAAAGTCCGAGCAAATCGAGCGGTGTTAATACTACGCGCTACCTTACCGATCCCCGGCATGATTAATATTTTAGAATCATACCAAAAACGGATTTTTGGCTGTTTTAAAGCATGCTTTATAGCGATGGCTAGTGTGGTGATCACCACTAAGGAAATCAACCAATAATTCTGTACAAAGTTACTCGCAGCCATGACCCATTCCGTTGTCCAAGGTAATACCTGCTTTGATTTTTCAAATGTTTTGAGAATTTTAGGCACTACAGTACCTAACAATACAGAAACAATACCTATAGCAAAAATCACTAAGATAACCGGATACACCATGGCTTGCGTAATTTGGCTGCGCATGTGTTGGCGTTGCTCTGTATAATCAGCTAAACGATTTAGTACGGCGTCTAAGTGACCCGATTTTTCGCCCGCCGCCACCATGGCGCGATATAAGTTATCAAATACATGAGGAAACTCTGACATACCGTCAGCTAAAGTGTAACCTTCAACAACTTTTGAACGCACAGACATCAGCATGCGTTTTAAGCGCGGTTTCTCACATTGCTCCGCCACCGCCATCACAGCTCCCTCAACAGGCAAAGCCGATTGAATCAGAGTCGCCAGCTGGCGGGTAATAAGTGCTAAATCCGACGTGGAAATTTTAGATTTAAATAAGCCACCAAAGGCTGGTTTTTTTGCCCCTCTGACTTGCTTATCGCCTTCAGCTGCCGGAACAACTTCCAGCGGCGTAAGCCCTTGCTCACGTAAAGATTGGCGTATTTGTTTTGCGGTATCGGCTTCTAGAATACCTTTTTTTTCTTTTCCGCGACCATCTAACGCGCGATATTCAAACGCAGCCATTAGCCTTCCTCACGGGTAACACGTAGCACTTCTTCCAAGGTAGTTTTACCTGCCAATACGCGACTACAGCCATCTTGACGAATGCTTGGAGTATGTTTGCGAATGTATTTTTCAACACTTTGCTCGCCTTTACCACTGTGAACAAGCTCTCGTACAGTTTCATCTACAACTAATAACTCATGAATACCTGTACGGCCACGGTAACCATTAAAGTTACACTCTTCACAACCCACCGCACGATAAATTGTTGGTGGATTATCGTTTGTTACACCAAGTAGTTCACATTCACGTTCATCAGCCACATGTGCTTCTTTACAGCTATCACATAAAGTTCGAACTAAGCGCTGCGAAAGTACCCCTAATAACGACGATGATAATAAGAATGGCTCTACCCCCATATCTTCCATACGAGATATAGCACCGGCTGCGGTGTTGGTATGCAGCGTAGACATTACTAAGTGACCTGTTAGTGAGGCTTGTACACCAATTTGCGCCGTTTCTAAATCACGTATTTCACCAACCATTACTACATCTGGATCTTGACGCAAAATAGCGCGCAGACCACGAGCAAAGGTCATATTCACTTTTGCATTAACTTGTGTTTGACCAATCCCTGGGATTTCATACTCGATTGGATCTTCTACGGTTAAAATATTGCGATCACGTGAGTTTATTTGGCTCATACCGGCATAAAGCGTAGTACTTTTACCAGAGCCTGTTGGGCCGGTCACCAATATGATACCGTGAGGTTTACTGATCAAGTCAGAAAACAGCTCACGATTTCGTAGTGTCATGCCTAAATCTTCAAGGTTTAGCCGCGCATTATTTTTATCAAGTAAGCGCAGAACCACTCGCTCACCAAAACTTGACGGCATAGTTGATACCCGGACATCTACTGCACGCCCAGCGATACGTAAACTTATACGACCATCTTGTGGGATACGCTTTTCTGCAATATCAAGCTTGGCCATTACTTTAATACGTGAAACTAACAGCGATGCCAGTTTACGGTTAGGCTTAAGCACTTCTTTAAGTACGCCATCAACCCTAAAACGAATAACCAGTTCTTGCTCAAAGGTTTCGATGTGAATATCTGAAGCACCTTCTTTAATCGCTTCACTAAGCATCGCGTTAATCAATTTAATAATTGGCGCGTCATCATCACCGGCGAGTAAGTCTTCCGTTTGTGGCATTTCTTCAGCAAGAGAGAATAAGTCAACCTCGTTGCCGATATCTTCCATCATTTGCTGTGTTTCAGAGCTATCACGTTGATATGAGGCTTCTAGCAATAACTCAAATTTATCATCTTCTAATTGTTCCAATGTAAAGCCATGACCGGCAATGCGGCGAACCTCTAATAACACATCAATATCGAGCTCACCGCGGTAATATACCACCCAGTCATCGTCATTTTTACTTAATAACACACCAGTGCGTCTGGCGTAAGAAAACGGCAAACGCTTAGTGGGTAGCTCAACTAAATCATCACTGGTTAACAGCTCGCTGTCGTGCGGTGCTGATTCAAGCTCTTCATTTATTGATGTAATTGCTTCAGTCATTATTACGCTCGTCTGAGTTTTGCTGTTCTAAAAACTCTTCATAAGTTGGAGGAAGTACTAATGCATCATTCCACTCAGGTAATATTGGTGATTCAGTTAATGGCATTAAATCAATACCGTCTTCTTTTTGCTTATATTGCTCACCACGAATAAAGTTATACTTAGCATGGCTTAATTGGTTCATTTTAATGCCATCACGAATAATCGTTGGGCGAATAAATACAATAAGATTACGCTTACGTTTACTTGTACTGGTTGAACGGAACAAGTGACCAAGAATAGGAATGTCGCCTAATAAAGGCACTTTAGAAACGCTTTCTTGTACATCTTCGTCAATCAAACCACCAAGTACCACCATACCGCCATCATCGGCCATAACAGTGGTTTTAATCGCACGTTTATTGATAGAGATATCAACAGACGTAGTACCACTTACCCCTGATACTTCTTGTTCTATTGTTAGCTGAACCGCTGTACCGTCATTAATTTGTGGCGTTACTTTGAGTTTTACACCGACCTCTTGACGTTCAACCGTCTGGAATGGGTTTGAGTTATTAGAACCCGTTTGCGAACCTGTAATAATTGGGACTTCTTGCCCTACAATCATCGACGCTTCTTCGTTATCCATAGTGGTAACAGAAGGCGTAGCAAGAATATTTGAGTTAGTATCCGTCGAGACAGCTTGAATAATCGCGCCCCAGTCGTTTTTGATGATACCCATAGCTAAACCGTTAATACCACCTAATAAAGCAGCAAGAGGACCTAGGTCTCCTTCTACTGTTTCAGAGGTGTTACTAACCGTTCCAGTCTCAGATCCTACAATTGTGCCTTCAATTGTGGTGTCAGCAGCTTGTTCAGCGGCAACCGCTAAAGAGCCAACAGGAACCGTTGTGCCGTTATTAAACTGCACCATGCCCCCTTGCTCAGAAATCCACTGCAAACCAAAGTTAACACCGTCGGCTTCCATTACTTCAACAATGATAGCTTCAACAAGCACTTGAGCACGGCGAATATCTAAACGCTCAATAACAGATTCAAGAGAGCGCATAGTATCTGGCTGAGCTGTAATCACTAATGAGTTTGAATCTGGATGTGCTTCAATGCTGGTTTCGTTTTGGCTGCGACTACGTGTTTTAGTTGCACCTTGACCTTCCTCAGCAAGGGTTTTACTTACACCTTGGAGTACTTTTACTAAATCTTCAGAATTGGCATAGTTTAGATAAATAACCTTAGTGTTACCTTGGTTCTGTAACTCACCATCAAGGCGCTTAATCAATTCTATAGCACGGTTTCTAGCTTGACCTTCACCGCTGACAATAACGCTATTAGTACGGCCATCGGCAACCACTTTAGGGATTAAAAACTCAGGAATACTGCCTTTGCCGCTATCTTTGTAAATATTTTCAACAACAGAGACAACATCATCAGCTGTTGCAAAGTTTAATTTTACGATATCAACACGCTTATCACCGGCTTGGTCAACAGAGCGAATGATTTCAACTAAACGGTTAACCGATGCAGCATGACCGGTCAGCATCATCACGTTTGCCGCATTAAAGTTAGCAACGTGTCCACCATCTTTTTGGTCACTAAACTGGCGCACCAAAGGGCCAAGCTCTTGTACGCTTACATTTTTAACTCGCACCACACGTGTGACCATCATATCGCCACTGGCTTGGTTATCTTCAGTAATTAATGGCACGTTTGATTTTTTGGCATCTGAACTTTTTTCTATTTTTATGATGCCGTTATCCATTTCTACAGCTGAATAGCCATACACTTCCAGCACATTTAAGAAAAACTGATAATAAAGCGCTTCATCCATTAACTCATAACTACGCACATTTACTTTGCCACGTACATTAGGGTCAATAATCACGGTTTTATTAAGGTTTTTGCCAACGATATTAATAAACTCATTAATATCTGTGCCTTTAAAGTTTGCTGCATATTCAACGGCTGACACCGATAAAGATAAACTAGCCGCAAAAAAAAGTGTTGCGTACTTAGCTAACCCTTTTCTGATTTTTTTGAGGTGTAGCACGTTAACCATTATATAAAAACTCCAAAGCTAAATTATTGCAGGCTAAATTGAACATCGATTTGCTCTCCATCACGCTCTATCGTAATGTTTGCATCGGTGCTATTACGCAGCTCATTAATAGCTGACATGGCCTGTTGCATATCTGTCAATTGATAGCCGTTAATAGAAACAGCTAAATCATTATTCTTTAATCCCATTTGTTTAAACAAGGCAGGGTCTTTACCTGGGCTTAGTCGATAACCAACCAGCTCACCATCTTTCATTGCTTGAGAAATACGTATGTAGTCAAAAAGCTTTCCAGGGTCTTGTAGCAGCTCTTCGCGAGTTTCTATAATGGCTTCTTTGACCTCTTCGTCTGCTGTAGCATCTATTTGTTGATCAATTTCAAGCTCTCGAGGGCCTTGGTTAACATCTGCTTCATCTTCACGTTCAGCTAAAACAGGCATAGACACTGTTTTTGTGAAATCTAAACCATCTAACATTAATGTTTCAAAGCGGCCACTTACATCCAGAATGACACGATCAGGGAGTACTTGTGCAAGTTTGGCTCGCGTACCTTTTACAACATCTTCAACTAAATAGGTCGCCTGCTGCCCTTGTGACTCAATAACCGCAAGGCCAGTTTGATCATTATTACTTACAGCGACAATGCCCGTTAAGTTGATGCTTAAACGCGTTTCAGGGGCATTGTTAATAACTTTCTCTTGCCTACTTGGTTTATTTTTCGCCACAGCATCTGCTTTACCAAATAAATGTAGGTCAATGATAGACTTAGAATTAACACGTTCAGATTGGCTATTAGTTGCTGTATTATAACGGGTAGGAAGTGGTGAATTTACTGGCTCCGGCCATACAAGCCAAAATAGCTTAGCCATTAAAAAGGCAATGTAAACAACGGCTAAAAGCGTTACCACCCAACTTAATTTAGCGTGAGGTAGTTTACCTATATATTGTTTTAGCTGCTGTAATTGCTGATCCATAAATGCCATTTCTTATTTTAATTTACTGCTATATCGCGAGCCTATAGTACCTTTTCATTTTTCATTCAACAAGCGCACTAATATTAAACTTTGTAAACACGGTAAATTAACTAGGGATATGAATATGAAGTAGTATGACTATTTCTTTGTCAGTTAGTTTCATGGTAAATTTTGCCTTATAGCAATCGCTTTATAAAGAGTACAATTGTGTCAAAAAGTAACACCCGTAATTTAACGTCAACTGATGAAACAATTAATGTCCGGTTAGATAAATGGCTATGGGCTGCTCGCTTTTATAAAACCCGCGCTATTGCTCGTGACATGGTGCAAGGCGGCAAAGTACATTATAATGGCCAGCGAACTAAACCGAGTAAAATAGTTGAGCTAGGTGCGCAAATAAAATTAGCGCAAGGGGTCGATGAAAAAACGATTACAGTACTTAAAATAGTTGAAAAACGTGCGGGTGCCCCCATTGCTCAAACCTTGTATCAAGAATTACAAGCAAGTATAGAGAAACGCGAAGCCAACGCTATTGCTCGTAAAAATAATAGCTTTTTTGCCCCTCATCCAGAGCGAAAGCCAGATAAGAAGCAAAGACGCGAACTTTTAAAAATGAAATCAAACTAGGTAATGCCACTTATGCAGCAAGATTTACTCCACCGTTATACATTTGATCAACTAGACGTTCGAGGCGAGCTAGTACAAATTGAGCACGCCTATCAAGAAATGATCGCGGGACATGATTACCCTGTTGCAGTGAAGCAATTATTAGGTGAGCTTTTAGTGGCAACCTGCCTTTTAACTGCAACGTTAAAGTTTGAAGGTGATATAGCGGTACAATTACAAGGTGATGGCCCTGTAAAGTACGCAGTTATTAATGGCGATGATCAACAAAATATGCGTGGTATAGCCCGCTTACAAAGTGAAGTAACCGGCAGCACAGTGAAAGAGCTCATTGGCAATGGTGTAATGGTACTAACAATTACACCAAACAAAGGTGAGCGCTATCAAGGGATAGTGCCACTTGAGCATGATACGTTAGCGCAATGTTTAGAGGCATACTTTGCTCAGTCAGAGCAATTACAAACACGCCTTTGGTTTGCAACAGATACTACCGCAGGTAGTGAGAAAGCTTCAGGTATACTCTTACAAGTTTTACCCGTGAATAAAGAAAAATCTATCGATGACTTTACTCACTTAGAAGCACTGAGTCATACCATTAAAGACGAAGAGTTATTAACGCTTGATGCAACAACAGTCCTCACTCGCTTATATCATGAAGATAACCCACGCGTTTATGAGCCACAACCAATTAAATTTAAATGCGGTTGTACTCGAGAGAAAACAATTACTGCGCTAGTCAATGTGGGACAACAAGCTTTACTCGATGATGCAGCTGCCAATGGTGAAGTTAAAATTAGCTGCCATTATTGCTTAAAAGACTACTTTTTTACTGAGCAAGATATTAAGAGCATTTTCAACTAAAACGCCTTTTAAATTTGTACAATAATTGAGCCGCAAATGTTGCGGCTTTTTTGTGCCACAAATTGATACCGGTGTCATGAATTTTATACTTTTTATGACACCGGTATCATTGAAATTATTCATGTTTTTTACCAAATATATGCGTTTTTAGGGCCTTCATAGGCTCGAATATCCCTAATCCATCTGATACTATAAAAACAGCTTAAAGGTTAAAAGAACCCCTGAGCTATCCCGTTCAATCTCACACAATTTAGGTATAAACATGACTTCAAGCGCTACTCGTTTTGTCGATCTAACTGCAGCTGAACTTGTCGAACACGCGATCCGTCGTTGTGAAGGGACTTTAGCCGCCAATGGAGCTTTTGTTGCTAAGACTGGTCACCGAACTGGCCGTTCTCCAAAAGACCGTTTTATTGTCCAAGAATCAAGCACTGCAAATGATATCCAATGGGGTAATGTAAACCGCCCTTTTGATGCAGATAAATTTGACGCTCTATGGGCACGTGTAGAAGCACATGTGCAAAGTAATGACCACTTCATCTCTCACCTTGAAGTTGGCGCTGACCCAGAGCACTATTTACCTGTTGTTGTTACAACAGAAACTGCATGGCATCATATTTTTGCCAAAAACATGTTTATCGAACCTAAATCTTATAATGCATCTGATTTACCCGAGTGGCAGGTAATGAATGTTCCATCTTTTGTATGTGACCCAGAACGTGATGACACAAACAGCGATGGCACAGTTATTATCAACTTTGCACAACGTAAAGTATTGCTAGCAGGTATGCGTTATGCCGGTGAAATGAAAAAATCAATGTTCTCAGTTCAGAACTTCCTACTCCCAGCAAAAGGTGTATTACCAATGCACTGCTCTGCTAATGTAGGTGAAGCTGGTGACACTGCTTTATTCTTTGGTTTATCTGGAACAGGTAAAACAACGTTATCAGCGGACCCAACTCGCTTCTTAATCGGTGATGACGAACATGGCTGGGCACCTGGCAGTGTATTTAACATCGAAGGCGGTTGTTACGCTAAATGTATCGACCTTTCACAAAAGAATGAACCGGTTATTTGGGATGCGATTCGCTTTGGTACTATCCTTGAAAATGTAGTACTTGACGAAAACCGTGTACCCGACTTTAACGATACAAGCCTAACTCAAAATAGCCGCGCAGCCTATCCTCTTGAACATGTTGAAAAACGTAAAGTAGAAAACCGCGCTGGTGAGCCTAAAGCCGTTGTATTTTTAACTTGCGACGTTAGCGGTGTTTTACCACCAGTATCAGTGTTAACTGAAGAAGCAGCAGCGTTTCACTTCCTAAGCGGTTACACGGCTAAAGTAGGCTCAACTGAGATCGGTTCAACCAATGATATTGAGTCAACATTCTCAACCTGTTTTGGCGCTCCGTTCTTTCCACGCCCAGCAGGCGTTTATGCAGAGCTTCTAATGAAGCGTGTACGTGAGTTTGGCGCTAAAGTATACCTAGTAAACACAGGTTGGACTGGTGGCCCTTACGGCACAGGTAAGCGTTTTGATATCCCAACTACGCGTGCCGTAGTTGATGCAATCGTATCAGGTAAACTTGCTGGCGTAGAAACACAACATATTGATGTTTTAAACCTAGACGTACCCGTTGCCGTACCTGGCGTTGATAGTGAGTTGCTTAACCCAATCAATACATGGGAAGACAAAGCGAAGTACGCTGAATACGCAGCTAAACTTGCAGCAGACTTCACTGAAAACTTCGCTAAATACGACGTTTCAGACGAAATCAAGAACGCAGGCCCTAAGGCGTAATTATATTCTTTAAAATTGCATTGAACGCCAGCCACGAGCTGGCGTTTTTTATCCACTAAAAACTTTTACAAGCCACTTGCCAAGTTTGATGAAATGCACTTCCCCTATCATGACTTATTTCTTTAAAGTACAAAATAATTTACATTAATGCTATTCATTAAGTGATCAAGTTTATCCATGTTCTCACACTAAACCGTTGAACGTTAGCTATATCTTAACGAAACATATACCACGCTCTACTTACTTGCTCCACAATGTCATGACAATGTGAAAAGTTCAACTAGATAACTCTATTCCTCATCCATGCCCATATTTTATCAGCCGAATTTAGTTCTAGTGCATAAGGAGACAACGGTATCATCGGCACATTTTTGATACTCTCAGTAACATTCCCCATATGGCGCCGCATCTGAAATGAGTTGTAAGTATTGCCTCATTAGATTGTTTTGGGTGCTTTGAACAAGATGCTATCCGCGACAAGTTAAGTGCATGCAATAAGCGGTAAACATTACTAAGCTTATGCTGAACATCAAGTGTAGCAAAAGTCTGGAATGGAGGACAATTTAAGCTAAATAAAAGCGACTGTATTAATCTCGATTAGATCAAAAACATAAGATTAAAATAGATCATCAATTAAATATAAAAGACAGAGTTTGCGAGTTTGCGAGTTTGCGAGTTTGCGAGTTTGCGAGTTTGCGAGTTTGCGAGTTTGCGAGTTTGCGAGTTTGCGAGTTTGCGAGTTTGCGAGTTTGCGAGTTTGCGAGTTTGCGAGTTTGATCAGAATGAATTTTTAACCGCGGTAGTCAAGTACTTCGCCTCTTTACTTTCGCTGCTTTAAATCGGGGCTGAAGCCTCCTCCTACAATAACTTTGACAGCGCGCAACACGTTAAGCCCTACGCTTTACGCTCGCTAACTCGCTTACTATTTCACTTTCCTGTAAACGTAAAAAAGCCCGACTCTTTCGAATCGGGCTTTCTCTATTTGGAGCCTGGCGATGACCTACTTTCACATAACAAATGCTACACTATCATCGGCGCTGT
>NZ_JANIGL010000013.1 GCF_024518675.1 Pseudoalteromonas shioyasakiensis
TAACGTTAAGATGACGGTAGAGCTAATCTGCCCAATCGCGATGGACGAAGGTCTTCGTTTCGCTATCCGTGAAGGTGGCCGTACTGTAGGTGCTGGTGTTGTAGCAACTATCGTAGAGTAATAGTTAGCCTAGCTAATTAATACTAAAAAAACCCGAGCATAGTCTCGGGTTTTTTAATGCCTGTGATTTGAGCTGTAAGCTCTAAGCCGTCAGCCGTCAGTGAAAGACAAGCTTCTCTTAACACCAAAGTTAAAATGAGCAAAATTTTGCAGCTGATAGCTGATAGCTGATAGCTAAAACAAGAAAAGGGCCCTGAGGCCCTTAGTGTTGCAGCAAGTAACACATTCTTTTTATAAGCTAAAGTCTACTGAGTAAGCGACGTAAGCTTTGATATCACTGTCATCCATATCGGTATCTGAAAGGCCGAAGGTGAAGCCATCTTTAGAGATTGAAACGCCATAGTCAATAATGTCATCATCACCAATAAAATCACCAGAGTAATGACCTAGGTGTAAAGCCATTTCAGTGCCGTTACTACCAACAGCAAATCCATAGTCTGCTGTTAGGTATAAAGAGTCACCAAAGTCTGTACCATCTCCGCTCGCAGCTGAGCTTGCTAGTACTGAAGCTCCAAAGCTAAAGCCACCCATGCTGATGCTACCGTAAACCTCAGAGAAGTCAGCGTCAGCGCCAGATGCAGCATCAGGGTATGCGTAATAAATGAAGCCTACGTCGTAGCTCATATTTTCATTTATATCACCGCCAAAACCCGCGTATAGATCCAGCTCATAGGTCATTTCATCAGCCCATGAAGCATTTGATACCCAAGTACCAGCATAAAAGCCTGACTCGCCAGCATAATCAATACCACCTGAAACAGCAGCATCGCCACCTGTTTGCTCTTGTCCACGCCATAAATAATTAGAGGTTGCTGCAGCATTTGCTGTTACTTCTGCTAGGGCGGCTGTTGACGATAGGCCCATAAGTACGAGTGCACTGAGGGCAACGGTTTTTTTTAGTTTTAGCATGTTTCGTATCCTGTTGTTATGTTGATTTTGGTTCACAACTATTAAAAAGATTGCAGTCTCGTTAATTGTGATGCCCATTTATTGTTGTCTAGCTCAAGTATCTGCACTGCTTATGCCAAGTTAAATTTAAAACTAAAATTTTATGCATTAATTTTTAAAAAACAGATAGATAAGCTTATTTGGAAGGAAGGTGATAAAGTATTTGGATTAATAATGTGCACTTTAATAGTGCGTAAATATAGAAGGCTGCACAAGGATCATGCAGCCCTACATTAGTTAATTACTTGGTGCTTTAGCCAAATATAGTGCGCATAAGGCTAATAGTTTCATTAACGCCACGACCTTTTTGCACTTCGCTAATGATAGAATCGCGTTTGGCACGAATATGCTCAGGTATTTCATCGCTAGAAAGAGCACGGTCAACTAAGATCTCAGCGGATTCTTTACCACGGCGCACAGCTTTAGTAGAAGTTGTAGCGCTGCGTTTAGGCTTATTTAACAGCTTAATGTAGTTTGAGTTATCTGCTGTTGATTTATCAGCGTAATAAAAGAAACAAGGCAGTAAAGCTTTAATTGATATGAGTTGCTGCTCCAGTTCATTACTGCCCACAGCCATTTTAAACCATGACATAGCATGTATCGTTTGTACTATATCTTGCCAGTAACGTTCAAAATCACGGTTATTCAGTTTTGTAATACCAAGAGCTGAACAGAGGGCGTCAAGTCGAGTGTTATTTATTGGTGTGAAAACATCTGGACGACGCATTGCTAACAATCGAGTTGCTGGGGCGAGTGTCGGCTTTTCATTACTGCCATTAAATGCAAGTAAGTAGGTAACAACAAATTGCTGGTAATCAACTTCTGTAACTTCGCCATCAAGAGGAATATGAGCGAGTGCTTCGTCGAACTGGCCTGGTAAATCGGCTAGCATCTGGTGAAAACCTTTTGCACTTTTGGTTGACGCAAAGCATTCAACATCAAAATTATACGTACTAGGATCCAATGCCGCGGTATGTTTACCTGTGAATGTCAGTAAATCTTCTTGAATCATCTCTTTTAAAGGTTGCTCTCGCAACGATGCAATATAGCTTGTTAGTCGCAACTGCTCCTCCAAAGCGATGAGTTCCTTATGCTGCTCTACAAACATACTAACAACGGGCCACGGTGCAACGCGTAGGGTTTTTAATTGCAAAAAGCTAATTGCGGATATTAATTGGTCATGTAGCTTCTTTAAAATCGGCAATTGATTCGCTTCGAGTAAATCGTAATTAATACGATCTTTACTGGCACTAAGTAATTCGTAACACCAACCTAGAAAGTCTTCAGGGTGATTTTCTATTTTTACCGCCATCAGGTTTAGACTGATTTCAGAAGCCTGCTTTAAAATATTTTGATAAATTTGGCTTTCTTGTTCGCCTAGTGCCATTTTTGAAGGTGAAATTAGCAATTTTTTCATGCCTGAAGATACTCCGGTTAGATGCTTTTCAGTTGTTTATTTTAGCGTAAATTGGCTAAAAGCAACAGGGCTGTGCATCATACCTAAGTGGGCTGTGGATGCAATCAACATAGCGGTGAAAATTTAAAGATTGCATCATTTTTTTAATCATCTAATTCAAGCACAAATAAACTCTCTACTGAGGTATTAAAATAGTGTGCAATCTTTAAGGCAATTATCACCGACGGTGTAAACCGAGATGTTTCGACGGTACTAATGGTTTTGCGCGATACATTAATCGCATCAGCTAATTGTTGCTGAGAAAGCCCTGCCTGTTTACGATATTGAGCTATCTGGTTCTGCACGTTAACTCCTAATCGCGGCTCTGCCAAAGAATTGAAATACCGTAGACCAAAAGCATCACAGTTATATAGAACATTGCCATCGTTGCATGGGAAACACTGTCGGCAAAACGATCACTGGTAGTATAAACGCCACCTATAAAAAAAGAGAGCGCTATACCCGAGTGCTTATAAGCGAGGGTATCAATTGTATTTAAGAATTCATCTTTATAGGTAAAAACAAAAAGTCTACTAAGCGAGAAGCCTTTAGCGATAAATATAATTAATATAGTTATAAAGAGAAGGGGGCCGACGGTTGAAAGCCATGGTGCTGTATTTGTTTGCTTTAGTATTGGATAAACCCCAGCAAATAAAAATGTGCAGGCCATAAAAATACTAAACCATGCATTGTGGCTTATAAATTTTTCTTCGGTTTTAATATCTTGTTGTTTCATAAAACTCATCCTTTAATAATTTGTAACCCTTAGGTATCAATGTAACCTAAGGGTATCAGCGGGTCAATATTTATTTGTAACCTAAAGGTATCAGTTTGTTTCAGTGCCTATTCATTTCTAATTATCTACAGTAAGACAAATTAACTTTTTCTATATTGAGCAATGATTTTAGTAGCAACTCCCGCTATCATAAGAACATTAATTGAACATTTGAAAGGATCGTCATGAAAACCATATTTAAAGTTATTGGGGTAATACTGTTATTGCTGATTGCTGTAATTGTAGCTGCACCATTTTTAATTCCCACTGATGCTATTTTTAATAAAGTGTCAGAACAAGTTGAGCAAACAACGGGGCGTAGCTTAACTATACAAGGCGATAAAACTCTTTCAGTATTCCCTTCATTAAAGCTTGAACTTAATGATGTTCATTTTGCTAATATGCAATCAGGCTCTCAAGCCGATATGGCAAGTATGCAGCAGTTGGCGATTCACATTCCGTGGTTTTCATTGTTTGGCGGCGAATTTAAGCTTGAAAAGTTTGTCATTAACGAACCAAATGTTTTGTTAGAAACAGATAAAAACGGTAAAGCAAACTGGCAGCTTTTTGATGGGGTCGCTGAGCAACCTACTGACACAGCACAAGCAAGTGGAGCAACTAAGTTGCCGGAAAGCTTTGATATCCAATTAGGTGAAGTGGCAATTTACGGCGGAACCTTTACTTACTTAGATGGCATAACCGGTGCTAAGCAGCAGATCAGTGATTTAGATTTAGCTATTCTATTACCTTCATTACGTGAAACATTAACCATCAAAGGGGGTATTACCTACATGCAAGAGCGCTTTGAGCTAGATGTCACTCTAGATACATTAGCCAAAGCAATTGAGGGGGAAACTTTCAACATTACAAAAGCGGTGGCCTCTCGCCTAGTTGATGTTCAGTTTAAAGGGGCGATCGCAAATCAAGGAAAAGATATCCAAGGTCAGTTGTCACTCAGTGGCGATTCGGTTAAAGAAATTGCAAAGTGGCAGGGTGTTGCGCTTGAGGCAAAAGAAGAAGCATTTAATGCCTTTAATGTGAAAGGCGAGATGCGCTTGCAAGGTGAAAAGTTCACTTTAAGTGAACTACTTGCAACACTTGATGCATTGCAAATTAAAGGGCAAAGCGATATTAACCTTGGCCAGCGCTTGATTGTTAATGCCAATATTGACTTAGGTATGTTGGATTTGAACCCTTACTTACCAGAAGCTGTGGCTAAAGATGAAAATGAGACTCAGCCGAATAGCGATGCACCTGCCGAGCCAATAGTATGGGACGACACAAAAATGGATTTAAGTGGTCTGAATGCATTAGATGCTAACGTAGTCGTACGTTCAAGCGGCCTTAAAGCGAACGATATAACGCTAGGAGCAAACCAATTCACTATTAACCTTAATAATGCAGTGGCTAAAATTAGTCTAGATAAATTTGCCGCATACGAGGGTAATGGCCAAGGTATGATCACCATTAATGCGAAACAAGTTCCGTACACTATTGCGACTAATTTTAGTTTAGATAAAATTGATGCTCAGCCATTACTAACCGATGCAGCAGGCTTTGATAAGTTGATGGGTAAAGGCTCACTTAATTGGGATTTGGCAACCAGCGGAGACAGCCAAAAAAGCTTTATTAATGCCTTACAAGGCAAATTGGCGTTTGAATTTGCAGACGGTGCGGTTAAAGGCGCTAATATCGCTGAAATGGTACGCAAAGGCAAAGAGTTAATCAAAGGTAATCTAGGGGCCGTGTCAGAAGGGCTTGATACCGGTTTTGACAACTCAGAGCAAACAGATTTCTCGGCATTAACTGGTAGTTTTAACTTTACCAATGGTGTAGGCAAGAATAGCGATTTATCAATGTTAAGCCCATTAATTCGGATTACAGGGGAAGGTGACGTTGATTTACCAATGACAACGGTGAACTACCGCTTAGTAACGGGGATTGTTGATTCGCTGGAAGGGCAAGGCACAACAGATGATAGCACCGGCTTTAAAATCCCTGTACGCATCAAAGGGCCATTTCATGATGTGGGTATAAACCTCGATATGAGCAAAGCGGCAGAGGATGAAGTAAAAGAAAAAGCAAAAGATAAAGTTAAAGAAAAACTAAAAGGTTTATTTGGTTAAAGCGGAATAATCAGCCGTAGAAAAAATAATCAGGGTATAATTATGCCCTGATTATTTTATAAACAGCGGTAAAACAGCTAATTATCATCTAATAGCAAATTAATGAGTGCTAGAATTATAAATTAATTAAAAAATAACCTACCACAACCCCCTCAATGCTGATACAATTGCCCGCCCTTAAGAGACAACCTGGTTGTTTTTTGGTGGGTATTTAATCTAAATGTCTTGATTTTAAACAAATTTAAGGCAAGTTGTAATAACTACACCGGAGGTCATTAACATGATCCAAATGCAAACTCAGCTGGAAGTTGCTGATAACAGCGGCGCTCGCAAAGTGCAGTGTATTAAAGTCTTAGGCGGTTCGCACCGTCGTTATGCAGCGATTGGTGACATCATTAAAGTTTCTGTTAAAGAAGCGATTCCTCGCGGTAAAGTGAAGAAAGGTGATGTTAAAAACGCGGTAGTTGTGCGTACTAAGAAAGGCGTTCGTCGTCCAGACGGTTCTTTGATCCGTTTCGACAGCAATGCGGCTGTTATCTTAAATGATAACTTGCAGCCAATTGGTACACGTATTTTCGGCCCTGTGACTCGTGAGCTTCGTAATGACAAGTTCATGAAAATCGTTTCACTAGCCCCAGAAGTACTGTAAGGAGTCAATCATGGCAGCAAAAATCCGTCGTGATGACGAAGTAATCGTTCTAGCAGGTAAAGACAAAGGTAAGCGCGGTAAAGTGCTTTCAGTTGTTACCGAGTCTGGTCGAGTATTTGTCGAAGGCATTAACTTAATCAAGAAACACCAAAAGCCGGTTCCACAATTGAACCAAGCTGGCGGCATTGTTGAAAAAGAAGCGTCTATCGACGTATCAAACGTTGCGATCTACAACTCGGAAACGAGCAAAGCAGATCGTGTAGGTTTCAAGATTGAAGATGGTAAGAAATTACGTATCTTTAAATCTACTGGTAAAACTATCTAATAGTTGGAGTAGAATGATGGCGAAACTGCATGAAGTATATAAAGACAAAGTAGTTGCTGAACTTCAAGAGAAGTTTGGTTTCAGCTCTGTCATGCAAGTCCCTCAGATCGAAAAGATCACATTAAATATGGGCGTGGGCGAAGCCCTAGCTGACAAGAAAATTTTAGATAACGCTGTTGCGGATCTAGAAGCTATCTCTGGTCAGAAACCTTTAATCACTAAAGCACGCAAATCTGTTGCTGGCTTTAAAGTGCGTGAAGGCTACCCAATTGGCTGTAAAGTAACCTTACGCGGCGAGCGTATGTGGGACTTTTTTGAGCGTTTGGTTTCAATCGCTATCCCACGTATCCGTGACTTCCGTGGTGTAAGTGCTAAGTCTTTCGATGGACGTGGTAACTACAGCATGGGCGTACGTGAACAAATCATCTTCCCAGAAATTGATTATGATAAAGTAGACCGTGTACGCGGTATGGATATCACAATCACTACATCTGCGAAAACAGATGAGGAAGGCCGTGCGTTGTTAGAAGCGTTTAACTTCCCATTCAAGAAATAAGGGTAGGGTTATGGCAAAGAATTCTATGAAAGCGCGCGAAGCAAAGCGCACAAAATTAGTTGCTCAGTACGCTGAAAAGCGCGCAGCACTAAAAGCTATCATCAGCGATGTGAAAACATCTGACGATGATCGTTGGGACGCGGTACTTAAGCTACAAGCTTTACCACGTGATTCTAGCCCTGCACGTCAACGTAATCGTTGTAACATTACGGGCCGCCCACATGGTTACCTTCGCAAATTCGGCATGAGCCGTATTAAAGTTCGCGAAGCAGCTATGCGCGGTGAAATTCCTGGCCTTAAAAAGGCTAGCTGGTAATAGAATCACGGGAGTAAGACTATGAGCTTGCAAGATCCTATCGCGGATTTGTTCACACGTATCCGTAACGGTCAATCAGCGAAGAAAGTATCTGTAACGATGCCAACTTCAAAGCTGAAAGTAGCGGTAGCTAAAGTATTAAAAGACGAAGGTTACATCACTGATTTCGCAGTAAACGGCGATGTTAAACCTGAGCTTTCTATCGAGTTGAAATACTTCGAAGGCAAAGCTGTTATTGAAAACATCCAGCGTGTTAGCCGCCCTGGTCTACGTATCTATAAGAGACGTGACGAATTACCGAAGGTAATGGGTGGTCTAGGTATCGCTATCGTATCAACTTCTAAAGGCCTAATGACAGACCGCGCCGCACGTAGTGCTGGTGTTGGTGGTGAAATCATTGGTTTTGTAGCTTAATCGGAGGGGAACTATGTCTCGCATAGCAAAGGCACCAATAAACGTTCCTGCCGGTGTAGAAGTTACATTAAAAGGCCAGGAAATCACAGTTAAAGGCAAAAACGGTGAATTAACACGTACTATCAACAACGCTGTTGAAGTACAAGTTAACGACAACGTTATTACAACTTTACCTCGTGAAGGCGTAGCCAATGCATGGGCACAAGCAGGTACTGCTCGCGCTCTTATCAACAACATGGTTGTTGGTACGCATACAGGTTACGAGAAGAAACTTCAGTTAGTAGGCGTTGGTTACCGTGCAGCAGCTAAGGGTAAAGTTTTAGACTTAACACTTGGTTTCTCGCACCCAGTTAATTTCGAAGTTCCTGAAGGAATTACGATTGAAACTCCAAGCCAAACAGAAGTTCTAGTTAAGGGCGTAGACAAGCAGTTAGTTGGTCAAACAGCTGCTAACATTCGTGCATACCGTAAACCAGAGCCTTATAAAGGTAAAGGTGTTCGTTACGCAGATGAGAATGTACGCCGTAAAGAGGCTAAGAAGAAGTAAGGTAAGACGATGGATAAAAAAACAGCTCGTCTACGTCGTGCTAAACGCACTCGTAGAAATTATATTGAACAAGGCACAACGCGTCTTGTTATCCACCGCACGCCACGTCACATTTACGCTCAAGTAGTTAATGCTGAGGGTAGTGTACTGGCTGCTGCTTCTACTGTTGAGAAAGCTATTAGCGAAACAGTTAAAGGCACAGGCAACATTGAAGCTGCTCAAGCAGTTGGTAAATTTGTTGCAGAACGTGCGGCTGACAAAGGCATCGAAAAGATTGCTTTTGATCGCAGTGGCTTTAAATATCACGGCCGTGTGAAGGCGCTAGCAGATGCTGCGCGTGAAGCCGGTTTGCAATTCTAGGAGTAGACAATGGCTAACGTAGAAGCAAAGCAACAACAGCCTGATTTAGCTGAAAAGCTAATCGCGGTAAACCGTGTGTCTAAAGTAGTTAAAGGTGGTCGTATCTTTAGCTTCACTGCACTAACAGTAGTTGGTGACGGCGCAGGTAAAGTAGGTTTCGGTTATGGTAAAGCACGTGAAGTTCCAGCTGCTATTCAAAAAGCAATGGAAAAAGCACGTCGTAACATGATCAACGTAGACCTAAATGGCAACACATTACAGCACCCTGTTAAAGGGCGTCATGCTGGCTCACAAGTGTTCATGAAACCAGCATCTGAAGGTACTGGTATCATTGCAGGTGGTGCTATGCGTGCAGTACTTGAAGTGACTGGTGTGCAGAACGTACTTTCTAAATGTTACGGTTCTACTAACCCGATCAACGTTGTACGTGCAACGATCTCAGCTCTTGAGAATATGAATTCTCCTCAGTCGATCGCTGCTAAACGTGGTCTTCGAGTAGATGAGATTCTGGGGTAAACCATGGCTAATAAAACTGTAAAAGTAACACAAGTAAAGAGCTCTATCGGTCGTTTACCGAAGCATAAAGCTACATTACGCGGTCTTGGTTTACGTCGTATCAATCACACTGTTGAGTTGGAAGACACAGCATGTGTACGTGGTATGATCAACCAAGTTTCTTACATGGTTAAGGTTGAGGGGTAATTCGAATGCATTTGAATACACTTTCTCCTGCTGCAGGATCAAAATCTGCTGGTAAACGTGTTGGTCGTGGTATCGGTTCTGGTCTTGGTAAGACTGGTGGCCGTGGTCACAAAGGTCAAAAATCACGTTCTGGCGGTAAAGTACGCGTTGGTTTTGAAGGCGGTCAAATGCCTATGCAACGTCGTCTACCTAAATTTGGTTTCACTTCTCGCAAATCTTTAGTATCTGCAGAAATTAACCTTTTTGAAATCGCTAAAGTTGAAGGCGATGTGGTAGACCTAGGTACGTTACAAGCAGCTGGTCTAGTTAAAAAGAACGTTCAGTTCGTTAAAGTTGTTAAATCTGGCGAAGTTTCACGCGCAGTAACCGTTAAAGGCCTTAAGGCTTCTAAAGGTGCTCGCGAGGCTATCGAAGCTGCCGGAGGCAAGGTAGAAGACTAAGGAAGTACTAATGGCTAAACCAGGTCAAGATATGCAAAGTGCACAAGGTGGACTTTCGGAATTGAAACGTCGATTACTATTCGTTTTAGGCGCTATCATTATTTACCGTCTAGGTTCATTTGTGCCGATCCCTGGGATTGACGCCGCTGTACTTGCCGATTTCTTCGAGCAACAAAAGGGCACCATTGTTGAAATGTTTAACATGTTCAGTGGTGGTGCACTTGAGCGAGCTTCAGTGTTAGCACTGGGTATTATGCCTTACATCACAGCTTCGATTATTACGCAACTATTAACGCATATGTATCCGCCGTTTATAGAGCTTAAGAAAGAAGGTGAACAAGGGCGTAAGAAAATTAGCCAGTACACACGCTATGGCACGCTTTTGCTTGCTACTATCCAATCAATCGGTATTGCCACAAGCTTACCGGGCATGATGGACGGGTTAGTTGTTAACCCAGGTTTAGGTTTCTATTTCACCGCAGTGGTGAGTTTAGTAACTGGTACTATGTTCCTTATGTGGTTGGGCGAGCAAATTACAGAGCGCGGTATCGGTAACGGTATCTCGGTTCTAATATTTGTTGGTATAGTAGCAAACTTGCCGTCTGCTATTGGTTCGACAGCCGAAATGGCGCGCCAAGGTGATCTGAATGTTTTAGTACTGTTGATGGTTGCTGTAATCGTATTCGCTGTAACTTATCTTGTAGTCTTCTTTGAACGTGGTCAACGACGTATCGTTGTTAACTACGCAAAGCGTCAGCAAGGTCGTCAAGTATTTGCTGCTCAAAGCACGCATTTACCACTAAAAGTTAATATGGCGGGTGTTATTCCACCAATCTTTGCTAGCAGTATTATTCTGTTCCCTGGTACTATTGCCAGCTGGTTCGGCCAGGGTGAAGGTCCTGTCGCTGATGTGCTACAAGCCATTGCTACAACGTTGACTCCAGGTCAGCCTTTGTATGCATTAGTTTTAGCTGCGGCTATTATCTTCTTCTGCTTTTTCTATACAGCGTTGGTGTTTAACCCACGTGAAACAGCAGATAACCTGAAAAAATCTGGCGCATTTATCCCAGGTATTCGTCCAGGTGAGCAGACATCGAAATACATTGATAAAGTGATGACACGCCTGACATTGGCAGGTGCTTTGTATATAACCTTTATCTGTCTGGTGCCCGAATTCATGACCATGGCATGGCAAACGCCATTCTACTTCGGCGGTACATCAATCTTGATTATCGTTGTTGTGATCATGGACTTTATGGCACAAGTACAAACTCATATGATGTCACATCAATATGATTCTGTGCTGAAAAAAGCGAACCTTAAAGGCTACGGTCGATAAGGTCAGTTTACGGAGTTGAGCAATGAAAGTACGTGCTTCCGTTAAGAAAATATGCCGTAACTGTAAAGTTATTAAACGTGCCGGTGTTGTACGTGTAATTTGCAGTGAGCCAAAGCATAAGCAAAGGCAAGGCTAATTAATAAGTCGTGCAGGCTGAGATTTCTTGGCCTGTGTTTTCAATTGTGATTTGGTCTTCGTTTGAGTATCCTTACGGGCTCTTCAAACAGATGATAACCAAATTCAAATATAGGAGATGTGTTAGTGGCCCGTATCGCTGGCATTAACGTCCCTGATCATAAACATGCAGTTATTGGTTTAACAGCTATTTATGGCATAGGTAAGACTCGCTCTAAGGCTATCTTAGTAGCGACTGGTATCGCCGAGACCACAAAAATCGGTGAACTTTCAGACGAAACACTTGACGTACTTCGTGAAGAAGTTGGCAAGTACACTGTAGAAGGTGATCTTCGTCGTGAAGTTACTTTGAATATCAAGCGCCTTATGGACCTTGGTTGTTTCCGTGGCCTACGTCACCGTCGCTCTTTACCACTACGTGGTCAAAGAACTAAGACTAACGCGCGTACCCGTAAGGGTCCTCGTAAGCCTATTAAGCGATAAGGGGATAGTATTATGGCTAAGACACCAATTCGTCGTAAAAAGGTTAAAAAGCAAGTTGCTGATGGTATGGCTCATGTTCATGCTTCTTTCAACAACACTATTGTTACAATTACCGACCGTCAAGGTAATGCACTATCATGGGCTACTGCCGGTGGTTCAGGTTTCCGTGGTTCACGTAAATCTACACCATTCGCTGCTCAGGTTGCTGCAGAGCGTGCAGGTACTGCTGCTCAAGAATACGGTTTAAAAAATCTAGAAGTTTTCATCAAAGGTCCAGGTCCAGGTCGTGAATCTGCTGTACGTGCTTTGAATGCTGCTGGTTACCGTATCACCAACATCACTGACGTGACGCCAATACCACATAATGGTTGTCGTCCACCGAAGAAACGTCGCGTTTAACAATAGGTTAGGAGAAATAACATGGCAAGATATTTGGGCCCTAAGCTCAAGCTGAGTCGTCGTGAAGGTACTGACCTGTTCCTTAAGAGCGGCGTAAGAGCTATCGACTCTAAGTGTAAACTTGAGACTGCACCTGGTCAGCACGGCGCTCGTAAAGGTCGCTTATCTGATTACGGTTTACAATTACGTGAAAAGCAAAAAGTACGTCGTATCTACGGTGTATTAGAAAAGCAATTCCGTAACTACTACAAAGAAGCTGCTCGCCTTAAAGGCAACACAGGTGAAAACTTGTTACAGCTTTTAGAGCAACGTTTAGACAATGTTGTATACCGCATGGGTTTTGCAAGCACACGTGCTGAAGCACGTCAGTTAGTAAGCCACAAAGCGGTTTTAGTTAATGGTCGTGTTGTGAACATTCCTTCATTCGTAATTACTCCAGAAGATGTAGTAGTTATTCGTGAAAAGTCTAAGACACAAGCGCGTATCATCGCTGCTCTAGAACTAGCCGAGCAACGTGAAAAGCCGACTTGGGTTGAAGTTGACGGTAAGAAAATGGAAGGTAATTTCAAACGCCTACCTGAGCGTTCAGACCTGTCTGCGGACATTAATGAACAACTAATCGTCGAACTTTACTCTAAGTAAAGTTAAGAGTTAAGAGAGGATAAAATGCAGGGTTCTGTTACAGAATTTCTAAAACCAAGGTTAGTCGATATCGACGCTATCAACCCAACACGTTCTAAAGTTGTTTTAGAACCATTAGAACGTGGCTTTGGCCACACGTTGGGAAATGCCTTACGCCGTATACTTCTTTCGTCTATGCCTGGATGTGCAGTAACCGAAGTTGAAATCGACGGTGTATTGCATGAATACAGCGCGAAAGAAGGCGTACAAGAAGACATCATTGAAATTCTGTTAAATCTTAAAGGTCTAGCAGTAACTTTAGAAGGTAAAGATGAAGTTTTTCTGACCCTGACTAAGTCTGGTGTAGGCCCTGTGACTGCGGCAGATATTCAGCACGATGGCGATGTAACAATTGCTAACCCAGATCACGTTATTTGTCATTTAACGACAGATAGCAGCGATATCAGCATGCGTATTCGTGTTGAACGCGGTCGCGGTTATGTGCCGGCGTCTAGCCGTTTATCCTCTGATGACGATGAGCGTCCAATTGGCCGATTGTTGCTTGATGCATCATTTAGTCCAGTTGAACGTATTGCGTACTCGGTTGAATCAGCACGTGTTGAACAACGTACAGACTTAGACAAGTTAATCATTGATATGGAAACAAACGGCACTTTAGATCCTGAAGAAGCGATCCGCCGTGCGTCTACTATCTTAGCTGAACAATTAGATGCATTCGTAGATTTACGTGATGTAACTGAACCAGAAGAGAAAGAAGAGAAGCCTGAATTCGATCCTATTCTACTTCGTCCAGTTGATGATCTTGAACTAACAGTACGTTCTGCAAACTGTTTGAAAGCCGAGCAAATTCAATATATCGGTGATTTAGTTCAGCGCACAGAAGTTGAGCTTCTTAAAACGCCTAACTTAGGTAAGAAGTCTCTAACTGAAATTAAAGACGTGCTAGCTTCACGTGGTCTTTCTCTAGGTATGCGCCTAGAAAATTGGCCGCCTGCAAGCCTAGCTGAATAATCTAAATCACTATATTAGTTTAGTTAGAAGGATAGGGTCATGCGCCATCGTAAGAGTGGTCGTCAATTAAACCGTAACAGCAGCCATCGTAAAGCGATGTTCAGCAATATGGCAAGTTCTTTGGTGAAACACGAAATCATCAAAACTACTTTGCCAAAAGCGAAAGAGTTACGCCGTGTAATTGAACCTTTAATCACACTGGCTAAGACTGACAGTGTTGCAAATCGCCGTTTAGCGTTTGCACGCACGCGTGATAATGAAGTAGTTGGTAAATTGTTCAGCGAAATCGGTCCTCGTAATGCGGATCGTCCAGGTGGTTACACTCGTATTCTTAAGTGTGGCTTCCGTGCTGGTGACAATGCACCAATGGCTTATGTTGAACTAGTAGGTCGCACATCTGCAACCGAAGAAGTTCAAGAAGACGCGCAGTCTGCTGAGTAAGTCTTAAAGACACCAAAAAGCCGAGCTTATGCTCGGCTTTTTAATGCCTGAAATTCAGTGGAGAAAGTTCCATATAGCAACTTATCCTTCTTTTGCTCTATAGCCACCACTCATAATGGTGACTATTAAACACCGCCCACAAAATACTCTTTGTAAGTATGCTTTATGATCGCACGGGTGATCATGCTCAACTTCAGATCAAAATCGCCCTTGATATAGATGAAGTTAAAATTTAAATGAGTTTAAATAGCCCGTTTTAATGCTTAATAGTTGTGTTTTTATACGTTTCGTTTGAATTTTCAACGAATGGAAGTTTTTTTAAGTTTTATTAAAAAAAAGGGTTGATCTGTTTTTGGATCTCCCTATAATGCGACCCCACTGAGACGGCAGAGCAGGCAACGCTTAGCGGGGCATGAGCTACTCAGAGTGTTAAGTAAAACTTGAGCTTAGATTTTTTAGAAAGTTTAAAATTAAGTGTTGGCAAAAAAATAGGAAAGCGTAATATGCGCAGCCCTAGCGAGATAAAGCAAATGCTTTAATCGCAACGTTCTTTAACAATATAAAGCAATCATCTGTGTGGGCACTCGTACAGATTGAGTTCTAACAGC
>NZ_JANIGL010000014.1 GCF_024518675.1 Pseudoalteromonas shioyasakiensis
CCTGGGGAGTACGGCCGCAAGGTTAAAACTCAAATGAATTGACGGGGGCCCGCACAAGCGGTGGAGCATGTGGTTTAATTCGATGCAACGCGAAGAACCTTACCTACACTTGACATACAGAGAACTTTCTAGAGATAGATTGGTGCCTTCGGGAACTCTGATACAGGTGCTGCATGGCTGTCGTCAGCTCGTGTTGTGAGATGTTGGGTTAAGTCCCGCAACGAGCGCAACCCCTATCCTTAGTTGCTAGCAGGTAATGCTGAGAACTCTAAGGAGACTGCCGGTGATAAACCGGAGGAAGGTGGGGACGACGTCAAGTCATCATGGCCCTTACGTGTAGGGCTACACACGTGCTACAATGGCGCATACAGAGTGCTGCGAACTCGCGAGAGTAAGCGAATCACTTAAAGTGCGTCGTAGTCCGGATTGGAGTCTGCAACTCGACTCCATGAAGTCGGAATCGCTAGTAATCGCGTATCAGAATGACGCGGTGAATACGTTCCCGGGCCTTGTACACACCGCCCGTCACACCATGGGAGTGGGTTGCTCCAGAAGTAGATAGTCTAACCTTAGGGGGGACGTTTACCACGGAGTGATTCATGACTGGGGTGAAGTCGTAACAAGGTAGCCCTAGGGGAACCTGGGGCTGGATCACCTCCTTATACGATTTAGAACTTATTTGTTCGTAGTGTCCACACAGATGATTGTTAGTTAGCTAAGCCACTGGCTTAACTAATTAATATGCTCTTTAAAAATTTGGAAAGCTGATAATAAAATTCGTACGAATACATTGTATTTGTACAGAGTTTTCAAAAGTAAAAAAGAATGATAGCAGTATCATTCAGTGCCATTTAATGAACGTTTACGTTTGTTGATTGGTATCTACTTTAGTATTCAATATTAACTTCTGGCGAAGTTAAACTGTCACGAAACAAAGACCCGTTTGGGTTGTATGGTTAAGTGACTAAGCGTACACGGTGGATGCCTTGGCAGTTGGAGGCGATGAAGGACGTATTAACTTGCGATAAGCTTAGTCGAGCTAGTAAAAAGCACTTGAGACTAAGATTTCCGAATGGGGAAACCCACCTGCTTGCAGGTATCGTTAACTGAATACATAGGTTAACGAGGCAAACGCGGAGAACTGAAACATCTAAGTACCCGTAGGAAAAGAAATCAACCGAGATTCCGGAAGTAGCGGCGAGCGAAACCGGAACAGCCCTTAAGCTTATTATGTGTTAATGGAAGGCTCTGGAAAGTGCCACGATACAGGGTGATAGTCCCGTACATGAAAAGACATTTTAAGTGAAATCGAGTAGGTCGGAGCACGTGAAACTTTGACTGAATATAGGTGGACCATCATCTAAGGCTAAATACTCCCAACTGACCGATAGTGAACCAGTACCGTGAGGGAAAGGCGAAAAGAACCCCTGTGAGGGGAGTGAAATAGAACCTGAAACCGTGTACGTACAAGCAGTAGGAGCCTACTTGTTGGGTGACTGCGTACCTTTTGTATAATGGGTCAGCGACTTATATTTTGTAGCGAGGTTAACCGATTAGGGTAGCCGTAGGGAAACCGAGTCTTAACTGGGCGAATAGTTGCAAGGTATAGACCCGAAACCCGGTGATCTAGCCATGAGCAGGTTGAAGGTTGAGTAACATCAACTGGAGGACCGAACCCACT
>NZ_JANIGL010000015.1 GCF_024518675.1 Pseudoalteromonas shioyasakiensis
TAGGGTAGCCGTAGGGAAACCGAGTCTTAACTGGGCGAATAGTTGCAAGGTATAGACCCGAAACCCGGTGATCTAGCCATGAGCAGGTTGAAGGTTGAGTAACATCAACTGGAGGACCGAACCCACTAACGTTGAAAAGTTAGGGGATGACTTGTGGCTTGGAGTGAAAGGCTAATCAAACCGGGAGATAGCTGGTTCTCCCCGAAATCTATTTAGGTAGAGCCTCGGACGAATACTTACGGGGGTAGAGCACTGTTAAGGCTAGGGGGTCATCCCGACTTACCAACCCTTTGCAAACTCCGAATACCGTAAAGTAATATCCGGGAGACACACGGCGGGTGCTAACGTCCGTCGTGAAGAGGGAAACAACCCAGACCGCCAGCTAAGGTCCCAAAGTCATAGTTAAGTGGGAAACGATGTGGAAAGGCCCAGACAGCCAGGAGGTTGGCTTAGAAGCAGCCATCCTTTAAAGAAAGCGTAATAGCTCACTGGTCGAGTCGGTCTGCGCGGAAGATGTAACGGGGCTAAACTATGCACCGAAGCTGCGGATTCATCTTAGGATGAGTGGTAGGGGAGCGTTCTGTAAGCGGTTGAAGGTGTACCGGGAGGTATGCTGGACGTATCAGAAGTGCGAATGCTGACATGAGTAACGATAATGCGGGTGAAAAACCCGCACGCCGGAAGACCAAGGGTTCCTATCCCATGTTAATCAGGGTAGGGTAAGTCGACCCCTAAGGCGAGGCCGAAAGGCGTAGTCGATGGGAAACGGATTAATATTTCCGTACTTGGTATAATTGCGATGGGGGGACGGAGCAGGCTAAGCAAGCATGGCGATGGTTGTCCATGTGAAAGTGAGTAGGTTGGTGACTTAGGAAAATCCGGGTTGCTAAGACTGAGACACGAGACGAGCCACTAAGGTGGTGAAGTTGCTGATGCCATACTTCCAGGAAAAGCCTCTAAGCTTCAGATTATACCGAATCGTACCCCAAACCGACACAGGTGGTCAGGTAGAGAATACTAAGGCGCTTGAGAGAACTCGGGTGAAGGAACTAGGCAAAATCGTACCGTAACTTCGGGAGAAGGTACGCTCCTATCTGTGACGAGATTTACTCTCTAAGCGGACGGGAGCCGCAGTGACCAGGTGGCTGGGACTGTTTATTAAAAACACAGCACTGTGCAAAATCGCAAGATGACGTATACGGTGTGACACCTGCCCGGTGCCGGAAGGTTAATTGATGGGGTTAGTTTTCGGACGAAGCTCTTGATCGAAGCCCCGGTAAACGGCGGCCGTAACTATAACGGTCCTAAGGTAGCGAAATTCCTTGTCGGGTAAGTTCCGACCTGCACGAATGGTGTAACCATGGCCACGCTGTCTCCACCCGAGACTCAGTGAAATTGAAATCGCAGTGAAGATGCTGTGTACCCGCGGCTAGACGGAAAGACCCCGTGAACCTTTACTACAGCTTGGCACTGAACATTGAACCTACATGTGTAGGATAGGTGGGAGACTT
>NZ_JANIGL010000016.1 GCF_024518675.1 Pseudoalteromonas shioyasakiensis
TAACTATTACTCTACGATAGTTGCTACAACACCAGCACCTACAGTACGGCCACCTTCACGGATAGCGAAACGAAGACCTTCGTCCATCGCGATTGGGCAGATTAGCTCTACCGTCATCTTAACGTTATCACCAGGCATTACCATTTCTACGCCTTCTGGTAACTGTACGTCACCTGTTACGTCAGTTGTACGGAAGTAGAACTGTGGACGGTAACCTTTGAAGAATGGAGTATGACGACCACCTTCATCTTTAGAAAGTACGTATACTTCTGAAGTGAATTTAGTGTGTGGCTTGATTGAACCAGGCTTAGCTAGTACTTGACCACGTTCAACGTCTTCACGCTTAGTACCACGTAGAAGTGCACCAATGTTCTCACCAGCACGACCTTCGTCAAGAAGCTTACGGAACATCTCAACACCAGTACAAGTAGACTTAGTAGTCTCTTTGATACCAACGATTTCAACTTCGTCATTCACGTTGATGATACCAGCTTCAACACGACCAGTTACAACAGTACCACGACCTTGGATTGAGAAAACGTCTTCAATAGGCATGATGAATGCTTTATCGATGTCACGCTCTGGCTCTGGGATGTAAGAATCTAGTGCTTCTGCAAGCTCAACGATCTTGTCTTCCCACTGCTTTTCGCCTTCAAGAGCTTTAAGAGCTGAACCTTGAATTAGTGGTAAGTCATCACCTGGGAAGTCATATTCAGAAAGAAGTTCACGAACTTCCATTTCTACTAGCTCAAGTAGCTCTTC
>NZ_JANIGL010000017.1 GCF_024518675.1 Pseudoalteromonas shioyasakiensis
TGGAGTCGTCCTTGAAATACCACCCTTGTAGTTTTGATGTTCTAACGTTGGCCCCTGAATCGGGGTTACGGACAGTGCCTGGTGGGTAGTTTGACTGGGGCGGTCTCCTCCCAAAGAGTAACGGAGGAGCACGAAGGTTGGCTAAGTACGGTCGGACATCGTACGGTTAGTGTAATGGTAGAAGCCAGCTTAACTGCGAGACAGACACGTCGAGCAGGTACGAAAGTAGGTCATAGTGATCCGGTGGTTCTGAATGGAAGGGCCATCGCTCAACGGATAAAAGGTACTCCGGGGATAACAGGCTGATACCGCCCAAGAGTTCATATCGACGGCGGTGTTTGGCACCTCGATGTCGGCTCATCACATCCTGGGGCTGAAGTCGGTCCCAAGGGTATGGCTGTTCGCCATTTAAAGTGGTACGCGAGCTGGGTTTAGAACGTCGTGAGACAGTTCGGTCCCTATCTGCCGTGGGCGTTTGAGAATTGAGAGGGGTTGCTCCTAGTACGAGAGGACCGGAGTGAACGAACCGCTGGTGTTCGGGTTGTCATGCCAATGGCATTGCCCGGTAGCTACGTTCGGAACTGATAAGCGCTGAAAGCATCTAAGCGCGAAGCAGGCCTCGAGATGAGTTCTCACTAGACTTTTAAAGTCTCTGAAGGGCCGTTGAAGACTACAACGTTGATAGGCAAGATGTGGAAGCATGG
>NZ_JANIGL010000018.1 GCF_024518675.1 Pseudoalteromonas shioyasakiensis
TACCACGGAGTGATTCATGACTGGGGTGAAGTCGTAACAAGGTAGCCCTAGGGGAACCTGGGGCTGGATCACCTCCTTATACGATTTAGAACTTATTTGTTCGTAGTGTCCACACAGATGATTGTTAATTGTAAAGAGAACAACACTTATTGTTTGGGTCTGTAGCTCAGTTGGTTAGAGCGCACCCCTGATAAGGGTGAGGTCGGTAGTTCAAATCTACTCAGACCCACCACTTCTTCTTAATGCTGCGTTGTAAGCTTCGTTGTTTAGTGAACTAAACGGCCTCAACTTACGCCTTGTCTTAAAAAGAAGTCGGTATACAAACAGTAAGACCAGCATATGTGGGGCTATAGCTCAGCTGGGAGAGCGCCTGCCTTGCACGCAGGAGGTCAGCAGTTCGATCCTGCTTAGCTCCACCACTTTTACTTCTTAAAAATAAATATTCTTTATCGGGTAGCAACACCACCTGAGAATAGAGTGTGTTTAATTTTGAGAAGTTTTTGATTCTCTGCTCTTTAAAAATTTGGAAAAGCTGATAATAAAATTCGTATGAATACATTGTATTTGTACAGAGTTTTCAAAAGTAAAAAAGAATGATAGCAGTATCATTCAGTGCCATTTAGTTAACTCTTATGA
>NZ_JANIGL010000001.1 GCF_024518675.1 Pseudoalteromonas shioyasakiensis
GGTGACAATAGCGTTTTGGACCCACCTGATCCCATGCCGAACTCAGTAGTGAAACGAAACAGCGCCGATGATAGTGTAGCATTTGTTATGTGAAAGTAGGTCATCGCCAGGCTCCAAATAAGAGAAACCCGTTACAGCAATGTAAC
The DNA here is from genome assembly GCF_024518675.1 of Pseudoalteromonas shioyasakiensis. Lineage (GTDB taxonomy): Bacteria > Pseudomonadota > Gammaproteobacteria > Enterobacterales > Alteromonadaceae > Pseudoalteromonas > Pseudoalteromonas shioyasakiensis_B. The sequence goes on from NZ_JANIGL010000001.1 coordinate 147, forward strand.
GGGTTTTTTGTTGTCTGAAATAAAATGAATTATCTCGCGAGTTAGCGAGCGTAAAGCGTAGGGCTTAACGTGCAGCGCTGTCAAAGTTATTGTAGGAGGAGGCTTCAGCCTCGATTTAAAGCTGATAAAACTCGCAAACCCCATATGCCAGCTAGTGCGGTCCACAACAACTGCATGTTCTCCATATGGTGTCACATCCGAAATGAGCTCTAAGTGCTGCCTCATTATATCCTTACTCAAATAAGGAGCTATGATAGCCTCAGTTTGACCTGTCGCAGGGCAAACAGCATCAAATATATGAGTGGATAGAAATTGTTGCTGCTGACCACGCGGGGCCCTGAGCCTTTCTTTGCCCAAATTTTAGATGTGGTATTTTATTGACCAAACCGCGCTTCATCTTGGAACCAGACATTGACTCTATCAAGTGATACGTGGCCTGGAATTGTGATGTTCGTATTACGAAGGAAATTTTTTAAAGTCTTCTTGCGGCTGAACTGATTGTTTAGGGTGTTTCGTGCGAGATGTAATCCATGACAAATTAAGCTCATGCAATAAGCGATAAACATTATTAAGCTTATACTGCACATCAAATGTCTCGCGAATATACTCACGAATGTCTTCACCGATTAAGCAGCCTCCTTCATCTTTAACTGCATGTTTGCATACATAATCTTTGAGTTGTTGCTTTTGCTTAGGCGTTAGAACATAAGGGCGACCGGGCTGTTTTTTAATATCTCATGCCGCAATGCCATCGGTAAGATAAGCTGTCACCCACTCATTTACCAAGTGCCGACTCACGCCTTTTGCTTGTGCAACTGCCGTACGATTTTTAACTTTAAGAAATTGGCGAACAACTTGATAGTGGGTTTTTAATCGTGCATCTCAGGTGTATGGGAAACCTGAAATATTGGATAATTTAAGCTCAATAACAATGACTGTATATAGCTCTATTAGATCACAAATAACACAAGATTAAAGTAGAACATCAATTAAATGTGATTGGTAATAATCCAATTGATTTACCGCCATATAATGGCAGTCTGTTACTAAGTAACTGGGTATAGCGGCCATACAGGCTTTGCAAACGGATATTTGCACTACCTAAAGCGGGTGAAGTGTTTTGCACGGTTACACCGCCAGTTTCCGGAACTAACAGTAAAATGTTGCCAAGGGGCATTAAGGCTTTCTCGTGTATTTCTTCACTCTTGATTATTTCAGTGTGAGTCGCTGGCTCAGTTACTATACGTCCAAGTCGAGAAGCCGTGACTTGTATTTTCTCTATCGATTTTTTAATGCTCGTCATGGCATGATGCTGTTCGTGGGTGAACGAATAAGCCTTTAACGTGGCTAAAAACATGGGAAATGTATTTATGAGATAGAGATGTGAGGGCGGTAAATATAAGTTGTGACACAGATTATTTTTGCAATATTTTGTTTTATAGCGTGATGGTTTTGCATAACAATTTGAGTTGTCGTGATTTCTGACGGCAGGTAAAAAGCTGATACTCAAGTATTTGCAGGGCAAAAGCAGGTGCTATCACAACACTATATTTCGCAACATTCATCGTCATTCTTTACGATGTTCTCAAGCCACTAGTGGGCTGTCAATATTTATCGTTTGAGTGTAAGGGTGAGCACTTATCGAGGGAGATACACTGTACGCCAAACTTTGTTCAGCAAAGGTGAGCAAAATATACAAAATAGCCAACGTGTTTGAAAATGGCCTCGCCATAGTAATCTCAAAAGTAAAAAGTGTGACTCATAACTAAATAATTTTAGAGCAAAAGTGTAAATCTGTTGTTCATGTATTAAGGTATATTGTTTAGGTGACTAACTAAGATATTAAGTTGTAAAAGGATCTTATTTTTGCATGAACTATTTTAAAGATTTAATAACAAAATTTATAATGATGATGCAAAAGCGACCAGGTTTATTAGCGGTGTTTGCATTTTTCAGCGGTGTAGCTAGTTACGTTTTAGTTGAGCGAAAGGAGTCGTTTTCGCAAATTATAGCTATACTTTTACTCGTCAGCTGGGTGTGGTTAATCGTTGATAATTGGCTGCGCGATAAAGTTGAGCAGCGCTTTGGTGTTGCTGTTTCACCTAACTTTATGCGTTTTGCATTACAGATGGTGCAGCAAGAAAGCTTATTTTTTGCATTGCCGTTTTTTCTCGCGGTGACGTCATGGAACCATCCGCAGGCTGTGTTTACTTCCTTGATTATTCTATGTGCATTTATATCAGTTGTTGATCCGCTTTATTATAAAAAGTTAGCTAAACACAGCATATTATTTACGGTGTTTCATAATTTTGCACTATTTGTGGTAATTTTAGTCACATTGCCAATCCTATTAAATCTTACTACCAGTGAAAGCTTAGGAATTGCCTTGATCACCGCGATTATGTGCACGCTACCGAGTTTAGGAAATTTGATGCCAAATGCGCGTTGGTGGCGTTTTCCTTTGTTAGTTTTATTGTTAGGCGTATTGAGTGCAGGTTTATGGCAATTGCGTAGCTGGGTGCCGCCAGCGGCATTACGCTTAACTGATATTAGGTTATCTCATGAAGTTGACCTGGAACAACGTAAGCCCATCGGTAACGTTAAGCAGTTAGATGTAAATACGTTACGACAGGAAGGTTTATATAGTTGGACAGCGGTGAAAGCGCCAAGAGGCTTAAACGAAAAGATTTTTCATGTTTGGATCCTTAATAACCAAGTTGTGGAGCGAATTGCCTTAGATATCACCGGCGGGCGAGAGCAGGGCTATAGAGCATGGACACACAAATTGAACTTTCCCGCAGACCCTGTTGGCAAATGGCAAGTACAAGTTGTTACCGAATCTGGGCAGCTGATTGGTTTAACTAAATTTACGGTCACTCAATAGAGTTATTTGGAGGTATGTGTTGTTAGTAAAATATTTTGGATTAGTTATCGAAGAAAGTAATTATACAGAGCCACGTAGCAGTTTTTTATCCGATGGTTTGTTTCGCTTTACACAACCGAAGTTCTTAAATGATAAAATGAGTGAGGCAAAACTATTTCCCTATTTTAATGAGTTTTCGCCAGCAGATTTAGATTGGGCTAAAGAGCGATTCCAAAAAGATGGCGGTGACATAAATGATTCATTAGATCTTGCCCTTCTTAAAAAGTTTTATTTAGAAAGACCTTTGGATGATAGATATGGAGATGCTTTTCCTCACCTAGTTGAAAGCCAGTTTGGTTATAGTTCAATGAAAGAGTTTGATAAAGAGCAAGTAAATAAAAAAGTTCAGGAAATTAACAATCAAATTATTGAAAAAATAAGCGCTGCTTGTGGTGTTTTTTCATTATGTAAAAGTGTAACAAGTACCCACATGTGGAATCATTATGCTAGTGAGGGTCAAGGTGTAGCCTTAATATTTGATGAAACACATGAATTCTTTATGAGAAATATTGTAAAAGATGTGACTTATGAAATTAGCAAACGTGCGTCTGTTACATACTATCGTGGTTCGTGGAGGATTAATGGTATGCCAGTCAAAGATTGGAATTCTATTAATAAACCCGAACACTTAAATGATTTAATGTACAAACTCTTATTTTCTAAATCCCCTGATTGGGAGCAAGAAGAGGAGTCGAGAATTGTGTGCTCTTTAGTCGATTGTGATGAGGCTAAAGGAAAGTTTTTTGAATTTTATGACAGTTCGGTAGATAAACTACTCAAGTATCATGAGTGTTATTTGAAAAAAATACCTTTTTCGGCTTTTAACACCTTAGTATTAGGCTATGGAATAGCACCAGAACATAAAAAGTCTATTATTGATAGAATTAAGGCTAATACAGAGTTGGCTCATCTAAAATTGAAAAGTGCAGAATATGATATTTTTGGCGAGCTAGAGCTAATCGATATTGAATACTAGGGATATTGAACTTCATGGTTGAATTTACATCAGTATGTTTAGTTTTAGTCAGGGTAGTATATATAGTGTTGCTACTTCTAATAAATATGCAATAACAATGCATCAATGCTAAAAAGGTATACTTCGAAGGGATAGTCTGCATCGAATAAGTTTTAATTCTGAAGGTGCTGAAGACCCAATTACTTTAGAAAGTTATCTATCATTTTAATAAATAGTAAGGGTTTTTCCCTTGCGTGACTAACACACAAAATATTCGTAAATCTAACTCCAGTTGGTGGTACTCTGGTTCCATGTGACAACACAGGGCGTAAAAACTTTTGTTGTGATCTTTTTCTTTAAAGTGAGCGAGCTCGTGAACCACGAGTGCTTTTAATAATGGCTCTGGCGCGCGCAGTAAATCACTGTTAATAGCTAAGTCATGCTTTCGGGTTTTGCCTTGCATACGGTAGGTATGTGTACCCAGTGCGTTAGTGACCATATCACCTTGCTTTTTAAATGCTGCGCGGCCAAACGGTGGTGCATTTTTTAAGTAGCATTTTTTAAGCTCGGTTGCGTAAGCATATAGCGACTTATCACTTGTTATCGTATGAGCATGCGGGTATTTTTTTGTTAAATACGCACCGTGTTTGTTGTTATTAATGAGCTGCATCACTTGTGTGACAATTTGCTCAGGGTAGCCGGTAAAGTAACGAGAGTAGTCTTTCATAAATTTAAAATAAGCTCGATTGAGTGGCTTCTTTTTCACCTATAAAAGGTGATAAAACGTGGTGGTTATAATTTAAGTCTTGGCAAAACTGACGTGCTAACAATGGAGCTTGGCGGTTATCGGCGGTATGAAAAAACACATAAGGTGTTTTACCTTCATCGAGCCATTGTTGTACTTTTTTAAGCCAAGGCTGGTAATAGCTTTTATAGTCATGTTCTAAACTGGCAATCACAAACCTTGCCATAGGCTGCTCGCCGGTGGCGATGGCATGAACTGGGAGATGAGGCTTTTTTTGCTGCGCATCTATCAAAGCTTCGGTGTTGGGCTTTACCGCAAATAGGGCACGGGTATCCATGGCAACACGGTTAATGTTGCTAGCCATTAATAGCTGGTTTAACGCAACTTCAGCATCGCCCTTTTTAAAAAACTCGCCGTGGCGTACTTCCACTGCGTAATTTATATCGTGTGGCAGCTTAGTAATAAACTGAGCAAGCAGTGGTAATTGTGCAGGGCTAAAGCTACTTGGTAGTTGCAACATGATTTGCCCAACATTGGGTAATAGCGGTTCGAATAAGTTAAACCAAGCAGTTAGCTCATCATCAATGTTGGTTAATTGTAATTCGTGGCTAAAGCGGCGGTGAAATTTAAAGGTAAATTTAAAATCGTTATTAACAGCATCACGCCAGCGCTTGAGTGACTCAGTACTAGGATCGGCGTAAAAACTGGTATTACCCTCGACAGAATTAAACACCTGCGCGTATTCATGCAGCATGTCAGCATTTTTACAATGGCTGGATAACAAATTGCCTTTCCACGCGGTGCTTGACCATTGCGGACACCCTAAATACAACATAAAACGGTTAACTGATTGTGTGTTTTGGCTAGTATATCAAATCTATGAATTGAAAGCATAGTGCCCGCTGCCGTGCTCGCATTTTTAAGTAACTTGGGTATAATGCACCCCCTAAAATGATTAATAAATAGTGGCTTTAACTCCCCAAAAACAGCAAATTCTTAGGGAGAGCGGCTATGAGTCTTAAACTGACAGGAATACTATGCGCTCTATATACTGCGGACAGCTTAACAAAACTCACGTAGATCAAGAAGTTGAACTATGTGGTTGGATAAATAAACGACGTGATCTTGGTGGTCTTATTTTTGTCGATTTACGCGACAGAGAAGGCTTAGTGCAAGTTGTATTCGATCCTGAAGTTGAAGGCTTAATGGATACAGCTAATAAACTTCGCCAAGAATTTTGTGTGCAGCTTAAAGGTGTTGTTCGTGCGCGCCCTGATAGCCAAGTAAATAAAGATATGGCAACAGGTGAAGTCGAGATTTTAGGCACTAGCTTAACGATTATCAACCGCTCAGAGCCGTTACCACTTGACTTTAACCAAGTGAATTCAGAAGAGCGCCGTTTAAAATACCGTTACCTCGATCTTCGCCGCTTAGAAATGAGCGACCGTATTAAGTTACGTGCTAAAGCAAGCAGCTTTGTTCGTCGCTTTTTAGATGACAATGCATTTTTAGATATTGAAACACCCGTATTAACGAAAGCAACACCAGAAGGTGCGCGTGATTATTTAGTACCGAGTCGTGTTCACAAAGGCAGCTTTTACGCATTACCGCAATCACCACAGTTGTTTAAGCAATTATTGATGATGTCTGGCTTTGACCGTTACTATCAAATTGTTAAATGTTTCCGTGATGAAGATTTACGTGCTGATCGTCAACCTGAATTTACTCAAATAGATTTAGAAACGTCGTTCATGAGCTCTGATCAAGTACGCGGTATGACTGAAAAGATGATCCGTGAAATGTGGCAGTCATTACTTAACGTTGATTTAGGCGAGTTCCCAATCATGCCTTATTCAGAGGCAATGAGCTTGTATGGCTCTGATAAACCAGACCTACGTAACCCAATGAAGCTAATTGACGTTGCTGATTTGGTAAAAGACGTTGAGTTTAAAGTATTCTCAGGCCCTGCAAATGATGAAAAAGGCCGTGTTGCAGTATTAACAGTACCTGGTGGCGCGAAGCTTTCTCGTAAGCAGTTAGATGACTACACCAAGTTTATTGGTATTTACGGTGCGAAAGGTCTAGCTTGGATGAAAGTTAACGACCGTGATGCAGGCGCTGAAGGCGTGCAATCACCTATTGCTAAGTTCTTAAACGAAGAAGTGATTAACGAACTTCTAGCACGTACTAATGCACAAACGGGCGACATCATTTTATTTGGTGCAGATAAACGCAACACAGTAAATGAAGCCATGGGCGCATTACGCTTGAAGATTGGTGTTGATTTAGAAATCACTAACCTTGATAGCTGGGCACCACTTTGGGTTGTTGACTTCCCAATGTTTGAAGAAGATGACGAAGGCACACTTCACGCCGTTCACCATCCATTTACTGCACCTAAAGACATCAGTGCTGAAGAGCTTGAAGCAAACCCTGCAGCGGCTATCTCAGATGCCTACGATATGGTATTAAACGGCTACGAAGTAGGCGGCGGCTCTGTTCGTATTCACAATGCAGATATGCAAGAAGCGGCTTTTAGAATTCTAGGTATTGATGCACAAGAGCAACAAGACAAGTTTGGCTTCTTACTTGATGCGCTTAAATACGGCACGCCACCGCATGCCGGTCTTGCGTTTGGTTTAGACCGTTTAGTAATGCTACTGTGTGGTACTGATAACATTCGTGACGTTATTGCTTTCCCTAAAACAACACAAGCTTCATGTTTACTAACTGACGCACCAAGCAAAGCCAATGCAGATTCATTGACTGAGCTTGCTATCAACGTTGTTGAAAAAGCTGAAAAACCAGCTGAATAAGTAACGAACAAACTAGTTTAATGTTAAAAACCCTAAGCTTATTCTTAGGGTTTTTTTATTGCTGTTTTAAGAGGGAGTTATAACAGAAGGTATGTTATTTACACAAAACGATTACTATGAACACGAATTTTTAAAGTTAAAAGCGACAGCAAAGCGCTTTAGTGACATTGAATTTGAGCAATGTCAGTTTATTGAGTGTGACTTTAGCCAAGCTCAATTCAGTAACTGTCGTTTTATCGATTGTGAGTTTATCAATTGTAATTTAAGTGAATTAAATTGGAATTACAGCTCGTTGGAAGAGGTCAGTTTTAAAGGCTGTAAGCTCAACAGCATAGTTTGGGGACAAGTAAACTGGCCGCAACTGGCATTAACTGCGCCCGTTAGCTTTAAAGATTGCGAACTTAGCCATAGCTCATTTTTTGAGTCGCAATTAAAAGCGTTAACAATGACTGATTGCTTTGCAAAGGATGTCGATTTTAGACATGCAAATTTAGCTAAAAGCCAGTTTATAGGCACAGATTTTAGAGACAGTGTGTTTCATCAAACCAATTTAAGTAACGCTAATTTTGTCGGTGCCACACAGTTTAATATTGATATTAAAAATAATGATGTGAGCCGTGCTAAATTTGAACGACTTGAGGCTTTAAATTTATTAGCGGGACTTGATATCGAGCTAGTTGATTAGCCGCAAATATTGACGGCTAATCACTTATAGTAATAAACGACTAGCAAGCAGGGCCGTTTTTATTGCGCGCACTGGCAAGAGCGCGAGCAATTTCAAGCAGCGCAGGGTTAATATCATCAGCGCCATCTTTAATTAGCTTAGTTACATCGCCAGACGAGTATAAGCTATCACGGGGTGATTTAATGCCAAGTTCACGCACAAAATCTTTCGTTTTACCTGTGCTACCGGTTTCAATAAACTTAAAAATAATACGCTCGTTATTACTTTTCGGCTCGGCTTGTAATACCGCGATTTCTTCTTTATAGGCTTCAATGCGACTTTGTAAAATTTCGATACGTTGTTCGATGCTGCTGTATGATTTCATGGGACACTTTTAAATAAACACAAATATTAGCGCTATTATCGCATATATTTTTAATTTATATTCATTTTGCTAAACGAATTATTATTTACGTAGCGCTTGGCCCATGATGCGATAACCTCTGCAGCATAATCAGCATCTTCTTTCTTTGTTAATAAGTGATCAGCATTATCTAAGCTAATAAAGCTTTTTGGGTGTTTAGCACTGGCATAGATTTTTTCGGCTTCACGAATATTAACCGTAGCGTCAATGGGAGAATGCATTACTAAGAGGGCACGTTTTAGTTTACCAATGTGGCTGCGGTCATATTTAGCAATATCGTCTACAAACTGCTTTTTAATGGTGAACTCCCGGCCTGCTAAAGTCACTTTTGCAACACCTGCTGCGTTTATTTCATCAAGATGTGCACTAAAATTATGCGTGACATGTTGGGCATCGGATGGTGCGCCGATGGTCGTCACCGCTTGTACTTCTTTTATTTGCGCTGCGGCTGCCAGCACTGCTGCATCCCCTAAACTATGGCCAATTAACAATTGTGGCGCTTTGAAGTGGGCTCTTAAATGATCCGCAGCGGCGACTAAATCCTGAATATTGGAAGAAAAGTTACTGTTGGCAAAGTCGCCATCGCTATTGCCTAGTCCAGTAAAATCAAAACGTAATACCGCTATACCTTGTTTCGTTAATGCACGGCTAATACGAGTGGCTGCTGCAATGTCTTTACCGGCACGTAAAGCAATGGGCAGATAAGGCGTAAAATTTGATATCGCCAGCTGGTGACTCTAATTGTCCGGCAAGTTGTAACTCACCACTTTGAAAGGTTATTTTTTTGTCGCATAGTATGTGCCTTCGCTCTTGGTTGAATTTAGCAGGGTAGACCATTTTAACGATTTTATTATTTCACTGTGATTATGCTAATACGCAGCTGTTGATCTATATCAACATTTACTTTGTCGCATAGCGAGTGCGGACATAAGTCCTTATGTTTTTAAGGCTATTTTATTATCCTCGCGAAGCGCAACAATGTAGCAACTGCTATGATTAGCAAAGGCTTTTGACAACTTAAATCATTGGATACCAACATGCAACTACCTACTGTCGATTATCAAGCGAGCGATGCAGCCGCTCAATTTGTTGAATCTCTTAGAAACACAGGCTTTGGAGTGTTAAAAAATCACCCAATTCCGCAATCTTTAGTTGAATCAATTTATGAAAATTGGCAGGCGTTTTTTAACTCTGAGCAAAAGCATGAGTTCTTATTTTCTAAAGAAACCCAAGATGGTTATTTTCCGCCGTCAGTTTCAGAGGTTGCCAAAGGTTTTACTGTAAAAGATATTAAAGAGTACTTTCATGTTTATCCAAAGGGCCGAGTGCCTGAGCAACTAGAAGCGGATGTACGTGAGTACTATCGTTTAGCCAATGAGTTTGCGGCAACATTGTTAAGCTGGGTGCAAGCTGAAGCACCAGCAGAGGTACGTGCTAAGTTTTCAATCGATTTGAAAGACATGATAGCTGATTCTGAACAAACGTTACTGCGTATATTGCATTATCCACCGATGACGGGTGATGAAGAGCCTGGTGCAATTCGCGCTGCTGCGCACGGCGACATTAACCTATTAACTGTTTTACCTGCCTCTAATGAGCCTGGCTTACAAGTGCAAAAAACCGACGGTGGTTGGTTAGATGTGCCGTGTGATTTTGGTAGCTTGATCATTAATATTGGTGACATGCTACAAGAAGCGTCGGGCGGGTATTTCCCATCAACGATTCACCGTGTAATTAACCCAACGGGTAAGGCGTCGACTAAGTCACGTATTTCACTGCCATTATTTTTACATCCGCGTCCTGATGTTGTGTTATCAGAGCGTTATACCGCAGACAGTTACTTACAAGAGCGCTTACGCGAGCTAGGAGTTAAGTAACTATTCTACTGTTTACTATAAAAGCGGCATATTGCCGCTTTTATATTTTACGGATATTTTACTTTCATTAGTGCTACAGACAAAGCGATGAGTTGTTCAAGTATGGCTAAGTCTATATTTTTTAAATTGCTGATATAGAGACAACTTTTGCCGGTTGTGTGTTTACCTAGTTTATCAAGTAAGGCCGCAACTTCTTTATTTTCAAACCCTGGCATTATGTAGATAGATAACTTCGTCTTGCGTGGCGAAAAGCCTGTTAATGGCCAGTCACCACTTTGGCCTGAGTCGTATTGATAGCGGTAACGACCAAAACCAATAATATCTTTGCCCCAAACTATAGCTGGTTCATTGGTTACTTTCTCAAACAGTGCAATTAACGTATTTGCATCTTCTAAGCGTTTAGGGTCAGTATTAGCAAGGCATTGTTGTAAGCTTATTTGATTTGCTTGTGTTTTTATTGCCATTTTTCACTCCAGCGTCACTCTGTCTCAGGTTAGCATATTAACAGTAAGGTGAATATTCAATGCATTATTGACCACGATAGGTATAATGCGCGCAACTGGCCAGTTTGGCCTTATTTAAAAGAGAGTTTATATGAGTTTTGATGGGTTAGGTTTATCACAGTCTTTAGTTAACGCAGTTTTAGAAAAGGGCTATGAAACGCCAACACCGATTCAGGCTCAGGCCATTCCAGCGATCATCGAAGGTCGTGATGTAATGGCAGCCGCGCAAACTGGCACCGGTAAAACAGCTGGTTTTACGTTACCGCTTATTGAGTCATTAGCGAAAGGGCAAAAAGCCAAAGGTAACCAAGTGCGTGCGTTAATTTTAGCACCAACCCGTGAACTTGCTTTGCAAGTAAGCGAAAATGTTGAAGAGTATGCTAAGCACTCTAACATAAGCTCGTTTGTTGTGTATGGTGGCGTTAAAATCAATCCACAAATGATGCGCTTGCGTAAAGGTGTCGATATTTTAGTGGCAACCCCTGGGCGCTTGATTGATTTACATAATCAAAATGCATTGAAATTTGATAACCTCGAAGTGTTAGTCCTTGATGAAGCAGACCGTATGCTTGATATGGGGTTTATTCACGATATTAAACGTATCATTAGTAAGTTACCTTCTAAACGCCAAAATTTAATGTTTTCTGCTACGTTTTCAGATGAAATTCGCGCTTTAGCAAAAGGTTTGATCAATGACCCCGTTGAGATTTCTGTGGCGGCAAAAAACACCACAGCAAAAAGTGTTACTCAATCAGTGTATGCGGTAGACAAAGCACGTAAAACAGCGCTTTTGAGTCATTTAATTCGCAGTAATGATTGGCAGCAAGTATTGGTCTTTAGCCGCACAAAACACGGTGCCAACCGTTTAGTTAAACAACTTGAACGTGATGACATTGTGGGTGCTGCAATTCATGGTAATAAATCACAAGGTGCGCGTGTTAAAGCACTCGATGGTTTTAAAAGTGGTGAAGTACGTGTTTTAGTGGCTACTGATATTGTGGCTCGTGGACTTGATATTGTAGAGCTTCCACATGTAGTAAATTATGATTTACCAAACATTTATGAAGATTACGTGCACCGTATTGGCCGTACAGGTCGTGCGGGTGCTACAGGCCATGCTATTTCGTTTGTAACGACTGATGATGCTGCTGATTTATATGGTATTGAGCGTTTTATTGGCGAGCTTATTCCCCGTGCAGAAGAGCCTGGCTTTGAGCCAAGCAATCCTGTGCCAGAAAGAGCGCTTGATGCAAGACCGATAAAACCAAAAAAGCCTAAAAAAGCCAAACAGCCGTTTTCTAAGCCTAAGTCTGATAGCAAAAAGCCAAACAATGGTGGCAATGGAACAGGGCCACGCCGTGGTGGTTCTAAAATGCCGGCAGCTAAAGGCGAGGGGGAGCAACAAAACCCATGGGCAAAACGTCAGTCGGTTGGTGGTAATTCGCAGCGCCGTCGTCGGCCAAATAATGGCGGCTCGCAGGGTAACGCTTAACCTTTGACGTAATAATATATAACGCGCTTTTATAGCGCGTTTTTTTATTGTTTAGTTAAAAAATTAATGGTTAAACCGATAAATAAAGTCACTGTTACACTTAATAAGGTACCTAGCATTACATATTCGGTGAGTTGTTTTTCTTCACTTGCTCGTAAATCCCCAAACCGAAAAATTGATTTTGCAGCGAGTAAAAAGCCAACGCCTGCATACTCTCCCATCAAAATGAATGTCAGCATCAGTACACGCTCTAATAAACCAATACTGTGTCCCGCAGCAGGTATGCTGCCAGAAGTTGAAAAGCCACTTGTGATACGCTCAAGCGCCATACGAATGAACACCGAGCTTGGGTTAAGCACTAATAAATAGCCCGTCAGTATAATTAATGTATCGAGGGCAATAAGCTGGTGTAATAGTTGATAGTAAAAGAGCTGATTATCAGCAAGCCATACAGCGACCATAAGTATGACAATGAGATGAGCACATTGATCCAGCACAAAAGGGACCACCCCTTTGTTTGAGTATGATTTGGCAATATCAATAAAGTAATGGGTAACCGCTATAATCAAGGTTGCTACAAGTATATTAGACCAATCACCCCAACCATATTGGTATTCCCATAGTATTATCACCAGTGCGCTAACTGTACTGTGCATCAAAACATGTAAATAAAGTTTGCTGGCACGAAAATGCCGTGTGTTTCTATCATAGACCCAACTTATTGGTTGCCAGTAGAAATCTGCTAATAAGTGAGCAATGACAAGGCCTGTTAGTAATAAATAAAAACTCATTTCTTTACTCCTTGAAGTTGTTGGATAGCCTCTTTACTGTAATTTAAAAAACGCTCAATTAATTGGTAGTTTGCTAAGTTAAGTAATTTAGTCACATTCTCGCGGCTGGTTTGTAACTCTTTGGCAAGCTGGCTGTGGCTATTATTTACAGCAGTTAAATAATGAAACAACGCATTGGCTTGCTTTTGGCTGATTTTATCGAGTAGCACGTTAATTAAATCGATATTCAGGGCAAAACTGGCATCGAGAGAGCTGTGCTCTATTTGCAGTATTAACAGTTGATTCAGGGTATCTAACCCTTGACCTGAAAGTGTATAAGCAGACCCAGTGGCTGTTTTTATATCCGCGCGAGGGTTATCTAACTGGCCAATAGCCATACTTTGACGTAATGAATAATTAGCAGACTTTAGCTGTAAATAAAGCAATATAGCTGCGCTGCAAACATCACGTGGATCAGGTAATTGTATTTGCAGGGCGTCACCACGATAAACACTGTATTGACCACTAAATTTATTTGCAATGAAGCGCAAGCTTTGATCCAACAGATAAAGCATATCGTCGTATTGGTGTTTAGGAATTTTTTGTGAGTTGATTAAATCGCCGCTGATGACTGCTATCATTTTGTTTACCTAAGGTGATGTAACCTCTATGAGTTACTTTTTACTATGTAACCAAAATTAGTTACTTTTGGGTAAGTAACCAATTTAGGTTACTTTTAGATTTTTTTCAAGTTAACTGTGCTACATTGGTTAAAACACTATTTAAGAGCAGCATATGTCGCAATTAAAAGAGCCATTAACGCAACAAGGACCACCATCTAAACCCAGAGTGGGGATTTTTGTTGATGTGCAAAATATTTATTACACCTGTCGACAAAGTTACGGCAAAAACTTTGATTACAATGCATTTTGGTCTCAGGTGAGTGAGCAATATGAAATTGACTGTGCATTTGCATATGCGATTTATCGTGGTGACGATAAACAATCTCAATTTCAAAATATATTGCGGGCCATTGGTTTTGAAGTAAAGCTAAAGCCATTTATTCAACGCAAAGATGGCAGTGCGAAGGGCGATTGGGATGTCGGTATTACCATTGATATGTTAGAGCAAGGGAAAGAACTCGACCGCGTAATATTACTCTCAGGAGATGGTGACTTTGCTCTGTTACTGGGCCATTTGCAAAAAAAATACAAGGTACCAGCCGAGGTGTATGGTGCGGATAAACTAACCGCTGACGCCCTAAAACAAAGTGCTGAGCGCTTTCATTGTATAGATGATTCACTCTTGCTGTAAAATTGCCATGTAAATAAAACCAATCCTGATGTTAAGAATATTTGACATTGAGGGTGGGCTCTTCTATAGTTCTCAATGTTAGATATATTTAACATTTAGTCTGTAATATTTTACATTAGAGGTAATACGATGAGTTATACACAAAAAACACGGTTGCTTGAAGCGGGCATCACTTTGATAGTGCTATTTAACTATTTACAAGCGGTATTATCCATGACGCCTGAAGCCCAAATGGATCCAACGCTTGCCAGCGGATTACTCATTAAATTGGTAATTCAAACGGTCGTCATGTTAGTGATTATGCATAGTATTTTAGCTGCTTTTAATAGTAAATATGCCAATCAGCCGCTAGATGAACGTGAACAAGCGATCGCGTTAAAAGCAAAAAGAGTGAGCTTAATTATTTTACAAATGGGTGTTATCAATGCTGTATTTGCTATGTTGATTGGTACAGTATACCCAGTGCCTATTAGTCCTTTACATCAGCTAGTGATAGCTGCGCTACTGAGTGAAGTGATTGGCACAGCGGTTGAGTCATGGTTATTGTACAGAGGTTAAAATGGCTAAATTAGCAATTACAAATACAATTAGGATCCAGCGGTTTCATCACAATGAAATGACACAGCAGCAATTAGCGGATCGCGTAGGGGTTACGCGGCAGACTATTGCTGCCATTGAATCTGCTAGGTATTCTCCTTCATTAGAGGTAGCATTTAAAATAGCTGCGGTATTTGAACAACCACTAGAAAATATATTCCAATTCACCCCTTAAACCTTTACTAATTTATTTATAAACTGTACCTTAATAACGTCATTTGATTGCAGATAAAATAACGTTATTAAGCAACTTTTTACTATTATCAATACAAAAATCACTCTATGTTGTGTAAATAGCCTGTATTTAAAATAACCATTACAAATTTATTTTTTATAAAATTACAGCTAATTCAAGTGATTAGAGTTAAACATAAAAGTTATATTAATTTTTATGAAAAATATAATGACAACGCTGTCATTTGTTGTGTAACATTAATTCAACATGGGTTGAGGGTGGATCGCATTAATACAATAAAAAAAGTGCGATTGAAACAAATATAAAACGAAGGTTAGAGGTCGTTAGATGATGGCTAAGAGTGCGAATGAGGACCAATTGTTTATTGGTATCGATGGTGGCGGAACAAAATGCCGTGCAACTATTTACTCTGTACAACATGGGGTATTAGGAACTGGTCTTGGCGGCCCCGCGAATCCATTACATGGGTTAGAGCGCACATTAGAGTCAATAATGGTGTCTACACAACTGGCTATGCGAGATGCTGGTTTACCGCTAGAAAATATTCATCAAATTTATGCTGGCCTTGGTTTAGCAGGCGTAAATTTACCAAGCTTATATGAAAAAATTTCTGAATGGGAACACCCATTTAAACAAATGTTTTTAACCACAGATCTGCATACTGCTTGTATCGGCGCTCATGATGGTGGTGATGGTGCGGTCATAATCACTGGCACCGGTTCTTGTGGATTTTCATATGTACAAGGTCAGTCAGTAAATTATGGCGGTCATGGCTTTGCCCTTGGTGACAAAGGCAGTGGTGCGTGGATGGGGTTAGAAGCAATAAAAGCTGCATTAGTTGACCTAGATGGCCTAGGGCCAAAAACATTACTAACAGCCACAATTAAAGAATACTTTAATACAGAAAATGCAATGGGTATTGCAGAGCAAATGGCTGGTCAACCGTCTAGCAGTTATGCCAAACTTGCACGATATGTATTTGATGCTGCAAATCAAAAAGATGAAGTAGCCTTAAGCATTGTAATTGAAGGCGCAGCCTACGTAAGTCAATTAGCGCACCGTTTATTAGAGAATAACCCACCGCGTTTATCTATGATTGGCGGACTTGCTGAGCCATTAAATCAATGGCTTGACCCTGTTATTGCAAAGCTGGTTGAAGCACCAATACAACCACCAGAAATGGGCGCTATTTACTTTGCGCAACAATCAGTTTTAGAACAAAATCAAAAGGTAGCTTTGTAATGAAAACGTTTTACCGTGCTGAATGCTTATTTACAGGTGAAAACTTTATTGATGACGCTTTATTCAGTGTAGAAGAGGGTGTATTTACATTAGAAAGTGATACTCAAAGTAGTGTAATTGAGCTGGATGGCTTGGTTGCGCCTGGCTTTATTGATGTACAAGTTAATGGCGGCGGCGGTGCATTTTTTAATGCTGAGCAAACCCCACAGTGTTTAGATAGAATCGCCAAAGCACACGGGCAATTTGGTAGTACTGCCTTAATGCCAACGCTAATCACTGATAAAGTTGAAATCATGCAAGCCGCAGCAGACGCCACAGCACAGGCAATTAGCGAGGGTGTCTCCGGCGTTTTAGGTATTCATTTTGAAGGCCCACATTTGTCTTTTCCAAAAAAAGGCACACACAGTGAACAGTTTATACGGCCAATCAGCGAACAAGAATTTGCAATATATGCCCGCCAAGACCTAGGCA
This sequence comes from Pseudoalteromonas shioyasakiensis, assembly GCF_024518675.1. GTDB lineage: Bacteria > Pseudomonadota > Gammaproteobacteria > Enterobacterales > Alteromonadaceae > Pseudoalteromonas > Pseudoalteromonas shioyasakiensis_B. The sequence goes on from NZ_JANIGL010000001.1 coordinate 17,136, forward strand.
TTAAAATGGTTACTCTGGCACCAGAGAATGTCAGCATTGCTGATATTGAACGCTTAGTTGAGTGTGGTGTAAAGGTGTCTATTGGGCACACGAATGCCGATTATAATACTACTATGGCCGCATTGAACGCAGGGGCTGATGGTTTTACTCATTTATATAACGCAATGTCTGCGTTTACCTCGCGTGAGCCAGGCGTGGTTGGCGCTGCTTTATGGCACGATAACAGCTGGTGCGGTTTAATAGTGGATGGTCATCACGTGCATCCTTTATCAGCTCAATTGGCAATACGCACTAAGCAGCGTGGCAAAATTATGTTAGTAACAGATGCCATGCCACCTGTTGGCACTGATGATATGGAATTTGACTTTTTCGATGGTCGTAAAGTGATCAGAACCGGCGATAGACTTAACTCTAGCACTGGTGAGCTTGCAGGCAGTGTGCTTGATATGGCCAGCGCTGTCAGAAATACAGTGAATTCATTAGATATAAGCCTAGCAGAAAGCTTACGAATGGCGGCACTGTATCCCGCCCAGTATTTAAACCTCAAGAAAAAGGGACGTTTACTTGATGGCTTTGATGCAGACTTTGTGGTGCTTGATGAGCACCAATATGTCAAAGCCACTTATATTGCAGGTAAAGCAATTTAACGTTTCCCTGGAAAAACCCCGCCGTAGTATCGCGGGGCTTTTTGTTTTAAGAGTAGATAAATATGACAGCAACAGACACACAGCCAAAACCAGCTAAAAAACGTTTAGCATCATTAGATGCATTACGTGGTATGGACATGTTTTGGATTTTAGGCGGGCAATCAATTTTTGCCGCTTTATTTGTATTAACAGGTTGGACTGGTTGGAAGGCGTTCGAGGCGCACACGGTTCACAGCCAATGGCATGGTTTTACATTTTACGATTTAATTTTTCCGTTATTTATATTTTTATCTGGTGTGGCGATGGGGTTGGCACCAAAGCGCATTGATCACCTGCCATGGCAAGAGCGCAAAGTATTTTATCGCAAAGCCATAAAACGATTACTTTTGTTGTCGGCTTTAGGCGTAATGTATAACCATGGCTGGGGGACTGGTATTCCTTTGGCTTTCGATGAAATACGTTATGCCAGTGTGCTAGGGCGCATTGCTATCGCATGGTTCTTTTGTGCCATGTTGGTTTGGCATACGAGTATTCGAACCCAAGTATTTACAGCCATTGGTTTGCTGCTTGGCTATTGGCTACTCATGTGCTTTATTCCTGTTCCGGGTGGGACTGCAGGTGACTTAAGTGCCGCGGGTAGCTGGAATGCATGGTTTGATAAATATTTTTTACCAGGAATTAGTTATCAAAATAGAGCCGTTGATCCAGAAGGCGTATTGTCAAACTTACCAGCTATTGTGAACGCGATGATTGGTGTATTTGCAGGTCAGCTAGTTGCTAAAGCAAGTAAAATTGGTGAGTGGAAAACGGCAGCAATTTTATTTGCAGCAGGGGTTATCAGTATTTGTTTAGGCTGGCTGTGGGATTTACAGTTCCCAGTAAATAAAGAGTTATGGACCAGCTCTTTTGTGCTTGTTACCGTTGGCTGGAGTGCCATATTACTGGCTGTATTTTATGCATTGGTCGATATTCTCAATGGACAAAAACTGGCATACCCGTTTGTGATCATTGGTGCTAACTCAATCATTATTTATTTAGCATCTAGCTTAGTTAATTGGGAGTTTGTCAGTCGTAGCGTATTTGGTGGCTTTATTTCGGCTGCTAGCGAGTCATGGCAGCCGCTCATCGCAGTGATTGCTTTATTACTAGTGCAAATGCTGGTATTGCACTGGATGTATAAACGTAAAATATTCGTCAGTGTTTAAACGAACTTTTATTAGTGAATAAAAAAATAGTTTTTTTATTCACTTTTACTTTACAAACTAATTGTAAATAGTAATAATGACAGCGTTGTCATAATGGTATTAACCTAGACTGATGTATCCCAGTTAGGTTTGATCTAAAGCCCGATTCGATTGCACGTGGAATTGGGTTTTAGATCCCATTTTTTCATCAACTAATTAATAACTGAGCAAACTAATATGCAAATAGTCATTTTGAATGATGCGGCAGCTGTAGCAGCTTATGGCGCAAATATCTTCGCAAAACAATTACAACAAAAACCAACATCAGTGCTCGGTTTAGCGACGGGTTCAACACCGGTTGCTTTATATCAACAATTAATCGCTAAAAATAAAGCCGGTGATATTTCTTTTTCTCAGGCTACGACGTTTAATTTAGATGAATACCTTGGCTTAACGGGCGAACACCCGCAAAGCTATCGCTTTTTTATGAACGAGCAATTGTTTGATCATGTTGATATCAATAAAGCGAATACCTTTGTGCCTCCGGGAGATGCGACAAACCCTGTAACAGCGTGCAAAGAATATGAAGACAAAATTAAAGCCGCTGGTGGTGTTGATGTGCAACTATTGGGGATAGGACGCAATGGTCATATTGGCTTTAATGAGCCATCGTCTGGCTTAACATCGCGCACTCGTGTGAAAACACTGACCAAGGCAACAATTGACGATAATGCACGTTTTTTTGCCGCTGACGAATACCAGCCTCACTTATCAATTACGATGGGGATTGGCACAATTTTAGAAGCAAAAAAAGTCGTGTTACTCGCAACTGGTGAAAATAAAGCTGATGCTGTGCTGGCGATGATTGAAGGGCCATTAATGGCTAAGTGTCCTGCATCTGCATTACAGCTCCATCAAGATGCCGTTATCGTGATTGATAAAGCGGCTGCGAGCAAACTTGAAGATTTAGAGTTTTATCAGCATATTGAAGCTGAAAATCAAAAGTTACAGGCGCAACTAGCAGCCTTGTAATAAGAACCTAATTTATTGTGTGTTCAAAAAAGCCCTTTGGGGCTTTTTTTTTGCCTGTTTTTTAGTTGATTAATCAATTGGGTTTAACACAGTGATATGTTAGTTTTAGCCATCTAAATAGCAAAAGGGGTAACAATGCTAAATTACAGTCACATGGCATTGGATCGCGGATCAAATTTACGAAAAGATACACAATGGTTAGCAGCGCAAAAAAATTCGCAAAGCCGCTGGTTATTAGTGCATAACAATCACACGCTTTTTGATAAAAACAGTGTAACCGTGACCTTTTTATCTCACGACAAAGTCAGTCACCTTAACTTAGAAAACAGTGTGTTTTTAGGTTTTGACGAACAAAAAATTAACCACTTTGCTTTGGACGTCAGTGAGCTAGATGAGGCTGACTTATTAGCGTTAAATTCTGGTGCTGAGTTTGTTGATATTCGTCGCTATGGCGCACAAGTGGATATGTTACATGGGTCAATGGCTGCACTGGCTCGAGGGTTATGCTACTGGCATGCCACACATAAATTTTGTGGTCGCTGCGGTACTGAAAATCAGCTAATTGAAGCCGGACACTCTCGCTTATGCGATAACCCTGAGTGTAAACATCAAACATTTCCTCGCACCGATCCTGCCGTTATTATGGTGGTGACCCGAAAATTTGCCGATGGAGTCGAGCGGTGTTTGCTAGGCCGCCAAGCGGTATGGGCTCCGGGTATGTATTCATCATTAGCTGGGTTTGTCGATCCTGGCGAAACCCTTGAGCAGGCTGTTGCGCGTGAAGTGATGGAAGAAGCAGGAATTGCTGTGAACAATGTTCGATACATAGCTTCACAACCTTGGCCTTTCCCGTCATCGATTATGCTTGGTTTCATCGCAGAAGCTCTAACAGAGACAATTCAAGTAGATAAAGATGAATTAGACGATGCCCAATGGTTTAGCCGTGAAGAGCTTAGTCAATTTGGTGATTGGCATGAGCAAGGGGAGCACTTGAAGTTACCTCGAACCGATTCTATTTCGCGCTATTTAATAAACTATTGGCTTAACCAAGAAGACTAATAAGTAAGGATTAATAATGACCGGTCAGACAAATAAAAACACACAATTAGTCAGCAGTGGTAGAAAAAAAGCCTACACCCATGGAGTTGTTAACCCTGTAGTACAGCGGGCATCCACAGTGGTGTTTGACTCTGTTGACGAACTTAAAAATGCGGCCAAAAAACGCGGCGATAAAACGCTTTTTTATGGGCGTAGAGGCACCACCACTCACTTTGCTTTGCAAGAGGCTATTACTGAGCTTGAAGGCGGTGAAGGTTGTGCGCTATATCCATGTGGTGCAGCAGCAATTAGCAGTGCACTTCTGGCATTTGTAAAAGCGGGCGATCATATACTCATGGTTGATACCGCTTATGAGCCAACACGGGATTTTTGCGATAAAATTCTAGCAGGCTTTGGTGTAGAGACGACCTATTACCCGCCCACTATAGGGGCGGGTATAAAGGCACTGATCAAAGAAAATACGAAAGTATTGTTTTTGGAATCACCAGGCTCAATCACCATGGAAATTCAAGATGTTCCTGCCATGGTTGCTGTTGCGAATGAGCGGGGCGTTATGACCATGTTAGATAATACCTATGGTAATGGCTTACATTATCGCCCATTAGAGCATGGGGTAGATATAAGTATTCAGGCAGCAACTAAGTACATTGTAGGTCATTCTGATGTCATGATGGGCGTAGCCGTCGCTAATAAAAAATATTGGCCAATATTACGAGAGCAATCTTACCTGTTGGGACAATGCACCTCAGCAGATGATGCTTACTTAGCACTTCGTGGACTCAGAACCATGGCCGTGCGACTAAATCAGCACGAGAAAGCAGCTATTGAAGTGGCGACGTGGCTAGAGCAACACAATCTAGTTGATCATATTCGTCATCCTGCATTTAGTACTTGTCCGGGGCATGAATTTTTTAAACGTGACTTTGATGGTAGTAATGGTTTGTTTTCATTTGTAATGAAGCAAGGTAATCAACGCGCCATTGATGCATTTTTAGATAGTTTACAGCATTTTAAAATGGGCTTTTCATGGGGCGGGTTTGAAAGTTTAGTCACCGCTAATTTAACTATGAAGAATTTACGCTCTGCAACAGGCTGGGAGCAAGGGCCTGTTATTCGCTTACATATAGGCCTTGAAGATGTGGATGATTTGATTGCTGACTTAAGCCAAGCACTGGAGATATATCAGCAGCACCTTTAATGTTTTTTAGTTACTTTTAATGTATTGTTACAAAGCTCACCGTCGGTGAGCTTTTTTTTGCTAGTAATTCAACACGTTTGCCCTTAGTGTAATAACTATATTGTATTAAAGAGGAACACTCGTGAGCCAATTACATCCCCAGCGATTAATTAAAATTGCGCAGTTTGAGCTCGTCAGATTATTTTTAACCAAGCGAGGACTGTTAGCCGTAGCGGCTTTTACCATTTGTTGGCTACTCGTTTTACGCTACCCGATAGGGCAAGCGGTTAGTATTATTAGCTCGCCAGAAATGGCTGAACTAGCTAAACAGGTGTTTGGTGCAATAGGGTTAAGTAAATTGCTTGATTGGCCAGAAGCAGAACTTGCGATGTACTGGCTTATTGCTTTATATAGCTTTCCCTGTTTTTGCTTGTTTATATGCAGCGACCAAATTGTCGGTGATAAACAACGAGGTACTCTGCGCTTTTTAACTCTTCGTGCAACTAGAAATGAAATCTTATTGGGACGGTTTTTAGGCCAAGTATTGATATTAGCCGCGTTAATGGCTGTAACACTGATTGCAACATTAGCTGTTATGGTGTTTAGAGATGCCAGTTTATTAATGCATGGCCTCAGCCGCGGTTTTATTATGTTGTGTTACTTGATTGTGGCCGTCATGCCTTTTATCGCGTTAATGGCACTACTAAACACGTTTGCTCGTTCTGCTAGACTAGCATTGGTGCTGGCTATTTTATTTTTTGCCCTAGGCAATATTGTTATTGGCATTTTAGCTTGGCAAATACCTGCGCTAAGCGTCCTTGATTATCTATTCCCAGGGGTACAACTTGATCAAATGGCGGGACAAAATTCAAGCATGTTTAGCAGTTTAGGTATACCGCTACTGCAAAGCGCTATTTTACTCCTTGTTGCGCAACGTATCTTTCTAAGGAGTTCGCTATGAGTACGTTAATACAAGCACAATCATTAACTAAACGTTATGGCAGTAAGCTGGCATTAGATGATGTTAGCTTTGAGATAACAAAAGGTGCGCCTGTTGCATTAGTGGGGCCTAATGGGGCGGGTAAAACCACCTTATTTAGTTTGTTATGTGGCTATATATTACCAACACATGGGCAGCTCAATATTTTAGGTCAGAAGCCTGGCAGCAGTGCATTATTTGGCAAACTCAGTGCGCTCCCACAAGATGCGCAATTAGATCCGCGTTTTAGTATTACACATCAGCTTGCCTTTTATGGTCAGTTACAAGGACTATCCGCCAAGCAAAGCCAGACTGAGGCATTGCGAGTACTTGATTTAGTAGGCTTAACTGAAGTTGCACAGCAACGCTCTGATGACTTATCTCACGGCATGAGAAAACGTGTCACAATTGGTCAAGCGCTTATTGGCAAACCTGAAATTGTTATGCTCGATGAAGCAACGGCCGGTCTTGATCCTATTCATGCAAGAGAAGTTCGTGAGTTAGTGGCTAATCTCAGTGATGAAGCTACATTTATTTTAAGTTCTCATGATCTCACTGAACTAGAGAGGCTTTGTGGTCAAGTGTTACACCTCAATAAAGGCACATTAACAGAGCATCAGGCAAATAATACGCAGCAACAAACTCAGCATTTTATGACTATATTATTTGCCCAGAACTACGATCATATTGAACGCACGATACAAACACTGCCAGCCGTTAGTCGGGTGTATATGAGCCAAGCTAAAGAATATGTAATCGAGTATCAAAAATCAGATGACTTGTTCGATATTGATCTGCTTAACTTTTGCCATCAACAAGGCTGGCGTTATCGTCACTTAGTAAATGGCCACACTTTAGAAAATCAAATTTTTACACAGGAGAAAGTATAATGGGTTTATTCAGCGGATTAATGGGCAATGCCAGTGAAGTCGATGATAGCGATTTAGAAAAAGTATTAGCAAATACTATGATTGACGGCGAGCAGGTCGAGAAAGCTTACAAAGTAGTACGTGATATGTTTATTTTTACCAATAAACGCCTAATTTTAATTGATAAGCAAGGCGTAACGGGTTCAAAAATGGAGATGATCAGCATCGCTTACTCAAAAATCACTAAATTTAGTAAAGAAAGTGCCGGGCACTTTGACCTCGATGCTGAGCTTAAAATATGGGTGGGCTCTGATCCAACACCTATTAGTAAAGATTTTAAAGCCGGTGACAATATTAATGAAGTATATAAAATAATCTCAACATACGCTTTATAATCACCTGATATTGAAGATGTTTTACCTTTATTGATGCCAGCACTTTGGTGTGCTGGCAAACTTTTTATTTACATTTACCTACAGTTTATTACAATTAGTTCTTTAGAAACAATAGCTTGGTTAAGTTTTCGTTCAGTTTCCCCGCGTTAGCATGCACCCGTCTTAGTCAACAGGCTAGGCAAATCAGCATTGTAACAATTTTAATAGGGAAATCTTATCATGAAAAAATTAGCAGTTATTATCTCGAGCATTCTTCTATCTAGCGCCGCGACTGCTGCGGATAGCTACAACTCAATTAGCCATGTGGGATATAAAGATGCCGATGGTAATGACATCATCTCAGCTGATACGGCTTATTACTTTTCACCACGTGAAACTTTAGGTCCATACGATCAATTTGCATACCTTGAGCAAATCACTAATGTTTACGCTAAATATTTGGATGATGATTTTGGTGATAAGCTAGCGTTGGGTGGCGAATACTATATTAAAGACTTTGTGTTTGGTGCAGGTTATACCAATTATGATTCTGACGTTGCTTCAAGCATTGATCAATTCAATGTGTCAGCGGGGTATTTCTTCAATCCAAATGTGTTATTAAAAGCTACTTTTTACGATATCGAAGATAATGAAAACCAAGTTATGTTTGATCTTGTTTATAATCATGAGCTTAATAGCACAGATTACATTGGCTTTACGCTAACCAGTGATGATGAGTTTGATTACCGTGCAGTGAATGCTAAATACTTCATGGATCTTCAACAAGGTAACTACCTAACTGTTGAAGGGACTATCTCAGACACTGATGGCGTAGGTAGCTCATGGGAACTAGGCTCTAACTACTACTTCTCAAAAGCAACATCTGCATTTGTTACGTTTAACAAAAACGATGACTACAGCTTTGGTGCACAACATTTCTTCAACAAGAATATTGGCTTAAAAGCGGGTTACGCGAATAACTGGGATGATTCAGATTATGATGCTTACTTTGCAAATGTAAGCTTACAGTTCTAATAGCATAAATAAAAAAAGCCTACATCACGTAGGCTTTTTTCATTTCATCACGAAGGGGTTATTTAAAATGTCCACTCTACGTGAAATTGAGGTACTGACTCGGTCGTATCAGTACCTAACTTGTTATGCCAATATTGCCATTCTAAACCTAGCAATAAGGTATTTTCTTTCATATTCATAGCATGGCCTAAATCCCAAGTTATAATAGGTTGAGCTAATATCCACGCTTTTACATCTTCACCAAACTCATTCTCACGCGCAGCAATGTATTCTACATGGCCAGTAACATTGAATTTTTGTGAGCCGATAGCAAAGGGATACCCCCATGCAACATCCAACATCCAACTATTGCTTTCAGTGGGTGCGCCACCACGGGCTACCCCATCATTATCATCAATATAGGCCGTCACTAATGTTGATAAAAAAGTAAAACCAGGCGCTTGCCAGTTTACTTTGACACCGGGTAAATACTTTAACACTTTAGAGTCGCCCGCAGCATTAAAGCCAGCCGTTAGGCCAATATCGGCAATCGCACCGTACGACATATCGTTGCCAGAGATTTTTGACAAGCTAAAAGTTGAGTACCATTCACCATAAAAATCTTTATCTTGATAGCCATCATCGGTGGCATCATTAATGTAGTCTATAAAGAAAAAGTTATCACCATAGTCATAGGCTGATGCATGTTGCAGTGATGCGATGGTGGTATTTGATTCTTGCCCAGTGAATGGGTTTTTAAAATCACCATTGTTAAGGTGTAACGCGGTGTTGCTCCAATTAGCCGCTTGGCTTGCGGTGCTTGCCAAGCAAATGGCAGCAAAGATGACGGTTTTGTTCAATGTATTATCTCGAATCTAAAGGTTGTTGATTAATCCAAAAACGAGATTATAGCAGATACGTTAAAAGTTAGCGTATCTGCTTAAAAAATTATGCTTTATTTCGGCGCAGGCAAATGACTGTAATCGCTGTAAACGCGAGAATAAAACAGTAGTATGATGATGTAGATACTTCCCACGGGCTGATTTTAAATGTTGCTCCCAATAACAATGCTTGCGCACCGTAGGGGAGAGAGCCTTGCGTTACACAGGCAAATATATCCAACAAACTGGCTGAGCGTTTACCGCTGATTTCACCGTCATCCGCTAGCTTCTTAGCGATAGGACCTGCGACAATAATAGACACTGTGTTGTTAGCTATACATAAGTTACTAGTCATAACGAGGGCCGCAATACCTAATTGATCAGCTACCTTTCTATGCCATTTAGCAATAACTTTAGTAATTGCTTGAATTTTTTGTGCGATATAATCAAGGCCGCCGTTAATACGAATAAACTCAGACAAACCACCAATAAACATCGATAGCAAAAATATTTCCTGCATATCGGTAAAGCCTTTATAGATGTCTTTTACAAAACTGGCGCCTTCATAACTACCGGTAAAGCCCATTAATGCCGCAAATATAATACCGCTAAACAACACCACAAATACGTTAAAGCCCATTACCGCGAGCACTAAAATAAAGGCATATGGCAGGACTAATAAAATATCGTAATCTTTGGTTTCTACCGCTTGTGCTGCTGGAGTCAAAAAGAATAATAAGCCAATAGTTAGGATAGCTGCAGGCAAAGCAATTTTTAAGTTCTCGCGAAACTTGTCTTTCATTTCACAGCCCTGGGTACGAGTGGCGGCAATAGTGGTATCAGAAATGATTGATAAGTTATCACCAAACATTGCACCTGAAACAATCGTACCTGCCATTAACGCAGGATCAATACCTGTTTTAATTGATACAGCATAAGCTATCGGGCCAATCGCCCCGATAGTACCCATAGAGGTACCCATAGCAGTTGAGACAACCGCGGCAATTAAAAATAAACCAGGCAGTAATAAAGCGGGAGGAATAAGCGATAAACCTGCATTTACCACTGCATCAACACCACCAGTGGCACCTGCTACAGCAGAAAATGCACCTGCGAGTAGGTAGATTAAACACATGGTAATAATATTGTTGTGACCAGCGCCTTTAATAAAAGTCTCAACACTGTGATTTATGGTGTTTTTATTGAGGATAAACGCCAGCATAATCGCAGGCAAAATTGCAACAGGGGCAGGGAGCTGATAAAAAGCGTAATCAACCCCTTGTGATTGTAAGTATAAACCAGCGCCTAAAAATAAGGCCACGAAGGTAAGTAGGGGTAGCAAAGAGAGCTTTGCATTCGTTTTATTAAATGATGGCTGCATCATATTCCTCGTTAGATAACTCATAGACAACTAGGGCAGCCAAAATATCCTTCTTTTAGCAGCATTTAGTTGTTTTTCTTACCACAATGATAAGTAACTCAACAGCGCCCGCAAGCCAAAGACCAAATCGGCGCAAAAGAGAAGTTTAAATGTATAGATGGCTAAAGTCTATGGGTATCTGTTATTATTATTTTTTAAAAGGGTTACCTGACTATTACACGAGTTTTAGATAAAATCTAGTTCACTTAATTTTGCAAAGGTTATTAATATGAATCGAATTGGCGTATTTGGCGCAAACGGAAGAATGGGGTTGGCATTAGTAGAAGCCGCACACAAAAATAACAATGCCGAGTTAGCAGCTGCCTATGTTCGTAGTAGTTCACCTTTGCTGAATATTGCAGTTAATCAATTAAATAGTGCAGCGCCTTTAGCTGTGACGTTTAGCGATGAACGAGAAGTGGCTGATGATATTGATGTGTTAATCGACTTTACGCTCCCAGCGGGTATGCGTAATCACTTAAAAACAGCGCTAGCAAACAATATCGCCATGGTGATAGGCACCACTGGTTTGAACGATGATGATATGCAAGCACTCAATGAAGCTGCAAAGCATATTCCAATCGTTTTTGCGCGTAATTATAGCGTTGGTGTTAATTTACTGCTTAACTTAGTGCAAACCGCTGCGACCAAGTTTGGTGATGATCTTGATATCGAAATCTTTGAGGCGCATCACCGCCATAAAATTGATGCGCCATCAGGAACTGCATTAGCCATTGGTGAATCAATTGCACAGGCAAAAGGGTGGCAGCATGATGAAGTTGCAGTGTATGACCGTAGCCAAGTTGAACAAGCTAAATCACAAAAAGAAATCGGTTATTCAGTGCTTAGAGGTGGCGACATAGTTGGTGAACACACCGCATATTTCGCAACTTCTGGCGAAAGGCTTGAATTAACTCATAAAGCGAGTTCTCGAATGACCTTTGCGTTAGGTGCTGTAAGAGCTGCAGGCTGGTTGAAAAATAAACCAGCAGGACTTTATGATATGCAAGATGTGCTTGACTTGAAGTAGTTAAGGTGCATTTTTAGGGGTTTGAAGTGTTTTTTGGTTAATAGCGCTTATTTTTGCTAATTAATGAATTATCGTTAGACCTAAAGCGTAAATTACTATAAAATAGCGCCAATTTGCCAAAAATTCATAATTGCGTGTTTCCAATCGCTATAAACGGGTAGTAAAGCAAATGACTTTACTCCCGTTTTTTACTGTTAGGAGGTTAACTTGACTAAATCCGCTCTGTTAGTTCTAGAAGACGGCACAGTGTTTCGCGGTACTGCAATCGGCGCTGACGGCATGTCAGTCGGTGAAGTAGTATTCAATACGTCTATGACTGGTTATCAGGAAATTCTGACTGACCCTTCATACGCGGAACAAATCGTAACTTTGACGTACCCACATATCGGTAATACGGGTACTAACAGCGAAGACGAAGAAGCGGGTCACATTTGGGCTAAAGGCCTAGTGATCCGTGATTTGCCACTGCTAGCAAGTAATTTCCGTAACGAGCAATCGTTAGATGATTACTTAAAAGAACGTAATATCTTAGGTATTGCAGACATCGACACCCGTAAACTGACTCGTATTTTGCGCGATAAAGGCGCTCAAAACGGCTGTATTATTGCTGGTGACGAATTAGATGAAAACCAAGCGCTCGCAGCTGCGCAAGCCTTCCCAGGCTTAAAAGGTATGGATTTAGCAAAAGTAGTCTCAACCAAGGAAAATTTTGAGTGGCGTGAATCAAGCTGGACATTAGGCGCAGGGTTTAAAACCTTAGATGCAGCTGATGAAAAGTTTCATGTTGTAGCTTACGACTTCGGTGTAAAGCGTAATATCTTACGTATGTTAGTAGACCGTGGTTGTAAACTAACCGTTGTACCTGCACAAACCTCGGCAGCAGACGTGTTAGCACTAAACCCAGATGGTATCTTCTTATCAAATGGCCCAGGTGATCCAGAGCCATGTACCTACGCAATTGATGCAATCAAAGCCTTTTTAGAAACAGATACGCCAATATTTGGTATTTGTTTAGGTCATCAATTATTAGCATTAGCATCAGGTGCAAAAACCGCAAAAATGAAGTTCGGTCATCATGGTGGTAACCACCCTGTAAAAGACTTAGACCGCGACGTTGTAATGATTACTGCGCAAAACCACGGTTTTGCAGCTGACGAAGCAAGCTTACCAGCTAACCTTCGTGCAACGCACAAATCATTATTTGACGGCACATTACAAGGTATTCACCGCACCGATAAGCCAGCGTTTAGCTTCCAAGGTCACCCAGAAGCAAGCCCAGGTCCGCACGATGCAGCCCCATTATTTGACCACTTCATCGACTTGATGCAAGCGCGTAACAACTAATTAGACTGGAGTAATAATGCCAAAACGTACCGATTTAAAAAGCATTCTTATCCTAGGCGCTGGCCCGATTGTAATCGGCCAGGCCTGTGAATTTGACTACTCTGGTGCTCAAGCGTGTAAAGCACTTAGAGAAGAAGGGTATCGAGTTATCTTAGTTAACTCAAACCCAGCAACAATTATGACTGACCCTGAAATGGCTGATGCGACGTACATCGAACCAATTCATTGGGAAGTTGTTGAAAAAATCATTGAAAAAGAAAAACCAGATGCAGTGCTACCAACTATGGGTGGTCAAACTGCGTTAAACTGTGCGCTAGATTTAGATAAGCACGGTGTACTGGCTAAGCATGGCGTTGAGCTGATAGGCGCAACGGCAGATGCAATCGACAAAGCAGAAAACCGCGAACGTTTCGATGTTGCAATGAAAAACATTGGCTTAGAATGCCCACGTGCTGAAATCGCTCACTCAATGGACGAAGCCCGCGATACAATGTCGCGTATTGGCTTGCCATGTATTATTCGTCCTTCTTTTACTATGGGCGGTACCGGTGGTGGTGTAGCTTATAACTTGGAAGAGTTTGAAGAAATCTGTGAGCGTGGTTTAGACCTTTCACCTACTAGCGAATTATTGATTGATGAATCATTAATTGGCTGGAAAGAATACGAAATGGAAGTTGTACGCGACAAAAAAGACAACTGCATTATCGTTTGTTCTATTGAAAACTTTGACCCAATGGGCGTGCACACCGGTGACTCAATCACTGTGGCTCCAGCACAAACCCTCACCGACAAAGAATATCAATTAATGCGTAACGCCTCTATGGCGGTACTACGTGAAATTGGTGTTGAAACAGGTGGTTCAAACGTACAGTTTGGTGTTAATCCAGTTGATGGCCGTATGGTTATCATCGAGATGAACCCACGTGTATCACGTTCATCGGCACTTGCTTCTAAAGCTACGGGATTCCCAATTGCTAAAATCGCAGCAAAGCTTGCTGTAGGTTACACCCTTGATGAGCTACAAAACGATATCACAGGCGGTAAAACACCTGCATCGTTTGAGCCTTCAATCGATTACGTAGTAACTAAGATCCCTCGCTTTAACTTTGAAAAATTTGCTGGTGCAAATGACCGTTTAACTACGCAAATGAAGTCAGTGGGCGAAGTTATGGCGATTGGCCGTAACCAGCAAGAGTCATTACATAAAGCATTACGTGGTCTTGAAGTAGGTGCAACGGGCTTTAATCCGATAGTGGCACTTGATGACCCGAAAGCAAAAGAAAAAATCATCCGTGAATTACGTGAGCCAGGCGCTGAGCGTATTTGGTACATTGCAGATGCAATGCGCCATGGTATGAGCGTTGATGATGTATTTGAACTGACTAAGATTGACCCTTGGTACCTTGTTCAAATCGAAGACATTCTTAAAGATGAAGCTAAAATCGCTGAAGTTGGTATGGCTGGTCTAAATGCTGACTTCCTACGTAAATTAAAGCGTAAAGGTTTTGCTGACCCTCGTATTGCTGAAATTGCGGGTGTATCAGAAGCTGAAATTCGTAAAAAGCGCCATCAGTTAAACATAGTGCCTGTTTATAAGCGTGTTGATACTTGTGCTGCAGAGTTTAGCTCCGATACCGCTTACATGTATTCATCATATGATGAAGAGTGTGAAGCGAACCCATCTGACCGCGATAAAATCATGGTTATCGGTGGTGGTCCTAACCGTATCGGTCAAGGTATTGAATTTGACTATTGTTGTGTTCACGCGGCGCTTGCACTTCGTGATGACGGTTATGAAACAATCATGGTTAACTGTAACCCTGAAACGGTTTCGACTGACTACGACACATCAGATCGCTTGTTCTTCGAACCAATTACTCTTGAAGACGTACTAGAAATTGTCCGTGTTGAAAAGCCAAAAGGCGTTATCGTGCAGTATGGTGGTCAAACACCACTTAAACTTGCCCGTGAGCTAGAAGCTAATGGCGTGCCAGTGATTGGTACTTCACCGGATGCAATCGACCGTGCAGAAGACCGTGAACGTTTCCAACAATTAGTTGAGCGTCTTGATTTACTGCAACCTGAAAACGCGACAGTAACGTCAACTGAAGAAGCGATTGCGAAATCAGCTGAAATTGGCTTCCCTCTAGTTGTACGTCCTTCGTATGTACTAGGTGGTCGCGCAATGGAAATTGTGTATGACGAACAAGATTTACGTCGTTACATGACTGAAGCGGTATCTGCATCAAATGAAGCGCCAGTTCTACTTGACCGTTTCTTAGATAACGCGATTGAAGTTGACGTTGACGCGATTTGCGACGGCGAGCAAGTGATCATTGGTGGTATCATGGAACACATTGAACAAGCGGGTGTTCACTCTGGTGACTCTGCATGTTCATTACCTGCGCATTCACTAACTCAAGAAGTGCAAGATGTTATGCGTAAGCAAGTAACAGATATGGCACTTGAGCTTGGTGTGGTTGGTTTGATGAATACCCAATTTGCTGTTAAAGATGGCAAAGTGTATTTAATCGAAGTGAACCCGCGTGCTGCTCGTACGGTACCATTTGTATCTAAAGCGACTGGTGTTGCACTTGCAAAAGTAGCGGCGCGTTGTATGGCGGGCCAATCTTTAGCAAGCCAAGGGATCACAAAAGAAGTGATTCCACCGTACTACAGTGTAAAAGAAGTAGTATTACCGTTTGCTAAGTTCCAAGGTGTTGACCCAATCCGTGGCCCAGAGATGCGCTCAACGGGTGAAGTAATGGGTGTTGGTGATACTTTCGCCGAAGCATTTGCAAAAGCACAATTAGGTGCAAGCAATACTTTACCACGCGGCGGTCGCGCGTTACTATCGGTACGTAATAGCGATAAGCCACGTATTGTCGAGCTAGCTAAAACCATGACAGAACTTGGTTTTAAGATAGATGCAACAGGTGGCACAGCCGAAGCCCTTAAAGCGGCCGGTATTGAAGTACGCCGTGTAAACAAAGTATTTGAAGGCCGCCCTCATATTCTTGATAACATCAAGAATAAAGAATACAGCTATATCGTAAATACGACCGAAGGTCGCCAAGCGATCGAAGACTCGAAGGTGTTGCGTCGTGGTGCTTTGCAAAACAAAACCAATTACACGACAACCTTGAATGCGGCATTTGCTAACTGTACTGCTAACCAAGCGGACGACCGTAGTAAAGTGACGTCAGTTCAAGAACTACATCAGCGATTGAACTAAGGAAATGTGCCAAGGCCGTCACTTACGGCCTTGGGATTAAGTGAGAAAAGTATGCAAACAATTCCGATGACAGTTCGAGGTGCAGAGTTACTGCGCAAAGAACTTAACGAATTAAAAACAGTTACCCGTCCAAAAATCGTTGCTGATATAGCAGATGCACGTGAACACGGTGACTTAAAAGAAAACGCTGAATATCACGCTGCGCGTGAGCAACAGGGTTTTTGTGAAGGCCGTATTCAAGAAATTGAAGCGAAGCTTTCAAACGTACAAATTATTGATGTAACTAAATTACCCAACACAGGTAAGGTTATCTTTGGCACTACAGTAACAATCGTTAATGTTGAAACTGATGCCGAAGTGACATACCAGATTGTGGGTGATGACGAAGCAGATATTAAAAACAATCGTATTTCGGTTAACTCTCCGATTGCACGTGGTTTAATTGGTAAGCAAGCAGATGATGCTGTGATCATTAAAACCCCTAACGGCGATGTTGAATACGAAGTTATCGAGGTTGAGTACGTTTAAATACTTTCCTGACTTTGCGTTTTAATAGAAACCGCTGCGTAACTGCAGCGGTTTTTTTATGCTCGTGCTAAATTAGACACAGCTTGATTATTCGGGTACGTTAGAGCCTGTAATACACAAACGTCGTAGTGGCGAAGAAATTTACCAAGGAGTTTTATGGAACCAATTATATTTCCTGCACCTTTGGAAAAAGGTGACAAAATTGCCATTTGTGCATTCTCAAGTTGTGTTGATGTACCTTTTCAGCCACGCTTAGACACAGTTTTAGCAGGGTTGCGTTCACGGGGTTTTGAAGTCATAGAAGGAAATTGTGTCAGAGAGCTTAAGTCAGCAAAAGATCGTGCTGATGAGTTAATGGCTTTTTTACACGATGATTCGATTGCTGCGATTATGCCACCTTGGGGCGGCGAACTGGCGATGGAGATATTACAATACATCGACTTCAATGCGCTTAAAAAATGCCGACCAAAATGGATTGTAGGTTTTTCAGATATCAGTACTTTTATGTGTGTTCTCACCGCTCGCTGTGGTTGGGCAACCTTGCATACTGCGAACCTAATGCAACTGCACCCAGATGAGAATAATCGTTTTTGTTTGCAAATTTTTGATATTTTAAGTCTGGAAAAAGGCGAACAGTTTGAGCAACTGCCAGCTGAGTTTTATCAAACAACGCCAATAGACTACGCTAAAAACCCTGATACTTTATTTGAACTAACCGAGCCCAGCCAGTGGCGTTGTTTAAACTATAAAGACAAAAGAGAAATAGAATTAACTGGGCGACTGTTTGGGGGTTGTTTAGATACCTTGAACGTATTACTTGCTACGCCTTACCTGGACTTACATAACTTTAAACAAACTTACGCCGCAGAGGGGCTAGTGCTCTATTTAGAAAATGCAGAGTTGTCACCGAGTGCGGTTGCGCGCAGTTTAATGGCATTGAAGCTAAATGGTGTGTTTGCAGATATTAATGGAATTATACTAGGGCGAAGTCCATTAGTTAAATCACCTTACCAAGACATTGATTATTACGATGCTATTGAATTTGCACTTGGTAAATGTATTTTCCCCGTTATTATTGATGCCGACATAGGCCATGTTGCACCAAATATGAGTTTAGTTAATGGTGCGTTTAGTACCTTAAAAGCAAGAATTAATAAAGGTATTGCCGATGAAGTGAGTTTAACAACTTCATTAAAATAAGGTGAGTAAGGCTCATGGTTGCCCATGAGCCTTCTGAATTTATAAAATATTGATAATATGCTCTTGTGCTAAACGTGACTTGGGCAGTTTAGCGTTGTAGTCTTCAGTGCTATCATGGTAACCAATGACTAAAGCTACATCGCAAATATAACCACCGAGCTCTTGTTTAAACTCTTCACCGATAAGATCTGCATCTACACCCTCCATTGGGGTTGAATCAATACCTAAACGTGCTGCTGCGTGCATAGTGTTACCCAGCGCAATATAAGTTTGTGCTTTGGTCCAAGTGGCATTATTACCAGCTTCATCAGTATTTAAATCTACAAAGGCGTAAGCACCAAATGCTTGCTCGCGATTTTCTGCGGGCGTACGCCCAATATTTACATCAGCATCGATGACTTTTGCATAATCTTCACGTGTGTAGTGTGGGTTATAAGCGAATAAAATCGTATGCGAAGCTGCTTTAATATGGGGTTGGTTAAATTGGAACTTATTAGCAAAAGTATTGTGCATACGCTCTTTAGCTTCATCAGATTCAATCACAATAAACTTCCAAGGTTGTGAGTTGATAGAGGATGGTGAAAGACGCATAGCCTCAATAAGTACCGCCAAATCTTGCTCAGAGACGCGTTTAGATGAGTCGTATTTTTTAGCGGTATAACGTGCTTCTAAATCTGCAATGATAGGGTGTGTCATTTTTCTTTCCTGTTTAAAACTGTTTACTTAATTAGGGTCAATTTATTAACAGTAAAATGCGCAATTGCGCCTTCTACCGTGGCTGAATACGCTTTTATATGCTCAGTTTGTGTATGTTCTGACCATAACTGAGCCGTTTTCCATTGTTCATACATTATAAAATGGCTTAAATTATCAACATCTTGGTGCAAGTCATAACGAATGCAACCCGGTTCTTTTCTGGTTTCGTCAATTAACTTAAATAGTGCGCTTTTTACTAATTCAATTTTATCTTGTTGGGCCACAATATTTGCTATAACGGTTAGCTGGTTCATTGTTAATCCTTAAGCGTATTAGAACGAATGTTTACTATGGATTGCATAATAGCCCTTGCATTGTTTTTGATAAACAGCATAATTATTGAATCATTATCAAAATAAAATAGATAATATGCAGTTAGATGATTTAAAACTGATATTGAAAGTTGCTGAGTTCAAAAGTATTACCTTAGCTGCGGCAAAACTTGATATGCGAACCGCCACAGCAAGTGCTGCCATCAAACGTGTAGAAGCGGCATTAGGTATTGATCTATTTGTACGCACAACACGCCATCTAAGACTCTCAGCAGCAGGAGAGCGATACATACCACAATGCGAGCAAGCTTTAGCTGTGCTTGAAAACGCACGGCAAAACTTAAAAGGCGAACACGATGAAATTGAAGGTGAGCTGAGAGTCGCGCTATCGTCTGATTTGGGTCGCAATATAGTCATTCCATGGATTGATGAAATTATGGATAAGTACCCTAAGGTAAGCTTACGCGCACATATAAGCGACAGTAATATTGATTTTTACCGCGATTCTGTCGATATTGCACTTCGATATGGCTCACCGAGTGACGCAAACGTGTATGGATTTAAAATCTGCAATGTTCCACGTTTACTGTGCGCGACCAAAGAATACGTGCAGCAACATGGTAACCCTCAGCACCCAGACGAACTTAGCCAGCACCAAGGGCTGTTTTATCAGTTGCAAGATATTATCAATAATGTGTGGGAATTTACTGATGGTGATACTAAATTCAAAGTTAAAATGGATGGAATACGTGCCTCCAATGATGGGGATTTAGTGCGGCGTTGGTGTGTTGCAGGTAAAGGCATCGCAGTCAAATCAGCATTAGATATTGCCGATGACTTGCTAAATGATCGCGTGATCACGCTGATGCCCGGTTATCAACACACTTGTGGCGAACTTTGGTTAATATGCCCAAGCCGCCAATCCATTACGCCAGCAGTGAGATTGCTAAGAGATGCGTGCAGAGAAAAAGCTACTCGTTTGTTACAACAGTTAGTTGATAAAGGTGTTTTAGCTAAAAGTGCACTTGAGTGATGTTTTTCCAGCCAAGTGCATGTTGATTTAAAGTTTGCTGCTGAGTGCTTTAATTGCCTGGGATGCATTGTCACTCTTAGGGTCGAGCTTTAAAGTTTGTTGGTAAAACTCAAGTGACTTTGAAATGTTACCATCAGCTAAATATGCTTCCGCTAAACTGTCGTGGGCATTCGCAGAGTCTGGATTTGTTTGCACATTGAGTTGAAATACAGCAATGGCTTCTTTAACCATCTTCATTTCGAGTAGTTCATAGCCAAAATAATTAATTGAGCGCTCGCGTGGAGTATCACCACTAGAGACCAATTCTGCGTATTTCTTATTTAACTCACTAATACCACCACTTTTTATTGCCTGAAACAGCATGCTATCAACATTTTCGCTTGCTACCTCGTAAGATTTACCATAAACAATATTGGTCAGGCCTTTCGTCATAGGTGTGAGAGGGGCTCCGCCAGTGTTATTTAAAATCACGATGAGTAGCTGATCTTCCAATATACGACTAATAAATGCATTAAATCCATCTATACCGCCACCATGTTGTACTTGTGTTAGTGGTTTGCCATATTTATCACTATTTAATTGATTAACTTCCCAGCCAAATGCGTAATTACGTTGCTGCGTTACGGTATACATTTGCTTTTTTAGCTCTTCATTTATTAGCTTATTTGTATAAAGTGCTTGGTCCCATTTTACGAGATCGCGGGCGGTTGAATAGAGAGACCCCGCGGCATAGGGAATAGACATATCCAAATATTCAGCATTTGTGTAACCGTTCAAGTTATTATTATAGCCAGATGCACGTTGCGTGATTAGTTTTTCATGAGAATCATAGCCGGTATTGTGCATATTCAGCGGAGTAAAAATATTTTCTTGCAACACATCCTGATAACGTTGTTGAGTGACCTTTTCAATCACTGCACCTAAAATAAAGTAGCCTGAGTTGCTGTAGCGAAATTGTGTACCGGGCTCAAATAATAAATCATCACTGCATAACAGCGTTATAAACTCATCAACGCTGTAAGGGTTACGGCTATAATCACCTCTAAATGCTTTTGCATGGGTGTAATTACTTAGTCCTGATGTATGGTTAAGTATTTGGCGTATAGTAATTTTATTGCCAATATCTTTGCGGTAGTTGGGCAGGTAAGTGCTTAAAGGTGCATCGAGCTGTATTTTGTTTTGTTGAACCAACTGTAGAATGAGTAGGGCTGTAAATTGCTTTGTAATAGAGCCGATTCGAAACTTGGTCTGTGATGTATTTTTAATATCCCATTCAAAGTTTGCGTAACCATAGCTTTTTTCAAAAATAACTTCGCCGTGTTTGGCAACTAACACGTTACCATTAAATTGTTTTAACTCATGAAAGCCTTGTATGAAAGAGTCAATTTCTGTGGCTTTATTAGCGGCTAAGCTTATCGTAGATATAAAAAGTAAACTCATAGCTAATAATTGAGTTAGCCAAACTCTAGTCTTGTGACTCATAATTTCCCTTAATTATTATTGTATGTTTTAAATCAATTTTTAGCGTGATAAGTATAAAAAGTAAACTAGTTTCGTGTTGCATTTATGTGCTGAATTTGTTTGATTTTTGTTTTTGACAATAAAAAAGCCCGAGTTGTAAACAATTCGGGCTAGTTGGTTGGGATATCAAAAATTATGAATGGCTAGGGGTTTTATCCTCAGTCAGGGCGCTGGTTACCTGCGTATCGGTCGTAGTATCTTTACCACGTAATTTACGTATCACTCGCTTCGTATCTTCTAGTGCAACGTATTGGCAAGGGATCAAAATCAAGGTGATTACAGTGGCAAATAACACCCCAAAGGCGAGTGACACAGCCATTGGAATTACAATTTGTGCCTGTAGGCTGGTTTCCATAATAATGGGTAATACCCCAATAAAGGTGGTTACTGAGGTCAGTAATATTGCTCTAAAGCGACGGGCACCCGCTTGCATCACCGCCTCTTTAATCGCGACTCCTTCAGCACGTGCTTTATTTACAAAATCAACCATAACAAGTGAGTCATTAACAACAATACCTGCTACGGCAATAATGCCAAACATCGATAGACCGCTCATAGTCATACCTAATGCCATATGACCAAACATGGCACCTACAACACCAAATGGGATCACCGACATAATAATCAGTGGTTGCGAGTATGAGCGAAGCGGTATGGCTAATAAAGCAAAGATAATCATCAGTGAAATAACAAAATCACGTAGTTGTTCATCAGCACTTTCCATCTCTTCTTGAACTCGTCCAGCGACATTACTTTTAACACCAGGGTAATTTTTAAGAAGCGACGGTAAGTATTCGTCACGAATTTCTTGCGCAATGGCAAATGGCTCAACTTTGTCGGTATTAATAGCCGCCCATACATTGACCGTTCTGTTTGAGTTTTCACGGCGGATACTGTTAACACCATCTACTAAGTTGATTTGTGCTACTTCGCTAAGCGGAACTTCAGCACCGGATGGCGTAATAATCCGCGTACTGTGTATATTACTGATAGAGTTACGTTCGTTTTCAGGATAGCGGATCATTACTTTGATCTCTTCGCCTTCACGTAAAATACGCTGAGCTTCTAATCCGTAGTAGCTAAAGCTAACTTGAGATGCAACATCAGTTAGCGTTAAACCCATACTATAGGCAAGCGGTTTTAAATTAAGTTGCACTTCGTCTGTCGCGCTTTGCAATGAGTCGTTGACATCGCCCACACCTTCCATGCTTTGTAATTTTGCTTTTAGTTTTGTTGCCACTTGCTTAAGTTCATCGGCATTTTTACCTTCAAGCCTAAAGCTAACATCACCGTCATCTCGGCCACCGCCAAACAGGTTATCTTGAATTGTAAGGGTTTTAACCCCCGGTAGTGGCGGCATTTTTTCACGCCATAATGCGCTGAGTGTAAAGGTATCAATAGGGCGTTTGTCAGGTTCAATAAGCACGGCCATTAATTGAGCTCCGGTACGGCCTCGAAGACTAACTGAAAGGTCACGAATCATTTTTTGTCCGTACTGGGCTTCAAGTTCTTCATCAACACTAAGTAGTACCGCTTCAATTTTTTTAGCTGTTTCGAGTGTTGCCTGCTCCGACGACTCAAGATTCATTTCTACAACAATGCGCGGAAAATCATGAGGGATTTTAGGGTTAGGTACAAATTTAACCAAACCGCCTGCAAACATACCAGCACTGACAATTAAAATGCATAAGAAACCAATAATTACGGCGTAACGGTAATGAATACAGTGACCTACAAATGGCGTGTAATAATTTTCGACAAATGATTTTAAGCCAGTATCAACAATCATGCGCACTTTGTGTAATGGATTTTTAGGGTTGGGCTTACGTGGGTTCATTGCTGCTATATGTGCAGGCAAAATGAGTTTTGATTCTACCAACGAGAAAATCAAACATAATATAATCACGACACCAATGGCTTTTGAAAACGCAGCGCCGGGACCAGAGGCCATTGCTTGTGGTAAAAATGCGGCAATGGTTGTTAAGACGCCAAATGTCGCAGGCATAGCAACACGCTTTACACCGCGTATAACATTATTAAGAGAGTGGCCGTGTTTTTCAATTTCTGCACTGGCAGACTCACCCACGACTATGGCATCGTCGACCACAATGCCGAGTACAATAATAAAGGCGAATAAAGACACCATATTAATGGTGATGTCTAAAAAGCCCACTGGCATAAATAAAAATGCACCTAAGAATGAGACTGGCAAGCCCATCATTACCCAGAATGCTAATCTCAGTGGTAAAAATAATGCCAATACAATCATGACTAAAATACCACCCCAGATCATATTATCGACCATCATATCAAGTCGACCTTGTAGGTAGTAAGTCATATCAACCATAGGTGTTAGCTTTACACCCTGTGGTAATTGCGACTCTTTTTCTGCCATGTATTGTTTAAGTACTTTGGCAACGTTTGTAATATCTTGATCTTTAGACGCGTTAATTTCAAAAATTAGTGAGTTTTTACCATTGTATTTAGAGTAAAGTAAGCCTTCTTCAAAGCCATCATTAATGGTAGCTACATCGCCTAAGTAGATTTGTGCGCCGTCAGCCAGGGTGATCAAAGGCAGGCTTTCGAATTCGCTGCCTCTATATGCTTGCTTTTCAACTCGCATAGAAATATAGCCATTGTCAGAGCGAATTTGGCCTGCTGACATATTAGTCGAAAAGTTTCTCACTGCGTCAGAGACATCTCTAAAGGTGAGGCCGTATTCACGCAGTTTATCTGGACTGATCTCAATGCCTATTTCGTAATTTAAGCCGCTGAAAAAATCAACTAAATTGACGCTAGGTAAGGCTAGTAATTCATCCTCTAAATTAGTACCTAGTTCTTTTAATTGTGCATAGGTCATGTCGCCATAAAGCGCAAGTACCATTACTTCTTGCTGAAATTTTTCGCGCTGAATAACCGGGCGCTCCATACCTGCAGGGAACGAATTAATAGAATCTACTTGTGCTTTTATTTCGTCGAGGGCTTCTTGCAGGTCATATTTTTCTTCAATTTCGATCCACGCTTGAGAATAACCACGGTTAGAATAGGTGATCAGGCGTTTTATGCCTTCAGTACCTTCGAGGTTTTCTTCAATTTTGATGGTAATCCCTTCTTCAACCTCTTGCGGGGCAGCACCTGGATAGATTGCTTGAACACTTACCCAATTACTTTCAAACTGAGGAAACGCTTGCTTACGAATGGTTAAAGCGGTTAGCAGGCCACCCACAAGTATAAAAATCATAATTAAGTTTGCCGCAACTGGGTTACGGGCAAACCAGGCAATTAAGCCTTTTTCATTCTCAATGCTCATGCTTTATTCCTCTTTTAGTGCAAGTTGGGTTGCACCAGTAGGTTTATCAGTGTCATTAAGTTTGACTTGCATGCCTTCAGTGGGAAAATCTAAAGCCGATGTGATCAATTGCTCACCCTCACTTAACCCTTGTGACGCGATGACCATGCCATTTTGTTCTCTAACGATGTTGAGAGACTTAAACGAAAGCGTTAAATCGTCATTCATTACCACTATTTTGCCGTTTTTCACTAAGTGATGAGGAACGATTATCGCATTATCCAGTTCACGGCCAGCAATAGTGGCATTGATATAAGAGCCATAACGCAGTGGTTGTTCACTTGCATAAGGGGTGTTTACTTGCGCAACCAAATAACTCATACGGCTTTTTTGATCAATAACGCCTTCATTACGGACAATTTCAGCCTGCCACGTTGTAGGCTTACCGGCAAAATCGGCACTGAGTGTGACGGTTGCTCCGATACCGCCGTTTATCAGGTATTGCAGTTCTTTATCAGCAACAGGTAAACGAATTTCGGCAATTGATGTTGAACTGAGTTCACCAAATTTACTGCCAATATTTACAACACTGCCAAGGCTAATATCTCTTGCTGCTATGATAGCGTCATACGGAGCTTTTATATAAGTGCGCTCTAGGTTACGGCTGGCGCGTTTTTCAGCTGCTTGTGCTGCACGATATCGAGCTAGTTTTTCAGCTAGTTGTGGCTTACGAAGATAAAGGTTTGAGGGGATCATTTCGTTTGAGTCATCTTTTATACGATCCCATTCAGCTTTTGCGACGTGGGCTTGAGCACGTTCGATTTCAAGATCAGCACTTGCTTGCGCTAACCCTGCTTGGGCTTCAATTAAAGCTGCTTCATAATCATTTGGATCAATTCGTGCTAGAATATCCCCTTGCTTAACAAAACCACCTTGGACAAATTGTTCAGATACATAAACTACTTGGCCACTTACTTGAGCTGTGAGTAGGGTATGATCTTTCGCTTTAACTACACCATAAGATTTAACATCAAGGGTGATGGCATCAAGGTGAACCGCATCAGTTGAGACGAGAGGGCGGGTATCTTGTTCTGGTTTTTCTTCTGGGGGTTGCTTCATAGATGAGAAACCAACTGCCAGTGCGATGCCGCCTACCAATACGGCAATAGGTAGAATAATTTGTTTTTTAGTAGCCACAAGGCTTTCCTCATAATTAGGTGACAGGGTAAGCATACTGAATAAAGTATTTACAAGTCGTATGAAGATGTAACAAAGCATTACATAATTAACAAAGTATCGGATTAAGGTAATTAAGGGGGCAAAGATGATGATACAATCAATGGCATGCAGACTAGGCTGCGGGGCATGTTGTATTGCACCTAGTATAAGCTCACCTATTCCTGGAATGCCAAATGGGAAAAAAGCGGGTGAGCGTTGTATTCAGCTAGATAACAATAACTTGTGTAAGTTGTTTGGTGATGAAAGACGTCCTAAAGTATGCAGTGATTTTACAGCCACAATTGATGTTTGTGGAACAACGAATGAGCAAGCTTTGCAATTGATCACTGAGCTTGAGCAAATGACTTAACAAGTTTAAGCATGCTGAAAATAAAAAACCGCGTTTAAAACACGGTTTTTTGACATACATTTTTTTACATTGTTACCAGCTGTAGGTTGCACTTAAGGTATATTGCTCACCACGCCCTGGTGTACCCGGTATTTCCTCGAATGACTCGCCCCATAAATTATCCGCTGCAAGCGTGATAAATAAGTTATCAAGCCATGGTGGCGTGACTTTAATGGTTAAATGGGTAAATAATGCGGTGTCGCCACTGCTGCGTAAAGCGTTCTCATGTTGTTTACGCCATTCATTATCAATACGAAATTCGACAATATCGGTTGGGTTCCACACGACTCCAAGGGTAATACGGTGATCTGGGAAGTTTAATGCGTAGAAACTGGCATCTATGTCTTGTGCACCGTAGGTTTCTGCTTTGTGTAGATAGCTATAACTTGTGATTACTTCAACAGTATCAAACTGCTTCGTGGCTAATAATTCAATCCCAGAGGTATCAATATCCACTGGGTTAGCAGCACGGGCATAGACTGAATCAAAACTGTAAGTCCAATCAGTTAAGCTTTCGTCTTGGCGATAAAACAACGCAGAGTTTAGCTGCCATGTTTGTCGCTCAAGTAAAAGCCCAAGCTCTAAGTTTTGCGTGGTTTCACGCTCGAGATCGTAATTACTTCTAAATAACCCGCCTGAGTCACTGCCGCCAATCGCGGTATAGCCGGCGACTTGGCTGGCTTGTGCGTACGACAAGTAAACACTCTGCTCAGTACCATCAGCATTCACTGTGTTCCAGTTAATATCTCCCAATAAGGATACTTCAGAATCATCTCTGTTAGTATCATCAAAGGCTACACCGAAGCGCATGGTGAGCAACTGGTTATCGGCTATAGCTGCTTGATATTCAGGTAGTACACTTATTTTATAATAATTACGAGAGGTGAAGTTATTTTCAAGGGTGGTGGATTCAATCGAATCTTCAATAAATTGTGCAGAATAATTTAAAGCGAATGCTTGATTATAAGCATGTCGCCCTGATAGCCCAAGGGACTTAACTTCGGTTTCATGAAAAGCCTCAAAGGCGCTAGGGTTTTCACGAGAATAAATATAATGATCGTTGTTTTTACGGTAATAAGTAGATATTTCAAATGAACTATTTGATGCGTAGCCCTGCTTATGATTAACCATAAAGAGTTCGGTATCTAAGTCTTCTGTTTCGTTTACCCCAAAAGGGGTGTACATATTTGGCCAGCCAAAAAACTTTTGTTGTGAGCCATAAAAGATATCGGTCTGTGACTGTGGGCCGACTAGCTGTACGCGGCCTGATACACGGCTAAAGTCATGGTCGCCATACTCTATAGTGCCGTCACTTTGTGAATGCGAATATTCACCTTGAAAGCCTAACTGCCAGTCTTTCATCCCCTCAAGAGGCATAGTAATGCCCGCATTCACGCTTTGCAGATTAAAGTCGTTGCTACCAACGCCTAAAGAAGCACTGCCGCCTGTGTTGATTGGTGTCCAACCAAAAGCAACTGTGCCTACAGAGCTATTCATGCCATACAGGGCGTTTTCAACCCCAGTAAAAATATCTGGGCCACTGAGCATTTGTGGAGCAATAGGGATCTCAGCAAAATAATGCCCTGATTGGGGGTCGAATAGCGTCGCACTGCCAACACGAAAGCCGGTGTTTTCAAAAATACCACCGCGAATGGTGACATCGGCTTGTGCTTCGGCCATATTACGTGATTGTAAATCAACACGTGGATCGTATTCTAAGTTAGACACTGGGGCATCAAATGTTCCAACGGGAAGTTGATTGGCCGTGGCTGACGCATGCACCGTAATTTGTTCAATCTCATCGGTATTGTTTTTTTGCTCGGTAGCTAATGTGAGTGTTGAAAAACTACATAACAAGGTAGGTAATGCTAGGTGTACAGGTTTGATCACGTTAAAATCTCTTTGCGCTTATACTAATTGTTCTAGTTGTGCAGTTAGGTACGTCAGTTATTTTATTATTGAGTACATGGTTAGCACGTGATTAAAATAGGGCGCTATTGTATCTGATTGAGAAAAAATTGCATTTGCTAATCATCTCTCTTTGTAACTGCTCAATCTTATTTCTGCTAAACAATTGCTAGGTTGTAATACATGAATACCATTAATAACACTGATTTCGAAACTGTCTATTTTGCTGGTGGTTGCTTGTGGGGTGTGCAAGAATTTTTTAAGCATTTGCCCGGCGTGGTATGCACCCAAGCTGGGCGAGCGAATGGCACAAACACTACGACGCAAGGTGCGTATGATGGTTATGCTGAATGCGTAAAAGTAATATTTGATATAACTAAGGTATCGCTTAATAAGTTAATCGATTACTTTTTTGAAATCATTGACCCTTACAGTATTAATAAGCAAGGAGATGATGTAGGGCCTAAATACCGTACGGCAATTTACAGTGAACAGAAGGCTCATTTAACCCTTGCTCATGCTTATATTCAAAACCGAGATGACGCCGATAAGGTCGTGGTTGAAGTACAAGCATTGATAAACTATGTTGCAAGCGATGCTGAGCATCAAGACCGGTTAACTCATTTTCCTGATGATTACTGTCATATTCCCTTGTCCTTGCTACACAAATATAAAGTGGATTAGGTTTGAATATTAAATTGTTTAGACACAAAAAAGCTCACTAAAAAGTGAGCTTTTTTTACATTATTTATAGCAGATTATTCAGCTAGTTTTTCAGGCGGGAAGCCAGAAAGAATAGTTGCGACAGCTTCTTTTACTGCTTCGTTACGCTCTTCAGGTGATTGCTTTTTCTGTAAGCGGCCTTCGCGAGCACCACGCCATACTAGTTGGTTAGATTCACGGTCAATTACGTCTAAAATAAGCGTACCCACATCGTATTCGTGAGTAGTGGTTTGCGTGTTATAGCCCATACCCCAGTAATTCCAGCGTGCGCCGTAGCCTACGTTAAACGTATCTACGTCGATTTTAGTATCAACTGAAGCGTGGTAGTTAAGTAGCACATCAGCAGCAGAAATATCAACAAGTGACATACCTTGAGCAGCTAACTGAGTATTAACCGCTTCACGAACACGTTGCTCCATTAATGGACTAATTTGGTAATTACCTGCATTCGCTAAAGTTGCTTGTGGTAACCAAGCAAAGGTCTTGTAGTTAGTAAAATCAACAGATTTATCGTAATCCACATCAGGGGTTTTAGCACATGCTGCAAGTAATAATACAGCAGCCGCAATTAGTAGGTTTCTCATGGTGTTTGCTCCTCGGCAAATTTATATCTCTATTTGTTTGATAACATAACATAAAAATAATTCAACGGAATGTTATTTTTTGTCAATTTAGTTAAAACATTAGTATAAATTTAGGGTTATTGCGTAAGCTTAGTCCTTACAAAATGAATAACCCATTAACTGGTGAATTTATTTAGTCGTTATTCATGTTCCACTTCAATCCAGTCTTTTTCATCCACCCAGTTTTGTGCACCATCTTTAACAGAACGGATTGGCACAATGTAGTCACAACTGACTTGCGGCTTAACTGAGGCAAAAATTGGCACAAAACCAAAACTCAATGCTGTTTCGATAATGGCTTTTTGGTTTTGCGGATCGATATCGGCAGCCTCATCAATATAGATAGGGATGCGGTACAGGTTTTGCTCTTGATCGCTTAACAAGTAACGAATAAACAACATGCCGCATAACAATTTAATTGTAATACGAGTACCGTTAGAACCTGCCGAGTCGATTTTATCGAAATGCTCGGTTTCACCTGCACGGTTAACCACTTCAAAGCGAATATCAAACAAGTCGGTCAAGGTTAAACCAGCCTTATCAGAGGCCAGTTGTATTAAGTGATCTTTCGCTTCGTTTACTGCGCTTTCGCTATAAGGTTCTTGGCTTAATAAATCAAGGGTATCGCCATGCTCAAACTGATTGGAAGCGCTGATAATGGTATCAATACTATCAACCAGCATTTTGCGCGGTATCACGTTAATTTTAAACGCTTGTAGGTTTGAAATGCGGTGCTGACTAATGCCTTTATTAAAACTATTCATTTCACGGCGTAAGCGATCTAAATCTTCACGTAGGCCTTTAATGGTTGCTGCAACTTCGGTAAGTGCAACCCGCGCTTGGCGCTCTACAGCATCGCGTTCGTTATCAATATTATGAAATGCACTGATCAGTTTTTGGTATTTAGTAAACTCATCATTTTCGTTATCAAATTTAGTAATACCAGCGTTATAGATATGCAAATAGGTATTACGTACGTTGATATCAAAGTTACGTAGTTCTTGGCAATCTTTATTAAAGTGATGCACTAAATCGCTTAAGTTATCAAAGTCGATTTGTATATCAATCATGTATGGGGTGACTTTGCCACTGTATAAATCTAAGGTGTGATCAATTCGCTCTGCTTTTACTTGGCGTAAGCGCTCGCTTTGGCGTGATATAAGCTCTTTTTTCGATTTGATGATTGAGCGTCTATCAGCAATTGAACCACTATTTTTTTGAATATCTTGGAGGTAGTCATTTACTTGTTCGCGCTCGGCGACTAACTGCTCTTTTAGTAGTGCCTGTGCATCAATAGATTGCAGCATGACCTCGTATTGCTCAAAGCGTTTTAGCGCGCTTTCACAGCTCATTAGCTCATCGTAAAGGGCTTCTTTTTCTTTTTGCTTATCAGCAACATTTGCAGCCACTTCACGTTGTTGTTTGAATTCTTTTAAAGAGTTTTCAAGGGCGGTTAATTGGGCTGTGAGTTGCTCTTTGTTCTCACCTGTTTGCATCTGTACAGGGGAGAGCTTTTTCAGTTTAATAGTCGCGCCTGGCAGGGTAAGTACGCCGCCTTTAACGTTATCAGATAATTGCTCTAAAAACTGACCAAATGCATCTTCATCGCTGATATCAATGTCACCGCTGCTGGTGGTCGCAAACGAGAGAATATCAGGGTTTAGAATACGTGAAATTTCTTCCACTTCTTTAAGCGATAAGTCCTCACGCATGCGGGTGAACAAATTAAATTCAAGGTTTTTAAGTTGCAGTTTTAAACTTTTAATTTGCTTTTGGGTTTCACTGATCCGGTAATCAAGGGTATGTAAACTTTGCCCTTGTGCACTATTAATTGAATGCGAAAGTGACTCATAATCTTGTTTTAACTGGGCAAGGCTGACTTTAAGCGTGGCCATATTAACCAGTTCAAACTCTGCTTTTAAGGCATTAAAGTCTAAAAACCATTGCTCAATTTGGGTCTGCTTACGTTCTATATCACGCGATTGCTGAACGTAGAGCTGCTGCTTTTGTTCAAACTCGTGTTTTTCGTGTTCAATGTCTTCTAGGGCAACGTTAAGCTCACTAAGTTGTGCCTCTTGGTAAGTATCAAAGTCTATTAACGCTTGATCAATTTTAGGGGCGTAAGCGGCCAACTTTCCTTTGAGAACGGTTTGGTTTTCAAGCATTGATTCAAGTGCGCTGATTGGCTCTTGCATTGACTCAAGGGCTTTTAATTCACGTTTAGCACGATTTACTTTATCAAATGAGCGACGCCATACTTCATAAAAGTCGACTTTTGAATTTGACATATGGCGTTCAAACACGCGCAGCATAAAACGTTTTACATCTGCAGCGCCGAGCTTGTGTAAGTTTAAAATACGACGGAAGATTTCTTTATAAATCGCCGAGTCTTGCACATTGTTAAGTGGGATCATTTTTAAGTTAATGTCGCCATCAAACGGTGTTGCGCCGCCTGTTAATAAAGCGTTTAGCTCTTGGGCTTTGAGTTCAATCGGGTTAAAACCTTGCTCTTTTAAGTGATTAAATAGCTTGGTGAACTTAATAATGGTTTTGCCTTGCGTGTATTGCTCAAGCTCAAGCTTGCCTTGATAGCAAAAAAACTGATGAGCGTAGCCAGCAATTTTACCTAGCCCAGCAACACCGATGACCACTGGGCCTTGCGGTAAATTTGCTTCGAGTAAAATGTAAGATTGATCTGATGAGAAATAAAACTTACGGGTTTCATCTAAATCATGGC
This sequence comes from Pseudoalteromonas shioyasakiensis, assembly GCF_024518675.1. Classification (GTDB taxonomy): domain Bacteria; phylum Pseudomonadota; class Gammaproteobacteria; order Enterobacterales; family Alteromonadaceae; genus Pseudoalteromonas; species Pseudoalteromonas shioyasakiensis_B. The sequence continues at coordinate 49,598 of NZ_JANIGL010000001.1, forward strand.
CATCCCACTCTGTAAGACGTAAATCATTGATAAGTGGAAACTGCAGAGCGTTAATAACCGAACTTTTACCGGTGTTATTTGGCGCGCAAATAGAGCTGCTTTTATCAAGGGGGATAACACACTTGGCGTAACCGGCGGTGTTTAAAAGCGCCAGTTTACTGAGGCCGTATAAATTTTGCATTACTCGCCCTCTCCTAGGTAGGTTTCTTCGTTTACTTCCATTAATGCATCGATGTAGCGGTAAACAGGGGCTTGTAACATAAAGCCACCTTCAACTTCGCGGGCAAGGCCGAGTCGAATCATACGTAAATAAACGTCTTTACGTAAATCTGAACCCGAAAAAATTTCGAGCTGATCAAATAAATGTTTGTTCATTTGCACTAAGGTTTGCATTAATTCTAAGTCGTTCACTTCATCAAATAGTGCGCGCATAGGATCTTTGCCAGTATTGGCATAATGCTCAATTAATATATAAACGGTGAGCGCGATTGCACGAGAAATTTTGCCCATGTTTGGTGTGCTCTCGTCACTGGCAAAATAATAAAAGCCACGGCTATCGTGTTGCAAGTCATGGCCGAGAGAGTTAAATAACGCACTGTATTGCTCAATGTGTTGATCAAGCTCTTGCCACATTAAGGTGTCTTGTTCGCTAATGTGGTAACCCGTTACCAGTTTTTTATTGATTGCTTGTAGATGTGTTAGCTCATCTAAATTAATTTCGGTCATAGTGATTACTCGTTCCCTGTTTGCTTTTACTTGCAATCAACAGGTTTAGAATTAAATGGAAAAAGGGAGAAATGTTGCCCGGCGATTTTAACTCGCATTTTTTCGTCGCTTTGGCTTATTTCAATATCAGTATCGCTAATTAATTTTTGATATAAAAACAGCATTTCATCGGCATCAAGCTCAGGGTAACTTTCACCTAGAAAAGTTAATAAAGGCTCAGGCTTTTTACGTTTAGCATTAAAACGCTTTTTGAAGCTGGTTTTAACATTGTTATAATCAGGGATATTTGGCGTCGCATAAGCGGGTACATCTTGCTGGTCGGGCAGTTCATATTCATTGTGTTCAAATTCCACCAAGCCTGCCATATAAGCCACCATGTGACGCTGTTGACCCAGTGAAAAACGCTGTGCATCAGAGACAAAATGCGGTTGCACACTGCTTAGCATGTTGTCGACACCATTTTTACGAATTAAGCCTAGTACTTTCGCTGCTTGGCGGGTGATCAAATTATTACGGCGTAACTCTTCACGCAGCGGCATAAGCATGTCGGCACTTTTACGTAAGCTCTCGCGGCCAACAAGATGCATTTCTAAAATACGCGTACGTAATTGCTCTAACATGCGTTTATCTTGATACGCTTTGCCTGAGCGTTCGATATACGCGATTTGTGTACTTATTTGCTCTTCAATGGTGCTAAAGCAAGCATGAAAATCACCACGAATATCCACCATTTCGAGCATAGGCTCAATGTATTCGTCAAAGGCTTCAATTACCGCTTTATAACGCTTTTGCAAAGATTGTACGGCATTATTTGCCTTAGCTTGCTCGACAATATTTAAAATCGCATTTTCATTGTGAGCAAACAGTTTCATTATTTTACGTACCCGATCATCCATAATCCGACTAAAGCGGCGTAATTCATCGTAGTCTTCAATCTCACCGGCATTGGCTAAGCGGTTGCCTAAGCGGGCAAGGTCATCCACTAATACACTTATCTCTTGCGCAAGTCCCAAGTGTTCTTCTTGCAATAAAAAGGTCGCAAAATCAGCAATAGCACGGTTAATCTCAAGCTGAGACGATTTTGCTAATGGAATAATAATATCTTGATTTAAAAGTCGGTTGGTTTCTTTGTAAATACGCTCGTTTGACCAAGTTGGTTGTTTTTGTTTGATCGCATTTTGTACGTCTTTTAAGCTAAAATCAGCCATTTTAAATCGTTTAAATAATAGTTCTAGCATTCCCCAGTGCTCGGTTAGGGTATTTAGTAACTTTTTAGCTGGGATCATAACGCTCCAGTAAATCTCTTTTTGGGCTGTATCAGCGATTAGTAATAAAATAGGTAATTGGCAATAGTTTTACAAAGCCTTTGGTGCTAGACTGCGCGCCGTGTCACATAAGTGACATCAAGAATGCAATTTTTACATTTTTCTAAAGGTTGTTCAAATACCATGGTAACGTCAATTATCCTAACCCTGATAACGCTGGCATTCGTGCTCATCGTTATAGAGGATATTATCCATGTAAACAAGGCCAAAACCACGCTTTTCTTTGGCACTTTATGCTGGATTATCTTATTTATCTCGCCGCTTAACGGGCAAAGCCCCGAAAATATACAACATCAACTTGATCACAATATTTTAGAGATTGCCACACTATGGTTGTTTTTAATGGCTGCAATGACTTTTGTTGCCTATTTGAACTCCAAAGGTTTTATCCAAAATATTGTGCACAGAGTGATGCCAAGTGCCATTAGCGAACGTAAGCTGATGTTTTTAATTGGTGGCTTTTCCTTCTTATTTTCGTCGATATCAGACAACATTACCGCCACGCTTATCTCACTTGCAGTCGTGATGTCGTTAAAACTCGATCCGAAAAAGCTTATTAAATACGCTACTTTAATCGTTTTTAGTGTTAATTCTGGCGGGGTATCACTTATCACCGGTGATGTGACTACACTGATGATTTTCCTCGATGGCAAAGTCAGTATTGCTAATTTGCTACTGCTTATTGTACCGGCATTGGCGAGTGTTGCTCTGCTGGCGATTATGTTGTCGTTTGGTTTAAATGGTGCCGTGGAGTTTACCAAACAACAAGAGCGACGTATTGAAAAAACCGATATCACCATAGCGGTTATTTTCTTATCGACGATTATTGCAACATTAACACTTAGCGTGCTTTACAGTGTACCGCCGTTGTTGACCTTCTTGTTCGGCTTATCGCTGATGTTTTTAACAGCCCAGTTTTTAATGCGCAAAAAAGACGTAAACAAAAAAATCATCGATTACATTCGTGAAATAGAATACGACACCTTGTTATTCTTTGTGGGTGTATTGTTGTTAGTCGGAGCTTTAAAAGAAGTGGGTGTGTTAAATCAATTCACTAAATTATATGAACTGATGCCTGCTCAGTATGCAAACTATTTAATGGGGATATTATCAGCTGCGGTTGATAACGTGCCGCTGACAGCTGCATTGCTCAAAGCTGATATTATAATGAGTCCACAGCAATGGCTGTCGTTTACCTATGCTACAGGTGTGGGCGGCTCTATGCTTATCATCGGCTCAGCCGCCGGTATTATCGCTATGAGCAAAGTAAAAGCGCTGACCTTTATGAGCTATTTACGTATGTCAGTGTATTTATTAATTGCTTATACTGTCGGTTATATGGGTTCATATGTCGCCGGTAGCTTTATTTAATCGAGCGAGATTTAATAAAATTGCTTGACAGCTAGACGTCTAAACGATAACTTTCAAAGCCCGCTTAACAGTGGGCTTTGTTATTTTAACCGTTTATTAAAGCTGGTTAATCTAACATTCAGAAGAGGTGCGATATTTAGGTACTTAATGTGAAGCGACGTTTGCTTTTGATCATTAAGGAGGGAAATACTCGCCGAGAAGAACAACTGACGTCACAGTGGTTTTTCGGTTTATGGGGCTGAATCCTCAAAACTGTCACCAATTTAGGTGGAGAGCTTCTGGCAGTGGACTTTTCTTATCAAGCACCCCCTTGCCGAGTTCTTCTTGTATTATCGTGGTTGAATGCCACAACAGGAGACGACATGAATACCCAAGTAGTTACAAATAACACGCAACAAATAAGCAATACAAAATCAGATTACGTAGTGGCTAAATTTGGTGGCACCAGCGTGGCTAATTTTGACGCTATGAGCCGTTGCAGTGAAATTATTGTAGCTGATAACACCGTACGCGTTGTAGCAGTGAGTGCCAGCGCCGGTGTAACAAACCATCTTGTCGCTTTATGCAATAAAGCGTTACCAGCTTCAGAGCGTAGCGAACACATAGAGGGCGTGATTGCTATTCAAGAAGCAATATTGAATGAGTTATCACTCGATGCAGATTTAGCCCATGGCTTTGACGAGACGATTAAAGCTTTTAAATCACTTGCCAGCGAGCCCCTCAAATCAAAGCAACAACATGATGAACTATTAAGTTTTGGTGAGCGTTTATCGTCTTATTTATTCACTCAAGTGCTGCGTTTAAATGGCTTAGACGCGGTACGTTTTGATGTACGCCAAGTGTTAAAAACAGATAGCCAGTTTTCAAAAGCAACCCCAGATGTTGCAGCAACGGCCAGTGCAGCAAAAGCGCACTTAATCCCATTATTAAAAGAGCATGTTGTGGTTACCCAAGGCTTTATTGGCAGTGATGCACACGGGCAAACAACCACCCTTGGCCGTGGTGGTTCTGATTACAGTGCGGCGTTATTAGCTGAAGCCATTAACGCAAAAAGCGTACATATTTGGACGGACGTTGTAGGCATATTCAGCACTGATCCGCGTTTGTGTGTAAAAGCAACGCCTATTGCCCGTTTAAGTTTTGATGAAGCCGCAGAAATGGCAACATTCGGTGCAAAGGTATTGCACCCAGCGACTATTTTACCCGCCAGTAGAAGCCATATTAGTGTGTTTGTAGGTTCAAGTCGTGAGCCTGAGCGTGGTGGTACGTGGATCGAACGTGAAAAATCACAAGTACCTGGTATTCGTGCAGTAACACAACGTAAAAACCAAATTTTGTTGACCTTAAAAAGCCCTGAAATGCTTTTAGCTAGTGGTTTCTTAGCCCGTGTATTTACTATATTAAGTGAGTTTAATATCTCAGTTGATTTAGTAACAACCTCTGAAATTAGTGTGGCAATTACGCTAGATAATGCGCCGAATGCTTCTCGCCCTGAGCTAGATCAAGAGTGTTTAGATAAACTGGCTGAATTTTGTCATGTGTCGGTTGAAAACAACTTAACACTGGTGGCGCTGATAGGTTCTGAAATTCAGCTGCGCCAACAAGAAGTTAATTTAATGAATGTGCTTAGCGATTTTAATATTCGTTTAATTTGTCATGGTGCAAGTAAGCACAATTTATGCTTTTTAGTTGAACAAGCTGAATCAGACTTAGTTGTTCAAGCCATTCACAGCCGCTTACTTGAACTAGAAAGCGCCGCTTAATTGACTTAAATCATCAATATAAAAGCACTGCCAGTCAGTGCTTTTTTTATTGATGATAGTTATATCAAAGCCTTTAAATTCACAACTTTTGGCAGTTAAATTAGCCGTTGTAAGTTCGTTGAAAACATTGGGGCTGAGTAACTGAGCAATAGGGCGGCTGGTTGCTTTAGCTAAGGCTTCTTTTAAGGTCCAAATTCTAAAAAAGCGCTGGGCAGCATATTTATCAGTTTCGGTTATCAAGTCTACCTCATGCTGATGATAAAAATGCTTTGCTAGTTTTTCAAACGGGCGTTTTAAACTGATTTTTTCTATATCAAAACCAAATTCGATCTGCTCAATATTCAGCGCTGCTCCAACAAAACCATTTGAGTGTGATAGACAACTGCTCAGTACCGTATCGCTATTTTGTATATGCAATAAAAGTTTACTGCTTTGCTCATCAAATTCAGAGCTGATTTGATTAGCGGGAGTACCTGCAAATTCTGTAAAACAGTGTTTAACTAAAAATTTAAGTAATAGCCGAGTGGCGAGGTATTCTTGTTTTGCTTTGCTGCTTTTTCTGCGCTCAATAATTGCTAATTCGAAAGGGCTTAATAATGCTGCTAATGAGAACTGTGCAAGATTAATATGCTCTGCGTTTAATAGCAAAACGCATTGAGTATTGATATCTTCAGCGCTACATGAAGCTACTGTAAGGTGTTGATCGAAATATTGATTAGCCATAGCGTCCAGTTATTAGCAGTGAAAAGAAACAAGTTGGGTATAAATTGCGCACTTGATTGTGGTTCAAGCATGCGTAGGTAAATTTATTACTCAGTCGCTGTGAAATATGGTTTAATTCACATTAATGAAAAATAATAACAGATAGTAGATGTATGGCACAATTGCGTGATGGTTTTCAAAGCCGACTTGGTTTTGTATTGGCGGCGTCTGGCGCTGCGGTTGGTTTAGGTAATATTTGGGGCTTTCCTACGCAAGCGGCGAATCACGGTGGCGGTGCGTTTTTACTGGTTTATTTTATCGTGATATTTTTATTGGCCGTGCCTGCATTATACACAGAGCTATTTTTAGGTCATCAAGCCCAAGCGAATCCAGTTAAAGCACTTAAAAACGCATGGCAAGATCAAGCGCCAAAAGTAGGGGCCGCTGCTGGCTATTTAGGCTTAGCAGGGGCAATAGTAATGCTAAGTTTTTATTCGATTGTTGCCGGGTGGATGATAGCCTATGCCCTTGAACCCATTGCTACTTTTCTTGGTTTTACTCAGGTAAGTCAGTTTCTACAAACAGATTCTACAGCGCGTAATTTTGTATTTACGCCGCTAATGCTCATTCTGACTGCAAGCATCATTTTGCGAGGGGTTAAATCAGGAATTGAAACCTGGTCTCGTCGCTTAATGCCTATGTTGTTGGTTTTATTAGTTGGTTTAATTTTTTACATTGCCACGCTTGATGGCGCAAGTGAAGGCTTTGCCGCCTACTTGGTTCCTGATTTTAGCCAAGTGTTTGATCCTAATTTAATTATAGCGGCTATGGGGCAGGCGTTTTTCTCCCTATCATTGGGTGTGGGCTGTATGATGATTTATGGCTCTTACCTACAGCCTGATGCCAATTTACCTCGATTAACGGCCTCAGTAGCACTACTTGATACTGGTGTCGCATTCTTAGCAGGTTTGTTAATCATCCCTGCAATTTATGTGGCTCAGCATAACGGAGTACAAGTATTTAGTGATGGCAAACTCGTTGGCGAAGCACAGCTTATTTTTGCAATTTTGCCCCAGCTATTTAATACCATGGGTGAAATAGGTTTAGCGGTTGGATTATTGTTTTTCGTACTCATGTCGATAGCCTCACTGACCTCGACCATTTCATCAACTGAAATCCCTGTGGCCTTCTTAGTTGAAAATCATCAAGTTGAGCGTAAATCCGCGACCTTAATGGTTAGTCTAACGGTATTGGCTGCATCGTCATTAATCATCTTTAACTTTGACTGGTTATTTGGTCTAGTGATCATGGTGCTGACGCAATATCAGCTACCATTAATGGGGTTGTTTTACTTTATAACAGTAGGCTGGTTGTGGCACCGTGGTAACCAACTACACCAAGCAAGCAGCGGCTTTAAATTTTGGTTTGCTCAGTATATCCGTTTTGTCTGCCCAATTTTAATGACCGCCGTGTTTGCTAATGTAGCGTTTGGGTAAATAGAGTCATTAGTTTTCTTTCTTGTTCTTATTTATAAAAAGCCCAACGCGAAGTTGGGCTTTGGCTTAACGAATTATATTAGTGCTTTTGTTGCATGCGGCTCATTTCTGTATGGCAGCTTTGCATTGTCAATAACACTTTAGATAATGCCGCTTCACAGTCATGTGGCTGTGGCTTTTTCATAGCGGCTTTAATTTCTTCCAATGTTTTATCTTCCACTTCTTCAAGCTCTTTAACGTAAGTTTGATCGTTGTCTGAACTGAACTTAGTGATTAAAGACGTATATGCACGACGTGCTTCAACAGCAAATGATGAGCCATCTTCGCGCTCACCTTTTTCATTGATAGCATAGGGTTGTAGGCTTTCTACACTTACTTTACGGGCATCTATCATACGTTGAAAAAGTGCGCCTACGGCGGGGTCGTCAACTTTGTCCTGTGCTTTTTCATAAAAGTCGATGCCGCTGTTCATTACTTGGATAATGTCAGTGATATGATTCGCTTCTTGTCCTTGATGGGTATTCATAATAATGACCTCTTTAAGTTAAATGAATTAAATGTCATTTAACTTAAAGCAAGGCGCATTCCAGATGGAAAAATTAAATTAACCATTTGATATTTATTAATTTTTAATTTGTTCGATGTGTGTTTTTAATTTTATCAGCTTACTCTACTCGCAAATTTTACAAACAGTTATGTAATTGTTTTAATTAACCTGAACTTTGGTTAAGAGATTCACTATATTTTGATTTATTATCCAAAATTCAGGTTATTTAAGCTCATCAGCCACTTCAGCTATTTTTTGTCTGAGCCAAATATGGCTGGCATCGCGATGAAGTAGCGGGCTCCATATCATGTCTAACTCAAATGGTGGGATGGGAAAAGGCGGCTCTAAAATGGTCAAGCCAGGGTCGTCTAAATAAATATTTGCGGCTTTTGATGGCAACGTCGCGACTAAGTTTTGCTCTTTCGCTAAGTGAATAGCGACGTGGTAGTTACGAGTAAAAGTGGCAATATTGCGATGTTTGCCAAAATGAGCAAGGGCCTCATCAACCCAGCCAAGCTTTTGCACATCTTTTGGATCCATGCCCACGCCAACACCAAAGCCTGTCTTACTTACCCATATATGGCGAGCTTTTAAATAGCTATCTAGGCTAAAACTTTCGATTATGGGATTATCGGCTTTAACTAAGCAACAGAAGCTGTCTTTCCAAATGCGTTTATGGTGAAACGATTGGGGTAGGTTTTCAAAGCGATTGATTGCCATGTCTACTTTACCATTTTCTACATCGTGGAAGGTGACATCACTGGGTGTGAGAATATCCAAGGTGGTGTCAGGGGCTTCTTCATGTAATTTACTTAGTAGTCGTGGAGCGAGTGTGCTGGCGGCGTAGTCACTGGCCATGATCCTGAACACACGTTTACTTTGGCTTGCTTCAAACTCCCTATTAGGCGCCAGCGTTTCTTCTAGGGTCATTAATATTCCACGGATCACTGGCTGTAACTCAATAGCGCGTTCGGTAGGTACCATGCCATCACTGGTGCGTACTAAAATAGGATCGTTAAATAAGTTGCGTAACCGTTTTAGGCCATTGCTCATTGCAGGCTGAGTGATATTGAGTTGGTTTGCGGCACGAGTGACATTGCATTCGCGCAGTAGGGTGTCTAAGTAAACCAGTAAATTTAAATCTATCTTACTAATGTTCATTGTGTGTCCTTGCGTTTACCAGTACTGGATAAAACGTTGTGTGTGAGGATAAGGGTAAATGTGGCTAACGATACCGTTTGTTATATTTTTTTGCGCTTGTTGCCAATAGTTTACATCCAAAAGCTCAGGGTGTGCCTGGGTGAAAATAGCTTTATAACGCGGGTTAGGCATAACAAAAGTACAGAGTTGTTCAGGAAATACATCTTGCGGCGCAACTGAGTAACTTTGTTCATCTGTTAAATAATCATCATAGCTTTTGGCTTTTGGTAGTGCTCTAAAATTCATATCTGTTAGGTATTGCACTTCATCATAATCATAGAAAATGATACGTTTATGGTTACTGACACCAAAGTTTTTAAGCAGCATATCACCGGGAAATATATTAACCGCAATCATTTCTTTGAGGGCTTGGCCATATTCTGTGATTGCCGTTGTCGCCTCTTCCTCAGTGGCTGTTTCTAAAAATAAGTTCAGCGGGGTCATACGTCGCTCAATATATAAGTGCTTTATAATGACTAAATCATCTTCAATCACCATTGACTCACCAATGGTGACTTTAAGCTGTACGAGTAACTTATCGTCAAAGCGCGATAAAGGAAATACGACGTTCGAATACTCTATGGTATCAGCCATGCGGCCAACACGGTCATGGCTTTTAACGAGTTGATAGCGTTTAAGAACGGTGTCTCTGCCAAATGGTTTGCTTTCGCCAAATTTATCTTTAATTACTTTAAATACATAACCGAATGAGGGAAGGGTAAACACCATCATCACCATACCTGGCGTTCCTGGGGCTATGATAAAATCATCTTTAGAGCGTCCTAAGTGGCCAAGAAACTCTCGGTAGAACTCTGTCTTGCCTTGCTTATGAAAACCAATGGCATTATAGAGCTCTGCCAATGTTTTATTTGGCATTAATTGATTTAAAAAACGTACCAATGCGGAAGGTGCATGCGTTTCAACCATAAAGTAAGCACGAGCAAAGCCAAAAATCACCCGCATTTGAGATGAGTTGGTCAGTAGGGCATCTAAATAAAGCCCGTCATTATTATGGTGTAAAACAGGAATGATAAAAGGCTGAATACCACTGCTTGAAACTACTCGACCAACAATATAGGCTGCTTTGTTGCGATAAAAGGGGGTTTGCAGTATATCAAAGCGCATTTGCCATGCGCTGTGATGGGTATCCGGTGCTTGTTTATAAAACGCCTTTACCAGCAAGCGAATATCACGCTCTAGATCAACAAAATCAGCCTTAAAGTCAAACTGCTCTATTATTTTACGGATGGTCGGTTTAAGCCCATCAATAACGGGGAAGTAACTTCTGTACTCCGCTTCAATCGGTAAAGCAGGTGCATCAGCAAGCGATGTTTCGACAAAAATAAAATCATTATTAAAGTAGCGACGATGAAAAAGCCGACAAAATACCGAGTTATAAAATGTTTCTGCAAGCTCTGCTTGAGGGTGAAATTGCAGAAACTGTTGGTAATGTTGTTTACTGGCGAGCCATAATTCTTCATCCAGTTGCTCGCTAAGGGTTAAATGTGCCGTTTTTAAATGTGTGATGGTTTCGTTTACGCGTTCATCATAGTGACTTATTCTAAGCCGGCTTATTTCATGTAATTGTGGCCAATTTTGTGAAGCAAAGGCGACAGGTGCCTCGGCGGTAATTTGTTGGAATAATTGATAGTGCTTTTTAAAGCCTTTTAATATGAACTCAGCAATTGTGTGTGCGTGCATGTGAGAGTACTCCTAAAAAACGACATAGAGTTTTTACTCTATACTTGTTAAGAGTATGCTAAAAAATAGTAAAACCCAATAGCTTATTCATAACGTTTTAGCTTTTTTTCAAGTTTGGTTAGTTGCTTTTCAACTGTTTTGACATCTCTAGCATAGCGTTTATTAATTGCCTTGAGCTGTTTTTTTATATCTTTGCTAATTCTTTTTGTTTCGCTGTCACTGAGTATTCGTTTCAAGCGCTGTTGCTGATTAAACTCAGCGCGATCTCTGTCGCGTGAAAGAATATCTAGTTGGTGATTTTGACTGCGAATTTGTGCATTGAGGTTACGAACGATCTGTTCTTTTTCCAGTGTGTTAAGCGTTTTAACATGGTTGGCGTTAGGATCTGAAAATGCAACATTGGTTTGTTTTATTTTGTGCTCTGTCGCATTGGAGCCACAAGGGAATTGGCTAAATACAGTACCTCGGTCTGTTGTACATTTATAGTAATGCGTTTTAGTGGCAAGGACTTGGGCAGAAAATACTGTCACGAGGATGAAAAATAAAAAACTTAAAAGGTATGTTCTCATAATGAGCTTCCATGCTTGGATCCCTTATGAAATATAACCCAAATTCGGTAAATCACAAGGTAAGTATTACAAAGCCACGTATAAATTAACAACAGTGGCTTTGCTAAACGTTGGTTACTGAGTAAAGGTTTTTAACTTTTTAATGCTTTGTACTAAAAATGGAATATCTAACCCTTGTTCAATAGAAAAGCCTTGCGCCGCAGAGATGTTTTTATAGTTGCCGTCAGAATCAATTAATGTAATGCGATCCTTTTTGTAAGCAATAAACACACCTTGCGAGTAGGTCACACCAGTATCGTCTTTTTTGTCATATAAATTAACACCCAACATGCTTTGTGTCGCTATATCAGAGCAGTTTAAGTATTCGCCTATGCTCGTAGCAATGATATCGCTTGGCTGAATAAGACCTTCGACTTGTGTGATTTTTTTGTCTGAGCTGTAAAGCCGTGAAGTTGTGACAACGTCATTGCTATTTTTAGCTAAACTAAATGCATAAACATGCGTTTGTTCATCGAATGACAGTGATGCAATATCGGTTTGTTCTGCATTAATAATACGTATCGCTACATTGTTCGTGGCTGCATCGTTAATAAAGTCAAAATCAGCAAACCCGGTTACCGTTAAGCTTCGTTGCTTATTATGCCAAGCTGGAAGTGATTGCTGAGTAAATAAAGCTGGCTTGTAATAAGCAGGCAAACCATACGCTAAGCTAAACAGTGTATCTTGGCTATTTACGGGCTGTAAAAAGTGCTCAGTGTGATACCAATCATTATGTTTATCAGCAAACTTAGACAATGATTCGTTATCAGCAAACACTAAAATGGTGCTGCCGGCATTGGGGGTTGACTCACAACGTGGCAGTGGGGCTGGCAAAGCATAATTTATATTTTGATTTGATAGCCTAACATTATGCGCTTGTTTGTAACTTTCAATATCGAGTAAATCGTTTTTAGCTAGCAGGCTTTTTGCTGTTGTTGGGTATGATAATGGTAAAACGTTATCTTGCTTGGTGATGTCAAACTCAAGGTTGGCATCGGCCCAAATATGGATACTGTGGCTCAGGGCAAAGCAGGTGACTAAAAGCGAAGTGGCGTAACGGCCAAATTTATACTGCTTTAAGCGTGCTAAATGGTGCCAAGTATAATTACTGACTAATAATTGAAACGCTAAAATTAGCATAACAATACCGCCAGCTAATAAAGTCGTTAGGGCTGGCGAGCTGGTGAGACGATGCCATAACAGAGTGACGATTTCAGGCAGTGCCGAGCTACTCAGATGATATCCTAAATTAAAATAAACGTAGGCGTCTAGGGTAAGCAAGGAGGCACCAAAGGTAGCCAGTACTGCTGCCATACCCCGAATATGCCGCGGGTAAGGAAACACTAAACTCAGAGGAAAAACCGTCAGCACAAATGCAATAAACGTGATAAAGCTGGTGTGGCTAAGCCAAGTCACCAACATATACACAGTGCCCATTACAGTTGTCGGTGGCGAATCGGCAAATAAGTAGCTTAAACTAATAAATAATACTAAGCCGATATTAGCAAAGGTAAACCAATGCCCCCAGCTTAGTAATTGACTCGCTTTAGACGAAAACTGATTGTGCTGCGATAAATTCATATAAGTTATTTAACCGATTGCGCTAATGCTTTGGCAAAGTTATCAGCAACGGCTTGTCTTTTCCCTGTTGGTACATGCTCTTTTAAGATATGCGTGATAGAATTTCCTAAACACATAAGACTTAAATCAACCGGCGCATTGTGCTCAGTTAACACATCAATGAGCTGATCGACGATTTGTTCTACTTCATCATTAGAATATTTTGATAAGATTGGCATCAGTTGGTTCAATAAAAGAGTTATATTCTCGTATTTTAACACCAGAGGCGTGAAAAACAAAGATGACAATAGATGTTAAAAAGTTAGTCGTTCATTATGTAGACAAAAAAGACGACGATACGCAGATCCATTTACGCAATGATGAAATGGCTGTTAATGATAAAGTTGCAGTATTTATCGAGCAATTACATCACGCTTACAATGGTAAACCTGGCAAGGGTTACTGTGCTTTTAGTGGCGATAAAAACAGTGTTGTTGCGTCAGCCATGCAAAGCTACCGCAATGACGAGCTTGGTTTTTGGCACATGACAGAGCAAGCAACAACGGTATTAAAAGAAGAGTTAAATAAGTACGCGTTTAATGAAACTGGTTATTTAATTTTTTGCCATTACCAGTATGTTGCCACTGATTATATGTTGATTGCCATGATCAACATTAAAGAGCATTACTCTATTACCTCAGAGCTTGATTTAGCCTCATCACGCCACTTAGATATTTCGCGGATGCAGCTTGCTGCGCGGATTGATTTAACCGGTTGGGATACCCAAGCTGACGACAACCGTTATATTTCCTTTATCAAAGGACGTGCTGGGCGAAAAGTTGCTGACTTTTTCTTAGACTTTTTAGGGTGTGAAGAAGGCATTGATCCAAAACAGCAAAGCCAAGCTATGCTTAACGCCGTTGAAGATTATTTATCTGAGCAGCAATTTGATAAGTCAGAGAAAGATGACTTACGCAAACAAGTGTTTGATTACTGTAATGACTGTGTAACTACAGGTGAAGATGCCAATGTCAGTGAATTATCGCAAGCACTCACAAAAGGTGATGACAACCCATTCGATAGTTTTTGCAAAGAGCAAAGCTACGATTTAGAAGAGTCATTCCCAGTTGATAAAAAAACCGTGACCAGCATGGTTAAATTCTCGGGTCTTGGTGGTGGTGTGAGTATAAGCTTTGAACGTAAGCACTTGGGAGAGCGTGTCACATATAACGAAGCCACTGATACGTTAGTGATTAAAGGCATACCGCCTAACCTTAAAGATCAATTACAACGGTTTATGGAAAGTGAAGACTAGATCTTTAAGCCATAAGCGGTAAGTTTTAAGATTGATTTGAGTTAAATTAAAGCGAAGTGTATGCACTTCGCTTTTTTTATACTAGTTTTAAGCGTGTTTTCGCTTTTTACTCGTTTTTTATTGCAATAAATCATGTCGCTCTGACTTGCTAATATTATTTTGAGAGGTGAGGAACGTACCAGCTACAAACTAAGGTCAGTGCAAAATTATTCAACAAATTTAAACTACATGTTAATTTTAACTTAATAAAGTTGCTGGTTTTCTTGAAATAGACAATAATTAATGATAATTATAGGTACGACAGCTACTTTTAATACAGCTTTTTAGCTGTGAAGTTTATTTAAATATATGATATTTAGCTATTTTCACTTTTCGGTGAAAAGCGTTATTTTTGTTTTTGCTGTTAACTAAAAATCGCCAAGTATTTAACAAATAAGGAGAGAAGATGAAAAATATATTTACTATTGCTTTGATCTCTGTTTTTACAATGGGATGTACGTCAACAACAATGTCATTAAGTGAAAAGGATATTGAATACGGTCAATTTGTCATAAATGAAAATTTATCAAGCGAAGATAGTGTCCAAGGCTTTAAGTTTAGTGGCTGGAAGTCTCTTTCAGATAACTATCTTATAATCACAGCTGTACATGACAAAGACTACCTTATACAAACGAATGGAACATGTATAGATTTGAATAACTCACATGATATTCAAATAAACCGAACTTCAAGTTTAGCTATTTATAAACAAAGTGATTCAATTTCTCGTGCAGGGAATTTTGCTGGGAAGTGTAATATTAAATCGATTTATCCAATTTCAAATGAGCAAACAGATGAGCTCGTTAGTATAGGTAAAACTTTTAAAAGTGAAAGCTAATATAATTCACTGAAAATAGTTGGCTAATTTTTCCAATATTTAGCCAACTTTTATGCATATTTTTGAATGTGATACCTATACTGAACCATAACAGACTACCTCTGCGAGAGTGCTTTCCTGAAGCTTCCATTTATTATAAAAAATTAATTTGAACTCTGTGAACTTCTGAATAGATGCTGGAATGAGTATTTAGATAAAATGTGAACCTTACTTACTCATTGATAGAAAACAGGAACTGGATTATTATTTAGCCAATAAAAATATTTTTATTAAACTACGCATAAAAAGCAAGGTAATGGAATGCGACAAACACTAAAAGATGCGTTTTGCTTTGAAATGGATGCAGGAATTCGTTTATACATGCTTAATGAATTTGATGCTGCTTTTTATCATTTAGAACGAGCTCATATTCTTGGTCAGCGTTATATAATTCCCCATACTAAATCTCACTGGTGGATGCTTAAAGTTGGCTTGAAGCAGCATAAATTTAGAGATGTATTTGGCCAAGTAACCAGGATTATAGCGTCGTTATTATTTTCTAAGATTTGGGTGCCAATGGGCAATACTGGTGGCTCTAATGTTAATCCATTAAAACCTATGCCTATTCCCGAAGATTTAAAGAAGGTTTTACAGTCATGAAACAGCCAAAGGTTTTTGAAGGTGGCTGTTTGTGTGGCTATATCCGCTACCTTGTTACTGCGACAAAGCTGGCTTCACATACCTGTTCGTGTAAACAATGCCAGCGTCATTCGTGTGGATTGAGTTATCAAAAGAACAAATAGAGTGGACAGGCCCAGGTGGCTTGCCAACAGTGTGGCGCTCATCTGAGTACTCGAGCAGGGCTTTTTGTTCTCAATGTGGAAGTACAATTGGTGCGATTGACGATAAGCCGACAGTAGCAATTGCGCTTGGAACTTTTGATTCTCCAAATCGCCAAGGCTTGGCGCCACAATCTCATTCTTATATTTCGAAGTTGCCTAAATGGTGGAGAATTGATCACTTAAAAACATGTGATTAGTTTAGGTAAAACAGCGTATAAGCTCGGCCGCTATAATATTAATTAGAGAAAAGAAAATTTGAGAAACAAAAAGCCGCGTTAATTTTCATTAACGCGGCTTTTTACTGTGCTTTTAGCTAAACCAAAGGCGTTAATCAGCACTCATGGTTTTAGTCATTGCAGCGCTTGCGCGACCAGCTGGCTTGATAGAGCCGGCACGTAGACCACTATCAGGAATAGCTTCACGTTTGTCGTGTGCCATCGCTTTAGGCGTGTGGGCAACTTCGCTATCAGCAACAGCAGTTGGTTGTGCCATTGGCGCACTTGCATGGCCGGCAGCAATTATTGTTTTGCTGTTTGCATTAGCAACCGGTGCTTGTTCAGTTACAGCAGGTGCTTCTTCAGTTGCAACAGGCGCCTCTTCAGTAGCAACAGGTGCTTCTTCAGTAGCAACAGGTGCTTCTTCAGTAGCAACAGGTGCTTCTTCTTCAGTTACAGCAGGTGCTTCTTCAGTTGAAGAAGGTGCTTCTTCTTCAGTTGCAACAGGCGCTTCTTCAGTTACACTAGGCGTTTCTTCAGTTACAGCAGGCGCTTCTTCAGTAGCAACAGGTGCTTCTTCAGTTGCAGCAGGTGCTTCTTCGGTTGCAACAGGTGCTTCTTCGGTTGCAACAGGTGCTTCTTCAGTTGCAGCAGGTGCTTCTTCAGTTACAGCAGGTGCTTCTTCAGTTACAGCAGGAGCTTCTTCAGTTGCAGCAGGTGCTTCTTCAGTTGCAGAAGGTGCTTCTGTCGTGGCCTCAACTTTTGCCAAGTCTTCTGTGGCAAGCGCTTGTTCTACTTGCTCTGATGCATCAGTTGCTGTTTCTTCCGATTTAGCTTTAAGCTCAGCTTCATACTCGGCTGCTGCTTGATCTGCTACTGGAATAAACGCAGGCGGTTGAGTACCTTGTGTTTCATTGCCTTCTTCACCTTGCTCAGGGCGGCGACGACGTTGTCCTGCAGCACGTAAGTGACGTGGTGAGCGGCGTGAACGAGTACGTGTTTGCCCTTGCTCTTCGTCAGCTGATGCATCTTGCTCAGGAGCAGCAGTGTGCTCTGGCTCTGATTTTGGTACTTCAGGTGCTTTCTCTTTGCTTACATTTGGCTGTGTTTCAACTTGCTCAATGTCAACAACAGGTTTAGCTTCAGGCTTTTCTTCAGCAGCTTTAGCAGGCTGTTGTGATACAGCTTGTTCCGTTGTTGCTGAATCTACTGCTGCATTATCATCATTTTGCACACGAACTTTCTTACGAACGTTGCGGCGTTGACGACGTGCTTTTGGCTTTTGCTCAGTTTTTTCAACGTTAGCGTCTTTATTCTCTACAGGCTCTTTAACATCAGCTGTAGGCTTTTTATCGTCAGTACGGTTTTCGTTGCGTTTACGAGAGTTTGAATTACGACGACGCTTATTGCGGTTTTCGTTTCTATTCTCTTTTTGCTCTGTGTTACCAGTATCTGTCGTTGATGCTTCCTCAGTAGGACGTTCATTTCGCTCGTTTTGAGGTTTATTGCGTGAATTGTTGCGACGACGTTGGTTATTTCGGCGGCGGTTATCACCATCATTGTTACGATTGCGGTTATTACGGGTATTCGATTTATTAGTTTGCTCTTTCTTCTCTGGCTCTTGTTTTTCACCTGAGTCAGCAAATAAAGATTTAAACCAATTGCCAATGCTAGCCAGTAAACCCACTTGCTCATTAGCACTTACTGCTGCTTTTTGTGCTGGTGCTGGTGTTTCAGCTGTTTGAGGAGCTGGACTTGATGGCATTACAACACCTTTCAATCTCGGCTCTTCACGTACTGCAACAGTTGGCGTCTTCGATGTTTCAAACACTTCTGGCTCAGGTGCTACAACTTGGTCATAGCTTACAGTTTCAAGTGTTTCATCTTTACGTAAACGCATAACTTCGTAGTGTGGTGTTTCCATGTGTTGATTTGGAATGATCACTACATCACAGCTGTGGCGTTTTTCAATGCGGTGTACGCTACGGCGTTGCTCGTTTAATAGATAAGCGGCAACAGCAACAGGCACTTGCGCATTAACTTGCGCTGTATTGTCTTTAATCGCTTCTTCTTCGATTAAACGTAAAATTGATAACGCAATCGACTCGTTTGAACGAATAGTCCCTTGGCCGCTACAACGAGGGCATGGCCCTTGGCTTGCCTCACCTAGTGAAGGACGCAAGCGCTGGCGTGACATTTCAAGTAAACCAAAGCGTGAAATTTTACCAATTTGTACGCGGGCACGATCTGGTCTAACAGCATCTTTTAAGCGGTTTTCTACTTCACGTTGATGGCGTGGTGGTGTCATATCGATAAAGTCGATAACGATTAATCCACCTAAGTCACGTAAACGTAATTGACGGGCAATTTCGTCTGCGGCTTCTAAGTTTGTGTTCAGTGCTGTTTCTTCGATATCACCGCCTTTTGTGGCTTTTGATGAGTTGATATCGATAGAAGTAAGTGCTTCGGTTGGGTCAATTACAATTGAGCCACCTGAAGGCAAACGCACTTCACGTTGGAAAGCAGATTCAATTTGGCTTTCAATTTGATAATGCGTAAACAGTGGTACTTCGCCAGAGTAAAGCTTTACACGGCTCATAAAGTCAGGGCGAAAACGTTCAATGTGTGCTTTTGCTTCTTCAAATACACGTGGTTTATCAATTAAGATTTCACCAATATCACGGCGTAAATAATCACGAATAGCACGGAAAATCACGTTGCTTTCTTGGTGGATTAAAAACGGTGCTTTGCCAGAGTTTGATGCCTGTTGAATGGCATCCCAGTGTACAAGCAATGCTTTTAAATCGTAGTTAAGTTCTTCAAACGATTTACCCACACCCGCTGTACGTACAATTAAGCCCATACCCTTAGGTAATTCTAAACGGCTTAATGCTTCTTTTAGTTCAGTACGCTCATCACCTTCGATACGACGTGAAATACCGCCAGCGCGAGGGTTATTAGGCATAAGTACTAAGTAGCTGCCGGCAACGCTGATAAAGGTGGTTAGTGCTGCGCCTTTTTGGCCGCGCTCTTCTTTATCAACTTGTACGATCACTTCTTGACCTTCTTTGATTACGTCACGAATGTTCGGACGACCTTGGAAAGTGTAACCTTGTGGGAAGTAAGTACGTGCGATTTCTTTTAAAGGAAGGAAACCGTGACGTTCAGCGCCGTAATCAACAAAGGCTGCTTCTAATGACGGTTCAATACGTGTGATTTTGCCTTTGTAAATATTGGCTTTTTTTTGTTCGTGACCCGGGCTTTCGATATCTAAATCATACAGGCGCTGGCCATCAACCAGTGCTACGCGCATTTCTTCTTGCTGCGTCGCATTGATTAGCATACGTTTCATATTGTTACTCTACTGTGTTATGTCGCTGACATGACGAATTTTTTCGCCTGTTCAGTTGCTCCTGTCGCTTGTTTTTATGCAGTCTCACGACTGGATATATGGCGGAGCTTGGTGCTGTATTTGTTTACAAGTGACTTTATGGTTGTGGCTGACAATAACGTTTTTTACGTTATTAGGTTCATAATAGCGACAAAACTAGCGGCTGTTTTACAGCATCGTATTGGTGTCTTGTCCAGAGTCGACCATTTTTAAATTTACTTGTTTACTTACAGCACATCTGCTGAACGGCGTTTAACGCCGTCACGATCAGACAAATTATCTGTTCAAATTGCTTTTATTTTCTGCAATTAAGGCTGTTCATGCTCAAACTTAACTTACGATATATTACGCGCACCGTCGTTAATTGAACGCACGTGCAAACTAGGTCTGTATAAAAGCTTTGGAAAACTTATCTCGGATCTGTATGATCAATTACCTAGAATGTGCATCACGAATGTCTTAATGTGTTAAAAAGCACCGTTGTTATTGCAAATACTATTTTGCACTGGTGATTATCCCACTATTATAACCGTGTTAGCAACTAAATTATTTTACTTAAATCAGTGATTAGGCAATGTCAGAAAAAACCGGCTTACAAGTATCTTTCGTCACGATTACCGAAGACCACCTAGGTCAACGGATTGATAACTTTCTTATTACCCATTTAAAAGGGGTGCCTAAAAGCGCTGTTTATAAAATTCTCCGTAAAGGTGAGGTACGGGTTAACAAAAAACGTATTAAGCCTGTATATAAACTTCAACTTGATGATGTGGTACGTATCCCACCAATTAAAATAGCTGAGCGTCAAGACGACTTTGTGCCAAATAAGCTTGATAAAGTGAAGCAGCTGGAAGAGGCTATTTTATTTGAAGACCAATACCTTATTGTGATTAACAAGCCTTCAGGTATGGCTGTACATGGCGGCAGTGGGTTAAGTTATGGCTTAATTGAAGCCTTGCGGTCATTACGGCCACAAGAGCGCAGCCTTGAACTAGTCCACCGACTCGACCGTGACACTTCTGGGTGTTTATTAATTGCTAAACGTCGCTCTGTATTGACGAGCTTACATGAGCAACTGCGTGAAAAAACCATGGAAAAAAACTACTGGGCACTTGTTGATGGCCAGTGGGAGTCTAAAACTAAGAATGTAAAAGAGGGCTTACGCAAAAATACCTTGCAGTCAGGGGAGCGTATAGTGCGAGTAGATAACAGTGAAGAGGGTAAACCGTCACACACTCGCTTTAAAGTCCTTGAACGTTTTGATGAATGTTCGTTAGTGCAAGCCTCACCAGTAACAGGGCGAACGCACCAAATTCGTGTTCATACCCAGTGCCAAGGTCACCCTATTGCCTGTGATGATAAATACGGCGACCAAGCATTTGATGCCGGCATGCGCAAAATTGGTTTAAACCGACTATTTTTACACGCACATGATTTGAGTTTTTATCATCCTAAAAACGAAACAACCATGCGTGTTGAAGCGCCACTTGATAAGACCTTAACAAATTGCATAAAAACATTACGCGCAGCTAAATCGTGAAAAATTATAAATTAGTGATATTTGATTGGGATGGCACCATCATGGATTCGGTGACTAAAATTGTCAACTGTATGCATCAAGCTGCAGTAAGTTGTGGTTTAGAGCCACCAAGTGATGAAGCTATTAAAAATATTATTGGCTTATCACTCGAACACGCTGTGGCGACTTTATTCCCTGATAATGCCAACCTATATCCTGATTTAATCGCCGGATATAAGCATCAATATAAACATGTTGATGTTACACCTACGCCTTTATTTGCCGATGTCGAACTGACATTGGCAAGGTTAAAAGCTAAAGGGGTTATTTTAGCGGTCGCGACAGGTAAAAGCAGAGCAGGCCTTGAGAGGCTATTGACTGAAACAAAACTTGGCCACTATTTTAGCGCCACACGAACAAGTGATGATGCGCAATCTAAGCCTTCGCCTGATATGCTGTTGCAATTAGTCAAAGAGCTTAATATTGATTCTGCAGAAGCATTGATGATTGGCGATACGAAAATTGATATGGCGATGGCGCAAGCGGCTCAGATGGATCGTGTTGGAGTCACTATGGGGGTGCATAATGCAGCCCACCTTAGTGAATTTGAGCCACTTGCTACGGTTGATTCATATCAACAATTATCGACTCTTTTACTCGACTAGCAGGCTTGGTTGTCTAGTACATCTAAACCAAACTCAGTCAATAATTGGCTGAGTTTAATCAGCGGTAACCCAATTAAGCTGTTTGGATCATCGCCGCTGAGCTTTTCAAATAAACAAATGCCGAGTCCTTCGCTTTTAAAACTACCGGCACAATTGTATGGTTGTTCAGCATCGCAATAGGCGTTTATTTTAGCCGTTGTTAGTGTTTTAAATGTCACTTTAAAAGGCTCTACGATAGTTTTTATGCTATCGGTTTTTATATCATACACAGATAAACCGGTTAAGAAGGTGACAGTGTTTGCACTAAATAAGCTAAGCTGTTTAATTGCGTTTTCTTTGTTGTGCGGCTTACCTAATATTTGCCCATTAAAAACTGCCACTTGATCTGAGCCAATAACTAACCCTTCAGTATATTTACCCTGCGCGGCACGTGCTTTTAATGCACTTAAGCGCATCACTAACTCGGAGGGGGATTCATTGGCAAGAGGAGTTTCGTCAACATCAGGAGAAAAACTGGCAAACGGAAGATTAAATTTTTGCAATAAAGACTGACGAAATGGTGAACTTGAAGCTAATATAAGCGGGTAGTGCATGGATTATTTTCCTAATGAAAATCAGATTGAGTTAGGATAAATCAGATCCGTTGGCAAAACAAAGAAATGAATCGGGAAAAACCAGCTAAAAATGGTTTTTTACTTTGACTAACCAAGTAACTATCTATATGATGCAGCCCCTATGCAAAAGGTGAAAATTCCCATCACTCTTCATCCAGGCAAAGCAGCTCAACACCGTTTAAGTTATGACGGCATTGTTCAGCTTGAAAAACTGACTCGTTTACGAGAAGTTATCCAGGAAGAAGCAGGTGAAATAGCGGTAAAAATTCATTGCAAGAATGATGAGCAAGGTTTAGTTGTGATCCGTGGCAATTTGTCCACACACGTAACTGTTACTTGTCAGCGTTGTAATGGTGATTTAGGGTTGGATTTGGATCAAGACTTTGTGTATTCGCCAGTCGGTTTGGATGCAGAGTCAGATGATCTTCCAGAAGACTACGATGAAGTAGCACTTGATGAAAATGGTGAAATAGACGTTTACGAGTTAATCGAAGACGAACTACTTTTAGCAGTTCCATTAGTGCCTACACACAACGAAGCTTCATGCAGTTATTCAGCAAAGCCTGCCAGCTTTGGTGTACTAAAGGCGGAAGATGATAAACCAAATCCATTTGATATTTTGAAACAACTTAAGAAAGATTCTTAGGAGAAGACTATGGCTGTACAAAAAAGCAAAAAGTCTCGTGCAAGACGCGGCATGCGCCGTTCACACGATGCGATCAGTGGTCCAACTTTAACTGTAGACCAAACATCTGGTGAGACTCATCGTCGTCACCATGTGACTGCAGATGGTTACTACAAAGGCGTACAAGTAATTTCTAACTAAGAGATTGCTTATATGCTGACCAATCTAACCATTGCGTTAGATATGATGGGGGGCGATTATGGCCCCCGTTCATCTATCCCCGCAGCCGTTAACGCGGTAAATGCTAATGCCGACTTAAGACTCATCTTATGTGGCAACGAGCAAGTAATATCTAAAGAACTCGAATCCCTCGATTCTTTATCTCATCCAAGATTAATTATTCGTCATTGTAGTGAAGTTGTCACTAATGGCTGTGAACCGGCTTTAGCTGTTCGTTCTAAAAAAGATTCCTCAATGCGTGTAGCCCTTGATTTAGTTAAATCAGGTGAGGCACAAGCATGTGTCAGCGCGGGTAACACCGGTGCATTATTGTTTATGGCGCATTACGTATTGAAAATGTTGCCCGGCGTTAAGCGACCTGCATTGATATCAGCGGTGCCGACTGAGCAAAAACACCCTGTCTATTTACTTGATTTAGGTGCCAACGTGCATTGTGATGCACAAACCTTGTATCAATTTGGCATTATGGGCTCCGTGGTTGCAGGACAAGCGCTCGGTTGTGATAACCCGAAAGTCAGCTTATTAAATATCGGCTCAGAAGACATTAAAGGCCATGAAGATATTAAACAAGCCGCGCAGCTTATGCAGCAATGTGATTACTTAAATTACACCGGCTACAGCGAAGGCAGCGATATATTTACTGGTAAGTCAGATGTGATCGTCTGTGAAGGTTTTGTCGGTAATGTTGCCCTTAAAACCTGCGAAGGTATCGCTAAGCTTATTATGTTTAAGCTAACTAAAGCGCTAAGAAAGCACTTTTTCTACAAATGTATGGCTTTTTTACTACGTCCTGTCATAAAAAAACTCTATAAAAGGGTGAACCCCGACCAGTATAACGGCGCAAGTCTGGTAGGATTGCGCGGTATTGTCGTAAAAAGCCATGGAAATGCATCAGCTAAAGCATTTCATGCTGCTATCGATGAAGCTGTCAGAGAAGTAGAACGTCAACTTCCCGAAAAAATAGCAGCTGTCTTCGAGCAAACACATTCAACAAAAAAAGTAACGGCTGACGAGTAATTAATGATGTCAGGCGCTTACTTAAACATTTATTAAATTGTTTAATTAAAAGAGCAAAGTATGGCACAAAAAATCGCACTTGTTTTTCCAGGTCAAGGCTCACAATCTGTGGGCATGTTAAGTGAGCTACTTACTGAATCAGACATTGTAAAAGCAACTTTTGCCGAGGCATCAGATGCACTTGGTTATGACTTAGCAGCACTCGTACTGAATGGTCCAGAACAAGAACTAAACCAAACTCATCGTACTCAACCTGCTTTATTAACCGCTTCGGTTGCTATTTATCGTCAATGGTTAGCTGCAAATCCAGATGCAGATGTGACCATGGCAGGACACAGTTTAGGTGAATATTCAGCGTTAGTCTGTGCA
This sequence comes from Pseudoalteromonas shioyasakiensis, assembly GCF_024518675.1. GTDB lineage: Bacteria > Pseudomonadota > Gammaproteobacteria > Enterobacterales > Alteromonadaceae > Pseudoalteromonas > Pseudoalteromonas shioyasakiensis_B. The sequence goes on from NZ_JANIGL010000001.1 coordinate 74,265, forward strand.
GATGTGCTGAGCCTTGCACAAGCGGTTAAATTGGTTGAAAACCGTGGTTTATATATGCAAGAAGCTGTTCCTGCTGGTGTGGGTTCTATGGCTGCAATTATAGGTCTTGGTGATGATGAAATTAAAGCTGCCTGTATCGCCTCAGCGCAAGAAGAAGTCGTGGCACCGGTCAACTACAACTCACCAGGCCAAGTAGTTATAGCGGGCCATAAAGCGGCGGTTGATAGAGCATCAGAAGCGTGTAAAGAAGCCGGCGCAAAACGCGCATTACCTTTATCAGTGAGCGTACCATCGCATTGTGAACTGATGAAGCCAGCGGCAGAAAAATTAGCTGTTGATTTAGCCGCTTTAACATTTAATACACCTAAGTGTGATGTAATTAATAATGTTGATGTCAGTGCAGAAAATACTGCCGATGCAATTAAAGATGCATTAGTACGTCAATTATATAGCCCAGTACGCTGGACTGAAACGGTACAAGCCTTAGTAGCACAGGGAATTACCCAAAGCTACGAGTTTGGTCCTGGTAAAGTATTAACGGGTCTAGCAAAACGAATTGATAAAGCAATGGTATGTGGTTCGGTAAATAGCCAAGCTGCCATTGATGAAGCTAAATAAGAGTAGGATAGTAATGGCAAATTTATTTTCACTAGAGGGCAAGGTAGTCCTTATTACTGGTGCAAGCCGTGGTATTGGTAAAGCAATTGCGACAACCTTAGTTGCGCAAGGCGCGAAAGTTGCCGGCACCGCTACCAGTGAGTCGGGTGCGGCTAAGATCAGTGAATACTTAGCTGATAACGGTAAAGGTTATGCGTTAAACGTAACTGATCCTGCATCGATTGAGGCGACACTTGCTGCGATAAAAGCAGATTTCGGTGATGTTGATGTATTAGTTAATAATGCTGGTATCACCCGTGATAACCTTCTAATGCGCATGAAAGAGGGTGAGTGGGACGATATCATCGATACCAACTTAAGCTCTATTTTCCGTTTGTCTAAAGCGGTATTACGCCCGATGATGAAGAAAAAGCAGGGCCGTATTATAAATATTGGCTCAGTTGTTGGTACTATGGGTAATGCAGGTCAAGCTAACTATGCAGCGGCGAAAGCGGGTGTTATCGGTTTTTCTAAATCATTAGCACGTGAAGTTGCGTCGCGCGGTATTACTGTAAACGTAGTGGCCCCTGGTTTTATTCAAACTGATATGACTGATGAGTTGACAGACGAGCAAAAAGCAGCAACGCTTGCTAATGTACCTGCTGGGCGTTTAGGCCAGCCAGATGAGATTGCCGCTGCTGTTTGTTATTTAGCGTCAGATGCCGCTGCCTATGTTTCGGGCGAAACGCTGCACGTTAACGGCGCAATGTACATGGTTTAAGGAACGTTGTTCCTTTTTTAAATTAAGCATGCTTACCGAAAAATGTTGAATTTTTTGTTATCTTGCTTTAAACATACTTGAATTCGCTGTGAAAATAAGCGATAAAAGATAAAAATAACACTCAAGAGGTTTGACCAGATAAATAATTATCAGCAAATCCTTGAATCACAGAATTATGCGCCGTAAACTACGCCGCAATCTGAAAATAACGCATTGGCGTTTTTAATAAAGGAAAGAAGAATGAGCGACATCCAAGAACGCGTAAAGAAAATCATCATTGAGCAACTAGGTGTTAAAGAAGAAGAAGTAAAGCATGAAGCTTCTTTCGTAGATGACTTAGGCGCAGATTCACTTGATACTGTTGAATTAGTAATGGCTCTTGAAGAAGAGTTTGACACTGAGATCCCAGACGAAGAAGCTGAAAAGATCACTACAGTTCAAGCTGCAATCGATTACGTTACAGCTCACGCTGAGTAATCAATCGCAAATTAAGGGCAGCATTCGCTGCCCTTAATCTATCCGTTATATGATACTAATTAACTTAGTACACACCCCACCTAAAATAATAATTCCCTTATTGGAGGCAACCCGTGGCTAAACGTCGAGTCGTCGTAACTGGCTTAGGAATGTTGACACCGCTAGGTAACGATGTTGAATCAACCTGGCAAGGCTTGTTAAATGGCAAAAGTGGTATTCAAACTATCACACATTTCGATACTTCAAGTTTTGGCACCAAATTCGCAGGCTTGCTGAATGATTTTAATGCGTCTGACTATATGTCACCGAAAGATGCGAAAAAAATGGATTTGTTTATCCAATATGGCATAGCAGCGGGTGTGCAAGCATTACAAGATTCTGGCCTTGAGATCACAGAGCAGAACGCACAGCGCGTTGGTGTAGCTGTTGGCTCAGGCATTGGTGGTTTAACGTTAATCGAAGAAAACCACATAAAATTATTAAACAGTGGCCCACGTAAGTTATCACCTTTTTACGTACCGTCGACCATTATCAATATGATCTCAGGTCATTTATCGATTATGCATGGCTTACGAGGCCCTAATATTTCTATTGTTACTGCATGTACAACTGGCCTACATAATATTGGTCATGCAGCGCGTATGATTGCATACGGTGATGCAGATGCCATGGTTGCCGGTGGTGCTGAGAAAGCTTCTACGCCGATCGGTATGGGTGGCTTTAATGCGGCTCGTGCACTTTCAACCCGTAATGACGACCCACAAGCGGCATCTCGTCCATGGGATAAAGACCGTGACGGTTTTGTGCTTGCTGATGGTGCTGGTGTTATCGTACTGGAAGAATACGAGCACGCTAAAGCACGTGGCGCTAAAATTTACTCTGAGCTAGTTGGTTTTGGTATGAGCGGTGATGCTTATCACATGACCTCACCACCTGAAGATGGTGCAGGTGCTGCCTTGGCGATGGAAAATGCGTTAAACGACGCAGGCGTAAACGCTGATCAAGTGGGTTACATTAATGCTCACGGTACTTCAACCAACGCTGGTGATAAAGCTGAAACCTCAGCGGTTAAATCAATCTTTGGTGATGCAGCAAAAGATGTGATGGTCAGTTCATCTAAATCTATGATGGGTCACTTGTTAGGTGCTGCGGGCTCTGTTGAGTCAATAATTACAATCTTGTCATTACAAGATCAAAAAGTCAGCCCAACAATTAACCTTGATAATCCAGACGAAGGCTGTGACCTAGACTACGTTCCTCACACCGCACGTGATGCTAAATTAGACTACGCATTATGTAACTCGTTTGGTTTTGGCGGTACTAATGGCTCGTTGCTGTTTAAAAAGGTATAATCTTTTTAAACAACGAGACAGAATAATAGCCCAGTTGTGACTGGGCTTTTTTATATGCAAAAACAACAGCTAATTACAACATCTCAAGCCAGTTTAGTTAATACCCGTGATCGTGGCTTAAACTATGGTGATGGCTTTTTCACAACCGCTAAAATTGTCGATGCTAAGGTGGAGCTATGGCCTTTACACCGCGCACGTTTAGTGGAATGTGCTAAACGTTTAGCCTTCCCTGAAATTAACTTTATTGAGCTTGAAGCGGCTATTAGCGCTTATATTGCTAACGAAAAGTGCGCAGTACTAAAAGTGCTGATCACCCGGGGTGAAGGGGGGCGAGGTTATGGCCTGCCTGATCAACCACAACTGAACATCGTATTGTCTTTATCTGCATATCCATCTCATTATGATGAACTCAAGTTAACTGGATTAAGCTTGGCTGTGAGTCCGATAAAATTAGCAGCACAACCGCTATTTGCCGGCTTAAAAACATTAAACCGATTAGAACAAGTGATGATCAAACACGCCATGCAATCACAACAATGCGATGATGTTTTAGTCCTTGATCATCAAAACCATGTTATAGAAACCTCGGCAGCGAATGTATTTGCTATTAAAGCTGGGCGAATTTTTACCCCACAGTTAAATGAATGCGGTATTAAAGGGGTTTACCTACAATCGTTATGTGCTAAATTGCCTGTTGAATTTGTGCAAATGACAGTAGAACAATTAAAAACAATGGATGCTGTCTTTGTGTGTAACAGTTTAATGGCTGCTATTCCTGTAGCTGCTATTGATAATGTTAAATTTGAGATAAAGACGAGTTTAAGCGTATTAAATGGTTTAACAGCCAAGGAGTTTACGTGTTAAAAGTGATTACCAGCATTTTAGTTCTGGCGTTAGTGGTGACGGCAATTGGTTATCAACAACTACAAGCAACCATAACCAGTACATTAATGGTTCCTGCCAACACTCAATTTGAGGTAAAAAAAGGAACTGGGTTTAATCAGCTTTGCCAACAGTGGCAAGCAAAAAATTGGTTAGAACACTGTTTTAAATACCAGGTTGTGGCAAAGCTAGATCCGAGTCTCACAGATTTGAAAGCCGGCCTCTATGAACTTGATTCGGGCACTGTGCTGGATAATATTCGCCGTATAAATCAAGGTGAGCAGGTTAGTTTTAGTTTTACTATTATCGAAGGGCAAACATTGCGTGATGTACTTGCGTCAATAGAGCAGGCACCGAATTTACATCAAGATCTAGAGTTAGAGAAGTTGAGTCAGCAAATTATAGATTCTGATCAACACTTAGAAGGCTGGTTGTACCCTGATACGTATCATTATCATGCCGGTGATAGCGCGAGCTCACTACTTAAACGAGCACACCTTATTATGCAGCGCACACTTGATGATGCATGGCAGCAACGGGCTGAAGACTTGCCGCTTAACAGCGCTTATGAGGCGTTGATTATGGCCTCAATTATAGAAAAAGAAACGGGTCTTGCTAGTGAGCGACCTATGATTGCCTCAGTGTTTACTAATCGCCTTAACTCTAACATGCGATTACAAACTGATCCTACGGTAATTTACGGTTTGGGAACTGCCTATGATGGTGATATTAAGCGTAAAGATTTAACCAGCTACACGCCTTATAATACCTATAAAATAAATGGCTTACCGCCTACACCCATTGCAATGCCTTCGAAGGCAGCGATTTTAGCAGCGCTAAATCCGCCAGAATCTGACTTTGTGTACTTTGTGGCGAAAGGGGATGGCAGTCATCAGTTTTCAAAAACACTCAAAGCACATAATAAAGCTGTGCAAGATTACTTACGCTATCAAAAACAATTAAGTAATTAACTCAGTAGCAAATCGAATATATAAAAGAGATACCATGACAGCTAAATTTATAGTGATCGAAGGGCTAGAAGGAGCAGGTAAATCAACTGCTATTTCTATTTGTCAGCAATTTTTGACCCAGCATAATGTTGATTTTGTCAATGTTAGGGAGCCAGGTGGTACGCCACTTGCTGAACAGCTACGTGACTTAGTTAAAGCGAATCATCAAGAGCAGATTGCCAGTGAAACAGAATTGCTGATCATGTATGCGGCCCGTGCTCAATTAGTTAATAACGTTATTCGTCCTGCGCTTAATAATGGTCAATGGGTACTTGGTGATCGCCATGATTTATCGTCACAAGCTTACCAAGGTGGCGGACGTGAAATTGAACAAACGACTTTAAAAGCACTATCGGATATTGTGTTAAAAGGCTTAAAGCCTGATTTAACTATTTACTTAGATATTGAGCCATCAATTGGTTTGGCGCGTGCGAAAGGACGTGGCGAGCTTGATAGAATAGAGCAAGAAGCACTGAGCTTTTTTGAACGTACTCGGGCACAATACCTTAACCTTGCAAATAATGACGATTCAATTAAAACAGTGAATGCAAATCAAACTATGGCGCAAGTACATAATGATATCATTACGGTTTTAGAACAGTTTATGCAAAGTAATAATTAATATGATTTACCCATGGCTTAGCGAAATAGAACAACAGCTTAGTACGAGTCTACGGACCGGGCGATTCCACCACGCTCAACTGTTTAATGGCCAACAAGGTGTGGGTAAAACAGCAATGGTTGAGCAACTTGCTGATGCACTTTTGTGCCAACAACCGAGCAATATTAAAGCATGTGGTCAATGTAAGAGCTGCCAATTAAATCAGGCTGGTACTCATCCCGATAAATTTAACGTGCAAGTTGAAGGGCAGAGTATTGGGGTTGATGAAATTCGCACTGTAAGTGACTTTATGAGTCATTCAGCTGCACAAAATGGTAATAAAGTGGTGATCATTAAAGATTGCCATAAAATGACTACTGCGGCTGCCAATGCCTTGTTAAAAACACTTGAAGAGCCGAGCCCACAGCGATTTTTATTATTAACCACCACCACAGCAACACAATTACCCGCCACTATTTTAAGCCGTTGTAGCCGAACTGATGTACAAGTCTCTGATACTGATAGTACTCAACAGTGGCTCGCATCATTACAAATTATTGACTACCCTTGGCTTAGCTTGTTTTATCAACAACCTTTATTGGTGCAGGCTTGGCAGCAAGCAGATCAGTTAACAACGATTGAACAACTGTATAAATTTGCAACTAGCTTAAAACAAGGCCATAATTTCAGTGAGTTAGTAGATATTATTAATAAAGATAGTGAATTAATACGCGTTTTTTGTTTATTTGTGAGTGATCAGTTAAAGCAGCAACTCGTGTCTGGCATGCAATTTGATGCTTATCAGCAGGCACAACAGGCTTTAACTGAGTTTTATCAAAATAGCACGCAAGTGCTTGGCCTTAACTTACCATTGGCTGTCTCTCGATTGGCGTATTCACTACGTAACGGATAATTAGGATTTTTTATGCAAGAGTTACTTGTTGATTTAGAAGATTTAGACGAACTTTACCGCTGTTATATGCCTTATCTTAAAACAGGCGGCTTATTTGTACGCACTAACATGCGCTACGAAATGGGTCACTCATTAGCGCTAAAAGTTACTCTTCCGGATGCATTAGAAGATGATGTCGTCACTGGTAAAGTAATGTGGATCACCCCACAAGGCGCTCAGAGCTCTAACCCACCAGGTATAGGCATTAGTTTTTTAGATGATAAAACTAACCTTAATGCGAAGATCGAAAAACTACTAGGGACTATGTTAAACTCTGGTAATCCAACTTATACCATGTAGTAAGCAGTAATTGTGATTGTAGATTCTCATTGCCATTTAGACCGTCTTGATTTTGATAAACTTGATTTAAACCTTGACCAAGTACTTGATAGTGCACGGGCAAAGCAAGTAGAACACTTTTTATGTGTGAGTGTTACCTTAGATCAATTTCCAAGTATGCTGGAAAAAATTCAACACTACAGTGATGTGTCGGCCTCATGTGGCGTACATCCTCTTGATCAAAAAGATGCCCTTGATAAACAACGCCTGATTGATTTAGCAAGTCACGATAAAGTCGTCGCCATTGGTGAAACAGGGCTTGATTATTATTATTCAAAAGACACCCATACCATTCAACAAGAAAGCTTCGTTGGTCATATTGAAGTGGCTAACCAACTACAAAAGCCGTTAATTATTCATACCAGAGATGCCCGCGCCGACACGATTAATTTAATGCGCGAGTATAACGCTGAAAAATGCGGTGGTGTATTACATTGTTTTACAGAAGATTGGGATATGGCCAAAAAAGCCATTGATTTAGGCTTTTATATTTCTATCTCGGGCATTGTGACTTTTAAAAATGCAGTAGAGCTAAAAGACGTTGTTAAACAAATCCCACTTGATAGATTACTTATTGAAACCGACTCACCTTATTTAGCACCAGTACCTTACCGTGGTAAAACCAATCAGCCTGCGTATGTGCAAGATGTGGCCTACTACATTAGTGAACTTAAAGGTATTAGCTATAAAGAATTGGCTACAGCTACAACAGCTAATTTTTATTCACTCTTTAATTTAGCAAAGCAGGGTTAACGTTTTATGAGCCAAGCACCACTTCCTCTACTTTTAATGGGGCCAATGGTGCGCCGTGCTGATAAAAATGAGGTTTGCATTCAGTTTGCAACCTCAACGCCGCTAAACTGCACAATAGAGCTTAAGCAATACAATAGTTATTGTGAACATGAGTCTGTTTGTTTAGGTGAGCGGCTTTTTTTACATTACGTTATTTTAAAGCCCATCGAGCATGAATTTCCATTAGATACATTGATAAGTTACCGGCTTTTTAATGGAGAAAATGAAATAGCGCTTAATGAATTTTGCTACCCTAATAAAAACACGCCTGAATTTGCTATCCCGAGCACGTTAACTCACATATTACATGGCTCATGTCGTAACCCTCACCATCCAGCAAAAGACAGCTTGGTTGCTGCTAATCACTTTGTACAAGCAAAGCGCAGTGATAATGAGATAGGGGCTGATATTTTGCTGCTATCGGGAGATCAAGTTTATGCCGATGATGTAGCGGGCGCTATGTTAATCGCCATTACTCGGTTAATTGATGTGTTGGGAATATACCAAGAACAACCGCTTGATATAGAGTTACCCGAAGATATACAACAGCAGCTTTACCAGCGCCATCTTTATTTACCTAAAGTTCCATGGCAACAACGCAATAAAATAGGGGTAGGGTATTGGCTGAAAAAAGACGTACCGCATTTTTCAAGTTTAAAAGCCGATAATCATTTAGTTTTTTTTCAAGAGTTTATTGCCCTTTATTTACTCAACTTTAGCCCTGTCGTTTGGCAGTTAGTAGATTTTGAAAGCATCAACTATCAGGCGAGTTCACCTAAGTGCCAAGATATATTTGATAATGAAAAGGCGGCATTGCTAGCGTTTAAAACCGGATTAAACGACACTCAAGTGTTATTTGCCAACGTTCCGAGCTACATGATGTTTGACGATCACGATGTAACAGATGATTGGAACCTCACTGCAGGTTGGGAGCAAGTAATTTATCAGCACCCAGTCAGTCGACGTATTGTCAACAATGGCCTGATAAGTTATTGGTTATTTCAAGGGATTGGAAATGATGCTGGCAATAAAAGCTTCAGCTTATTAGCACCTTTTAAGCAAAGCTTCGCAGCCGATGAGCAATGGCAGTTCAAAACGTTTGATAAAACCCTATTAGAATTTAACCATTGGCACTATGAACTCAATACCGTACCAAAAGTTGTGGTGCTAGATACACGCACCCATCGCTGGCGTAACGAACAAAACTTTAATGAACCTTCAGGTTTGCTAGATTGGGAGCGCCTGACAGAGCTTGAAGACAGTTTATTAACTCATGAGCAAGTTATTATCGTTTCCCCTGCGCCTGTTTTTGGTGTTAAATCGATAGAAGCCATTCAAGCACTGTTTAATATCTGTGGCCAACCATTGTTAGTAGATGTTGAGAACTGGATGGCACATGAAGGCTCCGCGAAAAAGCTACTTGATACCTTTCGTCGTGACGACACCCCAAAAGAGACACTAATTTTGTCTGGTGATGTTCATTACTCATTCTGTTTTTCAGTGCAAAAACGTTTTGGCAAACACCCCAATCGTATTTGGCAACTTACTGCCAGCGGAATTAAAAACGAATTCCCGCGTAAGCTAATTAATATTCTCGATAAGCTCGATTCAATATTATATGCCCCTAAAAGCCCTCTCAACTTTTTTACTAAACGTTGGCAAATGGAGGTCGATAAACATCAAACTAAAGGTGAAGGGCAAAAGTATTTAGTCAGTGACGCAGCAATAAGCTTAATAGAGCTTGAAAACGGCAAACTCGCCCGTTATCAGCTAATACATACTGATAACAGAACGACAGAGTTTGATTTAGAGCAGAACTAACTTCTCTTTATTTGTAAGAGTGAACGGGTGGTGGAAGTTTGTTTGTTAAAATAGTCAAGCATAGAATAATTATAAATAGCATAGAATTCGCACCCGCCTGAAGTGAGTAATCAACGGTTGAGTGTAGTAGCATTGCTGTTATTGCAATAGCACAGCCAAAAGCAGTTCCTTGATATAATGATGTTTTACGAGTTTTCATAGTATTAAGGCACAGCCAAAAACAATACAATACTAATATCCCAAGTATTAGGGTAGCAGGTAAACCGAGTTCGACTGCAAACTGGATATAGTCATTATGTGCATTATCATAGTAACCTGAGTATGGCTCGGACTGGTAAGCAGGGAAAGCGGTATAAAAAGTACCGCCGCCAGAGCCGATGAAAGGCTTATCTAAGATTAGTGGTATTGCATCTCTTACAACTTCATCTCTAGATTCAGAGTGAAGGCTTGTCTCGGTTATGCGCTCTTTAATTCTTTCAACATCGAATAATGCACCTATAATTATTACATCAACTATAAAAAAACTGAGGATTATATATTTAAAAGAGGGTGGTTTGTTTTTATAGATAAACACTGCAATTAAGCTTATTAGGGTTAATGAAATAAAAAATGCTGAGTTCCCCATTCTGCTGCGCGTTAGAATCAAAGCAACAATTATAATGATCAATGCTATTCGTATCGCTATTTTTGGACTCAGCAATACAGCGGTAAAATCCCTTAAAAGCTGAACCTTTGAATTTGAAGGTTTAGGCTTATTGTTGAGTTGGCTAATAAACAAGCCGATCCCAAGTGATAAGCTTAACATAAGGTAATTTGCTAGGAAGTTGGCGTAAGAAAAACTTCCTAAAGCTCGCCCTGTTTCTTGATAACCAAAAACTGGGCTCATAGCTGATGGGGTCAGGTTTAAAAAGCTGGCATATAATGATTGACATAATGCCGTTAAAGTAATGGTATAAAGTAGTATTTTAACTTTTTGTTTTGAATCACAGTATACAAACAGTAACCAGCATAGTATGAGCATATAAGTTGTTTTTATCAACATCTGATTTGTTTGTTGGGTATCTATACTTACTGTCAGCGTTTGTATTGAGCATAATGTGATAACACATAAAAGTGAGCTAAAAATAGGCCAAGAAAAAACTGGGGGTAAAAGCCTCCTAGAAAAAAACAAACTATTTGCTAGGTGTAAGGTGAAAACAGAAGTTAGTAAAAAGCCTAACGTCATTATAGCCCAAGGCCTAAAACTTCCTAAAGGAATAGGTAATAGAAAAATAAGAACGCAAAGCATATAAAAAATAAGTTTATTCAATGTATTCTCATGATAAATATAATGAGTGCAGCATTGATCGTTGCACATTCTAAATTTAGATTATTAAATTCCTGATTCCGAAATTCCAGAGTCTCCACCTGAGCCACCTGAGCCATTTGGTGTTGTACGATTAGGGAGAGAAAAGTCAGGGATTAAAAGAGTAGGAGTACCACCTGCAGCAGTTGCTTCTGACGCAACTGTTGCATCTACGCCATATGTTATAGCCGAAAGAGTTATAGTGTCAAAGTCCGTACCATATAAATTCAGGGCGTGTAAAAAGTCACTAATTAATGGGTTATCTTTACCAATGGCATTAATAACAGTTGAAACCATAAAGTCAACATCACCAGAATTACATTCACGACTGTAACAAATTGAGCTAATTTCTTTAACTAAGCTTTGAGTGAAATCATCTGGTTTATTTGGCTGCGCATCTTGAAGAGTGCTAATTAATTTATCGGCATGTGGTTTGGTTGCAGTTTGTAAATCTTTAGCTATGACTTGCGAAGGTACAAACCATAAAGCTCCAATCATTATACCTGTTAAGGTTATAACTTTCATTTTAGTCCCTTTATTATGTAAATGTTACTTAATTACTGAATATAAACTCACCATTAGATAAAGTAAACTGTTTATTGTTTATATCATTTTTAAGAGAATTAATTGAGGTTGGGGTGCTAATATATATACCCTGCAACCCATCGCAGGCTAAATTTTTAAGCGTTAACATTGTTTCCTTGTCTTCAATTAGTGATGCTAATGTCTTGATACCAAAGCCATGACATATTGTGTTGACAGTTTGAATAAAAAACTGAGCTTGGGTATTATGTGTAATACCTTTAATGTAGCTGCCATCAAGCTTTATGTATTTTATATTAAGGCCTTGAATGTACCTTAAAGATGATAGGCTTATTCCAAAATGTTCAACACAGACGTTTATCCCAATTTCATTAATAATATCTATATGCAAAGTCGCTGTGTGTATGTTTCGAAGTAAGCTAGATTCATGAAATTCAAATATGAGGTTATTCTTGAGTGCGGCCTTAGTTTGAGAGAATAATCGAAGCCATTTAATGAAATCCCTTGAGTAAAGGGATGATTGACTTAAGTTTATAGCAAACCTCGCTTGTGGGTATTGCTCTTTAATTACAACAAAGTCGCGAATAAGTTTTTTATCTAATTCAATTGTTAAATTGAGAGTTTCGGCCATCGTAAATAAATGACAGTTGTTAATTGTTCTGTCATTGTGAACAAAAAGAGCGAGTACTTCAAAATATTCGATTTTTCGCCCATCATGAGCGGCTTTTATTGGCTGGATCTTGAAATTAACTTCACCAGAAGAAATAATATTATTTATTATCTTGCGCCACTGAATAACGCTAAAATGCTCGTTAACCTGCCCCTGCTTATTTACTTCATTAAAAATGCAACGCGTATCTAATAAAGATAGTACCTCATTCAATGAATGTGTAGCTGATACCGACAGTACAGCAAAATTGGCATAGCCTTCTGTGTGTATATCTAAGCTTGATTCTTTAAAGTAGTTATTTAGTTCAGTGTATATTTCTTGCAAGAAGTATTGATCATACGGTGCTAATATCATGAATGTGCCACCGTTTAACCTATAGATTTTTGTATTACTTAATTGGGAAAATCCATCTTTAATCTTTTCTGCAGTATCAAGCACATATTTATCACCGTCATGATAACTAATTGACATATTGATATTAGAAAGTGATGGAAGAGTGATCATTAAAGCGCTAAGCGGCTTATCTTCAGCAATTGAGCTAACTACTGAATTAAAAAAACTTTCAAGATACTTACGATTTCCTAAACCTGTTAATGGATCAACATAGAGCTTCTCCGTTAAGTCTTCAGCTTGCCTTGTTAATGAATCAAAAGTTGCCTGTAGATTTGTAACCATGAGATTAATAGCTTGAGTAACCGTTCGTAATTCCCTAGCAAGAGGCATTTTTCTAGTAACAGTAAAGCGCTTGAGAGTAACTAAATTGGCTTGTTTTTCTAGTAGCTTTAGAGGCCTAAATATTGCTTTTAAAATAAAGTAAGCAACTATCAATGACATAAAAGCAAGCCAAACTGTATTATATAATGACTGAACTGTACTTTGCCAAAGGGTTCTATATGAAGAAGCTGTATGGGTTGTTACTTCAAGGGTACCTGCAATCATCCAACCATTACTTACTTCTGAACCTTTAGAGGGGGCCTGTAAGGTAAATTGATTGATAAACCACTGTGGTACCGTTTCTACCTGCTTGGAGTTTTCTAGGGAAAAGATAACATTGCCATTGCTATCTGTTAAACGGATATGCTGATAAAAACCTGAATCGAAAATTGCACGGCTCATTGTTTTGGCAATAGTATAATCATCTAAGTTCATAAAAGGTGATATTGATAGACCCAAACTATTGGCAGTATCTTGGGCATGACTACTCATTTGTGATTGTAAGTAGTTACGCGTGGAATCTATATTATTGAAAAAGCTTATTAAAAATGACGAGAGTGAAGTTATAATAATTAAACCATAAATTTGGGTTTTTAAGCTTATGCCATCTTTTATCTTTAAAGACATATCAATAATCCTTTAATATTTAGGGGGTTGGACGAACTTGCCCTTTTTCAATTCTTTCAATCATTGCGGCCCAAGAGGAAACACCAGGGCTTGTCCTTAACTGATTTCCTAGGCCCTTCGCTTTTGCTAGCCAAAGCCCACTACCATTAAAACTATATATAGGTGTTAGATCGTTCCTCTGATCAGCAGTGGTGACCTTGCTAGTGAAATTGTCCAGTACAAAAGGTATTTGGTTAGGTTGTTCAAAATAAATTAGGACCATATGCGGTTGATTAACATTTATTTTCCTTACGTACATGAACCTAATTTTATCTTCAGATATACCTAATGATAAAAGGGTAAAGTATTTAGCAATCACATAATCTTCACAGTCTCCAGCACCCATGCCTAAGGTTTCCAATGGTGTTGCCCAGTAATCATTTTTGCCCCAATGCTTAATGTCGTCTTTATACTGTATATGCTTATTCATAAAGTTATTGACTAAATGTATTTTTCTCCAGTCAGACTCTGAACTATTGCTTTTTAAAAAATCTAACCAACGTTTGATGCGTGTTGCCCCCTGACTATCATAATGTTTCGTAGCGTCACTTAGCACTTTAGTGTCATGTAAGTGTAGGATTGAATTTTCGGTTTTTGCTGTGGTGGCTATTAATAAAAATAATAAAAATTTATAACGCAAAGACTGTCCCGTAAAGCATACCATTAAGGAGGCTTAACCAGTGTAATACGTTTTACTTTAGAATGGTAGCTTGTTTAATATTACTAAAATAAAATTTTTTAAAAGTTTTTATTTTGTTTGTTTTAAAATCTATCAGTGTATGTTGAAACGGTACATTATGTATGTATAATGTTCGAAAATAATAAGTTATGTACAGCATGGATGTATGTTTTACTCATATGGATTTGAATGTTTCACTTTTCTGACTATGTCTAAATCAGTGTTTTTCAACTTTCAATTTCTCATCCAATCTAGTCATAACTAGCTTTTATTAAGAGTTTTTACAAAAGTTACTAGTTTGATTTTTGCATTTATGTGATATCACTAATTTATCTGTTTTAAGGTTTTTAGTTCTTATAATCACTAGGTATGTTAACTGAAAAAATAATTTTGTATGTTTTTAAACTATATGAAATTAAAATTATTTCGGAAAACTAAATTATACCACAGGTGTATTTAAAATTTTAATTAATAACTGTTTAGAGAATACATGACTAAATGGCGTGGTGAATTTAAATATTAAGGTACGCTAAACGTGGTTTTATTTACATTTTAGCAAGGGTTTATAGTAGGCAAACCCTAAAATTAAAGGATTAAAATGAAAGTTACATTTTATGGAATCGGTTATGTTGGCTTAGTTCAAGCAACAATATTAGCAGATGCGGGACATAACGTTTGTTGTGTTGATATTGATGAGAAGCGCATTGAAGATCTCAAGAATGGAATAATTCCGATTTATGAACCAGGCCTAACTCCTTTAGTGCAAAAAAATTATCAAGAAGGGCGCTTATCTTTTACAACTGACTCCAAATTTGGCGTTGAATTTGGCGATTTACAATTTATTGCTGTAGGTACACCTGCTGATGAAGATGGCTCAGCAGATTTGAAATACGTACTGCAAGTAGCTGAAACTATTGCTACACATATGACCCGCTCTAAGGTTATTGTTGATAAGTCAACAGTACCTGTAGGTACAGCTGAAAAGGTAAAGATTAAAGTTCAGAAAGTATTAGATGGTCGACAGAGCAACTTATCTTTTGCTGTCGTATCAAATCCGGAGTTCCTAAAAGAAGGGGCTGCAGTAAATGACTGTAAACGGCCAGATAGAATAATCATCGGAACTAATTCTACACTTGCTGAAGAGCAAATGAGAGAGTTATACGCGCCATTTAATCGCAACCATGAAAAAATCATTGTCATGGATATTAAGAGCGCGGAACTAACGAAATACGCTGCAAATTGTATGCTTGCAACTAAAATTAGCTTTATGAATGAAATGGCCAATATTGCTGAACGAGTAGGTGCTGATATCGAACATGTTAGACACGGTATTGGCTCCGACTCCAGAATTGGCTATCAATTTATATACCCAGGTTGTGGTTATGGTGGTTCGTGTTTTCCTAAAGACGTACAAGCACTTGTTCGTACAACCGATGCGATTGGATACAATTCGCAGATTTTGAAAGCGGTTGAGTCAGTAAATGCTGCACAGAAAAATAAACTTTTTGAATATATTTCGAATCGTTATGATCTAGAAAACAATCCTTCTGCTTTAAAGGGGCGAGTTTTTGCGCTATGGGGACTAAGTTTTAAGCCAAATACAGATGATATGAGAGAAGCTCCAAGCCGTGTGCTTATGGAACAACTTTGGGCTGCAGGTGCAAATGTGCAAGCATATGACCCAGAAGCTATGGAAGAAACACAGAGAATCTATGGTAGTCGTAATGATTTAGTGCTGATGGGAACAAAGGAAGCCGCTCTTAGTAGTGCAGATGCACTAATTATTTGCACTGAGTGGCAAGCATTTAGGGCCCCTGACTTTGACTTTATTAAAACTAATCTTAGCGAGCCTCTTATTTTCGATGGAAGAAACTTATTTGATCCAAACCGTATGGTTAAAAAGGGAATAAGCTACTATAGCATTGGCCGTGGCCTATCGGTTACGGAGGTGTAAAATGAAGTACTTAGTAACTGGTGCTGCAGGGTTTATTGGTAATTTTGTGTCAGAGCGTTTGTGCTCATTAGGCCATGATGTTGTTGGGATAGACAATTTAAATGATTACTATGATCCAACGCTTAAAAAAAGGCGCTTAGATCGTTTAATTGGCTTTAAAAATTTTACATTTATTAAGCTTGATATCGCAGATAGAAAATTAATCGCTAAACTATTTGCCACTGAGAAATTTGACCGTGTTATTCATTTAGCTGCACAAGCCGGGGTAAGATATTCACTCGATAATCCAATGGCCTATATTGATTCTAATCTTGTTGGTATGGCGACAATTTTAGAAGGGTGTCGTCATAATAAAGTGAAGCATTTGGTATATGCATCTTCAAGCTCAGTATATGGTATGAATGAAAAAATGCCTTTTTCAGTCGATGATGCTGTAGATCATCCTGTTTCACTCTATGCAGCAACTAAAAAATCAAATGAATTAATGGCACATAGTTATAGTCATTTATATGATTTACCAACTACGGGCTTACGTTTTTTTACTGTTTATGGTCCGTGGGGGCGGCCAGATATGGCACCTTTTTTATTTACTGATGCTATCGTAAATAATAAAAAGATAAATGTTTTTAATAATGGCGAAATGCAACGCGATTTCACGTATATAGATGATATTGTTGAAGGTATTATTCGTATACAAGATGTTATTCCAGCTCGAAATAATGCTATCGCTAAACCCTCTCCAGCAAGTGCAAAAGCACCTTACCGAGTCCATAATATAGGTAATAATGTACCTGTCTCTTTGATGTCATTTATTGAAGCAATTGAGCAAGCAGCAGGTAAGGTTGCTGAAAAAAATTATCTACCAATGCAAGCTGGTGATGTGCCTGCCACATTTGCTGACATAGACAGCCTTTCTAATGTGATAGGTTTTAAACCTGCTACTGATATTAAAGATGGGATGCAGCAATTTGTTAATTGGTATAGAGAATACAATCAATGAGCAAAAAAGTTGTTTGTCTAGTTATTAATAGTTTAGGTGGAGGCGGTGCTGAAAGAGTTTTTGCTAGGCTAGTGAATCTATTGGATACTCAAGGTCAATACAAAGTCACCGTTATAACCTTAGATCAAGAAGCAATTGAGAACCCTCTTGATAGTGGAATAAAACATATTCAATTAGATTGCCAAGGTTCGTTAATAAAGAGCATGATAAATTTAAAGAAGGCCCTTTATGAACTAAACCCTGATTTAGTTATTTCATTTTTGACTCGATCAAATGTTGCAGCTGTTTATGCCGGTAGAAAAAAGCCGTTTCCAGTAGTTATTAGTGAAAGAGTAAATACATCTTCTCATTTTGGCAATGGTCTTTTGGGCTTTTACAAAAAGGCTTTTACACGTTACTTCTATAATAAAGCTGACTCCTTAATAGCAGTTTCGAATGGTGTAAAACATGACTTATCAGAATTTTTTAACCTAAAGCATAAGAAAATTTATGTAATAGGTAATTCATACAGTCATGAAATGCTTTTGAATAAAGCAGACGAGTTTTTGGTTGAATTCGAAAAAAATAGTTTCGTTGTCTGTGTGGGGCGATTTTATAAAAACAAAAACCATTCCTTACTAATCAATGCATTAGCAAGTTCATCCTATAATAATAAGCTTGTTCTTTTAGGCGATGGCCCAGAAAGGAAGAACCTTGAAGAGTTAGTTAAGCAATTAAATTTAACAGAACAGGTCATATTTAAAGGATTTATAAAAAACCCATATCCATATATTAAAAATGCATCAGGTCTTATCTCTACTTCTTTAGCAGAAGGGTTTCCTAATGTAATTGCTGAAGCACTTGTTCTTGGAAAATTTGTAGTTTCAAGCGATTGTCCATCAGGGCCTTCTGAATTACTTGATGATAGAGTTTCGAGTGGCACAGAAAATCTGACATTCGCAAAATTCGGGGTTTTGTTACCTTTAAATAATGAGCAAGCAACCAGTGAGGGTTTTAACCTGTTTAATGAACAGAGCTATATTGATAAGTATGAGTTAAAAGTTAAAAGCTTGAAAAATAGGTATTCACATGAACAATTCCTTAGTCACTTTAATCGTGTTATTGAGGAGGTTATAAGTGACTAGCTCTACTATAAATAAGGTTATTGCTGTTGCAGGCTTACGTGGCATTCCAGGTGTAATGGGCGGAGTTGAAACACACTGCGAAGAACTTTATAAACGATTACCGAGGAACATTAAGGTACTTGTATATGGACGAAAAGGTTACTGTGAAGATAAAGTTTTATCGGATACTTTAAAAATCAAATCTCTGCTTAGCCCTAAACTCCAGGCACTTGAGACACCTTTGCATACTTTGCTTGCAATATTTCATTGTTATATTTATGAAAAGGTTGATGTATTCCATATACATGGAATTGGGGCTTCAATATTTTTACCGCTTGCAAAATTACTTTTTCCAAAAGTTGTGGTTACTCACCACTCTCAAAATTATGAACATCAGAAGTGGGGGAAGCTAGCTAAAACGGTATTTAGATTAGGTGAAAAATTCACATTAAAGTATGCTGATCAGGTTTATTTTGTGTCTCGAACATTATTAGCAAACTCAAAAGCGCGTTTTCCTTTACGAGCAGATCATTATTACTTCATGGCTAATGGTTTTTCGCTACCCGATAGCTGTACAAGGTTAAATGATATTGACTTCCCTTTTTTTCTGGCTGTTGGCCGGTTGGTACCTGAGAAAGGCTTTCATGATCTAATCGAAGCATTTAACAAACATATTGGAGATGAAAAACTCATTATTGCTGGAGCTGCGGATTTTGAAAGTTCATATGCAAGAAAGCTAAAACAAAATGCAAATTCAAATGTATTATTTGTTGGAAAAAAAACGCGTTCAGAATTGAAGTGGTTATACTCTCATTGTAATAGCTTTGTTATGCCATCTTATTCTGAAGGGTTACCTATTTCAGCTCTTGAAGCTGTATCTTGCTCAGCACCAATATTAATGAGTGATATTGTGCAAAATAAAGATTTAGATTTCCCTGAGTCGTGTTACTTCGAACTAGGTAACATACAAGCTATTGCTACTAGACTAAAAAATGGTGGAATCACAGTTGATAAGAAGCTTTTAGATAATTATAACTGGGATAAAATTGCTAAAAACTACGTAAGCCTTGTCGATGAGGGAGCTCATTAATGGCTTATATTACCTCTGTAATCATGATAATTACTTTTTATTATGCGCTAAAAAAAGCACCTTATGTTAGAAGCTCTAAACTTTTTTTATGCTTTTACTCTTTATTTTTTGTGCGTGTAATATTTTCAGTAAATCATGAGATAACTTTTCAACCTGTGTTTGCTGGCCAATCACTTACATCACTCTCTTCTTTGGTGACTATATTTATTGTTTTTGTTCTTATTAATAAAAAATACCTAACTTATAGAGCCATTGTTCCTTATTATATCGTTATGGTATTAGCTGTTTTATCTACAGTATATTCTAGTGAATGGGTCGGTGGGGTTGTTGTATTAATGAAGTGGTCATTGCTTGTGGTAACCTCCATTGCAATTATTCAGTTGTTTTATCAGTTTGGTTTAGTTAACACACTAAGACCTTTTTATTATTTATTTATGGCACTGCTCATAAGTCAAGCATTCTCAATTTTATTGGGGCAAGGGAAAGACACCGAAAGCTTAAATTCAACGTCAAATGCGATTAGTTATATAGCAGGCTATGCACATGAAAGTGCGTTTTCTATCCTAATGTATAACGGATTTTTAATCTCAGCAATTTTAATGATAAAGAAGAGTGTAAAACCATTTATTCCATTTCTATTTTTATTAGGTTTAATATTTGCAAACTACCGAACATTACTTATTTCGGCAATGATTCCATTAATATGCACCTACTTAGCTTATTTTTATTTTGGTGCAAAAAAAGATACTAAAGTTACTGTGTTTACTTTAGCTATTATTTTTATTGGCATTGTAAGTACATTGTTTGGGGAGAGCATTATTAATAGATTTGGTGAGCTCGGCGGTGCATTTGTTAATGTCGGTGAGTTGATGACAATAGACTACTCGCTATTTTCTGTTGAAGAAAAACGGTTACTATCATCTCGTATTTATTTATGGAATATGTATTTAGCCGAATTTTCAGGTTTCTCTTTCTTTGAACAAGTTTTCGGTGCAGGTCCGGAAGCTTGGGCTAATTACTTTGAAGTATATGCACATAACACTTTTGTCGCGGTTTTGTTTGATTTAGGTTACATCGGATTGATAGCACTTATTATTGCTTTTTATTGTACTTTTAGAATGATACTAAAATCAAATGAGGGAAAGTTGAAGTTGACAATGATGAGCTTTTTAATAGGATTTTTTATTATGTCAAATTCAACTATGCCCTTGTGGGCAGTAGAAGGCGTGCACTTATTTTCGTTCATTTTTACAGTTGCTTTTTATCTGTCAAAAAAGAACTGAATCAAGTAAGAGAGAAGTAATAGATCAAAATATTTCTCTAAGCAAAATTAGCAAATGAGTTGGTTTACCTTGATTATTTAAAACTTAATGATTTATACAAGCTCTTTTTATATATTTATAAGAAGCAATTTTATTTCATGTTGCCTTGTCGTGCTTGGCTATTTAACAACACTCTGTAAACCATGCGAGTAATTTTAAGGACAGAATTTGAAAGGTTTGTTGTGGGTTTTTTTTGAAAAAGTGGGAGTCACCGTCCTTTCTCTGATTGCAATGTTTTGGTATGCAAAATTATTAGGTCCTGTTGATTTTGGACTTTCGATTGTAATTCTTTCTGCGTCTTTATTTGTTTCAACAATCATTGAAAATGTGCAGCAGTATCCTCTAATCGCTACGAAAGAGAATGTGGGCTCAGCATTTAAAAGCAGTGCTATAGGTTGGCTTATTTTATCGAGCTTGATTGCCACAGGACTTTTTGTTCTCCTTACATTTGTGTATGGCAATGATTGGTGGTTATTAATACTTTTTGCTGTTGTCTATATTCCAGTTTCTTCATTCTCACGTATTTATATAGCCGACTTAATTTTAAAACAAAAATTTAAACAGTTAGCTATTAGAGCTTTTTGGGGGAAAATAATAGGTGTTTTAACCGGCTTGATAACTGCTTATTTTGGTTATGTTGAATTTGCAATTATTTTACAAAGTTTAACCGTTATTGTTGTCTCATTGATTGTAATGGTTATCACAAATAAAACATTAATAAAGCAGAGCGAAAGCTTCAGCTTAGTTCTATTTAAAAGTTTAGTTATTGAAGGTGTTCCTTCTGGTGTAGCAATTATAGAGCAAAATGTTAAAAGCCATGGCCTGATTGTTTTACTGGGTATTTTTGCAGGTGCTCATATTTCAGGAATTTATTCATTAGCTGTAAAATTTGTTGATATACCTAGGACGTTGATTGGATTAGGGTTTAGTACATGGGCTATGGGGAAGTTTAACCAAGTAATGGGAAATAAATCTAAGCTATTAGATGTATTTAACACTGCAATGTTATGTTGTTGCTCTGTAATTTTACCCTGTTATGTTGGGATGATGGCAGTTTCAGAAGCATTAATATTAGAGTTTTTTGCTAGGGAGTGGTTTGGTGCTGCTAAAATTATTTTCTTTTTATCTTTGTATCAGGCTATTGTGTCCTTTTATATATATTTACCTCCTTTACAAGTTCTTTATAAAGCAACTTACAGAACGCTATGGGTAAATGTAGTTTCTACATCCTGTATAATTTTAAGTATTATTTTTCTTTCGGATAACTTTGGAATTTATGCTCCTTTAATCGGCATGTTTTCTTCGCTATTATTCACGATTCCAAAATACACCTTTGAAATCGTGGAGTTACTTGAAACCCGTGTACTAGCAATTATGCATATTATTTATGGGGTGGTTATCTCGGTGGCTTTGATGTACGTTTTGATAGACTTCGCCGAAAAAAGTTTAATTGTTAATAATTTCTATGTTTTAGTAATTTTTGGAGTTGTGAGTTATTCATTGATCTTTACTGTCTTTAATTTAGCTAATATTATCAATCGCAAAATATTAGCTAATATTAAAAGTTTGTAATGACTATTTTATACAATTATCAACATGTTCGGGAATAATACTCAACTCTCCGTAAGATGAATAATGAGAATTTGCAAAAGTAACTGAGCTGATTGCATCGGTATAGTTACGCAAATCACAAATCTCTATATGATCATTTACTTTGAAAGTAGAATTCATAAAGTTCACCTTTGCATCAATGGCTTGTATAGCATTTATATTAGCTATGTGGATGTAGCAATTTTTACAGGTGAAATCGTTATTCCATAGCTTCATATTGTAGCGTGCTTCTTTTCCTGATAGTGATGTAACATCAAGCAGAGTCGTATTTTTACCTTTGATATCAAAGTCTGCATCTTTGCTGTTACCGACAACAGTATTAACAATTGATACATTTGAAGCATCAGCATTTACCATGACACCATCACCTTGCTGGTACTCCCCACAGTTAGTAATAGCACCAATATTATTAGTGATTGTCACATTTTTAATAAGTATGTCTTCGACAAACCCACTTACACTTATGCCAGTTATGTGGCAGCTTTTAGTCTCTTCTGAAGAAGAAGCTAAAGCATCAAAAATAGAGTTGGTTATTGATATATTTCGGGGGGTTTTTCCATTTATGCGAACACCTGATTTAAAATAGCCTAGGCTTTTCACATTATTGACAACAATATTTTCAACGGTTGCAGTTATATTGCTGTCAAAATCGATGCAGCTCATCGTGTTATGGGCTGTAATTTTATCTATTTTAACATTGGTCACATTATAATTTTTAAATCTAAAGCAATATCGTGTATTTAAAAATTGCAAATTTTCAAATGAAATATTACTTCTAGCAATGACAAATCCAGCATTTCCCTCTGGTGTGAAATTATAATCACCGCTGAATATAACTTGTTCATCACCAATGACTTGAATGTCGTGGCTTCCGCCTCGTAAGTAGATAGCATCCTCTTGAATATAGGTTCCAGGCATTAATTTAATGGTATCAAGGTTTGGATCTGATAATAGAGTGTTTACACTATTTATACTGGCGGGTTTATCTATGGAATATCCATTACCCGTACCATTTGGGCTAATAAATCCAGTTCCGGCTACTGATATAGTGCTAGAAAATAAAAGGGCAGGAAGTGTATATGAATAAATGTTTGATTTCATGTTTATTTTTACCTTTCAAATAACAGCTAATAGATGAAAAGGTAAACTAAGCTGTAGCACAACTAGAATAGTTATGAGCAGTTCCTTTGGTAACTCCGCTACCATAGCAAAAATGCTTTAGGCCGGAAGCTTTGCGTCCTTGATTTTCACCAAGTTTGCCTTTGTCATTTTTTATTATAGTATTGTTTTGGGCTGGCTTAAAAGTCTTTTTATGCTTTTTTTTAAATTTTCTTTATTGCTTTTTTTTGAATGATTTTTTCTTGAAAAGCTTTAGTAATGCCATTAATTTAAATTGTTTTATATGTTGTTGTTATTATAAATAAATAGTTGAATGTTCCTCTAATTTAAAATACAATTTAATCGTTGATTAGCAATTTTTATGTTAGTCGAAGTATAAGAATTATTTAAGTTATGCTTAATTTAAAGGATTTAATTACCAAGGATGTTCTATGGCTACCTTTCAATGCCCCTCTTTATGTAATCTACCATGTAAATTAAAGTATCTTAATTAGCAAAGGCTTATCAGAATTTTAAACGTGAAATTGTTAGGTTAGCAATATGAAAATTTTAAAAGTTAAAAATATTGTGTATTTATATAAAAAATCATTTTATAAAATATACGCACTTCTCTTTGGGCAAGTTAACTTATTGAGAAGGCTAGGTGGGAATGTGGGAAATGGTTGTAGGTTTATAGGAAAAAATGAATTTGGCTCTGAGCCTTACTTAATTAGTATTGGTAATAATGTAAGTATGACATCTAGCTATTTCGTTAATCACGATGGTGGTGTTTGGGTTTTTCGGAAGGAGCATCCTTCAATTGACATTGTTAAGCCAATTAGAATTGAGAACAATGTATTCATTGGTAGTCACTGCATAATAATGCCGGGAGTTACAATTGGCTCAAACGTTGTTGTTGGTGCAGGTTCCGTTGTAACAAAAAGCCTTGAGCCAAATGCCGTATATGCAGGCATCCCAGCTAAAAGAATAAAATCATTGGAAGAATATAAAAGTAGTGTGTTAGCAATGAATTTGAACACTAAAGGAATGAGTTGCAAACGTACATACCTGGAATCACATTTTCGGCTTGAGAAATAGAAACGAATTTTATCTGGATATTAATGAATACACACGCTAGCCAAGCAACTAATAGCAAACTCCAAAGGTTACATGGGTTAGACTTTTGTAGGGCCATATTTATGATTTTAGGCCTGTTTTACCATGCTGCTCTGATTTACAGTACAGATTACATTTGGCGAGTAACAGATACTGAGTCATCCAGTTATCTAACAACTTTAGCTTCATTTGTTCATGCGTTTAGAATGGAAGCATTTTATCTAATATCAGGTTTTTTCTATCTACTTGTTTTTACAAAGAATTATGAGGGGTTTCTTCAAGAAAGGCTAACAAGGGTTATACCTCCTTTATTATTATGTGGACTACTTATTAATCCTATTATGAACCTCTATAGTTATGAGCGAACTTATGACTGGAGCTCAATAACATATTTTATAAATGGTCAATGGTTAGGTCATTTATGGTTTTTGGGAAATTTGATAGTTTATTTTGTGTTTGGATATCCTTTTTGTAAAAAAATTATAAAAATTGACTCAATTTCAAGAACTAATTTTATCATCATATTTTGTTTTTTAGTTCCGTTTATATCATTAGTGTTCCTTGTTTTATCTAAGTGGCTATTTAGCGGGAGTTTTATTTTTGTTTCTTTTGATTTACTTTTTGAATATTTTCCATATTTTCTTTTTGGTGCTTTGTGTTTTCAGTTTAAAGATCATTTCATAAGTTTGCTAACATATAAAGTAGCTTTTGTATGTTTCCTTATTTATTTTCTCGGCATTAAGTTTGTTAATATGGAACTGTTTTTTAATTTAGGGAGTAATGTTTCTAAAGCAGCTAGTAAACTAATAGAAGGTTTTTTAGTTCTATCTATGACCGCACTCTTCTATAACATAGGTAAAGGAGGCTCTAAGGCTGTTCGCTTGATTTCAGATGCAAGCTATACTACTTACCTATTACATCAGCCATTAATAGTAATTATATATTACCTTTCATTCAAGGGGGTCAGACTGAATGTATATCTTGAATATACTATTATAATAGTTCTAACATTTTTAATCTCTATATTTTGGCATTTTTATTCAGTAAAAAAACATCCTATTCTTTCTTACTTGTTTAATGGAGTAAAGCCTCGTTGAATATTATTCCTATAAGGCGCGGCTTTGGATATTAGAACTGATCCGATCATCAAGAGTCTAATGAAAAAAATGCCCAGTAAAATTCAGAGCTCTTTTACAGATGAACAGTTACAACACTTAAAGCTAGCAATAGGTGCACGTGAGTGGGGCAAGCATAAAGTTGATTTCCGTCGAGTCATACACTTATTTAAGTACCGCTATTACTTTGTCTTTCTGGCCGGCCGTAATAGAAGAAGGCTAACTGATGAGCAAAAAAAAGCTGTTATTTTTGGTCGCGCAACTTCAGCTAGTGTTGTATTTTTCTGTCTATTTTTACTCATTTTAGTGACTTTCTATTTATTTAAATCAGCTATAGGAGTAGATCTATTTCCTGGCTTCTCAGTCGGCTTGTGGGACTGGTTTCGCAAATTTATAGACTAGCGATAAACGGGTTTTATAAATAGACTGAAATTACTGTTTTTGTTTTCTATAGAATAATTAATAATAAGATAACATTTAATGTTATATTTAATATTATATTTAATATTATTTTATTTAATGCAATGTTTTCACTTTCTTCGTTTACTGTTATAGCTCTTTGTTTTAATTTTTTTGTTAAATCATTTAATATAAACTTATAAGGTTTTTATACGTGTGGTTTTTGTAGGGATTACTACAGTTTTTAAAAGCTGAATTTGTTTGTGTTATCTATATTGTTTTTTAAATTAAATGATTTTTCAGTTTAATGCAATTATCTTTATCGCCCCTGTATTTTATAGTTATTGATCTGTTCCTTATATGGATATATTATTGTGTTTCAATTTTAGTAATTTAGACGTTCAAGGAAGATACAGTGAACAGCAGCAGAACATTTAAACCATCAAGTTCTTCAGATGCTAACTTTTATAGACTATTTGATTTGCTCTCTTTGTACACTTCATTTCAGATAGCAAATTTTATTTATAACATCCATTTTAATTCAGCTTATCTGGCTGCTGCTTTATCTATCACTATTAGTTATATGTACTGTGCTGAGATATTATCTACATACAGATCATGGCGTGCGGGAAAATTTCGCACTATGGTTTTTTGCTCCTGGAGCTCCTTAGTTATTGCTTTTTCATTAATGTTTATAATTCTATTTGTATTCAAACTCACAGATGTTTTATCACGCAAAGAATTAGCTATCTGGTTCTTCTTTAGTCTGGTTCTCTTATTTATCTGGCGATTAGTCGTACATCTATATAAGCGTAATCGTCGTCGTTTAGGTCTTAACCTTAGAAATGTTGCAATTGTGGGTGCTACAGAGGGGGCTGCATATTTACATGAAGAGATAATGAAAAACAATGAGCTTGGATTTAAATTCATGGGTTTCTATGATGACCGAAAGCCTGAGAGGTTATTTAATCAAGCCTCAAACTATACTGTTGAAGGTACAATACAATCTGCTATAGATAAAGCGAGAGAAGGGACAATTAATATTCTGTATATAGCTTTACCTTTAAAAGCAGAAAAGCGTATTGCTGATATTTTACTGCAACTTGGAAATACGACTGTTGATGTACATGTCATTCCTGATTTTTTATTATCTAACTTAATCCATGCAAGAATAGAGCATGTTGGTAACCTGGATACACTTAGTGTATTTGAATCGCCATTAATAGGTGCCCAAGAGTTTATTAAACGTACAGAAGATATAATTGTTTCTTCGATAATATTATTGTTAATTTCGCCTTTACTCCTTGTTATAGCAGCAGCTGTTAAATTTACTTCTCCAGGAAATATTATTTTTAAGCAGGATCGATATGGGCTAGATGGAAGAAAAATTAAGGTGTGGAAGTTTAGATCAATGTCTGTAACTGAAAATAGTGATGTTGTTACTCAGGCGACCAAAAACGACGCTAGGATTACTAAGGTGGGTGGCTTTTTAAGAAGGACAAGCTTAGATGAATTACCCCAATTTATAAATGTACTGAAAGGCGACATGTCAATTGTTGGCCCAAGGCCACATGCCGTTGCACACAATGAAGAATATAGGTCAAAAGTTGACTTTTATATGCTGAGACATAAAGCAAAACCAGGGATCACAGGCTGGGCTCAAATAAATGGCTGGCGTGGTGAAACCGATACACTTAATAAAATGGAAAAGCGGGTAGAGTTTGATTTGCACTATATCAAGCATTGGTCACTTTGGTTCGATATTAAAATAATTTTTTTAACAATATTTAAGGGATTTAAAAATGCAAATGCATACTAAAACTATAGTACTGCTAAGTACTGCTTTGAGTATGGGTTTAACAGCATCTGCTAATGCTAATTATAAACTTGGAAGTTACATCAGCCAAAATGGAGCAGAACTTACCCCATCATTTATTATCGGTGCAAGTCATGACGATAACTTTTATAAAACACCTAATAATGAAGAGTCACGATTGATTTGGAAAGTTGCACCAAGCTTAAGCTCATTATTAGTTGATGGCCCTGATACTTATCAATTTGACATTGCAACAGTAACTTCTTTGCATAATAAGGACAGTTTAGACAATCATACCGATATCATTTTATCAACGGACATCCATAAAGAGTTTACTAGTAAACATAGATTAGATGTATCTGCTTATGCTGATTGGTTATATGAAGACCGTGGTACTGGTTTGACTGAGGGGTTAGGAGATTCAGTAACAGAATTAGTAAAGTACAGGCAACAAAATATAAATGTTGATTATGAATTTGGTGCCCAGTCTTCAAAAGCACAACTTTCTTTATCTGCTGGTTATTACAATAAACAATATGCGAACTTTGAAAATGTCTCTAAGTATCGTGATTTTGATAAAGTTCTACTAGGTATAACTGGATATTACAACACACAATCTACGAGTCGCTTTTTTGTTGAGTTCAAAGGTGAAAATTATCGCTACGACCACATACAATTTAGCGGTGTTTCTCGTGACTCGGATGATATTAAGCTACTAGTTGGTATGGAATGGGAAGCGTCCGCATTGACATCAGGTACCTTTAAACTCGGTTACCAGAATAAAGATTTTAAGTCATCGCAGAGAGAAAACTTTGATGGGCTTAGTTGGCAGGCTGATCTTGTATGGCACCCGCTTACTTATTCAAGTGTGTCATTTACTACAGCAAATGCAGCTAAGGATCCACTGGTACAAGGTGACTATATAGAAGAAACACTGTATGGCGTTACTTGGGAACATCAGTGGAATCACTTTATAGGAACATTTGCGAGTTTAAATTATAGTAAAGAGCAGTATAGCGGGGGTATCAAACGTAAAGACACAATAAAAAGTTCACGTCTCGGCTTGAATTATCATACCGGTAATTATGGTTTCTTATCTACTTACATTGATTACACAGATCAAACATCTACTCAAAATAATTTAATTTACGATAGCCTAATAATAGGTGTTGATTTTACTTTAGGCTTAAAGGCAAATTAATGAAATTTCTACATTATACTTTATTAAGTTTACTATTTATCATTGCTATAAGCAGTAATGCTGCAATAGCAAACAAACCAAAAAACTACATTTTGGGCCCTGGTGACACGATTGAAATTAAAGTTTTTGGCCAGCCGGATTTAGATGTTAGAGCATTACTTGGTAATAGTGGGGAAGTAAATTATCCATTTCTAGGTAAAGTGGTATTAGCAGGAATGACCATTGCTGAGGTTGAGAGAATTTTGACCAGTGGTCTTGCTCCGAACTATTTAGTTAACCCCGATGTATATGCTCAAGTGATCGAATACCGTCCTTTTTATATCCATGGAGAGGTCAAGAAGCCAGGCGGCTACTCATATCATCCAGGTATGACGGTTAATCAAGCCGTTGCATTAGCTGGCGGATTAACGGAAAGAGCATCCATTGAAAAAATTTATGTGTATAAAGAAAAGAACAAACAACAGCAAATCAAAGGCAATTTGAATAGTCAAATCGCTGCTGGTGATACAATTAAAATTGAACAGCGATTGTTTTAAAAAGACAAGGTAGTTATATAAATGAATAAGTTTCCGCAAACCTCGGCTGATAATGAGGATGTTTTCGACTTAGGTGCGTATATCAATGTAATTAAAAATGCAAAGTGGCGTATATTTAGCTTTGCAGTAGTAATTACTCTCTTTACTATATTAATCACTTTTACACTCTTACCTCAGTTTAAAGCTACGGCAACATTATTGATAGAATCTGAGCAGACTAAAGCGGTAAGCTTTGATGAAGTTTATGGTTTAGACTCTAATCAAAAAGAGTATTATTTTACTCAATTTGAGGTTATTAAATCAGATAGTATAGCTCGTGAGGTAATCACTCGGCTAGACATAAAGTCTCATCCAGATTTTATCGGTAAACCAACTTTAATTGACTCACTGAACGATTCTCTCAAAGAATACTTACCTTTTCTTAATCAACAAAAACTAACTTTACTAAGTAAAGAAGATAAAGCAGAAAAAGAAATGTTAGGACTATTGGTTAAATTTAAGGAAGAATTAAGTGTTTCACCTATACGTGGCACGCAACTTGTTAACATAAGTTTTAATTCAAGTGATCCTAAGCTGGCCGCAGACGTAGCGAACACTGTCGGGCAAGTGTATATTGATAGTCAAATGCAAGCTAAAATGGGGATAACTCAACAAGCTTCAAGTTGGTTAAATACACGCTTGTCGCAATTGCGTATTCAACTTGATGAATCAGAAAAGCGTTTACAAGCATATCGTGAGCAGCAAAAGCTTATTGATATTGAGGGGATTGCTGGTTTAGCAACACAAGAGCTAGAACAAATCTCTAATCAGTTAGTAAATGCTCGCGCAGAGCAGAATAACTTGCAGAGCATTAATCGTGTTATCAATGAGTATGGTAATAACAATATTGATTTGCTTGGTAGCATGCCTGAAATTACATCTCACAAAGTTGTTCTTGATGTTAAAAGAGAACTTGTATTAGTAGAACGAAAACTCGGTGAGTTAAGTGAAGTTTATGGCCCGAAACACCCTAGAATAATTTCGGTGAAATCTGAACTTGCTTCTGTCAAAGCGAACCTTCGTAAACAGATCAAAGGTTTGATTACGGGTATAGAAAAAGAGTTAAATAGAGTCACTCAGACAGTGGCTGCACTCGAAACTGACTTAGCTTTAATCAGAGAGCAATACCAAGATATTACACGTAAAGAAACGAAGTATAATCAGTTAAAACGTGAAGTTGAAACAAATCGAAATATCTTTAATACTTTTCTTTCTCGCTCTAAAGAAACAGAAGTAACCAGT
Source organism: Pseudoalteromonas shioyasakiensis (assembly GCF_024518675.1). Classification (GTDB taxonomy): domain Bacteria; phylum Pseudomonadota; class Gammaproteobacteria; order Enterobacterales; family Alteromonadaceae; genus Pseudoalteromonas; species Pseudoalteromonas shioyasakiensis_B. The sequence goes on from NZ_JANIGL010000001.1 coordinate 105,128, forward strand.
GACTTTAGTTCTGCGATAGCTCGTTTCACCGATTACGCATACCCACCTAATAAACCTTTTAAGCCTAATAAAAAGTTTATGATTATTATGGCTTTTGTGATGAGTTTATTTTTTGCGATGATGGTAAGTCTAGTTTATGACGCCCTTAATGATACGGTAAAGTCAAAAGAAGATATTGAGCATAAACTTGCGCAGCGATTACTTGGCTATATTCCACGAGAAAAAGTAGGAAAGGATGGGGTATTACCAATTAGTTCTTTTTTCGACGTACAGTATAGGCGTTTTGCTGAATCAGTAAGGACATTTAGAACTAGCCTGCTTCTAACTCAGCTTGATAGGGAGCACAAAGTTATCGCTATTACTTCAAGCTCCCCATCTGAGGGGAAAACAACCGTCGCAGCAAATTTAGCCTTGTCTTTAGCTCAAATGGGGAAAGTACTATTAATTGATGCGGATTTAAGAAAACCATCTATTGCAAAACGCTTCGATATCCCAGGCTTTCAATCTGGGCTGAGCAACCTTATCATTGGTACTGAAACCATAGAGCAATGTATCCATGTAGATGAAACTTCAGGTGTAAATATTATGCCGTGCGGTCAAATCCCCAGTAATCCATTAGAGTTAATTTCTAATGAACGATTTAGTCAATTATTAGATTCGTTAAAAGAACAATACGATCATATAATCATTGATACCCCCCCTACGCAGGCGGTTAGTGATGCATTGGTTGTTTCTCGTTTTGTTGATTCAGTCATTTACGTAATAAAATCGGATGTAACTCGCGTTAAATTGATTAAAGCTGGCTTAGAACGCTTGTTTGATGCTAAAGCTCACATTGCCGGTGTAGTATTAAATCAAGTTGATGTACGTAATTCTTCAGATCAAGCGGCATATGGTTTATACGATTATTATGATTATTCACAAAAACCTGAGCAGTTAGGTACTTAATAATTTTGTAATGATTGATATTCATACACATGTTCTTCCAGGAGTTGATGATGGCGCTAAAGATCTTAATGATTCTTTAGCGCTATTAATCGTTGCAAAAGCAGATGGTATTGAACGTTTAGTTGCAACGCCCCACATTCAACCTGGTCGCTTTAACAATGATCGTACTAACTTAACTCATATTTTTGCAAAATTAAAAACGGCAGTTAGCAATGCAAACATTGATATTGAATTAGGGTTAGCAGCCGAAGCTCGTTTAGACAGTGAGCTAATAAACCTTATTAAATTAAGACAAGTCCCTTTTATTGGCAAGGTTGAGTCGTCAGACTGTCTTTTACTTGAGTTACCACATTCCCATGTTCCTCTGGGTTATGATAAGTTTGTTCGCTGGCTATTAAATGAGAATATCCGTGTGCTTATTGCACACCCTGAAAGAAATAGAGGTATCCAAAAAGATTACTCTTATATTAGTAAGTTAATTGATTTAGGCTGTGAGTTTCAGCTTACAGCATCTAGTATAGAAGGTCTGTGGGGACAAAATGCTCAAAGCTTAGGTGAAAAAATGCTTCTCAATGGACATGCTAACTATATTGCTTCTGATGCACACTCAATAAAACGTAGACCAGCAATTTTAAGTCGGGCAAAAGAGAAAGTAATTAACTTGTTAGGAGAACATAGAGCTCATAAACTATTTGTTGCCAACCCTAAATTATTGACAGAGAGTTTATTTCTTGATTGATAATACAACTTATAAAAAGCTATTCATAATCATATTACTATTTTTCAGTCTATATATTGCCTATCAAAGCGTGATTATAGCCCGTGCTAATGCATGGTATTTTAATGCTAGAAATACAGTTGATTATATGACAAAGAATAGCTTAGAGCGCCTAAAGTTAACACAGGCTCGGACGGCAATAAATAAAGCTATTTATTTACAACCCATACACCCACATTATTTACATATGAGTGCGTTTATCAGTGTATTAGAGTATGAATATGACGCTGTTCATTCAATAGATAATAACGAAGAGAGTTTTCAGATTATTGAAGCAAAGAAAGCACTCAATTTATCGCTAGCACATAGAAAATCTTGGTCAAAAACGTGGGTTTTACTTGCTCAGGTGGTTAGTATCGAGCAAGGAGCCAGTAAGCAAGTATATTCTTTGTTAAAAAATGCGAAATTAGCTGGACCATATGATTTTGATGTTCACTTAGCAGTTTTACATATTTCACTTAATAATTGGGAAAATCTGTCACCTAACTTTAGACACTTTTATGTACAAGAGCTTATTAATGCCGCTAACCAAGATTTTTATTTTCATAAAGTCTTTGATATGGCAGAAGAAATCGGAATGTTATCAACCCTTTGCTTATCTTTACAGTTTGGGAAAGAATTTGATAAAGTTAAGCAAACATCAAGTTACAAGTATATGTGCGTAGATAAAAGGCTCAGCAGCTAAGTAACCGGAGACCACACTTGGCTACTGCGTAATTTGATCACGGTGTTTTTCAACGTAATCAGCAACTTCACTAACGGTACCTAACCAATAACCATTTCTGTCGTTATTAAGATAGCGTAAAAGCTGATCCAATATGTGAGCGTCAGTGGTATATTGAGCCCCTTTACCAATTTCATGTCCAGCTAGGATCAGCCAACTATTATTACCACGTAATTGCTCTAACATGGTTTTGATTTCACCGAAACTCATGCCGTCTATTCTAAGACCCGTTAATTGAGAAAAGTCAGTAAAGTTTGGGTTATTTGCTGTTTCATCCAGCCATGTACGGCCGCTATCAAAATGTTTTGCGATTAAAGGAACATAGCTTTGGGTATTTATACCTCGGCCAACAAAGGTGTTACCGCAAGGGTAGGCGAACGCGCGAGGAGTTACTCCAAGCTGTTCTTTAATATAAGCTTGCGCACTGAGAATATCATTTTCAAGCCATTGCAAGGTTGTTTCTTCAAGCGATAGATCTAATTGGCGCAGCCATTCAAAATTACCTGTGCATACATGAGAACTTGTGTGGTTGGCAATTTCGTGGCCTGTGGCGACTGCTTGCTTCCATTTAGGTAGGCGCTCTTTAACATTAAAGGGCGATACATAAAATGTGGCTTTAACATTGTGCTTGTTTAATATTGCAAGTCCGGTGTCTACTTGACTATGGCGGGCATCGTCAAATGTAATACTAATGGCGTTTTGAGCTTGATTTGGATAACTAAAACCGGCGTAATTATTGTCGGCGGCGCCGCTTGAGATGCTAATTAGTGTGATAGGTATAAGCATTAGTTTTTTTAACATAAGTGTTTCCTTTTTCTTTTATGGAAACAAATTTAACTAATGAAATATATGCTACTTAAGCATAAAAAATGCCCAGAACGAATCCGCATTGTTCTGGGCTTAGGGGTGGCTCTTGGCGAGCCTGCGCTAACTTTAAAAAACACCTTCTATTCGTTAAGGGAGAAGTAGAAAGTATTATTAAGTGTAGTTAACAAATGTGAAAACGCCCAATATTTGCTGTTTTTTTATACTAAATTAAAACAAGCAGTTGCATAAAAAATCAAGAAAAGTGTGATTTTTATACAGGGGTTATTTGCAACTTACTCACAGTTTATACCTGCCAAGAGATGAGCTGGCTATTTTGTACCAAATCTCGTGGCAAAGAGTTCTTAATTTTGTTCTTTTGCCACTTACCTAAACCTACTGGACAACCACATAAAGTTAACACCACTTCATCAGTTGCATTGGTTACCTCAGCTAAGCGGATATCTTTACCCTGAAAGTAGTCGTTTGCCTGTTGATCAGATAAGGCGTAGGTATTTTTAACACAATGAGCGCCAAATACAGTGGCAAATTCGTGGGTTAGGCGTACACCGTTTTTGTGGATCATGCCTAACTGAATTCCTAGGCGTGAATATTTGATTTTATTTTCAATTGCATCAAAGGCCTCTGGGAACAACCATAGCTCTTTATCGCGCTGCATTAATTTACCCTGCAATGGACTTAAGCCAAATTGCTTTTTAATTATATTATTAAAAGCTTGTGCGGCTTTATTATCATAGGCTTGGAATGGGAATGCGCCTTTTTTTATTTTTTGTTGTGGGTTGTCAGCACTGGCTAGTTTTTTAAATTTCGCGATGAAAAAACCTTCACTATCGAATGTTTGTGGCCAAACGTGTAAATACCCTTGTTCTGTGGTTGCTTGCTCAGCATGTGGGAATAAATCTGCTAAACTTTCTACTGCAATACAGTCAGGAAATTGCGCAAGTAGATAATCACACACTTGTTGGTTTTCAAGCGGGGTTAAGGTACAGGTTGAATACACTAATGTGCCACCGGTTTTGAGGGCGTAAAAAGCGCTTTTTATTAACGCTTTTTGTACTTTAGCAATATCAATATTAGACTCAATTGACCAGTTTTTTAGAGCGTCTGCGTCTTTACGTACAGTACCTTCACCAGAGCAAGGCGCATCGAGTAATATGCTGTCAAAACATTCGAACATGTAATCACCAAAAATTACCCCATCAAAGTGTGAGAGGGCACAATTACCGACGCCCATACGTTTTAACGTAGCGCTAAGTACTTTTAACCGGGATGACGATAACTCATTGGCAACGAGCACTCCCTGATTATTCATCAACGCTGCTAACTGTGAGGTTTTTGAACCAGGGGCGGAGGCCATATCAAGCACATATGTGGCTTCAACGAGTGACTCTTTAAGTGCCATCGGCGGTAACATTGAACTTGCCTCTTGCACATAAATAGCACCGCTTAAGTGTAAATCGGTATTACCAAGAGGAAGTGCATTTTCCTCCTCAGCGGGGCGCGCTAGCCAAAAACCATCTTCACACCAAGGAATTTGCGTTAACTGCCAGCCTTTTTGTGCTGCCGCGAGCTTAAATTCCTCAACTGACATTTTTAAAGTATTAACCCGAATAGATTTACGCAGCGGTCTACGACACGCGCTAATAAAGTCATCGAGTGTGAGGTGGGCAGGCAAATAGCTAGCTACATCATCTATAAAGTGTTGAGGGATATACGTATTGGCGTTCAAGGCGGTGCTCACGAAGAGGAAATAATATGAGTATTCTAGCACTTTCAAAGCACCGCCTTAAATATAATTTTGATGCTGTATTGTGTCGACACCTAGTGGGTATTTAACGATTTTTATGTGTTTAATTGTTTTTATATGAGACTTATGTCGACAATGGCTGGTTTTTTCGCCTGGTTTTGTTGATTTAAGGTTGACACAATTTGTGATACATCCCATAGTGTAACCATGAATTGTCGACAATCTTAAAGAAGTACCAATGACACAAGACGCTTTTAGTAAAACTCAAATCACCACAGCTTCAGATCAGGTGTTTGTCGATATGCGCCGTGAGATTGTAGAAGGTAGCATTGAACAAGGCAGTAAAATTTCAGAGCCCGAGCTTGCTAAGCGTTACGGTGTCAGTCGTGCAACGCTTCGTGAAGCGCTGAACCGCCTAGAAAGTTGCTACTTAATTGAACGCAAAGCTAATGTGGGCTGTCGTGTCGTTGCACTTACCGCAGAGCGGTTAATCGAAGTGTACCAAGTTCGCAGTGCCCTTGAAGGCTTGGCGTGCCGATTAGCTGCCGACAATATGGCCGCTGATGAAGTACAAAGCTTAAAACAATTACTCAACCAGCACTTACAAACGCAACGAGTCAAAGAGGGTGAGTCATACTACCAAGAAGCGGGTGATTTAGATTTTCACTACCGCATAATCAAAGCCAGTAAAAACGATCACCTTATTCATTTATTAAGTAACGGTTTATATCAACTAATTCGCATGTACCGTGTGCAAATGGGCATGGTTGGGCCGCGAGTGTCTAAAGCGTTTGATGAGCATTTAGCGATTATTAATGCCATTGAAAACCATGATGGTGAATTGGCTGAGTTATTAATGAAGCGGCATATCAGCGCCTCACAAGCCAATATCCAAGCAAAATTTGAAAGATACCAATCAATGTAGGTATTAATAGCAGCACAAAAGAAGGCTGCGCAGTAATTAAAGACAGTCAAACTGTCATAGTCAGTATTTAAAAATATACGTTGCCTCGAGCAGCGACCGTTCAAAGGAGACAGCAATGTCAGCAGGATCAAAGTTTAAACAGGCGATAGCAAACAATCAGCCACTTCAAGTGGTGGGGACTATCAATGCTTATACGGCCATGATGGCTGAAAAAATGGGTCACCAAGCAATTTACTTATCTGGCGCCGGTGTGGCGAATGCCTCTTTCGGCATGCCAGATTTGGGTATGACTAGCCTTGATAACGTACTTGAAGATATTCGCCGTATTACCGGTGCCAGCGACTTACCGTTATTGGTTGATGCAGATACCGGCTGGGGCGGGGCATTCAACATTGCGCGTACAGTAAAAGAAATGACCAAAGCGGGCGCGGCAGGTTTTCATATTGAGGACCAAGTAGCACAAAAGCGTTGTGGTCACCGTCCAAACAAAGAGATCGTAAGCCAAAGCGAAATGGTTGACCGTATAAAAGCGGCCGTTGACGCGAAAACAGACAGCGATTTTTACATTATGGCGCGCACCGATGCGTTTCAAAAAGAAGGCTTAAACGCGGCCATTGACCGTGCAGCGGCTTGTGTTGAAGCAGGCGCAGATGCCATTTTTGCTGAGGCCGTGCATGACCTTGCTGATTATCAGGCATTTACTAAAGCGTTAAATGTGCCAATTTTGGCAAACATCACCGAGTTTGGTCAAACGCCTATTTATACTAAAGAGCAGTTGAGTGATGTGGGCGTGCAAATGGTGCTTTACCCGTTGAGTGCATTTAGAGCGATGAATAAAGCGGCATTAAACGTGTATTCAGCTATTTTGAATGAAGGCTCACAACAAAGCCAAATAGAAAATATGCAAACGCGTGCTGAGCTTTATGACTTTTTAGATTATCACACGTATGAAAACACCCTTGATAACCTTTTTTCAGCAAATAAATAATAACAATAAAAACTAGTAGGAGAATACTCATGGTCGATAAAGCATTAGGTGGCGCAGGTTTACGTGGACAAGTAGCAGGGCAAACGGCGTTATGCACAGTAGGGCAAACAGGCTCAGGTTTAACATATTGTGGTTACGATATTAGCGAGCTGGCAGATAAAGCACAATTCGAAGAAGTCTCATATTTACTTTCACGGGGCGAGTTGCCAACAACCTCAGAACTTGCCGATTATAAGGCTAAATTAAAAAGCCTACGTGGCTTACCTGCAGCACTTAAAACAGTGCTTGAGAATATTCCAAAAGATGCACATCCAATGGATGTCATGCGTACAGGTTGTTCAATGCTGGGCAACCTTGAAATGGAAGACGATTTTAACGGTGCAGATGATGCAATTGACCGTATGGTGGCAATTTTCCCAAGTATTATTTGTTATTGGTACCGCTTTACTCACGATGGTGTACGCATTGAAACACAAACAGACGATGACTCAGTAGGCGCGCATTTTTTAACAATGCTGCACGATAAAGCACCGTCTGAGCTTTTTGCCCAAGTGATGAATGTGTCACTTATTTTATATGCAGAGCATGAATTTAATGCATCAACCTTTACTGGGCGTGTATGTGCGTCAACGTTATCTGATATTCATTCATGTGTAACGGGTGCGATTGGTACACTGCGGGGGCCATTACACGGTGGTGCTAATGAAGCTGCGATGGACATGATCCAAGGTTTTACCAGTGCAGATCATGCTGAACAAGAAATCATGGGCATGCTTGAGCGTAAAGACAAAATTATGGGCTTTGGTCATGCTATTTACCGTGAGTCGGATCCACGTAATGTGATCATTAAAAAATGGTCTGAAAAGTTAGCTGCTGAGGTTGGCGATGATGTTCTTTATCCGGTCTCAGTGCGCTGTGAAGATGTAATGTGGCGTGAGAAAAAGCTATTTTGTAATGCTGATTTTTTCCATGCTTCGGCTTATCACTTTATGGGTATTCCGACAAAACTGTTCACGCCTATCTTTGTTATGAGCCGTGTTACTGGTTGGACTGCACACGTTAAAGAGCAACGTGCGAATAACCGTATTATTCGCCCAAGTGCTGATTACACAGGGCCTGAAGCACGCAGCTATACACCAATCGAATCACGTTAAAGATGAGCTGAGCACAATAACACTGTGCTCACTTTTTCAATTGCACAGAGTTATTAGCTGATAGTTTTTTCAAACTCTCCTTAATCACGCTAGCTGTGTGCAAACACCGTCACCCAATTAGCGAGTCTCATCATGACCATTATTAATAACACACAATTTCGAAAACCGCTGCCAAACAGCAATGTCGATTACTTTGACACGCAAGCGGCTGTTGATGCTATAAAACCTGGCGCATATGCAACATTGCCTTACACATCTCGTGTATTAGCCGAGAACCTAGTACGTCGCTGTGAGCCTGATATGCTCAATGCGGCATTGTCACAATTGATTGAACGCAAGCAAGACTTAGACTTCCCTTGGTATCCAGCGCGAGTTGTTTGCCACGATATTTTAGGGCAAACAGCCCTAGTGGATTTAGCAGGTCTACGCGATGCAATTGCTGAAAAAGGGGGCGATCCCGCTAAAGTAAACCCTGTAGTGCCCACTCAGTTAATTGTTGATCATTCATTAGCAGTAGAGCATGCGGGTTTTGATCCAGATGCCTTTGAAAAAAATCGTGCCATTGAAGACAGACGTAACGATGACCGTTTCCACTTTATAAATTGGACAAAAACTGCCTTTAAAAACATAGATGTGATCCCGCCGGGTAATGGCATTATGCATCAAATCAATCTTGAAAAAATGTCGCCAGTGATCCAAAACCGTGATGGTATTGCTTTTCCAGATACCTTAGTGGGTACCGATAGCCACACCCCACACGTTGATGCGCTAGGTGTAATCGCTGTTGGTGTGGGTGGCCTTGAAGCTGAAAGCGTTATGTTAGGTCGTGCATCATATATGCGTTTACCTGATATTGTAGGTGTTGAGCTCACAGGTAAACGCCAACCAGGCATTACTGCAACCGATATTGTATTGGCAATCACTGAGTTTTTACGTGAGCAACGTGTGGTTTCAACGTATTTAGAGTTTTACGGCGAAGGCGCAGATGCGCTTACATTAGGTGACCGTGCAACTATCTCAAATATGACACCAGAATTTGGTGCAACTGCTGCCATGTTTTACATCGACCAGATGACCATAGACTATTTGCGCCTGACAGGGCGTGATGAAGAACAGATAGCTCTAGTTGAAAACTATGCTAAAACCGCAGGTCTTTGGAGTGATAGCTTAAAAACAGCTCAGTATGAGCGCGTGCTTAAATTTGATTTATCCAGCGTTGGTCGTAATATCGCGGGCCCTTCTAACCCGCATCGGCGTGTCGCTACCAAAGATCTTGCCACAACTGGGATCTCTGGGATTGTTGAAAATGAACAAGGCTTGATGCCCGATGGTGCGTGTATTATCGCCGCTATTACAAGTTGTACTAATACTAGTAATCCACGTAATGTTATAGCCGCAGGTCTTATTGCACGAAATGCGAACGCAAAAGGGTTAAGCCGCAAACCTTGGGTTAAAACATCCCTCGCACCGGGCTCAAAAGCAGTACAATCTTACCTTGTAGAGGCTAATTTATTACCAGAGCTTGAGCAACTCGGCTTTGGGATTGTGGGCTTTGCTTGTACCACCTGTAATGGAATGAGTGGCGCACTTGAGCCAAAAATCGAGCAAGAAGTCATTGACCGAGATTTATATGCAACAGCGGTGCTATCAGGTAATCGTAATTTTGATGGCCGTATTCACCCTTATGCAAAACAAGCCTTTTTAGCATCGCCGCCGCTGGTGGTCGCTTATGCCATTGCAGGCACAATTAGATTTGATATTGAAAAAGATGTACTCGGGCAAGATCAACAAGGTAACGACATTACCCTTAAAGACATTTGGCCGTCAGATGAAGAAATTGATGCAGTAATAGCACAAAGTGTAAAACCTGAGCAATTTAGAAAAGTATATGAGCCGATGTTTAATTTAACCGTTGATTATGGTGAAGATAACGACCCGCTTTATGACTGGCGCGAGCAAAGTACCTATATACGCCGCCCTCCGTATTGGCAAGGTGCACTTGCCGGTGAGCGCACTATGAAAGGGATGCGGGCGTTGGCAGTGCTTGGAGATAATATTACCACTGATCATTTATCACCTTCTAATGCGATTTTAGCCAGCAGTGCAGCAGGTGAGTACCTCACAAAAATGAAGGTGCCAGAAGAAGACTTTAACTCATACGCAACACACCGAGGCGATCACTTAACGGCGCAGCGTGCTACGTTTGCAAACCCGAAATTGCTCAACGAAATGGTAATTGAAAACGGCGAAGTTAAACAAGGCTCTTACGCGCGAATTGAGCCGGAAGGTCAAGTGAGCCGAATGTGGGAAGCAATAGAGACTTACATGCAGCGTAAACAGCCACTTATTATTGTAGCGGGGGCTGATTACGGCCAAGGTTCGTCACGAGATTGGGCCGCAAAAGGCGTACGCTTAGCCGGCGTTGAAGTTATCGTAGCTGAAGGTTTTGAGCGCATACACCGCACTAACTTAATTGGCATGGGTGTGTTGCCACTTGAATTTAAAGCAGGCACTACACGTAAAACACTGCAACTTGATGGTAGCGAAAGCTATGATGTTGAAGGTGAGTTATCACCTGGCGGCGAGGTGAACCTTACGATTACGCGTGTAAATGGTGAAGTAGTTACTGTTGCAACTAAGTGCCGAATAGATACACAAGAAGAGCTATCTATTTATTCTGCTGGTGGCGTATTGCAACGCTTTGCCCAAGATTTTTTAGAAGCCAGCCAAAGCGCCTAAGGAGCAATCATGACATTTAAACAACAAATTAAAGTGCCAGCAACCTATATGCGCGGCGGTACAAGTAAAGGGGTATTTTTTAATTTAACGGATTTACCAGAGGCCGCCCAAGTGGCGGGCTCTGCCCGTGACGAGCTATTACTTCGTGTCATTGGCAGCCCAGACCCTTATGGCAAACAAACCGATGGTATGGGTGGGGCGACGTCGAGTACCAGCAAAACGGTTATCTTAAGTAAAAGTGAACAAGCCAATCACGATGTTGATTATTTATTTGGACAAGTAGCTATTGATAAAGCATTTGTCGATTGGAGCGGTAACTGCGGTAATCTCACCTCAGCAGTGGGGGCCTTTGCAATCAGTAACGGCTTAGTTGATAGCGCACGTATTCCACAAAACGGAATAGCGATAGTACGTGTGTGGCAAGCTAATATTAAAAAATCTATTTTAGTTCATGTGCCTATGACCAATGGTGAAGTACAAGAAACCGGTGACTTTGAACTCGATGGGGTGACATTTCCAGCAGCGGAAGTAAAACTGGAGTTTATGGACCCAGCAGATGGAGAGGGGTCGTTATTTCCAACAGGAAATGTCGTTGATGATCTTGAGGTGCCGGAGTTTGGCACACTCAAAGCGACGATGATCAACGCAGGTATTCCTACTGTGTTTGTTAACGCACAGGATATTGGCTACACCGGGACAGAGCTACAGGACGAAATCAACAACGACGAGCAAGCATTAGCAAAGCTTGAGTCTATTCGCGCCCACGGAGCCGTAAAAATGGGGCTTATCAAAAATATTAACGAAGCCGCTGCGCGTCAACACACACCTAAGGTGGCATTTGTGAATAAGCCTACCTCATATACCGCCTCTAGCGGGAAAGTGATTGAAGATAGCAGTATTGATTTGGTTGTACGTGCTATGTCTATGGGAAAGCTTCATCATGCCATGATGGGCACAGCCGCTGTTGCTATTGCATCAGCAGCAGCCGTACCTGGCACTTTGATTAGTAAAGCAGCTACAGAAGCAAAAAACCATATAACATTTGGTCATCCATCTGGTGTATTAACGGTTGGTGCTCAGTCATCTTTTAGTGACAAGGAGGACTGGATAATAGAAGTGGTTTCTATGAGTCGAAGTGCGCGAGTAATTATGGAAGGGTGGGTTCGAATTTAATTTATATTTTATCGATATTAACTAGGTAACTTTTATTATATAAGTAAAGTAAATACAGAAAATTTGTCATAATCCTTGTGTAGTTTAACTGAGCAAAGAACCTTTAAAATTGTGGTTTCTCGATTTAATAAGGTAATTAATAACTTGCTTTTGTTAAGCATACAAGGAGATTTACATGGGAAAAAAAATAATAAAGATTAACCCAATCACTGCTTCGGTTGCGTTAACTCTTAGTCTAACAGGCTGTGGTTCGGATAATGATAACAATGATTATGTTAACCCTGATCCTGCCACAGTGTATAACGCCGAGGTCTCTAGCAACTTTAATACGCAAGTATCTGGTAAAGCGGTTAAAGGTGCTTTAAGTAAAGCACAACTGAGCGTAACAACGCTTAACGATGCTGGCGAAGAAGTCCCTGTCGCGTTTCGTTTAGAAGCCGCTGATGAAAGTTTTACTGCTGAATCAACCACATCTCAAGCTGATGCCGATGCAAGTGCACAAGCTAAAGTTTTAAAATCTAACCCAGAATCGGTGATGACCGGGGTAAATGGTGCGTATAGTATCTTTATCGAAGATGATTTTACCGGACCTCTTACTATCACAGTAACTGCTGCAAAAGAAGGTGATGAAAGTTACGTTAAGTGTGACTCTTTTGTTGGTTGTGGAGATTACGCAGAAGCGCCAGCAGCATCTGAAGAAGCAGGCATGGTAAATAATGGTGATGCAAGCATTGATTTTGGCGAGTGGTATAAAGATAATTTAGCACTGCAAGTTGTTAAATATATTAAAGTGCCAGAAACAGCGACGGCTAGCAATGTACGAAGTGCAAGTTTTGCAGAAGGGGACGCATCAGGCAACTCATATTTTGCAAACGTGACGTTATACACAAGTATTGCTGCGAAAATGCTACTTGACTCAGCAAAAGAAGGAACGGCTGTATCAGATGGCACTATTGCAGCTGCGAGCCTTAAAACCTTAGTGCAAGTACTCGGCCCAGATACGGCAATAAAGGCATCTGCATTACTTGCTGATATTTCACTGGGTGGTGCAGTCGATTTTACTAATATTAGCAAAGGCGATGCGTTAGATGCTGGAACTTTAGCACTTGTTCAGACAGCTGTATCATTGCAGTCACTTGCAGGTGCAGGGGCAAATGGCTCGTTGAGTGATGTTATTGCGAATCTTTCAACAGCGGTGCAAGAAGGTAAAGTAGCAAATAATGATGATGACGCGATAAAACAAATTGCGGCTGAGCTTCAAAAAGCCGTTGAGAATACAAGTTTAATTTTTGCCGCAGTTATTACTGGTGAAGGTGTTGATGAAGCGTTTGCTAAAGTTGCAGAAAATATGGGGATCACTGACCCTGAAGCGATTGCTAAATTGAAAAGCAATGCCACCGCTGCCGTAGAAGAAGTCAAAGCGAAAGCGACTTCGGCGGGCGTAGGCTCAGAGCTTGCTGATACAGCTGAAGAAGTTAAAAGTGCGCTTGAGAAAATCGGTTGTGAAGATAACTGTGATGTAGGCGAAGACTTTGATGCTCAAGTAGCTGACGAAGTAACAGCACAAATTATCGCTACCCAAGATTTTATTGAGTTAGTTGCTCCTCAGGTAGAAGGCGCAGAAACATCATTAGCGAAAGTTGTAGAATTAGGTGATGCAGGCCTTGAAACGTCAGAGCAAGCGTTAACTTTTAACGATGCAGTTTTTGCTTTGTCTTTTAACTTACCACAATATAATGATTGGCAGCTTTTAATTCAAGCAGCTTTAATAAAAGCTTCTGGCTTAGCTAAAACTGCGCAAATCCTTGCGGATAAAAACGATAGCTATGCTCAGCTACTTGCTACCGCACAAAGCCTTGAAACTGATTTAACATCGGGTCTTGCAGAAGTAAACGCGATAATTGCAGGTGTTGAGGCGCAAGTAACTCGTGCCAGCGATGCGGTTAGCGCACAGGGGCTAGAGCTCGATGTAGCTATTGTAAATGCGACTGCCGCATCAACGAGCATCGCTACAACGCAAAGTTCAGTTGAGACTTCTGCTGCTGCATTAGAAACAGCGATGATAGCCGTCGATGCTGCTATGCTAACAAATTCTGAGACATCAGAATCTGCAGTTGAAGTTGCTAACACTGCGATTATAGTGGCGCAACAGCTAGCAGCTGATGCTGAGCAGCTTGAACTTGCTGCTACAGCAGGTTCATCTGCAGCAACTACCTTAGCAGCGCTTGCACAAGAAGATGCAGATAAAACCTTGGCAACAGAGTTACAGGCTGCTGCGTCAAGTGCGATGACTTCTTCCACTGAGTTTACAACTCAAGCTGCAGCTGATTTATCAACTGCTCAGTCATTACTTGATAATGCAGCCATGGCGGTTATCAAGTTTGAGCTCCTAGCTCAAGTTAAAGCGGATACAGCAACTATAAACGACGTTTCACTTGTGACTAAAACAGGTGGTAAAGCTGCATTTGACGTAGGTGAAATAGTATATGACGTTTTAGATGAGGCTTATGACTTAGGTGATGAAGCCACTGATGTTGTATCAACTCGTTACCCACAATGGACATACAGCTTTAATAAGACAAACCAAGGTGAGCAACGCTTGTTCTTATCACTTAGTCACGAAGATGGTGAGCAGTTTGTTGAATTAAAAGGTGAGTATATTTATGACTCAAGTAAAACCGAAGCCCCAGCTCGTTTAGCGTTAGCTTATAATGGTTACCTTGCAGTTGATGTGCTTGATGACAACGATGAAGTTACTCATACAGTAATGGCATCCTTAGGTAATTCAAATGATGACTTATCAATAGTTGCATCAGCGTGCTTAGCCGGTAATGCAGAGCAAGGTGATACCTGTACTATTTTTGATTTCAGTGGTGATGTGTCATTTGATGATATATTCAACAGCTCACTAGTGGGTGTTGAATCACAAAATGAAGTCACTTTCACAGATGGTGACGTAGGCTTTGTTGGCACTGTGACAGCTAGCGGTGATGATATTACTGAAATGGGTAACATTACAGCCACAGGCGTGACTGGAGATTTAGATTTCACCGCTATGGTTTGGTTGGATGACTCTGTTGAAGATGAAGCATATGGCGTCGAAGTGAAGCTTCATAATGAAATTAGCTACAGCATTTCAATGTCGGCTACGGATAGTAATGATGAATTTACTGGGTCTGTAAATGCGACTTATAATGAAATGATGATGCAGTTTGGTACTGTTACTGAAATCACCAATGGAATTTCTGTTGAATACATTGATGGTGAAGTAATCGACTACACTGATATTACATTTTTAGACGAGTCTAAGTAATGTAAAACTAAGAGGGAGAAATGTTCTCCCTCTTAACTACAATAATAACAAGTGATAAAAGTATGAAAAAAAAAATTCTTACGTTAGGATTTTCCACATTACTAATTTCCCCATTTAGCTACGCAGATAGCGATTTCCAAATTTTCTCAACGTTTGATTCTGTAGTTTATACCGAAGCACAACCCGTTAAAGCATTTATTGATGATTTTGATGCACCGTTAACCTCAGGTGATAGCGCATTTACTTATAATATTTTTGAACTTGGTGTTGGTTACGGCAATTTTAAAGTAGGTTATCAAAGCCGTTTTGATTATGTGTTAAGTTTTGATCCAGACACAGCCAATTATCTGCATACAGAAAAGAATGACCTGCCATTTGAAGAGCGCGATTATGTTTATTATTTAGATGGTAAACAATCGACGACCAATGGTTTATTTGTTTCTTATGATTTTAAATTTTTAGAGTCAGATGCGCTTACAATCACCCCTAAACTTACCGTGTTCGCCAGTACTCATTTTCAAGATGCAAATGTCGAGGGCACGGTATACAGTGATGAAATCCAAGGCGCGTTAGAAGTTGATTATTATTTTTCAAAAGATGTGTTATTTAAGCGTTTTACCCCCGATGAAAACCCATCTGGTGTAGGTTACAGCTTTGATTTAGCGGCTGATTGGAAGGTCAATCAAGATTTAACGCTAGGATTCTTAGCGCAAGATCTGTTCTACGAAACAGAGTATGAAGACAGCGGTTTTGTTAATGGTTATACCACAGAGGTACCATTTACCGAGACCTCAGACGGTGGCATTGCTACAGAACCTACCATACGTTTAGCCACATCTGAACTGGGCCACGAAAAAGCACATACATTTGAAATGCCTGTGCGAATAAAAGCCTATGTGGATTACCGTATCAATTCACAGTTCTCTAGTGAAATTATGATAAAGCGTTACGATCAAGATACCTTTTCACAACTGAAAGGACGTTTTCACTTTTGGGATCATTGGGCTTTAATTGGCGGTTATGAAACTAATAGTGAATCATTTTTACTTGGTGTAGAAAATGAGTACTTTGGATTAAATGTACAAACAGATAATCTAAATATTGATAAAGCCTATTATGCCAATTTGAATTGGTATATGAAGTTAGCGTTTTAAGGATCACTTATGTTGAAAAAAATATTGTCAACCTGCTTAATTTTGGCGCTAACTGGTTGTGGTGGTTCTTCTGATGATTCATCTGAGAACGAGTTAACGTCACTTGCGGTTGAAACATCATCGACGGTTAGCTTTTATATTGCTCCGTGGCAAAGCTCGGCAGGTACTTTAATAATAAGTAATGAAGACTCATCACAGGTTCAAACACAGATAGTTGACGACATTAACAGCGTTACCTTGGCATTAGATAGTTTAGACTTTCACCGAGTAGAGTTTATCTCTGAATCAACAAGTTTAACGTGCCCAAGCTTTGATGGTTGTGGCCGTACTCTGCGAGATAACGAAAATGACCTTAACGGAAATCGCTTCATAGACTTTGAAGAAGTTATGCCGTTATCTTTAAATTATAAGGCTGTATTTTTTAGTGCACCTGGGGAGAATAAAGTTTACCTTTCGCCAGTGAGTTCATTGGCTTTTGATGAAAGCTTAGATATGAGCCTTGCAAGCTTGAGTGCAACGCCTTTTTACCATCTAACTCATAGTCAATTGAATGATAACCTGGAAGCTGAAATACTGACTAATGCGCTGACTTTTGGTGTCATTTTGCAAGCAGCAAAAGAGATCGAAGCAAATCTTGGCACAGATATCGAACCGCAAACCACCATTGCGGCTAGTTTAACTGGCATCACAGATTACGCTACTTATGCACAGCAATACGCCAGCGAAAACTTGCTAAATATACAAGGTAACCAGCTGATTCAAGCGGTCATTGGTGATGTCAAACAACGGTTATTTGCAATCGGCCAGATGAAAAGCGCGCAGCCTTTTGCTACCACCGAGCAAGCGCTTGATTCGCGGGTATTGCTTGAAGATGTTCGTGATGTAATCGGTGTTATTCGACTACAAGAAAAAAAATATAGCGATGAGCTTGAAGCAAAATTAACTGAAGTTGAAACTTTATTAGATACTGATTCGCAACAGACAGTGCTGACCCTTAGCAATGTTTTATATGATGTACTTTCTAACTTTTCACCCATATCAAATGAAGATGCGGGAACTTATAGTCTAGGTGACTTAAGCGTTGTGTATACGGATTCTCCTTATATCTGGCAAATCACAGGCACTTATGATGGACAAGACGTTTTTATCGACATGAATGTACCAAAGTGGCAAATAAGCAGTGTACTCGGTAATCAAATCATCGGTGAACTAAATGCAAAAATCAGTAACGAGACGACGGTATTAAGTGTCGATGTAAGTGAGCTGATAATTAGCTTTGACGGTACAGATGATCCATTTGAGCTGGAGCAAGATGAGGTAACGGGTATTGGCACAATCACAACCGATATTTTACTTGAAAAGAATAACGCTCAGCTTGCAGGGACAATAACAGCGTCAATCGATCGATTTGTCAGCCCGTTTGAAGAGTTGTTAACCGTGGTGTCAGGATTTGACTTTGATGGCGAAATTAGTTCAGAGCTACAAAATATAGGGATTATCATTCAGGCTATTGAAACGACACCTTTTATTAATGAAGAGAATGCAAATATCGCTTTTTCATTGCAGTTAGCTATGGCTTTAAATGGGGCTCCAGGATTTAAACTAGCCTATGTTGGCGAGCTTGATGAGCTAGATAATGTAAGTAATGGAGATGTGTTTTTAACGTTGCAAAACAGGGCATTAGATCTCAATATTCGCCAAGTCGGTGAAAATATCAATGCGGTAATAAAAGGCCAATATGGCCGTTGGCTTGATATTAAACAAAAGGGTCGAAATTACAGCGGCGGTTTATATTTCGGTGATACCCAAATTGCTGATGTGACCGCGGTTAGAGGTGTTCCGGGGATTTTATTTCCTGATGGCACTTTTGAATCGTTGTTTTAAACGTGTTTTGGCTGCCTCACTGGGTGAGGTGGCCATAGGCTTTTTAGCAGTTAATTCCTATAACCACTATTCATACCCTAAGCTTATTTTAAAGGCATATTTTAACTCCAACAATAGTTGCTTTTTCGTTTCTGATTAAGGGAAAGTTGTTGTTTTAATGTATATTTTCGGCTTTATTCCCGCATTAAGATTGACAATATCACCGTTGATATTATTATGCTCAATTGCTGAGCAGTTTACTGGTTTTTTATATTCGCTTAATATTAAATTATGACTTGCCGTTGTTAGTATTTTAATTTTATAGGCCACCCATTGATAACCCACCCTAGTACACACAAAGTACAAGCTGGATTTACTCTAGTCGAGATCTTAATTGTTATAGCCATTATTGGTATTTTGTACGCAGTCGCAATGCCGAGCTATTCGTCTTATATTCAGCAAAGTAGACGAGCAGATATTCAGCAAGTGATTTTACAGCAGGCAGCAGTACTCGAGCGGCAATATACACGAGTGGGGGGTTACCCGCACAGTTACACTTTCCCCGATTCAGAGTTTTATCAGTTAAGCTACCAATCAGATGCAACGAGCGGGGAGTCTAATGGTTCCGAGTTTTATATTCAGGCTAAGCCTATAGCATCTCAAACCGCGGATTCATGCGGTAAGCTTGGGTTAGATCATACAGGGACTAAACACTCTGAGGATGTGGGCTGTTGGTAAAAAAACACCTTGGGTTTACGTTATTAGAAGTTTTAATAACCATTACAATTATTAGTATTTTAACTGCTGTTGCAGCGCCATCATTTATTGATTTTATAAAGCGCGACCGATTAGTCACAAGCTCAAATCAGCTACACAGTGTTTATAAACTTGCACGTAGTGAAGCCATTAAGCGCGATCAGAGTGTACAGCTTGAAGCGAGTCAATCACAGTGGTTAGTTAAAACTCAAGTCGGAACATCGCAAGAAACATTAACAACCTTTACTCCCACTCATCAGAGCATCACGGTTGA
This sequence comes from Pseudoalteromonas shioyasakiensis, assembly GCF_024518675.1. Lineage (GTDB taxonomy): Bacteria > Pseudomonadota > Gammaproteobacteria > Enterobacterales > Alteromonadaceae > Pseudoalteromonas > Pseudoalteromonas shioyasakiensis_B. The sequence goes on from NZ_JANIGL010000001.1 coordinate 124,489, forward strand.
GCTTACCACCATAACAATTAGTAATACCGGTGAACTAAATAACACCTTTGAATATTTGGTTACAGATAACGACACTTCTACAACAGACTTTAAACTCTGTTTATTGCAAAGTGGGCAAAGTTGGATAGTTGAAGGTGCCCAAACATGCTGAGTAAAGTGAACTCAGGATTCTCTTTATTAGAAGTACTTGTTGCGCTTATTGTAGCAACCGTTGCCTTATTAGGCTTAGCAACCGCGCAACTTAAGTCATTGCAATACGTCACAAATAGTTTTAATTACACAGCATCCATAGTACAAGCAAATAATGTACTTGAGCGTATTTGGCCACGTTTATGTGAATTACAACATACCAACCCCGCACTCTATAATGATGCTGACTTTAGAGCCAGCCTAGCACCACAAATTGATGCTTATACCCTGACACTGCCTGCTAGTTTTTCTAATGATCTATTGGTTGAAATAAGCTGGGAAGATAAACGCTTAACAGATAACCTAGAAAACCGAGTTGCTATTGTTGGCAGTTATCCAACACTACCAGTAGGTTGCACGCCATGAGTTTTACACTACCTAATCAATCCGGTTTTACACTCGTGGAATTAATGGTAGCCCTTGCTGCAAGTATGTTTTTACTAGGCGGGGTTAGCCTGGCTTATTCATCAATTAATAGCAGTACCAATACCGCAAAAGAATTAGAAAACGCCTTGGATGTAATTCGCTTTAGCAGCAAAATGTTTACTCGCAGCCTTAAACAAACGAAAGTACAACCTAGTTTTAATAATGGGGTGCTAACTGTACAGCAACAAGCTGGGGCTAAAGCGTGTACAGGGGATATAAAAGCCGCTGATTTTACCGAGCTTTATAGTGTGACTGACGATGCACTGTTTTGCGATGCTGGTGCAGGAAACGTAAAAGTACTCAATGGTATTCGTGCGATTAACTACACGATTTCAGAGCAGCTAGTTTCGATTGCAGTACAGCCTACAAATTTACCTGCTCAGTTTAATAATCAATTTGTTATTGACGTAGCTATGACACAAATAGCGATGAATAAGGCGTTTCAATAAATGAATAAGAATACAGGCTTTACCTTAGTTACTGTTCTTATACTGACTTCAATGGCAACACTTGTTGTACTGAGTACGTTACGAGATAGCGTTATTCAGGAGCGCCTTAGTGGTAACTTTCAAAAGAAATTAAATGCGCGTTTGATGTCAGAAAAAGGCGTTTACGCCAGTATTGAAAGTTTAACAAGTGATATATTAGCGGATCCAAATACCACAATAGACGATTTAGTGGCTGCAAATAGTGAACTCAGTGGCACCGGTGAATTAGCATCGAGCAGCTATAATGCGTCAATCACCCTTGATGATGAGGGTAACCTAGTGGTCTCAAGCCAAGGCAACCGTTTTGAAGGCGAAGAGCAAATGCAAGCGGTGTTTGAATACGTTCATGGCACCAGTGGTGGCAGTGAGACGTCTGCATTCTCACAGGGAGTAACAGGTTGTGCAGGGGTGGCTGTAACGGGTAGTGGGGTTATTGATAGTTATGATTCATCACTGGGTGATTACGGCGATACCTTGGCTGATGGTAATACCAATATTAGTGATACAGCCTTTGTAAATACTTTGACTGATACTGGGCACATTGTTCTCAGTGGTGGTGGGGCAATTAGTGGAGATGTTTTAGCGTCGGGCGATTTAACCACGCGTGTTGATATCACAGGAAATGTTCATACAAATGGTAACCTGGTTGCATCAAGTAGCGTTGATATCGGTGGCAACGCAAGTGCTTATTTATCTTATACACATCAAAGTTCTGGTACAGTTGCTGGCAGAGTTTCAGCCAATGATACAATTTCCATTAGCCAAGTGCATATTTATGGAGGAGTGCAAACGGTTGGCAATTTTGAGCAAAAAGGGGGCAGTGTAAGTCAAGGTGTTCGGGCTTTAGGGAATGTTTCACTTAACCAGTGGGGTAGTGTAATTGTTGGCGATGATTTGCAATATGCAGGTTCTGGTTCATTTAAAGGTGATACCGAACATTATTATTATGCTCCTTATAAAGTCTCTAGTGCGAGTCTGTCTTGGATCTCGCCTGTCGAAAAAGTGGAATTAGGCAGTGAAGCGCAACAAGGCATGACAACATGTGATCCATTTGACTTAAAACAAGCCATTGATGCAATAAGCCTTAGTACAACAAGTCCTGATTTATTCATTAATAACAATAGTTCAAAAGGCGATCTACTTGAGCTTGAAACCACTCTTGCGACATTTCTAGTAGATTACGGTAGTACGCCAGATGGCGATATTACAGCTCAATCGGCGGTATTTTTAGATTCGGCAACGCAAATTTTATATTTCGATGATGTAACAATTAGTGGCCGGATGACGGTAAAAGAAAACCACAATGCAGTGATGTTTGTTGCTGGCGATTTCACGATGAATGGTGCAAGCTCGCTGACCATCCCTGACAATAGCAGTTTAACCATTATTATTGAGGGTAAGTTAAAAATAAGCTCAGGAGCACAGGTTTATACTCCGGATAATGGCATAACACCCCAAGGCAGACCTGTTTTTAGTATTTATAGTGCTTACGATGGTAGTGGCTCTGGCATTGAGTTCTCTGGTGGCACGCGCGAAGTTTACGCCGTGATTTATGCGCCTTATTCACATGTTGATGTGGCCTCGGCAGTTGGCTTTAAGGGCTCTATCCTTGGTGAAACAGTCAGTGTTAGTGGTGCTGGTGGCATTCACTACGATACAGCTCTGGGTGAAGCCAGCTTTGGTGGTACAACAGGCGGAACTGGCTCATCAGGGCGGTTAATTTTTAAAGAATGGCGGTTTGTAACAGTGGATTCTGAGCCTGAAACATAACGTGGCCTTTGCTTACTTTTGTTTGACTCGAACCACCGACCTCTACCATGTCAAGGTAGCGCTCTAACCAACTGTCGTATAATAGAGTTCTTAAATTAAACTTATTACAGGGAGTATTAAATTTGGTACGACCGAGTGGATTCGAACCACCGACCTCTACCATGTCAAGACGTTAATAAATGAATTGTTATTTTGTTTTTAAAACAGCAATTTCCTATATTTCATATTGTTAAGTGTTGTTTATGTTTTTGATCCGGCGTATTTAGTGAGATTTTTAACGTAGTTAAACTTGATAAAGGCGCTGTTTAGGCACAAACTTAAAAAGTCATTATTACCACTATTGTGTTGATTATCTATGTTGCCGAACAAAATAAAGAAAGCCTATTCAAAAATTAATTTGCTCCTTGGCACGGCCAAGTTAAGTAATGTGGATGTATGCTCGCTCGCCTTAGATAGAACTATCAGTACAATAATTTTAGAAACGAATATAGTGTCTTTTTTAAAATCCAGTCATGATGATAGTTTTGATGATTTAGACTCTTTTTATTTAGATGCATATCAAGCTCCGATGATTTGTTATGAAATCGACGGTCAGTATTATGTTGTATCAGGGCTTTTTACTTACACTAAATTACAGCGAACTAAAATATTAGACGAAAAAAATTTTGTTCCATGCTTGGTTATTTCATCAAGGCCTAAGCCCTCTGAACGTAAACTCATATTCTTAAATGATGTTTTAAGAATTATGCTTAAACAGTATTTTAATGTAAATGGTACAAGTATATCTGCACTACTTAAAAGTCTCTTTTCAGAGGAACCTAGTGTTTTTAAAACTCAATCTTGGAAAATGCTTTTTCCAAAAATTAAAACAAAAACTGAATTGTGTACATGGCTCAAAATTAGTACAAAAGTTGTGAAATTATGAGCTCTTTGAAAAGCGAGATACTAAATCATATTTTTTCGGTTTGTAAGATAAATCAAATAAATTTGGAAAGAGAAGACTTACAAAATGACTTAGATGAGTTTTTACGCAAAATAAAAGCACCAAAAAGTGATTTACAGGGATTATCTTGGGTCTTTTGGTTAGTTGAAGAAATATCAAGGAAACTACCAGGATACTTACCCAAATTACTAAACCTTTTGAACTTAAAGTCATATATTTTTGATGCTGTAAAGCAATATGAAGTCCGCCTTTCAAAGATTAATTCAAACCTATATCACTCAAAATCTTATAAAAAAGGTTGGTGCGAGTTGTATCCGTTTTATGTGTTTTTAATAAAGTCGCATGATTATAAGCATGACGAACAATTTTTGTTTCTTATTTTTCATTTCATAGAGCATTTTTTTGATGTTGAAGATGTCTTAACAGATCCAGATTTAGCAACTAAGTCAGCTACAAGAGAGAATGAAGTCTGCTCAAAGTTTAGGCACTTGATATCTCATAATAATACTAATTTTCATCCAAAACAGAACGCCTTTCTTTTATCTCATTCTAAGCAAACAATCATAGCTAATTTAGAAGAAATACAAAGAGAGAATGAAGATAAAAATACTCGAGCCTATATCAATAGTTTATTACATTTTTATTTTAACGATTGGTCCCCAGCAAAGTCATATAACCGGCATGGAAGAAGAGGTGATTTAAGGTTTAAACGTTATCAGAAGCCAAAGTATGAAAACTTATTAAGCAGTGATAGCATAAAAGTTCTTAAACCTGAAAAGGAGATTCTTCATGACGGTAATGGTATTTTCATTGATGATCTGTATGAACAAATGCCATATGTTTTAGTTAACAATGAAGGTACGCTTGAAAATTTTGAGATTAAAAGTGTCGAAAAAGTATTCAGTAAAGATACACGTTCAAAAAGAAAAGTTGATGTTACAAGCAATGTTATTCGCTCCCATAATATTGCCAAGCAAGATACTCGCTTACTTCGAGAAAAAGATTTAGGGATCTTATTTACTACTTTAAAAGCTATGGCTTTTCAAAAGAAGAATAAACCGTTAGCGATAGCTTGTTGGTGTATGTTCCTATTAAGTAAAAGTTGCGAAGAAGTAATGGAACTAAACTTCTCCTATGAGCTAGAAGATGCACGTACAGGACTTTATGTTGATAAGTATGATGATGCTTGGTGGGTCTTCAATATTAGCCAATCCTTAAAATCTTTGATCGAACATCAAGGTCTTCACACCGTTGAAGACCTTGCTATAACTCGGTGCCCAGATTTTTTAAGAGAGTTGATCCTAGATAATTTGAAGGATAAAACACAACAAAAAATTTTCTCTAATGAAGATATTATAACTTTAAAACATCGACTAATACATAAACTTAAAAAAGTGTCAGAAAAATCAAATTCTTCTCGATTAAGCATTTCAACAATTAGTAACTTCGTTGTTAATTATTTAAATGCAACTGAAGTCATCGACCCTATATACATCGATTTCAGTTACGATGTGCAGCTGTATATGACGCGCGTTGCTAGAAGCTACAGTAATATTGAGGATCATTTGCGTTGTTATATGCTTAAAAGGCTTTGGCAAGAAGTTAAAAATGACTATAAAGCGTATTATAAAGAAGAGTTAGAGCTTAAGCTTTTTGAATTTAAACCGTATAAAAAAGAGCGTGTTTCACTTGGCTCTAAACTGACTGTTAGAAACGAAACACTTTCAACACTCATTAATAAATGTGTGGCTAGAATTGAAGAACTTAGCAAACTGAGCAATAAGCATTCAATTGATTGGTTACTAAATTTTCATAACTCTTATGTACTGTATGTCACATGGATGCTCATGTTTGGTACAGGGTATCGAGCTGTATGGAACCCTTTACCCACATTATCGCTATATGTCCCAAGTCTAAATTTATTAGGAATAAGTGATAAAGATGATAGTGATTTTACCCATTCAAGATTAGTATGTATTCCAAGCAAACTGAAACAACAAATTAATGATTATATAAACCATTTAGAATCCTTACGAGGTCTCATCAGGGCTCAAAATTCAGCGCTAGCATTAAAAATTGATCAATTTACACAGGCACCTTCATCAAGCTTAAATATGAAATTTAATGAATCAGCTTCTTGGTACGCAGACATAAGAAATTCCAGAAAAAATTTTGGCCCCCTTTTTATTTTCGAAAAACAAATAACAGGCTGGAAAGTAAAGCCATTATCTCCACAAAAGCTTATTGATAATTTGCCTAAAGGCATGTCGATTCCATCTAATGCAGGTAGACACTGGCTTAAAAGTCAGCTCTTAATACAGGGAGTGAGAAGTGAGTTAATTAATCTACAAATGGGTCACTGGCAAGTTGGTGAGCTGCCATTAGCTAAATACTCTTCATTACGATACAACAGCGTAATAATGGAGCTATTACCACATTTAGACAGTATTTTTGAGAAGGTAAAATGGCGAAAGGTAAAATCGATTCTTACTTAATAGATTTAAAACAACGAAAGACATTACATCCTTGCTTTGAAGAAATAAGAACAGCTTATTTAAAATATAGTGGTGATTTTGATGAAAGCTATACTGAGGAAGGCCTTACAGACCTTTATAACAAAATATGCGAGTTACTGTATCAACATTTTAAAGGCTGTAAAAATGATTATTCGAAGCATCAATTTAGAAAAATAGAGAAAAAACTTAAAAGTGACTTACCAACTAGACAGTTACAACTTAAAGTAATTGATGCCATTTTTAATTATGGCGAAGAACATTTTAAAATAAAGGCATTACCTGTAACTTCGATCGTAGAATTAAAAAAAGAGAAACCGATTATTGTTCCTACAAGCATTATCAAACTTCCTATAGCGCTAGATTTGTATGAAATTCTACAACAAGAGTTAAAAAATCCAAAAAAAGATCTGGTTGATAATGCTGAATTTGGTCGGCTTATCTTATTATTGTATTTCACAACAGATATACGGTCATTATATGAATTACAGGCAATTATTAATAACCCTAGTAATTTGTTTTATGCAAAAGGGATCAGTTTCTGGTCTGGGGAAATAAAAGGCGAAGTGGAGCGCTACCTCTTATGTGATGCAGCTATTTTGTTGTTATTTAAATTACAAAAAAAAATGAAAACCCGTAGTATTATTTGCTTCAAAAAAGAAAAATTAACCAAATACCTGCAATCATTTTTAAATTGTTATGAAGACCGAGAGGAAAAATGGTCAGGATTAACATTGGCAAAATTACAAAGGTTACGAGAGTTAATTTATGTAATATATCTAAGTCCTTTTTCATATTTAACCTACTTTCAGCCGAACCTGTCGGTAAAGCTACCTGAAGCTTGTTTTTTTAGAATTATTACTGGCAAGGCTATACCACCTGAAGAGCTGCTTGAGCCAGACTTAAAAGAAAATAACTTTTCTGATCGAAGGTTAATTTTAAACGGTGCCATGAAATATTCAGCTCCAAATGAAATTATCGGTGAGCTAGAGACAATTTATGTTGCTTTAAAAAAGAGAGATATACAGAAAGTGCCAAGAAATGAGATTGTAAAATATATGCACAATGTATTGGAGCAATCTAAATGTCAAAATGTATATAAATTATTATTACTAACGTGGATGTATCATCTTTTAAAAAACGGAGGTGTGCATAAGAAGAAGCTAAGGCTTAGAACTGTAATTGATTATGTTAAGAGTATCAGCCATCCTTTTTTGACAGTGTTTACCCTGTGCAACTTTAAAGAGCTCCAAGCACCGGACTGGGAAACTAAATTGAATGAAGCTGCGCAATACTTTACATCAGGGCAAAGAAGGAAATATTTGTATTATTTTGCAGAGTATTTAAAAGAGAGTAGGGCAGTTCAGCAGCTAAATACAGATAATTTAGATATTTCATCAACTAAAACAGAGGTCAGTGCAAATATTATATCCGCGTCTCATACGACTGCAATCCTCGAATATATACAGCAACGCTATTCGGATCTACGTGATAACTCAGATCAACTAGTCGGCTATGAATATCAATATGCTTATTTGTTACTATGCCTTTGCTTTTATAGTGGTTTGCGGAGAAGTGAAGCAGGGAAACTGTATATTAGCGATCTCGATTTTTCTCCTGCATTACCAAAAAGTGACGAATTTGACTGGTGCACATTAAGTATCAGACCAAATAAACTTAGAGCACTGAAATCAGCCTCTGCACGCAGGGATTTACCCCTTGATGGTCTATGGCCTAAAAAGCATTTAAAAGTATTAAGATCGTATTATCAAGAGCAAGATACTAATCATCACAAAAATACATTACTTTTTAATTGCCAAAATTCAGTTGAGCGTGCATTTGATCTGATAACTCGATTGATGCAGTACTACTGTAAAGACCATTCATTAAAAGTACATCATCTCAGGCATAGTTTTGCTAATTGGGCTTGGTGTAAACTGAATACTGAACTGCTTGAAAAAATGAGATTAAGATTTGATTGTGTTGATGATGAGTTGTTTTGCAATGAGCTAAATGAACGGTTATACCATCGATTAAAGTTGAAAAACAACACGCGCTCGAAAATGTATATTTTATCTCATTTATTAGGGCATAAGTCCGTAACAACAACTTCATCTAGTTATCTGCATTTAAGAGATATATGGCTATATACAGAGATAAATAGTCAATATACGGTTAGTAACAAATTGCTTAATGTATGTGTTGGCAGAGCTAAACTTACATCACAAAAACAATGTCTAAGTTTGATAGAACGCATAACATTTTTCACATTACAGCAAGAGTCATCTTGCTGTATTAGGCTTTGGAATAAGCACTTTACTTCCTATATTGAGCAATTCCCAAATCTACACTCATTTGAAGACAGATTTCACCCTATCAAACTAAAAAAATTGTTAGATTATGCAAAAATACTCGCTGCATGTAACTCAAAGAGCCCAAGCGAAATCTCACAGTTATATGGATTATCTGTTGGTTATATAACGATGTTATATGAGAATGCAAAAGCTGTTCATCGATCTTATCCAGAGTTTGGGGATAAATTGCCTGCAGTTCCCCATTTTCCAAGCTTTAAAGGTATTGGACTTAACGATGAGTCAAAAGGAAAAACCTCTCAGGAAGCTTTTAAGTATTTATGCAACAAAGCAGATAGTTTATTACAAACTGGTTATATCAATCTACGTGAAGTTTATGATGCTGTAAAAATACTAAAATATGCAGCCGCAGGTAAAAATTTTGCGATTAGATCACCAGATGTGACTATGAATAAGGACTTCTTAAGATTATGTCGAATGTTAGAGCTGAAAGATAGGCACCTTCATTTTAAATTTCACAGAGGTGAACTTAGTTCTACTGACGCTTTAGAAGCCAAGCAAAAATGGGAAACTTTGATAAAGGATGTGGGCTTTTATAACTCATTAGTGAATGAAGCTCCTGAATCTGAGGGGCGGTTTTTAAGAAACAGTTCAGGGCTAGGATACCTTGAGATATCGGTTTTAATTAGTAAGAGAATGTGCTTCAGACGTGTTCAACGTCATTATAGTTTATTCAGCTTTTTTCATTTGTTATTAATACTCAGCTTTCAAAGCGATTGATATGGATATTTCAAAACCTTAATTTTGCAACATGCAGGGAAGCAATATTATTAAATTTAAATTTATCGATTTTGAAATGTTGGATTAAAAGAACTTGAGAAAATAGGGTCATCAGTATTGGATAAGACATTTGATTTTACTAAATAATAAAGTACAACTTTTTTGAGAAAGTAAGCTTTATCGATTACCCTACAGGGAAAAATCAAGCTGAATTTTTAATCATTGCTCAATTGTCTAAAGTACTAAGGATGATTTCACGCCAAGAAATCAATAAAGTTCAATTTTATTTGTACAGAAATGATGAATGTTGAATTTCAGTGTCAATTAAGCGATGCTGTATTCAAAGTGCTCATGACTAAAGAGAGTGTTGTTCAACTGAAAAAGGTAAAAGCTTACACTTGAGCAATAATTTTTAGATGCATTAAGTTAAGTATACAATTAAGTACACCACAGAATATATTTTTAGCACTGCAAAAGAATAGATAAATTTTATCCAAAAGCAGCCCGGGCAAAGTTTTAACGTACCGGGCAATTGATTCATTCAAATGCTCTTAGATTCATTTGTAACCTTCTCCGCTAATAACAACACCTTCTGAGCCGGGCTGTATTCAGTCTTCTTTGCGCTTTTTAGGGTAAGCATTTGTGTTACATTTCGAAGTAGAGCAGTATCCATTGTCGCAAGTTTAGCCAGAGGCTCTGCAAGTATAGCAAAGTTAAAGTTGGCATCACTTTGGTATTTAGCCGCCTTTTGTTGATTAAAAATTAAGGTGAATATATTACCAATATCTTGAAATAGTGCTGAAATTAAAATTACTTGGCAATCTAGTTCGTTATAGTGAAGGCGGCGAGCGTTACTGTATGCCATTTCAGCCACTTCAATACTGTGTTCTAGCAAACCATGTTGGTACGCATGATGTTCGTCAGCTCCATTTGCTATCAGAAACTTATCTAAAATATTTTGACGTGTGAGTATAAAGTCAGAAAAAGGTGTGAGAGTAGGTAGTGTGATATAGCTTAACAATCTCAAAAACCGTCCAATAAGGTTTGACTTATTTTCAGCCATTTTTAACATCATAGTTTCAAATAATTCTAAATTACAATTTGCATCAATTGTTTTGATACGACAAAGAATGATATTTCCAAATTTATCTTTAGAAAGAGTCGCATAAGCAAGTCCATAAATAAAGTTACTGGCTCTTGCAACCTCTATAGATGTAATGGCATGCACTAGTCTCTGATTAATTATCAATGCATAATGAGCTATCGGCATTGAATCAATAATAGTGATTTTTTGAACCCATACATAATTTGTATCCATCATTTTAAACCTCATTGCTGGTGATATTGACGTTCTGGAGTAGACGGTCGAAAGCACTACCATCTTGTCGAGTGTTATTAGGTACGTAACGGCTATAAACTTCAAAGAGCATTTTAGTTGTACTGTGCCCCATTTGTTTAGCTATCCATTCAGGGTTTTCTCCAGAAGCAAGCCATAAAGTGGCGCATGTATGTCTTGTTTGGTAGGGTCTACGTTTTTTCAGTCCTAATTGCACAAGTGTTGGGTACCACACTCTTTTTGTTATATTGCGATGATCAAGTGGCTTATTTTTTGAATTGCAAAATACGTAAGTATTTTTACCCGTAACCTTATGTTGTTCTTTTAAAGCATCAACTACCACTGATGACAATTGGATGTTTCGATAAGATGCGAGTGTTTTAGGTGTTTCTGTATTTCCATCAACTAAAGTTTCGTGGATTGTTATTTCATTTCTGTCAAAATTAACATACTCCCATTTCAAGCCATCGATTTCTGCGGTGCGGATTGCTGTAAAAAATCGAACAGTGTAATAATTATGAAAGTCAGCTCGAACATGCTTTAAAAAGTGTTGTACTTCTTTTAATGAAAAGGGTTCGATTTTAGTTTTTGGTATTTTTAAAGGTTGAATATTAATAAAAGGTGTTTGAAAGTCATAGCGTAATGAAGCTTCTTTAAGCATTTTTCGCAGTGGGGTCATTATGTGATTGATCCAATCATTACTAAGCTTTCTCTTTACTGATATGTTTCGTTTCGGCTCTAAAATACTCGCACGATATTTAATAATATGCGTTCGATTAATTTCATTTAACCTAAATTGGCCAAACTCTGGGATTAAATAACGTTCGAAAATCATTACAACATTTTTGTAATGGCTAAGCTTCCAGTGTATTTTACTTTCTTCTAGCCACTCGTAAGCAAATTGCTCGAATGTCAGCGTATTAACTACGATCAGATCGCTTTTATTTATCGTGGTCTCTTTTAGTGTCTGTATTTGGTCATCATATTTTTTAAATACAGAGCATCGAGTGCTTTTAGGAAATACATCACGATAGACAAATCTATCAAGCATTATTTGAGCCTCAATATTTTCTAGCACTTTTTCAAGCTTATTTCTGTTTGCTTTAGTATCGAGTAAAAGAGTTTGCTCACGACAGCGAACGCCTTGATAATAAAAATCAAAAAAGAGCTTTCCTGAACGATTGCGAATACTAGCCATTACATACACCTCCTCGGGTTAAGGGAATCACAAATTTTTGCTCCTGAGGACTGCTTGCTTTATACATTTCTTTTAAAACACTCTCTAAAATGTAAAATACTTTGCGTGAGCCAAATGGTTTTATGTAATGTTCGCCTTCATAAAAAACTGTGTCTTTTAACTTACGGTTAATGTAATCTGGGCTGAACTTAATGAAAGTAGAAAGCTCTTTAGCTGTAAGTAAAGTCGAATTTATATCAGTCATATTTGTGTCCTCACAAGAAACTGAATTCATTAGAACATGGGAGAAGTTTCTTGTAAAGAAACTTTAAATACCGATTGGTTATACTAAAATGATTATTTATAATTTAAAAGAATTGATAGACGCTAAGTCAGAAAAAGAAAACCGCAAAATACCTTTAACAGAAGTTGCTGAAGCGGCTGGGGTACAAAAATCCGCAATATCAAAAATGGCAAAAAATTCAAACTACTCAACGACGACAAAAACATTAGATGCTCTTTGTAATTATTTTGATTGCAAAATTGAAGATATTATTACCTACAAAAGTAATTAAGTAAGCCGGCTTTGTGCTTAATGATTGGATTGTTAGTATGTAGCATGAGGGTTACCTCTTTTTATATTTTGATTAGAGATTCGACACCTTTACCAAAACGAGTAGCTCTCACTTTTTCAAGCGAATTGTCAGATCTTGTCTGAACTAATACATATTAAATTGTTAAATTGGGTAAGCTGTTATTGTTCAAATTTTTATTATATTTTTTTAAAGTTTCCTTGGACTATTCGTTTTGGCGTAATCTAATTTTAATATTACGCACCAACTGGCAACTCCTAAGGAAGCTATTTTTCGATTTAACTACTTCATTAAGAAATTTTTTGTGGAAGTGCTCAGTAATACAATGAATTAAATCAGGCAGCCCTTTGCAATTTACATATCTGTATTTATTTCTGCCATTTTAATACATCATGTTCAGTATTTTGAAGGCTACAGCACTGAACATAATGTGTTTTAGTTGTTATAGTCAGTGATGGGATTCGCTAATATTCAAAGGATAAATATTAACATCGTTCATTGTGCCATCACTGGATACAAACGAAGCACGCAATAAGTAAAAATGTCCTTCAGGAAGTTCTGCGCTTGGGATTACTCCATCAAGGGAAAAAGTCATTGAAGATTGTCCAGATTGCGTATTTAAAACGCTTTTATCTGTTAGCACGGTGTCTTTTACTGGGATCCACTTTGATTTGAAGTGCCTTAGCCAAAAGCGAATTCCACCTTCATCTGAGGCTATAACCTGATTATTGCTACCTGCATGGTAATCAACGCGAACCGTTATATCATCACCGACCGTTAAGTTGTTTAACGCTGATTGGTTGGTAATGGTTATATACGGTTTGATCACGGGCTTTATTACAAGTGTATAACTATCCATAACTTGATTGTTACTGCCGCCAAGCGCTGATAGGGTTACCGTGCCAGATTCTAAAGCTTTTATTTGTCCCTTGTTGTTTATAATGGCAATCGCAGGCTTATTACTTTGCCATGTAATTTGTTGGTTATCGGCTATACCAGGTGTTAGCTTGGCACTAAGCTGTAACGATTGGCCGACAAACAATTCATGGGGCAGTGAGCTTTTAGCGTTATTATCATCAGCAGTAATTGTGATTTGTGTAAGTGGTGCAGGTACAAACTCGCTAATATGCAGATTTTTCTCAGCAACTAATTGGTTAGCTGCGCTGGTGACACGAATGGTCGCATACTCAGTGGGTTTTCCCACGGCTTTTACTTGACCGGCTTGGTTTACAGTTAATACAGCTTCATTAGATGACGACCAGTGTAATACTTGACTACTTTGCTTGGGTAAAAATTGCGGTATTAATGTCATTTTTGTGCCAGCGCGAATACTCTCATGAGCGGCTTTTAAAGTAATAGCAGTGGGGTCAAGGCGAGATGTTGAGTACACTTGGTTCGCGGCTTTATCACTAAACTCGACGGTTTCACCATTTCGCCATCTTACCGTTATTTTTTTGATGGTATTTTCTTTAGCTAGACCAAAATGAACGGTGTTAAGTAAGCTTTGTGAAAATACAGCACCCGCTGAGCCAACCCGTTTATGAAAGGTTTGTGTGACGGTTTCAACGGTTACTAATGCCGATGTAGCATCAATATGATTTTTTGGTGAGTAGCCAACGTTAATAAGTACATAATTATTTTCAGATGCTTCGTTTTGGCTATTTGCATATAAATACCACTGGCCGCCTTCACTCCCGTTAAGAAGATCAATGTCGCCATCTAAATCAAAATCAAAAGCCTGACCCATATCACCGTTGCCATGATCGCCCGATGCATTTGCTCCATGTGCTGTAACAGCATGAAACTGTCCATTACCATTATTAACTAACATCAAATCCGCAATGCGTTTTTCAATATCTCCCCAACGATAAATAAACAAATCTTGGTGTGTATCATTATTAAAGTCACCGCGTGTTACTCCCATTGAATTACCTCCTAAAGGGATATTCCATTGCTTAGATACGTCAGTGAATGTGCCATTATCATTACGTAATAATATATCTGCCATGTTGCGGTTTTCAGGAGTAAACGCGGTTTGTACGTTATCAACGCCTTTAAGGCTGAATTTATAACCCCAAAAAATATCATCATTACGTACCAATGCAGCTTGCCATTGGCCGTTACCAATATGGCCAAAATAAACCCCATTTTCTGACATGTCATCTGTAAAGCCTTGTGCTTGCTCTTTAGTAAATGTCAGTTCTCCACCATTTTTAAGCACCACCGGTGTTTTATTCCGACCTAAAAATAAAGGGTAGTCTTTGCCCCTAAATGCGCCCTGGGCCAGATAATAGTAGTTATGAAGCTTTATTTGATTTTCAGCAGTAAAGGTAAACTTATCGATACCCTTGTAGCCTCTGGGTTTAATTGAAAATGTTTTATCAAGAGGGTTGTGATCAACAAACGGTGCCTCACCTTTGCCGGCTTCAAACTCTTTACCCCTCGCTAGGTATAAATCAAGGTCGCCATCGTTATCTATATCAATATCAGTCACGGCCATGATGCTATGCGTATCAATGATTTTTGGAAACTGCGCGGTAACATTAGTAAAAGTAAAATCACCATTACCCTGCCATACAGATAAAGGCCCATACAGAATTATGTCGTCTATGTGATCATTATTTATATCGGTTACTAATGCGCGCGAGGGGTGTTGATCTTCAATACCCTTTACTCTTTTACGAACAAAACCATTTTTTCCGGTGTTTTCATAAAAATAATGTTGTGGTTTAGTGCCCGCTAAGCTGGCTTCATTTATAAGTATTAGATCTAAATCGCCATCTAAATCCATATCAGACCATTTTGCGCCGCGTCCACGACCGCCTTTATCAATATTGACATCACCAGTTGTTAGCACCAAGGTGCTATTGTTATTAGTATAAAAGTTGGCTTTAGAGGGATTTTTTCCATTACCGCCACCTTGTGTTACCACTAAATCAAGGTCGCCGTCATTGTCATAATCACCTACAGCGGTGCCGTGTAAATCATGCATAAACCAACGGGCTAAGTTTTTATCATGTTTTGTTACGGTTCCATCACCATTGTTCCAATAAAGTTTACTGCTTTCTTGGTTATGATTATTTACGATAAAATCATAATCACCATCGTTATCTAAGTCAGCTACGGTCGGTCCACCGTATTTAATTGAGTTCACGCTATCAAGTCCTGCCGCTTTGGTAATGTCTTGATAGGCGGGCAATGTTAAATCTGCAATATCTACAAATGAGACGCTGTGAACCGTGATATCGGTATTGTTGACTTTGAGGGTGAGGATAGTGTCACCATGTTGAGGAAACTCCACTAATGCATTAAACGTGTGTTTACCAGTACCAGCGATGTTGAGGTTCTCAAATAATAAAACATCGTTTGCATACAAATCTAAGGTGGCATAATTGCTAGGATTAGTGATGGTTAAGTTTAATTGCTTGAGCAAACTACCCGTTACTAGGTAGTCAATGTGCAGTGGCTTAGTTGTTTTAATAAGGCTCGTTTTTAAGGTTTGAGGGGAGGTTATATTGACAGTATTTTTCGTACCGTTGCAGCCCGTTATCAGTAACGCGCTTAATATAAGCATTATAAACCGCAGTTTCTCTGTGATTATTAAATTATTGAATACCATAAGATCCCTTGCATTGCTGTTATTTAATTTCGGATTGAGGCACGTGTAATAAATAAGTAAAACAAGGCCTAGTGCAAAGTTGAGCATAACGCAAGCAAGGCATTGTTAAAAGTTTTTTGTTAACAATGTGTTTGTTTTGTTTCTTATTTGTACTAGTCTGTATTGGTCACAGTGTGTGACCAAAATGACAACATTAATTTAAAGAGGCAAAAATGAACAAAACAACATTGTTTATCGGCTGTTTACTCACTACTACCAACTTGTTTGCAAATGATTGGGACTCAATTCCTTTACCGGTTACTCCCGGTGATGGCAAAGTCTGGCAGCTACAAGAAACATACTCAGACTCATTTAATTACACAGGTAAACCTGCTGCATTTACCAGTAAATGGAATGATACTTACTTTAATAGTTGGACAGGTCCAGGTTTGACCTATTGGCAGCAAGATGAGTCATGGGTTTCAGACGGCAACCTTATAATTAGTGCTTCGCGTCGTGCCGGTACAGATAAAGTTAATGCAGGGGTGATCACCTCGAAAACAAAAGTTAGCTTTCCAATCTTTTTAGAGGCAAACATTAAGGTAAGTAATCTGGAATTATCTTCAAATTTTTGGCTGCTAAGTGACAATGACGAACGAGAGATAGATGTGCTCGAGGTATACGGTGGGGCACGTGATGATTGGTTTGCTAAAAATATGTCGACTAACTTTCATGTATTTATTCGTGATCAACAATCTAACCAAATAATTAGTGATTACAATGATCAAACGCATAATACGCCTAGTTGGGGAACGTATTGGCGTGAAGGTTTTCATCGTTTTGGCGTGTATTGGAAAAGCCCAACAGAAGTCACATTTTACATTGATGGCCAGCAAACGCCTGATGGTTCGTGGGCGCAGGTGGTGATGAAAGATAAAGACTATACCGGTGCGACGTTAAACAAGAACACACATAATATGGATCAATCTGCTTATATTATTATTGATACAGAAGATCACGACTGGCGTTCAGAGGCAGGAAATATTGCTACAGATGCCGATTTGGCAGACGGTAGTAAAAATAAAATGTATGTCGATTGGGTGCGAGTTTATAAACCTGTTAATGCGTCCAATACAAACAGTGTTAGTAATGGTGCACAGATCAAAGCTAAGCATAGTCAAAAGTGTATTGATATAACAGCTGGCGCAATGAGTAATGGCTCTTATTATCAGCAATGGGATTGTGGCTCTGATAATGCGAACCAACAATTTAACCTTGTTGAGTTAAGTAATAATGAATATGCAATTAGCTCACAGTTAAGTGGCTTGTGCATGCAGATTGAAAACGCCAGTACAAGTAATGGCGCTAAGTTGGAGCAGTGGGTTTGTGATCATGCAAAAACCAGTCAACGCTTTACTCTCAATAGCACGGGTGATGGCTACTTCGAGCTCAAATCAAGTTTAAGTAATAAATGTGTTGATATCGCAGGTAAACTGCAAACAAATGGTGCTGATATTGTACAGTGGCAGTGTTATAACGGCGACAATCAACGTTTTCAATTTATTGAATAAAACGATTAGTAAAGTTTTTTACATTAATTAAATTGTTAACAATTAATTGTTATTTATTTTGTGTTGTGTAATTATTCAACATAGTACCTAACCGCTTTTTTACAAAAGCGGTTCTTTAATAATAAAAGAATAGGCTTGCTATGAAACACACACATAAAATCATTTATATCCCAATAGCTCTATTGTTAGGCACTGGGCTTGTCGGCTGTACTAATAATCAACCAGAACAAAGCACACAGCTTAGTAATACTACACAAAAAGAACACATGCTGTGGGATTTTGAAAAAGCTGACTACCAACCTTTTTTAAAAAGCCACAATGCCACTACAAGTCTAATTGAACAGCAAGGCAACCATAAATTAAAGGTTACATTTGCTGCAAAAACGCATCACGAAAGTGATATTGAATTTGTAAATAACCAAACTTGGAATTGGCAAGCTTTAGGTAATTTCGCTTTTGCTTTAGATATTGAAAACCCTGATAAAGTGTCTACCCAGTTATATATAAAAACAATTGATAAAACTGGCAAAGCGCAAAGCCGCAGTGTAGTGGTACCCAGCGAATCAACTAATACTTATTATATTGAATTAAAAGGCGCTGATTTAAATATAGAGTCGGGTATACGCTCTAACCCTCCAAGCTGGCAAAGCAGCTACACACCGGTATTGTATCGAGGTGGTGCAAAAAATATTGATGTCAGCGGAGTAACAAAAGTAAGCTTTGGCACAAAGGGCTTATTAGAAGACAAACACTTACTCATTGATAATGTAAGGCTAATAAAACCGACAAACTTTGATACTGAGTACCTAGCAGGCTTAGTGGATAAGTTTGGCCAAAACGCCAAGCGTGACTTTGCCAATAAAGTATCTTCAACTGAGCAGTTAATTGCGGTTTCAAAACAAGAGCAAGCCAACCTTAGCAAAATCCCTTTAGCTGGTCGCTCTAAGTTTGGTGGATGGCAGCAGGGGCCAAAACTTCAGGCTACAGGCTACTTTAGGACCGAAAAGTACAATGGAAAATGGAGCCTAGTTGACCCACAAGGCTATTTATTTTTTTCAACCGGTATCGCCAATGTACGCTTAGCCAATACCACTACCATTACAGGTTACGATTTTGATCAAAAATACATAGTACAAAGAGAGCCCGGTGATTTAACACCTGAAGATTCGATTGGTTTAAACCCTGCGCCGAAATCGGCATGGCCATCACGTTATATTAGCTCAGAATTAAGAGCAAATATGTTTAATTGGCTACCGGCTGTTGATGATCCGCTCGCAGATAATTATGGATATCGCCGTGAAGTTCACAGTGGTGCGTTAAAAAAAGGCGAAACATTCAGTTTTTATAGAGCTAATTTACAACGCAAATATGAAACCCAAAACGAACAGGTATTGATGCAAAAATGGCGAGATACCACCATTGACCGTATGCTCACATGGGGTTTTACCTCGTTCGGTAACTGGATTGATGAGGATTTTTACCAAGAAGATCGCATACCCTATTTTGCGAATGCTTGGATCATTGGTAACTTTAAAACCGTTAGCAGTGGCAACGATTACTGGAGCCCACTACCAGACCCCTTTGATCCCGCCTTTATTAAACGTGCTGATGTGACGTTAGCAACGTTAGCCGCACAAGTTAAAAATAACCCATGGTGTGTTGGTGTTTTTATAGATAACGAAAAGAGCTGGGGCATGATGGGCTCAGTTAATTCACAATATGGTTTAGTGATCAACACATTAACAGTCAATGCAAAACAAAGCCCGACAAAAGCTGAATTTGTGTCCCTAATGAAAGAAAAGTATCAAGACATATCAGCATTAAATGTAAACTGGCAAACTGATATTTCATCTTGGCAGGAATTTGCCTCAGGGGTGGTTATCCAAGATATCAACGAGGCAGTACAAGCCGATTTTTCAGTGATGTTATACCACTACGCAAAACAATACTTTGCCGTTGTTGAGCAAGCGACAGCCAAGCACTTGCCTAATCATCTATACATGGGCGCGCGATTTGCAGATTGGGGCATGACACCTGAGATCCGCCAAGCTGCGAGCGAGCACGCAGATGTAATGAGTTATAATTATTACCGTGAAGGCTTAAATGATGATTTTTGGGATTTTTTAGCCGCACTTGATAAGCCCAGTATTATTGGAGAGTTTCATAATGGGGCGTTAGATTCAGGGCTATTAAACCCTGGCCTTATTCATACTCAGTCACAACATGAGCGTGGCGTTAAATATCAACAATACATGAAGAGTGTGATCGATAACCCATACTTTGTTGGCGCACATTGGTTTCAATATATAGATTCGCCGTTAACTGGGCGCGCTTATGATGGTGAAAACTATAATGTTGGCTTTGTTAATGTCGCAGACATTCCGTATCAGCCGCTTGTCAACGCCGCGAAAGAAGTTAATCAGCAACTATATCAACGCAGGTTTAGTCATGAAGATAACTAAAAGCTTGGCCTTTAGCTTATTTTTAGTGATTACCTTATCTGTATATGCAGAGCAACACGAGGTTAAGCCGCTCATAACGCAAGGCCCCTATGAGATATACAATAAAAAAGCGTTACAGGTTTTAGATTTAGATGCAACGATTGAGACACTCGCATCAGGCTTTGATTGGTTAGAAGGGCCTGTGTGGGTGAATGATGGCCAGTACTTATTGTTTTCAGATATTCCCACGCACCGTGTGTATCGGTATCAAGAAGGCGAAGGAGTGCAGCTATATTTAGCACACAGTGGTTATTCAAATGGTCTATTGCTGAATCAGCAGAACGAGCTGGTGTTGTTGCAATCGCGCTCACGTCAAGTAGTTAAAATGGTCGCGCCATTAACGTCAGCTAAGGCAAACTATCAACAACTTGTTAGCAAATATAAAGGCCAGCGGTTAAATAGCCCTAATGACGGCGTATTTAATCGCCAAGGCCAGTTGTTTTTTACCGACCCTCCTTATGGTTTAGCCAAGCAATTGGACGATCCCGCTAAAGAGCTAAACTTTCAAGGTGTATATAGCCTAACAACGACAGGGCAGTTACAGCTGTTAGACAAGACACTGATTTACCCAAATGGCATTGCGTTATCAAAGGATGAAAGCACCTTGTATGTAGCCGCATCCAATCCGCAAAAGCCTGCATGGTATCAATACAAATTGCATAAAGACGGGACGGTAATAAATAAAACGTTACTGTATCAATTGCCTGCTGTTACATCAGATAGTCATGGTTTGCCAGATGGCTTAAAAATACACGCAGCTAGCGGGATTATTTTTGCAACCGGGCCTAATGGACTTTGGCTATTTGATGAACAAGGCACGTTATTGGCACGGGTAAGGCTGCCTCACATCAGTGCCAATTTAGCCTTTAATGCTCAGCAAAATCGGGTGTATATCACTGCACATCAACACTTGCTGGCGCTCTCATTAAAGAATTAAGCTAGTAAGGTTCACCATTACAACTCATCGAGCAAGTCAAATCAGTTGATTAACTTGCTCGCGCTTTACTTCAAAGCAAATTTCCGCGTTAAGTTATTTTCATTTTATTAACTATATATCCTTTACAATAAATTTGCATTGTTGTAGATTGTTAACAATAGACAGTATCATGTAAACTAATTTGGTGGCTAGATGAGAAATTCATTACTAAAAATAAAAAGCGTAAAGGTGGAGTATTATCAAATTCCTCTGGCTGAGGTGTTAAGTGATGCTAAACATGGAGATCATACCCATTTTGAAGTGATTGCTGTGCGCATCATGACTAACGACGGCTATGAAGGCATGGGTTATACCTACACCGGTGGCAAAGGTGGCCGTGCTATTTATTCATTATTAAATGATGAAATTAAACCAGGCTTAATTGGCGCCGACTCATCAGCCATCATGTCAATTTGGGATAAATTACAGTGGGATCTGCATTATGTTGGTCGCGGTGGTTTATTAAGCTTTGCTATTTCTGCAGTTGATATTGCGCTGTGGGATATCAAATGTAAGCGGTTATCAGCACCACTGTGGCAAGTCGCTGGTGGTCATAGCGATAAAACAGCGTGCTACGCTGGCGGAATCGACCTTAATTTTGATGAGAAAAAGCTGCTGGCGAATATTCAAGGCTATCTAGATCGTGGCTTCAACGCCGTTAAAATTAAAGTTGGTAAAGCAGACTATAAAGAAGACGTTGCTCGTGTTGAAGCTGTCAGGCAGTTGATTGGTGATGACAGAATATTAATGGTCGATGCTAATTACTCAATGAACGTAGAGCATGCAATTCGTTTTGCCAAAGCGATTGAAAAATTTGATATTACGTGGTTTGAAGAACCAACCATCCCTGATGACTACAAAGGTTTTGCTCGTATAGCACAGGCGACATCTATTCCTTTAGCGATGGGCGAAAACCTGCACACTTTACATGAATTTGGCTATGCAATTGATCAAGCCAAATTAGGCTTTTTACAACCTGATGCCTCTAACATTGGCGGTATCACTGGCTGGCTGCACGTAGCAAGCCAAGCTTATACCCACAACTTACCTATTTGTAGCCATGGTATGCATGAATTACATGTATCGCTTCTGGCTTCACAACCTCATGCGGGATTTTTAGAAGTTCACTCGTTCCCGATTGATGAATACACAACGCGACCGTTACAAATTGATGATAACGGTAAAGCCTGCGCCCCAGATATTATCGGTACTGGCGTAGAGTTTGACGCGCAATTAGTTAAACCACATTTAGTAAAACAATCATAAGGTATCACTATGCAAGCAGCAGAATATATTGGTAATAAATCGTTTCGTATCGTTGCAGGTCAAGCGATAAAGCCACAAGCAGATGAAGTTCGTTTAGATGTTGGTTTTGTTGGTATTTGTGGTACCGACATGCACATTTACCACGGTGTAATGGATCAACGTGTAAACCCACCACACACTATAGGACATGAGATTTCAGGTGTTGTCGCTGAGCTTGGCAGTGAGGTTACTAACCTACAAGTAGGTGATCGTGTTGTTGTACGCCCACTTGATTATTGTGGTGACTGCCCAGCCTGTAATGCAGGCCATAGCCACGTGTGCCATAACCTTAAATTTATGGGGATTGATTCAGTTGGCGCATTCCAAAATTCATGGACCGTAAAAGCCCGCACTATCCATAAACTACCAGAGAACGTGTCCCTTGAGCAGGGTGCACTGATTGAACCGTTATCGGTTGCATGCCACGATATTTCTCGTTCTCGTTTAAAAGCAGGCGAAAAAGCCGTAGTCATTGGGGGTGGCCCAATTGGTCAGCTTGTCGCATTAGTGGCAAAAAGTGTGGGTGCAGAGGTATTGATCTCAGAGGTTAATAACGAACGACGTAAATTTTCGTCACGCTACGATATTGAAACAATTAATCCGCTGGAACAAGATTTACAAGAATATGTGTCTAAATGGAGCGATGGAAAAGGCGCTGACGTTGTGTTTGAAGTATCTGGTGTGCAGCCTGCAGTTGAAGCCATGACCCAAATTGCTGCTGTGCGTGGCCGCATCTGTATGGTTGCTATCCACTCACAAAAACCGCCAGTCGATTTATTTCAGTTTTTCTGGCGTGAGTTAGAGCTGGTTGGTGCACGTGTATACGAGGACGCTGACTTTGAAATGGCAATTGATTTGGTAGCCAGTGGCAAGATTGACTTAGCACCATTTATTACTTCTGTGAGTGAACTTGCTGATATTAGCTCTGCATTTGCCAGTATGGATAACAATCCAACGGGTATGAAAGCACTTGTCTCTTGCCAAACTAAGTAATGGAACAAATTATGTTAGATAAATTTAGCCTAAAAGGTAAAACAGCGTTAGTCACAGGGTGTAGTCGTGGTATTGGTAAAGCAATGGCACTGGCATTAGCAGAAGCGGGCGCCGATATCATCGGCGTATCAGCAAGCCTAGCAAAGTCTGGCTCAGATGTTGAAACCCAAGTCTTGGAGCGCGGTCAGCTGTTTCATGCTTATCAATGTGACTTTTCATCACGAGAAAGCTTGTATACTTTTATTGAGCAAGTGAAAAGTGATCACCCTAAAATAGATATTTTGGTTAATAATGCAGGCTCAATCTTGCGCGATCCTGCGGTTGAGCACAGCGATGAATATTGGGATAAAATCATTGAGATTAACTTAAACTCACAATTTATCTTAAGTCGCGAACTAGGAAAAGAAATGGTCTCGCGTGGCCAAGGTAAAATTATCTTTACTGCGTCATTGTTAACCTTTCAGGGCGGGATCACCGTACCTGGCTATGCGGCAAGTAAAGGGGCAATAGGCCAATTAACTAAAGCACTTGCCAATGAGTGGGCGAGTAAAGGTGTTAATGTAAACGCTATTGCACCGGGTTACATTGCAACAGATAATACCGAAGCACTCAGAAATGACCCTGAGCGTGCAAAATCGATTTTAGAGCGTATTCCGCAAGGTCGTTGGGGAACACCAGACGACTTTAAAGGGCCAACTGTATTTTTAGCATCAGACGCCTCAAACTACATGAACGGCAGTGTATTGCTAGTTGATGGCGGCTGGATGGGACGATAAAAAATGACAATTAAAAATAACGTAAACTTTATCAATGGTGAGTATGTAAGCTCATCAAATAGTGACACCATCAGCGTGCTCTCGCCAAGTACCGGCGAGCAGGTGGGTGTTATTCCTAAAGGCAGTGTTGAAGATGCACAAACAGCCCTTGAAACAGCGACGGTTGCACAAACTGCGTGGGCACAAAAAACGCCACGTGAACGTGCCACAATCCTACGTCGTTTTGCACAAGGTATTCGTGATAATAATGAGCGCTTAGCTGAGTTATTAGTACAAGAGCAAGGCAAGCTGATTGATGTGGCCCGTATGGAAGCCAATGTCACTGCAACGTTTATCGAATATGCATGTGATAATGCCTTAACAATCAAAGGGGATATCATTCCTTCTGATCACGAAAACGAAAAAATCTATATTCATAAAGTGCCACGTGGTGTGGTTGTGGCAATCACAGCGTGGAATTTTCCGCTGGCGTTAGCAGGTCGTAAAATTGGCCCTGCATTAATTACCGGTAACTCTATCGTTATTAAGCCAACGCAAGAAACGCCATTAGCAACCATGGAACTCGGTGAAATTGCTAACCAAGCGGGTGTTCCTGCTGGCGTACTTAACATTGTTAATGGTACTGGCTCTGTGGTGGGTCAACATTTATGTGAAAGCCCGCTGACAAAACTGATCACCATGACCGGAAGTACCCGTGCAGGGCAAATTATTCATCAAGCCAGCGGTAAGCATTTAACTCCTGTTATGCTTGAGCTTGGCGGCAAAGCACCGTTTATCGTAATGGAAGATGCAGATCTAGATAAAGCTGTTGACGATGCTGTTACAGCACGCTTTGCAAACTGTGGTCAAGTGTGCACCTGTGCAGAGCGTTTATATGTGCACAGTGATGTATACGACAGCTTTATAGAAAAGTTCATCCCTAAGGTTAAAGCCTTAAAAGTGGGGGATCCGATGGATCCAACATCAGAGATGGGTCCTAAAGTAAATCAGAGTGAAATTAATAATATTCACTCAATTGTTGAAAAAGGCATTGCTCAAGGCGCGAAGCTTGTCACTGGCGGCAAAGTCGCGACGGTGGCAGGATTTGAAGGCGGAAACTGGTATGAACCCACGGTACTTGTGGATGTTGACCAAGATAATATTTTAGTGCACGAAGAAACCTTTGGCCCAATATTACCTATTATTAAAATCAATAGTATTGATGAAGCGATTGCATACACGAATGACAGTGAATACGGTCTATCAGCTTATTTATACACAAAAACATTGGATTACATTCACCGCTCTATTGCTGAAATGGAAGTAGGCGAAGTGTATGTAAACCGTGGTTTAGGTGAGCAGCATCAAGGTTTTCACAATGGTTGGAAACTAAGCGGTATGGGCGGTGAAGACGGCCAGTACGGGTTAGAGCAATACCTTGAGAAGAAAACAGTATATTTAAATGAGAAGTAATTAGGCAGGGTGGATTCTCTCACATTTGCCCACCTAAAGCCGATGCAGTGCATCGGCTTTTTTGTGCTTGTGTGTTTTTTAACAAAACACAAATAGGACATGAAATTACCATTTTTAAGCGTTAGTTGTGTATTTTGAGCAAAAATAACGGACTAGTATGGTTCATCAAATTTATATTTTACGGTGAAGGTACTAAGTCATGACAACAAAAAACACAAAGGTGAGTGAATTTGCCGATGCATTTAAAGGGCAACGTACCGCAACGGGCATAGGCCAAATGGATGACCAAAATGATCCCGTAAAGATGATATTAGGTTTAAAAGAAGTACGAAAAGCCGCGCATAATTGTACCCTGTTTCAATCAGGTGCCAAACCTGGCCGCATTGTTATCCCTTCTGAAGTTGCAATTAGAGAAACCCGGCAAATTCCCTTTGAAGTTGATCCACCTGAGCATGGCGGTTTTCGTGAGTTACTAAACCCGTGGTTCAAACGCCCGCTAGAAGAACAATACCAAGCGCGTTTGCAACAAATCATAGATGACACTATTGAACATGCTCTGAATACCGAGACGATTGAAATTGTCAGTGAATTTGCACTGCCACTGCAATCGAAGGCACTGACATTGTTACTTAATACCCCAATGGATACAGCACAAACGTGGATTGATTGGGGAACACATGTATTTCGCAGTGAAGACAGTAATCTAGATGGTGATAAAGCCAACATTCTGTACGACTACATAGATCATCAAATTGATAAAGCAGTGGCGCAACCTAGTGATGATTTGTACTCAGTATTACTGGCAGCCAAGGTTAATGGTCAAACCATGACCAAGGAGCAAGTCAAAGGGGTTATGATCCTAACTTTTGCAGGCGGCCGCGATACCGTGATCAATGCTATCACCAACTCAATGGCTTACTTTAGCGAACACAGTAGCGATTTACAGCGTATTTGCAATGAACCAGAAATCCTTAATCGTGCGGTGGAGGAGCTGCTTCGTTATTTTTCACCCTTAACGCATATGGGGCGAGTAGCCACACAAGATACACAGGTTTGTGAGCATGCGATAAAAGCCGATAGTCGTATCTCTTTGTGCTGGGCATCAGCAAACCGTGATGAAAACATCTTTAAAAATCCAAACCATGTAGATTTTGACCGTAAAGTAAACCCCCACGTTAGTTTTGGCTTTAGTCACCATACCTGTTTAGGAGCCACTCATGCGCGACAAATATTACGTCAATTGGTGTTATCTCTGGCTAAAAAAGTTGCCAGCATAGAGACAGTTAAAGCCAACGAAAATATTGAACAGCTTGGTGAATTTTCAAGAAAAGTCGGCTTTAACAGCCTTCACGTTCGTTTAACCGCTAAATAATTAATCGATAACAAAGCGCACTGTAGCAAGTGTCAGTAAAAAGTAGAGGAATAATCATGGCTAAAGTAATTTTTATGACCCAAAGTAATGGCGCAATTGCAGTGGAAGGAAGTGGTGGTTCGTTAATGGAACTTGCGGTGGCAAATGGTGTATCAGGCATTGATGGTGATTGTGGTGGTGTGTGCTCTTGTGCAACCTGTCATGTTTATGTTGCCCCTGAAGATTTTGAGAAAGTAGGAGCCGCGGATGAAATTGAAAGCGATATGCTCGAACTTGACGATAACGTGACTGAATATAGTCGATTATGCTGTCAAATTGAGGTTTCTGATGACATAGATGGCATGACATTTGTGGTGGCAAATTAATCGGTAAATTCTTATGCAACATATAAATACAGAGCAAAACGACATTGATTTAAATGTAGTCGTCATAGGTGCCAGCCACGCAGGTGTTAACTTCGCGTTTAATTTACGCCAACAGGGCTGGCTTGGCGCTATTACACTGATTGATAGCGACCCTGAATTACCTTATCACAGACCGCCGTTATCAAAAAAAACCTTGCAAGCAAGTGACACAATTGCCAGCCCATTGAAAGCAGAAAAAGCTTATAAAGATAACAATTTATCGCTGTATTTAGGGCAAACGGTTACAGCCATCAACAGTGAAACAAAAACAATCACATTAGCATGTGGGCGGTTAATTACCTTTGACAAACTTGTTATTGCCACGGGCTGCTCGGCGTTTATTCCTGTGATTAAAGGCTTAAATGAGACTGTTGATGCTCAAGGAAGTCGTCAGTATTTTGCTATGCGAACCTTTGCTGACGCAAAGGCGATAAAAGCTGCGCTTAATAACAGTCGCGATAAACAAGTCGTGATTATTGGCGGCGGGTATATTGGGCTTGAGTCAGCATCGTCATTTGTTGCATTAGGTGCCAATGTCACTGTGATTGAAAAGCAAGACAAAATATTATCCCGGGTGACCTCTGCGGTGATGTCTGACTTTTTAACTGATTTACATCAAAGCAAAGGGGTAAATTTACAAACCAGCAAGGACGTAGTCGAAATAAAGCACCAAAGCAATAAACACATCGTGGTATGCAGCGACGGCAGTCAATACCCCGCTGATTTTATTCTAGTGGGTGTGGGTGTAAAGCTAAATACCCAATTGGCAAGTGCTGCAGGGATAGAGGCCGAGCAGGGAATTAAAGTAAATGAAGCGTGCCAAACATCCCATCCTGATATATTTGCTATCGGTGATTGTACTCGTCATTTTAGCAAAATTTATCAGCGATGGATCCGTTTAGAATCAGTCCAAAATGCGGTTGATCAAGCCAAATCGGCGGCCATGTTTATTGCTAAGCAACAGTACACGCCCGCGGCTGTGCCTTGGTTTTGGTCTGATCAATATCAATACAAGTTACAAATTGTGGGCTTAGCAAATGGATATAATGAGCTAATAGTGCACAAAGAAACAGCAGAGCAGTTTTCTGTTTGGTATTTTCATGATGACACCTTGTTATGTGTTGAAGCTGTTAATAGTAGTAAAGCTTATGTACTTGGGACGCAAGCGCTAAAACAAGGGCTATCAGTCAATAAGGGGTTATTAAGGATCACAACAGGGTTAAGTAAAACCTTATTACAGAGCACATAATTGCGCTTATTAGCGCAGTTGTTGACGATACTGTAGCGGCGTGACTTTGAAGTGAAACTTAAACTGTTTAATGAAGTAGGAGGGACTGGAAAAGCCTAAATCATAAGCAATATCGGTGACTGATATATCAGTTTGACCCAATAATCGCGCAGCGTTATATAACTTATGTTGAATAAGGTAATCGGAGTAGGGAACACGAAAGTGTTTTTTAAAAACCCGAGAAAAATACGACGGCGATAAATGACACATATCAGCGGCTTGCTCTAACGAAACGTTAATACCGTTATGGGTCTTCAATTGTTCAATAATCGGCGTTAACTTTTTAAAGCTTGCTAAACCAGAGCGCGGTTTATTGAGCGTTGCCGCGCCATTTTTACCGTACTCGCAAACGAGTGTTATAAGGCTATTAAACAACTGCTTACAGGTTTTGCTTTTAGGGTTTTGGTTGTATTCGCTTAGCATCCAGGCTAATAAGCAGTGCAGCCTTTGTTGTATTTCGACACAGAAACTAAGGTGCATTCCCGATTTAAGCAGCTCGGTAAATTCGTTTAAAGCCGGGTCATTTAGTTGCTCAGGCATAAATTGCACTATATACCAAGATTTAGACCGCGGGTTTAACTCAAAGTCATGGGTTTCCATAGCTGGTGTAAATACGGCCTCATAATCAGATAGCTTTGACTCGCCCTGATGATAGAAATAAGTGCCATCGATGCGCTCAAAAAAGATGAATTCATGGACCTGATGAAAGTGCATAAAACAGGAATAAGCATCATGCTGCAAGTAACTGACATGATGAATTTCAAAATCGTAGCCATCCTTTATGGTAAATGGCTCGCAATAGATTGCAGGTTTAGACATATGGTTTATTGTTAACAAAACTTAGTTAAAGTGTATCGCGCCTTATTAAAAGCTGCAATGTCTGATAAGCCAAATTGAATATTAGATACCCTAAAGGAGAAAATATGGAATTAAAGTTTTTATGCCCTTACTGGGGTTGTGAAGGAATAGCCGCAGAGCAGTTTGTTGCCCGCGTACTCGCTGCGGGTTTTGATGGGGCTGAAATTAACTTCCCTGATGACGATGAGTTTATTGCAACCATTAAACGTGCAGCTCGTGAAGATAACTTTGTTGTGGTTGCTCAACAGTGGCTGGCTGCTAAAGCAGAATCGTTTGCACAGTACCGAGCTAGGTTTAATGCGCGACTACGCTTTCTTGCTGCACTTAACCCTGTGTTTATAAATTCACATACAGGGAAAGACTTTTATAGTTTTGCGCAAAACAGCTTATTAGTAAAAGATGCGTTAGCGTTAGAACGTACTTTAGCAGTGACCATTACGCACGAGACTCACAGAGGGCGCTTTAACTATGCCGCTTTTGCTACTGAGCCTTACCTTCAACAATTTCCAGAGCTAAAATTAAATGCTGACTTCTCCCATTGGACTAATGTAAGTGAAAGTTTGCTTGAAGAGCAACAAGATGCCCTATTAGCAGCGCAACAGCAGAGCTACTATATTCACGCAAGAGTCGGGCATACTCAATCCGCGCAAGTAAATGATCCCTTTAGTAGCCAATGGCGAGAAACATTAAATCTGTATGTACAATGGTGGCAAACGATTATCGACTTAGCAAAAGCACGAGGTCAGCAAACATTTTATATTTGCCCAGAGTTTGGTCCTTGGCCTTATATGCCGAATGAACTCAATTCTAATAAACCAATAACAGAGCAATGGCAACTGAATGTTGCTATGAAAGATTACCTAAAGCAGCACTTGGTTGTGTAACTAGAGGGTATATTTTATAACCGGCTTTAATTAAAAAAGCCGGTTATATCAGCGTTTGTACTATTTACCGTAGCGTTTTTCGTACATGGTCGATGTGACGTCTTTTACCGCCTCAATCATTTTAGGATAAGGAATATCGGTGCCCGTGACAAAGCCGATATTGGCATTTTCACCATCAAAGGCTCGCCCAGATACCGGTTCATCAACATACTGAAACCAATGCGCGCCTACCATATAAGGTTTTTCGAGAACGCTTTGCATGTATTTTTTATACATGGCTGCACGGTCAGTTTGATTCGCTGCATGGACAATGCCTGGGTTGAACAAGCCAGAGTCGGTTGCAGTTCCGATATGAAACTCGCCAATAACAACGGGTAAATCGACATCTTCTAAAAATTGCCAATAATGATCTTGCATGCCTTCTTCGTAAATATTAAAGCTTAAAACATCTGAGTATTTTACAGAGGCTTTAATAATTTCATCGGGCATACCCCAATTAGCCATACGAGCGCCCATATATAAGTGATTAGGGAGCTTTTTAGCTAAGGTGCCATTAACCACTTTAAAGTATTGCTCGCCGAGCATTTCTAGCATTTTAGAAATATCAGCTATTTGTGCATCGCTGTAAGTGGTAAATGTTACGCCCTTATCGAGCTCATCCCAGTTAGCGATATCACTTTGCCATGCTTTATTTAATGCAGTAATTGAGCTGTATTTTTGTTTAAGGTGCGTAGTAAAAGCATGCTTAGCAGGGCTATTAGCTGCATTTTTAGAAAGTGCATCGAGTATGATCCCATAACGCTTTTCAACACTGCCTTCACGCTCGCCCCAACTTTTCTCGTTATCTATAAAAATACCGATACACCAAGGCGATGCTTTAATTTTTTGTGCTATTGCATCGATTGTTATTTCGGCGCGTTTTTTAAATTCAGGGTCGTATACGTCAGGCATTAAACCCCAGTGGTTGGTGTGGCCAGAAAGGGTTTTAAAATCACCAATAATCCAACCGTTAGCAAAATAGGGCACCGATTCTTTACCATAAAAAGCTGGGTCGACCCAGTTACCAAACGATGTAAACCCCCAATCCTTCATGCGGTCAAGTGTTACATCATGCCATTTATCTATGTACGATTTAGGTGATGTTTCGCCGTAGCGACGTTGTAAATTTGCACGATAAAAGCTATATGTTTCGCCATGTGCCACAGGGCCTTTATGGGTTGAGCGTCGGTAGCTGTAATGCTGGCTCAGTGGCTCATTGTAATCCGGCAGCCATTGGAACATATTATGACGCAGCTCAGAAGTAATAAAGCGGCTCTGGCGAGCTTGCTCTGAGACTTTTACAATGCCCATAGAATCTTCGGGGGTGATTTCATCACTGCTGCGATTACGTACTGAGTCGTCTTTAAAGTCTACCCCGGTAATTGTTGTTAGGTTAGCCATACGGACATTAGCGGGACCATGAGAGAAAAATAAATACCCGTCAGGGTCGACCATCCACCATTTACCGTCTACTTTTTCAGTTCTGAAATAGCCTGTAGCCTCTAACTTAGGACCATTGGCGTAACCACCAAATCGTGAACGGTCGCTCATGCCTTTGGATTTTGCAAGTTCAGCTAGTTCAATATCAGCCAAACGTTTAAGCTGCTCATCTGAGGTGATTGTCAGTGCATTGGTTTGTTTACTGTATTGACCATATTTGTCGATGATATTAACCATCCAATTTGGATCAGACGGTGGGTTTTCTCTTAGTTTGATATCGCCAATTAATATTGACTTATCTTCTAACACGCCGATAGTGAACAGGTTCATTGCGCTAATTTTAGTAAAGTCGCCACCATCATCACGCCAAGAGCGCCACACCATTAAGCGATCTTTTGTTTGCCAAGGTGGCGCATCTCCCCACATACCGGCATTTGTTTGTGCTTCTTTGCCAGCTAAAGGAAAATACACCGTCCCTTGGTAATTAGCAGGTAAACTCACTGAGCGACTTTGTAGTTTACCGTGTGGGTTTTCTAATGACAGGTAAACATGTATAGAGTCTGAGCTGGTGTTTTGTACATCAAATGCCAAATTATAGTTATTATATGCTGACACATCCCACGGGCTCGGTGGAGCTATTTTTAGCTCAGAAATATTTCCCTCAGCTGAAAAATTTAACGCTAATTGTTTATTATTTGCGGACTCAATCAGTTGATGAGATGTATGACTATCAAAAAGCCAACTTTGCTGTTGTTGATCTGAAAAATCAACCAGCTTGGTCAGTGTTTCTACCTCAGTAAATGGGTCTGCTTGTGAGATAACTGATGGCTCTTGCACAGGCGCTTTATGTGTATCGCTGCAACCATTGGCAAACACACAGGCTAAGCTTAGCGCAATTAAATTAAGTGTCATTGAAGGGCGAGGTGTTGTCATTATAGTTTGATCCTGTTGTAAACTAGAATGAATAACATACGATCATTGTTAACAATAAACAATGATCGTATTCATATTTATCACTTTTAATTCTGTTTTATTAACTTCATTGGGTAGCTGTTGGACGAATTCCATTGGCCAACATATAAATTGTCATCTTGATCCACACAAATACAGTGCACATGATTAAATACTTGCCAATCAGTTTGCATCGGTTGTAGTTGACCGTCCTGATAAACAGGTTGTGGTGCACCCACGTTAGCGATGATTTTATTTGTTTCGTCAAAAATACTAATAAAACCTGAATCATCGGCATTGCAATTATCAACGTGTGACCAACACACCGGCGCATAAAAAACGGATCCCTTGAATACGGGACCACCAATGTAGGCGCCATTAGCACTGATTGTTTTAAGGTATTGGCCATCTAAAGAAAATACTTTTAAACATTGCTCAAACCGAGAGCTTACGAGCAAAGTCGGGTTATTTTCATCACGTAAGTCAATTTCAATCCCGTGCGTATTTTGTAAGTTGTAGTGACTATCGCTGTTATCGTGTCCTCCCCAGTGTTTTATATAGCGGCCTTGTTTATCAAAATGAAGTAAAAAGTCGCTACCGTAGCCGTCGGTTACATACAAATCGCCATTCGGGGCAATGGCGATATCAGTAGGGCGAAAAGGTTGCTCAGGTGAATAAGCGCCATAAGTTTGTGGGTGGCCAATTGTGTAAATGAGCTTGCCGTCTAGGGTCATTTTGGCAATAAAACCAGCTTGTGGTATTACATTGTTGGTAGGGCTGTCCCATTGTTCTTTGCTGTGACCATCCCAATGTCGGTTAACGACCCAGCCACTATCGACAACATATAAATACTCTTGCTCGCCTTCTTGCACAATTTTAATGGCATGGCCACCTGGGAACAGGGTACCAAATGCATCCAGTAACTCACCTTGTTGTGAGTAAACTAAAATGTTATTGCGCGTGTTATCAGTGATCATAAAAATACGCCCTTGCGAGTCCATCACCATGGCGTGACAATTTTCGATGGGGTAGTCTTCGGAATCTAATTTACCCCAGTGCGCATCTATCTTGTATTGGTAGTTACCATGACCCACTATTTTGCCATGTGGGTCTTGTCCGTTTTTTGGTATTGCGTGAGCAATTTGTTGTTTTTGTTGTAAAGTTAACTGTTGGATCATTGTAATTTCCAAATAAAAAAACCAACTCAAAGTAAGGGCTAACAATCTTTGAGTTGGTTTGGCTAGAAAAGGGTGGCTATCCTGGGTGATTTAAAATCGCATCATCATCAACCCGATCGAGAGGGTAGTAAATCGCTTCATTTTCTTTAAATGATTGATTGCTGACGGCGTTATAGGCACAAATCATTGACCAACGTGGCTCAGACGCTCTATTTTGGTTAGATTTATGTAGCAAATTACAGTGGAAAAACAACACATCGCCAGGCTCAAGCTCAACGTTAACCAGCTCATGATATTTCATGGCCTCTTCGACAAACTCTAAGCACGCGCCTTTTTGATCGCCAGTTTTACTGTGATCTAAACGCCCTAAATGATGAGAGCCTTTTAAAACTTGTAAGCAGCCATTTTCAATCGTTGCTTTATTAATCGCCACCATACAACTGATAGCTTTAGGGTAAAGCATATAGTTATCACGATGCCAGTAACCAAAGTCTTGGTGCCATTCCCAAGCACCGCCTACAAAGGGTTCTTTCATCATAATTTTGGTGCTGGTATGGTAAACCTCTTCACCGATGAGGGTTTCACAGACATCAACTAAACGACGGCCACGGGAAAACATACTGTAAAAATCATCACCGGTTTTTTGCCACAAACACACTTTACTTACTGCACCATCGGCATCTTTTTTATGCCATGCTCGCTCGTATAGCGAATCATCATTAAAGGCGGTGTGCTGTAAGCGGGCAATTTCTTGTTCGTCGTAATAGCCTTTTGCAATAACGTAGCCGTCTCGATGAAAGTCAGCAATTTGTTGTGGTGTGAGTTGTCTGTTGTTCATAACTGGGTGTCCCGTTAGTGACTATTTGTTGTAAATTGTTGACAATGATGTATCGATTTATTTAACCGGTCAAGCTGTAATTTATATGAAAATATGGTATTTATATATGAATGGCGGTGAAATTAATTAACTAATTGTTTCTACATAAATTCACTGTAAATACAGTAGAAAAATTATTTTTTAATTCATATATGAAGATGGCAAATTGATTCATTCTTGCGCTGATGGTGGCTTATGAACACAAAAGTAAAAAATAAATACGCTGTTCCCGCGTTAGATAAAGGTCTCGATATCCTTGAATATTTGGCGCACAAGGGCAGTGCATGTTCACAAAGTGAAATAGCGGCTGGGCTTGATCGCAGTGCAAATGAAATTTATCGGGTTTTGGTAGGCTTAGAGTCTAGAGGTTATTTAATTCGGGATGAGTTTTCTGGCCGGTATAGCTTATCTTTAAAGCTTTATAACTTATCCCGTTCTATTTCACCTATAGATCAAGTGCGCCAATGTGCTATTCCATATATGGAAGACCTAGCAGTCAGTTTAGGGCAATCATGCTATTTAACTATGCTATATCAAAGCCAAGCTATGACGGTGGTACAAGCTCGCAGTCACAGTGCAATGCACTTAAGCATTGCAGAAGGATCATTATTTAAGCTAAGTAAATCAACGGCGGGTCAATTATTATTAGCAAATAGTAATGAACAAGTTCGTGGCATGTTGATTGAACATGATGCAAGTTATAGTACGTTAAAATCTAAAGCGCTAAGCCAGTTGCAATATGAACTCGATGTTATTTGTACACAAGGCCACCTTGTACAGAGTAACCCTTTGATCACCGGTGTCGATGATTTTTCTGTGCTGATTGGTAAACCACAGGCAAAATTGATAGCTGCACTAACTATTTCATCTTTTGATGCAGAATTAACATCAGCAGTGAATGCCCAAGCAATGGTCGTAGAGCTTAAAAGTACCGCAAGCAAGATCACTGCTTTACTAAACAATTAAACTGATGAGGGAATTTACCGAGTAAATTGCTTGCGCTTTATTCCCCTGCATTCGAAACACCATTAAAAACCATGCTAATTTAGTTAGTTACCAATACTAACTCCCCATTTTTAAATCACCTATACAGTACTGTTAGTTTAAGTTGCCAGCGTAGTTGTAAAATTTTTGTTCGATTTAATTTGACTTAACAAGCTGTGTTCTATTATTGTAAAGTTAATTGTTAACAATATTTTGATAACAATTAGGGCTAACCAAAATAAAATCATTACTGGCAACGTCGGCTAAACACAATATTTAGGTGTAAAAATGATAAATACAAAATTTAAGTTAAACGCAATTTGTATCGCTATGTTGGTGTCAACACCACTGGCTTATGCAGAGCAAGAAAATACAACTGATATAAATAATGATGTAGAAGTTATTCAGGTTACGGGGATCCGTAGTGCATTGAGTAAATCAGCATCCATCAAGCAGGATTCATCAGGGGTAGTTGATGCTATTTCAGCAGAAGACATAGGTAAATTACCAGATACAAATTTAGCTGAGTCATTACAGCGTATCAGTGGCGTATCAATTGATAGAGCCAACAATGAAGGTAACCAAGTGACAGTGCGTGGCTTTGGCCCGAGCTTTAACTTAGTGACGCTAAATGGTCGTCAGATGCCAAATTCTTCAGTCATTCAAGAAAAGGGTGTCTCACGTAGCTTTAACTTTAGAGAGATTGCTGCAGAGAGTGTCTCAGGCGTATCAGTTTATAAAACAGGTAAAGCGAATGTCGCATCTGGTGGCATTGGTGCCACGATTGATATCAACACTGCCAAACCGTTTGACTATGATGGCTTTAAAGCGTTTGCCAATGTAAAAGCAATTAATGATACCAGCTCTGAAAAATCAAGTGTAACACCCGAAGTCTCAGGTATGATCAGCCAAACGTTTGCAGATGATATGTTTGGTGTGCTGTTGTCTGTTTCACATTCTGAGCGTGAAAGTGGTCGTGAACGTGTGGGTACATCACAAGGTTGGGTGAAAAATCGCGCCAACCCTGATGGCGTTGATAGCAGTGCTATTGATACTTCAGTCAACCCTACGGGTACGTACTGGGTGCCGTGGACACCAGAAATGGAGCGTTTTGAAACTGAACGTACCCGTGATAATGCGCAATTAGTGTTACAGTTTGCACCTACAGATAACATTGTTGCCACACTTGATTATACTCTATCGCGCTTTGAAGAGGTCAGTGAAACGAATAAAATGTCTTTTTGGTTTGATAATCCAGGTGGTACGGCAGATCAAAATGGTACTGTGGTCGATATTACTAACCCAAATGATGAATTGAATTTTTGGGCATGGGAATTATACGAGAAAAAAGAAAACGATTCTTTAGGTTTAAATTTAGCTTGGCAAGCAACAGATTCACTAAAATTAAGTTTTGACGCGCACGATTCAACATCACATTCTAATCCTGATGGTAACACGGCTGAAACCATCGCCAACCTGAAAAACATTCCTGGTTCAGTTGCCATGATAGGGGCTAATTTCTCTACCGAAGTACCTAGTATCACCATTGATGATTCGACTTTACCCGGCGGTGCATACGCGCAAGAAAATATTGTATCTGATTTATACCAGCGCCGTGGTTATGAGATGGAAAATAATATCAAGCAATATCATGCCAGCGGTATGTGGGAAAACTTAGAAAGTGGGGCTATATCGGCAATTCATTTTGGCGCAATGTATACCGATTATCAGATTGATACCTATTTGTCTGAGCAATTTTCATTTGTTGATATTCCATTAGATAATTTAGGCATGACATTTGATGATGCGACAGGCTTTGCTGACGAGTTTTCAGGCTCGGACCAATTGTTCCCATATATGCCAAGGTATAGCGCTCAAGACTTTGTTGATATAGTTAGAGGTGAAGGGTTATTTAGAGAGCCAGATATTTCAACCAATGGTGTTCAAGAGCAAACCCTTGCATTTTATGTTTCGTTAGATGTAAACACCGAATTTAATAACATTCCTATCGATATGAATGTGGGTGTTCGTTATGAAAGCACAGATGTAACTGGTTATTCTGTAAAACCGGCAATTATTGCCCTTAATTATCGCCATGCTGAAGAACTTCGTCCTGTATATGCAGCTGAAGCAACACCGCAAGAGCTGGAAGGTG
Organism: Pseudoalteromonas shioyasakiensis; assembly: GCF_024518675.1. Taxonomy (GTDB): domain Bacteria; phylum Pseudomonadota; class Gammaproteobacteria; order Enterobacterales; family Alteromonadaceae; genus Pseudoalteromonas; species Pseudoalteromonas shioyasakiensis_B. The sequence goes on from NZ_JANIGL010000001.1 coordinate 162,618, forward strand.
AATATACGCGTATCTTACCTAACCTTGATTTAAGCGCTGATTTAGATAATGGTTACAAAGCACGTTTTTCATATAGCCGAACGCTAGCCCGCGCAGGTATTGACGCTATGTTCCCGTCTACAACGATAAATGCACGCCCTGATGGTCCATACAATGCTTCACAAGGTAACCCAAATTTATTACCAATAACTTCCGATAACTTTGACTTCTCCTTTGAATGGTATGGTAACGATGGCAGTTATGCATCGGTAGGCTACTTTAAAAAGTTTGTTGAAAACTTTATTGGTGCTGGTGTAGTACAAGGTACGTTAGATGATATAAACGGTGATCCGCTGCGCGATCCGAGTGTAAACCCGCGACCTGGTTGTCCAGATAGTTCTGATACACCTAACCCTGCTTGTATGAGCCAGCCGTCAGATCCAATTGTAACATTTGATATTTCTACACCTGATAACTTGCAAAACCGTGAAGTTGATGGTTGGGAGTTAAACGGTCAATACATGATTGAAGATACTGGCTTTGGTGTGGTTGCTAACTATACCTTAGTTAATAGTGATGAAGAGTTTGAACCCTATAACTTTGATCAAACGATTGCTCTGGCGGGCTTGAGTGACTCAGGTAATTTGGTTGGCTTTTATGAGAATGATGATTTTCAAGTTCGTCTTGCATATAACTGGCGCGACGAGTTCTTACTTTCGCTTGGCACAGAGCCTACGTTTACTGAAGCCTATGGTCAGCTAGACTTTAACTTTAATTACACCATTAATGAATCGTACTCAGTTAATTTTGATGCGCTGAACTTGACTGACGAAACAGTTCGTCGCCATGGTCGCTTTAGCGAACAGTTGATCTCTGCTGAGCAATATGGTCCACGTTATAGCATAGGTTTCACTGCTAAGTGGTAATAAGCTAAGTTTAAAGAGCAAGGCACTGCTACTCTTGCTCTTTTTATTGGTTATATAGCAATAATAGAGGTTGCTATGAATGACACATTAAAATCAATTGTAATAGTCGGTGGTGGAACCGCTGGTTGGTTAAGTGCGGGGATTATTGCAGCCTATTTAAAAAAACATCACAGTCTTAATTACCACATTACATTAGTTGAATCAGCTGATATAGCAACGGTTGGCGTTGGTGAGGGCACATGGCCCACCATGCGACGTACATTACAAAATATGGGCGTTGATGAAGCCGATTTTATCAACCAATGTAATGTGTCGTTTAAGCAAGGCGCAAAATTTTCAAAATGGCATACAGGTAAAGAAAACGACTTTTATTACCATCCACTGATGATGCCGCAAGGCTTTAATGACACAGATTTATCCTCTGCGTGGTTTAACTTACACACGCAACCAAATGGGCAACTACAACCCAGCTTTGCCAATTACGTATGCCCCCAACAGGCATTATGCGAACATAATCTCGCACCCAAATTAATTACAACCGCACAATATAGTGCTGTTGCCAATTATGCCTATCATTTAGATGCAGGGCTATTTGCTACTTTCTTAAAAAACCACTGTGTTAATAAACTTAATGTAACGCATGTAGTCAGTACGATTGAAGCGGTAAATAATCATAAAAATGGTGATATAGCCTCATTGAGTTTGGACAACAACACGACGTTGGCTGGTGATCTATTTATTGATTGCAGCGGTTTTAAATCATTACTACTGGGTGATAATCTCAAAGTCGGGTTTAAATCATGTAAAGATGTATTATTTGCTGATAGCGCGCTGGCTGTGCATGTTCCTTATGATGAAAATCAACCCATCAACTCTCATACTATTTCTACTGCACAAAGCGCTGGTTGGATTTGGGACATTGGCCTACAAACGCGCCGTGGAGTAGGACATGTGTATTCCAGCCGTCATATCAGTGAGCAAGAGGCAAAAAACCAGCTATGTGACTATTTAAATATAGCCCAGCAAGATAGAGCTTCACTCGCAGTTAAAAAAATTACTTTTGAGCCAGGACACAGAGAAAAGTTTTGGCACAAAAACTGTGTGGCTATTGGTTTGTCGGCTGGATTTTTAGAGCCATTAGAGGCGTCGGCCTTATTGCTGGTGGAAATATCCGCTAACTTCATTGCTGAGCAATTACCAGCAAACCGGCAAGTTATGGATATCACAGCGGCGCGATTTAATCGTACCTTTAGCTACCGTTGGCAGCGAATTATCGACTTTTTAAAACTGCATTATATGCTCAGCAAACGCACCGACAGCAAGTTTTGGCTGCAACATTGCGCCGCTCAAAGTATTCCAGAAAGTTTGCAAGATAGCCTCGCAATTTGGCAAACACATGTCCCTAATGACAGCCACTTTGACTATTCTGTTGAGGTTTTTCCCGCCGCAAGCTACCAATATGTTTTGTATGGCATGGGCTTTAAAACCGCGATTACACATTATGGTAATAATCCACACTACCATAAAAAAGCGCACAGTTTAGTAATTAAAAATGCCAAAGATACGGCCTTATTAGTTAATAAATTACCGGGTAATCGGACATTATTAGATCAAATAAAACAGTTTGGTTTAGCAGCAATTTAGCGCATTTAAATGAGCAACTTTATGATGACAAACGCAACATTATTAGATAAAAAAACACACGCAAACTTATACATAAACAATGCGCCAAGTGCTGAATTTGGTGACAATATTAATTACATTCCCATAGTGGCTGATGAGCTAAAACAGCTAGTGCTAGATTACCCTGTTTATTTTATGAAAAACCCACAGACAGGCCAGTTTGAACTGTTTGTTTTAACCGGCTTTACAGCAGGAGAGAACCTATTTTTGCAGCAAGGACGTTGGCGAGCACAATACATTCCGCTGCACATTAAGCGCCAACCGTTTAAATTAGGCCTGCGTGATAATTCGCTTACAGAGGCTACAGATAACGATTTAGCTGTTCTGATCGACCAGGAACATCCGCGAGTAAACAGCGACACCGGTGAGCGGATTTTTGATCAGCAAGGAGAGCCCACAGCTTACTTAAATGCTGTTTGTGAGCAGTTAATGACATTAATGCACGGTAATAAGCGCACTAGCGCGTTTATTACAACCTTGCTAGAGCATGAACTGCTAGAAGCCGTACAACTGAGCCTGACTCAACATGGCGAAAAGCAAACGTATAATGGCTTATACGCCATTAACGAACAGGCATTGGCGCAGCTTGATATACAAGCACTTAAGTCATTACACGAAATGAGATATCTCCAAGCCTGTTATATGATCATCGCTTCAACAGGTCATATACAGAAGTTATTAAACTGGAAGAGCGAACTTTAAAATTACAGATGTAATAGGCCGTTTTGAGTGATAACCAGTCATTGAGATTGGATAAATATCATCGTTAATAGATTGGTCAAACTGCTCTTTGCGCATATATTCATGGAAATGAGCGACGCGCGCATATTGTTCTATTTAATAACTTTACTTTAAAGCTTAAAAAAACTTATTGGTAGTAATGCTTTAGGTTATTTGTTAAAACTATATAATAAGGTAGATAAATGAGCGTTAAGTCGGCAGAAATATGCGCGACGAGCGCACTATAAAATTGTTAAATGGCTCAAGAAGCTAAAAAATTATTAATGATTTATCCAGCCGGTAATCAGTATTAATCGGCAGTCAGCCACAGGGATTGTGCGTATTTCAAACGCATCATGTTCGTTCCTGTCGCACTGTCAAAACTCTGGTAATATCGGTTAAATATTATTGCGCTAGCATTGGCTCATTCTAATAGTTTGGCTACGCTTGCGCTTCGCATAGTGGTTGCCGTTGTGTCTGCACGTCGCCACTTAACAAAACCATTAATGCGACCGCCTTACGCTCCGCTTCAGTTGGCGCATTATGGTGGCGTTATGTGTACAAGGACAATTGAGCATTGGAAAACACTCCAGAATATCCTATTTGCATCGTTTATGAGGACGAAACAGAAAATGTTGTGTTAGCTAACGCAATGGAGGTTATGACTCACCTCGAATGGTTTGACTCTGATGATCCTGAATCTTGTGCTCAAGTAACAGATGCAAAAAATAAAGCTGTTAGCCTTAAAGTTGAAGCTCTGGAAATTATAGAGCTAAAGTACACATAACAAGGCAAATTAAAAAGGGCGGACAAAAACCAGTTGGCTTTGTTCGTGCCTCACAAACTATAGCCAACTAATTTTTGCCGTTTATTTGCGGCGTTATACGGCATCAAATCTATACCGAGTTGAATTTCCAAGTTACCTGTAAAGGATTGCAATTGACAAAACAAGAAAAAAAAATAGCTAAGCTGTTGAAAGATATGGAAGAAACGGCTGAGAAAATACGTGTTTTAATAAATGGGATGCCACCAGAAGATCTTCTTGGGTACATATATGCCCAACGTTTGATGACAAGTAACAATACTACTTCGCCGGAACTTGAGTCCGAAATACCTAGAGATGAAATCAATGAAGTCCAATTCTTATTAGAATACGTGCATGCGGTTCTTGCATCAGATGTAGCTCCAGACGACATGGTATTTGATGAAAGTAAATGTGGAGAATTGTATACTCTTAGCCGGAGTTTACGAGAAAAATCCATGTTTTTTGCGATGGCTTCTTCTGCAAATACTCAGAATAAAGACTTCGGTTCTAATACAGCTGATATTGAATTTCATGCCAAATCATCTTGGCTTATGCTCAGAGGAAATCGCTATCAGGTTTTAGAAGGTGAGTTTTATCAATATGTTCTTGCACCACACGATGATGTTTTAAAAGATATTTATGGTGTTGGGGCTATTGATATTGCTGAAGGGTTTCAACAGTTAGCCAATGCAACGCGTGTGGGCCAAGCTAATGCTATTGAAGAAATGATGAAGCAGTTTCAAGCTGCTCAAGATTTCGCTGCAAAGCAGAAAAAACCGCTCGAAGACGTTATGGAAGAATGGGTCGAAGCAAACGCGCAACAAACGAAAAATGCGGGCTTAGCCGTGGATGATATGCTAAGAGGTGGTATATCCAATGTCAGTAGGCATACAAAACTACCTTCAGAATTTTTAGCTGACTTGGCATACCAACGAGGTGAGGAGCTTGATTTCTTCAGTGAAGGTGATTTTTCTGGCACACCATACAGAACATTACCTGCCCGTAAGAAACCTTTAATAAAACTTGGTGAAGACTATTATGCTGTAGATCCCTGTTTTATCCGGGACGCAGGCTATCGTTCGCTTCTTTTTAATTTGTTGCAAAAGAAACCTGATTACAAAGAAGCTTTTAAAGAACGGCAGAAAGTAATGAGTGAAGGTGCTTTTCCCGAAATACTTGCTGAACAACTGAGTGGAGCTGTAGTCTATCAAGAAGTCTATTATAAAGACCCCAAGACTAGACAATGGGCTGAAAATGATACGCTAGTTTTAATTGATGATGTACTTTACCTCGTTGAAGCTAAAGCTGGCGCAGCTGCGACCATTGCTTCACCTGAGCTTGATTTTAAGCGTCATTCACAATCAATAAAAGATTTGATAATAAAGGCTTATAATCAGTGTGAGCGTTTCTTTGAATATTTAAAATCTGCCGACGAAGTCTCACTATTCAACCTCATAAATGGAAAATATGAAGAAGTTGGGAAAATCCGGCATTCAGACTATCGTGTCATGCTCCCAATTGGATTAACAGTCGAGTCATTCTCTCCCTTTTCAGCATTTTCTAAAAACTTACCTCAAGTAAAGCCACTGCTTGGGCAGTATAGTTTTGTATCAATTTCAATTGATGATCTTTTTGTTCTAAGACGTATGCTACCTACTCCCGGAGTATTTGCACACTATATGGAAGTGCGACAGGCAATCGCAGGTATTAAACAAGGGCTTCTTTTCGATGAATTTGATCATCTCGGTGCTTACTTAACTAAAAATCGCTTTGATCTGGATATTATTGACCAGTCTATGGACGAGAATTCTGGTTTAGTAATATGTAATGGCATGAGTGGCATTGTCGACCAAGCTTTCGAAAGTGAACAATGGGAAACCGAGCCAAAACCTACTCAAAAATTTCCTTCTGTAGTTTTAAAGGTACTTTCAGCACTAGATATTTCACGTGAACCAGGTTGGCTCTCTGTGGACAGCCTTATTCGAAATTTTGGCGAGGAAGCACGTAATAATTTTGCAAAATACCTTTCTAGTCTAGACAAAACAATCGAACACCATCCCGCTCGTTATTTCGCATTTGGTGGCGAGGGTGAACCAATTTTTGTTTGGATGCAAAACTCAAAATATGAAGTTGAATGGGAGAAGGTAAATGATAAAGCAAGTGCTGTTGCTTTATCTATTAATGCTGAAAAATTAATGGGGGTGTTGCTTAAAGTTGATAAAAAAGGTGTTTATGAAGCGGCACAACATCTAGAAATTAATGTTCCAGTGGAACAGACTGAAGAAAATATACTCATATTTGAAGATGCGAAACGGATGAGTCAGCAAACAAAATCTAGAGCCGTTCATACCGTTGAGGAAAAATTAGAGCCAAAACAAAAACGAAAAGTCGGCCGTAATGCTCCATGTCCTTGCGGAAGTGGTAAAAAGTACAAAAGATGTCATGGCCGTTAGGTAATTAATTACTTGAATGGGGTGTTTCGGTGCAAATGCCGTATAACACATATGAGCCTTAACTCTGTCAATAGGCAATAGTGTTTTTTTGACCGTTTTTATAAGTTGACGGTCAATTAAAAATCAATAAACAAATTCGTTTACTTCGTCTGTCGATGCGGCTGTTAAGCAAGTAGCTTACGGCAAACACATATAGAGGCTCTCTTATTGCGATCTCATCGCAGCCAGATTTTTCCCATATCCTTTTGGGGTTGCTGGGGCACTAGACATTCATCGGTTAACCTAATCATGGCACTATTCAAGGCGGCTGGTTTCATCATTGTGATCCAGTTAGTTTCAGGCTCAAGTCAGGTGTAAGCGACTTTGTTTATTGTATTAATGCACGCGTACTGAGCGTCTAATCAAGGCAAGTGGCTTTGCTCTGTCGGCATATAATCAGGTAAACCTTGTTGGTTATTAACTCACCCAATTGATTGATGCTCAGCCTTATATCCAGTTAGATGTTCAGCTCACTCAGTACCGTGACTAACTCTTTAAGAATTTTTCTTCATCGAATACCGTCTCTTTTTTAAGCATAAAATAAACACAGCGACCCAGCTTATGCGCAAGCGCTGACAGTGCTTTGGCTTTGCTCATTCGCTTTTGTAGTTTTTCAAGGTATTTGTTGGCGTTGTGATTGTGACGCAGCAGTAATACGGCAGCTTCCGAGAACGCCCATTTTAGATGTGCATTGCCAATTTTATTACCTTGGGTGCCATAGGTTTTGCCAGCAGACTCCGCTTTGCATTTGACTAACCGACTATATGAAGCGAACTTTTGTACGCTTGAAAAGCGATTGATGTCACCAATTTCGTAAATAATGGTGAGTGCAAGAATGCGGCCTATACCATTAATTGTTTGCAAAATATTAAGGTGAACAGGGTTGTGCTGTTTTGCCATTTGTTCAATATAATGCTCTAAAGGCTTAAGCTCTTTGTGATAGCAATCGAGTATGGCCATATTTAAATTGATAGATCGCTGCACAACGGGATCAGGAAAGTAATAGCGCATTTTTTCTCTGTCGCAGACGTTCTTTAAATTCACGTTGTGGGCAGGTAAATTGTACTGGCTTGCAGTATTGGCAACATGGGCTTTTAAATCAGCGCCATGACGAACAATTTTGGTTCTTCGGCGCAATAAATCGCGCGTAGCACGCATATCTTTGTCATAGACATAAGCAAGAGGAAAATTACCACCACGGATGAGTTTAGCAATTTTGTGTGAATCTATTTTATCGTTTTTGGCTTTGCCGCCATGAATCGCTTTCATATACAAAGCATGACCGAGAATAAAGTCGATAGTGTGTTCTTTGCAAAAATCAGCGACCCAATACCAGCAGTGCATGCACTCTACGCCAACCACAATGTCACCGATGTAAGGTTTAAGTAGTTTTAGTAGTGCTTCTGGGTCATCTTTAATTTTCTTGTGAACAAGGATAAGTCCTGTATTATCAATGATACAGACGTAAAGTAATCGCGCGTGTAAATCGATTCCACAATAATATGGATGCATGTTATTGTAAAAGTTCATTGAGCTTTCTCCTGTAAGGTTGGTTGCCTTTTCAGCGTAGCGAATAATCGCGATGCTGGGGAGGAGGCTCAATGAGTATCAAGTCATTTCAGCAGGACAAAAAACAGCTGGTTTTTGCTCGTGCATCGCTAATTTTAACCAGCTATTTTATTGCCTCTGAATGAGGCGTTATATCACTAAGGAAAGTATGTCTGACCGTTCTATTGAATTAGCAAAGCAAAGTTTATCCGGAAGAAGTAAATACGACTATTTTATTGTAGGTATTGCAGCAGCAACTTTTGCTTATTTTGCCAAAGACTTTGAGTTTGATAAATTTGGCAACAATGAAGAATCATTTGTCCTAATTGCATTGCTATTACTTATTATATCAATTATTTCCGGTTTGAAAAAAATCGATGTTAGTAATTTCTTTGTTGAAAAAAATGGTAAACACCTAGATTTTCAAGAGTACCTAGCAAGCTATAAGCAATGCGCTCTTGAATGCAAACCTTTTATAAATATGGAAACAGGAGAAACTTGTACTCCTGAAGAAGCAAAGGTAAAAGCTTCGCGATTACAGGTTACTTTAGATAAATGGGATAAAGTTTTGAAATTTACGGAAACTAAACTTCAAATTTACTATGTCATCAGAGATTACAGCTTAGTCGCATCATATATTCTGCTAGGGCTAAGTAAATTCTACCCTACTTTGTAAACGTGATATAACAAAGCAATAATGAAAGGGACGCAAAAAGCTTGGCTGCGTCACTTCGTTCCTATTATAGCCAAGCTTTTATGCGCCCAATATTGCGGCGTTATGTTTTTCTCAAGTGTTGTGGAATAAATGGATTTAGCTAAATATCAAAAAGTAGAAGTAGCAGTGTTGGGTTTAATAGCTCCTGTATTATTACTCACTTACACTATTTTATTGCTACTCTCCGGTGAAGCTGTTTTTTGGGGGCGTAGTTCAACCGTTATCTATCACTCAAATGATGCATATTTTGTATCACTGCTTTGGTTTGGTGTTGCGGGTAGTATGTTTAGTCATTTCTTCCTCCGCTCATTAAAATTTTTATCGAAAGCTTCGCGTAAGTTAATCTTATATATTTCAATGCTTTTACTTTGTTCTGGTTTATTGTCTGCAATAGTTTTAGTATAAAAAGCATAATCGGGTAGCCGGAGGTCTCTAACCTCCAGCCCCCACACCACCCATCATGCACTTTTTATGAGCAGGAAGTGCAATGGGCGGTTCATCTCCCGTAATAAATATTGATCCAAATATCTCTCAATGACACTAAACCTTGTGACGCTAAGTAGTTATTGCCTAGCGCAATGTTAATTCCTTTTGTTTTTGAGCTTCGACAAGGGCCTTCGCTTCCAAGCGCCTACTTTTGGTACTGGTGATACCACAGGCTATGGCGAGTCGTTCGCTAACACCTAATTTCATTAAACTGCGTACTTTTGTGTGGGCTATTCCTTAATAGAGAGCGCCATTTCGCCAGTAGCACATCCTTATCCTACGGCGGATCCAATGATCTAAATCCACCGTTAGCTATAAAAAATCAAAGTCAAAATAGACAGCCCAATGGGGCGACGACAGTTTTTTACTTAAGGAATAGCAAACGACTAGGCTGTATAGAGCCTGCTTTCCTTTAATAAAAGGCGGAATATAACGGTTAATAAAAGCATGAACAAGTTAACCTTACGCGGACAAACGAAAGTGAATGCATTCACTTTATTCTGCGGCAACTGTATTGCCTTGTTCATAATCTAGAAAAGCTGAGAAACACGATACTTTAATAAAGGTAAGCCCTTATTACCTCAAATAAGCCACTCAAACACCTGTCATACCTTCCAAAACGCCCATTAAAACAACACCAAGTCCTCTTTTTATATTTTTACGTGAAAGTCAGTTGTCGATTGAATCAAAATAGGAACTCGGCTATGGTTAATGCATCAATAAAAATAAATTTAAAACGAGTTATTCTACAGGCTCGTTATATGCCTAGAAAGATGATTGCGAAATTCCAAAACTTGCTCACAGAATTACAAAACTCTTTATCACTGGTTGAGAGTGAAAACGTTAATACCGAAGCGCATGAAAATATGTTCGTTTTTCGCTTTTCTCAGGCTGATGCGAAAGCAATCGGAGTTGGAGGCGTTGAATTACTGTTGTTACAATGTCGGGATATTTACGCATCAAAAATTTCGGATAGTGAAAAACTTTACTATTGCTGGTTAGATGAAATGGCAGGGCAACTACGCATGAGTGCAATATCTCTAGTTCACTCAGAGTTACCATTTCGAGCAAAGATAAATAACTGTTCTGTTACCGAACTTGTGCAAGCAATTGTTGATTACGATAGCGGCACATATACCAAAGGCTGTTTAAACGTTTGGCAGAGCGGCATATAACAAGTCGATGAAGGAAAAGGACATAAAATCATTGGCTTATCGCTCGTCCCTCGCTAAAGTATAACCAATTATTTTACTGCCTCTAATCGAAGCGTTACGAACGTCCGGAAATGGCACAAAGCTGTCTGACTTCAGATCAAGTCTGAGCTAGTACACATTATGTGTATTTGCAGGTTTTCAAACTAAAAAGCCGCTTTGCAGCGGCTTTGATTCAGCATAAAATTTATTTCATTACTTGATATTGTGTTTAATAGCTTTGATTGCGGTGGCGCTGTCTTGCGCTTTTAAGGCTTCAAGAATTGCGCGATGCTCGTTAACGCATTCAGAGCTTGAGGTAATACGTTTGTAATTTAAGCGCATACGCATAACGTAAGGGTACCAAATATTAACCAGCTCTTCGCCACCAGCTTGATAAATTAAGTATTGGTGGAACGATATATCGATTTTTGTGACTTCAGTGTAATCTTCACGTTCAAGGGCATCTTGTAGCGAAGCTAATATATCTTCTAAGTCTGCGATATTCTGGTCTGTTAAGCTACCGTTTAGCTCTGTAACCGCATATTCTTCGATACTTCTACGTAGTTTGATCATTAACTTTTGCAGTTTAGGATCAAGTACGCTGTTTACTGATGCACCACAGTTATTTCGTGAAATCAATAAACCTTCTTTCGTCAATTGCAGTATTACATCACGAATAGGGCCACGTGATAGGCCAAAGCGTTCTGCTAATTCTTTTTCATTTAATTTAGTTTGTGGGGGCATCTCACCAGAAATAATATCTGAACGTAGCTGTTCAGCTATTTGATCTTTTACAGATAAAATTTTTGTTGGTTTAGTTGCGGCCATATTTTTTCCTACGTTTATTTTATGCTTTGTTTTTCTTTACTTAGTGTATATAAAAAAAAGCGAATGGTCTATTGTCAACACATTACAATAGACCACTATTTAAGCTTATTTTTTAAATCGGCGCTCGTACATTTCATTATTCACAGTTTTTGCTGCTTCAACCATTTCAGTATAAGGACGATCTGTGACTGTTATGAAACCAACGTTATAGTTCTCTCCATCATAAGCACGCCCAGTAATAGGCGAGTCTATGTATTGGAACCAATGAGCACCTATAAAGTATGGGTTGTCAAAGACTGAACGCATATAGTCAGTGTACATTTTTGCACGGTCTTGTTGATCAGCGGCATGAATAAGCCCTGGGTGGAACAAGCCAGAATCTAATGCGCCAACATGGAATTCACCAATAATAGTCGGCTTATCAAATTCACTTAAGAATTCCCACTTTTTAGGCTTGATGCCTTCTTTGTATGCATTAAAACTGATCACGTCAACATGCTTTGCTGATGCTCTAACGACTTCAATGGGCATGCCCCAATCAGGAAAACGCGCGCCTAAATACAAGTGATTAGGTAAATGTTTATCCATTGCCGCATCAACTACACTAAAGTATTTGTCGGCGTAGGCGGTTAACATGATTGAAAAGTCAGCAAGTTGATCGTTGTTTTTAACATCTACTTTTACGCCTTTATCAAACTCCTCCCATGAGGCTAAATTTAAATGCCACACTTGATTGAGTTGATTAATATCAGTGTATTTTTGCTTCATTAAGCGAGAAAACTCAGTTTTTGTCGGCACTGTTGCTGCGTCTCTGCCCAGCGTGTTGATCACAATCCCATAATGGCTCTGTACAGAGTCAGGGCGACCAAAGCTTTTTTCGTTATCAATAAACACGCCCACTGCCCAAGGTGAGTTTTTAACCTCTTTTGCGACGTTCTCTACAGTAATATCTGCACGCTCTGCAAAATGGGGGTCAAATACGTCAGGCATTGCTCCCCAAAAATCATTACCACTTGAAACGGTTTTAAAATCACCGATGATCCAGCCATTAGCAAAGTAGGGCACTTGTTGATTATCGTAGTAACTTGGATCTGTCCAATTCCCTAGTGAGGTGAAGCCCCAGGTTATCATGCGTTGCAGAGTAACTTCGCGCCACTTTTGCATAAAGTCGCTATTATTTTGGCCGTATTTACGCTCAAGGTTGGCAGAATAAAAGCTGTAGGTTTCGCCGTGCGCAAGTGGACCCGAATGGGCGCTTTTACGATAGCCATAGTGCTTACCCATTGGCTCATCATAACTTGGTAACCATTCAAACAAATCTTTACGTACTTGTGATGCGACAAAGCGACTTGGTAGTGCTTCTTTGTTAACTCGGTTTAACCCTTTGGAATCTTCAGGTGTTAAGCCCAATTCATTGGCGCTTTTAAAGAGAGACTGATCAAAGTCATAACCTGTTAATGTGGTTGAGTTGGCAAGACGAATAATATCTAAACCGGTTGCCAAATAAAGGTAACCATCTGGGTCGACCAACGACCATTTACCATTGTGTTTTGCTGTTCTAAAGTAGCCTGTGCCCTCTAGTTTTGGCCCTTGTGCCCAACCGCCAAAGCGTGAGCGATCTGCTGGGCGCTGTGAAAGCAGTTGTTGCGCTTCTTGTTTTTTATCTGCGATTAACTCGGCTTCAGAGTCTACTTTGTAGGCAAAGTCTTGTTTTGCATTTTGACCAAATTTATCAACTATGTGGGTTAAAAATTCAGTATCGAACTCAGGGTTGGTACGTAAATCGATTGATTTTATTTGTAAAGCTTTATCATGCAATGCGCTTTGTACACTCAAAGAAATTTTAGTGATCCCTTTGAGGTTTAAGTTCTTTTTACCCCACATTGAGATAAATTGAGTTTCGTCTGATTGCCAGGTAGCAGGGTTCGAGCGTAATCCTGAGGTAAAGTTAAGCTCTACACTTTCATCACCATCAGGAGTTGCTAGGTCATGGCCATCTAGCTTTGCATAATATGTATGAAAGTCACCAATAGGCACATTGACTGTGCGGGTATAATTAGCACCATCAATATCTGAAATATCTAAGTAAATTTGTACTGAATGTTGGCCTGGGTTTGCAAGTTCAAAGGCAATATTGAAATCTTTAAATTGGCTCCAATCCCATGGGGTATCTGGGGTTAATGTGATACCTGAATAGAGGTTTTGCTCTGAATCAAATGCAACATTAATCACATCGGCATCATTGGTGACTCTTGCGCCGCTGGTTTTTATTTGTACGGCGGTGTTAGCAGTATGCTGGGCATCATCTAACAGCTGCAGTAGGGTTTTGCTGGTGTTTGTTGCTTGGGCTGCCACGGGCTCTGACACGCCGTTTGTCTGCTGATTACATCCTGTGAGAGCGAGTAGGAGTGCAGTTACAGCTAGATTTTTGTTATGTTTCATTGTTGTCCAACCTTATTTAACTATTTAACACACCATACACGAAAAATAACAAATTGAAAATTGTTAACAAAGTGCAATTTGTTGTGTCGTCATTATTTTATTCTAATCAATTGATTTTAAATGATTTAAAAGTTTCAAAAAAATATAAGCACAAATCTAATTTGCTAGTTTTTTCAAAATATATGTTGCATACGAGTTAATTATGAAATAACCTCAAATGAATCGCTCATGGTTAATTGTTAACAATTTTAAGGGTGGCATGCTCTGATTGTTAATTTCTCAATTAATACACACACAATGATAACAACAAAATTGGATAAAGATGTATGAATGGTAGCAACCGTAATGTGTTCTTTTTCGCCTTGGTGGTCGCCTTTGGCGGTTTTATTTTTGGCTTAGATGCTGCTTTGATCTCAGGAACGGTTCGTTTTGTCTCTGCTGAGTTTAATTTAACTGATATACAAATAGGCACTGTGGTAAGCGCTCCTGGTTTTGGCGTGTTATTCGCCTTATTGATCACCGGGTATATATGTAACGTATTTGGTCGTAAAAATACACTGATTGGCATTGCATTCATTTATATATTTTCAGCTATTTCTTCGGTATTAGCGCAAAGTTACGAAGCGTTAGTGATTGCACGTTTTATTGGAGGGTTGGCATTTACGTCTTTATCAGTGGCTGCAATGTATATTGGCGAAGTAGCCCCAGCTAAGTATCGTGGCAAGCTGGTTTCTATGATCCAAATAAATATTGTTGTCGGTTTATCAGCAGCCTATTTCGCAAATTACTTACTCGTTGAACTTTCGCAAAGTAGTTATCAATGGGTCAGCACTTATGCAATGCAAGATAACTTATGGCGTTGGATGCTGGGTGTTGAAGTTATTCCTGCTGTTATTTGGTTTTTATTGTTATTTACCATTCCGCAAAGCCCTCGCTGGTTAGTTATGAAAGGCAACGAAACACGTGCAAAAGCGGTGTTATTACGCTTAACCAAATGTAGTACGCTGGCCGCTGAACAAATGCAAACCATAAAGTCGAGTTTAACCGACTACTCAGATAGCGGTAGCTATTTAGCTTCATTCAAACAGTTACTTGATAGTCGTGTTCGTGCCGCTGTGATTATTGCGTTAACAATAGCATTGGTACAGCAAGTCACTGGGATTAACGCCATTATGTTTTATGCGCCAACCGTGTTTGAGCAGTTGGGTGTGGGGACTGATGCGGCATTTTTAAATGCGGTGTTAATTGGTTTGGTTAGTATTGTGTTTACAATGGTGGCTATTGTTTTGATTGATAAGCTTGGCCGTCGACCTTTAGTGATTGGCGGTTTAGCAACAGCAACGTTGAGCTTATTTATGTGTTATATCGGCTTTAGTCAAGCAGAATACAGCTTATCAGCAGAGCATATTGCTGAATTTTCAAGCTTAAATACAGTGACTGGGTTAGAGCAATTAATTGGTCAGGTATATCACAGTGATGTTGAATTTAAACGTGCTTTGGCCACGGTGTTCTCTGCAACCCAATTACAAGGTTTTGAAAGTGATTTAATTCAACGTGCGGCAACAATTAATGCTCCACTTATTTCACTCGGTATTGCCGGTTTTATTGCCGCGTTTCATTTTTCAATCGGGCCTATAATGTGGGTGATTTTTTCTGAAATATTTCCAACCCGTATCCGTGGTGTTGCCATTCCAACGTTTGCCTTTATTGCCAGTGTTGTGAGCTACTTAGTTCAGCAGTTTTTCCCTTGGCAATTAAATAACTTTGGTGCGGCGAATATCTTTTTGTTTTATAGCATTAGTGGCGTGATTGGTTTTGTCTTACTTTATAAAATTATGCCAGAGACGAAAAACAAGTCGATTGAAGAGATTGAAGAGCAATTAGCCGGTGTATCAGCTAAAAAAGTATTGGAGGGGGTGTGAGTACTTTATTAGCGATAGGCGAATGTATGGTGGAGCTGGTTCCTCAAGGGATCAGTGAATGCAAGCAATCGTTTGCCGGAGATACGTATAACGCTTTAGTTTACGCCAAGCGTTTTGCACAGCAGCTAAATTGTGAATTATTTACAGCGGTTGGTGAAGACGTATTAAGTGTCAACATGCTGAAAAAATGGCAACAAGAAGGCATTAGCGCTCAGCAAGTAATAAAAACGGCTACACATAATGTAGGGATCTACGCGATTTCAACAGATCAACAAGGTGAGCGTAGTTTTGATTATTGGCGCAATCAATCTGCTGCTAAACATATGATGCAACTGTTTGCTGCCAAGCCATTTGATTTAGGTTTAGGCGCGAATGATTGGGTTTTTTTTAGTGGTATCAGTTTAGCCATTCTTGATGATGAATCTAAACAAGCATTGCTCGATTTATTAGCTAGTTTAAAACGACAAGGCTGCACCATTGCGTTTGACCCTAATTACCGTGCCCGTATGTGGCAATCAAAAGAGCATGCAATTGACTGGTTAGAGCGCGCATATCAAATCAGTGATCTCGTATTGCCTGGGCTTGATGACCACCACACCTTATTTGGCCACACGGATATTGGCGAAATAGTCCAGTATTGCCAACAATTTGCTGTTAATGAAGTGATAGTAAAAGCCGGTGATAAAGGCATGCAGGTGTTTTGCCAAAATAGCTTAACGGCACAGTGCTCATTTAATCCTGCGCCACAGCAAGTTGACAGCACCGCGGCAGGCGACTCTTTTGCCGGCACTTACTTAGCGGCCAGAATGACTTATCATGAACCACAAGCCGCATTACATATGGCTGATAAAGTTGCCTCACAAGTTGTGCAACATCAAGGCGCCATTTTACCTTTTGACGTTTACCAAGCGCTTAAATTAAGCAGTGCAAAGTAAGGAATAGACATGTCTGATAATCAACAAAAATTAAGTTTAGCGAGCCGCCGAGCAATCGAAAGAGGCTATGACAGCCGAGGTCCTCAATGGTTAACAGAATTTGATGTAACCCCATTAAAAGGTGACTTTGCTTATCAAGAAGGCGTGATCCGCCGTGATCCATCATCAGTTTTGTATATTGAGGGTGTTTATCATTGTTGGTACACCAAAGGCGAAGGAGAAACGTTAGGTTTTAATGCAAATGACCCAGAAGCAAAAGTATTCCCTTGGGATTTGACCGAAGTATGGCATGCCACTTCAAAAGATAGCATTACGTGGCAAGAGCAAGGCGTAGCGATTGCCCGTGGTAAAGCTGGTCAATACGATGATAGAGCTGTATTTACGCCGGAAGTTTTTGCTCATCTAGGTAAGTACTATTTGGTTTATCAAACAGTTGAAACACCTTATACCAACCGCCAATATGAGCATATTGCCATTGCTCAGGCCGATTCTCCTTTTGGCCCATGGCACAAGTCAGCTGCGCCAATCGTCAGTCCAAGTAAAGATGGTGTGTGGTCAGGTGACGAAGATAACCGCTTTGCAGTGAGCAAAAAAGGCAGTTTTGATAGCCATAAAGTGCACGATCCGTGCTTAGTGTTTTTCCAAAATAAATTTTACCTGTATTACAAAGGTGAAACGCAAGGAGAGGGGATGAACTTTGGCGGGCGTGAAATCAAACATGGTGTTGCAATTGCTGATGACGTAATGGGCCCGTATGTAAAATCAGAGTTTAACCCTATCTCGAACAGTGGCCACGAAGTCGTTGTGTGGAATTTTAGAGGCGGTATTGCCAGCTTACTAACGACCGATGGTCCTGAAAAAAATACCATTCAATTTGCTAAAGACGGTATTAATTTTGAAATCATGGCACATATCAAAGGTGGCCCGGAGGCCATTGGTTTATATCGCCCAGTAAAAGGCTTTGATGAAAACCCAGCACCGGGAATAAGTTGGGGACTTTGCCATAAATACGATGCCAGCTGGAACTGGAACTACATTTGCCGATTTACACCACGTAAACAAGTGCTTGATGCGGGCACATTTCAAAATAGTAACTAAGGTTTGCAGTAATGAGTAATCAAAACAATCAATTTGATCCGACAGAACATCCACATCGCCGTTTTAATCCTTTATTGGGCGAGTCGGTGTTGGTATCGCCACACCGTGCTAAACGTCCTTGGCAAGGCCAAGAAGAAAGCGTTGATCATGAAGTAAAACCGGCCTATGACGAAAATTGCTTTTTATGTAAAGGTAACACGCGCATCAATGGTGAAGTAAACCCAGATTATGAGGGAACCTTTGTATTTACTAATGACTTTGCTGCATTGCGTGAAGATGTGCCAAAGGCAAGCAAAAGTGATCCGTTATTTAGCATGCAAACAGAGCGCGGTACAGCACGGGTTATTTGTTTTTCACCGGATCATTCAAAAACCCTGCCTGAGCTCTCGATCAGTGAAATCACTAATGTAGTAGATACTTGGCAGCAGCAATGTGCAGAGCTTTCGCAAACCTACCGGTGGGTTCAAGTGTTTGAGAATAAAGGCGCTGTAATGGGGTGTTCAAATCCGCACCCGCATGGACAAATTTGGGCGCAAGATCAACTCCCTAGTTTAGTTGAGCGTAAACACCATAATTTACAAAAGTACTATCAGCAACATGGCAGTAATTTATTACTGGATTACGCCAACCGCGAGTTTGCATTAGATGAACGTGTTGTCTGTGCTAATGAAGACTGGCTAGTGGTTGTGCCATATTGGGCTGCATGGCCTTTTGAAACCCTATTATTACCGCGTTTTGCAATTACAAGAATGACTCAGTTAACAAGCGCGCAGCAGATCAGCCTTGCTGAGATGATCAAACAAATTACCGTTAAATACGATAATTTATTTCAATGTTCATTCGCCTATTCAATGGGGTGGCATGGTGCGCCATATGATGATCACGATGACTCATTTTGGCAACTGCATGGTCAGTTTTTCCCGCCATTGTTGCGCTCTGCCTCGGTGAAAAAATTTATGGTGGGGTATGAAATGATGGCTGAAGCACAGCGTGATATAACGCCAGAACAAGCGGCCACTATTTTAAAACAACAATCACTCACGCATTATAAAGAGGTGAATGCATGAACATTGAAAGCACTGTGCGCAGCGCATTTTTAAAACACTTTACGCGTGATGCTGACTTTGTTGTGAAGGCACCAGGTCGTGTAAATTTAATTGGTGAACACACCGATTATAACGATGGTTTTGTACTGCCTTGTGCCATTGAATACGCCACTTATATTGCCGTTGCCCCGCGTACTGATTCAACTGTAAATGTATTAGCCCTTGATTGTAATAATGAAGTTGACAGCTTTAGCGTAGGCCAAGAACTCGCTCATCATCAAACTCAAAGCTGGAGTAATTATGTGCGCGGCGTGGTTGATGAATTACAAAAACGCGGGCACCAATTAACGGGCTGCGATATTTGTATTACCGGTAATGTGCCGCAAGGTGCAGGGCTTAGCTCATCGGCTGCACTGGAAGTGGGGATTGCTTACGCGTTTAACCATTTATGCGATTTGTTTATTGAACGTAAAGAAATCGCCAAAATTGGTCAAGCGGCTGAAAACAACTTTGTAGGCTGTAACTGCGGCATTATGGATCAGCTTATTTCTGCGTGCGGTCAACAAGGTCAAGCGCTGGGAATTGATTGCCAGTCTTTAGACTTAATTGAAGTGAGCATTAATGAAGGCATGACCATCATGATGATCAATTCAAATGTAAAACGTGGTTTAGTTGATAGCGAATATAATTTACGCCGTGAGCAATGCTATGCCGGTGCCGAGGCGTTTTCAAAGCCAAGCTTACGTCATGTTTCAATTGAAGAATATGAAGCAAATAAGGCGCAGCTTGACCCCCAAGTTGCGAAGCGCGTTGAGCACATAGTGTATGAAAATGCGCGTACATTAGCTGCGATGCAAGCATTTACTGATAACGATATTGGTCGATTAAGTAAGTTAATGGCACAAAGCCATGCATCGATGCGTGACTTATTTGAGATCACCACAGTGCAAATAGACACGTTAGTTGAAATTATCGATAACGTACTTGGTGATAAAGGTGGTGTGCGTATGACCGGTGGTGGTTTTGGTGGTTGTGTTGTGGCATTTGTACCTAACGTTATGGTGGCAGAAGTAACGGCAGCTATTGAATCTCAGTATCAGCAAAAAACGGGTATAAAAGAAAGTATTTATACCAGCCTACCAGCATCTGGTGTATCAGTAATAAGAGCATAAGGATTATGAAAATGGAAAAAGTACTGGTTACCGGAGGCGCTGGTTATATTGGCAGCCACACAGTGTTGAGCTTGTTACGTAGTGGTTTTGAGGTTGTGGTAATAGATGATTTAAGTAACTCAAGCCGTGAATCATTAGTCAGAGTACAGACACTAGCACAAAAAAATGTAGAGTTTGTTCATGCCAGTTTATTGGATGAAACTAAGCTTAAAGCAACATTCAGCGCTCATAACTTTAGTGCTGTTATTCATTTTGCTGGTTTAAAAGCTGTTGGCGAATCGATGCAAAAACCGCTTAGTTACTATCAGAATAATCTGATCTCAACCCTTAACTTGTGCCAGTGCATGGCTGAATTTAAGGTCAATAAGTTAGTGTTTAGTTCATCAGCAACGGTTTATGGGGAGCATGCAACGCCACCTTATACGGAAGAATTACCGTTGAGCCGCGCATCCAGCCCTTACGGTCAAACCAAAGTAATGATTGAGCAGATGCTGCAAGACATTGTAAAAGCAGGCTCGTTACAAGTTGCAAGTTTACGTTACTTTAATCCAATTGGTGCCGATCAAAGTGGCTTAATTGGTGAAGATCCTTTAGGTATTCCTAATAACTTAATGCCATTTGTAGCACAGGTTGCAGTAGGTAAACGTGACAAACTATCTATTTTCGGTGGCGATTACCCAACTGAAGATGGCACTTGTGAGCGTGATTATATCCATGTGAGTGACTTAGCCAATGGGCATGTTAAAGCACTGCAATGGTTAAGCCTTCAGCAACAATCATTGTACGAGGCATTTAATTTAGGCACAGGCAGCCCATTTTCAGTATTAGCTATTGTGAAGAGCTTTATACGCCATACAGGTGTTGATATTCCATTTGAAGTAGCAGCAAGACGCAGTGGTGACTTACCTGCTTTTTGGGCTGACGCTAGTAAAGCAACCAATATACTCAATTGGCAATGTGAATATACTTTAGCTGATATGATGAAAGATACATGGCATTGGCAAAGTAAAAACCCTCAAGGCTATCAGAGTTAAGTATGGCTGTGCAGACTATCACTTTAACGCAGGCTAATGGTTTGCGGGTGACCTTGAGCAGTTTTGGTGCTGCTATTCAGAGTATCGAAGCGCCAAATGGCGAGCATCTGGCACTGAGCTATCAGCAGCAACAAGACTGGTTAACGAATCCTGCTTATTTAGGTACGACCGTTGGCCGAGTGGCTAATCGCATTGCTAATAGCCAGTTTTTAGATGAGTTTTCCACAGTAAAGTTGACTAACAATGAAGGTCAACACCATTTACATGGTGGTAATAAAGGGCTTAGCCATGTGAATTGGCAGATTGTTGATGTTGATCATATTAATAATCGAGCCGTATTTAGTTATATCAGCATCGATGGCGAGGAAGGTTACCGAGGCAATGTTGAGTTTACCGTGATCTATCAGTTAACCGATAATAAATTGACTATTGATATGCAAGGTATTGCATCACAACTGACGCCAATAAGCATAACCAATCATATTTATTGGAACTTGGGCTCTAAACAGCAATTAGATATAACTGATCATCATATTCAATTACCTGCACGGTTACGATTACTCAAAGATAGCGAAAATATCCCCACTGGTGAATTTGCAAATGTTTATTCGACAGTTTATGACTTTGCGCACTCTAAGCAATTAGATAAGCAACTACCTGATACCGGCTTTGACGATTATTATTTATTAGATCCTGCCGGAGAAGGTAAATTAAAACATCATGGCACTATTGCCCATATTAAAAGTGGTTATCAAGTTGCTGTTTATTCAACAGCCCCGGGTAGTCAATTTTATACCGGTTATTACTTACCTAGTGATTACAACCACATTAATGGTAAAGCCATGGGACCTTATGCTGGGTTATGTATTGAACCTCATGAGTTACCCAATGCAGTAAATCACCATCATTTTTTAAGCTCAATGTATGGTCCTGAGCGCCCATATCAACATCAAATTGAATTTCATATTCAACTTCCAACACAATAAGAATAAGCGAGTAAAAGTATGAAAAGGAGAAGTTTTTTAAAACTATCTGCAGGCTTAGTGGGCACTAGTCTACTGAGCGGGTGTGCTGGGCTTTTTGCCTCGTACCGTAGTGATCTTGCTACAACATCGGCTTTGGATAACGCACAGTTTACACCGCAAGTATGGTTGGGTGAGCAGTTTTGGGGTAATCGTTTACAGGACTGGCAAAGGGTTGGCAATGAATTACAGTGCACTCGTGAAGGGAAAGATTTTGAAGCCCGCACGGTATCATTATTAACACGCCAGCTTAATAACAGTCTACAGAGCGGACGCATTAAAGCCACCGTGCGTAATCTAACCCCAGGTGAGAATGGCTTTTGTGGCTTTTTGTTGGGTGTTGGCAAAGGCGAATTAACTGCTAAAGGCGCTGCATTGGCGCAACGCGCTGGTGGGGTTAATGGCGGTATCATTGCTGCATTTGATAGCGGTGGTAAATTATCATTTCGTCAGTTTGATGATGAAAGTAAAGCGCTAAAGTTTGAAATCATCAATCGAGAATTGTTTAACCTGAAACAGTACCAAGATGGCGCTAAAATTACACTGGATTGTCATTTAGATCCCATAGATAGCGAGCATTTTGATATACGCTTAGTTGCTACTGATGCGGATACTGCTCAAGAGCTCGGCTTTGCGCTATTACACAAAGTACCTGCAGAGCAGTTACAAGGTGGCATCTCTTTACTAAGTTCATCAGAGCCATTAGTTGCAGGTGCGCGTTGGGGGTTTAGTGATATTGAAACCGGTGGTGCGAAAATAACACTGAACAATAGTAATACCCTTGGTCCTGTTGTGGGTTGTATGTACACAGTTAATAAAAACATACTTAAGTTAACCTGCCAACTGATGCCAGTCGATACACAGGTATTAGCAAAACTACGGTTGGAATACCAACGTGAAGGCCAGCAGCAATGGCAATTAGGAGCTACTGCACCGATTGAAGATGGTTTTGTGGCTAGGTTTAGGTTGAGTAACTGGGATTATCTAAATGCTTATAAATACCGGGTTGTGGATCCCAAAAAACCAGATACTGCCTTGTATTCAGGTATCGTCGCGGCAGATCCACAAATCAGCAAAGAATTTATCATCGCGCTGTATTCTTGCATCATTCCGACATCAAAAAGTTTAGATAACACCCATTACACGCCACTTATTGCTAAAGAGCGAGAGATTGGACGTTATACCAAAGATAACATTTTGTTTCCGCATACTGAATTAGTGGAAAATGCGGCATATCATCAACCGGATATGTTTGTGTTTTGTGGTGATCAATATTACGAAACATACCCAACTCGCTATGGGCGTCACACGCCAGATGCAAAACTCGATACCTTATATAAGTGGTATTTGTGGTACTGGGCATTTGCTGACAGCATCAAAGATAAACCAACAATTATTCTGGCCGATGACCATGATGTACTTCAAGGTAACTTATGGGGTGATGGCGGCGAAAATTCAGAATTACCTAAAGAAGAAGATGGCGGTTTTAAATGGGATAAAGACTTGGTCAGAATGGTTTATCGTATTCAACATGGCCATAACCCAGACCCTTATGATCCCACTCCGATTAAATACGACATTCCAGTGGCCTATGCTGCGTTTGAATACGGCGGCATTAGTTTTGCCATTGTCGAAGATCGTAAATTTAAAACACCACCAGATTATAAAGTAAACAAACTTGCGACAACGGGTGAGTTATTAGGGCAACGCCAAGAATCATTTTTAAAAGCGTGGCAAAGTATGCATTCTGGTAAACCTAAGGTGTGTATTACCGCCTCCATGTGGGGCTCGCCACAAACTGATGAAAATGGTGAGGCATTAATTGATTATGATTCAAATGGTTATCCTGCTGATGGTCGAACTCGGGCAGTTAAATTGGTTAGCGAGGCAAATGCTTTAGTCATTGCTGGGGATCAACATCTAGGTTTATTAGCTTACCAAGGTATTAACCGTTTTGATGATGGCAGTTTATTTTTTGCAGGCCCTGCGAGTGCTGCATTTTGGCAGCGTTGGTTTGAGCCTAAAGTGGCACTGACTAATCAACGTAATAACGATATGAATACTGGCGATTTCACCGATTCCTTCGGCAATAAAATGAGAGTGCTTGCCACTGCAAACCCAAAAATAACTCATACAGAGTTTGCCAAGCAGAATAATAGCTGGGGTAAATTTTTAGCTGACCGAGAACTGAAAAGTGAAGGGTACGGCATTATTAAAGTGAACCACCAGGCTAAGCATTACCAATTAGAATGCTGGGAATGGAGCACAAACCCAGCAACAGGTAAGCAGTTTGCTGGCTGGCCTTATATAAAGCCCTTTTAATATACATAGGGTGTTTAACTAACAATTTATAGCACTCATATTTATTGATTTTTAAAAGTGAAACACAGCGTAATTGCGGTTTCACTTTTTTATTAATAAATTATACATTGTTAACAAAATACAGTTGACAATGACTTGTTGTTCATACTATTGTTTACAAAATAATAACGTAACAACATAATAAACCTTCAACGGGGAACACACACATGACAACCATAAAGAAAACATTCAAGTTAAGCGCTTTAACCGTCGCTTTATTTGCAACGCACTTTGCCTATGCCCAGCAAGAAGAAAAGAAAACAGAAGCGGAAGATGATATTGAGATCATTGAAGTTAGCGGCTTAGCGGCAAGTGTTAAAAAATCAATTAACGATAAACGTTTTGCAGAAAATGTTGTTGATTCAATCAACGCAGAAGATATCGGTAAATCGACTGACCAAAACATCGCAGATGCACTATCACGTGTAACCGGTGTTTCAGTGCAGACAGTTGACGGTGAAGGTGCGCGAGTGACTGTACGTGGTGCTAATTCACAACAAAATAACATCAGTATGAATGGTGTTCAGCTTGGCTCAACAGGTTATAGCCAAGGTGTCGATTTATCACAGTACTCTTCAGATATCTTATCTAAAATCGAAGTTGTAAAAACCCCAAGTGCAGATCATGAAGAAGGTGCGTTAGGTGCAAATATTAACCTAAGTACCACTAAGCCACTTGATTTAAATTATGAAATAAACACCATGACACTTGAAGGCCGTTACAACGACCTATCAGAAGAAGATAATTATAAGGTGTCCGGCACTTTTTCTCGTAAGTTTTTTGATGATACGTTTGGTGTGGTTGTTACAGCCGTTAAAGAAACCAATGCTTATCGTAAAGATCAATACTCAGCCACAGAGTGGTATGCTTTACAGTCTCCTTTAGCGAAAGATACAAATGGTAATATTGTTGAAAATGCTGTCGGTATTACACCGCGTACAGTTCAATATCAATATCATGAAAGTCAAAATGATCGGGTTAATTTTAATCTAGGTTTACAGTGGCGAGCGTCAGAAAATACCGAATTTAACTTTAATGCTATTGTTGGTAAGCAAGATATAAATAACTCTATGCATGGCATTAATACTCGCTCAGTAGAGACGAAAAACTTGGTTGAAGGTGAAGACCCTGGCTTGGCAGGTGTAACTGCTGAGTTTACGGATCCTGAGCAAGACTGGCGTACCATTGATTTAGAAACCAATACATTTACTAAGTTTGTTAACCGCTTTGGCAGTGGTGGTTTGGTACAATCTGAAGGGGATTTTGAAAATAACAATCAAATATTTTCTTTAGATATGAAGCATAACTTCAGTGATTCACTAACAATGGATGCGGGTATTGGTTACTCTAAAACTGAGCAAATCCCCAATAACTCTGTGTATGTGGCATTACAAAATTTTGCCAATATTAGTGCGTGGAGCTTAAAAGATGTACCGCCAGAAGATATGGAGCCTGTAGGTTATGATTGCACTAGTGGTCAGTGTAATTTAGTAACCGGTACTGGTTTGATTGACTATGGCGAACATAACACCTTTGGTGATCCAGAAAGCCTGTGGGATAATTACAGCACCACGGGTTTTAATCCGGACGAATTAGATGCTCAGCATTTATCATATATGGGCAGAACCTTAAATACGGTTGAAGATGAGCAAAAATCATTATATGTAGATTTTGACTACGTGCTTGATTCAGATAACTTTCGCTCAATTGAGTTTGGTGCTAAATGGTCTAAACGCACTAAGTATGTTGATGCACAGCAGGGTTCGTTTAACAATGTAGGCGAAGGGGTTGTAATAACAAACCCAAATACAGGTTTACCAGCCGTGTTAGGCAGTGGCTTACGTGATATAACCGGAGCTATGATTACTGATGGCAATGAGTTCCCTGTTGATGATTTTATGGCGGGCCTTGGTTATGGACGCGACAATGTTACTGACGGCTGGAATAGTTTTTCAGCTTTCAAGGCGTTTGAAGTTGCGTTAGGTAGCCCTGAAGTTGCATTTGAAACAGATGACTCAAATACAAGAAATACAGAATTAGACAACCTTGCATTTTATACAAAACTTAACTTTGAGTTACTAGATGGCCGTATAACTGGTGATGTCGGTGTTCGTTATGTCAAAACAACGGTTGAAGTTCAAGGTGCATCAGGTGTGCAATTTGCGTTTGACCCTTCAAATAATGCCCGTTTAATGGACCCTTTCAAGCTTGCTGAACTTCGTGATTCAAGTTTACCGCTGTGCGCAGCAACTTTGTTTTATGGCACGAATTATAATGAAGAAAGTCGTTGGTCTAGAACGGATGGTTTGGGTTATGACACCTTAGGAACCAATGATAAGACTGATGATGTTAGGATCCCAGATCAAGGTCCGTGTCATGATCCTAATGCAATTCAAGGGAACCCAAATGAATCTGAATGGTGGTTATGGCGTCACTCTGATGTGTCTACAGAAAAGCACTGGATTTATGGTGAACGTGTTTATGATGAAGCAGGTAATTTATTACCAACGGAAGACAGAAGCTTGCGCTCTTTTGCTGTTACCGATGAGCATGAGTATGATTTATTTTTACCGAGTTTAAATCTAAATTACTTACACAATGAAGATACTATTATCCGTTTTGCTGCTTCAAAAACCATGGCGCGTCCACAAATTGATTCTCTTCGCCCTGGTTTTAAAGTTAGAGAAACACAATGGGGTGGTGAAAACCGTAATAACTCGATTACATTGACGAATCCTAAACTAGATCCTCTTGAATCATTTAACCTTGATTTATCTTATGAGTGGTACTTTAACAAGTCAGGTTTGTTAGCTGCTACGTTATTTTATAAAGACATGACTAACTTTGAAGAGTCAGAAACAATCGTTACTTACATGGATGATTTACGTGATGTTGGTTTAACTGAGGGGGAAACATATGAACCAAATGATCTCGTACTGATTGCTGGTCAAGATAGCTTAGAAGGGTGTATGCCTAAGCGTTTTCAGGGCGGTCAAGACTATGAGCTAGATTGGATGTACTCAGGTGATTTAGAGCAAATGTGTGCCAAGTTTAATACCACGCGTATTAAAAATGGTAAAGGTGCATCAATCAAAGGTCTTGAATTACAGTACATGCAAACGTATGACTCACTCCCTGGGATCTGGTCTGGTTTAGGCTTGCAGGCAAATTATACCTACCAAGATTCAAAATATGATCAAGAAGTATCTTCAATTGATAGCGATGTGAAAGTACCTTCTCTTGCTGTGGCGTATACCCCTGAGCATAGCTATAACTTGACCGGCTTTTGGGAGAAAAACGGTCACCAGTTACGTTTATCGTATCAAGGTACAACTGATCAGTTAGTTCAACGCTCATGGGAGAATGGTTCGCTTTGGGAAGAAGGTCGGCAAACGCTTGATTTCTCAGCAAGTTATAAAGTGAATGATATGATTTCGGTATCATTTCAAGTGGCGAACTTAACAGATGAAGGTGTACGTCAATATTTCACTAGCCGTTTCTTACAAGCGGGCGGTGTAACCTTTGATGAAGGCAGCCCACTTGAAGGTGATGCCACTAAATCACGTACGGTTTATCAATATCATACCGGACGTACATTTAGACTTAATACCCGTATTAATTTCTAACTATTTTTCCTAAGTACGGAGCCCGCAGTATTGCTGCGGGTTTTTTGGTTTAGTTATAAAAAAATAGGGTTGTAATGTTTTATCAAATGAAATTAATGATGCGCGCGACAATAATGTCGTTTTTCTTTGTCGCGTCGGTTAACGCTCAGATTGAGCAACTGCAAGTTTACGGTAATTTCTATCCCGTACAAGCGAATCAAATGCCGAGTTCACTATTCGTACTCGAAAAGAGCCAAATAGACACTATTGCAGGATGGTCGGCACTCGATATATTAACCTTGGTGCCAGGAATTCGAGTTCAAAAATCAGGTGTAAGCCAAGAGATTTTTTTACGTGGTGCTGAAACAAACTTCGTTATTGTTCAGATAGATGGGGTGCAAATAAATAACCCATTGGACAGGCGTGGCGGCAGTTTTGATTTAGGTACACTATCGAAAGACTTGATTCAACGTGTAGAAGTGATCAAAGGCGCACAATCGTCAATTTATGGTTCTGATGCTATTGCTGGTGTGATCAATTTTATTACCTATGATGCTGATACCAGTAACACTTTGGTTTCGGCCGGTGCCTTTGATAATGGTTCACAAACCGCGACGGCGAAAGTCGCGTTCGATAGCGCAGAAATAGGTGTAACGGCAATCAATAGTGACGACTCGGCTACTGGTGATGAGCAAGAATCTATTGAACTGAATGCACACAGTGTCATTAGATATAATAACGACAGTGAGACTAAGCTGAGTGTTCGTTTCAGCGATTATCAACAAAAAGCGCTTGCAGACCAAAGTGGCGGCATTTTATATGCTCAAGACTCGATAAAAGATGACAAACAAGGCCAAGTATATTCAGGTAGTGTACGTCATAACCAAGTGATTTCACAAAGTCATCAATTAGCATTGCAGGCAGAAGTTTTCAGCTCGTCAGATAGTTTAAAATCACCAGGTATAGCACCTTATTTTTCAGCGCCACCAAGCTACTCTGAGAACGACTACTCGTACTACAAATTACGATTTTTAAATGGGTTGCAGTTTAACCATGCTCTGGTCACTGTGGGTATTGATTTTAAATCAGAATCGGGTGAAACCAACGGCAGTACGCAAATGCATACCTTTACAGATATGGGACAAATGGTAGTGTTTGAACTGCCTACCGAATATGACATAGACAGAGAAAACCTTGCAGGCTTTGTAGATGCCAAGTGGCAAGTGGATAGATTAACGGTTTTCTCAGGTATTAGATACGACAACACCAAAGATTTTGGCAATCAAACGACGTGGAAATTAGGCGCAAATTATGAATTCAATGAGCAAGTGCGAGTGTTTGCCAATACCGGCACCGCTTTTAAATTGCCAAGTTTATATGCACTGAGCAATAACTTGATTGGTAACCCTAATTTGAACCCTGAGGAAGCAACAAACCAAGACATTGGTATTGAGTTTATATTAGAACAAACCAACGTTAGCTTGTCAGTGTTTAACTATGAGTATACCGATCTTGTTGATTTTGATTTCGCCACATTTTCACTGGTAAACCGCTCAAAAATCATTAGCTCAGGTATCGAGCTAATTGTGCAAGGACAGCTGAACGATGATTTTTCATATAATTTCGACCTTACTTACGTCGACCTGCAAAGTAGCGAAAATGAAATTCTAACTGGGCGTCCTGATTGGCAGGGCGGCTTAGGAATTCAATACCAAGTTAATGACAATGTGACCACTTCGCTAAATATGGATTATGTTGGAGAGACCCTTGGAACAAGCCAACATACTGGCGAAAATAGCGTTTACGACTTGGACGCTTACAATAAAATTGATATCACGACACAGTGGCAAATTCGTTCAGACATTAGATTAGACGTCTATGTACAAAACCTTTTTGATAAAAGCTATCAAGTGGCCGTTGGTGTTCCAGGCCAAGAGCTTGGGTTTGGTGCAAACGTTCAATGGACGATTGATTAGTCTTGATTGTGGAGTGTATTGATATGATTAAACGATTTTTTATTGTTGCTCTAATGCTGTTTACGGCTGTTGAGGTTAATTCTGAAGAGCTAGATGAAACACTGATCCAAAGCAGTACTAACCCTGTTGTGTTGCAACAAGGAAAAGTATTGTTTGAGCAGGTTTGTGCGTCTTGTCACAACAAAGATTTGAGTGGCGCAAGCGGATTTAATTTAAAAGATGGCGAATGGGTTCACGGAAAACGACCCTCAGAAATATTAAACAATGTAAAAAACGGTTTTATGAGTGCCGGAATGCCTGGGTTTGCTGATGTCTTCTCTGAACAACAGCTTCGCTCAATAGTTTCATATGTGTTGTCAAAGCGAGAAGGGTGGGATGATCTTCAATATAAGCTCTATCAATTAGACAATGAACATGATCAGGTTGTGAGGGAAGACAAATTGATCAAGTCTGGGCAACTTGCAAAGAACCTTGCTGACTTTGCGATACCTGAGGTGCAAGATTATTTTATTGAGTTTGAAGGCGATTTTTACGCGCCTAAGGATAAAGATGCTCAGCTTTGGTTAGAGTGGGGCGCACCTCATGAAATGGAAGTATTTATAAATGGCAAGCAGGTTCAAAGAGGCGGAACGCCGTGGTTTCCAACCTGGCGACTTAAGCGAGGCAAACAGCGTTTAAAGCTTACTTACCGCTCTGGAAATAGTAAACCTGGGCAAAGAAACTTAACCGTTATCGCTACTAATTTAGACATGACCATTAAGTTATTTGCAGTTTCGAGCCGCGCTAAAGTGATCATGGACGGCAAAAAATTTGAAATCAAAGCGACGTCAGACACCATAG
The DNA here is from genome assembly GCF_024518675.1 of Pseudoalteromonas shioyasakiensis. Classification (GTDB taxonomy): domain Bacteria; phylum Pseudomonadota; class Gammaproteobacteria; order Enterobacterales; family Alteromonadaceae; genus Pseudoalteromonas; species Pseudoalteromonas shioyasakiensis_B. The sequence continues at coordinate 193,446 of NZ_JANIGL010000001.1, forward strand.
TTCTAAGAAAACGCATCCATAAGCTTCCGCCTTTGAGCATATCTGTAGGAATGCCAACCAAGTTGAACTATGCATTCAATAGCAAAACTTGTTCTATTAATGGGTTATGGCAGGGAGATTTGCTTAATATAGGGCCAAATATATCAGGTCGCGGTGAAGATCCAAGTTTACCGTTGGGTGAGTGGGTATTTAAATCGCCTCAAGGCATAAAACACGCAACCGACGCTCAGCAGGTGTGCAGTTATAAAGGCTATCAACTGGTTAATTCAAACCCTGTTTTCAACTATGCAATTGGGGATACTAATTTTAGTGTCACTGCAATTGCTAAACACAGCAACAAAATAAGCTTTTTGTTCAACTCAAACAACGAAAATAAAACAGCCACTTTACGTTTGCCCGCCTCTGAGAACTTAATTTGGTCGTCCGAGAATGGAAAAATCACTGCAGATAAAGCAGTCATTACTACTAACAGCAAAGGCTCGTTTGAATTGACAGCCTCAATAGAGAAGTGAAACTAGTATGAGAATAATAACTAATTTTTTATCATCGATAATAATGCTGTCCGTTGCTTTGTCAATTAATGCACAACAAGCGCCACAACATGAATATAAACCTGATGGGTATAAAATAATCACTGTGGAAACACCAAAAGATGTTCGTTTTCATGTTACTGGGTTAGACAGTGATAGCGCTGGTGTTATTTGGGTTGCTACTCGTTTTGGTGAGGTTTGGTATCTTAAGCAAGGGCAATGGTCAAAGTTTGCTGAAGGCCTACATGAGCCAACGGGATTAATGGTTGACGACGATGGCTCAATTTTAGTTGCGCAAAAACCAGAACTGACGCGATTAATTGATACTAATAATGATAATAAAGCAGATGCTTATATACCCGTGGCAAATGATTGGGAGTTTCACGACAATTATCATGAGTTTACCTTTGGGCCTGTAAAAGACAATGCGGGCAATTTATTTGGCACTCTTAATTTGAGCCACAATAACCCAGATGCTTTCACTATGGGCGTGATGGGAAGCGCTGGTGGAAATCGCGGTTTTGCCTTTAAAGTAGATGAAAATGGTCGTTACTCTCCTTATGCGTACGGCTTACGTTCTCCTGCCGGGATCGGTGCTAGTCCTAGTGGCGAAATATTTTTTACCGATAACCAAGGGGATTGGGTACCAACCTCAAAGATGCATTTGTTACAGAAAGATAAGTTTTACGGCCACCCTGTATCTTTGATTGAAATTGATGGTTTTACTAAAGAAAAAATAAAAAATTTATCGTTAGACACCTTGGCAGCAATGAGTGAAAAACCAGTGGTTTGGATACCACATGTAGAAGTCGCCAACTCACCCGGCAACCCTGAGTGGAATACCACGCAAGGAAAATTCGGACCATTTGAGGGGCAGATTTTTATAGGCGACCAAACGCAATCAAACGTTTTCCGTGTTTTATTGGACCAAGTGAACGGCAAATACCAAGGTGCGGTTATTAACTTCATGAATAGGTTTCAAAGTGGCAATGTACGTGCAGAATTTGACGTTAACGGCCAACTTTGGATTGGACAAACCGCAAGAGGTTGGGGGGCACAAGGTGGCAAACCATTTGGTTTAGAAAAAGTGGTTTGGGATGGAACCAATCCATTTGAATTATTAGACATTAAACTCACCAAAACAGGCTTCAGATTAACATATACGGATGAGTTGGACGCAGCGTCTGTGAAATTGGACAGTCTGTCGGCGCAATCTTGGCATTATCTTTATTCAGGCAATTATGGTTCGCCGAAAAAAGACTTAACTCAGTTATCAGTTAGTAACATAACGCTAAGCAAAGACAAAAAGTCGATTGATATTGAACTGCCATTAATGGCAGATAAAATTGTGCAAATTGACTTTGCTGGTCTCAAAGATATCAATGGCCGAAGTGTTAGCGTAGAGAAAGTCTATTACACATTAAATGAGCTTATTGAATAGGAATTTCATGATCAAATTACTCATCACGTTATTAACAGTGCTTTTGTGCGGTTGTACATCACTATTTGCCAGTGCTTCATCAATAAAAGTGTTGCTAGTAGACGGTCAAAATAACCATTATGTTTGGCCGAAAACATCGAATATGATGAAAACATTTCTTGAGCAAACAGGTCAGTTTGAGGTTGATATTTATCGAACCGCAAAAACGTGGAATGGTGGCAAGTTGCAGGAGCAATTTCCTGCTAATGATGGAAGAAAGCATCAAGATTTCGAACAGCCTGTAACAGACGAAACATTTTCACCTAACTTTGCTGATTATGATGTGGTGATTTCTAACTTTGGTTGGAAAGCGGCACCTTGGCCGAAACAAACAAGATTAGCGTTCGAAAAATTCATGAAAAATGGCGGTGGCTTTGTATCTGTTCACGCTGCTAACAACTCGTTTCCTGAATGGTTTGAATACAATCAAATGATTGGACTGGGTGGTTGGGGCGGTCGTAACGAAAAGAGTGGCCCTTACATTTATTTTGATGAACAAGGACTATTAAAGCGTGATACATCAAAAGGACAAGGCGGTGGACACGGTAAAGAGCATGCATTTGAAATCGTTTTAAGGCAGCCGCACCCGATCACAAAATTACTTCCTCAAAACTGGACTCATAGCAAAGACGAATTATACAACCGCCTACGCGGCCCAGCACAAAATTTAACTGTGTTAGCAAGTGCATTTGACGATAAAAAATTCAATGGATTTGGACGCCATGAGCCTGTGCTGATGACGGTCGAGTATCATCAAGGTCGAGTGTTTCACACGACGTTAGGGCATGGCATTGAAGTATTCGAAGATGAGCACTTTATAAATGTTATGCGCCGTGGGGTGGAATGGGCAGCGGCAGGCAAGGTAAAAGATTAAACTGAAATATCAGAGTGTTAGCCGACAAATAAGTTATGGGTAGTGAACTGAAAAGTAAATAAGCTCATTTTGAAGTCGTTATCGTCGACTTTAATTGACCTTGTTGTTGGTATTCTTTTGGTGATAACTTAGTGTGTTTTTTAAATACCGTTGAAAAGTACGCTGAGTTATTAAATCCTACTGCGTAGGCTGTTTCGGTGACTGTTTTAGTTGGCAAGAGCAACTTTGCTTGGGTTATTCTTACATCAGCTAGGTATTGATTAATCGTTGTTGCCGTTAGTTGTTTAAACACCTTCATTGTATGTGAGCGGCTCGCACCCACAGCGCTGACAATATCTGCAATGGAGATATCATGGCGGTATTGCTCAAGAATATACGCTTTTACTTTATCAACAAGTTGTTGATCTGGAGTGTTACTGTTTAATTGATCAAGCGCGTAGTTTAATACTGTGATCACGTGATGTAGGGCTGCATCAATATTGACGATAGTGTTAGCATCATCAAGGCGATTGCCGATACTTTCAAGCTCATCAAGTAATACTTTACTATTCCCGCACTGAAAAATAACCCGATCAAACATCATAAATGCGATTTCTTTTGCTCTTATCTGATAACAGCTAAACGAATTGTGGCAATAGCTTTTTAGTTTAACTAATAACTCGTCTAACTTGGTTGCTGTTAAATGTGGGTTAGCAGTACAGATAATCTCAAGTAGCGCTACACGCTCTTTAAGTGGATAGGCTTTGTTTAATTTGTCTGGGTAAAATTGGCTAAAGTTGCGATTATTAGCCGCTGTAAATTGCGCTATAGCCAGTGCATTTTTGTGTTCAGTGTGTTGTTTAATTTTACTATTTGTAAATTGAATATCTTTATAAACTGCCCAGCTCCAAATTAGCGCACTTAAACTTGCCCCAACATAATAAATAACCCACAGCTCAAATGCGTTACCAATGCACATAAAAACACTGAGTGTGAGCGCACCATAAACATGAGTTGCAACATAGGCTTTAAGGTTTTTTTGTAATAGTAGGATGCAAGGGAGTAACAACTGCAAGCAGATCAACAGTAATTGAGAAGAGTAAATATGCTGTGCGTTTATGTTTTCTAACTTAACTAACCAAGGTAGCTCATTGGGACTGTAAAAATATAAAGGGGCTGCACAGAAGAAAAAGCACGACCATGCAATCCCAAGTACAACCGGTGTTATTAATAAGGGTTTGGGTAGCTGCAACTTAGCCTGTGTTAATAATGCAAAAAGTAAACTGGGGGTGCCAATACTAAAGAGCAAAATATTTCTAAAAAGATCATACCACCTTTTCCCTTCATGAAGTGGCATAACATTAATAATCGGGCCGCATAAAAAAAGAATAAAACAGACGATAAAAGCGCAATAAAAAGGGTAGGCAGCACCAATACGTTCGCGCACAAGCGTAAAATAAATGAGTACCATGATGAAAATGTTGGCAGCTGCAAATGGGATCACGGTACGTAAAAATATATCCCAATTTAATTCTGTGTAATACATCGCTAATTTTTATTTTTTATAGGGCAAGAACCAAAACAATAGTGGTGATGAGGGTTACAAGTCAAGTTTGTTAACAATTTACTTTTTTTGTAGTGGGGGGGATGAAATATAACTTATTTTAGTGTGTTGATTAGTAAAGGAAAGACTATTTTATAACTCGTTATAGAGGATATTGAATGCGGTAAAGACGAAAGCTAATTTAAAGTGTCGGCATCATTTTCACATCAATCTAGATATCAGTTTTAAAGGGACATTATGCGTATTCATTTAAAGTATATCTATTGGTTATTGCTGCTAAGTGCATTCAGTAATCTATGTTACGGCGAAGAGCAACCGAATATACTGTTGATTATCGCCGATGATGCGGGTTATCACGACTTCGGTTTTCAAGGCAGTGAAGTAATGCAAACGCCAACAATCGATAAGTTGGCAAGTCAGAGTGTTGTATTTGAGCAAGCCTATGTAACAGCGGCTGTGTGTGGGCCTTCACGCGCGGGGTTGTATACTGGGAAATATCAGCAAAGATTCGGTTTTGAAGAAAACAATGTGCCAGGTTATATGAGTACGTCAGGCTTTACTGGCGACAAAATGGGCTTGCCGCTTACTCAAGTAACGATGGCCGATCACCTCAAAGATCTGGGTTACCAAACTGGATTATTTGGTAAATGGCATCAAGGTAATCATGATGATTATCATCCAACTAAGCGAGGGTTTGATAATTTCTATGGCTTTCGTGAAGGCGCGCGTGGTTATTTTGCATACAGCAAAGCGGAACAACAGGCTTATCCTTCACAAAAGATGGAGCGAGACTTTAAGCACTATGCTGAACACCAAGGGTACTTAACAGATGCACTGGCGACTCAAACCAGTCATTTTATTACTCAATCAGTCGCAAATAAACGTTCCTTCTTTGCTGTATTATCGTTTTCGGCGGTGCATGCGCCGATGCAAGCAACGGATGCTGATTTAGCTCAATTCCCTCATTTAACAGGTGAGAGGAAAATATTAGCTGCGATGAATTTTGCTATGGACCGTGCAATTGCAGTCGTATTAAATAAGCTTAACGCGCTTAGTATTAGTGATAACACTCTAGTGGTGTTTATTAACGATAATGGTGGACCGACTGATCAAAATTATGCCAATAATTATCCATTAAGCGGTACTAAAGCCAATCACCTTGAAGGTGGGGTCCGAGTACCTATGTTATTAAAGTGGCCTAAAAGGCTTTCTAGTAATACCTCGCGCTATACGTATCCGGTGAGTTCACTCGATTTGTTACCGACTTTTATTCATGCTGCTAATGGCAAAGTGACTGCGCAAATGAAGCTCGATGGCGTTGATTTAATGCCATTTTTATTATCAAAAAAGACACAACGACCACACCAAACCTTGTACTGGAAAAAGGAATCCCGAGCTGCTATTCGCGACAAAGACCTAAAGCTACTGCGTTTTCCTGATCGACCCGCTGAACTGTATGACCTTTCTGTCGACGCATCAGAAAACCATAATTTGGCATCGAAGCAGCCAAACCAAGTAGCGCGCTTGATGAAAAAATTATTCCACTGGGAATTAACCTTAGAAAGACCTTTATGGCAATTAAAACGTGTATACGAAGGTCGTGCAATGACACGTATGGATAACTATCGCACACATCAGAAAAATAATTAGAAAGAGGACTAAATAATGAAACGACACTTGTTATTAATACTGATAACTATACTGGTGAGCATCGGCAGTATAAATACTTATGCCAATGAGAAAAAACCAAATATCGTGGTGATCCTCGCCGATGACTTAGGGTATGGCGATTTAGGTTTTACCGGTTCAAAAGAGATCAAAACACCAAATATTGATGCATTAGCTAATAATGGTGTTAGCTTCAAAAACGCGTATGTAACGCATCCATACTGCGGGCCTTCTCGAGTCGGGTTACTAACAGGACGGTATCAAGCACGTTTTGGTATGGAAAATAATGTCAGTTATATGCCTCAAGATAAATACATGGGACTGCCGCTATCAGAAAAAACACTTGCTAATCGTTTACAAGATGTAGGCTATCAAACCGCAGTATTTGGCAAGTGGCACTTGGGTGGCGCACCGCATTTTCAGCCCAATAATCGCGGCTTTGATTATTTCTATGGTTTTTTAGATGGTGGGCATAATTATATGCCTGATCAAGTGACAGTTGGCGGAGATGGTTATTCACTGCCGCTGATGCGCAACAATCAAGTGGCCGAATTTGATGAATACTTAACGACAGCGCTTAGCCGTGATGCCGTGAAGTATATTCACCGACAGCAACAAGAGTCGCCATTTTTTATGTATTTATCTTACAACGCGCCTCACACGCCACTACAAGCACCCGCTGAATATATTGAAAAATATAAGCATATTGAAGATGAAGAGCGACGTATATATGCCGCTATGATCGATGTTATGGATGAAGGCATAGGTATGGTCATTGATGCACTTAAAGAAACCGCGCAATTAGACAATACCTTGATCATCTTTTTATCAGATAATGGTGGCGTATTCCCTGAAAGTTGGCAACCGAACAGCGATTGGGCTGACAACTCTCCTTTTAGACGAGGTAAAGTGGCTTTACTCGAAGGGGGTATTCATGTGCCTTTTATCGCACATTGGCCGGGGGTAATTCCTAAAGGCGAAGAGTTTACTGGTTTAATATCGTCACTTGATATTGCTGCAACCTCAGTGGCACTAGCGGGTGCTGATAATAAGAAATTAGATGGTGTTAATTTACTGCCATTTTTACAAGGCACTAAACAAGGCAGCCCACATCAGGCGTTATTTTGGCGCTTAGAAGAGGCTCCTAATATTTATGCTGTACGTACTGTTGATTATAAATATATGAACCAACCACTACCAAATGTAGGCCGCAGTTTTTTTGATATGAAAGCCGATCCGTATGAGCAATATAATTTGGTTGATACGCTACCCGCTGAACAAGCGAAATTAGCCAAGCTGTGGAATGAGTGGAATAAGCACAATACAAATAATGTGTTGCAACAATCATGGGAATACAAAGCACAAATAGATAAGTTTTTTGAGCAGTTAAATAAGCAGAATATTGAACAGGCAAAGCAAACGCCAAATTATGTTATTAAGTAACCAGAGTTGATTTGGTTAACGAGTATAAAGCCCCAAAATTGGGGCTTTTTATCAGTATTTTATATTACCTATATCGATTAAACGGTCTGCGGGTTGATTACGCAATACTTGATTGCTGCCATCACGCCAAGTGACACTAATCTCCTTGATGTTAGCATCATTACCTAAGCCAAAATGGGCAATGTTCATTAAACTTTGTGAGTGGTTTGCACTGTGCGAACCGACAACTTGATATTGGGTCGTTTGGGCCGTTTTTATTTCAACCTTTGCCCCCATTGCATCAATCCCTGATGGCGAATATCCGATACGCACTAAGCTGTAATGGTTATTAAGCATCGCTGAGGTGTTTTTATACAAGTGCCAACGACCATTGTCGTCATCGCCACTGAGCAGATCAAGCTTACCGTCATGATTGTAATCAAATGCTGCGCCCATATCTCCATGAGAATCTTGATTTAACTCGCTGGTGGCTGAATTTAATAGCTGGCTAGTAAATTGGTTATTGCCTTGGTTAATGAGCATCACATCGGCCACGCGTTGTTTTAAATGGCCAAATCGATACACCACGAAATCAATTAAAGTGTCATTATTAAAATCACCCGGCACCACGCCCCAGTTATTATCAATAGTTTGTTTTGGTAATTGCGCTGATATATCCGTAAGTTGACCTTTATCGTTACGTAGTAAAATATCACTTAATGCCAGATCTTGTGGTGTCCAATCTGTGTTATAGCTAGTGACATTTTTGAACGAAGCGCGCACATCCCATGCTAAATTATCCGCTAAATACCATTCTACCCGCCATTTGTTATTACCTAAATAACCAATATACCAGCCTGTTTTATTGATGTTTTTTGCAAATCCTTGGGCTTGATCTGCAGCGATGCTTTGATCTGAAGTTGGCGTATTGATGGGTACCTGTTCGGCACCTAAAAAGACCGGCATAGCTTTCATTTTTTTGCCCCGAGGAAAATGATAAAAATCACTTAGAATCAAATCCCCCTGTGTTGTTAGGCTCAAGCCATCATGACTTTTATTGCCTTCGTCTCGTAAGTCTAAACGCTTTAGTTGGTCATTGTATGAAATACTATTATTGGCGATGGTGTAATGTAATTTGCCCCTAGCAAGGTAGTAGTCCATATCTCCATCATTATCGATATCGGCATGGGCGAGAGTTAAAGTACCCGTTGTATCGAGTGATTGTGGCAACACCTTAGCTGTGACATCGGTAAAACTAAAATCATTGTTGCCTTGTAAAATTACTAACGGGCTGTAACCATTAAAGCCGAAAATATCAGGAATGTTATCGTTATTAAAATCAGTGATCAGCACGCGCTCGCTATTTAAATTTTCAAAGACGGGGGAAGGGTGATAATCGAATGTACCATTGCCGTTATTTTCAAATAAAATGTTACGGGGGCTCTGCTCTGTCACCATTTTTTCAGCGTTAACTTGCATAAAGTCCAAGTCGCCATCGTTATCTAGATCAATCCACCGCACAGAACGTCCTCGCGCTCCCATTTCTGATAAGCCAGCTTGCGCTGTAACATCAGTAAATTGACCTTGGTTGTTTTGTAATAACCGCTGTGGTTGCGGGCTAAGGCCATTACCGCCGCCTAATGATAATAAAATGTCATTATCGCCATCATTATCGTAATCGCCACTGGCCATGCCGTGTAAGTCAACTCGTGGGTAAATATCAGCTTGCTTGGTAAAACTAAAGTCACTATTTGATAAGAATAACTGAACAGGCGTAGAGTCATGATTAGTTAGTAATAAATCATAGAGGCCATCGTTATTTAAATCAGATAGGGATGGGCCGCCGTACTTCCAATTTTTATCAGTTGTTAATCCCACTTCAACAGAGACATCGTCGAACATTATTTTAGGTTTAGCTTGCATGCTGGTATGTTGATTACTGCAAGCTGTGATACAAAGTGCAATGGAGATAGCACTGAGTTTAAATACTGTATTGCTCATAGAAAATACTCCTTATAAGGTGTTGGTTGTGGGCTTAACCAAAGTAAACTCATTAATGTAGCTTTCTAAGTTTTCAACAATATCAGCTAAGTTATCGACCGTTTGTTGGTTACTTTGGGTAGTACTTGCTACAGATTGAGCGTCAGTATTGATCAAGGTTATTTGCTCATTAATCGAGTTAGACACAGATGTTTGTTCTTCTGTGGCTGTGGCAATTTGCAGGGCCATGTCGATTACTTGATCAAGCTGTTCTTTTAATTGTGTAAAAGCTTGTGTGTTATTGATGACATGATCAATTGCTTGGTTTGATTTTGTTTGTAGCTGCGAAATACTTTGGGTGGCTGTTGTTGCACCACTTTGAAGGGCATTTATTTGTCCTTGAATTTGTTTAGTTGATTGTTGCGTACGACTAGCAAGGTTTCTTACTTCGTCGGCGACAACAGCAAACCCTCTGCCAGTTGTCCCTGCACGGGCGGCTTCAATAGCCGCATTAAGTGCAAGTAAATTAGTTTGCTCTGCAATACCTTCAATCACACTTAAAATATTGCTAATTAGCTGAGCTTGTTCATCTAGCTCTGTCACTATCTCAGTGGTCGTGCTGAGTTCTTCGCTTAGTTGTTGCATCATGGTTTGGCTAATATTGGAGTTTTCTAAATTATTAGTTGAGAGTGTATGAGCTTGCTCTATGGCATGATGAGTGCGATTCGTCATGGACGACACTTCACTGATGGTCGCTGTCATTTGATTAATTGCCACGGAAATACTGTGTGTGGCTAATTGCTGGTTATTGCTCAACGAAGTACTGTCTTGTATTGCGTGGTGGATAGTGTCTGAGCTGTGTGATATTTGTTGCGACTGTTCGGTTATTTTCGTTAATGTGCTATGAAAGCTGGATAGTAATAAGTTAAATGCGTTAGTAAGCTCGGTTAGTTCATCTTGCCCAGTGTGATTAAATCTATATGTAAGATTTTTTGTACGTGCCAATTCACTCACATTCGCCACTATTTCTGATAATGGCTGGGTAATGCTGCGAATAATAAACCATGAAAATAAAGCCAGAAATACAACTTGCAGAACAAGGGTTAAAATATTGTTATAGAGCTTTGTTTGTGCTTGGTCTATTAAACTATTTTTAGTGTCGATCAGCTCTTTAAGTACTATTTCAATGGTGCGCTGCTGTAATGCTGACACACTTTTTACAACCTCTGGCCAATCAGTGCCAGCGATATTTAGCGGTTTGTTGACTGTTTGATAGATATTTGTACGGGCTTGTAGTGCCACTTCTTCAGACTTTAAATAGCCCGCGTTTTGCGTCATTTGAGTAAACGCAGATTGTGCATTTGCAGTGGCAAAATTATAAAATAGGCCATTATAAGTTTGCACTGCGGTCGCGCTTCTGAAAATTTCGCCGTATATGTATACATCCAATTGTGTATTGCTTGCAGTATTTATAAAGCTATCGTGAAATGAGCGTTCGACACTGCTGGCGACTAAGTAATAGTAAGCATTTGACATTTTTCCTAACTGTTGTTCGCTACTGGCGATGACCACAATTTCACTCAATGTCATTAATAATTTGCGGATCAGATCGTTAATTTCATACATCGTGTGAACTTCTCGACCAAATTGCGCTATGTAAGCTTTACTTAGGTGATTTTTTTCATCAGCTACTTGTCTGACTATTTGCAGATCGCTTAATTGTTTATCGATTATTTCAACTTGGTTATTCAAGGTCGGAAATTGCTTAATTGTCTGCTGGTTCTCAGTAATGAATTGTTTAAACTGATTAGCATTTATTAGCGCGTTTTGTCGATAAGCGAGCATCTGTTGCTGTGCTTGTTGCGCACCTGAAGCTGCATCAAGATACAACCTTGTGTAAAACCCTTCTTCTAACAAACTTGAAATCAGTGGGTAAGTAACATTAGCGTAATCGAGTATTTCATCAAGCTTACTTATTGCTTGCTGCTGCGCCAAAGAGGAACGTACTTTTTCAACTGACATAAGCCCTGTAATTAGTAAGGGAATGAGCACTAGCGTTAAAATTCGTGTCTTTATTTTATAGTTATTTAGAAATGACATAATGAATTAAACTCAATGTTAATTGTTAACAATTAACTTAGATTACATTTTTTTGTCATTAAATAGCAACCATTAATTAGCGCAATAATAAAGCAAAGCATAAAGTTGGGGGTTCAGTGTTTAGTTAAATGTTTTATCGTCTTGCGTTAATAAATGACAAACGTGTTAAATATAAGGGATTAAATCAATGTCGAGCCATGTGTTATTGCGGGTGAAATAGGGATCATCAAAACATGTAATCTTACATTTGAATGAAGTTTTTATAATTTCTTAACGTTTTTATGAAAACAAATGCTGATATTTTTAACGAAAACATATATTCTTTGTTTACTGTTAACAATATTCAATGTGTGAGATTGAAAATTATGAATAAAAATATATCTCGTCGCTCAGTTCTCAAAATGTTTGCTGCTGGGGTTGTTGCAACTGGCGTCTCTGGCTGTACTCATCATTTAGGTGCTATGAATTCAACCGTTACTCGCGGTACCAAGGCTCACCGTGATAACTGGTATAAAACGTATAATAGAGTTTGGCTTGGTAAACAGTATTGGGCTAATCCGATGGAAGATTGGCGTGTGAATAACGGTGCGGCTGAATGTATAACTCGAGGGGGGAATCGCAGCGTTCATTCTCTAACACATCAAATAACGAATATTGACCAAGCTTTTTCCATGTCAGTGGAGGTTACGCGTTTAGAGCAAAATAATAACGATGGGGGCGCGGGTATTCGTCTTGGCGCTAAAAGTGAACTCAATGAATACCGTAGTAACTGTTTTGTTCAACAGGGATATGACCTCGGTATTAAAAATAACGATTTAGTGTTAGGTAACAACACTGTGCCTTTAACTAGTCAGATTGAGAATAAAGCCGTTACTTTAACACTTACTGGGACTCCTCAATCAGGTGCTATGGCATTAGAGCTAACGGCTCGTTTAACATCATCCAAAACAATAATCGGTGCGGTTACCCATTTAGTACCTGCATCAGAGCTATTAGGTAATGTCGCGCTAGTGAGTAATTTCTCAATTCCATCTGTTACTTATGAAAATGTGCCAGAAGATAAATTAGGCGCACGTTATAAATTTAGCCACTGGGCTATGCAAGGTGAAGCGTTCTCTGTTACTGATGAACAGTCATTTGGCCCTATTCTTTGGACTATGTATTCGTTAAGCGATACATTAAGCCATGAAGGTTTTGTGATGAAATTGAGTGCTTACACAGGACCAATAGGTGAGCAAGATAATCAACAATTAGAGCTGCAAGTACAACGGGACAATCAATGGATTGCTATCGACTCACAGCGTATTGACCATGATGGCTGGTTGGCGACTTTTCGTATTGCCAATTGGGATGAGAAACAAGATACGCCTTTTCGAGTTGTATATCATGAGAAATTCAGCGATGGTACACACGCGGCCGATCTATATTCAGGGATTATAAAAGCAAACCCAAGCAGTAATTCGTTACGAATGGCTGCGTTGACCTGTCAAAATGATTATGGTTTTCCCTATCAGCCTGTAGCGCAAAATGTTGAAAAACTAAATCCTGATTTGGTGTTTTTCTCTGGCGACCAAATTTATGAAAGCCATGGGGGATTTGGTGTAATTCGCACGCCCGATGATTTGGCAATTTTGAACTATTTACGCAAATTTTATCAATTTGGTTGGGCTTTTAAAGAAGTCATGCGTAATCAACCGACAATTTGTTTACCTGATGATCACGATGTACTGCAAGGGAACTTGTGGGGTGAGGGGGGCACAAAAATGCAAAATATTGCAAAAGACCCTTCAGCAAGTGTTTTAGGTGGTTACATAGATTCTGCGCGGGTGGTTAATATGGTACATAAAACAACGCTTAACCATCACCCTGATCCTCATGATCCTACACCAACGAATGGCATTAGTTCGTATTATGGGGCGATGCTATACGGCGGTGTTGGTTTTGCCATTCTTGCCGATAGGCAATGGAAAAGTGGCCCAGAGCGTATTAATGTTGCGGTAGGAGAAACAGGGCAAGACGAAGATCCGCTTTATTATAACCCGCTATTCAATCCTCCAGGTTTGGATCTGCTAGGAAATCGCCAAGAGAATTTTCTTAAAGCGTGGGGTAATGACTGGCGTGGACATAAATTAAAAGCGGTATTAAGCCAAACCGTATTCGCTGCTATTTCTACTCATCAGCCTTTGCCAGATCGTTTCTTAAAATATGATTTTGACTCAAGTGGTTGGCCTGCCTCTGCGCGTAACCGTGCAATTGATGCAATGCGTGAGTCTATGGCGTTACATATTTGTGGCGATACCCATTTAGGTTCTTTATCGCAATATGGTGTAAATCAACAAAGAGATAGTAATTGGGCTTTTTGTACGCCTGCCATTTCAGCAGGTTGGCCAAGGTGGTGGAAACCTGACTCAATGAATATGCCTTACCAAAACCGTCCTGCACATGGACTTGGCGAAACAGGCGAATATAATGACACTTTTGGTAACAAGATTTATGTCTATGCGGTTGGTAATCCAGAGGTTGGAAAATCAAATAACCGCTATGTGAAAGCACATGAAAAAGGCAGTGGTTTTGGTTTCATTACGTTTGATTGTGACAACCTCACTTACACAATGGATGCCTATCGCTTTTTAGTCGATGTTAACGATGGTAAAGCAAGTAATCAGTTCCCGGGCTGGCCAGTAACAATTCATCAGCAAGAGAACAAAGGTAACAACCTGTTAAGTTAATTCAGGTTAAAATTACTTATGTACTTTTTAAAACGGCGGTTGATATATTCAACCGCCGTTTTTATTTAATGTTTTAATATAAGTTTTATAGATCAATTTACCAAACAATTACAATTTATTGGTTTAGAAAATATCTAGTATGAGGCAAGAGAACTAGCTAACTTTAAGAGCAGCTGTTGCAGTTTTTTGTATAGGTAGTGGTCAAATAAGTTAGTTGAAAAAATTGGTCAACATGGCCTCAAGGCACATGGGCACAGTATTGGGCGCAAAATCAAAAGTCGTTTCAGTTTTAGTTAAAATTTTCTGAGTTTAAATTGTGGCTATCTAAGAAATTAAAAATTTAACATAGCTTTAGTTTATTAGGTAAAATTATTTAGTGCTAATTAACCTAGTTATATTAAAGCTAGATTAGTTTAGTTGTAACTTATTGATTTGGTACGACTGAGTGGATTCGAACCACCGACCTCTACCATGTCAAGGTAGCGCTCTAACCAACTGAGCTACAGTCGTACAAATTGGGGCTCTTAAATATAATTTATTCAAAGAAGTCAGAATAAATTTGGTACGACCGAGTGGATTCGAACCACCGACCCCTACCATGTCAAGGTAGCGCTCTAACCAACTGAGCTACGGTCGTACAATAGAATTCTTAAATTAAACTTATTACAGGAGGTAATAAATTTGGTACGACCGAGTGGATTCGAACCACCGACCTCTACCATGTCAAGGTAGCGCTCTAACCAACTGAGCTACGGTCGTATCATAAATTTAAGCGCTGTTAATTGCTTAACAACGGTCGCTAATATATAGCGTGCGCTTGAGTGAATCAAGCGAGAATAGTGTTTTTTAGTTTGTTTGCCGTTTTTTTATTCATATTGGACTGATTTCGCACGTTTTATAAAACCTTTGCCACCAAATAACATGTTCTTTCGCTGATCGTTTTAAGCCGTTAAGTAAATTGCCAGGGTGCTCAGGTTGTAACATTGGCTTTAAAGCTTTATCAAGGTAGCTGCTTTGTAGCCAAAGTGCTTGATAATGGGGCATCAGCCGCTCAAGAGCGCCTGTCAGCTGCGCTTGGTAGGGTTGCAGTTGTGCTAAGTAGTATTTTTTAAATACATTGCTGACAACCTGTGCTTGGCGCTTATTTTTGATTGGATCACACAGCTGGTTTAATTCTATTTGCGCTAGGTAGGCCGTGGTTTGGTTATTTAAATGGGTTTGCTTTCTTACCGCGGTTATTAATGCCTGATTAAAGTTAAAGCGATTTAACTGCTCTAAACTTTGATAGATAGCTTGAGTATTAATTTGTTGATACTGCTGGGTGCTTATTTGCTTGTGTATATTAGCTAAGCGTTGTAATGCCAGCTCAGTTTCAACAAGGCCATTGAAGTTATTGTCGAGTTCATAATGAGTGAGTTGCCAAGTTTTCTTAAGCTCAGTGTTGGTATATAAAAATTGGGCAAAATAGCTTGCTAACAGGGCTTGTTTTTCGTGCTTTGCTGCCGTTATTTGCTGATAACTATTTGATGTTTTATCAAGTGTCTGTAAACAAGCTGGAGCGGCTTTAATAAATTCAATGTGGTAAATTAATTGGGTTGCTGGCGTCGCGACTTTACCCAATTGTGAATTATGCTGTGCAATTAGCGTACTTAAAGCACATGAATTCAATTGCGCTAATTGTAAAATACTCACGTTAACGGTCGATTGAGTATCAAATGAGCGCGTGTTTAATTTAATGTTACCAAGTTTGCTGGCTTCTGCTGGTGGTGTATCTAGCGCATTAGCTAGGCGTGCTTGGTATTCAGAATAGGTGTCGCTAGGTTGCTCGCTACACGCTGTTAAAAGTAACGCTGCGACACACGTAATTAGGTAAGCAAACGTTTTTAGTTTTTGCTTACCAGCTGTTTTCATTAAATTACTGGAAGAAAGGTTCACGTTTAAAGCGCTTTGCAACAGTTAACATTAATAGAATAGCAGCGACTGTTAAACCAACAATAATCCCTATCCAAAATCCGTGGGGGCCCATGGCTGGCACAATTAAATCTGTGCGGGCTAGCACATAGCCTAAGGCAAAGCCTATTAGCCAGTATGATATAAAAGTGATATATGAAATCGGCGCCGTGTGTTTTAAACCACGTAGTACTCCATTTGCAGCCACTTGCAGGGCATCGGGTAATTGATAAATACAGGCTAACACCATAATCGAGGTGGCAAGGGCGATTACATGTACATCATCAGTATATAGTTGGCTAATCATATGACGGCCGAAATAGGTAATCGTTGCTAATAATAGTGCAATCATTATCGCTAATATATAGCTGGTTGACAGTGCTTTTTTTAATTGCTCAAAATGATGTTGGCCATACAAATTGCCAATACGAATACTAATAGCAATAGACAAGCTCAGTGGCATCATAAACAGCAAGGTGGTGACACTCGCAGCAATTTGGTGTCCGGCCACGGCTACCGCACCTAAATGAGCAATAAACAGCGGGATACAGGCAAATAGCGTGACTTCGAAGAACGTCGCTAAGGAGATTGGAATACCGACTTTAGTAATTGTCCACATAGTGCTAAGTTGTGGTGCTTTAAAGTTAGCTAATAAGTTTTTGGCATAGATTTTGTCACTTAGCTGGCAGTAAATTACTTGAGCTACGGCCATGGCGGTAAACACTAATGCTGTAGCAATACCACAGCCTGCGCCGCCCAACGCGGGCATGCCAAGTTTGCCGTGAATAAAGATGTAATTAGCAGGTATATTTACAGCAAGGCCAATTAAACTAATATAAAAAGCAGGTTTAGTCATACCCATGCCTTCGGTAATATTACGATATACGCTGAACACTAAA
Organism: Pseudoalteromonas shioyasakiensis; assembly: GCF_024518675.1. Taxonomy (GTDB): domain Bacteria; phylum Pseudomonadota; class Gammaproteobacteria; order Enterobacterales; family Alteromonadaceae; genus Pseudoalteromonas; species Pseudoalteromonas shioyasakiensis_B. The sequence continues at coordinate 210,621 of NZ_JANIGL010000001.1, forward strand.
AAACCAACAATGCCCCATTTAACAAAGTGAATATAGTCAAAAGCCATGGCTGCAATAGCTGGGCTGGTATCAAGTTTTAAAATCACTAAGTCGGCAAAGTAGGCAATTGAGAAACCAATTACACTTAATATTCCAGCAAGGTACAGACCTTGTTGAAAATAGTGGCCAATCCCTTGTTTGTCATTGGCGCCAGAAAACTGTGCAATAATACCTGTTAAGGCGAGTAATATGCCTTGTAATGCCAACATAGCAGGGTTCCACACACCCGTTGCGATAGATAAAGCCGCGAGATCAACAGGGCTGACTTGGCCTGCCATAATCGTATCGACCACAGACATTAAAACTAAGGTTACTTGTGCTAAAAATACTGGGATCGCAAGAGAAATAAGGCGTTTAGCTTCCCAATTACAAAAAGTCATAGTGCGCGCTAAATAAAAAATAAGTGGCCGCTAGTGTAATGGATTTGCCTTAAAATTAAAGTTATATCGATGATTCACTTAGGCTAAAGTGATAAACTCAACAGTAACTTAGTATAGTGAAAATTTGAAGTCTATGTTTACCGGAATAGTTCAGACGAAAGCGACTGTGTTAACCACGGAGCAGCAGCAAGGAGTTTTGCGTTTAGTGTTATCAGTTGGCCTACAATACATTGATAACTTAGAGATTGGCGCGAGTATTGCCATAAACGGTTGTTGTTTAACTGTGGTGAAATTTAGTGCTGCTGATAACCAATTAGCCCATGTGTATTTTGATGTGATTGATGAAACACTTAAGCTCACTAATTTAGGCCAGTTAGTGGCAACTGATAAAGTTAATTTTGAACGTTCAATGACGTTTGGCTCAGAGTTAGGGGGTCATATAATTTCTGGTCATATTCATTGTACAGCAGAAATAGCAGAGATTATTAATACTCAAGATAATTGCAAAATTAAACTCGTGTTATCCCAGCAATGGCAGAAGTATGTTCTTTACAAAGGGTTTGTTGCCGTCAATGGGGCAAGCCTGACAGTAGGCGAAACAGATACAACCGGCTTTTGGTTACATTTAATTCCTGAAACTTTAGCTATTACCAACCTAGGCACCGCTGCAGTTGGCGATAAGCTAAATATTGAGGTTGATCAACAAACCTTTACCATTATTAATACCGTGGAAAATTACTTAGCAAAACAACCAAGCTAAAAAATTTGTTCATTGTCACTGTCTATGTGTAACTCAATTTTATTGTAGGCATGATCGATATGCATATTAAAATGAATAGGGTTGCAACAGGCGCTACAATCTTCAAAGTAATCTTGGTCGCCTTCACTGGCGTCTAAGGTTATGTGGATATGATGCCCGCAATGGGGGCAGGTTATACGTTGTGAGAGTTGATTTTTCATAAATGCTCCGATTTGGCAGTTGAGCCAAAGGTAACAGTGTACATAGCGTAATTAACGCCTTGCTCACTGCGTGCGTTTGTAAAATCTTACTCTAAATATAGTCTGTATTACTGCTTTATGACATCGGCTTTACAATAAAAAGTCACTTATTTTAACAGTCGCTCAATTTGTTGTTTTGCTTCAGTCAGATAGTGGCCAGCAAAAATATTTGCATGATTTAATATTGGGTAAAGTTGATAGATAATTTTACGGTTTTCATAGCCTGCACTCAATGGGTACTGTTTATTATAAGCGAGATAAAATGCTTCGGGCAGTGGTGCAAATAACTCACTCATGGCAATATCGATTTCCCGATCACCATAATAACAGGCAGGGTCAAAAATACAGGGCACGTTTTGAATAAAGCCCATGTTGCCTCGCCAAAAATCACCGTGGAGCAAAGACGGTTCAACATGATGACTGTGTAGTAAGTCTTTTATAAAGCTGATCAAGTATTCTTTTTCGACTAAATGAATGCCTTTTTCTTCTAGTAATTGTAGTTGCCAGCCGATGCGTTCTTCTGCGTAAAATACATCCCATTTTTTGTGCCAACGATTTGGTTGTACAGTGGGGCCAACAAAATTATCATGGTCAAAACCAAACATCGCCTGTTGATGTTTTTGATGTAGGCGCGCCATATGGTTACCCATACTATGCCACATCGAATGAGGTTGTTGATCAAGGGTTAGCCATTCAAGCACAATAAATGAATACTCGATGCTGGAGCCCGTGGTGATGCAGTCGGGTATCATGAACACGCTTTCTTGGGTGAGCAGTTTTAAGCTATGCGCCTCACATTCAAAGCGTTCTAATTGAGAGTGGTGGGCCACTTTAACGAAGTACGTGTGAGTGCCATCGCTAATTTCAAATAACATATCTTCATTTGCGCTTTGCAATTGGCGTTTAAAGGTATACTTAAAATCAAAATGCATTGCTTGGCTGATCTGCTCATTAACTGTATTCCACATAATATTGCTCACCTTTTATACAGATAATTAAACTATGGCAAAAAGTAGTTAAATAAACAAACTCTTGTATGTAAAATTCAGTAATCAATATTAGGCAATGATCCAGCCATTTATGGAGAATAAAATGAACAAGAGTGTGCTCACTAATTTAACAGCAACCATTTTGGTGTTAGTTGGTTACTTTTTTGACCAAGCGATTGTGCTTTCAATTGGCTTATTTGCTTTATCGGGGGCGTTTACAAATTTATTGGCAGTACACATGTTGTTTGAGAAAGTCCCATTTTTATATGGCTCTGGCGTGATCCAAGTTAAATTTGCTAAGTTTAAAAGCGCCATTAGGGAGCTTGTTATTACGGAGTTTTTCTCGAAAGAAAAAATTGAACAGCTACTTGCGACTAAGCAACCAGAGTTAGATCTGAAGCCTGTTATCGAAGAGGTTGATCTCAACCCTGCGTTTGATAGTTTACTTGAAGTGATTGAGCAATCGCAATTTGGTGCCATGTTGGCAATGTTTGGTGGTACTGAAGCGGTTGAGCCAATGCGAGAGTCATTTATTACAAAAATGAAAAGCGCACTCTCAACAATGAGTGAAACTCAAGAGTTTAAACAACTGGTGAATGACAAACTAATGCAAAAAGCCATGTCGTCGGATAAATTATACGACACTGTGTTAGGCCTAGTCGATGATAGGCTTAATGAGCTTACCCCGGCGATGGTTAAAGACATAATTCAAACTATGATCCGAGAGCATTTAGGTTGGCTGGTTGTTTGGGGTGGGGTATTTGGTGGCATATTTGGCTTAATTGCAGCTATTATTTAATTGCTATGACATCATTAAAGCTAATATTTTAAGCAGGCCAACTACTCGCCTGCTTAAAAATAGGGTGTCAATTCCATTCCCTACTTAGAACCTGATACAACGAGTGTCGTGTCGTTATTTACTTTGGCTAAATCATGAATACTTGTTTTAGTGCTGGTATCAAGGTTTAAGTACTTCGCGCTTTTATTAAAGCCATACATACCTGCAAATTGATCCAGTGCCATATCATTACAACGTAATTTGTTTACTGCAATGCGTTTGCTCATTCGTACATCACGCATGGTTGTTGACAAAGTGATTGGTTTGTTTGAAATAACGGCCATACAAACTTGTGTGCCTGGGCTGTTATCTGCAGCAATAAATTCTGCTGCTTGTGTAGTGGTTGTTGTAAGCGCTGCTGCGCCAATAAGTAACGTTGTGCTAAGTGTAGTTGCTAAAGTTTTCATCTTCATTCTCCAGTGTTGATGTTTGTTGACGAGTTAATTATTGGCTTTATTTTTAAAGATTGCTGTAAATGAAAATCGACAAGATGTAAGCAACTATTTCAGTCATGTATTGGTTGTTCAAGCAGTTGATTTACAATAGTTAAAAGTGTGTTTTTTGACACATTTAAAGTGATTTATTTTTCAGTTTTTTATTTGCTTTTGATTGTTTTTCAAGCTGTTTTCATTGGCTTTACAGACTATTTACTTTAGAGTAAATGCACTTTATGAATTATCGTGGCTGACATATATTTTCAGCCTGTTATCATTCGCGATAATTATTTCTCTCTGGCAATGGAGACTATGTGAGTAGCAAGTTTTCTCAATATTACCAACAAGCTTATGCTTGCGAACAAAAAAATTTTAATCAGTGCTTTTATTGTGGCTGTGAAGCAACAGAACGAGATCATTGTCCGCCATTACACATGCTACAAAGCATTATTGATTTAGGTGAAGATGCAGACTTTATTAGTATTGCAGCCTGTTATGAATGTTATGCATTACTACACAATGAGCGATTACTCACCATTGATGAGCGTTTTACTAAACTAAAGAAAAAACTCGCAACTAAATATGCCAAGCCGCTACGAGTTTATAATATGTGGCATGAAAGCGAGCTCAATGATATGAGCGATGAGTTTGCCCATAGTATAAAAGCAGGTATGGCACTGGGCGAAGAAGCCGCGCAACGTATCGCCTTTACTGGTTTTAGCTATGCTACTGAAGAAGCAAAAGTCACGGTAAGAGAAAAAACGGCCGAGTTTGATGTTGAAGGCACAGTGTTTACAGATTTCAAGCAAGCATTGAATTACTGCATTGACACATTAAAAGTTGAAAAAAGTGACTTTTATAAAATTCTTGTTGAAGATTACCAAGGCGATTTTAATAAAGCGTTGAGTCAGTATCGTCATCGCCATGATAAAGTTACTGCAGCAAAAGATGGCAATTGTTTGATAAAAGAGTTTTCAAAACAGCACAAGCAAAACTCAGATTTTGTAACTAGAACGGTAAAACATTTTATTAATAAAGATCCGAGTTTGACTACCCAAGCTGCACTAGAGCAGCTATATAACAATTATATTAAGAAATAACATAATTATTACATTCACCTTGAATAAATGCAGATCCAGCTTATTTTTTGGCTTTATGCTGTGCATTTATATACATTAATAAAAAAACAACAGAGACTAACATGACGCAAAAATTTGCTCCTTCATTGTTGGTCGTTGCCTTAGGCGTCGCTTTAGCGGGTTGCCAAGATAACGGACCACAAGACGAAAAAGTAACCATTAATAAAAACCCATACCCAAGTACTTATAAGCCTTTAAAATCAACAAGTACCCTGATCACCAATGCGACAGTTTTAACTGGCACGGGTGAGCGTCTAGATGAAGCAGACGTGTTGCTGATTGATGGTAAAGTACAACAAGTGGGTATCGATTTATCGGCCAGTGCAGATCTGACCATTGATGCGCAAGGTAAATGGGTCACGCCTGGTTTAATTGACGTCCATTCACATTTAGGTGCGTATCCAAACCCATCGGTGGAATCACACCAAGACGGTAATGAAATGACTAGCCCTAATACGGCAGAAGTGTGGGTTGAGCACTCAGTGTGGCCACAAGATCCAGGCTTTAATCGTGCTCGTGAAGGCGGCATAACGTCATTACAAATATTACCAGGCTCTGCAAACTTATTCGGTGGCCGAGGTGTCACCCTTAAAAATGTGCCAGCTCATACGATGCAAGGGATGAAATTTCCTGATGCACCTTATGGCCTTAAAATGGCATGTGGCGAAAACCCGAAACGCGTATATGGCCGCAAAGGCGTATTACCGTCAACACGTATGGGTAACATGGCAGGCTATCGCACAGCATGGATTGGTGCGGCTGAATATAAGCGTGAATGGGATAAATACGAAGCAGATTACGCTAATGGCTTAAATCCTGAAGTACCACATCGCGATATTAAGTACGATACATTACGTGGCGTATTAGATGGTGAAGTGATGATCCACAATCACTGTTATAAAGCAGAAGAAATGGCAATGATGATCGACCTATCTAAGGAGTTTGGTTATCACGCAGGTACATTCCATCATGGTATTGAAGCCTATAAAATTGCGGATTTATTAGCTGAGAATAGCTCGTGTGCTGCGCTTTGGCCAGATTGGTGGGGCTTTAAAATGGAAGCCTACGACATGGTTCAAGAAAACGTTGCTATTGTTGATGCAGTTAAAAACTCGTGTGCCGTTGTTCACTCAGATTCAGACACCACCATCCAGCGTCTAAACCAAGAGGCAGGTAAAGTGATGTTCCGTGCAAATGATAATGGTTTTGATATCTCTGAAGAGCATGCTATTAAGTGGATCACGTCAAATGCAGCAAAATCACTGGGTATTGCAGACAAAACAGGTTCATTAGAGCCTGGTAAACAAGGTGATGTCGTTATTTGGAATCAAAGCCCGTTTAGTGTTTATGCTAAAGCTGAACAAGTATTTGTTGATGGTGCAAAAGTGTATGACCGTGATGATGCCACGTTCCAAGCACAAAGCGATTTCATGTTAGGTCAAAAATAAGGAGTAACTAGAATGACAAAATTAACACAATCATTTTCGCTCTCACTAGTTGCTGCTAGTTTATTGGCAAGTACTGCGATTAACGCTGAGTCTTTAGCCATAATTAATGCCACGGTACACACATCAACTGAGCAAGGTGTGTTAAATGGAGCCAGTATCATCATTGATGAAGGTAAAATTACTGCCATTAATCCAGCAAAAGTAGATGCAGATACAATTGTTGATGCAAAAGGCCAAATTGTGACTGCAGGCTTTATCGGTAGCATGAATCAATTGGGTTTAGTTGAAGTTGGTGCGGTTGCAGGCTCGCGTGATGCAGGGGATGACAAAGCCGGTATCGACTTTGATCCAAGCCTAGCCTTTAACCCGCGCTCTAGCCTTATCCCTTATGCACGTAAGGGCGGCATAACACGTGATGTAGTTACCCCGCATGGTGGTGATAGCATTTTCGCAGGTTTGGCCAGTGTTGTTGATTTAAGCGGTGAATTCGACAGCGTAAAACAAACTCAAGTTGCTTTAGTTGTTCACTTGGGCGAAAAGCGTAAAGGCTCTCGTGCTATGTCGCTTAAAACTTTGATTGATAAGCTGACTAGCCATCAGCAAAAATCAACGAAGAAAGATAAAAAAGACGATGGCAAGCCGAGTACTGAAGATACAGTATTAACAAAAGTACTTGCCGGTGAAATGCCACTTTTAGTCAGTGCTTCTCGAGCATCTGATATCATTGAGCTTATAAAACTGAAACAACAGTTTTCATTAAATTTAGTGATTGCAGGCGCACAAGATGCCGTAGTTGTAAAAGAGCAATTAGCACAGGCGCAAGTGCCTGTGATTGTTAGCTCGATGGATAACTTACCAGGTAGCTTTGACTCTTTGCATGCAGGTTTAACAAATGCAGGTGAGCTTGAAAAAGCAGGGGTTAAAGTTTTATTAGCCATTGCAGGTGATGGCAGCCACAATGTTTACCAATTACGTTTTGATGCAGGTAATGCGGTATCATATGGCATGACGCAAGAAGGTGCCTTAAAAGCTATTACAGCGAATGTGGCAGATGTATTCGGTATCAATGCAGGACGTGTTGCGGTCGGTTCAGTTGCTGACTTAGTAATGTGGAATGATGATCCGTTTGAGCTCAACAGTCACGTAACTAAAATGTTTATTAACGGCGAAGAAGTGTCTACTGAAGCACGTCAAGATAAGCTACGTGAGCGTTATACAACTGACTCAGAGATGCCACGCGCATACACTAAGTAGTGTTTAGTTAGTTTATAAAAAGCCGCTGTAGCGGCTTTTTTTATGCCAATCATATTTTTTTATTGCTTGGTATTTTTTGGGAGCTGTAATTCCGCGTCTCATTTAGCACAAATATTAGTTTAAAAAGTATTGCTACTAGTTTTATCTGTTTCAGGCACAAAAAAGGCGCTCACTGAGCGCCTTTTTTACATATTAGCGATTAAACTAGTTTAGCTAGAATATCGTTAAATGTTGCGCTTGGGCGCATTGCTTCGAATGCTGATGCATCGTTAGGTTGGAAATAACCACCTACATTCATTGCAGCACCTTGTGCGTCATTAAGTTCAGATACGATCTGATCTTTTTGTGCTTCTAAGTCACTAGCAATCTGAGTGAACTGAGCTTTAAGCTCTGCATCGTCGTTTTGTTTTGCTAGTTCTTGAGCCCAGAATAAAGATAAGAAGAAGTGAGAACCACGGTTATCAATTTCTTTTACTTTACGTGAAGGCGACTTGTTTTCTGCAAGGAAAGTACCCGTTGCTTTATCAAGTGTATCGGCAAGTACCTGTGCTTTTTTGTTATCTGTATTCACTGCTAAATGTTCAAGTGAAGCAGATAACGCTAAGAACTCACCTAAAGAATCCCAACGTAAGTGGTTTTCTTTTTCGAACTGTTGTACGTGCTTAGGCGCTGAACCACCTGCACCGGTTTCAAATAAACCACCGCCATTCATAAGTGGTACGATTGAAAGCATTTTCGCACTTGTACCAAGCTCAAGAATTGGGAATAAGTCAGTTAGGTAATCACGTAAGACGTTACCTGTTACTGAGATAGTGTCTTTACCTTCTTTAATACGCGCTAGTGAGAACAGAGTAGCTTCAAGCGGTGCTAAAATTTGGATATCAAGACCATCAGTATCGTGGTTTGGTAAATATGCATTTACTTTTTTGATGATTTGCGCATCATGTGCACGGTTTTCATCAAGCCAGAAAATAGCTGGGTTACCTGTTGCTCGAGCACGATTTACGGCAAGTTTAACCCAATCTTGGATTGGTGCATCTTTAACCTGACACATGCGCCAGATATCACCTTGCTCAACGTTGTGCTCAAGTAATGTTGTGCCGTTAGCATCAACAACACGAATTACACCGTTAGCTTTTGCTTCAAATGTTTTGTCGTGTGAACCGTACTCTTCTGCTTTTTGTGCCATCAGGCCAACATTTGGTACGCTACCCATAGTGGTAGGATCAAATGCACCGTGCTCTTTACAGAAATCGATAGTTGCTTGGTAAACACTTGAGTAACAACGATCTGGAATGACAAAGCTAGTGTCTTGTAATTTACCATCGTTATTCCACATTTGACCGCTTGAACGGATAGCAGCTGGCATAGATGCATCGATGATCACATCACTAGGTACATGAAGGTTTGTAATACCACGGTCTGAATCAACCATTGCGATAGCAGGGCGTTGTGAGTATACCGCTTGGATATCAGCTTCAATTTCAGAGCGTTTTGCTTCATCTAAAGATTGGATTTTAGAATATACATCGCCAAGACCGTTATTTACATCAACACCTAGCTCTTCAAATAGCTCACCGTGTTTTGCAAATACGTCTTTGTAGAATACTTTAACAGCGTGACCAAAGATGATTGGATCAGATACTTTCATCATGGTTGCTTTCATATGTAATGAAAACAATACGCCTTTTTCTTTTGCAGCTTGAATTTCAGCTTCTAAGAACGCTTGTAATTTAGCCGCGCTGATTGATGATGCATCAATAACTTCACCCGCTAGCAATGGTGTGCTTGCTTTTAGTACAGATACATCACCATTTTTAGCAACGTGCTCGATGCGTACATCTGTTGCTTGGTCAACTGTTACTGATTGCTCAGAGCCAAAGAAGTCACCTTCGTTCATGCTTGCAACATAAGAAGCCGAATCTTTGCTCCATGCACCCATTGAATGCGGGTTGTTACGTGCATATTCTTTTACTGAGCCAGGTGCACGACGGTCAGAGTTACCTTCACGTAATACAGGGTTTACTGCACTGCCTTTGATTTTGTCGTAAGTTGCTTGAATCGCTTTTTCTTCGTCTGTTTTCGGCTCTGAAGGGTAATCTGGAAGTGCATAGCCTTTTTCTTGTAGTTCTTTGATTACAGCACGTAATTGTGGCACTGACGCACTGATATTTGGTAATTTGATGATGTTAGCTTCAGGTGTCTTAGCAAGCTCACCTAGTTCAGCTAGTGCATCGCCAATGCGTTGCTCTTCGGTTAAATACTCTGGGAAGTTAGCAATAACACGACCAGCTAAAGAGATGTCACGTGTTTCAACTTCAACACCAGCGGCATTTGTATATGCTTGGATGATCGGTAATAAAGAGTAAGTTGCGAGTGCCGGAGCTTCGTCTGTTTTAGTATAGATAATTTTTGATGTCATCATCATTCCTAGATAGTAGGCATAAAGCCATATTCAACAATGCAAGAATACCATCGCCATTGCTGGCAATGATCAGTCTGTTAGGTGTCAATACTGTATTGCAATAACCACACCTGACGAACTGTTATAAATTTAATGTTAAAAACCCGCCAATGGAATTAGCCATTAGCATAGTTTTACCACTTAAAGGGCCATTTTCGGGCTTTTTAAACACAAAGAGTGTAACAAGCTTGGCACAAAAGGGCTAATAACTAATAGAATATTGGGGCATTAAAAAGTAATTTCAAGACTAAGGACAGATTTTGTGCTTTTAAAGTATTTAATTAACAAAACGGAGGGCGGTAAAAAAGGAAGCAGAGAATATTGAAAAAGAAGTTAAGCGAGGATCTTTACAGGTCGCTCGCTTGTAGTGTCGAACTTCTATAACAACTACACTAACTCTTCGTTAGGAGCAATATTAGTCGCATGTAGGCCTTTAGGGCCTTGTTGCAATTCGAATGTTACATCTTGACCAGCTTTAAGTGTTTTATAACCGTCCATTACAATCGTTGAGTAATGGGCGAATATATCATTCTCGCAGCCGTCTTCTACGATGAAACCAAAACCTTTGGCGTTATTGAACCATTTGACTTTACCACAAGCCATACTTCTACATCCTTCTATAAGTTGACTAATTTAGTTATTCTAAACCGTATAATTTGATAGACTGACTAAGGTTTAATCAATCTATAATTGACTGTAGTTTATTTATACGATCAGTCAAGTGTTTTAAACTATTTTTTAACAATTAATTTATTTTTTTATTCAAGTTTGCTTGAGTTCCAAAGACAAGACTATATTTAATTATGAGTGGCATGAAAGATTCAGATGTTTTAGACACGGTTCGCGACAGTGAAAAGCAAAAGCTACAACCACCGCGAAAATATAAAGTCATTTTAAATAATGATGATTACACGCCTATGGACTTTGTGATAGAAGTACTAATGACGTTTTTTAATATGGATAGTGATAGAGCAACAGATGTGATGCTACAAGTTCATCAAAACGGGCGAGCAATATGTGGTGTATACACTGCAGACGTTGCGCAAACCAAAGTTGAGCAAGTAAACCGTTATGCACGTGATAACGAGCATCCACTGCTTTGTAGTTGTGAGCAGGAATAATACCAAGGTAGGGTGATCAAAATACCCATCACAACGGTATATAAATATTATCTCATGTAAGGGGTTGCCAATGCTAAACAAAGATTTAGAACTAACTTTAAACGCGGCGTTTCGTGAAGCGCGTACTCGTCGCCATGAATTTATGACGGTAGAGCATCTATTATTGGCACTACTTGATAACCCTTCTGCAAGCGAGGCGCTAAATGCTTGCGCAATTGATATGGCAGCACTTAAAACAGAGCTATCAGAATTTATTGACGAAACAACACCCGTTATTCCAGATCTTGAGGAAGAGCGCGAAACACAACCAACACTAGGCTTTCAACGCGTATTACAGCGTGCAGTATTCCATGTTCAGTCGTCGGGCAAAAACGAAGTAACTGGTGTGAATGTGCTGGTTGCTATTTTTTCTGAACAAGAAAGCCAAGCCGTTTACTTACTTAAAAAGAATGATATCTCTCGCCTTGATATCGTTAACTTTATTTCGCATGGCATCGCCAAATCTGACGACGATATCGGCGGTGAAGAAAGCGATGATATTCATGAAGAAGTACAAGAAGTGCAAGGTGAAGAACCTTCTAAGCTGGATAACTTCACCACCAACTTAAATACACAAGCGATTGAAGGGAATATTGATCCCCTAGTCGGGCGTGATAACGAAGTTGAGCGTACGGTTCAGGTTTTATGCCGTCGTAAAAAGAACAACCCATTACTAGTAGGTGAAGCCGGGGTTGGTAAAACAGCCATTGCTGAAGGCTTAGCGTATCGTATTGTCAATGAGCAAGTTCCTGATGTAATCGCAGATGCCGTTGTGTACTCACTGGATATGGGCGCGTTATTAGCCGGTACTAAATACCGTGGCGACTTTGAAAAGCGCTTCAAGGCATTGCTTAAAGAGCTTCAGGCGCAACCAGGCGCGATTTTGTTTATTGATGAGATCCATACCATAATTGGTGCAGGTGCGGCCTCTGGTGGCGTTATGGACGCCTCAAATTTACTTAAACCGTTATTATCAAGTGGTAAATTACGTTGCATGGGTTCTACCACTTATAATGAGTACAAAAATATCTTTGAAAAAGACCGTGCATTAGTACGTCGCTTCCAAAAAATTGATGTACTTGAGCCAAGTGTGGCTGATACCACCAAAATTCTTAATGGTCTTAAAGAACGTTATGAAGAGCACCACGGTATTCGTTATACGCAAAAAGCACTTAAAGCAGCCGCCGAGCTGAGCGCGAAATACATTAACGAACGCCATTTACCGGATAAAGCCATTGACGTAATTGATGAAGCGGGCGCAAATCAACGCTTGCAACCAAGCTCAAAACGTAAAAAGACAATTGGTGTTTCAGATATTGAATCCATTGTGGCAAAAATGGCGCGAATTCCACAACAAAGTGTGTCTTCCAGCGATAAAGAAACGCTTAAAAATCTTGATCGTAATCTGAAGATGCTCGTGTTTGGTCAAGACCAATCTATCGATGCGCTTACCTCGGCAATTCGTTTATCTCGTTCTGGTTTGTCAAACGAAGACAAGCCTGTGGGTTCCTTCTTGTTTGCAGGGCCTACCGGTGTGGGTAAAACAGAAGTGACCAAGCAGCTAGCTAAATGCATGGGTGTTGAGTTTATTCGTTTTGATATGTCTGAATACGTTGAGCGTCATGCTGTTAGCCGCTTAATTGGTGCACCGCCTGGTTACGTTGGTTTTGAACAAGGTGGATTACTGACTGAAGCGGTTATTAAAAACCCACATTCTGTGGTGTTGTTAGATGAAATTGAAAAAGCACATTCTGATATCTATAACATTCTGTTGCAGGTGATGGATCATGGTACTTTAACAGATAATAATGGCCGCAAAGCTGATTTTAGAAACGTGGTTGTGGTAATGACGACCAATGCGGGTGTGCAAGAGACAGTACGTAAGTCAATTGGTTTCACTGAGCAAGATCATTCCCATGATGCCATGAGTGAGATCAACAAGGTGTTCTCACCTGAATTTAGAAACCGTTTAGATAACATTATTTGGTTTAACCACCTAGAGCGTGATGTGATCTTATTAGTGGTCGATAAATTTATTGTTGAACTCCAAGCTCAGCTTGATAAGAAGTCGGTTAATCTTGAGTTGACGTCAAAAGCACGGGAGTGGTTAGCAGATCAAGGTTACGATAAAGCAATGGGTGCCCGACCAATGGGCCGTGTTATTCAAGAGCAGCTTAAAAAGCCATTAGCTAATGAGATTTTATTTGGTGAGTTAATCGAAGGGGGCACAGTGAAAGTGTCGCTGAAAGATAAAAAATTGCGTTTTGATTTTGAAACCGATTTAACGCCTGCCTAACACCTTAATGCAAGCAACAAAAAGCCCAGCAAATGCTGGGCTTTTTGTTTATTAAATGTAATGGTCAGCGTAGGGCTTTCAATTACATTTAATAAACGCTTCAAGCTGTTGTAGAAAGTAACTAAGTTACTTAATCAACTTAGCTAAAAACTTGATATTTCGTTAACGCACTAACTTAGCGAGCACGGAATACGATGCGACCTTTTGATAAATCGTATGGGGTCATTTCTACGGTAACTTTATCGCCGGTTAAAATACGGATATAGTTTTTACGCATTTTACCTGAAATGTGAGCCACAACAACGTGACCATTTTCAAGCTCAACTCGGAACATTGTATTTGGTAAAGTATCAAGGACCGTCCCTTGCATTTCGATTACGTCTTCTTTCGCCATGTTTAGCGTAACACCTCTTTAATAGTTAAACGATGCAGATTTTGCCCAAAATACACCAATAAGTAAAGCTACAGCGACTATTTTTGTAAATTAAATAGCCACCCACGTATCATTAACCCTATTTTCGGCAGGTAAAAATTGAGTTTTGTAGCGCATTTTAGCACATTCGTCTATTTGATAACCTAAATACACAAAGTCTTTATTAAACAATTGCGCAAACTTTATTTGTTCTAAAATCATCAATGTGCCCACACTATATTGTTCATAGTCAGGGTCAAAAAAGGTATAAATTGCCGAAATAGCATTGTCCATACAATCAGTTACAGCAACTGCAATTAATTTATCTTGGTGCCATAATTCAATAAATGAAATGGGCAGCCAATGACAAAATAAAAAGCTTTGGTATTGTGATTGTTCTGGCGGGTACATTGAACCATCTTGGTGGCGCTCACTAATGTATTTACTATATAACGGGTAATATTCAGCGCGCTCTTGCTCTGAATATTTTACTTCAAAGACCGTTTTCGCTTTATTAAGTTTACGTTTTTGTGATTTTGATGGCGTAAACTGCTTTGCTAGAACACGAATTGATTTGCATGCACTGCAAGCGGGGCAGTGGGGGCGATAAATTTGGTCACCACTGCGGCGAAAACCTAGGCCAAGCAAGGTTTCAAATTTACTCTTGGTGTAACAACAGGGATCGAGAATAACCAGTAATTGCTCTTGGCGATCGCCCAAATAACTGCAATCAAATTGTTGGCTCAAACCTAAGCGTGCTGGAAGATGATCAGTCATAAATTGCTATAAGCTCCTGAGCTTGCCACATAGTAGCTGGGATTTTGTAACTTGCTGCATTATTAAGTTTAGATAAAAATTCAGCTCTAGGTACAACTTTTTCACCTAAAGACAGCAAATAAGGATTTTCTAGTTGGCAATCAATAAAATGGGCATGATGGCGTTTAAGCCAGTTTACCAATGCCCACATCGCCAACTTTGAGCAGTTTGTTTGATGATGGAACATCGATTCGCCACAGAACACGCCTGTTTGCATGAGGCCGTACAAACCCCCAACCAGTTGGTCGTTACGCCAAACCTCAACGCTATGGGCTAAACCATCGATGTGAGCTTGTTTATAGGCATCAAGCATATCGTCAGTGATCCACGTGCCTTCAACATCTATGCGTTGCTGCTGGCATGATTCAATGACTTCATCAAACGCGGTATTAACGGTTACTTTAACGGGGAATTTACGCAAATGCTTACGTAAACTTTTACTAATGTGAAAATCAGCAAACTCGATAATGCCACGCTCACTCGGTGACCACCACATAATAGGCTCATAGTCGCTAAACCAAGGAAAGATACCTTGGCTATAGGCGCTTTTTAGTCGCGGTAGTGATAAACAACCACCAATGGCAAGTAAGCCATCGGGCTCATCTAAGGCAAGCTCAGGATGCGGAAAAGTAACGTGTTCTTGAGATAATTGATAGAGTTGTTTTGTCATTACACCGTTTCTTATTACTACGCGGTAAGATAAATTGTAACTTGTTGCTTTAAAATCACAAACAACAAATGAAAAACAATTAGCTTAGCTGCTCGAGAGAAGTTGTAGGCATAAAAAAAGCGCGTTATTAAAACGCGCTTTTTTATACTGTTAATGCTAATGAATTAGCTAACAACTTTTACTGGTACAGCTTCACCAGCATTAAATTTAGTTGTCATTTCTTCTTCAACTGGTGTGAACGATGTAAGATCAATGCCTTCAACTGCAGACTTATACTCTTCCATAGTTGGGAAGCGACCAAGTACTGTAGAAAGAACAACCAGTGGTGTAGAACCAAGTAGTGATTCACCTTTTTTCTCTGATGTATCGGCTACTACACGGCCTTGGAAAAGGCGTGTTGACGTTGCGATAACGGTATCACCCGGTTCAGCTTTTTCTTGGTTACCCATACATAGGTTACAACCAGGGCGCTCTAAGTATAAGATGTTGTCATACTTAGTACGAGCCGCTGTTTTAGGCTTAGAATCGTCAAATTCAAAACCAGCGTACTTAGCTAAAATATCCCAATCGCCTTCAGCTTTAAGCTCGTCAACAATGTTATATGTTGGTGGCGCAACAACAAGTGGCGCTTTGAATTCAATTGAACCGTTTTTCTTTTCTAGGTTACGTAGCATGTGAGCAATAATTTTCATATCGCCTTTGTGAACCATACACGAACCAACAAAGCCTAAATCAACTGGTTTGTCATTGTAGAATGAAACAGGGCGGATCACATCGTGCGTATAACGCTTAGATACATCATCGTTATTTACGTCTGGATCGGCAATCATTGGCTCAACGATTTGGTCTAAATCAACTACAACTTCAGCGTGGTATTTAGCGTTGTCATCTGGAGATAGAGCAGGCTCCTCACCAGATTGGATGCCCGCGATACGCTTGTCAGCTAAGTCGATTAGCCCTTGCAGTGTTTTCGCTTCGTTTTCCATGCCTTTGTTGATCATGATTTGAATGCGTGATTTAGCAAGTTCAATTGACTTGATCAGTGTTTCATCGTTTGAAATACAGATTGATGCTTTCGCTTTCATTTCTGCAGTCCAGTCAGTGAAGGTAAACGCTTGGTCAGCCATCAGCGTACCAATATGTACTTCAATGATACGGCCTTGGAACACGTTTTCGCCACCAAATTGCTTCAGCATTTGCGCTTGAGTTGCATGTACCACATCACGGAAATCCATGTGTTTAGCCATTGCGCCTTTAAACGTCACTTTAACTGAATCAGGGATTGGCATTGCTGATTCACCGGTTGCAAGTGCAACGGCAACAGTTCCTGAATCGGCACCGAATGCTACACCTTTTGACATACGTGTATGCGAGTCACCACCGATGATGATCGCGCGGTCGTCAATGGTAATGTCGTTCAATACTTTATGGATAACGTCAGTCATGGCATGGTAAACGCCTTTCGGGTCACGTGCTGTGATAAGACCGAATTTATTCATGAACGCCATTAGTTTTGGAATGTTTGCTTGCGCTTTGCTATCCCATACTGACGCTGTATGACAACCTGACTGGTATGCACCATCGACAAGTGGCGAAATTGTTGAAGCAGCCATTGCTTCTAATTCTTGTGCAGTCATTGGACCGGTTGTATCTTGTGAACCTACGATGTTCACTTTAACGCGAACATTTGAACCTGCGTGAAGTGGCGTATCAGATAGTACACCTACCGCATTACGGTTAAAGATTTTCTCAACCGCAGTTAAACCTTGACCTTCATGTGAAATTTCTTTTGAAGGTGCATAAACAAGTGGTGTATCAATGCCTAGTGTTTCAGCAGCAAATGTTTGGATCTTCTTACCGAATACCACTGCGTAAGAACCACCTGCTCGCATGAATTCAACTTTTTGTGGAGTAAATGCAGATGATACATCAACCAGTTCTTTATCACCGTTATAAAGCTTTTTCTCTTTAGTATCGATTGTTAAAACAGTGCCTGTGGCAACAGAGTATGCTTCTTCAAGAACAGCATCACCATTCTCATCAGTTACTGTGTTACCGTTTGCATCGACTTTTTTCACCCAGTTCTTAAGGTCAAGACCAATACCACCGGTTACATCAACGGTAGTTAAGAAGATTGGCGCGATACCGTTAGTGCCTGCAACAACCGGTGCAATGTTGATGAAAGGAACGTAAGGACTTGCTTGTTTACCAGCCCAAAGTGCCACGTTATTTACGCCTGACATACGAGACGAACCAACACCCATTGTGCCTTTTTCAGCAATCAACATTACTTTAGCATTTGGGTGTTTTTTCTGTAGTGCAACAATTTCTTGCTGTGCTTCAGGTGTGATCATACATTGGCCGTGTAGTTCACGGTCAGCACGAGAGTGAGCTTGATTACCAGGTGATAGTAAATCGGTTGAAATATCACCTTCGCCAGCGATATAAGTTACTACTTCGATTTTTTCTTCAATGTCAGGTAACTTTGTGAAAAACTCTGCTTTTGCAAAGCTTTCTAGCAAATCTTTAGCAATTGCACTGCCTGCTTCATATGCAGCTTTTAAGCGAGCCATATCTGCATCGTATAAGAATACTTGTGTTTTAAGAACTTCAGCAGCTTGGGCTGCAATTGCTGCGTCATCACCAAATGCTAAATCAAGTAGCATTTCAATTGATGGGCCGCCTTTCATGTGTGAAAGAAGCTCAAATGCAAACTCAGGAGTGATTTCTGCAACAGATTCTTCACCAAGAATGATTTCTTTTAAAAACTGTGCTTTAACGCCCGCAGCACTGGTTGTTCCTGGTAATGTATTGTAAATAAAGAAATGTAATGAATCTTTACGGTGCTCGTTATCAGTATCTTTAATTTGAGCAATTAACTCAGATACTAGTTCTGCGCTATCGATAGGTTTTGGGTTTAATCCAAGTTCCGTTTTACGGGTTTGGATTTCTTCCATATATTTTGTATACAAACTCATAGAAAACTCTCGGTATTTTACTTGATATGAAGTTGAGCATTTTAACTTATATTACAGTCTCTCGTCATGCCCAAATGAACAAAGCTTTTATGCCCCAACTATTATTATAGCTAGTTTTACTTGCGTTACTTTGACGATAATCATTGCACGGCTTCAGATCCTACCGCACTTACACCATTAATTGTATATATAAAATGAATCTTCACTATAATTACTGTGAATGTCCTTTGTAAACACAAGACTTTATTTTAGACTTTACTTGAATAACTTTATTTAAGGCATAAAAAAGGGCTGAGAAATCAGCCCTAAATAGAGTAATAAAAAATTATAAATTATCTAAAAAACGCTCAGCGTCTAATGCCGCCATACAGCCTGTACCGGCAGACGTGATTGCTTGACGATAAATGTGATCAGACACATCACCAGCTGCAAATACACCCGGTACACTAGTTTGTGTTGCGTTACCGTTTAAGCCTGATTCAACAACTAAATAGCCGTCTTTCATTTCTAACTGGCCAACAAACATATCAGTATTTGGTTTATGACCAATCGCAATAAACACACCAGCTAAATCCAGCTCTTCAGTTGCATCTGAGTTTGCGTCTTTAATACGGATACCCGTTACACCCATTTGGTCACCCAGTACTTCGTCTAGTGTGCGGTTGTAATGTAGTACAACATTACCGTTTGCCGCTTTTTCAGCTAAACGATCAGCTAGGATTTTTTCACTGCGGAAACTATCACGACGGTGAATTACATGTACTTCATCTGCGATATTTGATAAATAAAGCGCTTCTTCAACCGCAGTATTACCACCGCCAACTACCGCTACTTTTTGGCCTTTATAGAAAAAGCCATCGCAGGTCGCACACGCTGACACACCACGACCTTGGAAGTTAGTTTCCGACTCTAAGCCTAAATATTTAGCAGACGCGCCAGTTGCGATAATTAAAGCATCACATGTGTATGTCCCTTGATCGCCAGTCAATGTAAATGGGCGCTTTGATACATCCACTTTATTAATGTGATCAAACACGATTTCAGTTTCAAAACGCTCGGCATGCTCTTTCATACGATCCATTAGCGCAGGACCTGTTAAACCATGAGCATCGCCTGGCCAGTTTTCAACTTCAGTTGTTGTTGTAAGTTGGCCACCTTGCTGCATACCTGTGATCAATACAGGGTTTAAATTTGCACGCGCTGCGTATACTGCTGCAGTGTAGCCAGCAGGGCCAGAACCTAAAATTAGTAACTTACAATGTTTTGCTTCACTCATGTTTTTATCCTAAACGTTTTAATAGCGTATTAATGTGCACGATTTTAAGAGAAACAAGAGGGAAGTAAATAAAACTATCGATTATTTTTTTTAGCAAATCGCAAAGCTGTCAAATATTGTGTACTAGAATTGCACAAAACAACCGTTCTGTATGATATATGAACTATTAGGCCATTATTAATCTAACTGACACCGTTAATTCATGACCAAGCTCAGTTTTTTTGATATGTTTTAACTAATTTTGATTTGTGACCCTGTAATAGGGTGACCTAAGTGAATAGGCAACTATGTTATTTTGGCAGGAAAAACCCGCATTTGGGTTGACTTCAAAAGACGTTAACGTCTTAACCAATGCAAAACAGTACCACACACAATTACTGGCTTTGATTGCAAGCGCACAAACACGTATTTATATTACCGCGCTGTATTTACAAGACGACGAAGCAGGGCGCGAAATTCTCGAAGCGCTACATCAGGCTTCATTAGCTAATCCAGCGCTGGAAATTAAAGTGTTGGTTGATTTTCATCGTGCTCAACGTGGCTTAATTGGCGCAGCTAAGTCAGATGGCAACGCTAGCTTATATTGTGATTATCAGCAAAAATACCAATCAAACGTTGCAGTTTATGGTGTGCCGGTTAAAGCGAAAGAGTTATTTGGCGTGCTACATTTAAAAGGCTTTGTTATAGATGATACATTGCTTTATAGCGGCGCAAGTTTAAATAATGTGTATTTGCACCATGACGAACGTTATCGTCTTGACCGTTATTTTTTAGTGAATCAGGCATCCTTGTGTAATTCAGTTGTTGATTTTATTGAAGGGCAATTACTAAGCTCTGAGGCAGTTCCTCGTATTGATACGCGTCCACTAACTAAGTTTAATGATATTAAACTGGCACAAAAGCAATTAATGCGTTCATTAAAACAGGCTAATTACGCCCATGCAGTTGATAAAAATAAACAGCCGCTTGGGGTGAGATTGTTTTTAGGTTTGGGCCGTCGTAGCAATGAACTTAATCGACTTATAAAATCATTGTTTGATACCACAGAGCAAGAGCTGGTGTTATATACACCTTACTTTAATTTTCCTGCACCGTTAATGCGCTCCTTAAGGCGTTTGCTTAAACAGGGCAAGCAAGTCACTATTGTGGTAGGTGATAAAACCGCCAATGACTTTTATTTACCGCCGAGCGAGCCATTTAGTAAAATAGGTGCGCTACCATACTTATATGAAACGATTTTGTATAAATTCTTAAAATCGCAAAAACGTCATATAACGAATGGGAACCTAAATGTCTATTTGTGGAAGCACGATAGTAACTCGTTCCATTTAAAAGGCATTTGCTCTGATCGGAAAAACCATTTACTCAGTGGCCATAATTTAAACCCACGTGCATGGGGCCTAGATATTGAAAATGGTATTTTATTAGAAGATCCTGAACAATCATTAATGCCCGCTATCGATAACGAAAAAGCGGAGATCCTTAAGCACTGTAGACGCCTTAATGGACCTGAAGATTTAGAAACCATGGATAACTATCCGCAAGCGGTGAAGAAGTTATTAGGGCAGGCTAAACGGGTTAAAGTTGATTTTATAATTAAACGCTTTATCTAACTTTAAATTACCAATAAAAAAGCAGCTAAATTTAGCTGCTTTTTTCATTTATGCGTGTTGCAAATTATGCATTTTCAACAGCAGTACGTGGGTCTACGTATTCCATGTTGAACGCTTCAGCAACTTCTTTATAAGTAACTTGGCCTTTGATTACGTTTAGACCTTTAAGGAAGTTAGCGTCATCTAGTAGTGCTTTCTTATAACCTTTATTTGCAAGGTTAATGATGAAAGGCAGTGTTGCATTGTTAAGTGCAAACGTAGAAGTACGCGGTACAGCGCCCGGCATGTTAGCAACACAGTAGTGAACAACTTCATCAACGATGTAAGTTGGATCAGCGTGAGTGGTTGCTTTAGAAGTTGCGATACAACCACCTTGGTCGATTGCAACATCAACAATTGCAGCGCCAGGCTTCATTGCTTTAATGTGTTCAGCAGTAACTAGTTTAGGCGCAGCAGCACCTGGGATAAGTACGCCACCAATCACTAAATCAGCTTCAAGTACGTGTTTTTCAAGTGCATCAGCCGTTGAGTAAATCGCTTTTACTTTATTACCAAACTGAGCGTCTAAAGCACGTAATACATCGATGTTACGATCAAGTACGACAACGTCAGCACCTAGGCCTACAGCCATTTGTGCAGCGCTACGACCAACCATGCCGCCGCCAATTACAACTACTTTAGCTGGCTCAACACCTGGTACGCCACCTAATAACATGCCACGACCATGGTTTGACTTTTCAAGTGCTTGTGCGCCAGCTTGAATAGACATACGACCAGCTACTTCACTCATAGGTGCAAGAAGTGGTAAACCGCCGCGAGAATCAGTCACTGTTTCATAAGCGATACAGATTGATTTGCTCTTAACAAGGTCTTCAGTTTGCGGAAGATCCGGTGCAAGGTGAAGGTAAGTGAAAAGAATTTGATCTTCACGTAACATTGCACGCTCAACAGCTTGCGGTTCTTTTACTTTTACAATCATTTCTGCTTTTGCAAATACGTCAGCAGCTGTAGGTAAGATTTCAGCACCTGCAAGGGTGTAATCTTCATTAGTAAAACCAATGCCCATACCTGCATCAGTTTCAACAATCACTTGGTGGCCGTGATTTACTAATTCACGAACACTCGCAGGAACCATACCTACACGGTATTCATGGTTTTTAATTTCTTTAGGTACACCAATAATCATAATTTTTGCCTTGTTGGAACGGGATGAAATTTTTCACTATTATATTCATGACAAGCCAGTGTGTCTCACCTTTTTTAAAGTATTATATAGTGATATAATCTAAAAATGACAAATAAACAGTGTTAAAAACTAGTTGGCGAAATGCATGAATTATTAGACCGAATTGATCGTAAAATATTGATGGAATTACAGCATGATGGCCGTATTTCTAACGTTGAACTGGCCAGACGAGTTGGCCTCAGTGCAACCCCCTGTTTAGAGCGGGTAAAAAAGCTTGAGCGCGAAGGTTACATTGTTGGCTATAAGGCTGTGGTAGACCCCGCTAAGTTAGGGCAGGGCTTATCGGTTTATGTTGAAGTGACCATTACCAAAACATCACCGGATGTATTTGACGAATTTAGCGCGGCGGTAAAAAAACACGATGAAATTATTGAATGTCATTTGGTGTCGGGCAATTTTGACTTTTTACTAAAAACCCGAGTTAATGATATGTCTGAGTATCGCGGGGTTTTAGGCGATATTTTATTAAAGCTGCCAAATGTTAGTGAAAGCCGTACTTATGTGGTGATGGAAGAAGTAAAAGGTGAGCAAGGTGTTATTATTCGACCTTATATCGCGTAAATCATAAAAAGCCGTTCATAATCAGGCCATCAAGGTTAAGATAAAGTGCAACAAAAAGTATTTCCTGCTAAGGTATTCCACTGCTAAGTGTGAGAATAAAGAAAAATGAGGAATAGGGAATTATGCGCCTAAACGGTGTACAAAGACTATTAGAAACTGGACTAATCATTAGTAGCTTCGCGGCAATATTTATTTTGTGTGCGTTAATTAGTTTTGATCCTGCGGATCCTGCATGGTCGCAAACAGGTGAATTTAGAAACGTCAATAATATTACTGGCGCCGCTGGGGCGTGGATTGCTGATATTCTATTGCTAACCTTTGGTTGGTTAGCTTATTTAGTGCCTGCAGCAATTCAAGTATTTGGCTATTTATTATTTAAACAGCCACATAAGATTTTCCAGCTTGATTACACCACACTTGCACTTCGGGTAATTGGTTTTGCTTTATTTATCACTTCAGCCACCGCAATTAGTAGTATCAACTTTGACGATATTTATAACTTTTCATCGGGTGGGGTAGTAGGAGATGTGATTGCTGGAGCAATGATGCCAGCATTTAACTTCACCGGTACATCAATATTGTTACTGTGTTTTTTCTTTGCCGGCCTTACATTACTCACGGGCGTGTCTTGGGTGCAGTTTGTTGACTTTTTAGGTGATTGGGTCGTACGTATATACAAATACATAGTGGCACAATTTAATAGTTGGTTAAATCGAGAGCGCGAAGCGACACGAGAAGAAAAACAATCTATTGCAGATGAGCCAATCACAGAGCCTAGTGCTATTGATTTTAACGACGAGCCAAGCCATAAACAGCCAAGTGAAGGCTTTGCAGCTGAGCAAATGCAGAGCCAGCCACAGCATAATGCTTTTGATGAGCTCGATGATATTCTTGATCAAGAAATCAACTTTAGTGCCATTGACGATGAGCCAATGGATACCGCTGCGGCATTAAACGCATTGGACCAAAGCCATGTAGCTGAGCCTGAAAAACCAGTAACAACGGTTGTTTCACCAGCGAGACCTATGCCTAAGCCAAAAAGCACGTATCAGCCGCCACCTACAGCGAAAGAAAAGTTTGAACAGTTATTAGAAGAGCAGCCACCAAGTGCGCCGCTGCCAACCCTTGATTTACTCGATAGGCCAGATAAAGCGAAAAACCCAATTTCGCCTGAAGAGCTTGAAGCTGTATCTCGTTTAGTTGAAACTAAATTACTTGATTTTAACGTACAAGCAGCGGTTGTCGGGGTATACCCAGGCCCAGTAGTTACCCGTTTTGAACTTGATTTAGCACCGGGTATTAAGGTCTCTAAAATTACCGGCCTTGCTAAAGATTTAGCCCGTTCATTATCAGCGGTGAGCGTACGTGTTGTTGAAGTTATCCCTGGTAAAACCTACGTGGGAATTGAGCTGCCAAATAAACACCGTGAAATAGTGCGTTTATCAGAAGTCATTGACGCGCCAAAGTTTGAGCAAAACCCATCACCGCTTACTATGGTGCTAGGTAAAGACATTGCTGGTGAGCCAATTTGTGCCGACTTAGGCAAAATGCCACATTTACTGGTAGCGGGTACAACGGGTTCAGGTAAGTCAGTGGGCGTTAATGTGATGATATTAAGCTTATTGTATAAATCAGGCCCTGATGACGTACGTATGATCATGATTGACCCGAAAATGTTGGAACTTTCAGTCTACGAAGGTATCCCACATTTATTGTGTGAAGTTGTCACTGATATGAAAGAAGCCGCCAATGCGCTACGTTGGTGTGTGGGCGAGATGGAACGTCGTTACAAGTTAATGTCAGCGTTAGGTGTACGTAACTTAAAAGGTTACAACCAAAAGGTAATGGAAGCTAAAGAAGCGGGTTATCCAATTCTAGACCCATTATTTAAAGACACTGACGGCATGAAAGATGGCCCAGATGAGCTTGATAAACTGCCAAGTATCGTTGTAGTGATTGATGAGTTTGCCGACATGATGATGATTGTTGGTAAAAAAGTTGAAGAGCTGATTGCACGTATTGCACAAAAAGCCCGTGCTGCGGGTATTCACTTAGTATTGGCAACGCAGCGCCCATCGGTTGATGTAATAACTGGTTTAATTAAAGCCAATATACCAACGCGTATGGCGTTTCAGGTATCAAGTAAAATTGACTCGCGTACTATATTAGATCAACAAGGTGCAGAAAACCTACTTGGTATGGGTGACATGTTGTATTTACCGCCAGGAACCAGCGTTCCTGTGCGTGTACACGGCGCATTTGTAGACGACCACGAAGTACATGCGGTGGTTGATGATTGGAAAAAACGTGGCAAACCAAACTACGTAGATGAAATACTTAACGGCGATGCCACAGAAGAAATATTACTGCCGGGCGAAGCCAGTGAAAACGCGGATGAAGAGTCTGATCCGCTTTATGATGAAGCCGTATCATTTGTGATTGAAACCGGTAAAGTGTCGGTTTCTAGTGTACAACGTAAGTTGCGTGTAGGGTATAACCGCGCAGCGCGTTTAGTAGAGCAAATGGAAACGTCGGGTATTGTGAGTGCACCAGGACATAACGGTGCTCGCGATGTTTTAGTGCCCAACAGTGGAGCAAATTAAATGAAAAAATTTAACTATTTAGCACTAGCAGTAAGTTGTGCTTTATCTACTACAGCAATTGCCAGTGACAGCCAAGCGCTACAAGATAAACTTGCCGAATTGAAAAGCTTTCAAGCGCAGTTTGTCCAACAAGTAAACGATGAGCAAGGTCAATCAATCATGCAAGGTAAAGGTAATATTGCCTTACAACAACCTATGATGATCCGCTGGCAACAAGCCAGTCCAGACGATACCTTGTTTATATCAAATGGTGACAAAACCTATTACTTCGACAGTTTTGCTGAGCAAGTAACCATCATGAATACCCATAGCTTGATTGATTCAACTCCGTTTGTGTTATTAACTTCAAAAGACCCTGCGCAATGGCAAAAGTACCAAGTGAAAGCCACTGATACGGGCTTTAGCGTGACACCAAACAAAGGTGTTGAAAGCCAAGTTGAACAGCTCGATATTGTATTTGCACAAGGCGAAACAGGACTTGAAAAATTACTGGTTAAGGACAGTTCAGGGCAATCATCAACCTTTATCTTCAGTGATACCAAGGTAAATGAACAATTAGCCAAGGCAACCTTTGAATTTACCATTCCTGAAAACGTTGAAATAGACGACCAAAGCCAAGGCGAATAATTACAGTGAGTAACTTAGGCTTTAATTTTAGCCCAGATGTGCGCCCGCTTGCGGCGCGTATGAGACCAACGAACCTTGAGCAATACATAGGGCAGCAACACTTATTAAGCCAAGACAAACCACTGTATCAAGCTATTTTAGCAGGGCGCTGTCATAGTCTTATTTTATGGGGCCCTCCGGGGGTGGGTAAAACCACTCTCGCGCAAATTATAGCGAATCACGCTGACGCGTCTTTGATACAAATGTCGGCGGTAACCGCCGGTATTAAAGATATTCGCGATGCAGTGAGTGAAGCGCGTAATAACCTTGAAGGTCGCGGCCAGCGTACCTTGTTATTTGTTGATGAAGTACACCGCTTTAATAAATCTCAGCAAGATGCTTTTTTACCGCATATTGAAGATGGCACCTTTATATTTGTAGGTGCTACCACTGAAAACCCGTCATTCGCGTTAAATAACGCTATTTTATCTCGTGCCCGTGTTTACGTACTTAAATCATTGCAAGAAGCCGATTTACATTTAGTGATAGAGCGCGCCTTGGCAAATGATGACGAGCTCAGCAGCAAAACGATTACAATTGCGGATAATGCAAAAAAAGCATTGTGCCAAGCTAGTGACGGTGATGCCCGAAAAGTCCTTAATTTGCTTGAACAAGCGATTGATTTAACTACACAGAACAACGGCCAATATTTAGTGGATGAACATATCCTGAGCCAAGTTCTGCCAACACATTTAGCTAAATATGATAAAGGCGGCGATGAGTTTTACGATTTGATCTCTGCGTTTCATAAGTCAGTGCGCGGTAGCTCCCCTGATGGTGCCTTATATTGGTATTGTAGAATACTGGCTGGTGGTGGCGATCCGCTTTATGTAGCAAGGCGTTTATTAGCGATTGCCACAGAAGACATAGGTAATGCTGATCCACGTGCAATGGAAGTGGCACTTAATGCGTGGGATATTTTTCAGCGTGTAGGGCCAAGTGAAGGCGAGCGGGCTATTGCCCAAGCGACTTTATACTTAGCCAGTGCGCCAAAAAGTAATGCTGTTTATATGGCGTTTAATCAAGCCAAGGCTGATGCGCAAAATGAACCAAGTTACCCTGTGCCTGAGCATTTACGCAATGCGCCTACCAATCTAATGAAAGACTTAGGCTATGGTGCCGAGTATCGTTATGCACATAATGAAGAAGGTGCATTTGCAGCAGGCGAAAATTATTTTCCCGAGCCAATTGCCGACACTCAGTATTATTTTCCTACCGAGCGTGGCCTTGAGCAAAAAATTAAACAAAAGCTCGATTACTTAAAACAACGTGATCAACAAAGTGAGCTAAAGCGCTATGACAACACTTAAGATTTACCTCATGATTGCAGCGGGTGGGGCATCAGGAGCGTGTTTACGCTACTTTATTAGCGAAACCATGCTAAAACTGCTGGGTAGGGGATTCCCTTTTGGCACGTTGACGGTTAATATTCTTGGTTCATTGTTGATGGGCGTATTATACGGTTTGATAGAGCGCGAAATTATCACCGTCAGCCCCGCTAAATCCCTTATCGGAATTGGCTTTTTAGGTGCATTAACCACCTTTTCTACATTTTCAATGGATTCGTTGTTGCTATTGCAACAAGGCCACTTTTTAAAAATGGCCCTCAATATCGTCTTGAATGTGACGGTGTGTATTTTTATGGCTTGGCTGGGCCTTCAGCTGGTAATGCAAAAAGGTTAAAAACTAACATGTTAGATTCTAAATTATTACGTCAAGATATCGAACAAACAGCGGCGCGCTTAGCTGCACGCGGTTACGAGCTTGATACTGCGACTGTCAGCGCGCTTGAAGAAAAACGTAAAACACTGCAAGTAAAAACACAAGAATTACAAAGTGAGCGTAACAGCCGCTCCAAAGCGATTGGCCAAGCAAAAGCAAAAGGCGAAGACGCACAACCATTACTTGATGCAGTTAGCAGCTTAGGTGCTCAACTAGATAGTGTTAAAGCTGAGCAAGATGCAATTTTAGAACAGTTAAAGCAGATCTCGCTTGCTATTCCTAACTTGCCTGATGAATCAGTACCAGCGGGTGCGGACGAGTCTGAAAATGTTGAAATTTCAACATGGGGTGAGCCGAAAAAATATGATTTTGCAGTGAAAGACCATGTTGATTTAGGACAAGACCTAAACGGCCTAGATTTTGAAATGGGTGTTAAAATCACCGGCTCTCGTTTTACAGTTATGCGCGGTGCGACTGCACGCATGCACCGTGCATTAGTACAATTTATGCTAGACACGCACACTGATAAAAACGGCTACACAGAAATGTACGTACCGTATTTAGTTAACCGCGACAGCCTATATGGTACAGGTCAGCTACCTAAATTCGCTGAAGACTTATTCCACACCAAAGGACTAGTTAACGATGATGGCGAAGAGCAAGAAGGTTTTAGCTTAATTCCAACAGCAGAAGTACCACTTACTAATAGTGCCCGTGATGAAATCTATGACGAAAAAGACTTACCAATTCGTTTAACTGCGCACACGCCGTGTTTTAGAAGTGAAGCGGGCAGTTACGGCCGTGATACCCGTGGCCTTATTCGTCAGCACCAGTTTGATAAAGTAGAGCTTGTACAGCTAGTAAAACCAGAAGATTCAATGCAAGCACTCGAGGAGTTAACAGGTCACGCTGAGCAAATCTTACAAGCATTAGAGTTACCGTACCGTAAAGTGATTTTATGCATGGGCGACATGGGCTTTGGCTCTGCAAAAACCTACGATTTAGAAGTATGGTTACCAGCACAAGACACGTACCGTGAGATCTCATCATGTTCTAACATGGTTGATTTCCAAGCGCGCCGTATGCAAGCACGTTTTCGCCGTACTGGTGAGAAAAAGCCAGAATTACTGCATACATTAAACGGCTCAGGTTTAGCTGTTGGCCGTACGCTAGTTGCAATATTTGAAAACTACCAACAAGCCGACGGCTCAGTGATTGTGCCAGAAGTACTACGCCCGTACATGGGTGGACTTGAAGTGATTAAATAAAGTAATAGCTTTAAGGTTTAAGCCGTAAGTTATAAGAAAATAAGCCGCTGTTTGTAACAAACAGCGGCTTTTTTATTGGTCAAAAAAATCGGCGCTTTAAGCGCCGTTTGATCCGAGTGAAATTAATGATCGATTATATCTGCTAAAATCATGGCTGCGTGGGTTTCAACCGCACCTGAATCGAAACCATACATGTGGCCATATTTGTTCGCTAGTTCGGTATGCACATTGTTAGTGATCTCTTCTTGCCAGCGTTTAAACCAAATGAAGTGGTTACCGTCCCTCAGAATTGGGGTGTAGGGCGCCACTTCCAATTGTTTACCGACTTCAGTTCTAACATCAGCAATGTATTGCAGCAGTTCTTTTACGTCTTTTTTTGAACCGATGTTGCCATGACCGCCATTAATAAAGTCCCAATGCTTACTAAACTGTTTACTCAGAAGATTTTGGAGATCGGTTTCATAACCATTGAAATCTTCTGCTCCCGCAAAATTATAAAATGGCAATTGATCAGGGTTAATCATGTCAGCGAAATGTAGCACGCGATCGTTTCGAATTAGAATCATAGTGTTATCCGGTGTATGACCAGAACCTTTTGGTGCCATCATCTTCAGCTTTATTGAGCCAAATCTGACTATTTGAGGTTTTTTCAAGTCGTACACTTCATTTGGTGCAGGGACTTTAGGGGTTCTTACACCGCTTTCGTCCAGTTCAGCGTGGTGATTGATCTTGTCAGTAACGGCTTGACTAGCAATTACACGGACCTTATCTACCTTTGGATTATTTTTCTTAATTAAGTCAATTAGTTGATTACCACCACCGACATGATCTAGGTGGTAATGAGAGTACATAATAGCTGAGATCGGCTTATTGGTGATGGATTGAATGCCTTGAAAAAGAGCATCAATCCGGCCATCACCAAGAGGATCAATCAGTAACACCGAATCTTTAGAAACCACAACGGTAGCGTTGTAATAATTCACCCCAATCCAGTAGGTGTTTTTGCCCAATTTTTGAATAGTGAATTTACTGTCATCAAACTGGCGTTCATAAAGACTATTGATTTTCTGGCCGATTTTCAGTGATTGGTTGGCTGATGGTTCGACTTCGATTTGAACCGTTTCACCAGGGAATAAAATTGCGCGCTGGTTATTATGGTCATGGCCTTTCGCACTTACATTAAATGTAAACAGTGCAGCAGCAATAGGGGTTAAAGCTAGGATGGATAGTTTCATATTTTCTCTCCTCAATAAGGTTAAGAAAAGATAAATGAAAAACAAACATATCAAAAATGCATGTTTGTTATAATATGTAGATCATTTACGCATAACTATATAAAGTGATGACATGGTTGTACCTGATATTAATCTACGAAGTATTGACCTAAACCTGTTAACGATCTTAGAAAAGGTATTGATTCATAAGCATATTAGTCAAGCAGCTCAAGCATTAAACATGAGTCAGCCAGCAGTGAGCCGTGCCCTGATGCGCTTGCGTGAGCAATTTGGTGATCCATTGTTGGTAAAGGTGAAAAATGAGTACCGTTTAACTGCAAAAGGTGAATACCTTCGTAGCGAATTGGAAGTATTACTCAATACTATTCGGCATATGTTGGTGGATGATGAATTTGACCCTATGCAATACTCAGGCGTGTTCACTATAGGGGCGCTGGATTTCGAAATGATGATGATTGTGCCGAAATTGTTAGCACGTTTTCAACAGCGTGCTCCAAATTTGAAATTACAAATTGTGCCTTACAATTCATTTATACCGCTGCATGACTACTTGGAAAAGGTGGCGGATTTATTGTTGTATTCCACAGATGAAACACCCACTAATGTGTTTAAACAGCGCTTATTTAATGATAATTATGCTGTAGTGATGTGTTGCCAGCATAAATGGGCTAATCAAGCTATGACGTTAGAGTGCTATTGCCAAAGCCGACATTTAATCATTTCTGGTAATGGCTTGTGTAAAACAGATATGGATCATGAGCTGAAAAGGTTGGGTTATCAGCGGGAAGTAGTGGCATCTTTGCCACATTTTTCGATGGTGCCGGAGTTATTAATTAACACAGATCTGATTGCCACCTTACCAAAACGTCTGGTCACTCACTTAGGTAAACGTTATGACATCACGGTGGCCGATTTACCGTTTTACACTGCCGATTTTCAAGTTGAACAATTTTGGCATCTCATTCATCACAATAGCCCAATCCACCAGTGGGTGAGGCAGGAAATAAAAAATATGGTGGATGAAGAAATCGATAAAACGCTGTAAGTTTTAAGCTTTAAGAAGAGAAGCCGCTGTTTGTAACGAACAGCGGCTTTTTTGTTGTTAAGGGTTCAGTTAGCAAGCAGTGAAATTAACTCGGTGTGAAATCGATCACGTAGGAATAGGCTTTAGCCATGATTTTATCAAGTTCACATGAAGGTTAAGCTTTTGGCATTAAAGCTTCAGCTCATCTATAGGGCGTGCTTAAAATTGCTGCTTTATAAGCTGTGTAGTTACTTGTTTACATTGGAGTTGTTTAGTGGAATTATTAAAGGCAGGTTAAATACGCCGTTTGGGAGTGTTATAACCCCCTAAACTTGTGTTCAATAAGCGTTAATTTTTACTCAAGGAGAGAGTGTTATCGAATACGCAGAAGAGTTCTCTAAAGGAGAAAAATTAAGAAGAATACTTTTAGCAATGTTGCTAGGTTTGTTTATTATGATCACTCATAACAAATGGGTTTTTCCTTTTATCTATTGGTATGCTGACAAAGCACATTGTCATTCTCCGCTGGGTTATTCTGGAATTTCAGTATTGTGGTATTCGTTATTTGTAGGTATGCCGCTTTTATGTGCTTTCATAATTGGTGTGGTTACTGTTCCAATTGGCTATAAAGGTATTACTCAAAAACAGTTTCCGCCCAAGGGAATGAAAGTTTACAAACCTACAAAAATTCTCAGAGGCTGGAAAGGTGATTTAAAGTCGGCATTTCATTTATCAATACCAGCCTTGTTAATATTATTGTCTATTTGGGGTTATTTTCAGGTAGATAAAATGCCACATGAAGTAGGCAAAGGTGTCAACTATAGTGTATGTAAAAGCATTGGAGAATAAATGAAAAAAGGTCTTACAGACATATTTGAAGTTGATTCTGTGCTGAAGGTTTTAGTTCTATGCGTACTGACTATAGGTTCATATTTAATATATAAACTTTACTGGTTTTCAAGCCAAATCAACCAGCATACCGAACTTAAAATCTCTAACTTGTTTATTACAACGGCCATTGCTTTATTTACTATTTCATTTGGCAGTTTAATTTATGGTTTAGTTAATTATCATGATCTTTCAATTTTAAAAAGCTCGATGGCTATTCATTTAGCTTCAAGTGTTTTTGATGTAACGTGGATAATTATGGTACGTAATCGTATTAATGTAATTACAGGCTCTAATAGAGGAGACAAACTTTGGTTGAACCCATTTATCACATCAATTTTCCATGTGGTGTACATAC
Organism: Pseudoalteromonas shioyasakiensis; assembly: GCF_024518675.1. Taxonomy (GTDB): domain Bacteria; phylum Pseudomonadota; class Gammaproteobacteria; order Enterobacterales; family Alteromonadaceae; genus Pseudoalteromonas; species Pseudoalteromonas shioyasakiensis_B. Next base: position 243,397 of record NZ_JANIGL010000001.1, read on the forward strand.
AACATAAAATAAATAAAGGTTTAGGTAAAAGCGTAATATAGCAAAAAATTAAAATGACACTGCTCCCAACTAGCTCGCTTTTTAACTTATCCCCAACGATTTACTGTGATTCATAAAATATTATCCTGCCACAGTAAATATGATGAAGAAACTGACCAAGTTAAATCGGTATCGTCTTAATTTAAGTTAATCACTGTGGAGTAATGAATAATAACTTTGCGTCTTTTCCATCGGTTAATACCCCGATATTTCCTTTTGCTGTTACATACACATCCCGCAAACGCCCAGTAATCTCTGGGAATACATGAGATTGGCTAAACTTACCGTTAGCTAAATTGACTGCATAGAGTTTTTTGTCGACTAAAGTGGTGAGTAGTACATGCTTTTGCAGTGCAGGAAAGGCAGATTGCTTCGAGCCGTAATAAGCCATACCTGATGGTGCTATCGAAGGCGTCCAATCTACTGTCGGCTTTTTCATCCCAGCATATTCAGTGAAGGGGGAAATACGTGCTTGCGAATAATCCTTACCATAGGTTATCACTGGCCAACCATAATTGCTGCCTGCAGTTAAGTAGTTAAGTTCGTCGCCGCCAGCTGGGCCATGTTCGTGACTGACTATTTGCTGGGTGTCGTAATCGTACACTAAACCTTGGGGGTTGCGGTGCCCCAGAGAAAAAACAGCTTGAGCAGCAAGGTTCTTATGTTTGATAAATGGGTTGTCGCTTGGCACACTACCATCTAAATTAATGCGTAATGTTTTACCCAGTTGACTGGTGATAACTTGCGCTTGCTCTCGGTGATCAAAGCCATCACCACTAGAAAATAATAAAGTGTTATCGGGTAGTACTAGTGCGCGGCCAGCATAATGCTGAGGGGTGTCTTTATCCGTTGCAACTTGATAAACAACCTTAGGTTGAGAAAAGTCAGAACCATTAAAGGTCGCTTTAGCAATCACCACTCGATTTGCATCTAAATTACCTTGCGCATAAGTGAAAAAAACTTCACTTGATTGGTTAAAATCAGGGGATAGCACAATATCGAGCAGCCCCCCTTGGCCGGCAACGTATATGCCATCAAGGGCCAGCTTAACTCTTGACTGCTTATTATTTTTTATAATAACTACATGGCCGTCACGCTCAGTAATTAACCATGTGCAATTAGGGAGTTTAACCATACTCCAAGGAGAGTTAAGCTCAGTAGCAAGGGGAGCTATGGTGTGTTGTTTTGTGGGTAATGTTGAACCAGCGTGTACTGTAAACGATAAAAGCCAACATAGTGTAATACAACAGATTGATTGTTTACCAGTGACGCCTTTGCTAGTGTAAGTAAAAGGTTTTATTTTAATTTGAGATAACCATGCGCTTTTTAACACGTTTATTGCCTTCATTTTTAACCTCCTGGTTACTAACATTCACCCTTGCTAGCTTGTTTCATAGTCAATACGTTGTCAATCAATTAGTTAATGTAGGTGTTGTGATCGGCTTTAGTGATCGCGTTAATTTAACTCTAGAGGATTGGTTAGGCCTACTACCCACTTATGGCGCAATAATAGCCGTTGCACTAGCTATCGCATTTTCAGTCGCTGGGCTAATTTATAGAAAATACAATAAATACGCCATTCAACTATTTGTTTTATCAGGAATCACCGCTTTTGCTGTGGTTTTAATAGCGATTGAATCAATTATGAATATTACCATTATTGCCGGCGCTAGAGGATGGGGCTTCTATTTACAATTGGTAGCTGGTGCAATCGGTGGCTATGCTTTTGCTATGTTAGCTCACACGGATATAAGTAAAAATGGAGCAAAGTAAAGGTGAGTAGGAGATTAAATGGTCGGTATGGAGAGATTCGAACTCTCGACCCCTGCCACCCCATGACAGTGCGCTACCAAGCTGCGCTACATACCGACGTTTGAAAGCAATATACGTAATATTTTTGAAAAATCAATAAGCTTTTGTTTGTTTGAACGTTTATTGAGCGAGCTAAGGGTAAATACTTAGCTCTAAGGACAATTTTAATCTTTTAACCAATCATTGATCGATTTATACATCTCGTCTCGTAGAATTGGTTGGGCTGTTTTGTTAGGGTGTATATTGTCGTTTTGCATCAAGCTTTTATCTGTTGCGACTTTAAGTACAAAAAACGGCATTAAGTAGCTATTTGTTTCATTAGCTATGGTAGCAAAGCTTTCTGTGAACATGCCTGTATAACGTGGGCCATAGTTAGGAGGAATATGTATTTCCATTATTGCCACCTGTGCACCCGTTTGTTTACTAGTTTGTACGAGAGACGTTAAATTGTCTTGCAGCTTCTTAATCGGGAAGCCACGCAGGCCGTCATTGCCACCAAGCTCAATAAGTACATGGCTAGGCTGAAACTCATTAAGAAGGCTGTTTAAGCGACGTAGAGCACCACCTGTGGTTTCACCACTGATACTGGCATTAACAAGCTGAATATTAACTTGCTCAGCGTCGTATTTATCTTGTAACAATTTAACCCAGCCTTGCTCTTGTTTTAAACCATAGGCGGCACTTAAACTGTCTCCTAAAATTAAAATTTTGTTGTCAGCTGCTGCAGTAAGTGGTTTGATTACTAACAGTAAAACGAAAATAAAACGTAGGATTGAATACATCATATGTCAGCGCTATCTCAATTAAATATTATTCAGGTTAATGGTCTTTCGAAAACAGTATCAACCCTTGAAGGGGATTTGCCCATCCTCAGCGACATCAGCTTTAATGTCAAGTCTGGCGATTCAGTCGCAGTTGTGGGCACTTCTGGGTCTGGTAAATCAACATTATTGAGTTTACTGGCAGGGCTTGACCAATCGAGCGAAGGTGAAATCTTTTTAGATGGCGAGCCACTTCATGCATTAGACGAAGAAGCGCGTGCCGCACTAAGAGCCTCTAAAGTTGGTTTTGTATTTCAATCTTTTATGTTAGTGCAAAGCCTGACTGCCCTTGAGAATGTGATGCTTCCTGCTGAGCTTGCAGGGGAGCAAAATGCAAAGCAACAAGCGCTTGAGTTACTTGAAAAAGTAGGTTTGAGCCACCGTATAGAGCATTATCCGTCTCAGCTGTCAGGGGGGGAGCAGCAACGTGTTGCCATTGCGCGTGCATTTATTGGCACACCTAAAATTTTATTCGCTGATGAGCCATCAGCAAACCTCGATAGCAAAAACGGTAAGATGATTGAATCTCTACTGTTTGAATTAAACCAGTCCCATGGCACAACGCTCATTCTAGTGACCCACGATGATGCGCTCGCCCAAAAATGTCAGCACATTTTGCAAATAGAAGCGGGTAAGCTCGTAAAAGATACCAGTGAGGATGTGGCTAATGTGGGCTAAATTAGCGTTAAAATTATTTAGCCGTGAGTTTCGTCGCGGTGAATTAACAGTGATCTGCGCAGCTATCGCTTTAGCTGTATTGACCGTTTTAACTTTGTCTATGGTAACCGACCGAATCGGTCAAAGTATTGCACAAAAGAGTAGTGCATTTATTGCTGCAGACCGTGTACTGGCAAGTAGCCATGCATTACCTGACGACTACTTAGCCGAAGCAAGTAGCTATAACTTAAAAACAGCCACATTGACTTATTTCGATACCATGCTTTTTGCTAATGATGAAATGCAATTAAGCTCAGTTAAAGCCGTGTCGGAGCATTATCCGTTAAAAGGTGAGCTTAAGGTTAAATCAAGTTTAACTGCAAATGTCGAAGTCGCAACCCAAGGGCCAAGTGTTGGTAATGTTTGGTTTAGTGAGTCTGTTTTTTATGCTTTAAATGTAAAAGTAGGCGATTCAGTTGAGTTGGGAGCTGCGCAATTTACTATCGAAAAAGTATTAGTGGAAGAGCCTGATGCGCCTTTCAATATCTTTTCAAGTAGCCGACGCGTATTACTCAACGAAGCGGATATAGCGAAAACGCAAGTGATCCAACCCGGCAGCCGAGTATATTATCGCCAATTATACGCTGGTGATGAAAGTGACATTAGCGACTTTTATGCTTGGTTAAAACCTCAGATGAAAGAAAATCAGCAATGGTATGGCGTTAAAGATAGGCAGTCGCCAATTGCTAGGAGCTTAAATCGTGCCGAAAGCTTTTTATTATTAGCAGGGTTATTAGGCATAATATTAGCGGCTGTTGCTATTGCAGTATCAGCAAAACGTTATTGTGAACGCCAATATGATCCAGTAGCGATGATGAAAACCCTTGGTGGTAGCCGTGCAACAATCCGTAAAATATACCTTTTACACTTATCTATGGTGTGTGTGTTCTCAGTTTTGATTGGGCTATTAATTGGCTATGCTCTGCAAGGTATTGCTACTGATTATTTAGCTAAATCAATGAATAACACTTTGCCTGATGCGAGCATTAAACCATGGTTAGTCGCTATCGGTACGGGTGTAATTTGTGCGGTGATGTTTTCAATTAAACCGTTACTCGATTTATTCGATATACCGCCATTAAGGGTATTGCGCCGTAATTTAGGCGATAAGTTATTAGTGAGTAAAGTACATTTAGCGATGTCTGGCGTTACGGTGTTTTTGTTAATGTGGCTGTTTAGTAATAACTTAAAGATAACCGCTATTTTATTTGCCTCGACACTTGTATTAATTGGTTTGTTATTTGGCTTGTCGCGGCTCATTTTTGGTGGTGGTCGTAAGCTTGGCCTGCGTCCCGGTAACAGTTGGTCGCTAGCAATTGCATCTATCCAAAAGCGGGCAAATGCCAATGCCGTGCAGTTAATTAGTTTTTCGCTGGCAATCAAATTACTGTTGTTTTTGATTGTTCTTAAAAATGACATGATCTCAGATTGGGAGTCACAACTTCCCAGTGATGCACCCAATGCTTTTTTAGTCAACATAACTGAAACTGAGTTGCCTGAAGTGAATAAGTTCTTAGCGCAAAAAGACATTCTTGTTTCAGAATTTTACCCCACAATACGCGGTCGTGTTAATGCGGTAAATGGCGAGCTTGTTGCTCGCGAAGTCTCACTTGAAGATAACGAGAAAAAAGACGAAGAGGCTCGCTCTGGTATAGGCCGAGAGCTTAATCTAACGTGGCTCGCAGAGCCGCCTGCTCATAATGAAATTATCGACGGGCAGTGGTTTTCTGACGAGGCAATTGCCGAGGCGTCAGTTGAACAATCAATGCTTGATAGACTTGATATTAAGCTTGGCGATACGTTAACGTTTTTAATTGGCGCTCAATCGTTTGACGCTAAAGTCACCAGCGTTCGCAAAGTGAACTGGGCAACATTAAAACCTAACTTTTTTATTATTTTGAGTCCAGATGTATTGGCAGACTTTCCTGCAACCTATATCTCATCGGTACGTATTGAAGCTGAGCAAAAACGTGACTTTAGTGAGCTTTTACGCACATATCCAACAATCAATGCAATAGATGTTGATAGTTTTGTTAAGCAAATACGTTCGACTATATCTCAAGTATCGCTCGCAATCGGGTTTGTATTAGCCATCGTTGTTTTATGTGGTGCACTGGTGCTTATCTCGCAAGTGCAGGCAAGCCTTGGTGAGCGTATGCAAGAAATTGTTATTTTACGAACATTGGGTGCGAAAGGCAGGTTAATAAAAAATGCCACTTTGTATGAGTTTTTACTGCTCGGGGCTACTGCAGGGTTTGTTGCAGCTTTGATAAGCGACGTGGCTCTGTTTATTGTGCAAAGAGAAATGTTTGAACTGGCAGGTAAATTACACCCTCATATTTGGCTAATTGGCCCAATTGCAGGTGGTGTATTTGTAGCGGCGTTAGGTTATTTAATGATTGCCCGTACTATGCGCAAAAACACGCAAGGTTTGCTACGCTCATTAGCGTAAGTTTTAATCGACGTTATCATTAATTTGAAGTACCCGCATTTGCGGGTATTTTTTTGATTTATATAAAGTCAATAATGCACTGGTAATTTATACAGTGCTCTGGCATTATTGCCATATTAACGATTTATAGGTGTAGGTTAGCGTTTGGCTATTATTTTAGGGATCGATCCCGGCTCTCGATTAACGGGTTACGGTGTTATTGAGCATCAAGGCGCTAAATTTAACTATTTAGGTAGTGGCTGTATTAAATTAGCTGAACATGAATTTCCAATACGCTTAAAAATGATTTACCAAGGTGTTAGCCAACTGATAGAGCAGTTTTCGCCAACCACATTTGCAATTGAAAAAGTATTTATGGCCCACAACCCAGATTCAGCATTAAAGCTTGGGCAAGCAAGAGGCGCAGCCATTGTGGGAGCATCAATGGCTGAGCTACCAGTGTTTGAGTATTCGGCGCGGCAGATAAAGCAAGCAGTTGTAGGGCACGGCGGAGCTGATAAATCTCAAGTTCAGCAGATGGTTAAAAATATTTTAAACTTACCTGGTACTCCCCAAGCTGATGCCGCTGATGCGTTGGCTATTGCTATTTGCCATGCACACTCAGAACAAAATTTAATTAAACTAGCGGGCAGTGCATCAAAAACCGTTAGAGGAAGATTAAGGAAATAAATATGATCGGTCGCTTAAACGGTGTGTTAGTTGAAAAACAAGCACCAGAAATACTTATTGAAGTCAGCGGTGTTGGGTACGAAGTAAATATGCCTATGACTTGCTTTTATGATTTACCGAATGTTGGTGAAAACGCAGTTGTATATACACACTTTGTAGTAAGAGAAGATGCGCAACTATTGTTTGGCTTTAATAACAAGGTAGAGCGAGCGTTGTTTCGCGAGTTACTAAAAGCAAATGGTGTAGGGCCAAAGCTTGGGCTTGCAATTTTATCTGGCATGTCGGCACAACAGTTTGTCAGTTGTGTAAATAATGAAGATGCAACCAGCTTAGTAAAATTACCCGGAGTGGGTAAGAAAACCGCAGAGCGCCTTGTACTTGAAATGAAAGACAGACTCAAAGATTGGGGTAATGACTTATTCACTCCATTTAGCGATAATGCCGTTATTGAACCGGTGGCTAATGACACCTTGGTGGCAAATAATGCATCAGACGATGCGGTATCTGCACTCGTCTCTTTAGGCTATAAACTGGCTCAGGCACAAAAAACAGTTAAAGCCGTTGGTAAGCCGGGTATGTCTACAGAGAATCTAATTAAAGAATCTCTAAAATCAATGTTGTGAGTAAACCATGATTGAAGCGGATCGTCTCATAGACGCAAGCGAGCAAAGTAATGAAGATGTTGTTGATCGCGCCATAAGGCCAAAACTACTGGCTGATTACACTGGTCAGCCACATGTTAAACAGCAAATGGAAATATTTATAGAAGCGGCACGCAGCCGAGGTGAAGCACTTGATCATTTACTAATATTTGGCCCACCAGGGCTTGGTAAAACCACGTTAGCTAATATTGTCGCCAATGAACTTAATGTAAATATTAAAACCACATCAGGTCCTGTGCTTGAAAAAGCAGGAGACTTAGCCGCGCTGCTAACTAACCTTGAAGAAGGTGATGTACTGTTTATTGACGAAATTCACCGATTAAGTCCACAAGTTGAAGAAATTCTTTATCCCGCGATGGAGGATTACCAACTTGACTTGATGATTGGTGAAGGGCCCGCGGCACGCTCAATAAAATTAGATTTACCAGCATTTACACTAATAGGTGCAACTACACGAGCTGGGTCGTTAACATCACCGCTACGTGATAGATTTGGTATTGTCCAGCGCTTAGAGTTTTATTCAGTTGCTGACTTATCAACGATTGTGGGCCGTTCTGCCCATTATTTAAATTTAGAAATGTGTGAAGATGGAGCGACTGAAATTGCTAAACGTTCCCGGGGTACGCCGCGTATTGCCAATAGATTATTAAGACGTGTACGTGATTACACACAAGTTAAATCAGACGGCACTGTAAACGCTGATGTAGCAGAGCTGGCACTTAATATGATTGATGTTGATAAAAGTGGTTTTGATTACATGGACCGTAAATACCTACTCGCCATCATTGAAAAATTTATGGGTGGACCGGTCGGACTTGATAACCTTGCAGCTGCCATTGGTGAAGAAAAAGAGACAATCGAAGACGTTATAGAGCCTTTTCTAATTCAACAAGGCTTTATCCAGCGTACTCCACGAGGCCGCATCGTATCTGACAACGCTTACCATCATTTTGGCCTGCAACCAAAAAATACTGATTAGACTCAAATGAACTGTCGTTATGTGCGTGGTTGCTTTTAAAGGATTGTTTCTGTTTGTCAGGCACGTACATTGGTAGTTAATTCATACAAGGCTGAATTTTCCTGCTTAATGGCATGTACCAGTTTTATGGCAATAAAGCTGTGTATTAACAACTTCCATTCGTTTATGGCTAGTTGATTACAACTTATCCTCAATCAGCCCTATGTGACTTATATTTCGGACCTGCCAGCAAAAATTCACATGCTGTTAAGCTAATAACCTCTATCGTATGTTTCTTCTGTTTTTTAGGCAAAAAAAAACCCGCATAAGGATGCGGGTAAACAACAAGTTGAAGGAAATAATCCAGGGTATACGGCCTAAAATTATCATGTTTTATCATGAGTACTTTAGGCGCAGCAATAGGAAAATCAGAAATCATATTGCTAAGAACTGGCATAATAGCATTTGCTATTAGTGGGCTAGCTCGGTATGAGAGAATAATACGTAAAAACGATGTTTTGTTCAAACTAGAAAAATTTAATTTTCGGATAAGAAATACTAATAGCTAAAAAATTTATTCTGTTTTCTTTTTGTTCATTAATTTTATTTATTTTAAATAAGTTGTTGTTATTATGTGTTTTAAATTCGATCTGGTTAAATGTTATAGATTAGTTTATTTTTTACATGCTTTTTGTGTTGTTGGCTTTTTGATTGTTTATGCACTTATAGTGAATAAACGAGCTGTTTTAGTGGGTTTAACTTGATAAATAATCGACTTAGATTGATGTTTTTGAATGTTGTTGTTTCATCGTGGCCAATTATTTTATGTTAGTTGCACAATAAAAAGGCGTTCAGTTGGTTTTTTAACGTTTTTTGCTGCTAATTCGTAGCAAGGACGTTGTCAGTTTACTGCGCAGTAGATACACTAACGAGAACTATTGGCTATTTTATTGGTCATAGTCGCACTTTTATAAAAGTACGACTTTAACAAGAAATTGAATTGGGAGTTTATTGTGGGATCAGGAATTAATTTTGTAGATTTAATCCTCGAAGCAAGTGTATTGGTACAATTAGTTATGCTTGCGTTAGTGGGCATGTCTATTATGTCATGGGCAATTATTTTTCAGCGCAAAAAAGCTATTTCTAATGCGTCTGAAAATGCTAAGCGTTTTGAGCAAAAGTTTTGGTCAGGCATAGATTTAAGTAAGCTTTACAATGAAATTTCATCCCGTAACAGCGTCACGGGTATTGAAGCATTGTTTGTGGCAGGTTTTAAAGAGTTTGCACGCCACAAAAAAAACTCATTTCAAAGTGCCAGTATAGTTATGGAAGGCACTCATCGTTCAATGCGTGTTGCGTTATCTCGTGAAGTCGAAAAATTAGAATCAAGCTTATCGTTTCTTGCAACGGTAGGATCAATTAGCCCGTACATCGGCTTGTTTGGTACGGTATGGGGGATTATGAATGCCTTTATTGCCCTAGGTGAAGTTAAGCAGGCGACATTACAAATGGTTGCGCCAGGTATCGCAGAAGCTCTGATCGCTACTGCAATGGGTTTATTTGCGGCAATTCCTGCGGTAATTGCTTACAACCGCTTTGCTAACAATGTTGAAAAGCTTGAATCAAATTACATTAACTTTATGGAAGAGTTTGCAAATATCTTACACCGTCAAGCAGCTACACAAATAGAGGCAAAAGCGAATGTATCAGCGTAAGAAGCGTCGTCCTGTTGCAGAGATAAACGTAGTTCCTTACATTGATGTTATGTTGGTTCTACTGATTATATTTATGGCAACAGCACCTTTGATCACCCATGGTGTAAAAGTTGATTTGCCTAAAATGGAAGAGTCTGATTTAGTAGATACAAAAGATACACCGCCTATTATTGCGTCAATAGACTCAGCAGGTAAATATTATGTCAGTATTGGTACCGATCCCGAAGAACCGATGGAAGCTCTCGATGTTGCTGCAGTTATTAAATTACAATTAATGAAAGACCCAGAAACACCAGTCATGATTAAAGGTTCAGGAAAAGTATCGTATCAAGAAGTCTTATTATTGATGGATTTTTTAAAAAATGCTGGCGTTCCTTCTGTTGGTTTAATGACAGAATCATTTGAAGGAAGTAAAGGCTAATATGGGTGCTTCAGTAGTAAAGTCAGTATTGTTACATCTTGCAATTATAGGTGTATTATTTGGCACGGCGAACTTTCATACGCCAAGTCCAAAAGTGTTAGAAGTGACGTTAAATTCTAAATCCATGCCAGAGGCTGAAAATGCTGTGGCTGCTGTAACGGTCGATCAAAAAATGGTTGAACAAAAAGTTGCAGAGCTAAAACGCAAAGAAAATGAAAAAAAACGTGCTGAAGATAAACGTATTCGTGATCTAGAGCGTCGAGCGTCTGATGCACGTAAGCAGCGTGAAGCAGAAGCAAGACAAATCAAAAAATTAGAGCAAGAACGCAGAGCGAAAGAAAAAGAAACCGCCCAAGCACAAGCTCAAGCTAAAAAAGCACGGGAAATTGAACAAAAAGAGCGAGCTAAAGCGCAGCAAGCCGAAAAACAAAAGCAAGAAGCAGAGCAAGCTGCTAAAGCAGCGGCTGATAAGCGTAAAGCTGAAGAAGATGCGCTCAAAAAGGCCGAAGAAGAACGCAAACGCCAAGAGTTAGAGGCAAAAAAACGTGCTGAAGCTGCTGAGCAAGCAAGACAAAAAGCATTGCAGGAGCAAATGCTACAAGAACAGTTAGCCAAAGAGCAAGCAGCACGTAATAAAGTACGTCAACAACAGGTCGTTTCTGAAGTTGATAAATATAAAGCCTTGATTATGGCACGTATTCAGCAAAATTTGTTGATTGATGAGAAAATGAAAAATCAACAATGTCGCGTGAATATTCGCTTAGGTTTTAATGGGCTCGTGACACAGGTGAAGTCGTTAGGTGGTGATAAGCTGGTTTGTGAAGCAGCATTGCGTGCGGTTCGCATGGCAGATACTTTACCTGTATCAAAAGATAAAGACGTTTTTGAGCAATTAAAAAATATTAACTTAACAATTAAGCCACAATTTTAAAGGAATGGTATGTTCAACCAGTTAAAAGCAGTTTGTTTAATTTTAGTTATTGGCTATACAAGTGTGGTTAATGCCGCACTTGAAATTGTCATTACAGAAGGCATTGATGGCGCGCGTCCTATTGCTATCGTGCCTTTTCAATACAAGGGAGTAGGTCCAATACCGCAAAAACTCAATGAAGTGATTGCTGCGGACTTAATGCGCAGCGGTAAATTTAAGCCTATTAGCATTAATGATATGCCACAATTACCGAGCAAAGACAGTGATATTGATTATGCAGCTTGGGTCAATTTAGGTGTAGAAGCGATATTAGTCGGAAATGTTGAGCAACAAACGGACGGCCGCTATTTAGTGAGCTATGAACTAGTTGATGTTATTCGCGGCCAAATCACAGGCGGCGAAACACAAATGATGAGCAATGGTAAATTAATAAAAAGTCAGGCTCACATACAAGAAGCTCGCGAAAGTGTGATTTCTGAGTCTGGTTTTAGACGTTATGCTCATCGTATTAGTGATGTGGTTTATGAAAAACTGACGGGCGAGCGCGGTGCATTTTTAACTAAAATTGCTTATGTCATAGTACGAGATGCCGATCCCAAGCCATATCAACTTGTGGTTGCTGATTACGATGGTTTTAATGAGCAAGTATTGTTACGTTCAAAAGAACCATTAATGTCACCGGCATGGTCACCGGATGGAACTAAGCTTGCTTACGTTACGTTTGAAAATCGCCAAAGCCAAATTTATATTCAAGATTTGTATTCTGGCAAACGAGAATTAATTACCAGCCACCAAGGTATCAATGGCGCACCACAATTCTCTCCTGATGGAACAAAGCTATTATTAGTATTATCAAAAGATAGAAATGGTGCAACAGAAGTGTATATGTTAGATATGCAAACGCGTAAAGAAACTCGCCTGACAAATCACCGTAGTATAGATACTGAACCTTCTTGGCACCCAAATGGAAAAGATATTCTGTTTACCTCGGAAAGGGGTGGTAATGCTCAGATTTATAAGTTAAATTTAAAAACTGGTAGGTCACAACGAATGACATTCGATGGTGACATGAACCTTGCAGGTTCAATTACACCAGATGGTAAAGAATTAGTGATGGTAAATCGCACCAATGGGCAGTACCATCTTGCTAAAAAAGAGCTGGCTAGTGGCGCGTTTCAAGTTTTAACACGAACGCGTTTGGATGAATCACCGAGTATAGCACCAAATGGCTCGATGATTATTTATAGCACGCTTCATAATAATAAACAGGTACTGGCGCTGGTATCAATGGACGGTCGCTTTAAAGCACGCTTACCTGTGCTTAACGGACAAGTAAAGGCACCAGCATGGTCGCCATACTTGCAATAATAATTGCTAGTTTACTAAATATAGGAATCTACTCATGCAACTTAATAAAATACTAAAAGGCCTGTTAATCGCTGTGCCAGTAATGACTCTAGCGGCTTGTAGCTCATCTTCAGATTTGGATGAAGGCGCTGCAAATCAATCAAACCAAGGAACTGTTGAACAAACTACGCAAAATGATACTGTTGAAGTTGCAACATTAACTCCTGAACAGCAAGCGCAAGAAGAGCTTCGTGAAAAGTATGAAGCTTTGCGTCAAGAACAAATCATTTACTTTGGCTTTGATACAGCAACAATTCAAGGTCAATACGGTGAGCTATTACGCGCGCATGCTGAGTTTTTAGTTCAGAACCCATCAGTTAAAGTATTGATTGAAGGTCATGCAGATGAACGTGGTACACCAGAGTATAATATTGCACTAGGTGAGAATCGTGGACAAGCCGTAGAAAAATACTTACAAAGTTTAGGTGTTTCAGCTAGTCAAATGTCAGTGGTTAGCTATGGTGAAGAGAAGCCAATGGTTAAGTCACGTACTGAATCAGCTTTCGCTAAAAACCGCCGTGCGGTACTTGTTTACTAAGATTAGAGACATTATGAAGCCGAAAATTATTTTGGCAGCCATGATATTGAGCGGGAGCACCCAAGTTTGGGCTGCTCCCGCTCCTGTTTCAGAAGCTGCAAGTTCACAATCGAGCATTGAGAAACGATTAGCTGCATTAGAAAATATGATGCAGTCGCGAAATCTATTACAAGTTGAATTACAACAACAGCTTAATGTACTGCAAGATGAAGTAAGCCAAGTTCGTGGTATCACCGAAGAACAAAGCTATAAACTTGAAAAAGTACTTCAGCGTCAACGCGAGCTATATCAAGAAATTGAGAATCGTGTTAGCCAAGCATACTCGCAACCGAGCCAGAGCGCTCAGCCAGTTTATACTGAACAGGCATCATCACAGGCTATAAGCTCTGACTTATCAGAGAACGAAGCCTATGAGCGCGCTGTGGCATTGATAATGAAGGATAAGCGTTATGATCAAGCTATTCCTGAATTTCAAACATTTTTAACTACTTACCCTGAGTCAGTGTATGCCTCTAATGCACATTATTGGTTAGGGCAGTTACTGACCATTAAAAATGATCCCGTAAAAGCGTCTGAACATTTTACTGCAGTTGTTAATGAGTTTCCTAACTCTAATAAGCGCCCTGATGCAATGTTAAAGCTAGGTACTTTGTTACAAGAGCAAGGTTTAGCAGAACAAGCGACAAAAACCTTGAATGAACTTATTAACCAGTACCCAAGTACAACCGCTGCAAAATTGGCCACAGAACGCTTAGCAAAAATGTAGAATGAGCCTGATTAGACTGCTTTTTGTCATAAGCGGTCTAAAATTGCTCAACTAGACATAAAAACTTAAAAAAAGAGACATTTTCTGTTGCACTCATTTTTTAAATAAGTATTATAAGCGCCCGCAGCAAACGAATGGTTCAACCACTCAAATTGCGGAAAAAAGAGCGGGTCATTAGCTCAGTTGGTAGAGCAGTGGACTTTTAATCCATTGGTCGATGGTTCAAGTCCATCATGACCCACCATTTTTTAGTTGGCTTTATGTTAACAATTGAATGGTCTTAAATCGGCGGATTCACGTATTATGTTGAGTTACATTAACTTGTAACGCAAGAGCGGGTCATTAGCTCAGTTGGTAGAGCAGTGGACTTTTAATCCATTGGTCGATGGTTCAAGTCCATCATGACCCACCATTCATATGAATGGTTTTAATCGGCGGATTCACGCAGTGCGATATGCGCAACCAGAGCGGGTCATTAGCTCAGTTGGTAGAGCAGTGGACTTTTAATCCATTGGTCGATGGTTCAAGTCCATCATGACCCACCATTCTTATGAATGGTTTCAATCGGCGGATTCACGCAGTGCAATATGCACAACCAGAGCGGGTCATTAGCTCAGTTGGTAGAGCAGTGGACTTTTAATCCATTGGTCGATGGTTCAAGTCCATCATGACCCACCATTCTTTTGAATGGTTTCAATCGGCGGATTCACGCAGTGCAACATGCACAATCAGAGCGGGTCATTAGCTCAGTTGGTAGAGCAGTGGACTTTTAATCCATTGGTCGATGGTTCAAGTCCATCATGACCCACCATTCTTGATATCACTTAATTATCTATTTTATTCCCTCTGAGTTCGTAACGACTACTGTTATTTAGTTTTATATTCTCGTATAATTCGCCCCATAAATGCACTGTAGATTTAAGTGGTCGAGAAATGAGTTTAGCTCAAACTATTATGCCTGAAGGATATATTTTCCCTCCGAAGCCTGCTCCATTAAATGTGGATGAGCAAGCCCAATACAAGGCACGTATAAAACAGTTACTAATAGATAAAAATGCGGTCCTAGTTGCCCACTATTATACTGATCCTGAAATTCAAGCGCTTGCTGAAGAGACTGGCGGTTGTGTTGCTGATTCTTTAGAAATGGCACGGTTTGGCGCAAAGCATGATGCAGATATGATCATTGTTGCTGGAGTTCGTTTTATGGGGGAGACAGCGAAGATCCTAACGCCCAATAAAACCGTGGTTATGCCAACCCTTGAAGCAACTTGCTCACTTGATATTGGTTGTCCTATAGATGACTTTTCAGCGTTTTGTGATCAACACCCAGATCGCAAGGTTGTAGTGTATGCGAATACATCTACTGCTGTTAAAGCGCGTGCAGATTGGATTGTTACCTCATCGTGTGCCCTTGAAATTGTTGAACACCTTGATGAAATGGGTGAAAAGATCATCTGGGGCCCTGATAAGCACCTTGGCGCTTATATTCAAAAGAATACAGGTGCTGACATGATCATGTGGGATGGTGCGTGTATTGTACATGATGAGTTCAAAACCAAAGCGCTAAAAGATATGAAAGCTCTCTATCCAGATGCTGGCGTATTGGTTCACCCAGAGTCACCCGCTGAAATAGTTGCTTTAGCTGATGCAGTTGGCTCAACAAGTCAGTTGATCAAAGCGGCGCAAACAATGGGTAACCAGAAGTTTATAGTGGCCACTGATCGCGGTATTTTTTATAAAATGCAGCAGCTGTGCCCAGATAAAGAATTTGTAGCCGCACCAACAGCAGGTGAAGGTGCAACTTGTAAAAGCTGCGCTCATTGTCCGTGGATGGCCATGAACGGCCTCAAGGCAATTGAGGAAGCATTACTTGATGCATCAGGTAAAGAAGTGTTTGTAGATATGAGCCTTCGTGAAGGCGCTCTCAAGTCGCTTAATCGCATGCTTGATTTTTCAGCCTCATTACAGCGTTAATGTAGCGGATACTATATACAACATTAACAAAAGGCTGTTAATTTAAAAGTTAACAGCCTTAAAGTTTAAATCATAGATCAATTTTATTCTTCTTATTTCTCCATAATCTATATAAATTTTACTAAGAGTAGCTTAAGCCGTCTGATAGTAATATCTAATTATTTTTGCAATGTAGGTTTTTAGTTGCTAAGTGAACATTAAGCTAAAAAGTTTATAACAACTAAGAGCATAAATCAGAGATAGCACCGGCACAGTGAGTAGGTTTACTCGCTTTGAGTTGGTGTAACCACCCATTACAGTCTCTTGATTGACTAACCACACAAGATAGGTGGTTACGATTGGTAGTAATAAGCCATTAGCCGCTTGTGCAAAAATGATGACTGCAATAGGGTCTAAGTTAAATGATGCGACAGCTGCACCAAAGACCAAAATAGTAACGGCAACCAGTTTAAATCGTGTGTTATTCATATTATTTGACCAGCCTAGCATGCCACAAACGGCATAAGCACCCGCCAGTGGGGCTGTGATAGCGCTGGTTAACCCTGCGGCAAATAACCCAATAGCAAAAAAGTAATGTGCAGAATTCCCAAGTAAGGGTTCTAATTGTGTTGCCATATTGGCTGCACTGATTTTGCCAGCATCAGTGCCATAAAAAGCAACCGAGGCAGTTGAGAGAATTGCTAACGTGATTACTCCACCTAAAGTAATGGATAAACCCGTATCTAGGTTAGTTTGTTTGATAATAGTGGCTTTATCTCTATTTTTATCATGTTGTGCAGCAAGCACCCCAGAATGTAAGAATAGGTTATATGGCACTATGGTAGTGCCTATTAATGCAAGTACTGTAGTCATAGAACCGGTAGGAATACGTGGGATAAACCCTTCTAATACCTGCATAACCGGGGGGGCTGCCATAACTAATGTGGAAATAAATACTAAGCTCATTAAAATAACCAACACGATAAGCGCAGACTCAACGACCTTATGTTTACCACTATAGAGTAAAACGGCACTAAAAATGGCAATAAATGGAGTCCAAAGTTGGGTGTGAACGCGTGGGAAGATCTCAACTAACCCCATAGATGCACCACTTAAATTTCCCGCCTCATATGCGGCACTGCCAACTCCAATGGCGCTGATAACTAAAACTGCTGCCAGCTTCTTAAACAAAGGGGTGTGTATATGAGTGCGTAGTGCTTGTGCCAAATCTAAACCTGTAGCAACACCAAGACGCGCAGCCATGGATTGCAAAAGTATGGTTGCAATAACCGAAAATAATAGTGTCCAGATCAGTGTAAAGCCAAAGTTTGCTCCTGCTAAACTGGCACTGGTAATAGTGCCTGGCCCAATAAAAGCGGCGGTGACAAGTAGACCCGGACCTAATCGCATAAGTAACCCTATATAAGTTTGATATTCGTCAGTGGGTTACAGCTTACAAGTAAAACCACACTGTTAAAAGTGCAACAATAAACTTTATTAGCTAGCGTGATTAATCATTACTTTTTAGTATTTAAAATAGCTTTTTATAATACCTGTTTAGACTTGAGTATTATTGCCTTAACGTTAAATTATGGTAACTTACGTCAACTTTTTTATAACAACCCCTCACCCATAATAATTAAAACTGAATTAACCGTTATAAAATGACCGTTTTTAAATTAAACAGGACGTACCGTGTGAAAAACTTACCAAGAGGCTTCAATTTATATAGCTTAATCTTACTACTCTTTTGCTCCCCAGCAATGGCGAGTGAGGCATCATTAAATTTAACAACGTCAGCAGTCGGGCTACTCTGTATTTTTATATTCTGTATAGCCTATACAGTTGTTATGTTAGAAGAAAAACTCCATTTACGAAAATCAAAACCAGTATTGGTTGCTGCGGGACTGATTTGGATTCTGATTGGTGCCTATTATGTCAATAATGATATGCCTGGTATAACAGAGTCTGCATTTAGGCATAATTTATTGGAATTTGCTGAGCTGATGTTGTTTTTGTTGGTGGCAATGACTTATATCAATGCACTAGAAGAGAGACGCGTATTTGATGCATTAAGATCTTGGATGATTCAAAAAGGGTTTAATTACAAAAACCTTTTCTGGATAACAGGGTTTTTAGCGTTTTTTATTTCACCAATAGCAGATAACTTAACAACGGCATTGTTAATGTGTGCAGTAGTAATGAAAGTGGCAGAAGGTGATAAGCC
This sequence comes from Pseudoalteromonas shioyasakiensis, assembly GCF_024518675.1. GTDB lineage: Bacteria > Pseudomonadota > Gammaproteobacteria > Enterobacterales > Alteromonadaceae > Pseudoalteromonas > Pseudoalteromonas shioyasakiensis_B. The sequence continues at coordinate 261,485 of NZ_JANIGL010000001.1, forward strand.
ATTTATTAATCTAAGTTGTATTAATATTGTTATTGCAGCCAATGCTGGCGGTGCATTTAGCCCATTTGGTGATATTACCACTTTAATGGTATGGCAAGCTGGGCTCGTTCATTTTAACGAGTTTTTAGTGTTATTTTTACCGTCTTTAGCGAACTATTTAGTACCTGCGGCAATTATGAGCTTTTATGTTGAAGATAAACAGCCTTCAGCGGTCTATGAAGAAATAGAACTAAAAAGGGGCGCACTGCGAATTTTAACACTGTTTTTATTAACCATAGCCACAGCTGTTGCTTGTCATAGCTTTTTACATTTACCACCGGTATTAGGCATGATGATGGGCTTAGGATACCTGCAGTTTTTTGGCTATTTCTTGAGAATGACGTTGCCAGGCTCTTTAGCCCGTAAAAAGGCCCATGCAGAACAAATAGGAGATAATGATCGTTTGGCCAAGCTCGGTAGCGTGGTGCCGTTTGATGTATTTAGTAAAGTATCACGGGCCGAGTGGGACACTTTGTTGTTTTTTTATGGCATTGTTATGTGTGTTGGTGGTTTAGGGTTTTTAGGTTATTTAAATCTGATGTCTGAGATGCTCTATGGTAATTGGTCTGCAACATCGGCTAATATCTTTTTAGGGGTTATTTCTGCTGTGATTGATAATATCCCAGTGATGTTTGCTGTGTTATCTATGCAACCAGATATGTCACATGGTCAATGGTTACTGATCACCTTAACCGCAGGTGTTGGCGGTAGCTTATTATCAATAGGGTCTGCGGCAGGTGTTGCTCTAATGGGGCAGGCCAGAGGGTACTATACATTTTTTGGCCACTTGAAATGGGCACCTGTTATTGCACTTGGTTATGCTGCGAGTATCATGTTGCACTTGTGGTTAAATGCATCACTTTTTTAAATAAATCATAACTTGTTAATAAGCAAAGAAGTTCACTGCTTCTTTGCTTATTAACGTTACAACATGTTTGCTTACATTTTAAAAAGGCGTAGCGCTTTTATAAACAAAGCTATTAATTTAGATTGGTAATTATAATCTAACAATGAGTTTATTATGAAAGTGAAAAAAGTTGCCGCAGTGGCTTTTATTTCGGTCGTTGTACTTATCGCTGTCGCATATACCGCTAAAGCCTATATTAATAATTACATATCAAAATTTGATGACCGTACTATATATTCAACGTTTTTAAAGGAAGACCGCAAAGTATTTATTCGCTTACCAGCAAAGTATGACGCGAATAAAGCCTACCCCTTAATTATTAAAACAGATGGTAATTTTAACCTTTCTCGTTGGCACAACACGTTAACTGAGTATGCCCAGCAAGGGGTTGTTGAAGAGTCTATTTTAGTTGCTATCCCTAATCAGTTTTGGAGCGACACGCGTAACCGAGATTTAGTGCCGCCATATGCGCGTAAAAATGTAAATATTGATGCGCGTCCTGAATCACAAAATAATCCTACTATTTTTGGTCGTGCCGATAAATTCTTAGCATTTATTGAACAAGAGCTACTACCATACCTTGAATCTAACTACCTATTAAATAACAACCGTATATTATCTGGTTTTTCAGCTGGGGGCAGTTTTACACTGTATACCTTAAGTACAAAGCCAGAGCTATTCACTGGATACTTTGTATTTAGCCCGGCTGCTTGGTATGACGATTCCATTGTGGTGACTGAGTTTAAAAAGGCTCTGCGGACTATTAATGGTGAAGGGAAATTCTTATATTTGAGTTTAGGTGCAAATGAAAACCCTATTATCACAAGCTCATTCAAAGGGTTATTGACAGCGCTTGAGCAGCATAAGTTGCATGGGCTTACATGGCAGTTTAGTTATAGTGAAGGGGCTGGTCACAATGAAAACCCCATTATGTCTGTGCCAAAAGCATTAACAGCATACTCTGAGTTTACGAACGCTCAAAAAAATCATGACTTACATTAATGTAGTTTTTATAGGTATTCGGCTTTTTTTACAGACTTGCTGTATGAACGGTTTTAAAACTTACTTTTATTCAATAGGTTATATGCGGCGCAATTTATGCACCTGCAAGACATCTAGACAATAAAAGGAACAATGATGACTGAACTTGCTTTATCTGCCTATTTTGCCCTATATCTATATTTACTTATAGTGTTCACGCAGTGGGCGGTTGCGAGCTCTAGTAAAGCGAGCCAAAAAAATGCAGTACCTGGAAAAATTGACACCAATTTAAGCCATGAAAGCTTTGTTTTCAGAGCGCACCGTACATTTCAAAACACACTTGAAAACAGTGCGTTATTTTTAGGAACCGTTTTATTTTCATTTATAATTGGCTACCACAGTGCGGTATTTGCAATTTGTATTTGGGTTTATGTGATTGCTCGTTTAATTCATATGGTGCTGTATTACGCGATCGCGACAGAAAAAAATCCAAGTCCACGTAGTTACTTCTTTTTAGCAGGGGTAGGGGCTAATGTAGTGATGTTAGTTTTATTAGGGTTACGTTTAGCTGCATATTAAAAGTGTAAAAGTATGAGCAGCAAACGGTTTTTACGTTTTCTGCTCATAAGGTTAATAGCTAAGTTAGTGTCTAAAATCGCTTAGTAAAGCAGGTATACCTGGCAACATACCAACCATTGCCATCACACTGGTTAATAATACAAACATGATTAACGGGATTTTCCAGCGGCTCATCGGGCTCAGCTCTGCACTACGTTCTTTACAGCCAATAAGGCCTAAGTTATCTAGTAACATAGTGAGTGACCAACCAAATGCAGGATTAACTAATGAAGAGGCGAACACGACTATCGCGGCAGATTGAGTTGTTTTACCTTCACGAGTCATTTCCATTCCGGCTTCAAGCAGGGGAATAAAAACCCCGACAATTAGCGCAACACAAAGTACAGGTTGCCAAATAGCTAAATCCATTGGGTAACCCCAAATACCAGCAATGATACAAAAAACAGCAGTTAAAATTGCTCCAGCAGGTATTGGCCGTTTAGCGATAGCGGCGGGAACAATATACGTGCCCCATGATGAGGTAAAGTTTGAGCCGCCCATAAGAGAGCCACAAGTTTGTCTTACAGATGCACTTAACATTGTGTCATCAATATTCATTTGTACTTTCTCAGTACGTTGTGGGTAACTAATTTTTTGAAATACTTGATGGCCGAGAAAGTCAGGGGACCACATAGCCACTGCTAAGACAGCAAAAGGTAAAACCACAACAAAACTCTCAAGGGTTGGTAAACCAAGCATCCAACCGGTGTTTTCTCCCCACCAATACATAGGGTTCATATTAGGTAAACCCGGTGCTGTGTTAAATTCAAACGGGGCACCGAGTGCAAAGGCTGTGAAACCACCGATTAAACAGCTTAATGGGACAGCAAGCCAGCGTTTTTTAAAGTGCTCTAATAATGCATAAAGCAAAATAGTCGCTAAAATAACAATGAAAGCTATATGGCTCATATCAATACTTTCAGCCCATGAAAATAACTTTTTAACCTGGGAGATTGTGCCAATAAAGCCAAGATAGAGTAGTAAACCACCACATACCCCTTTACTGGTCAGCCTTGCTAGCAAACTGCCCCCTTTACTGATGGCGAGAATGAAGCCAAATGCGCCGATTAATAAGCCAAAGGCCATTGGGTGGCCGCCAGCGGCTACAACAATGGGGATCAGTGGGATTAGCGGGCCATGGGTGCCGGCTAAGTTTGCTGTGGGTAAAATGAAGCCAGAAAACAAGATGATAAAAAACGCCACAATAAGTAACTCATAGCGAACGTTTTCAAGTACAAAAGAGTCACTCAAGCCAAGTGGCGCTGCAAAGGTAGCGGCTATCGCACCGACCATAACAACTTTACCTATGGTGCCAGCCATTGCTGGAATGGTGTCTTCAAGCTCAAAGCGATAATCTCTAAACGGAAGGTTGGCTCGCCAACGTTTTGGTTGCATGATTTGAAGTTCATGCTCTAGGTATTCATCTCGGCTGTTAAATGCTGAGCTAGGTTTATGTAGGCTTTCGTAACTACCACTTGCACTTGCTTGGTGTGCATCGGGGTTAGCATTGGATGGATTTTTATCCTGTGATGTTGTTGTCATAACTTCTCCGGCAACATATTTGCTGCTCTGATTCAAAATTAAATACAGCTTTGTTGAAGCAATAAATATTGAGTGCCTAGAGTAAAGCAAGTTTTAGCAAGTTGGGATTAGTCAAAGGTCTAGGATATAACGGTAATTTATTGGGAAATAGGTACGAAATGCTGTTATTACTGAATAGCGATAAGAGATACTTTAGTCGATAAGACTACATTAGTTGATGTTACTGAAGATAGTTATGGCGCTATAGAGGCGTTAAATACACTTCAGTATTCTAAAAACAGAAGTATATTTAACTTTAAATTTGCGCAGTCCAAAGCACCTATTATGCTACGCCTCGCTAACTCGCTAACTCGCTAACTCGCTAACTCGCTAACTCGCTAACTCGCTAGCACCTTCATTCAACACCAATAAAGCCACCGGTTTGGTGCGCCCATAACGCGGCATAAATGCCATTTTGAGATAATAATTGCTCATGACTGCCTTGCTCAACGATACCGCCTTCATCAAGCACTATAAGTCTATCCATTTGAGCGATGGTAGATAGGCGATGTGCTATGGCAATAACGGTCTTGCCTGTCATTAAGTCATCAAGACTTGCTTGAATCGCTGCTTCAACTTCAGAATCAAGAGCGCTGGTTGCTTCATCTAAAATTAAGATAGGGGCATTTTTCAGTAGCACACGTGCAATTGCGATACGTTGACGCTGGCCACCTGAAAGTTTAACGCCGCGTTCACCTACTTGTGCAGCGAAGCCTTTATTGCCTTTACTGTCTTCTAAATCTTCAATGAATTCCATGGCTTTAGCTTGTTTTGTTGCATTTAGCATTTGCTCCTCTGTTGCATCAGGGCGGCCATATAGAATGTTTTCTTTAACAGAACGATGTAGTAAGGACGTGTCTTGGGTTACCATTGCAATGTATTTTCTTAAGCTTTGTTGGCTGACTTTAGCAATATTTTGACCATCGATTTTTATTTCACCACTGTCAACATCATAAAAACGCAGTAATAGATTAACCAGTGTTGATTTGCCTGCACCTGAACGACCCACTAAGCCAATTTTTTCGCCTGGCTTTATGTTTAAATCAAGCCCGTTGATCACCGGGCCACGATTAGTCTCATTGGCTGCTTTACCATAGTTAAAAAATACGTTTGAGAAGTGTATTTCGCCTTTACTGACCTCAAGGGTGTTTGCATCGGGAATATCATCAACATCAATGGGGGTCGATAAGGTTTTCATACCATCGCTCACCGTGCCAATATTTTCAAATAGGCTACTAATTTCCCACATTATCCACTGTGCCATGCCATTTAAACGCAGCGATAAACTAACCGCAATAGCAATGGCGCCGGCACTTATTGCGCTGATTGACCACAAATAAAGAGACAAAGCAGAAACACTAAAAACAAGTAAATAATTAAGGCTATTAATGCAAAAATTTAAGCTGGATACTAACCGCATTTGCTTATAAACTGGTTGTAAAAATACATCCATGCTGTTTTTGGCATACTGTTCTTCACGCTGGGTGTATGAAAACAGTTTAATTGTTGAAATATTAGTATAACTATCAACAATACGGCCTGTCATCTCAGAGCGGGCATCCGCCTGTGAGCTCGCAATACGCTTAAGTTTTGGCACAAAGTACATTTGGATAGCTGCATAAAGTGCAAGCCACACGAGTAATGGCAGCATTAACCGCCAATCAGCCTCTGCAACTAAAAACACCATAGCGCCAAAATAAACCACGATGTACATCAGTACATCAAGTAACTTCATCACGGTTTCACGTACAGCGAGAGATGTTTGCATTACTTTGGTGGCAATACGCCCAGCAAATTCGTTCTGATAAAAGCTAACACTTTGACGCAACAAATAGCGATGTGCTAACCAGCGAATTGACATAGGGTAATTGCCCAGTAGTGCTTGGTGTAAAATGGCGGAATGGAAAAACACCACGACAGGTAAAACAACGAGCAATACCACAGCCATTTTAATGAGTTCGGATTTTTGCTCAACGAAGAGTGTGTCAGGAGTATAAGTGCCTAACCAATCAACGAGTTGACCCATATAGCTAAACAAAGACACTTCTAAAATAGCCAACATGGCAGCACTGAGAGACATAAGAACTAAGGACAGTTCCATCCCTTTTGTGTAATGGCGACAAAAGGCGAATAAGGTTGCTGGTGGCTGAGTCGGCTGTTGTTCTGGGAACGGTTTAGTCATCCGCTCGAATAATCGATACATTTTAATATCTTAAATAGCAAAAATTATCGCTACTATAGCATTAGCAGTAAATTAAAACAGGCGCCTTACCAGTGTATTTTGCCAATCAGTATGTCTTTAAACATAACCCAATCTCCCCATAAACTATAAAAAGGATGTTTAAAGGTCGCAGGGCGATTTTTTTCAAAGAAAAAATGGCCGAGCCAAGCAAAACCATAGCCAATAACAGGGAGTGACCAAAGTGCAATAAAATTAAAGCTGACAGCAACATAGGCTATCACTAATAAAACTAAACTACTGCCAATAAAGTGGAGTCTTCGACAGGTTTTATTGCTGTGCTCAGACAAGTAATAAGGGTAAAAATCTTTAAACGATGTGAATGCTTTTTGTGTTGTCATTTTGCCTCTGTTTATTATTGTATATATTAAATTTACATCTATTTACATTTTCAACATTATCTAATCGCATTATGCTAGACTTATTAACTGTAAATTAATAACGTATAAAAAACTAACTTGCGAGAAAATAATACATGTTAAAAAAATCATTAGCCTGTGCTGTAATTGTAGCACTAAGTGGATGTTCAGAGATGCCAACATCAACTCAAACTGAAGAAGATGTAAAAGTGCAAAGCCAAACTACTGAACAGTTAACTTATCCTGAAACTAAAAAAGGCGCTGTTGTTGATGTGTATTTTGATGAAAAAGTAGCAGATCCATATCGTTGGTTAGAAGATGATATGAGCGAAGAGACGGCGCAATGGGTTAAAACGCAAAACAATTTAACATTCTCATACCTTGATAACATACCTTATCGTGACAAACTAAAAGCCAGCCTTGAAAAGTTAATGAATTATGAAAAAGTCACTGCGCCATTTATTGAAGGTAAATACACCTATTTTTATAAAAATGACGGTCTGCAAAATCAGTATGTTTTGTTTCGTAAACTTGGTGATGGCGAAGCGGAAGTCTTTTTAGACCCTAATACATTTAGTGAAGATGGCACTACGTCGATGTCTGGGCTTACATTTTCAGAAGATGGCTCTTTGGCGGCTTACCAAATCTCTGAGGGCGGCAGTGATTGGCGCAAAATTATTATAATCGACACCGAAACTAAACAGCCTATTGAAGAGAACTTAGTAGATGTTAAGTTTAGTGGTATTTCATGGTTAGCAAATGAAGGCTTTTACTACTCAAGCTACGACAAACCAAAAGGCAGTGAGTTATCTGCAAAAACAGATCAACATAAAGTCTATTTTCATAAATTAGGCACACCTCAAAGCTCAGATGAACTAATTTATGGCGGCACTGATGCACAAAAACATCGTTATATTGGTGCGTCTGTAACTCGTGATAACCGCTATTTACTGATTTCTGCTAGTGTTTCTACATCTGGTAATAAGTTATTTATTAAAGATTTAACAAAAGCTAATAGCGAACTAAAAACAATTTTAGCGCACACAGAATCGGATACTTATTTACTTGATAACGATGGCAGTAAACTATTTTTAGTGACTAACTTAGATGCACCTAATAAAAAACTGGTCACGGTTGATGCCCAAAATCCAACACCTGATAATTGGCAAGATCTGATCCCAGAAACAGACAATGTCTTAAGTATGTCTAAAGGTGGCGGTTACTTTTTTGCAAAATACATGGTTGATGCAATTTCAAAAGTTCAGCAATTTGATAAGTCAGGTGAGTTAGTACGTGAAATTACCTTACCAGGCGTAGGCACTGCACGTGGTTTTAGCGGTAAAAAAGAAAGTGATACACTTTATTATTCATTCGCTAATTACACAACGCCTGGGAATACTTATGCATTTAATGTGAAGTCAGGTGAGTCTGAGGTATACCGCAAGTCTGGTGCGCAATTTGATTCAGAGCAATACACATCAGAGCAGGTATTTTATACTTCAAAAGATGGTACTAAAGTACCGATGATTATATCGTATAAAAAAGATACCCAACTTGATGGTAAAAACCCAACTATTTTATATGGTTATGGTGGTTTCAATGTAAGTTTAACGCCAAGTTTTAGCTCTACAATCGCAGCATGGCTTGAGCAGGGCGGTGTTTATGCGGTAGCGAATATTCGCGGTGGTGGTGAATATGGTAAAGCTTGGCACGATGCAGGTACGCAACTCAAAAAGCAAAATGTGTTTGATGATTTTATTGCTGCTGCTGAATATCTAAATGAGAAAAAATACACATCAAGTGATTACCTTGCTGTTCGTGGTGGTTCAAACGGTGGCTTACTTGTTGGTGCAGTGGCAACACAACGACCTGAATTGTTTAAAGTTGCACTGCCCGCGGTAGGTGTGCTTGATATGCTTCGTTATCATACATTTACAGCCGGTGCAGGTTGGGCGTATGACTATGGCACCAGCGAACAAAATAAAGAAATGTTTGATTACCTAAAAGCGTATTCGCCTGTTCATAACGTGAAGCCAGGGGTTGAATATCCTGCTACATTAGTGACAACGGGCGATCATGATGATCGTGTGGTACCGGCTCATTCATACAAGTTTGCTGCAGAGCTTCAGTCAAAAGGAGCGGGAAGTAATCCGTACTTGATCCGTATTGAAACTAATGCCGGTCATGGTGCTGGTACTCCAACGAGCAAAATCATCGACCAGTATGCAGATATATATGGTTTCACTTTATACAACATGGGTATTAAGTCATTGTAGACTTGTTAATTGAGTAACACTTAAACGCCGAGGTATTAACTTCGGCGTTTTTTGTAAATGAACGAAGGTGTGAATATCGTTTATTTTTAAATTTAAATATATTTAGGTTATGTAAAGAGCTAAGTATACGTAATATTGTTTATATACTAAGCAATTGAAATACAATGCTGAAAAAAATCTTGCACCAATGTGCGCTATTACATACTATTACGACGCGTTATGAAATGACGCTTGCGGTGACGTGTCCGAGTGGCTGAAGGAGCACGCCTGGAAAGTGTGTAAAGGGCAACCTTTCGAGAGTTCGAATCTCTCCGTCACCGCCATTATTCATTAGAAGTATGTATATGTGTTCTTTTTATCCATCCATCAAACGCAAATCTATCATGCTGTCGTTCTGTCAGTTCTGTAAATATCATACTCAAGCGTAAAAAAATTATATTACCTTCTATTAAAATAGCACCACTATTGTATTAAACGCCAAGATTAACTTCTATTCACTGCAAGCCTAGTGTGTGCTTTACGATGCAATTCATTTTTGCAGGAGTATACAATGCTAGAAAACATAGGCTGTAGACAAATAAAAGTGTGAATAAAAAACGCGAGGAACAAAACACTCTGTAAGTTGCTTATTCTCTCGCGTTTAATGTGTAGCTTGGAAAAAGTGTCTAGCTGTTTTTACACGTCATCACTACGGTATGTTTTACGCATAATGTAGACGTATGCGTTGATAAATGCATTTTCTTGGTATTTTTTAAGGCCGGTATCTTCAAAGTCAATCGGTACTGGGTTGCGCTTAAGTTGCTCTTTGATGATTGTAGGGCTAAGCACCTGCACATCAAGGTTGTCGATGAGTTGAATAGCAGTTTCCATTTTGAAGCCTTTTGCGCTACCCGCAAATTTCCCCTTAGGCTGGCGTTCGCGAATGGCAACCGAGTCAATTTGGTAATCTTGCATAAGTTTTGCAAAATCAAACTGGAATTTACGCATAATCTCTGTGTCGTTACCGTTACCTAAGGTAAAACGAGTTTGGCGCACGTCGCGAATATCAAATACGTCGTTATCTTTACTTAAAATACAAAGTAGTACATCACTACCGGTAATTTCTACACCACATGTTCTCATTGGTTTATCTCTAAATATCTAGTTAGTGTCATTATATCAATTAAGCTTATTAAAAGCAGTGCATTTTAAAAACCAATTTCAATAGCCACTCCACCGTGGTCACTGGTGCAAATATCTTCTTCAATTTGGTTTGGCTTCAAGTGATCGTTAAAACTTATATAGTTTAATGTGTCCACTTTTGCGAGCACGCATTGGCTATTAAAGTGCCCCGAAACGAGAATGTAATCTAGTACGTTTGCTCGGCCTTGGTAATAATGGCTCGGTGCCTTGGTTTTGTTTTGTTGGTGTTGTGAACTTAAGTTAAACGCGTCGGTTAAGCCGACAACCGGTTGTGCTAATTCTTTACAGGGTTCACAGCGAGTTGGGTGAAAGCCTTGCGTCATAAATGATAGCGCAGGGCTGTGTATTGAGTCGTTAAAGTCACCCATTACTATGGTTGCGCAATTCTTCTCTCGCTGTGTTTTTAGCGCATCATAATAAACAATCGACGCCTCAAGTGAACGAGATATTTGCGATTGCATCATGCCTACGGTTTGCTGTAATAAATTAAGTAATGGATCATCTTGATTATGAATATTTAACATATGAGCCATGGAGTGGACCCGTTGTGATTTAAAATGCACTACATAACAATATACAGTGCCAAGCTCAGGCAGGGTAAAACTGCATTTTATAGGTGTGCGATTAAACTTAAATTCATTTTGGTTATTGAGGTATTCAAGTAACTCAGTGCATGGTGTAAGTGCTTGGCATTGCATAATTGGTATTTTAGCGGCTATTGCGACAACAGGGTTAAATAATACTTGTGGGTAAAGAGGGTCGTGGCTCGGTACTGCGACAGTTTCAAAATAATCATAACCGTGCTCCTTACATAACACTTCGAGCGTTTTAATACTGAACACTTCTTGAAAGGCAACGATATCAGCTTGGCTATTGATTAAAAAATTACGGATAAAATCTTGTTTTTGTCGCCATTGTGTTGCGTTGTAGCGTTCATGCAATTGGTAAAAAGAATAGGGCGGGGCGGCAAAGTTTAATAGATTTAGGCTGGCAATGCGTATCGGTTTTCGATGACTCATAATTATTTCTCACAGCAAAAATTAAGTTAAGTATGAAATGCGCAGCTTATTTGTCAATTTGTCGTTGTAAATACTTGTATTTCACGGTGTCAGGCGCGACAATACTATTGCACTTATGAAGACTCATCAAGTGCGTTAACCGTCAACGGTTAATCATAACAATGCTTATTCGTAAAAGCGTTGTCGAGTTATTTATTTTTAATTTATTAAATACATGTGATGCATTGTAGGCGTCACCACTGTACAAAGGATTTATAATGCCAGTTATTACCCTCCCTGACGGCAGTCAGCGTAGTTTTGAAAACCCTGTTAGCACTCTTGATGTAGCCAATGATATCGGTCCTGGTCTTGCAAAAGCGACCATTGCTGGTCGTGTTAATGGCGACCGTGTTGATGCATGCGATTTAATTTCTGAAGACGCTCGTTTAGAAATCATCACCGCGAAAGACGATGATGGTTTAGAGATCATTCGTCACTCATGTGCTCACTTAATTGGTCATGCTGTTAAGCAGTTATTCCCAGAAGCGAAAATGGCAATTGGTCCAACTATCGATAATGGTTTTTATTATGATATCGATATGGAACACTCACTAAGCCAAGAAGACTTAGATGCCATTGAAAAGCGCATGCTACAACTTGCAAAAACAAACTACGATGTAGTGAAAAAAACCGTCAGCTGGCAAGAAGCGCGCGATACATTTGCAGCGCGTGGCGAAACGTACAAAATTGAAATCTTAGACGAAAACATCGCTAAAGATGATCGTCCTGGCCTGTATCATCATGAAGAGTATGTTGATATGTGTCGTGGTCCACACGTACCAAATATGAAGTTCTGCCAACACTTTAAAATAATGAAAGTGGCAGGTGCTTACTGGCGTGGCGATTCAGAAAACAAAATGCTGCAACGTATTTATGGCACAGCATGGGGCGATAAAAAGCAACTAAAAGCTTATTTAAAACGTTTGGAAGAAGCTGAAAAACGTGATCACCGTCGTATCGGTAAAGCGCTTGATTTATGGCATTGGCAAGAAGAAGCGCCGGGTATGGTGTTTTGGCACAATGATGGTTGGAGTATTTATCGTGAACTAGAAGATTTTGTTCGCGAAAAATTACGTGAGTACCAATACGAAGAAGTAAAAGGTCCTATGATGATGGATCGTTCGTTATGGGAAAAATCAGGCCATTGGGATAAATATTCAGACGCAATGTTTACCACTGAGTCTGAAAAACGTGAATACGCCATTAAACCAATGAATTGCCCAGGTCACGTACAAATATTTAACCAAGGCTTAAAATCGTACCGTGATTTACCACTGCGTATGGCTGAGTTTGGTTGTTGTCACCGTAACGAGCCATCAGGTGCTTTACATGGCTTAATGCGTGTACGTGGTTTTACCCAAGATGATGCTCACGTGTTCTGTACTGAAGAGCAAGTGATGGAAGAAGTTTCATCATGTATTAAAATGGTTTATGACACTTACGAAACATTTGGCTTTGAAAAAATAGTTGTTAAGCTATCGACTCGTCCTGAAAAGCGTATCGGCGAAGATGAAATTTGGGATAAAGCCGAGCAAGCACTGGCAGATGCACTTAAAGCAAATGACATCGAATTTGATTATTTGCCAGGTGAAGGTGCCTTCTACGGACCGAAAATTGAATTTACTTTGTACGATTGCTTAGACAGAGCGTGGCAATGTGGTACAGTGCAACTCGATTTTGCATTACCGGGTCGTTTAGGTGCAACGTATGTTGCTGAAAACAACGAGCGTCGTACGCCAGTAATGATCCACCGTGCTATTTTAGGTTCTATTGAACGCTTTATTGGTATTTTGACCGAAGAATATGCAGGTTTATTCCCAACGTGGCTTGCGCCTAAGCAAGTGGTGATTATGAATATCACCGATAAACAAGCGGATTATGTGCAAGAAATTGTACAAAAATTAAATAAACTTGGAATTAGAGCCGCTGCTGACTTGAGAAATGAGAAGATTGGCTTTAAAATCCGTGAACATACATTAAAACGTATTCCATACTTACTTGTTGTTGGCGATAAAGAAGTTGAACAACAAGAAGTGGCAGTACGTACCCGCACAGGTGAAGACCTGGGCAAATTTAACGTTGATGATTTCGTCGCTAAAATTAGTGAAGAAATTAAAAATCGACAATAAAAATCTTGCGTGTAGGGCACTAACACAAAAGCTAACTACACGCTTAATATTTGATATTCTTGGAGGAACGTACCATTAGAGGCGGCAAGAAAGGGCAACAAACAGCTCAAAAAAATCGTATCAACGATGAAATTACAGCTAAAGAAGTTCGTTTAATCGACATCGACGGCGAGCAAGCTGGCATTCAAACATTAAGAGATGCGCAAGCTATGGCTGATGAAGCAGGTGTTGATCTAGTAGAGATCAGCCCAAATGCTGAGCCGCCTGTGTGTAAGGTCATGGACTACGGTAAGTTCATCTTTGAAAAAAGCAAAGAACTAAAAGAACAGAAGAAGAAACAAAAGCAAATCCAGATAAAAGAAATCAAATTCCGTCCTGGTACGGATGAAGGTGATTATCAGGTTAAGCTACGTAACTTACGTAAGTTCTTAGAAGCGGGTGATAAAGCTAAAATCACTATCCGTTTCCGTGGCCGTGAAATGGCGCACCAAGAAATTGGTATTGAATTATTAAACCGTATTAAAGCTGATTTAGAAGATCTTGCGCAAGTAGAGTCTTTCCCAAATCGCGTTGAAGGTCGTCAAATGGTTATGATGATGGCCCCTATTGCTAAAAAGTAATAAACGAGCTAGAATACGCACCGAATTTAGCTCAGGTTTGCAAGTAATATGCGAATATTCACCTGAGTTAACCGGTTTTAAAGTAAAACTGCAGCATTTATGTTGAGTTTTCACCGGAATATGGCAGTAAGTTAGGCCTAAAAGTGGAGTTATAGCAATATACCTCACGCCTGCTTACTAATTTTATAGCAATACATTTGGAGTTATTGCAATGGCTTATAAGCTAAAAAGTCACAGAGGCGCAGCTAAGCGTTTCAAGAAAACTGCTTCAGGCGGTTTCAAGCGTAAACAAGCGCATCTTCGTCACATTCTGACTAAGAAAACTTCTAAGCGTAAGTTACACCTACGTCCTAAGATGATGGTTCATAAGAATGACCATGGTCTAGTTTCACGTATGTTACCATTCGCTTAATAGGGGTTTTTAGAAATGGCAAGAGTTAAACGCGGCGTTGTCGCACGTGCACGTCACAAAAAAGTTTTAAAACAAGCAAAAGGTTACTACGGAGCACGTTCACGTGTTTACCGCGTAGCTTTCCAGGCTGTTACTAAAGCGGGTCAATACGCTTACCGTGACCGTCGTGCTAAGAAACGTACTTTCCGTCAATTATGGATCGCACGTATCAATGCTGCTTCACGTCAAAATGGTCTGTCTTACAGCCGTTTTATCAATGGTCTTAAAAAGACTTCTGTAGAAATCGATCGTAAGATCCTTGCAGATATCGCTGTTTATGACCAAGTTGCATTCGCAGCGCTTGTTGCAAAAGCAAAAGAAGGCCTAGCGGCAGCTTAAGCTTTTACAAATAAGTATTGAAAAGGAGCCTGAGGCTCCTTTTTTTGTGCCTGAAAGAAAATAAATTTGCGGTAAGGCTCTTAAAAAGTAAGACAAGAAGTAGTGATCAGCGACTTACTAAACCGATATAATAAATACAAATAATTAAGGTAAAAATAAATTTGAACTGGCAATCCTTAGTTGATAACCGCCAACGCTTCTTTTGGGTTTTACAAGTCGCGGGTTGGATAGGTTACGCACTCGTTAATTATATTGGCTCTAAAGTTTTTGAAATGCGCGACATTTACGTTTTCGTGATCGTGCTAAATGCGTATGCAGGTTGTTTAATGACAGTACCGCTACGTTATATGTATCGCAAAGCTTGGAATGCCTCTCCATGGGTGTTAATGCTGGTTGTATTCAGTGCATCTTATGTGACAGGGACACTCTGGGCTGTGGTGCAAAAGTTTAATCTTTGGGAAATCTATCGTCACGGTTACAGACCAAACGAATGGTTTTATTATTTTCAACAAGGTTTAGACTCCGTTTACATAATTTTGTGTTGGAGTGGTCTGTACTTTGGTATTAAATATTATCAATTACTACAAAGTGAGCGCCAAAAAGCACTAAAAGCGACTACTATGGCGCATGAAGCACAATTAAAAATGCTTCGATATCAACTTAACCCTCACTTTTTGTTTAATACACTCAATGCGATATCCACACTTATTCTGGTAAAAGAAAACAAAGATGCCAACTTAATGGTGTCAAAGTTAAGTGACTTTTTACGTTATACACTCAATACCGATCCGATTAAAAAAGTCCCCCTTGAGCAAGAGCTGCATGCGTTAATGCTGTATCTTGAAATAGAGCGAGTTCGTTTTGATGAGCGCTTAAAAGTAAACGTGGAAGTAAGCGAAGAAGCTAAGCATGCCTTAGTACCAAGCTTAATTTTGCAACCGATCATCGAAAATTCAATTAAATACGCAATCGCCCATTTAGCCGAAGGGGGGGAGATTGATATTAAAGCACAAGTTTTTGCTAATGAACTATTATTGGAAGTAGGCGATAATGGACCAGGTACTGAGTTACAAAATGGTCAATTAGTTAACTCTCAAGGGGTTGGTGTTGCAAATACCAAAGACCGATTGAAAACCTTGTATGAGAATAATTATTCGTTTGTATTATCACATAATACGCCAAGTGGATTAAAAGTGAATCTGCGCGTTCCGTTTGAAAAGGCTGTTAAGAAATGAGCAAGATTAAAACCCTGATTGTCGATGATGAACCGTTAGCACGTAGAGGTTTGGCGGTGCGGCTTGAAGACTTTGACGAAATTGAAATTGTTAAACTGTGTAGTTCAGGCCAAGAAGCAATCGATGCATGCCAAGCAGGGCAAATAGATTTAGTTTTTTTAGATATTCAAATGCCAGGTATGAATGGTTTTGAGGTGGCGCGAGCACTCAGTGAAAGTGTAAGGGCATTACCTGCTATTGTATTTGTTACGGCGTTTGATCAGTTCGCGGTCAAAGCATTTGAAATACATGCTTTAGATTATATTCTTAAACCAGTCGATGACAACAGACTAAAACAGGCGGTAGAAAAAGTGCATACCTACTTAAAAACGCAACAAGATAACGCCCATAAGAAAAAATTAGCGAGTTTTGTCGCGGGCATTACCGGCAATAATTGCGAAGAAATCCTAAAAAAATTAGCCACCGGTGATACTTTATCAGATAAACGATACCCAGAATCATTAGCAGTAAAAGAGCAGGGTGAAATTATACGGGTTCCGGTTGCGACAATTCAGTGGGTTGATGCAGCGGGTGATTATATGTGTTTACATTGCCAAGATGGGCAAACACATATCTTACGTAAAACCATGAAAGAGCTTGAGCAAGAACTTGATCCGCAGTTATTTGTTCGTGTACACCGCAGCGCAATAGTTAATACAAAACAAATAAGCAAATTGGTGACTCAGGTCAGTGGTGAATATTTGCTAGTGCTAGATAATGGCCAGGAGCTAAAGGTAAGCCGTAGCTATCGTGATAAAGTAAAAGCTGCATTAGCAAGTTAATAGTGCTCAGGCCTAGTTAGTTTAACAAGCGCTTTTTAATAAACAAAAAACGCGAGCTTTTGTGTGCTCGCGTTTTTGCTATTTAGTAATTAATGAAGTGGTTAATTAAGCCACTGTCACTATTTTCATGGTGTTAGTTGCACCAACAGTTTCCATTGCATCACCATGTGTGATGATCACTGTGTCACCAGATTGAAGTGAACCAGCTTCAACTAAGGTATTAAGTGCATCTTTTACCATATTATCTTTTTCACATTTGGTCGAATCAAAGAACACAGGGTAAACACCACGGTAAAGGGCTGTTTGTCCTAGCGTACTTGCATGACGAGATAATGAAAAGATTGGTAAACCAGAGCTAATACGCGACATTAACTTAGCTGTGCTGCCTGATTCAGTTAGTGTAACAATTGCTTTTACTGAGTCTAAGTGGTTAGCTGCATACATTGCAGATAGCGCAATTGATTCAGCATTTGATGAAAAACGACTATCTAAACGATGTTTAGAAACATGCGTTTCTTTTTGTGATTCAGCACCTAAACAAACACGTGCCATAGTTGCAACGGTTTCTTCAGGGTAATCACCAGCAGCTGTTTCAGCTGAAAGCATTACCGCATCAGTGCCATCAAGTACCGCGTTGGCTACATCCATAACCTCAGCACGAGTTGGCATTGGGTTATCAATCATTGATTCCATCATCTGTGTTGCTGTAACCACAGTTCTGTTTAACGAACGAGCACGGCGTATAATTAGCTTTTGCTTACCCATTAATGCAGCATCGCCAATTTCTACACCTAAGTCACCACGGGCAACCATTACCGCATCTGAAGCAAGTACGATATCATCAACAGCTTCTACAGTTTCAACTGCTTCAGCACGTTCAATTTTTGCAAGTAATTGTGCTTTAGAACCAGCCGCTTCAGCAAGAGAGCGCACATAACGCATGTCATCGCCACTACGTGGGAATGAAACAGCAATGTAATCCACATCAATTTCAGCGGCAGTAAGTAAATCTTCTTTATCTTTTTCAGTAAATGCAGGAGCTGTTAAACCACCGCCTAAACGGTTGATACCTTTGTTGTTTGATAACACACCGCCCACAGTAACAGTGGTATGAACAAGGTGGCCTTCAACGCTTTCTACTGTTAATTGGATTAAACCATCGTTTAATAGTAGTAAATCACCAGGTGATACATCTTGTGGCAATTCTTTATAGTCGATACCAACGGCGTTAACATCGCCTTGGCCTTTTTCCATTTGCGCATCTAAGATAAACTTAGCACCAACATCAAGTGTTACTTTGCCTTCTTTAAACGTCGACACTCGGATTTTTGGGCCTTGTAGATCAGCCAAAATAGCGACGTGTTTACCTAAGTTTTTAGCGATATCACGAACAGCTTGTGCGCGGTCTTTATGGTCTTGAGCTACGCCATGTGAGAAGTTCAAACGCACTACGTTTGCACCAGCACGGATTATTTTTTCTAAGTTGTTATCTCGATCGGTTGCAGGTCCAAGGGTAGCGACTATTTTTGTGCGTCTAAGCATCAAATTCTCCTGTGGGCTTACTGGGTAAGCAGGTTGACGGTTATATTCGTTTTTAAATATTTATGTTTATACATAAATAGGATGTTTCAGGCAGTGGTAACACACTATATAAACAAAGTGTTATTTAATTGCTGCCAATATTTATACAAAATTAATATTACGACATTATGACACCGGTGTCAGCCTCAGTCAATGTTCAAATTGCTGTTAAATAATCCCTGAACTGACAGTTGTTTGATATAATAAATTAAACGCGTATTTAGTTAACAGGCGTTAACTCAGGCTCGCATTTTTGAGCGGCTTGGGTATAATGCGCGCGGTATTATTTTCATTTACTAACCAATAGTTGTTACCGAGGAGGACACTAAATGCAAGTTGCATTAGTAGGGTTAGGCGTTATGGGTAAAAATCTGGCTCTAAACCTGATAGAAAAAGGGCTGACACTCGTAGCTTATGATAAAAACCCCGATGCGGGCGAAGAATTATTAAGTTGTGCTAAATCTCAAGGCATGGCGGAGCGTCTGCATATTGTGTCTGATTTAAATGACATGGTTAAAAGACTAACAGCACCTCGTTCAATTTTGCTGTTGGTTCCTGCCGGTGAACTAGTTGACAAGGTATGTACTGAACTTGTCGAAGCTGGTGTTGAATGTGACGATATAATTGTAGATTGTGGTAACAGTAACTACAAAGATGGCATTACTCGTAAATTAAAGTATCAAAATAAATTTGAGTTTGCCACTATGGGTATTTCGGGTGGTGCCGAAGGCGCACGCCATGGACCTGCTATGATGGCAAGTGGTTCAGAAGGCGGTTGGGAGCGTGTAGAGCCATGGTTTGAAAAGGTTGCAGCAAGCTACAAAGGCGATTCATGTTTTGCTCGAGTTGGTCAGTCAGCCAGTGGCCATTTTGTGAAAATGGTTCATAACGGTATTGAATATGCGCTGATGCAGCTCATTGCTGAAATGTACCAGTTACTGCGTTTAGGCACAAACCGCTCACCTAAAGAAGTAGCTGTAATATTTGAGCAATGGTCAGAAGGTGACTTAAACAGTTACTTATTATCAATTTCTAGCCATATTTTATCTTTAGAAACAGATAATGATGAGGCTTTAGTCGATTTAATTGATAATAAAGTCGGCGCTAAAGGTACTGGTCTTTGGACTGCACAGAATGCATTAGAGCTAGGTATTGCTGTACCGTCATTAGTTGCTGCTGTGCAAGCTCGTCACTTAACTAATACCTGTGATACTCATGCTGCAAAAGAAATGACTTACGCTGCTAAGTCTACAACCGACGTTGACCTTGACTTAGAAGAGTTAAAAGAAGCGTTTTTACTGGCGAGTTTATTAGCCTATCGCCAAGGCCTTGCGTTAATTAAAGGTGCTTCGAGAGCTCACCAGTGGAAAGTAGATTTAGCTAAAACGCTACAAACATGGCGTGCAGGTTGTATTATCCGTGCTGATTATTTAGATAATATTGCACAAGGTGTTGAGTTTATCGATACACTGGAAAAAGAAGCCATTTCATTGCGTAAGATCACCGGTCAAGCAATGATGACAGGCTTAGCATTCCCTGTGTTAAGTTCAACACAGACTTATTTTGCAACGCTGACAACACCAAGTAATGGTCATTTAGTTCAAGCACAACGTGACTATTTTGGTGAGCATGGTATTAAAACTCATGGCGGTGAAGTATGTCATTTAACTGATTTAGTCGATATAGACGCTAAAGTACGTTAATTACGTTTTAAAGTACCAGTAATAAAAAGCCAGCTAATTTAGCTGGCTTTTTTGATCTTAAAATAATATGTATCTTATTTGGTACAAAGCGAGGGTTTGACTATATTTAAACAAGCAGTTTAGTTAGTTTTATGGCGATTGATCCAAGCTTTACGCACAGAGCGTCGCCAGAGCAAATCGATACCAAAATAACCGAATAGTGAGGCCGCTGTTGCACATATAAACGAGCCAACTAAAAACGCTGGGCCAATCGTGGTTAGGCTTTCAATAAACCATTGCCAACTGGGCTCAAAGGCAAAATGTTGCTCAGGCTGACCTAATGCAATCGTGCCGACTAAATAAGAACAGTAAAATATAGGTGGCATTGTTAATGGGTTAGTGATCCAAACAACAGCCACTGAAATAGGGAGGTTTACTCTTAAGGGAATGGCAAGTGCCGCAGCTAAAACCATTTGAAAGGGAACAGGGATGAAAGCGAAAAATAATCCAACAGAAAATGCACCACGCGCGGAGCGACGATTAAGGTGCCATAAATTGGCATCGTGCAGTAAACGACCAAAAATTTTTAATAATTTATGATCTTTAATCGTATTGTGATCTGGTAAAAACCGTTGGATCGTTTTCTTAGCCATTTAAAGCAACCATTTACATCTGTGTGGTTAAGCATAGGGTTTGTGATTGGTTGTGTGATAACCGTTTTTTATTATCAGACCCTTGTATTTACTCTCTTAACATTATCTATAGTGATAACGAGCGTGTATTTTAAGCCGTTTTTGCCCGTATTGTTAGGTTTTATTTGCGGGATTTTATGTGTTTGGGTACATTTTTCTTGTTTTTATGCCAGTTCACTGCAAAACATGGATGAAAATCAATCAACTCTCGTTACGATTGAAGTTGTTGAAATTATTTCTAACCGAGATAACTATTATCTCAAAGCAAAATTAATCGACAACACACGCAAAATAAACTTCAAAACACCTAATGCGCTTGTCAGCATAAAGAGCCGTAGAAAAATAGCTCCGGGCGATAAAATCACAACTTGGCTAAAGTTTACTCACTATCGCAGCCAAAAAAACATTCATGGTTTTGATAAAGAGTTGTACGCATTTTCACAGCGGCTATTTTATAAAGCAAAACAAACTGGCTCGTCTTTATCTATTCGTAAGCCCAGTAAAGCCACGATCGTTAATAGCTATCGTCATTACATTGGCGAGGTTTATCAGGGTACTAAAATGAACTGGCTTTACTACGCCTTATTAACTGGCGATAGGGGGCTAATGTCTTATGAGCAAAAACAAACATTACAAGAATTTGGACTGAGCCATTTATTAGCAATTTCGGGTTTACATATTGGACTGATGTTCAGTATTGGCTTTTTCATTACTAAGTTGGTTTTGCATTGCTTGATAAGCATGTTCAAGCAGACGATGAATTTATCGCTAATTTATAGTGTGGGTGGCTTTAGCTTAGCTTTCTTTTATGTGATCTTAAGTGATTTTTTGGTTTCAGCCACACGTGCGTTAATTATGTTGGGCAGCTATTTACTTGTTTATTATTATTCTAAGCAAGCATTAAAGTGGCGCAGTATTTTGTTTGCTTTGGTGCTCACCTTATTGATAGACCCATTTAGTTTGCTAAATCCAGGCCTGTATTTCTCATTTACAGCCGTGGCTATTATTTTTTTAATTATAAATAAATTAGCTAGTTTAAACGCTGGGTTTTTTGCATTGCTGAAAAATTTGACGATGATTCAATGCGCACTCTTTGTCGGCCTATTGCCTTTATCTCTCTATTATTTTAATGGGGTTAGCCTCATCGGTCTTGTCGTAAACTTAATCGCTATTCCTTTGTTGAGCTTTGTTATTATGCCGGCTTTAGTGTTACTGACAGCATTGGCGAGTATTGTTAGCCTAGAGCCAGTTATAAATGGGTTAGACCATTTATTAAGTAGCAGTTTTAGCGCATTACTTATTATTCCGTCTGGGTATCGCTGGTTAAGTTTTAGTAATGTAAGCTTGTTTTTTGTGCAATCGTTTTATCTTAGTGCGAGTATCGCTTATCTTCTGCCAGTTAAAAAATTAGTTGCGCTATTTCCTGTCGCGATAGCTTTGCTAGACAGTTTTTTACAGTCGAAGCCACTATGGCAGCTTGATGTATTTGACGTGGGGCACGGGACTATGGTGCTGATCAGCAAAGATAAACAAGGCTTTGTGTATGATTTAGGGCCTATTTACTTTAACCAATACACACGGGTGAACTCAACTCTACTCCCTCACTTGCAAAATAATGATATTACCGTAAAACACACCGTGATCAGCCATATGGATAAAGACCATGCGGGAGGTTTAACTGATTGGCTCGCATTAGGGTATGCAAATACATTGGCGCGTCTTCAACCTAATGGGGCGCAGCAGATATGTATAGCACAGCAGTTTAATTTCCAAGGCTTGGTTTTTAGTGTTAGTAAAAATTCAGGACATTTTAGCTCTGATAATGACAATTCATGTGTAATTCATATCTCTGATGGCAAATTTAGCGTCCTTTTACCGGGTGATATTGCCACGCAACGAGAACGTGATTTAATAAGGCAGGGTGAACTTTATAAAAGTACTATATTGTTGAGCCCCCATCATGGTAGTAAAACATCATCAAGTGAAGAATTTATTAATGCGGTAAGTCCTCAGGTTGTGTTGCATTCAACATCTTACAAAGGGCAGTGGGGTTTACCCCATAAGCAAGTCACTAAGCGCTATCACGATATAAACGCGCGGCAATACTCAACTGCTGAACATGGTCAAATTAGTATCAAGTTTTACCAACACGATTATGAAATAGCCTATGCGCGTTCACAAAGTTATTGGTTTCTAAAAGATTGAGTTTAGTTTTGTGTTGCTGGAGGCTACAATACTCGTAGACTATGAATTAGAGAGTGTTATGGATCAAACTACATCACAAATTTATAAGCGTTTATTAACGTATGTGGGTGATTATAAAAGTATCGCAATTTTAGCGGTAGTTGGCATGATTGGCTATTCTGCTATGGATGCATTATTTATCCAGCTCATGAAGCCTTTTATAGATCAAGGACTTAATGAGCGTAATAACGACGTGTTAAAATATGCGCCTTTTGTTGTTGTGGGGTTAGTGTTTGGCCGTGGTTTTTTCAATTATATGTCTTCATATTGTTTAAGTTATGTTGGCTCGCAAGTAGTGCGCTCATTACGCCAACAATTATTTGAGCATATTCTACATTTACCCGTTTCGTTTCATGATAAAAATTCTACTGGCGATTTAATATCGAAAATCACCTTTGATACTGAACAAGTACAACAAGCGATTACTAAAGCTATGTTAATCGTGGTGCGTGAGGGCGCTTTTGTGGTGTTTTTACTGACGGTTATGTTCTACACCAGTTGGAAGCTGTCTTTAATATTTTTGATCATCATTCCATTAGTGGCAGTTATTGTCAGCGTGGTGTCAAAACGCTTTCGTCATATATCCAAAAACATTCAGTCAGCGATGGGGCAAGTGACCCGCAGCTCTGAACAAATGCTCAGTGGCCATAAAGTGATACATGGCTTTGGTGGCCAAAAGCAAGAGATTGATCAGTTTGCGACTATCAATAATCATAACCGCCAGCAACGTATTAAAATGGATGCGACAAAAGCGCTGAGTGTCTCAGTGATTCAAATTTTAGCAGCCAGTGCCATGGCAGTGATTTTATTTGTTGTTTCTATGCCGTCGATGATCGACACCATAAGCTCAGGCGATTTTGTCGTGCTTATTTCTTCAATGATGATGTTGCTTCGCCCATTGAAACAACTTGCTAACGTTAATAGCGATTTACAACGGGGTATTTCTGCTGCACAAAGTATTTTTTTAGTGCTTGATGAAGAAGTAGAAAAAGACACCGGGACAGTGAGTGTTGAAAAAGTAAAAGGTCAGATTGAAGTTAAAAATGTCACTTTCAACTACCCAACAAAAGAAGAGCCTGTGTTGCGTAATTTATCATTGACTATAAACGCGGGTGAAAGTATCGCGTTAGTTGGCCGTTCAGGCTCTGGTAAGTCAACTATCTCAAATTTATTACCGCGTTATTATGATTTGCAGGCACCCAGTGAAATCTTATTAGATGGTATTGCTCTTAGCGACTACAAACTAACCGATTTACGCAAACAATTTGCGTTAGTATCGCAGCAAGTGGTGTTATTTAACGACACCATTGCTAATAATATCAGCTATGGTATTTCTCGTCAGCTGAGCGATGATGAGCTGCTAGCCGTGGCGAAACAAGCCCATGTATGGGAATTTGTGAAAGACTTACCTGATGGATTAAATACCATGGTAGGAGAAAATGGCGTAATGCTCTCTGGTGGGCAACGCCAACGTATCGCCATTGCTCGGGCAATATTAAAAGATGCCCCTATTTTGATTTTAGACGAAGCAACATCAGCCCTTGATACTGAATCTGAGAAGCTGATCCAACAAGCGCTTGATCATTTAATGAAAGATAAGACATCAATCGTCATTGCCCATCGTTTATCGACCATTGAAAATAGCGACAGAATTTATGTCATTGACAACGGTCAAGTGATTGAGAGTGGCGACCATCACTCTCTACTAGAAAATGACGGTACATATGCTGCGCTTTGTAAAATGCAATTTGGTGAGCAAGGGTGAATAAAGTCGAACAAAGTTGGTATCAAGGGTTCAGTTTTTTAACCTTATTATTATTACCTTTGGCTGGGCTGTTTTGGCTGATTTCAACGCTCCGAAGACTAGGTTACAGACTAGGGTTCACTAAAGCTTATCACAGTGACGTACCTGTTATTGTCGTTGGCAATATCAGTGTCGGGGGGAATGGTAAAACACCATTTGTTATCTGGCTTGCGCAATATTTACAGCAACAGGGCTTAAACGTGGCTGTGATCAGTCGTGGATATGGCGGCTCAGCTGAAGAATATCCTCTTATTGTTGATGGTTCAATTAGTACAAAGCAAGCGGGGGATGAGCCTGTGCTCATTCAGCGCCGTTTAGGCTGTCCGGTTGTTGTTGGGCCTGATCGTAAAGCAAATATCACGCTTTTAAATGCACACTATAATGTCGACGTTATTATTTCTGATGATGGCATGCAGCATTATAAAATGGGTCGGCAAATTGAATGTTGTATCGTCGATAGTCAGCGGCGCTTTGGCAATGGCTTGTTAATACCTGCTGGGCCATTAAGAGAAACTCAAAAACGTTTAAACAGTGTTGATTTAGTAATTGAAAATGGTGGTACTAACCTCTTTAATTATCAGCTACAACCCTCAGCACTATTAAACGTTGCAACGGGTAAAAGCACAGTAAATTCGATAACGCATGGTCATGCAGTGAGTGCTATAGGTAACCCAAAGCGATTTGAAAGCACATTACAAGCAACTGGCATAGAATTACTATCGACGGCACATTTTCGTGATCATTATGCCTACACATTAAGTGATTTTGAAAAATATAACGATGAATTTGTCTTTATGACTGAGAAAGATGCGGTAAAATGCCGTGATTTCGCTAAACCAAATTGGTATTTTCTACCCGTGGATGCTAAGCCATCTGATGCGGTAATTAATAAACTACACCTATTACTCAAAGAAAAAGGGATACTAAATGGCCTTTGATACAAAACTACTAGAAATAATCGCTTGTCCAGTGTGTAAAGGCAAATTGCGTTTAGATAAAGAAAATAACGAATTAATTAGTACCGCAGCAAAATTAGCTTACCCAGTTGTAGATGATATCCCTGTGTTATTAGAAAACGAGGCACGTGAATTGAGTCAAGAAGAGGTTGAAAAGTGGAATTCGTAGTTGTCATTCCAGCTCGCTTTGCATCAACGCGGTTACCGGCAAAGCCTCTTGCGGACATCTGCGGTAAACCGATGATCCAACATGTCTATGAAAAAGCAATTGCCTCAGGGGCAAGCAAAGTCGTTGTTGCAACCGATCATCAAAAAGTGTTTGATGCAGTAAGTGCATTTACCCCCGATGTATTGATGACCCGGGAAGATCACCAGTCTGGAACTGAGCGTCTGGCTGAAGTAATGGATTTATTACAGCTCAGTGATGATACCATTGTTGTCAATGTTCAAGGTGATGAGCCTCTACTAGCAGCAGAAAATGTGTCTCAGGTTGCCGCTTTATTAGCAGATTCTGAAGCCCCCATGGCTACCTTGAGTGTGGCCATAGAAGATAGTGAGGAAGTCTTTAATCCTAATGCTGTTAAAGTGGTGAGTGATGTAAATAAAAATGCGCTTTATTTTTCTCGGGCCAGCATTCCTTTCGATCGCGCTCATATGATGGACTGTGATAATCGCACTTTAGTCGATCACACGTATTATCAACGCCATGTTGGTATTTATGCTTATCGCGTTGGTTTTATAAAACAATACATTGAACTTAGTCCTTCACCGCTGGAGCAATTAGAGTCGCTAGAGCAATTACGTGTGCTATATCATGGCTATCAAATTAAAATAGAGCAAGCCCGTGTCACACCGCATGCTGGCGTTGACACAGCTGAAGATTTAGCACGTGTTGTAAACTATTTAAAAAGTAAATCTGAGTGACGAGCCAACACCCTTTAACGATTGTTGCTGAGCATAATGATTTTTTTGTTATTGAAAAACCGCCAGGACTCAGCTTCCATAGTGAAGAAGGCCCAGGTTTTGTGGTTTTAGCTGAGCAACAATTAAATGAAAAGTTATTTGCCGTACATCGATTAGATAAAGTTACCTCAGGGCTAATTATATTAGCGCGAAGTAGCCAAGCTGCCGCTGAGTTTACTCGACTTTTCACCGCTCATGAGGTTGAAAAGTTTTATTTGGCTTTATCAGACGCGAAGCCAAAGAAAAAGCAAGGCTGGGTAAAAGGGGATATGGCTAAGTCTCGTCGCAGTAGCTTTAAGCTTTTAAAAACCACCCAAAACCCGGCAATTACTCGGTTTTATTCCTTAAGTGTAGCGGCAAATTTACGCGGGTATATTTTAAAGCCTTATTCTGGAAAAACGCACCAATTGCGAGTTGCTTTAAAGAGTTTAGCAGCACCTATTTTAGGCGATGTGCTTTATGGTGGTACGCCTTGCGACCGTACCTATTTGCATGCTTATGCATTGTGCTTCACATGGCAAAGTGAGCGCTTTGAGTTTATTTGCAAGCCAAACAGCAACACGCAGTTTGGTCAACTAATAGAACATGATAACTTTCAATCTTGGCAAACGCCTTGGAACTTGGACTGGTAAATGACAGATTCTGTAATAGATATTCGTTTTGGTGGTATAAAACGTTTATACGGACAACAACAATTTGAATGGCTCCAAAATGCCCATTTTTGTGTAATTGGTATTGGTGGTGTGGGGAGCTGGGCTGCAGAAGCATTAGCACGAACAGGCATTGGTAAACTTACATTAATAGATCTTGATGATATTTGTGCAACTAACGTGAATCGTCAAATTCATGCACTAACAGGTACCGTAGGTGAGGCTAAAGTTGATGCCATGAAAGCACGATGCCAGCTAATTAATCCTGAGTGTGAAATTGAAGTCATTGATGATTTTATTACTTTAGATAACATACGCGAGCATATTCAAGGTTTTGATTATGTCATTGATTGTATTGATGCGGTAAAAGAAAAAGCTGCACTTATTGCTCACTGTAAACGTAATAAACTACCTATTATTACAACCGGTGGCGCTGGTGGACAAACAGATCCGAGCCAAATTACCTTTGGTGATGTGGCAAAGTCTACTCAAGATCCCTTACTCGCTAAAGTACGTTATATTTTACGCAAACAGTACAACTTTAGTAGCAACCCTAAGCGTAAATTTAATATTGACTGTGTGTACTCTACAGAGCAATTAGTTTACCCAGGTTCAGATGGTAGCGTGTGTCATGCAAAACAAAACGCAGATGGCTCTATGAATATGGATTGTAATAACGGTTTTGGCTCAGTAACTATGATCACAGGCAGCTTTGGCTTTTTTGTAGCAGCCAAAGCGGTTCGCAAATATTTAGATAAAAAACAGCGGTTAGCTAAAGCTTAAAGGGATTTTTGTTTAGCCATTGTTTGAATACGTTCGACAATGGCTTTTATGCCATTGCCACGCGATGGGCTTAAGTGAGATATCAAACCTAGTTTTTCAAACTCTGCAAATGCATTAATGGCTAAAACTTGGCTTGGGGTTAAGCCATTATATAATGATAAAATAATCGCAAGCAGGCCTTTTACAATACGTGTATCTGAATCCCCAATTATAACCAAACAGTTTTCCTGTAGATCAAAGTCTAGATACAGCCAAACTTTACTCTCACAACCAGGTACAAGCGCGTCTGGTGTCTTTAAAACCTCTGGCATGGCAGGTAATTGTTTTCCTAAAAGCATAATTTCGCGGTATTTTTGTTGCCAGGCTGGGGAATTATTTAGCGTATCAGCGAGTTCTTTAAACGTTTTATTCATTTCATATCTACTTTTAATCTAATAAAGCGATGGATTCTTGCAGTGCTTTAATAAAAGCATCAATATCTTGGACTGTATTGTAAAAGGCAAAGCTTGCTCTAACGCTGCCATTAATACCCAAATGCGTCATCAATGGTTGAGTACAATGATGGCCGCTGCGAACTGCAACGCCATAGCCATCTAATAATGTTGCTATATCAAACGGATGTTCGTCTTTGTAATTAAAGCAAATTGTGCCTATGTTACTGTCAATATCACTGTAAATTTTTATGCCGTCAATATTGTTAAGTTTACTCATAGCGTAGCTGAACAGCATTTGTTCATGTGCATGTACTGCGACTTTATCTAAGCTATTTAAATAATCAATTGCGGCAGCAAAGCCAAGTACACCGGCGATATTTGGGGTGCCTGCTTCAAATTTACCAGGTGCATCGCGAAATGTACTGTGCGTTAAACTAACACTTTCAATCATTTCTCCACCGGTTTGATTGGGAAGTAGCGAATTTAGTCGTTCATATTTCCCGTAGAGCCCGCCAATACCTGTTGGGCCAAGCATTTTGTGAGCGGAAAACACATAAAAATCACAGTCAAGGCTTTGCAAGTTAGGTTGTAAATGCATTGCGCTTTGCGCACCATCAATCAAAGTAATAGTATTAAACTCATCAACAGTGCGCAGTAATGGGCCCAGATTAGTAATGTTCCCTAAGGCATTGGATGCGTGCGTGATAGCAAAAACAGTAGGTTTAACTGATTTTAAAAATTTAACACAGGCATTAATGTTAATTGTTGCATTACTTTGAATTGGCAGCACATGTAAGGATGCCCCGGTTTTCATGGCGAGTTGTTGCCATGGAACGATGTTAGCGTGATGTTCTAGTGGACTAATTACGATACTTGAATTTTTATCAAGTTGTTGACTAAGTCCATTGGCTACTAGGTTAATCGACTCGGTGGCGCCTTTAGTCCACACAATTTCACGACTTTGGACATTAAAATAACGGGCTATTTTGTCGCGGGCTGCTTCATAGGCACTGGTTGCTTGCTCGCTAAGTGTATGGCGGCCACGATGAACATTGGCATTTTGCTGTGTGTAAAATCGTTCAGTCGCCGTAATTACTGATTGAGGCTTTTGTGATGTTGCAGCAGAATCTAAATAAACTAAGGGTTGGTTGTTTATCTGTTGAGTTAAAATAGGGAAATCAGCACGAATTTTTTCAACAGTAAACATAGAAAAACCAAACAATAAAAAGTAGCGGGAATTGTAATGGCTTTACGATATTTCTCAACCATTAATAATTGAAATAGGAATAAAAAAGGCCGCAAAAGCGGCCTTATAAACGATAATAATTAATTAGCGCTTGTCAGTTGATACGTAATCACGGTGTGTGTGACCAGTATAAAGCTGACGTGGACGGCTGATCTTATGACCAGGTTGAGATAGCATCTCGTCCCAGTGCGTGATCCAACCTACAGTACGTGCCATTGCAAAAATTACAGTGAACATGCTTGTAGGAATACCGATTGCTTTTAAGATGATACCTGAGTAGAAATCTACGTTAGGGTAAAGTTTCTTCTCAACAAAGTATGGGTCTTCAAGGGCAATTTGCTCAAGTTTCATAGCAATATCAAGTAGTGGATCTTGAATGTTAAGCTCTTCTAATACTTCATGACACGTTTGACGCATTACTGTTGCACGTGGATCGAAGTTTTTGTAAACACGGTGACCAAAGCCCATTAAGCGGAACGGATCGGCTTTATCTTTTGCTTTAGCTACGTATTCGTCGATACGATCAACAGAACCGATTTCTTCTAACATGTTTAAACATGCTTCGTTAGCACCGCCGTGCGCAGGGCCCCAAAGTGATGCGATACCTGCCGCGATACATGCATAAGGGTTAGCACCTGAAGAACCAGCAAGACGAACGGTCGAAGTCGATGCGTTTTGCTCGTGATCAGCGTGAAGCATGAAGATTTTATCCATGGCTTTAGCTGTAACAGGGTTAACTTTGTACTCTTCAGCAGGTACTGAGAACATCATGTGTAAGAAGTTTTCTGCGTAGCTTAAGTCGTTACGTGGGTAAACAAATGGTTGACCAATGTTTGTTTTGTAAGCCATAGCAGCAATAGTCGGTAGTTTTGCAACTAACTTAATTGCGCTTGTTTTACGTTGACTTGCATCAGTAATATCAAGATCTTCATGGTAAAAAGAAGATAGCGCACCCACAACACCGCATAGCATAGCCATAGGGTGAGCATCAAAACGGAAACCTTGGAAGAAGTTTGCAATTTTCTCATCAAGCATAGTGCTGTGAGTAATTTGTTTAGCAAATTCAGTGTATTGTTCTTTAGTTGGTAACTCACCATTTAATAGTAAGTAACATAGTTCTATGTAATCTGAACTTTCAGCTAATTGCTCAATTGGGTAACCACGATGAAGTAGGATACCTTTGCCACCATCAATGTATGTGATTGAAGATTCGCAAGAACCAGTCGACATGAAACCTGGGTCATAAGTGAAGTGGCCATGTGAACCTAGGGTACGAACGTCAACGACATCTTGACCTGCGGTACCTTGGTAAATCGGAAGTTCGATTGGATCTAGACCATCAATATGGACTGTGGCTTTTTTATCCGCCATCTATTTATCTCCTATTAAGATAACAACTCTGATTGTTATGTTCTGAATCTGTTTAAGCACATTCTTTTCATTTTAACGTGAAAGAGGGGGTTAAAGTCAATTTTTATAAACATTATGCACAAATGTATAATAAATATTCTCTCAGGTTTAAATATTATACCATTGGCTAATTCGCAAACGTCTATAACTAAACAAGAATTGTAAAAAGACCTTTGGCTATATATACTATCGAAGGTTTTATACCGTATTGTCTGTAGGTAAATGTTATTTTTACATGTAATTTTTGCATAAATGTGAACTTTATTTGTAACAACAGGGTTTACTTAGATAGTTCCATTGAAAAAATCATTTTTTAATGGGTTTTAGAAAAACAAGTAGATGAGCCCCTATGTGGGCAAGATGGGCAAGTAACTGTGAAAAAGCAAAGACCTGTAAATCTAGATCTAACAACTATATCTATGCCGGCAACGGCTAAAGCATCAATTTTTCACCGCGTCACCGGTGTTGCATTATTTTTTGCTTTAACGTTTGTCATTTGGGCTTGGTCTGAGTCTCTTTCTTCTGCTGAAGGTTTTGAATTCGTCAAGGGTCTGTTTAGCGGATTCATTGCCAAATTTATAGCTTGGGGCACCATTTCTGTATTGGCATACCACCTAATTGGCGGTATTCGTCATATCATTATGGATATGGGACATTGGGAAGAACTTGAATCAGGTAACTTCAGCGCTAAAATTGCTATGGCACTTGGCGTTGTTGCTTCTGTACTAGCAGGAGTTTGGATATGGTGTTAAATCAAGCAACTCTTAAACGTGATGGTGTACAAGATTTTGTCTCATTACGTACCACGGCACTAGTAATTACCGCGTACGCGATTTTTATTATCGGCTATTTTTTAGCGACGCCTGAAGTCACTTACGAAGCATGGCAAGGCCTGTTTTCAAACCTAGCAATGAAAGGGTTTACGTTAATTACCCTCGTTTGCATTATGGTTCACACCCGTATTGGCCTTTGGCAAGTACTAACAGACTATGTTAAATGCGCAAAGTTGCGTGCAGTTTTAGGGTTTGTATTAAACCTGATGGCAGCAGCATACGTAGCTATTGGTCTAATCGTTTTATGGGGTGTTTAAGTGAAATATTCTGTTCGTGAATTTGATGCCGTAGTGATTGGCGCAGGTGGTGCGGGTATGCGCGCTGCACTTGCAATCACTGAATCAGGTAAAACCTGTGCACTTATCTCTAAAGTTTTCCCAACGCGTTCTCACACTGTGTCTGCACAAGGTGGTATCACAGTTGCTTTGGGTAACTCACACGAAGATAACTGGGAATGGCACATGTACGATACTGTTAAAGGTTCCGATTTCATCGGTGACCAAGACGCTATCGAATATATGTGTAATACAGGCCCTGAAGCTATTACTGAACTTGAAAATATGGGTCTACCATTTTCTCGTTTTGAAAATGGCCGTGTTTACCAACGTCCTTTCGGTGGTCAATCGAAAAACTTCGGTGGTGAACAAGCTGCACGTACTGCAGCAGCCGCTGACCGTACTGGTCACGCATTATTACACCTTCTTTACCAACAAAATGTTAAAAACAAAACTAACGTATTCTCTGAGTGGTATGCGCTAGATTTAGTTAAAAATGACGAAGGCAATGTTGTTGGTTGTACTGCAATCGAAATAGAGACCGGTGAAGTTGTTTACTTCAAGTCTAAAGCAGTTGTATTAGCTACAGGTGGTGCAGGTCGTATTTTCGCATCAACCACTAATGCACACATTAACACTGGTGACGGTGTTGGTATGGCGACTCGTGCTGGTATTTCTATGCAAGACATGGAAATGTGGCAGTTCCACCCGACGGGTATTGCTGGTGCCGGTACACTTGTAACTGAAGGTTGTCGTGGTGAAGGTGGTTATCTTTTAAATAAAGATGGCGAACGTTTCATGGAACGTTATGCACCGAATGCCAAAGATTTAGCGTCACGTGATGTTGTTGCCCGTTCAATGATGACAGAGATTCGTGAAGGTCGTGGTTGTGATGGTCCTTGGGGTCCTCATATTAAACTTAAGCTTGATCACCTTGGTGAAGAAACGCTTAATCTACGTCTTCCTGGCGTGTGTGATCTTGCTAAAACATTCGCCCACGTTGACCCAGCTAAAGAGCCAATTCCAGTAATTCCTACTTGTCACTATATGATGGGTGGCGTGCCAACTAACGTAAATGGTCAAGCACTACAAATCGATGCTAATGGCAACGAGAAAGTAGTTGAAGGTCTATTTGCCGTTGGTGAGATTGCTTGTGTATCTGTACACGGTGCTAACCGCTTAGGTGGTAACTCATTACTTGATTTAGTGGTATTTGGTCGTGCTGCAGGTAACTTCCTTGGTACTTACCTAAATGATGTTGAAGTATCTAAGAATGCTTCAGAATCTGACCTAGAAGCGTCACTTGCACGCTTTAATCGTTGGGAAAACTCAACGCCAGGTCAAGGTGAAGACCCAGTACAAATTAAGAAAGACCTACAACAATGTATGCAGCTTAACTTCTCGGTATTCCGTGAAGGTGACTCAATGGCGTCAGGTCTACAAGAGCTTAAAGAAATTCGTGAACGTTTACAGCATGCGCGTCTTGATGATAAATCATCAGACTTCAATACTGCACGTATCGAATGTCTAGAGCTTGATAACCTTATGGAAACAGCTTACTCAACTGCAGTAGCTGCAAACTTCCGTACAGAAAGCCGTGGTGCACACTCTCGCTTTGACTTCCCAGATCGTGATGACACGAATTGGTTATGTCACTCAATCTTC
Source organism: Pseudoalteromonas shioyasakiensis (assembly GCF_024518675.1). GTDB lineage: Bacteria > Pseudomonadota > Gammaproteobacteria > Enterobacterales > Alteromonadaceae > Pseudoalteromonas > Pseudoalteromonas shioyasakiensis_B. Next base: position 295,538 of record NZ_JANIGL010000001.1, read on the forward strand.
AACCCTAATACGGATGAAATGAGCAAGCGTGATGTAAACTATGCGCCAAAACTGCGCGAAGCATTTCCACCTAAAGCACGTACATACTAGGAGCGAGACGATGGCACAAGTACAATTTTCTGTTTATCGTTACAATCCAGATGTTGATAATGCCCCACGTATGCAAGAATATACTTTGCAAACGGAAGAAGGCCACGACATGATGGTATTGGACGCACTTTTATTATTAAAAGAGCAAGATCCAACTTTATCATTCCGTCGTTCATGCCGTGAAGGTGTGTGTGGCTCTGATGGCGTCAACATGAATGGTAAAAATGGTTTAGCATGTATTACTCCTTTATCTACGCTACAAAAAAATGGCAAAGGTAAAATTGTAATTCGTCCGCTTCCAGGTTTACCAGTGGTACGTGACCTTGTTATTGACATGAGTCAGTTCTACACTCAATACGAAAAAGTAAAACCTTATCTAATTAACGACACGCCAGCGGCGGGTGAGCGTCTTCAAACTATCGAAGAACGTGATAAGTTAGATGGTCTTTACGAGTGTATTTTGTGTGCATGTTGTTCAACATCGTGTCCTTCGTTCTGGTGGAATCCAGACAAGTTCATAGGTCCAGCTGGTCTTCTTCATGCTTACCGTTTCTTGGCTGATAGCCGAGATACAGCAACTGAAGAACGTTTAGCAGATTTAGACGATGCGTTCAGCGTGTTCCGTTGTCACAGTATCATGAACTGTGTTAGCGTTTGTCCTAAAGGTCTTAATCCGACTAAAGCAATTGGACAAATCAAATCAATGTTACTAAACCGTTCGGTTTAATAGTATTGTATAAATGTAAGATGGCTAATTCAGATTAGCCATCTTGTTATATAACAATTAATTTCTGCGCTAAAGAAAAGGGCTTATAAATGCACGAAGGTGTGATGAAGGCATGGCTAGAATCTTCACATTTAAACGGCGGTAACGTTGCTTATGTAGAAGAGCTTTATGAAGCGTATTTAGACGATGCGACTTCTGTGCCAGAAGAATGGCGAGAAGTGTTCGAACAATTACCAAAAGTAGATGGTGTGGATGTTGACGTAAAGCATTCAGAAGTTCGTTCACAGTTTGCGGCGCTTGCTAAAAACAAGCATAGAGAAGTAGTGGTAGCAGAAGGTGGAAGCGGTGACCCTAAACAGGTTAAAGTGCTCCAGCTTATAAATGCTTTCCGTTTCCGTGGTCACCAAAACGCTAATCTAGACCCACTAGGTATATGGCAGCGTGAACGCGTTCGAGACTTAGAATTAGAGTACCACGACTTATCTGAAGCTGATTTTGACCGTGAATTTAACGTGGGATCGTTTGCCGTTGGCCGCGATACCATGCCTTTAGGTGAATTATATCAGGCACTAAAAACTACATATTGTGGTTCTGTTGGTGCTGAATATATGCACATCACATCGACTGAAGAAAAGCGTTGGTTACAACAACGTTTAGAGTCAGTGCAATCACGACCAACTTTCAGTAAAGATGAAAAACTGCGTATCCTAAAAGGGCTTACCGCAGCGGATGGTCTTGAAAAGTATTTAGGTGCTAAGTTCCCGGGTGCTAAACGTTTCTCACTTGAAGGTGGTGATGCACTCGTTCCAATGCTAAAAGAACTTATTCACCGTGCCGGTGAAAGTGGCCAACAAGAAGCCGTTATTGGTATGGCTCACCGTGGACGCTTAAATGTGCTTGTTAATGTACTTGGTAAAAACCCATCAGAGTTATTTGATGAGTTTGCCGGTAAACATAAAGACACGCTAGGTTCTGGTGATGTTAAATACCACATGGGTTATTCTTCAGATTTTGCTACAAAAGGTGGCAAAGTTCACATGGCACTTGCCTTTAACCCGTCTCACCTTGAAATTGTTAATCCAGTAGTTATGGGCTCTGTCCGTGCTCGTTTAGACCGCTTGGGTGACAGTTCTGGTATTAAAGCACTGCCAATCACGATTCATGGTGACTCGGCAATTGCAGGCCAAGGTGTAGTACAAGAAACCTTCAACTTATCGCAAACTAATGCGTTTAGTTGTGGTGGTAGTATTCGTATCGTAGTGAACAACCAAGTTGGCTTTACTACTAATAAACAAGACGATGTGCGTTCAACTGATTACTGTACCGACATCGCAAAAATGGTGCAATCGCCAATTTTCCACGTAAATTCTGATGATCCTGAAGCAGTTGCGTTTGTAACGCAAATCGCGCTTGATTTTAGAAATCAATTTAAACGTGATGTAGTTATTGACCTTGTTTGTTATCGCCGTCATGGTCATAACGAAGCGGATGAGCCGAATGCGACTCAACCGATCATGTATCAAAAAATCAAAAAACACCCAGTACCTCGTTTGATCTATGCTGATCAACTGATGGCTGAAGGGTCGTTTACTGAAGATGAAATTAAAGCACTTGCTGATGAATACCGTAATGGTTTAGACGATGGCCATTGTGTCGTTGAAGAGATTCAGCCAGAAACATCACATTCTTCTGATTGGGCTAAATATGTAGGCCATGAATGGAGTGTTGATTATGATGCTAGCGTACCAGTTGAAAAACTAAAAGAACTTGGTGAAAAAGTAGCAAGCTACCCTGCGCAATATAAGGCACAGTCACGCGTTAAAAAGATTTACGATGATCGTAAGTTAATGGCAGCGGGTGAAAAACCGCTTGATTGGGGTATGGCAGAAACATTGGCTTATGCAACAATCGCTAGTGAAGGTACAGACATTCGCCTGACAGGGCAAGATTCAGGACGTGGTACATTCTTCCACCGTCATGCCGTTGTTCACAGCCAATCTGATGGTGCAACGTATACGCCGCTAGAACACATAAGCGAAAAGCAGGGTACATTCCAAGTTTTTGACTCAGTGTTATCTGAAGAAGCAGTTGTCGCGTTTGAATATGGTTATGCAACAGCAGAGCCTACATCACTGGTATTGTGGGAAGCACAATTTGGTGACTTCGCTAACGGTGCGCAAGTTGTATTTGACCAATTCTTAAGTTCGGGTGAGCAAAAATGGGGCCGTTTATGTGGTCTTACAATCTTGCTTCCGCATGGTTATGAAGGTCAAGGTCCAGAGCACAGTTCAGCGCGTTTAGAGCGTTTCTTACAGCTTTGTGCTGATCACAATATGCAAGTATGTGTGCCTTCAACGCCAGCTCAAGTATACGCTATGTTGCGCCGCCAATCAGTTAGACCACTGCGTCGTCCATTGATTGTTATGACACCTAAGTCTTTATTACGTCATCCATTAGCGACTTCTAGCTTAGAAGAGCTGGCTGAAGGCGTATATCATAATATGATTGATGAAATCGATGATATTGATGCTGATAAAGTCGAACGTGTTGTATTTTGTAGTGGTAAAGTTTATTACGAATTACTACAAGAGCGTCGTAAGCAAGAAATTGATAACATTGCCATTGTACGTGTTGAGCAGTTATACCCGTTCCCACATGATGAAATGGATGCGATTATGTCGCGTTACCAACATGTGAAAGATTTTGTTTGGTGTCAGGAAGAGCCGCAAAACCAAGGTGCTTGGTATTGTTCACAACATCACTTTGTAGAAGCGATTCCGCAGGGTGCTAAGCTTAAATACGCAGGGCGTAAAGCGTCAGCATCACCGGCATGTGGTTACATGTCAGTGCATACTAAAGAACAACAAGCGCTCGTTGCAGATGCGCTTACTATTGAAAATAAAGGATAAGCAATGAGCACAGAAATTAAAGTTCCTGTTCTTCCTGAGTCGGTTGCTGATGCTTCCGTTGCAACATGGCATGTAAGTGTTGGCGACAAAGTAAGCCGTGACCAAAACTTAGTAGATATTGAAACAGATAAAGTTGTTTTAGAAGTTGTTGCACCTAATGACGGTGTGATCACTGAAATTTCACAAGAGGAAGGTGCTACCGTACTTGGCGACCAAGTTATCGGTCTAATTGGTGCTGCTGATGCAGCAGCGCCAAGCGACGAAGCTAAAGCCGACGCACCTGCTTCAGATAAACAAGAAAGCGCGCCAGAAGAGGCGCCATCAGCTCCAGCATCAGAAGGTAAAGAAGTGGACATTAAAGTACCTGTACTTCCAGAATCAGTCGCAGACGCGACAGTAGCTACTTGGCACGTTCAACCAGGTGACGCGGTTTCTCGCGACCAAAACTTAGTTGACATTGAAACTGATAAAGTTGTTCTTGAAGTTGTTGCTCAAGAAGACGGTGTTATGGGTGAGATCATCCATGATGAAGGCGATACAGTACTTGGTGAGCAAGTAATTGGTAAAGTTAAAGCCGGTGGTGCACCTGCAGCGCCTGCTGCAAAAGAAGAATCTGCACCTGCTGCTGATTCTAGCGACAGCTCAGATGTATTAACTCCATCTGTTCGTCGTTTAATTGCTGAAAAAGGCTTAGATGCGTCTAAAATCAAAGGCACTGGTAAAAATGGCCGTGTCACTAAAGAAGATGTTGATACCTTCTTAAAAGCACCTGCACCAGCTGCTAAGAAATCTGAAGCTGCTGCTCCAGCTGCACCAATGGGTGACCGTACGCAAAAACGTGTTCCAATGACGCGTTTACGTAAAACCATTGCTAATCGTCTTCTTGAAGCTAAAAACTCTACTGCAATGTTAACGACGTTTAACGAAGTTAATATGAAGCCAATCATGGACCTTCGTAAGCAGTACCAAGAAGTATTCGAGAAGCGCCACGGTATCCGTTTAGGTTTCATGTCTTTCTATGTGAAAGCGGTAACTGAAGCACTTAAGCGTTTCCCTGAAGTAAATGCTTCAATCGATGGTGACGATATCGTATACCATAACTATTTTGATATCAGCATTGCTGTTTCTACGCCGCGTGGCTTAGTAACACCAGTACTTAAAGATTGCGATAAGCTATCTGTTGCTGAAATCGAAAAAGGTATTCGTGAACTAGCACTTAAAGGTCGTGACGGTAAGCTTACGCTTGACGACATGACGGGTGGTAACTTCACAATTACTAACGGTGGTGTATTTGGTTCATTACTTTCTACACCTATTATCAACTTACCACAGTCGTCAATTTTGGGTATGCACAAAATCCAAGATCGTCCAATGGCTGTTAATGGTAAAGTTGAAATTCTTCCTATGATGTATTTGGCGCTTTCTTATGATCACCGTCAAATAGATGGTAAAGAATCTGTTGGTTTCTTAGTGACAATTAAAGAGTTACTTGAAGATCCAACTCGCTTATTGCTAGATGTTTAATCTAGTTGTATAAAATCTAAGCTGTGAATGTAGATTCACAGCTTTTTTTTTGCGCCTTTGGTCTAACTGGGGTTTTCATGTTAAGCCTTGGGATCTATACTAAGTGCGCAATTTGGGATAGCTGTCTATTTGCATAAATATTCAGCTCTTTTAGTATAAAAAATTGGATAAAGCATCATGAATTTGCATGAGTATCAGGCAAAACAACTTTTTGCCGAATATGGTTTACCAGTTTCTCAAGGTTTCGCTTGCGATACACCTGAAGAAGCTGCAGCAGCTGCTGAAAAAATTGGCGGCGATATGTGGGTTGTTAAAACTCAGGTTCACGCAGGTGGACGTGGTAAAGCTGGCGGTGTAAAGCTAGTTAAAACTATCGACGAAGTAAAAGAATTTGCTGCAAACTGGTTAGGTAAAAACTTAGTTACTTACCAAACAGACGAAAATGGTCAGCCTGTTGCTAAAATTTTAGTAGAAAGCTGCACTGATATCGCCAACGAATTGTACCTAGGTGCAGTTGTTGACCGCGCTTCTCGCAAAGTTGTTTTCATGGCGTCTACAGAAGGCGGTGTTGAAATTGAAACTGTTGCAGAAGAAACTCCAGAGCTTATCCACAAAGCTGAGATCGACCCATTAGTTGGTCCTCAAGCTTACCAAGCACGTGAACTAGGTTTCAAATTGGGTCTTAACCCAACACAAATGAAGCAGTTCGTTAAGATCTTTATGGGTCTTGGCAACATGTTCAACGATTTCGATTTCGCATTACTTGAAATCAACCCGTTAGTAATCACAGACGAAGGTAATCTTCACTGTCTTGACGGTAAAATCGGTATCGATGGTAATGCACTTTATCGTCAACCAAAAATCCGTGAGTTCCACGATCCATCTCAAGAAGATGCACGTGAAGCACACGCAGCAAGCTTTGAGCTAAACTACGTAGCCCTAGACGGTAACGTAGGTTGTATGGTTAACGGTGCAGGCCTTGCGATGGGTACTATGGACATCGTAAACCTACACGGTGGCAAGCCAGCTAACTTCCTAGATGTTGGTGGCGGCGCGACTAAAGAGCGTGTTTCTGAAGCATTCAAAATCATTCTTTCTGACGACAATGTTAAAGCTGTTTTAGTTAACATCTTTGGTGGTATCGTACGTTGTGACATGATTGCTGAAGGTATCATTGGCGCAGTTAAAGAAGTAGGCGTTAATGTTCCTGTTGTTGTACGTTTAGAAGGTACTAACGCTGAACTTGGTCGTGACGTTCTTAAGAACTCAGGTCTTGATATCATCGCTGCTGAATCACTAACAGATGCTGCTGAGAAAGTTGTAGCTGCTGCGGAGGGCAAATAATGTCTGTATTAATCAATAAAGATACAAAAGTTATCTGTCAAGGTTTCACTGGTGGCCAAGGTACTTTCCACTCTGAGCAAGCGCTTGAGTATGGTACACAAATGGTTGGTGGTGTAAGCCCAGGTAAAGGCGGTCAAACGCACCTTGGTCTTCCAGTATTTAACACTGTACGTGATGCTGTAGAAGCAACTGGCGCAACTGCATCAGTTATCTATGTACCAGCACCTTTCTGTAAAGATGCAATCTTAGAAGCTATCGATGCTGGCATCGAGCTAATTGTTTGTATCACTGAAGGTATTCCAACGCTTGATATGGTTGACGTTAAAGTTAAGCTTGACGCAACTGGTACGCGTATGATCGGTCCTAACTGCCCAGGTGTTATCACTCCTGGCGAAACTAAGATTGGTATCATGCCTGGTCACATCCACAAGCCTGGTAAAGTAGGTATTGTTTCTCGTTCTGGTACTTTAACGTACGAAGCGGTTAAGCAAACTACAGATGCTGGTTTTGGTCAGTCTACGTGTGTTGGTATTGGTGGCGACCCAATTCCTGGTACTAACTTTATCGACGTTTTAGAAATGTTCGAAAAAGATCCACAAACTGAAGCAATCGTAATGATTGGTGAAATCGGTGGTACTGCAGAAGAAGAAGCTGCAGAGTACATCAAAGCTAACGTAACTAAGCCTGTTGTTTCTTACATTGCTGGTGTAACTGCACCAGAAGGTAAGCGTATGGGTCACGCTGGCGCAATCATCGCAGGCGGTAAAGGTACTGCTGATGAAAAATTTGCTGCATTAGAAGCTGCGGGCGTACAAACTGTACGTTCACTTGCTGATATCGGTAAAGCACTTAAAGAAAAAACAGGTTGGTAATCACCTAGTTATTCTTTAATAAAAGGCTCACAAACTAGTGGGCCTTTTTTAATGCCTTCGTTTTTTCATAATGGTTATTTTCTCCGGTTAGACCTCTTGTTTACTTTCATTTGTTTTCTTTCTACATCAAAACGCTTAGTTAACTATTCAAACAGTTATTAGGCATTCATAGTTAGCGCGTGAAGATGAAATTGATATTCCCAATCAAACCTAACGTCATATTTGGTGTGTACAATTTAGCAAACATAGAATGAGTGTTCTTGGTTGTAAATAACCCCCTTTAAAGTCGTGTACCTTAATAAAATAATTTATTATTTCACCGTGTTGTTTTGCTATTTAATCGTACTAATCTATTTATTGATAACAGAGCTGTTACACTTCATATAATAATGGAAATAATAATTAACTAGGTGATCTTTTGAAATTTCGAGTTCTTTTATTTGGTGTCTTTTGTACTTTTGCTGGCATCAGTACACAAGCAATTAGCGCTAATGTTATTGCTGAGCATGTCACTATGGAGCGGGCAAAAGAGCAAGTACAGGCTGTTGGTAATGCTGAAGCAATTCGTTCGGTTACACTTTATCCTGCGGTGGGGGACAAAGTGACCGCGGTTCATTTTAAGCCTGGCGATAAAGTGACTGCAGGGCAAGTATTACTAGAGTTAGATTCACGTAGACAAAAAGCTGCGTTACAAGAAGCGAGAATAAAATTAGCCGATAGCCAGCGAATTCAAACTCGTTTAATGCAAAGCCATGCAAAGGGGGCTGTACCTCAAAGTGACTTAGATGATGCTAAAACAATCACCGAGCTGGCTAAAGTGACCGTTACTCAAGCCCAAACTGAGTTTGAAGACCGTCAAGTGCGTGCCCCTTTTGATGGCATTATGGGCCTGACTGATATTGAGGTAGGTGATCGGATCACACCGCAAACAGCAATCGCTACTATTGATGATACTCGTGCATTGTATATTAATTTTAATGCACCTGAATCTGCTATTAGCATGTTACGCAACAAGGGCGGTGTACGTGTTTTACCATGGCAAAGTGCTCAGTCAGTCGATGCTGAAATAGCGTACTTAGATTCTCGAATTGACCCACAAACACGTACTCTTCGGGTCAAAGCAAAACTAGATAATTCAAATAATGAGTTTTTACCCGGCATGAGCTTTCGTGTTCACATTGAAGTGCTTGGACAACGTTTTGCTGCTGTGCCAGAAGCCGCTTTATTGTGGGGCGCAACAGGTCCCTATGTATGGACAAGCGTTGATAACAAAGCAACACGGGTAGACGTTAAAATTGAACAACGCCTTGCTGGGCGCTTATTAGTATCAGGGCCACTAGGTAAAGATGATATTTTAGTTGTTGAAGGTGTACAGCGTTTACGAGCACAACAAGCGCTTAGCTTTCAATCACCACTTGCAGGCACTCAGGAGTCGCTATGAAACAGCAACCTATGATGCAAGACTTGCCGTCAATGGCAATACGCCGGCCTGTGCTAATTGTTGTTCTTAACTTATTAATAATAATCGCAGGTATAGCCGCAATTGCAGGTGTTGAAGTCAGGGAGTTACCAGATGTTGATACCCCTAGGATCACCGTTTCTGCTTCGTTTCCTGGTGGCTCACCTGAGACAGTCGATACTGAGGTCACCAGTAAACTTGAAGGCGCTGTTGCCCGCGTTAGTGGGGTTAAAACCATTCGTGCGCAAAGTGAAGAAGGTAATGCCCGCATTGTTGTGGAATTCAGACCAGGTATCAATTTAGATGATGCTGCAAATGAAACGCGTGAGTCTGTAGCACGTGTACAGCGAGAGCTTCCTGAAGAAGTCGAGCGGGTATCGATTATTAAAGCAGATAACGACGCCGAAGCCGTTGTCTCTTTAACTGTATCAAGCGAATCTTTACCTCTTGAAGCTTTAACAGAATTGGTTGAAGTTGATTTAGCACCACAATTTTTAACTATACCAGGTGTAGCTGATGTGCGATTAAATGGTGACCGTCAACGGGTTTTACGTGTTCGCCTTGATCCACTTAAACTCACCAGTTTTAATTTAACCGTGCCTGATGTGGCAGAAGTGCTGCGCCAAGCACCGTTTGATGTACCTGCTGGGAGTTTAAAATCTACGGATCAGCAAGTTATCGTCCGCGCAGATGCAACCTCTATTACAGCTGAGCAAGTGGCAGATATCATAATACGAGAAGATACTCGCATTGGTGACATAGCCGCGGTTTATTTTGGCCCTGCTGATCCACGTTCTATGGTACGTTTAAATGGCAAACCTGTGATCGGTATGGAAGTTATCCGACAGGCGCAATCAAATACTATCGAAATTTCAGATGAAGTCCTTAGGCTGCTTGAAAAAATGAAAGTTCGATTTCCTGAGCTTGAGTTTACTTTAACATCTGATGACGCGCAGTTTATTCGCAGCTCTGTAGACGAAGTGATCAGCTCACTGATTTTAACCATTTTGTTGGTGGTGATTACCTTATGGGTATTCATTGGCTCATGGCGTGCAACCTTAGTGCCTGCTTTTGCCATTCCTGTTGCTTTAGTGGGCTCTTTAGCATTAATTTGGGCGCTTGGTTTTTCAATTAATATTCTTACTTTATTAGCCCTTGTGCTAGCAACCGGGCTGATTGTGGATGATGCCATTGTGGTAAGTGAAAATATTCAGCGTCAGCGAGGGTTAGGCCTTGGCCGTCGTGCAGCGGCCGTGGTGGGAACGCGAGAAGTATTTTTTGCTGTTATAGCAACAACAGCTGTGTTGGCGGCGGTGTTCGTGCCGATTGCGTTTTTACCTTCTACAGCAGGGCGTTTATTTAGAGAGTTTGGTGGTGTGTTAGCCGGCGCAGTGATCATTTCAAGTTTTGTTGCGTTATCTTTAGTGCCTGCGCTGACCTCTAAACTTAAATTAAAACAAGGGGGCTGGCATCCATTTGCAAAACTGGGTCATTGGCTTGCGGGTATATATACTAAAACCATCCATTGGGTGCTTGATCACGCATGGTTAACGTTTGTAGCCTCTTTATTGGTTGCGGCAGGCTCTGGTGCACTTTATTTAAATTTAGACAACGAATTATTGCCAAGTGAAGATCGCGGTAAAATCAGAATTTTCTCGCGAGGTCCTGATGGCGTAGGCCTAAACTTTATGGACCGCCAAGCTATTCAAATGGAGGATATTTTACTTCCTTATGTTGAAAGTGGTGAGATTGAATCTATTTATACCGTAGTGGGGCAATGGGATCCAAATATTGTGTTTATTACGGTGCCATTAAAGCACTGGGATGAGCGTCATTTCACACAGCAAGAAATTATCGATAAAATTCGCGAACCACTCGGGGCTATTCCTGGCGCTGCTGGGCGGCCTAATGGCTCCAATAGTTTAAACCTACGTGGCCAAGGTGGGGGCATTGAGCTGGCTTTACTTGGGCAGGATTACAAACGTATTTTCACTGCCGCACAAAAGTTTGCTGCAGAAGTTGAGCAGGCTATTCCTGGGGTTGGTAATGTCAGAGTGTCTTATCAACCATCTCAACCGCAACTACGGGTGAATATCGATAGACGCCGAGCAGAAGAGCTTGGGGTTGCACTGAGTGATATCGCAATCACATTACGCGCGGCAATTAATGGGGATGACATTGCTGATTTAAATATTGGCGATCAATCTGTGCCTATTATGTTGCAAGCGCAAAACCAGACGATTCGTGATCCAAGTGATTTAGCCAATTTATATATTAGCGCGAAAAACAACCAGTTAGTTCCGTTAAGTAGTGTGGCGCATATAACCGAAGAAGGGGTTGCAGCAGAGCTTGAACGTCATGCTCAACGTCGTGCTATTGAGCTTGATATGGAACTACCAACAGATATGAGTATTGCTGAGCTTGTTACCCAGTTACGTGATATCTCAGAGCAATCATTACCTAGTGGAATTAGTCTTGCGTTCAAAGGTGAAGCATTAACCTTTGAAGAAACGTCTAATGAAGTGCTCATGACCTATGTACTGGCCTTTTTGATTGTATTTTTAGTATTAGCTGCGCAATTTGAAAATGTAAATAGTGCTGTAGTGGTGATGATCACAGTACCATTTGGTATTACGTCGGCGATACTAGCCTTGTATTTAACAGGTACTTCACTCAATATTTATTCTCAAATTGGCTTAGTTATGTTGATAGGGCTTATCGCAAAAAATGCGATTTTACTTGTTGAGTTTGCCGATCAGTTACGGGATCAAGGGATGACAGTGAGAAAGGCAGTAGAGCAGGCTGCATTAGTAAGATTAAGACCAATTACAATGACCTTGATCTCAACATTACTTGGTGCATTACCGCTAATTATGTCTAGCGGCGCAGGTGCCGAAGCTCGTAACGCTATAGGTTGGGTTGTGTTTGGGGGCTTAGCGCTAGCGGTGTTATTTACTTTATATTTAACGCCGGTTATTTACCTTGGATTAGCGCGTTTTACTAAGCCGCGTGGTGATGAAACGAAGCAATTAGCGCAGGAGTTAGAGCAAGCCTAAAAAATTTAAGCTGGCGATCGGCTATTTTTCTTTGAAAAAATAGCCGATTAAGCTCACAATCAAGAAAATGCTTTAATAAACGGACAGTGTAATGCAAGCCGAACATGTTGATATCGCCAGTTTCCTCAGTGAGCATGCCCCCTTTGATGACTTACCAGAAGATGCCCTAAATCACATTGCCTGCCAAGTTGAGGTTTCGTATTATCGTGGGCAAACGACAATCCATGAATATGGCGATGATATAAGTGATTTATACGTAATTCGTAGTGGTTCTGTTGAAACCTATCGTCGCGATGGGGATCTTGATAATCGCCTGACTGTCGGCGGCATATTCGGTCAAATGGGCTTATTAATGAACCGAAAGGTTCGTTATCCTGCTAAAGCGCTCGAAGATACCTTACTGTATTGTATTAATATTGATATTTTTACTGAATACTGTGATAAATATGAAGCATTTGCTGATTACTTTGAGGCTAATGGTACGGTAAGACTTCATCAAGCAATCATTGAACAAGCAGACAGTAATGATTTAACAACAGCTAAGGTTAAATCTTTACTGCATCGAGATGTCGTTACTGTGGCAAAAGATGCCAGCATACAGTATGTCGCCCAAGTAATGACCGATGAGTCGGTTTCTTCTGTACTGGTTACTGATATTGATAAACCGATTAGCGATGATCCAGAAGACGATGATGGCCAAGTGGTTGGCATTATCACTGATCGTGACTTACGCAGTAAAGTACTTGCGCAAGGCTTAGATTACGGCACATCAGCACAACAAATAATGCAAACAGACTTGGTGTTGTTAGATAGCAACGCGTACGTGTTTGAAGCAGTTCTTGCTATGCTAAGGGACAACATCCACCATTTACCTGTGGTCGTAAAGAAAAAGCCGATAGGTGTTATTTCACTGTCTGATATCTTACGCTACGAATCACAAAGCAGCTTATTACTTGTTCGCGGCATTTTAGCGCAACCCTCGGTTGAAGATCTGGCTTACTATGCCCGCCAGCTGCCAAATGTATTTGTCCGTATGGTCAATGAAGATGCAAATTCACATATGATAGGCACGGCAATGGCTGTAATTGGCCGAACCTTCAAACAACGATTATTAACCCTTGCAGAAGAACAACTTGGCCCACCGCCTGTGCCTTATTGCTTTATTGCTTTAGGCTCAATGGCGCGAGATGAGCAGCTCATTGTGACCGATCAAGATAACGCAATTATTCTTGATAATAGCTTTGATGAAGACAAACACGATGACTATTTCCAAAAACTGGCTGATTTAGTGTGTGATGGCCTAGCATTGTGTGGCTATAAATATTGCGATGGCGAAATTATGGCCTCATTTAAAAAGTGGCGCTTAACTCGAGAGCAATGGCAGCAGCAATTTGCAGGGTGGATAGCAGAGCCTAAACCGCAAGCATTATTAAATAGCGCTATATTTTTTGATTTAGATGGTGTCCATGGAAAAGTAAAATGGGCACAAGAACTACAACGCTTTATTGCTAAAGAAGGGCGTAATAATAAACGTTTTTTAGCTAATATGGCCGCTAATGCACGTAATCGCACACCGCCATTAGGCTTTTTTAAAGACTTTGTACTTGAACATAATGGTCAGCATAAGCGTTCGATGAACTTGAAGCGTCGCGGTACAGCGCCGCTGTCGGATGTTATTCGCGTACATGCATTGGCTGTGGGCTCACGTAAACAAAACTCATTTGAACGCTTAGAAGATATAATAGACGCTAAGCTGTTGCCTGAGGGAAAAGCGCAAGATTTACGTGACGCTCTTGAATACATAGCCATGGTCCGTATTCGCCACCAAGCATGGCAAATAGAGCAACTTAATGAGCAACCCGATAATGACTTAGAGCCGCATTTATTATCTCCGTTTGAACAGCGAAATTTAAAAGAAGCCTTTGCAATATTAGATAAAGCGCAAAACTTTCTTAAATTTAAATACTCTGCAAACTCAGGTATCAAATAACATGACTGCAAACAAAGTTGATTGGCGTGAACGCTATTTACAGCTACAAAATGAGGCGCAAAACCGCTGTATTCAAGCTTATTATCAAGAAGTCATTGTTGACGGTTCTAGGCCAATAAGTGAAGTTCCTTTAGTCGCGCTAGACTTTGAGACGACCGGTCTAAACTATGGTTCTGATGATATTGTTAGTGTTGGTTTGATCCCCTTTGATAGTAGACGAATTTACTGTAGAGACAGCCAACATTGGTTAGTCAAGCCACAACAAAAACTAGCCGAAGAGTCTATTGTTATTCACGGTATCACCCATTCAGAATTAACTCACGCCCCTGACTTTTCAGAAATTATTACGCCTTTATTAAATGCACTAAAAGGCAAGGTAATAGTGGTACATTTTGCCCCGATTGAGCGACACTTTTTATACCAAGCACTGAAAGCTCGGTTAGGGGAAGGACTTGAATTTGCGGTGATTGATACACTTGAACTAGAGCGGCGGGCGCTTAAAGCAAGACAGGGGTTAATCGGACGGCTCTTTAATACTAAACTAGACTCTGTTAGGTTGGCTAATTCACGTACGCGCTATTCATTACCTGCGTACCAAAATCACAATGCATTGAATGACGCATTAGCCACCGCCGAATTATTACAAGCACAATTAGCCCATCATTATCGCCAAGACACACCACTTGGTAATTTATGGATATAAAAACGCCGCTAAAAAGCGGCGTTTTTATTTTAATGAACTGTGTTTAGTTTCTAGGCTCTGTTCTGAGCCCAAGCAATAAGCTGACACACATTAATAATAATACAACAGTAAATGGCAAGCCTGTTGAAACAGCTCCAGCTTGCAGTGCTTCCATTGCTTGCGTACCACCTATCCATAATAATGTTGCGGCAATTGCACCTTCAACAGTTGCCCAGAAAATACGTTGCGGCACTGGAGCATCGACTTTACCACCTGCGGTGATTGAATCGATAACCAATGAACCCGAATCAGATGAGGTAATAAAGAACACCAAGACTAACACCACCGCAGTGAAAGAAAGTAGTTTGGCGAGTGGTAGCTCATCAAACATTTCAAACATGGCAAGCGGGACTTGTGTTAAGCCATCGGTGCCAAGTTTACCTACACCACTGACAACTTGATCAATTGCGATGCCACCATATATCGACATCCAAAGTACGGTAACCAGTGTTGGTATTAATAATACCGCGATTAAAAACTCACGAATTGTACGACCTTCTGATACACGCGCAATAAACATACCTACAAACGGTGACCATGAAATCCACCAAGCCCAATAAAATACTGTCCAGCCGTGCATCCAAGTTTCATCTTCACGGCCATGTGGGTTACTCAGTGGAATGATGTTTTCAACATATCCCATAACCGTGGTCGGAATATTACCCATTGCAGCAGCAAAGCCAACTAAACAAACAAATAGCATTAAAGCGAATGCGATTAACATATTAATATTACTTAACAGTTTTACGCCACCATCAATACCGCGTACCACCGAAATGATTGCCAATAAAGTAACCACTGCAATGACTAAAATTTGCAACCCTACACCAGATTCAATACCAAATACATGATTGATGCCAGCAGATGCTTGCTGTGCCCCGAGTCCCAGTGAGGTAGCTAAACCGAATAACGTAGCTAATACCGCTAAAATATCAATAATATGACCAGGCCAGCCCCAGGTTCTATCCCCTAAAATTGGGTAGAATATAGAACGAATTGAAAGTGGTAAGCCTTTGTTATAAGTAAAAAAGGCAAGTGATAATGCAACGACTGCATAGATAGCCCACGGGTGTAGACCCCAGTGAAACATGGTTGCACCCATCGCAAGCTTAGCGGCCTCAGGGGTATTAGGAGTTACATTTAATGGGGTTTCGTACCAACCAGTAAAGTAGGCAACGGGCTCTGCAACCCCCCAAAACATGAGGCCGATACCCATACCTGCAGCAAATAACATTGCCATCCAGGAAAGGCGAGAGTGAGTAGGACGTGCATTTACGCCACCTAAACGAATTTTACCGTAAGGTGAAAAGATAAGACCAATACAGAACAATAAGAAGATGTTAGCTGACCACATTAAAAAGCTATCAAAATTATTTAAAATACTAAATTTGATACCATCTAATGTTGATTTTGCTGACTCCGGATCACTTACTAATACTGCAATTAAAAAAATTAAAATTAAGCCTGCGCTGGTGCCAAAAACAGGGTTGTGAACATCAAAGCCCCATTTTTGAATATTGTCTTGGCCTACCGTGTAGTCCGTATTATCAATACTATATTTGTCATGATTATCACTCATGAAAAACCTCTTTTGTTGTATTTCCGTTTATTTTAATGGTTTATTCAGCTTCGACCCACCAAGATATTATTTCGAAGACTAACTAAAAATTAGTGTTAGGTTACTTGCTAAAGTGTAGAAGCAAACGAAAAATTGTAAATGTAGAGTCGCTAAAGTGCTGAATTATAGCCATTACGGTAATTAATAGCTTACAGGATCAGTATCTGACTGTCATGGCAACGGATAAAAATAAATGTATTTAAATCAATAAACATATAAGTCTAATTAATATTTCATCTAAGTGTCACTTCAATGTGTTTTAACTAAAGTTAGACTATAGTATGTCAATAGGTAAATGAGGGATGATATGACCGCAAACAGTACACAATCATTAATCGCGTACTATAAAAAAGTAAGACAAGATTCTTTATCTCTTATTGCGCCATTGAGTGCGGAGGACTGTCAGCTTCAAGCAATGGGTGATGTTAGCCCTATGAAATGGCACCTTGCTCATACCACGTGGTTTTTCGAAACTTTCTTATTGTTACCACATATGAGCAACTACAAGGTGTTTGATGAGTGTTTTTCGGTGCTATTTAACTCTTATTATAATGGTATTGGTGAGCAATTTAGTCGCGCAAATAGAGGGACTCTTTCTCGGCCAAGTTTAGATACAGTACTTAAATATCGAGCGTATGTTGATGATGCATTACAGACATTATTATCGCTCAATACTTCCCTAAATAAACTACTGGAACTTGGCTTAAACCATGAACAACAGCATCAAGAGTTGATGCTCATGGATATAAAGTATAACTTTTCGATTAATCCATCATTTCCAGCCTATCAACACATCGACAGCAAAATAGCTGAAAGTGCACCTGTAAAAAGCATTCATTATATTGATTTTGAACAAAGTATTAGTGAAATTGGGGCAACACAATGCTGTGGATTTTCCTATGATAATGAACAGCCAACACATCAAGTTTTACTGCAACCATTTAGTGTGGCTAATCGCTTAGTTACTAATGCTGAATATTTAACGTTTATTAATGAACAAGGCTACCAACAGCCGAAATACTGGCTTAGTGATGGATGGGCTTTATTACAAAGCACACGCGCAAGATGCCCTTTATACTGGCATTGTATTGATGACCAGTGGTATGAATTTACTTTGTATGGTTTGCAGCCCTTAGCGATGGATTTACCTGTCAGCCATGTTAGCTTTTATGAAGCGTCAGCATATGCCTGTTTCGCCAACGCAAGATTGCCGACAGAGTTTGAATGGGAGCATGCAGCACAACAACATTGCCCAGAATTAGTTCAATTACATGACAGCTGTTGGCAATGGACAAACAGTGCTTATTTACCTTATCCGGGCTTTAAACCGATTGCTGGAGTTGCCGGTGAGTACAACGGTAAATTTATGAATAATCAAATGGTGCTTAGAGGCGGCTGTGCATTAACTCCCAATGGCCATTTACGCACGACATATAGAAATTTTTATTATCCACACCAAGCGTGGATGCAAAGTGGAATTAGGTTAGCGAGGGATAATGTATGAGCCAGTTAAAGGTCGTTAGCGAACAGCATATAACAGATGAAAGCTTTTTAAATGATGTGTTGGATGGCCTAAGCCAACAACAAAAGACATTGCCGTGTAAATATTTTTATGATGATAGAGGCGCAGCATTATTTGAACAAATAACTACGTTAAGTGAATATTATGTCACCCGTACTGAGCTTGCTATTTTAGAGCAATATTCCCACGACATTGCGAAAATGTTACCAGAAAATTTATCAATTATAGAGCCTGGCTGTGGCTCAGGTAAAAAAGTGGCGTATTTACTTGCCCATCTAGCCAATGTAAAAACGTTCGTTCCGTTTGAAATTTCGAAAGAAATGCTTAACTACTCGCTCGCACATTTATCACCTTTATTTCCTGAATTGGTTATTTCCCCTTTGCTAGGGGATTTTACCCACAGCCAAATGGTTAAGCAGTTAACCAAAGACACTGCTTTAGATAATCAAACCAATCTAGTTTATTTTCCGGGTTCAACACTTGGAAACTTTGCACCTATTAAAGCGATTGAAATTATGAAAAACTTCCATCGTTTATGTGGTGTAAATGGCTATGTGTTAATAGGCATAGATTTAGTTAAAGAGCGTCAAGTGCTGTTAGATGCCTATGATGATAAAGCCGGAGTGACGGCGCAGTTTAATAAAAATTTACTACAACGTATTAATAATGAACTCAATGGCACGTTTAATTTGTCGCTCTTTAATCATCAATCCAGATTTAACGAACAACATAGCCGAATTGAAATGCATTTGGTGAGTCAATGCGAGCAAAGTGTTGTCATCAATAATCATTTGTTTGAATTTGCTCAAGGTGAAAGCATACACACTGAAAATTCACATAAGTACACAGTAGACTCGTTTGCTCAATTAGCCGCACAAGCTAATTTAACACTGGCTCAGACGTGGCAAGACAGCAATAATTATTTTGCATTGTGTTTATTACGACCGCAGAATTAATACAGCAGCACACTTTGACAGGTTAAGTGATAGTTTAACCGTGCGCCATTTTTAGATGCTTGAATGAGGGCGCCATTAGTTTGTGTTGTTAATTGCTTAATGATGGGGGCTATGATGCTAACTGCTGAGCCTGTTGCTTGGTCTTCGTTTATACCGTAATAAGGGGCGAAGTATCTAAAATACCATTGCTGTGTTTTGCTATCTTGTTGCAACACAATGAGAGCCGTTGCAACCGATAACAGTGGTTTGTTTAATATCGAACGTGTACACAATGGCTGGCTGTCATCTAAAACGACGGTGGAGTAGCCACCTTCTTCTGCACTGGCGTAGCTGAGTAAAATAGTACTATCAATTGCCTTTACGACAGCTTTATGCGGGGCAACTTCTTTGCTAGCTATTTGTTCGATACTCAGCCGTAATTGTTTTAATTTATAGGTTATTTTAAAGATTTCACCGCTTAGGCTTATAAATTGGTGAGGGCAATAACCTTGGTACTGCTGCAAAAATAATGCTGCCGCTAACGTCCCATGACCACAGCGTTTAATTTCATTACTTTGATTAAACCAGCGAATAGGGCAAAGTACTTGGGTGCTATATTTTACATTTATAAAAACTGTCGCAGGTTGCTGTGAAGTGCGCGCAATTTGCTGCATCATGAAAGTGCTTAGCCCAGTATGATGTAATACAACCAGTGCAGATGAGCCCATTTTTTTAGTGCTAGGGTGGGTAAAAACAGTTTGTTGCTGAGCCACCAGCACAAAACGCCTTGTTTTGTACTGGTGTAAATTTAATAGACCGTGAGGTTTATTATTTTTGTGTATAGGCATCGTTATGGATACCGGCCGCGCGACCAGATGGATCCGCATTATTTTGAAACGATGCATCCCATGCCAGAGCTTCAGGTGTGGAACACGCAACAGATTTACCATGCGGCACACATTTAGCGGCTGCGTCACCCGGGAAGTGAGACTCAAAAATTGAGCGATAAAAATACGCTTCTTTTGAGTCAGGCGTATTAATAGGGTACTTAAATTTAGCATTAGCTAAATCTTGGTCGCTCACTTGTTCAGCAACATACTCTTTTAATGTATCAATCCAGCTATAGCCTACGCCATCAGAGAATTGCTCTTTTTGACGCCAAAGTACTTCATCAGGTAAATAGCCATCAAAACCTTCACGCAGAATGTGTTTTTCAATTTTACCGTCTTTACACATTTTAGCTTCAGGGTTGATGCGCATGGCCACATCAACAAACTCTTTATCAAGGAAAGGGACACGCGCTTCAACGCCCCAAGCGGCCATTGATTTATTCGCACGTAAACAGTCAAACATATGCAGCTTAGACACTTTACGGTTTAATTCTTCATGAAATTCTTGTGCATTTGGTGCTTTGTGGAAGTATAAGTAGCCACCAAACAACTCATCAGCCCCTTCACCAGAGAGTACCATTTTGATACCCATGGCTTTGATTTGGCGTGCCATTAAGTACATAGGTGTTGATGCACGTATGGTTGTCACATCATAGGTTTCAATGTGATAAATCACTTCTTTTAACGCATCAATACCTTCTTGAATGGTAAAGTGAATAGGGTGGTGAACCGTACCTATCATATCGGCTACTTTTTGTGCCGCAGCTAAGTCAGGCGAACCTTCAAGACCGACTGAAAATGAATGTAGTTTTGGCCACCAAGCATCACTTTCATCATTATCTTCAATACGCTTAGCCGCAAAACGCTGGGTTATTGCAGAAATAACCGATGAATCTAAGCCACCCGATAGTAATACACCATAAGGTACATCACACATAAGCTGACGCTTTACTGCGCCTTCTAATGCATCTTTAACATCTTGTGCCTGTGCACTGTTATCTTTAACAGCGTCATAGGTTTCCCAATCACGTTTATAGTATGGGCGTAATTCGCCGTCTTTACTGTATAAGTAATGGCCCGGTGGAAACTCTTCGATATGTTTACAAATCGGTGAAAGCGCTTTTAACTCAGAAGCTACATAAAAGTTTCCGTGCTCATCGTGACCGGTATAAAGCGGGATGATACCGATATGATCACGACCAATCAGGTACGCATCTTGCTCTTCATCGTATAAACAAAATGCAAAAATACCATTTAAATCGTCTAAGAATTCAGGGCCTTTTTGCTTATACAGTGCCAAAATGACTTCACAATCAGACTGGGTTTGAAAGGTGAAATCTGTTTCTAAACTGGCAGCTAATTCTTTGTGATTATAAATCTCACCATTAACCGCTAAAATATGAGTTTTCTCAGGGTTATACAATGGCTGTGCACCGCTTGATACGCCAACGATGGCTAAGCGTTCGTGCACTAAAATTGCTTTTTCAGATGAATATACACCAGACCAATCTGGCCCACGGTGACGTAATAACTTTGACATTTCAATTGCTTGACTTCGCAATTGAGTGGCATCAGACTTTATGTCTAATACACCAAAAATTGAACACATAGTAACTCCTCATTCCTATCATGTGTGCTTTTAGGCAAGCTTTGCCTAACTGCGAACCTTTGTTTTAACAGAAAAATTTAACTAAGTCACATAGCTTTTACAATATTTTTAGAATAATTTATGCACCAGTATATTTTTCATTGCACCAACTTGGTTGTTGGCAAGAGAGTTTGAATACTTTTAGCTCAAATAGAACACAGAAACCCTCATAAATTGAGGGTTTTATACATATTGAAGTAATAGAAAACTAACTGTTGCACCATGATTGTGCGTTAACAAGCTGCATCTTTAAGTGCAATAGCCAATTGCGCAAAGTGCGCATCTAATTTTGCTTGTGCGTTATTAGCCGTGGCACTATCTACGTATTCAAAGCGAATGCTATCGCCTGGTTTTAATTGTGCAAATTGAGGAAGATCAGCTGCAATAACAGTGCCTAGCAGAGGATAACCACCGGTTGTTTGACCATCATTTAGCAAAACTATAGGCTCACCGCTGGGTGGCAACTGTATTGAACCAGGGCTCACCGCTAAAGATGGCAATGAGTGACTGTGGCTTAATGGCTGTGATTGGTTACTAAGTCGTACACCCATACGATTACTTTGTGTCGTAACATGCCACGTTTGAGCACAAAACTGCTTGATGACGGATTGAGTTAATAAATCTTGATGTATACTTGGGTGTATTCGGATCACTTCACGTTTTGCAGGAAGAAATGCGCCTAATTTAGGCCAGTGTTCAGTGAATGGTTCAATAGCGAGGGTGTCGTGCTCTTTTAGCGCATAACCTGTTGAACCACCAAACCCTGCAGCTAAATCCGTTGAGCGAGAGTTCATTACTTTTTCACACTGAATCCCACCTTTGCAGGCTAAGTAGGCTCTAAAGCCATTTCTGGCTGCTGCAAATCGAATCGTTTGACCTTTTTTTACAGTGTAAGTCCAACCAGGATATATAGCAGTTTCATCTAAGTGAGCTTTCATATCTGTGCCAATCAACGCAATAACGGTATCACACTCGAATTTTAGTTGAGCCAGTCCGAGTGTAATTTCAATTACTGCATCGTTATCAGCATTATTAAGTAAGCGATTTGCAATAATCATCGCATTGCTATCAATCGCACCCGATTGAGCTACTCCTAAATGACGAAAGCCAGTACGCCCTATATCTTGAATGCTCATTAATGGGCCGGGTTTCAAAACAGTGATCATGATAAAGCCTCCGCACTAACAAACGTTAATGTATCACCGGGTTGTATAACACTGGGTGGCTCACTTAGGTGATTAAACAAGTTAAAATCAGTATGGCCTATTATATGCCAGCCACCGGGTGAGTCAGCAGGGTAAATACCTGTTTGCTCTGCGCCTATTGCGACAGAACCTTTAGGTACTTTGGTACGGGGGGTATTTCTTCGCGGAGTGTGCAATTGTTCAGTTAAGCCATGTAAATACACAAAGCCGGGTTGAAAGCCTAAAAACAGCACTTGATATTGAGTGTTGCTGTGCAGCTGTATAACTTCATCGGTCGTTAAATCATGTGACTTGGCAACAAAATCAAGGTCTGGTCCATAGTTGCCACCGTAATGAGTGATTATGTTATGGTGTGTGCCTTGATGCTTTAACTCATCAACGTCTTGCCACCAGTTCGTTAGTTCATTTTGCCAATGCTCTAATTCATTGCTGTTGTGTAAATACATGCACAGGGAATTCATTGCAGGTACTATATCTATAAACGCATTGCTTGCTTTACACTTAGTAACTAATGCCCAGATTTTTTTTTGTGTCGTTAGCGTATCTTCAGTCAGATGTGTTGCGTCTAAAAATAGGCTATTGCTACTGAGGATCTCAACTGATGCCGTTTTTTTTAAGTCCATTGACGATTGTTATTGTTAATTATTAATAACGTCAAACTAACACACTCACCTAAAAATGTTTACAGCTATGCGATTAGAATGTGGCTTTTACATTCAAGAAAAAAGTATAGCTAGGCGCATAAATAACGATTGTGCTTATGCGCCCTATATTAATGATATCTTTAAAAGGTTAATTACTTAATAGCCATTCACTTAACAGTCGTACGCCAAAGCCTGTACCGCCTGGTGAAATTTCATCTTTGCCTTTAGTCGCAAGTGCATTGCCTGCAATGTCAATATGTACCCAACGGGTTTCACCAGCAAAGTGCTCTAAAAAGCTAGCTGCCGTTGTTGCACCCGGTCCTGTTGAACCTAAGTTTTTCAAATCGGCAATATCCGAGCTTAATGTACTTTTATACCCTAATGGTAAGCGCCATAGATTTTCGTTTACTTGTTTTCCAGCAAAAGTCAGCTCCTTGATTAAGGCATCATCTTTTGAAAATACAGCAGCGTAGTCATTACCGACGGCTTTAATTTTAGAACCCGTTAGTGTTGCTACATCAATCATTATTTCTGGCTTAAAGTGCTCACGGGCATACCACATGGCATCACTTAACACTAAACGACCTTCGGCATCTGTATTGACTATTTCAACACTGAGGCCTTCTGCGGTGCGTACTACATCACCTGGAGCGACAGCAAATTGTGACACCATATTAGCCGCCATGCCCATGACGGCCACAACATTCTTGTCAGCTTTGGCTAACGCCATCGCTTTTACTGTGCCAAGTACCGCAGCAGCACCTGCCATATCAGATTTCATTCGGGCAATTGATGCGCCTGTTTTGATACTATATCCGCCCGAATCAAAAGTAATACCTTTACCAACAAGGGCAATAGGGGTGTCGTTAGCGCCTTTATAATGTGCCACCACCAGTCGGGCACCTTGCTCACTGCCACGGCCAACTGCTTCAAGGGCGCCCATACCTAATTCTTTTAATTGTTTAGGCGCTAACACTGTGATTTCTACGCCTAATGATTCAAGCTCCTTAGCGGCATTGGCAAAATCTAACGGAGTCATTTGTGTTGCCACTTCAGAGGTCAAGTCGCGGGCTAGGAATACCCCTTGCTCTATACTGTGTAATATTGAGTAGGTGTTACGTGTTTGTTTAACATGCTCCACATCAAAATGATAGCTCACTGTAGCGGTGCTTGGTTTTTGTTTGTATTTTTCAAAGCGATGATCACGTAAGTTTGCACCATGGGCAAAGTTAGCTGCAAGTTCAGCATTGCTAATAGCTCCTTTTACACTATCAAATACTACGCTGGCTGTGGTGATATCATTACTGATTAACCTTGCATGTAAATTACCGCCAAGCTTTGCAATTGCCGATTTATCAAGCTGCTGTTCTTTGCCGGTCCCAACAATGATAACTTGTTGTGGTTGCGAATCGGTTGTTGAAATTACTTCAAGCATCTCACCAAATTTACCGTCAAAGCGTTTAATATCAATGGTATGTGTTAGTTGGTTGTTATATTGAGAATCGAGTTTAGTAAACGCTTCGCTTGGCGTTCCTTGGCTATAAAACACCACTAAGGCGTGTGCTTTATTATTTATTTTTGTGGAAAAGTTAAACTCAGCCGCATTGACTTGCGTACTTAATGATAGCGCAATTGCCATTGCTGAAGCTTTGATAGCATTTTTCATGTTGGCACCTAATGAATATAAAAAAGGCTTTTTACCTTATTTAGGCTCAAAGCGTAAGGGCAACACGATAAAAACTCAATTTAAAGCGTTAAAATTGAAATTTAAAAAACAAATCTTAGGTCTAGTTAATTAATACCGCATTTTAGGAGTTTTGTATGTTCAAGTCATCGTTGGCGACACTATTAACTATTGCACTGGTGAGTGTAAGCATTGGTGTCTATGCTTTAACAGCTGAGCAAAAACAGCAAACGCAAACTGTACAGGCGAGTATGCATGTGCAAACTTTGGTATTAGGCTCGGGTTGTTTCTGGGGCGCTGAAAAACGTTATGAGGTAATGCCTGGAGTTATAGATGCTGTATCAGGCTATGCAGATGGGCGAGGTTTTAAAGCCAGTTATAGAAACATAACGGCACCGTCTAAGCGTTTTGATGAAAATAACTATGCAGAAGTTGTTAAAGTCACCTATAACAGTAATCTACTATCAACCGAGGCATTGCTTAAGCGTTACTTTGAAAGCCATGATCCTACTTTACTTAATCGTCAAGGGAATGATATTGGCACGCAATACCGCTCTATTATTTTGACCAGCTCACCTTTACAGCTAAAACAAGCGAACCAGATTAAATCAGAATATCAAGATAAGCTGACAGCGGCAGGCTATGGCCAAATTAAAACGGCTATCAAGCCACTTCAGACATTTTATAAGGCTGAGGAATACCACCAAGATTATATTGCTAAAAACCCAAATGGTTATTGCCCAGACCATTCAACGGGAGTGGTGTTTTCTGAAGAATCAACCAATGATGTTGATAATACCGCTTTGTTGGCAGGCAAGCAGATTGTGATTATAGACTCACATGATTACTGTCCATACTGCGAAAAATTGAAAAAAGAAGTGACCAATGATTATAAAGGCACAATTGCCCTTAGTTACAGAAAAGCAGATGAACTTGATGGGCTAACCATAAAGTCACCCACGTGGGCAACACCCACAATATTATTTTTAGACAATGGTAAAGAAGTGTATGCGCGCCAAGGTTATGTCACTAATAAGGAGTTTTATAAAGCCTTGGGGGCTTTTAAATTAGGTGACAGCGAAGCGTATAGTGTGGCCTTTAATGCCCGTACAGATAGCCCGTTTTGTAAACAATATGACATCTTCAAAAATACCCCCGATGGTCAGTTTGTTGACAAACTCAGCGGTGAACCATTATTTGATACGCGTGATAGATTTAACTCAGGTACAGGCTGGCTGTCATTTACTCATCCAATTAAGGGCACTGTGACTGAACATGAAGATAACAGCTATGGCATGCAACGTATCGAAATAAAGTCAAAATCGACAGGAATTCACTTAGGACATATGTTTGTAGGTGAGGGGCCTAATGGCCAAGATAGATATTGTATTAATGCAACAGTATTAGAGTTTGTTCCTCGCATTGACAGTTAACAAATTAAACGGCACACAATCACTCTTCAGTGTGCCGTATTAAAAACAACGCATTTATAACGCTAAGTTTTGTTTAGCACGATTTAAGTTATGATCCACTAAATCGTTGTTCGACATTTTATGCGCTTCATAGAAATCAGAAATCGCAGCGGTTTCTTTATTTGACATAATACGCGCTACACCACGGTTACTTAATGCAAATGAAGTCAGCTCATTACGCTTATAGCTAGGTACTTTACTTGATTTAAGTAAGGTTATTGCTTGAGTGCAGAGTGCTTCAGCATCAGCGTAGTTATTTAGCTTCACATTAGCAGCACAACTATTAAAAGGAACTTCATAAGAACGGTTAGGATCCGCTTTAATGCGTGCGTCATCTTTGGTTAGGGCTGTTAATTCACCGCTTGAAAGTGCATCAGTCGATATTTCATTATTAATAACCATTAATTTGTAATCAGTTTGTTCAGCCAAAGCCACTGATGATGAAGTTAATAGGGTTGCAAGTAAAAATCGCTTAGTTAGTTTATTTAACATGATAATGTCCTCTGGATTAGGTAATTGTTCGTAATGAACAATTAAACTTTAGTAATTTAAACCCAGAGGTACAAACGATAAAAAAACACGCAACAGATGAATAAAATTTAATTATAAATGACTTTCAACTGAATGTAGGGGCACATAGTAGTAACGATACAATACTACCGCGAAACTCATTTTAAATGTTTATAAGTATCAAGTAGCCATTTTATGAAGAGTTCTAAAGCCGCGTTGGATTCACTCGGTTCATGATGGACTAGATAATATTTATCTTTAGTTTTAAGCGGTAAATCGGTGAAATTAAACAGCCATTGCTCTTCAAACCAAGTTTGACTTATTGGTAAAGGGATTAAGGCTATTCCCATGCCCTGTTGGGCAGCGCGCGCAACACCAAACATACTGTCGACTTGAATAATTTGTTTAGGTGCAAAGTCATCTATGCCAGCATGCTCTGCCCATTGGTGCCATGCCCAAGGACGTGCTTTATGCAAAATAAGTGGTACTTCGTTTAAGGCTTTAAGGGGCTCGTCTTGCCAAGTTTCCCAGTTCTTCTTATTACAAGCGGGAGAGTAAGATAAAGAAAACAGTTCATGAACCACGCCTTCTATTGGTTTAGAAGAAGATAAAACAATCGATAAGTCACTTTGTTTGGTCAGCTCCTTACGTGTTTTCATAGTGTTAAGCTGTAAATTAGTGTTTGGATGCTCTGTGGTCCATTCACTGAGTTTTGGCATTAACAACTCACTGGCGAAAAACTCAGGCAACGTAATACTAATATTCACATTTTCTTGTAATTGGCTAAATTCAGTGATGGTTTTTTCAAGGGCTTTTATAAGAGGCGATACCGAATCATAAAAATTTTTGCCTGCAGATGTTAAGCGAATCGAGCGCGTTTGGCGCTCAAATAATTCAATGCCTAATTGCTCTTCTAATTGTTTGATCTGATGGCTTACAGCAGATGGAGTTAAATAGAGCTGATTAGCGGCTTCTTTAAAGCTTAACGTTCTTGCCGCAAAACAAAATGAACGTAATCCTCGAATAGGTGTTTGCATAGTCGATGTTAGTAATTCTCAATAAGGTTAGTTAAGCAATAAATAACCCAATTTGCAAAGACTTAGCTAAAATAGTTTATGAACTAGCTAAGTTTTGCTTTTATTAATAAAAAATAAACATATATCGCTTATAAAAATTACAAAATTTAAGTTTTTTGATTAATCATTGTTTTGTTTGTTTAATTTAAAAAATGACGTAATTACTAAGGGCTGAGCGTAACTAACTATAATGGGGCAATCTTAATTAAGATGCTTTAAAGTGGTGCAGGTGCTACAAGGCAAAAAAAATCCCTCTTGCGAGGGATTTTGGGTAACTCAGCGCCATTGGCACTGGGAATGAGGTCGGTACAAGGTGACTGAGAAGGGAAAATTAAAACACCATCTCGGGAACGTCACCATTAACAAGCAATTTACCTGCCGTTTTACTAATTATTTCATCTACTGACACGCCTGGTGCGCGCTCTAATAAATGAAATGCGCCGTCTTTAACTTCTAACACGGCTAAGTCTGTCACTATTTTCTTTACACAGTTAACACCAGTTAAAGGTAAAGTACAACTCTCAAGTAATTTGGAGTCGCCATGTTTACTCGCATGGGTCATAGTAACAATAATATTCTTCGCACCAGCAACAAGGTCCATCGCACCACCCATGCCTTTAATCAGCTTTTTGGGTATCATCCACGAGGCGATGTTTCCGTTCTGGTCAACTTCAAATGCACCTAAGACTGTTAAGTCTACATGACCACCACGGATCATTGCAAAACTATCTGCACTATTAAATATTGCTGCACCTGTCGCTGCTGTCACGGTTTCTTTACCCGCGTTGATCATATCAGCATCAAGTTCAGCTTTTGTTGGGTAGGGACCCATGCCCAATAAGCCGTTTTCTGACTGTAGCATAACTTCAATACCATCAGGTACATAGTTTGCGACTAGGGTTGGAATACCGATCCCCAAATTAACGTAGTAACCATCTTCTAGTTCTTGCGCAACACGAATTGCGACTTGTTCACGTGATAATGCCATGCTGAATGCTCCTAATCGCGAGTGGTTGTGCGTTCAATGCGTTTTTCAAAGCTGCCTTTAATAACGCGATTAACAAAAATACCAGGGGTATGAATTTGGCTTGGTTCAAGTTCACCTGGCTCAACAATTTCTTCCACTTCAGCAACAGTGATTTTACCCGCAGTGGCGGCCATAGGGTTAAAGTTCATGGCAGTATGGCGAAATACGAGGTTACCGTAGCGATCGGCTTTCCACGCTTTGACAATAGCAAACTCGCCTGTGATCGATTCTTCTAAAATATAAGGTCGACCATTGAATTCTTTCACTTCTTTACCCTCGGCTACGGGAGTTCCGTATCCCGTTGCGGTATAAAAAGCAGGAATACCGGCACCACCTGCACGCATTTTTTCAGCGAGCGTGCCTTGTGGTGTAAGTACTACATCAATTTCATCACTTAAGAGCTGTTGCTCGAACAGGGCGTTTTCACCAACATATGAGGCGATAATTTTTTTAATTTGTTTATCATGCAGTAAAATACCTAAACCAAAGTCATCTACACCACAGTTATTTGATACTAGGGTAAGATCTTTTGTTTGCTTTCGTTTAATTTCGCTAATGAGGCCTTCAGGGATACCACATAGACCAAAACCACCAGCAATAATGGTATCGCCGTCTTTTAAACCTTCCATTGCGGCTTCATAGCTTGAAACCACCTTATCGAAACCGGCCATGGGCCCACTCCTTAATTATAATTGTGTGCAATCATTCAATAGTAAATATAGCCTATTGCGTTGCTATTTGATTTTTAAGAGCTAAGGAAACCTTGCTCACAGGTTGTTTATTTAATGCCGTGCAAATTGCCCAACCAGCGTTAGCCAGTCTTTCTAAATCAATTCCATGCTCTATGCCAAGTCCTTGTAGCAAGTAAACGACATCTTCAGTGGCAACATTTCCTGACGCCCCCTTTGCATAAGGGCACCCACCGAGGCCTGCCACCGCACTGTCAACCGTTGCTATGCCTCGGTTTAGAGCTGTGTAAATATTTGTGAGCGCTTGCCCATATGTGTCATGAAAATGAACTGCCAACAATGACTTATCAATATGAGGTAACAGTACATCAAATAAATCATCAACTTTTTTAGCTGTGCCTACACCAATGGTGTCACCGAGGCTTATTTCATAGCAGCCAAGGTCTAACAACATTTGACTCACTTCTAATACGCGTTGAGGGTTGATATCCCCTTCATAGGGGCAACCTAATACGCAGCTAACGTAACCCCGTACGCGAATATTATGACTTTTGGCAAACGCCATCACTTCACTAAAGCGCGCAATACTTTGCTCTATAGAGCAATTAATATTTTTTTGACAAAAAGATTCGCTGGCTGCGGTAAATATTGCAAACTCTTTAATACCGACGGCGTGAGCGGCATGTGCACCTTTTAAATTTGGCGTGAGTGCAGTTAAGTTTGTATCAGGTAAATTTAAAGCGCTGATCACGTCACTGGAGTCGGCCATTTGTGGCACCCATTTAGGGGAAACAAATGCGCCAGCTTCAATATCTTTAATTCCTGCGTCAGCTAATGAGTTGATCAGTTTTATTTTGTCTTGGCTTGAGACGGCTGTTTCATTTTGCAAGCCATCTCTAGCACCAACCTCGACAATACGCACTGATGTGGGTAAATCGTTCATTGTGCCTCCGACTCATCAACAATGGCCAGCATATCACCATGACTGACTAATTCACCTTCTGCAAAGCAATAGCTAATTAGCACACCATCATGGGGGGCATTCAAGGTATATTCCATTTTCATGGCTTCGATAATAACTACAGCATCACCTTTATTGATATTATCACCTACTTTAACCAAGTGCTTAACCACAGTGCCATTAAGCGGGGCTGCAAGAGGTAAAGCATCACTCTCATGCTCGCTTATGTAGTGTTTATCAATAAGCTCATACTGTGTTTGTTGTGCTTTATACATTACTGTTATGGTGTTTTGTGCATTCACAACATGGCAGCTATGTTTACTGCTATTAATGAACATTTCACAGTGGTTATTTTCAATCGTGCCTGTGGTTGTATAGTCAACCCCATTAAGGTGAATGCAAAAGCCGTTTGGCAGCTTAGTCGCAACGATAGAACCGTCACTGAAAGGCACAACAATATTGGCAGCTTGGTTTAAAACAAACCCTGTAAGTGAGCTCCAAGGGTCAGTTTTAGCTTGGCTTAAACTGCTAAGGTGACTAAAAGCAGCAATAACTTTGCTAATCGTCCCTATGGCCGGATCGACTGCGATTAGTGCATCGCCTTGCTCTTCAATAAAGTGCGTGTCAGGTGCACCTTGTTTAAAGGTTTGATGATTGGCTAGGTTATGTAAAAAGCTAACGTTACAGCTAAATCCAGATAAATGAAATTGCTCAAGGGCAGTACTTAAACGCGAAAGCGCTGCATCTCGGCTGTCATCATGAACAATGAGTTTTGCGATCATTGGGTCATAAAATGGGCTTATTTCATCTCCTTGTTTAATACCTGTGTCAATGCGAACGAATTCTGAAGTAGCTGGTATATACAAGCCATCAACAGTGCCTGAGCAGGGAATAAAATCGTTACTTGGATCTTCTGCATATATACGGGCTTCAAAACTGTGGCCTTGCAGCACGATATCTGCTTGTGTTAGAGGGAGTGCTACACCCGCAGCTACATTGATTTGCCAATTGACTAAATCAACACCAGTGACCATTTCTGTCACTGGGTGTTCTACCTGTAGTCGAGTGTTCATTTCCATAAAGAAAAATTCATCGTCACACAGTAAAAACTCTACTGTACCAGCACCGCGATAATTGATAGCTAATGCACAACGCACTGCTGCTTCCCCCATTTCTTTACGAAGTTCATCGCTGAGGCCTGGGGCAGGGGCTTCTTCAATTACTTTTTGATGTCGACGTTGCAATGAGCAATCGCGATCGCCTAAATACACACAGTTGCCGTGATTATCTGCAAATACTTGAACTTCAACGTGACGTGGTTTATTGACATAGCGCTCTAGTAACACTAAGTCGTTACCAAAGCCTGCAATGGCTTCGCGTTGTGCTCCCTGTAATGCAGTTAAAAAGTCTTTAGCGTGTTCAACAATCCGCATGCCTTTACCACCTCCACCGAATGCGGCTTTGATAAGCACTGGATACCCGATTTTTTCTGCTTCTGCTTGTAAGAAGGTAGGGTCTTGATTATCGCCATAATAACCTGGCACTAAAGGCACATTTGCCTTAGCCATAATTTCTTTAGCACGGGTTTTTGAACCCATGGCTTCAATGCTACTGGCTGGTGGGCCGATAAATGCGATATTATTTTGTTCACAGGCATTAGCAAACTCACTGTTTTCAGATAAAAAACCATAGCCTGGGTGAATGCAATCAACATTTGTATCAAGCGCAACTTTTAGAATCTTATCGGCCACTAAATATGAGTCTTTACTCGGTGCAGGGCCAATGTGGTAGGCTTCGTCAGCTAATTTTACGTGTTGAGCGTTTTTATCTGCATCAGAATATACTGCAACAGTGCTCAAGCCCATGTGTTTTGCTGTACGCATAACCCGGCATGCAATTTCACCGCGATTAGCAATAAGAATTTTCTTTAATGATTGTGTGCTCATGGTGATCCCTATGCTTGCCAACTAGGTGGACGTTTATCAAAAAATGCAGCTAAACCTTCTTGGCCTTCTTCGGATACGCGAATGTGGGCAATACGCTCAGCAGTTAGATTTATTATTTGCCCGTTTACTTCATGACCTGCAACATCGTTAATAAGTTGCTTTGCGGCTTTAACCGCCACAGGGCCATTGTTAAGTAAGGTTTCAAGGACTTGATCAAGCGCGCAGTCAAGCTTACCTGTTACTTGATGGACTAAACCAAGTTGCTTTGCGGTATGGGCATCAAAAATTTCAGCTGTTAAAAAATATCTGCGTGCTGCACGCTCACCGATAGCTTTAATAATGTAAGGGCTAATCACCGCTGGAATGAGTCCAAGTTTTACTTCACTTAGGCAAAACTGGGCGTTGTCTTGGCAAATAGCAATGTCACAGCAGGCAATTAACCCCAAAGCGCCACCAAAGGCTGCACCTTGCACAGCACAGATTGTTGGTAATGGGCTCGTTGCCAATACATGCATCAACTTTGCAAGTTGCTTTGAATCAGCGAGGTTTTCGCTAAAATCATTGCCTGCCATTGATTTCATCCATTTTAGATCGGCACCAGCGGAAAAGTGCTCACCTTCAGTTTTTAAAACCAAAGCGCGAACATCTAACGTGTTCGCATGTTCGATACATTGGATCAGTTGTTGTATTACGTGCTCGTTAAAGGCGTTTCGTTTTTCTGGGCGACTTAAAACGAGTACAGCCACATTTGATTTAGTTATTTGTAGTGTTACTGACATACTCACTTCCTTACATTCTAAAGACGCCGAATTGCGAATCTTGTTTTGGTGCGTTAGCTGCTGCACTTAGCGCTAAACCGAGCACATTACGGGTATCGGCGGGGTCGATAATACCGTCATCCCATAAACGGGCACTGGCATAGTAAGGGTGACCTTGTTGCTCATACTGATCAATAATCGGTTTTTTAAATTCAGTAATTTGCTCATCAGTCATACTTTGGCCTTTGCGTGCTAAGCCATCTTGTTTAACTTGTGCTAATACACCTGCGGCTTGCTCTCCGCCCATCACTGAAATACGGGCATTGGGCCACATCCACATCATGGTCGGCTCAAATGCACGGCCGCACATCCCGTAGTTACCCGCGCCATATGAGCCACCGATTAATACGGTAAACTTTGTTACATCAGCACAAGAGACGGCCATTACCATCTTAGCGCCGTGTTTTGCGATGCCTTCAGCTTCGTACTTTTTCCCTACCATAAAACCAGTAATATTTTGTAAAAATACTAAAGGAATATTGCGCTGGGCACATAATTGAATAAAGTGCGCGCCTTTTTGTGCTGACTCGCTAAATAAAATGCCATTGTTGGCAACGATGCCTACCGGGTGCCCATAGATTTTCGCAAAGCCAGTAACTAAGGTATCGCCAAAGTAGCGTTTGAATTCGTCAAACGATGAATCATCCACGGTGCGGGCAATGACCTCACGCACATCAAATGGTTTTTTCAGATCTGTGCCGACAATGCCGTACAACTCATTGATGTCATAACGAGGCGCTTTTACTTCATCAAGTATAGGTTGAGTAGGGCGCTGGTAATTAATGCGCTCAATACATTGGCGTGCAATTGATAATGCGTGGGTATCATTTTCTGCGTAATGATCAGCCACACCTGAGGTTTTACAATGTACGTCTGCACCGCCTAGCTCTTCGGCGGTTACTTCTTCCCCTGTTGCCGCTTTAACCAAAGGGGGGCCAGCTAAAAATATGGTACCTTGCTCTTTTACGATAATGCTTTCATCAGCCATAGCGGGAACATAGGCACCACCTGCAGTACATAAGCCCATTACCACAGCGATTTGTGGAATACCTTTACCTGACATGCGAGCTTGATTATAAAAGATACGGCCAAAATGCAGTTTATCTGGGAATACATCATCTTGTTCAGGCAGGTTTGCGCCGCCTGAGTCAACTAAATAGATGCAAGGCAGATGACAACGCTCAGCGATGTCTTGTGCACGTAGATGCTTTTTAACTGTAAGAGGGAAGTAAGTTCCCCCTTTAACTGTCGCGTCATTAGCAATGATCATACACTCAACGTCTTTTACGCGGCCAATACCAGCCACCACACCGGCGCACGGAATTGCTTGCTCATAAACCCCATGCGCTGCAAATTGTGAAATCTCTAAAAATGGCGAACCCTCATCGAGTAGGGTACTGATACGATCACGAACAAACAGTTTGCCTCGGCCTTGGTGACGCTCGATTAATGCAGCGCCGCCACCTTGGCTTATTTCAGATACTTTTTCACGTAGATCATCAACCAACGCAGCCATGTTTTGCTGATTTTGTAAAAACTGCGGATCATGGGGATTAACGCTTGATTTTAATATAGTCATGGCGTGTGTCCTTATCGGCTTTCAGTAAATAATTCACGACCAATTAGCATGCGGCGAATTTCTGAGGTGCCAGCACCAATTTCATACAGTTTTGCGTCACGTAATAGGCGTCCCGTTGCGTATTCATTGATGTAGCCATTACCACCGAGTATTTGAATGGCATCAAGTGATAACTTAGTGGCAAGCTCTGCTGCATATAAAATGGCACCTGCAGCATCTTTACGGGTTGTCTCGCCTCGGTCGCACGCTTTGGCAACGGTATAAACATATGAACGAGCTGCATTCATTTGCGTATACATATCAGCAATTTTACCTTGAATAAGTTGGAACTGACCGATTGGGCTGTCAAATTGCTTACGCTCATGAATGTATGGCACGACAATATCCATACACGCTTGCATAATACCCAGTGGCCCACCAGCAAGTACCACACGCTCGTAGTCTAAGCCACTCATTAGTACTTTTACGCCTTCGTTTAAGTTGCCAAGAATATTCTCCTCAGGTACTTCACAGTTTTCAAATACCAGCTCACAGGTGTTTGAACCGCGCATGCCGAGCTTATCGAGCTTCTGTGCCGTAGAAAAACCGGCAAAGCTGCTTTCAACGATAAAAGCGGTGATCCCTTTAGCGCCGGCATTTAAATCTGTTTTCGCGTAAATAACCAGGGTGTCAGCATCAGGCCCATTGGTGATCCACATTTTATTGCCATTAAGAATGTACTTATCGCCTTTCTTCTCGGCTTTTAGTTTCATTGATACGACATCTGAGCCTGCGTTAGGCTCGCTCATAGCCAGTGCACCTATGTGTTCACCGGTGATAAGCTTTGGTAGGTATTTCTCTTTTTGCGCTTGGTTACCATTGCGATTAATTTGATTAACACATAAGTTTGAATGAGCACCATAGCTTAGGCCAATAGACGCACTGGCTCGGCTTATTTCTTCCATGGCGATAACATGCTCTAGGTAACCTAGGCCTGCACCACCGAGCTCCTCAGCTACTGTCATGCCGAGCAAGCCCATTTCACCAAGTTGCGGCCACAGTTGGTTAGGGAACGCGTTATCAAGGTCGGTTTTTTCAGCTAATGGGGCGATTTCTTGGCTAGCAAAGCTATTTACATGATCACGGATCATATCTGCCGTTTCGCCTAGGCCAAAGTTCATTTCTTTATATAGTGAAATAGTGCTCATGATTCATTCCTGTGTGAGAGTCTGTTAATGAATGTATTTATTATTTATTCGTCTAATTGATTTAAGGTATCGCGGCAACGTCGCTCCGCGGTAACAAGTTCCATCAAAACAACTTTAATATCGTCCATTTGTTGACTGAGATCGGCTTTTTTTTCTGCGATCAAATCAAGCATAGTGACTAGCTGTTTCGCGCTAGATTTATCTGCATCATAAAGTTCAAACAAACGCCCGGTCTCAGCTAAAGTGAAGCCTAAACGTTTTCCACGCAGAATAAGTTTAAGGCGTACTTTGTCGCGTTTAGAGTAAATACGAGTTTGGCCGTTACGATCTGGGGAGATTAACCCTTGATCTTCATAAAAGCGGATAGAGCGGGTAGTAATGTCAAATTCTTTAGCCAATTCACTAATACTAAATGTTTGTTCATTACTGGCGGGCTCAGTAGAAGAGCTCGCAAAGTTTGTTTGATTATCTTGATTCATAGTGTTTTTACCTCATTCGAATAACTCCAATATAAGTGAAGTTTACGTAAAGGTAAAGTGGATTGTGTGGGTTATACTTTAGACGTATGTATTTAACTGGCATTAAAGGAAGGTTTATATGTATATCATGGCCTGTAGCGAAGTTGTTGTATTTTCACTACAGCAAAATAAAGATAAGTTTACACTTTTTATAGTGTGAAAAATCTTGATTTTAGATTTACGTTGGCGTAAACGTAAATATTATGTATGCTCATATACAGATTAATAAACATATTGTTTGGCGTATCTTAACACACAGTGAGAGTGCCAATGACCAAATGGAGCCTTTTTTATGACTACCGAAGCCGTTGTTATTGTAGCAGCAAAACGCACCCCAATGGGTGGTTTTATGGGAGCACTCAGTGGTGCAGATGCCACTGAACTAGGTGCAACAGCAATTGCCAGCGCATTAGCCGACGCCGGTTTAAATGAGAGCGCAATTGATGAAGTGATTATGGGCTGTGTGTTGCCAGCGGGTCTAGGTCAAGCACCTGCACGTCAAGCAATGCTTAAAGCAGGACTTGCTCGTGCAACCGGTGCGACAACAATTAATAAAGTGTGTGGCTCGGGTTTAAAGGCAACAATGCTTGCTCATGATTTAATTAAAGCTGGCTCTATTAATACTGCGGTTGCTGGTGGTATGGAAAGCATGACTAATTCTCCTTACTTTATTCCAAAAGCGCGTGGTGGCATGCGAATGGGTCATGGGGAAATTAAAGATCACATGATGAGTGATGGTCTTGAAGACGCTTACGATAATAAAGCCATGGGCTGTTTTGCTCAGGATACCGCGGATGAGTATGGCATTAAACGTGAGCAAATGGATACATTTGCACTTAGTTCGTTAAGTAAAGCGAATGAGGCTATCGAGAAAGGTCATTTTACAGCCGAAATTGCGCCACATACTATTAATACTCGTAAAGGGGATGTCACAGTCAGTGTTGATGAACAACCCGGTAATGCCCGTCCAGAGAAAATACCTAGTCTACGTGCTGCATTTAAAAAAGACGGCACGATTACAGCTGCTAATTCATCGTCAATTTCTGATGGCGGCGCGGCGCTTATTCTAATGAGCGAGTCTCACGCAAAGGCACAAGGCTTAACGCCACTTTGTCGCATTGTTGCCCATAGTACTCATTCACAAAAACCAAGTGAGTTTACCCTTGCCCCTGTTGGCGCAATGAATAGCTTACTTGAGAAAGCCGGTTGGACAACCGCTGATGTTGACCTATGGGAAATCAATGAAGCTTTTGCCATGGTGACGATGTTGGCAATTAATGAGTTAAAGCTAGATGAAAGCAAAGTGAATGTTAATGGCGGTGCGTGTGCGCTTGGTCACCCAATTGGTGCCAGTGGTGCGCGTATTTTAGTTACCCTGATCCACGCGCTAAAAAACAGAGGCCTAAAAAAAGGTGTTGCCTCACTGTGTATTGGTGGTGGTGAAGCGGTGGCCCTTGCTGTTGAAGCAGTTTAGGTATTTACAACAACGATTAAATCTCTCACAGCCGTAGGCAATATTAATAATAACTAACCTTAAATTGGGTTAACTACTGCGGCTTAATTTACAAACCTCTGGGGAGGAGTGTGTCATGCACCAAGTACCATTATTTATCAACGGCGAATTTATTCAATCAACATCAGATCAACTTATTGATGTTATTAACCCTGCAAACCAAGATGTACTTGCTAAAGTCCCTTGTAGTACTGATGCTGAAATGGATGCGGCTATAGCATCAGCACGCGAAACATTTAAAACTTGGAAAGACGTTCCAATCACTGAGCGTGCTCGCATAATGATGAAGTACGCAGCGCTACTCAAAGAAAATCATGATGAGTTAGCCACTATTATATGCCATGAACTAGGTAAAACGTTTGAAGATGCTAAAGGTGACGTATGGCGTGGTATTGAAGTGGTTGAGCAAGCAGCAAACGCTCCTTCATTAATGATGGGCGAAACCATGGAAAACGTTGCCCGTAAAATTGATACCTACTCATATATGCAGCCATTAGGAGTGTGTGCAGGTATTACGCCATTTAACTTTCCCGCAATGATCCCACTGTGGATGTTTCCACTGGCTATCGTATGTGGCAATACATTTATTTTAAAACCATCTGAGCAAGATCCATTAACACCAATGCGTTTAGTTGAACTATTTGTAGAAGCGGGTGCACCAAAAGGCGTTTTACAGGTTGTTCATGGCACTAAACCTCAAGTAGACCGGTTATTAGAAGATCCTGCCGTTCGTGCTATTTCGTTTGTCGGTTCTTGTGGCGTTGGTGAATATATTTATTCAAAGGGCACTGCCAATTTAAAACGAGTTCAAGCGTGTGTAGGTGCTAAAAACCACATGGTTATTATGCCAGACGCAAGTCGCTCTCATGTTGTTAATAACCTTGTGGGTGCATCGGTTGGTGCTGCTGGTCAACGTTGTATGGGTATTTCAGTTGCAGTGTTTGTTGGTCAAGCAAAATATTGGGTTGATGATATTAAAGCCGGGTTTGCTAATGTGCGCCCAGGTGTGTGGGATGATAAAGATGCGGCATATGGCCCACAAACATCAGCGGCAGCCAAAGCACGTATTTTATCTTTAATTGAAAGTGGTAAAGCACAAGGTGCTACCTGCTTAATTGATGGCTCTGACTTTACCGTTGAAGGGTATGAAAAAGGCAATTGGGTTGGTCCTACTTTGTTTAGTGATGTCACAACCGAGATGGACTTATACAAAGAAGAGATATTTGGCCCTGTTTTGGCGTGTATGTTTGTTGATTCACTTGATGAAGCTATCGCACTTATCAATAACTCACCATATGGGAATGGTACGTCTTTATTTACATCAAGTGGTGCTGCGGCACGTAAATTCCAACACGAAATTGAAGTAGGGCAAGTGGGTATTAACGTACCAATCCCTGTTCCGCTGCCATTTTTTTCGTTCACTGGCTGGAAAGGCTCTTTTTACGGTGATACTCATACTTATGGTAAGCAAGGTATTCGCTTTTATACAGAAACAAAAACAATTACATCACGTTGGTTTGAAGATGATATCGCATCAGGCCCCAATATGAGTATTAACTTAAAATAATAAGAAAAAAGAAGGGCTCGAAGGTCACTTCACACACACAATGATGCCTTCGTAGCCCTTCACTAATTTTGACAACACACAATTATAAAGAGGTCTCTTATGGACTTTAACCTAACTGAAGATCAACAAGCATTTGCTGATACCGCACGCCAATTTGCGCAATCAGAGCTTGCTCCCCATGCAGCCAAGTGGGATCGCGAACATATTTTTCCAAAAGACACAATTAAAGCCGCAGGGGAACTTGGTTTTTGCGGTTTATACACCCCCGAGGAAGCTGGTGGCTTAGGTTTATCACGACTTGATTCAAGCATTATTTTTGAACAACTTGCAATGGGCTGTACAGCAACGACAGCGATGTTAACTATTCATAATATGGCCACCTGGATGATTGCAAGTTTTGGTACTGAGCAAACCAAACAGCAATATTGTGGGCAATTAGTGATGGGCGAATTACTTGCCTCATATTGTTTAACGGAGCCAGGCTCTGGATCTGATGCTGCATCACTTAAAAGCAAAGCTGTCCGAGAGGGTGATGAGTATATAATTAATGGCTCAAAAATGTTTATCTCCGGTGCAGGTGAGACCGAAGTACTTGTGGTTATGGCTCGTACTGGTGGCGAAGGCGCTGCGGGTATTTCAGCATTTGTGGTACCCGCTGATGCCAAGGGCATTGAATACGGCAAAGCTGAAGAAAAAATGGGATGGAATGCCCAGCCAACGCGGTTAATTAGTTTTGAAGATGTACGTATTCCTGCGCATAACTTACTCGGTGCTGAGGGAGAAGGATTTAAATTTGCAATGCAAGGCTTAGATGGCGGGCGTATTAATATTGCTACTTGCTCTCTAGGTACAGCACAAGCTGCATTAGAAACAGCCCGCGAATACCTACAAGAACGCGAACAATTTGGTAAGCCACTTGCGGCTTTTCAGGCGCTGCAATTTAAAATTGCAGATATGAACACTGAACTGGTGGCTGCACGGCAAATGGTACGTTTAGCCGCATTTAAACTCGATAATGGCGACAGTGAAAAAACCACTTATTGTGCAATGGCAAAACGTTTTGCAACAGATGTTGGTTTTACTGTGTGTAATGAGGCTCTGCAAATTCATGGGGGCTATGGTTACATAAAAGAATACCCACTAGAGCGTCATGTTCGTGATGTTCGCGTGCATCAAATTTTAGAAGGCACGAATGAAATTATGCGAGTGATCATCGCTCGTCGAATTCTAGCAAACTCAGCAGCCGATATTTTATAAGGAGCATGTCATGTCTCAACCAAGTATTGATTTAACGATTGAAGGTCACGTTGCGATTTTAACTATGTCTAATCCGCCAGCAAACACCTGGACTCAAGACACCTTGATGGCTCTAAAAAACACGGTCAATGAGTTAAATGACAACAAAAATATTTATTCATTAGTCCTAACCGGTGAAGGCGAAAAATTCTTTAGCGCGGGTGCCGATTTAAATGTGTTTGCTGAAGGTGATAAAGGCGTTGCTGCGACTATGTCACAGGTTTTTGGTGAAGCATTTGAAGCATTAACGGCTTTTAGAGGTGTGTCGATTGCCGCAATTAATGGCTATGCCATGGGCGGTGGTTTAGAAGTGGCACTCGCTTGTGATATTCGTATTGCAGAAGAACAAGCACAGATGGCGTTACCCGAAGCGAAAGTAGGCTTATTACCATGTGCTGGTGGCACGCAAAATCTTGCATGGTTAGTCGGTGAAGGCTGGGCTAAGCGTATGATTTTATGTGGTGAACGCTTAAAAGCCGATAAAGCACTGCAAATTGGCTTAGTAGAAGAGGTGGTAGGGCAAGGTGAAAGCTTTGCCGCAGCGTTAAAGCTTGCTAATCAAGTTGCTGATCAAAGCCCTGTTGCAGTGACTGCTTGTAAGTCACTTATTCAAAAAGGCCGTTCGCAACCTATGGCGCATTCCTTACCTCTTGAACGCGAACTATTTGTAGCGCTATTTGATTCTGAGGATCAACGTGAAGGGGTCAATGCCTTTTTAGAAAAGCGTAAAGCAAATTGGGTGAACGGCTAATGGTTGCACAAACACAACTTAATAGTATTCATGCGCCTGTATTGTTTGAAACCGCGATGACCAGTGATGGTTTATCAATCGGTATAGCGACACTCAACGCCCCTAAATCATTAAATGCACTGAATTTTGACATGATCAAATTGCTAGCTCCGCAATTGCAGGCATGGGCTGATGACAGTGCGATTGCTATGGTGATAATTAAAGGCGCGGGTGAAAAAGCATTTTGTGCCGGTGGCGATGTAGTGAGTCTTCATACGGCGATGAAATGTGGCGAACCGGCAAATTTAATTGAAGACTTTTTTACTCAAGAATACCGTTTAGATCATTTAATCCACTGCTATGAAAAACCAATTTTAGTTTGGGGCAACGGTATTGTTATGGGGGGCGGCCTCGGTTTAATGGCGGGAGCGAGTCACCGAGTAGTAACAGAAACGTCACGCATTGCCATGCCTGAACTGACCATAGGTTTATATCCAGACGTTGGAGGCAGCTATTTTTTACATAAAATGCCAGAGCAAGTGGGTCTGTTTTTAGGGTTAACTGCGGCTTCAATGAATTGTGATGATGTATTGTTTGTATCGCTTGCGGATCACTTTATTAAAGCTGATAAGTTTGACACTTTACTAGCACAATTAGTTGAATGTAAATGGGGTAAAACGGCGTCACTTAACCATGAGAAACTAACGCGGTTACTGACCGATTTAAATAACCTTTCAGGGCGCATGCCAAATGGTAATATTAAAGCGCACTTAGCGGCTATTCAAAAACTAGGTCAATGCACCTCACTGCAAGCCAAAGTAGATTACATTTTAGGACTCGAGACAGAAG
Source organism: Pseudoalteromonas shioyasakiensis (assembly GCF_024518675.1). GTDB lineage: Bacteria > Pseudomonadota > Gammaproteobacteria > Enterobacterales > Alteromonadaceae > Pseudoalteromonas > Pseudoalteromonas shioyasakiensis_B. Next base: position 338,135 of record NZ_JANIGL010000001.1, read on the forward strand.
ATAAGTGGTTAATACGTGCTAAAAAATCTTTACAGCATGGTTGCCCATTAAGTTGTGCTTTGGTTGAACGACAGCTCGCCACATCAAAAGGGAAAAGTCTTGGCGAATGTTTTCAGATGGAATTAGCTATGTCAGTTCGTTGTGGCGAAGTAGGTGAATTCCAAGAAGGTGTCAGAGCTTTGCTGATTGATAAAGATGGCGCACCGAATTGGCAATTCCAATCAATTGCTGAAATTCCTGCGCAGCTGATTGCAAGCTTTTTCACCCCCCGTTGGACTGCTCAAACACATCCATTAAAACAACTCACACAAGGATAATACTATGTCACTCACAATAGGTTTTATCGGTTTAGGGAATATGGGCGGACCAATGGCGGCGAACCTTGTTAAAGCAGGCCATACAGTCAACGTGTTTGATTTAAACCAGTCGGTCGTAAATCAGCTGGTTGAACAAGGTGCGGTTGCCACAACAGAGGCTAAACATTGTGCCACAGGGGTTGATATATTAATCAGTATGCTGCCGGCGAGCAAACATGTTAAATCATTGTATTTAGGTGATGCTGGACTAATTCATGCTTTATCAACATCCACCTTAGTTATTGATTGTTCAACCATAGATGCCGCTTCAGCCCGCGATGTTGGTGCTGAATTAGCTGCAAAAGGAATTGCTTTTGTTGATGCGCCTGTATCAGGTGGCGTCGCAGGAGCAACAGCAGGCACTTTGACGTTTATTGTTGGTGGTGCGCAAATTGACTTTGACAAAGCGCAACCTGTGTTGGCTGATATGGGAAAAAATATCTTTCATGCCGGTGATGTCGGCGCTGGGCAAGTTGCAAAAATTTGTAACAATATGCTGTTGAGTATTTTAATGGCTGGCACCAGCGAAGCACTGCAAATGGGGATCAATAATGGCTTAGATGCGAAGGTGCTTAGCGAGATCATGACAGCAAGTTCAGGGCGAAATTGGACCCTTGAATTATATAACCCATGCCCAGGTGTCATGGCCACAGCCCCAGCGAGTAATGACTATAAACCTGGCTTTATGGTTGATCTGATGGCTAAAGACTTAGGACTTGCCATGGAAGCCGCTGAGCAAAGTAACTCATCAACCCCTATGGGCTCAATGGCTAAAAACTTGTACACCATGTTGCAAGAGCAAGGGGCTGGCAGCGACGATTTTAGTGCAGTATTTAAATTATTCTCGAAGGAGTAACAGGTGGAAATTAAAAATAATACAGTGGTGATCACCGGTGGAGCTCAAGGTTTAGGTTTTGCTATGGCCCATAAATTAGCGCAACTTGGTGCCAATATCGTGTTAATTGACATGCAACAAGCGCTGTTAGACGCCGCAGTGAAAGAGTTAGCCAATTATGGAGTTACAGTAAAAGGCTATGTCGCTAACGTAACTGATGAGCAGGCCGTTGAAGACACATTTAACACCATTAATAGTGACTTTGGTCATATTGGTATTTTGATAAACAACGCAGGTATTTTACGCGATGGTATGTTTATCAAAGCCAAAGAAGGCAAAGTGGTGGCTAAAATGGCACTCGACCAATTTAAATCAGTGATTGATGTTAATTTAACGGGTGTATTTTTAGCAGGGCGAGAAGCCGCAGCACATATGATTGAATCCGGCAAAGGCGGGGTGATCATTAATATGTCGAGTGTTGCCCGTGCCGGTAATATTGGCCAAACCAACTATGCAGCATCTAAAGCGGGTGTGGTCGCTATGACCACTGGCTGGGCAAAAGAGCTAGGGCGCTTTGGTATTCGTGTAGGCGCTATTGCCCCGGGTGTTATTCGAACTAACATGACCGATGCGATGAAACCCGAAGCCAAACAACGCATGCTTGCAGTCACCCCTGTTGGCCGTTTCGGTGAAGCTGATGAAATTGCTCACACTGCACAGTATATTATTGAAAATGACTTCTTCACAGGCCGTGTGGTTGAGATAGACGGCGGTATTCGCTTATAAACAGTTTCTGAAATAGTTAGAAAACCCCGGTGCTGTATATAAATACAGTGTCGGGGTTTTTCTATCCATATAGTCATTTTCTTTTATTATAAAGCATGCTAAATATAGCCTTACTATTAGGTTATATGTTGATATTAAAGGAAATAAGATGACTGAGAATGAAAATGTAGAAGTTTCAATGAAAAAAGGGATGTTATTTAAGTTTCATTATAAAAATAAACTGATCACGTATGATTGCTCTCCTTTGTCTGGCAAGGAAATAGTAAAAGTTGATGGCGATATTGTCAGTGAATCAAAAAACTATAAAATGTCGTCCAGTCATGAGTTTTCTATTGATGGTAAGCCCGCTAAAATAGATTTGACGCTAAAAGGCTTCACTAAAAACATTACTATCTGTGAGTTTTTCGTCGAAGCGCAACGAATTAATGCTTATAAATTAACCTATGGTACAAAAGGGAAAATACCTTTAATGGCGCAATTTATTACCCTCGCAGTTGCTATGATGATAGGCTGGTTTTTTGCTGCACAAGCCATTGATGAATGGCTTGCATTTACCATAGCCATGATTCTTGGGGTTGCGGTAATGTTTAAATTTGAAAAACCCAATTGGACCTGTGAAGATTTATTAGACCCTAAATAGCACATGTTTTTTGATTATTAATCAAACGGTTGGTGTATGCTTAAAGGTGTTACCAGCCGTTTTTATTTAAACCTCAGTGAGTATGCAGTGACCGCCAAAGAAATCCGCAATTTTTACATCAATGAAGAGCAATCTGTGTATTTGCTTTCGCATCATGATGCGAAAAAACATCGCCAATGGCTAAATATCTGTATAAAAAAACTAACCAACTTAGGTTACACAGAAGTTGAGATGATTGGCTCAGGTGCCTTTGGGTTTGTTTTTGCGGGACTTGATGAGCATCAACAACCGTGGGTGTTTAAATTCTCGCGGATCACTTTAGCCCAAAGCGTCCGCGATAGACTTGAAGATGAAGCTTATATGTTATCTCAAGTCGATAATCCCTTAGTGCCTAAGTTTTATGCCTTTGAACGAATAAAAAAACAGGGCATTTTAATGATGGCCCGTGCTTTAGGTGAAGACCTCGAAAAGGTATCGCTTAAAAAGGGGCGCTTTAGCGCTTCGGAAATTACCGATTTAGCTCTTAAGCTACGCAATGTGTTAATTGATTTTTGTAATCATAAAAATGGGATCAGCCCACAACCGATAGTGCATGGCGATATTAAACCATCAAATTTGGTGTGGGATGAAGCAACTCAAGGGCTATCTTTAGTTGATTGGGGCAGCTCGGTATACGCTCAAATTGACAGCCATGGCGACCCCGTTACTAGTAATTTTATGGATTTGATGTCCGGAGATTTAAGCTCAACTAATGCGCGTATGGGGGATGTTTATTTTATTGGTGATGAGCAAATGTCTGGGGCTAAATCGTCTCCGCGATTTGATGAGCAAGGAGTGGCTTCAACGCTTTATGCCCTTGCTTCGGCGCAGTCATGCCGTTTTGGTGCTCAAGTGATCCCTGCAAGTTCATTAGGTTTACCAATGGAGTTGGCTAAAGTCATCGATGGTATGTTGTCTAAAGATAAGCGTATTCGCGACGGTGCTGGAGATTATTTTATCCGTAATATGCCGAGCATGGCGAAAGCGTATTTGCCGCAAATAAACATTCACAGTAATGTTAAAGCGCATATTCCGTTTTGGTTTGGTAATGACATTGAATTGCCAGATACCGTTGTCTATAGCTCGCGTAAACAGTTTTTACGACAAGCGGATCACAAACAACAACTACTTGATGTGAATGATGCCCAGCTCGACCGCTATTATAAAGAGTTTCTATTTGATACAGGCGATACTGAAAAAGCGTTTTTGGCCTCTATTAGTCGGCTTGCGAAATACCCGGTAGTTGGTGGCCTAAGTTTTCATTGGAAAGAAGAATCTTTATATGTTGAATCATCATTAATTATGCATGATGAAAGTTTAGCTGATGCCTTTACTCAAGCGGTAAATAATACGGTGATGTTAGCACAAGGTATTCATCAAAAAGGCTTGTTTAAATGTTGTTTGTTTGATGCTCGTAAAACAATACAATTAGAGCGTGACGGCACAGGCGCATTTAAATTTGAGCAACTTCCCGAACTTGATTATGAAGTAATGAACTTAAAAAGCAGTGATGTCACTCGACCGCACTCGTATTTTGAAGACGGTAAGGACCCTGACGAGCAACTGCAACTACCAAAGAAAGTAATTAAGTGTGTGTTTGAACTTAACCAAATACACCACACCGGCTGTATTATTTTTGAAGCGCTGCCAGATAGAATGAAAATTCACCATTACTACCGTTTACTAGATGCAAGTAAAGAAGCTGAGTTTAAACGTTTACTAAATAAGCTGATGCAGTACGCTGTGAGTATTACCGATGTTGGGGTGGCAGGCTTTATGAAATTACCGTACAAAAACACCCGTGAATTTAGTTTATGTGAAAAACAAGCTGACTTTTTCTACCCAAAAGATCCTAAACGTTTCCAGTCTTTCAATTAAGTATTTTATGGCTAAATCAAAACCTACCACAACAATACAAAGCTATGGCATTTACAGCCAGTGGGACTCATCATCTAAGGAGCTACCTCAGATACAGTCATTCACCACCAAAGTACCAGCAAAACTTGATATCGAGTTTGGCTTTATCATCAGTATCAAAAAAGCAAAAGGCGAAAAACTGCATTATTGTATTTATCATCCAGATATTACTGATAGTCATGGCGAGATAATGGCTCCTTTTGACGGCTTTGAATACGTTAAAGATAATGACTGGCAGTTTTATCTCGGAGATACACTTTGGCAGCCCATTAACAATAAAATAGGGGAGTGGCGTATGGTATTGCAGTTACAAGGCCAAATCATTGCCGAAAAAACTTTTACCGTGTTTGAAGAAGAAGCCATGTCAGAAGTGGAGTTTTGGCAAAAGCGTGGGTATTAGATTTAAATACTTTTAAGTCAGTTAATGCGTTGAGTAAAAACCAAAGGAGAGGGTAAGCTCTCCATTGCATAGATTACGTTCACTTTCTCTATTTGCTGACTTGAAAGCGCGAAATTAACTGCTCTAGTTCTGTGGCGCTTCGGTCAACAGAGCTTGTGCTTAATCGCACTTCAGATAATGACTTATGTAATAATGCGCTTATATCGTTTACCTGTTTCGCGCTTTGTAGTTGAGCATTCCCCTCAATATTTATCCCTGATAGGGTATCTATCATATGAGCTAAAGTACTATTTACCTCTGTATCATCATCGATAATTTCGGATGTTGAAAGCATATCTTGTTCAACACTTTGCATACTGGTTTGCATGATTTGCACTGATTGTTCTGCACTAATTTGTATTTGGCTGATCAACTGACTGATCTCTGTAGTTGCTTCCCCAGTTCTGGCAGCTAAGTTTCTAACTTCATCGGCTACAACAGCAAATCCTCGTCCTTGCTCTCCAGCGCGGGCAGCTTCAATAGCCGCATTGAGCGCAAGTAGGTTAGTTTGATCTGCAACTTGACTAATTAAGCCAACCACTGAGCCCACGTTATTTACATGCTGATGTAAGCCTTTAATAGTCTTTGATGAACTATCCATAGATTTATGGATACCTTGGGTTTGCTCTGTGATAGTTTCAAATTGAGCAGCACTTTTATTGGCGGCAGCTTGTAAACTTAGCCTGATTGCTTCAACATCATTGGTTGCCTCATCAATGGTATTGAGCTGTAGCTCAATTCGGTCAAGTAAATGTTGTGTTTCGCTCAGCACCGTATTCGCATTATCACTAAATTCGTGCTGTTTTTTTATTAGTATATTTTTTGCAGATTGCACTTCGTTGGATACGTTTATCACTTTACCGACAGTACTATCTAAACTATCGATGAAACTATTGATCCACCGACCTAATTCGCCGGTCTCGTCGTTAGGTAATTGCTTGACGTTAAGCCGTTGTTGTAAATTTCCGCCACCTTCTGCGATACCGCGTATGACATCTGTCATTTGTTGTAGTCTAGTTGCTACATTGTTCGCTCCTGTTTTGGCAAATATCATACTCGATAATATTAATGCGATAAAAGTAAGCATAATTGAAAGCGACCAGTCAAGACCAAGCATTTCATGACAAGCAGGGGCAATGCAGGCAACTAAGCCATTGATTAGGGTTTGTTGCCTAACTAGGTTAAAGCTTATAGAACGATTACGATAGACTTCTTCTAAATCGCCTTCACACATCATACCCCATGTATCTTTTGAGCCGGGTAGAGTAAAAGTGATCCCTTTACCTATAACGGGAATGTGGCGATAGTCTGAATAGCCGGGGTATTCTACAAATAAATTGTCACCGTTTTTAATGGTTTCGCGTATTCCTGGATGGAGTTGATTGGTGGCAGGATCAGTAAATTTAAGCTCTAGCTCAGTATGTTCTTTAACTTTAAGTGTACCCCAGTCAGTTTTTACGCCTTCTTTTAAATTGTCACCTAAAGAAAATGTACGATCTTCGAAGCGCGAACGCGATAATGCGGTTCCTGGTTCGATTGTTTTATCAAAGTTGGCTTTAACCATAAACAGGTAATTATCACCTGAATCTTGATATATATGACCTGCTTCACGTTGGATCAAATCACCTATTACGTCATTCGATACTCGAGCACATAAACAAGTGCGCATGTTGGCCTGCGTTTCAATAGGTAAATAAAACATCAATGTAACTGCATCATGGAATTTTGAAGATGTTGCGCCAAGTTGTTTTGTTTGTTGATCAATGTAAGGGCCATGAAGAAATGGTTGTTTAAAACCTTCATTAACTGCGGATGTAGCAAGCTCAGCGTGCCTAATGTGTGCAACATAACTCGATGCCAATACTTCACCATTGTTAGCAATAGTGAATAGTTCGGATATATCATTGGAGTGCTTAAGCTTATCTTGTAGTACTTTGTTATAGTCTTGAAAATCTGTTTGCTTTAACTCATTTGCAATACTTTGCAGAAATTGCCACTGGCTGTTGGTCCAGTCTTGTAAAATAGTTAAGCGAGTATTTGAAATACCTTCGAACGTTTTTTTGATAAATGAAACACGGTGACGATTAAAAAAATAAGCTGATCCTAAAGCGAATTTTCCATTACTACCAAAATACGGTAACCAAGACAGCTCTTTTTTACTTAAATACATTGGTTTACTTCTCACTCATTGCTCCTTTATATGTTAGTGCGAGAGTAAGAAAGCAAAAAGCTGACCATGACGAATTGAAAGCGTAATCAATGCGTTAATTTATTTTTTAACGCATTTTATAGATCTATAGTTTTTATATAGAGACTCAATTATAAACATAAATTTAAATTAACAAACACGTTGCACACAGGTGAAACGTGCTTGCACCAAACTGGAAATAGTAGGGCGATTGAATGTGATTTTTTTAATGAGGAATAAAGCTATTTTTGCCATTAAAAAAGCCAGCATAAGCTGGCTTTATATAAACAAAAAATTGTGTTCAGTTGCCCCAAGGATTCGTTGAGCTGGAGCGCTGCTTACGAGTGCGGGCACGATCTTTAGCTTCTTTTTTAGCTTGAATACGCTTAGCGTCGCTAAAACTTAGTTCGCAGGGCTCGCCGGGCTTATGATCTTCCGGGATAACACGGTCTCGAGGTGGCAATTGATATTGCACATCATCAGGTTTAGGTAAGTTCTTTAAACGATAAAGGTAAAAGTTTTCAACTTTATCTTGAGCCCATTGAGTTTTACGTAAGAATTTGACCGCAGACTTAAGATCTGGATTATTTTTAAAGCAGTTTAGTTGTAAATACGCATGCAACAACTCCCAGCCATATTGATCAACTAACTCTGACACTACTTGCTCAAGCTTAACACCTTGTAATGGGTTATTGCTGAATAGTTCTTCGTTACTCATGGATACACTCATTTAAATTTCTAATAAAGCAATTATAATTTTTTAACTAAACTTTTGATAGTAGATTCTGCCATGCGTTTAAAATTAATCTCTGTGGTCATTATGCGTTGAGCCGTGATAGATATATCACGGCGTACAAGTTTGTTTTAGCTTTGACAGTTTACGACAACGCGACCTCGTATGTTTCCTGCCATTAATTCGTCTGCTGAACTAAGTACCTCAGTAAGGTTAATTTCATTGCTAATGGTATCTAAATAATCAACGCTAACTAGCTTGCTGAGTCTGTCCCATGCTTCTATACGATCAGCTTTCGGGCGCATTACGCTATCAATGCCAATTAATGAAACTCCGCGAAGGATAAAAGGGGCAACCGATGCTGGTAAGTCCATGCCTTGTGCAAGTCCACATGCTGTGACGACCCCACCGTATTTTAAAGATGCGCAGATATTTGCAAGCGTATGGCTACCAACAGAATCAATAGCAGCAGCAAAACGTTCTTTTGCTAATGGTTTACCAGGGTTTGAAAATTCATCGCGATGCAGAATTTGCTTCGCACCGAGCTTAGTTAGGTAGTCTGATTGCTCTGGGCGACCAGTAACAGCGACCACATTAAAACCAAGTTTATTGAGGAGATAAATGGCAAAACTTCCTACACCGCCATTTGCCCCTGTTACTAAGATATCGCCCGACTCAGGTGTGATGCCTTGTTTTTCAAGGGCGATTACACTAAGCATTGCTGTATAGCCTGCAGTGCCAATTTGCATTGTTTGCTTAGCAGTTAACTCGTTTGGCATTGGGATCAGCCAATCAGCACTTAAACTGGCTTGTTCAGCAAGTCCACCCCAATGTTTTTCACCAACCCCAAAACCATTTAGTACTACAGTATCACCTGCTTTAAACTCAGCATTAGCACTGCTAGTTACTTCACCAACTAAGTCAATGCCTGGCACCATAGGAAAGCTTCTAACCACCGGGCCTTTACCGGTAATTGCAAGGCCATCCTTATAATTGAGAGTACTATAGAGGACTTTAATTTTGACGTCGTTATCTGGCAGTGAATTTAAACTTACAGTGTCAAGTTTTGCACAGTAGGGGGTGTTGTCGGACTTATTGATTACAATAGCCTTGAATGAATTTTCCATTATGTATCCTATTAGACCGATCGTCTTTTAATTGCTAAAAAAAAGCGTTATCTAAATAACGCGCGTAAAAACATTTCTGTATAGAGCATCAATGGTTGTGAGCTTTTATTAAGCTTGGCACGCATTACTGCACCTTCCCAACCAATCCAAAAAAACTCGCTCATTTGAGCTGCGTCAATCTCTTGGCTTACTAAATTTTGCTGCTGAGCACCTTCAATGCATTGTTGCACATGAAATTCCCATTGTTGATAGCTTTGTACTAACCTTAGTTTAAAATCGTCAGGTAAATGATTCAGCTCTTGATTTAAATTTCCTACCAAGCAACCACGATTAAAATCATATTTTTGCATGCCCTGTGCTGCACTTTGGGTAAAGTTGATTAATCGTTCTAAATGAGGCACATCTGGCTGACTTAAATAGCGAGTTAACTTAGCGATAAAGTAGTCGTTATAAGCGTCAACAACAGCTAAGCCAAAGTCATCTTTACTTTTAAAGTAATGATAAAAAGACCCTTTTGGTACACCAACCTTTTTTAAGATCGTATCAATGCCTGTGGCACTAAAACCAAATTCTGTTAATGTTTCTAGACCCGTTGAAATAAGTAATGCGCGCGTATCTGCATTACTGCGAACAACTTTTGGTGGCCGACCACGCCTTGGTGGATTTTGCTGATTTGTTTGCATGACCCATATTAGACCGATCGTATTTTAATATGCAAGTTAAATTGTCTGTTATTTACACTTTTTTTGTTTGTTAGTTGGCCTATTAAATAAAAATCTTAATTTTTAACCGCTTGCAATAAATTTGTCATGATTACATTTTTTGCTGAACTTTATGCAAATTTGGCTAGTCATATTTAAAGCAGGTTACTGCAAGTTAGCGATTAGTTAGTCGTAGTTTTTTATATAAATATTGAATCTAAATTAGTGGTAAGACCACTAAGCTTTTTTAAATGTTAAATCATTTTCGCATCAGCAGCTTAGTTAATGTCAATTTATTTAATTGCTTTTGTGATTTGAATTTAACAGTTTTATTAACTATTCATTAAATGTAGATGTCATAAACACTACAAATTTATAAATATAAAAGGTGAGGATTTACCTATGAAGAGACAGAAAAGAGATCGGTTAGAAAGAGCTCATTCTCAAGGTTTTAAAGCAGGCTTAGCAGGACGTTCTAAAGACATTTGCCCTTATCAACAAGTAGACCCTAAATCAGAGTGGTTAGGTGGTTGGCGTGAGGCGATTGAAAATCGTAACATGTATAAAACGTAATTTTTAAACGAATTTTAAGCAAAAACGCCCTCATTTGAGGGCGTTTTTGTTAAGGCTTAATCCGTTAGAATGCGCTTGTATCTTGGAATAAGCCTACTTTTAAATCTTTAGCTTCATAGATAACGCGGCCATCAACTTCAACAGTACCATCAGCCATACCCATAAATAATTTACGCTTGATCACACGTTTCATATCTAAACGATACGTGACTTTTTTCGCCGTTGGTAGTATTTGGCCAGTAAATTTAACTTCACCAACACCCAGTGCACGGCCAAGACCTGGTCCACCAGACCAACCAAGGAAGAAGCCAACAAGCTGCCACATTGCATCAAGGCCAAGACAGCCTGGCATAACCGGATCACCTTTAAAGTGACAGTCAAAAAACCAAAGGCTAGGGTCGATATCTAGCTCAGCAACAATTTGACCTTTACCATGCTCACCACCGTCGTCAGTAATTGAGATGATACGGTCCATCATTAACATGTTATCACTAGGTAAACGGCAATTGCCTTCACCGAACATTTCACCTTGACCACAAAGGATCAAATCTTCTTTTGTATAGCTATTTTTAGGTTCCATAACACTTTTTCGTCGCTTAGAAATTCAGAGTACTTTAGCGTACACTTGTACGCTAAACAACTCTGAGCAGTTAAAAAATAAATATATTTGCATGAAATATCACCGTCTAAGTGAAGAACATGCTAATTGTGCGATAAGGACGCGCAATTTAAAGCAAAAATCATTATAATTAACGGCACTATGATTTTGTCTTTAAACCAGTATAAAGGAAGTTTATGATCCTTTTTGTTAACGCACTTACAGTTATTGATTTTTCTTACCTGTGTAATAAACGAGGCGCAGTTGGCGAGAGCTGGATTGTTGATTTAACCTTGCATGGCAAGTTAAATGAAGAGTCTATGGTGCTTGATTTTGGCCTAGTTAAAAAGCAAATTAAAGGCATTATAGATGAATGTATAGACCACAAGTTGGCTATTCCTTCACAAATAAATGGCGATATTGAATCTCACGATGAGTATAAAACGCTCGATTGTACCTTTGGGGATAATTATCACTTAGCTATGAGCGCCCCTCATCAAGCATACTGTTTAATTGATGCACCCGTTATTAATGAGCAATCGGTTATAGACTTTTTGATTACTACTATTATGCCGCAATTACCGAGCAACATTGATAAAATAGAGATTGAATTAAAGCCTGAGCACAGTAAAAGTTTTTACTATCATTATAGTCATGGCCTTAAAAAGCATGACGGTAACTGCCAGCGTATTATTCATGGCCATCGTTCTCAATTAGGTGTTGCACTCGATGGTATGGCAATGCCACGTATTCAAAAGCAGTGGGCTGATAAATGGCAAGATATTTATTTAGCGACAGCTGAAGATCAAATTAACCCTGAGCAATTACAACATATCACAGCCAAAACTGGTGATTTATGTTTTGCTTATAGTGCGGCACAAGGTTATTTTGAGATGGCTATAAGCCAAGAGCGATGTGATATTTTACCAGTAGATACCACGGTAGAATGTATTGCAGGATATTTAGCTGAACAAATCAAAGCTCAAAATCCTAATTCAGATATTAAAGTAACAGCCTATGAAGGTGTGGCAAAAGGATCGATTTGTTATGCGTAAATTAATAGTCGCGTCGTTACTTACGTCGTTAAGTGTTTTTGCTCAGGCTGTTGAACTCAAGGGAAACTTAACCCAAGGTGGCTTAGTGACAGGGCAACTTAAAGGTGCTCAAGCTGTCAATTTTAATGGTACTAAGTTAAAAACCACAGCCGATGGTACATTTGTTTTTGGTTTTGGCCGTGATGCCAAATTAAGCCACGAATTAACTTGGGTAGATAGTTCAGGAAAAAGCCATAAGCAGCCTTTGCTGATCACTAAACGTGATTACGATATAGATAAAATTACCGGCGTTGCTAAAAAATACGTGTCTCCACCAAAGGAAGTGAGTGAGCGAATTAGCCGTGAAGCTGTTGCTGTTAAAAATGCCCGCAAAGTTGATTCAGATCTAACTTACTTTTTAGACCCAGTGTATAAACCTGCACAGGGGCGCATTTCTGGTGTTTATGGTAGCCAACGTTACTTTAATGGCGAACCTCGACGCCCGCACTTTGGTTTAGACATTGCGAATAAAACCGGTAGTCCTGTTTACGCACCTGTTTCTGGCACTGTGGTATTTGCTGATAAAGATTTATATTACTCTGGTGGTACACTCATTTTAGATCACGGTCATAGTGTTACATCGACATATATTCATTTAAGCAAATTAGATGTCAAAGTTGGCGATGAGATAAAACGGGGCGATAAAATTGCTGAAATCGGTGCTACAGGGCGCGTAACAGGTCCTCACTTAGATTGGCGCTTTAATTGGAAAGGTGAGCGTTTAGATCCCGCTCTTATGATGTTAGACACATTAGCGAATAAAAAGTAGAGAACATGACAACTGAAGTTAACCGCGATGAAATCATTGCACAGCGTATAAAAGATTCAACCACATCAGTGACTAAAACGGTTTTTCCTGGTAGAACTAACCATCATAATACTTTGTTCGGTGGTGATGCACTCGCGTGGATGGACGAGGTGGCTTTTATTGCTGCAACTCGTTTTTGCCGTAAGCCATTAGTGACGATATCTTCTGATAGAGTTGATTTTAAAGAAGCGATACCTGCAGGTACCTTCGCTGAACTGATTTCAAAAGTTGTTCATGTTGGCAATACGAGTTTACGTGTTGACGTAGAAATCTTTTTAGAGACCATGCACAAGGATGATAAACATTCTGCAATTACAGGGAGTTTTACCTTTGTAGCTGTTGATGATAACCACAGGCCAACACCTGTGGTGTGCGATAAAATGATTTATGGATTTTAAGTTAAAATAAAGCATCTTAATTAGGTGCTTTATTTACATATACAAAAGAACACATCATACTATTCATTGATGTAATAAATCTTAGCGATGCTTGTTAATATACATACTAAAATTTTTGGTCAGGTAAGTGGGGCGTTCAGCTCTCCTCGTTGTTTTACTAGGGGAGAGCTAAGAGTCGCAAATAAATTAAAGTACCATGGCTGAAATCCAGCCAAATACTAATAATGGTAGGTTAAAGTGAATAAAAGTAGGCACAACTGAGTCCCATATATGATCATGCTGCCCATCAGCATTTAATCCTGAAGTGGGCCCTAAAGTTGAATCTGAAGCAGGGGAGCCAGCATCACCCAGAGCACCCGCAGTGCCAACAAGTGCAGCAGTAGCCATAACTGAAAAGTTTAATTCCAAACACAAAGGCACAAACAAAGTGGCGATTATTGGCACTGTTGAGAATGAGCTTCCGATCCCCATGGTAATCATTAATCCTACAAGCAATATTAACACTGCCGCCAAAGGCTTATTGCCTGCAATAATTCCCGCGGCACTTTGCACTAAGCTGGCAACATCACCGGTTGCTTTCATAACAGATGCGAAACCTTGGGCTGAGATCATAATAAAGCCAATCATGGCCATCATCGCGACGCCTTTACTAAATACATCGCTGTTTTGCTCCCATTTTACAACACCAAACAAACTAAAAATCATTACACCGACCAAACCACCTAGAATCATCGAGCCGCTGACATTTTGTGCAATTAATGAGGTCAGTACGGCGGTGATGCCAACCATTAATACTTTTTTTGGCTGCTCTACGGCTACATTAACAGTCTGCTCTTCATGTGCGTCACCTTGGTAGTCACGTCGCTTTCTGTATGAGATAAAAACCGCAATCAACAAGCCGAAAAACATGCCAATTGCCGGAATTATCATGGCCAAAGGTACTTGAGTATTCACAATTTCAAGTCCGTTATCGACTAAGTTTTTGTGTAAAATTGAATATAAATAAATGCCGCCAAAACCATAGGGGAGGACCATATAAGACGTTGCGAGACCAAAAGTTAAAATGCAGGCAATGGCACGACGGTCTAAACGAAGTTTATTAAATACCACTAATAATGGTGGGATCAAAATAGGTATAAAAGCAATGTGCACTGGCACTAAATTTTGTGATGAAATTGCACAAACTAAAATGATTGCTAATATAAAATAACTCAGTGCGGTTTCACCTTTATTGGACGTATTTACCTGCGAAAGTAACTTAGCCGCCAGTATTCGGGTTAAGCCCGACTTTGAGATTGCTACGGCAAATGCCCCTAACATAGCGTAACTAAGTGCTATTTCAGCGCCGCCAGAGAGTCCTTGATTAAATGCGTTTAACGTATCAGTTAACCCTAAACCTGCAGACAATCCTGCAACCAATGCACTAAGTGTCATTGCAACAATTACATTTACTCGTGCCAATGTAAGCCCAAGCATTAATAAAACACCAATTACCACTGCATTCATAAAATTCTCTTCGTTTTTGCTTTAATTAATTTTACCAGATCATGGCTGTGTTTTTTACGCTGCTCGGTAAATTCATCACCTTTATAACGCACATCGCTGTACAATTGAGCAAATTGAAGTAAATACGATTTTTTTTCTGGAAAGTGCTCACTTGCTTGCCTTAAATATTGCTGCGGCGTTAAGTTATCAGCGTGGTTTAAGCCATTTTTATCACACCAGTTAGCAATGTTCATAAAATCCTGCGCAAGTCGGTGTTCAGACTCAGCTGATTTTTTCGGCCAGTTAAGGTAAATGAAATAAACGATAAAAATGCCAATTACGGTTAAAATGACAAAAAGTGATATTTTCCATAATTGGTTATTACCAAACAAAGCTTTCAACAAAGAGCTTTGTTTTTGCTGGTCAAAGCCAAGAACCCAGTTGGTCCATTTATAGTCTAAGTTTTCTAGGTTGAGCCTTAGCCAATTAAACCCTGGAATTTGGTTGAATCTTAATAAACTAAACTCAAGGTTATTGGTAAATTCATTATTAAGTGACTGCATTTGAGAGAGGGAGCCGTTCAACCGCTCAGGTGAGACAACTGCAGTTGCATCAAAAATTTGCCAACCTTCATCTGCTATATGTACTTCAACCCAGGCATGGGCATCATATTGATACACACTTAAATAGTCATCTTTTTCATTTAGCTCACCGCCCAAATACCCTGACACAACTCGAGCAGGTATGCCTACAGCTCTAAACATAAATGCTGCAGCGCTGGCATAATGTCCGCAAAACCCACGTTTATTGCTAAACATAAACTCATCAATGGTGTCTTGGCTTGTCATAGGTTCTGGAGTTAAAGTGTAGCTAAATCCTTGATTAGCAAAATACTCAGTTAGTGCTGAAAAGAAGGCTCGATCAGTATCATTTTTTTTAAATAAATCAAAGGCGAGTTGTTGTGAACGTAAATTATTCTGCTGTGCATCAGTTAGCTTGGTATTTTGGTAGCGCTGTAGTTTTGTCAGTTGGCTATTATCCAATGCAGTACTTTTAACCTGATAGTTTATATTGTTACTTAAATAACGTTTGCGAATGAGCAATCCTTGCTCAGTGGTTTTAACATTGCGGTTTGTAGAATACGCTTTGTTTAAACCAAATAACCACGGCTTAGCAGAAGGCTCAGCAATAATACTGTATTGCGTGTCAGATGCTGTGTTGGTAGTGCTTGTACTTTGTTTTCGTTGTTGGCTTTTCAATAAGTCCGATACTAACCATGTGCTACCATCAAATTCATCATGAATAATTGCACGCCAATAATAGGGTGCTGAAGGAGGATTCGCTGTAGCTAACTTTGCTCGAAACACTAATTCATCTGAGTTAGAAAGCTTTGCGATGTCAAAAGGGTTCACACTTTCAGATAACCCGGTTTTTGCAAGTTTAGGACCGGGTAGCTGCCAAAATGCAGGTAATTTTGGTAGAAAAAGCAATAAAAAAACAGCCACTGGTAAAGCAATAAACAGCATCTTTAAGCTTTGTTTAGAGGCTATTTTTAAATTATGCTTTGCTTCAATGAGTGCAAGTGCGGCAAAGTTTAATACATAGAGTGCGCTTACAGATAAGGTAGCTATGATCGACTGGGAAAAAAGGTAAACTGTTGATAGGCTAAAAAAGCTTAATAAAACAATTGTTTGATAATGCTTTTTAGATTTAGCTTGCAGTAGTTTAAATAAGCTAGACAATATAAGCATTGCTACAAATAAGGTGACGGAATCACTAAAACCAATATCGTATAGAAGCAATACCAAACAAAGCCCAGCAAGAATATTTGCCAATAATGCACCAGGTTTACTTTTATTCATCAAAGTGAGAATAAAATTCCATAAACATAAAGCTGCTAATACCAATGTAAATGCGGGTGTTAATTCAGCCATTATAAACAGAATTACGATGCCATAGATGAGTGACAAAGTGAGGTTTATGGATTTTTCATTATGAATGCGTTGCATCATCGCTCTCTGAATGAGTTGTAAAACGGCTTAAAGCAATTAAGCAGCTAACTAAATGATCGCGTCCTTTCGCCATTGGGTAAAATTCATTATTTAGTTTTAACGCGTAGGGATGATCATTGATGTGAGCTTGAGTGATGAAAAAGCTTAATTGGCTTAATCTTGACTCAGTATTACCTTGTAATAATGCATAATCATAAGTCATAGGGGTTGATGCAAAATTGATAAATTCTTTAACCATTAATTGCTGTGTTTTAGCGTAATGCTTCCACGATACTCTTTGTAAGCCCATGCCATGTTGATGATCTGCCAAAGAGTCAAACTCTTCATTACCATTTTTTCGTTTTAAATCCCCTTGTGAGTTATCAGCTTCACTGACAAGGTTATCGTTTTTAGTTGCATCAATTTGCTCAGGGTAAACATAAACCGTCTCATTAATTTGCATATAACTCCAAACTGATACTAAGCCAAATGGATAGTGACTAAGTAACTTAATCCGCTCAAGAGCAAAACAACCACGATGGGTATACGGTAAAGCAACGGTGACATTACTACTTTTATCAATACTATCTAAACAAGCAACTTGGCTGTTTTTATATATCATCATAAATGATTGACATAGTTTAGTAGTTGAAATATCAAAGTGTAGTCGAGGTGAAATAGGGGAGTAGTCATCATGTTTTGTTTTAAAACTGATTTTTACACCTTTAACATTGCTATAGCCAATCAATATAGCTAATACCAACATGACCAACATTAAATAGGCCATGGCCAAAATTAAATTATTCTGATAATTAATACCTAAAATAAAATTAAGAATGGCAACAAACAAAAAGCCAGCACCCATTTTTGATGGTAAAACGTAAATAGTATTATGTTTTAATAGTAACGTGTCGCCGGTATGTTTATTTTTTAGAAATTTACTAAATAGCGAGTTTTTGATTGTGACAAAAGCAGAAACGCCGTTGGTTTTTCTTAGCCTTTTGATAAATGACATAACTTATAAAGGCACAGCAACAGCGTTTAACAATTGCTTTATTTGTAACTCGCTTGTTTGCTCATCAATAGCCAAACGATGAGCCGTGACACTTTTAAAAACCGCTTGAACATCATCAGGGGTAACAAAGTCTCTGCCATCGATAAACGCCCATGCTTGTGCCGCTTTAGCCAAAGCTATACTTGCTCTTGGTGATAAAGGATTGGCAAAAATACTACTATCGCGAGTATAAGTTACAAGCTCAATAATATAATCTACAACTGGCGCAGAAAGTGTTAATTTAGCGATTTCATCTTGAATATTAATTAGTTGCGTTGGATTTATTCGCTTTGGCAGTGCATCGTAATCACGATTATTATCGCCAAGTATCAACTTTCTTTCTGCTTCTTTTGGGGGAAAGCCTAAACTAATTCGCATCATAAATCGGTCTAACTGAGACTCAGGTAGTGGGTATGTGCCCGATTGAAAAAGCGGGTTTTGTGTCGCAATCACAAAAAATGGACTGGGTAGGGGGTATATATCACCATCCATAGATACTTGTTTTTCTTCCATTGCTTCTAGCAATGCACTTTGGGTTTTAGGCCCCGCACGATTTATTTCATCAGCGAGAACAACTTGACTAAAAACAGGCCCTTTATGAAAAGTAAATGTATGCTCATTAGAATTGAAAATACTTGCCCCCAGAATATCCGATGGCAGTAAATCACTGGTAAATTGAACTCGTTGATAGGATAACCCCAAGACAGATGCAAGCGCATGAGATAATGTGGTTTTGCCCATGCCTGGTAAGTCTTCAATGAGTAAATGACCTTGACTAAATAAGCAGGTTAAGGCGAGTTTTATTTGTGTTTGTTTACCAAAAATTACGAGTGAAAGATCATCAATAATTTCTGTAACTGTAGCATGCATAGTAACCTTAAAAATGTTCGACAATCTCTAAACGTTTCATTACTGTATCAACTTTTTTAGCATTAAATGGTTTAGCGATGAAACCTTTAGCGCCAAGCTCCCAGGTGTTTTGTACATTCTCTAAGCTATTGTGACCAGAGCACATTACCACATGGGTATGTGGGTAATTGTCATTAAGGTATTCGAGTATTTCTGTGCCGTCAGTATCAGGCAACTCAATATCGAGAAAAATAACATTAGGGGCTTTTTCTTCAATTAATGATTTAGCAGATTCAAAGTCACGACTTTCTAAAATGTCTTCAAAGCCTAATTCAGTTAAAATTTGATTTAAGTAGCTTCGAATATCTTGAACATCATCAATAATCAAAATAGGTTCTAACGGGCGCACAAAT
Organism: Pseudoalteromonas shioyasakiensis; assembly: GCF_024518675.1. Taxonomy (GTDB): domain Bacteria; phylum Pseudomonadota; class Gammaproteobacteria; order Enterobacterales; family Alteromonadaceae; genus Pseudoalteromonas; species Pseudoalteromonas shioyasakiensis_B. The sequence goes on from NZ_JANIGL010000001.1 coordinate 357,159, forward strand.
TCCATATTGTTTACTTCTTGTGATACAGCTTAAATTGTAGTTTTAATACTATGCTAAGCGATAATGAAGCTCAAGAAAGATACCTGAATAAAACCAACTAATTGAAATAAAAGTCAGCAATGTCCGATACCGTCTAGTATTGGACATTTCCTGTGTGTATTTCAGCAATAGGTGGCTTGTATTGATGTAAATACATAACAACCTATAATTTATATTATGTTAAATAGCGTTAATTTCTATATAATGCATCTAACTAATCGCTATGAGAAAACCATATCACCTCTTTTTGGTTGGCATTTTGTAATCTTACCTATCTTGCTAAGATTATTAAACATCGCATTTTTCTTATTTTATATAAGTGTTTTGAACCTGCTAACTTTAGAGCGCTTTAATTTTACTCAAACTATCTCAACGCCTTAACAAATTCATTTTTAAGTTAGCTCATTTTTAAGTTAGCAAGCTTTATAAATTCACCGACTTTAAAAACTATTGGTTTATATAGAAATTACCTATTTTGTTTTTTGCAGTTTATGGCCTTGAGTTGTTATAGTGATCACAAAGTCTTAAACAAGAAGCTATATGCCTTATTCTACGAGGTGTCTTGCAAAAACACCTATCCATCAACAACTACACATTAATGACGGTACGCGTGTGTTTATAATTTCAGATTTAGACGCCGACTATAAAAAGCTCGCCGGTGCTCTAGAGTCTGTAAATTTTGATTATGATAACGATACTTTAATAATGCTGGGCGATGTCATTGACCGCGGTAATGACAGTGTTAAATTGATTAAGCATATTATTAAACATAATTTTATTATGCTGCTTGGTAATCATGAGCATATGATGTTGGCTTCTCTTATCGATAAAGATAAAGATGCATTTCAGCTGTGGGTGAAAAATGGTGGCGCTTGGCACTTTAATGAAACCCAAGAGGATTTATTGCTTGTGTGATTATCTGCAAACTTGTCCGATCACAGTCAAATTAAATTATAAAGATAAGGTCATTGGTTTATCTCATACTGCACCACGTATATGTGATTGGCATATGCAAACTACGGCTAAAACGGTAAAAACATTGAACAAACAGTTCAGCACTTTTTATGGGACCGCAGCCGAGTGCAAACACAGAGCACGCAACTAAATCTAGGTGTGTTATTTTCAATCCATGGTCATAATACAATCCAAGCCCCCTATTGGCTTGGTAATACGTACCATATTGATACCAATTATTTAGCCGGTAAACCCAGCATTATAAATTTAGCTGAGTTAATAAAGCTGTACTGCAAGTAAAAATATAGCTCACATTTACTAATATGCTGTTTAATTGAAACGACTACCCGCGCAAAATTAATTAGTTGCAGCAATTACATTACTATTTGCTTGTGCTTCTAAGTATTTTTTAAAACTTAACCGTGCATGCCATAACTGCTCATCAGAAAGGTTTTGATATATTAATGGCCCGGACTTTTCTTTAGCTAAAATCTGTAGCTTTGTATATTCGCGAGTATCTATTTTTCCATCTGCAAAATAATCATTAGCGACGTCATAGAACTCTGCATTATCGTAAATATCCATATGCCACATTATTGAGCGGTACATACTATTGCTAATTTCATGACTATCTTGGGTTTCTTGGAAATATACAAATTCACTATAAATTGTATTGCCAGCAAAGCCTATGCCCAATAACGAAGCTGTGGTCAATGTCATCATCCATTTCATGTTCATCTCCCTTTGCGTTTACTAAAGAGTAACCGACTATCAAATTGAAAATTGATCTTATAGTGCATTTTTGACACTTTGATTAATTTTTAATCTTTTGATTAACTAATTATAGGAGTTATTTGCAGTGGGTGATGTTTATTTGATCAATACAGGCGCATTGCTCTATTGATAAAAAAAATATTATTGAGTAATTAGGCTGTTAAAACTATTTAGCAGCCTATTTAACATAACGTTATATGGGTGATTAATGCAGTGCAGCTGTGAATGGAATCGATTCACAAATCTTAGCTTCAGCAATTAAAATTTCTTCTAAACGAGCATCAACTTCGAGTTTATCAAAATATTCATACGCTAATTCAACAAATAGGTTTTTATGTTTTTCTTCAGACTTTGCAATCGCAACATAAAAATCTTTTTCCTTCCCTGCAGACAATGCTTGTGCGACTAGAGAAAAGCGCTCATGTCCCCTCGCCTCTATAACAGCACCGACCAATAATCGGTCCATTAAAAATTCATCACGGCCATTTCTAAATACTGCACGAATTTGTTTAACATATGGATCTTTCTGGTCATTACCTAAATTAACGTCACGGTCAATTAATAACTTTAAAACTTGCTTAAAGTGAATCATTTCTTCTAGTGCTAAGTCAGTCATCGCTTTTACAAGCTTTCGACGATCCGGGTAATGGGATAGCATAGACATCGCCATGCCAGATGCTTTTTTCTCTGCTGCAGCATGATCTTGTAAAAAAGTATCAAAGTCAGCAAGTACGGCTTCAGTCCAAGAAAATGGAGTATGGTATTTTAATTCAAACATGGTTTAGCTTACTGTTAATTCAATGGCGCAATTTTATCGCAAATTACGGGCAAAATCTTTCATAGAAGCCAAATTAATAAATAACCTTGTCTATTTTTCCACTTGCCGTAGAGGCTATTTTTAGCGGGTGCTTAATAGCGTTCCACGCTGTGACTTTGCCACCTATATTCATTTTTTCAAATTGAGCATGGGATGGTGTTGCACAGTGGAGAAAGTCACATAATTTAATAAAGCTGTCAGTATCGCTAATATCAATTTTGAGAAAATCCGCCTGTCGCTGCTCAAAATAATGCTCTGCAGCTTTTAAATGCGTGCTGTAACTTTGTTCTAAGTACGCATCGTTAGCAATGTTTTCTGCGCTAAAGTTTTTAAATATATTTAAATAACATCGTTTTATATGCGGGTTAAAGCCTCCATCTGCTCTCGTTAAATTTACAAACATACGTGAGAGCAGTTGGCGTATTGACGGCAGCCATAAGTCCATACTACGCTGAAGATAAATAAATTTAGAACCTGGATACAAGGTATCCAAATATTGATAGTCGTTAAAAATAGGTGTATCGGCTATCACCTGAGCATCAGTAAAACACTGTTTTGTGTAAGCTGTGTGCGCACATGTATAACCAAGCTGTAAAAAACTGTGACATACACTGGTTGTGCCTGTTCTTGGTAGGCCGATGATAAAAATTTTATTTACTGTCATTGTCGTATATTGCGAAGGTTCTAATTTGGCTTAAACCAAAGCTGGTTATTTTCAAGTGGCGTTAACTTCGACATGTGGGTATTTTTTAACCTAACAATTGTTTTTTCGTCTAAATTGGCATTTTTAATAGTGTCAGCAAAATACTGTGTAAATAGTCGATCGAACTCGCCATTTTCATGCATTTTCTCAAGCCCTGATTGAATAGCATGGTGAATATCAGGTCGTTTTGAATTGACAAAATAATAAATGGCCGCGGGATATGAAAGCGCAATATTAGGCACTACTTGAACATTTGTTTGTTGACCAAGTTGCTCTAATTCCCAATCCACTTCTAAAATAGAGCGCGGAAATGCATCACCTCGCCCTTTTAAAAGCATATTATAAAGTGCTTCATAAGTGGTTGATGTAGAGACAGATAATCCATTATCTCGAATAATAACGGTATCAGGCCAATCATGACCTTGGATAAAATCAATGTTCCGCAGAGAATATAGGTTTGTTACATTTGCAAATTTAGCGAGTTTATCTTGGGTGGTTAATAACAACCGCAAACCGTATAAACCTTTATAAATAGGTATCCGAACTGGGTTAAAAACTCGCTCTCGTTCAATACTGGTCATAGACCAGGCAACATTAACTAAATCGCCTTGCTCTAGCTCTTTTAAAGAACGACTTTGCACCATTTTAACTGATGACTCTAAAGTATGATCGCGCCCGCTGTGCTCTAAAGCAAATTTAAGTAAAACCAGTGGATACCAATTTTCACTTTCCTGTGCTCGCTCTGGTTTAGGGTAAATTACTTTTAGCGGTTGCTGATTTACACTCACAGTTTGACTGTTTGCACATAAACTACACAGTAAAACACTTAATGAGGAAACTAACAAACCGCGTCTCATATTAGAAAAACCGGCTAAAAATTAAGAAGAAACCAGCTAATGCTAAGGTTAAAAATGTAGCAATCATACCAGTCACTCTTAGTTTAAATGTGCCATCAGTTATAGCAATGCTATGGCAAACACGGCCAAATACTAATAAGACCCCTAAAATATGACAATAATGGCTACTGAGCCCCTGAAACTCGGCTAAAAATATTAAAATAAGTGCAAATGGTACATACTCAATAAAGTTACCATGTGCACGGGTGGCTTTTATGAGTGCATCGTTATTATTTGTGCCAAGTGAGATTTGGTTTGCTTTGCGAACTTTAACAACACGCATACTCAGATGAATATACATAAAAGCTAATACTGCAGCATAAAATGAAATTATCACTCGTTGTTCCCCTTTAGTTTTTTCAATAATAACACAAGTATTAACATGAAATAGCCACTTATAACTAAGTTTTTTATGATAACGTATTAAAATAACGGCTAAAAAGGATATATATGTTTGTGCCACGAAAGATTGCTGATAATTATCGAGAAATGATCAATAGCATTGGTTTTTACCCTTCAATGCTGTCTGTGGGATTTCTTCTTTTTGCCATTATTACTATGTCTGTAGAGTACAGTGCTCCTATCGTTAAGTTAAAAGCACTTATTGCTTTTTTATTAGTCGATAGCGAAGAAAATGCGCGAACTATTTTAAGTACTTTAGCCGGGAGTATTATCTCGTTAACCGTGTTTAGTTTTTCCATGGTAATGATTGTTTTAAATACGGCCAGTGCCAGCCTCTCACCTCGAGTGATCCCGGGTCTAATTACCCGCAAGTCACACCAATTGGTGTTAGGCTTTTATTTAGGCAGTATTATTTACTCAATTATTATGCTTATCAACATAAAGCAAACAGCTGGCGGCGATGTATCAATCCCTGCATTAGGTGTATTTTTTTCTTTAGTGTTTGGGCTTATTTCATTAGCGCTATTTGTGTATTTTATCCATTCAATTTCAAAAGCTATCCAAGTAGATAACGTTTTAAACGATTTGTTTAAAGATACCAAAGGCGTTATTAACGACATTATTACCCGCCAACAACAGCATAAATTACCCCAATTCCCTGACTTTACTGATTGGTATTCAATTAAAAGTACCACAGAGGGATATTTTAAAGGTGTTCACACCGATAAGCTCTGTGAAATATTGGCTCAAGAAGACATCAAACTTTTTATCATTGTAAATCAAGGTTATTTTACCGTAAAAGGCTACCCGTTTTTAAAATCAGACCGCGATTTGTCTGATAACCCCCAGTTGGTAGAAAAAATACTGGGCTGTTTTATTTTCTATATCGAAGAATATATCAGTGACCACTATCGCTATGGACTAACACAAATTTCAGAAATCGCTGTTAAAGCGATGAGCCCGGGTATTAACGATCCTGGTACTGCTGTTAAAGCAATTGATATGCTGAGTATCTTATTAATTGAGCGATTAAAAATTAGTGACACTAATTATTCGCTAAAACACGCACAAAGTACGCCTTATTTGTATATACATGAAACGTCATTTGAGGAGCTATTACACGATAACTTTACGCCGTTGCGAAATTACGCGAAAGCGGATGCTTATGTTATGACGAATGTATTAGAAGCATTTAAGAATATCTTGTTTGTAGCAAGTGACAATGCCCAAGCAACTGAAAAGCTGTTCAACTACTTAGCTGCCATTGTTGATGATATTAATGAACAAACCACAAATTTATATGACCGCACTGAAGTGATTAATATGCTTAACGCCATAGCAAGGATTGCACCTGAGCGAGGCGAAAAGCTGGTATCTCGATTTGAACAAATCAAAGAGTAAACCCGTATTTACGCTCTGTTAATTGAATTATTGGTTTTCAATTAGATAAATTGCGTAACTAGAGGCCGTAATTGTTATATCACCCACATGATACGAATCTGGCACCACTGAAACTGACTCAGCATCAGCTGACATTGCCATTTTTGCTCTAGTATAAGGTTGGACACTTGTATCCATCGGGCTCATTGAAGCACTGTACAGACCTTTTATATTCACATCGTAATTCTGTGCAAATTCTGCAGCTGCTGATTTTGCATCTTTAATTGCTAACTTTTGTGCTTGCTGTTGTAGCTCGTTGTATTTGCTTGATACAAATTGGCTCTGATTTACTTGGTTTATGCCGCCATTAACAAGGTTTTGTAACAAGCTTGGGTATTTTTCTACATCATTTAAAGTCAGCGATAAACTACGTGAAACACGAAATCCAACAAACTCTTGTTTATTGGTTTCTCGATTGTATTGCGTTTCGCGATGAATACTAAGCTGCCCTGCATTAATGTCTTTGGCCAACACACCGGTTTGTTTAGCAAGTTTTATTGCTTTAGCCATGGTTTGATCGGCTTTTTGTTTTGCTGCCATTAAGTCTTTATCAACTTCAAGGATCCCCACATTGATTAAAACACGATCTGCCGATGTGGTGATTTGTGCTTGGCCTTGAATATAAATATGAGGGGCATTTGGCGTACTATCGGCAAAAGTATTAAAGCTTATTGCAGCTGCAAGTATAGGTAAGTAACGCATAGTGTTCCTTAATAAGTGAATTAGCACTATTAAATACCCTAGCTGGTTAATTTAAAATGAACAAGCATAAAAAAACAGGCCGAAGCCTGTTTTTATTAATGTTCTTAATTAGATGCTTACACGTTTATAATTACGGTATTTAGGTAACCAGTAATTGGCATCTATGGCGGCCCAAAGTCTGTCATCACTTATTTCAAGTGCTGCGCCTTCTTCAATTGCTTTTTTAGCCACAGCAAATGCAATACGCTTACTTAGAGTTTCAATTTCAGTTAGTGCTGGTAATAAACTACCATTGCCAGTATTAGCACGAGGCGAAGATTCAGCTAAAACTTCACTTGATACCATCAGCATTGCATCCGTTATACGGGTTGCTTTCGCTGCAATGACACCTAAGCCAATACCAGGGAAGATATAACTATTATTACACTGTGGAATAGTAAATGTTTCGCCTTCATAAACAACGGGGGCAAATGGGCTACCAGTCGCTACAATGGCTTTACCTTGAGTCCAAGTAATTACATCTTCTGGCAACGCTTCAACCTGTTTTGAAGGGTTACTTAATGGGAATATAATTGGCTGCTCACAGTTACTATGCATCGCACGAATAACTTGCTCCGTAAATAACCCCGGTTGCCCTGATACACCTATTAAGATATCTGGCTCTGCGCAATGCATAACATCAAGTAGTGATGCGTACTCACCGCTGTAAGTCCATTGTGCTAAATCATCTGTTTGTTGCGCTAGTGCCTGTTGAAAGTCCCGTAAACCTTGCATACCTTGTGTTAATAAACCAAAGCGATCGACCATAAAGATTTGGCTACGCGCTTGAGCATCAGAAATACCTTCAGACACCATTTGGCTAATAATTTGCTCAGCAATACCACATCCTGCAGAGCCTGCTCCCACGAAAACCACTTTTTGCTCAGATAGTTTAGCGTTTTTAACGCGACACGCAGCCAGTAAAGAACCCACTGTGACGGCAGCAGTCCCTTGTATATCATCGTTGAAGCTACAAATTTCATCGCGATAACGTTTTAAAAGAGGCATTGCATTAGGTTGGGCAAAATCTTCAAATTGAAGTAACACATTCGGCCAGCGGCGTTTTACTGCTTTAATAAATAAATCTAGAAACTCATCGTATTCATCTTGGGCTATACGCTTATGACGCGCGCCCATGTACATTGGATCGTTAAGTAACTTTTCATTATTAGTGCCAACATCTAACATTACAGGCAAGGTATAAGCTGGGCTGATACCACCACAGGCGGTATATAGTGATAGCTTGCCAATAGGGATCCCCATACCACCAATTCCTTGGTCACCAAGACCAAGAATTCGCTCACCATCGGTAACTACGATCACTTTCACTTTGCCTTTGGTAGCATTACGTAAAATATCATCAATTTGATAACGATCTTCATAGGAAATAAATAAACCACGGGCACTGCGGTAAATATCGGAGAACTTTTCACACGCATCACCTACCGTTGGAGTATAGATAATTGGCAACATTTCTTCAAGATGATCACGCACTAAACGGTAGTAAAGTGTTTCGTTATTATCTTGTATAGCACGTAAATAAATGTGCTTATTAAGATTATCGTTAAAGCTAGAATATTGTTGATAACAACGTTCAACCTGCTCTTCTATTGTTTCGTAACGTGGGGGTAATAAACCTGCTAGGTTGAAACTTTCGCGTTCTTTTTGGGTGAATGCACTACCTTTATTTAAAAGAGGAGTTTCGATCAAGCCAGGGCCTGAGTGATGAATATAAAGATAATTTGGATCGGTATTTGTAGTCATAATTCCAAGCTTAGCGATGTCTTTAATTGTGATCTGCCATTATTAGGATTGAATATTAAAAAGCAATGACATTCAATCTTGTCAGACCATACACTGTAAGAGAAAAAGCACAGCCAAAACTGTGCTTAATACTCTATTGTACATTAACTTAGCGAGTCGATTAAGGGTTATTCGTAGCGTTTTTATGCTCATTAAGCACAATATTACTCTCGCCTAGCGCAATCCCTTCCCGACGCGGATCGGCAGCACCATAAAGCATACCGTTTTTAATTTCTACCGCATGTAACCCTGAGTTTAGATCACGCAGTTGAACGTTATGACCCCGCTTAACTAGATCGGCTTTTAATGCTGCAGTGTCTGTCCCTTTTTCTAAACTGGTATACTGGTTACGGTTTGTAACACGGCCTAGGTTAATGGCCTGCTGCGCTGTTAAGTCCCAGTCTAATACACAAATAAGTACTTGCGCTACGTAGTTAATAATACGGCTGCCACCTGGTGAGCCAACCACCAAACGTAAACTACCGTCTTTGTTGAAAACCATAACCGGAGACATAGAGCTTCGTGGACGTTTCCCAGCTTCAACTCTATTGGCTAACAATTTACCATTTTTTTTCGGTGAAAGTGCAAAATCGGTTAGTTGGTTATTTAAGATATAACCATTAACCATCACCGTTGATCCAAATGCCATTTCAATAGAGCTGGTCATAGACACAGCATTACCAAAGCTATCAATAATAGATACATGAGTCGTTGATGGTAGCTCATAGGCGTCATCTTTAGCATAGGTTAAAGATTTTCTCGGCTCTCCAGCAAGCGCCGATGTGTCGCGTTCACTAATGAGTGCAGCACGGTGTTTTATATAATCGGGCGCAAGTAATTCTTGTGTTGGAATATAAGCAAAATCAGGGTCGCCCATGTAAACATTACGATCAGCAAAAGCGAGTCTTGAAGCTTGAGTAAAATAATGAATAGCCTGTTCTGAATTGGGCTCAAACTGCGCCATATTTTTACTTTCAAGTAGTGCGAGGATTTGAATAACAGCCACACCACCACTACTAGGCGGCGCCATAGAGCAAACTCTATAATCGTGATAAGGAGCACACACAGCATCTCGCTGGACACTTTTATAATTAGCTAAATCAGTAAGCGTTAAAGTGCCTGGAGCCACCTTACTATGCTGCACAGCATTGACCATTTGTTCGGCGTTTTTACCTTTATAAAAGGCATCAATCCCTTTGTTGGCAATGTCTTTATAGAGATTTGCTAAAGGCTGATTTTTCTTTACTGTACCGGCCGCTAATGGCTTGCCATCGACAAAGAAGTAATCACGAATAACATCAAGGTTGGTGATCCCAGGGTTTATTTGTTTCGCTAATAATGCGTGTAAACGTGGAGAAACCACAAACCCTTCTTCGGCAAGCGCGATTGCTGGCTCAAAAAGCGTTTTCCAAGGTAATTTACCATATTGTTTATGGGCATTTGCAAAAGCATGTAAAATACCCGGTACGCCAACAGAGCGGCCTCCTACAACGGCATCAATCCAACGCGCTGCTTTGCCGTGTTGATCTAAAAAGAGATTCTCATCGGCATTTTCGGGAGCGGTTTCACGGCCATCAAAACTGGTTAATTGTTGCTTTTGCTTATCGTAATACAGCATAAATGTACCACCACCAATGCCAGATGATTGCGGCTCAACAAGGGTTAAAACCAATTGCGTAGCAATTGCAGCATCAACAGCGCTTCCCCCTTTTGCTAAAATTTGCTGACCTGCCTCAACGGCATAAGGGTTTGCAGCAGCTACCATAAAGTCACGCCCAACTACTTGCTGCTTTTGTTGCAACCCGGTAGCCGCTTCTGGCTCGCGAGTTTCACGGGGGCTTGTTGCACTCATGGCTAATGAAGGAATACATAATAATGAGGCAGTAAATGCCAGTGCTTTTGGAAACGTTAAAAACATAAAATAACTTAATTGCGCCTAGGTGTTTGGCATCTTAAAGTTAAACGTGCACAATATGCAAAAGTTTGCTGTAAAAATAAGAAAAAAATGGTTAATTTACCGCTCCAACCTCGTTACGTTTTACCGCCATTGTGTTTAATCGCAATCAGCGCTTTATTAGCAATTCTTAATTTGAACGATTTGTTAGAATTCAACCGTCAGCTAATTGAGCAAGGTGAAATCTGGCGCTTACTTAGCAGTCAATTTGTTCATGCTAATTGGGCGCATTTAGGCTTAAATTGTGCTGGCATTGTGCTTATTTGGTTATTACATGCTGAACACACAACACCCAGCCGATACGCACTAAACTCATTAATCTTAGGTATATGGTGTGGCTCAGGTATTTATTTCTTTTGTCCTGATATAAAGATTTACACCGGGTTAAGTGCCCTATTACATGGCGTGATTGTCTGGGGAGCAATAAAAGATATAAGTGTAGGGATGAAAACCGGTAGCTTACTATTTATAGGAATTTGGTTAAAAATAGCCCATGAGCAATACGCAGGTCCAAGTGCTGAAGTCGGCAAACTAATTGCCTCTCGTGTGGCGATTGATGCTCATTTGATTGGCGCCATTGGTGGAATAGTATTAGCGATCCCTATACTTGTTCAAATGATAAAAAAAACGCCAAACTAAATTTGGCGTTTTCATTCTTAATTAGAATTAAAGTGTTTCTTTAAATAACTTATAAATTCGGCGATATTCATCTAACCAACTTGATGGTTGTACAAAACCATGTGGTTCAACTGGAAATATAGCCGTTTCAAAGTTTTCTTTCTCAAGCTCTATTAAACGCTGTACTAAACGTACTGAATCTTGGAAAAATACATTGTTATCAACCATAGGTGCGTTGATCAACAGATGATTTTTTAGACCTTCTGCAAAATAGATAGGTGAGCTTCTTTCATACGCAATGGGATCTACATCTGGGTGATTTAAGATGTTTGAAGTATACGGCGCATTATAATGTGCCCAATCAGTTACCGGACGCAGTGCTGCTCCTGATTGGAACAGGTCAGGTTGAGTAAACAACGCCATAAACGTCATAAAGCCACCATACGAACCACCATATGTGCCAACGGCACCGGTATCAACATTCGCATTTTCAGCCATCCAGCTTACACCATCCATTAAATCTTGTGTTTCTGGTGTGCCCATTTGACGATAAATGGCAGTACGCCAATCACGACCATAACCTTTTGATGCACGGTAATCCATATCCATTACAACATAACCTTCAGAGGCTAATAGTGAATGAAACATAAATTCACGGAAATACCCTGACCAACCCATATGTGAATTCTGTAAATAACCGGCGCCGTGATTAAAGATTACGGCTTTACGGTTTTTACCGCTTTCACCCTCTACATAATCAGCTGGGTAGTACACTTTCGCATAAATTGGTTGATCAGTGTGGCTTGATGGCACAGCTACAATTTTAGGCGCAATCAGTTGTTTTGCTAAAAACTGACTTGATACTGTGTTAGTCAATTGCTTAGCAGAAGCATTAGCTTTAGCATCGGCCACATATAACTCAGGTGGTGACATAATCTTAGAGTGAGTAAGTAACAATTTAGCTTGATCAGGGCTTAACTGATAATCAGTCATACCATCGAGGTTTGTAACTTGCTCAGATTGCCCTGTCTGTGGATCAACACGGTATATTTCATACAAACCTGGGTGTTCAACATTCGCTTTATAATAAATAGCGCTGTTGTCATCAGCCACGGTTAAATTCGAAACAACAAACTGACCTTTGGTTAGTTGTGTTGCTTTGCCATTTAATGGCTTTTTATAAATATGGCTATAGCCTGATTCTTCAGATAAATAGTAAAGTGTATCTGAGTTATTTAGCCAACCAAAATCATTGTAGGTGTAGTTTACCCATGCATCATCATGCAAGCGATGTTGAGACACTAATTGATTCGCGTCAAAATCAACTGAGGCAATCCAGCGGTCTTTGTTATCCCATGCTTCTAACATCAGTGCTACTTGCGAACCATCATGATTCCAAACAATAGCACTTTGTGACCAACCCCAGTCCATCATTAAATTAATAGCTCGAGGCTCTTTTTTCGACTCATATGCTTTACCGTCACGAGCATAGTTTTCTTTTTTAACCGCTGCAAGCACGTCTTCATCAAAGCCTGGTAAAGTGTCAAACGCAAGGGTATTTTGCGCTTGATTAACAAGGTCGATATAAATTACTTCAGATGTTTGTGGCTTGGCAGCGGCAACACGACGACGTACTTTTTCAGCGTTTACACCAGCATCATCAGTAATATAATTTGGCATAATATCGCTGTCTTCACGCCAAGAACGGTTATCTGTGACAACAGCAATTAACGCTTTACCATTAGGAGACAGTTGCACATCAGCAAGTTTATTGCCTTTACCTAAGTAAAATTGTGCATTAGCAATCGTTGCATTTTGCTTTTTTAACTGCTCTTTACGAGATTGCTTATCAAGTTTGTTTTTATGGGTTAAAGCAATATAGTCAATTAACTTGTGTTGCTCTTTTGCAATATAACTAGTTGGCTCTTTAACACCTTCTGGCTTATCTGTGAGGTGTAGATTAACCAGCTCTACGCGCTGACCTGTTTTCAAATCAACTTTATAAAAAGCATTTGCTTGGCGAAATGCAAGTGAACCATCAGTTAGAAACTGTGGTTTTGATTGTTGTGCGCTGTCATGGGTAATTTGTGTGATCTGACCGCTGTTAATATTTTTTACGAAAATATTGCCTTCAAATGCGTAGGCTTGTAGTGATTTATCAGCTGAGTAAACAGCATTTTTTGCGCCGAGTGAGTGTAATTTTGCTAAAGCAACCTGACTGGCTTGTTGGCTATCTATAGTTTGCGTATATAAATCGCGTAGTGTATTACCCTGTTGCTTTTGTGCATACACAATAGTCTTTGAATCTGCAGCCCAAAATGCGCGTTCAGGTTGGCGACCTAACCAATCTGGATGTGCCATAGCTTGTTCGAGTGTTATTTCACTTGTCCCTGAGTCTACTGGGGTTGCAACAACACTGGCAACAGGAGAATCTGACACTTCAGTTGAAGTGGTTGAGGCGGTAGTTTGACAACCTGCAAGCATAAAGCTTGATGCGACTGCCAAAGCCACTAAGGTTTTATTTGCTGTTTTTAAAATCATAGTGCTTCTTGGGGATTATTATAATTCCCTCAATTTAAGCAGAAGCACTATAGGTATTGCAATTATTTAGGATAAACAGCCAAAGTTTACCGTTAAACAACCAGCTATTTAACTAGTATATCTAACCACACCATTCGGTGATCGGATGATGCATTTCTATCCTTTATCAATCTATAAAGCTCGCTGTTTTTCGGTGGCCAAAAAACACCGCCATCTTGAATGCTTATTCCGTATGTTGATGGTAATACATAATCAACTCTTGCTTGCCAATACGCCGTATAAGCAGCAGCGTACTGCTCTGAATAACTGCTAGCGGCTCCTTTACTCTTAGGTACAAACTCACTGTTAATAAGTGGATTTTTTAATATTTGATTTGTTGTTACTGGGCGTTTTTTATCACCTTGTGGAGCTGCGTTTAAATCTCCAACAATGACAAAGCGAGAATCGGCTTTCAAGCCACCTTTTACACCTTTATCATCATAAAGATACTCTGCGTTTTCGACGTAATCTTTAATTAATCTAACTTCATCGTGATTACGCTTACCGTTTCTATCTTCATCGCCGTCAAAAACGGGAGGTGTTGGGTGTGAGGCTAGTAAATGAACAGTCTCACCCTTAATATCAATAGGTAAATCCCAAAATGACTTAGAGCTCAAACGCATTGCTTGCCACTGAGGTTCATTGTACCAGTTCTTACCAGTTAACGGGTCGACTGGCATTTGTGCACCAGGCATGTCTTTATACTTAAAAGTTTGCAGCGTCCGGACCTTGACAAAATCTATGGGATACTTTGAAAGTACTGCCATCCCGTAGTGTCCTGGGAAGAAGCCAAAACCATATGCATCGCCAAGTTTACCGGTTTTTTTGCCGTCGTTATCAAAATCAAACTCAGACGCCACACCTGTATTAACTGGGCCAATATAAGTATATGGATAATTAATTGCGGGCTGCTTATTTTGACTGACTTTTAAGTAATGCTGTATAAAATAATCAATACCTTGTGATTTACTGACGTAGTCAAATTCATTCAATAATAAGATATCTGGGCGAACTCGCTGAATGATTTCTGCAATATTCTTTATTTGTTGATGATTACTTTTTAAAGCGTTGACCAACGCGTTAGCCTCAACACTTTCCCCTTTTGCCGTGTAATTTGTGGCATCCATACTTACGTTAAAGGTTGCTACTCGTACATTTGTTGCTGCTTGGACATCAGCTACCAAGTCACTGCTGATAAAAATACTCGTAATAGCTGCGACAATCAGTTTTAACTTCATTTAAATAAACCCGTCTAAAATTAATATTAAAATTACACTACTAACAACAATCCATAAAAGGATCGCCATTAAAAATGGTTTTATACCTGCCTTTTTAAGTACGCTTATAGATAACCCACTGCCAATTAAAAATAAGGTCATGACCAACAGCTGCCTAGCAGCATTGTTTAACAATGACCAAATAGATGAATAATCAGGCAAATATGTATTTATCAGTGCCGCGGCTAGAAAGCCTATAATAAAAAGCGGAATACTGGCTTTTTCTTCAGAGCGCCAAAATACACCAGCTAACGTTGTATACGGGATAATCCACATTGCACGTGTAAGTTTAACCGTGGTCGCAATACTTAATGCAACAGCACCATAAGTTGCTGATGCACCGACTACACTACTGGTATCATGAATCGCTAATGCGGCCCACATGCCAAACTGTTCTTGACTTAAATTAAAATAATGACCTATTGTAGGAAATAATAGTAATCCCGCCCCATTAAGCAAAAAAACCACACCTAACGCCACGGCAACTTCATGGTCTTTAGCTTTAATCACTGGCGCCATGGCAGCAATTGCGCTACCTCCACAAATTGCAGTACCAAACGAAATTAACACGCCTGTGTTACGGTTCAATTTAAATACTTGGGTAAGAATTTCACCTAAACCAATGATGGCGGTAATACTCACAATGGTGAGCACCAAAGAGCTGCGCCCTACCTCGATCACTTGATTAAAATCAACGGCAAAACCAAGACCAACGACGGCCGCTTTGAGCATCCATTTACTCGCAGTTTGTGATAATTCAGCAAAAGGGTTGCCTAAAACAATAGCAAAACCAGCGCCTAAGATAAGCGCAGAACCCGCACCAACAAAGGGAGTTAGGCATAAGCCTAATAACAAAATATAAAAAAACTTATGTAAATGTGTTTTCGCAGGCATTCATTTTCCAGAATACTTTATCACTATAGTTTACATAGGCTGACATAAATGATTGGCGAAAAAAAGAAAAAACGATGGATACAGCAAGTATAAGCCGAGCAGCATGCTCGGCTTATGGGTAGATTAATTCAAAATTAGCGATGTACTCGTGGCTAAAACGCCCGGGTATTGCTCTTCAGGCAGGGATTCTGCAAGTTCAGCTAAACGCTCTCCAAGTTCGTGTAAGCTTGAAGCTGAGACATTAATATGCCCCATTTTACGCCCTGGTTTAGCAGCTTTTCCATACCAATGGCTCGTAACATCAGGCACTTTTAATACATCATGCGGAATTGCTGACTGACCAAGTACATTGATCATCGCACTAACGTGTTTGAGCTCAGTATTACCGAGCGGTAAGCCCGCTACTGCGCGCATATGGTTTTCAAACTGTGAGCAATGTGTACCTTGTTGAGTCCAGTGTCCTGAGTTATGTACTCTGGGCGCTAACTCATTAACTAACAACTGACCACTTACATCAAAAAATTCAATGGCTAAAACGCCAACATAGTTAAGCTCATTGGCTATTTTATTAAATGCTTCTTCGGCTTGGTGTTGAATCGCTGATTTTTCTTTACCTGCAACAGAGAGTGTAAGCACGCCATTGGTGTGCTGGTTTTCTGTTAATGGGTAAATAACAGTATTCCCTGATTTATCTCGTGCGCCAATAATGGACACTTCACGATCAAATGGGATCATTTGCTCTGCAATAATACTGTGTGGCATTTGCTCTGTGCCTGAGGCAATAAAGTCAGCCATTTCAGACCAGATTTGCTCTATTTGATCATCAGATTTTAATCGCCACTGCCCTTTACCATCATAACCTGCTTGGCAGGTTTTAATGACTAAAGGTTTGCCAAGTAAAGCGACCGCTTGTTCAAGGTGGGCTTTTTCTGTAATAAGTTGATACGGCGCACATGAGACATCCGTTTTACTCAATAAGGCTTTTTCGATAGCCCGATCACCACCGGTTTTGATTGCATCTTTACCGGGGTAAAACTTATTACTTGCACAACACAGCGTAAGCACATCATCAGGAATATGCTCAAATTCAGCGGTTATGGCATCAACATCCGCAATTGCTTGCTCTAAAGTTGTATCATAAACGTGGTTAGTAAGCGGGTGAATAATCTTTTGACTACCCACATCGTAAGCAACTACATTTAAATTTAATGGGGCGCCAGCTAAGCTCATCATCCGAGCTAGTTGACCAGCACCTAAAATTAAAATTTTCATATTACTCTGCTGGATTAGGGTTAGCTAAAATAGTGTCGGTTTGCTCTTTACGGAACGCTTCTACTTTTGCAAAAATCTCAGGCTGCTGGCAACCTAAAATTTGTGCCGCTAATAAACCTGCGTTGGCAGCACCTGCATCACCGATGGCTAAAGTACCTACAGCTACGCCTTTAGGCATTTGGCAAATAGACAACAACGAATCAACGCCATTTAAGGTTTTAGATTTAACTGGTACACCGAGTACAGGCAAAGATGTAAAAGCAGCAGCCATTCCAGGTAAATGCGCAGCACCACCGGCACCGGCAATAATAACCTTAATGCCACGATCTGCTGCTGAACTTGCATAGTCAGCAAGTAATTGAGGAGTTCTGTGCGCTGAAACTACTTTAGTTTCATATGCGATGCCAAATTTATCAAGCATAGTCGCTGCGTGTTCCATAGTTGGCCAATCTGATTTGGAACCCATAATAATGCCAACAGTCATAAATACTCCTCAGTAAACTAATTTTCGAACTAATAGCGGACTTTTGTCCTTATTTTAAGGCGGTTATTATACACGTATTAAATATAAAATCGCGCTAAACGCGCAATAAAAAAGCCATGATTGACATGGCTTTTAAATAATCAAAATGCAGTGTTATGCCTCTTTACTGGCAAGGTATTCTGAGTAGGTGCCTCTAAAATCAATAATCTTAGAATCTTTTACTTCCCAAATACGAGTTGCAAGTGATGAAACAAACTGGCGGTCATGTGACACAAACAACAAGGTTCCTTCGTATGCTTCTAACGCTAAGTTTAATGCTTCGATAGACTCCATATCCATATGGTTGGTTGGTTCATCCATTAACAGTATATTTGGCTTATGCATCATAATCTTACCAAATAACATACGACCTTGTTCACCACCTGAGATAACTTTAACTGATTTTTTGATATCATTTTGTGAGAACAACATACGCCCTAAAAAGCTACGGACTACTTGTTCATCATCACCTTCTTGTTGCCACTGCTCCATCCATTGGAATAAGTTCATGTCTTGCTCAAACTCATCAGCGTGATCTTGTGCATAATAGCCAATATTTGCATTTTCAGACCATTTGAACTCACCTTGTTTTGGTGTAAGGCGACCAGCTAGAGTGTTTAATAATGTAGTTTTACCGACGCCGTTTTCACCGATAATGGCAATACGCTCCCCTACTTCCACAAGCCCTTCAAGCCCAGTGAAGAGCATCTCATCAAAACCCTGGCCAAGGTTATTAAGTTCTAGCGCGTTACGGAACAATTGTTTTTCTTGCTCGAAACGAATAAAAGGTGATTGACGAGAAGACGCTTTAACTTCGTCTAGTTGAATTTTATCAATTTGTTTAGCACGCGATGTTGCCTGTTTAGCTTTTGATGCATTGGCAGAGAAGCGAGATACGAACTGTTGTAATTCAGCTATTTGGCTTTTCTTCTTTGCATTTTCACTCAGTAAACGTTCACGGGCTTGTTCAGCAGCGTACATGTATTCATCGTAATTACCTGGGTAAATACGTAGCTCACCGTAATCAATATCTGCCATATGAGTACATACAGAGTTTAAGAAATGACGGTCATGGGAAATGATGATCATAGTACAGTCACGCTGATTCAACACATCTTCAAGCCATTTAATGGTATAAATATCCAAGTTATTGGTAGGCTCATCTAACAGCATAATATCAGGGTCTGAAAATAGTACTTGGGCTAACAAAACACGTAGTTTAAAACCCGGTGCAATTTCTGACATTGGGCCGTAGTGTTGAGCCGTATCAATACCCACACCCATTAATAATTCACCGGCTTTAGATTCAGCAGAATAACCATCCATTTCAGCAAATTCAGTCTCAAGATCGGCCACTTTCATGCCATCTTCTTCACTCATTTCAGGTAAGCTATAAATACGGTCGCGCTCTTGTTTTACTTGCCAAAGTTCTTTGTGACCCATGATCACGGTGTCAATGACTGAGTATTCTTCATAAGCAAACTGGTCTTGATTTAGTTTCGCTACTCGCTCATTTGGATCAGTACTAACGTTACCAGAGGAAGGTTCCAGTTCACCACTAAGAATCTTCATAAAAGTTGATTTACCACAGCCATTTGCACCAATTAAACCATAACGGTTTCCTTCGCCAAATTTTGCAGAAATGTTTTCAAATAATGGTTTAGCACCAAATTGCATGGTGATGTTAGCTGTACTAATAATAGCGCTACCCTCCAAGGGGAAATCATAGAAATTTAATTGGCTGGAGTTTAAACCAAAATGGGTGTTTTTTCTATGAAATATTGGTGAATAGAGTGCGCAACTAAATACCCTTAGCCTACAATTTATCTAGTATAAGCTTTAGCAAACTGAGGATTAATTTACTCTTAATATTATAAATTTCCTCTATACTAATTTAATGATATTTTTTCACTTTACCCATGACGTACCTTTGTTAGGATTGCGCGCTTATGGCAACACACGATATCTAAGGTCTAGTTAATGAACAAAAGACTATGCTCTACAATTATAACCGCAATTCTATGCACCCCTAGCGTACAAGCGCTTGAGGTTTACAACGACTCAAAAAACTCACTCTCTGTAGGTGGCTTCATTGATGCAAGAGTGATCCACACTCAGGGGCAAACCGAGATAGTCAATGGCGCATCGCGAATTAACTTTGATTTTAAAAGACAATTAAAAGAACATTGGTCGGCAATTGCTTTATTAGAATGGGGCGTAAACCCCGTTGGTAGTAGCGATATAATTTACAATAACCGATTTGAGTCAATACAAGATGAATTTTTATACAATCGTTTAGGTTATGTGGGTATCGCCCACGACCAATACGGCCAACTGACTATAGGTAAACAATGGGGTGCATGGTATGACGTTGTTTATAGCACAAACTATAGTTTAGTCTGGGACGGCAATGCAGCAGGTGTTTATACCTATAATAAAGATGACGGTGCTATCAATGGTACTGGTCGCGGCGATAAATTATTGCAATACCGCAATAGTTTTGGTGACTTGAGCATTGCAGCTCAAGTACAGTTTAAAAATAATGACTTTTACACCTGTGATATCGAGGCTATCTCGGAATCTGCGTGCGAAGCCCTATTCAATAATAATAGTAACTTAGCACAAAAAGTTGAGTTTAATTCTACCTATGCAACAGCTTTAACCTATCGCTTAACAGATAACTTTACGCTTACAGCTGGAGCAAACCGCGGTGAATTTAATATTGTTTACGCTGATGATGGTGCTATGCAAACAGCGGTAGACTTAATTTATGGTGCAGGTATTACGTATGGCAGCTTTAACAGAAAAGGCTTATATGTTGCTGCCAATATTAATAAAAATAAAAACCACGACACCGATAACATTGGTCGCCTTATTAAAGAAGCGGTAGGACTTGAATCCATGATTTCATACCGCTTTGATAATGATATACGCACTTTTTTAACCTACAACATATTCGACGCTGGTGATGATTACGTTATACAACCTAACTTCAATGCTGATCCAAATGATGTATTTAAACGTCAGTTTACTGTATTTGGTTTCCACTACCTATTTGATAAAGATACCGTTTTTTACATTGAAGCGAGAAAAGATTTTAGTGATTTTTCAAGTGCAGAC
Organism: Pseudoalteromonas shioyasakiensis; assembly: GCF_024518675.1. Taxonomy (GTDB): domain Bacteria; phylum Pseudomonadota; class Gammaproteobacteria; order Enterobacterales; family Alteromonadaceae; genus Pseudoalteromonas; species Pseudoalteromonas shioyasakiensis_B. The sequence goes on from NZ_JANIGL010000001.1 coordinate 377,966, forward strand.
AAAGAGCAAGAACAACAGATGGCCCAATCCGAGGACGATGGTATAGCCATTGGTTTTAACTACACCCTGTAGTTAAAAAATAAAAGCCTCACTCACTTTGATAGCTTATATTTAAAAGTGATCGAGGCTTTTATATAATGTTTAGTTTAAAACTATTCACAACAGTCTACTCCCCTTCTGGGTATTTCATATAAGCTTTGCTAAATTCACTTATTAAAAATTAATGTTATCGTGTTAGTCTTCCCTTAACAATTTAGCTATTGCTTAGGTAATGCGAAAACAAAAATAGTATGATGTGTTCTTTATTGCTTTTGTTCATCAAATTAGATTGTTAATTGAGTATAGCCAGATACTATCTTGGTATTGTTTAAAGCCTAAATTACTCAATAACTTTACTGAACGTGTATTTTCATTTTCAACACGAGCCATTATAGAAGTAACCGTTTGAGGAAACAAAACCTGAACTGTTTTAATCGTTAATAAATGCTGCAGAACTTCATTCATATAGCCTTGTTGCCAGAAGCTTTTTGCCAGCTCAAAACCTAACCAAGCCTGATTGTTTGACACATCATATAAGCCAACACTACCCATAAAACTATTATCTTGGTTATGCAAAATAGCAAAACGAACTCCTGTGCCTTCATAGTACGCGGCTAAATCATTTTGTATTAAAAGTTTAATATCGTCTCTACTTTGCGGTAAATTGTAATCATTATATTGTGCAACATCAGGCTCATTAAGCACCGCCCAAAGTGCTGGTGCATGTTTATGAGTAATTAAACTCAGGGTTACTCGCTCTAAGACTATATTGTTTTTCATAGTGATATGACTAAAAACTTTATCAAAAGTTATTATTACCTTAAGATACTCAACTAACAAGTGCTAAGGAGCCTGTAATGAGCGAAAATTTTAAAGTTATTCAACCAACTACAACTGTATATTGCCCAAAAAGAGGCGAAGGTTGGACTTTAACAGGTATTACAAGCATTGAAGAGTATACTTCAGTCATGTTTGATGGCGTTAGATACACTCTACCAGCAAGAGAAATAATTGAGCATTTATTGCCAAATCAAAAGATTCGAGAAACAGAAGTTTAAAGTAAATTTAACAAAAACCAATTACTTAGAATCATAATTTATTTATGTATTTACAAACACTCAGAGTTTTCATGTCAAAACTAACTCTTTTTCCTTAAGTTTAGAATGCTTTTTCCCATAGCTGATAAAAATATTAACATATAAGCTTTTCATAATTTCTTCAGGAGAGTAATTATGAAAAAAAATCAAATAAAACTAGCAGTAATTGCGGCAACTGTTACAGCTAGTTTCCAATTCGTACAAGCAGCCCAATGTCCTGGTCAACTGTATGGTATAAACGCAGGTCGAGGAGATACAGGAGTCGTTTTTAAACTTAATGAATCAAAAGAGTTAGTTGAAGCTCACTCTCTTGCTAAATTTAGCTCTTCTGCTTTAGCTTATGTTGAACCAATGAAGCGTTTATATTATGTTGCAGTACCTAGACCACTGGAATATAAGGTTGATGTTAGTCATTTAGAGTTAGATGACTCAAAACTTTCTTCACTAGCTATTTCTGGTTCAAAATTTCGTTATATCAAACTCGCCTATGTCGATTTAGATACCAATGAACATGTTGAAGTGGGCCGTACAGCTAATGTCTACGGGCTTACTTATGATAGTACTAATAACCAGCTAATTGGATTTTATAATAAAAAACTTTATGCGATTGACCCTGACAGCGCAGAAACAACTGAGCTCGGGGCTATATCAGGAATTAATGATTCAGGTTATTGGCGTGGTGATCTTGTATATCAAGGCTCACAACTAGTATTAATTACAAGTAAATCAATTTACAACATTAATAAAAATACTCTAAAAGCGACTAAACGGGCAGATCATAGTGTAGGTTCTGTTACTGGCGCTACATTTGGTCAACAAGGAAATTTACTTGTTACTAAGACTATCCTCACTGATTTAGGCCACGCAAATAAAACATATGTATATAATTTAGATATTGATTCAGGTAATAGCATAAAAGTAGCGACCCTACCTGCACGAATTAATGATCTTGCAACTAGTTCACAGATGACTGATTGTTATACAGAATCATTACCAACACCAACCACTGGTGGTTCAAATGGTACTGACCCCGGTAACACTGGAGAATGTGTTATCACACAAAAGTGGACTGTTGATTATGAATTTATTCGCGCTGAATCAAATCTAGAGAATATATGGGGCTGGGAAGACGACTTTGGTAATTTCCACCCGTTATTAGATGAAACACAGAACGGCAAAGGCACTGCTGCTGTAACTCGCAAAGGTGGAGGGCCTATATTTAGGTTAGCTGTAAATGGCGACATAAATAACTCTTCTAATGCAGCTGTGAACGATTACGCACGAAATGGTTACAGAATACAATTCTGGGAAGATAAATGGGTTTCTGGAAGTATAAATAATGATTTCGATGACTATGTGGTCAAATACAGCTACTCTTCTGCTGGTGATGTAGAGTCTTGTAATAATTAATAGTGAATACATATTGATATGTTTAATTAGGCACAATTAATTTCCCTCCTAGCCCTAGCTAATACTAGGGCTTTTTTATTCGCTCCCCGATTGGTACACCATACGAATAGTTGATAGTAGTAATAATCTTGGATATTTTAAAAAATGTAGTCGCTCAATAACTACAATAAGTTAGCCATATTTTTCTGAACAACATAGTAATCGTCAGTGTAGTCCTCGCTTCCATAGATGCTTTTGCAACTATCATTATCTTATCTTACATAACTAGCCATCTAGCATAATTGCCTTTGTAGCTAAAATTAATTTAGCTACTTTTAAGTCATGTTCTGGCTTAGCAGCCATGCTTATATTTTGTGTAACTATTGATGTTAGATGATTCGCTATTTTTATGGAGTCGTTATTGTTCATCACTAACGCAAAAGTGTGAGGGACATAGCTATCGTATTCGTCGTTCCAATCATCAGTACCATCATTAACTTTAATTGGGTCCCATTGTTCCCATAAAATTTTTGCTACTTCTTTGTAAAAGCGCGTTTGTTTGCTGTTTAGTTTGTTCATTGACTTTTTCATTGATTAGTATTTAAATCACCTGTACCCACTACGGTACAACCTATCTAATATAACTAAATAATGCATCATTATTATTAAGCAAAATAATAGCTTAAAAACAAGACATAACTCTTTCACTTACTACAGACATTTAACCTCTTTATTAAAACGAAACTCTGAGTAATTGTGTTCTATGGTTTTAATTAAGCTCGCTGTTGATTATGATCAGGCTACATTGGTTGTACTATTAAGTAAGCAATTTATATAAAAGGATTACTATGCCAGATTTTAATGAATCTCCAGATCAAATTGTACAAGCCACCGAAGGCTATGTGATGCAACAAACCATGTTGCGTATTAAAGATCCCAAGCCATCGGTCGCGTTTTATCAAAATGTATTAGGTATGAAACTACTAGGTAAATATGACTTCCCAGACATGAAATTCACCTTGTATTTTTTAGGCTATGAGCAAACCATGCCAGAAGGTGACGATAAAACTACAATACAGTGGGTATTTCAACGCCCGGCTCTCATTGAGTTGACACATAACTGGGGCACTGAAAGCGATGATAGTTTTACCGGCTATGTCAGTGGCAATGAACAGCCAAAGGGCTTTGGCCATATTGGTATAAGCGTGCCTGATGTGTATGAAGCCTGTGAGCGCTTTACTAAATATGATGTAGAATTTGTAAAAAAACCAGATGACGGCTTAATGAAAGGCTTGGCTTTTATTAAAGATCCAGATGGATATTGGATTGAAATACTCTCACCGCAGTGCATTACAGAAATCATCCAATCACAATAGTTAATTTAGAATTTAAAAGCCTGCAGATGCAGGCTTTTATACTAACCAAACTTAACGGCGCAGTGCGTCTATTCGCTCATCTAGCGGTGGGTGTGATGAAAACAACTCAGCCATTCCTTTGCCACTGGCGATACCAAAAGCCATCATTGAGCCTTGTAATTGTGAAGGATGGTTTTGTTTTAAACGCTCAAGCGCTGAGCGCATTTTATCTGCGCCAACTAAACGCGCAGCGCCACTATCAGCTGCAAATTCACGCTTACGACTATAATGCGCCACAACAACACTGGCTAAAACACCAAATAACACTTGGAATAACATATCGAATAGGAAGTATGTCCAACTGCCCCCCCCCTCTTCTTCGTCGCTATTAATAAAGTTATCAACAATACCTGCAAGTACTTTTGCTGCGAATATAACAAAGGTGTTGACTACGCCTTGTATCAAGGTCAGTGTTACCATATCACCATTAGCAACATGTGATACTTCATGTGCTAGCACCGCCTCTGCTTGGTCTTTATTCATGCTATGCATTAAACCTGTGCTGACAGCAACCAATGAATTATTCTTACTCGGTCCGGTTGCAAACGCGTTCATTTCTGGGCTATCGTAAATAGCCACTTCAGGCATGGCAATCCCGGCCTTTTTAGCCTGCTCTGCAACAGTAGTCACAAGCCAGTGTTCCATTTCATTTTTAGGGTTTATAATCACATGTGCCCCAGTTGATTTTTTTGCCATCCACTTAGACATATACAATGAGATAAAAGAGCCCCCGAAACCAAATACAGCAGCAATCAGTAATATACCACCTAAACTACGATGACTTAGGCCCAATGCACTCATTATAATTGACAGCACCACACCTAATACCAACATAACCGCTAGATTAGTTAATAAAAACAAAAATACACGTTTCATACAGTTCTCCAAAAACCACATTTATCGCTGAGCGACTTTATCGATATGTGATTGCTATGAGCAAACCACACAATGACACACTATGTCATAACTTAGGCTATTCTGTGACAAACTATGTCATAAAGCAAGTAATCTATATCGCAAAATAAAACATAAATGATTTTGTCTGCTTTTACTGCTATTGCAAAACTAGGCTTAAGTAAGGGCGGAACTTAATTTTAAAAAAATGATTAAGTACCTAACTGTGAAAATTCTTACAACATTTAAGTAACGTCTGATACACCGAAAGGATTACCGCTATTAAATTGTACTCAATGGTTCAATGTGTGTTCAAACTTAACAAGGTTACGACAATTATGAAAAAATTTCCTTTATCACTTATCGCATTATCAACAACAGCGATGATCTCATCATTTCAAAGTGCTCACGCTAATCAATGTGACGGGCAACTATATGGAATAAACGCAGGTCGTGGTGATACAGCTATCGTATTTAAATTAGATGAGTTTAACCAAGATGCACAAGCTCACTCACGTGCCAAATTCAGTTCATCGGCCCTAGCCCATGTAAAAGCAACAAATCGTTTATATTATGTATCAGCCCCTCGTCCAATTGACTATAAAGTAGATGTTGATCACTTGGACTTCAATTCAACAGAGCTTAATTCACTGCCTATTAGTGGCAGTAAATTTAAGTACATTAAATTAGCTTATGTAGATTTAACGACAAATGAGCATGTTGAAGTTGGACGTACTAAAAATATGTACCGTTTAACTTATGATGAGCAAAACAACCGTTTATTAGGTTCGTATAAAAATAAGCTTTATCAAATCTCACCGGAGACTGCAGAAACAACTTTACTCGGTGAAATTAAGGGCCTTGAAGGCGATAAAGGTATTTGGCGCGGCGATTTGGTTTACAAAGGTTCTGAGCTGGTATTAGTGACAAGTTCTTCTATTTACACAGTTGATATTGATACCCTCACAGCAACTAAATTATCTGATCATAACTTATCTGCAGTAACAGGGGCGGCGATTAATCAACAAGGTGAGATATTACTTAGTAAAACAACAATGACGGATTTAGGCCACTCTAATAAATCAGCGCTCTACAAAGTTAACAAAAATACCGGAAATACCTGCCACGTTGCTGACTTTCCAGTGCGTATAAATGACTTAGCAACTAATTTCAATGAGTCTAGCTCTTGCTATGCTGCACCTTTGTGTGGCGTGTCTGATATTCCTGCTATTACATTATCGCCTGTTACAGACTCAGTTACTGAAGGAAATACACTCAGTTATGAACTCAAATTAAGTAATACGTTTGAACAAGATGTTGAAGTTTTTATTTCAACAACTCCCATGACAGCTAGCGCAAGCGATTACAGTTATACCAACCAAACGGTTGTTATACCAGCAGGACAAACTACACACACTATCACTATTACAACAATAGATAACGACGATTACAGTGACGATAAAACATTTACCCTTACTGCAACAGCGCAAAATAATGCCACAGGATCTATCAGCGCACCTGCGTATATTTTAAATGATGATGAGCAGTGCATTGTAGAAAACTACACCCGGATTAATTATTCGTTTGTGTCAGAGCAGTCGCGAAACAATAATGATTGGGGGATTAAGGTAAATGGTCAATATATCAAGCTTCTTGATGAACAAGGCCCTGATGGCTATTACGATGTAAAAGCTAGTGATTCAATTACTTATGTTCTTGCCGTTAATGGTGATGCTACTAAGCTTAAAACTGTATTCAAAAAGTCTGGTAACAAACAGTATTGGGAAGATCAAAGTGATAATGACTTTAACGACTTTGTTGTAAGTGTTAGTACCCAACCAATACAATCAGGTTGCAATTAATACACTAACTAAAAAGCCAGCATTGCTGGCTTTTTAGTATCCGAGATTTCAATCGTTATGAATTAATCGATAACGCTGCCAGTAGAGATTTATAAATTTGTAACTTAGGTGTTTGCTCAGTATAAGGGCTTATTGCTAGTAATGGAAAAGGGAGCCGCTGTTTAAGCGACTCAAGATTTGCTTGGTATTCATCCATTTCATCATCTATTTGATTTGCAATCCAGCCAATACAATTTACACCCATACTTTGCATATGCGCAGCAGTTAATAAAGCATGGTTAATACAGCCAAGTTTCATACCTACAACCAAAATGACAGGCAGTTGCTCTGCCTTTACCCAGTCATATAGATATTCAGAGTCATTTAGCGGTAATGCCCAGCCACCAGCCCCTTCAGTGAGAATATAATCAGAGCCTTGCAGCTTAGTTTGCTGATACGCCGCGCTAATGTTAGCGACACTTAATGTGGTACCCACTTTCTGTGCCGCAATATGTGGCGCTATGGCCGGTGCAAATGAAAAAGGGTTAATAATATCGTATTTTGCGCTTACCGTAGCACTTTCCATCAAGATTAATGCATCAGCATTAACGAGCTGATCAAACGCCATTTCACACCCCGACGCAATGGGTTTAAACCCCATTGCGCGCTTTTTATGTTGCGCCAAAAGTTTAAGTAATAAGCTTGTTACATGGGTTTTTCCGGCATCGGTATCAGTACCGGTTATAAAAAATTCTTTCATACAGTGATTGCTCTTTTTTGCAAGCTAAACAGCCCAACATGGTAACTAACTATGGCTTGCCCTGCTATTAGCGGATATCCATCACATACTTTTTTTAACGCTGACTTTGTTAATAAGCCTTGGCGCTTGTTTTGACTGTGTATATTTGTCGCCCCAATAGCTTTAATTGAACGCATGGCATGTAAGGGCTCAGGATACGTATCTTGGTAGCATTTTAATTCAGCATTTTCGATGATAAAACCACAATGTTGAATAAATTGTTTGGTTTGTTCAAAGCTATGAAATTCATTAACGTGGTTTTGACTATCAATAGTCTTAAATGCGGTGATAATTTCATTAAGTGAACCCGCACATACACAGCTTAGGTAAACTCTACCACCCGGCTTTAAGATGCGCATTAACTCAGTAAACAATCGATTTAAATTAGCTGACCACTGAACAGCAAAATTACTATAAACGGCATCAAACGACTCAGACTGAAAAGGTAATGCATCCATATCACCACACACCGCGGTTTTGTCAGCATTATTTTGCTTTAACATTCCTAAACTAAGATCAAAGGGTAAAACATAATCATAATGCCGCTTTAGCTTATCTAAATTAACTCCTGGGCCTGCTCCCAAATCTAAACAAACCTTGGCACCCTGTACATTAAGCTGTCTAAATAAAGCATTGGCAGAGCGCTTTTGAACATTTGCATGTAGTTCATAACTCGTCACAGCCCCAGAAAACTTTGCCGCAGTACGGCTTTTTACTTGGCTATGCTTTGCTATTGCGCGAGGTAAGCGCTGTTTGACTAATAAAGCGGTCATAAAGCATTTACCAGTTCATTGACGAGCCGTTCAATATCATTTTTGTCATGCGCCGCAGTTAAAGTGATCCTTAATCTAGCCGTATTAAAAGGAACCGTCGGGGGGCGAATCGCACTAAGCCAAATGCCCTGTTGCTTAAGTTTATTAGCAACCATGAGCGTCTGCTCGGCGCAGCCCAGTACAATAGGTTGGATAGCACTGTTTGATGGCATAACCGCAATTTTATACTCAGCAGCAAGCTGTTGAAAAAGCGTAATGTTATTAGCTAACTTTTGACGCCGTTGATCGCCTTGTTGAGAATAAATTTGTTGCAACCTCACTAAAGTATGCTGAGCAATTAAAGGTGACATACCTGTAGAATATATATAATCACGATTATACTGCAGCATATAATCAATCACTTCTTTACTGGCTAACACGCACGCCCCGCTGCTTGCAACGGCTTTACCAAAGGTAATAACCAATAACTGTGGTTTAATTTGCTCACAGCTTCCCAGCCCCTGCTCACCCTGTACACCAAAACCATGAGCGTCATCAATCATTAACCATGCATTGTGCTCGTTAGCAATGGCATAAAGTTCAGCTATGGGTGCGCTGTCACCATCCATCGAAAACACCCCTTCACTAATAATCAACTTATTAGTGGCCTTTGATTTTTGCAAACGAGCAGTCAGATGCTTCATATCATTATGGTTAAAACGAACCATAGCCGCTTGTGAGTTCAAACCACCATCAATTAAACTAGCGTGATTCAATTTGTCATGAAACATCATGCTTTGCTGAGCCACTTGTTGGTCTTGAAACAAAGCCTTTAATACACTGCTATTTGCACTGAACCCACTATTAAATAGTAATGCAGACTCATACCCAAGTTTGTTACATAAATAACTTTCTAAATCATGTGCCGCTTGAGTATAACCTGTAACTAAGGGTGAACTATGACTACCCAGTTGAGTTAACTCGTTATTTTTAAGTGCATCAGCAGCAAAACCTAAATAGTCATTGCTTGCAAAATTTAGATACGTTTTACCAGCAACGGATATGTGACATGATGAATGTTGGCTAACTAATTGTCGTTCACGTAATAATGCATCTTCACGGCGTTTTTGAAGATGCGTTTTGAGGTATGAAAATGCCATTATGCTTCGTAAAATAGCTCTGAGGCGGCTTTATCTGCCACTTTTGAAATCAATGAAGCTTCATGGGCTTCATCAGAATAATCGTGGCGTTTTTCCGGATTCATACCCAATTTCTTAATTAACTTCATATCAGCATCAGCTTCAGGATTTTCTGTGGTCAGCAGTTTATCACCATAAAAAATAGAATTCGCGCCTGCAAAGAAACACATCGATTGCATTTGCTCATTCATCGCGTTACGCCCTGCTGATAGACGTACATAACTGTAAGGCATCATAATACGTGCTGTGGCAATAGTACGGATAAAATCAAAATGGTCTAAGTCGTCAACATTCTCAAGTGGCGTGCCTTTAACTTTTACCAACATATTAATTGGCACGCTCTCTGGTTGTTGCGGTAAGTTTGCAAGGCCCATTAATAAACCAAACCTATCAGACGCTTGCTCGCCCATCCCGACAATACCGCCAGAGCACACTTTCATACCGGCATCTCGCACATTACCAATAGTGTCTAAGCGGTCTTGATAAGTACGAGTGGTAATAATTTGTTCATAATATTCAGGTGAGGTGTCAAGGTTATGGTTATAATAATCAAGTCCTGCATCTCTTAAAGCATGGGCTTTGTCGTTATCAAGCATACCAAGGGTCATACAGGTTTCTAACCCTAGCTGTTTTACTTCTTTAACCATCTTAGAGATATAAGGCATGTCTCTGTCTTTTGGATCAGACCAGGCCGCGCCCATACAAAAACGGGTCGCGCCTTTTTCTTTTGCAACACGTGCTTGCTCAACAACCTTTTCAACTTCTAGTAGGCGCTCCCGCTCTAAATCCGTTTTATAGTGACCCGATTGCGGGCAGTATTTACAATCTTCAGGGCATGCGCCTGTTTTTATAGACAGTAAAGTCGATATCTGCACTTCATTGGGATTAAAATTAGCACGATGAACCGATGCGGCTTTAAATAACAAGTCATTGAATGGCATTTCAAATAATGCTTTAACTTCTTTGTGAGTCCAATCGTGGCGAACAGCTGCAAGCTCCATAAATCTCTCTTTTTATTTTTCATGACGGTGGATATTGGCTTAGTCTACGACTTGGCGTAACATTGTCAACGAACCAAAGCCTAATTAAGTTTACTAATGAATAAAAAACAAACAATAGACCTTGATTTTGACCGTCAGCACATTTGGCATCCCTATACATCTATGACGCAGCCTCTGCCGGTCTACCCAGTAACCCATACTCAAGATAATAAAATTTTCTTACAAAGTAGTGAATGTTTAATCGATGGTATGGCATCATGGTGGAGTGCTATTCACGGCTACGGTCACCCGGTATTAAAAGCCGCCATGCACCAACAAGTAGATACCATGAGCCACGTTATGTTTGGTGGGATCACCCATCAACCAGCCATTGATTTATGTAAAAAATTGGTCGCAATAACTCCTAACAACTTAGAGAAAGTGTTTTTAGCTGATAGCGGCTCTGTCGCCGTCGAAGTTGCCATTAAAATGGCACTGCAATACTGGTTAAGCCAAGGGGTGACTGGCAAACAAAAGCTCATGACTCCATTAAAAGGCTATCACGGCGATACCTTTGCAGCTACGAGTGTGTGCGATCCCATAAATTCAATGCATTCATTATACAGCGGCTTTTTACCTGAACATGTATTTGTTCCGGCCCCCGAAAGCCAGTTTGGCCAACAATTTAACCAACAAGAAGCAGCCCAGCTCAGCGACTATTTTGTTAAGCACCACAAAGAGGTTGCAGCCTTTATCATTGAGCCAATTGTACAAAATGCAGGAGGGATGAACTTTTATCACCCTGAATATTTGCAAGCTGTTCGTCAATTATGTAACGACTATGATGTTTTACTGATATGCGATGAAATTGCCACCGGATTTGGCCGAACAGGCAAAATGTTTGCCGTTGAGCATAGTCAGGTTGAGCCCGATATCATGTGTATCGGTAAAGCTCTTACCGGTGGCACTATGACTCTTTCAGCCACACTCACCACAGCTAAAATAGCTATTGGTATAAGTGAAGGTGAAGCGGGTGTATTAATGCATGGCCCCACTTTTATGGGCAACCCATTAGCCTGTGCGGTCGCATCTGCAAGTATTGATTTATTAGTTGAACAAGATTGGGCAAAACAAATTGCTGAATTGAATCACGCATTAGAATCGCTCACACAATGCAGCGGTTTACCGCAAGTTAAAAATGTAAGAATACTCGGTGGTATTGGTGTCGTTGAATTAACACGCGTGATAGATGTAGAAAAAATTCAACGCTTCTTTATTAGCCAAGGAGTCTGGATACGGCCATTTGGTAAACTTATTTACTTAATGCCCCCCTACATAAGCAGCGAACAAGACATAAATACGCTTTGTAACGCAATTTATGACGCCATCACAGGTGATCACTACTAGGCTAAACTCTCATGTTTGAATGGTAAGTCATTACCATTCAAACATGTAAGCCATTTTGCTGATCATTTTCAGTGGAATGTTATGTTCATTACGTTTTGCATATAAGTGCTGCATCGATTTATCTTTCACTTCACCCACTATCACTTCTTTCACTTGATAGCCTAGTGCAACGGCTGCTTGGCTATAGGCAATAAATTCCCATTTTTTAATATTGGTGTTATCTACAATAACTAAGGGAATTGACTGCGAAAGCGCATTGATAAAGCGTGCTAAATTTAAGTTATGAAACTGTGAGAGTTTAAACTTATCAAACTGATACTCACCCTGCTCGTTGTAAAAATAATCATCAGTTGAGCATATCAAGTATTGGCTTTGATCGCCCAGCACGAGCTCATCAGCAAGGTTTTGCGCATAATAAGACTTACCTGAGCCAGGTAGTCCGCGTAAAATAAAGACTTGTTTCATGGAACCTATAATTGTTAGTTAATTAAATAATGAAAAAGCTATAATGCCATAAAAGCAGCATTATTCGCACATTTACAAGACATTAATTTAAATTAGTGTTTAATTATCCGCCGTTTCATCACAAAAAATTGAAATTTAGCAAAAAAAATTGAAAGAAACAGCAAAGAGTTGCCTCCACATGTTTTTTTATTTTCCGTTCAAAGGTAAGATATGATGTTCAAGTGCAACTAAGCACACATATATTAATGTAGGCAACTTATATCATTGGAGTGAAGATGAGCCACTTAGCGATTTCAGAGCTATTAAAAGGCAAGGTTGCGGTAGACAGCCAAGTAACAGTAAAAGGCTGGATCCGTACACGCCGCGATTCAAAAGCAGGAATTTCATTTTTAGCCGTTCATGACGGTTCATGTTTTGACGCAATTCAAGCGGTAGTGCCTAATTCACTGAATAATTACGAAGAAGTAACGCGTTTAACAGCAAGCTGCTCTGTATCAGTCACTGGTGTACTGGTTAAATCTGAAGGCAAAGGTCAGTCATTCGAAATCCAAGCGAATAAGGTTGAAGTATTAGGTTGGGTAGAAAACCCAGACTCATACCCTATGGCTGCTAAACGTCATAGCATCGAATATTTACGTGAACACGCACACTTACGCCCGCGCACTAACATTATTGGTGCCGTTACTCGTGTTCGTAACTGTTTAGCACAAGCTATTCATCGTTTTTATCACGAGCAAGGCTTTTACTGGATCAGCACGCCTATCATCACAGCGAGTGACTGTGAAGGCGCAGGTGAAATGTTCCGCGTGTCTACACTTGATATGCAAAACTTACCGCGCACAGATAAAGGCGATGTTGATTACAGCGAAGACTTCTTCGGTAAAGAAGCGTTCCTAACGGTTTCGGGTCAGTTAAACGGCGAGACTTACGCGTCTGCAATGTCTAAAATTTATACCTTTGGTCCAACTTTCCGTGCTGAGAACTCCAACACATCTCGCCACCTTGCTGAGTTCTGGATGGTTGAACCAGAAGTCGCTTTTGCTGATCTTGAAGATATCGCCAAGCTTGCAGAGAACATGCTTAAGTATGTGTTTAAAGCTGTACTTGAAGAGCGTCGTGATGACATGGAATTCTTTGCACAACGTGTAGAGAAAACCGCTATCTCACGCTTAGAAGAATTTGTTGAAAAAGACTTTGCACAAGTTGATTACACAGATGCTGTTGAAATACTGAAAGCCTGTGGTAAGAAATTTGAATACGCCGTTGAATGGGGTGTAGATTTACAGTCTGAGCATGAGCGTTACCTTGCTGAAGAGCACTTTAAAGCACCTGTGGTTATTAAAAACTACCCACGTGATATTAAAGCCTTCTACATGCGTCAAAACGAAGACGGTAAAACTGTTGCAGCCATGGACGTTGTTGCACCAGGCATTGGTGAAATCATTGGTGGCTCACAACGTGAAGAACGCCTAGATGTACTTGATGCACGATTAGACGAAATGGGTCTTAATAAAGAAGACTACAGCTGGTACCGCGACTTACGTAAATATGGCTCAGTACCGCACTCTGGTTTTGGTCTAGGCTTTGAGCGTTTAGTTGCTTATGTAACTGGTATGGGCAATGTGCGTGACGTTATTGCCTTCCCGCGTACTAAAGGTAGCGCCACTTACTAAGGTCTAAGCCAATTAGATAACAATAAAAACCAGCTATCTGCTGGTTTTTTATTACTTTTTAGTGAGTTATTGTGCAGTTAAAAAGCGCATAACAGGGTGTTTTTCTTTACTCTCTTACGCAATGCCTAAAACATCCTAACTTGCGTAACTGATAGAATAAATACAAAATAACAAACGAAGACATACACCACAACAAGCCACCAATCTCGATGTTTGCATCAATTAAGCTTATCGTTTCGCCCATCAGCACCTTGGGATTAAGTAAAAAGCTAACTGTGCAGATAACACCGCCATGTGCAGCCCAACTACACAATTGTTCATTATTACACAAGCGTAATTGCAGAAAACTGGTTAACATAAAGATATTCGAACACCATGGTAGTGCTAAAAATAAGTACATGACTTCAAATGTATTGAAAAAAAGAGTGATAGCCAGTACAGCCTGAGACCAGCCTGCCAATAAAATACTGATACCCAACACTGATTGATCCATGGTTGAAAACCCATGGGTGAACAAAGAGGCACAATAAAGAAGCACAGCTATAAAATAAAGTTTAGCGCTCGCATAAGAGTCCATTCGTTTTTCGTCACCATACTCAACTATATAACGTTAACCATAGCACATAAAAAAAGCTGCACACCCAAATTAGGTGCAACAGCTTTTAACAACCAGAATAATTTAAATTTAGAGTGCGTTTTCGAGCTGTGGTAATACCTCGAATAAATCGGCCACTAGACCATAATCTGCCACTTGAAATATAGGCGCATCAGGATCTTTATTAATTGCCACAATCACTTTAGAGTCTTTCATTCCTGCAAGATGCTGAATTGCGCCACTAATACCGACTGCGATATACAAATTAGGTGCAACAATTTTACCGGTTTGCCCCACTTGCATATCGTTTGCTACAAATCCCGCATCAACCGCAGCACGTGATGCACCAATGGCGGCACCTAGCTTATCTGCAATGCCATTTAATAGCGCAAAATTTTCTCCATTTTGCATACCACGACCACCTGAAATAACCACTTCAGCCGCGGTCAGTTCAGGGCGTTCTGATTCAGTTTGTTCAACACTTACAAATTGACTTAAATGATTATCAAAAGTGCTATCTAATGCTGAAACTGTCGCAGCGGCTTGCTCTGTTTGTAAGTCAAAACTGCTTGCTCGTACTGTAATTACTTTTTTACTATCCAGTGACTTCACAGTTGCTATTGCATTACCAGCGTAAATAGGCCGTTTAAACGTCTCAGCATCAACAACATCGATAATTTCTGAAATCTGAGCAACATCTAATAAAGCAGCAACTCGTGGCATAAAGTTTTTACCCGTGGTGGTTGCACTTGCAACTATATGGGAATAATCACCGGCAAGTGATAGCACAAGATCAGCTGTATTTTCTGCTAATTGATGGCCATAGATTGCGTTATCAGCAACCAGAACAGTCGCGACACCATTAATTGACGCAACTTGATTGGCCATTTCACTAATATTTTCACCCAGTACTAACACATCAATTGCATTACCAAGTTTAACGGCCGCATTAATCGTTTTCGAAGTTTCTGGTTTTAAAATACCATTATCATGATCGGCTATTACTAATGTTTTCATTTTAAATCACCTTCGCTTCTGTTTTTAGTTTTTCAACTAGCTGAGCAACATCATCAACAATAATACCGCCACTGCGTTTTACTGGTTCAGAGACAGAAACCAGTTGCGTGCGAGGCGCTAAATCAACACCTAAACTATCCGCCGCGATCACTTCAAGGGGCTTACGTTTGGCTTTCATAATATTTGGTAGCGATGCATACCTAGGCTCATTTAAGCGTAAATCAGTCGTGACTACGGCCGGGAGTTTTAACTCTACTGTTTGTAAACCACCATCAACTTCACGTGTAACCTTAACCATTGCGTTGTCAATATCAAGCTTAGAGGCAAACGTCCCCTGCCCGCGATTCGTAAGAGCAGCAAGCATTTGACCGGTTTGGTTATTATCAGAATCAATTGACTGTTTACCTAAAATAACCAGTTCAGGCGCCTCTTTTTCAACCACTTTAGCGAGGAGCTTAGCAATATGCAGTGACTCTAATTTTTCATCTGTTTCAATATGTATTGCTTTGTCAGCCCCTAATGCTAAGGCTGTACGAAGTTGCTCTTGAGCAGCTTTGGCACCAATAGTTACAGCTATGACTTCGGTGACAGTACCCGCTTCTTTTAAACGTATGGCCTCTTCAATGGCGATTTCACAAAACGGATTCATCGCCATTTTCACATTAGTGAGATCAACGTCACTGTTATCTGATTTAACACGAGCCTTAACGTTATAGTCGATGACTCTTTTTATTGGTACGAGCACTTTCATAGGAACTCCCTGATAATTTAAACCTACAAGCTGACGCACACGTCAACCTATTTATTTTATGAATTCAGACTACTTCCTGTTGACGTAAACGTCAACCTAAAATAACCTTAAACTATTCACAGCCTGTAACGTTTCATTTGCAAGTATGAAATTACCGTGCTTTTAGGTGCAGGCCCGTCACACACAAGAGGTTATTATGGTCGAACGCGAAACCATGGAGTTTGATGTCGTTATTGTTGGAGCAGGCCCTGCAGGCCTTGCTACGGCGATTAAATTAGCTCAACTAGCAAAACAAAAAGAACAAGATTGTATGATTTGCGTGGTTGAAAAAGGGTCAGAGGTTGGTGCACACATTTTATCTGGCGCTATTTTTGAAACCACAGCGTTAGATGAATTGTTACCAAATTGGCAGGAATTAGGGGCTCCTGTCAGCACTAAAGTAACATCGGATGAAATTTACTGGTTTAACAATGAAACTAAAGCAACCTCAATCCCACACTTTGCTACGCCTAAAACGTTTCATAACAACGGTAATTACATCGTCTCTATGGGAAATGTATGCCGTTGGCTTGCAGAGCAAGCTGAAAACTTAGGAGTCGAAATTTTCCCTGGGTTTAGTGCTCACTCGCTAATTATCGAAGATGAAGCAGTTAAAGGTATTATCACCGGTGATATGGGGGTTGATAAAGACGGTAATGAAAAAGATGGTTATATGCCAGGTATGGAGTTGCGAGCAAAGTATACCGTATTTGCTGAAGGTTGCCGTGGGCACTTAGGTAAACAGCTTATAAATCATTTTGCCCTAGATAAAAACGCCTCACCACAACATTATGGTTTAGGTTTTAAAGAAATTTGGCAAATAGACCCATCTAAACATAAAGAAGGAACCGTAGTTCACGGTACTGGCTGGCCATTAGCCAATGATACTAATGGTGGTGCTTTTATGTATCACAGTGAGAATAATCAAGTAGTGGTAGGTTTAATTGTGGATTTAAACTATTCAAATCCACACTTGAGCCCATTTGATGAGTTTCAACGAATGAAGCATCACCCTACTTTTAAAAGTATACTAGAGGGCGGTAAACGACTAGCTTATGGTGCACGTGCTATTGCCAAAGGAGGTTTACACTCATTGCCTAAAATGCATTTTCCTGGCGGCTTATTAGTAGGTTGCGATGCCGGCACTTTGAATTTTGCCAAAATTAAAGGTAACCATACGGCAATGAAGTCAGGCATGATTGCAGCTGAGGTTATTTTTACAGCTATTGAAAACGACAATCAACATACTGACTTAGAACAGTATTCAGAAGCTTTCCAACAAAGTTGGGCTTATAAGGAGCTTTATCAATCGCGTAACTTTGGCCCTGTGATGCATAAGCTAGGGAAGTTTTTCGGTGGAGCATACAATACACTTGATCAAAACCTTTTTTCAGGTGGCCTGCCTTTTAACTTTAAAGATAACACACCGGATCATGCAACCTTAGTAGATCAACATATGGCCACTAAGATTAGCTACCCAAAGCCTGATGGACAATTAAGTTTTGATAAGCTTTCGTCAGTATTTTTATCCAATACTAACCATGAAGAGTCACAACCTTGCCACTTGCAGTTAAAAAATAAAGCGCTGCCTATTGAAGTCAATTTGGTTAAGTTTGACGAGCCTGCACAACGTTACTGCCCAGCCGGAGTATACGAAGTACAACAGGTAGAAGGAAAAGATGAGTTTATCATTAATTCACAAAACTGCGTGCACTGTAAAACCTGTGATATTAAAGATCCGAGCCAAAATATAACCTGGGTCACCCCAGAAGGGGCTGGTGGCCCCAACTACCCAAATATGTAAATCCCTCTAAATTATAAACTAATCCTAAATTGCAGGGGCTTCGGCCCCTTTTTTGCGCTATGCTCAATAATGTCGAGAAATAAAAAGAGAGTAAGTGTATGCCGTCGTCTAGTGTTGTATTTCGTTTTTTAGCAGAACCTACAGATGTAAATTTTGGGGGTAAAGTCCACGGTGGTGTGGTCATGAAATGGATTGACCAAGCAGGCTATGCCTGCGCTGCTGGTTGGAGTGGTCACTACTGTGTGACTGTATCGGTTGCTGGTGTTAAATTTAGACGCCCTATATTAGTCGGTCAAATTGTTGAAGTTGAAGCCAAAATTGCACACACAGGTAAAACCAGTATGCAAATATTCATTCAAGTGCGCTGTGGCGACCCTAAGACTCAAAACTTGGTAGAGACAAACCACTGTATTATCAGCTTTATTGCAATGGATGAAACCGGTTACCCGGTTGCAGTGCCACCTTTTACTGCAGTTACAAAAGAGGATAAACAATTAGAAAACTATGCCATTAAAATGAAAGAAATTGCCATTGAAACAGAAACTTTATTGCATAAGTCTGCACCTGGCTAAGTAAACCTTACAAAGCACCTTGAAAAAGCTGCAACGGTGAAACTGAACAGCTGATTTAAAATAATGCAAAACCGTTGAAATTGACCTAAAAACAATCAAATAACCCGTATTTTATGCAGTTTTTTATTGGCACAAAGACTGCAAATGTATAAACGACGAATAACCAAACGTTATTTTTTATTTTATAAAGGAGCTATTAAATGATTAAATCACTTTCAATTTCTGCCGTTGCTCTTGCATTATTTGGTTTTAACAACGCAGCTCATGCAGAAGTAATTGATATGGATATGCCGAGCATTTATACTGGTATCGGCTATGGGCAGTACTCTTTTGAATTTGAAGATTCTGAAAACGACACAGAATTTGATGATGACTCACAAATGCTAAAAGGTTATGTGGGCGCCCAATTTAATAAATACATCAGCGTTGAGCTTGCTTATCAAAACTTTGATGAAGTTAGCGATATAGATAGCTACGCTGAAATCGACGGCGTTTCATTGGCCGCTCGCCTAGCAGCACCGCTGACAGAAAGCTTTTCAATTTACGCAAAAGGTGGTTGGCTTGAATGGGATGCAGAAGTAACCCAAGATATTCCAGCTGTTGGTAGTGTTTCAGCAGATCAAGATGGTGGCGATGTATTTTATGGTGCCGGTATTGAATATGCCTTTACTCAAAACGTGCAAATGCGTTTAGAGTATGAACGTTATAAATTAGAAGACGATATTGACCCTGATATGGACGTAGCTTCTGTCTCAGTGCAGTATATGTTTTAATTAGACCACCTGGTTTAATATTAAAAGGCAGCATCGGCTGCCTTTTTTTATGTTTACATGTAAAATGCAGTCACACTTAATCCCCTATGACAAATTATGAGCGACTATCAGTTAACGGCCGTAGGCCATATTCACTCTCCATATAAGCAAAAGTTTGCAATCCCACGCCAGCCTAGATTAGTACCGCAAGCTAAAGCCAAACTTGTATTTTGTGCAGATTTCAATCGGGAAGAGTTTGTTAGAGGCTTAGATGAGTTTTCTCATATTTGGCTACTATTTCGTTTTCATGAAACGGCTGATAAAGGCTACTCTGCCATGGTACGGCCGCCACGTTTAGGAGGAAATGACCGTAAAGGTGTATTTGCTACCCGTGCGACCTTTAGACCAAATGCTATCGGTATGAGTGCAGTTAAACTTGAGGGAATTGAGTATCACAACGGCCAACTCAGCTTGCTGTTGTCAGGTATTGATTTATTAGATGGCACACCCATTTTAGACATAAAACCTTATTTACCCTATTCAGACGCGATGACTGACGCCACAGCTGGCTTTGCTGATGTTCGCCCAAAAACGCAAATGAGCGTAGAGTTTAGTGAGTCAGCCACAGCCTTCATTGCTTTGCAAAAGCAATACCCTGAATTAAAAGAATTTATAATAAATGTACTGAAACAAGACCCGCGTCCTGCCTATAAAAAACAAAAACAGGGCGAACAAAGTTATGGCATGACCTTATATGAATTTAACATTCGCTGGCAGGTCAATGGTGAGCATAACTATGTTAGCCACATAGAAAAAGTATAGAAAATATCACTTAGCGCTTTAGTGTAAAAGCAAGCGCTGTTAAACTTAGCGTCTTATTGTAATAATAATTTTATAACTATCGGAAAAAACATGCGTACCAGTCAATATATACTCGCAACACTTAAAGAAACGCCGTCTGATGCTGAGATTATCTCACACCAATTAATGCTTAGAGCTGGCATGATCCGTCGCGTTGCGTCGGGTTTATATACTTGGCTACCCTCTGGTTTACGCGTGTTACGCAAAGTCGAAAATATTGTTCGTGAAGAAATGGATAAAGCAGGCGCAATTGAAATGCTTATGCCTGTTATTCAGCCTGCAGATTTATGGCAAGAATCAGGTCGTTGGGACCAGTTTGGTGATGAATTAGTAAGATTTAACGATCGTCACAACCGCCCATTTGCACTTGGCCCAACTCACGAAGAAGTGATCACTGATTTTGTTCGCAAAGAAATCAGCTCATATAAGCAATTACCACTGACATTATACCAAGTACAAACCAAAGTCCGTGATGAACGCCGCCCTCGTTTTGGTGTAATGCGTGCACGGGAATTTACCATGAAGGACGCTTACTCTTTTCACTTAAGTGATGAGTGTTTAGATGCAACCTATCAAGTAATGCATAAAGCATACTGCAATATCTTTGAGCGCTTAAATTTAGATTACCGTCCGGTTATTGCAGATACAGGTTCAATTGGTGGTAGTGTTTCTCATGAATTCCATGTATTAGCAGAATCAGGTGAAGATGCAATTGCCTTTAGTGACGCCAGTGAGTACGCCGCAAATATTGAAAAGGCAGAAGCACTTGCGCCAACTGAAGCTCGCCCTGCCCCAACAAAAGACTTAAAAGCATTCCCAACACCTGATGCTAAAACTATCAGTGAACTGAAAAAACATTATGGTGTAAAACCACATCGTGGTGTGAAAACACTTATTGTGTATGGCACAGCTGACGAAGAAGGTAAACGTGGTTTGGTTGCACTTGTGCTTAGAGGCGATCATGAGCTGAATGAATTAAAAGCTGAAAAACACCCACTTGTTGCTGCGCCACTTGAAATGGCTACTGAAGCAGATATCGTTGCAGCTATTGGTGCAAAACCAGGTTCACTAGGTCCTGTTGGTTTAGCAATTCCAATTATTGTCGACCGCACAGCCAATGTCATGGCTGATTTTGTCGCGGGTGCAAATAAAGATGATGAGCATTATAGCGGTATAAACTGGGATCGCGATGTTGCCAGTTATGAAGTTGCCGACATTCGTAATATTGTAGAAGGTGATCCTAGTCCTTGCGGCCAAGGCCAATTACAAATTAAACGCGGTATTGAAGTTGGTCATATTTTCCAACTGGGAACAAAATACTCTGAAGCAATGAAAGCCGGTGTTTTAAGTGAGACAGGTAAAAACCAAATTATGACCATGGGTTGTTATGGTATTGGTGTGTCTCGTATCGTTGCCGCAGCAATCGAGCAAAACAATGACCAGTATGGTATTAAGTGGCCACAACCTATTGCGCCTTTTGATTTAGCAATCGTACCTATGAACATGCATAAATCGCATCGTATTCCGGATATTGCTAATAACTTATATCAAGGCTTAAAAGACGCTGGTCTTGACGTGTTATTTGATGACCGTAAAGAACGCCCTGGTGTGATGTTTAATGATATGGAGTTACTAGGTGTACCATTCACCTTAGTTATCGGTGAACGTAACCTAGATGAAAACAAGGTTGAGCTTAAAAATCGCCAAACAGGTGAAAAACTAATGCTTGATTTAGCGACTGCAGTAGAAACAATTAAAGCAGCTATAAGCGCTTAAATTAGATTACTTAGCTAACTCGTTTATAAAAAAACCGCGTAAAGCGGTTTTTTTATATTTAATAATCGACACTATTTAGTGTCGACTCTACTTGCCCTGATTCAGTCAGTAACAGTGTTAATTTATATAGACTTGTGCTTTCGAAGTCTGTAGGTTTCGGCACTATAAGCTGCTGAGTAAATGCCCTGTTAAGTTGGTTTGTCCAGCTAATTGTCAGCTCCTCGCCACTATAGCCTTTGCTCGGAAAGCCTGTACCACAACTGTTATAGGCATCCACCACGCTACATGAGACACGACCATGTGTTTTAGCAACTGATAAAGTAACCTGGTGTAAATCATTTGCGCTTTGGTTTTTAAATTCTACTGCACTCACCTGTAATCTTGGCGTGTTCATTAACTGACAACCAGTAACCGAAGTTAGTAAAATTACAGGTATCATTATTTTCATCATCATTATATCTTTATAATTGTCATAGAGGTTTAGCAAAAGTGTCGTGTAAGCGTAACTAACAATACCTAAATTGGTTATTATTACACCGCGAGTAACACCTCATGAACGATACAGAAAAAAGCGATAAAAAGCACTATCCAGCCGTTTGGATCTCCGATGTACATTTAGGCTATAAAGATTGTCAGGCAGCTTACCTACTTGATTTTTTAAATAGTATTGAATGCGATACTCTATTTTTAGTCGGGGATATAGTAGATCTATGGTCGATGAAAAGGCAGTTTTTTTGGCACCCCAGTCACTATCAAGTGCTAGCGTGTATACAACAGAAGGCACAATCTGGTACTCGTGTTATCTATATACCGGGTAACCATGATGAAACCTTTCGCCATTATGTAGATAACACACTATTTGGTGTTGAAGTCCACCAGCAATATATTCATACCACAAAAGCTAATAAACGCTTTTTACTGGTTCATGGTGATGATTTTGATTCAGCAACACGCTATAACAAATTTATTAGTATTGTTGGCGATGCAGGTTATGACCTATTGCTGTTTTTAAATCGCTGGACAAACCGAACCAGACGATTATTTGGTGGTAATTATTGGTCACTTGCTTCTTGGTTAAAAGCCCGTGTGCATAAAGCACGAGAAGCAATTGAAGCATTTGAAAATGCAGCAATCCATGAAGCCAAAAAACAGGGAGTGGATGGAATTATTTGTGGCCACATTCATCACCCACAGCTCAAAGTAGTTGATGGCATAGTTTACTGTAATGATGGTGATTGGATTGAAAACTGCACCGCTTTAGTCGAACAGGAAAACGGTCTTATTGAACTATTGCATTGGTCAGAGACGCAACGAGTTATTAATTCAGCAGATATTACTGTTATTAATAACCCGCAAGCTAAGCCTGAAAAATCTGCTGCTTAAACTAACAAACTGGTTATGCGTTATGACTTAACCACATAGCCAGTTTGTTTTTCAATGTGTCAGGTTTGATGGGCTTAGTAATATAATCATTCATGCCAGCAGCAATACAACGTTCACGATCACCGGCCATTGCGCTGGCTGTCATAGCAATAATAGGCACATGTAAATATGCATTGCCTGCTGCTCCACAGCGAATTTCAGATGTCGCCTCATACCCATTCATATTCGGCATTTGGCAATCCATTAAAATCACATCAAACGGGGTTTGTTGCTGCTCATTTAACACTTCAATTGCATTAAGACCATCACTTGCACAGGTAATATTTATATGGGTGCGTTTTAATACAGCCTTGGCTACCTCAAGGTTAATCATATTATCATCAACCAAAAGAACATTGTAATCCGATAATTCATATTCCACAGTTGTATCGGTGG
Organism: Pseudoalteromonas shioyasakiensis; assembly: GCF_024518675.1. Taxonomy (GTDB): domain Bacteria; phylum Pseudomonadota; class Gammaproteobacteria; order Enterobacterales; family Alteromonadaceae; genus Pseudoalteromonas; species Pseudoalteromonas shioyasakiensis_B. Next base: position 401,901 of record NZ_JANIGL010000001.1, read on the forward strand.
GGTTATCCGATGGTAATAAAAAGCTATTATTGGCACCAAAAATACTGGCAAGCTTATAACTAAATTGATCCTGTGTTATTGGTTTGTTCAACACATGACAACTCAGCGGATAAGTCGCTTTAATCTCTTTACTCAGTAATATATCACGCAAAATTAACATGTATTTTTTCTGGTGTTTTTCACACAAGGCGATTAAAGAGTCTAATTGAGGGTGTTCATTATCGATCACCAGTAGATCGACTTTAAGTTCATCACATTTAAACTGATAATCATATCGCTGGATATTGTTGCTCGTTACTTGGCAATTTTTAACAAGAAGGTTTTTGATATTGTGATAGACGCTGTCTTTTTTGATCAACACACCAACTTGAATATCTTCAGCAAGTTCAATCGGGGTATTCAGTTTTTTCTCTGGGGCAACATGTAGCTCTACATATGCAGTAAAGCAGCTGCCAACACCCTTCTCACTCTGCACTTTAATGTCGCCCCCCATTAGTTGGGCAAGCTTACGACAAATTGATAAGCCTAAACCAGTGCCACCAAAATGACGTGTTGTACTACTGTCTTCTTGCGTAAATACTTCAAATAACTTATCAATGTTCTCTGGGGCGATACCAATTCCCGAATCTTTAATAGCAAAACTCATCACTAATTTATCTGCGGTTAAATATTCACAGTCAAGGCTTAAACTTACTTCTCCTTGATGGGTAAATTTAAACGCATTGTTTAGCAAATTAATAAGAATTTGTTTCAGCCTATGACTGTCACCAACCAACATGCGATCAAGAACTTTGTCTGTATTTAATATGATCTCTAATCCTTTACGTTGGCCTTGTAATGCCATTGAAGTGATTAAATCGCTGCAAACGCTTATCACATCAAAACTGTGGTTATCAATATCGAGTTTACCTGCTTCAATTTTTGAAAAATCAAGAATGTCATTTATTAATGTCATTAAAGAGGTTGCACTCGAATTGGCAAGCTTAAGGTAGTTTGATTGCTGATCAGATAATGGCTCTTCTGCTAACATGCCTAGCATGCCAAGAACTCCATTCATAGGCGTACGGATTTCATGAGAAATGTTTGCAACAAAATCACTTTTCGCTTTACTTGCGGCAAGTGCCTCTTCAATCGCCGTTTCAAGCTCTGTGGTACGCTGCGCTACTTTTTGTTCGAGAGATCCATTGAGTGTTTGTAACTCAGTTTGAATTTGTTTTAACGAATTAATATTTCTTAAAATTGCAGCAACTTGATGTTTTTGCGAAAACACATCATAGATTGATGTTAACGTGACTGAATAAAATTGCTGATGTCCATCTCTATCGGTATAAATAGCCTCAAACGGGGGTTTGGTGCCGAATTTTATGGTCGCTGCTATGCAATCTGAATCTTCATCATTAAGTTCAAATAAATCGCTAAACTTAGTAACTCCCTCTGTAAGTTTAAAGTTAGCCTGTGCTGTTTGATTAGACTGGCAAATAACACCGGCTTCTTCTACTGTGAGAATTGCATCAAGGGAGTTTTCAATAATTTTATTGTTTTGCTCTTTTAATGAATGTAATTCTAGCTTGCGGTTTATATAGCGTTGGTACAACAAAAGTAAAAAAAGGATAACCGCAAATAAAGAAGATAAAACTATAATAAAATTATTTCTTCTTTGCGCTATTTCACTGATAAGTATAGTGGTATCAATAGACACTGCCAATTCTAATGGCAACATTGCGATCTCGCCTTCAAACTGAATGCGCTCTTTTAAATAAAATTGCTCCGGTAAGTTGGTCATTGGTAAAGTGCTGAACGATGATATCTCTTGGCTTTGTAAAAATAACTTTGACCATGTTACATCTTGACCAAATTCAAAGCCAAATTGCATACTCTCATCCGGATGATAAAGAAACTGGCTTTTGTTATTTAATAAATAAACGCTGACTCCATTAGCAGTATTTTTAGGCAAATTTTCCAATAAAGGCTGGGCAAAATAGTTAGTCACTAATACTGCAAAAACGAAACCTTGAGAGTCAAACACAGGTTTTGCCACCCGGTAAGTACTGGTATAAGGCTGCTGAATTTCACCATTTTCTCGGTTGTAGTTAATTGGCGAGATATAAACGCTATTTACACCCAACATGCTTGCTTTAAGCATATAATCGCGTTGGCCTTTTTGCTGCAGCGCATCACCTTCAATACGTGTTATCTCATTAGCAACCCGATCTACCCTGATAAATTCTTGGCCTTGATTGGCTAATGTAATATAACGGGCTTGAAATAGGCTTTCATCAGTACGCATGAAACCGCTAAAAATCCCTGCCAAACGGGTTTGCCAAACAAAAACAGGAATATCAAATTCAGGGTCTACACCATTATTATCATTAGCACGGCGAATGCCAGCAACAGGAGGGGTTGAATCCAAAAAATGAACAGATGAAACACTATTATGTAACTGTACTTTGAGGTACTGCTTTTTAGTTTCAAGTGTATGTTTAAGACCAACTTTGGCATTATTATAAACGTCACTGCGGGTTTTTAATTCAAATACATATAGACTGGGTAGCGCTAGCAAAACAGAAATGAGTAATGCTAATAAAAAAATTTTGTTGCTTTTAAACAAACTCGTCAGTGAGCGTGGGCTTTGCATGAAATCAATGCCATATCATTAATTTTGTTATCAACGAGTATAGATCATTTATCCATTTAATTAATCGAAATTTGTAAATTATTTTTCTTATATATTTCCTTTATCAATTCTACAGCAAGTAAATATCATATTGAATAGGCTCAAATTAGCTTATGACGTAATAGCTCTATATTTTATTGCGTTGAGTGTTTTGAAATATTATTAAGAAACTGAATAGAAGAGTGAGTTATATCAGTTTGTAAAATACCCTTTGCTATTTCGAGCTCACTTTGCTCAATAAAATTAGCATCGACAGACTTTAAGTTTATTATATATTCATTGCTTTTTAAATGAACTGGGAAAACAGCATGTTGATAATTTAACCTACGCATCATCTCACTAAGAGGCTGCTCTAAGATAGCTACAAAGCCTTGCCCGAACTTACGATCTTCTTTTGTTCTTTCCATCAACCAATCATACTGCTTCTTGTTTATATATTTATTAGGTAATTCAAGATACTCAATTTCATGCACAACATCACCATCATGTTTGCCAACAAGCATATTATTACCTACTTTTTCATAGCTAATAAATTCGTTTTCATCGTTAATAGGGTCAATACTCATTTCAAAAATTTGCCCAGCAGTTATATTAGGTACCTGATCCGCCATTTTTTTTAACGCTTTTTCCGTCCTTTCGCTAGTTACCTTGTAATCAAGTAAGTATGCACGCTGCTCATTATGCTTAATAATGTATTGCCCTTTCCACTTAACCGTCATCTCGGTAAGCTTTTCACCTTTAAGCAGGTAATCAGTGCGTAAGTAGGTGTCGTTAATTTTAATGGTAATATCAGCAAAGTGATCAGCCTCTTTTATAACTTCATATTTTAACGTTAAATTGTTATATGACGCTAGCGCCTGGCCCGCTGTAAGAACAGCAGCTAATAATCCAATTGACTTTATTATTATGTTCATCGATATCCTTATTGTGAATAATGTATGAGTTTAATTTAAAGGGTACTACTGACTAAAGGCTTTCTCAACAAACAAATTGTTATCAATATATTTATTTCTAACACTGAGCATTGTTCCTTCGAGCAATAAGTGCGAGTATTAAATACATGAAGCTATCTACACCTAAGTTACAGTCATCTGATTGCTAGAGTGTAAAAGTGATAGTTTGACCTACTTTAGCGACATACTTAATACTTTTTGTCGGTACACTAGATTTTTTGTATCTAACAAACTTACGCCATATAAGGGTGCGCTTTAATGATAGAGTGCCAATATGTAACGATAAATAGACAGCAGTGTAACTAAATCGGTTGTAAATAATAACTCCACTGTAAAAGACAAAGGATAGAAAAGACCTAATAAAGGAAAATCAACTTCACTAGTAGAGTTTATGGTAGTTCCCGCTTTAGAATAGTCACCCAATGTTATTACACATCTAAAAATAACTTGTAAGTTAATGACTTACCACCAAACTCATTTGTATTACTTCTAAACAAACCACCTCCAACTTGATTGCTACTTATAATGCAATATTTAATAGGCTATTTTATTTTAAATTAATTTTTGCTAGAGTGAATGTATTTAAAGGCGGGAATTAGTCATGGATGATGAATGACATACTAAGTTTTAAATTTTTTATGAATTTCAAAGTTATTTCAGATTCTACATCTATTTTTCGTAGATTTTTTACCCTCAACGCTACTTTTTATGCAGATAATAAATGAACTTCCTAATATAAGTTTAAAATGATTGAGTTTAATTCAAAATCTCATAGTTTATTACACTATTACACTATTACACTATTACACTATTACACTATTACACTATTACACTATTACACTATTACAGTGAGTATATTACATGATAAAGCAATGTACCAAAAACCTATCATTTAAGCCTAGCGCACAATATCATAATACATATAAATAATGGGCAAATGAGTTTCCATTTGCATCTTTCAGAATATTTGTTAAGACCTTTTCGATAATTAAAAACAATATAAAAAAGGTCTCTAAGCCCAACGTGACAATTTTGCCAAATTTAGCAGCATAAAAAACGGATTTATATAGATAAGAGTAGAACTTCAACACATTCATCACATTAGCATGTTTAATGATGAAAATACCACCCGATTATTTTTTAAAAAAGGAATTGATAGTGCAAAAAAGTAAATTAACTAAAAGTGCAATTTGTATAGGGCTAGTTTTAGCTTCGAGTCCAGCCATTTCGGCTAACAGCTGGTTGTCAGGTGTAAACTCGAATGAACTTAGTCAATATCAAAACGTACTCGCATCATCAAAATCTCAGTATATATCAGCTTTAGGCACTGATTCATCTAATGCTGTTTTTGATATAACAGTATCTTTACATAATAACCCTCAAGGAGCAGATAAAGTTGTTTATGAACAAATATTTTCTCACTTTGCAAATTCTGTTTGTGAGCAAACAAATGGTGAGCACAAACTTGGTAAAATAAGAGTATTTAGAGAAAATAAGCATCGTTCTAAGTCTGATATTATCTGGGGTGAAAGAGAGTGGCCACGAGCCAATGTCTCTGGCTTTGGCGCTAATGGCATGCACATTTGGTTTGGCGATGTTTTTCCTAATGGCTCAGGGCCAGGAAAAGACCATGATATGTTACAAGACCCTGAGGGAGCAGGATATACTTTAGCGCATGAATGGAGCCATTATGCATATGGTCTATTCGATGAGTATAAGGGGACAACTGATTCAGCAGAGCCTAACACACCTATTAAGTCTGATGCACCAACAACCTCTATCATGAGTAATCAATGGCAAGCATTAACGGCTGGTATGCAATGGTTAAATCATTCGACTAAGGACACTATAGGTAATATTAACAGTACAGCACAAGGCCGTATATATGGCAAAAGTGCGTGGGAAGTTTTGCTGCAAGATGTTAAAGATGATCCTAAATCTGGACGTAAAACAGCACAACCAAGCCGAACACGCTATTTAACTTTGGCAGATAATGCCCCCGATTCAAATACACCATTAAAGATCGAATTACCAGTAGAGCAAGACTCCTGCCAAAATCAGCTTGAAGTCGTTTGGGTTGAAGGTGATATAGACATGCAAATTGTGATAGACCGCTCTTATAGTATGTTAGGTCCAGCAATGAGTAATGCCAAACAAGCTGCCAAAGTGCTTGTTGATGCAACTGCAGAAGGCAGCACATCAATGGGGCTCGTTTCTTTTTCAGACAAGGAACTTGTTAACCAAGATTATCCGATTACAAAAATTGGTAGTCCTAACTCAAATGTTAAAACGGAACTAAAAGCAGCAATAGATGCTATCTATGAAGATGGCTCTACTGCACTTTACGACGCTTCTCAGCTGGCGTTAGATAACATAACCCATTATCAGCAGAGTGAAGGCAGTAATGCACCAGGCGTTGTTTTTCTTTTGGCTGATGGCTATGATAATGATTCAAGCTACACACAAGAACAAATTATCGCCAATTATCAAAATAATGACATTGCTATTTTTAGTTTAGGTTATGGTTTTGCATCACCTACAGGGCCATTATTAACACTTGCTAGTGAAACTGGGGGGAAATACTTTTCCTCACCCACCACACTTTCAGAAATTGTAGATGCTTTTTTACAAGCTAATGCTACTGCAACAGATAACCAAAATTTAGCATCGACAACTTTTGTTATAGATAGTTTGCAAAGTGCAACTCAAGTTATTGCTGTTGATACAGGGTTGGATAACGTGAATGTATTTATTAACCACAATGCTAACCTTGATGATGTACAACTTACTCTTATAGATAGTACAGGTAGTGAAGTAAGCGATGTGGTTTTTAACTGTAATGATGCTTCAGAAGCGTTGACTTGCAGTGCTTATATTACTAACCAACACATATCATCGAACGGAACTGGTGAATGGCAGTTACAAGTTACTAATTTAAATGATACCAATAGCGTAAGTGCTACTGTTAATGTAAGTGCAGAACCTACCTTATCAGGTAGCTACACATTAAGTGTTGAGGGCTCTCAAGGAAACTCTGTCACCTACCCCAACCCTATGATTTTAACTGCAGCGATTACTAAAGACAAACTAATCACGGGCGCTAATGTGCTAGCAACCATTACCGATCCTGATCAAAAGTCAACTAATTTAAAAATGTTTGATAATGGCTTAGAAGGCGATGCCGTCGCGGGAGATGGTATCTACTCGGTAATAGCACCTTATAATGAAAATGGCATTTATCAAGTAGAAGTACATGTAAATAATCAGGATAGTAATGCCATTTATACTACAACAGGTCTATTAACGCCAACACTTGACGGCTCCATACCTGAGATGGAACCTTTACCAAGCATAGATGAAAACTTTGTACGTATTGCTAAAACCTCATTAGTTGTAAGTGATGTGCCACGATCAGACTATAATGATAAGTATTATTTAAGCACTCAATTGGCTTCAAATAATGCGTACATAAATGGGGTGATCAACACCAAGGGCGATAAAGACTTTTATGAAATAAATGATATAGATATGACTAAAGAGCTAGTCGTTCGTGTTTCTGATATGAGTTTGGGGATGGTGCCTAACCTTAGTATATACAAATCTGATGGTACAACTCCCATTCAAGAAAATATCACTTTACAGAGTAATCCATCCAACACGGATTATGTATATTATAAACTTGATAAATCGGAACTTGAATCAAAAGTTTATGTAAAAGTTAAGCATCATGATGAAAATGCAAGCATGGGGGGATATCAAATAAGTGCCGGAGAGCCTATTTATACAGATGCACCTGTAAGCAATATACCTTCTAACAATGCGCCCGAAGTGAAGGCTGATAACATATCTGTGATGTCTGGAGAAAAAACAGTTATTAAGCCATTAGAGAACGACTCTGATTCAGATGGTGATACTTTGCTGATTGATAGTATACAAACTGATGGGACTATCGGAACAGTTACTTTAGAACAAAATGAAGTTACTTATGATGCAACCTCTGCATTCTCCGACCAAGCTCCAGGAACGGTTGTAACCGATTCTTTTACTTATACAGTAAGCGACAATAACGGTGCTTTTGTTGAAGGGACAGTAACTGTTACAGTGACAATTCCTGATGAAGACTCAGAGCCGGTAGAAGAACCAGACGAGGTTAATTCACGTAACGATGATAGCGGTAGCCTATTTTGGCTTACATTGATGTTAACACCACTTTCGTTATTGAGGCGCCTAAAAAAATAACTTAACCTAAAGCTTTATTAGTTTTAAAAAGGCCTTCGCAATTTATTTTACGAAGGCCTTTTCTTTATATTAATTCACTTTTACTCGCTATGTTAAAAGCGAAATGTAAAATAGAGGTATTTTCAAGAATCCATCCTTGTTGGTTAATCCTATTTCTTGTGTAAATATTATTTAGAGCGTGTATTCAAACTCAACAGGCTTAATTGTTTTCACTTCAATCGATAAATCTTCTTTTCGCGTATACAGCACTACATTTAACGATAACGTGGCTTTGTTGTCACCTAAATGGTGTAACTCGGCGTGTTTATACTCATGTGTATAACCCGTGCCATAACCTTTAACATCATCATAGCTACAACGCATTCGCAGTTCAGAGCCGGTGCCTTTAATCGCTCTTTTACTTTTTAGCATACCTATTGGAAAATCAATCTTGCAGGTACCCGTTTTCCCATCACCTTCTATTTCAACAACCAAAAAAGGCTGTGTTTTAGCATTCTCACGCATAAATTTTGATGGCTCAAAACTAATCACTTTTGTTATTACAACATCTTGGGTGCCACACCCAGTTAACACACTGGCAAGTAGTGGGATTGATAGATATATTAATTTCATGTCTTTCCTTAGTTTTTTAAGTAAATTAAACAATAAAGCCCAATAAAAACCCGAGTGGGAAAAGGGATAAGTAGGTTAATATCCACCATGAAAAACGGTGTTTAGTTTTGACGTTATGCACTTGCGCTAGGTAATTAACAATTACTCTATAGTCACTTAAATTAAACGTATGTACCCCATAACGCTCTCCATTGACTGATTTAATCGCTAAATGCGTACTTATGTAAGGACCAAACCACAACAGCGGCGTCAACGGGAAGTAATTAATATACATTGCCTCTATATCTTTAAAGGCGATAAATACTTCACGCTCGCCTTTAAAATCTGGCATGGTTAAACCTTTGCGCGTGATAAATACATCGGCGTTGTAAAATGTTTTTTGTAACGAGGATTGCAATAGCACCAACCCAAAAAACAAAAACGGGGTAACCACAAACATAGTATTCAATGTTTGGTCAGCGTTTGAGTAACTTGGTTGGCCATTAACAAAAAAGGAGGCGACAAAAGCGCCCAGTAACATACCTAAAAACGATTTTATTCGCGTATAAAGCACCCAGCGCTTGTGTGCAAAACAGACTTGGAATGTATGTTTAAGTTTTTCAGATATAAAATTCGAGGATGTAACTAATTTTGTGTAAATGCCTATCATAATTTACTCTATCAAGAGTTTAAGGATTAGGCGATGAACATGAATAAAGAAGAACTCGAAGCGTTTGCTAAGGAAGCGTCAAAAAGCATTAAAACACCAGACGATTTAAATCAATTTAGTCAGATGTTAAAAAAGATAACCGTTGAAGCAGCACTTAATGCAGAAATGGATGAGCATTTAGGCTATCAAAAACACAGTAAATCCACGAGTGCTAATAGCCGCAATGGTAAAACAAGCAAGCGTATTCAAACAGAAGATGGTGAATTTGAGCTTGATACGCCCCGCGACCGTGAAGGCTCTTTTGAGCCGCAGCTTGTTAAAAAGCATCAATCTCGATTTACCTCAATGGATGATAAAATATTATGGTTGTACGCCCAAGGAATGAGCACCCGTGATATCGTAAATGCATTTCATGAGTGGTACGGCGCTGATATTTCTCCTACATTGGTGTCACGTGTAACCAGTGCTGTGATGGAGCAAGTTACAGAATGGCAATCTCGACCACTGGATGCTATTTACCCTATTGTTTATTTGGATTGCCTAGTTGTAAAAATACGCCAAGATAAGCGGGTTATCAAAAAGTCTATCTACCTTGCCTTAGGTATTAATATTGACGGCCATAAAGAACTGCTTGGCATGTGGATTTCTGAAAATGAAGGCGCTAAGTTTTGGCTAGGTGTACTCACTGAATTAAGTCAACGGGGCGTTGAAGATATCTTAATCGCGTGCGTAGACGGCCTAAAGGGATTTCCTGATGCAATTAATACTGCTTACCCGCAAACACATGTTCAGTTGTGTATAGTGCATATGGTTCGCAACTCATTGAAGTATGTTTCATGGAAAGATTATAAAGCCGTCACGGCTGATTTGAAGCTGATTTACCGCTCGTCGACAGAGGAAGAGGCACTGCTAGAGTTGGATCGGTTTGCAGAGAAATGGGACAATCAATATCCGCAAATAGCGAAGTCATGGCGTGCGAATTGGGATAATTTAAATACGTTATTTAATTACCCTGACGCAATACGAAAAGCTATTTATACAACGAATGCTATTGAATCACTCAACAACGTTATTCGCCGAGCGATTAAAAAACGTAAGATATTTCCAAATGATGATTCTGCAAGAAAAATGATTTATTTGGCAATAAAAGAGGCATCGAAAAAATGGACGATGCCAATTCGAGACTGGCGTAATGCAATGAGTCGTTTTATCATTGAATTTGAGGAACGCCTCAATAAACATATTTAAAATGTAAAAACGGGCAGTTACACAGAATCCGTTACAGGCTCTAAAATTCATAATAATCAAAGTAGTCTATGATACATATACCATTCGTTATCAAACTCTAAAAATGAGCATGATTTTCTCCCGTTGCGCTCTTTATTTATAAAAGTGTAAAATAATGTGAATTCACGAGTGGCTTCAGGGTAAAAACGAGCCATTCGTTTATCTACTGAAATCTGTAAGCCTGATACTAATTTATTACCATTAGGATCTTCTCCGGCGGTATCTAACAACGTTATTTTCAAATTATTTAAATTTAATTGTTCCCAATCCTCTTTGTAGTTTTTTATTGCTTTATCAACCTGATTCCACGCTGTTTTACCTTCATTCCAATTTTGTAATTTTGGTGGTAACTCTGCAAATAAAGCCTCTCGGTCTCCCTCTTTAATGCTTTCCCATGCATCCATACAGCGTTTATTAAAATACTCTTTAGCTGGCACTTCGCTAGCCATTGATAAAAAAGATGAGCTGACTAAAAAAAAGTAAACTAAGTAAACTAGACACCCATTTTAATTTAGTAAGCCTATAATACATATTAAAGTATATATTTAGGCTAAAATTCAGCTTTTATTATCTGACAACTTTCTTATAATTCACTAAATATATAGTTACCACAGCAAAATCCAAATTTCATGCATGGCAATGTATGTACAGTACAGTCGTACCATGAGTCTTTCTTTAATTTTTTAACCTCTATGCGAATAGCTTCTCACTATTACTTATATTTGCTCGTCGTTTTCTGCCTAAGTGTTCACAGTAACTCGCTTGTGAGCTGACTTTCCCTACTGCGCCATGAAACACACGCGTAAATTGCGTGGTTAGTTTTAACCAGTTTTCAGGAGAAATATTTACACGTTTTAATAACGGTAAAATAGTCTTTTCTATGTGTCCTCGCTTACCTTCGCGAATACAGCGCCCTGTTAGGTCAACAAGCTCAAGATACGATTTAAGCTCAAACGGTAGCCCTTTTGGCATAATTTGACGTGGTCTACCTGCAAAGCGTAATAGCTGTTTAGGTTGCTTACCTATCGTTGCGCTATCTACTCTTTTTTGTACGCTGGTGTGGTCAGACTCTTCTGGTGTTTTAGCCATTTGAGCTCTAATCGGGTTTAAATCAACATACGCCATACACGTTGCTAATGCCGCTTCATCTAACAAAGCTTGTGATTTAAAGCGACCTTCCCAGAACCGACCTGTACACTTATCTTCTTTGTTTGCTCTTCGTGCAATGTCTTCATTTAACAAGCGCATAAACCAGCTTATACTGGATAACCGCTCACGGTATTGTTTCACTGTTTGATTAAAAAAGATAAGCTCTGCTTTACTTAACTTTTCACCTTGTATGTATTTTTGCGTGAGTAACGTGCCTTTACACAGTTTATGCCAGCGAATAACAATTGCTTTGTCATTCAAACGATTCGCTTTTTCATCATCTACGTAAAGTACTAGGTGAGTATGATTACTCATTACCGCATACGCACATACATCAATACAAAATATCTTGGCTAATTTAAGTAGCTTATCTTCAACCCACCCTCTACGGTGTTCGTAAGACTTACCCGTAAAGCGGTCTGCACCACATAAAAATGCACGCCTAACGCAACGTGATATACAGTGGTAGTACTTTGTATCAATCAAGCTTATTTGACGCTTTCTTGCGACTGCCATATGACACCCCGACTAATTTTTAAACTAATTAAAACGTAGCCTTTAATTTCATAAAGTACAAAATTAAAATGGGTGTCTAGTTTATTCCCAGTTTATTCCCAGTTTATTCCCTAACCTAAGGTATTTTGTACATCCTTGCTTATAATTTTTAACTGTTTATCGTTTTAACGCCTCAACCGAAAAACTTTTTGATATCATCTACAAAAGGCTTATCAATGTGATCTGCTAGCTCTTTTGCGATATTTCTAACATTTTTATGTGCGCGACTATGACCTAAAGTAACCCTAGATAAATTTTCAAACTCAACATGGTATTGAAAAAACTCTTTTTTTTATAGGGTGGCGAGTAGCTATTACACTAGTGATATCCTTCAATTGATAACGCACAGTCCTAATTGGGTAAAGTGAGCTGGCTTTAAATTCAAGCACACTATCACTTGGCGGTACTATTAAGCGCGATTTTAAAAAAAGCAAATGCCAACACAATGTAGAAACACATGCCCACGCAAATAAGTTAAAATCGGCTGTATCGTAAGAAAATACTAACTGAGCAATACAGATAAGCCCAATAATGAAACCTGTCGCTCTAAACATCCCCATATCTTTGTAAATATAAAAGGTGCCATCTGCTGATTTACGGGACTTTGGCTTCATAGTAACCTCAGTATATTTGCAAATAAAAACAGTACAAAAAAGGAAGTGTAAGCTTTGCGTAATCTTTTATTCGCCATAAAACCGGCGAATGGTCGTTTGGTAATGGTCTCATCTTGAAAGTGTCCTTATTAATAGCTTGGAAGTTTTACTCAGTGATTAGCGCAAGGTTTGCGCCACTGTGTGTTTTAATGTAAGCATTTGTGTTTAGCCATAAAGCTAACATTAAAGCCAGTGACTCAGCATCGCTTCGGCTATTTAGTAAATAGCGTTGATTAGCAAACACTAGCCACCACTTATTTTGTAAGTCAGTATCGGGCTCAACGATGAACCCTTTACTATGTAAATAAGCATGTTGTTTGTACTTTATACCGAGTATTGAAATACTGTAGTAACAACCTTTGCCTGCAGTTGTAAATACAAGTAGCACTTGGGTGCTGAGCAATAATAATGATAAAAACACAAACACCGCCGTTGCCCATGCGTAAAATACAAACAATAGGCTTTGTACACTTGCACCTAAAGCCAACACAGCAAAGATCCCCCCTAAGGTACGAGTTATGACCGTTGCTTTGGTTTTAAATGCTATGTGATTTTTATCGCTAGCCTTATCAAATATGTGAGAGTAAGTTGCCAAGCTCTGTTTAAGTTTTTTATCATTCAATGACATGGTATTATTTATTTTTATTTAAGTTACCTAAAACCCTTTTTAAGTCAGAACAAAGTGACCCGCCTTTTTCTGCGCACTCATCCAACACTTGTTGTGCTTTTTCTTGGTCTGCTGCAACTCCCTTTCCATCGCGGTAGCCCTCATATACAAAGTACATGGCAGTCATGTTTCCAGCGTCTGCACCTTGTTGATAGTACTCAAACGCTTTAACAGGGTCTTTTTTACCAAAGGTTCCCTTTTCATATAACTTTGCGTAATAGTAAAAAGCGTTAGTATTCCCCTGCTCAATAGCTTTGTCTAACCAGTATCGTGCCTTATCAAAGTCTTGCGGATACTCTCTCCCTGAACTTTGTGCATAAAGCCGACCTACTCTCGCCATCGCTTCAGCATCTCTTTGTTTTGCTTTACTAAGCTGTATGTCAACATTGCGCTACTCTTCGGTTGAAACCGTTGCGTATAGCGATTTATCGGTCTCTGCTTGCAATTCAAGTGACGCTATACTGCTGGCTAAACCAAGTACAATCGCTAAAGATAATTTTTTCATCTGTATAATCCTGATTATAAGCGGGCTATATAGGCCCGCCGTTCAATTTTTTTATTCAATTACATCACATTCGGTCTGCATTTCGGCCTGTTCAGAATGGATAGCGAAAATTAGTTGACCATTACACTTAAATAAACCAGCGTAACTACTATATTTACCGCGGAGTTACTATTACAACCAACAAAATATTACAAATTAAAAGAGCTTATAAAGTTTGGTAAATTACTCGCATTGATAATTACTATCACGATAAATAAGCCGACCATCAAGCCAATGTGCAGCTTAAATGGGTAAACCATTTTAGTCGTTCTATCTAATGACACTGGGTATTGGTATTTTAGTAACGAATATACGAGGGCCTCACTATCAACACTCCAGTGAGAAAGTGCTATGCTCTGCCCTTTTGTAGTATTAAAAACAAGCGATATTAAGTGTGATCTTTTTGTAGTTCTGCCAATAGAGTCATCAATTGTGTCGTAATTGTAATTCCATTTAGCCTCGATGCTGATAATATCCTGTTTAGTTAATGTGCGCGGCTTTTTGTCGGTAAATAGTAGCGCCGGCAGATAAAGCTCATCGCTATTTATTTTAATATCAATAAATGGAGATGTTTTTACTAAATAATAGTTATGACAAACAAATGCTCGTGCAAGCCAATAACTAAAGTACGTTATCACTAAAAAAGCCATTGCAGACTTCCAGTTTTGTGACGAAAAAGCTATAAATACAGTAAGCAAAGTAAAGCAAGCTACGGTGAGATAGACCGATTTTTTCTTACTATCAGGAAGTGGCAGCGCACACCTTAAAATAGAAATATTATTTTTAGCTTCAGCATTACCTAAAATAGTATTTTGCGGGAATATTTTTGAAAACTTATTTACTGTTGCTGAGTTTGTTTTTTCAGCCTCGGCCTCTTCACGTTTAGCTGTATAAACGCGCTCAACGGTTGACAGCTTACTCACCACTAACTGCGCTTGTTTGGCTTGCTTAAAACACCTAAACGTGTAATTGCTCAATTTGCCTTCTGCTGAAGTGTAATTAATATCAATCACGCTAATGGCTTTATTATCTTGGCATGAAATTGTTTTAATCGTGCTAGTATCAATGGTGTGGTGACTATACGTGAAGATTTTTTTCTTAAAAAAATAAGCCCCCAACTTTACATCTATTTGATTATTGTGCTCATCAAATTTTAATCGATGTTGAAACATCAAAAGTGCAATAATTAATAAAACATCAAGCCCATCACCTGTATCAACAATCAAGCCTTGACTTAAAACACCTAGCACAAGCCCTGCTACCGTTAGCCAAATGAAAAGCCATTTAATCGTTTCTAATAGTGATTTTAATATAATTGAATTAGCCAAAATTCCCTCTTTAAACAAAAAAAGTATGCTTAGTTACATACTCTAATAACATATAAATACTTAAAGTAGTCAAAAGCTAATTAACTAGACGCAATAATGATTATCCAACCATCTTCTTTGGTAAGTTCAAATACACAGCCGTCAGACACGAATTTTTTTTCACCATACTGGGCTCTTATATCAACCTGTGCATAATTAGATTTCGATTCAGTTGATAATTTTTGAGATAAAACCTCGAATTCAGGGCTTGTTACATACTTTTGAAACTTTTCTGCCTTTTTATTCAAGTATGCAATAGCGCGTTTTTTTTCGTCTTCCGTATCTTTAAAATGCTTTGGTACAAAAGACATCAAGGTATCAATGTCTTTATCAGCTTTTGCTTGTCTAAACTCTTCGCATTTTTTTATAAATAATGGGTCTTGATTATCCTTGGCAGGAAAATTCACATTTGATTCATTAGCAAATGCTGCTGTACTTAAAAATATGATGCTAGAAAGCGCTATTAATTGTGATTTCATTTCAAATCCTTTGTTAACGGAACAAATAAGGGGGATGTTGTGTAAATATTGAGTTTTTCACTTTTATTGTTTTGCTCTGTAGCAGTCGCGTTCATAGTAAATTCAAAGCCGCCCTCCACTGGTTTCCAAGTAAAACTATCTACTTCTGGAGGACCAGATAAAATTCGACCTTCTTTATCTATACATGCTACCCCCCCTAATAAGGTATCTTCGTTTTCTAGCGCCCATAAGTCCTCTCCCATTACAGCCAATAGAATGGTACAGCTATGCTTACTACCCTCAATACTTACATCATAGATTAACATGCCATCGCCAGATTCAAACTTAATTGAATCTTCAATAACCCCCGTCACTGAATGGGAGTCTACACACCCTTGCAAAGCTAATGAGCTGAGCAATACACAAATTGTTTTTTTTAACATAGCGTTCCTTTTTATTGTAGAGCCTTTGGTAAAGGCTCTACATAATATATCTAATCAATTGTTAACGTGGAATAAACACCAACAGAGTTATCAAAAAACTTACAACCTACTGGATTGGAGGTTGGTGTATTGTTCACCTTTATTTTTAAGTTTTTAGAGAATTGGGTACCTACAGCAAAGTCAATTTTGCCATTAGTTTGGCCAGAAATCACATCAACATTGTTTGAAAAACAAATATAGTAAGTTGCTCTTTGGTCTGGAACCGTTATACCTGTAATTGTAATATCATGCTCACCCAACTCAGTTGTTAATGTATTAGTCTTCTTTCTTTGTCCTGGGGTGGTTTCATCAATTATTTCACCGTCTACACTTACCTGAAAACTATCGTCAATTACATTACCGTTATCACCAAAAGTAAAAGTAATTGTGGATTCAGAAATTACTATAGCACTTGAATCTTCATCATCACCTACTTTAACAGTAACAGGCCCTGTTACAGCGCCGTTAGGTACTTTTACTTTAATTTGTGTGTTGTCGCCTGATAGGACATCACTTTTTAAAAGTTCGCCATTTTCTGAGGTGAAATACACCTCATTGTTTGTTAATTCAGTAGTATCAAACCCTACTCCCGTTATTGTAACAAGCTGTTCAGTAAGTGCTGGATCTGGATTGATTTTGTCAATTTTTAAACCATCTGCAAATGTTAAGTATTTAGGTGAGCTATTTTGCTGGGCTGAATTAGCTATATTATCGTCAAAAACCACCTCTACCTCAATCTTAGAGTCTAAGGTAGCCTGAGTAATTATTTCTTGCGGGATATATACAATTACTTCATTGCATGCTGCATTAGGCGTATAAGAATTATCTAATGATCCTCTATTTCTAATAATTACCTCTTCTACTTTACCTGTCGTAGTATCTTTGTAGTTTATTACTGGGTATATCGGAGAATTAAAAGCAGATGTTTGCGGGCATAAGCCAATACCGGTAATGGTTAAAGCCGGCATAAAGTTATCTTTAGATATAATACCTGGGCTTAGTTTTAAAATTTTCAAACCCCAGTTAATTCGGAATTCATACACCATGTCCATATTTATAAAATCATACCAATTTTCAGCTAAATTAGCGCCGCCACTTAATAGAGCTAACCCATCATAAACTTTAAGAGCTTGACCAATTCCAGGCGCAAAGGCTATTGCTATTTCTTTTGCTACCTTCTCTTTTAAATCATTTAAGAAAGCAGATAACCCGTATCCATAATATTCAACAATCGCAGAAAGAACTGGGCCAGGCTTTAACAGCAAAATAGACTTTTGCTCATTATCCATCATTTTGTGTATTTCTAAAACAATATCTCTTCGCTCTTCGATAGTAACTTCCCCATCGAGAAAAGCATCATCAATAGAGTCAGCTATTCCTGGTAAGGCTTTCCAGATAATGGTAATGAGCATTTCCCCTGCAGTCCCTCGATCTTCTTCACTTATAATGTAACCTTTAGGATCGATTGGATCTTTTAAATTATTTTTCTTTGCTGCAAGTTCTGTTACATACGAAAAAGTTGGTAAAATAATTGCATCCACTAAATTTTTTATAAATAGGTTCTTTGAAACTTGTAACTTATCGCTATCAGTAGTTGGATTATTTCTAATGCCTGGGGTAATGACTTCTACTAAGCAATTTTGGTATTGGCATGCTTTTAGAAATATATCTTTAGACCACAAAGAAACGGCAAAAACTCGATAATCAGTTGGGGCAACCATGTCACGGTCTATAAATGATGTAATATGTGAATATGTTTTTGGTTTCTTATTATCTTTATCTGATGGATCCAAACCAACCTCCGGTTGTTCTGAAACAACTAATTCATCATTCATTTTATAGACTGCAGCACTCAAGTACATAGGTGAGCTATTTTGCAACTCTGAAAATCCATCATAATCAAATAAGTCTAAAATACCTTTTTGTGTTGGTTCTAACCTTATACCGCTTTGGATTTCGTCTGGTGAAATTGTAGGCCTTTGATCTTCACTTGAACTAGATTCTACAGTCGCCGGTGTATATTTCAGCCTGTTTAAAAGCTTTACATGGCTACGTTTACTTTGATCTAGAGTTTCATTTTGTGATTTACTTAACTCATCTGCCACAACAGCTGCTTTGGTAACAATTTGGTAAGATTCATCTTCTAAAAACCCCCTTATATTATCACTCTCTAAACCATCAATGTACCATTGCTTAAATTCAATAAATGATGGGTTTTGCAACATTTCATTAAGTAACAAATCATAATTTTCAATCTTATTAATAAATGTATAAGCATTTAGAACGTGTGAGATAATTGTACTTTCCACCGTTAGTGTTACTTCGTCATCACCGGAAAGAAAAACTTGTAAAAATCTAGTGTTATTCCAAAATAAAGTAATATATTGAATGCTCGGAGAAACGATTACCGATTCATTTTTTATTTCACTGATATCTGAAAAGTCTTTGTCTAAACCACTCAAAAAAAATGTTCCCTCAACGTTGAGGTAAGAAGGTACATCTATATTCACTTCGAGATTTTTGCTTATTGATACACTCGAATAATTACTTTCCCCAAATACATTTTGTAAGCTAAACGAACCGGTTCCAATATTTTCAGGCACAATAAAACTAGCACTTGTATCGTCTATATAATCTAACTGGATTGTCGGGCCATCTGCAAAGACTAATGAAGTACCACTCTCTAAGTTTTCACCGATTATTAAAGCCTCGTCACCTTCGACTACATTTCTAGATGGGATGTCTGTAATAATTGGTGTTTTTGGATGTAGTAATGTGGCATCAATACTATTGGTTTTATAGTCATCTATAGCTAGAAAAAATGTAATTGGTTCACCACCTAGGGCAATCTTTGGGTAGTTAGGTATAACAAATTCAATTTTATTTTCTGACGTAATCGCCACTGGTAAATTAACGACTGGCTCTTTGTCATCCCCTTTTAACATTACCAAATGTGCCGCATTACCTTTTAGGTTTTCTGCGTTTAAATTAGCAGGATAAAAAGGCCTAACTTTGTTAATAAATACTGCTTGGTCACTATGAGAATATGTTGCAGAACTTATGACTGGGGTATTTGATGGGTATAAGTTATTTATATCAACTAATTTTTCTAGTGGCTGCGGATCGTTTACATCAAACAAAAAGTCGCCATCATCGTCAGTATCTAAAAAATTAGGGATGCCATCACCATCTAGATCATAACGGATAAACTCAACTAAGTTTAATTCTTCTGAATCTAAAACTGCATTATTGTCACTATCTAAGTCTATAAAGGCTGGTTTTTTATCGCCATCTAAATCGTAGGTTGATTCTATATCATCAGTAATACCATCATCATCACTGTCTAAATCAAGCCAGTTTGGAATACCATCGCTGTCTACATCATGACTAAAGCTGAAGTTAACTGTATAAATATGATACTCATTTCCATCGGGTATTTTGTCATCATCGGTATGTTGCCCGAGATGGTTCATTCCCAAAGCAAGCTCTTTGTTTGTAGGAACGGCATCTTTGTCTATATCAATAAATGCATGTACTGTATACGTAAAGCTATCTGCACCTAAGTTGTTTCTATCGGTAATACTTAAGTTAAATTCACCCGCTTGCTTAGGTGAGAAAGTGATAGCTTGACCTACTTTACCGACATGCTCGATGTTTGTTGGTATAGAAGAAATAACATCGCCATTATTATTAATGATGGTTAAAGACGGTGTAAAACGCTTATCATCTTTAAAAAGAACAAACGTCACTGAAAAGTCTTCAACTAGCATTGCGCTAGAGATATTAAATTTAAAATCATCAATATCGACATTTTCAGAAATACCGCCTGTAGCTTTAAAAGGTATACTCCCAACTGGGTTTGCTTCGGCAACGTTATTATTAAACTCTTCTTCTTGGACGATAGTAATTGTGGTTTTACTCGCATCAAACGGATAATCATCTTGTTCATCAGGCACGCCATCGCCGTCTTCATCTTTGTTTTCCCAGGTACCCACGTATTCAATAGGTTCGCCGCCGTCACCTGAACCGTCATCACCATCATCACCTGAGCCGTCATCTCCACCATCACCTGAGCCGTCGTCTCCACCGCCATTACCATTATCTGGCTCGACTGGGTTTTCGGTTGTGTTGTCTTCTAGTGGCTCGTTACACCCTACGAGCGTAAAGCTTAATGTGCCTGTTAGAAGCAGTATTAAAAGTTGCTTTGCTTTCATATCCTTTTCCTTTAACTGTGTTCTATCCTTTACATCCGATATGGCGTTTGCATTCGGATTAATGCATAAGATTTAATAGTAATATAATAACCGCTGTAACGTGTTTCACCGGTCGATGATGTGGCGGCGCCTAGTGCTGAGCATGTTAGTTGCTCTTGGTTTGGTACATAATTTACAAATTTATCTGAGGTTGGATCGGGGTCAACGTCCGTTAAGGTTATAATTTTACCTATTAACCAATTAGCTAATGGCACCTCTAGGCGTTTACACCAATCAACTTCTATTTGTAGTAAGTTGGCATCTTGTATATTAAGTTTTTTGTCCGTTGATATCGTTTCAACCTGTGGGTTTCTGTACATCAAGTTGTCGTTCGGTATTTCGTAAACTGTGGGTCCGTCTTTATAGCGCCTACGTTGTTTAAACTTATTAAACACATCACTTGTAGGATTAAGCACCGTGATGTTAGAGGCGATTGCGGTATGTGCTTTAGATTTTGCAAAAGCGGCAGCTACATCAAGTCCATTTGGATCATCGCCTGAGTCAACCATAAATAATGGCATCATTCCTTGTGCAAGTGCACTTTGCATTTTAGACATGCTGCCATGGTTTAGTGCCCCAGCACGCGCTGCATCAAATGTTGCGGCATTTAGGGTTATTTTATCTTTGTATATCAATACCCATTGTATAAGCAACATGATAAGCACTAACACCAACGGCGCTAAAAATGGCAGGGTTATTGAAAACTCCACCATTGATTGCCCTTGCTGCTTTTGTAAACTCCTTTTTTGCTTACTCACACTCACTATTCCCTACTCTTTTTTACCGGTTTGTAGGCGCATTAATTGAATAAAAAGCTCATCCATTTGTGCTTTACCAGCTGAGTTCTCTTCAAGGTGTTTTTGCGCTTCTATTAAAACCTCTGTTGCTTGTCGCATTCTGGCAATAGCCAAGTTATACCAAGCTTTATCGTGCTCTACATCTAATTGAATGCAGCGTTGATAGGCACTAATTGCAGCGTCTAAACGGTTAGTTCGGGTATAAATATTACCGAGCCTAAACCACGCTGGGGGGTAGTTATCTTTTAATTTAATTAATTGCCTATATAAGCCTTCTGCCATATCTAAGTGCCCTGCCAAATAGGCAGCTTCAGCTCTATTTTCAATTTCAACCAGGTTTACTTTTGATTCTGGTTCTTGTTGTGGTGAGCTACTACAACCAGAAAAAAGTAAAATGAGTAATGCGATATATATAGTTTTCATGAACTTCTCAGTTATTCTATTATTAAGTTGTCGCCAACTTTGAGTGTTTTTGTATTACCATTTTTTATTGATAACTCAATGACTTTGCATGCTTTACCGCACGCACTAAATTGCCAGGGGCGTAAATTTTTTACAATTTTTATGATCGTGTTTTGCTTATTTAAATAAATAACGTCTATGGCGTATCGCATACCCAACATATGCACTGAGTTACACGGCGTAATCAGTAATCCATCATTTTCACTAAGCGTTCTGCCCAGCAACCCTCTTAAACGTAACCACCAAGTATTTGCAATAAATAAATTACAAACGGTGTGCCCTGCTGTTGTTTTTAGTTGATGATTAAATACGCTACAGGTCATACATAAACTTCATTACTATTGGGAAAAACAGAATCATAAACGTAACAGGGAAAATAAACATGATTAGTGGAAATACCAGTTTTACTGGTGCTTCAAGTGCTTTTTTCTCCGCACGTTGAAAACGCTCTACACGGCGTTGATCAGATTGTATTCTTAAGGTTGACCCTAGGCTTGCCCCCGTTTTTTCGGCTTGTGCTAGAGCACTAACAAGGTTGTTTACTTCGGAAGTTTGTACACGCTCTGCCATTGCTCTAAACGCATCAACTTTATTAACGCCGGCTCTTAAGTCTCTAAGCACTTTACCAAATTCGACTTTCAAAGGCCCTTCAGGTCCTTTGTCAACCGCTTGGCTAAGGCCACCTGTTAAGTTTAACCCGGCTTCTACCGACATGGTTATAAAATCCAGGTAAACAGGGAGTGACTTTACTATTGCCAGTTGACGCTTCTTTTTAAGGTCGTTAAGTGTTAACAACGGTAAAAAGTAGCCAAATATAGCACCGTAAACTAAAGCCATAAACGTAACTGCATCAAGCATGGCACACACTAAAAGCGTAAACGCGGTACAACAAAGTGCAGATACAATTCTTACACCAAAATACTCTTCAGCAGTTAATACATAAGAGAGCCCTGAAATTTGTAGTTTTTTTCCTGTTTTCTCTAGGTAGTCAATAGGTAGACGTTCGCCAATGTAAAATGCAGCTAAACGAACAAATGGCCATATTAATTTTAATGATGGAGGCAGAGGATCCATAAAGTCACGTGTATCTTCAGTGAGCCCTTGTTTAATTTTATAAGCACTATAAAAAAGTAAAAATAGTGACAAGCCTGCGGTTAGTAATATTAAAAGCATCTATTCACCTATACATCTATATTTACGATTTTACGGATAAATATATAGCCAACATAAAGCATTATTGCGGTCACTGCGCAAACAGCCCACCCCATTGGCTCTGTAAAAAGTCGCATCATGTGTATAGGCTCCATGTGGTACAAAATAAAGCCTATAAATATGGGTAAGGCGGTCATCACTATGCCTTGCATTTTACCTTGCCCTGTTAATGCATCTATTTTACCTTCCATTTCTAGTTTTCGTCTGAGTGTGTCCGCCAGCCTTTCAAGGGTTTCTGCAAGATTCCCCCCAATTTCCTTAGAAATTTGCATGCCAGAAACCACTAATTTGAAGTCAAGCTCAGGGATACGCGTTAGCATGTTATTTAAGCCATCATTAAAATCTACACCTAGGCGCTGCTCTCTTAAAAACAACGAAAACTCTTGGCTAATTGGCGCAGCTTGTTCCTGTGCCATGGCTTCTAACGCATTGGTTAGACTTGATCCTGAGCGCATCGAGGCACACACCATATTTAATGCATCAGGCAACTGCTTTATAAACAATTTACGTCTACGCTTTTGTAAATATTTATAAAAATAAGGCGGTAAAAAAGCAACTATGCTCACCAATATAATGGCCAATAAAACCGCACCTGAGTAAGCCCAAACCACTAAGAAAAATACAAGCATGCCTACCATGTTTAAAATAAAGAGTTTTTGTGGCTCTATAAATAAAAACATGTCTGATAGGTTTACTTTGGCAGCATGAGTAAATGTTTCTCGGTATTTTTGCGCAAGTTCTCGCGATACAAAGTTGCCACCATAAATAAGTAAGGTTACGGTTAACCCAACTAACGTCATTATTACTATACTACTCATGATCTGAACCTGTTTTAAAAATACCTAGGTCAACATCAACGCCTCTTTCACGAAGTTTTTCGTAAAATTCAGGGATCATACCTGTAGGCAAGTAATCACCTTGTACCTTTCCGTCTGAACCGTAACCTGTTTGCTTAAATTTAAATATTTCAGAAAGCTGAAGTACATTACCTTCAACACCTGTTACTTCACAAATGGAAGTAACTCGCCGTGAGCCATCACTAAAGCGTGATTGCTGAACAATCATATTAACTGCTGAACCAATTTGTTCCCGTATTGCTTGGATAGGTAAATCCATTCCAGCCATCATAACCATAACTTCTAGACGGGATATACAGTCTCGCGGGGTGTTGGCATGAGCTGTTGTTAGTGAACCGTCATGGCCTGTATTCATCGCTTGAAGCATATCAAGTGCTTCACCACCACGGCACTCACCAACTACAATTCTATCAGGGCGCATACGTAGGCAGTTCTTTACTAAATCACGAATCTCTACAGCGCCCTTACCCTCTTGATTAGGGGGCCTTGCTTCTAAAGAGACTAAGTTAGGTTGATAGAGCTTTAATTCAGCGGCATCTTCAACAGTAATGATGCGTTCGTCATCTGGAATAAAATTAGATAAAACGTTAAGCAATGTTGTTTTACCTGAGCCGGTGCCCCCTGAAATAACCACATTACGTTTATTCACTACGGTCATTTGCAAAAATTTAACCATAGCTGGAGACATCGAACCAAAATTCACTAAATCTTCGGCTTCAAGCTTTTTTGCCATAAATTTACGTATAGTGATGCAAGGCCCTTTTAACGCTAAAGGCGGAATAATAGCATTTACACGGGAGCCATCTTTTAAACGCGCATCAACCATTGGTTGACCTTCATCAATTCGACGACCCAGTGGTGTTACTATTCGTTCAATTGCACTCAATACTGCTTGGTCATCTGTAAAAGCAATGTCAGATAAAAATAACTTACCGGCTTTTTCGTAAAAAATTTCATCGTGGGAGTTAACCATAATTTCTGAAACATCTGGATCGCTTATTATATTTTCAAGCGGCCCAAGTCCGATGGTTTCATCTAGAACCTCTTTACAAAGCTCATCAAAATCTACATTTACCGGTATTTGTAGCTTGAATATGATTGACTCAATGAGCACTTTACTTTGCGTTCTAAGCTCTTCATCTGACATCTCTGATACGTTGACTCGGCGAAGATCTATTTGTTTAATTAACTCTTTGTGGACTTCTTTTCTGAGTTCATTGCGTTTTTTTATCCTTTTACGGGTTTTAATTTCCTCATCACTGGCTTCGTTATGTACTTCAACAGACTGGCTGCTTTGTGGTGTTAAATCATCAAAGGTTACTTCAGCATCCAGCTTAGCTTGCTTTTTTTCAGGTTCTTTTTTCTTTAATGAGTCAAAATTTTCGTTAAGTTCAACTCTAATATGGTAGCCACCAATTTCTATTAAATCCGTTTCAGTTAAAGGTCCAGCTGATTCTACCTTATTACCATTGACCTGAGTACCAGTACGGCTTGCTCGGTCTTCTAAAAAGATACCCTCATCATTTAGGTAAAGTTTTGCGTGCTCTTTTGATACTTTAAAGCCATGTAAGCTCACCTTGTGGTGTTTATCTTTACCAATAACACAGGTTTTTTCATTGCATTTTATTCTATTTACCGGTGTGCCTTTGGCGGTTTGGACAATTACATCAAACATAGTGCTATCCTTAGTCTAAGATGTAGAAAGCTTCAAGCTTTTGTGCTTCATCTATCATATCGCGGGCACGCTTAAGCCTGTTTTTATGGCTTTCACCTTGTAAAGAGACTATGTGAGGTGTAACTAAAATCACCAGTTCAGTTTTATTATCAGCAAAATCTCTGGATTTAAATAATTCACCAAGAACAGGGATAGAGCCTAAAAAGGGGACTTTATTTACTGCTTTAGACATTTCACTTGAAACTAAGCCTGATATGACTATTGTATCGCCATTTTTAACATTAACTACCGACTCAGTTTCACGTGTTTTAAAGCCAGGTATACCAAGGACTTGAACTGATGGGTCTACAGAACTTACTTCTGCACTAACATACGATACAATATTACCTTCGCTATCAGATACAGGTTCAATCTCTAGCTTAATACCATACTCTTTAAATTCAACATTTGGTGCACCATCGGCTGAAAGTAAAGGAATTGGTATTTCGCCACCGGCTAAAAATCTTGCCTTTTCGCCACTACGTGTACTGAGTGTAGGCTGGGCTAACATTCTAGCGTCACCTTGCTCTGATAAAAGCTGTATTTGTGAAGTAAGCCCTGTGACGATACCAAAGTGTGAAAAACTATTTGAGCCTATTAAAACATCACCAATTTGATCAACTATTGAGTCTGATACAGCACTTGGTGAGTAAACTGAAAATAAATCATTACTTGTCCAATTACTTACAGCACCAAAAGCAGGACCCGCAGCAGTAGAACCCCATTTAACACCCAAATTTTTAAGCGTTTTTTTACCTATTTCAACAATATTTACATCCATACGGATCATTTGCTTTACTTCAAGATCTTTCGTTGTTACCAAAGACGTTAAATTTGGAACAAGCTTTGCTATATTGTCTACTTTTGCTGAAGTGGCTTTATCTACAGTGCCTTCTAATACAACTAAGCCACCGACTTCTCTCACTGATAACCCTGGTAGACCTGTTATTAGCTCTTTTACTTTATCAACTAAGGCTGAATTATCTATTAAACTAACTGTTATATTTAGCCTACCTTTATTGTCATTTTTATCCCATATTTGTAACTGTGTCTCACCCGCTGACTCAGCAATAAGCAGCACACTTTTATTATCAATCACTTTCGCACTAACAACTCCAGGCTTTGCAACAGCTATTCTTTTAACGTCCTCAATAGGGAGTAAATTTAAGGTTCCAACTTTCATTTCTATATCACTCGACATAAGTGCGTAAGATTTAGATGAAAAAAATATCAAAGCGATAATGCAGTACTTAATTACACGATACATAAATGTATTCCTTTACTACTATTTTTATAATTTATTATTTGATTCTGAAGCAAGTTCAGTCTTGTTTGATTTGTTTATATAGGTTGTAACTGATTGCGCAACAGCACCCGAGCCGCCAAAGATCATTTCAACTTCATCTTCTCGCGCTGATGATTTGAACAGTGATGATGAATCTATGAGACGATCAGTTACTATTTTTTTATCTTCTCTATTTCTTAATAATGCAACAAATTTTCCATGCTCTTTAGCAAGGCTAACTCTAGCTGCATTTAATACCGAAACGTCTAACGTTACAGTGCTGTAATTTGTTGGATCATTATATACTTCATCAACAACATCTCTGTGTTTATCAACTGTAATTTGCCCTGTTGCAAGCACATTCACTCTTTCAATTAATAAGTCTAACTGCGGTTTATCTTGCTTTTTTTCTGATAATAAATACAAATCAACTTTATCACCGGCAACTAATAAGCCTGCCGTTGAATTAGTTTCATCTATTTGTATTGTGACGGCTCTTCGCCCTTCAGTTAAAATATCAGAAAACTGCTGTAATCCTTTTCCTGGCAAATATGCTGTTAATAAAGGCTGTCCAGTAGATACATCCTCAAGCAACATTTGGCCATCAATCTCAGCGAATTTGCTAGGGTGTATGCTTCCTGCAGGTAGGTAATCTGTTGGGATTTCTCGTACCGCTACAGATCCTTTATCAATAACTGTACCTTTAGTTAATGGCCTTGTTACAACAATAACGGGAACCTTTACAACGTCACTCTTTGAATAGTGCGTTCTTAACTCATCTTCTTTTGACTCTATATACTGCCCAACAGACCATGCAGCTATGCCGCCCAGTAATAAAGATATAATTAATAAAACCCAGTTTTTGTCTAATAAATTTTTTATTTTCACTTGTACGTCCTTGCGTTATAAACTTTCAAAATCATCAGGTAATGGTGGTAAAGCTTTAGCATAACTATAATTGTTGTATGCCCTTTTAAATTTATCCGCTAAAATTTCTACAACATTTTTACCTTGATATTGTGCTAACCAATTATTGTTTGTTAATTCATTGTCAGGAACTGGCATTAATAACGCAAAAACCATTGCAGAGGTAATCACTAAGTATTCAACGGAAGACTGGCCTTTTTGTAAATTATTTAACATCTTCTCTTACCGCTGTAATAAAAGTTCTTCCTTGTCTACGCATAAATGTAATACTCACATTATTCGGGCCATTTCGAGCAATAAAAACGCCATTATCAAGCTTTTTGGTATATACGGCCTTGTCTACTGCCCAGCTATGCTTTGTAAAATATTTTTTATAAAAGCTTAAATTACCTTTCACTGATAACGTATTATCTAAAATCATCGTGCTTGACATTTTTGCACCATCTGCTGATTTTATTTCTCTTACCAAAGTTGTACCACTTGGCATAGGGAAATCTTGTAGCGATTTGTCTATTTTACTTAAGCGTTGATCTGGCTTCGCTGACGTCGCTATGTATCCGAAGGTAAAATCCTTCCCAGCTGCGCGAAGCTTCGCCGTATAGATCACACCATCAATTAAAGCGTTCAATACTTCCCATTCATTTAATTGTTTGTGGGTAAACTTATCGCTTTGGGGTTGCCACTGTTTGGTAAAATATTGAATGTTTTTACTCAAATTATTTTTGCTTTTAAACTCCCAAGCCTCCATATTTAAGCCATCAACAAGCATCCCATCTGAGACAACTACTACTGTTGAGTTATCAGGAAACTTGATATTTGCATTCGTTTTAAAACTTATAAATAGAATTAAAAGGATATTGATATAAAAATATTTCGTCATTTTTCATTTCCTTGTATGCTTGTACTTCCCTTTCGAGAGCTTGGCAGCTCATCCATTTTTATATAACCAAATTTGAGCGAACTCGAATTTAATTTTTTAGCTATAGGGACTTCAGATATACCATCGCGTAGTGTGTTAATAATTCCAGCGTCTAGTAAATTAGAAGGCACCAATGATTTAACACGGTTCTTGTTATGCATCTCGCCACCAGCATTCCAACCATTTGCAACTAGATATGTTTTTGATTCAATCGGAAATTCAAATTGATGTGGCCGCTTATTCTCTTCATCAGCATTTTCATTTGCAGGGTTTTGCTCTTCATCTTCATTAATGAACTCTAACAATTTATGACTGGTTATTTGTATTTTGTGATTTGCCTCGTAGTAACCCTTTTTTTCAACGCTAAAATTACCGATTTCTAAAACTGATAATGCACCCGAAATTAATGATGACATAGTACCTGGAACATTTTGTTTACTTAATTGGGGATCAAAAAATAGGTGATTACTGCTATCATCTTCTTCTGGATTGAACTCAGCTAGCAAAAACTCTTCATTATTTTGCGAAGCTTGGTTAAATTGTAAGTACACTGCTGCGTCTTCTTTTTGCCATTCATCAGCTGGAGTATCTGAGAAAACAATTGATTTATGGCCATTGAGTATTCGCCAAGGAACTTCTTTATGAACTTTGTCGGAGTTTTTTATGGCTAATGTGGTTATACTCCCACTCCAGTTACCTGGTGCCCGCTCGAGCCATGCTGTTCTTTCCCACGCAATATATCTGGATGACATATCTGAATAGTGTTTTGCTTCAATGATTTTACTAAAGTAAGGTAATAACAACATCAAAGGTGCAGCAATAAACGCGATAAATACACCTAATTCAACTAAAGATTGGCCTTTTTGGTATTTCATAATTCCTCACAAGGCCAGTGCAAGAGCAGTTAACAAAACTCTTTCACTATTTTCAGTTTCATTTAACGTCACCTGCCAATATGGATTATAAAGGTTGCCATATTCCCACTTGGAATCACTGCGCCCCCATAAGGACTGATCTCGATAATAATAAATTTTTGCTTTGCTTAAAACCGTTAGCTTGTCACGTGGTAACTTAACACTTTCTTCAATATCTATTAATCGGGTTGAATCTGAGTTTTCTGTGCCTATATTTAATGAGCTAGATGTGGTTATATCTGATTTATCTTTAGACACTGCTAAAGTAAGCATAGGCGCGGTGTTTGTTTGTTCGACTTGAGAAATATCATAAAAACTTTGCAACCCTGAATACGATGAATTTATATCTTCTTCATTCTCATGAGCAAAGCCTGACGCTGTTCCATTAATATCTCTAGAACGGCCATAGTAACTATCACTTGTATAATTTGTTGTATCTTCATCGCTGCCTGCGTGACTAGCTCCCCAGCCAACAGGGACCTCTCCTGGAGCGCCTCGCCATTTACAACCGCTTGTTAACTTACAACTAAAGTAATAAACATGAAACCCTAGTGTATCCATGGCACTCCAAACTTCAGCATTATTGCCATTCTTGAAAAGCTCAGTACCTCCAGCCTGCCTAGTATTAACTTTATCTGGCCCAAGTGTTTGTGAAAAAGGAAATCCCCACTTAAAACTGCGGTTTTTGGTGAAGGGATCTACAGAATTAGTTATTAAGTCAAAGTGCTCTTGATAACGACCTGTATCATCTTGCCTATCATAGCTGCCCTGAAAATTAACCCAATCATATAAAAGAAACTGGCCCACGCCTACAGCTGAAGCTATATCAACATAAGCATCACTATCATTCGCCTCTAGTACATCGTTAGATGTCTCAACAAGAGCTACCATAGTCGCTGAATTCATTAAATCTTGTGATATCGACAAACCAGTATTAACAATGTCTGTCGCCAATACTGCACCATTCATTACAGGTTGCAGTACTTGATTTATCGCAGTTAATACTCCCTCGACAGCGGAAGTAATTTGCCCTACCAAGGGTATCCAAGAAGTTACATCCGCTATGTTTTCACCTGTTTTCTCAGCTAAATTCCCCCAAGATGAAAGACCAACATATTGCGCAACTGCAACATGGTTAGCAACCATAGCGCGATTGGTATACGCCTTAAAGTTTAAATCTCGAGCGAGTAAGTTGGCACCACTTATGACCGTAGCGTCAGCACTATTCTGAAGTTTTGTTTTATTTAAGTTTTGCTGAGATACATTGAAGAGGTAGAGAACTGAAGCAACAATAGTTGCTAAAAACACACTCCCTAATACTAATGATTGCCCACGTTCCTTGTGCATATTACTACCTTAAAAAAGGCCATAATTGAAACTCAACTATGGCTTTTATATTAATCTACAGTGCCTGAACCGCCGCTAGAGCTACTTTCACCTTGCGCTGCACCTTCATTAAAGTTACCAAGATTGTAATCTTTGTTAGCATTAGTCTCAGCTGCATTTGCTGCAGTCTGAGAATCACTAATATTTTGACTAGAATCTTGGCCTGATACTTCAGAAGCAAGTGCTGAAACCTGATTACGTACAGTTTTACCAAAAAAACTATATACACCAATCGCAGAAACAGCGATTAAGGCAACAATGATAATGTACTCGGTCATACCTTGACCTTTTTGACGAGTATACATAGAGCCTCCTTGATTAATTAGCTACCACCAGAGCCACCTTCACCCTGCGCTGCACCATCATTAAAGTTACCAAGATTATAATCTTTGTTTGCGTTTGTTTCTGAATCATCCGCAGATTTTTTAGCCGCATCAATATTTGTTTTAGAATCTTGACCTGAAACTTCAGAGGCTAATGCCGATACTTGGTTACGAATGGTTTTACCAAAAAAACTATATACACCGATTGCAGAAACGGCAATCAAGGCAACGATAATAATATACTCCGTCATACCTTGTCCGAGTTGTCGTTTTTTCATGTCCTTATTTCCTTGTTTGTTAATAGAAACTGGATAATACCCAATAAGAAAACAAAAAAAACCCTCCTTTTGGAGGGTTTTTCTTTATTGAAAACGTAATTTATTAACTAAAGCTGTTCGGTTTTTAACATCTGCTTTCGCTAAAATATTTTTAAGGTGGGACTTAACCGTCGTTTCAG
The DNA here is from genome assembly GCF_024518675.1 of Pseudoalteromonas shioyasakiensis. GTDB lineage: Bacteria > Pseudomonadota > Gammaproteobacteria > Enterobacterales > Alteromonadaceae > Pseudoalteromonas > Pseudoalteromonas shioyasakiensis_B. The sequence goes on from NZ_JANIGL010000001.1 coordinate 433,696, forward strand.
ATATACATTTTTTCTGAGCAATTTCACGGTTTGATAAGCCAATAACAACAAGTTCAGCTATTTCGAACTCCCTTTTTGTTAATGACGTGGTTAGAACTGGATTAGAAAAATTTAGGTAAGTAGAGTCGTTTGAATTGTTTTTAATTTTTTTAGACATTGTAAGTCTATCAAACCAAAGGCCTCCCATATTTAAAGTTGTGATTAACTCATCTATTAAATATAACTCTTCTGGTAACCAAAAAGCTCCTTTAGCGCCAAAGTCAAACAATTCCAGCTCTAGTTCTAAATTTTTAACCGAATTTATGATAAATAATGTGCCTTTGTTAAACTCAGTATATGAATCCACATGCCCTTTAAGCTCTTGGCATAAGACATAATCTATATTGTTTTTCAAAAGTTTAGTTTCTAATTGTCCTTGAGTCACATTACCTCTCCCTAGATTTCAATGCAAGGTAGATACGATCCTAAATCATTATGTACTTACTATGCAACTTTTTAAGGGACGCTTGAATTTCAATCTAAATAAAGCTACCATTCAGAAAAGGATGTAATTAGATAAGATAGGGAAATATGAAGCGTTATACTTTTGGTTTATGTACATTAATAGGAAGTGCATGCTGTAACCTATACTCACAGGGTATATATGCTAAAGGGATTTTAAGTCAACAAGGTCCAAGCACTGCCCCCATTATTAGCAATAAACAGGACACAAATTTCAGTCCATCTAATCTTAAAACATTAACTAAATACTCAGAAATAACACATAAATCCGACTATATTAACTTGAAATTTGATAGTTATATTTCAGCAAGTGAAACACTGACAAACACAAAAAAAAATTATTTAAAGCGCGGCTTCAAACTATTATCAGAATGTGATGGTTTAGCCTGTGGGAATTCGCTACAACTAGCAAAAAATATAAATTCAATAAACTTTATAAGCGAAAAACGAAAACAAAGTTATAGCCTGTTATACATAAATTATAATTGGCTTTCTATACACTTAAGCTCTTATGAGAACAATCACTTTGTTTTTTTGCGTCAAATAGAAGGAAATTTTTTAAAAAATTCAATTAAACGCCTTTTATTTAATAGAGATAGTTACGCCCTATCTACAAATGTTAAAAAGAGTCTAAATAGTCTTATTCCAGCAATGAAAGGCAGTGAGTATGATTTTTATATTATCGGCCACTCTGATAATTCAGGTAGTGCTGAGCATAATTATAAGCTAGCAAAACAACGTGCTTTAAGTGTTTATAAATACCTAGTTAGTAACGGAGTAAGCAAGAATAAACTAATTGTTGAGTCAGCCGGTGAAAATACACCCTTATATCCAAATAGTACACAAAAGAATAGGATACTAAATAGAAGGGTTGAACTTATAGAGTCTTTATAACTATAAGTTCAACTGAAATGATATCATCTAAAAAGTACACTTTCTTTTTTAAACCAGTGAACACAAAATAAAAGTGTAGTAACTCCTATAAAAACAGTTGATAATAATATTGTATACACAAAGTTATAATCAACTGTCCCCTTTAAAAGCTCTTGAATTGCTAAAGAAATATTGACTATTGGTATCAGTGATGTTTTTAAGGTTAGCTCCATGTTTGGCATCATAGAAATTGCTAATGGTACAAATACAATTATTGATAAAGGGCCCAAATAGTTTTGAGCCTCTTTAAAAGTACGAGAATAAATTGATATAGCAAGCACTACACTAGAAAATATACATGCAAGAGGTAACAATAAAAGTAAAATTAAAAATAAGTCATATGCACCGATAATAGCTATAACATCTATTATCGTTTCAGCAGAAAATATACTTTTAGCAATAACAATCCATAAGCCTAAGCTGGCTACAGTAAATAATGATGTAGCTATTGATGCGCTAAAAATAGTTAAGAACTTACCAATCACAATTTGAGTACGAGTTATAGGTGTAAGCAATAGAGTTTCAAGCGTTCCTCGTTCTTTTTCACCGGCACCTAAATCTATTGCAGGATAAGTTGCTCCAGTTAATACCAGTGGAATAAGTAAATAAGGTAGTAACATTCCCAATTTTTCCCCAATGCTTTCTCTTGCATTAGCCGTATCTGTTTCTATCAACTTTACAGGGTCAAGAATTAGTTCCTTATCCTTACCATTCGCAATACCGTATATACTTAGCTTTTTTAATTGTTCAACATGTTTATATTCAGAGAATATTTCTGTCAACTTTTCAGATATATAATTAATTCTACTTGCATTATTAAATAATATTTCTATTTCAATTGGTGCATCATGGCCACTACTTCCAGCAACAGCACCCGTTGTGTATATACCTACATCTATATCTTCATCTTTAACTGCTTGTATCAATTCATCACGAACTGTATATTCAGCCTCCACAAGGTTAAAATTTTTATGATAAAAAACCTTATCACTAAACTCTTTTATATCTTGCCTAGCTATAATTGCATATTTATGTACTTCTTGATCAGCTTCTACTTGTGCCTGAACCATAAAGTAACCTAAAACACCAAAAATAAGAGGGAAAATCAATAAGGGTAATGCAATAATAAACAATAGCGTCTTTTTATCACGAAGTAGTTCTTTTATTTCTTTTTTAAATACCTCAAACATCACGCTTCTCCGTTAAAATATTCATAAATGCTTGGTTTAGTTCTTCGCTTTTTCCGACTTGTTTAAAATCTGCCACAGTGCCATCAAAGCAACTAGTGCCTTCATTAATAACCGCCACACGGTCACATAGAAGTGCGACTTCATCTAAATGGTGAGTTGAAAATATAACGGGAGTGCCCTGCGCTTTGAGCCCTTTGATAAATGTGATCACGGTTTGTGTTGTCATAATATCCAAACCAGTGGTTGGCTCATCGAGTACAACAACAGCTGGCTGGTGCACAACGGCGCGGGCAATATTAGCTTTTTGTTTCATGCCTGTTGATAAATTATCTGCTCGTTTATCGATAAAACTATGCATATCTAATAAACTAAATAACTCTTCACAACGACTGGTGATTGCGGCTTTTTTCATACCGTGTAGTTTTGCAAAATACTCGATGTTCTCTTTTACTGTAAGACGACCATACAGCCCAGTGCTACCAGATAAAAAGCCTATTGACTTACGCCCGTATAATGGTTTCTTTATAATATCGTGCCCAGCAATAGAAATACTGCCCTCATCAGGAGTCAATGCCGTAGAGATCATTCTTAATGTGGTTGTCTTACCGGCACCATTTGGCCCAAGTAAACCAAGCACTTCGCCTTTATTACAATGAAAGCTAACATTACGAACCGAATGAAAGTAGTCTTTATCTTCTCGGGGATCGGTTTTATCGAGTTTATTTTTTTTATGATCTTTGGTTAACTTAAACTTTTTTTTAAGCCCTACGACTTCTATCATTTTCGTGTCCTTCGTTTAGGTCTAAAGTAATCCGTATTACTATAAAATTCCACATTCTGATTTTCATCATACCAACCAGGCACCCCTAGTAATGGCAATGGCGATAATAAACTATTATCACAAAGACAATCATGCTTAGCTATCATCTCATAAAGAACAGTATCTAGGTACGCATATTGCTCTGCTAAATCTTTACAAAATGTGTCATCTGGAACTTTCACAAAGAATGCTTTTCCTGTCAGACCTATATAAGGTTTAGTCAGCATTTCATAATTAGCATGACCAAAGATATAAGCATTAATGCTCTGCCCCCATTGAGCGCGCATATCAACAAAAGCGCTGTGCCATTGATGTTCGCGTAGTATGTTTGGCCATTGTGAGTCGGTCACTGCTAATATAACACCACACTCGTCAAACAATGTTAACGCATTACGGTGTTTACTCCGATGCTTTGTACCATGTACATTAATTTCATCTACATGGCGCTTATTGAGTAATGCTTTGGTTTTTGGAAATAAACACCAAATTAGGCCACCAAACAGATCGTGCCAGTTTTGTTGTCGAGTAGGTACACAACCTGTTTCAAAAATAATCTGTTCGTAGTAACGTTCTTCTTCAGTAAATAAAGCGTCATCTTTAAAAACGATCGGTCTATTATTTTCATTTACCGGAGTTAGAAAAGGACTGAACCAATCGAATTTAGGCCAATCTGATTGCAGGTTTAGATTAAATAGCAGATTTAAATGTTCAAAGGCACCACCACTGACCAATTGTGGGTGCCATTGCTCATAAGGAGTGAACCGCTTCATGAGTACCTTTAGCTTTACAAAATTATTCTTTCAGTTTACCGCAAAAACTGGTTCTCTTTAATATAAGTTCTTATACTATGAGCACTTAAAACAAAAAAAAGAGCGACTATGAAACGTTATTTTCCTCTTACACTATTAGCAAGCGCTGTTCTTGCTGGTTGTGCAGCAACAAGTCTCACCTCTGAAGATGTTGAAAACGCTTATCAATCTATTAATGCTGAACAGCTTGCTGAGCATGTCAAAGTATTAGCGTCCGATGAATTTGGTGGCCGTGCCCCTTCATCTAAAGGTGAAGAGTTAACCCTAGCTTATTTAACAGAGCAATTTAAAAACATAGGCTTTCAACCTGGTAATGGTGACAGTTTTTTACAAGAGGTCCCGCTGGTATCTCTAGAAGCTGATCCAAACATGGTTTTAACAATTGGTGGCAAAGACTACCAATACAAAAAAGACATGGTCATGGGTAGTAGCCGTATTAGTGAAAACGAAAGCATTAAAGATTCAGAGCTGGTGTTTGTTGGCTACGGTGTAAACGCACCTGAATACAACTGGAATGACTACGAAGGCCTTGATGTTAAAGGCAAAACGGTAGTAATGCTGGTTAACGATCCTGGTTTTGCCACAAAAGATCCAGCGCTATTTACTGGCGATGCCATGACTTATTATGGTCGCTGGACCTACAAATACGAAGAAGCAAGCCGCCAAGGTGCCGCTGGTGCAATTATTATTCATGAAACCGCACCTGCCTCTTACCCATGGTCAGTAGTTGAGAATTCTTGGAGCGGTGAGCAGTTCGGTTTCCAAAAAGAAAATAACAACATGGACCGTGTGACTGTTGAAGGCTGGGTCACTACGGATGTGGCAAAAGAGTTATTTACAAAAGCGGGTCTTGACTTTGATACTGCCAAAGAAAGCGCAGCTAAAGGTGCTTATAATGTCGATATGGGTGATTTAACAGCATCAGTTGCCATTAAAAATACCATTAAGAAATCGATCTCTTATAACTTCATTGCCACATTACCAGGTAGTGAGAAACCTGATGAACACGTTATTTACTCTGCTCACTGGGATCACCTTGGTACAGATAAAAACCGTAAAGGTGACCAAATTTATAATGGTGCCCATGATAACGCAACGGGCACAGCAGGCATGATTGAAGTAGCTGAAGCATTTGCTCTGCTACCTAAACACCCTAGCCGCTCAATGACTTTCTTAGCGGTAACCGCGGAAGAGCAAGGTTTACTCGGCTCTAAATATTATGCAGCTAATCCTGTGATCCCTGCAAAACAAACGGTTGCTAATATTAATATGGACAGCCTTAATTTATTAGGGAAAGTTAAAGATATTAGCGTTGTCGGTATTGGTAAATCTGAAATGGACTCGTTGCTCGCGAGCGCAGCGAAAAAGCAAGGTCGAACAGTGTCTGGCGACCCTAAACCATCTTCAGGCGGTTACTACCGTTCAGATCACTTTGCCTTTGCCAATATGGGCGTGCCAGCCATGTACGCTGGTGGTGGTAGTGAAGCGTTTGATGAAGAAACTGCAAGCTATCGTAAACGTATGAGTTTAGTGTTGCGTGGTTGTTATCATCAACCTTGTGATAGATACCGTGATGAGTGGGATTTATCAGGTGCTGTGCAAGATTTACAGCTATTCTATCAAGTGGGTTTTGATATTTCAGAACAACCACAATGGCCAAAATGGAATGAAAATTCAGAATTTCAAAGAAAATAATGTAAATGATATTGATTTTCATTTAATTTAAAACTAAAGTGCAACTTAATAACGTTTTAGGTTGCACTTATGTTTACTCTCACATTACCAAAATTTATGTCATCAATCAGCGCACGGTCATTTATCGAAAATAAACGCCTGTTGTTACCCTTGGTTTTATTCGCCTGCCTTTTATACGCGCCAATCCGTGAAATCACTTTAACTGCAATGAGTGATGCGTTTTTCCAAGTGAGTGTGTTTGTAGCCGCTACTTTATTTATTTATTACTACCTTATCGATCGCTTGCCGCAGTTAGAGCTCGCTTACCTCAATGCAAAATCTCCGCTATTAGAAGTCAGTTTTGCTTCATTTCTTGGTGCACTGCCCGGCTGTGGTGGCGCCATCATTGTGGTAACCCAGTTTACTAAAGGGCAAGCAAGCTTTGGCTCGATTGTAGCCGTGCTAACAGCAACCATGGGTGATGCCGCCTTTTTATTATTAGCAACCAAACCCACTGAAGGGTTATTAATAATGCTGATTGGATTAACGATCGGCGTAGCCAGCGGCAGTTTAGTGAATGCTTTGCATAAAAGTGATTTTTTAAAGCCTGAAGAAAAAAACGTAGAGCAAGAATGCGAATGCCAACCAAGCAAAGCAATCATTTTTAGTAAGTCAATTTGGCAAGTAGTTTTAATACCAAGCCTAATTATAGCGGTGCTTATTGCACTTAATGTAGATTTACAACAATTCGGTGTTGGCACCGATAAAACGATTACTTTTTTTGGTGCCGCAATGGCCTTATTTGCTGTGATGACGTGGGCTTTATCCTCAAAAGGTAAAAGCTACCAAGACATCACCTGTGAAGAAGAAGCAACACAGCCGCCATCAAAGCTTTATAAAGTATTACAAGACACACACTTTGTCACTGCGTGGGTCGTTGCCTCTTTTATGTTATTTGAAATACTAGTGACCTTTGCGGGTGTCGACCTAAAAGCATGGTTTTCCCACTACGCTTACTTAGCACCTATGATAGCCGTACTGATTGGTTTTTTACCTGGCTGTGGTCCGCAAATTATAGTCACTACCTTGTATATTCAAGGTATCATTCCATTTAGCGCACTCGCTGCGAATGCAATATCAAATGATGGTGACGCCCTATTCCCCGCCATTGCCATGGCGCCTAAAGCAGCTCTGATCGCTACCATTTACTCTGCCGTTCCTGCTGTCCTCGTAGGCTACGGTTTATATTTTTATGGTGTCTAAAAGTTACTGACACAAAAAAGCTCAGCAATCGCTGAGCTTTTTATATATTTAATAAGCGTTAGCTCATTGCCATCATCATTTTAGCAGGATCTTCTAAGTATGATTTCCATAGATTGTTAAATCGGGCAATAGTACCACCGTCGATAACACGGTGATCACCAGACCAACTGACCTGCATTATTGCTTTACTCACCACATTCCCCTGTGCATCAAAGCGCGGTAGGTGTTGAAGTTTTCCGAGTGCAACAATGGCGACTTCAGGCTTATTAATAATTGGCGTTGCAATTGTGCCACCAATAGCCCCAATATTTGAAATACTGATTGTGCCACCTTTTAGATCATCAGGACTAACACGGCCATCTCTAGCGGCATCTGTTAAGCGTGTTACTGCATTTGCCACATCAACGATGCTTTTATTTTGGCATTGCTTAATATTTGGCACCAGTAAGCCAATTTTAGAGTCAACCGCCATACCAATATTATGATCGTCAAAATACGTTAATTCAGTACAATCATCGTTAACTTGTGAGTTCAATACTGGAAACTCTTTCATTGCTAACGATAGTGCTTTGATAAAAAATGGCATCATGGTTAATTTAATGCCTTGTTGCTTATATTGCTCTTTTAAAGAGCTGCGCAAAGCGATCAGCTCTGTTAAGTCAATCTCATCGCAAAATGTAAAGTGCGGAATGGTACTAACAGAAGCAACCATCTGTTTTGCCATGGCAGCTTTAATACCTTTAATTGGCTCAACACGATTACCCTGTGTAACAGCCGATTTATTTTGCGCAACAGGCTGTTGCAGTTCAGAGGTATCAATCGTATTTGGTACTTCAGCATTGACGAATCGTTCAATATCTTCTTTATAAATACGACCATTTTTGCCACTACCTGGAACACAGGTTAAGTCAATATCCATTTCTCGCGCTCTACGACGCACGGCAGGTGATGCCACTGCTTTTTTATTTAGCTGTTGCGAGTGTTCTGTTGCAGCGGGTGACACTTTTTGCTCTTGTGCATTAGATTGCGCTTTAACAACGGCGTCATTCACGTCAACCTGAGGTTGGGCCGTACCTACTATACGCATTTGAAATAATGGGCTATGAACTTGTGCTACGTCGCCTTTAGCATAATACAGCTTATGAACAGTGCCCGTGTACTTAGCGGGGATCTGAACTAACGCTTTATCTGTCATTACATCACAAACAGCTTGGTCTTCTTCAATATGTTCGCCTTCAGCGACAAGCCATTCGACAATTTCACACTCAACAATCCCTTCACCAATGTCAGGTAAAATAAAATCTTCTAATTGCTCAGACGCACTGCCAACTTCACTTGTTGCCTGTTCAGCGGGTGCGGCTTTTACATCACCTGCGACTTCCATCGCGAATAAAGGTGCATGTACCGCGGCTATCTCCCCTTTTTTATAATATAACTGGGTAATTACACCATCATGCACTGCAGGTATTTGTACTAGTGCTTTATCTGTCATTACGTCACAGATAGGTTGATCCTCAGCAACTGTATCACCTTCTGCTACAAGCCACTCAACGACTTCGCACTCAACAATCCCTTCGCCAATATCGGGTAAAATAAAATCTTTAGCCATGTTAACTCCTAAAACTCGACCGATTGCTTAATAGCAGCAAGGACTTTTAATGCATCTGGCACATACTCTTTTTCCAGTGCTAGCGGGTACGGTGTGTCTAATCCACAAACACGTAAAATTGGCGATTCTAAATGTAAAAAACAGGTTTGCTGAATTGTTGCCGCAATTTCACTACCAAAACCATTGGTGATTGGCGCTTCATGACTTATGACTAAACGCCCAGTTTTAGTGACTGATTCAGCAATCGTTTCAACATCCCAAGGGAGGATGCTACGTAAATCAATCACTTCACAGCTAATTCCTTGTTCCGCAGCTTGCTTGGCGGCATCTTCAATAATTTCCATTTGTGCACCCCACGCTAATAAGGTTACATCACTGCCCTGTTGTACTACTTCGGCTTTACCAAGCTCAATACTGTAATCTTCTTCAGGTACTTCACCTGTCGATGCGCGATATAAACGTTTAGGCTCAAAGAAAATAACCGGATTATTATCTTTAATTGATGCACGTAGTAAGCCTTTAGCTTGATATGGGTTACGTGGTACCACAATTTTTAAACCCGGTGTATGTGCGAAGTAAGCTTCTGGCGATTGTGAATGATATAAGCCACCAGCAATACCTCCACCATATGGCGTACGTATTGTTAAGTTACCAACATTAAATTCATTACCACTACGATAGCGAAATTTAGCAGACTCATTCACTATTTGGTCAAATGCAGGAAAGATATAATCAGCAAATTGAATTTCAGCAAGCGCGGGGGCGCCAAACGCCGCTAGGCCATTAGCAAAACCCATAATGCCTTGCTCCGTCAATGGCGTATTAAACACTCGATGCTGGCCATACTTTTCCTGTAACCCAGATGTTGCTCTAAATACACCACCAAAATAGCCTACGTCTTCACCAAATATACAGGCTTGCGGATGTTCTGCCATTGTAATATCAAGGGCTGAATTAATTGCATGTAACATATTCATTTTAGCCATTACTTAATTCTCCCTGCTGTGACTGGGTAGGCATCAGGATGTTGCTTGATATGCGTTTTTAATTCCTCATATTGGCGTTGCAATGATGGAATTGGTGTATCATAAACATCTGAAATTAGTTCTTCTAGCGCAGGTTTTTCAACCACCTCTGCACGTTTTAATGCAGCTAAAATATCTTCACGGATCAGCTCTTTAGCTTTGATGTCGTCTTCATCATTTAACCATTCTTTTTTGATTAACCACTTGCGAAAACGCTCGATCGGACATGCTTGGTAATTTGCTTCTTCCGCTTTTGAGCGATAGCCGCTGGGGTCATCCGAGGTCGAGTGAGCACCGAGACGATAGGCGATAGACTCGATTAACACCGGCTCACCTGTTGTTGTCGATATTTCTCTGGCTTTTTGCGTTGCAGCGAATACAGCTAATGCATCGCCGCCATCGACACGAATAGTTTTAATACCATAGCCAACACCGCGAGAAGCTATACCATCGCCTTTAAACTGTTCATCAGCTGGGGTAGAAATTGCATAGCCATTATTACGAGCGAAAAAGATAACAGGGGCTTTATGCACCGCCGCCATATTTAAACCCGCATGAAAATCCCCTTCTGAGGCAGCCCCTTCACCAAAATAACAAATGGTCACATTGTCTATATTACTGGCAAGTTCACCAGTGCTTGCATCAATATGCTTAATTTTTTGACCATACGCATAGCCGGTTGCTTGTGGTATTTGCGTTCCCAATGGCGATGATATGGTCATATAATTTAATTCAGCACTGCCATAATGAATGGGCATTTGCCGACCTTTACCTAAATCAAGCTCGTTTGAAAACATTTGATTCATAAATTGGTCAAGGGTGAAACCTCGATAGTGTAACGCAGCTTGTTCACGATATTGCGCCATGATCATATCATCTTGATCAAGTGCAGCAGCAGACGCTGTAACCGCGGCTTCTTCACCTAAACATTGCATATAAAAGCTGACACGGCCTTGACGTTGTGCTGCTTGCATACGTTCATCAAGGGCTCGAATGAAGCGCATAGTCTCGTATAAACGGATTGCAGTGGATTTATCTATATCCGGTGCGCTGGCACCGCTGTGAATATCGCCATCCTCGTTTAATATACTCAAGGTTGGAATATTTAAGGCATGACCATCAATAAATTCAAGTTCATGGCTAATATTCTGCGATACGTTATTTGGGTTACTCATAACCTACCTTCTGTTGTTGTCGAAAAATACAGTGCTCAATGAGTTAACCTTGATTCAGGTTAGTTATTATTATTAATCATTTTTGCTAGGTTAAACTTTGCAAAAACTGCACTGTAATTAAATTAAAGCTGCCAACACTTTACGTTAACGTAAATTGTTATTCAACTAATGATAGACGAATGAGTGCGAAATGACGAGACAGGGACTGGAAAGTTAACTATACAACATAAACAGTTAATTTAAATCATATAGTTAACGATAAATCGAGGATGAAATTATTTAAAATTATCATTAATTTCAAGAGGAACAACCGTTAATAAAGCCCGCTGGCCTATTGCTACATCCGCATTGGGAAAGATAATAGCCTCACCTTCTACATCGGCGTAATAACAGGTCTGACCATCCGTTGCGAGTAATTCACCTTTAGCAAAACCTGTGAAGTTAACCGCATCATCAGGGAATGGAAACGAAAAATCCTGTTGTGTTCGATTAATCGAACGATGTACAGAGAATAACTCAAAGTCATCTGCATTAAATTCTTTATATTGCACATCATTTTGAGTAATTAATGCAATCAAGGTTTCTTTCGTTTTGGCAAACTTCGTCATATCGTTTTCACCGAATGGTTTAACTTGACCAAGCTCAACAGTAAAAGAGTCTGCTCCATGTACATAAGAGGAATAATAACTAAAAGTTGTCGCTGCGGACTTCATCATTAAAACAGTATTAACGCCACAACTATGTAAAAATTGCAATTGCGACTTTTTCCATGGTTTACCATGTAAATAGGGATAAACGGCAAACTTATCGTTTTTAGACCCTCGTATAGCAGTATGTAAATCGTAATGACAACGTGCACTGCCAGCTTCGCCACGGGCAAAAAAGTCGCTGACATAATGCTCCAATTTCGCTGCACGATTACGCTCATTATTCATTGCTAAGCCATCCACTGTGTGGTGACCGTTAAATAATCGATTTAAATTTTCTTCAACGAAGCGTTTATCAATATTAATAGATTGCGGGTTACCGTAGATAAACATCACTCTTTGCGCGAGCTCAAGCTCTCCGCTAAAAATAGCTTTTATCAACTGATCGCAAATCTCAATGGGTGCTGTTTCGTTACCATGAATAGCACTTGATAACACGATGTCTTTGTTTGTTTTAACACTAGGTTGAAACTCAATAACCCCGGTATCATGTACCGAGACCTTAGTGCCATTTGCTAACTGACATTCAGATGCATCTAAGTGCCACTCATTGGCTCTACTTAAAGAGAGGAAATCGCCGTTTTTTTTAAGATTATCGATATAATTGGGTGTGGCTGACATGTTCATCGCCTTTTGTATGGAGTAAATACAAAAACGGCTGAAATAATCAGCCATTTTTTAAAATTATGCGCAATATTAGCTAATCACAGAATCAACTAACTTTTTAGCTTCTTTTTCTAGTAGCGCTAAATGTTCTTCACCTTTAAATGACTCTAAATAGATCTTATAAATGTCTTCTGTGCCTGAAGGGCGCGCAGCAAACCAGCCATTTTCAGTGACAACTTTAAGACCACCAATAGCAGCGTTATTTCCCGGTGCGTGAGTCAATTTTTGTAAAATTGGTTCGCCCGCCAGTGTATCGGCTGTAACATCATCAGCACTTAATGCTTTTAAACGCTGTTTTTGTTGTGATGTTGCAGGGGCATCAATCCGTTTATACAAAGGGGCACCAAACTCTTGCTCAAGCTCTCTATAAAGTGCAGAAGGTGTTTTACCCGTTACCGCTAATATTTCAGCAGCGAGTAAACCCATAATAAAACCATCTTTATCCGTGTTCCATACACTGCCGTCTAAACGTAAAAATGAAGCCCCTGCACTTTCTTCGCCGCCAAATGCAAGCGAGCCTTCATTCAGCCCTTCTACGAACCATTTAAAGCCTACGGGCACTTCTTTAACTTGACGATTATTACGTGCAACTACACGGTCAATCATGGCACTTGATACCAATGTTTTACCGATTTGAACATCTTTAGACCAGTTACGGTGATTAAGTAAATAATCAATCGCAACAGCTAAAAAATGATTAGGGTTCATTAACCCATCTGGAGTAACAATACCATGGCGATCGTAATCAGGATCATTGCCGATACCGATATCAAATTCGTCTTTGAGTGCAATTAAATTAGTCATCGCATAAGGGGAAGAACAATCCATACGAATTTTGCCATCTTTATCCAATGGCATAAAACCAAAACGTGGATCAACAGACTTATTTACGACCGTTAGGTCTAAATTGAATTTATCAGCAATAATTGGCCAAAAGTTAATACCTGAACCGCCTAGAGGATCAATGCCGAGCTTAACTTTTGCTTGCGCTATTTTAGCGACATCCACTACATTAACTAAATCAGCAATATAAGGTGTCATCAAATCTTGATATTTAATAAAACCAGAACGAGCGGCTTTTGCAAAAGGAAATAATTCAACTTCAACAAGGTCTTCAAGCAAAAGTTTATTAGCTCTGTCTTCAATCCATTTTGTTACATCGGTATCAGCAGGACCGCCATTAGGTGGGTTATATTTAAAGCCGCCATCTTCAGGTGGATTGTGAGAAGGTGTTACAACAATACCATCAGCTAATTCATGAGGATGCGCTTTATTATGACAGACTACTGCGTGGCTGATCACCGGCGTCGGTGTGAAGTCATCATTTTCTTGAGTGATGACTTGTACTTCATTGGCTACTAAAACTTCTATCGCAGAGTTAAACGCCGCTTCACTCAAGGCATGGGTGTCTTTACCTAAAAATAGCGGACCAAAGATATTGTTTTGTTTTCTATAATCGCAAATCGCTTGGGTAACGGCGAGTATATGCGACTCGTTGAATTTCACATCAAACGAGCAGCCTCGGTGGCCTGATGTACCAAAAGCAACGCATTGCTCTGGATTTTGTTCTAAATCAGGCTCATTTAAATAATAAGCCGATACTAACTTTGGTACGTTTACTAAATCAGATTGCGTTGCAGGTTTGCCTGCACCAGGATGGATCGCCATTACATTTCCTTATTAAATTATAAGTAGTCTCTAATTTGTTCAGCTTGCTCTGCATTGTAGCCCAAACCTAGCGCCACTTCATGCAACATCATTTTCTTTCGTGTGGTATTAGAATTAGTCATCACCCAATATTCACTATCAGTGATATTTTTGGGGTTCATACTGCTTCCGCTATTAACCAACGCTTCTTTACTAGTCGCAAAATAAACGCGATCACGACCTTGCACATCCAGTACAGCAGAAAAATCTTCTTTATGTGTACGATGTAATGCTGACAGAATAAATAAAAACCGCCCTACCACACCTTTTTGCATCGCGAGTTCTTCTTTATTAAGTACATTAAAGACACTAACGGTTTTTTGCTTCTTTTTTGTGACTGGCTCAGCAGGTTTTTCTGTTTTTGAATCCACAGGCTCATCAGTGACAGTTACGTCAATACTTTCAGGTGACTGCTCAACAATTGCTGTAGCGGGTTGTTCAATATCGCCGTTAAGATTTAATAAACGACGCAATATAGTTGAAGCGCTTTCGCCAATACTTTGCGTATTACTCGCAATGTATTGATACAACTCGTCGTCTATGTCGATTTTTTTCATGTTATTCCTGTCGTTACGGGTCATATTTGTTTACTCAAGTTGATTATACCCAAAGCGGATTTAATTCTCTATGTTTTGCAATTTGTTATTTCACTAGGCAAACTAAGCACACTTTTAAAGGAGACCAGCATGCTATTAAATTATAAACAATTAGGGCAAGGTTCGCCTGTCATTCTTATTCATGGTCTATTTGGTTCACTTGAGAACCTTAATGTAATTGCCAAGGCACTGGCAGAAAACTTTTTAGTCATCAATGTAGATTTGCGCAACCATGGCCGCTCACCACACAGCGAGACTATGGACTATGCTAGCATGAGTGAAGACATCATAGCGTTAATGACACATTTAAATATCACCAGCGCTCATTTTGTTGGCCACTCTATGGGTGGCAAGGTTGCCATGCAAGTCGCCCACTTGTTTCCTGACAAGGTCAACCGTTTAGTGGTTCTTGATATTGCCCCTGTCGCCTACCAAGCACGCCATACAAGCATTTTCAAAGCACTTAAAAATGTAGCAAGTCAGCCAATAGCGGATAGAAAACACGCTGATACCCTTATGCAACAAGACATAGCAGAACTCGGTGTACGACAATTTTTACTGAAAAGTTTAGCTAAAGATCAAGCAGGTGAACTTACGTGGCGTTTCAATTTAGATGTGCTTAGTAACTGCTATGAAAATATTTTATCAGATATTAAAGCAAATGATTCTTGTTTATGCGATACTTTGTTTATCAAGGGTAATGACTCTGATTACATATTGCCTGAATATAAAGAGGCAATTATGACTCGCTTTAAAAACGCAAAAGCGAAAATTATTCACGGTGCAGGCCATTGGCTTCATGCCCAAAAGCCCCAAGCGGTGAATAAATCAATCAGTGATTTTTTACTTGCTGACTAGCCCTAAATTTAATCGCGGTTTTTGCTAGTGCGCACTAAATTATTAATTTTTATTGTGCTATAGTACGCGCCGTTTAATTTAAAGGTTATACGTTGATGGTCAGTCAGTTAATTAACGAATTTGATACCCTTGGGTTGTATTTTGGCTTAGCCGGTGTGTTCTTTTTTATCGGCATGGCTATTCAAGATGTACTAAAACGTGGCAGCGTGCCTAAATTTGGTCGTTACATAGTATGGCTTGTACTTTTTTTAGGCTGTTCTGGTTTTATAGCTAAAGGACTTATTCAAGTGTTTTGGCAAGGCGCAGGTGTAGGATAACTAACCATGGCGAAATCAGAAACAGATAGAACAACACTCGATTTATTTGAATACGAAAAGCGTCCCGGTAGACCTAAGACAAACCCGCTTCCTCGGGATATTCAATTAAAGGTTAATAAACGTAATCAAATAAAAAGAGATAAAGCACGTGGTTTAAAGCGTGTTGAATTTAAAGTTTCATCGCAGTTATATCAAGCATTAAGCGATATGGCCGATGCACAAAATATTAGCCGTAGTGCGCTGATTGAAACGATTTTACAAGAAAGATTGGCTATTGATAGATAAAAGGTTTTAAATCCATGGCAAGTGTAGGTATTTTTTTCGGAAGTGACACAGGTAACACAGAACACGTAGCTAAAATGATCCAAAAAGAATTGGGTAAAAAGTTAGTGGCTGTGCATGATATTGCGAAAAGCTCAAAAGAAGAGATCGCTGAATTTGATTTAATCTTATTTGGTATTCCTACTTGGTATTATGGTGAAGCGCAATGTGACTGGGATGACTTCTTCCCAGAACTTGAAGAAATTGACTTTGACGGCAAACTCGTTGCTATCTTTGGCTGCGGCGACCAAGAAGACTACGCTGAGTATTTCTTGGATGCAATGGGTATGATCAATGACATAGTCACTGAGCGCGGTGCTATTGTTGTCGGTCATTGGTCTACTGAAGGTTACGACTTTGAAGCGTCTAAAGGCATGGCAGATGACACTCACTTTGTTGGTTTAGGTATTGATGAAGACCGCCAACCTGAGCTAACCGAGCAACGTGTAAAAGCGTGGGCAGCACAAGTTTATGACGAAATGTGCCTAAGCGAACTTGCTGACTAACAAATTGAAAAAGCATCAAATGATGCTTTTTTATTGTTGTTTTGTTTAGCTTTTAAGCTTTCAGTAGGTTTATTTAAATTGTTCTTTGCACTTAGACTCTTTGCGCGTTATTCTTAACGTTGCTAATGTGTCGTGCACACCTATTTAGGTGTACTAGTATAACCAAATTAAAATTGAGACAGATTTAATGACTGATCACAACTTGGAATTAAAAAAAGCCGGTTTAAAAGTAACTTTACCGCGTATCAAAATTTTAGAGATTTTACAATCTCCAGATAACCAACACATCAGCGCTGAAGATGTTTACAAAATTCTTTTGGACCTAGGCGAAGAAATTGGTCTTGCAACAGTATACCGTGTTTTAAACCAATTTGATGATGCGGGTATTGTAACACGTCATCATTTTGAAGGCGGAAAATCTGTCTTTGAACTATCAGGTAGCACTCACCATGACCACCTAGTTTGCTTAAAGTGTGGAAAAGTTGTTGAGTTTGAAGATGACTTAATTGAACGTCGCCAGATTGAAATCTCTGAAGCCAATGGTATTAAGCTAACAAACCACTCTCTTTATCTTTACGGCGAGTGTACTGACACTGAAGCCTGTAAAGCTTTTGCTGACAACCAATAACATTGGATTTATAAGCAAAAAAAAACCTGCTTAAAGCAGGTTTTTTTGTATCTATTATTTAAAGAGCAGAATTATTTCTGCTCTATTTTTGCCCATGAATCACGCAGACCCACAGTTTGATTAAACACGACTGTGTCAGATTTAGTATCGCGACTAAAGTAACCTGTGCGTTCAAACTGAAAACCTTGAGCTGGTGCCGCTTTTGCAAGTGATGGCTCTAGTTTTGCGTTCGGTAAAACTACTAATGAATCAGGATTCAGTGTAGCAGCAAAATCTTCTGCAGCAGCAGGGTTTGGTACATTAAATAAACGGTCATATAAGCGTACTTCAGCTGTCAGTGCATCAGTAGCTGAAACCCAATGAATAACCCCTTTTACTTTACGCCCATCGCTTGGGTTTTTACCAAGTGTTTCTGGATCATAGGTGCAATAAATAGTGGTAATTTCACCTGCATCATCTTTTTCAACACGATTAGCTTTAATAACATATGCACCACGTAAACGTACCTCTTTATCAAGTACCAAACGTTTAAACTTGTTATTAGCTGACTCGCGGAAATCTTCACGCTCGATATAAAGTTCACGAGTAAATGGTACATCGCGACGCCCCATCTCTTCTTTATTCGGGTGATTAGCAACAGATAATGTTTCAGTACCTGAATCAAAGTTTTCTATCACAACTTTAACAGGATCAAGCACAGCCATTGCCCGTGGCGCATTTTCATTTAAGTCTTCACGGATACATGCTTCAAGCATCCCCATTTCAACCATATTCTCTTGCTTAGTAACACCAATGCGTAAACAAAACTCACGAATAGATGCTGGCGTATAACCACGACGACGTAAGCCTGCAATAGTCGGCATACGGGGATCGTCCCACCCTTCTACATGACCATTTACCACTAAGTCATTTAGCTTACGCTTAGACATAATCGTGTATTCAAGATTTAAGCGAGAAAACTCAATTTGCTGTGGGTGGCATTCTAGGCTTATATTATCAAGTACCCAATCATATAGGCGGCGATTATCTTGGAACTCGAGTGTGCATAATGAATGGGTGATACCCTCTAGCGCATCAGAAATACAGTGCGTAAAGTCATACATCGGGTAAATACACCACTTATCACCGGTTTGATGATGATGGGCAAAACGGACGCGATAAATAATCGGATCACGAAGCACCATAAATGAGCTTGCCATGTCAATTTTAGCACGTAAAACACACTCACCTTCTTTAAACTCACCATTGCGCATTTTCTCAAATAACGCCAGGTTCTCTTCAGGTGATGTATCTCGAGTTGGACTATTCTTACCCGGCTCTTTTAGTGTACCACGGTATTCACGAGCTTGATCTGCTGTTAGAAAGCAGACATAAGCAAGTCCTTTTTCAATTAGCTCAACAGCGTAACCATACAGTGCATCAAAGTAGTTAGATGAGTAGTTAATTTCACCATCCCATTGGAAACCTAACCATTGCACGTCTTCTTTAATAGAGTTTACATAATTGATGTCTTCTTTTTCTGGATTAGTATCATCAAAACGTAAATTACAAAGACCATTATAATCTTGGGCAATACCAAAATTTAAACAGATAGATTTTGCATGACCAATATGTAAAAAACCATTAGGTTCTGGTGGAAAACGAGTATGCGTTGTGGCATGTTTACCAGATGCTAAATCTTCATCAATACGGGTTCTAATAAAATTACTTGGGCGATTCTCAATTTCCGCCATAGGAGTACAATCCTCACATAAGTGCATGGTAATAAAACTACTGCATTATACCCAAACCTTACCAATATGCGAGTACCGTCTACATTAAAAGCAATTTAGCAAAGCATTATTTTTATGCTGGTTAGTGAAAAGGTATCGCTCACTATTAAGTAGTCCATATTAGCACCCACTGCTCTTTTAGAACGCATGACTAAAATCCAACTAATTAACCTACATAAAGCTATTTTTAAACATTTAAGTTAGCCATTAAATAATTTATCAACAATACAATAATTTTGTTCTAGCGCAATAAAAGAGTCATTCAAACACGCTACAGTGGCGCCAGAAACGAAACATTATTAGGGAAATAAATATGGCTTCACTATCACAACACCGCGTATACATACCAACCACAGCCAGAGCAAATCAATATATATTGGCTGAGTTTAAGCCCAGTGATTCATTGTATGCACAGTTTGAAAACCCTGGGCAATGTTATGAACGTCTTGCAAGACAATTGTTTGCACTGTGCGATGAATACCAGTTGCATAACGTGCATCTGATTGCCAATGATAAATTACCGATTGTCAGGTTCCATGAAGAATCCTATTGTTTACAAACCAATAAACAGATTTTGTTTTTTTATAATCCACGCTACCATGAAGCTCATAAATGCTTTTATGATACTGAGCAAGCGAGTAAAAAAATTCGTTTTCTATTTTTAGCAACAGGCGATGACTTACGCGCTAATAGTGCAATATTTCACGCCAATTTTAAAAAGGTGCTTGCTTCTTTACAGGACACTCTTTTAAAAGATGAGCAGCAATTCAAATTACGGGATCATCAACACCTCACTTATGATCTTTTTGCTAAGGCAAAGGGAACAAAAGAAAGCTATGGATACAAACTAAGAGGGTTATATCAGCGCTATCAAAGCCGCCAATGCACTTTACCCGAGCAACATAATGAAATGACCTACGCGACTTTTAAAATCCCGGTAACGCGCACAATCAAAACCCAGTTCCAACACTTGCTTAATAAGCATAATTACTCAGAGTTTTATCAGCATTTTTATACAATGTTGATCAACCAATGTGAAACAAAGCAACTACAGATTGCGGCCATGGTGGCTAATGGCTGTATGCCAATTATTCGTAATAGCAAAATAGACAAAAATGACGTTAACAGTGAGCTGCAAAAACTTAGCTTTGCAACAAATGAATCAACAACTCAATACAGTCATCATTTTGATGATCAAAAACTGGTTGAGACCATGCATTTCATTATTGTAGCGAATGAAAATGATGAGCAAGGCATAGGCCATGGTCGCTTCATGAATAAAGTGGAAAGTGTTATCCGCAACATGGTCGATCCCCTTGCCATAAATAAAGAGCGTCAAGATATTACCGTGCGCTTCTTTCAGCATATCAGTTACTACCACTAGGGATTTGTTCATTAAAACTCAGATAATAAAAAACCCCAACTACTTGGGGTTTCTTATAAATTCTTAAAGACGCTAACAAGGTTACACTTTATTTATTACGCTGAGCGTCTTTTTGCGCTTTTTTAGCTTCTTTACGCTTTTGTAACACTGCTTGTGCTTCATTACCTATATGTCCCTCACCTCGTGCTTGGGCAAGTTCAATTTGCTTTTGACGCTCAGCAAATCGTGCACGCTGTTCATCAGTCACATCATCGATACAATGGTGGCACGATACCCCTTCCATATACTCAGCTTTTAATTTCTCTTCTTCAGTGATAGGCATACGACAAGCGTGACATTGATCGTAAGAGCCTTTTTG
The DNA here is from genome assembly GCF_024518675.1 of Pseudoalteromonas shioyasakiensis. Classification (GTDB taxonomy): domain Bacteria; phylum Pseudomonadota; class Gammaproteobacteria; order Enterobacterales; family Alteromonadaceae; genus Pseudoalteromonas; species Pseudoalteromonas shioyasakiensis_B. The sequence continues at coordinate 454,515 of NZ_JANIGL010000001.1, forward strand.
TAAATCGTGATCAACCGCTACACGGTTGTCAAAAACAAAGCACTCGCCTTTCCACATGGTGTCTTCTTTTGGCACTTCTTCTAAGTATTTTAAAATACCGCCTTCCAAGTGGTACACATCATCAAAACCTTGCTCTTTCATATACGCAGTTGATTTTTCACAGCGAATACCACCGGTACAAAACATAGCTACTTTTTTATGTTTACTCGGATCAAGATTTTCTTTTGCCCACTGCGGAAATTCTCTAAAAGTTTTTGTATTCGGATCAATGGCATTTTCAAAAGTGCCAATTTCAATCTCATAATCATTACGGGTATCAACTAAGATAACCTCAGGATCTGAAATTAACGCATTCCAATCTTTAGGTTTAACATAACTGCCCACCACTTTAAGTGGATCAACCCCCTCAACTCCCATAGTGACTATTTCTTTTTTTAACTTCACTTTAGTACGGTAAAATGGGCATTCGTCATCATAAGATTCTTTCGTTACTATGTTGTCTAAATGAGGTTGACTATCCAGCCAAGCTAACACGTTATCAATACCTTCTCGCTTGCCTGAAACCGTGCCATTAATGCCTTCAGCAGCAAGCAACAACGTGCCGCGTACTTCGTTCTTTTCCATTACAGCTAATAACGGTTGGCGAAGTGCTTCAAACTCAGGTAGCGAAACAAATTTATAAAGAGCACACACAACAAAGTGCGCACTGGTGACATTATCTTTATGAATGGCAGTCATGGAGGTTCCTAATTTTGCTTTTTAAAAAAACCGAATCGTAAATCCGGCGCATTGGGGCGCATATTTTACGCTTTTTCAATTTAAATGCAAAAAAACTAATGATTAGCGGGTTTTTACTGTGAGCAACCACCTTGACTAAGCTATAATAGCCCTCAGATTTATGAAGATTTAAATTACTCATTTGGAGATACACACTTTGCACTTTACTGATCTTGGCATAGATACGCGCCTTGAAACTCAACTTGCCCATCAAGGCATCACTCAGCCAACTGATATTCAGGCACATGCAGTGCCTACCGCATTGGCAGGCCATGATATTTTTGCTCAATCTAAAACTGGCTCTGGTAAAACCTTAGCGTTTTTATTACCAGCAGTTCAACGCGTAATGAAGCAAAAAGCGCTCAGTAAACGTGACCCTCGTGTTTTAATTGTTGCTCCAACTAGAGAGCTTGCTACACAAGTTTTTACTCAACTGAGATTACTTATCGCCGGTACCAATATCAAAGCGGTTAAGATACTCGGTGGTGAAAACTTTAATGACCAAATAAAAGCACTGCGAAATGACCCCCATTTTGTTATTGCCACACCGGGCCGTTTAGCCGATCACTTAACCCAGCGCTCACTGCAATTAAGTGGTTTAGAGTTATTAATTTTCGATGAAGCTGACCGTATTCTTGATCTTGGTTTCACAGAACAACTTAAAATGATTAATGAGTTGGCTAATCATCGTTTACGTCAAACGTTGTTATTTTCTGCAACGCTGGATCATGCACAAGTTGATGCCTTATCACGTAATTTACTCAAAAAGCCAAAACAAATATTACTCAGTGCCGCCAATGAGCAGCACTCTGATATTAAACAAAGCCTATATTTAGCTGATCACTTAGATCACAAAGAAGCGCTATTAGAGCACTTTGTTAAACAAGAAGAGGTTGGTCAGTGTATTATTTTTACGGCGACTCGCTCAGACACAGCACGATTAAGTGAGCTGTTAAATAGTAAAGGGCTAAAAGCACAGGCGCTTGCTGGCGATTTAACACAAAGTAAACGCCTTGAAATCATGGATGCCTTCAGCAGAGAAAACTTTAAAGTGTTAATTACCACGGATGTTGCCTCGCGTGGTTTAGATTTATTAAGCGTCACCCATGTGATTAATTTTGATTTACCCAAACACGCGGAAGAATATGTGCACCGTATTGGCCGTACTGGCCGAGCTGGATTTAAAGGCACAGCCATTTCTCTAGTGGGTCCAAAAGATTGGCCTAGTTACAAAGCAATTAAGTCATTTTTAAATGATGAATTAGCATTTCATACTGTTGAAGGTCTAACGGGTAAATTTAAAGGCTTGCGAGATAAAAAACCACAAGTACTGAATAAAGTTAATGATAAAGTAAAACCAAAAGCTAAAGCTGCACCTAAGCGTAAAGCTAAGCCGAAAAAACCACAAGCACCAATTAAAGCACCTTTAAATATTGATGGTGATGCTCCAATGCGTCGTCGTAAAAAGCCAGAGCAGGAATAATTATGAGTTACCTTGGTACAACCCAAACTTTATTTGTAAACGAAGTGAGTAATGAAGGTGCTTACCTTGATGGCCATGATCTAGGTGAAGTTTTTTTACCTAGTCACGAGATTAAACATGAACTAGAAGCTGGTGACAGTATCAGCGTATTTATTTTTCTCGATAATGCTAATTTGCCAACTGCGACTACTAAAAAGCCCCATGCACAAGTGGGTGAATACGCCCTACTTCGCGTTAAAGAAATTAATAGCATTGGTGCTTTCTTAGATTGGGGTTTAGAAAAAGACGTACTTGCCCCATTCAATGAACAAAAACCACGCATGCAAGAAGGCCACTCTTACTTAGTTCGTCTTTACTTGGACAATGCTAGCTCAAGAATTTGTGCCTCAAGCAACTTTAATCGTTTTCTATCAAAAGATGAACCACAATACACTGCCCTTCAGGAAGTTAATTTAATTGTCGCTGGTAAAACAGATATCGGCTACAAGGTATTAATTGAAGAAGCCCATTTTGGTGTTGTGTTTTATAACATGGTATTTAAGAACTTATTTGTCGGCCAAAAATTAAAAGGCTTTATTCAAAAAGTCAGAGAAGATGGCAAAATTGACGTCATCTTAGAAAAACCTGGTATGGATAAAGTCAGTGAGCTTGGTGAGAAGATCATGGAAAAGCTTAAAAACGAAGGTGGTATTCTCGCTATAGGCGATAAATCAGATCCTGAGCTTATTAAAAAGGTCTTCTCTACCAGTAAAGCAAACTACAAAAAAGCCATTGGTGGTTTGTTTAAGCAAGGGTTAATTGATATTGAAGCTAAGTCTATTCGACTAAAAGAGCATTAAACTTTCCCGTTACCCTACAATACTTAAATATGGCAAGGTACACTCTTTGTATTCTTGCCAGTATTGAATCAATTCATCGCGACTACTTAATTTCATTGGTGCTAAGCGAAAAACCTTAACTGTACAGGCTTGCTTGGCTTTAGCGTGACTATTGATACAATCACTGACATCCTTATCAAACGCTTTGAGAGTCTCTTCATTTTCCTCACAAACGTGTCGAACATAATCCACGAGTGTTAACTTAAAATCAATTAAATCCACAGGGTACTCGTTATATGCATCACTAATGTGCGTGGTTTCATCAAAGTGACTTTCAGCAAACCCGTATTTTGTTACGATAAATACAGCAACAGATAATAAACTAGTGATAAAAATGTACTTCATAAATTTTTTACAACAAAAAAGCGCGTTCCTAATATAGCAAAAAACACGCTTTTGTAAATAATTTATAAATAATGTAACTTACACTATCCTGCAATAGATGAGTTAATATCACTAAGCACTGACACTGGATCTGCGGCTTGAGTGATCGGACGGCCAACAACTAGGTAGTCACTGCCATCATCAATGGCTTGTTTTGGTGTCATAATACGCTTTTGGTCACCCGCATCACTGCCTGCAGGGCGAATGCCTGGGGTTACAAGTTTGAAGTCTTCACCTAGCTCTGCTTTTAATTGCTTGGCTTCTTGTGCTGAGCACACTACCCCGTCAAGGCCTGACTCTTTTGTAAGCTTAGCTAAATAGATTACTTGCTCAGCAGGTGTTTTCTCTACACCTAAACGCTTAAGCTCTGTTTCATCCATGCTGGTTAAAACGGTCACGGCAATTAATAAGGGCGCTTTATCACCAAACTGTTCCAGCGCTTGCTTTGCCTTAGTCATCATTTCAACGCCACCACTGGCGTGAACATTAACCATCCATACACCCATTTTAGCAGCAGCAGTAACCGCTTTCGCAACGGTATTAGGGATATCATGAAACTTTAAATCTAAGAAAACATCAAAACCTAAATCAATCAATTCTTTTACAAACGCCGGGCCAAAGTACGTAAACATTTCTTTGCCAACTTTAAGGCGGCACATATCAGGCGATAATTGCTTTACAAACGCAAGTGCAGTTTGTTGATCATCATAATCAAGGGCGATAAGAACTTTTTTTGATTTCTCGAGAGACATAACTTTCCTAAAAAAAATGAAAAAATAAGTAAAATTAAAAACCGTCTATGCCACGGCTTGGTATTATAGTTTCCCAATGCTTACAAGACGGACACACCCAATATATTGTGTGGCTGGTAAAACCACAGTGCTGGCACTGAAAGTCAGGTTTAGTAGCAATATAAGACGTAACCAATTTATCAATTTGATCCAGTACTTCTCTAATATCTTGGTTTTGTTTTGCAAGAAGCTGTAATAAGAAACTAAAACCTCGAATGGTAGGTTGACGTTTTAAACTATCAGTTAGAAATTTAATTGCTTGCTCGGTATGCCCTTGCTCCAACAATGCTTGGCAGTGTTTAATTTTTATAAGTACACCCCCTTTATCTAATAATTGTTCGAGCAGTTCATGAAATTGATGGGTTAAATTTAACTGACTGTAACTATATGCTAAGTCGTCAATAAATAATGGAGCGAAAAAGGTAAAGTTCGTAATTAACTCACGCCAATAGTAAATAGCTTTAACATAATCTTCTTTCGCAAAAGCCGACTTTCCAAGTTCAAATAATGGCCTCATGGCTTTTTGGTTGAGGCTAATCGCTTTACGCATAATCTGCGGATCATTTTCAAGTAAGGCGGCTTCACAGTAAAAATTGGCAATCGCTTTGAAGTGCTGAGGTTTATTAAATAACTCGCCGTGGGCTTCGAACATATTGATGCCTTTTTCCCACTCACGGGTTTGAGCATACAAAGTGAGAATCGGCTCTAGTGCTTCACTATGATCCGCTTTGACAAGCCACACTAAGTGCTCTTCAGCGCCATCAAGTAGTCCTGCCATAATATAGTCTTCAGCAAGCTCCAAACGACTGGCAGCGGCTTGCTGCTCATTGAGGCTAGGATGCTTTAACAACAGTTCATGGATTTTAATTGCGCGATCTAACTCACCACGGCGGCGAAACATGGTCGCGAGAGTTGAATAATGCTCAACTGAATCGGCGGCAACTTCTAGTAAGTTTATGAGGTGTTCAAGGCCTTGATCTTCTTCTCTGTCGAGTAAGAATTTCAACCCTTTACTGTATTCAGAGGTGATCTGACGGTTTAATTGATGAGCTTGGTTTTTAGCACTGTTTTTACCCATGATCCAGCCATAACCAGCCGCAACAGGTAAAAGTAAAAACAAAAGCTCAATCATAGTTAGGTGTCTTTATTAGCAACAAGCTTATTATTGTGTTTTTCAGGCGCTAATTTCTTTTTCAAACGGTAATTTTGCCACTTTAATTGTGAAAACAATTTAAAGCTTATAAAACATCCAATTGCGACACCTAAAGCAAAGCAGATACTTATTATCATTGCGAGGGGTAACGTATTACTAGCAATAATATAATTGATTTGTACCAACTGCGGATTCTGCGAACCAAGTACAAATGCAAAAATTAAGCATATTGCTACCAGGATTACTTTTAATACCCGAAACAAGTAACTACTCCTACTGGTAACTAGGCAATGCTCGCGTTTACGCGATCTCTAAGCTCTTTACCAGGTTTAAAATGAGGTACGTGTTTGCCATCTAATTCAACCGTATCACCTGTTTTAGGGTTACGGCCAGTGCGTGGCGAACGAAAGTGTAATGAGAAACTACCAAAACCACGGATCTCAATGCGATCTGAGTTTGATAATGAGCCGGCCATTTGTTCTAGAATTTCTTTAACAGCATTTTCAACATCTTTCACTGGAATGTGTACATGTTGCTCGGCAAGTTGTTCTATCAATTCTGACTTAGTCATAACGTTTCCTTAAAAAAAGATAAAGGAAGGGCAACACTGCCCTTCCAATTAAGACTGATTAATTAGTCTTTTTGTGCATTAGCGAATGCAGCAGCCATTGCGTTTTCAAACACTGGCTCTTCTTTCTTAAGCTTTTCTAGTACTTCTTTCTCTTCTGCTTCGAAAAGAGCTTTAACTGAAAGGCTTAAAGTGCGGTTCTTACGATCAACACCAACATATTTCACTTCAACTTCGTCGCCTACAGAAACAACAGTAGTTGCATCTTCAACGCGCTCTTGAGCGATATCAGCTACACGGATGTAACCTTCAACGCCTTCGATAAGTTCAACAGTTGCGCCTTTCGCATCAACTTCAGTCACTTTACCTTTAACAATAGCACCTTTTTTGTTTGCATCAAGGTAGTTATTGAATGGGTCAGCTTCGATTTGCTTAACACCTAGAGAGATACGTTCACGCTCTGGGTCAACTTGCAATACGATAGCAGTGATTTCGTCGCCTTTCTTGAATTCACGTACAGCGTCTTCGCCAGGCGTGTTCCAAGAAATGTCTGAAAGGTGTACAAGACCATCAATACCACCGTCAAGACCGATAAAGATACCGAAGTCAGTGATTGATTTGATCTTACCAGTAACTTGGTCGCCTTTGTTTTGAAGACGAGCAAATTCTTGCCAAGGATTAGCAATACATTGCTTAAGACCAAGAGAAATACGACGACGCTCTTCGTCGATTTCAAGAACCATAACTTCAACAGTGTCACCTAGTGAAACAACTTTTGAAGGGTGGATGTTCTTGTTAGTCCAATCCATTTCAGAAACGTGTACTAGACCTTCAACGCCTTCTTCGATTTCTACGAAGCAACCGTAATCAGTAAGGTTAGTTACACGACCTGAAAGTTTAGAACCTTCTGGGTAACGACCAGCGATAGCTGCCCATGGATCTTCACCAAGCTGTTTAAGGCCTAGAGATACACGAGTTTTATCTTTGTCGAATTTAAGAACTTTAACTGCGATTTCGTCGCCAACATTAACGATTTCTGAAGGGTGCTTAACACGCTTCCACGCCATATCAGTGATGTGTAGTAGACCATCAACACCACCAAGGTCAACGAATGCACCGTAGTCAGTAAGGTTCTTAACGATACCTTTAACTTCTTGACCTTCAACAAGGTTAGCAAGAAGCTCTTCACGTTCTTGTGAGTTTTCAGATTCGATAACTGCACGACGTGAAACAACAACGTTGTTACGTTTTTGGTCAAGCTTGATTACTTTAAATTCAAGCTCTTTGCCTTCAAGGTGAGTTGTGTCACGTACTGGACGAACATCAACAAGTGAACCAGGTAGGAAAGCACGGATTGAATCAACTTCAACTGTGAAACCGCCTTTAACTTTACCGTTGATAACACCAGTAACAGTCTCTTGCTCTTCACATGCTTTCTCAAGACGGATCCACGCTTCGTGACGCTTCGCTTTCTCACGAGAAAGGATAGTTTCACCGAAACCGTCTTCGATTGCATCTAGTGCAACATCTACTTCGTCGCCAACTGCAACTTCTAGTTCACCAGCAGCATTTTTGAATTGCTCTGCAGGGATAGCACTTTCTGATTTAAGACCAGCATCTACAAGTACAATGTTGTTCTCGATTGAGATAACTGTACCTTTAACAATAGAGCCTTGCTCTGCTTCAAAACCCTTTAGGCTTTCTTCAAATAACTGCGCAAAATTTTCTGACATACGAATATACGTCTCATATATTAATTACCAATAAGCAACCATGCTGCATGGGGTTGTTAAAATAGCACTGGCATCCTGCTGGTGCATGTAAAATGTGTTTACTTTCTGTTAGGAAGCTTACCTTCAGAAATTGCTGCATCCAATAAAGTCATAACTTTATCAAATACTTGCTGTGCATTGAGCTCACTAGTATCAAGCTCAATGGCATCTTCTGCTGGTACAAGCGGCGCAACTTTACGATTCATATCGCGCTCGTCACGAGCTTGAATGTCTTCTAATAGACCACCTAGTGTAACATCAAGACCACGTTCGTTCAACTCAACAAAGCGTCTACGGGCACGTTCTTGCGCACTAGCGGTTAAATAAATCTTTAATGGCGCATCAGGGAACACCACAGTTCCCATATCTCTGCCATCCGCAATTAAGCCATTCTCAGTGCGAAATGCACGTTGACGACGAAGTAATGCTTCTCTAACTCGCGGCAGTGCAGCAACTTTAGATGCTGCAGCACCCACTTCTTCGTTACGAATGGTGGTTGATACATCTTCGCCTTCAAGAATGACTTTTCCGGCATTAGTTTGACTATCAACTAAAAACTGTACATCCAGATTGGCAGCTAAAGGCACCAAAGCCTCTTCGTTGTCCAATGCAATTTGATGATGAAGTGCAGCCAGTGATAACACACGATATATCGCGCCACTATCTAGTACATCCCATCCTAATTTATCGGCTAACAAGCGACAAACAGTTCCTTTACCTGAACCACTTGGGCCATCAACGGTGATTACGGGCATTAATAACGCCTGCATTTAAAACCTCCTGCAATGCACACCAAAATAAAACCGCGATATTATACGTCAGTTCTACAAATAGATCCGCTTTTTGTATGTAAGTTTTTATTTTTTCACTGTGTAACTATTTACTTACAGATGCCAATACATCGAAAAATGTTGGAAATGTTTTGTATGTACACTTAGGATCGTTGATCGTAATTGGCTTTCCACCCACTGCAACCATGGCAAAACACATCGCAATTCGGTGATCATCATAGGTATCAATGGCAACATCATTAAACTCAGTAGGCGGATTTATTTCTATAAAATCCTCCCCTTCAACCACCTCAGCGCCGACTTTTCGAAGCTCTGTAGCCATCGCGTACAGTCTGTCGGTTTCTTTCACTCGCCAATTATAAATGTTACGAATCGCAGTCGGGCCATCGGCAAATAATGCCACGGTTGCAAGGGTCATAGCCGCATCTGGTATGGCGTTGGCGTCAATATCAACCCCTTTTAACTGCCCTTTACGTACCACTAAGCGCTCGTCATACCAATCAATTTGAGCACCAACCTGCTCCATGACTTTAGCAAAACCAATATCCCCTTGAACGGATTTTGCACCAACACCCTTAATTTCAATTTCACCACCAGCTATTGCAGCGGCTGCTACAAAATATGAGGCAGAAGACGCATCTCCTTCCACCATTATACGCTCAACCGCTTGATACTGCTGCGAACCTTTCACTTTAAAGATTTGATAATTATCATGACTAACATCAATACCAAAGCGTGCCATGACATCTAATGTGATATCAATATAAGGTTTTGACACCAGTGTGCCTTTAATGCTGATTGTAGTGTCACCGTTAAACAAGGGTGCAGCCATCAATAATGCCGTAAGGAATTGGCTGGAAATGCTGCCATCAATTTCTACATTACCGCCATTAATTTGACCGCCGGTGATTTTAAGAGGCGGGTAATCTAAATGCTTTAAATAAGTAACTTCGCCGCCTAAGGCTTTTAATGCATCAACAAGGTGGCCGATTGGTCGCTCTTCCATGCGCGGTTCACCAATTAGCTCATATTCGCCAGTAACTGCCGCTAAAACAGCCGTTAATGGACGGTATGCGGTGCCCGCATTACCTAAAAATAATGGTTCGCTAGGAGTTAAGAACTTGCCCCCTACACCATGCACGGTTGCAACTGTTTTATCGTCATTAAGCTCAACATCAACACCTAATAATTTAAGTGCGCCGAGCATGTGACGAATATCATCACTATCGAGTAAGTTTTCAACAACGGTGGTACCTTGTGCAAGTGCGGCAAGTAACAACACACGGTTTGATAAACTTTTAGAACCTGGCAATGTCACACTGCCATTTACACAAGAGATGGGCTCGAGGCGTAACTGCTCCATTAGCTATTCTCCTGTGCAAATTTTGCCATAAAATCAACCAATACTTTAACACCAGCAAGGGGCATTGCGTTGTAGATACTGGCGCGCATACCACCGACAATTCTATGCCCTTCTAATGCAAGTAAACCCGCGGCTTTAGCTTGAGCTAAAAATTGCTCATTTAAGCTTTCGTCATTTAGCCAAAATGGCACATTCATGCGGGAGCGACAGTGCTTTGCTACTTTGTTGTTATAAAAACTTGATTCATCAATAAAATTATACAGAAGCTCAGCTTTAGCTATATTTTGCTGTTCCATGGCTTTTACCCCACCATTTTGCTCTAGCCACTCAAATACTTCAGCAGCTAAATACCAAGCAAACGTTGGCGGCGTGTTATACATGCTGCCTTGTTTAACTTCCAGGGCATAATCAAAAATCCCCGGTTTTGCTAGGCCTTGACGTTCAAGCAAACTTTTACGCACGATGACAATTGCCAGACCAGATGGGCCAATATTTTTTTGCGCACCGGCATAAATTAAATCAAACTGCTCGACATCAAATTCGCGAGACAAAATCGTCGATGACATATCAGCAACAATCGGGGCTGTTGGGTGGCTTGGTACATCGAAGACTTCAATACCATCAATGGTTTCATTTGGGCAATAATGAATATATGAAGGGTCTTTTGGAAATTCCCATTCACTTACTGGCTTAATTGAAAATTGCTCGTTTGTATCATTACGAACATCAAGTTCTTCAACTTGTGTAAACTTAACGGCCTCAGCAACTGCACCTTTTGACCACACACCATTTTCACAATAAACAGCGGTTTTATCATCTAAGTGTAAGTTTAAAGGCACAGCTGCAAATTGACCACGGCCACCACCGTGCATAAACAGTACTTCAAACTCATCGCTGATATTCATTAAACGACGTAGGCTAGCTTCACACTTTTCAGTTAATGCTAAAAATTCTTTACTACGGTGACTAATTTCCATCACCGATACACCTAAATTTTGCCAATCAACAAATTCTTTTTGTGCCTTTTCCATCACAGCTGGCGGCAGCATTGCGGGGCCTGCACAAAAATTATATATACTCATTACCTTTCCTCATTCCAGTAATTTAATTATCTGATACTAAGTTATTTTTACAAATTAGTCGTATTTGTTTATAACAAAAAAAAAGCGGCCAAAGCCGCTTTTTTATTTAGTAATGTTATTCCACCGGTGGATTATCACCTGCTTCTTCATTAACCGTTTCGGCTATTTCTTCGCTCTCGCCTTCGATAGCGTCAAGCTCATCGATTTCGATCTCTTCGATACGTTGTAAACCAACTACTTGCTCTTCGTCAATAGTTCTTATCAAAATAACACCTTGAGTATTACGCCCAACGGTAGAAACTTCGTTTACACGTGTACGAACAAGCGTACCACGATTAGAAATAATCATGATTTCGTCATTGTCGTCCACTTGCACAGCACCGACAACAGCTCCATTACGCTCACTCACTTTAATCGAGACAACCCCCTGTGTTGCACGACTCTTAGATGGGTAATCTTCAAGTGCAGTACGTTTACCATAACCGTTTTCAGTCACAGTTAAAATAGCACCATCCGTTTTAGGAACAATCAAGGATACAACACGCTGGTCATCGGCCATCTTGATACCACGGACACCCGTTGCGGTTCTACCCATTGGGCGCACACCTTTAAAGCGGATCTCAGGGTTACCATCTTCATCAAGCACTGGGTTATTGTTTTCATCAACAACCGCTGTCTCTTCGGCTTCTTTAAAGCGTACAACTTTACCAGCATCGGTGAAGAGCATGATCTCGTTGCTGCCATCGGTGATATCAACACCAATTAAGCTATCACCTTCATTAAGGTTTACCGCAATGATACCGCTAGCACGCTGGCGGCTGTATGCAGTTAGTGGTGTTTTCTTCACTGTACCAAATGCAGTTGCCATGAAGATGTATTTATCTTCTTCGTATTCACGTACCGGCAAGATAGCGGTAATACGTTCATCAGCTTCAAGTGGTAGCAAGTTAACGATTGGTTTACCACGTGCCGCACGACTTGCAAGCGGTAATTGATACACTTTAAGCCAGTACAAGCGCCCTGCTGTTGAGAAGCACAAAATAGTATCGTGGGTATTGGCAACCAATAAACGCTCAATGAAGTCTTCATCCTTCATCTTGGTTGCTGATTTACCTTTACCACCGCGACGCTGCGCTTCGTAATCAGATAATGGCTGATACTTCACGTAGCCTTCGTGAGACAAGGTAACAACAACATCTTCTTCATTGATCAAGTCTTCAAGACTAATATCGTGTGCAGCCGCATTGATTTCTGTACGGCGTTCATCACCATATTGGTCTTTAATTTCAACCAGCTCATCACGAATAACTTCCATTAGACGCTCAGGTGATGCCAAGATGTGTAACAACTCAGCAATTAAATCTAACAACGTTTGGTATTCGTTTAAGATTTTTTCATGTTCAAGACCTGTCAGCTTGTGTAAGCGTAGGTCAAGAATAGCCTGAGCTTGCTGCTCAGAAATATAATACTGGCCGTCACGAATACCTAAGTCATCCGCTAACCAATCAGGGCGTGCAACGTTTGCTTCACCCGCTTTTTCAAGCATCGACTTAACGTTACCTAACTCCCAAGGGCGTGCAGTTAATGCCGCTTTAGCTTCCGCTGGGGTAGGTGACTTACGGATTAATTCAATAATCGGATCGATATTCGCAAGTGCAATTGCTAAACCTTCAAGGGTATGAGCACGGTCACGGGCTTTACGTAAATCAAACACTGTACGACGTGTTACCACTTCGCGACGGTGAATAATAAACGCTTCAAGCATTTCTTTTAGGTTAAAGCATTTAGGCTGGTTATTGATCAAAGCAACCATGTTCATACCAAACACTGTTTGAAGCTGTGTTTGTGCATACAGGTTATTAAGAATAACTTCGCCTACATCGCCACGTTTGATCTCGATAACGATACGCATACCGTCTTTATCTGATTCATCACGTAGTGCGCTAATACCTTCGATTTTCTTATCTTTTACAAGCTCGGCGATTTTTTCAATCAAACGTGCTTTATTTACTTGATAAGGAATTTCGTGAACGATGATGGTCTCACGACCTGATTTTTCGTCCACTTCAATTTCAGCGCGGGCACGAATATATACTTTACCACGGCCAGTTAAATAGGCTTGTTCGATGCCTTTTTTACCGTTAATGATTGCCGCAGTTGGGAAATCTGGACCAGGAATGTATTCAATTAGCTCATGAATAGTTAGGTCTGGGTTTTGAATTAACGCCAAACAGCCATTAATAACTTCAGATAAATTATGTGGCGGTATATTTGTTGCCATGCCCACAGCTATACCTGACGAACCATTAACTAAAAGATTAGGCACTTTAGTTGGTAACACATCAGGGATTTGTTCAGTACCATCATAGTTAGGTACAAAATCAACGGTCTCTTTTTCAAGATCGGCTAATAGTTCATGGGACATTTTTGCCATACGTACTTCGGTATAACGCATTGCAGCGGCTGAGTCACCATCGACAGAACCAAAGTTACCTTGGCCGTCTACTAACATGTAACGTAAAGAGAATGGCTGGGCCATACGGACTATGGTGTCATAAACCGCACTATCGCCATGGGGGTGGTATTTACCAATTACGTCACCGACAACACGTGCCGATTTTTTATATGGTTTATTCCAATCATTACTAAGCTCGTTCATTGCAAACAAAACGCGACGGTGAACTGGCTTTAAACCATCACGCACGTCTGGTAATGCACGTCCAACAATTACGCTCATCGCATAATCTAAGTAGGACGTTTTTAACTCGTCTTCAATATTGACTGGCAGAATTTCATTGGCGAGATCAGTCATTTGATATCACATTCCTTCAGTATTAACTCAAAAGTACCGTTTTAAAGGCGTTATAGAGTATTTGTTGTTATTAAACGTATTCTAATAGACCATGCTACCACAATTAATTTAGATTTACAGGCGCTAAATCTTTGCGATTTATTAATTTAGCCCTATATAATGGCCTCAGATTGACGAGGAAGTATTTTATGACCGAACATCAAAATGTAGATAGTGCAGAAATTGCAAAGTTTGAAGCCATTGCCGAAAGGTGGTGGGACCGTGAAGGTGAATTTAAACCCCTTCATGAAATTAATCCATTACGATTAGATTTTATCTGTGATAAAACACAAGGGCTATTTGATAAGGAAGTACTTGATGTTGGCTGTGGTGGCGGAATTTTAACAGAAAGTATGGCCCGTATGGGCGCTAAAGCCACCGGTATTGACATGGGACAAGAGCCATTAACTGTAGCAAAACTACATAGCTTAGAAGTGGGTGTTGATGTTGATTACATCAAAGTCCCCGCTGAGCACTATGCGCAACAACACCCTGCCCGATTTGATGTTGTTACTTGTATGGAAATGCTCGAACATGTTCCTGATCCAGCTTCTATTATCCATGCTGTAGCTACATTAGCGAAACCTGGCGCAGATGTATTTTTTTCAACCCTAAATAAAACCCCGAAAGCGTATTTATTTGCCATTATTGGTGCTGAGAAGCTATTAAAAATGGTGCCTGAAGGTACTCACGATCACAAAAAGTTTATCAAGCCTGCTCAATTGATCGCTTGGGCTGAACAAGCAGGCTTAAAAGTACGTGCTAGTACGGGTTTAAATTACAACCCATTATCAAAGCAATACACATTAAATAACGATGTGAGCGTTAATTATATTCTACATTTTGAGAAACTTGCCTAATGGTAAGTTTTAATAAATCACACGACATTGATTATGAAGCCTTCATCTTTGATTTAGACGGCACCCTACTTGATACTGCAGATGATTTAGGGGCGGCGCTGAATGTTGTTCTTAATGCGCATAACATGCCTTTGATAAGTGAAGAAATCTATCGTCCTGTGGCATCAAATGGAGCTGTTGCATTGCTAGAAGCGGGTTTTGGTCGGTTGTGGCAAGCACGTCACGATCAAAGTGCGCTGCGTCAACAATTGCTTGATGCCTATAGTGCAAATATTGCTACCCATAGCCAATGCTTTAATGGCATAGCACAATTGTTACTGGCGCTAGAGCAGCAGCAAATAAAATGGGGGATCATGACAAATAAGCCAAGCTTTCTTACTCAACCTCTAGTTGCACAAATAGCAGAGCTTAAAGATGCGCAAGCAATCGTCAGTGGCGACACGCTCAATGTCGCGAAACCATCTCCTTTACCGTTACTGCACACTGCTGAACTTTTAAATGTGCCGCCTGAGCGGTGTCTGTATATAGGTGATGCACAACGAGACATAGAAGCAGCAAAAGCCGCTAATATGGACAGTGCCACGGCATTATGGGGTTACATACCAAGCGAAGCAGATGCATTGAGCTGGAATGCTGATTTTAATTGGCAAACCCCAATTGATGCTTTTAACCACATATAGTGTTATGGGCCACCAAAACCACTACATATTGTGATTAGTTTAAAATTAGTCCAATCTGTGTTGATAAAAAAAGCAGCCCAAAATTATTTTTAAAATGGCTAAATTTAATCGATCTTGAGTTGCTTTTTATAAATTTCATTTTAATCAAATGGTCAAAGGTTAATGGCTACTAACACAAGCGTGTTATCCCAACCTTATCCACAAAAGGTCACATTTATGCCCCTTGCAAATGATCGCATACCACACTATCTTGTGATCTAGAATTTGATGAGCACCAGATATTGTGGCTAAATGTTATTCAATTAAATTCGCTTTTTTACTTTATAACTAGAATAATAATTTCTAAGACTATATTTCCCAAGGAATACAGGCAAAACTATGAACCAACAGCTATCTGTAAGCAAACGTGACGGCCGTAAAGAGTCACTTGATCTAGATAAAATTCATCGCGTTATTGAGTGGGCCGCGGAAGGTTTAAATAATGTTTCTGTCTCGCAAGTTGAATTAAAATCTCATATTCAATTTTATGATGGTATTCGCACAGAAGATATCCATGAGACAATAATCAAAGCGGCTGCAGATCAAATTTCTAAAGACAGCCCAGATTACCAATACTTAGCGGCTCGTCTAGCTGTATTCCACTTACGTAAAAAAGCCTATGGCCAATTTGAGCCACCGCGCCTATATGATCACATTAGTAAATTAGTAGAAGACAAACGTTATGATGCTCACCTACTGGTTGATTACACTGAGCAAGAAATTGACGAGCTTGATCAATATCTTGATCATAGCCGCGATTTAAACTTCAGCTATGCCGCAGTAAAACAGCTTGAAGGTAAATATTTAGTACAAAACCGTGTTACCGGTGAAATATACGAAAGTGCACAGTTTTTATATATTCTTGTTGCCGCAAGCTTGTTTTCAGATTACCCAAAAGAAACTCGTTTAGATTACATAAAACGTTTTTATGATGCGGTCTCAATGTTTAAAATTTCACTACCAACGCCGATTATGGCGGGGGTACGTACACCAACACGCCAATTTAGCTCATGTGTGTTAATTGAATGTGGTGACAGTTTAGACTCTATCAACGCAACCTCGTCTGCCATTGTTAAATACGTATCGCAACGTGCAGGTATTGGTATTAATGCAGGTCGTATTCGTGCCCTAGGTAGCCCAATTCGCAACGGTGAAGCTTACCATACAGGCTGTATTCCATTTTATAAGCATTTTCAAACAGCTGTTAAAAGTTGTTCACAAGGTGGCGTGCGCGGTGGTGCAGCAACCTTGTTCTACCCGCTTTGGCATTTAGAAGTAGAAAACCTACTGGTACTAAAAAATAACCGCGGAGTTGATGATAACCGTGTTCGCCACCTAGATTACGGTGTGCAATTTAATAAGTTAATGTATGCGCGTCTAATTAAAGACGAGTACATCACGTTATTCAGCCCATCGGATGTACCAGGCTTATATGATGCTTTCTTTGAAGATCAAGATGAATTTGATCGTCTTTACGTACAATATGAGCAAGATGAGTCAATTCGTAAAAAGCGTATCAAAGCCATTGAACTGTTTTCAATGTTTGCCCAAGAACGTGCCAGCACAGGTCGTATTTATTTACAAAACGTGGATCACTGTAATACACATAGTCCATTTATTGCGAAAGTTGCGCCAATACGCCAATCTAACTTATGTTTAGAAATTGCGTTACCAACTAAACCGCTGAACAACGTAAACGATGAAGAAGGTGAAATTGCATTATGTACACTTTCAGCGTTTAACTTAGGTGCTATTGAATCACTTGATGAGCTAGAAGAGCTTGCTGAACTTGCCGTACGTGCACTTGATAACTTACTGGATTTCCAAGACTACCCTGTGCCTGCCGCAAAAAATGCAACGATGGGCCGTCGAACACTGGGTATAGGTGTTATTAACTATGCTTATTACCTTGCTAAAAATGGCAAGCGTTACTCAGATGGCAGTGCCAATGCACTTACCCACAAAACATTTGAAGCAATTCAATATTACCTAATGAAAGCGTCAAATGAGCTTGCAAAAGAACGCGGTGCATGTCCTAAGTTTAATGAAACAACGTACTCACAAGGTATAATGCCAACAGATACGTATAAATCAGACTTGGATAAGATCTGTGATGAACCACTGCATTTAGATTGGGATACGCTACGTGCTAGCATTAAAGAGCACGGCATGCGTAACTCTACGCTTTCAGCACTAATGCCGTCAGAGACTTCATCACAAATTTCAAATGCCACAAATGGCATTGAGCCACCTCGTGGCCATATTAGTGTAAAAGCCAGTAAAGATGGAATTTTAAAACAAGTTGTTCCTGAGTATGAACGTTTGAAAGATAACTATGAATTACTATGGGATATCCCTTCAAACCAAGGCTACTTACAACTTGTTGGTATTATGCAAAAATTTGTTGACCAAACTATTTCTGCTAACACCAATTATGATCCAAACAAGTTTGAAGGTGGTAAAGTACCTATGAAGGTATTACTGCAAGACTTACTCGCGGCTTATAAGCTTGGCGTGAAAACCTTGTATTACCACAACACCCGTGACGGTGCCTCTGATTCACAAGACGAACTTGCCCCGCAAGTGGAAGATGATGATTGCGCAGGCGGTGCGTGTAAAATATAACTATTAAGTTAAATAAAATAATAGCGGGCACTTTGCCCGCTTTGCCCTGTTAGTTTTTTGAGTGAACCTATGTCTTATACTACTTTTAGCCGAAACCATAATAACCAATTACAAGAACCGATGTTTTTCGGCCAAACAGTTAACGTATCTCGTTATGATCAACAAAAGTACCCTATTTTTGAAAAGTTAATCGAAAAACAATTATCTTTCTTTTGGCGTCCTGAAGAAGTAGATGTAAGTAAAGACCGGTTAGACTTTCAAGCTTTGCCTGAACATGAAAAACACATTTTTTTAAGTAACTTAAAATATCAAACGCTACTAGACAGTGTGCAAGGGCGTTCACCTAATGTTGCTTTATTACCCATTGTATCTATTCCAGAACTTGAAACGTGGATTGAAACATGGGCGTTTAGTGAAACCATTCATAGCCGCTCTTACACTCACATTATTCGTAACGTGACACAATCACCTGAACTCATTTTCGATGATATTGTTAGTAACGATAAAATTAGTGAACGCGCTGATGCGGTGACTAAATATTATGACGAATTGATCAACAAAGTAGCTATCTACAATTTGTACGGTGAAGGCAAACATGAGTTAAATGGTGAAACAGTCCACATCAGCTTATTTGAACTGAAGAAACTGTTATACCTTGCCATGATGTCGGTTAATATTTTGGAAGCTATCCGCTTTTACGTTAGCTTTGCCTGCTCTTTCGCATTTGCAGAGCGAGAGCTGATGGAAGGGAATGCCAAAATAATTAAGCTAATTGCCCGTGATGAAGCATTACATTTATCTGGTACTCAACATATTTTAAACATTATGCAAGATGGCAAAGACGATCCTGAAATGGCTATTGTTGCAGCCCAGTGTAAAGATGAAGCAATCAAAATGTTTGTTGATGCCGCAGAGCAAGAAAAAGAATGGGCAGAGTATTTATTCAAAGATGGCTCAATGATTGGCCTAAATAAAGATATTCTTTGTCAATACGTTGAATATATCACTAACGCCCGTATGAGTGCGGTAGGCTTACCAACCCAGTTTGCTAATAACAGTAACCCAATCCCATGGATAAACTCATGGCTTGTGTCAGACAACGTGCAAGTGGCACCGCAAGAAGCTGAGATCAGTTCATACCTTGTTGGCCAAATCGACTCACAAGTTGATGCCTCTGACTTTGGTGATTTTGATCTGTAATGCCTGATAGTAAAACTGTGAGGGTTACCCTTACAGATAGTGGCCAAGATCTAACCTTTGATTCTGGCTGCCCTTCTCTTTTAGCTTGCCTTGAACACAACAAACTAACGGTTTCATATCAATGCCGTGAAGGCTATTGTGGCGCATGTAGAGTCAAGTTAACCAAAGGCAGCATCATATATAATCAAGAGCCCCTTGCATTTGTACGAGAAGGTGAAGTACTGCTGTGTTGTTGTAAACCTGATGGTGATGTAACTATAACCTTAGACTAGTCACTTCATGGCAACAAAGTAACCTGCACGTTACACACTACATACTTTATTCTTGCCGCTGGTCTTTGCTAAATAGAGGCTTTCATCAGCCTGTTTTATTGCTGAATCAATGCTGTCACCCTGACTTATTTCAGTCACACCAACGCTAACAAATAAAGTAAAGCTTTGCTCATTAATACTGACAGGATGTGTTAATAAGTCTTGCTGAATTTGCTTTGCCAACACAATTGCATCATCAGCTTTTGTTTGCGGTAAGACACACAAAAACTCCTCTCCTCCCCAACGACAAAAAATGTCGTTCTCTGTAGCAAAGCGCCTGAATGTATCTGCTAAATGAATGAGCGCACAATCACCTACTTGGTGGCCAAATTGATCATTAATTTTTTTAAAATCGTCCACATCAAAAATCATAATAGACAGTGATGTATTTGATTTATCACTCAACGATTTTTCATCATATAACCGTTCAACTGTGTATCGTCTATTTGGTAAATTAGTTAATGGATCTGTTGTTGCCAATACTTCATTGTTCTTGGCTAGTTGAATTAATTTTTGGCTATAACTTTCACGAAAATATTCATAGAGACCACTTAACAATGCAACAATAATAAACGATAAAACAATGCGTAATAGTAATTGTTCAGAGTCATAGACATAGCCATCAAAACACCCCGCGAAAACAAAGGTAAAGATCACAGCTAGAATAAAAAGCGAAATATCGACAACGCCTTTGCGTAAACCACGAATAAAAAATGTAACAGGTGAAACAATATAAATCCAAATAGGCCCCGTGCCATGACTGCCTCCTGTAAACACCAAAAACAGCATTAATGAATAAAGTGTATATAAAACAATCCAAGCCCCAACATAATCGTGGCGCTTAATAAACCAAGGCGAAATAAACAACAATGAAGACATCAATAAGGCAAGAAATAACAGCGTGTCATTATCAGCAAAAGCAAAACAAGCCATAATAAGTGTGGTAATTGAGCCAATAAATGCGAAGGAGCGAACTATCAGCTTTCGTTCCTTTTTATCTGAATAATTTATCATTGATTAGTTTTGCTATCCTAAAAATCACGCATTGAAATTTTTAATAATACTTTTTATTTAAACTATAGACAATTAATTATCATCAATAACGATTTAATGCCAGTTAAATTGCTTGGTATGGTAATAGTTAGCCTGATCACTAATGCTAACACTATGGTGGTCAATAGTGATATCCCAGTCTAAGTTACGTGTTAAATGCTGTTTGATTTGCTCAATAAACTGGCCATCAATTTCAATCAAGTGATTATTTGGCAAGCGTGATAACTGGGGCCTTGCCTGATCTAACCACTGACTTTGTGCCTTAGTTAAAATAATAAACTCATCAACAAGTTTAGCCACCTTAAGCAGGCGTTTTAAATCAGGCTCATCCACGCTTAACCATTTAGTGTAGTGTTCGTCGAAGGCTTTAATAGATACATCAGGCAAATTTTTATCCGTGTTTAGTTGCGCTGAACTATCATATGACAAAAAACTGTAACCCAATAGCTTTAGAATAAAATGATCAAGCGTCTCGTTTTTTGTCAGTGATGTTGTAAACACTTCTCTGTGATTACGTTGCTGACGTAAATCAGCAATGGTAAAACGTGCTTTAAAAATTCGGCTTTTGTCAGTCATTTTCATGACTCCAGCAATAAACGAATCATAAGTATAGTTGAGAATAACAAAACTGGCATATCAAAGTTATGGTATAACATTATTGATAACCCCATACATTAATGTTACATTATATCACAACATATAAATCAACTGATGTAGTCACATTATGAACCGTTATTCTCTGCTTTCTGGCGCAATCATTACTGCACTAAGCTCTTATTCTGCACACGCTGCTATTGTAAATGGTCACGTTGTTGACCCTAATAATCAACCAATTGCAAACGCTGATGTTCATATTCATGGTAAAACTCAATCAATAAAAACCAATGAAAATGGCCAGTTCAGCATTAATATTGATGCTAATAGCCAATTACATATTAGTAAAACAAATTACATCGATGCGCGGTTAAATGTGAATGAAAGCAACCAAGCTGTCAATGTAACACTCACCCCGACTTCTGTTGAAACCGTTGTTGTTTATGCATCAGCATTACATAAAAATAGTTTAGAAATGATTTCACCAGTGAGCGTATTATCCGGTGATGAGCTTAAAAACAAATCAAAACCAACGCTTGGTGAGACTTTAAAAGGCATGCCTGGAGTTAATTCAAGCTACTTTGGTCCAGTGTCATCAAGCCCTATCATTCGAGGTTTAGACGGCCCTCGAGTCAAGATAACGCAAAATGGGCTAGATAGCAGTGATGCTTCACGTATTGGTCCTGATCATGCTACATCTAATGACACGCTTTCTGCGGAGCAAATTGAAGTGCTCCGAGGCCCTGCTACCCTATTGTACGGCTCTGGTGCAATTGGTGGTGTAGTCAATGTAGTTGATAACCGCATTCCTACCGACAACATCGAACAATTTACAGGTGCCGCTGAATACAGTCATGATACAGTATCAAATGCCAATACTTATGCAGCCAAGCTGGAAGCTGGTCATGACAACTTTAACTTTCACTTTGATGGTACTAAACGTACAGGCGATGATTACCAAACGCCAGAGTTCGAATTACCCGAAGATGAACACGACGAGCATGATGATCATGATGAGTCACATGAAACTGCAACATCCGTTGAAAATACCTTTATCGATAGTCAAACCGTTAATTTTGGTACCAGCTATGTAGGTGAACATTTTACATTAGGTGTGGCTTATGGACATATAGAAACCGACTATGGGATCCCTGCACACGAACATATTGGCCATGACCATGATGAAGAAGATCATCAAGATGAAGACGAGTATGAGGAACATGAAGAAGAGTCTGTTTATGCTAGTGTCGAGCAAGATCGCTGGCAAGGCTTAATGAGCTATGCGCTACATAACAATTGGATAGAAACGATTAACCTTCGTTTAGGCTACACAGATTATCAGCATAGTGAAATTGAAGACGGTGAAATTGGCACTACATTCAAAAATAAAACAACCGAAGCTCGCTTAAATATAGAGCATAAATTTGCCAACTGGCACGGTATGGCAGGTTATCATTATAGCGACTCTGATTACGATGCCGATGGAGAAGAAGCCTTCACCCCTCCAAGTAAAACCACCAGTCATGCTGTTTTTATCCTAGAGGAACGCCAATTTGGTGATGTCACTGTTGAGCTGGGTGCACGTTTAGAAGATTACAATATCGATAGTAATATCACAGCACACGATGATCATGAAGAAGAACATAATGAAGGTGAAGAAGAGCATGACGAAGTAACCGCCTACAGTAAGAGCTTTACTAACTTAAGTGCATCGGCTGGGGCCATTTGGCACTATACACCAGGCCAAAGTGTGGCAATAAGCGTATCGCACTCCGAACGTGCGCCTTTATCAGCTGAGCTGCTTTCTAATGGCTTACACATTGCTACAGGTACTTATGAACTGGGCCTGGGCTATGTTATAGAAGATGGTGAGGCACATTTTGAACCGGAAGATATCAAGCAAGAAACGTCGAACAATTTTGATTTAAGTTTTAGACGCTTCAGTGGTGACTTCGGTTACACAGTCAATTTCTTCTATAACGATATTGAAAACTTTTACTACCAGCAAAATACAGGGCTCATCTATGATGAAGAGCATGGCTTTGAGCAAAACAGTGAAGAACACGAAGAAAGCCTAGCTGTCTATCAATTTGTCAGTAAAGACGCTGAACTTTACGGAATCGAGTTTGACGCTCATTATCAAGTAAACAGTAATGCAATGGTTAAGGTGTTTGGTGATTCAACCACAGCAAAACTTAAAGATGATGAAAACCTTCCAAGGATCCCAGCTAATAAGCTTGGCTCTGAGCTGCAATATACACTCAGTGATTGGCAGTTTACGCTCACAGGCACTCATTATTTTGAGCAAAATGATATTACTGATTATGAAACGGCAACACAAAGCTATACCTTATTTGATGCACAAGCTAATTACCAATTGAGTGTAGGGCCTGTTGATTCAGAGTTTTATATTAATATTGATAACATTACTGATGAATTAGGCTTTGTACATAGTTCATTTATAAAAGAAAAGGCACCTCTACCGGGTCGTAATTTTAGAATTGGCGTACGCGGTTATTTCTGATCTAAGGTACTGGGCTATAACCATGTAGCTGAGTTTACGCCTTTTAACGATAAAAAAACCACGCTTAAAGCGTGGTTTTTTCATTAAGCTAATGTTTAGCTTTTTGTAAGCTATTACAGAATAGCGTGTAACTCAACATCAAAAACAAGTGTTGAGAAAGGTGCGATTGCAGCACCGGCACCACGTTCACCATAAGCAAGCTCATGAGGAACATAAATACGCCACTTAGTGCCAACAGGCATCATTTGTAATGCTTCAGTCCAACCTTTAATAACGCCACCAACTGGGAATTCAGCAGGTTGACCGCGCTCATAAGAGCTATCAAAAACAGTACCATTAATAAGTGTACCGTGGTAATCAACACGTACTGTAGATTCAGCTGTTGGCTTTTCGCCTTCACCTGTTGCAAGTACTTCGTATTGAAGACCTGACTCAGTTACTGTGATTTCTGGACGTTTAGCATTCTCTTCTAAAAATGCGATACCTTCAGCAGAAAGTACTTTAGCTTCTTCTTCGCGACGAGCTTGAATTTCAGTGTTGATTTTTTCAAATGCAGCTTGGATTTCAGGAATTTCAACTTGGAATTCACCGCCGGCATAAGCATCTTTCATGCCTTCAAATACTGAATTTAAGTTTAGACCTTCAAAAGGGTTCGCTTTAAGTTGCTCGCCCATTTGTAAACCAATACCGTAACTTGCTTTTTCAGCATCTGTAGTAAAATTATCTGACATAATGTGTTTCACGTTTGTTTGTACCAGCCAACCTGCACTGATACCAGTTAAAAGACGCGCCTATGCTATCATAAAAAAAAGCCCTTTTGGGCTTAGTTTTTATGGAGTTTTTGCTTAACCATAGCCATTATTAGGGTAAGTATTGGTAAGCTGATTAAAATACCCGCAAGTAACTCTCGACTTAATAATGCATGAGCTCCCACAAATATAATTGGCACTAAAATTAAACCCACGACGCCAATAACACATGCGCCAATCACTGGCCAAAATTTATCGTATTTAGTGATCAAGTGTGCACTCAACACATTAAAACCAAGACAATATAGTAATGAAGTGACAAGTACCGCATCTGGTTGCGCATCAATAGCCATTTTAACCAATAGATTTATAGCGCTATGGTAACAATAAGCAAAAACAACCCACAGTAAGCTGTGCATTAAGATACGTTGAAATATATTTATTTGACGAGGCTCAGACATATAAACTCCAGATAGCAAAAAGCCGCCCTGAAGGCGGCTTTTCAAATATGGTGGAGAGATAGGGATTTGAACCCTAGAGGGGCTACAAACCCCTGCCGGTTTTCAAGACCGGTGCATTCGACCACTCTGCCATCTCTCCGTACGGCGCGAATAATAGGTGTTACTAAGTTGATTGTAAAGCCCTATTGATGAAAAAGCGTAAATTAATAGTATTGCTTTGGACGTTTAGCAATCCATGAACAAAGCAAACAGACTAATAAACTTAGTGTGGCAAAACTCAAACATTGAAATATCAAATCAAACTTATTCAAATCATCACTGGGCATGATCACTAAGACAAAGGCAGGTAAGATACTCAACATGAGTACGTAAAAGCACACTTTAAATGCTCGGCCAAAATCAAAACGACGCGTTCGTTGCATCCACCAAGTTAATACCACTAAAACAGAAATCGAAGAGATTGCAACTAAATGAGGGGTTTGCGTACTAAAAGCCGTATAAAGTGTTACCACCGCTCCAACTAATCCCCAGAGCGACCACGTTAACCACTTTTCTTTTTCACGTAAAAATAAATTTCCCATTGTACTCGTCTTCTTTATTGTTATTGTTAAGACTTTCCATACAGTAACAAAAAATAACAGATTAAAAAACACACTGAGGAAGATTAACTAAAATTGCATCCAAGCACTTCTCACTGCCTATAACTCGTTCCAAGGTACCAGTTATTACCTTAATGGAATCTGACTATGAGAAATGCAAAAAGTTCAGTATGTCTATTAGAGATTTGTAAAAAACTGTTCTGGCTTGTGTTTAGCAGATTTTTTACAATCAATTTCTGGGGTACCTAAATATAAATAACCAACTATTTCATCTAATTGATCAAGGTTAAGCTCGGCTTTAACTTGTTCACTTTGAGCAAAATAACCTGTCCGCCATACTCCACCAAGTCCCTGTGCGAATGCAGCTTGCTGCATGGCTAATACTGCACAGCCAGCGCTTTGTACTTGCTCTATCCTTGGTACTTTAGGATGCGCCTGATATTTAGCTATTGCAATGATAATCATAGGTGCTCGTAGTGGAAGCTGTTTAGCACGGCTAATAACTTTATCATCTTGTTGCTCAGCGACGGCACTACGATAATATATATCGCCTAAACGGTCTCGAGCCTCACCTGTTACTACAATGAACTGCCAAGGGGCAATACAGCCATGATCAGGCACTCGCAGTGCAGCTTGTTTTATAATGGCTAGCTGTTCATCGTTCGGAGCAGGTTCAATTAGACGAGGATCTGATTGTCGGGTCAATAAAAGCTCAATTGCATCCATAAATATTCTCAAAAGCAAAAAACGTAGCTTATCATTTATGATTTAAAGATGTATAGACGTTAGCGAGTTAGTTCACAGTAACAGTAATACTTGGAACTGTCTAAAAGTAGAGCTGATGGCCTTGTATTGGGAGTAGACAAATTGTGCTGGGCGCATAATTTTAAACTCATCATAACAGTCACACTCTTTTTATTTATATAGAGCTAGAGCGCTATGATGAGCAGATGATTTTAGCTAAATTTTACGAGCAACTTGTAATGCTTCATAAATAGCACGCTTTGCATCTATGGCTGCAGCCAATTTTGCACCACCAATGACATGAACTTTCGGGTTTTCACTTAATGATGCCAATTCTTCATTGTTGGACACTTGACCAATGCAAGCAATCACCGTATCAACTGGGAGAACTTGCTGTTCTCCTGCAACCTCAATGGTTAATCCTTGTTTGTTAAACGATAAATATTGGCAATCAGCAATTTGCTTTACCTCGTGCTGTTTAGCAACGTGACGATGTATCCAACCTGTGGTTTTCCCTAAGTCACCGCCAAAACGCCCTGCACTTCGCTTGAGCATATATAATTGGCGACTGTCCTTATGAGGAGAAGGTGTACATTCTATACCCCATTGTGATTTAAATTCGTCAATAGATTGCTCACGTTTTTCAGTTAAAAAAGCCACCATATCAAAACCAATGCCACCAGCGCCTAAAATAGCAATGGATTCACCAAGTTCAACTTCACCTCTGATCACCTCATCATAGGCATAAACTCGTTTACCATCGTCACAGCTAAAAGACGCTTCTCTTGGTCTAACGCCCGTGGCAAAAACAACATCATCGTACGCTTGCAGCATATCTTGTGAAAATGCTTTACCAAGTTCTGTATTCACTTTTAGTCGCTCAAGCTCATTGATGAAATATGTAAGCGTATGATTGAAATCCTCTTTACCTGGGATCCGCATCGCTAAATTAAACTGCCCCCCCATATCCGTTTTTTTATCAATCAGGGTAACTTTATGGCCTTTTTGCGCTAAATAACAACTTGCGGAAAGCCCCGCAGGCCCAGCACCAACCACCAACACGTTTTTAGCTTTTTGCGTTTGTTCAAGCGGGTAATCCAATTCAAAACCCGCTTGCGGATTAACTAAACAGGTTGCTCTTTTGCCCTTAAAGACATGATCCAAACAGCCTTGGTTACAGCCTATACAAATGTTTATTTGCTTACTTTGTTGCTCTTTATACTTATTAAAGAACGCAGGATCTGCAAGTAAAGGCCGTGCCATTGATATCAAATCAGCTTCACCTGCATTTAGAATATCGTTAGCTATTTCAGGTGTATTAATTCGATTCACTGCTATAACGGGTAACTTCACAGCGTCTTTTAAACGTTTAGAGGCATCTTTAAATGCACCTGCAGGCACCATGCTTGCAATCGTAGGCACTCTTGCTTCGTGCCAACCAATACCTGTGTTTAATATATCAACACCAGCTTGTTCTAAGGCTTGTGCTTGAATAACCACTTCTTCAGGTGTTGAGCCATCGGGAATCAAATCCACCACTGACAGTCTAAATATAATTAAAAACCGATCACTGACTTGTTTACGTACAGCCCTAACTATTTCAAGGGCTAGGCGCATTCGATTTTCTAAACTACCGCCGTATTCATCAGTTCGTTTATTGGTATGCGGCGCCATGAACTCATTAATTAAATAGCCTTCAGAACCCATGATTTCAACACCATCATACCCAGCCTTCTCAGCAAGTTTTGCTGATTGGGCAAAATCTTTAATCGTTTTTTTAATACTGCCTAACGACATTGCTTTAGGTTTATAAGGATTGATAGGTGCCTTTATGGCACTTGGCGCTTGATTGAACGGGTGATAAGCATAGCGCCCAGCATGAAGCAGTTGTAAGCAAATTTTGCCGCCGTATTGGTGAACAACATCAGTGTAAGCTTTATGTTTAATGACATCATAAAGGCTATTAAATGAAGATGAAATTGGGGTTAGTTTACCTCTTAGGTTTGGGCTGTAACCACCGGTTATAATCATACCGGTTCCCCCTTTAGCCCGAGCTTCGTAAAATGCTTTCAAGCGCTTACGGTTATGCCAGCCTTCTTCTAAGCCGGTGTGCATTGAGCCCATAACTAAACGGTTACGTAATTGTGTGTGCTTTAATTGTAATTGTTGTTCTAACATCCTCTGCCCCAATCAACTGGTCTAACCTCTATACATTAGCGAATTCTGCTTGATTGGCAAGTAATAAGCAACAAATCGTGTAATAAATGTAAAATTTTTAATGAAAATAGCGGTGCTTTATTTTCGTAAATACTTAGTTACGATTTAACAGTTAAATTTATTTATATTCTAGGCTACTATAGTGAGAAGTATAAGCTGTACCATATTAAGGACTTATTTTGATAGCAAAGGTATTTAAAGGGCTTTGGGCGGGGTTAAACTTTTCTCGTCGCTTAGTACTCAATTTATTATTCGTATTACTCGTTATTTTATTTATTGTTGCCATTGCAGGTGACGAGGATGAAATTAAAGTGGCAGACACATCAGTCCTTCGTTTGAACCTGAATGGGCCGATCGTTGAAGAAAAAACGTATGTTGATCCTGTCGAAGCGGCCATAAACGATGCAACCATGGGCAGTGAAGCACCTGCTGAAATACTACTTGATGATATCATCGAAGTAATCGATCAGGCAGCAAAAGATGACCGTATTAGTGTAATGTTGCTTGATTTGCAAAAGATGCCGAATGCTCATCTCAATAAGCTAAAACAGATAACACAAGCAATTGAACGCTTTAAAGCAGAAAATAAACAGGTAATCGCAACAGGGTATTATTATACTCAAGCGCAATATTATATTGCAGCTCACGCTGACGAGATATCTATGCATCCTTATGGTGGTGTTGCCATTGAAGGCTATGGCATGTATCCGCTGTATTTTAAAGATGCATTGGAAAAACTTGCTGTAACCCAGCATATCTTCCGTGTTGGTACTTTTAAGTCAGCTGTTGAACCTTTCATGCGCAACGATATGTCAGAGGCAGCTAAAGAAGCTAACCGTGTGTGGTTAGGTGCTTTATGGCAGGAATATAAACGTGATGTTGCAGCCGTGCGCCCTTTTGATGAGTCAAACTTTGACGAAACAATGGATGATCTACTTACTAAAATGCAAGCCGTAAACGGTGATTCAGGTAAGTATTCTTTAGAAAATCAATGGGTTGATTCTTTAAAAACTAATCAGCAAATTCGTCAGCAGCTTATCGATATGGTTGGTACAGAAGAAACCGGTAAAACCTTTAATCAAGTATCATTCTATGAATATTTATCACTGGTTAAGCCTCCTGTTGAGTTTGACAACCCAATCACTGAAAAAGTAGCGGTTGTTGTTGCTAGAGGCACCATTTCAGATGGCGAGCGCAAAGCCGGAGAAATTGGTGGTGACTCTACAGCAGCTTTACTTCGCAAGGCACGCCTTAATGACAAAGTGAAAGCTGTGGTTCTACGTATCGACTCAGGCGGTGGTAGTATGTTTGCTTCTGAAGTGATACGTGCCGAAGTACTTGCACTTAAAGCTGCCGGTAAACCTGTTATTGCATCTATGAGCTCTGTAGCAGCATCTGGGGGCTACTGGATTGCATCAGCGGCTAATGAAATTTGGGCTGCACCAAGTACGATTACTGGCTCTATTGGTGTGTTTGGTAGTTTCATGACATTTGAAAATACCATGGCCAAACTTGGCGTATATTCAGACGGTGTCGCCACAACAGAGATGGCTGGTTTATCTATTACCCGCCCATTAAATGAAAAAATGGCTCAGGTCATTCAACTAAGTGTTGAAGATGCTTATAGACGCTTCTTAGATGTCGTTGCAGATGCGAGAAATATGACTCCAGAGCAAGTAGATAAAATAGCACAGGGGCGTGTCTGGATTGCATCACAAGCGCAGGAACTAGGTTTAATTGATAAGTTAGGAAATAAACAAGACGCAATTGAAGCGGCTGCTGCTTTAGCAAAATTAGACTTTTATGAAGTTAAAACAATTAAACAAAGCCTAACGCCGCAGGAACAGATGATGCAGGACATTTTTGGTAATGCATCGGTTAAAGCGCTTATTGGCAGCTCAACTACAACACAAAGTGTGTTAGCAAGCCAAGCTAATTTAAATTCAGTTGTGCAAAAGCTAAGTGCTGAAATTGACGATTTAAAAGACTACAACGATCCGCAGCATATTTATTCTCGTTGTTTAGTGTGTAACGTTATTCAGTAAATCAGTCGTTCTCGACTGTACTCTATACCTGCACAGGTTATACTAAGCCCAGTTTTTCTACTGGGCTTTTTTTATGAAACGTAAACGTATTTATATCGCATACACAGGCGGTACTATCGGGATGAAAAAATCAAGCCGTGGCTACATCCCGGCAGAGGGTTTTTTAACTGAAACCGTGGTCAATAACGCAGAGTTTAACCGCGATGAAATGCCGCTATTTGATATTCACGAGTATTCACCTCTAATTGACTCATCTGATATGTCACCTGAGCATTGGCAACTCATTGCCGATGATA
This sequence comes from Pseudoalteromonas shioyasakiensis, assembly GCF_024518675.1. GTDB lineage: Bacteria > Pseudomonadota > Gammaproteobacteria > Enterobacterales > Alteromonadaceae > Pseudoalteromonas > Pseudoalteromonas shioyasakiensis_B. The sequence goes on from NZ_JANIGL010000001.1 coordinate 485,405, forward strand.
TCAAAAGTAAATACCACGATTATGATGGTTTTGTTGTTCTTCATGGTACTGATACCATGGCCTATACTGCATCAGCGCTATCTTTTATGTTTGAGAACCTAACGAAGCCAATTATAGTTACTGGCTCACAAATCCCTTTGTCTCAACTGCGCTCTGATGGACAAGTGAACTTACTTAATGCGATGTACTTAGCAGCTAATTACCCTATTGCAGAGGTGAGTTTATTTTTTAATAACCAGCTATTTCGTGGTAACCGTGCCACTAAAGCACATGCTGATGGATTTGATGCTTTCGCTTCACCAAATTTAGAGCCTTTGGCACTCTCAGGCATTAACATTCAACTGTTAAAAGGTCAGCTTAGCCCTTATGTTGAAAATGAGCTTCAAGTTACAAACATTACCCCACAACCTATTGGCGTTTTATACCTTTATCCAGGTATTAGTCACGCTGTGGTTAAAAGCTTAGTTAACGACAATATAAAAGCGTTGGTATTATTAAGTTTTGGTGTGGGGAATGCGCCACAAGATCCAGATTTTTTGGAAATTCTTTCGACTGCAAGTAAACGTGGCATGGTCATTATCAACTTAACTCAGTGCTTAAAGGGTCATGTTAATATGGGAGGCTATGCAACAGGAAACGCCCTATTAAATAGTGGCGTAATTAGCGGCTATGATATGACATTAGAAGCATGCTTAACAAAGCTCCATTATTTATTTAGCCAACAGCTAGAAATCGAAACGATTCGCCATTTAATGCAAGACAACTTGCGTGGTGAGCTTAGCCGGTAAGTCTGCTTAATTTCGCAACGAAAAAGGCACGCTTAATAGCGTGCCTTTATTATATAGAATTAACTTAACAACTAACGGAATACGCGACGTAAGCCAACTAGCGGCAATAGTAATAACGTATACCAAGGGAAGCTGGCAGATTGACGCTCATAGGTTTCTGTTTCAGGATCTGAACAACTCTCTACTTCACCATCAATCGGGGTTAATTTAACCGCTACAGCGACACTTTCGTATTCAATATCGCCGTTAATATCTGTAACTACACCACCTAAGGTATCTGTTTTTTCAACCGTTTTCGTTGCGACACCAAAGATCTCGTTGTTGTTATTAATAGACTTCGCCTCTGAAACAACGTATTTGTAACGTGTTTCACCGTCTTCTTCATAACAAGGTAATAAATCATTTAAGTTGGTGATAGTGTCTTCACCTATCTTATACAGGAAGCCTTCGCGACGGCGTGAACCAACATTGAAAACATCAGTTTCACCTTCACCAACAATATAACCATTATCATTTATGTCATTTGCAATTGAGGCAGAACTAGTAAAATAATCAGTAGGAAACACTGTACTACCAGAGGCTATATCATGATAGAAAAATTTAAAGCGTGAGGCGCCTTCAATGTATTTAGTCGCGTAGCCAACTATTACATCACTCTCATTGATGCTAACAGCTTTACCACCAAACCAATCATCTTCTTGATCGACTATTTCAGTCACATTACCATCTTTAAAATAAACGGGTAACGATAAAATGGTATCAGAGTTTTCTACATATCGAACTGAAGAATAGCCTACTGCTATACCATTTTTATTAATCCCTAATGCATTACTTATAAATGCAGAACCCTCATCTTCCTCCGGAGTCAAGCCAAGACCTAGCGTTTCGGTATCAATTATATTTAAACTAGAGTCTAATTTCCACTTGACAGCTCGCAAGTCAAACAATTGTGATGATGAACCTCTATGTATATTTTCTATACAAACACTGATTAATTCATCTTCTCCATCACAGTTATCATCAATATTTTCTTGTCTATCCTCAGGGATCCCAGTTGAAACCTGGCCTACCACTGTGTAACCACTATTTGTTTGTACAATATCACTAGCAGAGCTAATACCACCATATTCATCAAATTCTGGAACCAGTGGAAATGCTACACCTGAGTCAGAAACAACAACACCGCGAGAAATAAACTCTCGTTCAAAATGGGTTTCTTCATCATCTTCACCATCAGGCGTGAAAAGCACTTTGTCATAAGGTGCACTACCCCAACCAACAGACACACCATCATCGGCAATTGCATTATAGAAATTACTAACAGAACGAGTTAAACCATCAAAGTCTACCGAGCCTATATCAAATAATACTTGCTCTTGTGCTGGTGAACCATCTTCTGAAAATCTGATTGCAGCAAGGTTTGCGAGCTTTTGATATTCAGAGTTATTTGCTTGACCGGTAAGAAACGAAAGCATAAAGCTATGAGCATCAGGGTTCGTAGCCGCAGCGTTATTATTTTGAATATCGTCAAGTGTGAAACTGATCTCTTTATCAATTAACTCATAATAGGCTTCTTCTTGATCATACGCACTTTCAATTAAACTATCTGTGAAGTCAATGTAACTAATATCAATAGGTAAATTATATAACCCATTCACTAAGCCAATCATATGACCATTTTCACTTACATCAGTAACATATCTATGTTTTGCTTCATCAAATGAACCAATCTCGGTCAATTCGTAGGTCGCACTTAAAGCAGATGTGCTCATCGTCGCTAAAATACTGGCAGCGAGTAATTTGTATTTCATTTTAGTCCTTACTACTGATTCTTTAAATCTTCAAGTTCTTCCCAGCGCTCTAACGCGGTTTCAAGGTCAGACTCAAGTTGTGCTAAATGGTTCAATGCTTGAGACGTAATGCTCGCGTCTTGTTTAAAAAAGTCTGCATCATTAACAATTGCTTGCTGATCATCTATTGCTTGTTCAAGTTGCTCAAGCTTACTGGGTAATTGTTCTAATTCAAGTTTTAATTTGTAAGAGAGTTTATTACCCTTACTTTCGACGTTATTAACAGTTTTAGCCGCGGGCTTTTCTGTTTTTTTAACCGGTGCCGCCTCTTGCTTTTTTTGCTCTTGTGCAAGGTAGTTTACATAAGCTTCATAGTCACTGTAACCACCAACTATATCAGTGATTGTGCCTTTACCTTCAAACGCCCACACACTGGTACATGTGTTATCGATAAACTCACGGTCATGGCTGACAATAAGTACTGTACCTTGATACTGGTTAATAATATCTTCTAACAATTCAAGGGTTTCAATATCTAGATCATTGGTTGGCTCATCCAACACCAAAATATTTGATGGTTTTAAGAATAACTTAGCAAGCAACAAACGGTTTTTCTCACCACCTGACAATGCTTTAACGGGAGTACGCGCACGCGCAGGAGGGAATAAAAAGTCTTGTAAGTAACCTAAAACATGACGTGAGCGCCCGCCCATCATAACTTCTTGCTTACCTTCAGCAACATTATCTTGCACTGTGGCTTCTTCATCAAGCTTTTGACGGTATTGATCAAAATAGGCAAACTCTAGGTTTACGCCTTGTTTTATATCACCACTGTCTGCTGCTAAATCGCCAAACAATAATTTTAATAGCGTGGTTTTACCAATACCATTTGGACCAACTAGTCCAATTCTATCACCACGCATCACGAGGGTAGAAAAGTCATTTGCAATCACTTTATCTTTAAAGGCATGGTGAATATGTTTTGCTTCAAATACCAATTTGCCTGAACGGTCAGCCGTTTCAATATTAAAGTCTGTTTTGCCAACTTGCTCAACACGCTGTTTACGTTCAACACGTAATTGTTTTAGCTCACGTACGCGTCCTTCATTACGTGTTCGACGTGCTTTAACACCTTGTCGTATCCACGCTTCTTCCTCAGCTAAGCGCTTATCAAACAATGCGTTTTGAGTCTCCTCGACTTTAAGGTCATGGGCTTTTTGCTCAAGGTAAGTTGCATAATCACCAGGGTAAGAGATTAGTTTACCACGGTCTAAATCTAAAATACGTGTTGCAATAGCACGGATGAACGCACGATCATGCGAAATAAAGACAATACCGCCTTTAAACTCTTTTAAAAATTGCTCTAACCACATAACACTGTCCATGTCCAAGTGGTTCGTCGGTTCATCAAGTAATAATAAATCGGGTTCACTGACCAATGCACGGGCTAATGCGACTTTACGCAGCCAACCACCTGAGAGTGACTCTAGTTTAGCCTCAGGCGAAAGCTCTAAACGCGTAAGCACGAGTTGAATACGACTATCAAATCGCCAGCCATCAGCAGCTTCTAATTTATTAGATAGGCGCTCTAACTGATTGAGTAACTTGTCAGTGCAATCGGTTTGCAGTTGTGTACTAACATGATGATAATCTATCAGTAAGTTAGCAATATCTGGCATACCTTGAGCAACATAGTCAAATACTGTGCCACTGGCGCCTTTTGGTGGATCTTGCTCTAAACGCGAAATTTTAATACCGCCAAGCTGATTGATTTCACCATCATCGAGAATCACCTGACCATCGAGTACTTTAAGTAAAGTCGATTTACCTGCACCATTTCGACCGACAATACAGACTCGCTCACCGGTTTCGATCACCGCATCAGCATTATCTAATAATGGGTGTGTACCATAAGCTAACTGTGCTTTTGAAATTCTTATTAAATCCATGTTATCTCTGTACTCTTTTATGCTGTTTGCGAGAATAACTGACGCACTTGCTGCGCAGTAAACGGCCAAAACAAGGCTTGGCCATTATCGCTTTTTAATACGGGAATACTGGTTTGATAAGCACAAATGAGCTCATCATTACTCATTATATCAACTAATTGCATAGAGTCGCCTGCGTGTAAGATTGGCACGATTAACTCATGAGCTTGCTCACATAGGTGGCAGCCCTCAGTATGATATAGCGTCCAATTAGCCATGAGTAATTAACCAGCTGTTATGAATTTGCTTATTGCGCTTAAAATCTGGTGATAATGTTTTCTCTGAAATGTTTACCGCTTTAAGCCCCAAACCAATTAGGCCGACTTCATCCATCGCAAAACCACGTTTGTTATTTGAGAAAATCAACGTCCCAGAAGGACTTAAGATTTTTTTCACCCAGGTTAGTAACTTAATATGATCACGCTGCACATCAAACGCGCCTTTCATTCGCTTTGAGTTAGAAAACGTCGGTGGGTCTAAAAAGATCAAATCATACTGGCTGGTCGCATACTCTAACCATTTTAAACAGTCTGCTTGCTCAAAACGATAACGGGTATTACTGATGTTGTTAAGTTCGAAGTTATCTTGCCCCCACTTTAGGTAGGTTTTTGATAAATCAACGGTCGTGATCGCTTTTGCTCCACCGAGTGCAGCATGTACAGAAGCGCTACCAGTATAGGCAAATAAATTTAAGAAGCGCTTATCTTTCGCATTTTGCTGAATATAACGACGAGCTAAACGGTGATCCAAAAACAAGCCAGTATCTAAGTAATCAAATAGATTTACTTTAAACTTAGCGCCAAACTCTTCGATAACTTGGGTTCGATTTTGTTTCGCCATCGGGGTATATTGCTCTTCCCCTTTTTGCTTTTTACGGACCTTAACAGCAATATTTTCCGATGCGATATTAAGTTGTTGTGCCGTTAAAGTGATGACATCTTGCAAACGTTTATGCGCAGTTGCATCATCTATTTCTTTTGGTGCTGCATACTCGAAGATAACTGCTGAGTCACCATAAACATCAACTGCCACGTTATACTCTGGAATATCTGCGTCATACACTCGATACGCTTGCACATCATTTTGCTTAAGCCAGTTTTTCAACCCTTGTTTGTTTTTCTTAACACGATTGGCAAAAGACATTGAGCCTTCAAAATTAAGCGCAGGCTTATCCTCTGTGGTTTGGCTTACTTGCTTATCATCCAATTGATATAAATTTAATACCACATCAAGCGGGCCATTTTTAAATTTATAACGTTTTAGCTTAACCAGTTTTAACAACTTAAACAGGCTTTCATCCATGCCCAGAAGTGCCAACTTCCAATTATTAAAGTGCTTTTTAAATCCCGTGCCTAAACTACGGTGTAAATCGACTAACTCTGCCATAGAGCCAATTCGTTCACCATAAGGTAAGTTTGAAATCACAACACCCGGCAACTTAGCCACTGAAGTCAGCTTAGTCGCATCGCTTTGTTTAAATTTGATAATCTCGGCTAAACCGGCACGCTTGGCATTTTCCACGGCTTTACTTAACACTTGTCCGTCGTAATCATGACCAATTAACCATAATTTAGGATCTGTAATTTGAGCTATAAGCTCTTCTCTTAATGCGTTAAATTTAGCAACACGAAAGCTTGGCAGTCGTTCAAAGGCAAATCCTTCTCTAAATAAGCCTGGCGCTTCATTGCGAGCCATACCAGCGGCTTCAATTAAAATGGTGCCAGCACCACAACAGGGATCAAATAATGGCTGTTGCACGTTTTCAAGCCAGCCACTACGTTTAATTAGTGCTGCAGCCAAATGCTCTTTGATAGGTGCTTTACCTTGCCCTTCACGGTAGCCACGCTCTGACAAGCGCGGGCCAGAATAGTCAATATACATAGCAACACCTTGGCGAGATAAGCGAGCGACTACACGCACGTTAGCATCTTGCTTATCAACGTTAGGACGCTGTTCATATAAATCATTAAAATAATCAACAATCGCATCTTTGATCACCAAGCCAGAGAACTGGGTGTTTTTTAGCGCATCATTGGTGCCATTAAAATCAACAGCGAAAGTTTGAGTAGGACCAAACCATTCCTGCCACGGCTGCAAGCGGGCAAATTTATACAGACTTTCTTTGTCATTCACGCCTTCTTTTTCTTCAATCAACATCATAACGCGCGTTGCGAAACGGCTCATTAAACAGACTTTTTGAGCTAATGTTGTATCCGCGTCAAAACGCACAGAGCCTACTGTTTGTTTGGTGACTGTTGCCCCAATCTCAGTAAGTTCATCAACCAATAAATTTTCGATTCCGATAGAAGTAAGCGCGATAAATTGCAAAGTAAAAACCCTTAGTAGCTAATTACGCGGGATTATAACATAGGTTGGCTGACAAACACGTGCAAAAGGGATGAACAATAAAAATTTTGCTTAGGCAGTTTTACTGTTCTGGGCGTGGGTATAAATAGGATGAACGCGATTATTAAGCACGCGTATCACTTCAAATTGATTAAGACTGAGATTCTCATCTAATTGATAGTGCTCGGATAGGCAGATACATAAAGAAGCATCTTCACTATGGTCGATAATTAAAAATTCACCGCATTGAATTCGAGATTGCAACTTAATCACAGCTTCTACGCTAGGTTCAACACCGGTGTAAGGTTGAAAAAACCAACTTTTAGCAAGCACGGGTTTTAAATGAAATTTTGCCGCAGTAGCATTGAGGGCAATTTGACATAACTGAGCTGGTTGCCAGAGGTTAAAACCATCAAGATATTGATAAACTTGTTGATAAAAAGCAGCATCTTCAAGGCTAAAGCAAGGTTCAGCTAATACGTAATCTGTTAACTGTCGAAGTTTATAAGGCGTGCACAGTTGCATGTCTTGGTCTAAATCAACCAAAAGACGGTTTTGTGTAGGACAAGCTATCCATTTCCATTGTTTTGATGCTTGTAACATGTGCTTCCTCATCGCTCCTAGATATTCTGCATTAATGAGGATTATAGCGGCTTTTGACCATTTAATAAATATTTTGTTAGAACATTTATTGAACGATCAAAAGCTTAGATAACTGATCCTTATAAGCCTGAGAGGATCGTTTTTACCAATCGCGGACCTTTGTATATAAATCCTGTGTATACCTGTACCAAATCAGCACCGCTGGCAAACTTCTCTTTTGCACTGTCTGCATCATCAATTCCACCGACACCAATAATAGGTAGTTTACCTTGTGTAAGTCGCTTTAGCTCTTTAACCACGTGGGTTGAGCGCTCGCGTACAGGTTGCCCAGACAAGCCCCCTGCTTCATTTGCATATTGCTGGCCTTGTACTGCCGTACGCTCAAGAGTGGTGTTTGTTGCAATCACACCATCGATCTTATTATTGATCAACGACTCACTCACCTGAGCTATTTGCACTTCATCCAGATCCGGTGCAATTTTAACGAGCATTGGCACCTGTTTATTATGTTTTGCTATTAAATCAACTTGTTCGTTTTTCAGACTCTGTAATAAATCGTCAAGTGCCTCTCCATATTGTAAATCACGTAAGCCAGGCGTATTAGGAGAAGAAATATTTACCGTAATATAAGACGCATGCTCAAATACTTTACGCATACAGTGAATATAATCATCTTTACCTTGTTCATTTGGGGTATCTTTATTTTTGCCGATATTAATACCTAAAATGCCATCATATTTAGCTGCCTTAACGTTATTTACTAAATTATCAACGCCTTTATTATTAAAGCCCATACGATTAATTATTGCGTTTGACTCAGGTAAACGGAAAATACGTGGTTTGTCATTCCCCGCTTGTGGCCGTGGTGTAACTGTACCAACTTCAATAAAACCAAAGCCCATTTGCGCAAATGCATCAATACATGCAGCGTTTTTATCAAGTCCTGCGGCTAAGCCAACGGGATTTTTAAACTTTAAACCCAAGAAATCCACGGGATGATCAGCCACTGATTGCGACCAAGCTGCACTAAAGGGTGTATTAGTAAAGCGGCGTAAATTATGTAATGCAAACTCGTGGGCCCACTCCGCATCACGAGTGAACATAAAACGGCGAGCAAGATCATAAAACATTAAAAAATCCTCTAAATAAAAAAATACCCCAGACTAGGCTGGGGTATTGTAAGCTATTAGCTGATTATTTTCACGTTACAAAACAGGTAACTTACTTAGCCGGGGTATCGCAGTTATGGCTTAGTAGCATAAGTTCACGTAATGCCACTGAGAATTTTGCAAAATCATGACTTTGCGATGTTTTAAATTCAGCTAACATTTGTTGCCAACGTTTAAGCAATAAATCTTGGCTATCCATCCAATGATCGATTTGGCTATCAACATCTTTATCATCACCTTCAAAGCCATTAAGTACCACTTCTGCTAGTGTTCGTTGTTGCCAATCTAACTCTTCACGGTACGATGCACGGGCAAGCGCTTGCCAATGGTTAGCCACTGGTTGATTGGTAATTTGATCTAAGAACCAATGTAAGCCCATACGCGCACCTAACTTGAAGTAAGTGTTAGACACCATATCAATGCTACGACCAGAATTATTTGCCACTTCTGCTAAGTCCATCACAGAGAATAAGCTAGACAAGGCAACAATACGAGAAGCCAGATCTGTTGGTACGCTGCTATCAGTCAGTTTTTCAGCAGATTTAACTAAACGCTCGCTTTCTTTTTCTACCATGTAGCTATTCAAGTTCACGCTTAAGTCGCTAAATGTAGGTGTAAAGAATGCGATTGTTTGTTCAATATTTTGTGCTTTATTACGATGACGTAAGAACCAACGTGTAGCACGACGAACAGTACGACGCAGCTGGTATAACATTTCTGTTTGTACAGCCGCAGGTATCTTGTTATCAAGCGCGACAATGGCATCCCAAGTGTCACTCATCTGGAAAATTTCATTCGCCACTGAATAACACAATGCAATTTCAGCTTCGTTAGCCCCTGTTTCCTCTTGCATACGAACCATGAAATTCAAGCCCATATCATTAACGATATTATTGGCGAGTTTGGTTGCAATGATTTCTTTACGTAATGGGTGATTATCCATCGCATCATTAAACTTATCACGCAGTGGTACCGGGAATGAGTTTACTAATAATTGACGGTAATACGGGTTATCTGTGATTTCTTCTGTTACCAAAGACTCTTTTAGCACCATTTTAGAATATGACACTAACACCGACAGTTCAGGACGAGTTAAATCTTTACCCGCCGCAGCACGTTCAGCTAACTCTTCATCAGTTGGAATAAACTCAATTGCGCGATTAAGTTTACCTTCTTTTTCTAACGCATGAATAAAGCGTACTTTTTCTTTCAGCGTAGAAGAGCCTTTAGATTGGGTAATTGAAAGCGTATGTGTTTGACGGTAACAATCGTCTAATACTAATTCAGAGACCTCATCTGTCATTGAGTAAAGTAGTTCGTCACGTTGTTTTCTGGTTAAGTCACCCGCAGTCACTAAACCATTAAGTAAAATTTTGATATTTACTTCGTTATCAGAACATGCGACACCACCAACGTTATCGATGAAGTCTGTATTAACTCGACCACCTTTGGCTGCAAACTCAATACGACCTAATTGAGTCGCACCTAAGTTACCGCCCTCACCCAATACTTTTGCACCAAGTTCAGCACCATTAATACGTAGTGCATCATTAGCGCGATCGCCCACATCAGCATCGCTTTCTTTGCTGCTCTTAATATAAGTACCGATGCCGCCATTCCAAAGTAAATCAAATTCCATCATTAATGATGCTTTGATCAACTCATTAGGTGTCATGCTCGCCTTTTTAGTGCCAAGCATTTTTTTCATTTCTGGGCTTAAGCTAATTGACTTAGCCGCGCGCGAGAACACGCCACCACCGGCAGAGATTAAGTCTTTATTATAATCTTCCCATGATGAGCGTGGCAGCTTAAATAAACGTTCACGCTCTGGGTATGACGTTGCAGAATCTGGTGTCGGGTCAACAAAAATATGCATGTGGTTAAATGCAACTTGTAAACGAATATGCTTAGATAACAGCATACCATTACCAAATACATCCCCTGCCATATCCCCTACCGCAACAACGGTAAAATCTGTTGTTTGGCAATCAACGTCCATTTCGCGAAAATGACGCTTAACAGACTCCCATGCTCCTTTCGCTGTGATACCCATTTTCTTATGGTCATAACCTACAGAGCCACCAGAGGCAAAAGCATCACCAAGCCAGAAGTTATACTCATTAGCAATACCATTAGCGATATCAGAGAAAGTAGCGGTGCCTTTATCAGCCGCCACTACAAGATATGCATCATCTTCGTCATGACGAGTCACATCTTTCGGTGCAACAATTTCACCTTGCACAATATTATCAGTGATATCTAATAAGCCACGGATAAAGATTTTGTAACACTCTTGGCCTTCTTTGAAGAACGCATCACGGTCGCTTGGTAGCTGTTTACAGACAAAACCGCCTTTAGAGCCAACAGGCACAATCACCGTATTTTTAACTTGTTGCGCCTTAACCAAACCAAGTACTTCGGTACGGAAATCTTCACGACGGTCTGACCAACGTAAGCCACCACGCGCCACTTTACCACCACGTAAATGAACACCTTCCACACGTGGTGAGTATACAAAGATTTCAAATGCCGGTAATGGTAATGGCATATCTGGGATCAAGCTTGGTTGCACCTTAAACGAAACATACGATTTGAACTGACCAGTTTCGTCTTTTTGGAAATAGTTGGTGCGCAATGTCGCAATGATCATATCAACATATAAACGAATAATACGGTCGTCATCTAAATTCGCGACATTTTCAAGCTCAAGATAGATTTGAGCAACCAGCTTATCAAGAGTCTTTTCGCTCGCAGGGCTTTTAACTGAGAATTTTTTAGCAAATAAATTAACAATTTGTGCTGCAATATGCGGGTAATTAGCAAATGTACTTTCAATATAAGTTTGTGAAAAAGTAACACCAATTTGACGCATATATTTAGCGTAAGCGCGTAGAATAGACGCTTCGCGACCGGTTAAACCACCCATTAATACTAAACGGTTAAAGCCGTCATTCTCTAAACGATTACTCCACACATTAGTTAGCGCAGCACGAAAACGCGCCGACACCTTATCAAAATCAGCAACGCCTTGATTATCAAGCAGCATTGAGAAATCCATAATCCAGTTGATACGACCATCGCTGGTTTTAACTGAATAAGGTGTTTCACCAATTACCCGCAGGCCAAAGTTTTCAAGCATTGGCATGACATCAGATAAATGGATTGGCTCATCTTTATGAAACAAGCTTAAACGAACAATGTTGCTGTTTGCTTCTTCTTGAGGACGATAAAACAACATTTCTAATTTGTTTTCATCGTTTAATAATTCAAGCTTTTCAATATCAACAACCGCAGCACTGGGTAATACTTCATCTTTATAAGAACGGGCAAAGGCATTGCAATACTTACGATTTAGGTCGTTACCGCGGGCTTCACCTGCAGACTCTAGTAAGGCTGCTTGAAGTTTATCTTCCCAAGTGCGAGCCGCTTCAATTAAATTATTTTCGATGTCTTTCACTTTATATTCGATATTGTTATTAGTCACACGCACAATGTAATGAGTTCGCGCCAATGTAGACTCAGAGAAGAAAGTAGTAAATTCGACCTTATCGTCAGAATTAAATGCATTAGCTAAAATAGCTTGGGTTTCGCGGCGTAGCGCTGTGTTATAGCGCTCACGTGGTACATAGACCATACACGAGAAAAAGCGTCCGTAAGCATCTTTACGCACAAACAAACGACACATATCACGTTCTTGTACTTGTAATACGCCCATTGCTACTTCTAATAACTCATGCTCACGAGCTTGTACTAGTTCGTCACGAGGGTAAGTTTCTAAAATATTTAGCACGGCTTTATAAGCATGGGTACCTTTAGCAAAGTCACACATTTCCATAATGCGATTAATTTTACTTTTTAAAACGGGTACATCAACGGCGCTATTATTATAAAAACTAGAAGAAAATAAGCCGATAAAACGATCTTCACCAACGACATTATTTTTATTATCAAAGCGCTTCACACCCACATAATCAATATACGCCGGACGATGAACACGAGACAATGAGTTGGTCTTAGTTAAAATCAGCTGATTGCTACTTCTCGCTTCAAGGCGGGCTGCTTCTGGTAGTTCGGATAATAAACGGGCATGCTCATCCGTGGTGTTTTTCATTAAGCCCAGGCTAGTATCCATTTTGCCTTGCAGCTTGTAGTCACCTTGCACTGGTTCTAAGTCATATTGGCGATAACCCATCAGAGTAAAGTTATCTTTAACTAACCAATCTAAAAACTCGACGGTTTCTTCAACTTCAACTTTATTTTTAGCATTTTTACGTTTTGGTAGCTCTTTACTAACCGCAATGAGTTTATCGCGGATAGGCTGCCAATCTTCAACGGCAGTCGATACGTCAACTAAAACAGATTCAAGCTCTTGTTTAAATGAATCAATTACCGCTGAGTCTGTTTGGCGGTCAATTTCAATAAAGAAAACTGTTTTTGTAGAGGTCGATTCTTGATCTGCTTTTAAACTGGAAATCGCAGATATTTTGCCGTCTTTATCACGTTTTACTTTTAATGGAGAGTGTAAAAGTAGATGCGACGCGATATTAGCGCGATTCATGGCCATACGAACAGAATCAACTAAAAATGGCATATCTTTAGCGATGATTTCAACAATCGTATGCGATGACTGCCAGCCATCTTTTGCAACTTCTGGGTTGAAAACACGGATAACCGCATTATCAGAGGTATTTTTTTCTAGCGAGTTCCATAGGCTAAGTGCAGCGCCATATAAGTCACTATCGTTGCGATGAGCCAAATCTTCTCTAGACATATTGCTGTACAAGGACTTGGCAAATTTCTCAACGAGTAACACATTATCAGCGTGAACTTTTTTCTGGATTAGCTTGCAGACATTATCTAAGATAACCGAGGCTTGCCCTTCATTTTGTGTCATTACATGTTCCTTAAATCTATACCCTTCTAAAACAGAGGGGAAATTTGTACAGCAATTTATATTGTGTGGAGTCAGCTAAATTCTAACCCTTTTACAACGAATAAACAGCCCTTTCGATGAAAACATTTTAAGCATTTCAGCTATTTGGTCATCTATTCACAAATTATAGATATAAATGGCCATTACTGGCCATTTAGGAGCAAAACTATTCACATTATTTTTTCTGGTCAGTCCAGAGTAAGCTGCCAATTGCTGGCAATAACAACACTGCACCCAACATATTGACCAAAAACATAAAGGTCAGCAAGATGCCCATATCGACTTGGAACTTCAAATCAGAAAAAATCCAGGTACTCACACCAATAGCAAGCGTAATACCCGTGAACAATACGGCACTGCCTCGCTCAGCTAATGCATTACGATATGCAATTGGTAACGCCACACCTTGCTTTAACTGCCCCATCATTGATGACAAAATATAAATACCATAATCAACACCAATCCCCACACCGAGTGCAATAACAGGTAATGTAGACACGGTTAAGCCTATTTGCAGCTGCACCATTAAGGCTTGCGCGAGAGTTGATACAATATACAGAGGTAAAACAACAGCAATGGTTGCTTTGACGCTCTTAAAGCTGATCAAACATAAAACGATAACTGCACCATAAACATAGATCATCATAGGCAATTGCGCAGCAGAGACAGACTCATTCGTTGCCGCCATTACGCCAACAGGGCCAGACGCTAATCTAAACTTTAATGTATCGGTTTGCTCTTCTTTAGCGAACTGTTTAACACGCTCTATCACGTTATCAATGGTTTCTGCTTTGTGGTCATCTAAAAAGATAATCACCGGCATTACTGAGCAATCACCATTTAGTAATCCAGTACTGGTTTCAACCCGTGCACTGGCTTGCACTAAACTTGCTGTATTGCGCGGTAAGGTTTGCCACTTTAAATTACCTTCGTTATAGCCTGCATTAACCGATTGTGCTACCGAACTTAAACTCACTGCAGATTGAACACCACCTAAGTTTTCAACTTTATATTGAAAACGACTAATCCGCTGCATCACATCGTGATCTGTACACGCTGCTGGGTAAGCTTCCACCAATACTTTTAAAATATCTGATGAAATAGTGTATTTGTCCGATATTAAAAAGGTATCTTGATTATAGCGTGCGTCTTGGTGCAACGACGGCGCCCCTGCATGTAAATCACCTATGCGCATTTTATCCGCTTGCCAATAACCAACAGCAAACAGCACTAAGGTTAAAGCGATGATTATTTTTGCAACTTTAGGATCCGTCGCTTTGACTAACAACTCACGTAGCGTGTCAAACATATTTGGCTTTTCAGTATTGCCGGCTTTGATTTTAACTGTATTTTCAAAGCGCATATATGACGCCCATACAGGTAATAAAATCAAATTAGTAAATATAATAACAGCCACACCAAGACTCGCTGTAATCGCAAGTTCACGGATAATGCCAATATCTATAGTAAGTAGAGTTAAAAACCCTACCGTATCTGAAAGCAAAGCAATACCACCAGGTACCAATAACGCCCTAAAACTTGATTGGCAACAAATTCGTGTACTACGACCCTCAGCCACTTTCTTACCTATGGCATTTATCATCTGCACGCCATGGCTTACACCAATAGCAAAAACTAAAAATGGCACTAGGATTGACATAGGATCAAGGCCAAACCCTAAGCTAGAGAGCAAGCCTAATTGCCATACAACCGCTATAATAGAGCAAGCAATAGGTAACACGGTTAACTTTAAACTGCCACAGAATAACCAAACCATAATAAAGGTAAATGCAATGGCAATGGCAAAGAACAACACAACCCCTTTTGCGCCCTCTGCTATATCCCCCGCCATTTTTGCAAAGCCAATAATGTGGATGCTGACCTTGTCAGTACTTAATGGTTCACGTATTTGTGTTTCGAGCTTTTGTGCAAAGGCTAATGTATCGAGTTTTTCTTGGGTTTGTGGGTCTGTTTCTAGCAGTTGTGCACTTACCATGGCACATGAATAGTCAGAGGCAATCATGCGACCAACAACTTTAGCTTTCTCAATGTTTTCTTTTACAACAGCTAACCCCTGGTTATCTGCTTTGAAGTTAGCGGGAATAATTGGGCCACCGGCAAAACCATCTTCAACCACCTCAACAAACCGCGCACTTGGAGAAAATATCGAATTCACTAAAGGACGATTTACCCCAGGAATAAAATAAAGTTGATCATGTACAGCTTTTAGCTGAGTAAAAAACTCAGGGTTAAAAATATTGCCGCTATCATCACACACCGATATTAAAATACTATTAGCACCACCAAACTGCTTTTCATGTTTTAAATACACCTTCATGTAATCATGATTTAATGGAATATTTTTATTAAACGATGCATCAAGTTGGATTTGAGTAGCCTTAAATGCAAGCACACAGGTGATCAACACAAAAGCAATAATCATCACTAAACGATGACGGAACACGGCCTTTTCTAAAAAATCTAATAAACCTTGCATTATGGCGTCATCCCCTTCACTTTAATGCCATTTTCTGATGCCATAACGAGTTGTTTTTTAAAAACAACAGCATCTAAAATTGCTTTACCATCAGGTAACTGCTCTTGCGTCAGCGTGCCATTTTCATAATGAAAAATAACCCCACTGTTTGCTAATAATAACCAGCCATTATTGTTTGTTTCTAAAATACTATTTACAGTCGCTGTTTTATCATTGCTAAGGTGTTGCCAATCAGTTTGCTCGTTGCGAGTAAAAATATTACCCCTGAGACCTGCAACAAGTTCATCCCCTTGGCTATTATGTGCATAAGCAAAAAAAGAACCCGGGTAGATTTCTTCATCACGATGCCAAGTAACACCGTTATCGACACTGTGTGCCAATAATCCCATTTCACCCACAAGCATTAATTTATCACCCGCTTCGACGATGCGGTTAAAGTGCGGTAAAATTGAGGCTGTTTCTGCTTCATACCCTTGTGGATCGGTTTCTTTTAGATCATTTAAATAATCACGGTCTTCTGCAAATAGTAAGCTATCTAAAAAGCGCTTGCGCCAATTCGCGCCGCCATCGTTGGTCACATAAAACATACCATATGCACCAACGGCAAAACCGTGTTGTTGATCAGTAAATAGAATATCGAGGCAAGGCTTATCAAGAGACTCTTTGACATGCTGTAGCTGCCATTGTGAGCCACCATCTTGGGTGTTGATAATAGTTGCATCATGTCCACATGCCCAACCTTGCTGTGGATTAATAAAATTAACCGCGGTCAATAACACTTGTGTTGGCACCGCTGCTTGTTGCCACACTTTAGCATCGTCGCTGGTAATAACAGTACCGAACTTTCCAACCGCAACCAGTTTGTCGCCGTTATATTCAATATCTGTGAGCAGTGTTTTGTCAGCTTTTGGCGCACTAATGGCAGGCTGTGGCGCTGCTGATAATGCAAAAGTAAGACTTGCTAAGGCACTAAACCCCGCATAAAGCAAATACTTCATAAATTAAAATCGCCTTGAGGAGAATGTGTTTGTCGAAAAATCATGCAAATGGAATAACCAGAGCGTGTCAGAAAGACAAACGCGGCTTGATAAAAAAGGCACCTAACCATATTAGGTGCCAGTTAACTTTAACGGCCTGCGCGACGTAGCGCATTCGATGTGAATTCATTGTCGTTGAATGATTTTGAGAAATCATACATTTTTTCTTGGTTATCTAAACCAATTGCTAAATAACGGCGAGAATTCAAATCATGATATACGTCAAGCGTGCTCCAGTTTGTTAATGCATCATAATAATTTAAACCATGTGCCATTGCGACACGATACATTTGGTCACGATTATCATAAATATCAGTTACATGTATTTGCCAGCTGTCTTCATCAATATAGAAAACACGTTTTTTATAAATATGACGCGTATCTTCTTTTAAGTTAGCTTCCACAACCCAAACACGGTGCTTTTCATAACGCACATGCTCAGGATTGATATGCCCCGGCATTAAGATGTCATCGTATTCAAGTTTGTCACTGTGTAATTTATAGCTGTTATAAGGAATATAAAGCTCTTTTTTACCTTTCAATGTCCATGTATAGCGGTTTGGAGAACCGTTAAACATATCAAAGTCATCAGTCGTACGAAGGCTATCAGCCGCTGTACCTGGTGCATCATATGCTACATTGGGTGCACGACGTACACGGCGTTGGCCTGTATTGTAAGTCCAAGCTTGGCGAGGTGTTAATATTTGGTCCATAGTTTCATGAACTAACAGAGCAGTACCGGCAAGTCTTGCAGGCTGAGTCACCTTTTGTTTGAACTTAAATAAAATATTAGACTCTTGTAATTCAGCAGGTGTCGCTGCGGGGTCTGAATATTTAACAAGCAACTGCTCATCGAAGCCAACCATATTATAAGAACCTGATGCGGTTGGTGCAGCTTGACCACCAAAGCGCTCAATTGATAAGCCTCGATAGCGGAGTAAATGGTTCCAAATAGCTTCTAGGCCATCCTTTGGAATAGGAAAAGGAATACCTATGGCTGTATTTTTAATACCATTACCGCCTTCAATCAACTCAGCTGTTGGTGCATATTGCTTAGTTGCGTCGTACACAAATTGTGGGTTAGAGGCACTGCGATGCGTTTTATAGATATTCATCTTAAACGTATCTGGGTAAGCTTCAAATAATGCAACTTGGCCTGGGCTTAAGTTGTCTTTGTATTTAGCAACATTTGACTTATCAATGGTAAAAAGAACTTTGTCATCAGCAAATGGATCTGGGTGATGCATTCCCGGCGTATAGCCCGCAGGCGCTTTAGTGATCCCTCCTGTCCACTCGGGAATTGAGCCATCGGCATTGCCAGCCTTTTGTGCCCCTACTGGCGTTAAATCTTTGCCTAAACGGGCAACTTCTTCGGCAGACATTTTAGCAACCGCCGCATTTGTCGAAAGAAAACCGCAAACAGCTAATGCGATGAGGGTAGGTTTTTTAATCATAATGATACCCTTAAATTGAATATTTAATATTGAAAGAAACGTAATCACGGTCAGAGAAAGTATTTGTTTCGCCACCACCCCAGAAAGAGTTATAGCTGAAATCAAACGACCATGCATTTTGATAGTTGAAGTTAGCAGTAACACCTAAAGACTTACGATCTTCAATAAATAGAAACATAGGATCAGGTGTAATACCATTTACGTCATGTGAAAATACAAAGCGAGGTGAGAAGTTAACCCCTTTAAAGAAGTTATAATAATCACCTTTGGCGATTAAACGATAACCCCAAGCAGACGCAGTCGGGAATGGGTTAGTTTCTGGACCATTCGATAAGCCTAAATGCAAAGTAGAGTAATCATCAGTGCCCGGCCCCGTAATTACACCACTACGACCTGTGCCTGAAACGTTCAAACGCAATTCATCATACTCTGGCATGTCATTAATTCTAACACCGCCTACTTCACCCACCACAGCCCAGCTGTCAGCACCCAGTGATGGGCCAAACAAGTGTGTTGCGGTAAATTGAATTTGTGCTGTATTACGCTCAATATAGCCTTGTGCCGTTTCACCTGGCCCAACAACACTAATACTATCTCCTGGGCTCATTTGTGAAATACCGGCAAAATCAGGTCGTATACCTGCAACAGCAAGTTGCTCTGGCATACCTGCATACAGTAATTCTACGTCATCAATTTGTAATGGCTCATCTTCACGAAAGGCAAATTCACCGGCAAATGCGGTTTCACCTAATGACGTGTTAAAACTTAAACCATATAATTTAATGTCTTCTGGGTATTCAAGTTTACCTTGAGTAAATGCATTTAAATCAGTGACATTATCGTCTGTAATTTCTGTCGACATGATCATTGCTAAATCTTCAGCGATAGCAGCTGAGGTAAAGTTTGATACTTGTCCAGATATCAACGGACGGCGGCTATGGTAGTTAATATGATACAGTGCAACCTCAGTGTCGTTTAATTCAGGTAAAAACATACCTAAGCGTAAACCATACTGACCACCATTTTTAGGCTCAGTTTTACCGGCATCCCCTTTACCCTTCAAGGCAACTTTAGTTGGGTAAGCCATATACATATTAGCGAGTAACTCTTGTCCAGCTTGGCTTTGTGGATTTACACCGGTTGCTGCAGCTGTAGCTAACCATTGATCCTGCAAACCATTTAGCTGATTAGTTAAAAACTCTAAATCAATATCTGGGTTTGAGGTAAAACCTAATTGAATATTTTGCTGATAACCGTTTTCTGAAGCAAAGTCATTAGTTGAAAAATAACTTCCTGCCGCAGGTAAACGTGTTTCATGCCATTCATATTGGTAAAAAGCTTCAAGGTTTAAGTTTTCAGTAATACCTAGTGAGGCCCATAACATGCCGACAGGAATAAATGCTTCCTTGAGCTCTGCACCCGGAGCTTTCAAACGGTCAATATCAACTGGGTTAACATTAATACCATGAGAAATCAGGGTACTCTCCCCCCAGTTAACTACTTGTTGACCTAAACGAATTGATAACGGGTTATTACCATCATTTAAATCAAAGTTGGCCCATACATAAGCATCAAGTAAACGTAAATCGGCACATACCTGCTCTTTAGTATCGTCATCATCACATGGGTCAACTCCACCACCTGACACTGGATTAACATAGGCGCGATCACCGTCCATTAACTCAAAGTCATAAAAGTACATAAAGCGAGTAAATAAACCAAAATTGTCTTTGCTGATTGACAGGTCGTGCGTGCCTTTCAATAGTTTTGAAAATGACTCACCACTATCAAAATTCAAATCTCCTGCATCACCGTTATTCGAATAAGCACCAGGTTGTGCCCATACATCTTGCGATGAGTAAATAGGGTTAAGGGCTGGATCATAACCAGTCCAATCAAGTGCAGGGCTATTACTTTTACCGATAAGCGCAAAGTCACGATCTTCTACACGAATACTTTGTCCATACGAAAAGTTTGAATCGAACGTAACATCAAAGCCACCTACTTCGAAATTAGCGGCTTGAGTAGCGCCTGCAGTTAAGCCTAACGTAGCAGCAGCTAGACCTAAAACTATTTTATTTTTAACAAAAAGCGATCTTCTTATCATTGTGTGTTTCCCCCTGTCGCGGGTAATTTTGTGATCAAGTTGTTGTTTTTAGTGTAGTAGTAACGATAGAACCGAAACATAAAAATTACAAATAGAACGCGTTGAAACGACCATTAATTTACAATTTAATTGACGTTTACGTGATGGTAAGACGTCCTACCAGATAATTTATACACGGAAATTAACAATAGGACAAACTGAATTAACAAAAAGATAATATAAATATGTAATTATTTTAAATTTGTTAGCTGACTCTCTCAAGCCGAATAAATTGATTTTCTGATGTTAGTAATAGCCGAAACCGCCCTCTTACCCCCAAAGAAGAGATAAAAGGACGTAGGTGATGGGCGGCAAAACGAACTGTTTTTCCGCCATCTTCAGTAACTTGCACTGAAGTATATTTACCGTCGTAGTAATCCATACATTGTTTATAAGTGAGATTAAGTAAAAAGTAATACTCTTTCATGTTTATGCTAATGCTTTTTCGACTTTCTCAAATAAATCATCACTTAAATTATCAAGTTGCGATAAACGCACTAATTGAGCTTTCATTGCCACAGAACGAGTTTCGTCATAACGACGCCACGACATAAACGGGGTAAGCATACGTGAGGCATTTTGCGGATTAATTGCATTAAGCTTAATTAGCAAATCCCCTAATAAAGCATATCCAGCTCCATCAACTCGATGAAATTGAGCAATATTGAAATGACTAAAGCTTCCGATCAGTGCTCTAACGCGGTTAGGATTTGAAAAATCAAAACAAGGGTGTTCATATAAAGACTTAATATGCTCGATAGCACCTTGTTTAGTTTGCATAGCCTGTAAAGCAAACCATTTATCCATCACCAATACATCATGGCGCCATTGACCATCAAATTTATTTAACAGTTCATCTGTTAGTGGGTGTTGTGCTTTAACCACAGCACTGAGCGCGGCTAAAACATTGGTCATATTAGTCGATTGCGCCGCACCAGATAACAACTCGACGACTTGGTTGTCATCAGTTTTAGCTAAATAGTGCAGGCACTGGCCTTTTAGCGCTCTTACAGCAACCGCTTTAGCACTTAATGAACCGTCATCAGTTAACTGTTTATAACAGCTAATAAGTGCAGGTTTTAATGCCTGTGCAAGCTGTAACTCAAACTGCTCTGTCACATTTAAAATACTGTCGACCGGTATAACATCAAATTCTGCTGCTAAAGTATCAAAGCTCGGTAATTTCAATAGTTCTGCAGTCAGTGCTAAATCACCGTCTAAGTTAGCAAGTAAGGCGATAAACACTTCAATTACATGGTTACTTAATTTAACCTCTGTTGATGAATCTATTGCCTGTTTAACAGCCATAACAAACAGTTTTTGTTGGGCATCCCAACGAGAGAAATCACTGCGAGCAAAACGCATTATATGTAATAAACTGGCTTCATCGGTGGTTTGTTCAAGAATACAAGGCGCTGAGAAGTCTTCAAGCAATACGGCAACGGGCTGCTCTGTTATGCCATCGAAATTGAATTCTTGCGTGTGCTCAGTCACATTGAGTACTGAATCAATCTGTTCACCATTAAACGATAGCGGGATACTCTGACCCTGCACGTCTAATAACTCAATCGCAAACGGGATATGTAAAGGTGCATTATCTGGGTGATTAACAGGTGCGGTTTGCGTAATTGATAGCGTGAAGGTTGCAGTGTCTTTATCAAAGTACTGCTGAA
Organism: Pseudoalteromonas shioyasakiensis; assembly: GCF_024518675.1. Classification (GTDB taxonomy): domain Bacteria; phylum Pseudomonadota; class Gammaproteobacteria; order Enterobacterales; family Alteromonadaceae; genus Pseudoalteromonas; species Pseudoalteromonas shioyasakiensis_B. Next base: position 507,829 of record NZ_JANIGL010000001.1, read on the forward strand.
CACTTAACCTTGGCGTACCGGCTTGGTTATACCACCGCTTAAACTGTGTTAAATCAATACCTGATGCATCACTCATTGCTGAAACAAAATCATCACAGGTAACAGCCTGCCCATCGTGGCGTTTAAAATAAAGCGCCATACCCTGTTGAAACTTTTCTTCACCTAATAAGGTATGCATCATGCGAATGACTTCTGCGCCTTTATCATACACTGTAACCGTATAAAAGTTATTCATTTCAATAACTTTTTCTGGTCTAATAGGGTGAGACATCGGGCCTGCGTCTTCACTAAATTGATGGGTACGCATAACTTTAACCGCATCAATTCTATTGAGTGCTCGTGACCCCAGATCACTACTAAATTCTTGGTCACGAAAAACCGTTAGCCCTTCTTTTAACGATAACTGGAACCAATCTCGGCAAGTAACACGATTACCTGTCCAGTTATGAAAATACTCATGGCCTACTATGGATTCAATCGTGTGATAATCTTTATCTGTAGCGGTTTCTTGATTGGCTAAAACGCATTTAGAGTTAAAAATATTTAGCCCTTTATTTTCCATAGCGCCCATATTGAAAAAATCAACGGCAACAATCATATAAATATCAAGATCATATTCAAGGTTAAAACGCTCTTCATCCCATTGCATCGATTTTTTTAATGACGCCATAGCATGGGGCGTTTTAGCTAAATTACCCTTATCTACAAATAAAGCGAGCTCTACATTTCGGCCATTTTTAGTTACGTATTTATCGCTTAAAACATCAAAGCTACCCGCCACTAACGCAAATAAATAACTTGGCTTTTTAAAGGGGTCTTGCCATTTTGCAAAATGGCGTCCATCTGCAAGCAGACCCTCATCAATTTTATTTCCGTTTGATAATAGGTGCTCAAACTTCTGCTCTGCGATTATTGTCACATCAAAGCTGGCAAGTACATCCGGACGGTCTAAATAATAGGTTATTTTTCTAAACCCTTGTGCTTCACACTGCGTACAGTATGCCCCACCCGATAAATACAGCCCTTCTAATGAGGTATTTGTTTCCGGAGACGTACAAGTAACAATACGCAATTGGCAATGAGCAGGCAGACTCTTTATCACTAACTGTTCAGATTGTTCACTATAGTCACTGTAATCTTGGCCATCAACTTGCACTGAAATAAGTTGCAAGTCGATACCATCAAGTATTAAATCAGCATCGTTATCTGTTGTTCTTTGCAGCGTCAATACGGATATAACTTCAGTTTTCAATGGACTTAAATGAAATGTGAGATCAACATGTTCAATATTAAAGTCAGGGGCTTGATAATCTTTAAGGTATTGCGCTTGAGGTTTATTACTTACAGCCATGAGTAAACTCCAATGGGCTCCCCATACTGAGGAGCACGTATTAATTTAAGCCTGTTGTTTAGGTTTTATTCGTAAAATTTTAATACCTAAATATGCGTAGACAACGGCTAAGAAAGGATTTATTAAGTTAAAGAAGGCATAGAATAGATAATCAAATGGATTTACATGTAAAACACTTTGCATGTATGCACCACACGTATTCCAAGGAATTAACGGACTGGTAATAGTACCGCCATCTTCTAATGTCCGTGATAGGTTTACCGGTTTCAAACCACGCTTTTCATATTCATCTTTATACATACGCCCAGGCACAACAATCGCGATATACTGATCGGCGGCAATTACATTGGTACCGATACACGTAGCGATTGTAGCAGTGATAAGTGAGCCCGTACTTTTCGCAATTTTAAGAATACTTTTAACAAAAATGTCCAGTAAGCCGGTCTTTTCCATAATGGCACCAAACATTAAGGCCGTCATAATTAACCACGTGGTTGTTAACATACCAGCCATACCACCACCGCTGAGCAATGAATCCATTTTATCGTCACCAGTGACAACGGTGAAACCGTCAAAAAATGTAGCCCAAATCAGTTTGAAATAACCAATGAGTTGCCCTTGAGATACATCAATCTGAGTGGCAATTAAGTCTGACTGAAATAACATAGCCCAAATAGCACCAATTACTGCGCCAATAGAAATAGCAGGAAACGCTGGCATTTTTCTAATTGCCAGTACCAATAAAACAATTAAAGGCACGAGCATTTCAATCCCAATATTAAAATTTTGCTGTAAAATAGCGGTAATTTCGTCAATCCGCCCAGCTTCATTTGCAGCATTGGCATTAAAACCCATTACAATGAATATGATCAATGCAATTATAAAACTGGGTACTGTTGTCCAAAGCATGTGCTGAATATGGTCAAATAAATCTGCACCGACAACAGCGGGTGCTAAATTAGTTGTTTCTGATAAAGGACTGAGTTTATCACCAAAGTAAGCTCCTGATATGACCGCACCAGCAGTAACCACCTGATCTAAACCTAAACCAGTAGCAACACCAAGTAATGCAGTACCTATGGTTGCAGCCGTAGTCCATGAGCTACCAATACTCATTGCAACAATGCCACAAATTAGACAGCTTGCGGCATAAAACCAACTTGGATTAATAACTTGTAGGCCATAATAAATTAAAGTGGGCACAGTACCAGAAAGCAACCACGTACCAATTAAGGCACCTACCATAAGGAGAATGAGAATAGCCCCCAAGGACAAAGTAATCCCTTCTATCATGGCATCTTCAAGCTTTTTCCAAGTGTAACCGTTTTTAAGACCGATCAAAGCTGCTGTAAATGTAGCAAACAAAAGTGCAATTTGGTTAGGACCTGATGAAGAGCTATCACCAAATAAATACACAGCCGCACCTAATAAACAAATTAACACTGAGATAGGTATCAGCGCGTCCCAAAAGCTTGCTTGCTTAACGGGTTTTTCTTCTATTGGCATCAAAATTGAGACTCCTACACGTAACTATGTACGCGTTTAATTATTATTCTTTAGCGCTTTAACCATTTATAATATGGTTTTTTATCAGCGTTTAATCGTCGATTATAGCAATTCATCTTGCTTTAGGCAGCAAAAAAGGCGCTAATGCGCCTTTTTAAAGTTATTATATTTTGCCATTACTTTTTCGCAATACGGCCAAACTTAATATAGTCCTGCGTTATCAATGCAGCTTCTTCTAAGAACGGATCTAAATCGTCAAGTACTTCAGGTAAATCATCTAAATTTTCAACGGGTTTTTCACCTAATCGTACAAGTCGCTCATTGGTTCGTGCTAAAGCACGTGCCTCGTTTTCTTCTTTCTCTTTAATGCGTGTTGCTTCGACTAAAGAGATGGTTTTACGATCTTTCTCTTCTTTGTAGCGAGTGATATCTTCAAACACATAATTAAACTCAGGCTCAGTTTTTATCCGCTCATTGTGTTGCTTGTTAATATAACTAATTGCAGGCTTTAAATTATCTACCGAATTATATTTAGCGCGGATAATACTATCCCATGGCAAGGCGTTATCTTCTTGGCTTTCACCCCACTCAGCAGGGTCTATCGCTGATGGAAATGAAATATCCGGTATTACACCTTTATGCTGAGTACTGCCACCGTTAATACGATAAAATTTAGCAATGGTATACTGTACGCTTCCTAATGGATTGTCATACAAATCATACGCTCTGCCCAACCCTTTATGCTGTTGTACGGTACCTTTGCCAAATGTCTGTTCACCAATCACTATGGCACGGCCATAATCTTGCATCGCAGCGGCAAATATTTCTGATGCTGATGCGCTGTAGCGGTCAACTAAAACGGTCAATGGGCCATCATAGAATGTAACGCCGTCTCTGTCTTTTTGCTCTTCAATACGGTTATTTAAAGTATGGATCTGCACCACAGGGCCTTGATCAAAAAACAAACCAGACAACTGAGTCGCTTCATATAAAGAGCCACCACCATTTTGACGCAAATCGATAATAATCCCATCTACTTTGGCTTCTTTAAGCTTAGCGAGTTCAACTTTCACATCCTTCGACAGGTTGTTGTAAAAGCCTGGTATTTCTATGACACCAATTTTACTGGTTAAATCTGAATACTGCGCTTCGAAAACCTCTGATTTTGCAGCTCTGTCTTCTAAACGAATTTTATCGCGGGTGATCTCAACCACTTTCGGGGTACCATGGGCATCTGCGCCCTTTAGGTATTGTAGACGCACCTTAGTGCCTTTCGGACCTTTAATTAAGTCAACTACATCATCTAAACGCCAACCTATGATATCAACAAATTCCTCACCATCTTGTGCAACACCGATAATACGGTCATCGGCTTTGATTTGTTCAGATTTATCAGCGGGACCACCTGGAACAAGACTTCGAATAACCGTGTAATCTTCATCGTAGCTTAGCACCGCACCAATGCCTTCTAATTCAAGATCCATATCCATCTTGAATTGCTCAGCTCGGCGCGGAGAAAGGTAAGATGTATGCGCTTCAATGCTTCTTGCAAATGAATTCATCACAATTTGGAATGCATCTTCACTATTAGTTTGCACTAAACGCTTTTGCGCATTGTGGTAGCGTTTGGTAAGCACTTCTTTGATGCCTTCCCAATCTTTACCCGTCATTTTTAAACGTAGCGCGTCATACTTAACGCGTTCACGCCAAAGCTCATCAAGTTCTGCTTGGGTTTTCGCCCAATCAGCCTCTTCACGATCAAAAAAGTACTCGTCGTCTTTGTCAAATGTCATTTCGTTTTCAAGCAAGCTAAGTGAGTAATCATAGCGCTCAAAACGACGTTTCATACTTAAATTAAAAATATCAAACGTAAAATCTAATTTGCCTGTGGTTAAGGCATTATCAAATTGGTTGCGGTATTGTTCAAAAGAAGCAATATCCGCAGCCAAAAAGACACTTTTATTAAAATCAAGGGATTCGATATAACGATCAAACACTTTACTAGAAAGCGCATCATTAAAACGAATTGGTTTATAGTGTGCACGAGTAAATAAGTTTGTCACCCGTTTGCTAGCCGTACTGTGTTGACTTTCTTGCTTGAGAACAGGCAAGTCTTTTTCTGTCAAATTATCAGCAACTTCATTTGACGCAAATAATGAACCCGTAAACAGGGCCGCGACTAACGGAATGAGCGTAAACTTCTGACTCATACACAACTCCTTAATTTTATATACAGCTTAAATGATATACAGGCTGTCTGCTTTTGTTTTAACTTGCATACCCGTTACTAATTCTACATGAACATCATCTTTGTTCACTTCAGTAATTGTGGCATTAACAAGGGCTTGGCCAAGTTTAACTTTAACTTTGTTATTAACCTTGACCTCACTCGCTGGTAAAGGTTCAATTTTACCTGAGCGTTTTGCCGGTGCAGCTTTTGCAGGGGCATTATTAACCTTAGCGTTTTTATCACCATTTTTGGCAAAGTGGCCTGGTTTCTTTTTGTAAGATTTTGTGTCTGAATCATTACGAGGGCGTTGTGGCTTTTTGCGTTTAGCCATCTTCGCACGGCTTTCTTCAAGCGCTTTTTGAGCATGGTCAATATGCTCTTGCTCTACTTTTTCGCCTTGATTACCGTCAAGATCAATACGGAATTCAGATTTTGTTACTGCTTCAAGGTAACGCCAGTTAGAAGTATACTTTCTAAGCGCTTGACGAACTTGAGTTTTACTTACTTTTTCTGACCCTTCAATACGCTCAGCGATATCTTTAAAGATACCCACTTTCAGCGGCTTGATACCGTCTTTTTGTTTAAAACATTGTGGAAATTCTTGATATAAGAATTCCAATACTTCATTAATATCTTTTAGCTTGTTTGTGGTTTCCATCTTAGAACCTTTTATTACATCTTCTCATCGATTGATGAATCGACATAGTGTGTTACCCAGTCGGTCAACTCTTCGAACTCAGCCTCTACAAGCGCCATATCGCCACGAAGGTGTTCCCAAATACCATTAATAATTTCGTCGATCAATTCACATTCAAGGTCATCTGGTAGACGCTCCCAAGCAATGTGAATTAAATCGTTTAGCGTTTCAGCTACGTGTTCTTCATCCCCTTCCCAATCACCAACATCGGTGATGGCAAACAGATAATCCTGTACATTTAGCAAGTCTTTCATGCTAAAGCTGCCTCAAAACAGGCGACTAAAGCTTCTAAACCTTGCTTATCTTCAGCATCAAACCGAGCGATACTCGGACTGTCGATATCTAAAACAGCGTAAACTTCACCATTTTTATGGATCGGTATTACTATTTCAGAATTGGACGCAGCATCACAGGCTATATGGCCTGAAAATGCGTGTACATCTTCAACGAGTTGAGTTTTTGCAGTTGCAGCGGCAGTTCCACATACCCCTTTCCCTACTGGGATGCGAATACACGCAGGGTTACCTTGGAACGGACCTAATACTAATTCTGATGGGGAATCCATTAAATAAAAGCCCGCCCAATTTACATCGTCTAATGATGTAAACAACAGTGCGCTTATATTTGCCATATTGGCAATAATGTTAGTCTCACCAGCAATTAGCGACTCAGTTTGTTTAACTAATGACTGGTAAAATTCTTGCTTTTGCATACCAAACTACTTCTTATCAAACATACAGTAGCTAAAGGTACTCTTTGTGGCCAATAATTGAAACCTTTTCAGGGCAAAAAAAAACAATTTACCCTAAATTTCAGTATGCTTGGTTAATAATTCCTCGATTGCAGTCACTGTTGTTTTAAAGCGCCTTTTCTTAAACCATATAAAAACAAACCAGCTGCAACAGCCGACATAGATGTATTAACTAAAAACACCATCCCTTCAGTGGCACTGAGTAAGTAACTAAAAATTGCCCCACCGAGTAATCCGAGCGTTAATACGCCTGAATAATTGACTTTGGCATATTTAAACATCAACAAATACCCAGGAACGACAAAGGCTGCCATTGTTAACCCCACTATATGGGCATTGGCAATAGCACTCATTAGTAAGTTAAAAAAGATAGTAAACGCATCGCCATTTAAAGTGGCGGCATAATAGGCACCTAATAAACTACCTATAATAATTGGAGAAAGTAGCGATAATGCAACGCTCTTTGCAAGTTTGTGTTTCATTAAGCGTCCTAGAACAAGAAAGTATATGTATTAATCATGCATCATGTTTTATCAGTTCGAAACACAGACTATGGTCGTAATAATATTACGGGACAGAAAATCGAGGCATAAAAAAACCCGCACATAGCGGGTTTTAATATATGGTGGAGAGATAGGGATTTGAACCCTAGAGGGGCTACAAACCCCTGCCGGTTTTCAAGACCGGTGCATTCGGCCACTCTGCCATCTCTCCGAAACTGCTATAAGTCACGAGTAAGAGTGTACTCATAACTATTTTAAATTAGGTGGTGGAGAGATAGGGATTTGAACCCTAGAGGGGCTACAAACCCCTGCCGGTTTTCAAGACCGGTGCATTCGACCACTCTGCCATCTCTCCGACGGCGTGCATAATAGATAAAGCCGTGCCCTTTGTGAAGCTTTTTTTGTAAAAAACTTTTTAAGTGCTTAAAAAACAATTGATTTGCATATTCTTCGTGCAGTAGTGCTGGATAATCATACAAAAAGGAACTTTTATATTTATTTCATGGTCTATTGAACTACAAACATTTGCCCAAATATATAAGTCTTGATAATCTAACTCTAGTTAATTATCGGAACTACAACAAGTTTCACTTAAAGGAGCTCTACAATGGCATTTAATCATTCGTACAATACCGCTAAACCGGTTATGTCGACCATTGAAACAAACAAGGTACTTAAAAACACCTATTTCTTACTGGCCATGACATTAGCATTTAGTGCAGTGACGGCTGGTATATCAATGGCATTACAACTACCTTACTTTATGGGGTTAGTTTTTACTCTTATTTCATTTGGCTTATTATTCGTTGTTAATAAAAAAGCGGATAGTGCGTCTGGTGTGGCATGGGTGTTTGCATTTACTGGCTTAATGGGCGCAGGCTTAGGGCCGATGCTAAACTATTACGCAGCGATGCCTAATGGCCCAATGTTGATTATGCAAGCGTTAGGTTCAACGGCATTAATTTTCTTTGGTTTATCAGCTTATGCACTGAACACTAAGAAAGACTTCTCTTTTATGGGTGGCTTTTTAACAGTTGGCCTATTAGTCGTCATTGTTGCCAGCATCGTTAATATCTTCTTGGGTAGTTCATTGATGTTTATGGTGTTAAACGCGGCGGTGGTTTTAATTATGTCAGGCCTCATCTTATTTGATACCAGCCGTATCATTAATGGTGGTGAAACAAATTATATCCGCGCAACAGTATCTTTATACTTAAGTGTATATAACTTATTTACCTCATTGCTTGCTCTACTTGGCGCAAATAATGACTAATTAGAAAGTTCTGTTAAAATAGCCCCTCTTTAGGGGCTTTTTTTTGGATCAGTTTTGGCAAGATTTGTACTTTCACTGCATAGCGCACCATCAGATCACGACACCACACAACGTTTATATAAATTCGCTACGGCATGTTTACAGCAAGGCCACAGTATAGATGCGATATTTTTATACCAGCAAGGCGTTTATCACGCCAGCGAGTCGATTAATTTAGCTACCGACGAGCTCGCTATTAATTCTTTGTGGCAAGAATTACATCAACACGGTATTAATTTAATTCTCTGTGTCACTGCTGCAGAAAAGCGCGGACTTAACATCGCCACGCCCAATGTATTTACTGTTGCAGGGCTTGCTGAATTTGCCATGCTTGCCAGTGAAGCCGATAAATGGGTGCAATTTAAATGATTAACGTTTTAGTACTAAGCCAACATAGCCCTTTTGATGATTTACATATACGTGACGCCCTTGATATGACCTTAATTTTTGCTGCAATTGAGCAGAACATTAGCTGGTTATTTACAGGCCCAGCAGTACTTGCGTTAAAAAAACAGCAAAAACCTGAATCGCTGGGTTTAAAGAACTATTTTAAGAGCATTAAAACCCTCGAAATTTACGATGTTGAGAATATCTATGTGTGTGAGAAGTCCCTTATTGACTACAACCTAGATATAAATGATTTGCTCATTGATGCAAAGGCATTAGATTTTAAAGCACAAAGTAAATTAATTGCTCAGCAGCAACAGGTAATCAATTTATGAGTACTTTACATATTTTTTCCAAGCCCATTAGCTATTACGACAATGCGCGAATTGCTAATTTAATTCAATCGGATGACAAAGTCTTGTTAGTCAGTGACGCCTGCTTTTCAATTGCACTATATCGCCAGCTAGCAGCTAAATTATTAGTGTTAACTGAAGACGCATCAGCCCGAAATGTCATAATTTCACAACCCGATGAGGGTCTGGATTACACCGATTTTGTCGCATTAACGCTCTCAACCACTCAATCTATCACTTGGTAACTTATGTTAGAATTTAACCAGCAACATATTGAAACTGATAAACAAGGCTATTTGCTAGACCATCAGCATTGGACTCCAGAGCTCGCCCCTATTTTAGCCGAGCAAGAAAACATTACACTGACGGAGCAACACTGGGAAGTTATAAACTTTGTTCGTGACTTCTACCTTGAATACAACACCAGTCCTGCTATTAGAATGTTAGTCAAAGCCATGGCTAAAGCCCTTGGTGAAGATAAAGGCAACAGTATTTATTTGTACAAACTATTTCCCAAAGGCCCGGCTAAGCAAGCAACAAAAATTGCTGGCTTACCAAAACCGGCCCGGTGCATATAACAATGACAGGCAATAAACCCAACCAACGTCGTAGTAGTGGCAGAAACTTTAATAGAGACTTAACTCGCCGTAACACTAAACCTGCTCAGTCGACCTCTAAGCGTGAAATAAAACCACAAATTCCATTGGCAGAACGTAAAATAGTTTTATTTAACAAACCTTTTGATGTGTTATGTCAATTCACAGATGAAGATAACCGCAAAACCTTGGCTGATTATATCGATATAAAAGGAGTCTATGCTGCGGGGCGATTAGATAGAGATAGCGAAGGCCTGTTACTGCTAACCAATTGTGGAAAACTACAAAACACACTCACGGCACCGAATAAGAAAACCAGCAAAACATACTGGGTGCAAGTAGAAGGAGAACCTACCGATGAAGCAATTGAAGCCCTCTCTAGCGGTGTAAAACTTAAAGATGGCATGACTTTGCCAGCCAAAGTAGAACGTTTACAACCACCCCATTTATGGCCACGCACGCCCCCAGTTCGTGAGCGCAAAAACATTCCTACTAGCTGGTTAAGCATTACACTCACCGAAGGTAGAAACCGTCAGGTTCGGCGCATGACAGCGCACATTGGTTACCCAACACTACGGTTAATTCGTTATAAGATTGGTCAATATACGTTGGATAACATTAAAAACGGGAATTACCAGTTAATCCAAGGTGAGTAAATAAGCGCATCGCTTAGTCAATATAAGCGATGCTGTTTCGTCCTTGTTGCTTAGCTTTGTACAAAGCCTTATCAGCGCCTTCCAAAAACTGAATATAATTCGCTCTTAGTGAGCCAGAGTGAATCGTATTTATTCCTATACTGACAGTAACTTCGTTGGTTTCACCAAATTTATGCGGCAAACTCAACGTTTTAAGCTCTTGCTGTATTTTTTCAGCTACGCGATACGCCCTTTCTCGTTGACTGCTTGGTAATATAACCACAAATTCTTCGCCACCGTAACGCGCCACAAAATCGTCATTTTCGCTTGCTGCGCTACATATAGATTGCGCAACTTGAAATAAACATTCATCCCCTGCTAAATGACCATAGCTATCATTATAATTTTTGAAGAAATCTATATCGATTAACAAAATTGAAAGCGGTTCGTTATTCTGTATAGCCTTATTAAACTCTTGTACTATTTTTTCGTCGAATCGTCGACGATTCGCTATTTGGGTGAGTGAATCTAAAAATGCCATGTCACGCAAAATATCTTCAGCGGCAATCTGTTGAGTGGCATCTTTGAAAATCGCTAAAAATTCATTTTCAATCGCGATACCTGAAATTTCCATGGTAATGGTTTGGCCATTTTTACAGGTTACTTGGTAATGTTTTGGTTGAATATCTGTGGCGTGGTTTTTCGCAAACTCTACGGCTGATTGCCACGTTTCAAGTACCCACTTTCGATAAGTAGGATCTGGGTATGCTTTAAGCCACCAAATTTCAAGTGTCGGCACATCCTCAATGGTATAACCAAACACATCAACGAACCGTTGATTGATCCTGATTATATCCCCCGTTACCGTACTAACATTACATAATGGGATCGGTACTTGAGTGAACAAATTGGCATAATGACTGAGCTCATGTTGCCTAAGCGGCTGGGTATTTCCATGAGTAAGATGCGTTACATTTTGGATTTCAACAGGTAAGTTCGTAACAACTTTACTTTGCATCAAATAGACATAAGCCCACTCATGCCACCAGTTATGCAGTATTTCAACAAGTAACCCGTGCTGAGGCGATTTACTCATCACTTGCTGTTTCAACCCATTGAATAACGAATTAATATCATTAATTAATTCTTTATTGTATAAACTACTTGTTATGCGATTTTCAAATAGTGAATATGCTTTTTTTCTCAAATCACTGTTTACATTCGCGGCATTGAGCTTAATTTTTTCACACTCATCCCTACAAAAATACTCAATAAGTGCACACAGTGATTGTTTAATAAAAATAGAATCCATTTAATACCCTGACTTTAGTCAAAATCCCCTTTGAGGGTGTAAATCCAACTTGAACACGTTACAAACAAATTTTACCAAGCAAAACCTGACGCTATAAATTATCAATATTCGCAAAAATAAAGTTTATCAAACACCACCTTTACAAATCTTTGCATAAAAACACTACTTCATAGCGAAAGCCTAGTAATTTAATACACACAAAGACAACTACCAGCATAATTAATCATTAAATTACTAAGAAGTCATACGAGTTATTCATCAAGCTATAAATTTGAAAACGCTATAAGCGCAAATCATAAAAGGCTTAATGTGCACATATACATAACCACAACGCTCTCTTTATAATCATTTTAGATGATTATTGCTTTTAATCTAATTCTTTTATCTAAACAGCAGAATTAATTCTCAATCAAACCCACGCTTTGTTATTTGCAAAAATGCTGCTAAATAGCCATGCAATGGTATTTACAAAACTTATATTTTGGGTGGCTAGATTTCTTGTTTGCATGCTATAATCGCGGCCTTTCTTAATCCATAAGTTATGTGTAGCTATACTGCACCTACATATTAACGTGTGGTTAGTAGTGTTAATGACAGTAACCTGTATAAGCGAAATAATTCATGAGCGAAAATAGTCACGTTAAAGTCATCGTTGGTATGTCCGGCGGTGTTGATTCTTCAGTATCTGCTTATCTCTTAAAGCAACAAGGCTATCAAGTTGAAGGCCTGTTTATGAAAAACTGGGAAGAAGACGATAATGATGAGTATTGTGCGGCCGCTGAAGATTTAAAAGACGCACAAGCAGTGTGTGACAAGCTTGGCATTGAACTACATACGGTTAACTTTGCAGCTGAATACTGGGATAACGTATTTGAATATTTCTTAGCTGAATACAAAGCAGGTCGTACTCCTAACCCTGACATCATGTGTAATAAAGAAATCAAATTCAAAGCATTTTTAGAATTTGCCGCAGGTGCATTAGGTGCTGATTATATCGCAACAGGTCACTACGTTCGTCGCGAACTACGTGATGATAAATATGTTATGTGCCGTGGTCTTGATGATAATAAAGACCAAAGCTACTTTTTATATACACTTAGCCATGAACATATTGCTCAAACATTGTTTCCGGTTGGCGACATTGCCAAACCTGAGGTGCGTCACATCGCAGAAGAACAAGATCTGATCACACATGATAAAAAAGACAGCACCGGTATTTGCTTTATCGGCGAACGAAAGTTTAAAGACTTTTTACAAAAGTTCTTACCCGCTCAACCTGGTGTTATCGAAGACACCGAAGGCAATAATGTCGGTGAACATGAAGGCCTAATGTACCACACTCTTGGCCAGCGTAAAGGCTTGTTAATAGGTGGAATGAAAGAAGGTTCAGGTGAGCCTTGGTACGTAGTTGATAAAGATATTGAACGTAACGTACTTATTGTAGGACAAGGTAAAGATCACCCTCGCCTATACAGTAACGGCTTAAATGCTAACCAATTGCATTGGGTTGATAGAGTTGGCCCGAAAGGCACCACACGTTGTACTGTAAAAACTCGTTATCGCCAAGAAGATATAAACTGTACGCTGCTAGTTGGTGATGATGGCCTTGCTCGGGTTCTTTTTGATGAGCCGCAAAAAGCAGTTACTCCGGGGCAATCAGCTGTTTTTTACGCCAACGAAGTATGTCTTGGTGGTGGGATCATAGATTCGGTGATCAAATAATGAATGAACACCAAGTTATGGCACTGGCTGCAATGTGCCAAGTTGCCAGACAAGTACAAAAAATAGCGCAATACGGCAGTAGTAATGATTATGAACTTGAAAAGTTACTTTCAAGTATTGTAGAAACGACACCTGATTCACCTGCAGATGTATATCAAGGTACAGCAAATTTACGTGCGGGTTATCAATGTTTATTAGAGCAACTCAGCGCTGGTGAAAAAAAAGATGTTGAAATCGTCAAGTATGTTGGCGGTTTAATGCAGCTTGAGCGTGCACTCAGCGCAAAATCAACAAGCTTGGCAGAGCTTGGCAAGAGTATTGATGATATTAAACGTCGTCTTGATCACTTTGCCATTACAGATGACACCGTTATAGCGGCGCTTGCAGATATTTATTCAAAGGTGCTTAGCCCCCTTGGGCACCGAATTCAGGTTTATGGCAAACCTGATTTACTAAAACAGCAATTAGTACAACACAAAATACGTGCGCTATTATTGGCAGGTATTCGCAGTGCAGTACTATGGCGACAAATGGGCGGTAAACGCCGTCACTTTTTCTTAGCAAAACGAAAAATTATCGCCATTGCAAAAAACCATATTTAATTATCGTTCAAAACTAAAATTTAGGAGTTATTATGGAGCTTTCAGCTTTAACAGCTATCTCTCCGGTGGATGGTCGCTACGGCAGCAAAACCACTGAACTACGCAGTATTTTCAGCGAATTTGGCTTAATCAAATACCGTGTAACAGTGGAAGTTCGTTGGTTACAAGCGCTAGCAGCTGCTGATGCCATTAAAGAAGTACCGGCATTTAGCGATGAAGCGAACGCTTTACTTAACGCAATAGTTGATAACTTCAGTGAAGCAGACGCACAGCGCGTAAAAGACATTGAACGTACTACCAATCATGACGTTAAAGCTGTTGAATACTTACTAAAAGAAAAAGTAGCAGATAACGCTGAGCTCCATGCCATCAATGAGTTTATTCATTTTGCATGTACGTCTGAAGACATTAATAACTTGTCTCATGGATTAATGCTAACCGAAGCACGTGATAGTGTACTATTACCTTACTGCGACCAATTACTTGATGCGTTGAAAGAAAAAGCAATTGAGTATAAAGCTGTGCCAATGATGACCCGTACCCATGGTCAACCAGCAACCCCATCTACTATGGGTAAAGAATTTGCTAACGTGTATATGCGTTTAAAGCGTCAACGCGACCAAATTGCTCAAGTTCAAATGCTAGGTAAAATTAACGGTGCTGTAGGTAACTACAATGCGCACCTTAGCGCCTACCCTGATTATGATTGGCATAACCATGCAGAACAATTTGTTACTAGCCTAGGTTTAACCTTCAACCCGTTTACCACACAAATTGAACCCCATGATTACATTGCAGAGTTATTTGATGCGATTGCACGTTTTAACACTGTATTATTAGATTTTGACCGTGATGCATGGGGATACATTGCGCTTAATCACTTTAAGCAAAAAACTATTGCCGGTGAGATTGGCTCTTCAACAATGCCACATAAAGTTAACCCGATTGATTTTGAAAACTCAGAAGGTAACTTAGGTCTTGCTAATGCAATTTTTGGTCACCTTGCGCAAAAGCTACCAGTTTCTCGTTGGCAACGTGATCTTACTGATTCAACAGTATTACGTAACTTAGGTGTAGGTATGGGTTATGCTCTTATTGCATACCAATCAACGCTTAAAGGTGTAAGCAAACTTGAAGTAAATGAACAACGTTTACTAGAAGAGCTAGATCAAAACTGGGAACTTCTTGCAGAGCCAATTCAAACGGTTATGCGTAAATATGGCATCGAAAAGCCATATGAAAAGCTAAAAGACTTAACCCGTGGTAAGCGTGTTAATCAAGAAATTATGGCTGAGTTTATCGATGGTTTAGATTTACCAGAAGAAGCGAAAGTCGAAATGAAAAAACTAACACCGGCTAACTATATTGGTCGTGCTGTTGAGTTTATTGATAACTTAGCATAAAGCTTATAGCTAAAATGTTTATAAAGCGAAAGGTCACCCTTTCGCTTTTTTTATTCCTATCGAGTGGTGGTCATCATGTATCAATTAACGATAAACAACCTAACTGAACAAGAATTTTTATCTCAATATTGGCAAAAAAAGCCACTGTTGATCAAACAAGGTTTTACTGATTTTGAAGACCCACTTGATGCTAATGAACTTGCAGGCCTAGCCGTTGAAGAAAGTATTGAATCGCGTATTGTCACTAACCATAACAACGAATGGTTAGCACACCATGGCCCTTTTGAAGATTTTGAATTACTGACCGAACAAAACTCAACCCTGTTAGTACAAGCGGTTGACCATTGGCATCCTGATGCAGCGCAATTATTAGAGCCCTTTAGGTTTATTCCTAACTGGCGTATCGATGATTTAATGATCAGCTTTTCCACACCCGGTGGTGGTGTAGGTCCTCATTTAGATCAATACGACGTATTTATTATCCAAGGAGAAGGAAAAAGGCATTGGCGTGTTGGCATGCCTGACAGCAATTTAAAACAGTTTGCGCAAAATAACTCCTTGCTACAGGTTGAGCAATTCCCTGGCGTTATTGATTGCATTTTAGAACCTGGTGATATTTTATATATTCCGCCTGGCTGCCCTCACGAAGGCTATGCAGTTGAAAATGCCCTTAATTACTCTGTGGGTTTTAGAGCGCCAAACCAACAAGATTTACTGTCAAGTTTTGCTGATCATATTATCGATACCGAAGCAGGTAATGCCCGTTATAGCGATCAACAATTAGCATTAAGAGCATCAAAAGGTGAGCTTATTCAAGCTGAAGCAGACCAAGTAAAACAATTAATTCAATCTCTACTTGATAATGACACCCTCTTCAAAACCTGGTTAGGTACAACCGTTAGTCAGCCAAAACATGAAATGGATTTAATGCCCCCTGAGCAGGCTTATAGCCCAGCTGATGTCGAACAATTAATGCACGATACAGATACCCTTTTTGAACGCTTAGGCGGCACCCGCGCTGTTTATCAAGTATTTGAAAACGAAATAATTTTAAGTGTTAATGGACAAAATTATAATTTACCACTTGATGACTTATCAGCTGTAAAATGCCTCACAGATCAAATTCACGTGACAGGCGATGAATTAAATAGTTCAAAAAATAGTTTATTTTTTATACAAACCTTTACTACACTGTTAAATGAGGGCATTTGGTTTTGCTAAAGGTAGGTTTCTATGAGCTATCATATCGACAAGGTAGAGTGGAATACAGGTAAGGATTTACTACAACAAATCAGAGAGCGGGTATTTGTTTGTGAACTACATATACCCAAACACATAGAGTTTGATAACCTAGATTGCAACGCATTGCATGTGCTTGTTACTGATGATTGTCAAACACCTGTTGCAACTGGGCGCTTATGTAGTGATGGCTTAATTGGTCGAATTGCTGTTTTACCCGAGCATCGTAACCGCTCAGTGTATAAATCCCTATTAACTTACATTGTCAATTTAGCACAACAACAAGGTTATGATAGCGTAAGCATAAACTGCATATTAAACGAGGTAGAGCGCTTTAAACAAAATGGTTTCGAACAACAAGGTATCGTTTTTATGGAAGCCGGTATCCCCCGCCAACGAATGCAATGCCCTATTAATCAGTTTGACACTAAACCATTTACTTTAGTGCATTAAAAAGCGAGCTATTAAGCTCGCTTTATCATATACAATTGTGCTAAATCAGCTTGGTTCATTCGTCCACAGATGATCTTTTTCATACATTTCGTAAATACCATGGGCGCGATTAATTAAAAGATTAGCAAAATCGACTTTAGTTTTATCTACTGCGCCTGATTGCATTATTTGATCAGCTTTTAATTGCCACTGTAACGAGAAATAACGCAACGCATCCCTAGGGTTTTCTGCTGCACTTTCATGGGCGTGATCGGTAGGTAACCGCCCAGTAATTACCCAATATTTCTTGCCGTCTTGTGCTTTAAATTTCCACAACGCACACAAGGGTGCAATAAATCGGCTTTCTTTTTCAACTAGGCTTTGCGGCATAACACCTTTTTCCGCCAAATGCTTTTGTGCATTTTGAAAACATTCTCTTTGCCACATAACACTTTGTTGCTGGGCTTGTGCTTGCTCTTCAGCCGTTAATTCTTTTGCTTGTGTAGTTTGTTCTTGACTCATTTTAACTTATTACTTTTTTTACAACATTCTGACACTTTAAGTGCTAACCACATTAGGTGCAAGTCTAAAACGACTAATGCCAGTATAAACCGCAGCCTAACAGTAATTTGCCTAGAGAGCCAAAACACCATACTGCAGCTAGGTGATTATTAACATATTACCAATAAGTCTAATGTAAGAACAAAATAATCACAATTGGTTAACCTTTTGGTTGACAAGACCCTGTACCATTGGCTACATTTAAACCAATCACAATTAAGACACCAAGAATTAAATTGGTAATAACGTGATTTCAACATGTTTTAACACACACAACCTATAAGAGATCGGCATGAATATTAAATTAAATAAAATAAGTTCCGTACTTTACAATAAAAGCTTAATGTCTAACCGTAGCACGACAATGTTAGGTGCAGCCCTTGTTGCTATGCTATCTACATCAGCATTTGCTGCAGAAGAAAACCAAGAACAACAAGCAAGTGCCGACAACGAATTTGAAGTTATTGAGGTAAGAGGTATTTTAGGTAGCCTTAAAGCAGCCTCACTTATAAAGCGTACAGATGGCCGTATTGTTGACGCCATTGTTGCTGAAGATATTGGTAAGTTACCTGACAATAACATTGCAGAAGCGCTACAACGTATTACTGGTGTTTCAATCAACAGTGATTTTGGTGTTGGTGACAGCGTTTCTATTCGTGGTTTACCACAAAACCGTGTTGAGTTAAATGGCCGCTCTACAGTGGGTGACTCACGTGACGGTATCAGCTTACAGGATTACCCTTCGAGCTTTCTAAAAACTGTTGAGGTTGTTAAGTCTCCAACTGCAGACATGATTGAAGGGGCATTAGGTGGTACCGTTAGTCTTAAAACTGTGCGCCCACTTGAGTTAGATAAACTAACTGCTGCTATGTCACTTGACGCAGAATATGCTGATAAAACAGAAAATGTAGCGCCTATTTTTAGTGGCTCAATTGGTGATAACTGGGACTTAGGCGATGCAGGCTCATTTGGTGCTATCGCCATGATCTCTTATCAAGATCGTGAGATCCGTCAAGACGAACACTCTAGCCGTGTTAAACCACAAGATATTGAAATTAACGGTGAGCCGGGTAACACACCAAGTGGTAACGCAATTGTCCGTGACGAACACAGCATAGAGCAATACGTAGAAAACCGTGAAAGAACTGCACTAGCCTTATCGTTACAATGGGCGCCTGAATCTGGCAATGGTATGGTTTATCTTGACCTAAGTGGAACCAAGCGCTCAGGTGAGCAATCTGGTAATTCAATATTAGGTGTTGTAGGTTCACTTTCTACTGACGCCAACACAACACAAGATGCTAACGGTGTAAACAACTACACCCTAACGAATGAATTTGCTATTCCAAAAGCATACAGTGATTTCCGTGATACTGAATCTTTTTCTAATGCATTAGGTGCAGAATGGAACTTAACTGACTCAATTAAAATTTCTGGTGAGATTGCTATTGCGTCTTCTGAAAGTGTACGACCTGATTCAGAATTCACTTTACGCCCTATTGAAAAATCAACCTACGAAGCAAGTGGCGGTGTTGATTTAGTGAACCACCTTTATGATGGTGCTTTTTCACAAATAGGTAACCAATTGCCAAGCATTATTCATTCAGATCCTACCGCATTTACTGATCCGCAAAACTTAGCATTGCGTACCTTTAAAACAGAAGACAGACTCACTGATAATGAAGAAACAGCAGTTCGTTTTGATATTGAAATGTTTGAACCGCTAAACGTAAGCTGGCTCTCTAAAGTGAAGGCGGGTGTGCGTGCTACTAACCGTGATTTTGAATATGAGCAATACAAGGTAGAAATCAAAGATATCTACAAAAATGCATTTAATAACTCAGATGGTTCACAAGCAACAATTTGGACTGATGATTATAACGAAGTATTTCCTGATAGTTTCACCGTAATGAGTCATGACAATTCATTTGACCAATTAGGTCAATCTGGTCAAAACGACTTATTAACGTTTTTAACCTACAATGGGTTATCAGACGCTTCAAATACATTTGATCAGTTACAAACGCTTCTTGCAGGTACAAACTTAGCAACAACAGGTTCTCTTGCTGATAATAAAGAATTCCAAGAAAGCGCATACCGAAATGTTGTTGAAGATACTGCCGCGATTTATGTGTCGGCGTACCTAGATTTTGACTACATTACAGCCATTGTTGGTGGTCGTTATGTAACAACTGATTTAGAGTCTAGCGTGTACTTAAATGGTGAAAAGATCACCGGTGAAAATGACTACAGCGACTTTTTACCAAGCATCAACGCGACTTACAACTATTCTGAAGATACATTGTTCCGCTTTGCAGCGGCAAAAGTAATGCGCCGTGCTGACTTTAACCAGTTAAGCCCTGCTTTTGATGTAAACAATGATATGACAGGTGCAACTCAAGGCTCTATCGACTTAGAACCATACCGCGCAACACAATATGACTTATCTGTAGAGCACTACTTTGGTGAAGGTAACGTACTTTCGTTTGCTGTTTTCTACAAAGATGTTGAATCATTCTTAAGTAATGAAAGCAGCTGTGTTGCAGACTCTGGCACTGTGACGGGTCAAAACGTTACTCAGTGGAACCAAGTATGCCAACTTGATACTGCCGGCGTTTCGCAATCAAACATGGTTTACTCTGATGCAACCGACTACCCTGTTGATGCAGATGGTTTTGCCCATGTTGAAAACTTACGTGACCAAGGTCTAACAGGTATTGATACCGTAAAAAACATTAATGGTGAAAATGGCACAGTAAATGGCTTTGAAGTAGGTTATCAACAATTCTTCACCAGCTTACCTGGCGCATTTTCGGGTTTAGGTATCAATGCAAACTATACCTATGCGGATAGTGAACAACCAAATGGTAACCCGTTATTAGATATTTCTAAAAATACCTACAACATACAACTATTTTGGGAATACGAAGGTGTTTCAACGCGCCTTGCTTACAACTATCGTGACAGCTTCTTAGATACAGAAAATGAAAAACGTGTTGAGAATATCAATTCAACCGGCAGTATCGCAGAAGAAGGTACAGTCTACGGTAACAACTACCGTGATGACCGTGGCCAATTAGATTTTTCAGCAAGCTGGGATATCAATGAAAACTTCACTTTAGTAGGTAGTGCCACAAACTTAACAGGTGAGCCATCTATCTACCTATCTGAACTAGGTGGTGCATGGAAATATACAGAAGCTGACCGTCGTTACAGCTTAGGTATTCGTGCTAAGTTCTAATACACAATTAATGCGTAGTTCTTCTCCCTCTGCGTATTAACAATATTGAGTGTGAGTGCAAAGGCGAAGTCTTAATTTTTAGGCTTCGCCTTTCTTTATTGAGAGAATAATTATGAAACTATATATATCTATCGCGTTTAGTACGCTTGTTACTTTAACACCCTATGCACAAGCGCAATCGCAATGGTTGTTAATCGATAATTTCGAAAGCAACACGCTTAATTGGACAAAAGCGGATACCCAAAATGACACTAAGCCAAGGATTAGCAACCCACAAATAACCGAAATTAGAACCGAACAAACGTTGCCAAAAACCAATCATTATTTAATAAAGAAACCAGCCGCAGATGGGGTTGTCGGTAACCGTAAAGCACTTAGCTTTTACCCTTTACCAAAACAAGTCGAAGTAGGCGAAACTGTGACTTTTTATACCCGCATCAATGTTGAAAGCTTTCCTAACAATCACGCGTTTGGACTAAGCAACTTAACACCTGAACACATCAAAAAACACGGATATGATGCTTTTGAAGCCACCTTACGTGTCACCGACAAAGCAGAGTCTAACGGGTTTAAAAATGATGGTGCGTTAATGGTCAAAACGGACTCAGGCTATAGCAATATACAAAATTACGCCCTATCGCAATCAGCAAAGCCACTAGCACCCAACCACTGGTATGAAATTTGGTATGTGGTAAATAATGCCCCTGTAAGTGAAGGTGGACAACAATATAATGTGTATGTCAAAGGTGGTGAATTTGCTGAGCAAACATTAGTATATAAAAATGCGACGTTTAGGATGAAGCGAGAAAAGCCGTTAATTTACTTTTTAGCTAACTGCAACACTGGCCCGAAGAAAAAGCCATACGGTAACGGCGGACTTAGGTATGATGACCTTTATATGAGTGAAGGTAAGAACTTGTCACTGCCATTTTAGGTGAAGGAGTAACTTTAGTTACTCCTTTATTTATAATTTTTTTTTGCCGTTAAGCGATTAAAAAGCCCAGGGAAAAAACGTTTTATTGTCGGTGCCCAACCACTTAGCCCCTGACCAACAACCACCTCATCTTTTTGTTTCGCAATGGCTGCTATCATCTTACTTACAGCTATAGAAACATCCATGCCATTTTCGATTGAATATTCAGGCTTATTTTGCGCAACCCCATGTTCATTAAGTGAATTATGTGCGATGGCGGTTTTAATAGAGCCAGGGCAAATAGTTAAACAATGAATGTTTTTATCTGCAACCTCAGCTCGTAAGCAATCCATAAAGCCTACAACAGCATATTTACTACCTGAATAGCCTGTACGGAACTTAGACCCCACTTTACCCGCCACACTGCTAATAGCCACAATAGAGCCGCAGCCTTGCTCAACCATAGTAGGTAATACCGCCTTCGTTAGTGCAATTAAACCAAAATAATTCACTTCCATTAATTGTCGATAAACAGAAAAATCATTCTCTAAGAACAAACTGCGTTGAGATACTCCACCATTATTAATTAAAATATCGACCTTACCTATTTCATTAATAGCGCTTTTTGCATACTCGTACACGTGTTCTGGTTGCGACAAATTAAGGGCAATAACTTTATGTTCACCCGCTGGCAATTGTGCTTTTAGTTGTTCTAATTTATCTACACTTCGTGCACTGAGAATAATATTCGCACCTTTTGCAGCCAGCTGCATTGCAAGCTCTTTGCCTATTCCCGATGAGGCTCCGGTGATCCACACTGTTTTTGGTTGAAATTCATGCTGATCCTTTTAAGGTTTGCTGGGGCCAGCTATAGCACTGATCTGTTTTTCTAACTCGCTATAAAACCCAATTAAAAATAATGCTTCTGCAAGCACAAATAGCGGGCCAATAATTAAGCCAACTATATCGTCGACAAATGCAGGCTTTTTTCCTTCAAAGTAATGACCTATAAATTGCAACAGCCACCCAATTACAAATAAACCAATACTAATAACCAACCAATCTCTAAAGCTTAACTGTGCAATCGAAACAGCGGCTAAACTCAGTAAAACCAGTAGTAAAGCCATAATTAGGCCTAATGAAATACTGAGCATTAAATAATAAACCACACTAGCAAAAACAATTAACTGCGCTGCATTTAGCACAATTCCCGCGATAGGTATTTCAATACGTGCAAATAAACACAGTACTGCATAAACAATCAAGGGAATACCAAAAAAGTGAGTCAGTACGTTTCGCTTTGAACGGTGATACAAAGCGTAAGTGCCTAATTGCTGTTGTAATGTTTTCATAACGTTCTCATTCAATATTATACTCGGACAAACTGTAGCAAATAGATCAAGGCAACAATGTCGGGAATTTTACATTTCAAACAAACGCACTGATAACTTTACCTTTTTCATGCTCTGGTGCTTGCTCTAAGCGCTCTCTTCCTTTTTGATACTCTTGCTCAAGCATACTTTGTAACGCTTGCATTTTTGCCTGTAGCGTCTCAGTATCCGCGTCTTGTTGCTGCATTTGCTCTGCTAACTCTTCGATTTGGGCTTTTATTTCATCTATTTTTTGTTTATCTACACCTAAACGTTGATAAACAAGCGCTTCCTTTGCTTCTTCGAGAAAACTTTTATCATAACTTGGCTGCTTTAATTGACTGGCAAGGTCGGGTTGGCTAGTCATTGCCGCCTTTTCTATTTGTTCTGTTGGTTTTGGTGGCACGCTAATTGAAGGTTGAGGCGGTGCTGTATAAGGCTCTGAACGATATTGGTTGGAAAATGTAATTGCAGTCATGACTTAAGTGCTCTCATCTATTCAGCTAGTTAGCTAGATAAAGCAATTATGAAGCCAAAGTTTCATTTATAGGGTCGAATTTAGGATAGCTTCTAACGCTGGCTTATCAATAATATCGATACATTGATAATGCAAAGTAATTGCCGTGTGTTTACTCAAATCTTGTAAAATCTGATTGATAGTTTGTCTCGTTAAATAAGTCATATCAGCAAGCTGTTGTTGGGTAAGGTAGATTTTTGATGAGCCAGTATCAAAGGTCGCTAACATTAACAGGCATTTACACACCTTTTGCTTGGCAGAAAGTAAAGCATGGTCTTCTAAAGACGAAAACAACAAACGCATCTTCTGTGACAATAACACCCCAAAGTCACGCCAATATTCGGGGTGATTATTAAGTAAAACATTTAACGTACGCTCGGTTATATGAACCAGCCTAAGTGTTGTTTGAGCATAAACATCGTGCGTACGAGTGCCACCATCAAATAGCGCTACTTCACCAAACCATACAGCTTGTGGAATAAAGCTCAGAACAGCTTCTTTCCCTTCACTATTCGCCCCGCTTACTCTCACTGCACCACTGATCACACAATACAGTCCGCAATTTTTATCACCACGTAAAAATAAAGATTCACCCGAATTTAACTCAACCACTTTGGCGTGTAATAACAATTCATTTTGTAGCTGTTCGCTGCACTGGGTAAACCAGTTTCCTTGGTAAATTATCTTACGGTCCTGTTCATTAATCATGGTTTGCACTACATTGATATTAATACATTAATAATAAAAGGGATCTGCATGTTTCACAAAGTTATTTATAGTAGTTTATTATTCACAACACTTGCCTGCCCCACCTTCGCTAGCGAGCTCAATACGGCGCTAAAAAGCGCTAATGCGAGCGTTAGTGAAAAAGTAATTACGTGGCGCCGGCACTTACATCAATATCCAGAGCTGAGTAACCGCGAGTTTGAAACCGCGAAATATGTTACTCAACATTTAAAATCCCTTGGCCTTGAAGTTCAAACCGGTATTGCCCATACCGGCGTGGTAGCCAAATTAAAAGGTGGAAAAAAAGGCCCGCTTGTTGCACTACGCGCTGACATGGATGCCCTGCCCGTTACTGAACAAGTTGATTTATCTTTTGCCTCAACGCAAACCTCAACCTATCGCGGCAACAAAGTCGGAGTAATGCACGCCTGTGGCCATGACAACCACGTAGCAATATTGATGGCAGTCGCAGAGTCATTAGTGAAAATTAAAGACGAATTAGCTGGTGACGTATTATTTGTATTTCAACCAGCTGAAGAAGGTGCTCCTGAAGGTGAAGAAGGCGGTGCCGAGTTAATGCTAAAACAAGGCCTTTTTAAACAAAAACCTGATGCAGTATTTGGCCTTCATGTAACTAGCTCGCTAAATACCGGCCAAATTGGCTTTCGTGAAGGGCCTCTTATGGCCAGTGAGGACTCGTTCACCATCAATGTAAAAGGTCGACAAACTCATGGCTCTCGCCCTTGGAATGGGGTTGACCCAATTGTTACAGCATCACAAATTATAATGGCAACGCAAACTATTTCTTCACGCCAAGTCGATGTCACTAAAGCGCCTTCGGTTATTTCATTTGGAGCAATCAATGGTGGCGTCCGCTCAAATATTATCCCAGATAATGTTGAGCTTATTGGCACCATTCGCACCTTTGATCAAATAATGCGAGCCGATATTAAAACACGGTTAGCGAAAACCGCCGAATTAGTTGCGGAATCAGCTGGCGCTACAGCCGATGTACACATTGATCATGGCTATCCTGTGACCGTTAACGATGTTCAACTCACCCAAAAAATGACACCCACGTTAGCGAAAGTGGCTGGCGCTGAGAATCTCATTACCACTGATTTGATCACCGGCGCAGAAGATTTTAGCTATTACGCCCTTGAGGTACCCGGTTTGTTTTACTTTTTAGGCGTAACACCAAAAGGTCAGGATGCTAAAACAGCGCCAAGTAACCATTCACCTCAGTTTTATGCTGACGAAAAGGCGTTACAATTAGGAGTAGAGTCTATGACTCAGTTAGTTGTTGATTACCTGAAGTAGTTATCCCATTTGTCAGGTTAAGCTGCACTACTTTTATTCAGCAACTATAAAGATGATAGTAGCTAAGCTCAATCGGTATAAATTAACCTGCGAAGGATAGCCTCGTGACTGCTGAGTACTTTAATTTTTTAAGTTTAATTGGTGTGGCCTTTTTTGCTATATCGGGCGCATTACTTGGGCATGATAAAGATATAGGGGGCTTTGGCGTTGTTGTGGTTGGTACCGTTACTGCGTTGGGCGGCGGTACATTACGCGATATATTACTTAATCAACCCGTGTTTTGGATCTCAGATCCTACCTATTTATATGCCACCTATGGCTCAATTTTTGCGGCTGTAATGTTTATTCGCTACCTGCCAGATGTATCTAACTATTACATGCTGCTTGTAGATGCTATTGGTATGGCTATTTTCAATATAGTTGGCATTGAAAAAGCCCTGATAGAAGGCACAACTATGATTGTTGCTCTCACCATGGGCATGACCACGGGGATTTTTGGTGGCCTAATGCGTGATGTGATATGTCGTGAAATGCCCCTTGTAATGCGCGACGAACTGTATTCCACCACCTGTTTTGGTGGTGGCCTCACCTATGCAGCATTGTTTTTATTAGAAGTAAATTACATGTGGTGTATTATTGGCTCGCTCTTTGTCACCGTTTTTTTAAGGCTCAGCGCTCTGCATTGGGGCTGGCAACCTAATATATTTAGAAAAAGAACAGTGAGAAAATAGCGGCATCAAGAACATGCTCATCAGCAATATGCTTTATCCAGTACCTATTTTATTCTAAGTCATTTAAATTATTAATATTTTTCCTATTTTAACGTCATTAGACTTTAACAATTATAGCCT
The DNA here is from genome assembly GCF_024518675.1 of Pseudoalteromonas shioyasakiensis. Taxonomy (GTDB): domain Bacteria; phylum Pseudomonadota; class Gammaproteobacteria; order Enterobacterales; family Alteromonadaceae; genus Pseudoalteromonas; species Pseudoalteromonas shioyasakiensis_B. Next base: position 534,359 of record NZ_JANIGL010000001.1, read on the forward strand.
AAGCTGATTGCTCCTTAAAAACACACGGAACAATCATGAAAGCAATAAACCTAGCAAAGAAACACCTTAAAACAGCACTGGCGTTAAGTGTCGCACTGTCATTAACTGCCTGTGTAAACGATGATAATGATGACCAGCAATCACCTACAACTGTTAAATTAAGAGTCATGGAAACCACTGATATACATATGTATTTATCTAACTATGACTACTTTGCACAAGCGCCATCTGAAACGCTTGGTTTTGTAAACACAGCCACATTAATTAAAGAAGCACGCAATGAGGTGCAAAATAGCGTGCTGATTGATAACGGTGATTTAATTCAAAATAGTCCACTAGGTGATTATGAGGCAATCATTCGCAAAGACGACATTTTAAATGGTGCGACTCATGTTGTGTATAAAGCAATGAATTTGCTTGATTACGACGTGGCAAATTTAGGTAACCATGAGTTTAACTTTGGTTTAGAGTTTTTAGATGCAACATTACAAGGCGCTGATTTCCCTTACGTGAACGCAAATGTCTATATTGATGATGGCGATGATAATGAAGCTAACGACGAAAACCGTTACACGCCTTATTATATCCAAGAGAAAATTGTTTTAGATGAAAATAATAATGAACAAACAATAAAGATTGGTTATTTAGGCTTAACCCCTCCACAAATCATGCAATGGGATAATGCCCACCTTCAAGGAAAGGTTATTGCAAAAGACATAGTACAAACCGCTGAAAAATTCATTCCACAAATGAAAGCTGAAGGGGCTGATATTATTATTGCTATCCCTCACTCAGGTCTAACTGCCAGTGCAAAAGAGGATTTAGCAGAAAATACAGCTCTGTACTTATCACTTGTGCCTGATATTGATGCTATTTTATTTGGCCATAACCACAGAGTATTTCCGGGCGATACAGCATATGACGGGTTTGAATATGCAGGAATTGATAACGTCAACGGAAAACTAAACGGTGTTCCTGCTATCATGCCGGGCTTTTTTGGTAATCATTTAGGGGTCATCGACTTAGTCATTGATCCTATCAAAGACGGTGGTTGGCAAGTTGTGAGTTCAAGTGTTGAAAACCGGGCTATTAGCGGTACTGATGAAAATGGTAACTTTGTAGACTTAGCTGCAGCCGATACAGACGTCGCAGCAGCCATAGAACTTGAACATACAGCAACCATTGAGTGGGTTAGCGAACCTTTTGCAAAAATTTCTGCACCGATTTATAGCTTTTTTGCCCTCGTACAAGACGATCCTTCCATTCAAATTGTCTCTGATGCTCAAATAGCCTGGGGCCAAGCATTTATTCAAGGTACAGAACTTGATGGGTTGCCGGTACTATCTGCAGCCGCTCCTTTTAGAGCCGGCCGCAATGGTATTGAAGACTACACAAACGTTAAAGCCGGTGATATTGCACTATTAGACACAGTGAGTCTCTATGTTTACCCAAATACGATTCGTATGGTACGTGTTACAGGTAGTGATGTAAAAGAGTGGTTAGAGCGCTCTGCTGGTCAATTTAATCAAATTGATATTACTAGCAGTGAACAGCAAAATTTACTCGATACAACATTCCCATCATTTAACTTTGATATTATTGATGGTGTCACCTTTGAAATTGATGTAACTCAGCCTAAGCGTTATGACAATGATGGTAACTTAGTGAATGCAGACAACTCACGCATTACCAACTTACAATACAATGGTGAAGCAATTGATTTAGATGCAGAGTTTTTAATCGTCACAAATAACTACCGCGCTTCAGGCGGCGGTAATTTCCCCGCGATAGATGGCACTAGCCGTGAAACATTCGAAGGGCCAGACGAAAACCGTGGAGTGCTTAGAAGCTACATCATTAATGAAGCAGCCAACAGCTCTGAAGGAAGTATTGACCCTTCAGCAGATAACAATTGGCGTTTTGCCACAGTCACAACTCAGACACAGTTAAATGTGGTGTTTAGAACATCACCACTTGATGAAGTAGCTGACATTGCACAAGCACTACCAGCCGTTAGCCCAACCTCACCGTTGATGCTCGATGAAAATGGTTTTGCCCTTTATAACATAGATTTAAAGCAGTAATCATTTTACTACAATAAAACAAGCCAGTTGTTAGTATAAACAACTGGCTTTTTACTTTCTCATTTTCGAAATTTAACTTTGCCAACTTGCTAACTCAAATAATCACAGCTAAAGCAAGTTCCTACAAGATAAATTAAGCACTACGCTAATCTCTGCCTCGCAAACTTTACTCTTGCTAACTCGCAAACTGAAACAATCACAGCTAAAGCAAGTTCCCAGATAATAAATTTAACACCGAGCTAAACTTAAAACTTACCGCTTAAAGCTTACAACTCAATCAATCTCTCATACAACCCTGATGCTCGGCTGACTGATTTATTCATAGCCATGAGTAATACTTTTTTATCAGCCACCAGCTCGAAGGTGTGTTTTGCGCGGGTGATGCCGGTGTAGACCAATTGGCGATTTATACCCGCGGTTGCTTGGTTTGCAGGGGGTAGAACCATGGCGGTGTAGTTAAACTCTGAGCCTTGTGATTTATGTATGGTCATTACATACACTTTATCGTGGGCTGGGAGCCGTGCTGGTGAAAATGCCCGTTCATTGCCCTGCTCGTCAATAAATACCGCTTTTAGCTGGGCGTTTTCATCATGCAGTAGAATACCAATATCGCCGTTGAACAGTTTTAATTGGTAGTCGTTTTGCGCAATCATAATAGGTAAACCTAAATAATGGCGGTTATTTGCATGGATATTGATCAAGCCAAGGTTATGTAATTGCTTTTCAATACGAAGGTTTAAGCTGTTTACGCCGTAATCCCCTTCACGCACCGCGGCGAGTAATTGGTATTGTGTAAACGCATGATGAATGTCTGCACTCGGCGCGCCTTGCTTAATGAGGTTTAAATACTGGCTGTAATGACTGGCAGCGCTTTGTACCAGTTTTTCAATTGGCTTAGTAACAATATCGTAATCTAAAACAACGTCGTTAAATTTGCCTGAATAGATTTCCTGCTCAACATAATTGAGCTTACCTGAGTTGTTGGTGTTCACCGCAAAAGCCAGCTCGCCAATACCACTTTTAGCATCAAAGCGATAACTGTGTTGTAAGAACGCGATGCAATCGGCTAATGCAAATGGGCTTTGCTGCGATTGTAATTTTTGCTCGCCATTAAAACACAACTGATTAAGCTCGGTGCAGCGGGCATCAGAATAACTCGGCGTTTGCCCAAGAGCCAAGCCTTGGCATAAGTCGCTCATGACACTGCCAGTATCTACCGACGCTAATTGGTCTTTATCGCCGAGTAATATTAACCTTGCGCGAGTGGGCAATGCCTCGATTAATTTAGCCATCAGTGATAAATCAACCATCGACGCTTCATCGATGATCAATACATCTACATGTAATGGGTTACTGCTGTTATGTTTAAACTTATTGGTAAAAGGATTAACCCCAAGTAAACGGTGAATAGTTTGCGCCGTTTGCGGAATGTGTGGCTCAACATTATCTGGAATATCCGCTTTTAATTGCTGCTTAGCCCCTAAAATAGATTCACTTAACCGCGCGGCGGCTTTACCAGTTGGGGCCACCAGCTTAATGCTTAGCGGCGCACTTTGGTACAGTGATTGTAAAATGGCTAATAACTTTGTCACTGTCGTGGTTTTACCGGTGCCTGGGCCGCCGGTGATAACACTAAACCCCTTTGTGGCCGCCATAGCACAGGCTACTTTTTGCCAGTCGAGCCCTTCTTTTGGTGCTTTATCTTCAGGAAAATAATCATTAAGTAACTTAGCAAGCGCAGCATTGTCTATTTTTATTTCACGCCTACTCATAGCTAATAACCTTGAGGCTAGCGTTTGTTCGTACCCTGCAAGGCGTGCAAAGTAAAGCCGATTACCAAATAAACACAGTGGTTGTTGCTCACCTACACTTGGGTGCGACTCTAAACTGCGAACCGCTTGATTAATATCAAACTCATCACTGAATGGGCTAACTGTATCGGGTGATGAGCCTTGTGCTTTATTAAAGTCAGATTTTCGTAAGTTAAATGGATTTTGCCAATTTACATCATCTAAATTTAAACAGCTATGCTGGCTTTGCCCTGCTAAGCACAGCAACAAAATTAAGTTAAATACATCGTTATTGTCAGCACTGCTCGCTGCATGTTCGGTTAAAAGCTCAGCAAGTTTCACATCAACCACTCGCAGGCGCCCTTCACTCACTAAATAGTCAATTAGCGGCACGGTATCTATCGAATTATCAGCCTCAGCGGCCATTAATGGTAATTCATTTACTACATCAACTTCGCTCATGATGCATCTCCTTTTTTAACCGCGGGTTGAGTAAATAAGCCATCTAAAATAGCCACTTGCTCAGTGGTGAGTTTATTAAAGAAGATGCCTTTCCCTTCACCCATCCCCCGTAAAAAGGTGTAGTACACGCCGCCTAAGTGTTGCTCTGGGCTATAATTTGCAATGCGCTGCTTTAACAAACGATGCAGCGCCACAGTGTAAATTAAGTACTGTAAATGATATTGATGGCTACTCATGGCTTGCTCAAGGGAGTCTTGTTCGTAGTCGCTTGGCTTGTTCCCTAAGTAATTCGATTTATAGTCCAAAATATAATATTGGCCTTCAAAGCAAAATATTAAATCAACAAAGCCTTTTAATAAGCCTTTAACATTCAAAAACTCAAGGTTACTTTGATTAAAACCAAAGTGTTTTATAAGCACGGCATTAAGCTGTTTAGCGTTTAAACTCTCAAGGGGTAAATTAAACTCCATCTCGACCAAGCAATCACTCGGTGGCAGTACACTTAAACTAAGCCCCTCGTCATTGAGTGGGCATTGCAGGGCGCTCTGTATCCACTGCTCTGCAGTTTCTTGCCAGCTACTATCTATGTGGTATTTTTTTAAGCTTTTTTCGACTACACAAGCTAAGTCTTGCTCACTGTTAGTTGGATGCGATATCGGGCTGGTAAAATCAATCTGTTCAAAAATTTCATGTAAGCAGCTACCGGGTTTTGCCCCTTTAGGGAAACTATATGGCGATTTAACGTCTTCTTGCTCTGCAGCAAATTCATCTTTTTCGTGATCTTCATCACTGCGCCCAGGTTGTATATGATCAGTGTGTTTTTTAAAACTCAAAGCACTAAAGCTGGTGGCACGCCAATCTTTTTCAATATCTACTGTCACATTATTAATGCTGAGATTGTGACTTGAGCTTTGCGTTGAAGTCAATTGCAACGTGCCCTGCTGTTGCAACTCATCACTGGTAAATTCAGTGTATTGCATAGCTTTGTTTTCGTCGCAAAACTCTTTTAAGTGGCTACGCCATACTTCGCTGCTGGTAATATCGAGCCCTGCGAAGAGTACATGGCCCAACGAGCTACTTTGTATTGCCAATCGCTTACTCTGCCCTTGTCCTAAGTTATACATGCCAATGGCACAAAAATGAATGGCCCGCGTGAGTGCCACGTACAATAAGCGTAAATCTTCTGCTAGGCGCTCTTGCTCAGCTTTTTGCAGGGCATCATCCGCTTTACTTAAATCGTAAATAAGTTGCCCATTTTTATGATACAAAGCCTCTTTGGTTTCACGGTAACCACTTGCAAATGGCATAAACACCAGCGGGAACTCAAGCCCTTTTGAAGCGTGCATGGTTACAATGCGCACTAGGTTTGCGTCACTTTCAAGGCGAACTTGCACCGCCTCACCATCTTGTTGGCTAACCTTTTGCGCAAACCAACGTAATAGCCTTAATGTGCCCTCAAGCTCAATTTGCTTTTGTTGCAGTATTTCACTCAAATGGCGGTAATCGGTGAGCCAGCGCTCTACGTTATAACCCAAACCCTGCCACTTCGCGCTTAATTGATTGTGGCTTAACAGGTGCTCTAGCATCGCCATAGCACCTTGTTTGTGCCACAGCGTCGTTAAGTAAGCAAAAAAGTGAAGGTACGATTGCCACTGCTCTTCATCGTCAGCCAGCGCGTAAATCTCGTTATAACTTAAACAAAATAGCGGCCCCGCCAATACACCGCGCAGTAATGATTCATTGTATTGACCATGCAATGCGGTTAAAAAGTTAAGTAAATGATGGCTAAGCTCTTGGCTAAATACGCTATCGCGAGATAAATACACACTGGCAATTTTAGCGTCGCTCAGCGCTTTTTTAATAATTTGCGCCTCTAATCGGTCGCGTACCAAAACACAAATATCGGCAGCGGTTACAGGCTCATTACCAATGCAGGCACGGCCTTGTTGCGCTTGGCTTAGCAAAGTGACGACTTTATTGGCAAAGTGGCTAGCTAAATGTTGCTGCCCAACCCCTTTGTTGGTGGGTTTTTTACTGTCATCGGCGGCTGTGTCGGCAAATACACAAAACTCAAACGCCTTGGCGGGTTTGCCGTCTATTAAAAAGGATTCTTTCTCTTTTTTACCTTTGGCTGCAACCGGATTAAATGGAATGGCCTCATTATAAATAAAGCTGTTGTCGTGCTTGGCAAATAGCTTATTTACACTGCTTACTACATCACTACTTGAGCGAAAATTAGTGCCTAAGGTAAATTGTTGCTCCTTCGCAACCGCATGCTTTGCGCCAATATAGGTAAAAATATCCGCGCCCCTAAAGCCGTAAATTGCTTGTTTAGGGTCGCCAATCATCGCAAGTGTGGTATTTTCTTGGCCATAAATTTTACTAAAAATACCGTATTGAATTGGGTCGGTATCTTGGAATTCATCAATCATCGCCACGGGGAATAACTGGGCTATTTTTTGCGAAAGTGTATCGCCTTGCTCACTGTTAAGCGCACTGTGTAAATTACTTAATAGATCATCAGGGGTGATCACACTTTGCTCTGTTTTACGTTTAACAATGGCTGTTTTAACCCAGCTTGCAGCATGTTGAGCAATGGCTATACCAAGCCCTTCGTTAATAGTACCGCTTAGCTTGGCAAGTTCATCAAATTGGGGCAGTAATTCATGGCTAAATAAAGGCTGATTCTTTTTATAGTTAGCCGGGTCACTTAAGTTATCAGTGCTCCACACTTCAAACGAATACTTACTTGTGCCAAATTTAAAAAATAGCTCATCACCATGGCAAAAATCCTCAAGCGCTTGCAGGCTGCCTTTACGTCCCGGAGTTTTAGAACCACTGAGACCTGACGCTTTAATTGCAGCAATAAACTCCCTGTCTAAACACGCTTTTTTAAAGGTGGGGATTTTAGCTAAGTACTCTTCACGTGCTTGCCATACATCATCAAGTTTGATCGTCGGTGTAATGAGCGCATTACCTTTATTTAGTAAACTCGCTACCTGACTAAATAGTGATTCAGGTGCTGGGAATACATCCAAAATGGCATCAGTTTTTTCTTTATTTAACGGGTAGACAAAAGTACGCCAAAAATCTTTAATGGTCTCAAGTAGAATTTCGCGCTCGTCGAGTATAAATTCTAAATTAAACGCCACGCCAGACTCAAACGCATGTTGTTTGAGCATGCGCTGACAAAAACCATGAATAGTAAAAATGGCCGCTTCATCCATCGATTTTGCCGCTGCATCGAGTAAATCAAAGGCGCGGTGTTTATCTTCGATACTTGCAATGATTTCGCTTACCAAATCATCTTTGGTTTTAAGCCCCAGTAATGCATCACGCGCTGCGATTATACGAGCGCGTACCCTGTCTTTAATTTCTTGTGTTGCAGCCTCGGTAAAAGTTACAACCAAAATTTGTTCCACGCTTAGTGGCTTATTGACCTCACAATACGGATCATCCGCTATTTGCATGCCAAGTAAGTAACGTAAATACAAGCCAGTAATCGTATAGGTTTTACCTGTGCCAGCACTAGCCTCAATTAAACTTTGCCCCGTAAGTGGCATTGTGAGCGGGTTAAGCGCTTGCATAATCACTCTCCTTAGCGTTATCAATTAATGGCGTAAGGAGTGTATTGCTCCAATTAGTAAATTCTTCTTGGCAATCTAATAGCGATTGCGTAGTTAAACGAATGTACGGGTTTTCTCCCTCGCCTCGGCCAATGTATTGTGGGCTAAATTTATTAATCGCTTTATTAATATCGCCCTCAGTTTTTACGAACTCATAACTACTGGCCGGAAAAAATGCCACTGGCGATTGCCTAAGCGCCGCGTATAAACTAAGCCATTGGTTTAATTGTTGCTGTGCATACTCTGCATCCATCGGCGCAAAAGCGATTTGCTTATCTAAACCTAAAATTAAAGTTTCCACAGGGTGACCCATCACTTGAGCCGTTAAATGATAAATAAAGCCTTTAATTAGATCTTTGGCTTTAATACTGGCACTTCTGTAAAACACTTGTTTTTGCAAGTAAATATGATTGAGCCAGCCTTCAAGTTGGCTGCTTTGCGTTTTACCATCAGCATCCTCACAGTTAAGTGTTAAAGACACTTCAACGGGCTCATTTTTGCCAGTCGCAATATGGGTTTTCACTTGCCCTGCAAGCGCGTCAACCCGGTGCTCCATACTTTCAAAAATCAAGTCACCGACATGAGCTTGGGGCAGTTCCCCTCGTTGCAATATTTGTTCGCGACTCAGGGGCCTATCAAAAATGGCCGCTTCAAGTATTTCATCTAAATAAAAATAACGTTTAAGGGCATCAACACTAAACGGCTCTTCATCTTTCGCCACATCGTTAAACTCAGGTAAGCGTAGGCCCAAGGTTTGCTGATAAAAGCTTTCATGGGGGTTACATACACTGCGAATAAACACATCAAGATCTAAACTCTCAGGCATAACAACATTAAGTTTGCTAAGTGGCTCAGGCGTTATAGCTTCTGCCGGTAACCATACTGGGTTATAGCTGTGCTCACTAAACGCTAATTGCGTTGATGTTTGCTCGCTTGGCATATAATAATGGCGATTAAATGGCTGTAGGCGCTGCGCTTTAACTAAACAGTCTGGCAGGGTTCGCTCGCTTTGCTCAGTTAAGGTAAAGCTTCGGCCAATGTATTCTAATAACTCACTTACTAGTGTTGATGGCATACGTGGTTGGTTGTCAAAACACGAACGACCAATATAGCTCATATATAAATTATCGCGGGCGCTCAGGAGCGCTTCTAAAAATAGATAACGGTCATCGAGTTTTCGTGATCGGTCACCTTTTTGCTTTTTAGAATACGGCACCAAATCAAAACCTATGGGTTGCACAGTACGCGGGTAGTCGGCATCGTTTAGCCCTAGCATGCACACTACTTTGAATGGTACGGCGCGCATCGGCATCAGCGTACAAAAGTTAACTTGGCCGACTAAAAATCGCTGGCCAACGCCCTTTTCTTGAATGCCTTGTTTGATTAAGTAGCTGACAATGCGCTGCGACACCGCTTGAGTATAATCACCGTTTTCATAGTGTTTTTTCAGCTCATCGAGTACTTTTTTAAGTACTAAAAGATCCCAGCTGTCATCGCTTTCACTTTCATAAATGGCTTCAATCAGCTCATCTAAAATATCGGCTTTATTGGTAAGGGTGTCATCTGGGCTTAAGCGTTCTTCAAATGTTTGCAGCACATCAATAAAATGCACCAGTTTATTGAGCGTATCGAGCGCCATGCCTTCTACTTCATCGGCGCTGTAAATGCCCGCAAATGGGATTTGCTCATCGCGCTGTGCGATACCAAGCAATAAACGGTTTAAGCCATGTTGCCAGGTGTTTAAATCTATCGCAGGTAAATCAAAGCCACTTTTATGCTCAGCGTTAATGCCCCACTTTACCCCTACTCGCTCCAGCCAGTATTGAATTTGCTCGTACTCATGAGGCTCTAAACTAAACTTTTCGGCAATTTGTGTTACTTGCAGTAAATCTAAAATATCAGACACGCCAAAACGCGAAAACGGTAAATTGGCTAAACTGGCAAACGAACTCAGTACTGGTTTTTCTTGCTCGATGGCTAAATCAGCTAACGCATACGGAATATGGCGCTTGCCATGAGCACCGCCAAATACCGCCTCGATATACGGGCTGTAGGTGCCCACATCAGGCATCATTACTATGATGTCTTTTGGCGTGAGTGTTGGGTTTTGATGAAACAAGTTAAGCAAATAATCATGCAGGCGTTCAACTTCGCGCAGCGGCGTATAACAATCACTTACAATAATGCTGGTGTCATCCTCGCGTACTGACAGTTTGCCTTTATCATTGATAAACAACTCTTTATCTAGCGTTAGTGATTCACCTTTAAATGCTAGTTGGTATATTTCGCTTTGAATTTTACCCAGTAGTGAGTCATCAAAACTGTCGGTGAAGCCGTCAATCCAGTTAGCATCAAGTTGTACAAGCTGCTCAAAATAATCGCGGCCTAATTTACCCCACGATGACAGCAGCGGATTACCAATAAAGTAATATTCTTCATCGGGTTTATTAAGCGTATGCTGAGCGGCATCAATTAACGGGGTTTTGGCGTATTTAGCGGTGATTTTTGCTGCGGTTTTTTCATCAACCACATCACCCCAATAATGTTCACTTGGGTTAAAAAAGAATAAAAACACCTGCGTTTTTTTACTTAGTGCATCAAAAATTTCCAGTTGAGAGCTGGCTATGGCCGATATACCAAATAGGCTAATGCGTTTTGGCAATAGGCTCTCGTCCATGGTTTCAAGTGCTGCCAGTAATTTACCTTGCATATTGGCACGATGAAACTGGCTTTGCCCAAGATCACTACTTAAAGCAACAATGCGTCGCCATAAATCGGGCTGCCAAGGAGAAATACTAATGTCTACGTCATCTAGGGCATCTTTGCCGCTATCCCATGTTGCAATCCAATGTGGGCGATACATTAAATATTGGTCGTACACGTCGGCTATTTTTTCACATAAAGCAAAGGTTTTTTGCCCGTCTAAATCCCCTTCTAAATAGGTTTTAAGGGGTAAGTATAATGGCTCATCAATGCAATCCGGTAAAATAGTAAATATTTTCCAAGCAAGGTTTGGTTTATTAAATGCGGACTCTTTGGGTACGTTTGGCAATAACTGCTGATAAAGCTGCCAAATAAAACTCGAAGGCAATGGAAAGTCCACCTGCGCTGCAATACCGAGCTGTTCACTCAAACCTATTTTAAGCCATTGCGACATACCCGGCGATTGCACCAGTACCACTTCTTTTTCAAATGGGCTGGTTAGCGGATCAACAGTTAACAGTTCATGAAACTGAGCTTGCAGGGTTTCCATTCGGTTAGATTGAATAATATTGAGCATTGCGACACTGTCCTTGCATGAGATAAAAACAGTGTAAGATATTTTCAATTACAGGGGTAGCCATTAACGATTAATGGCATTAATAAATCAGGAAGTTAGGCTAACAATTGTGCATATCAAGTAGTACCTACTCAAACGCCCGTAGCTGTGAACGTTTGAGTAGAGCAGTTAACTATATTAACTCAGCAAGCATTGCATCATCATATTGAACGAGTGCTTCGTTATCAGTTATTTTTTTAATGTAATCTGGGTTTGCAATAAACGGACGCCCTATTGCTATTAAATCAAATTGGTTATTGTTTATTGCCGCACTGGCAGATTCAAAACTATAACTGCCTACCCCAACTAAAGTACCTGTATAGTTAGCACGTAAATATTCTGATGTGGTTTTGTCTTCTAAGCTTGTAAAGCGCATGCTGTCATCAAAAATACCACCATGTAAGTAAGCAAGCTCTCGCGTATTCAATTTTGTTAATAAGTAATCAAAAACAGCTTTGTCACGGTTATCTTCTTGCATATTAAAATAAGCACCTGGTGATAAGCGCAGTGCTGTTTTATCTGCGCCAATTGCAGCGATTACAGCATCAACCACTTCCAATGCGAAGCGCGACATATTCTCTGGCGTTTGGCCATATTCATCATCACGTTGGTTGGCTGCGTAATGTAAGAATTGGTCGATTAAATAGCCATTTGCGCCATGTATTTCTACACCATCAAAGCCGGCTTCAATCGCATTTTCAGCGGCTTTCGCATAATCGGCAACAAGTGTATTGATATCTTCAACGGTAGCAGCTTTAGGTGTTTGGTAAGTTAGCTCACGCATGCGTGGGACTGAGCCTTCGATACCAATTGCTGAAGGTGCGAGCACTTCACCGTCAAAAAAGTGAGGATGTGCAACTCGGCCAACATGCCACAGCTGGGCAAACATTTTGCCGCCATTTGCATGTACTGCATCAGTGACTTTTTTCCAGCCTTGAATTTGTTCCGACGTGAATAGTCCTGGAGTGTTTGGGTAACCTTGTGCATCAGGACGAATGATTGTCGCTTCACTGATAATTAAGCCAGCATCAGCGCGTCGTGCATAATAATCAACCATTGCTTGCGTAGGGACGAGGTTATCATCACTCATGCAACGCGTTAATGGTGCCATTAGTACACGGTTTTGCAACTCAATGCTGTTATTAAGTTTAAACGGTTTAAGTAAATCTGTGGTCATGGTATTAAATCCTTATCTTGAGTGTACATTCAAGATAAGGGTGGCAGTGGATTTATTCAAGGGTATTTTGAATATTTGTTCAAGATTAAGTAAACTAGCTTACTCCCACTTCCACATTTGTCTGAGAGAGTCCATGAGAGTTGCTGAGTTTGACCGCGAATATGTATTACGTCAGGCCATGATCGCATTTACGCAATATGGTTATGCAAAAACCAGTATGCAAAAGCTAACTCAAGTGACAGCTTTACACCCCGGTTCCTTATATGCTGCATTTAAAAATAAAAAGGGTATATTTTTGGCTGCGATTGAACAATATCAAGCCGATAGGAATCAGCAGTTTACAAACTTATTTTGTGCAGATAAAGCAGTCTTGCCCAATTTAAAAGCCTACATAGATTCTGTCGTAGCTGAATGTGTAAGTGGCGATAGCATGAAAGTTTGCTTACTGACTAAAAGTATTAGCGAAGTAGAAGGTCAAGACGAACAGATAAGCCAAGTGCTCAGTGACAATTTAAATGCATATGAAAATACCCTTGCCGAGCAATTTAACCGTGCCATACTAAAAAACGAAATAACCACTGAGTATACGGCCAAGCAACGTGCTCGTTTTTTAGCCATGGGATTATATGGTTTAAGAACGTATGCATTAACCAACAATAAACGCGATGATTTAAAGCAACTAGCAGACGATTTATACATAGCAATTACTAAATAATTTTTAAAGCAATCGACAATTTGTAATATTAGTCAATATACTAAAGTAAGACGATAGCCAATCAAAAGTGAGCCTTTATATGAATAATGCAACAGCCACTGCAACTGAAAAGTTCGAAACAATCCTTGGTTTAGGAGCAAAGAAAAGACTGGCATTTATGTTTGAAACCGTACAAGAGTTCAAGCAAGTTTGGATATTAAATGACGACGATGGGTGCGTTATGCTGGTTAATGAAGATGATGACTGCGTACCAGTTTGGCCAGAGCGCATTTACGCAGAAGCTTGGGCTACCGGCGAGTGGGAAAACTGTACAGCTAAAGCTATTCCTATTAAAGACTGGCAAAGCCGCTGGACCCCAGGCCTTGAACAAGATGACTTACTTATCGCCGTATTCCCTACAGAAGAAGACGACGGCACTATTTTGTTTCCTGATGAATTTGACTCACAATTAAGAGCGAAAAAGAAACATTTTTAATTTTAATAACTACAAACAGCAAAAAAGCGACCTAAGGTCGCTTTTTTTGCATCTAAATAGCGGAGTCATCGTACTCTCGTAAGGCCTCCTTGGCTGACTGACGAAAAACAGGTATAAATTACAAGTCTAACGATTTCAAAGTACTACGAATATGCGCTTTATAGATAAGTAAATCACACCGATAACATATAATTACAGGCTAAAACCAAGTATAAATAAAATGATACCCGCGTAGATTGCACAGGCAGAAACCGACTCAGAAGATACCTCTGCTGCTAATAAATCACGTAAACCCTCAAACACGCCGTACAACACTTTGCCAAGGCCACCGGTAAAACGGTAATTATTTAAATCGACATGGCCTTGCTCATCGCTTAGCAAACGAAAATAACCAAATAAAATACATCCACATGCAATAATAAAGATGATTAATCTTGTGGTTTCCATCGCATCACCTTGCCTGACTCATGAGGTGCTTTTTGACAAACTCTACTCTTGCAGGATTCGCTTTTTTACCAAATTGAGGATAAAGCACCAATAAATCTAGCCATTGAGTGAGAAAAGCCTCATTTAATAGTCGTTCAGCTTTGTTTGCACAGTATTCAAGTTCAACGCTAACTAACTTAGCTTTTATCGCCCGCATTTGTTTCCAGCAGCTGTTGCAGAGTTTACGCTCAGCCCACATATATTCTTTTCTTACTTCATAAGCCTGTTTCTGATCTTGAGCAAGAAATACAGCCTCGCTATTACATTTGATGCAAACGTACTTGATATCTTCATAATACGCTGCGAGAAATTCATGGCCGACAGAGCGCTTTGATTGTTGCGAGTATGCATTTTTATTTAGCGGAACTTTATTCATTGGCGTATTAACCATTTTCGTGATGTTAAGTAATGAAACACTGCAATAACACAGTCGCTATTATCCTTTGCGTAGATTTATAACTAAAAATCGATAGATAGCAAATGGCACAAAAAACAACATATAGCCCAAAAGTAATAAAAACCGACCTTTGTAGCCATACACATCAAAATATTGCGCATAACCTGCGGTAAATAAACTGAACAACACACTCCCCCAAAATATACAAATCTGAGCAGCTTCCCCTTCAAGTACAAATAGGCTTAAATATGCAGGAAACAACATCGCAGCTGACACTATACTTAAAGCTGGAATATGAGGGTTAAATTTATTCAAAGAAAACTCCTTTCTAATCAACTAAATCATGTTAAACCATAGCCGAGTTGCTATTTTGATTCAATTAGTTACTTCGATTTGCGTAAAAAATAAAAAGGGATTTGCTGTTGCTTTAATTGGCGTTTTGCCAGTGTTTGAGTCGCTTATTTAAGGAGATAAGGGTTAGTTTGATTAAAGTAGTGTGTATTACGCATGCAAATATAAGCCTTTAAGTTAATCCTCATTCCCTTCTCTTTGTGCAAAAAAATTAGTGAATTATTCACAAAAAGGTTAATAAACGCTGCGCTTTAGCGTATCAACCGTAGGCTAAAAATGTACTACTGGCGGCAATGACGCTCTTTATAAGGAATAGCACGCACTAAACTAAAGTACGCAGTTTGATGAAATTGGGTGTTAGCGAACGACTCGCCATAGCCTGTGGTATCACCAGTACCAAAAGTAGGCGCTTGGAAGCGAAGAAGACCCTTGTCGAAGCTCATAAACAAAAGGAATTAACATTGCGATAGGCAATGACTATCTAGCGTCACAAGGTTTAGTGTCATTGAGAGATATTTGGATCAATATTCATTACGGCAGATGAACCGCCCATTGCACTTCCTATTAATATAAAGCGCATGATGGGTGGTGTGCGGGCTGGAGGAGACCTCCGGCTACCCAATTATGTGCTACTGCCTATTAATTCTGAGACTGTAACAAAGCGATAGCCTTTATCTTTTAACTGCTGAATAATTAAAGGTACCGCAGCCATTGAATTACCTCTAGATTTAAACATTACATGTAAAAGAATAATTGACCCTGGTTTAGTATTTTGGACAACGTAATCGGATATATCACTTGCACTAGCATTTTTATCTAAATAAGTTTCAGGCTCCACATCCCACGTAACGGTAGTTATATTATTATTATTTAGATAATAAGGTAGCGAAAACAATTTTTTACCATAAGGTGGTCTAAAATGTATTTCACCTTTATAACCTGCCTCTGTAATTAATTCATTAGTTTTTTCTAGCTCATCTGCAACAAAGTTATAACTTTTCAAAACCATACGTTGGTGAGTATATGAATGGTTTCCAACTTCATGACCTTTATCAATGATATTTTTTGTTTCTTGAATGTTTTCTTCGATAGATTTGCCGACTAGGTAAAATGTAGCTTTAATATCTGATTCATCTAAGACTTTAAGAATTTCTTTTGTTTTAAGTTTAGTCGGACCATCATCAAAAGTTAATGCGACTACTTTTTCAGTTGTTTCTACTCGATCTATAAGGTTACCAAAAAATTGAAATTTTTCATTTTTACTCACCTGCCATAAAGCAATAAATATGATCAACACTAATGCTGATAGTTTGATTATTTTACTCATGCAGGCTCCATTTGCACATAACGCCGCCAGTAGGAGTGACAAAACCAGAGCGAAGCGGCGGTTTTGGCATCCCTCTGGCTGGCCTTGTTAGGCATTTTACAGTTTATAAGGAAAAACACCGTTACATTTGTGGCACTGAGCCCGTTTGTAATTTGCTAGTTCTCTCTTATCAAGGCGAAGAAGTTCATTACAATTAGGGCAATTTCCAGATACCTGGTTTGGATTGCCACCGAAGCTAATAGAGCCTCCTGCACCAAAACCAATTCCACTTTCTTGGACAGAAACAGCGCCTTGTGTAGTGATGCCCTGCATAGAAACCGCACCTCCGCCCCCCTGAAAAGTAGTTCCATCTACGTAGTTTTTACTATTGTCAGTTGCATGAAGGTGAGTTTTTTCGGAATTAACTGTGGAGTTTTGTATTACATTGGTGCTGCCTCCAGTAGCAACAAATGCCGATATATCCGCATGAATGATGGAACTTCTAAGTTCTTGGTAGCTTTGATTTTCGGTAAGGACTGAGAACTCTTTTTGAGCATTACCTAGTGAAGAAATAAATTGAGTGGTCTTTACCTCGAGCTCTGGCGAGGACTCAATAGTTTTAGCAATTTCTTGGATAGCTTTTTCCAGAGAGTCAACTTTACTCACCATTTCATTTGCCGCTGAAATTTCAGCCCAGAGCGCTTCCAATTGAGCCTCGAAGGCTTTGTCACTCAGATGCCTATCTAATGCGGAACCAGCTTGCTGTATACCGGGAATGGGCAGCAAGCTTAAGCAAAAACCTAAGAACCTCATAGGCTTCTTAATGCCATGTGTTTCCCACATTTTCCGCACAGCATTTGATGCTGTTTCTATAGAGTTGTTATTGTTCAATTCTCTGATTCCTTTGTGTGCCAACGCCGCATTAAGCGGACTAAAATTGTTGGTACTAATGTGGAACGAAGCGAAACCTAACCAACTGTTTTAGTTCCGTTTAATGCCTTGTTAGCAATTTACCATAAGATATCAAGTTCACCTTTTGATGTTCCGCCATTTGGGTGCTTTGCTTGAATGATAACTGGTAATTCATTGCCTATTTCTAATAATGAATTAACCATTTGATTCGCAACATCGCCAAAGGTAATTATTTTCCTATATTCCTTTGTATTTAAAATTGCTTTTAATCTATAGGAGCACGAGTTAATAGCTACACCATTAGGCGCTAAATCACGAGTTCCTTCATTTCCAGGAAAACATTGAACCGAGTTTACAATATCGAAGTTAGCTCTATTTTTACCAACTCTCTCCCAAGACAGTTCAATTCGTCTACCAGCAGTACCACCGACTTTGACTGTAGGCTGGATAGCCCTTCCAACTCTCCATTCAACATCACCGGGAGCTTGGAAAACCAATAGAGTATCGCTATTGTTATTTTCAAACTCTACTGGAGGCGAGTTTCTAGTAGTTCTCTGATTTACAATCAAATGTTCTTGGCTGTGATATGGGCACTTCTTACAATTTGAATCATATGCCACGAAACTACTCCTGATTGCTAACGAGCCTGTAGAATAACTCATTTTTAATTTATTTTTTTGATACATTAACCTTAGCCGAGTTACTTTTTTAATTCAATCGGTTACTTAGACTTTTCGAAAAAATAAAAAGGGACAGGCACATATTTCCTTGAGAAAGATTACGCTATTTTCCCGTTGTAGGTAACCTTACCATTATTTTTTCACTCAGCTTGCTATAGAGTGTAGAGTTGAGTCGCTTGGGAGGGATTTTAGGTTATAAAGATAAGCTAAAAATTGAATTCTTTACTTTGTATCAATAATTTAATGGGCTGAATTTGTTTAGCCTGTGCCTTTGTACCATTTTACATCGTTGCTGGCGGCTTGTTGCTTTAACCGTTGTTTGCTACCAGCAAAATTTGAGTACTGCTGCCTAAATCGCATTATTGATTCAAGCCATTGTGCTTCTTCTATATTTAAAGTAAGCAGCACTTTTGGCATAGTTTTATTGATATGCCCTTTTTTCTTTGGATCTAGGTGGCGGCCACTCCAGTCGACTAATTCAAAATAATCCAATAAGGCAAAGGGGATCGTGTGTGTAATGTGATTACCACCAAATGGTTTTAGCTGTGCTGGTTGACTTTCATGCTGAATATTGTCTTTTTGTTTAAGAAGCTTGTTCGCTTTAACCGTGTCTGTAGTAAAAGCTTTGAAATGCGCTATACGTTCTTGAATTGAGGTGAAATCACTACCTTCAAGCGTATCAGCTATGTTTGCTCTAATAGGGTTCAAATCAACATAAGCCATGCAACTGAGTACTGCGGTTTCATCTAATAATGCTTGTGATTTATAGCGTCCTTCCCAGTATTTACCTGTGCAGTTATCTTCTTTATTGGCCTCACGGGCAATGTACTCATTGAGGTTTTTCATATACCACCTGATGTCATACAATCTTTCTCGCCACTTTGCGATGAGTTCATTGAAAAATAGCTCACTTACCTTATCTAACTTCTCTCCATTTAAGTAGCGATCAACCAGAACATGGCCATTGTAAAGCTGATACCAGCGGTTAAATACTTCATCATCAGACCAATCAAGTGCTTGACGCCTATTGACGTTAACAACAAGGTGGTAGTGATTGCTCATAACTGCATAAGCGGCAATTTCGATGGCAAATACACTACTTAATAACTTTATCCGATCGACTAGCCACTCCCGTCGATGATCAAAGTTTTTACCTGTATATTTATCATTTCCACACAAAAATGCTCGCCTAACACATCGTGAAATTAAGTGATAATAAGATGTCGATGCTAAATCAATTAGATTTTTTCTTGCGCGAGTCATAAAATATCAACTTCACTTTAACTGTATATAACAACAGTCGTTGATACTGTGGTTTTTGCAAAAATTTTTGTGCCTGTCCTATTTAACCCGCTTTAGCAGTTCTATATAACCCTTCTAATGAATGGAATTCTATACATGACATATACAACGCCTGCTGACATTCCGAATACAATAAAGGTAACTACTGGAACAGAAACTATTGGATGAAAGCTTCCTGCTCCATATTGTATGTAGTTAATTATTTCCAATATTACAGGGTGGACAAGGTATATACCTAAAGTAAGAATTGATAATTTCTTTGTGAAGGAAGTATTAATAACCGGCTTGCCCCATGCCTTAAGAATATACATGAGGCTAATTGACATAGGAACCACACTCACGCTCAAATAGCCATAAAAATATAAACCGTGTTCCAAACTGGACTTTTCTGCCAGAATGTAGCAGCCGTAGAACGTCACTAAGATTGATACTATAAAGACACTCCACAAAATGCTCTTTTTTGGATTACGATTATCTTGACGTATAAGGTGCCCTAAAAAAAAGTACGGAACATATAGAAGGAACCAATTAATGAATAGTTTTGAGCCACCAGTGATGAACTTACCATAGGCATAGTTGAGCATTGTCATTACGAACGCGATCGCAATAAAGACTAAGAGTTCCTTTTTGCTCGAATGCGCCACAACTTTCCGAAAGAATGGGGTAAACAAATATAAACTGATAATCATGTATAAAAACCACATGTGATAATGAGGTTTTCCGGACAGTAGCTGTTTTAACAAATCTACTATAGTTAGCTCATTCCCTTTCACTGTACTTTTTAAAAAAGACCACGCCAGAAAAAAAGCCGACCAAAATATAATTGGAACTAGTATCCTTGAGAGCCGTTTAGTATAAAAAGTTGCTAAATCTTCTTGTTTATTCGGATCTAGCAATAGTGCACCGCTTATCATTACAAAAACAGGAACACACCACCTGACAGCAGAGTCGAACACATTTCCGACCCACCAGTACTCAGTTCCCACATCATTTCCAGTCACGACCCCTGCTGATACGTGTAAAAATACGACAGCAAAGATGGCTATTATTCTGGAATTATTCAGCCAGATCATTTGAACTCCTTTGTACTGCTAACAGTGTTTTACCAAGAATAGGATAAACACTCGCGAGTGTTTATCCTATTCTACGTAAATACACTTTAAAATTTATAATAATATTATTAACTTACTAACTTATAAGAAAGATGGCAACAAAAACTCGTCACTCCCATGGCGAGAATTTACTTAATCGAGAATCCACATTTTTTTATACGAGAACAAGCGAAATAAACACTTTTAAAGTCAATAAGTTAATTTATTATCACCGCCCTACTGCTATTATGGCTGAAACAATATAGCGGTAGCGCAAGAGAACTTTCGCTACGCATAGCTAAACTACTTTATAACATGCTCAAATGCGCCCACATCACCAGGGAAAACCACAGGTGATTCAATGCCGTCTTTATTAACAGCAGCGACACCAAAGTAATAATTATCGATAACTACATTTTTAAGGGTTGCTTCACTTACATCACCTACATAGCGGCTAAACTGCCATTGTGGTTCGCTGGTATAACGCCAGTAAATTCTGTAGCCAACGGTGGTTTTATCAGTGTTTCTTTGCCATTTTAATGTTGTACTTGGTTTTACCGCACCAGATATTTCCACGCCTTTTGGTGGTGCGGGTGCCCAGGCCATGGCGGCTAAACTCACTGCATTAAGTGAAGTGAGTTTTGCGGTGTAATCAAAATCCACGCCGTCGATGGTATCGCCATAAACAATGCCGTCTTCTGTACGTAGGTCTTGATGTTGATGGTTATAGTTTTCGTTAGTTTCCATCACCCTGACGGCAGCATACCCCATGTCGTTGAAAGGTCTATGGTGGCCACCACGGGCAAAACGGTCGAGTCTGTAAACCAACATGGTATCTAAATTTGGGATGTACCTGTCGGCGATGGTATCAATATAACGCGCTAAGTTACGGCTTGCTGAGTCAACCTCTCCACCGGTAAAGCGTCGTTTATGGGCTTGCTCTTTGGTTTCTATCACCCGTGTGCCTTCAGAGAAAATACGGGCTGTTGTGTTATCGGTTACACCATTAATGCCAGTGATATTGCCAATCATGTCGTTATTCAAAACGCCATGAACTTGCCAACCTTGTTGCTGTGCATGTTTAGCGAGTATTTTACCACCAAAAAGTCCTTGCTCTTCACCTGAAAGCGCAGCGTAAACAATGGAACCATTAAATTTATAGTTTGATAAAACACGAGCGGCTTCAATAACACCTGCAACCCCAGTTGCATTATCGTTTGCTCCGGGAGAGTCACTGGTAAAATCCATTACATCACTGACCCGTGAGTCTATATCCCCCGACATCATCACCATGCGATTTGGCTCATCCATTCCGCGCTGAATAGCAATAATGTTAACCACTTCAACAGGGTTTGGTATACGTTTTTCACCAGAGATTGTATCTTTCACTTCAATCACTTCTAAGCAGCCACCACATTGTTTAGATATCGCCTCAAACTCAGCTTTTATCCAGCGTCTCGCTGCGCCAATACCGCGGGTATTCGATTTCGTCTCAGACAAGGTATGACGAGTGCCAAAGTCAACCAAGGTTTGCACATCGCTCTCAAGGCGCTTTGCTGAAACAGCACTGGCAATATTATGTAGCTTTTGTTGATCTTGATAATCAAGTGGCTCAGCCAATGCGGCATGAGATACAAATAACGTGCTTAATAAAAGCGTGGTATTGATTACTGTCATTTTAGTTTTAATTCGGTCAGACATAGTTGAAACTCTTTGCTATTAGTTATACTCACAGTACGTGAGCTTAAACTGATAACAAAGTAGTTTGAGATAAATATCGAAATTATCCGATAAATAACAATACTGTAATGGCAACATAAATGAGTACCCAACTAAAACCAATTGGGTACTCAACTGAGGAGCATTTAATACCTAAACAACGCCTTGTTCAATCATGGCATCGGCAACACGCCTAAATGCGGCAATATTAGCGCCTAACACTAAGTTGTTTGGTTGGCCAAACTCTTTTGCGGTACTGCTGGCAGTATCGAAAATATTTTTCATTATTTGCTGAAGCTTTGTATCCACCTCTTCAAACGTCCATGTTTGCATACTTGCATTTTGAGCCATTTCTAACTGGCTTGTTGCAACCCCACCCGCATTAGCGGCTTTGCCGGGGCCATAAGCTATTTTTGCATCTAAGAATACATTAATTGCGTCTTGGGTAGCGGGCATGTTTGCGCCTTCGCTGACTAAAATACAGCCGTTTGCAATTAGTGCCTGGGCATCGGCTTGAGTCAGTTCATTTTGCGTGGCACAGGGGAAAGCCGCATCGGCATTAAAACGCCACACAGCGTGACCATCTTCAGGGTAGTCAGCTCGAGGAATAAAACGCGCATCAGGGTGAGAGTCAATGTAACTCGCTAAACTGGCTCTATCACCTTCTTTAATTTGTTTGATCAGCGCTAAATCTATACCTGACTCGTGATATAGGGTGCCACCTGAATCACTACAACTAATTGGCGTTGCACCAAGCTGATAAAGCTTTTCCATAGCATAAATAGCAACATTGCCCGCGCCCGACACTAAACAACGTTTACCTTCGAGTGTGTCGTTAGCTTCTTGTAGCATGTAGTTGGCAAAATACACTGCGCCGTAGCCTGTAGCTTCTTTACGGGCGAGTGAGCCGCCCCACAATAAACTTTTACCGGTAAACGCGCCCTCATAACGACCTGTTAATCGTTTATATTGGCCAAACATATAACCAATTTCGCGCGCACCGACACCAATGTCACCTGCGGGCACATCGGTAGTTGGGCCAATATGGCGATATAATTCGTTCATAAATGATTGGCAGAAACGCATAATTTCGCCATCAGAACGACCTTTAGGATCAAAATTAGAGCCGCCTTTTCCGCCACCAATTGGTAAACCGGTCAATGCATTTTTAAATATTTGCTCAAAACCTAAAAATTTAATTATGCTGGCATTAACACTCGGGTGAAAGCGTAGACCGCCTTTGTAAGGGCCTAACGCTGAGTTAAACTCTATTCGATACCCTTTATTGACGTGTATGTTGCCTTTGTCATCAACCCACGGAACTCTAAACATGATCTGACGTTCAGGCTCGACTAAGCGTTCAATTATGGCATTGGTTTGATAGTCTGGTGTATTCTCAAGAATTGGCTCAAGTGACTCAAGCACTTCTTCAACTGCTTGATAAAATTCGCATTGCGCTGGGCTGGTTTTTTTAAGTTGTGCAATTGTACTATGGATATAATTCATATTTATTCTTCCTTGGTAAGTTATCAAATATTAAAATAGACGTGGTCAAGTTTATGGTTCATGGTGAGGTGCCCCTATAAGTGGTTTTCTTTCATTACCATATCACGATTTTTTATAAGCCAAGTTATTACCAAGGTGAATTTTTTTGAACTTGCAGGCGAAGCAGAAGTAATAAACTTTGAATAGGTAACTAGCTACCTATTTAATGAGAAATCATGACCTGTGTTGTCACTGATTTTGCTAAGGAATGTATTTAACCTGAGTTCAGGTTATTTAGCTATAAGTATGGGTAGAGAAAAAAACAAAAGAGCAGTAACACACATCCAGCTCATTGTTACCATAAAATAAACTTTTTTCGAAAAGCGAGAAAAGGCCTTTCTCACAGAATGGCTGTACTGTTGACGCTCTCCTAGGGCGCAGGTAAGCAAGGCAATAAATAAAATATATATAACAATGCCAGCAATACAAAACGTTAATTTACTCTGGTTGAATATCCACGCAATGATTTGTGGGTTAATTATGCCTATAATAAGCAATAGATTTAGTAAAACTATCAGACTGATGACCAATATGCCATCAAGCCATGATGCTTTTTTATTTCGCTTTTTAAGCCAAGAAACATACACAAAGTGTATTGCACACAGATGTGAGCGCATATTAAATCCTTTTAATATGTTAAAAAATTAGTTGCCGAGTACTTTTGCGGGATCAACGCGAGTTGCTTGCCATGCGGGGTATATAGTAGCC
Organism: Pseudoalteromonas shioyasakiensis; assembly: GCF_024518675.1. Lineage (GTDB taxonomy): Bacteria > Pseudomonadota > Gammaproteobacteria > Enterobacterales > Alteromonadaceae > Pseudoalteromonas > Pseudoalteromonas shioyasakiensis_B. The sequence goes on from NZ_JANIGL010000001.1 coordinate 558,504, forward strand.
AGCACTGCTAATATAAAAGTCACGATAACGGTAATAACTATATCTTGCCAAACTAATTTGCTGGGTAAAAACTCAATAAAATAAACGCCTTCTAGTGGGTTAGCACCTGCCAATTGGCTCAACCAAGTAAATAAACTACTTATATTCAACGCTAAAAACACTCCAACAAAACACCCTAAAACCACACCAACAAAGGCTTGAGTTAGCCCTTGCATAACAAAGGTTGCTAATATAGTGCTGTCTTTTGCACCCATGGTTTTTAAAATTGCGATGTTTGCTTGTTTTTCACGCACTTCCATTACTAGCGAAGACACAATATTAAAACTGGCTACTGCGATAATTAAAAACACCACGATATACACTATGGTACGCACCATTTGAATATCTTGATACAAACTGCCTTGGGTTCTAAACCAGCTGGAGATATATACATAATCAGGAATGGTTTGCCCCACTCTGAGCGCTATTTGATGTGCATAAAAAACATCATTAACTTGTAAACGTAAACCAGTTACTTGCTGCTGGCTATAGCCAAGTAGCGATTGCGCTTTAGCCAAATGAATAAACGCTGCTGTGCTATCTATTGGCCCTCCCATTTTTACAATGCCTGCTAGGGTCAGGGTGACCCGTTTTGGTGCTAAAATATCGCTGCCGGTTTGATTCACTTGAGGAATTAATAAGGTAACTAAATCACCTTGCTGTAACTGCAATTGCTTAACAATTTGCGCCCCTAAAATAACTTCATCAAGATCTAATTGGCTGATCAGTTTACCTTGAGTATATTGATTAATTGATGAAACATTCTTTTCAAGTTCAGGGCTAACGCCACGTACTTCAACCGCTTTTAGGTCACTTTTATATTGCGCCATGCCATTTACACTAATAAAAGGGGCTGCACCTGTCACTCCCGGTTGTTTGGCTAGATTTTCAACCTTACTTGGCCATTGCTCAATCGGCCTGTTTGGCGCAACATATTCTACTTGCGGTACCACACTTAACAAACGGTGGACGAGCTGCTGCTCAAATCCATTGATCACCGACAAAGCAACAATTAGCACAGCAACGCCAAGCAAAATACCAATGGTCGATGCTTTTGCTATAAAGCTAACAAAACCATTTTGGCTTTCGTTTGAGCCAGAGTGTGCTCTAAACCGCTTACTTAAAAACGCACTAAGCAACATAGCCACTCTCTTTAATAGCGATTTTTCCTTCGTCTAAATAGGCTATTTTACCGAGCTTATCAGCTAACTCTAAGTCATGGGTTACCACCACAAAGCTGGTATTTAAACTGGCATTAAGCTCTTTAATTAAGTCGTATATCTTTACTGCATTTTGTTTATCAAGATTACCTGTGGGTTCATCGGCAAGTACTAAGGCAGGTTGTGTGACCAACGCTCGTGCAATAGCAACCCGTTGTCTTTCACCACCAGATAAGGCAGACGGTTTATGTAAACTACGGTGAGAGAGCCCTACTTTGTCGAGCATTGCTAAGGCCTGAGTGTTTGCTTCTTTGGCATTCAACCCTTTGATAAGCAGCGGCATCGCGACATTTTCTACGGCATTAAATTCCATTAATAGATGGTGAAACTGATAAATAAAACCCAAATTTTCATTTCTAAATTTGGCTTGCTCTGTTCGAGACAAATCAGCAACACGTTGTCCTTTTATCTTAGCAACCCCATCACTTTGACTATCAAGCGTACCTAAGATATGCAGCAATGTGCTTTTACCCGAGCCTGAACTTCCAACAATAGCGAGCATTTCACCTTGTTGCAGTGTTAGGTCAACCCCTTTTAAAACATCAACTTGGTTCTCACCATCTTGATAGGATTTACTTAATTTTTCACATTGAATAACCAAATCATTCATAACGCAATACCTCTGCGGGGCTAACTTTAGCGGCCTTTTTGGCCGGATATAAGGTCGCTAAAAAACTCATTGCGATGCTTCCCAGCGCAATCAAAACTAAACTTGTCACATCAAATTTGACCGGTAAACGAATGCCCGTCAAAACATTTAAACCAATGGCAGACAACACTTCATTAATATTGGCACTGAGTAATAACCCCAATGCTGCACCAATACTGGTGCCTATCACACCGTTATATAAACCTTGAATCATAAATACATGTTGTACTTGGTTAGGAGTCAGGCCGAGTGTTTGTAAAATAGCCACTTCGCTTTGTTTTTCGCTGACCATCATGGTCAAAGCTGAGACGATATTGAACACCGCAACTAACACAATTAAAGCGAGTAAAATCGACATAATTCGTTTTTCCATCGCAACAGCTGCAAATAATGTTCCTTGTGATTGGCGCCAATCCGTCACATCAAAATCAGTAAATAAGTTTGTACTTGCTGTAAAATCGTCCACTAAAAAGGGGTCGTGTAATGAAATGCTTAAATTAGGTGCAACGCGACTTGATTGCTTTAGCACTCGTTGTAATGACTCGCCACTGGTGAAAGCCAAGCCCATATCAATTTCTGAGCCCGTTTCGTAGATTGCAGCAATGGTAAATAACCGCTGGCTAGGTACGCGGCCTAGGGGCGTATAAGTTGACGCTCCAGGCATAATCAAACGTACTTTATCGCCTAAGCCAATCCCCAGTTTGCGAGTTAAATAACGGCTGACAGCAATGTTATAGCGTGAGGCAAGTACTTTGCTCCAATCACCTTGTACTATTTTATCGCTAATTTTATAAAGTGAGGCGTTATCATCATATAAACCTTGTAATAACACCCCATGTAAATCTTTGTTTGTTTGCAATATTGCCTCGCCATGGCGGTAAAGGCTGGCATGTTTTACATAAGCTGACGAAACAACATTATGTTGTAACGTTTTCATTTGTTGTTGAGTTTTATTCGTTGATGCAATTTCAACATGGGGGATCAAACCGAGCATATTCGATTTTAAATTATCCTCAAACCCATTCATTATTGAGCTGACGGTATAAAGCGCCATCAAGCCAATGGCAATTCCTGCGATGGAAAAAAAAGAGATAAACGAAATAAACGCATTCCCTTTCGAGGAGCGACTATATCTGAGTCCAATGAAAAGACTAACTGGTTGAAACATAATTAATTATGGTCACATTTGAGGCCAAATAAACTGCAATACTAGCATGGTTTTGTATTAAATTGGTATTAGGCTAACTGTAAAAAATAATTATAAATCTGATACTTGAACCTATCATTAATACTGACATCTCAATATAGGCTAATTTAGAGTTGCAACTAAATGATCCAACAAGGCTTTTACATTGGTGGCAACAAACTGACGAGGTGGATACACCCCCCAAACCCCTTCCGGCTTGGGTTGATTATTGGTTAAAATTGGCACTAGATTACCCGCGGTTAAATCATCTTCAATATAGTAATTGGGTAACTGAACAATCCCCAATCCCTTTTTAGCAGCATCGGCTAACGCCCAACCACTATTGCACTGTAAGCGCCCTGCTATTTTAATATGTTTATCTCGCCCTTGCTCGCACACCCGCCAATAACTACTGTTACCAATTAAACATTGATGTTGGTGCAATTCAGCCAGCGTGTGAGGCTCACCAAACCGTGTTAAATAATCAGGTGAACAGCAAATCACAAAATGCCGTGCACTTAAGCGTCGCGCTTTCAGGCTTGAGTCTTTTAAATGCCCTAATCGTATGGCTAAATCAAAGCCGCCTTCTAACAAATTTTCTTGCTGATTACTCAGCGCCATTACCACTTCTACATCGGGATGTTGTTGCATAAAGCTATGCACCGCAGGCATTACAAATGTTTCACCGTACATTACAGGGGCTGTGAGTTTAATTTTACCTTTTGGGGTATTTTGCTGTTGTGCAAGTAACGCCGTTGCATCGTCCATCGCATGTTGTAAGTGCTTTATTTGGTGTAAAAAGGTTTCACCTTCTTTAGTCAGTACAACTTTACGGGTTGTGCGTGTTAATAACTGCGTGTTTAATCTTTGCTCAAGTGCAGTTACTTGGCGGCTTATATGGGCAACCGATACATTTAAACTCGAAGCTGCGTGAGTAAAGCTGCCCTCTTCACCCACTGCAATAAACTCATCAATTCCTAACCAACGGCTCATTATTACCATACTGTAAAAGTGTTTTATTAAAATGAAGATTAACATTGTTTGAGAAACAAATAAAATAACGCTATTGTTTTTATGTTTATAACGTCAATAACCAAATAAGCGAGTCATTATGTCAGAATTTATTAAATCAAAAGCCGCTATTGCCTGGGGTCCAAAACAACCACTGTCTATTGAAAAAGTGGATGTAATGATGCCTAAAAAAGGCGAAGTCATGGTTAAAATCACGGCTACCGGTGTATGTCATACCGATGCTTTTACCCTGTCAGGTGAAGATCCTGAAGGGATCTTTCCTGCTATCTTAGGTCATGAAGGTGCTGGTGTTGTGTATGCCGTAGGTGAAGGCGTAACAAGTGTTGCAGTTGGGGATCATGTTATTCCACTTTACACCGCTGAATGTGGCGTTTGTAAAATGTGTACTTCTGGCAAAACCAACTTATGTTCAGCAGTACGTGAAACCCAAGGCAAAGGTTTAATGCCTGATGGTACAACACGTTTTTATAAAGATGGCCAACCAATTTATCATTACATGGGCACCTCTACATTCTCTGAATACACCGTATTGCCTGAGATCTCACTAGCTAAAGTAAACAAAGAAGCGCCACTTGAAGAAGTATGTTTATTAGGTTGTGGTGTTACTACGGGTATGGGCGCCGTAACTAAAACAGCTAAAGTTCAAGTTGGCGATACTGTGGCTATTTTTGGTTTAGGTGGTATTGGTTTGTCTGCCATCATCGGCGCAAAAATGGCCGGTGCTGGTCGTATTATTGGTGTTGACATTAATACATCTAAGTTTGATTTAGCGACCAAACTTGGCGCGACTGATTTAATTAACCCAAAAGATTTCGATAAGCCGATTCAAGAAGTCATCGTTGAAATGACTGACGGTGGTGTTGATTTCTCATTTGAATGTATCGGTAACGTTGACGTGATGCGCTCTGCTCTTGAGTGTTGCCATAAAGGTTGGGGCGAATCTGTGATCATTGGTGTTGCTGGCGCAGGCCAAGAGATTTCGACTCGTCCATTCCAATTAGTAACCGGCCGTGTATGGCGTGGAAGTGCATTTGGTGGTGTTAAAGGTCGTTCTGAGTTACCAGAAATTGTAGAACGTTATATGGCTGGTGAGTTTGCTTTAAATGACTTCATCACTCATACCATGGAACTTGAAGGTATTAATGAAGCATTCGACCTAATGCACGAAGGTAAAAGTATTCGAACTGTCATTCATTACTAATATCTCTTAATGATGCAAGCCATGAATCTGTTTCATGGCTTTTTAGCGAGGACAACATGCTAGATAATTTAACCTCAGTGAAAGTAAGCGGTGGCTGGCATAAACAATACAGCCATAGCGCCAGTAGCACCCACTGTAAAATGCGCTTTGCCGTATTTTTACCACCCGGTGCAAGCCAAACAAATAAGGTTCCGGTGCTTTATTGGTTGTCAGGTTTAACCTGTACTGATGAAAACTTCATGCAAAAAGCAGGTGCATTTAAAAAAGCAGCAGAGCTTGGTATTGCTATTGTAGCCCCAGATACCAGCCCTCGTGGTGAAAATGTACCTGACGAAGACAGCTATGACTTTGGCCAAGGTGCAGGTTTTTACGTTAATGCAACCCAAGCACCTTACAACACTCATTACAATATGTACGATTATGTTGTTAACGAACTACCGGCTTTAATTGAACAACATTTTCCTGTGTCTGATAAAAAAGCGATTAGTGGTCATTCAATGGGTGGACATGGCGCGCTGATGATAGCACTTCGTAATCCTAACAGTTACACCAGTGCATCGGCATTTAGCCCTATAACTAACCCGATGGCCTGTCCATGGGGCGAAAAAGCGTTTAGTCATTATTTGGGTAATGATAAAGCAACGTGGGCGCAATATGATACATGCCAGCTTATGCAACAAGCGCAAGCAAGTGATTTTGTACCAATGCGTGTTGATCAAGGTGAAGCGGATAACTTTTTGGTTGAACAGCTAAAAACCGAAAACTTATTTCAACAAGTAAATGAAAAAGACTACCCTGCACAAATTAATATGCATGCAGGTTATGACCACAGTTATTTTTTCATCAGTAGCTTTATAGACGAACACCTATTATTTCATCAACAGTATTTGCTTGATTAGATTCTGTACCTGTGAGGTTGTGTATTCACTTCCTCACAGATTTTCACTGATTTTGATACTCTTGTACACACAACGTCAGGTTCAACACCTTGCTGTACCAACTCCACTAAATAGCGATCTACGGCTAAACCTAAATCAGTAAACGATAAAGTAGCAACATCAGATGCTAAGTGTTTACTTTTGGCTGTTTCACTTGGGTGTGACAGAGCTAAGTCTGCATCATAGTTTTCATCAGCTTTGGTGTAAACTGTACTATCAACAACAAAGCCCGCTACCGTACAACCACTTAAGGTTAAAATAAGGCATACTTTGCAAATAATGAGTTTGAGCATTTTTATTCCCTGTGATCAAAGCCAAGTTAACCTGAATAAGTACTTCGTTAGTAGCTAGCAATTATAGGCGTAGACATTAATAAAGTATTAGTTAAAGTTTGTAATTAACTGTATGAAAACTACGCTGGGTCTGTAAAATTTTCCCATTAAACTCGTCAATATAAACTAAGTAATTGTTTTATAATAATTTATAATTGGATTGCTATTTGCTTAATAAGTCTAATGGTTAATTGTTGGAACTAGCAAAAATGGAATTAGACTTACAGTGGAACGAAATTGTTAAGAATTTAGTGCAATTAGGTATTGCTTACTTGCTTTCATTGCCTATGGCATTTGACCGAGAGCGATCAAATCATGGGGCTGGTTTACGCACCTTCCCTTTAGTTGCTGTTGCTTCTTGTGGCTATGCATTGGTTGGAATGTCGGTACTGACATCATCAGAAGCTGAATCTAAGGTACTGGAGGGTATAATTACCGGTATTGGTTTTATTGGTGGCGGCGCTATTTTAAAAAATAAAAACTCGACCTATGGTACGGCCACCGCAGCAAGTATCTGGAATATGGGTTTAATTGGCATTGCAGTCGCATTTAGCCGATACGAAATTGCATTATTGATGGCTATTATTAACTTTGTGACACTTAGATATGTGAAGCGAATTAAACCATCAGTAAAATAACAAGAACAGCTAAACTGCCGTTCTTGTTTTATAATGTATTACTGCGCCGCCTCTGCTTGGCTGGCCATAAACTCGTTAAATGTACCGTGGAAATTAACCACTTTTTTATCTCGGATATCAATAATGCGCGTAGCCAATGATGAAACAAATTCGCGGTCATGACTTACGAAAATCAATGTGCCTTCAAAATCTTTTAATGCATTATTAAGTGCTTCAATGGCTTCCATATCCATGTGGTTAGTTGGCTCGTCCATCACCAGTACGTTGACATCCTGCATCATCAGTTTACCAAACAATAATCGGTTTTTTTCACCACCTGAGCAGTTTTTAGCTTTCTTATTGGCGTCATCTGCTGTGAATAACAAACGACCCAACATACCACGCACCATTAAGTCGTTATGTTTAGCTGTACGCCATTGTGACATCCAATCAAACAGTGTTAAGTCGTTGTCAAAGTCTTTACTGCTATCTTGCGGGCAATAGCCAATAGATGCATTTTCTGACCATTTAATAACGCCGTGGTTTGGCTCAAGCTCATTCACTAAACAGCGAATGAAAGTTGACTTACCTACACCGTTCTCACCAATAATAGCTAATTTTGAGCCTGCTTCTAAAATAAGCTCGCCACCTTCAAACAATACTTCGCCATCAAAACCATGACCAAACTGTTCCAGGATCAATGCTTGGCGATGCATTTTTTTGCCCTCATCAAAATACAATGATGGTGCCATACGGCTTGACGATTTAACTTCATCGAGGCTGATTTTATCCATTTTCTTAGCTCGAGAGCTTGCCTGTTTTGCCTTTGACGCATTTGCACCAAAACGATTTACGAAATCTTGTAGTTCATCGATTTCAGATTGTTTCTTGGCGTTTCCTGCCAGTAGCTGCTCGCGAATTAGCGTTGATGCTTCAATGTATTTCTCGTAATTCCCCGGATAAATACGTAATTCACCATAGTCTATATCGGCCATGTGGGTACACACAGCATTTAAGAAGTAACGGTCATGGGAAATGATGATCATGGTGCATTTACGCTGATTAAGCTCATGCTCTAACCAGTTGATTGTATGTATGTCCAAGTTATTGGTCGGCTCATCCAGTAATAAAATGTCTGGATTAGCAAACAATGCTTGCGCAAGTAATACACGTAATTTCCAACCTGGAGCGACTTGTGACATTAAGCCAAAATGAAACTCTTCTTCGATACCTGCTTTTAATAAAATATCGCCAGCACGGCTTTCAGCACTGTAGCCATCCATTTCGGCAAAAATGCTTTCAAGCTCAGCCACTTTCATGCCTTCTTCTTCACTCATTTCAGGTAAAGAATAAATACGATCGCGCTCTTGCTTTACTTTCCATAGTTCAACATCACCCATGATAACAGTATCTACCACTGAGTATTGCTCAAAAGCAAATTGGTCTTGACTAAGGTTACCTACTTTCAAACCTGGTGTAATTGACACATTTCCAGAAGACGGGGTAAGTGCGCCACTTAAAATTTTCATAAATGTTGATTTACCGCAACCGTTAGCCCCTATTAGGCCATAACGATTTCCGTTACCAAATTTAGCGGATATATTTTCAAATAACGGTTCGGCACCAAACTGCATGGTGATATTAGCGGTTGAGATCAAGATGAATTCCTAAGCAAAATGAGCAAGTAAACTCATCGTCCAACAATGAAGAGTTAATACAGGCAATAACACAATATAAAGAGGCCGCGAATTATACAGCCCACACACCATACAGTCGAGCTTTGTCGTATTTTACATATTATTAAAGGTGGCTATACAACCAAGCGTCTTGTGTTTCCCCATGATTAGTATCCAGATCATACTTTTTAGTAGCTTGCTCTAATTTTGCCATAATTTTATAAGCGAGTTCATTTGCTTCTTTATTTATCTTTTGACAACCGGATCGAGAAGAGAAGGCTCGCAATGAAGAGTCGATTTCCTTTGCAGCTTCAATAGCTAAAGCGCCATGTCCATTTTCATGTTTTTCTAAGTTTGGATACCATGAATTCCATACTTTGTGTACGTCTTCGTTTTCTGAGCGTAGTTTTGGCATAGTATATTTTAAGGTTAATACCGTCTTAACTTTGTTTAGTATACAGCGATGTCTGCCACGACTCTTATTATTAAATCTCCATTGGATATTATACTCAGTGTAGCCATGAAATTTATTACCATTATGTTTTATCGGTGATGCCTGATTAACATTTTTTAATAAATTACGTGTATGACTTACAGACACATTATAAAATTCATGTGACTGTTCAACTTTCGGCTCAGCGACTAAAAATGAAGAATAAACTGACAACAAAATATATAGACGTTTCAAATTACAATTCCCTTTAATTATTAACTTAAACCCTATCTGCCTACTTTATCTGACCTTTGAATCACATATACATTAACAAAAAAGCGAAGGCACTGCCTTCGCTTTTTATAAAACTGACCGTTTAAGCGAGTTTATCAGAGGCTACTTTATAGGTAGGATCCTCAATAACATTCACTTCAACAAGATCACGTGCTTTATGCAATAACTGTGTGCAATCTTGACTTAAATGGCGTAAATGTAATTGTTTACCCGCTTTGGTGTATTTATCAGCAAGGGTATCAATTGCCTCAATGGCACTGTGATCGGCCACACGGCTGTATTTAAATTCGATAATGACATCTTTAGGGTCGTTTTTAACATCAAATAATTCAGAAAATCTTTTTACTGAGCCAAAAAATAATGGGCCATGTAATTCGTATACTTTAGCACCGTCTTGGTCGATATAGTTAGTCGTATAGATATGCTTAGCATGTTGCCATGCAAAAACTAATGCAGATACGATAACACCCACACATACTGCAATTGCTAAGTCAGTCACTACAGTCACGCCTGATACTAATACAATAACAAAGGCATCAGATTTAGGAACGCGCTTCATCATTTTAAAGCTAGCCCACTCAAACGTGCCAAGTACCACCATAAACATAACACCGACAAGCGCTGCTAGTGGGATCATTTCAATTAAGCCTGCGGCGAAAATGATAAAGCCCAGTAACATTAATGCAGCAGTGATACCCGATAGACGAGAGCGGCCACCTGAATTAATATTGATCATAGATTGTCCAATCATGGCACAACCCCCCATTGCACCAAAGAAACCACAGGTTACGTTTGCAGCACCTTGGCCAATACATTCTTTATTACTTTGACCACGAGTCTCGGTTATTTCATCAATTAAACTTAACGTTAGTAGTGATTCAATCAAGCCGATTGCCGCTAAAATTAGCGCATAAGGGAAGATAATTTTAAAAGTTTCAAAAGTGAAAGGCACCATAGGAACATGAAACTCAGGTAAGCCACCAGCAATGGTTGCTGCGCTATCACCTGTCATATCTTTTAAGAAGTCGAGCACGGTACGCGCTTCAAGGTCTAAACCAATAACAATGAGGGTTACGGTTACAATCGCTACCAAGGTTGATGGTACCGCTGTAGTCAACTTTGGTAAAAAGTGAATGATAGCCATGGTGAGTACTACAAGCCCCAGCATGATCATCATTGGCTCTCCTGTCATCCATTGCATAGTGCCATCAGCACCTGGGGACTTAAACTGACCAAGTTGAGCTAAGAATATGACAATTGCTAGACCGTTTACAAAGCCAAGCATAACTGGGTGCGGTACCATGCGAATGAATTTACCTAGCTTAAAAACACCCGCGAGTATCTGCAATATGCCCATTAACAGCACAGTTGCAAATAGGTATTCAACTCCATGGTCTAAAACTAAACTTACCATTACTACGGCGAGTGCACCTGTCGCACCAGAAATCATACCTGGGCGACCACCAAAAATAGCGGTGATCAAACCAACAATAAATGCTGCGTATAAGCCAACTAACGGCTCAACATTTGCAACAAAAGCAAAGGCAACAGCCTCAGGCACGAGGGCAAGAGCCACCGTTAAACCTGATAAGATATCATTTTTAGCAGAGCTTGGCGCTTTGCTGAGTAAGTTAAACATTGAGTTCCTCGTGGGTGTAGGGATCAAAAAAAGCGCTGAATTCTATCAAATTAAGCAAAAGTTAACAATTGGTTATTGTAAATGCACTATTGAGTATAGTGCATTTAGTGTGAGGTGATTTTTACCATTGCATTAAATCAATGGCCAATCGTTTTTATAAAGGGAGCGAAGTACTACGCTTTACACACGTCATGGTAACGTTTGAATGAACTTCTTGAACAAACTCTAGATTTAATAGGTTATCACGTACAAATTGCTCATACCCTTCTATGCCCTTAGAGATAATACGTAACATAAAGTCCATGGTACCTGCCATGCTATAACATTCAGTGACTTCGTCGTAACTCAAAATAAGGCGTTCAAATTCAGCTAAATTAGTACGGCCATGGTTAGATAAACGCACATGGGCGTAAACTAACATATCAAAGCCAAGCTTTTTCTCATCGAGTAAAGCAACTTTGCCTTTGATATAGCCATCTTGTTCTAGCTTTGCAATTCGGCGCCAACAGGGTGACTGAGACAGCCCAACTTTATCAGCAATGTCAGCGGTTGAAAGGCTTGCGTCTTGCTGTAACAGTGCCAAAATTTGGCGATCAACTTGATTTAGAGACATTTTATTTCTTTATTATTTTACTAAATTGATTAAATTATACATAGCTTTACCGGCTGCGTCTTGTGTTTTTATGCATTTTTTATGCGTAATTAACCAAATTTACCGCTGATAAATGGATTCGATATGCGTTCTACACCCACAGTAGTGTCAGGTCCATGACCCGATAAAATACGTGTTTCATCAGGTAGAGTTAGCACTTGGGTTTTAATTGAGTGCAATAACTGCTGAGCGTCACCTTTAGGAAAATCAGTACGCCCTACTGAGCCATTAAATATCACATCACCTACTAGCACAACTTGATGGCGAGCTTCATAAAAAATAACATGCCCTGGGGTGTGGCCTGGGCAATGGCGCACCGCAAAACTTAAATCACCAACCTCGTAGGTATCACCCGCCTCTAACCAAACATCTGGGTAAAACGGTTGTATCGGCACAAAACCGAACATTTGCGCTTGCATTGGCAGTGCATCAAACCAAAACTGCTCATCTTTTTGTGGGCCGACTATTTGGACGTTAAAATGATCGGCTAATTGTTTTGCTGCACCGACATGATCAAGGTGACCGTGTGTCAGTACTATGCTTTTAATGACAACAGTGTGTCTAGCAAGCTCTGCTATAATTTTGTCGGCATCACCACCAGGGTCAACAATGAATGCTTGGCGTGTTTGCTGACAAATAACAATACGGCAATTTTGCGAGAAAGGAGTTACCGCAAGTGTAATAATGTCCATGTTAATTTTGTTCACTCGAGTTAGTTTCAAATGCCATCAGAATTGGATACTTTAAATAAGCTTGGTCATAAAATGGCGTACGTTGATACAGCCAATTTAAACGTGCTTGAGCATCATTTGCAAATGTGGCGTCTTCACGTATTTTTTTGTCAAATTCCAGTGCTAATGCAGGCTTGTCTTTTAACATCTGTCTTGCATATGGCGCGAGTGCATAGTTTTCCATGTACTCTGTACGCTGAAAAATAGTATTAAACTCACCCCAAGCAAAAAATGAATCAGGTGCTGCTGGGTGCAATAAATGAGTCACTAATTCACCATAAGGTTGAGCCGTAATGATTTTAGACCAACCAGTCAATACTTTTTCACCTAGTGGTTGATAGTCAAATTCAGCGATGACTCTAAAACGCCCTTCAAACGGCGTTTTATCAAACTCATGCTCAGCGACGGATGCCATACTTAATCCCGCTACTGGTGTAGTATCAGTAACTTTTTGTACCTCAACACCATGCAATTTAAGTTTCTCGACAATATGAGGGTACGCCGGAGGAATGTAAAATGCCTGAGGCACTGTCACAGTTTTTTGTACTTCTTTTTGCCAATAAATAGGTAACGCTGAATAGTGCTGTTTTTCACCTAAATACTTTACTTCAACTTGGCCACTGAGGGCACTTTCGCTTCGGCTATATTTTATACCTTTAAATTCAAGCGTATTGGGCTCTTTTGCATACCCTCGTTTAACAATTAGTTGTGTAGGGATAAAGGCTAACTCTTTACTTACAGCAGCATCGAGTTGCTGATGATGCTGTGCTAAAGCCTTAATTGCACCATCTAAAAATACATAGGTGCCAAGAACCCGCTGCTTATAAGGTTTTAATGAGTGGTTCTCTACTAATATGCTAGGTAGAGCGCGTAAATCTCCCCAACCATTTGAGTAACGCGGTGTTGCTACCCAACCTGCAAGGCCTGATTTAAATTCACGTTTGTCCATCACAAACACCAATGGCCCGGGGATATGACCTTGCTGAGCTAATTTAGTATCAATCACAGGTTTAAAGTACTGATCTAACGCTTGTGACACACTCGGCGATTCACTAGCAAACACAGGGTTATAGCCGTATGTCACGTCATATTGATAATCAGCGCCATCAGTAACATGTACATCAACATATAAATCTGGTTTATATTGATTTATCACCTTCATCACACCGCGTACACCTGGGGTATCTAGTTTAGTGTAATCACGATTTAGGTTGAGGTTGTTGGCATTTGTTCTAAACCCCATTTCTACAGGGCCACGTTGATTTATACGATTATATTGACTGCGGCGTTCATGACCATCAACATTTAAAATAGGAATAAATAAGATATTTACTTTACTTAAAATATCACGGCGTTTACCAGTTGCGATATCACGCAGTAACATAAAAGTTGCATCTTTACCGTCGATTTCACCAGCATGAATACCTGCTTGTATTAATATGGTGGGCTTTGCATGATTGCTAATTTGAGTTGCTGAAAAATCACCGTCTTCGCTGGCTACCAGCATTTTAATGTCACGCCCAGCATTGCTTGTAGCAATCGTTTGTACTTGAAATTGAGTTGGGTTTGCGGCAACTAATCTATCAACAAAGGCCATTGTTTGTGCATAATCGGGGGAGTTTAAGCCATTACTCAGTTCAAAGTCGGTTGTTAAAGGACCTTTGTCTTGCATTAATTCTAAACTTTGCCCTTGCCATGGTAGAAGTGGTGGCAGATGACTGTCTAGTGTAACGGTGGCACTTAACAATAATAAACTGGCGATCATAGGATTCTCTAACATTAGCCTTTGTAATTACATGAAATTATAACAAGGAAATTTCAGGGGTCGCGTAAACTGCGGTGATTCAACAAAAAAATGCAGCCAACGACATAGCGCTAGATTTAGCTATTAAAAAAGGCGCTGTAAAAGCGCCTTGCCACTCAAGAATGTGCTTAAAACATATCTTGATAAGGATTAGATTGACTCAATGTAATGGTTTTATCAAAACCAGGTATATGCATATCTTGCGCTGAAATGACAATATCGTTTTCATCTATCATGCCATCACCAAAACGGTAAATGAGCTCATATTGACCTAAATCAGCTTGCGCTTGGTAATTAGCTTGTGCAACTTTGACACTGCTATGGGTATTACTATATTGCTTTAACACCGCTTCACCATGACGCTTTTGCAACATTTTCATCGTAACCGCTGGTGAAAGCACTGTGGCAGTCGCGTTATTACCACCAAAACCCTTTGAGTTAATAAATGCAATATCCATTTCATCACACTGATAATGTTCTGTACGGATATCTAAATATTGATCATAAACATCATCCGCCACTTTATCGATGGTGGTCACTCCTGGCATAATATTATGAGTAAATACACCGAGTGCCATCGCTAACTGATCGCCACTTGCCGGTGCAATTGTATGACCTACATACGCTTTGGGCGCTGCGACTTTCCAATTATCAATGGCAAAGGTTTCAGCAAGGCGGTGATAAATCAACGACTCAGTGACTCTATTTTGAGGTGTACTAGAGCCATGAGCTAAAATAAAGCTACGCTTTTGCACAGACTCTTGGCCTAAAATGCTAGATGCTAATGCAACAGATTTAGCCATCGTTATGTAATTACCAGGCCCTGGCGCGGTAATTGATTTTTTAACACCATCGGCATTAACATAAACATCTGGCACAGAACCCATAATCTCAGCCCCTAACTCAAGGGCTAGTGCGTCGTCCATTAAAATAGCAACCTGCGCCCCTTCACCTATAGTAAAGCCACAGTTTTCACCAAATGGACGGCTAGTACGGCGATGATCAACCTCTTGGCTATCATCTAAACGCTTTAACCCTTCTTCATTGGCTAACGCCCCCATGTTACCGAAACCTTCGATAATTTCAGGAGTGATCGCACATTCAGATGAGGCTACAACAGCCACACGCGTTCGCCCTGCTTGAATATCATTTACCGCCGCACGTAAGTTATATAAAAATGTGGCACAGGCACCTGATGTAGTAAAAGTCGTTCCGACATTACCTGTAACATATGCGTTGATAAAATCTGTCGACATGGTGTTTAAACCCAATGCCAATTGCTTGGTACTTACTCGGTCGCCCTGCTGACGAGAGCGCAGTAACCCGCCAAACCCTTCTTCATTAACTTGCCCAGCAACAGATGCTGAGTAAGTGCCTATTTGGTCTGGTTGCACACTATTCATAATATGCTGCCAATCAAGCCCGGTAGAGCGAATTGCATCTGTAGCAGCGAAAATAGTGGCTTGTAAACCACGTGGTTGATAACGACTATTGTACATCACAGACGGATCAAACCCTGTTGGCAACTGGCCAGCCGCTTTAATTGGGTTATCTCGGGTGCTGGCATGTTTAATATCTAACTCTGCTGCAATGGTGACTTTGACTTTTTTGTTTTCAAGCTCTTCTACTTGCCAATTCGCAGGTGTTGGTTGTGGTAAATCCCGCGCACGGGTTTCAAACACAATCTTTTCATCATTTGACACACTTAAGGTCATTTTTTGCTGCCAAGGCGTGGCATCAACATCAAAATGATTTTTTTCGATTTTACGGATCAAGGTGCCTGCAATAATTTGCTCACCATACAGTGCTTCGATATTAGCTTGCTCGACGGCAGCGCCATTTTGATCAACTAATTGGCCTTGCTCTAACTTAACAAGGTTCATAAGTGAGGCTAAGCCTAAAAATGTTTCTTGGCGCGCTTTTGCATCTAAACTGTCTAACACGATACGACGATAACCTTGATGAAATGAAGTTCGGCCTGCGGCGTTTATTCCGCCCATACCGACAATAACGGGTAATGCTGTCATAATTTACCTTGGGAAACGTGTTAATGAATATATCTGCAGTTTAGATGGATTCAAAAAGCTATATTGTGCTTTAATAGCCAAATATCAGGCCTAAAAGGCCAAAACCAACTGGTCGGAGCAATTAAGTGGACAAAGAAATAGCAAATAATCCACTAAAAGTGAGTTTATTGGTTTATCAGCATTTATTAATCACCAGTTTGACTCTACCCATTGAAATGCTCAGAGCAGCCGAGGCTTTTGCAAAAAGCCATTTAGCTAAATCTCAGTTTCGGCCTTTAGAAATCTACTTAATTGCGCAGCATCAGCAGCCGATAAAAAATCGTACTGGTTTAGCAATCATACCTGACTGCACCACGCAGAGCGCCCCAAAGAGTGACTTAATAATAGTGCCAGGTATATGGCGTAACCCGCGCCCTGTGGTACGTGCTAATGATGAGTTAGTAAACTGGTTGGCAACAAGCTGGCAAGACAATAGCCAGATCATTGGCGTCGGCACGGGTAATTGTTTACTAGCCGAAGCTAAGTTATTAGATGGGCACCCTGCTACCACCCATTGGCATTACGCTGAGCAGTTCAAACGCGACTATCCTGAGGTATTACTCAAACCTGATTTTTTTATTACTCAATCAGAACGTTTATACAGTGTGGCAAGTTTGAATGCGCTTGCCGATGTTATTGTCCATATAATTAGTCAGTATTATGGTTTGCAGGCAGCTCAACATGTTGAGCGCAACTTTTCTCACGAGATCAGAAAACCTTATGAGGATCAGCGTTATCTTGAAGGTGCTGTAGATAAACACCCTGATGAACTGATAGCGCAAATACAGTTTTGGTTAAAAAACAATTTAGCTTCTGAGCATACTTTATCTGAAGTGGCGAGCTTATTTGGCCTAAGCTACCGCACCTTTTCACGGCGCTTTCGCCATGCAACAAACCAAAGTCCCGTAGAATATTGGCAACAACTCAGGGTGCAAACAGCCAAAGAGTTATTGGCATCGTCAAACCTTTCAATTCAAGAAGTCGCTTTAGAGGTCGGGTACGGCGATCAAGGGCACTTAACCCGCGTGTTTAAAAAGTACTTATCGCAAACCCCTACAGATTACCGCAGCATAGTTCGACGCAAACTATTTGGTTAACAACAAATGAGAGGTGAAATATGATAACTCAAGGAACTGGCAGACCAGTCGTATTACTTCATGGCGTCACTTCGTCATGTCATGCATGGCAAGATGTGATCCCCTTTTTAAGTAAAGATTACAAAGTCTATGCCTTTACAGCATTAGGACATAATGGTGCAAAAGCACCGCAAGGAAGAATCGAGTTATCTGATGTCATTGATGATATGACGCGAACATTTGATAAACATCATTTAAGCCAACCCTATATCGTCGGTAATTCGATGGGAGCTTGGGTAGCCATTGAGCTGGCCAAACGTGGGCGAGCCTCTGGTGTTTGTGCCATATCCCCCGCGGGTATTTGGCACGTGGCAAAAAGTGAACAAACACTGGCACTTAAACAAATAAAGTACTTATCTAGACTCGCCACTGTGAGTCTGCCATTTATTTCGTTTTTATCACAATTTAAAACTGTACGTAAATTTGCCCTGAAAAAAATAGCCGAACATGGCGATAACCTGACTCCAGCTCAATTTAAACAAGCGGTGGTCGATATGTGCCGCTGTAGTGTGAAAAAAGATATTCTCAACACCCAGCAATCGTTATCTGCTGGCAAATTGGATTGCCCAATTACGCTTGTTTGGCCTGATAAAGATAAACTATTCCCTATAGACTCAACAGCCATTTTAGCGCAGCAGATGTTCCCTAATGCAGCGTTTATTAAACTTGCTAATTTAGGCCATGTCCCCATGATTGATGATCCTAAGCAAATTGCTGACGTGATCAAAGCAAGCATGACGACATAAAGACTAATCTTGCTCTGGCTCTGTTGATTTAGTGTGCCTATAATAACGCTTAGAATAATTTTTCACCTGCCGGTGTACCCCTTTACTCAAGCTTTTAAACTGCGCTTCGAGCACATCTACGCCATATAATATGCCAACAACAAGCACTGATAATTTGATTGCCGCCGCTAAGTGCTCTGTCGCTATCATTACTCCGATCGCAGCGAGCACCCAAATGGTTGCAGCGGATGTCACCCCAACAACGGCGCCATCTTTGGCAAGCATTACACCTGCACCTAAAAAGCCAATCCCTGTAATTATTTGACCAACTACCCGTGAATGGTCAATAACATCACCGTGCAACATAAACGCTGACGCCAAAAATAAATAAGTACCCAGTATAATCAATACAGAAGTACGTATACCCACAGGCTTTCCACGTAATTGGCGTTCAGCCCCAATAAGTGCCCCACAAAAAGCAGCAGTGCCAATCGCACTCCATGAATAAGGGCTAACATCTACAAACTCAAATAAAGTCACTTCTGTGTCCTTTACGATATTGCTACGGCTGTTTGTAATCGGTTTGCACCAAACGCAGCCATTTTGCTAAAATCTGCACGCGCTATTGGCACATGTTGGCAGTCGATAGCTAATTGTTTTTCCGTGTCACAAAAGGGATCGTGTACATATAAACAATGCTCATCTAAGTGTGTCACGCACACCCAATGCGGGGATTTTTTACCATCAAATCGATACGTACTGATCAAAAGTAACACCGCCATTTTCTGGCTTAGCCAGTATTCAATGTGCTCAAGTGTTAAATCTTGGTATTTCACATCAAGCTTTTGCTTAATAGCTTCAATTACAAATTGATCATGCACTGTGTGTAATATCGCTTTTTTCTTCTCGCTTCTGACGCCATCGATAAACAAGGTATCTCGGCTATTGAGTAACACATGAGTGTTAAACCCACGTTTTAATGCAGCCAAAGCTAAGCCCAGCGGATGACAACCACCATGACCTGAGGTCATAAATATGGTTGTTGCCTCACGCCATATAGCAAGTTCACTGCTTTGGCATAGTTGACTGGCATTAATTGATGACATTGCCATTAATAAAGCCGCCGGCCCACAGGTGAATTCTGTTGTTTGCTGATACCAAGGCGTTGCACGTCTAAATTCAAGTTCATCAGTATTACGAATATTCTTTTGCATTCGTAGGGCATCACTGTGATCGTCATAATAATCACTGTATTGACCAAACACCCGATAGCCAAGCTTTTCATAAAGCGCGATGGCTGCTTTATTATTCACGGCTACCTCAAGACGCATAAACAGTCTTGCACAATCTGCAGCTGCGCGCTCAAGTTCACTTAGCAGCTTTTTTGCAAGCCCTCTACCTTGTGCTTGAAGTTTGATTGCTAAAGAGTATAAGCGAGCCAAACGAGTGCCTTTATGACACCACACTAACCCATAGCCAAGTATGTGGTTATGCTCTTCTATAACCAATAAAATACCATGCTTTGCGTTTAGCCAGCGTTTAAAACTGCGGGCTGTTAACCTGTCTTGTGTAAAGCTTTGCTGCTCTATCTCTAGTAATGCTGCTAGATCACTCCCTTTAGCCACACGCACCGATGTATCCGTGAACATTAACCTCGCCCCCTTGCTTCAAGGCGTTGCTTAAATTCATCCATGATAATCATGTAAAGTTCATCACCTAGATATGCATCTTCAACTTTATGATCAATACTGGGGTTATCATTCACTTCAAGTACAAATGCTCGACCTTGCTGCTCTTTAACATCCACCCCATACAGCCCTTTACCGACCGTTTTACACGCTTTTAATGCCGCATCTAAAACCACCTTCGGTAACTCAAATGTTGGTAATGTTTCAAAGCCTCCAGAAAAAAATCTTTTAGCATCATGATTATAAATTTGCCAATGATTTCGTGCCATTAAATATCGACACGCATAAATAGCCCGACCATTTAGTACCCCTACTCGCCAATCGTACTCTGTATACATGTACTCTTGCGCTAGCACCAATGCACTAAATTCGAATAACTCAGTCAGCTTAGTGTTCAGTTCATCCCTGTTGCTGACTTTAAATACCCCTTTAGAAAATGACCCTTCTGGCATTTTTAACACCAGTGGATAACTAAACGTGTGTTCTAACTGCTCAATAGTTGCTGTAGTTTGATCAGCTACAACCACTGTTTTTAGGCTCGGAACCTTTTGATAATTAAAAGCATCATGCAAATAGACTTTATTGCAGCAACGTAAAATAGAATCAGCATCATCCATCACAACTAACCCTAAACTTTGCGCTTTAGTCGCTAGGCGGTAAGTTAGGTGATCAATTGCCGTAGTTTGACGAATAAACAAGGCATCAAATTGTGCAATATTTGTAATTTCATCAAAACTGAGTGCTTGTGCGAATATACCTAATTTTGCCGCTGCTTTTATAAAACGAGCTATGGCATCTTTATCACTGGGCGGTACTTTTTCATTGTGATCTACCAGTATCGCCATGTCCCAACGATAACGACGCTGTGAACTAGAAATTCGCCATTGAGTTTGTGTAAATTCAATAAGCTTTTCAACAAATCGGCTGTGTTGCTCGCAATTTAATAATGAAATTGAGCCTTGCTGTAATCGACCTTGTTCATCAATACATAAAATAGGTGCAGGAAATTGTTTAAAAATCGCTTTCGCCGCTTTCTCTTGGGCCTTTGGTGGCACTGTGCCAAAGTAAATAAGGCTGTTTAAGTCAGTCTCATTTACAGCAAGATGTTGTCCGCTACGTAATGCATTAATCGTTTTAACGCTGGGTAACACCTGATGCGTTCGTGCTTCGGCAAGTAAAGAGCAATAATACCCTTTGCTCAAATACTGACTGGTATCACACAAATTTATAATACGGGTTTTTGGTTCATTATGTTTTGGGTAATCACGTAGGTAGGTATTAAACGTTATTACGTTTTCAGATGCGTGAGCGAGAGATTGCTCATTGTTATCAACCACAATCAAGGTTTTAAACACGACTTTTCCTAAAGTAAGTCAAAATTGATAAATATAGAAATAGAAACACCCATACTGATAAGTGATGGTCTCAAACGCGCTCACTTAACAGGATGGGTGCTTTAGCCTAAGCTACAGGTGATTTATAAAGGCTTTTTACTTTTTTGACTAACGAATAATTTTTAGCGTTAAGATAAATAAAATTTATCTTATAGGATTTGTTCGATATATAACTGATGGGACTTATTTGCAATAGTGAAGCTAAATTCGTCTTCTTGTTGTTTATTCATCAACTGCATACCTAGAGGAGAATGCGGAGTTAATACATATACCAGCTGCTGCTTAATTGTCACGGTCAACCCACCTGATAGCGGGCCGATAAAATACCATTTAAGATTTTCATCATCATCACTAACACAAACTAATGAGCCTATGGCTATTTTATTGCTAGCGGGCTCTTTAAATACCTTTTCAAACTCAACAATGCTTAAATGGCAGCTATTGACTCGCTCAGCTTGCCCTTGTGCTAAATAGGCGGCTTCAAGGCCTAGCGTATCGTATTTATTTTCGGCAATATTTTCTTCGTGCGTTGCTGCGTCGTGGGCCGTTTTAGCTGCTGCTTGCGCTGTTGCTAACTGTGCTTCAAGGGCAAATCGTAAATGTTCAATAACGTGAGCTTTAATCATAGGTTGTTATTATAAATATCAGTAATAAGGTGTATTTTAATCTGCTTTTTAAGGGTATAAAACGCAGTCAAAATTTATCACTTTAAGATAAAAAAGCAGCTAAAAGCACCCATAAAGTACTTTTAGCGATTAAGCCACGGGTGAGTTATTTAGTAATCCACGGGGTGACTTTTGTAAGGGAGGCTGAAACATCAAACGTTGTTTTATCGTCTTGCCAGTCATCAGTAACGCTCACGTGACAAATATTTTGTACACAATTAAAAGCAGCATCGTCAATACTAACCGGCTCTGCAAATGTGAGTACCACGCCCTTTTGCTCAGGGAGTAAAAAGCTCATCAGTTTACTAACAAAAAACCCTGATAAGTCAGAAAGTAGCTCATCAAATTCATCATTTAGTTTATAAAGTTGCTGCTTATTTAAATCACTATTAGTAAATTCACGCGCTTCAATTTGCAATTTAAGTTGGCAATCATGGTTGTCATTTTGCGGTTCAATCACAATCACAATCACAGCTTTATCTGTATCGAGCTGTTTATCAAAGGGTAAAAGTAATTGAGCTTGATCGGTATAGTTAAGTGGGTACTCTTGACGTTCAGTAATAATTCGACCTGTTTTAATTAAACACGCGTCATTAGAGGCAATATCTGCAATATAAAAATTGACTTGGGCAAATTGAAAGTCACCTTTGTTAACCACTTTTAAGCGATCATAAAAGCCATCATACGAGACCACAAACTCTTTTGCATAAGCTGTGCAACTTGTAACCCCCGCCATTAGCAAAAGTGCGACTAATTTAAAATTAAACTTATTCATCAAAGTAAGCCTTATTATGGTTAATCATTTGATTCAATTCTTCAATATATGCTTCGCCACGCTCAGAATACGACATTAACCCATAACTGAGTTTAGTCGCTGTGACTGGCTTTTGTTGACGGCGTAAATCGGCGCGAATATCTCTAAGCTCTTTATATGCATTATGGGTATTAATATTTTTAAAATAAGAAGCGACACCGTCTCGAACCGACTTAAATGCAGCAACTTCATGAACCGCGCCACTAGTGCGTCGCTTTGGCACCATGCCGCACCCTTTGCTATAACACCATTGACCAAAAAAGTTTAAACCTATGCGGGCAAAACGTGATGTTCCCCACGCAGATTCATTTGCAGCCTGCATTAGTGCAAGCTCTTTTGGAATAATATCAACACGGCGTAATGCTTGAGTTATTGATAAGGTATTAATGGTGTTCGGTAATTTATAACTATTTAAAATGGTTTTAACTTGCTTCGTTTGTTTGGCATTCAACGGCTCATTATATTGCAGCATCATCAAAGCAATTTCGAGTGTTGCACGCTGTTGTCGTATCTGTTTATTCTCCGCTTCTACATGAGGGCGGATAAAATCAAAAAACGCGCGTTTTTTTTCTTTTACATCTGTAAAGCTATTAAAATCAGGTAGCTTTACACTATGAAGTGGCTTTTCTTTTTCCTTAACGATTATTTGTTCAGTGCTTTCTTGCTCTGTGGGCAAACTTGTTTTAATAAATGGATAAACCAACGCCCAGATAAAAAATAGACTAACGAGTAATCGAACTAAGTACTTTAGCATGTATTCTCTCTAAAAAACTGATATTGATGCATGGCTATACTCACATGCATGTGGCCGCGCATTATACTTAATAACAGCTAATTTAGAAACATCAGCCAAATAATATAGAAACTTTCATTAACTGAATGATTTATAATCTACTAAAATCCGCTACAATGTATTTATATCAACTCGTTAGAAGTCAGTGGAAAACCAATTCATGGAATTAGATTGGCAAAGTAGGATCATAGAACAACAAAAGTCTCGACCTAATGATAATCGCTCTGCTTGGCAAGTCGACCGTTCACGAATAATACACGCAGCAGCGTTTAGGCGACTTCAGGCAAAAACCCAAATCATGGGTATTGGGCTTAATGACTTTCACCGTACCCGCTTAACCCATTCACTGGAAGTATCACAAATTGGTAGCGGGCTACTACGCCATTTAGAAAAACAACACCCTGATTTTAACCATTTTCCAGATCAAAGTTTATTAGAAACCCTGTGCTTAGCCCATGATATAGGCCACCCTGCGTTTGGTCATGGTGGTGAAATAGCATTAAATTACATGATGCGGGATCATGGTGGCTTTGAAGGTAATGCGCAAACCCTGCGTATAGTGTCACGATTAGAGCCCTACAGTGATGGCCATGGTATGAATTTAACACGCCGCACGTTATTAGGCTTTATAAAGTACCCGGCATTTATAAATGACTTGTGGCACACAATTCCCAAACACAACCCAAGTAGAGCTTTTATTAAGGCAGACGACTGGCGCCCTGCAAAAGGCCTATATAATGATGACAGAACAACCTTTGATTGGATTGTAGCCCCCCTATCTGCTGCTGATAAAACAAATCTAAGCAAGGCTCAAGAGGTTGATCAATATCGTGCGAAAACCCTTTATAAATCGCTAGATGCAGCCATTATGGAATTAGCCGATGACATTGCGTATGCGGTTCATGATTTAGAAGATGCAATTGCAACAGAGCAAATTACTTTAAAAGAGTGGCAAAATCACGCCATGCCTGCGTTACAAGCTGTTGATTGCGAATGGCTTATAACAAGTAACATTACAGCGCGTTTATTTTTAGAATCAGAAGCACAGCGAAAAGACGTTATTGGAGAATTGGTTAATCTTTTTATTACTCAGTCATCGATAATTAAAAATGACATTAAATTTGAAAACCCAATTTTAAATTACACGGTCGTTTTACCAAAAAGTTATCAAGCTTTATTAGACGCGTTAAAGTCATTTATCTATCAGCGCTTAATTCGTGCTTCGCATATGCAACAAATAGAATTCAAAGGACAAAAACTGATCATTGAATTATTTGAAGCATTTGCCTGTGATCCGTTGCGTTTACTACCTGAAACAACGGCTAATCTGTATCGGCAAACGCTGCAACAAGGTGGCAATACTCACCGTGTAATTTGTGACTATTTAAGTGGAATGACAGACGAATATGCCTTTAAAACGCATCAACGGCTGTTTTCAAGTAATAACTAGCTATACTTACATAGCTTTAAACCAGAATATACATAGCAATAATCAAGGAATGTACAATGAAACTATTGCCAATTGCACTGGCTATCGCATCTATAAGCACATTTAGCTGTTTCGCTAAAGCTGAAACACCTGATGCTCTAATAGATGAGCAACATGCTGTAGTAAAAGACACAGAAAAATATGACTGGGTAAGATTAACATCCGGCGAGTGGCTCAAAGGCGATATCAAAGCCTATTATGACAAACAATTAGAGTTCGATAGTGATGTACTCGATACATTAATGATAGACCGTGATGATATTTATATAGTCATATCAGGTCGTAATCACGCAGTGCGATTTAATGATGGGACTGTGCTTGAAGGACCGCTTAATATTTCTGGCGGTTATGTTATGGTTGGTATGGGTCGTCCCGATCAATATAAATACAGCGATTTAGTCTCAGTTGCGCCCACATTTGACTCAGCATTAAGTGCCTGGAGTATAAAGGTAGGTGTCGGCGCAAATATTAGTAAAGGTAACACTGAGCAAACCGAATACTCTGCATCATTAGATATTAAACGTAGAACAGCATCAAACAGGTTACTGATCAGTGGTCTCGCTGATAGAACATCAAATGATGACGAAGTTACTGAAAATAACATTCGTGCTAGTGGTACATTTGACTGGTTTTACACCAAATCGCTGTACTTTAGACCGATCTCATTTGAATACTTTCGTGACCCGTTCCAAAATATCGCGCACAAATACACCGTCGGTGCCGGTATCGGTTACTACATTATTGATACCGATAAAACCGAGTGGGATATTGGTATGGGCCCATCTTATCAACACACCGAGTTTGACGCAGTACAAGAAGGCGCTGAGACAGAAAACTCCTCTAGTTCATTTTACATCGAATCACATACTGAGTATGAGCTTACCTCAGACATTGATTTAACCTTCGATTATAAATTTACTTTTGCTGAGTCTGCAGCTGGTGGTAATGCCCAAGCCGCAAAAGCCGGTGCTTCTTTTGATATTACAGATGATATTGACTTTGATGTGTCTTTTGTCTGGGATCACTTAAAATCACCTATCGCAAATGCTGATGGCACTATCCCTGAAAACGACGATTATAAAATGGTTGTTCAATTAGGCATTGAGCTTTAAGGCCTGCATTATGAAGTTAATACAATATTCACTCATTGCAACAGCCGTACTTACAAGTATCAATGTTCAATCTGTAAATGCCGCGCAAACCCAAGCGCAGTTAGATGAATTAGAACAACGTCTGAGTGCACTTGAAAAACAAGTTGCCCAAAAAGATAAACAAATTGAACAGCTAGAACAACAAAGCGCTATCAATGCAAGAATGGCAGATAAAGCCGCTGAGGTGGCCATAGCCTCTGCTTTACACAATTCATTTATCAAGCGCCCTAGCCACCAATTTGCAACACCTGACAAAAGTATCGAATTAACAAACTCAGATACTAGCCTACAAATCAGTGGGCAAATTTGGCTTGATGCCATTTATGATGACGGTGAGATGACCAATAGAGCAGGTTTTCAGCCTTCCTCAATCTCATATGATAAGGGAGCAACCAGTGATAATACAACGCTTAGTGCTGGCCAATCCAACCTCACCGTAAATAGCTATACTCCTACTAAATATGGCGCCATGATCACGCGTATTGGTGTTGATTTATTTGATACCCAAGGTAATGCCAAATTCAATTTAACACATTTATGGGGCGAACTTGGTAGTTGGGGCGCAGGGCAAACGTTCTCTGGTTTTATGGATATAGACGCATTCCCAAATATATTGGATTATTGGGGGCCTAATGCGGTGGTTTTTGCTCGTCAGCCACAAATAAGATACAACCATAGCCTTAATCCAGATGATAAGCTGATGTTTACAATAGAAAAGTCTGATGCAGATCTTGCACTACCAAACTTTGTTTCAGGTAATGAGTTATTGTTTAAAGAGCAGAACGACCTCCCTGATATAACAGCGACCTATATTAATAACTTTGCAAAAGGCTACTTTAAATCGTCGTTAATTTTACGCCAGATTGGTTATGAAACGACGACTGATAGTGACAAAGTGGTTGGCTGGGGTATCAATTTAACCGGCAAATATGCGCTCGATAGTAAAAATACATTTAAGTATCAACTAGCCACAGGTGAAGGCATTGGTCGCTATATTAACGACACTTGTTGTAGTTACTATGCAGATGGTCAAGCTGACGGCGTAGCCACAGGAGGCAGTGATGCAGGAATATCAAGCAGTGGTAATCTTAAAGCCATTCCAATCACCGCAGGTTATGCTTATTTAGATCACCAATGGAACGAACAATACACCAGCTCAGTTGGTTTTGGTTACGTCGATATTGATAATATAGACACACAGCGTAGCCGTGCCTTGCACAGCTCTTTATACTCTAATATTAATATCATTTGGAACCCAACCCCGATGTCGCGTGTAGGTGTTGAACTTCAATACGGTAAAGTAGAAAGCTTTGCAAATGAACAGGCTGATAATTTTAGATTACAGACCTCTATTGGCTTTAAATATTAACATCTGACAACATAAAGCCTCTGAAGTATATCTTCACGATGCTATTTTTAGGGCGGTATGATGAAAACTCTACACCGCCCTAACCTCTTCTAATTTCATCATCCCCTAAACATCATTTAGTCCGCGGGTCAGGCCTGTTCCGTGTAGATTTCACATTTTGAATTTTACGGCCGTTCTTTAGTAATTAAACAACGTCAGCTCCGATTAAAGTATTGAACCAAAATCGAAATTTAGTTAATTTACACTTAAATTGTACAGGAGGTACTTATGGGCTTTTCAAACGAAGAATTACTTTTTTTATCTGATCTATTTAAAACACCGAGTGAACCTCAGATACCAAAAAATCAAAAACTTACTGTGCAAAGTGTTATTCCAAATCAAATTGCTCACCTTTTTAATAATGCAAAATTAACTTTATTAGCTGAAGTTGGACAGTACCAGTTATGGTTTCCACTTGAATTCAAATCGAATAGAGACGGTATTTTTACGCCGGTTTTAAGTGCGCCTGAAGTCATTGATACTCATGGCGTTAAACGAAGTTGGCGCTGGGATAAGTTAAATATTAAAAGTGATGATTTTAATATTGAATCCATATCAAGCACCGGTATAGTTTTAAAGTCAACTAATAAACGGGTCATGTTGCATTGCAATCAACAAGTTCAATTTGACCTGCCTAATAAACAACATATTACCTTGACTGTAGAGCCAGTTAGACAGAGTAGGCAAGGAATTGCCGCTAAAATAACCCACATTCATGAAGGAAAAGAACACCTTCGTGCCTATTTATTTAATGTGCATAAGCGACAATATGCCAATTTATACAGCGGTATTAGTGCCAGTTAGTTGCGCTGACGTATCTGCATAGATAAGCTATGGCCTTTATTGTTAAAGATGAAGGTTTTATGAGCGAAAAAACATACCCAATTGGCACCGTCGGGACACCTTGGTCAAACCAAGAAAAACAGCAATGGTTTAATAACCAAATTATCAAGCGAAGCTACCAGCAGCAAGTTGTCTCTGCTATTGACGAATTAAGCCAACAGTTTGATGTTGAGCAGTACGGTGCACTAGAGTACGAGATAAAAAACTACCCGCTTTATGTCATCAAATCTAGAAACTGGCAAGCCGATAAACCGTGCATATTAGTAACCGGTGGTGTTCATGGCTATGAAACCAGTGGTGTACATGGAGCATTGCGGTTTGTAAAAACAAAAGCTGCGCACTACAGTGAACATTTTAATTTGCTTATTGCACCTTGCATCAGCCCTTGGGGATACGAAACGATTAATCGTTGGAACCCTGCGGCCATAGACCCTAACCGCTCTTTTTATACTGACAGCCCAGCCCCTGAGTCAGCAGCCATTATGGCCTATATGAAAAACAACAATATTGCGCCGATTGCACATATTGATTTACATGAAACCACTGACACTGATAACAGCGAGTTTAGACTAGCCCTTGCCGCTCGTGAAGGTACGGTAAATACCAATTGGAATATACCTGATGGGTTTTACCTCGTTGCAGATTCAGTAAAACCAGAGCCTGCATTTCAAACAGCAATAATTAAAACAGTTGCCCAAGTCACCCACATTGCGCCAAGTGATGAGAACAATCAATTAATTGGTGTGCCTCAAGAGCAACTGGGTGTAATTAATTACAGCGCTCGAAAGTTAGGTTTATGTATGGGCTTTACAGATGCGAAATATGTCACCACCACAGAGGTTTATCCTGATAGCCCCACAGCTACAGATGAAGAATGTATACTTGCTCAAGTTGCCGCTATTACTGGCGGATTAGATTACATTTTAGCAAATTAATTAACACTTAGGACCAAAATGTGTATACCGCTATGACTGAATATTATCGGCTAAAATATTCATATTGGTCCATTTCAATGTATAAAAATCACGCATAAAAATTAAGTGAAGATAATATATGCAAACTCTATAAAGCAGTAATAAAGAACTAGACATAAACTTAAATTTGTATAAAATTCGCGCTCTTTTGAATTAGGCAAGGATTGAAATTGGAATTTAAAAACAAGTATGGTCAGGTCAGTTTGCAACATGAAAGTAACATTATCATAGCTCATTTTACCGGCTATATTAACGAGCGCTTAGTTAACGATTTCAGTCAGGCACTAATAAATCGCGTTAAAATTTTTGCAGGAACTCCTTGGGGCTATATTAGTAACTCTTTATCTGTACAAGCTGCAACACCTGAAGCAGAAAAAGGCTTTATCAACCTTACCAGCCACATGATCAAAGAAGGCTGCATAGCCAGTGCTTATGTTTTAGGCTCAACTCTTGTGACAAATCAGATGCAACGAGTATTACACAGCGCAGATGTGAATTTAGACATTCAAGATTACCTCTTTAATAGTTTAGATGAGGCCAAATCTTATATTGAAAAGATAATGACAGAGCCTGCATATTAAACTTTAAAAATTTATTCAAATTATTAGTTCGACAAAACAAACTAGGCTATGTTTGTGTAATACTTGCATCTTCACTTGCTGTAACAACAAACTCTAGTTTTGTCATTTTATAACCTAAGTCATAGCCGTCAGCTACAACAGTCACGGGTATTTGCTTCATAACACCTGACTTCACTTGCGTATTCTGCGGACTCTTAAATGTTGCAATATCAAACTCCTTGAATGAAATTCGCTAGCAAAATGGCTGCTGCGTTATTATTAATAATGGTTAAAGTATATGGAATTTTCTATAAGGTATGCATAGTTCACTATGCCGTAAGATAGCTATTCTCACCTCCAAGTTATTAAATTAAGTCAATAGCTTGCGTTAATCCTTAACGTAAAGTCAATTAAGTTTAGTGTTGCTTTGAGACATCACAAGATACCGCGACTGCAGCGATGAATTGACCGCTTTTATATACCAGGGCCGATGTATATTCCCTCCCCTACGGCATTTAAAAGTAAACTAGGGACAATTAGAAATTGCTTAACCATTAGAACTTTCCACTCGCGAAATATCACGATTAGTATGACACTGTTCCTTGATTGTTTACACTTTTTCTTACAAATTTTTAGTTACATTAAATTTACTAAACAATTACACTTATTAAAACAACACCGTAAGGCGCCTATGTCGTTAATCATCTCAAATCTCGAAAAACACTACGATAAAGTAACCGCAGTAAATAACCTGTCTTTTGACGTGCAACCTGGTGAAATTTTTGCGTTACTAGGCCCGAATGGAGCTGGGAAATCGTCTCTTGTGAAAATGCTGGTTGGGTTTACTTACCCCGATGCGGGCTCCATTAAACTAACCGATGACTGTACAGCCTATTGTACAATTCCAACTCACTTATTAGGCTATTTGCCTGAGGATAGAGGGCTTTACCCCGAAAAAACAGTTAAGCAAAATTTACAATTTTTTGCTCAACTGCATGGCGTTACAGCCACTGATTTTAATAGCCGCTGCCAACATTGGCTAGATAAATTCAACTTAGTTGAGCGCATAAATGACCCTCTTAAATCTCTCTCCAAAGGTAATCAACAAAAAGTACAACTGATCACAGCCATCTTACATAAACCTAAATGGGTTATTCTTGATGAACCATTTTCCGGGCTTGATCCAATCAACCAAGAGTTAGTCGTAGAGTTTTTAGCTGAATTAAAACAACAAGGCATGACCGTTTTGCTCAGTGCACACCAAATGGCCATGGTTGAAAAGCTAGCGGATAGAGTACTACTGTTAAATAAGGGCCAAAGCGTACTATATGGTCAGCTTAAAGATATTTTTAAACAATTTAATAACAACGTGATTGATGTCATTTTTGAGCAGTCTATCGAGCCAGAGCAATACGCTCTTTTAGATTCTTACCAAAGTAAACAACTCAGCGCTAATCACTTGTCTATAACGTTAGATAAAGAACAACCAATCAGTCAATTACTGCCAATCTTAATCAGAGTTGGAAATATTAGTGAGCTTAGAAACCAATCACAATCCTTACATTCAATTTATTTACAAGCAGTCGCTGAACATAATAATGAAGTTCATCAAGGAGCAGCATCATGAACAAGCAAAGCTCACTGACACACAAACAAATTTGGACTGTCGCAAAATGGGAGTTCTTGCATTTTTTTAAATTAAAACAAGAAATTATTTCTAAACTTATCATGCTGGTCATTGCGGGAATTATTTATTTTTTTGCTACTAACAATATGCATCTTGCCAAACAATATAATATCGCTGTCAATACATCATTTGAGTTAGCAACCCACATTGACTCTACATTTAAATTCATTAAGGTCGATGATCTCAATGAGCTCGAACATAAGTTAAATCAGACTAATGACTATGATGGCTTACTCAAATATGATTTCATAACTACAAAGTACACACTCATAACTGCTGAAAAAGACACCTGGCAAACTCCATTAAAAAGCCAGCTCAATTCAGCGCTCAAACAAGCACAACTCGATGCAATTAACCTAACTCAAGCGCAACGTGATGGTTTAGCTAAAAATACAGACGTTGAACATTATATTCTAAATGAAGAGCTTAAAAATCAAGCTGATAAAAGCCAAACATACACTGCTTTTGGTGTGTTGATTTTACTATTTATTGCAATGTTTGGGGTATTTGGTCAGTTGTTTGTAAGTATTACTGGTGAGAAACAAAATCGAGTAACCGAGCAGTTAATGGCCACTATGACACCGCAAACATGGATTGATGGTAAACTTACCGGGCAGATTTTATTAGCAGTTAAAACCATGTTCGGCACATTACTCTCTATTATACTTTCTATGCTATTTTTCACCGTGGTTATAAAGCAACAAACATTGAGTTTAGATTTTATAAACTGGGCTATGCTACCTTGGTTTGCTGTATTTGCGATTTCTGGATTGGGTATATGCGCTGCATTTATGGCAGCGATTGCCGCTGGTATTGATGACCCAAACCACAGTAGCAAAAGCGCATTAATGATGCTTCCCATAGCCCCAATTGCCATTGCTTTTTTTATAATGGATACACCAAATAGTGTTTTAAGCATAGTATTGAGTTACTTGCCCATTACAGCATTTGCAGTAATGCCTGTGCGTATGTCATTAGTTGAATTACCTTTTTGGCAACCATTGCTTGCACTCTTACTGAGTTTTGTCTGTTTTTATTATTTACGAATTTGTGCCGCACGGATTTTTAAAATGGGCATGAATATGTATGGAAAAGAGCCCAGTTTAAAGGCGATGTGGTTGGTAATATTTAAATAACAGCTCTCAGGTAGGCTGTTTAAGCCTACCTACCGCTGAGCTTAATGGCTTTGAGTTTTACTGTTTATGAAATCAGTTAGTGCAAACAATACGCCAGAGAATACAAATGTGACGTGTATCACTACTTTTAAAATAAGCTCTTCACTTGTGTAGGCTGACGAGCTAATAAATACTTTTAATAGCTCGACCGCTGAAATAGCAACGATCGCGCTAATAAGCTTCATTTTCAAACCTGAAAACCCCACCTTTCCCATCCATGCAGGACGATCTTCATGATTGTCAATATTGAGCTTGGAGACAAAGTTTTCATAACCACTAAAAATGATGATTAGTAATAATCCTGCTAACAATGCGGTGTCTACTAACGTTAAAATACCAACTAACAGCTCTTGATTTGTTGCGGTAAAGGTCGCCACACCCATAAGGTATAGCTGTTTAAAAAACTTGATAAGTAATAAAACAACCGCAAACAATAAGCCAACAAAAAATGGAGCCAGTAGCCATCGTCCACGAAATATAAATGATTCAAGGGCAAATTCGGCTTTGCCTGCTTTGCGCGGGGTTTTATTGGTTACTTGGTGGTCCATAACGCTCTTAATTTACTAAAAAACAGACTTTAAACGAGTTTGTATTGTGATACAAATACTTACAGCGTTTTCATGGTATATTTATTTTATCTTAACGATAAAAATTTTTCGTTTTCTTTTATTCTCATTTCGATTAAGAATTCCACTACCAACTGAGCATTTCTCTATTGGCTAACTGTTACTTATAAAAAGTAATCGTCATACCCTATGCATATGAAACGGCATTAATTAATAACCAATACTTATAGCATTGGGCATATACACTATTTAGGAATGAACAAATGAACAAAGCATTGCTCGCACTTATCGTTGCACCACTTTTTAGTCTAACTATTACCTCTGCTGTAGCACAGGATGAAGTTGAAGCCTCTGCTGAGACTATTCAAGAATACACCGAGATGTGTTTAGATTGGGCTAAAGATGACGATATCAGCAATGAAGCGCTTAAACCCTACGTTTTAAAATGCGTAAATGATGAACTTGAGAGTGAAGGCTACAAAAAAATAACTGACGTAAATATTTAAATAGCTTATTTATCAAAATAAAAAACCGGGATGGTACAAGGTTGTACATCCCGGTTTTTCTTTTTTAGCAAACAGCTTAATGCGCGACTTTATTTATTCAGCCGCTTACTTCGCTTTAGTGACGGTCTTTTTCACTGCAGCTTTTTTAGCTGGGGCTTTCTTTTTAGGTGCGGCTTTTTTCTTCGCCTCTTCAACCCACTTTCCAGCATTGTAATGCGCAGTCCAACCAGTTGCTTTACCTTCAACTTCTGTCATTACGTATTGCTCTTTATTCTTACGACTATAACGTACTACAGCTAGGTTGCCATCAGGGTCTTTAGCTGGTGCATCTGCTAAGTAATAAAATTTCGGCGAAATACGGTCTCTAAAACGTTGTAGCTCTTCCACTTTTGGTGCACGTGTTTCACGAGACTTAGGGAATGTATTAGCTGCTAAGAAAATACCCGCAGCACCGTCACGCAATACAAAGTAGGCGTCTGATTTTTCACATTCTAGCTCTGGTAATTGGACCGGATCTTCTTTTGGTGGCGCAGCTTCGCCATTACGCAATAACTTACGGGTATTTTTACACTCGTCGTTACTACAACCAAAATACTTCCCAAAGCGACCGGATTTGAGCTGCATGTCCGAACCACATTTATCACATTCGATAATAGGTCCATCATAACCTTTAATCTTAAAGGTGCCTTGTTCAACCACGTAACCTTTACAGCCTGGATTATTACCACAGACATGTAATTTACGCGTTTCATCAATTAAGTATGAATCCATCGCCGTTTCACAAATTGGGCAACGCTTCATTTGCATTAAGGTTTCGGTTTCTACATCTTCAACATCGGCTGCTACTGCCTCATCACCTGAAACTAGGTTCATAGTAGTCGTGCAACGCTCTTTTGGTGGCAGGTTATACCCTGTACAACCTAAGAATACACCTGTAGAGGCGGTTCGAATGCCCATCTTACGAGAACACGTTGGACAATCGATGTCGGTTTCGACCATTTCATTTTTACGCATTCCACCTTCAACTTCTTCACCACTTGCAATGGTAAGCTGGGTAGAAAAGTCAGCGTAAAATTTATCTAAAACCTGAGTCCAAACACGTTCGCCTTCCGCAATATCATCTAAACGACCTTCCATTTTTGCAGTAAAGTCGAAATTCATTAAATCGGTAAAATTTTCAACTAAGCGATCTGTTACTATCTCGCCCATTTTCTCAGCAAAGAAACGGCGGTTTTCAACACGGACATAACCCCGATCTTGTATAGTTGAGATAATAGATGCATAAGTAGATGGACGACCTATCCCCCGCTTTTCAAGCTCTTTAACCAAACTTGCTTCACTGAAACGCGCTGGCGGCTTAGTAAAGTGTTGCTTAGGATCAAGCTCTATCAAGGTCAGGACTTCACCTTCTTTTACTGCAGGTAAAGATTGATCTTCTTCATTCTTTTTACGTACTGCCGGCTGTACACGTGTCCAACCATCAAAGCGTAATACACGTCCTTTAGCTTTTAAATGAAAATCATTTGCCGCCACAGTGAGCGTTGTTAAATCATACTCAGCTGGTACCATTTGGCACGCCACAAACTGACGCCAAATTAGCTCGTACAGTTTTTTCGCATCTGGGTCTACACCATCAAGGTGGCCTGATAACACAGTGACGCTAGATGGACGAATCGCCTCATGTGCTTCTTGTGCATTGCCTTTTGAACTGTAATTAATTGGGTTTTCTGGTAAGTACTTTTGCCCAAACTGTTCTACGACATAGTCACGACACATACCTACAGCGTCTTTTGACAAGTTAGTTGAGTCAGTACGCATATAGGTGATGTAACCGGCCTCATACAAGCGCTGAGCTAACATCATGGTCTTTTTAACACCATAACCTAAGCGAGTACTTGCCGCTTGTTGCATTGTCGAGGTAATAAAAGGCGCACTTGGTCTACTTTTACTTGGTTTTTCCTCAACACTGACAACTTTGTATTGTGCGTTTTCAAGTGATGCCACCGCGGCCATTGCTTGTGATTCGTTGACCGGTTTAAACGGTTTATCAACTTGCTTAGTCACTTCCAGACGTAAGTTCGACTCAGTATTTTTTACATCAGCATGAATATCCCAAAATTCTTCAGGAATAAACGCTTTAATCTCACGTTCACGCTCAACTAACAAACGAACTGCAACTGATTGTACACGCCCTGCGGATAAGCCTCGTGCTACTTTTGCCCACAATAATGGCGACACCATAAAACCAACAACTCGGTCTAAGAAACGACGAGCTTGCTGAGCGTAAACCATATCGGTATTTAGCTCACCAGGGGTTTCAAACGCTTGTTGAATCGCATTTTTAGTGATCTCATTAAAAACCACGCGTTTATATTTTTCGGGCTCGCCACCTATAATTTGTTCGAGGTGCCATGCAATAGCTTCCCCTTCTCTATCCAAATCCGTTGCGAGATAGATTTGGTCAGCATTTTCAGCAAGCTTTTTTAATTCTTGAACGACTTTCTCTTTACCGGGAAGAACTTCATAATGAGGCTCCCAGCCTTTTTCCGGATCAATCCCCATCCGAGCAACTAGGTTAGTATAATCACGCTGCTTTTTATAAGCCGCTTTATCTTCAGGAGACATTTTGCGCACTTCAGCTGGTGTTTTAGTCGGCGCAGTTTTGGTTTTGCCAGAACCTGAGGTAGGAAGATCTCGCACATGCCCAATAGAGGACTTGACGATAAAATCGTTTCCTAGATATTTATTAATTGTTTTAGCCTTAGCAGGAGACTCTACAATTACTAGCGATTTGCCCATAGTTGCCTATTTCTAACCAAATATTTTAAATGTGTTTAGCCCACTTCGGGCACGAATATTTATAGGTATATCTACAAACACCAATTGTTACAAGCTTTTAATCGAAACTTTTCTATTTTTAATGATTAATTAAACAATTATTGCCTTTAATTTAGACAAAACGGTGTTTTTACATATTTGCAGTGGAATATATAAGAATAGATACAAAAATGCCAACCTAATGGTTGGCATTTTTGCTAAACAATAAATTTAAGCTAACTTACCCCGCATCTCTAATTGCTAGTTGCGCTGTAGTTTCAACCCCTTTTGGTGTAGTAAACACAATAGATAAGAAACCACTTGCACTGTCATTTGGCTCACTTTCTCGGCTTATCGAAAGAGGGATTGAATGTGCAGAAGTAGCAGCACTTTCTAACATGACAAAACCATCCGTACCGCTATACTTTCCATTATCTGTACTAATTGATATATTTGTACCTGAAGGGATAGGGTTATTATAGCGGTCTGAATAGTATAAACTAAAAGATAAAGCCTCTACACTATTTACCTCATTTGGGCTTAAATTAATTGCACCTAAATCACAATACGCAGTTTCATTAGTAGGTTCTAAGTCTACGACTACCTCAGTTGATATATCTCCAGCCGTGACATAAATAGAGTTGCAACTTTCAATATCGAGTGCAAGCTGTACCGCGTTAGCAGTCAAAATTGAATTGCCATTTTCATCTAAAATAGGCTCTTCTTCCTCATCACGTTCTATTTCATTGAGATTAGCAGCAAACACGCTTTGTAGCTCCGTTTTTAATACTACGAAGCGGCTATATACAGTACTACCTGACATAATAATTTCAAACGAATCACGCACATCTATTAAATCTTTTGTGCACAAGCTTTCAAAAGTTGCATCATCGGTAGGCATGGTTGCACCTTCTGTGCATAATAACCCATTATATTTCCCATCAGCTAAGGTATGCATCCCATTTAAATCAATATCAAAGTTTGCTTCTTCAAAATGACCGCCGTTTGTATTTTCTGGACTACATGGGTCATTTTCATCACCATCTTGACAAAATTCGGCACCATTTACCACGCTGGCCGTGACAGGGTCATAAGTAGCTGCTAGACCATCATAAACACCATTTTCATTATGATCGACAAAGGCCTCAGCTAAATCATAGCCACTATAATATTCGTTTGTATCAAATAGACCATTGCCATTTATATCAATAAAAGACTCTTGTCCTTTCGCTGTCACTAATACAGTTGCTCTACCACCTAATGGAACTCCATTGTCATTAAATGCTGCATTTAAAATACCTGCCATACAAGGCGCGGCACTATTAAAATATAAATCGCAGTTAATAGTATTTGTTTTGGGGTTGATTGAAGAGATCTGATTGCCCCATTTAGCTTCAGTAAATGGTTTAGGGTTTTGACTCCTCCACTGTGCATTACATCCACCATCTACAGTACGGCACTCTAGTTGAGGATTAAAAACCTCACCATCAATAGTTCCCACTGCACCACCTTCAGTGGTTAAATATACCGCAGTGCCATCTGGTACAGGGTTATTAAAATGATCAGCTAAATAAACTGAAATTTCATTTAAATCGCCAATATAGTCCAAGGCCTCAATATTTATAATCGCTGCACCTGCAGTAAAACTATTACCATCAGGTAAACCTGAACTGATAGAAACAAGATCTGATACAGTGGTGATTTGCTCGTCTAGGGAAACTAAAGATAATTCCCCTGTAGGACATGTCACATTTTCGCCTCTATCAGCAGGGTCTTTTTGGCACTCTAAGTAAACATCTTGCCAACAAGTAATGTTATCAGTTTGATTTTCTGGAATTTGCTCATCAGGTATATAACATGCTTGAACACGCACAGACATAGGCACAAAACCAGCATTAACTTGTACTCTCGCTAAACCCTCTGCATCAGTAAATACACTGCTATCCGATAAACTAATTCCGCCATTGGTCGAGCTTAAACGGAAATCTATACGATTGCTTTGTACTTCTTTGCCTATTTTATCCTTTAACTTAAAAGTGATTTCTGAGGTTTCTGAACGACCTTGACCACCAGTTCCTTTGAGTGCAATGACAGACTCTGTTGCATCAATAAATTCTATAGATTCGATGGGGGCAGTAGATACAGGCACATTAACTTCAGCAATAAGCGTTCCTCCTGTCAGTACCGTTGCTCTAACAGTATCTCCTTGTGCAGCATTACAGCCATTTGTACGATAAGTAGCTGTAGCAACACCGCTAATACTTGTAGTACTGGTATCTATAACTGATAAATCATTCTGCACACAACCAGATGTGAATTCAACATCTAATGGCGACACGACTAAATTACCATCTGTGTCAAATATCTTAACTGTTATGACCGTGGTAGCGCCCGCGGCAAGTGGTAAGAATTCACCTTCAATGATGTTACCGCCTTCATCGAGTTTATTATAAAGCCCGTTATCAATCGTTACTGTTAAATCAGCTGTTGCAATTTCAAATGCCTTTTGACTTGAGGCAGATTTAGATGTAGCAGTTATTTCACCTGCTCCACTGTTAGCTCCAGGTTGTAATTTTAATAACGCAAAACCAAAATTATCAGTAAGCGCTTTACCCGAATCAGGTAGCAAACTACCAAGGTCAGTGCTTGTTTCGCTGATAATTCCAGCGAAGCCATCACCC
Organism: Pseudoalteromonas shioyasakiensis; assembly: GCF_024518675.1. Classification (GTDB taxonomy): domain Bacteria; phylum Pseudomonadota; class Gammaproteobacteria; order Enterobacterales; family Alteromonadaceae; genus Pseudoalteromonas; species Pseudoalteromonas shioyasakiensis_B. Next base: position 598,085 of record NZ_JANIGL010000001.1, read on the forward strand.
GAACTTGTATCTGTTACTTTTACTAACACATCAATCAATTCTTCTGATGAAAATTGATTCACCTCAGTACAGCCAGACGTTAAATACGTTGATTCAAGCGAGGCTGTATTTCTATTTTGATCCCAGTCGTCATCACAGCCTTTTAAAAGCTTAATATCAACATTGGCAACTGCCGTTTCGACTGACGCATCATCACCACTTGAAATAAACCCGACAGTTTTAGAAATAGCATCATTATTTTCAGGTTGATACGTAGCAACAATTTGCCCTGCCCCCTTTAATAAGCCACTGCTTAGAGTTACTTTAGCCTCACCACTTTCATTGGTGAGAGCGGTGCCCAACTCGGGTGTGATTTTCCCCGTAAAGTTCGAAACAAAGCTTATTAGTTGGCCAGCTAGAGGTGCCCCATCTTCAGTTAACGTTGCAGTAACAACTCCTTTATTATCTTTACTAACAGGGTTTTCATCAGAAAATGTAGCGCCAGATTGATCGCGTATTTGTAGAGAAAGAGCATAGGTGCCAACAACACTTGAATCACCACCATCGCCCGTAGAATTGAACGTAAATGTAGCATTTTCAGTTACTTCACCTATAGTAACCGTTGCCGTTATTTCACCTGCACCTTCAACAGTGCCTGCTGTAAGCGTTATAGATGCTTCACCATCGCTGTTTGTTAATGCAGAGCCAGACACAGGATCTAATGAACCTATGTCATCTGCTAGAGTAAATGTTACGCGCTGAGCGGATACCGCGACGCCATCATTTTTGACAGTGGCGACAATTTCCAGAGGTATCTCAGCGGTCACTGAGTTCGATTCGTCAGTTGTATTTTGTGTATAACCTTGCACTGTAATTGTATAAGCTGAAGTGTCAGTATCATCGCCATCAATACTTCCCCCATCTTTTTCAATTGAACCGCCACCACCACAGGCTGCGAGTAAAAAACTGAACATCACAACACTGAGCCATCGAATTAAAGGCATTGACCTCTCCCTAGCGTTTGTTATTAATTATTGAAAAATATATTTACTCAATATTAACCTAAAACTGGCACTGAAATCACAACTTTTTAGATCTTTATTGGCTGTTTTATCAAATTAATTTTTTTAAGATATTTATCGATTTTTTCTGTATAAAAATTTGCATACTGTTAGTCTATGACAAATTTATAAAAATAGATTGTAACTATGTCGAAAATCCGTTCAATGAGTTTAACTACCCGTATTATGATTGGCATGGCCCTAGGTGTGGCTGTAGGCTTTATTTTCCAAGCTATTTTAGCTGGCGAAGACGATTACCTAATCCCGCTTGGGTTATTCTCTTTGCCAATTAAAAGCTTCTTTGTCGATGGTTTATTTCATATTGGTGGGCAGATATTCATCGCCAGCTTAAAAATGCTGGTTGTACCATTAGTATTTGTATCATTAGTCTGTGGTACCTGCAGTTTAAGTGATCCAAAAAAATTAGGCCGTTTAGGTGGCAAATCTATTGGTTTATATTTAATTACCACAGCAATTGCTATCACTGTCGCTATGACCCTTGCGCTTTTAGTTAACCCTGGTGAAGGAATTAACTTACCATCAGAAGCCGCTTACAGTGCTAAAGAAGCCCCCACTCTAGCTCAAGTTATCATCGATATGTTTCCTACCAACCCAATCGATGCAATGGCAAATGGCAATATGCTACAAGTCATCGTTTTTTCATTATTGTTTGGTATAGCTATGGCGCTTAGCGGTAAACCCGGTAAGCGTGTTGCGCTCGTCTTTGAAGATTTAAACACCGTCATTTTAAAATTGGTAACCTTACTGATGAATGTTGCTCCATACGGTGTGTTTTGCTTAATGGCAAAACTATTTACCACTATAGAGCTTGATTTAATTGTCAGCTTAGCTAAATATTTTGCTGTAGTAATGGCTGCCTTAGCAATTCATGCGTTTGTAAACTACTCAATTTTATTAAAACTGCTCACTGGTTTAAATCCAATTACTTTTCTAAAGAAAATGAAGCATGCCTGCTTGTTTGGCTTTAGTACTTCAAGCTCTAGCGCCACTATGCCTATCACATTAGAAACAGCGACTAAAAAACTTGGCGCTAATAACTCGGTCGCCTCATTTACCGTTCCTTTAGGTGCCACGATTAATATGGATGGTACTGCCATCATGCAAGGTGTTGCTACGGTATTTATAGCACAAGTATTCAGTGTTGATTTAACCCTGTCAGATTATTTAATGGTTATTTTAACTGCAACCTTAGCCTCTGTTGGTACGGCAGGCGTACCGGGTGTAGGTTTAATTATGCTGGCTATGGTGCTTAACCAAGTAGGTTTACCGGTTGAAGGGATTGCGATTATTATTGGTGTAGACCGTTTGCTTGATATGACTCGTACAGCCGTCAACGTCACCGGAGACTGTATGGTGACCTGTGTGGTTGCAAAGTCTGAAGGCCAATTAGATGAAACTGTTTTTAATGACCCTAATGCCGCAAAAGAGTTAGAAGACTACCACCAAAAAACGAGCTAAGTTTTCGTAATAGATAAAAAGCCAGCAGTAGCTGGCTTTTTATCTTTAGTTCATACCGTTTTATTCGATATTTCAGTGGATTTTTTTGCCAGCCTGATCCGCTTAGGAATAACACTTTTAAACGAGTCTATTATCGGCTTAGTATAAATAGCCCAAATAGAATGGTGTCCCGCATCATAGTTACCAACACCAATGGTAATTTTTCCAACTTGATCAGCACGGATCAAAGTACCAAAAAGCTTATCCCAAATAGCTAATGCTGAGCCTAAATTTGTATCAAAGTGCTTTGGGTTATCACTGTGGTGAATTTGATGTTGCGCAGGACTAATAAACCAATTCTCAGTACGTCTCCCCCAACTGAGCCAGACATGTGAGTGACGCAGGTTTGAACCCATAGCGTTAAAAGCAAATACGAACACGTTAGCTCCTAGTACATCAAACATAGAGAGCTGCGTGCCAAATAAATAAAAACAAAGACCCACTACAATCCCTTGTGCTAATGCCATACGACATGCGTATAAATAACTTTCAAAGGGATGTGAACGGTAAATTGTAAACGGGGTTAAAACTTTCGCTGAATGGTGCACTTTATGGTAGTGCCATAAAAAAGGCACCTTATGTAACGCATAGTGTAATAAAAACCGAGAAAAATCATCTGCAATAAATAGTAATAAAGTGAATATAACGACCACTGACCAGTTTGATAACTGCCATGGAGAAGGCGCGCCAAAAACACTCTCGATAAGCTCTGTTGTCGCCAAGGCAATAGGTACCATAGTTAAAACAATGGGGCCAAACAAAAGTGCTTTTAAAATGCGGTTATAAAGCCATAACTGGTAATCCTGACGAGCACTAGGCGCCCACCATATTTTTTTAGCAAACAGAAAACGAAAAAAACCGTGAGCCGATTTCTTACTTTTACGCATGCCATAAACACATAAAGCCAGAAAAAAAGCCATGACAATATAACCAATAAAAATGCGTTTATTGGGGTCAAACAAATAGCCTGGCGTTTGCGCCAATGTTTGCCAAATTGTATCTATCATGGCTTATCTCATTTAAAAGCTAAATTTATAACCTAATGTGAATGTTCTTGGTTTACTGGGCCTTGCACCATAAGGGCGGCGACTAACCAATTTATCATTTTCAAAAACATTATCTAATTTTACATAAACTTGGCCATAATTCGCTAAATCATACCCTGCAGCTAAATCAACCACGGTACGTGCGGGTACGTATTTTCCTGCAAGCGCCAGATCAAATCCTTCATATGAAACACCTGCTGTTTCTGGCATTTCGCTGGTATATTTAACTAGCATATCTACATACCAATCTTGGTGACGCACAGCTAAATTTAAGCTCGCTTGATGGTCGGCTAAATATGGCAAGCTATCCCCAGCGTTTACATGGCCCCACTGTATAAATTCAGAAAAGAAAGCTTCTTTAAACTCACTATCAGTGTAGGTATACGTAAAGTTAATGGGTAGATCGAGCGTTTCTGTTAATGTGTAAGTGTGCATAAATTGAGTTTCAAGCCCCCAAACATCCACTTCACCGCCACTAAAAGAGCGATCTAGCTGAGCTTGACTACCACAGTTTGATTGCCCACAGCTCTCGGTCAAATTACTGTAGTCATTAAAAAAAGCAACCACTTCAAGGGCTGTGTTACCATTATTAAAACGGCCACCCAATTCATAATTCACGCTTTTTTCAAACTCATCTTCACCGTCTTTTACCGCCGTTGCAGGACTAGAAGGAACAAAGCCTTGATGCACACCAAATAACAAACCTGCATTTTCACTTAACTGATAAAAGCCACTTACGCCTGGTAACCAGATTTGACTATTTTTTTGCTGCCAATCATTGGCTTGCTCAGGGCTATCATTTTGGTAATGCATAGCCATAAATTCCCCTCTTAGACCTAATCCGAGAGTAAGGTTATCTATGGTCATTTGATCTTCAATATACACTGACCAAGCATCTGTTGATTCAGTATTTTGCGTAGTATTTAATCGAGAATCTGGCACGATTGTATTGATACCATCCGTCATGGCAAAGGTATCAACATAATGATTACGTTCAATTTCATCTTGATGAAAACGCAAGCCAAACGACACATTATGCTTTAAGCCAAATAGCGGTAGCTGCCAATTACCATCTAATTGAACACCCTGTGAGTAATAACTTCTATCGTTAGTCCCCATATTTAAAAAGTAATTAGTCTCCCCTGCAACCACTGAATCCCGCTGCCCACTAATTACGTCGTACTGCTGGGAAAATTGTTCAGGAAAAGCGATAATATCAGATAAACTCGCGGTACTATTTGATAAGCTATTAAGTTTTAACCAAGCACGCTCATAATCGTTTCGATAAATCCGAGTTGTTAAGTTTAGCTCTTCGCCACTCAGTTGATGGGTAAACATCACCTGAGTATGTTTAGTATCCATATTCGCAGGTTGGCTCGCGGCATAACGTCTGTATGGGCTCACAGCGTAATCTGCATCAGTCAAACCTAAGTAGGTTTCATCAGATAATTCATCTGCATACGAGAGCTTAAGCTCAACACGTTGGTCAAATTGTTGCCCTGTAATCTTATAATCAAGTTTAACTAGCAGATCATTTTTATCAAACCCCGTATCACCACCACCATCTAACTCTTTAAAGCCATCTGCTTGTAATGTGACACCTTCAACTAAAAAGCCAAAATCACCAACTCGATCACCATAATAGCCATGCGCTTTTTGATAGCCATCAGAGCCGATAGCTAAATCTATTGCACCAAGGGAGTAATCAGGCACTTGTCGAGTGACTAAGTTAAGGGTTCCCGCCACTGTTTGTGGGCCATATTTAATCGCCGCTGGTCCTTTAAAAACCTCAACAGCGGTCATACGGGTAGTAAGTGGAAAATAATAAGCGGCTGGTGCTGAATAAGGGGACGGACCAATTAAAACACCATCTTCTAAAATAGTGATCTTTTTACTTCGTTCAGGTGTAACCCCTCGAAAGCCGATATTTGGGCGCAAACCATAGCCATCTTCCTGGCGAATATTTACACCTGGTACTTGTGCTAAAATACGGTGTATATCATCGTATTCAAACTGTTCTAATGTTGCCTCATCAATTAATGTTGCTGAGCCTGCTTCTGTTCGTAAACTCGTCTGATGGCTAATTATCTGTATGTGCTCAAGTTCATTGTCTTTTGCTAAACTGTTAAAACCTGTAGCGGCAATACTTACTGCTAAGGCTAATTGTGTGTACTTCATTATCATTCCTTAGTCATTATCGCCAGCAGAGGTTTTTGGTAATTCTAAAGCCAGTTCATTAATAAAATCGTTTTTCAATTCATCAGTAATTGTTTTGACTTGCGTATGGATATCTCGGACTTGCTCTTCATTATTAATTAAAGCCGTGCCAAGGTCAGTTTCAATGGCTGCAATCGCAGCTTTACTAGCCGCAATGCCGGTTAACATACGCTCTAGTGTATCTGTTGCTTGTTCATCAGTGAGATAATCATCAAAACCGATCAACGCCTCTTGATCTTCTAATTGCCCTAATAAAACGGCTTCAAAAGCAATGATATTCGCTTTAATATTGGCTAATGAGCTCTTTGCATCAAGGCTTTCAACGTCTTCAGGGCATGCGGATGTACCACAAGAGTTTGGAAATATACCAATTGGCTCGGCAATTTTTTTGTCTTTAACTACTTCTGTGAGATAAAATAACGCATCAGAAATATGATTTAACGCCACATGGGGGCTATCAAACTGTGAACCTGCTTGGCCAGCGGTTTTAAGCTGCATTGCAAAACCATTATCGCCTTGCCATTTATCTAGCAGTTCAGCACTTGAGTTAATAACATCTGTCGCGGCTGTTACAGCAAATTCACAGCGCGCAATTTTCCTCTCATGTATGGTGCGGCTATTCCAATTGGCTAATGCATCATTGGTAACACTACAGTGATGATCGAATTGCTGATTAAATAGCACATGTTGCAGTGCAAACATGCCTCGTCGTGTTGCTGTACGAGCTGTAATATCATATGGACGCGACGCATCTTGATTAATCATATTATCTTGATGATAAACCACATCCTGATCGATACCACAGCGGCTAATTGATGGCCAAGAGTAAATACGACTTTTTAATTCGCCATTATTAGTAACTAATGGCCCAACTTGCATCATTTCTGCCTGCTGCCAGCTAGCCATCGTATCTAACCAAGCTGATTGTGCTTGACCCAAGGCTGCAATTGCTTGCTCAGAACTTGATTGAACGCTCTGTTGTTCTAGATGACAATACTCGCTAATAGCCTGCTGCTGCGACTGTGCTTTGTTTTGAAATAATTCGAATGTTTTGCTGATAACATTATCAACTAAATTAGCTACTAACTGTGCCTCATCAAAGTCTGAGCCGGTACTCGGCTGTGTCACTTCATTTGATGTATCATTAAACCCTGCGCCTTGGCTACTTGAAGTGCTTTCACCACATGCTGTAATTGCAATTGCAACGGCAATACTTAATGCTATTTTGCTAAAATTTGCTTTATACATTTCTACTTCCTATACAACGACAAAAAGGCTAGTTTCAAACCTAAGTCATCCACTAACCTTTATATTGGCTTATTTGCCTATGTCACTTGGCTTACCAGTTGCTAACATTCTCAGCATTAAAACCATAAACTTGCTGCATCAACTCGCGTGCTTGTTCTAAGTCCGCTTTATATTCAGCAATAGCATCAGCACTCGTAATCACCGGCGCATCAGCAAATAGAGTATGTAATTGCGCAAATTGACCTTCATTTTCTTCGGCATTAAAAGGAGTGAATGGGCTAAATTGAAAGTTCAATGCAAAACCTTTCATCTCGGCGAAATGTTTTGCTAAATTAGTAAAATCATCTGCCGTGTACTCACCTGAAGCAATTGTGTCTAAATCGGCAATAGTATCATTGATATAATGAACAACCGTTGCGGCAATGGCATATTCCCAATTGGCAACTGCATCATCACGATATCCTTCAAGCTCAGCCATTTGCTCATCAGTTAAATCGTTGCCAACCGCTTCATTAATAAGCTTACGACCGGCAATAAATGCGTTCATCGCTGCTGCGGTAAAATCAGTACGAACTTCTGCACCTCGGTCACGTTTTGCAGCATTCGTTGAGTTTCCCCAGTTATATTCTGACGCTAAATCAATTTGACCATCACTTGAGTAATCATTGTAACCCGCTTTAAATTCATCGCGGCCATCTTTGCCAGCAATTTCATCATCGCTGTATTCTAAGTAATTACGTGCTGCACCAAAATAACCAAAGCCTTCATCAAATTGATGTTCTAAAGCAGTGTATAAAGTGCCATCTTTTTGGCTTGTTGTATTATCAGTCTCTAAGCCTTGCTCAAGGTAGTCATCTGTTCCCTGAGAAAACATAACAGCACCTAGAGTGTGTTTTTGGATTAATTGATTTAAATCTAAACCTTGCTCAGTGATATATAAATTGGTGATTGGGTTACCCGCAGGGTCTGTTAACACTTCACCACTATTATGTTTATCTATATTGGCAGCTAACAAATCAAAGTAATAATAAATGAGGCCTTCAGGCGTTTTTGCTTGTGTACCAAAATCAGTCCAGCCTACAAATGTGCCTTCTGTTAGCCATTCTTTATACATTTTGGCACCATCATTACCTGCCACTTTACCCGTAAGCTCTTTACCTGATTCAGAAATATCAAAAAAAGATTTTTGTTTGCTATCTGTTGGTACAAAGCTCATGCTGTTATCTCTAACAGCTTCATAGTCACCCCAAAGTGCCATTAATTGTGCTTTAACGCTTTCACCTGTAAGACTGTTATTAGTTACATATTCAGCAGTTAACTGGCCAACGTAACTTTTAATTTCAGCAGATAAGGCATGACGTGCAATTTGACCGGTATAACTGACTGACGAACCATTACCAAGCTTAGAGGCAAATTCATATACATTTTCACCATCAACAGCTTCGATATCATCAACACTGATGGCTAATTCTTTGCTAAATGTTAACCCTTCTGCATCAGTCACTGTGATAGCAACAGTCACTTCAGATTCTTGCTCATAGTTTAAAGCAATGCCATCTTTAAGTTTAAGCGTCGTGTCATTAACAATTTCAAATCTATCTTCGCCATCAGCAAGCGTAAAGCTTAGACCTGATTCACTGTCGTCACTGGCTGACAAACTACCGACTTGGGCTGCTAACACATCATCACTCACTGCTGAGTTAGATAAGGAAATATCGGTAGGGGCTGTATTCGTTGGTACGCTTGTATCAGTGTCATTATTGTTATCGTTTGAGTCTGAACCACCACATGCAGTTAAACCAAGTGTCGCTGCCAAAATAGCAGTACTAAGAAGTGTTTTTTTCAATATCATTATTTTACCGTTTTAGTGTGTGACTATTAACGGTAATTCTACACACCAAACCAAATGCAAATCAATAGCATTTGCAATTATTTTTTAGTAAAGCTTAACTTTATATTAAGTTTTACTAAATATAAGTTCGAAAGAAAACAGCATAGTTAATCCTTAAGCATTAATTCATTGAAGGTTTGTTTATTAATATGTTAGCACAAAGCTAACAAATAGGAGTTAGAGCAGCCAATGGCTGCCCTATGTAATTTAGGGGGGTATTAAGGTTTTAATTTAGAGAAGTGTGAATATAAAGCTACACCCGCTCGGTTCAGCGATGAAGACAAGCCTATTGCAAACTTGTCACTTAGGTTCTTTTTAATTTTATAACTTACTTTAAAAATTTGCTTATTTTCGTATTGCGCCATAAGTACATCATCACTGGTATTAATTTCGTCTACTAAGCCCTTCTCTAGCGCTTGTGTGGCAAACCAATGTTCACCAGTAGCGACAGCGTCAATATCTAAGCTTGGTCTTTGCTGCGTGACAAACGACTTAAATAAGCCATGGGTTTGTTCAATTTCTTCTTTAAACTTTTCACGGCCTTTATCTGTATTTTCACCAAATAATGTTAACGTTCGCTTATAATCACCAGCGGTGATCTGCTCAAACTCTATGTCGTTCTTTTTTAATATTTTATTAAAATTAGGAATTTGCGCTATCACACCAATCGAGCCAACAATAGCAAATGGTGCAGCAACAATTTTGTTCGCAACACATGCCATCATATACCCGCCACTTGCTGCGACCTTATCAATAGCCACTGTTAAGTTAATATCTGCTTTCGTTAATCGTTGTAGTTGAGACGCAGCTAAGCCATAGCCATGCACTACACCACCACCACTTTCTAATCTTACAAGTACACTGTCTTTTTCTTTATCAGCAAAAGTTAAAATAGCACTAATTTCTTCACGTAAGCTATCAACTTCATGAGCGTCAACACTGCCATTAAAGTCAATTACATATAGTCTAGGTAAGGGTGCTGGTTGCGATTTTTTTGCCTCAGCTTTTTGTTTTTTCTGATACGTTTTTAATTCTTTTTTCGATAAAGTGCTCGAAATAAAGTTATCTTTCAGTTCTGTTAATTGCTCAGATAAGTCATCTACAACAATCTCACCTTTTTTGCTTTTAGGTTTAACTGATGAAGCAACAACAATAGTCACAACTGCTATAGTAGCAATCACAAAAGTAACGGTTTTTGCGAAAAACAAACCATATTCATATAAAAATTCCAAAAATATCTCCAAGTACTTTTTATTTAATTAGCAACAATTTACCATGCTTTACAATAAAAAAAAGCCACACAAGGTGGCTTTTTACTTATTGGTTGAATTGAGTACTATAAATCTATTCAGTTACGACATCTGAGTTAGTAACTTGTAAAAACAAGCCACGACTTTTCAAGAAGCTAGCGATTTGCATCTGCATCTCAGACGTCACCGCAGGACTAGCCGCAGGCGACAACACTGAGCCATGGTCGCCATCAGTAAACTTGACCACATAACTGCTTGGTTCAGCATTAGGGCCTTGTGTCGTTGCGACCGACGATAAACCTAATAAATTAGCAAGTGGTAATGAACCCGCAAGAGGATTACTTACCGTTGTGGGTGGTATTACTTGGTCCGGTAAATTATCAGCGCCATCACCAACTACAACATTCATATAAACGGGTGTTCCAAGTGCCGCAAGAGAAGTTGCATAATTAGTTGGGTCACCGCTATCTAGTACTGTTTGAGCTGCAAACGCAAACTGCGTCATGACATCTTGAATATTTGCAATTTTAGTTGTTTCGCCAGCACTTACCAATGAACCATAGTATTCTGAATATGCACATGTCACATAGGCTTGTTGATTCTCGCCATAAATACCACAGTTAGAGACTGCTTCATTAGACATATAAGCTGCGAATTCAGCCGATTCTGCTGTTCCTGCAGATAGTAAAACAGACCCTTGTACAAATGGACCAAAACTCGCCGACTCTAGCAAGAAGCTTGCGATGCCACCACCACCACTTGCTAGGGCAACGGTATTGACATTAAATAATCCATCTATTTGACTATCTAACGGCGTATTCGCTTGAGCCACAAATGCAGGGGCGACAATTGAACCTAATGAGTGCCCAATAAATGAGACATCAGATGAGTTTAATGTTGTGTCATTTGTAAAATTAAGACCAAAACGTAAACCAAGTAAATCAGCTGCCGATTGTCTTAAGTTATCACGTGCAACTAATAGTGATTGTAGATTCATATAACCAAGCACAGACTTAGTTGTTGCATTGAAATCATCTTCTCCATCACCATCTACATCAATACCCCGTTCACCATGAACAGGATGATCAATGGCAACTGTGGCAAAGCCTTGCATGGTTAGAATTGCCGTTAATGCAAGCATATCTTCTTTTTTAGAGGTTATACCATGTTGCATAATGACAACTGGCCAACCATTTTCAGGCATTGTTAAGGCATCCATGTCTAATTGAGCACGAATTGCATTTAGAACTGGTAGAATGGGCTTTGTGATTTGCACAGGTACATTAGCCATACTCTGAGTCTTAGGAACTGAATTATATTTAGTTAAATGTTTTGTTGAGTCTAAGCCTAAGTCACGAAGGCGCCCATCACTTAGTGCAGCACACGTAGCGTCGTTGATAGAAATTGGATCTGTTTGGAACGCATCCCCGGCAGTAGCTTGAGCTCCCAGAACAGCGACCGCGTTATCGCACATGCCTTGCCAATATGTATCTGCTAAATCAGCAACTTCAGTACCTTTGGGTGTTGATAGGTACATTGGTAGCATAATACTACCCTTTTGATACTCTGTTGCTTTGAAAAGTGCATACTCTGGTGTATCAGGCAAGCCTAATACTGTTTGTACATTGATCATAGTCTCTGGTGTAGAGGTTGATACTTGCAAAGCTGGCATGGGTAACGCTGAATTTTGTAAACTACCAGCAAGCATTGATTTAATAGTGTTAAGTACGGGTCCTACTGATTGGATTGTCATGGCAGCAGAGTAAATAATTTCGTCTTTACTGATAGCTCCACCAGAGGTCACAACATTTTCGTAACTATTAACTACCCCTTGCAGTGCAAGTTGTGATTCAGTAATCAAAGGCGCTTCTTGCTTAACCAAACCATAGGTAGATGAAGGCTCAATTGAGCGACCAAGGGAGTCTTTTAATTCGGTTGTTAAAACATTTATGTACGAACTGCCCGCTTTAAATGGCTTAAGAGGGATAACTACCACGGCATCGCCACTGGCTTGAGTTACGAAATCAACACCAAATGTAAGTTCACCCACTAACTTACAAGCAGCGCCTGCAGGTGCCTGTGAGCACTCTGCATCTGTTAAACTAGCCCCCATAATGACTTCAAAAATGCGTACGGCACCAGGCGCGCCTGCAGAGGCTGCATCTAAACTAACGCCATTAGGTACATCATCACTGACGAAGTTAGGCATTATCAAATCAATTTTATACGGAACTTGACTAGACCAGCCATCCAGTGCGCCTAAAGCCATAGAAGGATCTGCATAATCAGTTCGTGGTACTGAAACACCATCCTCGTCTAGTTCATTAGGTATATTAATTGTGCCATCTTTTGTTCCGCTCATTAATAAATCATTAGGTACGGAAATATCCCCGTTGGCAGGGTCAAAATAAACGGTTGCTGTAGGAATAACCGGTGGAGTGTCATTTTTGACATCTTCTAACGTTTCACCGCCGCCGCAACCAGCAAGTGCTGCTGTAATTGCAAGTGAGAGTAGCATTTTTTTCATATGATTTGCTCCGCACATAATCTTATTTTTATTGTGTGTTCAGTTAAATAAGTATAGTTAATAGTTCTATTTTACTGTCATAGATATTGTCAATAATAGTTAAAATAATGTAATTAGTTTATTAATGAGACATTAGACCAGTTAAAGTTAACGTAAAGTTTCAGATTTCGCCACCTTATTTTGCAATAAATTCGATAACTTGGGGATTTGCTATGTTAAAATCACAAAAATTGATACTTTTGGACCTTTACTTATGCAGACTTATAAAGCAGCAAGTGATGCCTTACAAGGCAAAGTTATTCTAATCACAGGTGCTGGTGATGGCATTGGTCGCGTTGCGGCCTTAACATATGCCAAGCATGGCGCTACAGTTATTTTATTGGGTAAAACGACCCAGAAGCTAGAATGCGTGTATGACGAAATTATTGCTTTAGGTGGCCCCAAGCCAGCGATTGTGCCTATGGATCTAAAAGGTGCAACAAAACAAAATTATCGTGATCTCGCTGCAACAATTGAACAACAATTTGGTAAATTAGATGGTCTATTAAATAATGCCGGTATCATCGGCTCTCTTGGGCCATTAGAGCACTTTTGTACATCAACCTTTGACAACATAATGAAAGTGAACGTCACTGCACAAGCGATGATCACGAAATACATGTTCCCGGTGTTACGTAAATCACCGAGTGCCTCTGTTATCTTTACCTCATCGGGAGTTGGCCGCCAAGGTAGAGAGTTTTGGGGAGCTTATGCTATTTCAAAATTTGCCGTTGAAGGCATGATGCAAACATGGGCAGCTGAGGTAGGAAAAACACCGATTCGTATTAATTGCATCAACCCAGGAGCTACCCGTACATCTATGCGCGCAACAGCTTACCCTGGGGAAGACCGTGATAAACTAGCTACTCCAGAAGATTTAATGCCTACCTATTTATACCTAATGAGCGATGACTCAAAAGATATTAACGGCCAATCTTTGGATGCACAAACAAAGAAACCTACATAATATTTTACTAAAAAAGCCGCTTTTAGCGGCTTTTTTAATGGTTAATAACGTAATTTAATTTAACGACGTTTAGTTTGCTTTACACGATTGTTGTGTTTTTTCACTGCTTTACGAATTTGATTGATTTTAGCACGCTTATCTTTACGCTTTTCAGGCATAACAGATAGTTTAGTTTGTGTCTCACGGCCTAACTTTACAGTTTTGCGTAAGTAATTAACTGTTTCTAAATCAAGCTCACTCCAACCCCCTTGAGGAAGGCGTTTATCAAGCTCTAACTTACCATAACGAATACGAATTAAACGAGAAACTTCAACCTCTTGCGATTGCCATAAACGACGCACTTCACGATTACGACCTTCTGTTAATGTCACATTAAACCAACGGTTAATGCCTTCCCCACCTAGTGGTTTGATATTTAGAAATTTAGCAAAGCCATCTTCAAGCTCGACGCCCTTGGTTAAGTTTTTAATTGTTTCATTAGTCACTTCACCAAATACACGTGCCGAATACTCACGTTCAACTTCATAGCTTGGATGCATTAAACGATTAGCTAATTCACCATCATTAGTAAATAACATTAAACCTGCGGTGTTAATGTCCAAACGGCCAACCGCAATCCAACGGTCTCCATCTATGCGAGGTAAGCGATCGAACACGGTACGTCGGCCTTCAGGATCTTTTCGAGTACACAACTCACCTTCTGGTTTGTTATACATAATGACACGACAAATGCGCTCGGCTTTCTCTTCTATTTTAACAGTATGGCCGTCTACGCGAATTTGATCTGTCTCTTCGACGCGATCGCCTAATTTTGCAACCTTACCATTAACACTAACTCGATTGGCATCAATGTACTTTTCCATCTCGCGTCGTGAGCCTACCCCTGCACGGGCTAGGACTTTTTGTAACTTTTCACCTTGTATACTCATTCGGATAGTTCTCTCACAGAAGGATCACTTAATAACTGGTCTATTTTACTTTGTTGCTGCTTTGGCAAATCGGGTAAGTTATCAAGACCGGTTAACGAAAAATAATCTAAAAATTGTTTTGTAGTAGCATATAGAGCAGGCCTTCCAGGCACTTCTTTATGACCAACTACGTGTACCCACTCTCTTTCAAGCAGGGATTTTATAATACCAGAGCCTACAGCAACCCCGCGCACTTGCTCAATTTCACCCCGTGTTATAGGTTGGCGATAAGCAATAAGCGAAAGAGTCTCTAACAGTGCACGCGAATACTTAGGTGCCCGCTCCTGAAATAACTGACTTAGCCAAGGGCTAAGGCTTTCACAAGCTTGAAAACGATAACCACTGCCCACTTCAACTAAACGAATGCCCCGAGTTTGATAATGAAGTTGAATTTGTTCAATTGCATTATTCACTCTTGTCATAGAAACACTTAATTCACTTAATACCGTTTCTTTAAGGTGACGCTTAGTTAATGGCTTACCTGCAACAAAAATTGCCGCTTCAATGATTTCAATTAATTGCTCATCACTAATTCGTTTTGTTGCCATTTATAAACCATTTATAAATTAGAAGTGTAAAAAGGTTGGATCAGACTCGTGCTCTATTATGACAGATCATTTGATAGGTTGGAAAAGTTATTAATGAAAACAGCAAAAATGCCAGCATAAAGCTGGCATTTATAATCGCGGGCATCGCAATTAGCTATTTTTTACCATTTCTAATGCTTCATCTTCAGCGACATCACTGCCGTGCGTCTTAATATATGACACAAACTCATTTTTGCTCACGCGCTTATCTTGGTTGCTATCCATATATCCAAAATGGTTTGCGATATCATCGTCATTTGCTTCAACCACAGAAATATAGCCATTTCTGTCATTATCGAGTGACTTAAAATCGCTCTCGATCGGGTCAAACTTCGCAATTTCTGCTTTAAACGCTGACTCGGTTACTTCACTATCAGTTGCAACTTTACCCGTATTTAAATGAGTATAGTTTGCGAATTCCTGGCGGCTAATTTGTTCGTCCATATTAGTATCAATGTTTGAAAAGTGATCCCAAATGTCATCATCATCGGCTTCGGTTTTTGAAATATAGCCATCATCATCGTTATCTAAGCTACCGAAATCACTGTCTATTTTTGCCAGAGAAGAGTTTGCTGAACATGCGCTCAGGGTAAGTGCTGCTAGAATTGTTGATGCAAGTGTTAACTTTTTCATAAGACGTTTCCTTGTATTAAAAATTAAATTCAATTGAACTAATACAAAGACGATGCCAACAAAATAAAAATCAACATTTTCAGATGGTTAAATAACAACTTAATTCTATTTAAACATTCAGGCATGGCATCATTGCAGGGTTTTTGTAAAAATTTCAGGCATAAAAAAAGCGCATAATTGCGCTTTTTTTAAATGATTATCTTTTAAATTGCAGCATTGTGATAACGCTTAACAAAATCAGTGACTAACTCACCGTTACAACGTAAAGAGTTTAAATTACCAATTTTTTCACGCACTGGCGCAAGGCCTTGTTTAACAGCTGTAACACATAACTGAGTTTCTGTTTGATCATTGGTAGCAAACACTTCGATGACTTTTTCACTCTGCTTTTTAACATTTGCCACTTTAGCGATATCGCGAATGTCTTGACCATTACACAGAATACTCTTTGAATGGCGAGATATAAAAATACCGTGTTGTTGAGCTACTTTGCGTGCAGCAGAAAAACCTTCATTGGCACTAATCGAACACAATTGCGACTCAATTTTTTTATCAGCACTGTAAAATTGAGCAGCTTCAGCACCGTGAGAGAATGATACTGTTGCAATGAATAACGTTAAGAGTTGTTTTTTCATGACTTACCTATATGAACATATAATGAACGGGGTTTTCGCGCATTATATATACACAAAGAAGCAAATCAACTGAATAATCGATTTAATTTTTTAATTAAATCATGCTTAACAATGTTTAATATTTAATCTTCATTAGCTCAACATTGAACCATTTATATTTCCAAATAATCACATGTGTCATAGATAATTTAATGATAGAATTTAACAAAAATAAACATGCACTTTAGGCCAAAAACATGAAAGTTATTTCGTTTAACATCAATGGGCTTCGCGCTCGCCTCCACCAACTGCAAGCAATCATAGATAAACATCAGCCAGATGTAATTGGACTGCAAGAGATCAAAGTACATGATGAAGCCTTTCCGCTGGAAGATGTTCAGAAAATGGGGTATCACGTCTATTTTCATGGCCAAAAAGCACATTATGGTGTTGCTATGTTATGTAAGAAAGAGCCTAAATCTGTATTTAAGGGCTTTGCCACCGACACTGAAGAGTCACAAAAACGTATGATCAGCGTCACTTTAACGCAAGACAATGGTAGAGACCTAACCGTGATGAACGGTTATTTTCCACAAGGCGATAACATTAATCATGAAACAAAATTTCCTTATAAACGCCAATTTTATAAAGACTTAATGACTCACCTCGAGTCAAGCCACACTGCGGATGAAGATGTCATCGTTATGGGTGATATTAATATCTCGCCTACCGAGTTAGACATTGGTATTGGTGAGCCAAACCGTAAGCGTTGGTTAAAAACAGGTAAATGCTCTTTTCAGCCCGTTGAGCGTGAGTGGTTAGCTACACTATTAGATTGGGGCTTTAAAGATACATTCCGTGAACTGCACCCTGAAACAGGCGAGCAATATTCTTGGTTTGATTATCGCTCTAAAGGGTTTGATGACAACCGGGGTCTGCGTATCGATGTGGTACTTGCAACTGCAGCACTTGCACAGCGTTGTACTGATGCAGGTATCGACTACGAATTAAGAGGCATAGAAAAACCCTCAGATCATGCACCTATATGGTCAACATTTAGTTAACGCTTAATGTTCGACTCCCCCGATTCAATCACGTTACTCAGCACTAATACACAATTAGTGCTGTGGTTATTAGTGGGAGTTATTGCCTGGAGCAGTGTTGATAAAGCACTTTATAAAAGCCTTATTAACACCCCTGCACGACAAACTGGTGTATTTTCCTGCGTCATTGTGTTTTGTATTTTATGGCAAATTAAAGCTGGTATTTTACCCGGCCTTGAACTACATATTTTAGGTGTTACAGCCGTCACTTTAGTACTTGGCTGGCGCTTTGCTTTATTAAGCGCCACACTAGCTAGTGCGCTATTAATTGCATTTGAGCAACTTTCTGTGGCCCAATTGCCTTTGCATTTATTGTTAACAGCCTACCTCCCAATTCTGTTCTCTTACAGCGTGTTTGTGATTTGCTACAATCTATTACCTCGACACTTCTTTATTTATATTTTTATTTGTAGCTTTTTATGCGCAGCTTTCGCAAGTTGCGTTAAAATAATCTCAATTAGTGCCTTCTACTACTTTACTGGATACTACAACTGGTATGAATTAAGCGAGAATTACTTGTATCTTTGTGCCATTATTTGGTTCCCTGAAGCGATGCTAAACGGCATGGCTATTTCAATACTTATTACCTACCGCCCACACTGGGTTAAAACATTTTATGACAAGGATTATTTAGACTCATGAGTCTCGCGTACCAATGCCCTTTGTGCCAACAAACTTTGCAACTCAGCAATAAATCATTACGCTGTGACAATAATCATACCTTTGATTATGCAAAAGAAGGTTATGTAAACCTATTACCTGTGCAACATAAGAACTCTAAACAACCCGGTGATAATCTCGACATGGTGCAAGCTAGGCGGGAGTTTTTAAATACCGGGCACTATCATTTTTTGCAGCAAGCGATTGCCAAATTAGTCAGTGAACAATCCCCAAATAATGTAATTGATTTAGGCTGTGGCGAAGGGTTTTATACCCAAGCTATTGCAAATTTTTGCAAAGGTGAGGTTTATGGTGTTGATATCTCTAAATCAGCAGTAAAATATGCAGCTAAACGCTACCAAAACTGCCAATTTAGTGTTGCATCGATCAGCCAAGCACCTTTTGCAGATAATCAAGCGGATGTTCTGGTTAGCATTTTTGCCCCCCTGTTTGAACAGGAACTAGGGCGCTTAGCTTCACCTGATGCAGCATTAATAGTTGCCAGCCCTGGGCCATGGCACTTAAAAGAATTAAAGCAGAAGATATACCGAGAAGTGAATGCCCATACGCCAATTCCAGTTCCTATTGGCTTTGAGTTAATAACACAAACATTAATAGAACAATCGGTGCGGCTTAGTTTTGCTGAAGTGAAAAACCTCATCACTATGACACCATTTGCATGGAAGTTTAGGCCCGAACACTGGCAAGCATTAGAGCAACAAGGTGAGCAAAACGTCACCCTGTCATTTTATCTCAGTCACTTTAAGAAAAAATGTTAAAGATTTTCTTGGGTAAAAGCTCGGTCCATTTTATCAAACATATCGTTAAGTAAATGGGCCAAGTCGGCATAACGAGGTTTATTTTTACCCAGCTCACCTTGGTAACCATTAGCAACCATTTTTGTATATAACTCTTTAAACCAATGCTCCATCGCAGGCTCTAAAGGTGTCTCTGCTCGCTTGCCCAACCACAATAAGCCTTGTAATGGTAAAGACAAAAAAAACAATGCGACAGCAATTGCTTGTGGCAAAAAGTCACTGCCGAGATAATTAATTTGCATAAACAATGTAAGCATCGCCAAAATAGGCATGACAGTAATTGCATGCTCTGTGGCTTTAATGACCTTAAACTCAGCAAATAAAGGCGCAAGCTCTTTACGCATTGGCCACTTTTTGGCGTATTCTCGACCAGTTTGGACTTGTGACATCACACTTTTTTGCATCATGACTCCTAGGTGTCGCTGGTTTAACTACTGAACTCTTTGAGTGTACCATACTCAAAACGACATTCCTTTGTAAAATCTAATTGCTCATTACTTGAGTTTGATCAGGGTTATAGCTAACGTTAATGCAATAAATGAGTTAAAATATTTAAGCGTTAAGTCAACTAGACTTTGGTTTAATCATAGTTGTTAATCGGCAAATTACTATTTATCTTTAGTCTATATCTGCCAATTTCAATAGATATACATCAGCTTAACTTAATGCGCACTTACTGACATAGCCAATAATGAGACTTTTATATGCCACTGCAACCTAATTCCCCTCAACATGTACTTGTACTTAATTGCGGAAGTTCAAGTTTAAAATTTGCGATCTTGGATGCTGAAACTTCAGATGAGATTATCTCAGGCCTCGCTGAACGCTTAGGATCTGACACCCCTTCACTAAAGTATAAGTTCCAAGGCAAGAAAACGCAGCTAGAGCTGGCCGAAGGGCAAGCCCATGCTCATGCAATAGATACGCTGGTAAAGCTTATAAAAGATCATAATTTGGCTGAAAACTTAATTGCCATCGGCCATCGTGTCGTCCATGGTGGAGAGCATTTTACTCAATCGGTGCTGATAGACGAATCCGTCATTGCCGGTATCACCAAAGCGGCTACGCTTGCTCCTTTGCATGGCCACGCTAATTTATTAGGTATCGCAGCGGCCCAAGCCTCATTTGAAGGGCTACCACAAATAGCAGTATTCGATACGGCTTTTCACCAAACAATGGAACAGGTCGCTTATTTATACGCCCTACCTTACAAGCTTTACACCGAGTATGGCGTTAGACGTTACGGCTTTCATGGCACCAGCCATTATTATGTTGCTAGTGAAACCGCTAAGTTATTAGGTAAACCGCTGGACCACAGTAATTTTATTAGCGCGCATTTAGGTAATGGGTGTTCAGTATGTGCGATTAAAGAAGGTAAAAGCGTTGATACAAGCATGGGATTAACGCCGCTAGAGGGCTTAATGATGGGCACCCGCAGTGGGGATATTGACCCAGGTTTATTTAACTTTCTGACAACCCAACTTAACTACAGCGCAGCACAAATAGATGACCTACTAAACAAAGAAAGTGGCTTGTTAGGGGTTAGTGAACTGTCAAATGACTGTCGCACTATTGAAGATGCAGCCGTAGCAGGAAACCAAAGAGCAATGCTGGCGCTTGACATGTTTTGCTACCGCCTAGCAAAACAAATTGCAGCATTTATGGTACCCGTTCAACGCCTAGACGCGCTTATCTTTACCGGTGGTATTGGCGAAAACTCAGATATTATTCGCCAAAAAGTGATTAAACAATTGGGCTTTTTAGGGCTCGACTGTGATGAACAAGCGAATTTGAATGCGCGTTTCGGTAGTCAAGGCATAATCAGTTCAGCGCATGCTAATACTATGGCTGTTGTAATGCCAACAAACGAAGAATGGGTGATTGCCCGTGACGCCGCAAACATCGCCCAGGAGCAATAATATGGCTCGTAGAATTATGTTAGTACCGATCTCTACCGGCGTTGGTCTTACCTCTGTCTCTGTCGGTTTAGTACGTGCGCTAGAACAAAAAGCAGTAAAAGTTAATTTTTTCAAACCCATTGCACAGCCTCGCGCAGGTGAAACTGGGCCAGAGAAATCAACGCTTATTATAACTCAAGGCTCCCCCATCACTCCCCCGACTCCCTTTGCGTTAGACTACGCTGAACAAATGATTGGTGATGGCAAGGGTGATGATTTACTGGAAGAAATTGTCGAACGATTTGAAAGCACTATCAGTAATGATGAAGTAGCAATTATTGAAGGTATGGTACCCACTCGTCGCCAGCCATATGCTGGCCGTGTTAATCGTGAAATAGCCCAAACATTAGGGGCTGATATCATTTTTGTACTAACCCCTGGTAATGACAGCAACGACCAAATAGAAGATAAATTAGAAATTGCTGCAGGTTATTATGGGGGTGTTGGCCATGCCCGTGTACTTGGTTGTATTTTTAACAAAGTCAACGCACCACTTGACCAAGAAGGTCGAGCTAGAGCCGATCTTGTCGACTCACATAAGCCTGATGAATTAGAAAACGAATTAAACCGTTTAGCTTCTTTGCCTATTTTTAGAAAACACCCGTTTATGCTACTTGGTTCAATTCCATGGGATTTTGAATTAGTTGCACCGCGTGTTAAAGACTTAAGTGCTTATTTAAACGCTGAAGTTTTAAATGAAGGTGATATGGCTCATCGACGTCTACGTCGGGTCACTTTTTGCGCTCGTACTGTGTCCAACATTCTCAATCACTTCACGCCAGGAGCTTTACTTGTAACTCCTGGCGATCGCTCTGATGTGCTGGTAGCAGCATGCTTGTCAGCAATGAATGGCACTAAGATCGGCGCCATATTATTAACAGGCGGTTTTAAACCTGAACCTCGGATTATGACCTTGTGCGAACAAGCAATGGCAACAGGATTACCTATTTTATTTACCGAAGCAGACACTTGGCGAACTTCGTTACTACTTCATAACTTTAATATGGAAGTTCCCTGTGATGATGTGCAACGAATTGATAAAGTTAAGCATCATAACGCAAGCCATATCGATTCAGATTGGCTGGACACGCTAGCTAAAAGTGTGGGTAAAACGCGGAAAATGTCTCCTCCTGCATTTCGCTATTTACTAACAGATAAAGCCCGTCATGCAAATAAAACCGTTGTTTTGCCTGAAGGTAACGAGCCTCGTACTATTAAAGCAGCTGCTATTTGTGGCGAGCGTGGCATAGCGAAGACCATTTTATTAGGCGATAAAGAAGAAATACACCGAATTGCCAGTCAACAAGGTGTAGAGCTGAATGAGAATGTGACCATTATTGAACCTCAATCAGTTCTTAATGATTATGTCGCACCTATGGTAGACATACGAAAAAGTAAAGGTTTAACCGAAGTGGTAGCACAAGAGCAGCTGCAAGATAACGTGGTACTTGGTACCATGATGTTAGAGCGTGGCATTGTTGATGGTTTAGTCTCTGGTGCAGTTAATACTACTGCAAACACAATCAGACCACCGCTACAATTAATTAAAACCGCGCCTGGCTCCTCTCTAGTTTCATCTGTATTCTTTATGCTATTACCCGATCAAGTATTGGTCTATGGTGACTGTGCTATCAACCCGGATCCTACTGCTGATCAGCTGGCTGATATTGCCATTCAATCCGCTGATTCAGCTGCAGCATTTGGAATTGAACCTAGAGTTGCCATGATCAGTTACAGTACTGGCACATCAGGCACCGGCGCGGATGTTGAAAAAGTACGTGAAGCAACTAAGTTAGCTCAGCAAAAGCGCCCTGACTTAATCATTGATGGTCCATTACAATACGATGCCGCAATCATGGAAAATGTAGCCCTGAAAAAAGCGCCTGATAGCCCTGTAGCAGGTAAAGCAACTGTGTTTATATTCCCAGACTTAAACACCGGTAACACCACCTATAAGGCGGTGCAAAGAAGCGCAGACTTAATAAGCATAGGTCCCATGCTGCAAGGAATGCGTAAGCCAGTGAATGACTTAAGCCGTGGTGCATTAGTTGATGATATCGTCTATACGATAGCGTTAACGGCTATCCAAGCCGCACAAGTGGCTAAATAGTCACCACTATTGAACGGTAAAGTAATGCGTTGCATTGCTTTACCTATTCATTGTCGTTTATCTACCCATATTAAAAATGAACGCTAAATTAATATGTTACATGGGTTATACCTTTTTAATCCCATTGTTATCCACAGAAATTGTGGACAAGATATCCCTTTTATTCAACGCTTTTTAGCTATACTATTAAATCTGCAAGGTGGTTAAATCAAAAGGTTTTTAATGTCAAAACAAACGCTACAGCTTCACAACACCGAATTTACCATTCATAGTCTTGATGTTAATAGCACCATTCCTGCTGATTTATTTAAGCAAACCCTTTTTTTTATTGCTAAAACCTACGATGAACTTTCAATAGTTTGCCCAAGTGACTTAGCCATAGACAGCCTTGATGCTGAACATAATTGGCTAGCACTGGAAGTCGTTGGGCCTCTCGGTTTCTCGTTAACGGGGATTATGGCCAATATTTCTGGGGTATTAGCCCGTGCAAAGATATCTATTTTCGCCATTTCCACTTACGACACAGACTATGTGCTAGTTAAAAAACAATCTATAAATGATGCAATAGCAGCATTAAAGAAAGACGGTTACACTGTTATCAAAGACCCGCAATAAACAATGAACAGTACTGATATAATTTACCTGCCACAGCAGCAACTAGACACCAATACAATCGCTATTTGTAGTCCGTTTAGCGGTAAAGTACGACCTTTAAATGAGCACCCTGAAGCATTTTTTCGCTACGGTACACTTGGCCCAGGTATTATGGTTGAACTCAGTAGTCATAAGATTTTATCCCCATTTGATGGCGTGTTACTGCAAGCACGAAATGCTGGAACTGAATTTATCCTACAAGCAAGCAACGGTTTAAAAATATTAATAAACTTACATTTTGACCAACAGTTCGATATTCATCATACCCACATTGCCCAACTTAATAATAGTAAAATAAGCAAAGGCCAGCGGCTGGCATATTTTGATCTACGGGATTTAAAAGTGCCTTTAATTGCCAGTTTGATTTTATTAAACGGCCACCAGCTAAAGCCGATGTATTATTCGTTGTCTCACGTAAGCGCGGGGACAGATAACCTTTTAACATTAACTAAGAAGTAAATGATATGACCACTCTTTACGGTATCAGCAATTGCGACACCATTAAAAAAGCTAAAAAATATTTAACTGATAAAAACATCGCCTTCACATTTCATGATTACCGTAAAGACGGTGTCGACCTAGCTATGCTCACAGAATTTGCCGCGCATTTAGATTGGCAAGATTTAGTGAATAAACGTGGTACAACTTACCGCCAATTATCGGACGAGCAAAAACAAAGCCTTAACAAAGACACGGCACTTGCCCTATTAGTTGAACAACCAGCAATGATCAAGCGTCCAGTAATGACTCATGATTCACAGTATTACCTCGGGTTTAAAGCCGCGCAATATGATGAGATATTTTCAGTATGAGCAACCCCGTAATTGAACTAGCACAAGCGCTGATCCAACGTCGCTCAGTGACACCTGAAGATGCAGATTGCCAAGCAATGATGAATGAACGCTTAGCAGCGCTTGGTTTTAATATCGAATCAATGTTTTTTACCGATACCTTAAACACATGGGCTAGAAAAGGTCAGCAGTCGCCACACTTTTGTTTTGCCGGTCACACTGATGTTGTACCAACAGGACCTGAGAAGAATTGGCAACACCCTCCATTTTCAGGGTTAATACACGATGGTATGTTACACGGTCGTGGAGCCGCAGATATGAAAGGCTCACTGGCTGCTATGATTGTAGCTACTGAACGATTTGTCGATAAACACCCTGATCACAAAGGCTCTATTTCATTCTTGATCACCTCAGATGAAGAAGGCCCTTTTATCAATGGCACTACTAAAGTAATTGATACGCTTGAACAGCGTGGCGAAAAAATAGATATGTGTTTAGTGGGTGAACCCTCATCTCGTAATGAACTTGGGGATGTGGTGAAAAATGGCCGCCGAGGCTCTTTAACAGGTTTTTTGACCGTTAAAGGCGTTCAAGGACATGTTGCATATCCTCATTTGGCTAAAAATCCGATTCATATCGCTGCACCAGCACTTACTGAGTTAAGCCAAACTCAATGGGATAATGGCAATGAGTTTTTCCCTGCGACTAGCTTTCAGATTTCAAATATTAATGGTGGTACTGGAGCTGGCAATGTGATCCCAGGCGAGCTTGAAATCCAATTTAATTTTAGATTCAGTACTGAGGTCACCCATGAACAATTGCAGCAACGTGTTAATGCTATTCTTAAGCACTATGACTTTGAGTATGAGTTGAGCTGGATAGTTAATGGCCAGCCTTTCATTACTGAAGGGGGTCCATTGATTGACGCCACCGTGGCCGCTATCAAATCAGTAACTGGCCGAGATACCGCTCTTGAAACCTCCGGCGGGACCTCTGATGGTCGTTTTATCGCACAAACAGGCGCTAAAGTGATTGAGTTGGGCCCTCGAAACGATACTATCCATAAAGTAAACGAGTGTGTTAGCACTGATGATCTAGTTGCCCTGTGCGAAGTGTATGAGCAAATCTTGGAGCAATTATTAACATGAGTTGTTTATCACTCAGCCCGTCACTATTAGCCGCATGTGCAACGGGCTGTAGTGATGCACACTTAGTTGATTGTGGCCAACATCGTATTCATGCCAATATAGTTGATGATTTTATAGCACTCAAAAATGCGGCAGCCCAAGCAGGTTTTGAGTTAACAATCGCGTCAAGTTTTCGAGATTTTGAACGACAAAGTGTAATTTGGAATGCGAAGTTCTCAGGCGCTAGGCCTATTCTTGACCAACATCAGCAAGCAGTTGATATATCGGATTTATCTGAGCTTGAAATTTGTCATGCTATTTTACTTTATAGTGCACTACCTGGTGCAAGCCGCCACCATTTTGGTACTGATGTTGATATATATGACCAAGCAGCAATCCCTCCAGACTATAAGCTACAACTAGAGCCACATGAATATACTATTGGCGGGCCTTTTGCGGCGATGACAAATTGGCTAGATAACAACTTAGCTAAATTTGGCTTTTACCGCCCTTATCAAAGCTATTTAGGTGGTGTAGCGCCAGAGCCTTGGCATATAAGTCATATAAATCAATCCCAACTCATGTGTGATGTTCTTAATTTAGATGTACTCACTAAACAAGTTCAGCACAGTGATCTATTGGGTAAGCAAACCATTTTGGCCCACCTACCCGAGCTATATGAACGCTATGTCACAAATATAGCCAGACCACCGCAAGACACCGTACTCGCACCTTAAGCTGGCTTGAGTATTATATCTGCTCCGCCGGTTTAGCCGTTAAAAAAACCAGTACAGCGCCAAGTATAATGGCGCTTGCGATAACAAACTGTAAAGTAAGAGCCTCCGCTAACAAGACCATACCAGCAATCGCAGCAATCACGGGCACACACAATTGTACAACAGCCGCTTGACTGCTTTTTAATAATGGCAAAGCAAGATACCAGATGCTATAGCCAATTCCAGATGCCACTGCACCTGATAAGCACGCTAAAATAATACCCTGTAAGCTAATTTGCGCAGCAACCGAGAGCCCGATGATAATTAATACCGGTAACGCAATAAGGCTTTTGGCAAAGTTATACGTCGTTGCTTTTAAAGGTGCTGCACAGCTTTTACCACGAATACTGTATACGCCCCAAGCGATGCCGCTTATTGCCATTAAAATAGCAGGAAAAAGTGAAGGTACTGCAGCTGATGGCAGCATTAGATAAATAAAACCAGCTAAAGCTGCAACAAAAGCAAACCATTGTACTATCGATAATCGCTCTTTTTTAAAGATGCCCCAGCCTATCATGGTCAATTGCACCGCAGAGAATAAAATTAACGCGCCTGTGCCTGTATCAAGCTCTACATATGCAATAGAAAAACACAGTGCATACAGCAGTAAGCTCATGCTACTTCGCCAACTTCCCTGCTCTTTGTTAATAGCCGCATTAGTAGTAACGAGTTTCTTTTGTTGCAACAATAAAATAATCCCTAAACACACTGCACCGCTGAATAACCGTATGGCTGTAAAATTCCATGGATCAATATCACCACCCGCTAATGCCATACGGGCAAGTATAGAATTACCGGCAAAAGCTGCAAGGGCCAGCACAGTATAAATAATTGCTTTCAAATTTATTCCTTAATTAAGCGTTTTGATGAGGGTAATATCCACTCAGCGATCAGGTTATCAGTTTTTATAAGACCCTTATAGCGCAATATAAATTTCACCAATACCCTAGGTAGATCTGCACCCTTAGGTGGTTAATACTACGAATTTTTACATTGTTTATCATAGAAGGTTAATAAGTCTATGCTAATCTATATTAAAAGTTTAAAGGAGTGATCTGTGAAGCGTCGTTTTATAGTTGGATTAAGTCTTATATTAGCTGGGGTAAGTGGCTGTAGTACAGTAGGCTTTGGCGATCTATTCACTGATTATGCAACACAAATTAATCCGGTACGCCAAGCTATACGTGTTAATGACATCAGCCAAGCTCAACAACTTTTACCGAATAATAACCCATCTCATAGTAATTATTTACTCAATCAGCTAGAGCATGCCCGCGTTAACGATTTAAATAATCTAAATGCCGGCGCCCAAACGAATTACGAAGCTATATATCAGCAAATGGAAAACATTCGTCAAGCCGCTAAAGTGCAAGTATCCAGTGGCCTTGAACAAAGCAATGCATTATTAACTAATGACTCTGTCATTGCCTATGAGCCGGCACCTTACGAAATGAGTATGTTACATAGCTATAAAGCCCTTAACTATGTATTTGACAATGATATTGAGGGTGCGCTTGTTGAAGTACGCCGAGCGAACAAAGTACAAGTTGATGCTTTAACGCAAAACCAAGGGGAAATTGATGCCACAGTTAAAGAAGCGCAGCAGCATTACCCGAGTATGGATGAGATAATTAAAAATGTGAAAAATGGCTACCAAAATGCCTTTACGTTTTATTTATCTGCACTACTTTATCAAAGTAATAAACAATACGATGATGCCTATATTGACTATAAAAAAGCGCTAGAAATAAACCCTGATAACCTTTATCTACAGCAAGACGTCATGCGTTTAGCAAAGCAGCAAGGTTTTGAACAAGACTTAGCACAATTTACACAACGCTTTGGTCAGCCCACACCAGTCAATAATAATGGTGAAGTGATTGTACTCATTGAGCAAGGCTTAGTCCCACAAAAGGACGAATTTGTATTACGTTTACCCATTTATACTTCTCGCGGTGATGCACGATTTTATAGTTTAGCGATGCCAATATACAAAGACAGCGCCTTTGTGCCTGCAATCAATCAAGTTAAGATTGCCAATCAACAAGTACCGCTAAACCCGTTAGTACGTATTGAGGCGCTAGCCGCGAAAACACTGGAAGAACAAACCCCCGCTAGAGTGACTCGCCAAGTTTTACGCTTAGTTGCCAAAGAAAAAGTACGTGCTGAACTGGCAAGAAGTGGTGGTGATGTCGGTAATATCTTAGCAAATATCTATAATTTGGCATCCGAGCAGGCTGATACACGGAGCTGGCTAACGTTACCAAATCAAATCAGCGTTGCACGCACAGATATTACAGCCGGAACGCACACTTTAACGGTTGGTAACAACCACCCAGATATAAACTTTGAAGTTAGTAAGCAAAGGTTAACTTTGATCTATCTAACCTCTATTAATAACTACTTTAACTCTCACGTAGTGCAACTTTAGGAGCTACTATGAAAATTTTAATACCGATACTCGCGCTATGTATACTTGCAGGGTGTTCCAGCAGGCCCACAACATCTGGCGTTACCGTGGAGCAATCAAGTGCGCAATACCAGCAACAGTTAAAAGTAAAAAACCCAGATCTTGGTAAAAGACTAGCCATTACAGATGTCAAAACGCGACAAACAAATCAGCTTACAGATGTCGTTGTCACGCTTACTAGTAGCTATAAGAAATCTCAGTATTTACAGTATCAGTTCACATGGTATGACAGCGATGGCTTTGTTATTAAGGGTAATCACTCGCCATGGCAAGCATTAACCTTGTTTGGTTTTGCAAATATTCAATTACCGGGCCTTGCGCCAACCACTGATGCAGTTACTTTTTCGCTTGCGGTACGTGAAGTATCAACCGAAGCACAAGAATTTGAAGATTAAGGAAATTAACATGAACACTATGAATAAAAAAGCCACACTAAAAACGCTTTCAGGGTATGCTTTAATCGGGTTAAGTGCATTTGCTTTATCAGGCTGTGCCAATAAAGCAGTTGTCAGTTACGGTGATGCTCAAGCAGTTGAAACCACAGACATTAACTTTGGCTCTACTGACTTGCAAAAAGTCGCCACCCAAATGACGGACTCACTACTTTCTTCGGCAGTAGTGGGCACAATGACAGCAAACAGCCGTCCTATTGTATTTGTTGAGCGTATTAAAAATAAAACCAGTGAACATATTGATACTGAATCAATCACTGACTCTATTTCAACACAACTTTTACGCAGTGGTAAGTTCCGCTTTGTCGATATGGGACGAGTTGAGGCTGTACGTGAACAACTTAACTTTCAAAATGTTGATGCCCTCGTTGATCCCTCAACCGCCGTTGCATTTGGCCAACAAGTGGGCGCGCAATATATGCTTTATGGCAACCTATCGAGCATAGTTAAATCCAATGAAGATAAAGCTGATGTGTATTATAAATTTACCATGCGATTAATGGATTTAAAAAGTGGTCTAGTTGAATGGGCTGATGAAACGGAAATTCGTAAAACGCGTGAAAAATCAACCTTTGGCTGGTAACAGCTAAGGAGTAAACATGAAATATTCAATTTTAACGCTATGTGCTGCACTGCTCATGTCTGCACCCACGTTTGCAGCCTATGAGCGAAACAAAGCCGTGCCAGTACAGCAAGTACTGTTTGGTGAAGTAAGATCCGTTCGCAACATTACCGAAAAAGAGCTGGTGCAAGATAAAGCTAACGGCTGGAAAACCTTTGGTGGAGCATTATTGGGTGGAGTTATAGGTAATCAGTTTGGTGGCGGTAGTGGTCGAACTGCAGCCACGATATTAGGTTCAGTGATTGGTGGCAGCGTAGCCCATAACAAACAGCAAACCAGTCATTATAATGAATATCATTTAGTCGAATTAATGATCAAGGTTGAAAACGGTGAGCAGTTTATGGTTGTTCAAGATCAAGACAGCCAAATGAGATTTAGCACTGGTGATGATGTTCGGCTTGTTTATTTATCAGACAACACTGTGAGAGTCGATAAAGCATACTAGGGCCTGTTGACCTTCCAAGGTTAGATCCGAAAAGGTCAACAGACCCTAAGTTTATTAACAAAAAAGCGAGCTAATTAGCTCGCTTTTTATTCAAAATCAAACCGCTAACTTTGTTGATAATTATTAAAGAAACGCTGCATTTTGCTCATAGCTGCGCTTAAATCGTCTTTATTTGGTAAAAACACCAGTCTAAAATGATCAGGGTTAGGCCAATTAAATGCCCGACCATGTACTAATAATATCTTCTCTGCTTTAAGTAAATCTAAAATCATTTTTTCATCATTTTTGATATTAAAACGTTCTGTATCTACTTTTGCAAAGGCATACAGCGCCCCGTTGGGTTTTGTGCATGAGATCCCATCAATGGCATTTAACCCGTGCCAAGCTATATCACGCTGCTCATATAAACGACCACCGGGATTTATTAAGTTATCTATCGATTGAACGCCGCCTAAAGCTTGTTGTATCGCATACTGGGCAGGGACATTGGCACATAAACGCATAGAAGCAAGAATATCTAAACCTCTGCTTAAATCATCCATTAAATCTGTGCGGCCACTGAGTACCATCCAGCCCATACGGATCCCTGCTGCACGATATGTTTTCGCTAAGCCGTTAAATGTGATCACCGGCACATCATCACATAAAGACCCTATCGAGCTGTGACTTATGCCATCGTACAAAATCTTTTCGTAGATTTCGTCACTCAACAATAATAGTTTATGCTCTCTGGCAACATCAATGAGCTGCTGTAACAGATCATTGCTATAAACAGCTCCTGTTGGGTTATTAGGATTTATCAACACCAACGCTTTGGTTTTTGATGTAATTTTACTGCGAATATCAGCAATATCAGGGAACCAGTCTTGCTCTTCATCACATAAATAATGAACAGGATTACCACCGGCTAATTTTACTGATGCAGTCCAAAGCGGATAATCGGGAGCAGGGATCAGCACTTCATCATCGTTATTCAACAATGCTTGAGTGGTCATTTGTATAAGTTCGCTAACGCCATTACCGATAT
The DNA here is from genome assembly GCF_024518675.1 of Pseudoalteromonas shioyasakiensis. GTDB lineage: Bacteria > Pseudomonadota > Gammaproteobacteria > Enterobacterales > Alteromonadaceae > Pseudoalteromonas > Pseudoalteromonas shioyasakiensis_B. Next base: position 629,643 of record NZ_JANIGL010000001.1, read on the forward strand.
ATATATTATCAACGTCTAAATTATATAAGCCGCGCTGTTGGTAGTGCTGATAAATAGCCACACGGGCTGAGTAGAGGCCTTTAGAGTCACAATAGCCTTGGGCTGAATATAAGTTACGAATAATATCTCGGTGCATATCCTCAGGCATGTCAAAACCAAATGCTGCTGGATTACCAATATTTAATTTAAGAACTTTTTGGCCTTCGTCTTCCATTTTACGTGCTTGTGCTAAAACAGGCCCGCGAATGTCATAACAAACACCTTCTAATTTGTGACTCTTTTTAATTTGTGACATTTCTACCTCTACTAGTGAACTCTTAGATTAACCTAGTAGGGTGGCAAAATGCTAGGGTATTTCATCACCTTAAAACTGAAATATATTCACGTACACAAGGGGGTATTCTAATTAACGCGATGCAAGCCAATTGGTTAATGCTTCTTTAGAACCTGAAACTTGTTGCTCAAGTTGTTTTGAGGCTTCGATAGCCTTTGCTTGTTCACCGTTATTTAAACTGTGCTCTATTTCTCTCGCCACATCAGATAAACTAGTGGCACCAAATTGCGATGCATTTGATTTTAAACTATGTGCATGACGTATAGATGCTTCGAGATCTTGGCCAAGCGTGTTTAACGTTTCAGCAGCTAAACGTTCAAATTCAGCACAACAAAAGACTAAAGTATCGCTAAACTGCTCTCCTAGTAATGATTCCATGCTTTCTAAAGCACTTTCATCAATAACAACTGTATTCATTTTTTATCCTTTTTATTATTCTGCTTTCTCACGCTATTACCTTACTTTAACTTTCTTAAGAAAAAAATCCACCTAATAGTTAGATAAAGCGTATAATTACAGCGTTTTCTAACTAATTGTTACAAGAATAGTTCATTTTATGTCTCGTGCCGTCTGTGAAAAATGCCAATTTAGCGCAACTACCTGTTTATGTGATGACCTAGTAAAGGTTGAAAATAGTCTTAGTATTATAATCTTGCAACACCCTAGCGAGTTAAAAGTCACAAAAAACACCGCAAAACTCTTGCCACTATGCACAGAACATTGCACGCTTGTGCAAGGACAAAGCAGTAGCGACTTTACAATTTTAAATACCTTACCTCAAGCAACGACTGCATTACTTTATCCTGACCCAGATGCCATTTTAATCGATAAGGTCAGTGAGCAAAGTCAAATATTTTCTCAGCAACTGACGCATTTAATAGTAATCGATGGTACATGGAAAAAAGCCTTTAAAATATTGCAATTAACACCTCTCCTGACGACCTTTAAAAAGATTAGTTTTGCAACAATTCCGCCAAATAGATACCGTATTCGTAAAGCCCCTAGGCCAGATAGCCTATCCACGCTTGAAGCGGTCGCACATAGCTTAATGTTAATTGAGCAGCTTGATCCGACCCCACTGTACCAAGTACTCGATGCTCTCAATGATAAACAAACTCAATTTATGCCTGAGCATGTCAAAACACGTTATTTAAAATAATGAATTTCCAGAGCCGTTTAAAGCGTGGCTTTTATCGTCAAGGCCCTGATTATCGTTTTGACGATCAAGTTGACTTCACCGATATAAAAGAAACATTCGGCTTTCGAACCATGACCGTGGGCAAGTGGGTTAGCAAAGAAGAGCTCTTTATTGCGGCTAATTTAATTTATGACGCGTTAGCAGATTTAGCGCAAATATTACAGCTTCCTCCTACTGCAATTGGACTCAGGGGAAAATTAAACTTCGCTTTTGGCCATGGCGGTCAACAACATGTGCAAGCCCATTATAATAGTGCAACACACACACTTGCTTTAGCTAAAAATGCTGGTGGCGGAGCCCTTGCCCATGAATGGTTTCATGCGTTTGACCATCATATTGCAACACATTTATACCCCAACTTTAGCGCCCGTTTTTTTGCCTCAAAGTTATGGTTAGAACACCCTATTAAGAACCCTCACCCACTTAACAAGGCTTTAGGCAAGTTCTACCAATCTATATTCTTAGATAGTAGCGGGCATCAAGCAAATGAATACGTTAAAAAATCAATGCTCATCGATAAACAACAAGAGTTGTTTTACATGAGTATGCCAGAAGAGCTTGCAGCACGTTGCTTTGAAGCCTGTATTGCTAACCATAATGAGATAACAAATTTATTTTTGGTCGACAACTTAACTGATTCTGAGTTAGTTTATCCAGATACTGAACACACCCTACAGAGTAAACAAGCACTCGACGATTATTTTCATAGTTTAGGCGCGTTATTAATTCGCTAAATCAATTCAACTGGTATACATCGGCCTTAGTGTGCGTTTGTAAGTTATTTTCAAGCCATGTAAGGTAATCAGTAAATGCTAATGGTCGGGAAAAATAATAACCTTGGCCAATTTCGCAGCCAAAGCTTTTGAGTCGTTTTAAACTTTGTATATCCTCAATGCCTTCTGCCACGACATATGAGCCTAAGCTCGCAGCAATATCACAGGTGGCACGACAAATCGTTTGATCATTTTTTGAATACTCAATATTCATAACAAACTGTTTATCTATTTTTATTTCATCAAACCCCATCTTGCTTAGATAAGCCAACGAAGAGTAGCCTGTACCAAAATCATCAATCGCAATTTTTAAACCTATCAATCGGTAATCATTTAACGCCGTTTTAATGTTGACGCCATCACTGAGTGTTGCCGATTCAGTCAATTCCAACATAACATTCGCTGCGTTTATCTGATACTCATTTAAAAGCGTTAAAAACAATACCGGCAACTCTTTACGCAATAAGTCTTTCGCCGAGATGTTTATTGAAATTATATGGTCAGGGTTAATCACTTGCAGCTGTTGCTGATATGCCAAGGCCTGCTCCACAACCCACTCAGTAAGCTCAAAAATCATTCCTGATGATTCTGCTATTGGAATAAACTCATCTGGCGGAACATGCCCCAGTCTAGGGTGCTGCCACCGTAATAATGCTTCAGCTCCATGTACTTTTCCTGTCGCTAAACATATTTGCGGCTGAAAAAATAAGCTCAGTTGATTCTCTTCTATCGCCTCTTTTAAAGACGACGCAACCTCTAAACGATATTGCGTCATACTCGAGTGCTGCGCATCATACATATGCCAACGCTCTCCATGTAATGGCTTAACACTCAGTGCTTGTAGCCCACATTGAATAAGCTGTTCTGCACTAGCTGCATGCAGCGGATAATTTGCCACTCCTATATCAACCTTATTTACAAAATGATTGCTGTTATGGCTAATTCCTTCGGCAAATACAGCCGTTGTTACACAGACAAACTGCTCGATCTGACTTAATTCTAGAACCCCATTGGCAACAAATGCATAGGTACTATCATCTAGCCGCGCTATATAGTGACGATGGAGTTTAGTTGCTTCTACTTTTGCTGCATTCATTACACTCAACTGATGAGCTAATTTAGCCATGGTAATTTTTATTTGCTCATTTGCGTGTTCATAACCAAAGTTAGCTCTAACATCTAATAATATCGCGGGCCTAAATAATATAATTGAATGTGATTCTGATAGCTTAATTTTGCTTTGCAGGCATTTGAATAATAGCTTTTTATTTGGCAATTTAGTTTCATCATCATGAAGCAAGCTATAATTATATTGCACGATTCGCGATCTATCTTGGATCAGCACCGCGCCAACAAACACGCAAGCGTTAAATACAATCAGCGTATCGTTAACTAGCGCCAAAGAATTTGGGAATAGTAAAGTGAGCTGCCATAAAACAGCTTGACCAATTATTAAATACCAAGCCAGTACATAAATTCCACTATACGAAGGATGAGTCTCTTTCCATTGCATATATAAAAAGATAAGTATGGCCGTTTCAATTGTGAACCCAGCAACTAATAAATATGTAGCTAATTCGTAGGGTAAAATACTGGCTATAATGCTACATGTAAAAATAGCCAACAATAAAACGGGTAGTCTTATGTGTGCAATAATGATCCCTCTACTGCCATAGCTTGACCGCATTACAAACATGCAAGCAAAAGCTAATGCTGCAATAAAACATGTAGCACTGCTTTTCAAGGCAACACTTAGTGGCATCGAGGGCGTAACAAAAGCAAGTAAACCTTTACTGATTAACATACCTACCAGTACAGACAATAAATAAGAAAACAGATAAATGAATTTGATATGCCGTGATAGAAAATAAAAAGCTCCGCTGATCGCCATTGCAACAACGAGCAACACAGCGAGTGTTGCAATCGTAAATAGCTGTTGTTTCACAAGCTGATAAAAAGCTTGCTCAGGTATGATATTTATCTCGATTTGGGTATTTTTATTATGTTTTAAATAAACCGCAGCCCAACGCCATTGGCTATTAGCGTCTAACACACTATAAGGGGTTATCTTATTTACAAATGCACTGTGCAGATGGGAGCTACTCAACAACTCAAAGCGGCTATCTAATAAGCGATAATCAATGATGTCAACCTTAGTCCCGTCAAGGTATAACACCTGATCTTCACTCTTATCAATTGAATTAAGATCAACAAGAAGCCAATATCCTGTGTTCGCCTGTAAGCTTAAAGAATTCACCTGCTGGGGCTTTGTCGTTTTTATTAGTGAATTAAAATCAGGTAGGCTTTCAGGCTGTTTATCGGTACTGGTAAGGATCGCATTTTCAATTACGCTTGCATATACAAGCGAACTGAGAGTGCTGCATAACAGCAGTACAGTCATCAGTAAAAATTTACCCAGCATGCGATTATCCCCCACTCTCACTCCATGTGCCGATTGAGCTATGTAAAGTATGGAAGGTATATTTATAAATGCCAGTAAATGGTGTAAATCAATGCAGTAAAAATAAAAAAAGCCTGGGTTCAGGCTTTTCTATCGCTAATTAATTTTACATGTTATTCATTTTTATCGTCACTGATTCTGCTTGCAACAGCGCTATTTTGGTCTTTATATTTAGCATCTTTGCGTGTGTTATAAGGGTTAGCAGCAGGACCAGACATTGTTTCAAAGCTCATTGCACCAATTTTCATCATAGGTCTAAGCGCCAAAGGCAGTTTACCCGAGTTATAAAACTCCAACACAATATTACCAGACCAGCCAGGATCAATACGATGCGCTGTAACATGCACCATTAGCCCTAAACGCGCTAATGATGAGCGCCCATCTAACCAACCAACAACATCAGCTGGAAGCGTAACTTTTTCATGGGTTATGGCAAGAGCAAGCTCACCTGGGTGTAAAAAAAATGCCTGCTCTTGAGCTAACACAATCTCATCACTCATGATGGATTCCATTGCTTTATTAAGCTGATCTTTAGGTCCACTAAGATCGACATAAGCGGCGGTATGATCTTGAAAAACGCGAAACTTATTACCCAAGCGTAAATCAACAGTCACACCTGAAATCATTTCATCACTTGGAGCTGGCTCGATAATAATACGTTGTTGCTCAATATATTCTTTAATATGGCTATCTGATAGTCTCATTTTTAATCGTCCGTAACCACAATCTCTAAAGGATTATGATGGGGTTGTTGATAATAAAGCTGGCTTGCAATTAAACGCGCGGCGCTGGCATATGTACTGCTAATAGCCGCTGTGTTGTCACTAGCAATTAACTTACCCTGCTCTGAGTATTCGCGAATATCTATTGCTAGTGGGATGTGTGAAAGTACCGGCACGCCATGACGTTGGGCTAACTTCAGTGCGCCATCTTTACCAAACACATGGTTTGGCTCGCCACAATGCGTACATAAAAAGTGGCTCATATTTTCAATCAAACCTAGCACGGGTACATTTACTTTATTAAACATTGCAATGCCCTTTTGCGCATCAGCAAGGGCTAAGTCTTGCGGCGTGGTTACAATAATAGTACCACTGGAAGGCACTTTTTGGCTCATGGTCAATTGAATATCACCAGTGCCTGGTGGCATATCAACAATCAAGTAATCAAGTTCACCCCAGATGGTTTCGTTTAACAATTGTGTTAAAGCACCTGATGCCATAGGACCGCGCCATACTGTGGCATCATCACTGGGTACCAAAAAACCAATTGATTGGGCTTTTATACCATTAGCATCAAATGGGTATAATTGTTTGTCATCTTTTGCTGTTGGCGTAGCACCAACTAATCCGAGCAACATAGGGATTGATGGACCATAAATATCCGCATCTAAAATACCTACTTTGGCGCCCTCTTGCTGTAATGCACCGGCTAAGTTAACCGCTGTGGTGGATTTTCCAACTCCCCCTTTACCTGATGCAACCAAAACAATATGTTTAATTTTTTTAAATTTACACACTGCAGGTAATTGCACAGATGAACTGATACGAACAGGTTGCTTAAGTTGCTCACTGACAAACTCACTCACAGCCTGCATCTCTGAACTAGCAGCAAACGGTAGAATCAGTTCAATAGATAAAGCTTTGTCATTATCAAATTCAATGTTTTTAATAAAAGACTCATCAATACCCACTGCAAATGCAGCACTACGATAAGCAGCTAAAGCGGCAATTATCGGTTGTTTTTGCACCGATTTAGAGGAGAATAATTTCGACAGTCCAAACATAGCAATAAAATAGCGTTTCTTTGATGAAAATTGCCTCGGAATTATGTAACATTCAGGGCATTAACACCAGTCAATTAATAAAAATCAGCTAGCCATGCTCGCTCAAACGAATGGTTTGCTGATAAAATTATGATTTTCATCCGTTCCTTTACCGGAACCGTCAATTCGGAATGATTATGGCACAGCGAAAGATCCTTATTACCAGCGCATTACCTTATGCCAATGGCCCAACTCACTTAGGTCATTTATTGGAATACATTCAAACTGATATTTGGTCACGTTTTCAAAAACTGCAAGGCCACGAAACATATTACGTTTGCGCCGATGATGCTCACGGCACACCAATTATGCTCAATGCGCAAAAACAAGGGATCACGCCTGAAGAAATGGTAAAAAACGTGAGCGTCGAACGTCAACGTGACTTTGCTGATTTTAATATCAAGTTTGATAATTACCACAGTACTCACAGCCAAGAAAACAAAGAGTTTAGTGAATTAATCTATAATCGATTAAATACTGCAGGCCACATTAAAAAACACACTATTTCGCAACTATTTGATCCTGAAAAAGGCATCTTCTTACCCGATCGCTTTGTCACCGGAACTTGCCCAACATGTAAGTCTGAAGATCAAAATGGCGACAGCTGTGATGCGTGTGGTGCAACATACAGCCCAACAGAGCTCATCAACCCACGCTCAGTTATGTCAGGTGCCGAGCCTGTATTAAAAGATTCTGAACATTACTTTTTTGACCTGCCTGCATTTGAAGGCATGTTAAAAGAGTGGTTGCACTCAGGCACTATCCAACAAGAAATGGCAAACAAGCTTGATGAATGGTTTGCTGATGGCTTACAGCAATGGGATATCAGTCGCGATGCCCCTTACTTCGGCTTTGAAATTCCAAACGCACCGGGCAAATACTTTTATGTATGGCTAGATGCACCAATCGGGTATATGGCCAGCTTTAAAAACTTATGCGATACCAAAGGCATTGACTTTGATACGTTTTGGGCTGAAGGCTCAGAGGCAGAGCTTTATCATTTCATTGGTAAAGATATTATCTACTTCCACAGCTTATTTTGGCCTGCCATGCTTGAAGGCGCAAACTTTAGAAAACCAACCAATGTGTTCGCACACGGCTTTGTCACTGTTAATGGCGCAAAAATGTCTAAATCAAAAGGCACCTTTATCAAGGCACGCACTTATCTAGACAACTTAGATCCTGAGTTTTTACGTTATTATTATGCAGCTAAGCTTAACAGCGGTATTACTGACCTTGATTTAAATCTAGAAGATTTTGCTCAACGTGTTAACTCTGACTTAGTTGGTAAAGTGGTTAATATTGCAAGTCGCTGCGCGGGTTTCATTACTAAGAAGTTTGACGGCAAGCTAAGCGATACCATTATGCAGCCGGAACTACTTAAAGAGTTCCAAGCCGCCGCTGACGGTATTGCACAACATTATGAAAACCGTGAATACAGCCGCGCAATTCGTGAAATTATGGCACTTGCTGACAAAGCTAACCAGTTCATCGATACTGCTGCACCATGGGTATTAATTAAAGATGAAGCAAAGCAGGAAGAAGCACATCAAGTTTGTTCACTAGGCCTTAACTTATTCCGCGTGTTAATGACTTACTTAAAACCTGTGCTTCCGGGAATGGCTGCAAATGTAGAAGCGTTCTTAAATGATGAGCTTACTTGGCAAGGTACACAAACTGCGTTGATTAATCACGCGATCAATAAATTTAAACCGTTAATGCAACGTGTAGAAATGGATAAAGTAAACAAAATGGTTGAAGAGTCAAAAGAAAACTTACTCGCTGAAAAAGACAAAATTGATCCAAATAGCCCATTGGCAAAAGAGCCAATTGCCGATGAAATCGAATTCGATGACTTTGCCAAAGTAGACTTACGTGTAGCTAAAATTGCCAAAGCAGAACACGTTGAAGGTGCTGATAAGCTATTAAAACTTACTCTCGACTTAGGCGGTGAAACACGCCAAGTCTTTGCTGGTATCAAGTCAGCCTATGCACCTGAAGACATCGAAGGTAAGTTAACAGTGATGGTGGCAAACCTTAAACCTCGCAAGATGCGTTTTGGTATGTCTGAAGGCATGGTGTTAGCAGCAGGTCCAGGTGGTAAAGAAATTTATATCTTAAACCCTGATGATGGCTCAGAGCCGGGTATGCGCGTGATGTAATACAACGAGGTTGTATATTGAAAGCCGCTTTGTGAAGCGGCTTTTTTGTACTTTATTGTTTAGTGAAAGAATTAATTTAATCTAAAGCGGTTTAAATGATCAGTTCATTTTTGGATCTGAGCGCTTCACCGCTTTACCATCAGCAAAATTAGCTACCTCAGTAATGATTGCACCTTCACTTCCCGCCATCTGCCAATGTCTCGATAAAACCTGTTGTAGATTGGTAAATGTACCCGGTAAGCCTTCAACAATATGCTTTGCTTGCACTTTTCCACCCCAATGGATAGGAGGAACTTTAACTTCAGGAAAATCAGCCATATTATCTTCACCGATACCTGCAATATAGCTTTTCCCCCACCTGACTAACCAACCTTCGCGTTTTGCGGCAGTCTCTTCTCCATCTACATGCCAATGCTCGGCAAGCATTTGATTAGGTAATAAAAATATATCTAGCAGCATATACAAGTTTTTCTGGTTATTCTCATAAGTGATCCCGGAAAGCCCAACTTCTGCGAAGCGCCCCGAGTTATAATCCATTACCCATAAATCATCACGGATCCCATCATAAATTGGGTATTGATGGTATTTCATTAAAGCAATGATTGCATCTTTCGCTTTTTCTTTATCAAATTCACCTTTGCTATTGTAAAAATAAGCATTTTCAAACTTTATTGAGTTTAATTGTTTATCTGGTGTTGCTTCATTAGCCACCACTTGAGATACAAACAATAATGCAGAGACTAAACATGCAGTCAAAGTTTTCATTTATCTTCCTCTTAACATTGTCAGAATAATCGATAGGCCTAAATTTCAGCCAATAGTTTAAGGTAATAGCTCACTCTGATTGTAAGACAAAAAATAAGTAAAAAGAAGGCAATATATTGCAAGGCAAATCAAAACCAGCCCGAATTGGTTAACAAAACTTATTACTAAGATTATATATTAACTGCATTATATAAAAGGTTGAGTCTTTAAATAGAGCAAATAGTCCAGCCACCCTTTTGTAATGTGAATTGGTAGTGTAAAAACACTGCTGTTTTTTATCAATAAAAACAATACATAATTAACCAGTTAGATTTTCCAACTATTGGTTAATAGGGAACAAACAAAAATTAAACCAACCTATATTACCAATACCCACAAACAACCTTTCAAATTCCCAACATCTGTATTACAATAAAATGGAATTTATAGCTTGGTTGCAAATCGAGTTACTGGAAGGCTCAACATAAGCGCCTTCTTTAAGAGCCTTTACTTAAGTAAATAGCATTAAGCTCATACCCTTAGGTATCACTAATTAGTTGACTAAATACTGAGAACTTAAATATGTCTAAAAAAATTGCACTAATCACTGGCGCTACCGGTGGTATTGGTTTCCAAGTAGCTAAACGCCTTGGTGAAGATGGTTATACAGTGGTACTTAACGGTATCGAAGATGAAGTTGGCGCTAAGCGTGTGGAAGAACTAACAGCGGCTGGCATTGAAGCTGAATATTATGGTTTTGATGTAACCAATGATGAAGCTGTCACAGAAAACGTCACTGCAATTGGTAACAAATACGGCCAAATTGACGTTGTAATCAACAACGCTGGCGGCCTAGGTGGTCGTAGCCCTATCGAAGGTATGACAACTGAGTTTTTCCGCTTTGTAATGGCGCTTAATCTTGACAGCGCGTTTTTTGTTTCTCGTGCAGCCATACCATTTATGAAAAAAACAGAAGGTGGTTCAATCATTAACTACACTTCAAATGCAGCATGGAATGCCGGTGGCCCTGGTGCTGGTATTTATGGTACTTCAAAGGCTGCAGTGCACACATTAACACGTGCACTAGCGAAAGAGCTTGCACCTGCAGGTATCCGTGTTAATGCAGTATCTCCAGGTACTATCGACACACCTTTCCATGCCCAAATTAAAGAAACTAAACCTGAAGTATTCGCTTCATGGAAAGACAGCATTATGCTAGGCCGTCTTGGTCAACCAGAAGACGTGGCTGGCGTCATCTCGTTCTTAGTAAGTAAAGATGCTGCTTTCATCACTGCTGAAACCATCCAAATCGGTGGTGGTCAAGCTTTAGGTATTTAATTCATATCGTGACAAGGTATACACAACACTGATTTAGCCCGTCAATTAGTTGTTTTTATATATTGTCATGGCTTGAAAATTAAAAGCCGTTTGTAGCTTACTTAGCTTACAACGGCTTTTTCTTATGCCACCTTTACAATGAGTTTAATTCTTTTAGAAAGCGATTTTTACGAGGTAAATAGTAATTATCATAATCTAACGATGCAATAACGCGCTTTGCTTTACCAAGCAGTTCGGCTCTGGGCACAAGGCCAATCACACGAGAGTCTGCACTGTGATCTCTGTTATCACCCATCGCTAGATAAAACCCATCTGGTATCACGATTGTATCGAATGACTGCATTTTAGAGGTATATTTCGAGACGCGAATTTTATGTTTTATTCCTAGCAAATTTTCTTGCTTTGTTTCGCTCAAACCAAGTTCAGCAAGTGTTACGTAACCGAGCTTTTCACCATTAATTGTTAACTTATTATCTTTAAAATTAATGCTATCACCTGGTACACCAATGACCCGTTTAATGAGACGATTATTTGCAGCTACTGAGTCAAATACGATGATATCCCCTCTACTTGGCTGCCCTAGTGTTAGCAAAGATATTTTAGTAAATGGCACACGCAGATCATAAGCCATTTTATCTGTAAGAATTCTATCGCCTTCAATGATTGTAGGTTGCATTGATCCCGTTGGTACTTCATACCAATCAGCAACCGCACTTCTAAAAACACTCATCAAGCAAATAAAAACAATTAAGGAGCGATTATTCTTCCAGATTTTATTTAAATATTTCATATTTTTCGTCCGTTTATTAAGTATCTTATCAATTGACTCGAGCCACTTCATATCAGTTCACTGGAATTTGTAACAAAGAATGAATGGTAAAGTTTGAAACAAACAACAATACCATCCATTCGTACTAGTGATTTTTGCTTGTATTTAAATAATACTTATTGGAAACAAAATAATAAAACATAAGTATATGGAAATTACTCAGGCACCCACTAATCAACTAACTAACGCTAAATCTTTCTTAGACTTACTCCCTGGTAAAATTATTGATATTCAATTTACTAATCCTTTATCATTTCGTTTTAAGCTAACATTAGTTGGTTATGAGGCAGGAAAGTACCTTATTCTCAAGTACCCGAAACAAGCTAAGCTAAATGAGTATTCAGATATACTCAAAGAAGGTAACGGCGCAATCGTACGCTACATTGTCGAAGGAGAACGAGGTGAATGTGTTGCTTTTTCAACCACCATACTGGCAATATCAGTGCGCCCTGAAAAATTAATTTTCCTAGCCTACCCAAAACAAATTGAAAGCAGGCAACTAAGGGAAGTCAACCGATTACAAACACATATTCCAGCCAAAATAAGCATAAATAAAGATCAAAGCTTTAACAGCGAAAACTTACTCCAAGGAATAATAATTGATATTTCAGCCACAGGTTGCCGTTTTACAGTACATGTTAATTCTGGATTTCTAGCCTTGAAAAAGCGCCAAGTATTTGTACATTTACTGTCACCCATTGACAGCTCTGCGGTCATCATTAGTGCCCATGTGCGTAATAATCAAATGCAGGATAACCGGCTGAACGTAGGAATTGAATTCGCTGAACAAGAACGCGAAAAAGTACAAAAGCTGTTAGAGGTCTATGCCATTGATATTAATTAAGAAATTAAAAACCCTCTCATACTTTTTAGCACTCTTATTAGGCTTAAAATAAGAAACTAGCGCCACTATTGTTAAAAATGAGTAGTGGCGCGCACATAACTAAACAATATTTACTGGTTTTTATATTGCTCTTTGGCTTTGTCTAGCTCGCCATCAGAAATACCTAATGATGCGGCTGCTTCTTTAATTAGCTGTGGCTGAGTCATAACAAGCGCCATTAACGCTTGAAGCTTCTCTGGTGGAATACCTAATTGTTGCACTAACGCCATTGCCATCATCGGGTTTTGTGTAAACGCCTGAAAAAGCTCATGGACTTTTTCATCACTCACATTATGCTCTTTTAATGTTGCTATAATTGGGTTCATATTTTTACCTTACATCACTTTTAGTTGCACTAATTATATGGGCAAATAATTAGTTTTAAACAGGTATTACTTTTAAAGGTAATTATTCAACCTGTAACACGACTTTACCAGCATTTTCATTGCGCTCTAAAATTGCGTGGGCTTCATTTGCTTGTTGCCAAGGCATGGTTTTATAAATATTAAAATCAAAACGTTGGTTAGCAATATCATCGTAAAATTGGTTCACGAATTCATCGCGTAATTGGCGTTTAAATGCTTTGCTACGATTACGTAAAGTAGAGGCATGAAACGAAATACGTTTTTGTAAAAGCCGCGCAAAATCAACTTCAGCAAATCGGCCATCTAAAAACGCCAGCATAATAATTTGACAATCCATTGCCGCGATTGCGGCATTCTTATTTAAGTATCGGCCAGAAACAGGATCAACAATGACATTGGCTGTTAATGTGTGGGTTTGCATGTATTCAACAAAGTCATCTGTTTTATAATTAATTGCATGATCAGCCCCCAGCTCTTTGGCGTGTTGGCACTTTTCATCACTGCCTGCAGTTATGACGACGATAGCACCAACACGTTTTGCCATTTGGATTGCTGCGCCCCCAACACCACTGGCCCCAGCATGAATAAGCGCAGTTTGCCCCTGTTGTAAGTTACCTAACTGAAACAGCGCGCCATATGCGGTTAAATAAACCTCGCTGATAGCCGCCCCTTGCGCCATTGATAAACTCTCAGGTAATGCCATTATTTGCTCGGCATCCACCGCAACATATTCGCTATAAGCACCACCAGCACACAGAGTAAATACATCTTGATTTAGCCATTTACTATCTACCTCAGCACCAAGCTCGGTAACAGTACCAGCACATTCCAGACCTAAAATTGGGCTATCATCCTTTGGCGCAGGGTATTTCCCTTGGCGCTGCATACAATCAGCACGGTTAACGCCAATCGCAGCGACTTTGATAAGCACTTCAGTTGCATTTAATTCAGGCTTGCTGGTCTCGCTCAGTGACAAGTTTTGATTTTCATGTGCGATGTATTTCATTTTCGCTCCTGTGGTTTAATCTAATTTCCGCCATATTTCAGCTTCAACTAACTTACCATTTTCAGTGAGCGAATGATGCCATAAATCACCCTCAATTTTGTAATCAAAAGCCATTGTTTTACCCAGTAGCGAAGGTATGTTGCCATACGAGAAGGTTTCTATAAATTGCTGGTCTTTAATAACATAACTACCACCCCCAGCATAATGGAATTCGCCCCCTTTTTGCGTAATATAATTAAAATGGGTTTTAGTGATTAATTTAATAGATGATAGTTGCGGCGCTTTTGCTGTTACATAGCCGTCATTTACGGCGTATTTCCCCTCTACAAACTCCCAACTACCTAATAAAGGATTGGCTAAAGTGTGACTTGAAGCAAACAATAACCCAGCTAATACCAGTGCTCTCATATTATCTCCAATGCTTTTTTATTGATAAACACTCGCCGATTGTACCTTTAATTGATATTGTGCCGTATCATACTTCAGTCTTGATATTGGTAAAGCGCCAACTTTGTTTATACGGGTATACATCGTAGATGTGACCTGCTCGGATTTGCTGTTGACAGTTTTGCCAAAATGACGCCGTGAATATGTCGCTGTGATGATATTTAAATATTGAGAACGCGCGCTCATTTGCACTAAAAAATACCTTAAATTGGCTTGGAAACACGTCGTTATCAGCAATATCAAAATAACTCTGAGCACTTAGCTCATCTAATTGACTATCACTTTTTGGAATATCTCTAAAATTACACTCAGTTAGCGGACAAATTTCGTCATAATCATAAAACACCACACGGCCCCAGCGGGTGACTCCAAAGTTTTTCATTAACATATCGCCTGGAAATATATTTGCCCCAGCTAAGTCCTTTATAGCCTTACCATAATCAAGCATGACTTTGTTTAGCTGTTTATCATCGCATTGATTTAGATATAAATTAAGCGGCGTCATTTTCCTCTCAACATAGACGTGCTTTAAGATAAGCGCTTTTTCAGCCATCACCATACTACCGCCTATCATTTGTTGCATATGGCTTAGGAGTTCATCACTAAAGCGTGATAAGTCAAACGCTAAGTATCTAAATTCATGGGTATCAACCAACCGACCCACTCTATCGGCTTGTTTAACAAAATCATACTTTGCCATAACCTGAGCTTTGGTAGCTGTTTTTGGGGCATTAAACTTATCTTTTATCACCTTGTAAACGTACTCTGAGTTCGGTGTGGTAAATACCAACATGACCATTCCTGGCGTACCGGGAGCAGTAATGTACTTATCTGATTTCGGACTATTTTTTGTGGTATCTACCTTATAACGATAGAATTCTGTTTTAGCGTGTTTAATAAATCCAATTGCATTAAATAACTCAAAACGTTGCTTATGTGGCATAAGCACTGACAAATAATCAACATAACGAGCGGGTTGATCGGTATCTACCATAAAATAAGTACGCGCAAATCCAAACAATAAACTAAGTTGATCGGCCCCCATCATCACCGCATCGAGGAGTAAGCCTTTTTCAGTATTTAGTATGGCAATTGCAAAAGGCATATTATCGCCATTTTTGGCTATGCAACGACCTATCAAATAACAAGCTTTATTTCTGAAAAACAACGAATTGGCGTATTCAATATAACCATCATTTAAATTGATTAGCTCATAAACTTGGCGGCACTGCTGCTTTGCACCTAATTTTAAGGTGCGCTGTAAGATTGCCACATCACGGTCAAAGTCTATAAAATTCACTCTAAAAGCTTGCGCTAAAATCAGCTGCTTAACGGCATTTGAAAAACCACATTGCAAAGATATTCGCTTTACTAAACCATCAAATGGCCGAGGAGCTGTTCGATACTTTGCCTTTAAAACAAACAAATGAACGGTTCTTATTTTTTTATCGTGCCATATCGCACCAAATGTTGAATTAAAAAACGTATGGGCGATAGGTTCATTTTCATGATTGGCAACCATGGCAGCATAAATATTTTTTGCTTGCTGCCAAATACTCGCATCATTGAGCTCCGCATAGGCTATCAGCCTAACCACATGGCTGACATTTTCCACTTGGCGTTCATACACTTGCAATCGCGCCCGCATAGCTCCTTGCACATCAAGCCACAGCCTTTGTTCAAACCGACTTTGTGCACCTAACGTAATATTTAAAAACTCAGCAAACATGGCGTCAAAACCGGCAAAAACAGCTCGTGCCAATTTGGTGGCAATGACGTGCTCTAAAGCAGGATTATTAGTCAATGTAGGCACAATAGAGGATGGAAGGTTAGGCATATTTTTATCACTTATGGTGACTATTTTACTTTAGCTGTTTACACACCATAGCAAGCAGGCTTTAATTTAGATAATTAATATAGCAAATGAATAAGATTGATCAGATGAATATAAGAAATGTCGATCTCAACTTATTAGTGTACCTAAATGTACTCATTGATGAGCAAAATGTCTCTAAAGCCGCTAATAAGCTTGCCTTAACCCAGCCTGCGATGAGTAATGCGCTAAAGCGCTTACGTGACTTATTTGATGATCCCTTGCTTGTTCGTGCCGCAGGCAATATGACACCAACAGCTAAAGCTCTCAGTCTCAAGCCTGAAATAGAAGCATTATTAAAAATGGCTGAGGCTATTACCCAACCAAGTGAATTATTTGACCCAACCACTGCAGAAATCACATTTAGAATAATGGCCAACGACTATTTAGAGTCGACTTTAATTGCTCCCTTTATCACTGCGCAACTGCTAAAACATCCCGGCCTTAACTTTGATGTACTCAGCCCAAGTGACGTAAACCTACAAGATATGGAAAAAGGCACCATAGATTTGGCTATCAATCGCTTTAATGGTATGCCCCGCTCTTTTCATCAAGCCAGTGTGTGGCGGGATAATTATTGCTGTTTAATGCATCCTAACAATGACTATTTAAACAATGCTAACTTAGAGCACTACTTAGCAGCAGAACATATTTGGGTAAACCGAGCTGGCTGGGGAGCCGAGGCCGCAGTTACCAATAAATCTGGGAGCCAAAAACTCGGTTGGGTTGATGAAGCATTGTGGCAATTAGAGCAAACTCGCCATATTCGTGTATTCACCCGTCATTACATGGTTGCAAGTTTACTTTGCCAATCACCTAAGCTGATTGCTACATTACCGCGACGCCAAGCGATGCTACTTGCTAAACACACCGATTTGGTTATAAGTCCTGTGCCTTTTCAAATAGTACCTATCGAAGTTAAAATGCTTTGGAGCCCGCTACTTCACCATGCAAGCCCACATCAATGGCTGCGTCGTGAATTACAAGCTTTTGCAAATACCATAGCAGACCGATAGCTTAGAATAATTAATATAACACCTAGGTTAAAAGATAATTTATCCCTACTCCTATAAAAGTCGCAATGGCATAGCCTAATACACCGACCAACATACCTGGGGATATAAGGTCTTTCCAACCTTGTCCGGCCGCAATCGCAGCTGCGGCAGTTGGCCCTAAGATACATGCGCATGAGGCAATCATAAGTTCTGCTAAATCAATTTTAAGCCAGTGCCCTATAACTAATAATACAGCAAGATGAAAAACCATCAAAATCAGTAAAAATCCCACAATAAACAACGCTGGACCGAACATTTCATTTAAGTCTGCACTGACTCCAATAGTCGCAAAAAAAATATACATAAACAAAGTGCCTAGTTCAAATTCGAAACTCATTCTTGCTACTAGTTTCTTTGCAAAATTTGCCACAACCAACGATAGTAAAGTGACTGCAATAATAAACATCCCAGAAATAGGAATAATTTCCGCAACGATTCCTGCCAGAGTGCATATAACTAAACTACTCGCTATAGGCAAAATCACCGAAGGCAAGGTTACACTAGATACAGCATCCTTGATCTCTGTATCTAGTGTCTTCCTTTGCTCTTTGCTAACAATGTATTTTGATGGCACAAACCGTGTAACCAATGACATAACAGGTAATGCCATGAGTAAAATCAAAAATATCACCGCACCTATTGCATCTGCTGTTAGGGTAGATAAATAAATAGATGAATCAGTAAAACCTACGGCTTGAGATGTTGCAACAAAATTAGCACTGCCACCTATATTACTGGCTGTTAGCACTGAGACTATTTGCGCTTCCATCTCGCCTAAATCCAATAAACTTGAGGCTAATAAAGCGCCTATAACCGTTATCAGTGCTGCAAGCAAAAATACAAATAACAAACTGCCACTTTGTTGTACAACTTTTTTTAAGTCAACTCTAAACAATAATAAAGGGATCGCAATTGGCACTAATAATGACTGGATCCCATCATAAATATCACTTTTCATTGGTAGAATACCAATGTTACCGACAATTAAACTCATTAATAAAATAATAAGTGGTGCCGATATTTTTTTGCCAATTGATGTTTTCTCTGCGTACACACCAAAGATCACTACTAAAAAAATGACCGTCAGTATTTGTATCGTATTATCAGCACTAATTATTGACACTGTATTCTCCATTACGAACTACTGTTCATCTATTAAAAGCAACTACAGAGATAAACTCCAAACCTGTTCTATTGCTTTCTCATCAACAGATGCACCATGGCCATAGTCTGCGTTTAAATGGATAAGGCCACCAATACTTTTATCATATTGTAATCCACCTGACACAGGATCTGACTTGAAATGAAATGCAGAATCTAAATCTAAATAATGTATATTAGGTCTAGCGGTAGCTAAATGCGCAGCAGCGGATAAACCGAGTCGGCTTTCCCCAAAACACCCTATCATACATTTAACACCTGCTGATTCAGCAATACTGTTAATTTTAAGTGCAGAATGAATTCCCCCAGACTTGCCTAATTTAATATTCAAAATATCAACCGCTTCAGCTTTAAGTAACTTAAAAGCATCTTTGTGATTAAATAAACTTTCATCGGCACAAATTGGTTGGTTTGTCGCATTACGTAGGCGCTTCAATCCATCATAATCCCATGCTGCTATCGGTTGCTCATAGTAATCAATATTAAACTCACACAAAGCCACAATGTTTTTAACCGCTGTTGGATAGTCCCAGCCCTGATTGCTGTCTACTTTTATTGAAATATCTGGCCCTGCTAACTCACGCACAGCTTTAACATGCGGGATATCTTGTAAGCCTGAACGCCCAACTTTAAGTTTAATAGCATTAAAACCGGAATCAAAAATACTCTTTGCTAGTGCAAGGGTTTCTTCAACCGTATCTTGTATACCAACCGTTAAGTTAGTGCGTAGCTCTCTGGGTTCACCACCTAAATATTGATACAAAGGCATTTTTGCAACTTTTGCAGCTAGATCATATAAAGCCATATCAAAAGCGCAGCGAATAGAGGGATCACCAACGGTTAAATAATTAATTTCAGCAATACGGGTATCTAATGCCAATGGATTTTTACCCAATAAATGTTTTGCAAATAACTTAGCCATTTCATAATTACTTTGCTGTGAGTCACCGGTTATTTGTGCCATGGGACTTGCTTCACCCCATCCATACTCACCATCACTACTGACAATTTTCACTACAACGTTGTTTGCAGCGCTTAAAATACCTACAGGAGTTTTTAAAGCGCCAGTAAATGGAACATTTAATGTGCCTATTTCTATTTTTGAGATCACCATGTTTTGCTGCCTATCTGATACTGATCAATTTTTAATAGTCAATACAGCTATCATGATAGCTGTATTGACTCAGTAAATTAAAATGAATATGTGGCTGAAATGCCAATTGTTCTTGGTTTCACAGGTAGTGCTGTGATATTGCTAATATCAGTACCTGCAACAGCAGAACCTGAATATGCGGCATATGATGAGTTATCAAACAAGTTATTGACGTATAAATTGACTGATACATTATCAAGTTCAAACCCAGCGTTTACATCAAACAATGCATATGCATCACTTTCAATATTTAAGGCTGGTGCACTCGCGTCACCATTAGTAAATGCTGATGGCGAACTACCGATATAGCGAAAACCACCACTTAACCAACTATAAACAGAGTTAACTTGAAAATCATAGCGTGCTATTGATGAGAGCGTCCATTCAGGAACCCGTGGTAAGTGAGCACCTTTAACACCAAATAATGATGGCTCATCTTCATTTAATGTACTATTGCTATACGCTAATGCGCTTTTAATAGTTAGATTGCGTGTTGGCGCATATGTAAATGCGCCATCAAAACCATATGCTGTAATACCACCGCGAGCGTTACCCAAAGTATCTAAATCAAAAAAGGTAACATTGGCTTGGAAATCTGCCCAATCTAGATACCAAACAGACGTATCATATTGAAATTTACCACCAACTAAATCGCCTTTAGCCCCTAATTCGTAACTCCATACACTGTCTTGATCAACAGTCGTTTGAGATAATAACTCACCAGTTTGCGGGTGAAAAATTGATAAATTTGAAGATGCTGGTCGATAACCACTGGCAATCCGCGCATACAGTGAAGTTTCATCACTTGGTCTATAACGCGCTGAAAATAAATAAGTCTGGACATCATCCTTAGCCGTTTCTAATTGCTCTTCAGAGTACTGTCCACCTAACAATAGACCGTCTTGAACAAAGGTAAGTCCTAGTTCATTTTTTGAAAAACGAATACCTGCGGTCATATCAAACTGAGGCGTAAAATAGTAAGTGTAATTACCAAATGCAGCTATTTCTTTATACTCACTCGGGAAGCTAGCATATAAACCTAAGATATCAGCAGGTAAGCCAACTAAAGACTGTTCATTATTGGTACTTTCATCTGCATAAAATAAACCAGCAATCCATTCTGATTTACCGTCTGAATTAGATGTAAAGCGCAATTCGTGGGACGTTTTTTCTGAAACAGTAGCAACTGATAAAGGAGCAGCTGTAATATCACCAGGATTTAAGCCTCCTAACGTCTCTAATATTGCACCAAAGCGTGACGTTGCATCATTTGCAGAACTTGACTCACTACTTACATAACTACTGGTAAAATTTATTGATGCAAATGAAGCTTCATAATTTGCAGTTGCCGAGTAGATTTCTTGCTCTGTAACATAGTCACCGATAGCACCGTCTGATTGATATTCACCATATGTTTCTTCTTTAGCTAAGTTGCTTAAGTTTACATTTGCACCAAAGCCATATTCTGATTTTTGTTTAATACCTTTAACTCTAAAATCCAAGTCATCAGTCGCTTGGAAAAAAAAGTCCGCAGAAAAACCATAGTTATCTGAATCGTTTGCATCTTCGACTAAGACACTCCCAGTTGTACTATCAACTTGATCAACATAACCGGCATCATTAGCAGAGAAACCCGACACTGTGACACCTAATTTACCTTCAACCAGTGCACTACTTAGATAGCCTCGGTATAATTGAGATATACCACCACCATTAATTGATGAAATATCAGCAGTCACACTGCCTCTGGTTTCATCTAATGAAGGCGTACGAGAAATATAGCGCACAGCACCACCAATCGCAGTCGCGCCAAAGAGTGTTCCTTGAGGGCCTTTAATTAACTCTACACGTTCAACATCACCTAGCAAGCCATCAAAAAAAACACTTTTAGCACTGCCGAAGCCACTATTACTTGTGATAGGAACATCATCAATATACAACGCTGTTACTGCTGTTTCACCTTGTTGACTCACTCCCCTAGCAGATATAGAGCCGCTACCACGTTGACCGTTAGTACTTTCAAAATTAAAGCCAGGCGTATAACTTATAACATCACTCATTTTAGTGAGGCCACTTTTTACAAAGCTCTCAGGATCAACGGCAATAACAGAAGCCGGTACATCTTGTATTGGTTGAACGCGCCTCGACGATGTTACTGAGATTCTTTCTATTTCATTTATTTCTTCTTGTTCGTCTTGAGCCTGAGCAATTATTGGTGTACTTAGGCTGCATGTAGCTAAGATACATAACGCAATTTTATTTTTATTGAATCCAATTAACATCGATAGTTCCCCTCAACCATTGTAAAAATCATTATAATTATTTAACAAACCGCTAACTAACGCTCATTGTTTGCACAACTAAGTTACAACCTAAATACTGCATTTGTACAGCACTTTTTGTGATTAAGGCTGTTTTAATTTATTTTAGGGTAGCAATGAATAGATTTAGAGCTGATTTAAAATCTTTAAAACGAGGGAGAACAAATATGATTGGAAAAATAAATAAAGAGAAATACTTTGGTGCCACCAATGATAGATGGCACTGGGCAATACTAAACAGTATTAAACGAGAAGATCTTGGTTATGAAATTGCTTGTTATTTAATATAGCATTAAGCACACGCTCTTCAGTCTGGTTGATCATATTGTGCACTACCGACTGAATTTTTTGGGGCTCATCCGCTTTAATTACATCTAGTAGAATACCTTGTTGCTCTTTCGAAAACGGAAAGTCTTGCTTAGTTTTTATAAACAACCAATAGATTCGCATCGCGGTATCTTCTAGTTGCCTGACCCAATTTGCCATTAGTGGATAACCTGCTGGTGTGCAAAAAGCAAGATTCATCTCGCGATTGGTTTTTAAGAGCTTAAGTGCTGATTGATCATCTTGAATAGGTAGCAAAGATTGAATAATAGCATCAAGCTCATCAATTTTTTGATGGTCAATCTTTGAACCTGCTAGCGAAATTACCTCTGGCAGTAAAATTTTTCTTAGTTTAAAGTTTTGTCGAATATCTAATAGCGTTAACGGTGCTACTTGCGTGATTCGTGGCGATACACTAACTAAAAATTGATGGGCTGACAGGCGCTCTATCAAGTTGCGGGCGGCTGTACGGCTTATACCAAATTTTTCATTTAATATATTCTCTGAAATCTTATGGCTCGGTGGTAAAACTTGCGTTACCACCGCATCCATCACAATGTCATATGCTGCATCAACCCCAGTTACTTTAGTCATTTAATGTCCTACAAAGTCAAATTAACATCTTTAAATCAGCGTGTTCAATAACCATACAAGGCTAAAATCCCATACATTTTTATCCGCACTCTATTATTTATGTATTAGTTTGCGAGGAATAAAAATAGCTGACCATTATTTATTCTTTTTCATATTAAGCGGCTAATGTCCCCTAAAAATGACTTGATGTAAAGTGCTTGATGGCAAGCATTCATGCTGACCATCAAGCCTATTATCTGGACAATTACTCAAAATAATTAAAGCCCAATAGATTCCAATAGTAAAAGAACCACACCATATATAAACCACTTAGCGTTACTAAACTATAACGAACGCGAGCCAAGGTATTTTTAAATGCCTTTTGCTGCCACACAACAAGCAAATAGCGTAACTGAACAATAACGGCCGCTGTTGCAAGTAGTGCAAAGCACAACGCTATTTTCATACCTAGAGGAATTTTAAAAACCATATCATCCACACCGCTGGAAAGTGTGATGAATAAAAATACAAAAAACAAAATGTTCATCATTGCTGTGGCTATCGATGCTAAGCTCGCTTTTCTTTCAATTCCGACCATGTTTTTAAAACTTGAAAATTGATAACAAATACGCAGTATTACTGCAGTGAAAATAATTAAAATTAAAGAAATAATTAACACTGTGGTATCTGCAGATGCCGCCATTGGGGTACGGAAGAATTGTTGAACCCCAAAACCATCTACAACAAAACTGGTAATTTCGCCCTCAGCTGATTGTTGAAAAGCAATACGGCCATAACCATTTACTTCTTCAAATAAATTAGTATCTACTGCCTTATAACGTTTACCCATAATTAGTAACGTCTCACAATCCGCTAATGCTATAACCTTTAACTCACTTGTTAATCTCAACAATGATTCAAGCTGGGTAAAGTTACTACGCCATGAGGTGTAACTGCCCGCATATTTTGTTGCATCAACACCTTTGATAAAACTTTTTTCAGTTGTATGTGGGAAAAACTCATCATAAAAACCTTTTACAACAGCCTTGTGTACCGCTCCAGGTAATGGGTTACCACTAAAAGATGTAAACAGCATCAAATTCTGTGATTTTGATAAAATAAAATTTGATAAGAAGGCGGTAGTAGCACCATTATGGCCAAAAAGTTCTAAATCATCTGCACCATAACGATATTTAATAAAACCAAGCCCCATTCCTCTAACTCGTTCATCATGAACAAAGCCTTCGTTAAGCATCTGCGACATAGTACTGGCTTTTAAAATACGCTCCGATTGATAACTACCGCCATTTAAAATTGCTCTGGCAAATTTAGCCATATCAAGGGCAGTGGTTGCTGACGCCCCTGCCGGACCAAAATTAGATACAAGCTCATAGCCGGTCTCAACATAAGTACCTTGAGAAAAAGTGTAAGCTTTAGCGCGTAAATCAATCAAATGCTCCGGCAGTGGCTCAACAAATGTTGTATGAGTCATACCTAAAACATCAAAGATATGTGTTTGTACATAATCATTAAAATTCTGACCAGAAACATCAGCAACAATTAAACCAGCCAATGCCGTTGCCCAGTTAGAATATGCAACATGTTCACCAGGTGGGTTAATACGTTTAGGCTGATACGCTGCCAATGCTTGTGCAAGAGGGACAATACGCGATTGCTCTTTAATTATAAGGTGACCAATTGCTGCATCTTCAAACCCAGCTGTATGAGTTAATATATGGCGTAAAGTTACCGGCTTACCCGGCCAAGAATCTTCAACTTTTACCTCTTTTAAATAACTATTCACGTCTGTGTCTAAGTCAAGTTTCCCCTGTTCAACTAACTGCATTACTGAAACCCAAGTAAATAATTTAGATATAGAGCCAGGTCTAAATAATGTTGTGTTTGGGTCTACTGGTATTTTTTTATCAAAGTCACTGTAACCATAGCCTTTAGTAAATATGACTTGGTTATCTTTCATGACTGTGACAACCCCAGATGGGCTATGCCCTTTTTCCATATTATTTTTAACCACACCATCAAAGTATGCCTCTAGCACTTCAGGGTTTGATACATCTAATGGTGTTGCGCGTAGCTGAGGTGCCACACCCAAAAATGCAATTACTAAAATGCATTTAATCAGTACTTTGGAGGGGTTGATGAATATATTATTTATCATGTTTTAATCTCTCTTACCCATTATTTAGATACGGTTTTACTGGGGTGCTTTTTATTAATACAAAATTTACTGTAAACATAAAAAATTAACATGTACAGCTAAAAACATAGAAATAACTGCCAAATATAGAAATAAGACAGCCTTACTCATTTTTTAAATTTAATATTAAACTAAATTGCTTATTTACTTGTCGCTAACCAAGATGGTGCTTAGACGCACTAAAATAGCTCAAAACGTGACTATAAAATTCACCAAAACTGACCAATAAGCCAATTTTTCAATAACTTACTAAATTGGCACTGTATCTGCTTTATCTAAGTATGGGTGTAATAAGTGCCCTTACTAAAACAATAAAAATCAAAACAACTTAAATTTTAGGCAAAGAGGCCCGCTCATTAATGTTTTATAGCATTAAAGTGCGGGCTTTTTTGTGTTTGTAAACCGTCAAAACTAAGGAATACCACATGCAAACACCCCAACATATTCTCGTCATAGGTAATGGCATGGTGGGTCATCACTTTGTTGAACAAATGCGAGCAAGTGACGAAAACGCTATCATAACCGTGTTATGCGGTGAAGCTAACTTAGCCTACGATCGGGTTTACCTGTCGAGCGTTTTTGATGGTAAGCGGCCTGCTGATCTTGCCTTAACAACGAGTGAAAATTATCAGCAACTCAATATTGATGTGCATACCAATACCTGGGTTGACCAAATAGATAAACAAAACAAAGTTGTGCACACTAAAAGCGGTTTGCAATTTAATTATGACAAACTCGTCATTGCAACTGGCTCTTACCCATTTGTGCCACCTATTCCTGGTAATGATCAGCCACACTGTTTGGTTTACCGTACACTCGAAGACTTAGAGTCAATACAACAAAGTGCCAAAGTTAGTAAAGTAGGCGTCGTGGTTGGGGGAGGTTTACTTGGATTAGAAGCAAGTAATGCATTGAAGCAGCTAGGCTTAGATACCCATGTAGTTGAGTTTGCGCCACAGTTAATGGCAGTACAGCTCGACGAGGTGGGTGGTGAATTACTGAAAAATAAAATAGAGCAGCTCGGTGTTACGGTACACACAGGCAAGGCAACGCAAGAAATAGTTAAAGGTGAGCAGTGTCGCTATCGTATGAATTTTAGTGACGGTAGCTACCTTGAGACTGACATTATCTTGTTTTCTGCAGGTATTCGTCCTTATGATCAGCTTGGACGCTCAACAGAATTAGAAATTGGCCCACGTGGCGGTATTGTGATCAATGATCAATGCCAAACATCAGATCCTGATATTTATGCCATTGGCGAGTGCGCACTTTGGAATAGCTTTATTTTTGGTTTAGTGGCCCCCGGTTACAACATGGCTCGGGTTGTCGCGAGCCAGTTTAGTCAGGGTGATTTAGTGTTCTCTGGTGCTGATATGAGTACCAAATTAAAGTTACTCGGCGTCGAAGTGGGCTCAATTGGCGATGCCCATGGTAAAACCGAAAACTGTAAAGAAATGGTTTACCAAGATCCCATTCGAGGAAGCTACAAAAAAATCGTTTTTAATGAACAAGCTGACAAACTCATTGGTGCTGTGCTTGTAGGCGATACCAGTGATTACGATACATTACTACAGTACATGTTGAACGACATGACGTTACCTGAAAACCCTGAATGCTTAATTTTACCAATCACAGGTGATGCTCCTGCACTTTCAAGCTCAGCATTACCAGACGCTGCAACGATTTGTTCATGCCACAATGTTAGTAAAGGCGATATTATTAGTGCCATCGATGGCGGAGCTTGTGAGCTGGGTGAAGTCAAAAGTTGTACCAAGGCGGCCAGCGGTTGTGGTGGCTGTGCAGCACTACTAAAGACAGTGGTGGATCAAGAGCTCGAATCACGTGGCGTCGAAGTTAACAATCATATTTGTGAACACTTTGATTACTCGCGCCAAGAGTTAATGCACTTGGTAAAAGTAGAAGGTATTAAAACTTTCGAGTTATTATTAGAAAAGTTTGGCCAAGGCAAAGGCTGCGATATTTGTAAACCAGCAGCGGCAAATATTTTAGCTGCGACATGGAATGACTTCATCTTAGAAAAGCCCCATGTTGGCTTACAAGATACCAACGATACTTTTTTAGCTAACATGCAAAAAGATGGTTCTTATTCTGTAGTACCTCGTATTGCCGCGGGTGAGATCACACCTGATAAACTCATTGTGTTAGGCGAAGTAGCACAAGAGTTCAACTTATATTGCAAAATCACAGGTGGTCAACGTATCGATTTATTTGGTGCGCGTTTAGAGCAATTGCCTATTATTTGGCAAAAGCTCATTGAAGTTGGCTTTGAAACGGGTCACGCCTATGGTAAGTCATTACGTACCGTTAAATCATGCGTCGGCAGCACTTGGTGTCGATATGGTGTTCAGGACAGTGTTGGCCAAGCAATCGATATAGAGAATCGCTATAAAGGTTTACGCTCCCCACATAAAATTAAAATGGCTGTTTCAGGCTGTACTCGCGAATGTGCTGAAGCACAAAGTAAAGATATTGGCGTAATTGCCACTGAGAATGGTTGGAATCTTTATGTGTGTGGTAATGGTGGCATGCGCCCACGTCATGCCGACTTATTCGCTACTGACTTAGATACACAAACTTTAATCACCTATATCGACCGAATATTAATGTTCTATATAAAAACTGCCGACAAGCTTCAGCGCACTTCAGTGTGGATGGAAAACCTTGAAGGTGGTTTAGATTACCTTCGTCAAGTCGTGATTGAAGACAGTTTAGGATTATGTGCTGAACTAGAAGCGCAAATGGAGCATGTTGTGCAAACCTATCAATGTGAATGGAAAACCACTATTGAAAGTGACAGCGCAGTTAAACGGTTCCGCCAATTCGTCAACAGCCCAGCACAAGATGACAATATTTTATTTGTCCAAGAGCGTAATCAAATTCGCCCTGCAACTAAATCTGAAAAACTAAACCATTCTCGTAGTAGCGAGCAGTTAATTCCTGTTGTTGAGATCGAAAAGGAGCAAGACAATGTTATGGCATGATATCGCATCAATTGATGACTTAGTAGCAAACAGCGGCGTATGTGCGCTGGTAGAGAATAAACAAGTGGCTTTGTTTTATTTACCTGATGAATCTACGCCGGTATTTGCTATAGATAACTATGATCCAATAGGCGAAGCAAATGTGCTTTCTCGCGGTATTATCGGCACAGTACAAGGCCAGCTTGTTGTTGCTTCACCACTATATAAGCAGCATTTTTGTCTGCATACTGGCCACTGTTTAGAGCAAACCGATAAAAGTGTCTCAACTTATACAGTTAAAATTGACAATGACCGTGTGTTTATAGCAGGCCAAGCGTGTGCTGAACAAACTAGCGCAGCTTAGTTAAGGGGAACAAGATGAGCGTACTTTCTTATTTTATGGGCACTGAATCGAACAAGGTTACCCATTGGTTTGCTAAATCTTTTAGTTTCAATAAAGCAAAAGCCAATAAAGGGCGCGTGTATCTTATAGGTGCAGGCCCTGGCGACCCAGAGCTTATCACCGTTAAAGCTCAGCGGTTAATAGAAAGTGCCGACGTCATTCTCTACGATTGGTTAGTCTCGGTTGAGCTGCTACGTACTTTACCAGAAAACGCACAACGGGTGTTTGTTGGCAAACGCGCCAACAAACATTCAATGCAGCAAGCTGAAATAAGTAAGTTATTGGTTAAATACGCGCAACAAGGCCATACAGTTGTCAGACTCAAAGGCGGTGATCCGAGTATCTTTGCCCGTGTAAATGAAGAAGCTGATGCCCTAGCAGAGCATAATATTCCCTTTGCTATAGTTCCGGGTGTAACGACTGCTTGCGCTGCATCGGCTTATACAGGCATACCACTGACCGCACGAGGGGTTGCCCGCAGTGTTACCTTTATGACTGCGCAATTTGCCGATCCAAAACAGCAGCCTAAATGGCAAAACTATCAATATCTATCAAATCAGGATAATCCAACCCTAGTGGTATATATGGGTTTGGGGCGTTTGCAACAACTATCACAAGGTCTGCAATCAGTAGGTTGGCCAGCGACAACACCAATAGCCTTACTTGAACAGGTAACTACGACAAGCCAGCAGGTTATTCGGGGCACGTTAGAGAATATCACACAAAAATCCACAGCCGCTAAGTTAACGGGGCCAACATTAATAATGATTGGTGAAGTCATTAATCATCAAATGGCAGTCGAACAACAATTACTCAATATAACCGCTACACAGGTTTAGCCCACCTTTACTCTGCTTTCGCATGGTAACAAACTCTCCCCATACTCCTTTAATAAAACACATATATTTAGGGCCTGCGGCCCTTTTCCTTATAACTTTAACGTAGACTCTACATTTAACTAATCGCAATAAAATTAAATATATCAAGCGCTATGCAAGTAATGATAAAACTAGCAAACAGGCTAGCAATGCTGACAGCCCCTGGTAAAAGCGTAAGGGATTTTTTTCTAGCCAAGGTTGGCTAATTTGACCCATCAATGCTGGGTTGGGGTGGTGTAAATCATAAATGAATTCAGACAAAACGTGATAACGTTTAGCGGGGTTTGGCTGCAATGCTTTTTTTAATGTCGCATCAAGCCAAAGCGGAATATCGCGCTGCGGATCAACGACAGGTTGGTATGTTAGTTTATATTGCGCTGATAGTGTTCTGGCTTTCGCAACATTAACACCATACGGGAAACGACCACTAAGCATATAATAAGTGAGTACAGCGAGTGAAAACAAATCTGAACACGCGCTACCACCCGCACCGACAAAATACTCCGGCGCTGTATACATCGCGGTGCCTAGTAACTGACTTTCTTCGAGTTCAGCGAGACCCGCAATCCGTACCGAGCCTAAGTCAATTATTTTTACTGTCCCATGACTATCAATCATAATATTTTCAGGACGTAAATCTTGATGCAAAATATCACTTTTGTGCAGCACCATTAAGCCTTTGGCTATTTGTGAAATTATATCGCGAATAGCCGATAGACTAGGTTGAGGATGATCTCGCAACCACTGTGCTAATGTATCTCCTTGAATATATTCACTGAGGGTATAGCAGTAATTACGTGGTCGTATTGAGCGCGGAATGGCCACAATATGAGGGCTATTAACTTTTTTCGCCGCCCACTCTTCTAGCATTAATCGCTCTAAATATTCTTTATTTTCTGATAAATCAGTAGACGGTGTTTTAATTATTAATTGCAAAGCCGTGGATAAATCTTCAGCTAAATAAACATGGCTTCGGCTAGAACTATGAATTGGGCGAATAATTTTATAACCATCAAATTCATCATTGCTAGATAAAATGGGGGGTAACGGTAAAGGTTTATCAAATAAGGTGTGTTGATCACTAACATCTATATTATCCACTACCACAACTTGTACCGTAAGATTATCTGTACTCCCGCCATTAAACGCAGTGGTAACAAAAGCCTGCGCACAAGCATCTAAATCATGCTGATATTGATTGTAAATTTGCTGCATCATGCTGGGGGTTAAATAATCGCTTACACCATCTGTCATTAAGAAAAACACATCATTGTTTTCAAGTGCAATAGTTTGATGGTCCAACTGTAACTGTCCAGCAGCGCCTAAGGCTCGGCTTAAATAGCTATTATCACTACCATGGTGCAATCGATGATCACGCGTAAGTTGCGAAGTGTGTGTGTCACGTAAGTGATAGATCCGACTATCACCAATATGTAAAACATGTGCGTGTTGTTTTTTTAAGATAAGAGCTGAAAAAGTACACACATAGCCCCTTTCGACTTCAAAACGAAAAGGCCCTTGTTGATTCTGGGCAAAAAGCCAAGCATTGGTACTGTTTAGTACTTGGCTTGCAGCATGGCTCACAGACCAAGCATCACTAGTGCAATAGTAATCGGATAAAAAACTCTTGATTGCCGTTTCACTTGCAACTTGGCTGACTTGTGAACTACTAACACCATCACTTAACGCAACCACGGCTCCTTTTAATTCTAATTCAGGGCTATGTGGCACGAAAGCGCCGTAGCAATCTTGATTAATATCTTTGCTTCCGGCGCTTGAATACTGCCCTATACGAACAGATAAGTGGCTCATTCTAAGTTAACTTGTCACAGGCTTGCTTAATGACTCTTTTGCTGTATTAAGTGCACGTTTAGGCGCCGTTTTATAATGGGTTGTGTATAAGGTTAATCCCGTAAACGCCAGCCCACCAACTAAATTACCGAGTGCTGTTGGGATCTCATTCCATATTAAGTAGTCCATTACTGAGAAATCCCCTCCCATCATTAAAGCAAATGGAAACAAAAACATATTCACAACAGAGTGCTCGAAGCCCATAAAAAAGAACAACATCACTGGCATCCACATCGCAATCACTTTGCCACTAACATGTGTTGAAATCATCGCACCCACAACACCAAGAGAGACCATCCAATTGCATAACATGCCGCGAATAAAAATGGTTAGCCAGCCAGCAGTGCCATATTCAGCATAACCTAAAGTACGCGCTTCACCAATGTGCCCTACTTTTGCAGCGATGGCACCACCATCGGTATTAAACCCATAGGTGAAAACAAAGGCCATCATAAAAGCAACAGTTAACGCCCCTAAAAAGTTACCGACAAAAACTTTACCCCAATGCGGTAAAATTTGCGACCATGTCACACCTGGGCGTTTGGCCAGCCACGCTAGTGGTGTCAGTACAAATACCCCTGTTAGTAAATCAAAGCCCATTAAATACAGCATAATAAAGCCAACAGGAAAAAGCACAGAACCTAATAAGTGCGAGCCACTTGCTACGGCTACGCTCACCGCAAACACTGCAGCGAGGGCTAAAATAGCACCCGCCATAAATGCTCGAATAAGAGTATCTCGGGTTGACATATAAATTTTAGACTCTCCTGAGTCCACCATTTTAGTTACAAACTCTGTGGGAATTAAATAAGCCATAAATCTTCACCTTAATTAGCCACAACTATCCATTGTCGCTTTTCGTTATTAATCGGTTTTATTGTATCAATCTGTGTTACTTGCTGGTTAACAGGCACAAAAAAACGCCTACTACTGACTCAATTCTGAGTAAGTATGTAGACGTCTTCGTCTTATAAATAGTTTGTGTGGATAATATCCAATTGACACAACTTTAGTAGCAACAAAAATGCCAACTAAATAAATATTGTTTTTATTTATATAAAACAGTTTATTACGTCAAACAATAAATTATTAGCTCACACTGTCCATAACCATTTTCGTGCAACTTCACCTACTGTTGCACCAAACGTGTTCAGTGCTTTTCAGGCTGCACCATACAAACGCTTACTTTTTATTGATTAAATCAATATCAGTTATTGAAAACAACAATTTCATTAATAGTACTCTTAGCGCTAGAGTAAAGTCATACCAAATAACTCACTCACACAACAAAGAGACACGATTATGATGCAAACAACAGCAAGCTTTACCCAGCAAGATGGTTTATTCATTGATGGCAATCTACATGCATTTATTGAGCAACAACTTTGTCAACAAGCAACCTTAACCTGTGAAGATGTGTATCAAGCACTGGCGACTTTAGTTGATGAATTTGGTTGTCAATGTCGTAAAAACAAGCATGAAGATGATGCGGCTTTAGACGCACAAACCTTATTACATGCATACCAAGTTGAACACGCGCATCCGCATTGCCATGTTGACGCGCAAACAACAACCGCAGTATTAGATGAGTTTTGTTGCCAGGTGCCCGCCATTATTGTTGTAGCATTAATGGATACTTTAAGTGGCACAGCAAGTAATGAGCGTGGCGCAAAAGATATTTATCAACGTGCAGCGCAATTAACAAATCGCCCATGCATGTACCAAGTTAATGTTTTAAATACTAATGCAGCTTAAGTTATGGTTGTTCTATACGCTCGATGATCTTCTTTGCAAAATCACTGCAACTGAGGATTGTCGAGCTTTGCATATGACTTTCAAGATCAAAGGTCACTTCATTTGCCGCCAAAGTGGCTGATAAAGCTGATTCTATTGCGTGAGCGGCTTCATGCCAGTTCATAAATCGCAGCATCATCACCGCACTTAAAATACTACTACTTGGATTTGCCGAGTTTTTTCCTGCAATCCGCTCGAATGGGCCATGCGTGGGTTCAAAAAATGCTACATCATTGTTTAAATTTGCCGCAGGCATAATACCGATGCCGCCCACCTGTGCGGTCAACATATCTGCTAGGTAATCTCCGTTTTGATTCGTTGTGACAACCACATCAAACTGTTCTGGGGTCATGAGTGCTTGTTGCAGCATGTTGTCAGCTATCACTTCTTTAATAATGAGTGGGGGTTGCTGATCGCGCTCTATCACAAGCCAACGACCATTATCATGCTCTTTCGCACCGAATTCTCGTTTAGCTAAATCAAATCCCCAGCGCTTGAATGCACCTTCTGTAAACTTTAAAACATTCCCTTTATGAACAACAGTCAGAGATTCACTTTTGTGCTCAAGTGCATACTCTACGGCATAACGCATTAATCGCTCTGCCCCTTCTTTTGATATATTTTTGATGCCAATTGCACATTGCTGATCGAATCGAAGTCGGGTTACGCCCATTTCTTGACACAGAAAATCGAGTACTTTTTCCGCTTCGACACTGCCCGCTTGCCATTCAATACCCGAATATACATCTTCAGAGCTATCTCTGATCACCACAATGTTCGTTTTTTCTGGTTGTTTTAACGGTGAGGGTAATGCACTGTAGCCCTTTATTGGACGCATATTCACAAACAGATCCATTTCATGGCGTAAAGCAACATTGAGTGAACGAAAGCCACCGCCCAGTGGCGTGGTAAGCGGTCCTTTAATTGCTATTTTAAACTGTCTAACAGCATGAATTGTCTCTTGAGGAAACCAATCACCATCATACAATCGGGCAGCTTTTTCACCATTGTATACTTCCATCCAGTGGATTTTTCTACTAGTACCATAGCAGTGCGCAACAGCACTATTAACAATCTGGCGCATAATGGGGGTAATGTCTTGGCCGACACCATCGCCTTCGATAAAGACAATAATCGGGTTATCTGGTATGTGCCAACGCCCTTGTCCATCGATATTAATTTGCTCGCCTTCAGACGGTATTGATATATGTTGATATTGCATAAGCCTCTTACACGATTCATACCAGAGAAGATAATATATTAAATCATTTGCTTACTGACTTGTCTGCATACTAAAAGTAATACTGGTTATTCAACAGTAAAATGCTTGGCCACTAAGATGGCTCAGCCAGAACATCATCAATGGCTGCAAATAAAGCATTTACTAACTGAGTATCAAACGTGACTGAATCAGCTTTTATAATTTTATCTAATTCAACTGACTTCTTATAAAGACTTGAGCAATCAAACATTCCTGCGGTTCCTTTTATCATGTGCACACTTTGGGCAAAGCCTGTCATATCACCAGATTTAAACTGTTGCAGTAACGTTTCTTTTTGAATGCGTAGCCCTTGAATATAATCATGTTTGAGTAATTCAAATTCATGATCAGGGAGCTTTACATCATCAGCTATCTCAATATCTAGGTAGCTGGCAATTTTATGGCTAAACTGAGTTCTATCGATTGGTTTTGCGATATGATCAATAAATCCCTGCTTTAAGTAACGGTCAATTTCATGTTTCATGGTATTCGCCGTTAAAGCCACGATAGGTGTTGTCAGTCCCGTAGCTTGCATGATATGGATTGCTTGTTCTCCATCCATAATTGGCATTTGGATATCAAGTAAAATTAAGTCAAATTGCTCATCAAGTGTTGCTTGAACTGCATCTTGCCCATTTTCAACCGCTGTCACTGTTAAGCCCATTCGCTCTAAGATTCGTTTGATCAGTTGGCGGTTTTCAGGATGGTCTTCGGCTATTAGCACCTCACCAACGAGGTTTCGTTGACAGGTATCTGCTAAGGCTTCTTTTGAATCGCGTCTATTTACCTCATCAAATGAATTAATCCACTTGGTTTGATCTGTCGTTTTCAAACTAAGTGCCAAACAAAACTCACTACCACTGCCAACTTCTGAACGGACGCTTATGTCGCCCTCTAACTTCTGCGCCAAACTCTTTGAAATATTCAAACCAAGACCGGTTCCACCATATTTACGCGAAATTGAAGAATCTGCTTGATAAAACGGCGAAAACAATTCTTTTTGCTCGCTTTCAGTCATGCCGATTCCAGTGTCTTTAACTGTAATTTGAAGTTGCTCTGGTGAGCAAGCAACCACTAATCGAATATGCCCAACACTGGTAAACTTGAGTGCATTGGTCGCTAAATTCAATAAAATTTGTCTAAGGCGCGTGGGATCTGAAATAATCCAATCAGGTAAAGGAAACGCATAATCAACACCAAATTTTAATCCTTTATCGCGAATTTGCTTGCCAAGTAATGATTCAATTTCCGCAATTGTGGCAAATAGTTCTGTTTCAACTAAATCAATTTCTAAGCGGTTTGCCTCAATTTTCGACATATCTAATATGTCATTAATTAAGCCCAACACATGACGACTATTTTGCAAAATAACCCGTATGCCGTGGTTACGCTCATGCGGCTTAATATCTCCCAAAATAATGCCATCTGCGTAGCCAATTATAGAGGTCATCGGGGTGCGAATTTCGTGGCTCATATTCGCTAAAAAGCGACTTTTCGCTTCACTGGCGTCTCGTAATTCTTCCGCTAATTGTTGTAATTCGTGAGTACGTGACTGCACTTTTTGCTCTAAATTTTTTGTTAGCTCTACATTTTCATCGTGTAAAATTCTGAATTTGTTAGCAACAGCAAATGCTAATAGCATGGCATCAAGCGCAGTACCAATTAACCCAAGTAAATATAAATCAAAGGCCATCGGCGCAATCAAGCCAAGGTTGGTTAAATTACCAATCATATTAGGGATAGCCATAGCTAAATAAGCCAGCACAAAGTATCGTGCCGGTTTAAAACCACTCATCCAGCTTCTGATACCTACAAGCATCCCTAAGCACAAGGTAGCTCCGGTCACGAGTGTTGCCCAAATAAAGCCAAAGCCAGGCCAAATGATTGCTAACGGAACCCCCGCAGTGGCAATATAGCCCAAAGATAAAGACACCAAGGATAATTGAGGTGATGTCTCTCTCAACCTTAGTAAATTGTTATAAAACAGTATATTAGCCATCGGAATAAGGCTAAAGCCCAACCAATGAAAATGAGCGTTATAAAAACCGAAGATCTGATCAGGAATATGAAAAAACTGGCTCCAAGCCAGCACCCAGCACGCGGTAAATAACGCATAATAAAGATGGGTTACATCACGAGCAGCAAAATATATTAGTAAGTTATATAACCCAAGCGCAATACCCACGCCAAAGCATAGCAACATAATCATATTTTGAGATGTGGTTTTGGCAAAAAACGCATCGTATGGAGTAAGCACAAGCTTAGGGGGGGTGTAAAAGTAATCGCTTTGAAACTTAGCGATTAAAAAGTAGGATTTGCCGGGCGTAAGCTTTATTTTATTACCATAATGAAAGGCAAATTCATTCTCGATTATGCCACCGGTTTCGTAACGTTCGACAGCACGGCTAGGATCTGACATATCATAAATACGTGTCTCAATTTTAGACAGTAATGTATTGTAAGGAAATAGCACTAATTCCTGCAACTGGCTTTGATTCTCAAGTTGAATTACAAACCAAAAACTGCCGCCAAAAAAAGTGGTTCTCTGTTGCGGTTTTTTCGTCTCAAGCCACGTTGACACCTGGGCGCTATTTACTGGGAAGGCCCCATTTCTAACTTCAAATACATGACCTTGATTTAACAAGTTAGCACTTTGCTCGGGTGCTTTATAAATATATACATCTGAACTATTTGCTGCTTCCACATACGAGCAACATATAATAAAAATGCATAGCAATCGTTTTAGTATTGCCCGAGCTGGCATACATCGCACCTTAAATAAATATGTCACGGCTAGAATTGATAGCTAATATCCAGCCCATAACGTCGCCCTTCGCCTTTAAAATCTTCGAGCATGCCTAGAAAAGAACTTAAATCAAATTTTAAATTACTGTACTGGGTATCAAACAAGTTTTTACCCCAAATAACAAGCCCCCACTGATCTAATTGATAACGAATGTTACCATTTACGATACTATAGCCCTCTTGCATAGCATATGGGTTCTGATTTTGGTCAAAGTAAAAATCAGACTGATAGTCAACAAGTAATTGCGTAGTTAAAGGGTTCTTTGCAAGCTCAAATGTGTACTCAAGTCCAGCACTTGCATTCCATTTTGAGGTAAATGGGAGCCGCTTATCTGTTAGCTCATTGCCAAGTGGGTCTATATACTCTTCAAATTCAGCATGAGGGATATAGCCTAAGGCAAATTGAAGATTAAGCCCCTTTGAGATAGCGTAATCAAGTTCTGCCTCCAAACCATAAATTATTGAGTCTCCCACATTTTCCAACAGCTGTACGGGTGGGCTTTGAGGAGATACTGAAGGCTGATTCATAAATACTTGTTGGTCGTTATAGTCATAATAAAATGCTGCCCAATTGAAACGCACTCCTTGTTCTGGCCACCAAGATTTAGTGCCGACTTCGTTTGCATTCAAGCGTTCACTTTGATAATCAGCAAGCTGAGCTTGCTCAGGTGATGATAAAAACCCACCATTATAGCCACCGCTTTTTGCACCATTTGCAAAGCGATAATAGCCATGGGTGTAATCATCAAATTGATAATTTAATCCTAGTTGTCCTGAAAAGCCATTATCTGATTGATCGCCTTGTACTTGGTAAAAAGGCACTCTCACGCCTTTTAAATCTGTAGGTGTGGCCACAATATTTAGCTCTGATAGAGAATCATAATCCAAGGACTCATATGAGTAACGCAAGCCAGCACTCAGTAACCAATTTGTGGATAATTGATAATCTAACTGTGTAAATGCCGCAATACTTTGTGTTGTGATATGGTTATCGTAAAAGAAAGTAGCAGTGAGATCTGCGGGCAGAACACCGCGAAAATCACGTAAAATATCATTCACGTTATCTTGTTTTATTGATTCATCAGCAAAGTACAAGCCTGCAGTTAAAAAATGCTCACTTAATTGCGACTGCAGCCTAAGCTCTTGCGTAAATTGATGTGTATCTAGACCTAGATTCCCTTCACACAAGCGAGCAGGTGAACCATCACAATTAAACGCATGCTGACGTTCCAGTTCATTGAAACTGGTCAAAGAGATCACTTCATTAATATCACTCACTTGCCAATTTAAATGCGCACTTACGCCTTTGCCATCACTTTTATGAGGAGAGTCATTATTAACACTCACGGTATAAAAGTCATCACTTGCATCATTGAAACCAAAGTTATCAAAGCAGTTTGTTGAACCAGCTTGAGCAGGACTACATCGCTCTTTTGTTAACGGGTTGGCAATCATCCCGATACTACCAACAGGTTGAACTATTCCTTCCCAATCTTGAATATGACCTTTAACTAATAATTGCACTGAATCAAAATCAGCTAGAAAAGAAATACGTGCATTTAGTTGTTCCATTCCAGCTGTTGGAGCCGTAGGAAAAACATTTTTAGTCGAATAATCATAATTTTGATAATTAAATGCTACCCGCAAGGCCGTATTGTCACTCAATGGCGTATTGAACATAGCATCAACATTACTGGCATTATTATTAGCAACACCCGCCGTGAAATAGCCGCTTTGCTCGTACTCAGGGCGTTTTGAACGAATTAAAATCGCTCCACCGGTTGAGTTACGACCAAATAATGTGCCTTGAGGACCGCGTAGAATATCAACTTGCTCTATATCAAACAGGTTTACTATTTGATTACTAGCAGAGCCAACTGCAATATCATCAACATAAATAGCAACCGGTGATGTGTTCGCCGTGTTGTAATCTATTAAACCGACGCCACGGATATTTATCGCTGGCGGGGTGCCTTCGGCAGCATTTTGGCTAATTTTTAAATTAGGCGCAAAGATAGATAACTCTGTAGAATCCTTGAAGTGCTGCGCTTTGAGAACATCGCCTTTAACTTGGCTAAGGGCAATACCCACTTCTTCGATTTTTTGCGCTCTTTTTTGTGCATAAACTTCAATCACGTCCATGTTAGTTTCATGCAAAACCTGCTCATCAGTCGCATGCACCTGTAAAGGCAGCAATAAACCAAATGAGCTCATAAACCCTATGCTTTTTGACATAAAGTTACTGTGGGTTTTCATTATGTAACCAACCTTATTATAGAGAACATGTAAATATGCTGTTATATCATTGATTATAGACTAACTCATTGGCTAAAACTGCACCAAAGAGAAAGTTTATTTAATACTCAGCAAAGCTCGAAATGAGTATGGCACTATACATCCCAAGTCATTCATAGGCGGTATTTTTTCATTAAGTAAAAGTAATTAGAAACTGTTCACCGAAAGCTGCAAACATAACAAGGTAAGAATTTGTTTAAGCTAATAAATATTGGCTAAAATGTTGATAACCCGTGCTATTAAACCCTGCTGATAAGGGGTTCATAAAACCATGTTGGTAGTCGCTGACTTGGCATCTAATTTGATGCTGATCACTGACCTTTTGCATCACGGTATAAACATCAAAATGCGGCTCATTTTTTGGAAAAATGATTTCGCATGGAATAGGCGCATTCACATTAAGGTGGTGTCGAATTTGACTCGGGTAAAAAGCAATGAGTTTTTTTATATGTGGATTTTTAATTTCTGCAACACTTCGCCAGGCGGCCGCTCCTCCGGCACTAAACCCAATTACAGTGGTGGCTGAATCTACTTTTGCTAACGCGTTATTGAGCTTTTTAAAGTATCCATCGTGATCACACTCTTCCATGAAACGCGTGTATTGGAGCGATTCATCCACCACAGTTTGTAACTGCCCATTATAGGGGTCTATAATCTGGTACTGTGCATTAAATTGCCTAGCAAAATGACTTAGGTGAGCCGTCATTCCAAAAATATCGGTGACAAATATGTATTTCATGGCTTAGTTACTTTTTATAGTTATTGTTCTCATTTAGGTGTTACCCATTTACACTACATTTAAATAAGACTAAATACCAGAAAAAATAAATAAAACTTGCTTTAACTTTATTAGCGATATAATATTGTCTCTTGGTCCTAAAAAAGCCTCGCGGTTAACCCCTTTACCCTGATCCAGTAAGCCCGCAAATACGTATATTATTAAGCTAAGTTATTGTACGGCGAGAACCCAAATTCAGATAACGACATATTTTTTAATATGGTCGCATAAATGTCATAAAGATCGTCAACACTGTAATGAAGCTAAACACAACAGAGTCTATCTAATTGTGCTTTTGAGGCTAATAATGAAATTAGCAGCACATAGATAACAAGAAAAAAGTGAGTTTTATTATGTCTTATAGTTATAACGGATCTATGATCCAAATTGCCCATCCGGTGCAATCAATTTCAGTGAACAAACAGCGTGTAATTTTTTCAGATACGCAAGGTTTAAAAAATGCCTTATTCACTAAAGCGAGTGACGCTCGTCAATTTGTTAAATGGCTTAAAGCTAATTAATCAATTTTGATGAACACAATCGATACGATATTCGCCAGCATTTGCTGGCGTTTTACTTTCTATTTCAATAATTCCCCTGCTACACTAAATAAATGAATCAATTAAATCAGTAGTGTATTAAATGTTACGTATCTTGATTTTTGTTACTACCTGCGGTTTTATGGCTTTACATGTACAAAGCAAAACAATTGATTGGGTAGTGGTCGATTTTGCCCCGTACTATATTTTGAATGGCCAATATGAAGGTACTGGGCGTGATGAAAGTGTTATAACATTATTAGAAGCACAATTACCTAACTACACGTTTAATAGAGTCATATTGCCTTCTAGCCGAGCGTTACAAGAAGTCTCAAATCCAAATAAAACCCTATGCATGCTCTCACTCTATCAAAGTGAGCATCGTCGCCAACACATTGCTTTTAGCGAAGAAAGTTCAACTACGGGGTTATCGCCATCATTAGCCATTCATAAAGAGTTACTGACAAAATTAAACATTAATGCCAACAAACCGCTCTCTTTTAGTCATTTACTCAATGATAAAAAGCTCACTTTAGGTATCTCTATGAGCCGCTCCTATGGCGTAGAAATAGATAAAATTATAAATAGCAGTGCTGATGCGTCGATTATTATTAGACCAGGACGAGATACCTTGGCAAGCCTTACTTATATGTTAAAAAAGAAGCGCATCGATATTTTACTTGGCTATCCGAGCGAACATTTTTATATGGCAAAATCGATGGCCTATGAGGACGAGTTAACTCAAATCCAACTTACCGAGGCTGCAAAGTTAAGTGATGGTTACATTGGCTGTACTGATACTACACTAGGGAATGAACATATAAATGTACTGAATGAAGCTCTTATCGCGGTAAAACAACAACAAGCATACAATGACATTTTATTACGTTGGTTACCTGATAATTTACGGCCAGTTTTGGCTCAGCGCTTACAAAAAAACGCCTCACGTAAATGAGGCGCTGCTGTTTAACTTATACAAGATTGAACTTACTTACGAATACCTTCTATGTATAAACCAATATCAACATGCGTTGATGCCGGACCTAAATTATAATCAATACCATAATCTGCAAGTTTTAGGCTAGTTTCACCTTCAAAACCAACACGGTAACCCCCCCACGGATCTTTACCTTCACCAATTTTATCAATCTCAAATGTAATGGTTTTGGTTACGCCGTGAAGAGTAAATTCACCGGTCACATCTGCTTCATCACCATCGACATCAAATTTAATTGATGTGCTCTTAAAGCTCGCTTTTGGGAATTTATCAACATTTAAAAAGTCACCACCGCGTAAATGCTTATCGCGCTCGGCGTGATTAGAATCGATGCTTTTTGTATCAATATTGACCATGATCGTTGATGCATTTGGGTTTTTAGCATCGTAGCTAAATTCACCATCAAAAGTGTTAAAACGACCATGTAACCAGCTATAACCTAAATGCTTAATTTTAAAGTTTACAAATGCGTGAGCACCTTTTGTATCAATAACATAGTCAGCAGCTTGAGCCGCCGTTGCGCCAAAAAGTGTTGCAGCTACAGCTGCAGAAATAAATAGTTTTTTCATTCTAATCATCCTTTAGTGGTTTGATCATTCTAATTAAGGTTTTATCTTTATCGATAAAGTGATGTTTTAAAGCCCCAAGTGCATGCAAAATTACAAGGCCTATTAAACTACATGCAGCCCAGTAGTGAACTTTACCTGCAATATCAGCCTGATTTTCAACTGATAACTCAATTGCAGGGATATTAAACAATGTAAATACCTCTATTGAGCGACCATCTGCGGTTGAAATCAAATATCCGGAAATAACAATTCCAAGTAATAACACATAAATTACTAGGTGTGCGCTATGCGCAATTGCATTAATTAATTTGTCTGAGCCTGCCACGGGTTTAGGTTGCGTACCCAACGCTCGCCAAGCAAACCTAAAAATCAATAAAGCAGCAAGTGTAATACCCACGCTTTTATGTAAATCCATCGACCCTCTGTACCAACTATCATAGTAGGTCAGTTCAACCATATATAGTCCTAAGCCAAACAAGCCTAAAACCATCACTGCCATTAGCCAGTGTAAGGCAATGGCAACTAGGCCATAGCTAGACTGCGTATTTTTAAACATATGTAACGGCTCCTTCATTGAATAAAACCAGAATAGCCCGTCCCGAAAGAAAAGAAAATAGCGAATAACAAACAAGTTATGTGCGTAGATGCACAGTGAAAATGACAAGTTTGTATTTGTGTGAGAAGTGTAACTTGGCCTACCTCATATAAAAGGTGCGAGTTGGCGAGTCAGGGTAATTGTACAAGAATTAAAAAGGACAGGCTTATATCTAGTGCCTGCCCTGTTCAATTTTGAATATTGCTGAATGGTAGCATTTCAATGCTAAATGGTTATTTGCTTTAGTAGCACAATTTCATCCAAGTAAGCGCTAAAAAAGAGATTAACTCAACTTAAATTGTAAACATTTGAGGCTACTTTTCTCATCAATGTCTTTAAGTTCAGATGGATTGTGTAAACGGCGACCATAGGGCTGACCGGGCGTTGTAGCTTTAAAAGCATTAGGTAATGTATTTTAGAACCCATACTACAGGCTTTCCTTCTTGCAAAAGAGTAATTCTATGTAGTGTAAAAAATGTGCCTGCTTTGCTTTACTTGTTAATTAATTATAAATAGACAGCAATTTCCCAAGTCCTGAAGGGATAGTTACCATAGCGTTTTTTGGGTATGCCCAGAACATTCTAAACTCTTGTTGCCACTCATCTTCAACAGATTTTAGGAAGTGATTTCTATTGTGACCTTGTGTGTATTTACAATCCCCCATCTTACCTTTTACACCCAATTGTTTATTAATACTTAAATATAGTTCTTTTATGTTAGAAATCCTAACGCAACAACTTTTACCTAATCGAGTTGCAATTTCATCGTCATGTGAATTACAAAAAGATAAAATAAGACCATCTTCTTTATATAAAGAAGCATTATTTATTTTTGGAATAGCTTTGCCATTGATAGAGCAACCGCTCATATTAAGGTTCTTAATATTTTCGAAATGAATAGCTGGCGATAAAGACCTTATATCCACTTCTGAACGATGAATTAAATTCTCATCAGGCGTTAATATCCCATCCCTTTCTTCGTTAAGATAGGTACTTGCTAGGCTAATGGGAATTTCCCCACCATTAATCCAAGCTACTGACCATTCTACTTCTGTTAAGTAAAGATATTTATACATAATGTTTCCGTTATATAACGAGCCTGTAGAATAACTCGTTTTTAATTTATTTTTATTGATAGTTCAACCATAGCTAAGTTCCTATTTTGATTCAATCGGTTACTTCGATTTTATGATAAATATAAAAAGAGGGTTTGGTGTTGTTTTAATTGGCGTTTTGGATGGTATTACAGATGTTTGAGTCGCTTATTTGAGGTAATCAGGGTTTACATTTATTAAGAGAATTAAAAATGGACAGGCATAATTTTTTAATGGACCAGCCCTGCTTTGTTGGTTTGACTGCTACAAACTTAAAATTAAGCAGTTGATTTGATATTGAAAAAACTAAAGTATGAGCGACTAAAACACTAATTATTTTCGATTAAACCTATATATATTTGCGTGGAAGGTTCTACTTGTAGGCACGTGATTAAACCTTCTTTAATGAGCTCTAACATGGCGATAAAACTCACGACTACGCCGCTGCGCCCTTCATCTAAGGTGAATAACTCAGTAAATGGCAGTTGTGTGCCCGCATTAGACAGTTTCGCCAAAATCAGGCTCATTCGCTCTCGGGTTGAAAGTGCCTCAGCGGTGATCTGGTGATGCTCAAAGGTTTTGGCCCTGGCCATCACATCACTGAGCGCTAGTAGCAAGTCTTTTAGCTCTACATCCGGTAATAATTGACTCGGTGTTTCTTGCTCGGCCATTAAAGCGTGAGCGGTAAATATATCTCGACCAACACGCGGAATGTCATCTAAGTTTTCAGCCGCTTTTTTAAATTGTTCATACTCTTGTAATCGGCGTATCAATTCGGCGCGAGGATCTTCTTCTTCTTCCAGCTCTTCATGCTTTGGTAACAATAATCGTGACTTTATTTGCGCTAAAAGCGCAGCCATTAC
Source organism: Pseudoalteromonas shioyasakiensis (assembly GCF_024518675.1). Classification (GTDB taxonomy): domain Bacteria; phylum Pseudomonadota; class Gammaproteobacteria; order Enterobacterales; family Alteromonadaceae; genus Pseudoalteromonas; species Pseudoalteromonas shioyasakiensis_B. The sequence goes on from NZ_JANIGL010000001.1 coordinate 674,385, forward strand.
CAAGTATTCTCCAGCTAGCTCCAACTGAAACTCACTCATCATTTCAACATAACGAACATATTGTTCAGTAATACTAAAAATGGATAACTCAAGAATGTCCAGCTTATGTTTTTTAATTAAGTAAAGTAATAGATCCAGTGGTCCTTCGAAGGTTTCTAAAATCACTTCAAGGGCATCAGGAGGGATATATAAATCTTCAGGGGTTTCTATAACCGCTTTACCATGCAAAAAAGCCAGCGGCAGCTTTTGCTGCACTGGCTCTTGTGATTCAACAGGCTCTGGACTCTTTATATCTGTCACAACGCTATTGCGCTATTCAAATGGCGCAGTATCACCGCAACCTACACGAAGCACTTCAACCTCATCTTCTGATAAGTCGATCACCGTTGTTGCCTGCTCAGCTAAATAGCCACCGTGAATAATTAAATCAACCAATGGTCCAATGCGGTCGCGAATTTCATCAGGATCAGATTCGGTAAATTGCTCACCCGGTAGTATCAGTGAGCATGACATTAATGGCTCGCCTAATTCAGCTAGTAACGCGCAGGTAATTGGGTGCTCTATGACCCGAATACCAATGGTTTTCTTCTTGTCATTTAGTAACCGCTTTGGCACCTCTTTAGTGCCTTTAAAAATAAACGTATAAGGGCCTGGCGTGTTATTTTTTATTAATCTAAAAAGTTGATTATCTACTCTGGCATAAGTTGACAATTCAGATAAATCACGGCAAACCAAGGTAAAGTTATGGTGTTTTTCAATACCCCGAATACGCTCTATGCGCTCTTTTGCTTGTTTATTACCTAGGTTACAGCCAATTGCATAACCAGAATCAGTAGGGTAAACAACGACTCCACCTTTTTTAATAATTTCAACCGCTTGCTTAACTAACCGTGGTTGTGGATTATCTGGATGAATATGAAAAAATTCACTCATGTGCGTCTCCTTCTTGGCTTTCCCACGTTTGCCAAACGCCTTGGCAATCTTTTGGCAAATATAAATTTTTTCCTAGTTCTAACCAGCTGGTAGGAAAATGAAAATCAGACCCTTGCGAGCAAAGCAGGTCGTACTCACGGCTTAAATCACCTAAAAACTGTCGCTCACTGGGCGCTTGTTGCGGCTGCGCAACTTCCATTGCGTCGCCACCAGCATCTTTAAATTGTTGTAATAATTTTCGTAACCACTTATTCGACATTTGATAACGCCCGGGATGTGCGACAACAGCCACTCCACCAGCAGCATGAATAGCGCTAATTGCGGTTTGCATATCACACCACGTGCTGGGCACATACCCCGTTTTACCACGCCCTAAATATTTTTTGAACACACCAGCAATGGTGTTAGCAACCCCTCGCTCGATTAATGCTCTAGCATAATGAGCGCGGGTTATTTGCGCATCTTCAGCCAGTGCTTTAGCTTGTTCATAAATACCATCAAAACCATTTTTTTCAAGGCGTCTGCCAATTTCTTTGGCACGCTCAGAACGTTTTTGCTGTTGTTGCTTTAATAAATCACATAGTTCGCTTTGTTGTACATCTACGTTAAGCGCAACAATGTGGATCTCAAAGCTTTCCCACTTAGTTGATATTTCAACACCGGGGATCAATGACAATGGTAACTGTTGGCTTTTTATAAAGGCTTGGGCAGGCTCTACAGCCGCCACTGTGTCATGATCGGTGATTGCAAACACATCTATGTTTTTTTCTACCGCGCGCAGCAATAATTGTTCAACGCTTAGTTGTCCATCTGAATGTGTGGTGTGACTGTGTAAATCGTATTTTATCAAAAGAGATGACTACTAAAGTTATAATCGTTTAATTGTTATGAAGTATAACAAATTTTTTAAATAAATTGTTTTAAATAAATACTTGACACTTACGCCTTAGGTACGGTTTACTGTAGCCACTTAAAGACACATTAAGAATAAAAACAATGAACAATTCAATCCAAAACACAATCTGGTGGTGGCACTCGTAAATTATCGGGTGACGAATTGTCGTGTCTAACACATTCTAAACCCGCTCAATGCGGGTTTTTTTATATTTAAATTTTAGGGTAACAAACATGAATAACGTAACAACTCTTACACATCGTTGGTGGCGCCTGGTATAGCGGGACGGTAATGGTCTATCTAAATATAGATATCGTTATTCAAACCCCGCACAGCATAGCTTGCGGGGTTTATTTTTTTGAGGGAATGAGGTTTGATTTTTAGTCACATAACAACAACGCCGGGTGAAGTAACCAGCATCACCGAAGTACGCGAGTACATACACAGTCCTTTGGCTTTGTATGCATTACTCGATACCGATAACTCATTATTGTTAGAGTCAGCTGAAATTGATTCAAAAGACAGTGTAAAAAGTTTAATTTTAGTCGATTGCGCTTTGAAAATTACCTGTACAGGTAAAGCCGTCACGGTGAGCGCTCAATCAAATAATGGTATGCAGCTTCTACCCTATTTAAAAGACAAACTTGAAAACTGCACCACTGAATTAAATCAACAAACGCTCACTATAGAGTATCAAAGCACAGCAGCTGATATTGACGAAGCCAGTAAGTTAGTCGCTGATAATGCGTTTAGCGCCCTGCGCTGCTGTATTAACAATATAACCAGTACCACGCAAAATCCGTTTTCTTTATTTTTAGGCGGCGTATTTGCCTACGACATGGTAGCCAACTTTGAGCAACTCAGTAACGTGCCAGATGGCGAAAATAGCTGCCCTGATTATGTCTTTTACCTTGCTGAAACTCTCGTTGTAATTGATCATCAAGCAAAAACTACTGAGCTAATCGGCAATGTATTTAATGGCCCTGAGGTTCACGCGAACTGTTTTGAAGTAGGCAAAAAGCTCGAACGTTTAAACAAAGTATGCGATCAAGCCTCAGGCTTCAGCGCAGAACAAACAAGTGGTACTAGTACTGTTAATGTCGATATTAGTGATGAGGTCTATTGTGCTCAAGTACAAAGCTTAAAAAAGCACATTGTAGATGGTGATATTTTTCAAGTTGTTCCCTCTCGGACATTCTCATTGCCATGTGCAAACCCACTTCATGCTTACAGCAAACTTAAACAGCAAAACCCTAGCCCCTATATGTTTTATATGCGCGACAGTGAGTTTGCCTTATTTGGTGCTTCTCCTGAATCAGCATTAAAGTTTTGCCCAACTAGTCAACAAGTTGAAGTCTACCCTATTGCTGGCACCCGAGCGCGTGGCAAATTTGCCAATGGCCAAATCAACCCTGATTTAGACAGCCGGATTGAACTTGAACTGCGTAACGACCAAAAAGAACGCGCAGAACATTTAATGTTGGTCGATTTAGCACGTAACGACGTAGCACGTATTAGTGTACCGGGTACTCGTCATGCAAAAGAACTATTAAAAGTTGACCGCTATTCGCAGGTAATGCATTTAGTATCGCGAGTGGTTGGTACATTAAAACCAGAACTCGATGCCTTACACGCTTATCAAGCATGTATGAATATGGGCACTTTGGTTGGTGCGCCAAAAGTCAGCGCCGCTGAGCTTGTTCGCCAAACAGAAGGCAAACGCCGTGGCAGTTACGGCGGTGCTGTGGGGTACTTAACTGGAGACGGAGCCATGGACAGTTGTATTGTTATTCGCTCAGCGTTTGTAAAAAATAACACCGCATACGTTCAAGCTGGGGCGGGTGTTGTGCATGATTCAGATCCGCAATCGGAAGCAAATGAGACGCGCGCCAAAGCACAGGCGGTTATTACAGCCATTCAATCGACGTATCAAGGACAGTAAAATGAGCTTAAATAACAACAGCCTTACAGACATAAAAATCTATTTTTTAGATAACTTTGATTCATTTAGTTATAACTTAGTCGATGAACTTTCTATGTTAGGCAGCGATTTAGTGGTATATCGTAACAACATAGACGCACAGCTTATTTTTAACAAAATGTGCGATGAAACAAAACCCGTCATTCTAGTGTTATCGCCAGGCCCTGGTACGCCTTCTGATGCAGGTTGTTTAATGGCACTGATTGAATTATGCAAAGGGAAATTTCCAATGCTAGGAATATGCTTAGGGCAACAAGCATTAACGCAAAGTTACGGTGGTATTATTGGTCATGCAGGTGAAACCGTGCATGGTAAATCATCAATCATTGAACTGGGTGAACACCCTGTTTTCAATGGGATGGGGCAATCTATGCCGGTAGCACGTTATCATTCATTAATGGCAACGAAGGTCCCCGACAGTGTGAACGTGATTGCACGCTTTGGGGCGATCCCTATGGCAATTTATCAACAACAAGATAACGCGCTTGGTTACCAGTTTCATCCAGAATCAATTTTAACGCCAAATGGCGCAGCGCTACTGCAACAAAGTATGCAGTTTTTAGCTAACGCAAAGCAGTAGAGGATTTTATGTCAGTCAATCAACAATCAACAACGCACAACAGCCGTGCTCTTATTGATCTGTTACTCGCGCAAGCATCATTAAGCTTTAGCCAAAGCCAACAGCTATTCGATGCTATCATGCAAGGTGAAGTGAGTGAGATTGAATTATCAGCACTGTTAGTAGCATTAAAAATTAAAGGCGAAGTCAGCGACGAAATTGCCGGTGCTGCCGCATCTATGCGCGCTAATGCGGTGCAATTTAAAACCCCACTCACACCGCTTGCGGATAGCTGTGGCACAGGTGGCGATGGCTCAAATACCATCAATATTAGTACTACCGCAGCCATTGTGGCCGCAGCGTGTGGCATCAACATGGTTAAACATGGCAACCGTAGTGTCTCAAGTAACTCAGGCTCTGCTGATTTACTAAAAGCGCTGGGTATTAATATTGATATGACCCCAGCACAAGCCGTTGCATGCCTTGAGCAAACAGGTTTTACATTTTTATTTGCGCCGCATTACCACAGTGGTGTTCGCCATGCTATGGGTGTTCGTACCACATTAAAAACACGCACAATATTTAATATATTAGGGCCTTTGGCAAACCCAGCAGCGCCGCAAGTGCAATTATTAGGGGTGTACGATGAAAACCTTTGCCTACCCATGGCACAAACCCTAAAAACACTCGGTACGCAACGGGCAATGGTTGTTCATGGTGCTGGCACAGATGAAATTGCGTTACATGGCAGTACCACAGTTGTTGAGCTTAATAATGGTGAACTTAAAGAGTACACGCTTACTCCTGCAGATTTTGGTCTTGCAAACTATTCACTTGAACTACTGGCCGGTGAAGGCCCAGAATATAACGCAAATGCCAGCCGCGCTATTTTAGCTGGTACAGGCACGCCAGCTCACAATGCAGCCATTATTGTAAATGTAGCCGCTTTGCTGTATTTGACCGGAAAAGTAGATAATTTTAAAACTGGCGCTGAGCAAGTTGCCAACATTTTAAAATCAGGCCAAGCCTTAAACACATTAAATGCCATAGTTGAGCAAAGTAATAAAGCCGTAAACGCAGAGGTAACCAATGGCTAATGTATTAGACAAAATAGTCGCCGATAAACAACAAGAACTAATAGAGCGCAAAGCCAAGCGCCCGCTTGAGAGCTTTAAAGCACAAGCGGTACCAACAAACCGTGATTTTTATAAAGCCTTAGCAGCCCCTGGTACACAGTTTATTTTAGAGTGTAAAAAAGCATCGCCCTCAAAAGGACTCATTCGTGAACCCTTTGATCTGGCTGAAATTACTGGTGTCTATAAAAATCATGCAAGCTGCATTAGTGTTTTAACTGATGAAAAATACTTTCAAGGCAGTTTTGATTATTTAGAATTTGTGCGTAGCCAAGTTGACCAGCCACTGATCTGTAAAGACTTCTTTATCGACGAGTACCAAATATACATGGCGCGAATTTATGGTGGCGATGCTATTTTACTGATGCTTTCAGTATTAGATGATAGCCAATATCAAGCCTTAGCGAGCGTTGCTAAAAGCCTAAATATGGCAGTATTAACTGAAGTGAGCAATGAAGCTGAGGTAGAACGAGCTCTTGCTTTGGATGCACAAATTATTGGTATTAATAACCGTGATTTGCGTGATTTAAGCACAGATTTAGCAACCACTGAAAAGTTACGTAAACTTATCCCTAATGATAAAGTGGTTATTTCTGAGTCAGGCATTTATACCCATCAGGATGTTAAACGCCTTGCACCATTGTGTAATGGGTTTTTAATTGGTAGCTCATTAATGGCTGAACGAGATTTAGAGCGTGCCTGCCGTAGTGTTATTTTAGGCGAAAACAAAGTCTGTGGTTTAACACGTAGCCAAGATGCAGTTGCTGCCTATAACAGTGGGGCGGTGTTTGGCGGACTTATTTTTGCACCTAAATCCCCCCGCTTTATAGACCTTGATTGTGCATTACAAATTACTCAAAGCGCGCCACTTTCTTTTGTCGGCGTGTTTGTAAATGCCAGTATTGGTGAGGTTGCTGAACATGCTCAAACCTTAAAACTAGCAGCCGTACAGTTACATGGGCAAGAGAATCAAGCCTACATTGACGAGCTGCGCCCGCTACTACCAAACACGTGTGAGATATGGAAAGCGCAAGCGGTCAAAGATAATTTGCCTGAGCAACTTAATGGTGTTGATCGCCACCTTTACGACACCTACAGCGATACTCAAGAAGGCGGCACAGGTAAAACATTTGATTGGACAATTCTAAACAATGCGAAACAGCCATTTATGTTAGCCGGTGGGCTAAACGCAAATAACATCCAAGGCGCTTTATACCAAGGAGCTCATGGCCTAGATCTAAACTCTGGGGTTGAGCTAAGCGCAGGCAAAAAATGCCAACACAAATTAAATGATGCATTTAACAGCATCCGTAAATATTGAGGTTAAAATGAACAATCCAGCATATTTTGGTGAGTTTGGTGGCATGTTTGTGCCAGAACTCCTAGTTCCTGCGCTTAAGCAGTTAGAAGATGAATTTAATAAATCACAAACTGATGCGGCTTTTCAGGCTGAGTTTGAAAAATTATTAAATGAATACGCAGGTCGCCCTACCCCACTAACATTAACTCGTAATTTAATTAAAAACCCGAAAGTAAAACTGTACTTAAAGCGGGAAGATTTATTACACGGTGGCGCACACAAAACCAATCAAGTTTTAGGTCAAGCGTTGTTAACCAAGCGCATGGGCAAAAAAGAAGTGATTGCAGAAACCGGCGCAGGCCAACATGGCGTTGCCACCGCTTTAGCCTGTGCATTACTTGGCTTAAAATGCCGTATTTACATGGGTGCAAAAGATGTTGATCGCCAGCAACCTAATGTATTTCGTATGAAATTAATGGGCGCTGAAGTTATCCCTGTTACCGCCGGCTCTGGCACATTGAAAGATGCTGTTAACGAAGCGCTTCGTGATTGGTCTGCTAATTACAAAGAAGCTCATTATCTTCTTGGTACAGCAGCTGGCCCACACCCATTCCCCACTATGGTACGTGAGTTCCAAAAAATGATTGGTGAAGAAGCCAAACAACAAGTTTTAAAAGCCGAAGGTCGTTTGCCTGATGCCGTGCTTGCCTGTGTTGGCGGCGGGTCTAATGCAATTGGGATGTTTACAGATTTTATTGACGAACCCAGTGTAAAGCTTATTGGCGTAGAGCCTGCTGGTAAAGGGCTAGACACCCATGAGCATGGCGCAACGCTGTGTAAAGGCACAAAAGGCATTTTACACGGGACTTATACCTACATTATGCAAAATGATGATGGCCAAATTGAAGAGTCATATTCTGTATCTGCAGGGCTTGATTACCCAGCAGTAGGCCCTCAGCACGCATTTTTACACGAAACAGGCCGTGCACAATATGTTGGTATTACAGATACCGAAGCACTTGAAGCATTCCAGCTACTGGCTAAAAATGAAGGGATTATCCCAGCACTTGAGTCAAGCCACGCCCTTGCGTACGCATTAAAATACGCTGAGCAGCAAACAGAAGAAACAGTTTTAGTGGTTAACTTGAGCGGCCGTGGTGACAAAGACTTATCACACGTCATGGATGTATTATCAAAAGGGAGCGAAGCATGAGCCAAACACATCAAAACACAGACCGTTATGGGCAAAAATTTGCAGCCTTAAAAGAGCAAAATCAAGGGGCTTTCGTTCCTTTTGTTACCATTGGCGATCCAAATAAAGAGCTCAGTGTTGAGATCATTAAAAGCTTAATTGACGGTGGCGCCGATGCGTTAGAGCTAGGTATTCCATTTTCAGACCCAATCGCAGATGGCCCGGTCATTCAAGCTGCAAATATTCGCGCACTTGATGTGAATGTTAACACCCAAGACTGCTTCGATATCATTAAACAAGTTCGCCAATACAATGCTGATATTCCAATCGGGCTATTATTGTACTCTAACTTGGTTTTTAAGCGTGGCCTTGAAACGTTTTACACTGATGCAAAAGCCGCAGGCGTTGACTCGATTTTAGTTGCTGATGTGCCTTTACATGAATCAAAAATGTTTCGCCAAGCTGCGATGAGTAACGGGATTGATCCTATCTTTATCGCTACACCGAATGCCTCTGATGACACACTACGTCAGTGTGCCTCTTATGGCCGTGGTTATACTTATTTGTTATCTCGCGCTGGTGTGACTGGCACTGAAACAAAAGCACAAATGCCGGCATCATCAATTGTCACTAAATTAAAAGAGTACCACAGCGCTCCTGCACTATTAGGCTTTGGTATTTCAACACCTGATGATGTAAAAGCAGCGTTAGCAGCGGGCGCTGCGGGTGCTATTTCAGGCTCTGCAGTGGTTAAGATTATCGAAACAAACCTTGATAACCCACCCGCTATGCTGACAGAACTAAAAGAGTTTGTCGCATCGATGAAAGCAGCGACACAGCTTTAAGATTTTTATATAAAAAGGGGGCATAAAGCGCCCCCTTTTATATTACAACATTAAGCACATTTAATGAGCCTGATGTTTGCCTTCAATAATTTCTTCAATAAATTTACGATTAAAAGCTGCTAAATCAGCAGGACTACGGCTTGTTACTAAGCCTTTATCCACACTCACTTCTTCGTCAACCCAGTTAGCGCCTGCATTCATTAAATCTGTTTTAATACTTGGGAATGACGTTACAGTACGGTCTCTTAGTTTATTGATCTCAGCTAATAACCAAGGACCATGACAAATTGCAGCGACAGGTTTATTCATTTGGGCACCAAAAAAACCATCGACAAACGCTTTCGCGTCTTTATCTTGGCGTAGGCTATCGGGGTTAAATAAACCACCAGGTAAAAGTAGAGCATCGTAATCATCACTGCTTGCTTCGCTTGCGAGTTTATCCACAGTGACTTTATCGCCCCATACATCTTCATCCCAGCCTGTAATTTCACCTTCTTTAATTGAGATGATTTCAACTTTTGCGCCCGCATCTAATAATGCGCTACGTGGTGAAAATAGCTCGCTTTGCTCAAAGCCATCGGTTGCTAATATAGCGATGGTTTTACCGCTAAGTTGTGTACCTGTTTGTAATGTAGACATGTTATCTCCTTATTTATGTGGGTTTAACACATTAAAAGCAGACACCATGCCAAACTGTAACCTATTGAAAATTAATTAAAGTATATAAAAACCAAGGCGGCACTCTGTAATTGAGTCACACAATGTGCAGATCCTACATTAAAGTAAATCTTTAAGTGCTTTGGCGGCTTTAAAAACCGGTTTGTTAGCACCTTCAATTTCAATTGTTTCACCCGTTTGTGGATTACGACCTGAGCGCGCTGGATGATAACTTAACGCAAAAGTGCCAAAACCACCGACTTGTACTTGATCCCCTTCTGAAAGAGAGGTTGTAATGACTTTTAATAGGCTTGAAAGTGCTGCTTTTGAGTCTTTCTTACTTAGCTCACTACAAGCCGACATCGCAGTGATTAGTTCTGCTTTATTCATAAATACTCCTAAATCCGCGTCAATACAATTGACAGTTCATGCTGGTCTGAGAATCAAAAGCACGCAGGCTAAGGCTTAGACACTCGTAAGTCAACCTTGTATCTGCGTAAATAACTTGGTAAAACGTCAATCCTAATTTTACTTACTAAGCCCTGTATGCACGCAATGATCGAATTTATTCCCTTACTGTTATTTTTTGCGATTTTTAAGTTTGCTGATATCTACTGGGCAACCGCCCTATTAATGGCTACAACATTTATCCAAGTTGCCTACAGCTATTTAAAAGTGAAGAAAGTCCCGACGCGACAATGGTTATTTTTTGCTTTAGCGGTAATACTGGGCACCCTCACATTGGTATTTCACGATGAACAATTTGTAAAACTAAAGGCGACGATTATTTATGCTGGATTAGCAATTACATTAATAATTAGCCGGTACTTTTTCGCTAAAAACTTAGTCCAAAAAGCATTTGAAGCGCTGTTAAGCAATGCCTTTGATACTCAGCAACCCATTGCTATACCAAAGGCTACTTGGGATAAACTTAATCTAGTTTGGATAATCATAACCACAAGTGTCGCTACGCTTAATTTATATATTGCTTATAACTTTTCCCTTGATTTTTGGGTCAACTTTAAAGTGTTTGGTTTAATGGCAATCACCTTTGTTAGTATCTTTGCCAGTATTTTAGCGCTTTACAAATACTTCCCCGATGATGACATTAAGCCTAGTAAATAAGCAAAAAGCGTCATCAATGTCATAAATCTGTCGTCTTATCTTGTTAGCCTAATTTGCAAACTCAAAGCCGAGACGACCTTGAACGCCTCTCAATACCGCTGGTTTGAATTTACCTTAATATTTATAGCTTTACCTATACTTGGGTTTAGCCTACGAGCACATTTAGCAAATTGGCTCATTCCAGCACTTATTATTTTGATGAGTGTATGTGGCATGTTACTGCTAGGCGACCCTCACTTTAAGCGCTTTCGATTAACCAGCTTAGGGGAATTTTCGGCGGTGAAGCGCAGGCTGTTTAGTTTCTTTTTTATCGGGGCGCTGTTTTCAGGGGTGTTTTATTCAATAATGAATCAGGGTAATTGGTTTATAATGCCGCGTACCTCGTTTAATGATTGGTTATTATTACTGGTACTTTACCCGCTACTTTCTGTATTACCGCAAGAACTAATATTTCGTACTTACTTTTTCCATCGCTATAAACGCATCATGCCAAACAAAACCGTACGCATCGTGATCAGCGCAGCTGTATTCGCGTTAGCGCATATTGTGTATGCCAATTGGGTTGCCGTATTGCTTGCATTTTTGGGTGGGCTATTGTTTTCGTATACCTATGCTCAAAGCCGCTCTACATTTGTCTGTGTGATTGAGCATAGTTTATGGGGGCTGTGGATGTTTACCCTGGGTATTGGTCAGTATTTAGATGCAGGAGCACTGTAAAATAGTAAAAAGCCGCACTTCAAAGCGCGGCTTTAATATAGAAAGTTTATAACTCGTGGTTTATATTAAAAACCAAAAATACTGACCGCAAAGAACTTAGTCGCCACGGTATTAATAAATATAAGTACCAAAATAACCGGGATGAAAGTAGACAGCGAAAAGTTCACGTACTTTTCAGTAAAACTACCAGCATAACCAGGGCAGCCTTGGCTTAACTCTTCTGTTAAACGTACTTTTTTCCAGCGATACATCACAAACAAGCACACCATTAAGCCATTGAGCGGTAAAATTGTGTCGTAAAACACATCATATACAATATCAAACATGCTTTTTGAACCACCGCCGTAATTAACAAACGAGGTCAGCCCTTCAACCATCCCAAATGACATAGTACAAAGTACGGTTAGTAAACCGATGGTGGCAGATAAAATCAGTAATGCCATTTTACGACTAATGCCTTTGCGCTCACTCAATGTTGCTGTCGGTACTTCAACAATTGACACCAAAGAGGTAATGGCTGCAAAAAACACCAGTAAGAAGAAAATAAAGGCCACAATTGATGCACCTACATAACCAATATCTGATTGTAATGCTAATAAGATTTTAGGTAAAAATTCAAAAATCATAGATACCGATGAGTCAGACAACTTAGCAGGATCTGTATTTGGGTTAAAACTAAAGATAGCCGGTAACACCATCAAACCCGCAATAAATGCCACCAATGAATCGGTAACAGCGACCATTTTTGCACTGCCGACAATATCATCTTTTTTCGAGATATAAGACGCATATGTCATCAAGATACCCATACCCAACGACAATGAAAAGAACGCTTGGGCTAATGCGCCATTAAGCACGCTGGCATTCATTTTTGAAATATCAGGAATAATATAATATTTAACCCCTGCCATTGCATTATCTAAGGTTAATACATAAACCACTAAGGCTATCAGTAAGACAAATAATGCGGGCATTAAAAATTTAGCAGCTTTTTCAATACCTTGCTTAACACCACCAACAAGTATTAAGTTTACAATTAAAGCAACAACGGCCATGTAACAAAACACACTGCTACTATTAATAAATGCACCAAAGCTTTTTGGATCGGCTAGTTGATCTAAATTACCAACCGCGACTTGGCTTAAATAACCAAAAATCCAAACCGTGATCACCATATAAAACACCGCAATCATAAATGGCGTCAATACGGCTAAAAAACCGGCAAACGTCCATTTTTTATCATTCCCTGAAAGCAGCTTATAGGCATTGAGTGGGTCTTTTTGTGCCTGACGACCCATTGCCATTTCAGCCATCATTACGGGTAAACAGATAAAGATGACAAACAGTGCATAAACAAGCAAAAATGCTCCACCACCATTCTTAGTTGCAGAAACAGGAAAGCCGACTAGGTTACCAATACCTACCGCAGAACCTGCAGCTGCCAATATAAATCCGAGGCGGGAGCTAAAATGCTCTCGATTATCGCTCATTTAAAAACCTTATTATTATTTTGTACTATCTCAGCGACTCTACCAGTGTTGTACTGGGCTTTTCAAGCAGATTCAGTTTAAAAATACCCGTAGACTGTAAAGCTAAAATCTTCGCCGAGTAAAAACTGTGTGCTAATATGGGACTTATTCATACTGCAAACTGACAACAGAGCACACTATGTTATACATGATTTACTCAACTGACATCGAGAATAGTCTAGAATTTAGAAAAGCAGCACGCCCCGCTCATCTTGCGCGATTAGAGGAGCTAGATAGCCAAGGCCGCCTATTAACCGCAGGACCTCTGCCTGCAATTGATAGTGACACCCCTGCTGAGGCTGGCTTTACAGGCTCGTTAGTAGTGGCTGAATTTGATTCATTAGAAGATGCTCGAGAATGGGCTGCCGCCGATCCTTATGTTAGCGGCGGGGTTTATGAAAACTCGCTCGTGAAGCCGTTTAAAAAAGTCTACGGCAAATAAAAACCAAAAAGCTAAATAATGAGTTCAGGGTTTGTTCACTGGTTGTTAACTAGACTTGTTTAAATGAATCACACTATTTTACGGTTTTTACTTGAGTTTTAGTTGCTTGGTTCATTAAACTAATAGGTAGGGTCTGGTTTAGGAGTTCCCCCATCATGCGTACAATATTTGCCATCAATTGCGTGGCTTTTGCGTTATTATGTAGCGTTTATTCGAATAATAGCTTTGCCGAGCCTCAGGTAAAAAAAGCAGAAATAAGCAAAAAGCAAGCTGTTGAACTTGCTAAAAAAAACGAAGATGGTAAAACTCTAAAAATTACTGACCAAAACGATATTTATACCGTAAGAATTTTAAAAAATGACGGCCATGTAGTCGACGTTCACGTTAATAAAAAAACCGGCAAAGTGAAAAAGGATTAAGAAATGCGAATTTTAGTAATTGAAGACGATTTACACTTAGCAGACAACCTGCGAAATGCTTTAGAAAAAGAACGCTACAGTGTTGATCTTTGCCACGACGGAGAAGCTGGCTTATTCCACATTACCGAGTACCCACTTGATATGGCTGTGGTTGATTTAGGTTTACCTAAAATCGATGGTATCGAGTTGATCAACAAAGCCCGTGCACAAGGCGTAACGATTCCAATTTTAATTCTTACAGCGCGTGACCGCTGGCAAGACAAGGTGGAAGGACTTGATGCAGGTGCTGATGACTACCTTACCAAGCCATTTCATGTAGAAGAGTTAATTGCTCGCTGTAATGCGCTAATTCGACGCAGTGCAGGTAAAGCCAATCCAGAAATGACCGCAGGCCCAATTAAAATACATACCCGTTCGCAACAAGTTTGGGTAGACGGCAAAGAGTTAAGCCTTACAGCTTACGAGTACAAAGTGCTTGAGTACCTAATGGTTAATCCACAAAAAGTGATTTCTAAATCTGAGTTAACTGAGCACATTTACGATCAAGACTTTGATTTAGACTCAAACGTCATCGAAGTATTTGTATTACGTTTACGCAAAAAGCTTGACCCAGATGGCACTTTAAATCCAGTTGAAACATTACGCGGACGCGGGTATAGGCTCAAAAGTCAGTGGTAGCATCGCAAATCCCGTTAAAAGTAAGGCAAGGATTTATCCTTGTCTTTGTTTTATTAGTTGCTTTACCTATTTTATTTTTCTCCATTGGCAAAGCCTATTACGCGTCACTTGTTGAAGCGACAGAAAAAACACTCGAAGCACACCTATACTCACTGATCTCTGAAGTCGACTTTACTGAGCGCGGTATTATTATGCCCAGTACTATTTTAGCGCCAGAGCTAAATAGATTGAATTCAGACACCTACGCAATGATTTACCGTGATGATCAGCCCGTGTGGCACTCAGAATCCGCGGTTAACGTGAATTTTGTTCCTGAATATGTTGAAACAAAAGCTGGAGCCGCAGACTTTAGACGAGTGCAATACAAAGACACTATCTACTGGCAACTGAGCCTTACTGTTATTCTCAATAACATTGACCAATCTGAACAAGCCCGATTTATTCTGCTAAAACGTAACGATGCGCTACTACGATTAATGGATGGCTTTAAGCAAACCTTGGTCAATTGGATGTATGTAATGGGTGTTGCCATTGCCGCTTTAATGGCTGTTGGTTTTGTCTGGAGTGCACGCCCTCTGCAACGCTTAGATAAAGAAATCAAAGCCATTGAGTCAGGTGACATTCAACAAATAAAAGGCCTATACCCAGTTGAATTGCAAACGATAAAGGCTGACTTAAACCTACTACTAGAGTCGCAACAACGACAAAAAGAGCGCTATCGCGCTTCATTAAGTGATTTAGCACATGCGTTAAAAACCCCCTTGGCAGTGCTAAAGTCGAGCCCACTGGCAGACGATGCAGATGCCCAAGAGCAGCTAGATCGCATAAATGTGATGATCGAACATCAGTTAAAACGTGCAGCAACTGGCGCATCCGATACATGGAAAAAACAAACAGCTATCAAACCTGTTCTTGATTCTATTTTAAATGCGATGGGCAAAGTTTACCGTGACAAAGATATTATATTTCATTGTGCGGTCTCTGATAAAGATTACTTTTTAGGCGACAAAACAGATTTACTTGAATTACTTGGTAATTTAATCGATAACGCCTGTAAAGCTTGTCGTTCTCAGGTCGATATACAAGTTATACAAAGCAAGTCTCTTCGCATTGTGATCAGTGATGATGGACCCGGTGTCCCCGAAGATAAACGTGAATCACTGCTGACCCGTGGTACTCGCTTAGATACTTACGAAAGTGGGCACGGAGTCGGTATGGCCATAGTTTCAGACCTTGTAACCTCATACCACGGTACGTTAACTATTGCTGATTCTAAACCACTCAGCGGCGCACAATTTACTTTAGAGTTTAATTATAATGGCAAAAAATAACCGCTTAACTATGTACTTAAGCGCACTATGTATTATGTTTAGTGGCGCTTCAGTCGCTGATGAATGCACTTTAGCAGAACAATCAACAACCGATGACACTAAAAAATACATTCAATGTTTAGACAAAGACATTGCCGCCTTAGAGCGCAGTCAACAAACGTGGATCAATAAACTCACTCTGGATTTAGCAAAGATCCAAGAAGACACAGGCAACACCCAGTTATTGCCCATATTCAAACGTAGTATTAAAAGTCAAACCCGCTTCTTGGAAGACAGTTGCCGCTGGCGCTATTTACAAAAAATGCCTAATGCAACGCAAGCTGCAATTGTTTACAAACGGTGCGAAATACGTGTATTGCAGCAGCACCTAGAGGTTTTAAAGCAACCACTTAAATAGTTTTCTCTAATAAAAAACCACGCAGTATGGCGTGGTTTTTTACATCAGTGAATTAACAATTAGCTCTGTTGTTTTTCGAGCTCTTCACCATTACCTAATAACGTCGCAAGCCAACGTCCTTCATCACTTGTCTCAAGTGCAATTTTGACTATCATGGTTAACGGAACTGATAATAGCATACCAACAGTTCCCAATAACCAGCCCCAAAATATCAATGATAAAAATACCACTAATGTTGAAAGCCCGAGACCTTTCCCCATAAAACGAGGCTCAACAATATTGCCCATTACCGTATTTATAGTGAGGTAACCTGCGCCAACGATGCCCGCAATTAAAGGCCCTTGAGTAATTAACGCCAATAATACAGCAGGAACGGCCGCGATAATCGAGCCAATGTTAGGAATATAGTTAAACATAAAGGCCACGACACCCCAGAGCACAAAGTAATCGACGTTTAAAATCCACAATAGCAATGCAGCTAATAACCCAGTGCCTAAACTAACCAGAGTTTTAATCGCTAAATATGAGTTAATCGAATGCAAAAACCTATCAATTTGCTTCATTTTCATATCAGGATCATCAAGTGCCATGTGTATTTTATGGCTAAACATGGGGCCTTCAAATAACATAAATACCACGGTCAAAATGATTAAGAACAAGTTGGCCATCACACCACCTAGCCCTGTAAGCATATTTGTTGCTACATCAATCATTTTACCCGGATCAAACATCGAGACTAACTGCTCTTTGTTGATTAAAATATTATAACGCCCTGCCACATCCACCAGCCAAATAAACTCTTCTTGCAACTTAGCCTTGTACTCAGGCAAGTGCTGTGAAAAGTCAGTCAATGATTGGCCTACAAGTCCGCCTAAACTCACACCAACACCCACGACCATCAGCATTACTAACATAATGGCAATGCCTTTAGGAATATTATAACGAGCAAAAAAACCTAATAGCGGATTGCAAATAATTGCTATAAATGCCGCTAAAACAAAAGGAATGACAATCACACTTGCTGCTTTAATACCGGCTAGTCCAACAACTAATGCCGCAAAAATAACTAAACTTTTGTTTACTCCAGTTAATCCCGCCAAACTACGATCCTTGAAAATTAAAACTAGGGTTAGTGTATACCCAAACTACCTTATGATGCGAGTGTCGTTGAAATTAAATACGATTTAGCCAACACATTGATTGCAAAGTGATCAAAAGCAGCTTTAATTCGTATAACTTGATATAAAAAATTGCTCGGGCAAAAAAATGAACATATTGATCACCGGTGCCACAGGCTTAATTGGCAGCGCTTTATGCAAACAATTAAGTAAAAACCATACCCTACACGTTTTAACTAGAAACCCACAAAAAGCCAAGCGCCAACTTGGCAATAGCCTAAGCTACTTTAACTCCTTACACGAAATTAACTTTAATACTATTGATTGTGTTATAAACCTCGCTGGTGAAGCCATCGTAAATAAGCGCTGGAGTAAAAAACAAAAGCAGCGGATCAGAGATAGCCGCATTATCTTAACGCAACAAATTACAGCAGCAATAATTGCGTGCGAAACTCCACCTCATACCTTTATATCTGGCAGTGCGATTGGTTATTATGGCCGTCAAGGCAGTCAGTCCATTGATGAGACATATCAAAAAATTCACCCTGAATTTAGCCACACTTTATGCGATGACTGGGAGCAAGGCGCGCTTAAAGCGCACTCACCACGCACCAGAGTATGCGTTTTGCGTACAGGTATTGTGCTTGCCAATCACGGTGGAGCACTAGCTAAAATGCTTCCTCCTTTTAAACTCGGCTTAGGTGGTCCGATTGCCAGCGGCGCGCAAGGCATGTCATGGATCCATATTGATGATATGGTGGCGCTTATTGAATTTAGTATGTTAAATCAGCAACTAACAGGGGCTATAAATGCCACAGCCCCGATACCACAAAGCAACCGAGATTTTAGTAAAACCCTCGCAAAAGCCCTACATCGGCCAGCTATATTACCAATGCCAGCATGGGTACTTAATATTTTGATGGGTGAAATGGCTGAATTAGTTGTGTTTGGCCAATACGTTTTACCACAAAAAATAATAGATGCGGGTTTTGTATTTGCTTATCCTACTTTACCAAAAGCGTTAGATAACCTGCTCAGTCACTAGCATTTGTGTAGCGTTTAAAGTGGCAAGTACAGTTATACTCGCCCCTTTTAATATCCTAACCGGCAATCATTTTTATAGCGGTTAGCACTAATAAACCGGCAAATATTTTTTTTATCGTTGCAACGGGTAAATAGTGAGTTGCTTTAGCACCAATTGGCGCCATAAACCAAGATGTACACACAATTCCAAACAAAGCGGGTAAATATACAAACCCAGCAAAGCCCTCAGTGATAGAAAAATACTCACTTCCTGAGCTGATGTACCCTACCGAGCCAAATAATGCGATTACAATACCGCACGCCGATGCACAACCAATGGCTTTTTTCATATCCACTGAGAAAAATGTCAACAAGGGCACCAATAATGCACCGCCACCTATACCTATCATGGCAGACACTCCCCCCGTTAAAGTGGTCAAAATAGTAAGCACTCCTTTATTAGGAACGCTGCGTTCATTGTTTGAGCTGTTTTTATTACTAAAAAACATCTTGATTGCAATCAGTACTACACTCACAGCAAAAACTATCCGTACTATATGCTCTGGTAAAAGTGCAGCCATAAAACCACTAATAAGTGCCCCCAGAGCCACACCGGTCATTACCCAAGGAGCTAAATGCCAAGGAACATTACCATTTTTATGATGTGCCAGTGCAGATGAGGTTGAAGTAAATAAAATTGACGCAAGCGATGTAGCAATTGCTCCAATCACCACTTGATCGGCGGGTAAAACTTCAAAATGAAGTAATAAGCTACTCAATATTGGCACAATCACTAGGCCGCCACCAATACCAAGCAATCCTGCTAAAAACCCCACCCCACATCCGAGGATCGCACAGTAAATTATCAATATTATTAGTTCACTCATTCAGCTTATCTCTTATTTTAATAGTGAAAACGATTCTTTAAAAAGGGGCCATTTGCTACACCCAGCAGGAGTATATCAAGATATGACAGCGCTACTGGCAGTTTAAATAGGCATAACTGCTGAAGAATCCTCATGTTTTACATGAAAAAAATACACATTACAAAAAGAGAGGTCTAGACACCCAGAGATTCAAGAAGAAATAAACTTAAAACCCTAGTCTTCATTAAGCAAACAGCGACACCTTAAAAATTGGATGAATATGATTCATGTTTTATGTGAAATTTAACCGTTTTTCTTCATGTACCGATCCACGTATAAATTAGTTAAGTTTTTAAACTAGATTGGATAGCGCAGCAATGAATACAGACTTCACATTTACAGTAAAAAGTGTACCTCTTGATGAAAACTATCAACCATCAAGCAGTACACGTATCACCACTAACTTTGCTAATTTAGCCAGAGGAAGTTACCGCCAACAGAATCTTCGAAATGCCTTAAAGATGATAGACAATAGCTTTAACGCACTCGCCCATTGGGATAACCCTCAAGGAGATCGTTATAGCATAGAGCTTGAAATTGTTTCTGTTGATATGGATGTGCAAGGAAGTAATGAAAGTTTTCCGTCTATTGAAGTATTAAAAACCAATATAGTGGATCATAAAACCAATAAACGTATAGAAGGTATTGTAGGAAATAACTTTTCTTCATATGTGCGTGATTATGACTTTAGTATTTTACTGCCCGCTCATAATAAAGGGAAAGCCACGTTCAGTATTCCTGATAATTTTGGTGAGTTGCACGGTAAACTATTTCAATACTTTGTGAATTCAAAAGAGTACAAACAACACTTTAAAAAGCCACCTGTAATTTGCCTTAGCGTATCAGACAACAAAACCTATTATCGTAGTGAAAATCAACACCCTGTTTTAGGTGTTGAATATCAACCGAATGAATCCTCGTTAACTGAGCAATACTTCAAAAAAATGGGCTTACAGGTTCGCTACTTTATGCCGCCTAACAGCGTAGCACCTTTAGCGTTTTACTTTGTTGGCGATTTACTCAACGACTACACACACCTTGAGTTAATAGGCACGATCAGTACGATGGAAACTTTTCAAAAAATCTATCGTCCAGAGATTTATAACGCTAATGCCGTTGCAGGTAAATGCTACAAGCCAAATTTAAAAAATGTGGATCATTCACTTACGCAAATTGTTTATGACCGTGAAGAGCGCAGCAAACTGGCGAGTGAACAAGGTAAGTTTGCCGAACAGCATTTTATTAAACCTTACCAAACAGTACTTGAGCAATGGTCTCAAAGTTACGCACAGGCGTAGCATTAAAAACAGCACCCTAAACTCATTAGATGGTTCAAATTTATTATGAAAACGATTAAAAGCAACACCCTACTTCCTACATCAACCGCAGGTAGCTTGCCCAAGCCGGTATGGCTGGCTGAACCTGAAAAACTTTGGTCTCCTTGGAAACTGCAAGACGAACAACTTATTGAGGGCAAACAGGATGCACTACGAGTATCATTGCAAGAGCAAAATCAAGCTGGCATTGATATTGTGAGTGACGGCGAACAAACTCGTCAACACTTCGTTACAACGTTTATTGAGCACCTCAATGGCGTTGATTTTACTACGCGAAAAACAGTTAAGATTCGCGATAGATACGATGCCAGTGTCCCCACGGTAATTGGCCCAGTAACAAGATCAAAATCAGTGTTTGTTGAAGACGCCAAATTTTTACGCCAGCAGACCGATAAACCAATAAAGTGGGCCTTGCCTGGGCCAATGACCATGATAGATACATTATATGATGACCATTATAAAAGCCGAGAAAAGCTTGCTTGGGAGTTTGCTAAAATCCTTAATCATGAAGCAAAAGAGCTAGAAGCCGCAGGCGTTGATATTATTCAATTTGATGAGCCCGCTTTTAATGTGTTTTTTGATGAAGTTAATGATTGGGGCATTGCCACTTTAGAAAGAGCCATTGAAGGCCTCAAATGTGAAACTGCGGTACATATTTGTTACGGCTATGGCATCAAAGCTAACACCGATTGGAAGAAAACCCTAGGCACCGAGTGGCGACAATACGAACAAGCATTTCCTAAACTGCAAAAGTCGAATATTGATATTATCTCTTTAGAATGCCACAACTCTCATGTGCCTATGGACTTACTTGAACTGATACGCGGAAAAAAGGTCATGGTAGGCGCCATTGATGTTGCAAGCCATACGATTGAAACTGCAGACGAAGTTGCTAACACCCTAAGAAAAGCATTGCAGTTCGTAGACGCTGATAAACTTTACCCCTGTACAAACTGTGGCATGGCCCCCCTACCTCGCGCAGTAGCCAGAGGCAAACTAAACGCTCTCAGTGAAGGGACAAACATTATACGCAAAGAGCTATCAGCACAAAATAATACTGTCACGCTTAGCGCATAACCGCAGTCAATCAGAACGTTATATTAAACGAGACACCTTTCCTCGTTTAATATAACACTACAAATGATAACGGTTATTTAGATAAAAACCTGACCACTTCATTATTGACTAATTCAGCCTGATCAACGGTTAAAAAGTGACCTGCATTTTTTACTTGTAAAGTGTGTGCTTGCGGTAATAGCTTTTTCGCCTGCTCAAGGCTATCTTGATCATTCATCATATCTTCGTCACCAATCATTACTAATGTGGGTACGGTAATTTGCTGTAGTTGCTGCTCTGAAAATGGACGCATCGCCATGATTAAATCAGGTACAGGATCGTGCTCAAGTGCAGCAACATATTGATCTAAGTAGACAGGGTGTATCAACTCTGGTCGGCTAGAAACACTTTGCAAACTATCTTGTACTTTTGCACGCTCAGGGTTTAGAGTAAAAAAGATACTTGCTAGTAAATCTGTACTAAATTCAACCCAGGCAAAGGTTTGCGCAGGACTTAGCAAGACTAAACGTTGAATACGCGAACTTTCAATTTTTGATTCAGCTAATGCAATTGCAACCGCTTGCCAACCACCACGGGAAGCCCCCACCAAATGGATAGAGTCCAATTGGAGTTGTTCAAACAATTCTTGATACCATCTCACTAACTGCGACATATCAGAGATATCGGCACTCGCTTGTGAACCGCCTGAGCCAAGCAAATCATCAACAGCATAAACCCGGAAGTGCTCAGCTAACGTAGCTACATTTGGATACCACATCGCTGAATTTGCATGCATACCATGTAATAACACAACGGGTTGAGCATCAACCGGACCTGCAACAATAATCCGAGCTTGTCCAAGTGACGTGGGTACATTTAGCTCACGGTAAGCAACCGGCCATAAACTTAACGCCCGTTGATATAACTGTTCATTAGAAAGTGTATTCGCTAACTGCTGCTGCAATTTCACATTCTGAGGGTGACGATCCGTTAATAAAAATGCCTCATGTTCAGGTGCCACCTCCGCTTTATCATCAAACCAATCACAGCCGGTCAACATGACCATACATATTATTATTGCAAACTGAGCTATTGTATTTTGCATCAACTCTCCTCTAATTGAACTATATCAGCATTTAACTTTTTCAATGCTATAGAGTTTAGGCCGTAACATTGGCGGCAGGTTATTATTTTTTATTTTACCTTTAACGACTCAACCTTCGCTGAACAGTTGTTATAGCTGAACTTATTAGATATGGGCTCTATTGCCAGTTAATTTATAAAAGAATACTGAGAGGAAAAGTGAATGGCTATTAAAAGGCCTGTTACGTTTACAATATAAAAGCTTTAAACCACGCGATTTCACAACCGCGTGGTGACACTCGTTTAAAGCTAGTTTGTTACTCGGGTATAGCTAACATTTGTCATTGTTACCTTAGAGGTCGTGATACCTAAGTCTTCAAAGCACTCTTTAAATGAATTTGAATTACCTGACTCACCACAATCATCTAAGGTTGCAGTATCTTGTGATTGTAAATAATTACCAAATTTGAAGTAAGATGCTGAGTCATCTTCAACAGGGATGCCAAAGCTAGACCCTAACGCTGAGACATCCACATCGCCATAGTTATTTACCACGCGTAAATCAAACGACCCACCACTAGTGATTGTTCCCAATGCATACTTCTCTTCATTACCACTGGTGTTACGAAGGCGAACATACACATCAAAAATACCATTACCCGCAACACTGTCATCAAAGCCCGACTCTGCAGAATCCGATACATACACTTTCATGATTGTACCTGTATCACTAGCATGGTGCTGCGCAATAATTGTTTTGCCACCATCTGACATGTCTACTTTTACACTCGCCTCAAACTCTTCATAGGTATCAGTCATGGCAACACGCAAGCTTGATTTAACTTTATACTCATGGCGCCAGCCATTACCATTAGGTGTAATATGTTGAGCCTCAAGAGGTACAAAAACAAGCGTACTGTCGTTCACTAATGGGTTTGGATCATCACCTTCCAGATCAAAAATACTGCCACTGGTTATGCTGCTAGGAATGCTGGTGCCGTCGCCGCCAGTATCGCCATCACCACCGCCACCTGTAGAACCACCACTTCCATCAGCTTTTACAAGTGAAAAGTTATCAAAACGTACATCGTCCGAGCTTTTATCGTGTTTAGCAAACACCTGCAAAGAGTCTGTATTCGCTGACGTAAACGTTCTAGACACTTTAGTCCACGTCGAAACATCAAATTTTTTGTTTTTAAATAACCCATTAAGATCATTAATACCTATTTGTCCCTTGCCTAAAACATAAGCACTTAAGGTATATTCAGTATTTCTTTCAATGTCGACAACCTGATGCACACGACCTGGACTACCTTGGATCTTTAAAGAACTCGATCCCTGATAGGCATCGCCTGAAATAGCAGCTGGATCAACTTCATTCCAATCACTCCAACCATCCTCAAAACCAGCATTATAAATAGTGGCAGCTTGAGCAGCACTCGAACACGCAGCCATTATAGATAGAATAAGTAGGTTTTTTTTCATAAACATTATCTTTATTACTCCTAACTAATACATGACGAAAACCTGACTGCCTGGTTACGTTATTAACCCTAAGAAATCATCTGTAAAAATTTAATTGTGAATTGTGTGTAAAAATTGGTAACCAAATAACCTGGCGGAACAACTTAAAATCGCCCAATAAAAAGTTACCAATTAAATACCAGCGGTCAATCAACTGGTGAGAAAAATGTATAACTATTGTTAATTTTATGCAACCAATGAAATCTTAATAAATAAGTATGGTTCTCGTTATGGTTATAATTGTCAACCATGTAAAAACCCTTTAATATCAATATCAAGGTTTTTGGGTGGGTTTATATCAATACTTCTACACATACATTTTATTAAGAATAAAGAACTAAAACCAATAATTTATAACTAGCACAAATTGGTAAACCAATTATAAAAATAAATTGTAATCAAGTGGATATTTATTAGGAATAGTAGCAGAAGCTCAGCATCACTAATTTTTTGGTCATGTAGATTAAGGTTAGAATCAAAAACTTGGTAAGTAAAGACAGATGAGAAGCAGCGATTTTTTATAAAACTATTCTTGAGTAAATAACGCTTCAAACAGGTTTTCTTAATTTAGGACACCCAGTAAAATAAAATCGTAATCTAAGTTATGGCTAGTATCTACAGTACGTAGAGTAAGTTACGTAACCAATTTAGAGACTCTAATATCAAAAAAAGGGCCTTGCGGCCCTTCAAAAGATAAATAACGTAGGAGAAGTTATTTAAAAACGGTATTCGGCGCCTAAATAATAATAAGCGCCGTTAAAACCAAATGGTGCAGAACGACGTGAATATTCAAATACACCTGTTGAACTGACGATTGTATTGCCTGACGCGTCTACAATTGTGCCTGAGCGTGAGTTACCTATTTCATTCTTATCAGGATAAACATCAAACAAATTATTGGCGCCAATATTTATCGATAGGTTATCGGTAACAAAGTAATTTATTTTTACATCTGTCAGAATTTCAGCACCGTACGTTTGACGGCCGCCATCTTCGACAGTGTATTCACCATAGCGGTTAAGTGATAGGTTCACAGTCCAATCTTCTAAACGGTAAAGCGCGCTTAAATTGACCCTATCTTGTGGTTGCCATTCTTCGATAATGGATGTTTCTTGTGAAGAAAAAACATCTTCTACCGGGATGGTTTCAAGACCACTGCCTGCAGGGGTAAATAAGTCAACCACATCTGTTTCAGTGAAGTTAGCTGCTAAGGTGAAATCTAGCGTGCCACCAAGGCCTTCTGTGTTCCACGTTGCAACAAAATCCACACCCTGTGTTTCAGTGTCTGCACCGTTTAAGAAAAACTGGCCGGCGCCAGCACCAGAACTCACAAGAGCTGCATCAAGTGTTGATGATAAACCTTTACCTAAACGGTTACTGATCACGATGCGATCATCAATATCAATTGAGTAATAATCGATAGTGACATTAATGTTATCTGTGACGTTATAAACAATACCTAAGCTGAGGTTTTCTGACTTTTCTTCTTTAAGCTTTGGAATACCAATGCTTTGTGCAAGGGCACTGTCGTTTCTGAATGTACCTACTTCTTCAGCAACCAGAGCACCATCAGGGCCAACAACAAATTGTGTGCTGATATTATTAAAATACAGCTGCTGCATAGAAGGTGCTCTAAAGCCCGTGCTAACCGCGCCACGTAATGAAACATCATCAGTAACAGACCAATTACCGGCCAGTTTAAAGTTTACTGTGTCGCCAAATCCTTTATAGTTGTCGTAACGCAACGCCCCTGAAATGATCACATCATCAATCACATAAGTTTCAGCATCAACATAAAATGAGATCACATCTCGCGATTCATCAACGGATGATGCCGGTGAAGAACCACCAAAACCTTGCGTGCCGCCAGATGCATTTTCACTACCAATACCGCCACTTAGGCCGTCATATATATTAACGCCATTGTTGGTATCGTAATCTCTATAAGCGTATTCACTACCTTCTAAAATGCGATATTCATCAGTTCGCAGCTCTGCCCCCATAGCCAACGAGTAGTCATCATAATCTTTGGTGTAATCCAAGTTTAACGTTTGTAGCGACAGCTCCATACCATAAGCGTAGGCTTCACGTGGAATAGTTGCTCGAATATCATCGGCACTTAAACCTTGCTCATAACGCAATAAATTGGCATATGAGCCATTAATCGTATCACTTGTGGTGTAGTCGATACTGTTTTCACCATAGGTGTATGAAAGATCGAGGCTTGAGTCGTTATCAAACTCTTTTTTGAAACCAAAGTTATATGAAATATCGTCAATAGTGGTGTTTATTTTCGGTAAGAAGCCCATTGGAATAACAGCATCGCCATCTTGTAAAACGGGGTTACCACCGGCATTAGCATTGTGACGGAAAAACGCGGCTGATTCATTATCACGCGTTGAATAAGTAATAAAACCATATAGCTCGCCACCAGCTAATTCGTAGCCTGTATTTACTGTTAAAGCAAATTGTTGTGAGTCAGCGTCACCAATTCTAAAAGTATCACGCGGTGCTGTGAGTTCACGAGGATCTCCAGCGAGTAAAGTACCATCATCAAGCTCTGTACAGCCATAGAACTGGCAAGAGCCATGAAGACCGGCTCGGTTAGTTGGCGCACGATCGCGGTAATTAAGCGTGGTGTTTAAATAACCTTCATCACCTAACGCAAAGCCTTTATTGAAGTCGATATTAACTGTTTCACCATCGCCTTCTGAGTATTGACCATAATTAATTGCCGCTTTCCCGCCTTCATCAGCATCTTTGAGTACAATATTAATAACACCGGCAATGGCATCTGAGCCATACTGTGCCGCAGCGCCGTCACGTAATACTTCAATACGTTTAATCGATGCCGCAGGAATAGCATTCATGTCGGTGCCCGCTGTTCCGCGCCCTACAGATGTATTGATATGGATGATGCTGGCTTGGTGGCGACGCTTACCGTTGATAAGTACCAGCGTTTGATCAGGGCCTAGGCCACGTAACGTTGCGGGGCGAAGTGCATCTGTACCGTCACTGATTGATGAGCTAGAAAAGTTAAATGAAGGAGCTATTGATTGTAACATTCGGCCAACTTCTGTCTGCCCCGTATTTTCCAGCGCTTCTGCACTTAAAATATCAACAGGAACAGGTAAATCTTCGACCGAACGCCCGGCTACACGGCTACCAACGATAGCTATTTTTTCTATGTTTTCTTGTGCCGCTTGCTCTTGCGCATTAACGGCTTGGCTGTTTGTTGCCATTAAAAGTGGTAAAACGGCTGCACTGACCCCAGAAAGCTTTGTCATGTTGTTATCATTCCTATTGATTTGTTTGAGTTTTACGCTCAGTAAACCATTTTGATCAACAACCGCATCGAGTTCAGTATTTTGCAACATCGTATTGAGTGCATCCAACTGAGTGTAATAACCAAACACTGATTGAGCTTGATATTGCTTTGCTAACTCAAATGAAAAAACCACGGTTTGTTCAGTTTGTTTTGCAAATTCAATCAGTGCGAGGTCTGCTCGTTGCGCTTTAATATCAAATTGCACCATCTGTGATTTAACGGCATTAGCTTGTACATTCAGGCTACAAACTAAAGGCGCCAATGCAATCAACTCACATAATGGATACGTTTGGTTACTACGCAACTTATACAAACAGTTGAGAACGAATAATCCTCTACATGCCTTTGACTTTTTATTTATTATTTTTTTACTTTTTGTTTTCAGCATTGCTACTTTTCATGTTTTTAGTCAGAGTTTAACTCACCAACTTAACTATGATCGCCTTGTGTTAGGCTAACAATATGTTCACCTAACCGCTCATGCTCTATCGCTAAATTTGCTTGCAGGCTATCAAGTAAGCCGATGATATCACCCGCTTTGAATACTCCAGCTACTTTAAGCGATGCTAATGAAGGGTCTTTTAACTCAAACCGTGTCGCAGTGTAACGGCTAACCTCTTGCAATGCTTCACTTAGTGGCTCACCATTAAAAATTAGCATGCCATGTTGCCATGCTAAATCTCGCTGTACATCATCCATTGATAACTGTTTTATCGGTTTGGTAATACTTTCTTTTATTAGCGCTTTTTCTCCAGAAATAACAATACTCGCGTTAATTTTTTTCACTTGCTCAGTCTCATTATTAGCCTGTTGCAACCTAACAAAATCATCCGCATTTACCGCCACACTTGGATCAGTGATCATCACTTTCCCTTCAGTCACCACGAGCTCTAAATCTGATGAGGCGTTACGCTGAACATTAAACACAGTACCCAACGCAGTGAACGATTTATCACCCGCCATGACACTAAATGGCCGCGATGGATCTTTAGCGACATTAAAGCGCCCTTCGCCGCGGCTTAAAATAAGCTGTCTACGCCCTTGGGTATAAGCAACTTCTAATAAGCTATTGGTGTTTAATTGCACTATGGTGCTGTCTGGGAGAACATAAGTAGCCTGCTGGCCTACTTTGGTACGATAAATTTTGCTGTACTTGGCTTGATCTTGCACTGAACTGGGATAAAAATTGAAGCCTGCAAACATAAACGTCGCCATCAGGATAACAGCAAAAATACTTGCAGCTATGGTAAAGCGTGTATTTGAAATTGAATTTTTAGAAGGCACCTGTTTATTTGGAAACAAACTGCTTAACTCATTGAGAACACTTAACTCATCCCATAACTGTGCAAGTTCAAAAACCGCATCTTGATGTGCCTTGCTTTGCTGCACCCACAGTTGAAACTGCTCTCTTTCTTGCTCCGATAAGCCGCGATCCATGGCGCTGATCCAGCGACTGGCTTGCGATTGAATAACATCTTTAGACGAAAATTGATGAATATTGCTCATTTACCCACCCTCCTGGTAGTGACTGAACGGTGCTCATGATCAGCGGATGTTTGCTCTTGTTGCTGCATATATTGCATCGACTTAAGTAAACCTTTTGCGATGTGTTTTTCCACGGTGCTTTCACTTAAGTTCATTTGCTTTGCGATTTCTTTTTGGCTCAAACCATATACTTTTTTTAATATAAAGCATTTTCGTACTGGTTGACTAAGCTGCTCCGTCGCACGGCAAAAAAGTAAAAAACGCTCTTTTGATGTTACTTCATCTTCAAGCTGCATTGATTTCAAATGCTGTTGATAATCATCACCAGTATCAAGTGAGTTATTATGTTTATTATCCCACTTAGCAACATGATTTAAAGCTAAATTTTTCGCCGTTTTTAACATATAGCTATGAGTGTATTTAATATCTTGTTTCAAGTCAGCTTCATAGCTTTTAACAAATGTCTCTTGAACGATATCTTCTACATCATCAGGTAATACAATACGTGATACAAAACGTCTTATTTGAGCAGACAGTTCAACGAATGTTGTCGTTACTTTACTTTGTGCCACATTATAACTCACTATTATAATTATTAAGCTTAGGTTACGAGTTTTAGCGCTAATTACAAGGCAAATTGTTAAATTGTCGTTATTTTAGGGTTACTATTTTTATCCCTTGCCATTATTTGAATCAGTATTAAAAAATAATGACTTCATAAACTCATAAAAAACCTCTGTTTTACGGGTTGTTAAACTATTTTGTGGCTTTAAAAACCACACTGGTGCATCACCATCAGCTAAAATACCGGGCAAAACCTCAAGTAGTACGCCGGTGTCTAATTCATCTTCAATAGCTAACTTAGATTTTATTGCAATGCCATGCCCTGCTATCGCGGCTTGAGTCATGTTATCTGAATTAGAAATAGTGAAACGCGTTTTAGCATTAAAGTTGACAACTTTGCCAGCGCCATTATTTAGTTTTAGTTGTCGTTGCCACGGCAAACACACCCAAAAGTGTTGCTGCAGTTGCTCAAAAGATGTTGGCATACCGTATTTTTCTACATAGCTAGGTGCCACACATAAAACACGGTGATTGTTGACTATTTTTCGTGATAACAAGGCCGAGTCATTCAGCTTTCCCACCCTGATCGCAATATCTTGTGCATCATCGACAACATTGACGAAGTTATCTGAAATCGAAAAGTCTAATTGTAATTCAGGGTACTGCTGCTCAAACGCAATCAGTTTTGGCATCACAAACTTTGAAAACACCCAAGGAGGCATAGTTACTCGTAGTAACCCACTCACTGATGAACCACGTGCACCAATGCTGTATTCGGCATCATGTAATGCTTCAAGGATCGTACCAACGCGCTGATAAAACACCTCTCCAGCAGGTGATAGCCGTATGCGCCGACTATCTCTAAAGACTAAAACGGTTGCTAACTCTCGCTCTAATTTAGCTAATCGATGGCTAACAGTGGCTGGAGATAACCCTTGTGCGCTTGCCGCTGCAAGCACGCCTTTATTCTCTATAATCGCAATAAATGTTTCTAGATCGCTCACACTGTACATAGCTGCCCCTCTATTTCATTTAATATTTTCGAATGTAGCTTTCAGTTTTGCAATGTTTATTTAGAAAAACCAAACACTATACTGGTTCGTAGATAATAAATGGGGAGTTAGTTAGAACCGAGAGTGCTCAGTTTTAGCCCCTTAAACTGTAAATACAAGGGCATTAAAATATATGGCTATTTTTAAAACTCTAACAAAGCTAAGTTTATCGTTAGTACTGTTAGGTCAATTGTTCGGAGGAGATGTAATGGCAGCTGATCCTGTACAGCACAAACCAAAAGTTATTATTTTTGACGTTAATGAAACATTGCTCGATCTGGATTCAATGCGCGAATCAATTGGTGCGGCATTAGGTGGACGAGAAGATTTACTTCCGCTTTGGTTTTCAACCATGTTACATCACTCTCTAGTGAGCACAGCCATCGGCGACTATCAGGATTTTGGCAAAATTGGGGTTGCATCATTATTAATGGTGGCACAAAACAATGATATTAAAATTAGTGCCGAACAAGCTAAAACCGCTATTGTCACACCATTATTAAGCCTACCAGCACACCCAGATGTTAAAGCAGGCTTACAAGCATTAAAAGACAGTGGCTACAAATTAGTGAGCTTAACCAATTCATCTAATAATGGCGTAAAAGCGCAGTTTGAAAGTGCGGGTTTAACTGATTACTTTGAAGCCAGATATAGTATTGAAGATATTAAAATATACAAACCTGATTTACGTGCCTATGAGTGGGCATTAAAACAGCTAAATGTAAAAGCAGAAGATGCGTTAATGGTAGCAGCCCATGGCTGGGATGTTGCTGGTGCAAAAGCGGCAGGCCTACAAACGGCATTTATTGCGCGCCCAGGTAAAGCCTTATACCCACTCGCACAAAAACCTGATTACAATGTGAAAGATTTAACCGAGTTAGTCGAACTACTTAAATAACTAGATTGTACTAAAATAGATCAATACCCTGAGGTTGAACTAATGGATAAGTTCCACCTCTTTTTATTTTTGCAATTTTATTCCGCTAACAAAAAACCGTGAAGTCAAATCTATTAATTGCTCTAAGCTCGCTTCATCTAATGCGGGTTTCCACATTATAACTTGCTCCCAATACCCCATATTTTTTAAACCACCGTAGAAAAATGAAGCCGCAATATCTGCTGGCACATCATTTAATACGCCCGCTTGATGGGCTTGCTCAAACCACGTAAGTAGCCCCTTCTCACACTCTAAAAACTGTTCTTCTAATCGTGCGGCTTGCTCTTTATCACGCATTGACTCAATGATCACAATACGCGACAAGGTTAAGTAGTTTTCATCATTGCCAAGTGACAAGCAGACCTTAGCTAACTCTTTTAATTGCTCATAGATATCAACATCAGCTTGGTATTGATATTTATGTAATTGTGAAAAACGTTGTAATAACAATGCAACCACATCATCAAACAAGGCATTTTTATTGGCATAATGCTTATATAAGGTGCGCTTAGAAACATTGGCT
This sequence comes from Pseudoalteromonas shioyasakiensis, assembly GCF_024518675.1. Taxonomy (GTDB): domain Bacteria; phylum Pseudomonadota; class Gammaproteobacteria; order Enterobacterales; family Alteromonadaceae; genus Pseudoalteromonas; species Pseudoalteromonas shioyasakiensis_B. The sequence goes on from NZ_JANIGL010000001.1 coordinate 706,474, forward strand.
TGCTTAGCAATGGTTTCCATTGTTGTGCCAAGTAGCCCATTTTGCGCAAACTCTTGAATTGCAGCACATAGCACGTCATTTTGTTTACTATTACTTGATTCCACATCGCCCCCTGTTTTAATCAATTTTTTTTTCACACTAACATTGAAAAAAGTAAACGCAAGTGTATACCCATTTAGAAAATAGGTATACACTTGCGTTTACTTAAGCTGAATATCTATCATTAATTAAACGGTGTGGTTATTAATTGCACAATAAACCATACTCAATCAGCTTAATTTGCTTAAACCTAATACTTATACAATTGGAACTGTGGAGTAACCATGCGTCAGCCTTTCGTACTATCGAAATTGTCATTATTTTTATTTACCTCTGCCTCGCTCTTTCTTCAAGGATGTAGTGAAGCACCTAAAGCACAACAAGCCGCTATGCATCCTGCTTCTGTCTCTACTGTGTTAGCTAAAACAGAAGATGCCCCGTTTACTATTGAGTTACCTGCGACACTATCAGGCTCTAAAGAGGTTGAAATAAGAGCGCGGGTAACTGGTATATTAGAATCACGTAACTTTGATGAAGGCCAAACCGTAAAAAAAGATCAGTCTTTATTTACAATCAACCTAGAACCTTATCAATTGGCTGTTGAGCGTGCGCAAGCGGCGCTTGACGGTGCAAATGCATCGCTTATCCAAGCACAGCGCGATGTTAAAAGGTTGGCAAAGCTGCGTGCAGATAAATCGGTTTCACAACGTGATTACGATAATGCCAGCTCAACACAAGATATTGCACAAACCAATTTAGCTGCTGCTAAAGTAGCGCTAAACGAAGCAAAGTTAAATCTAGAATATGCCCAAGTCAAAGCGCCCGTTGCTGGGGTTATGGGCCGTGAATTTGTCTCAGAGGGCACTTATGTCTCTGGCCCTGATTTATTGTTAACGCAAATTACCCAGCTAGATCCAATACGTTTACGTTTTGGTATTTCTGAGCGCGAACAATTACAAATGCGCCAAGATATGGCTAACGGCTCACTCACTCTACCTAAAAATGGTCAATGGAAAACCTCTCTCAAACTGCAAGATGGTTCACTCTATGGCCACACTGGTGAAGTAAACTTTTCTGATGTACGCATCAACCCAAATACGGGAACAAGTGAACTACAAGCGATTATCCCAAATCCTGATTTTAAACTGCGTCCAGGCCAATTTGTCCGTGTTAGCTTAAACGGCGCAGTGCGCAAAAATGCCTTTGTTATTCCACAGCGAGCTGTACTTGATAATGGCACTGGTAAATTTGTTTATCTGGTCGGCAAAAATGAACAAGGTGGCACTATTGCTCGCCCAGCTCCCGTTGAAGTAGGTGAATGGATCCAAAAGCCTGAAAACGAAGGGGATAAAAACTTTTGGCTTATTAAGTCAGGACTTAATGAAGGTGATGAAGTGATCATCGATGGCATGGCGAAGATTTTCTTCCCAGGCATGCCTGTCGCGGTAAATAATGCATCAAACAGTGCGAACGCTGAATAAGCACAGGGAGTCTTATGTTTTCTCGTTATTTTATCGACAGACCTATATTTGCGTTTGTTATATCAATTGTTATTGTGCTGGCGGGCCTTGCCGCAATGCGCAGCTTGCCGGTTGCACAATACCCTGAAATTGCCCCACCTGTAGTACAGGTAACAGCAGCCTACCCCGGCGCTTCAGCACAAGTACTTGAACAAACCGTAGCTGCACCGATTGAAAATGCAATTACCGGGGTTGAAGGCATGATGTATATGGCATCAACCTCAACCAGCTCTGGCGCGACCACTATTGAAGTAACCTTTGAAATTGGCACTGATATTGACCAAGCTGCTGTAAACGTTAATAACCGTGTTAAACAAGTTGAAGCCCGTTTGCCAGAAGAAACACGCCGCCAAGGTGTGGTTGTGCAAAAAGGGTCATCAAGCTTTTTACAAGTTCACGCGTTTTACTCACCCGATGGCAGCCGAGATAGTTTATGGACATCGAATTACGTTACTTTAAACATCTTAGATCGCATTAAACGTATTCCCGGTACCACCAGCGTGCAAATTTTTGGCGCAAAAGACTACGCCATGCGTATTTGGTTGCGCCCAGATGTCATGAGTCAACTTGGTGTAACCGTTGAAGAAGTTGCTGGCGCAATTCGCAGTCAAAACTCGCAATATGCCGCGGGCTCTATTGGCGCAACGCCAACCTCACAATCAGCGCAAGAGCTTGTTTACAGTGTTACCGCACAAGGGCGCTTATCTGAACCCGAACAATTTGAAGAAATCATTATTCGTTCAAATATTGACGGCAGTAGTTTACGTTTAAAAGATATTGCTCGCGTGGAGCTTGGCTCTAAAGATTATAACTTTAGCGGCACAATTAATGGCAAAGAAGCTGTTTTATTAGGGATATTTTTACAACCTGGTGCTAATGCGTTGGATGTTGCCGCCGAAGTAAATGGCGTATTAGATGAAATAAAACAGCAATTTCCTACCGGACTTGCTCATTTAAATTCATACGACACCACACGATTTGTTGAAGTATCCATTCGTGAGGTAGTGATCACCCTCATCGAAGCCATGATTTTAGTATTTTTGGTGGTGTATCTATTTTTACAAAACTGGCGTGCAACGCTGATTCCTACATTGGCTGTACCTGTGTCATTACTGGGTACCTTTGCTGGCATGTATATGCTGGGTTATTCAATTAACTCGCTGACCTTATTTGGCATGGTGTTATCAATTGGTATTGTTGTTGATGATGCTATTGTTGTGCTCGAAAATGTTGAGCGAATTATGCACGAAGAACACGTAAGTGCTCATGAGGCTGCCATCAAAGCCATGCAAGAAGTATCTGGGCCCGTTGTCGCCATTGTACTGGTGCTTTGCTCAGTATTCGTACCTATTGCGTTTTTAGGTGGCCTTACAGGTGAGCTCTTCCGCCAATTTGCAATCACCATTTCAATTGCGGTGAGTTTATCTGGTGTCGTTGCACTGACGATGACCCCTGCACTGTGTGTACTTATTTTAAAACAAGAGCACAAACAAACCGCTCGCTTCTTTTTATGGTTCAACCGTGTTTTTACGCAAATAACCAGTAAATACGTTGGCACTGTTGGTTTTATGGTGCGTCGCGGTGCATTGGGTTTGTTATTAATGATAGGTATGGTCTCTATCACTATTGGGCTTTGGAAAAACACCCCTAGCTCCCTCGTGCCTGATGAAGATCAAGGCTATTATATTTCAGCAATTTTCTTACCCGATGGCTCATCTTTGGAACGCACTGAAGAAGTCGTGAAACAAGTTGTTGCCGCAGTGCAATCAAACCCTGCAAATGAAAATGTCGTCGCATTTACCGGCTTTGACTTTATTGGCGGCGGTTACAAAAATAGCGCAGCAACCTTGTTTGTTACGCAAAAACACTGGGATGAGCGCGAAATAGATACTAAAAGCTTGGTTAATGAGCTCTTTATGAAGACCGCTCATATTAACGAAGCTCTGGTACTGGCTTTTAACCCTCCTGCTATTTTTGGCTTAGGAAACACCGGTGGTTTTGAATTTTATATTCAAAACAAAGGCGCTGGCGGCCCAGAAAAACTCCAACAAGCAATGGGACTAATGATGGCAGAGGCACAAAAAAGTCCTGTGCTAAGTGGCTTACAAACATTATGGCGCCCTAATGCACCACAGTTAAAAGTGGATGTTGATCGTGAACAAGCCCGTGCCATGGGCATTGAAATCGACGATGCTTTCACCGCCCTTGCCGGTACGTTAGGCACCTACTACGTTAATGATTTTAATAAATTCGGCCGTGCATGGCAGGTACTTATGTCTGCTGAGGCTGAGTTTAGAATGAAACCCGACGACATCGGCCGTATTTATGTTAAAAATAGCCAAGGCACTATGGTACCCATGTCTGCGTTTACTAATATAGAATTTAGTCGCGGTCCTGAAAGTCTAAACCGTTATAACAACCTTTCAGCGGTTAAGTTATTGGGTAACGCAGCACCAGGCTACAGCTCTGGACAAGCCATTGCCGAAGTAGAGCGTATTGCAAAAGCCGTGCTACCACCAGACATGACGTATGATTGGACGGGCTCTGCCTATCAAGAAAAACGCAGCTCAGGCACAACCGGTATTGCACTTGGCCTTGCTGTCATCATGGTATTCTTAATTCTTGCGGCGCTTTATGAGCGTTGGTCACTGCCATTATCGGTCATGCTGGCTCTGCCTTTTGGTACCTTTGGCGCGCTTGTGTCCATTTGGCTAGTAGGTATGACCAACGATGTTTACTTCCAAATCGGCCTCGTTACTCTACTTGGCCTTGCCAGTAAAAATGCCATTTTGATTGTTGAATACGCCTTGATGAAGCACCAGCAAGGTTGGAGCGCAAGTGCGGCAGCCCTTGAAGCAGCACGTTTACGGTTTAGGCCTATTATAATGACATCGCTGGCGTTTATATTAGGCGTTGTGCCATTAGTGCTGAGCTCAGGTGCGGGTGCAGGTGCGCGTCACAGCGTTGGCACCGGTGTTATGGGTGGCATGATGGCTGCAACCTTCTTAGCGGTATTCTTTGTGCCCTTGTTTTTCTACTGGCTTACTGATCGTAAACTCAGTGAAAAACGCTCCCGTGACGAGCTCGCCGATGAAATAGCCGCCCATCATAAACGTGAAAACGTGGATACTCCTGAAGGTAATTTATAACCATTTACCTTTAAAAAATGAAGGGCAAACATAGGTTTGCCCTTTTTTATAATGGTTACATCACTAGCAATTAACACGTGTCAGCGCTACTATTAGTAAACGCGCGTTGTGGAGAAAACTAATGAGTAGTGAAAAAATAGCCGAGTTTGAGCAGTACTTTCAAATAGCTGAAAGTAACCGAGTCAATTTATTTGCCGTTGACAAGCAAAGCGTGCCGCAAAGCCCTGCTCAATTAGAAGCCGATATTCCTCCCCTGTTTAAACTTGCTAACGAAGTCAGCGAACTTGAACAAAGCTCATTAAGACCACTGCGTAATTTAGGTGATATAGCACAAGAGCTCGCCGTTTTTTTACAAGCCCAATCACGTAAAATCGATCTGATAATGAGCCATATTCTAGCCTCTGAACAGCCTGAAGATAATGCCATGTATTGCGATAGCTACGGCGGTGGTGGGGTTAAATTTAGCTGCAGTGAAGCCTATGAGATAGGTCAGGCATTTCGCACTAAACTATTTTTGCAACATGAAGCGTCAGCGGTTTATTGTTACACAGAGGTAGTGGCAATTGACGAACTTGCTAATGGGCAAAAGCAATACACGCTTTTATTTGTCGCTATTCGTGATTCAGACCAAGAGTTAGTGGTACGAGCCAGTTTGCATGCACAAACAAGGCAATTAAAAAAGCGTCAACAGCAGCAATTAGACAAACCTGAAAATGAGCAATCAACTTAGGCTATAAAAAGCTGACATCTGTGCTTGAAATGCTAAACTAGGCACACCTTTGTTTGTTTATTAAATTCATGAACTTTAGACTTTTACCTGAATGGGCCGAACAAGATGCAGTGATGCTTACTTGGCCACACCAAGCCACTGATTGGCGGGATAACCTCAGTGCTGTTGAACCCGTTTATGTCGCGCTTTGCCAACAAATTTGCCAGCGTCAAACGGTTGTTATTATTGCTCATAATGATGTTTTAAAAGCACATATAAGCCAATTATTATCCAATCATCATGTTGATCTTGAACGTGTACTTTTTGTTGTTGCGCCATGTAATGACACTTGGGCGCGCGATCATGGCCCGCTTACCTGTGCAAACACACATGATGCAAGCCAATTAGCTATTCTTGATTACACCTTCAACGGCTGGGGTAACAAGTTTGAAAGCGCTCTTGATAATAAAATAAACGAAGTACTTGTTACTCAGCTTGCAGCACCTGCAAATCAATATCAAAAAATTGATTTAGTATTAGAAGGCGGCGGCGTTGAAATAAATGAGCACGGTGTATTACTCACCACCCGCGAGTGTTTACTCAACCAAAACCGCAACCCGACCCTGACAAAACCAGAGCTTGAAGCACAATTGCAGCAGCAATTAGGGGCAAGTTCGTTTTTGTGGGTTGACCATGGTTATTTAGCCGGTGATGACACAGACAGCCATATTGATACCCTTGTACGCTTTGCACCAAATAATACGCTTGTCTATGTTAAATGTGATGACAGCACAGATGAACATTTTGACGCGCTTGATAAAATGCAAACACAATTGCAAGATTTTCAAACCCCATCAGGTCAACCTTATACGTTAATTGATTTACCGTGGCCAAAAGCAGTGTATAACAGCGATGGTGATAGACTACCTGCAACCTATGCAAATTATTTAATTATCAATGGTGCTGTACTGGTGCCTACCTATAATGATGAAAACGATGAACGAGCACTTGCGCAAGTTCAATGTGCTTACCCTGAGCACACCATTATTGCTATAAACTGTTTGCCTATTATTCATCAGTTTGGCAGCTTACATTGCATTACTATGCAATTACCTCGCGGATTTTTAGTTGGAGCACCATAATGACTTCGTCAAATAAACTAACGGTTGCCTTAGTGCAGCAGAGCAATAGTGATAACGCCGAGCAAAACATGGCAAAATCAATTGCAGGCATACGTGACGCTGCAAACCAAGGCGCTCAACTTGTAGTGCTACAAGAGCTGCACCGCAGCCTCTACTTTTGCCAAACAGAAGACGTTGATGTTTTTGATTTAGCAGAAACTATCCCAGGGCCAAGTAGTGACACATTGGGCGAATTAGCAAAAGAGCTAAACATCGTCATAGTGGCCTCATTATTTGAAAAACGCGCCACCGGCCTTTATCACAATACTGCGGTTGTGCTAGAAAAAGACGGCACAATTGCAGGTAAATATCGCAAAATGCACATCCCTGATGACCCGGGGTTTTATGAAAAGTTTTACTTTACCCCTGGCGATTTAGGCTTTGAACCTATTCAAACCTCAGTAGGTAAGTTAGGCGTATTAGTGTGCTGGGATCAATGGTTTCCAGAAGCTGCCCGCTTGATGGCTATGGCGGGAGCTGAGTTATTAATTTACCCTACTGCAATTGGTTGGGATCCTCGTGACGATAGCGACGAAAAAACACGACAAAAAGATGCATGGGTTATTTCGCAACGTGCCCATGCTGTTGCTAATGGTGTATCCGTTATCAGTGCCAACCGTGTAGGCCATGAGAGTGATCCAAGCGAGCAAAGTGACGGTATTCAATTTTGGGGCAATTCATTTATTGCAGGCCCTCAAGGTGAAATGCTCAGCGAAGCAAATAATACTGACGAGCAAGTGCTGGTAGTAGAACTTGATCAAAAACGCTCCGAAAACGTAAGACGTATATGGCCTTATTTACGTGATCGCCGCATCGATCACTATCAAGACCTAACAAAAATTTACCGTGACTAATAATTAGCTCAACACTGAATAAAGGAGTAATAAATGGCGTTTGCGCAATGGGCAGCCTTGCCTTGGGTTAAATCTCAAAAAGATAAAATTCAATGGGGGCAACTCGCCGGCAGCGGTCTCAGTATCGCTATCGCACAAGGGGTTCAACAGCAAGATGGTTTAGTGCTTATTGTTACCCCAGATACACCCAGTGCGCTGCGCTTAGAGACAGAACTCGATTATTTATTACCCGATCACCCGGTAATGGTATTTCCTGACTGGGAAACCCTGCCGTATGATCACTTCTCGCCGCACCAAGATATTATTTCGTCACGTTTAGCGACCCTTAATACATTAAAAAAAGAACAACAAAGTGTATTAATTGTGCCTGTATCAACTCTCATGCTGCGCACGGCCCCGGCCTCGTTTATTTATGGCTCTACACTTAATTTTAAAGTGGGCGATAATCTAGACACTCACAGCTTACGGAGTAATCTTGAGCAAGCCGGTTATTTGCATGTTCAACAAGTAATGGAGCATGGTGAATACGCTATTCGTGGCTCAATTGTTGATTTATACCCTATGGGTAGCCCGCACCCATTTAGGTTAGATTTTTTTGACGACGAGCTAGACTCTATTCGCCTATTTGATGTTGAAACCCAGCGTTCTGACGAAAAAGTAGATAAAATAGAGCTACTCCCTGCTCATGAGTTTCCAACCAATGAAAATGACATTGAGCGCTTTAGAATAAACTACCGAGAAAAATTTGGCGCAAGCGCTGAGCAAGATTCCGTGTACATGCAAGTCACTAAAGGAAACTGGCCTGCGGGTATTGAGTATTATATGCCGCTGTTTTTTCAGCAGCTTGCCACCATTTTTGACTACCTACCAGAGACCACAACAGTGATGCAGTATGGCGATTTAGAGCATGCTGCCGATAAATTCTGGCATGATGTCAATGTTCGCTATGAAAACCGCCGAGTCGATCCGTTAAGACCTTTGCTTGAGCCGTCTGAGCTTTATCAGCCACTCAATGAGTTATTTTCAAACTTAGGTAACTTTGCCCGCATACGTTTAAGCCAAGCTAAATTACCCACTAAAGCTGGCAATAAAAACTTAGCCACGGGCGATCTTCCCGCTGTTCGAATTGATCACAAGCAACATGAACCCTATCAAGCATTTATTGAGTATGTAGCAGCGCAAAAGAAACAAAAAGGCCGCGTACTGATCTCGGTAGAATCTGACGGGCGTCGTGAGTCATTACTTGCGTTACTAAAACCCAGTGGCTTAAAACTCAAAGAGTTTTCGTCTTTCGATGACTTTACCGCTAGCAATAGCGATGTTGGGTTAATTGTCAGCCCGCTTGAGCAAAGTGTATTATTAAGTACAAAGCCTGCATTGAGCATCATTACCGAACAAGAATTACTGGGTATCAAAGTCTCCCAGCGCCGTCGCCGTAAACATAAATACGAAGCCAGCCAAGATGCGTTGATCCGCAACTTAGCTGAGCTTAAAGTCGGTCAGCCCATTGTGCATTTAGACCACGGTGTTGGCCGTTATCAGGGGTTACAAACTATTGATGCAGCAGGACTGGTCACTGAGTTTGTAACCATCACCTATGCCGGTGAAGCTAAACTTTATGTACCCGTATCTGCCCTACACATGTTAAGCCGTTATTCGGGTGGTGAAGAAGCCACAGCGCCACTGCATAAACTAGGCTCTGATGCTTGGGAGAAAGCCAAAAAACGTGCTGCTGAAAAAGTTCGTGATGTCGCCGCAGAGCTGCTTGATATTTACGCCCAACGTCAAGCAAAACCAGGTAATGCTTTCGCCCTTGATGGCAGCGCCTATCGCGCCTTTAGTGATGGTTTCCCATTTGAAGAAACTGACGACCAACGTAACGCCATTGAAGCTGTTGTCGGTGATATGCAAAGCAAACACGCCATGGATAGACTGGTGTGTGGTGATGTCGGCTTTGGTAAAACTGAGGTCGCTATGCGCGCCGCATTCATTGCAGTGAACGACAATAAACAAGTGGCTGTATTGGTGCCAACTACCCTACTTGCCCAACAACATTTTGAAAACTTTAAAGACCGTTTTGCCGATTTCCCCATTGAAGTCGGTGTGCTTTCACGCTTTAACTCGCCTAAAGAGCAAAAAGATACCCTAGAAAAAATGGCCGAAGGGAAGCTTGATATTGTCATCGGTACCCACAAATTAATTCAACAAGATATTAATTTTCGGGATTTAGGCCTATTGATTGTGGATGAAGAGCATCGCTTTGGTGTACGACAAAAAGAAAAAATCAAATCATTACGTGCCGATGTCGATATTTTAACGCTCACCGCAACACCTATCCCACGTACATTAAATATGGCAATGAGCGGCATGCGTGATTTATCTATCATTGCCACCCCACCGGCTAAGCGCTTGGCTGTAAAAACCTTTGTTCGCCAGCGCGATGCTGAGCTTATTCGTGAAGCAATATTGCGTGAAATCAAGCGTGGTGGCCAAGTGTACTTTTTGCACAACAATGTAGAAACCATTGACCGTGTAACTCAAGAGATCAGTGAATGGGTACCTGAAGCGAGTGTCGCGTCAGCGCATGGACAAATGCGCGAGCGTGAACTCGAACAGTTAATGAGTGAGTTTTACCATCAAAAATACAATGTATTAGTTTGTACCACCATCATCGAGACCGGTATTGATATACCCACAGCCAATACCATCATCATGGATAGAGCCGATAAGTTAGGCCTTGCGCAACTGCATCAGCTGCGTGGTCGTGTGGGTCGTAGCCATCACCAAGCGTACGCTTATTTATTAACCGGCCATCCGAAGTCGCTTTCAAAAGATGCCGTAAAACGCTTAGAGGCTATAGAGTCTTTAGAAGACTTAGGCGCAGGCTTTGCGTTAGCCACACACGATTTAGAAATTCGTGGTGCGGGGGAATTACTCGGTGATGACCAATCGGGTCAAATGCAAACTATAGGCTTTAATTTATATATGGAAATGCTTGAGCAAGCAGTTAAATCACTGCGCGAAGGCAAAGAGCCAACACTTGATAACTTATTGCAACAGCAAAGTGAAGTCGATTTAAAACTCGCGGCTTTATTACCCGATGACTATATTCATGACGTCAACGCCCGTTTAGGTATTTACAAACGTATTGCAAGCTGTGCTACTGTAGATGACATGGATGAACTGCAAGTCGAGTTAATTGACCGCTTTGGTTTACTGCCTGATGCAACTAAAAACCTATTTAGTTTGCAGCAACTTAAACTAAAAGCCAGTGAATTAGGCATTAAAAAGATTGAAGCAAATCCAAAAGGTGGTTACTTTGAGTTTACCCAAGATACAAAGGTTAACCCGAGCTTCATCATTGGTTTGATACAAAGTGCACCCCATGTGTACAAAATGGATGGCGCAAATAAACTGCGCTTTGCGATCAGTGAGGCAAATGCCCGTGAACGCTTAAAAATGGTCACTGCAATGATTGCAGATTTCTCTAAAAAGGTTAGCCATTAATGTTGTTTAAAAAATCATTATTAATTTTATGTTGTGCATTTAGCAGCACAGCATTCGCAGAGCGATGGTTTGAAGTAGAGGTGCTGATATTCAAACAGCGCCCTGCTCCTTATTTACAAGAAGATTTTAGCCTTAAAAAAGAGCCCATTAAGGCAAGCAACAAAGTTGACTTACTGACTCCTTTATATACTCAACAAGCTAAACAAGACTGTATTGCTGGAGACAGCCGATTTAATTCAACCTCGCTAACTGATACTGTGATTGGCGCCAGCCGTTCAAGCTTATGTGATGATACTATCGATTACATTGCCAGTTACGACTCTTTGCCACTTAGCCCTGAGGCAGAGGCCAGAGATGACATGGTCAGCACCTATTTGTTAAACCCTGAGCAGCTACAGTTTAAAAGCCAACAGCGCGAGTTGGTACGAAAAGGCTTAAAGCCTTTGTTGCACACAGGCTGGCGATTCGAAGGCGCAAGTAAATCGCGCTCGCAAAGCATTAAGTTATTTGGCGGCCAACACCTCAGTACCCCACCTATCGCCAATAGTAATTTAAATAATAATGCTAGCTTTATTAGCTTAGTCAACCCGGTGCAAACACTTGAGCCTGTAACGCAACAAACTCAAGATAAATGGGAATTAGATGGCTTTTTTAATATTTACTTACGCCACTACCTATTTATTAATACCAACCTCGATATCAGTGAAAAGCTCGATAACGGGGAAATTCAAAGCGCCCGTTTTTCTCAGTTTAAACGCGTGATCAGTGGTGAGGTTCATTATTTTGACCACCCGAAAATGGGCATGATTGTACAAATAAGAAAATTTAAACACTAATAAAGGACACTATTTATGAAAAAGCTTTTAATAATTGCAGCTACTTTATCACTCGCAGCCTGCTCAAAAGTAAACTTAGAAAACTATGAGAAAATTTCTATAGGCATGGATAAGACAGAAGTCGAAGCAATTCTTGGCAGCGCAGACAACTGTGTTGAAAAAACCCTTCACACTAATTGTACTTGGGGTGATGAAGCAAAAAATATCGAAATCACCTTAGTTTCAGATAAAGTGTCTTTGTACAGTAAAACGGGCTTAGATAAATAATTGATTGATAAAGATGGTAGTTCGCTACCATCTTTGCAAGCTAGACTGATTTTACCACCAATATACTGGGTAATGACGCTTAGGATTACGTGATAGGTTATTCACAAGCAAACCAACCAATAACATAATCAACGAACCAAATAATACTGGACTAATAACATAATAATAACCGAGCTGATGAATACTCTCACCACCAATAACGGCTATTAATGCAGTTGCCCCACCCGGAGGATGCAAAGTGCGCGTTAAATGCATCACAGCAATAGATAGTGATACAGCAAGAGCACTAGCTAACATCAGATCAGCCGTTAAAAATTTAGCAACCGTAACCCCCACCATTGCACTAAATAAGTGACCACCGACAAGATTTCGCGGTTGAGAAAACTCAGCCAATGGCGCACCGTAAATAAGCACAGCCGTTGCCCCTAATGAACCGATTAAAAATAGATTAGTTAAGGCATCAAACTGCAGCGTTTTGCCTATCAGTGCCACTAAATAAATACCTAAGAACGAGCCTAATAACGACCACATAATTTTACTCATAGGTTTACGCGGCGGGCACTGGCTTGTTGCACTCATACGGGACAAAAACAATCGCATTTAAAAACTCTAGCGTAGTACAAAAAACAGATGATACCTGATGCAGTGCAATAATCTCGCGTTAAATCTATTCCATTTCGCTATAAATAAGCTCAATATTTACTATTTTGCTTCTGTTCAAAGTGATTTTATAACGCTGATGTTTACGTTCGCCTTTATCTTGATATACAACAACCACATTTAACTGATATCTACGTTCAACGCTTTGCTTTGATATTCTACTATTCTCAAGGTGGTACAATTTACCTTCTCCCTTTTTAAGGTAGCGTGTGAAGGGAGCGAGGTTAAACCTAAGGGTTTGTTGTAGGGTATCGTATCCTGGTAAAAACTCTTTCGCGCCTACTCGGGTTTCACTTGCAAAATGAAACCACTGTGCTGCAAGTTTATTTTGCTGTCGGCGTTTTGAGAATATATTACGAACAGATTCTGGTATCTTTTTAAAACGTGTGTATTCAAGCCAAATAAACTGGGTGGCAATTTTATCTTTAGTCACACTATTACGAAACTGAAAACGCCACTTTGGTCGCCCTTTGACAATAGCGCGCCAAATAACTCGTGTAATATCTTCTTTAAAAATCTCACGCATACCATAGATAGCACCTAATATAACAATCAAAGTTGCAGTCACTTCGGTAAAACTACTACGTGCATTCAATACCACTACCATGACAAAAGCCATAATGACGGCTGTAACAGAACCTTTCACCATCCGTTTCAAGTAACTATTTAGATGCCGCGTATGTCGGTTAAGCACCACACCATGCTCAATAAGACGCTGTAATAAACGCATTTTATTGGTAATACGGTTTGCATCTTTTAGTGTGGAATCAGAGTTATATTGCTGCTCTTGCCGATAAGCTTGTTCACTTTTACAAAAACTTAATAAATCACTGCGTTCTTTTGCATGGTCGCTACTTCGAGGGCCTTCGTCTAGCAACTTTAGAAATGACTGTTCAATTTGCCAACTTAAATAATTATCAGCATTGGTATAAAAAGAAATGAGCTTTTCATTATCCGGGGTGTATCTGCGTAACTTTTTCAACAAGCCTTTACTGAGTTCCGACAGCTCTATGGCGCGTTGATAAAACTCATCGATGTCGTCAATCTTTAATGCATCTTTAACATCCGTATCAATAGCTAGCCGTACCTGATAACAATATAAGTTTAAGTTCTGGCGATAATCTTGTTGTTCCCCTTTGTTTTTACTTACAAAACGGCTCCGAACCAAGGGTAGATGAATATTATTCGCGTTGTAGGCTAAATGAGATTTGAAGTGGTTATTAAAATACGCCTCTTCACTAAGTGTTTGCGGGTTAATGCCCATTTCATTCGGGATAGAGAAATACAAGTCGATGCGTTGTTCTGAGCGCGGGCTTAGTTCTGGTTCAATAATAAAGGATAAGTTCTCATCCTGTTTTAGCAATCAATTCTCCTAATAAGTTATTTGATAAATAGTTTACTGCCACATTTTAAATTGTTCAATAAAAAAGGCCCAGTAAAAACTGGGCCTTTTAATCATTAAATGTTCTTACTGATTAGAATTTAACATTTAGACCAGCGAAGAAACGACGACCTAATACATCATATGTGTACGGGTCAGTGTTTGAATCATTGTTACCTGTGTAGTAAGGAGGTTGCTTGTCAAACAAGTTATTAACACCTGCTGATAATGAAACCGTCTCATTTACTAAATAAGTACCACTGATGTCATGGTAAACAACTGATGGTGTAGAAGGTGCGTAACAGCTTGCCGGATCATCAATACATGCAAAGCTATCCATACCTGAAATATATCGCGCCTGATACTGTGCATCCCAGTTATCGCCAGCAACATTTAGCGTTAAGTTTGACTTAACTTCAGCATAACCACCCGTACCTGATGTAATAACACCCGTATAGTCAGTTGGTTCACCTGTAACTTGTGTTACATATTCATCAAGATACGTTGTATCAAGCCCAGCTTTCCAGTTTAAACCTGCTGCTTCAAAGCTATACGCAAGGTTTAAATCATAACCAGATGTTTTCTCTGAACCAATGTTTTGTAATTGGTTATTGAAAATAATACGTCCAGTGCTATCAATTGTTGCAGATGCAGATTGACATAAAGCCGTGCCAGCATTTGCGTCATTATTTACACACTGGTCTACAATGTATTGGCTATCAACAGTCACAATTGCATTTTCAATTTCAATGTCATAGTAATCTAATGTCATTGAAAAACCTTCAAACCACTCTGGCTCATATACGATACCAGCAGTTAGCGTATCTGCTTCTTCAGGTGTTAATTGATCATTACCACCTACAGTTACTTCTGCTTGGCTTTGGGCACCTGGGTATGTAACATTCTCAAACGAAGGTGAGTTACCAGAATAAAGTTCAGAAACAGTTGGGGCACGGAATGCAGTCGAAACAACGCTACGGAACATTAGTTCGTCATTAGCTTTCCAAGTTAAACCAAGTTTCCACGTTTCATCAGAACCAAATGTGCTGTAATCAAACGCACGAATTGCAGCGCTTAATTCGACGTTTTGGGCAAATGGAGCATCAGCTAGTAATGGAATTGCAAATTCTACATATGCTTCATTTACATCAAAGCCACCTGATGTAGGCTCTACTGGAGGATCGTTCGCTAAACCTTGTGCAGTTAATGAATCAGGAGTATACCATGCTTTTTCTTGACGACGCTCAACACCGGCTGCAAAAGCTGCATAACCCGCAGGAAGTTCGAACATTTCACCTGATACAGAGGCAGCTAAAATAAATAATTGGCTACCACCATTATTTACTTCAGTATAAACATTTTTACGGAAGTCTTCTGAAGTCCACGCAGCTTGATCTAACGGGTTGAATGTACCTTCAGTGATTTGATCTTGAATAGCCCCCATATTATGAAGGTTGCTTAGCTTATCCACTGAATCGTTACGACCGAAGTTAGCAGACACATCCCAAGAATAATCGCCAACAAAACCTTCAGCGCCAATTACAGCACGAACCGTATCAACAGATTGTTCAAAATAACGAGCACCTGTATCAGACATACGGCGGCCATAGAAAATATCATCGCCATATGCATAGTTAGCGCTTTCAGTAATGTAGTCGCCATTCGCATCACGATCTGC
This sequence comes from Pseudoalteromonas shioyasakiensis, assembly GCF_024518675.1. Classification (GTDB taxonomy): domain Bacteria; phylum Pseudomonadota; class Gammaproteobacteria; order Enterobacterales; family Alteromonadaceae; genus Pseudoalteromonas; species Pseudoalteromonas shioyasakiensis_B. The sequence continues at coordinate 722,255 of NZ_JANIGL010000001.1, forward strand.
GATACCATCACCGTCACGGTCAACTTTACTGTTATATGTTTGCCCTAATAAAGAGTCACCCATCGCTTCATTGTATTCAAAACCAAACCATACTGGTTGTGCAGCCATTTGCTGCTCTGACCAACGTTTAGTGTAAGTAAATTCAGTAAAAAGACTAGTATCATCATTTAATTCATATGTAGCGATACCAGTTAGGTTTAAACGCTCCATTGGCGTGTAAAGGTAGCTAGCTGGAGCAAAGTTATAACGATCGGCATCAGTAAATGGGTGAAGACCACCTTGACCACTTAAACCATTATCACCAATAGCAATACCTGAAGTAATTGGATTACCATCAGCATCAACTGTTTGACCGTCGGCATTCATATCACCAATAAGGCTGTCTTGCCAAATGTGACCGCCTTCAGAGTAAACAGAGCCGCCATTACAGTTTAGGCCATTAGCATCTTCAGCAATTGGACAGCTAGAGAAGTCACGGTCTGACTGTTTAGCTTCACCACGATCAGTGTATTGCATACCAATTACGATATTACCTTTATCGAAAGATGTACCTACTGTGAAGTCGATAGAATTTTCTGATGCATCGCCTTCACCGGTGATAGCAGCATTTACATTCATATCAAGGCCTTCAAAATCATCCTTTAAGATGATATTTACAACGCCTGCAACCGCATCAGTACCATATACAGCAGATGCGCCATCTTTTAATACCTCAACAGATTTGATCATTGAAACTGGGATTGTATTAAGGTCAACAGTTGACGCAGCACCTGTACCTGATGCAATCATACGGCGGCCATTAACAAGTACAAGCGTACGGTTAGCACCTAAACCACGTAAATCGATACGAGCATTACCGCCAGAGCCATTGTTGATACCTGGGTTAGTCATCGCACCGCCAGTGGCAGTCATTTTTTGTAATACGCTATCGATGCTTGTTGCACCCATTGCTTTAATGTCATCAGCACCGATTAAAGTAACTGGGCTTGCGTTTTCCATGTCTGAACGCTTAATGCGAGAACCCGTTACTTGGATTTTTTCAATAGACTGTGCTGCTTCGTCTGCAGCAACTACACTTGTTGAGAACATAGGAATTGCTGAAATAACAGCTAAACCAAGAATTGATTTTTTCATGTGAAACCCTACTTGTTGGAAAAAGTACCTTATTCAGGTAGTGCTCGTTTTTGTTAGAATTACGAGTCAACGGCGGGCAACTTAGGCTGAATTAACTGAACGAAAACTGAATAAAAGAACACATAATGAACTTGCAGTTTTTTGCGAACCCAAAATAGAAACACACGTTAATTGATGTTTCAGTGTTAACTCAATAAAACAGATAATAAACAGATAGATAAATACAGTCTAATACACAAAAAGCACGAATGATATCAAATACACAGAGTTTGTAATCAAACGTAATCACAGTATAAATTTACCCAAAAAGGGAAACTTTACAAGTTAATCACATGGTTTTATAAAAACAGTAAAACTCAATGTTAAAAACTAACCATAATTATTCAAAAAGAATGCTTAAAAAAGCATATCAAGCAGATGAATTTTAGTTTATATGCCGATAATTACACTGTTCATTACAGAACAAGGCGAAATAGAGGAAGAAATATGCTCAGCGTAGAGTCATCGCGATAAATCAATACGAGGTGGTATTAGTCTATGAGTACTACATAGTGATGGGGGTAACTAAATTAGATTCTAAAGTGACATTGAGTTGGGATTTACCTGCGCTTACTATTTTATTAATACGTGACTATAAAGTAGTAAGATAACGTTTGCGGATTACCGTGCTTGTCTTCTAAATTTAATTGTAATTTCCATTTCATATTCTTTTCAGAGCAAATACCCACCATGGTTTGGGCTTGGTATATATTTCCTAGGGATGAAAATGCTACTGGGATATACCCCATATACATAGTGACGCCCTCGAGGCGCGCACTAATAATTTTTTCATTATTAGCAACTGAGAGGTTTATATTGAACGGTGTTTCTGGCGTTAGATCGGTATCAGGTAACCAAACTTTTATACCCTTGTTGAATGTGCAAGGCATATTGGGCTCGCAACTTGCGACTCCCTCCTGCTGCTCTATACTTTCTTTATGGGGAGAGCATGCTATTAAACCTATAACGGTTATCAAGCTAAACACACTATATTTAACCAACATTGTCATTTTCCCTATAAAAACTGATCGCAATATTAGTTATCATGGTATTAAAACACAACGGGTTGTCACTAAATAATCAATGAATCTCAAAAAGTGTAACAAAAAATAGTCAACTACATGATAAAAATTGATTGATGTCATAATTTTATGCAATTGACCTATCTTTTTTAGGCCAAAAATTTTATCATTTCCCCCGCAAAAATAGGGTTTCTCGAGTTTGTTTTCTGAAGCAGTCAAGTATTGGTGGTTTTAGATAGCACGCTTGTGGAGTAATAGTAGGCCCCGCTTTTCATTAAGTGGGTAATTCATTTCTAAACGCATATATTGCAGCGGAAGCCAGAAAATGAGCCAAACAGTAGCATCACAAACTGAGTACAACTATAAAGTTGTACGCCAATTCGCTATTATGACAGTGATTTGGGGCATCGTTGGCATGAGTATTGGGGTTCTGATTGCTGCCCAATTAGCTTGGCCAGCACTTAACTTTGATACACCATGGTTAACATACTCTCGACTTCGTCCGTTACATACGAACGCAGTTATTTTCGCATTTGGTACAAGTGCACTTTTCGCAACATCGTATTATGTTGTTCAACGTACTTGTCAAACGCGCCTTCTTTCGGACAAATTAGCAGCCTTTACATTTTGGGGTTGGCAATTAGTTATCGTATTGGCAGTAATTACACTTCCACTAGGTATCACAAGCTCTAAAGAATATGCAGAGCTAGAGTGGCCTATCGATATTTTAATCGCGATTGTATGGGTAACGTATGCAGTTGTATTTATGGGTACCATTGCTAAGCGCAAAGTGTCGCATATCTATGTTGCTAACTGGTTTTATGCTGGTTTTATTATTACTGTTGCAGTATTACACATTGTAAACAGCATGGCGGTACCAGTATCACTGACTAAATCCTATTCAATCTACGCGGGTGCTGTAGATGCAATGGTACAGTGGTGGTATGGTCATAATGCTGTAGGTTTCTTATTAACTGCTGGTTTCTTAGGTATGATGTATTACTTTGTACCAAAGCAAGCTGGTCGCCCGGTATATTCATACCGTTTATCTGTTGTTCACTTTTGGGCACTTGTTTCGCTTTACATTTGGGCCGGCCCTCACCACCTACATTACACTGCACTACCAGATTGGACACAAAGCTTAGGTATGGTGATGTCTATCATCTTATTCGTTCCTTCTTGGGGCGGTATGATCAATGGTATTATGACCCTGTCAGGTGCATGGCATAAACTACGTACTGATCCAGTACTTCGTTTCTTAGTTGTTTCATTATCTTTCTATGGTATGTCTACCTTCGAAGGGCCTATGATGGCAATTAAATCTGTAAATGCACTTTCTCACTACACTGATTGGACCGTAGGTCACGTTCACTCTGGTGCGTTAGGTTGGGTTGCAATGATTTCTATCGGCGCTATCTATCATCTAATTCCGGCACTATTCTCACAAGGTCGTATGTACAGTGTGAAACTTGTTAACACCCATTTCTGGTTACATACCGTTGGTGTGGTACTGTATATTGTTGCTATGTGGATTTCAGGTGTAATGCAAGGCTTAATGTGGCGTGCAGTGAATGCTGACGGTACATTAATGTATAGCTTTGTTCAGTCACTAGAAGCATCTCACCCATTCTATGTTATGCGCTTCTTAGGCGGTGTATTTATCGTCGCAGGCATGCTAGTTATGGCTTATAACGTTTACCGTACAATTACAGCGAAAAACGATTCGTTGAAATTAGACGCGCAAGCCCAGTTAGCATAACGGAGTGAAATGATGAGCAATAAAAATTCACAAAACAAACATGAAATAGTCGAAAAGAATATCGGCCTAATGGCGATATTGACTGTTTTTGCTATCAGCTTTGGTGCATTGGTTGAGATCACTCCACTGATGTTCCAAGACGATACTACAAAGCCTGTGGATGGTTTACGTCCACTCAATGCGTTAGAGATGGAAGGCCGTGATATCTACGTGCGTGAAGGTTGTTATAACTGTCACTCACAAATGATTCGCCCTTTTCGTGATGAAGTAGAACGTTATGGTCACTACTCTGTTGCTGGTGAGTCTGTTTGGGATCACCCTTTCCAATGGGGTTCAAAACGAACGGGTCCTGATCTTGCTCGTGTTGGTAAGCGTTATTCAGATGACTGGCATTATGCCCACTTAATGGACCCACGCGCAGTGGTGCCTGAGTCTAATATGCCAGCGTTCCCTTGGTTAGATGAGAATCGCGTAGATACAAGCCTGACCCTGAAAAAACTGAAAATTTTCCGTGATACGTTTGCTATCAACCCACAAAATCCAGCTCACCCTGGTTTAGGTTATGGTAGTGACGAAGAACTAATCGCTGATATTGCTAAAGTTGATGCAATGAATGACGGTAAAGGTGCAACAGAAATGCAAGCCCTTATCGCCTACTTGCAACAACTTGGCACGCACTTGAAGTAATTAATTATGGATTACGGAACATACAGAGGCATTTTGACTCTGGTAATTTTAGTATTGTTTATTGTGATTGTTGTGTGGGCATATAGCAAACGTAGCAAAACGCGTTTTAAAGACGCCGCTAATGCCATCTTTGAAGATGAGAGCAAACACAACAAAACACTCTCTAATGAGGAAAAGGGGTCTGAGAAATGACTAGCTTTTGGAGTATTTGGGTTATTGTATTAACCCTTGCATGCTTATTTATCATTTTTGGCTTACTAGTGTGGAACTTAACAAACTACGCTGGTGTTAAAGAAGGTGAAAGCTGCGGCCATGAATTTGATGGCATAGAAGAACTAAATAACCCACTACCAAAGTGGTGGACCTATATGTTCTTCGCAACATTCGTATGGTCAGTTTACTATTTAGCAGCTTACCCTGGTTTAGGTAACTGGGAAGGTTTAGCTAAATGGACCAGCTCTAACCAAGGCGTAACCTCTTTAGCTGAATCTAAAAAAGCAGTTGAAGAAGCCAAAGCCAATGGTGAGTTTGTTAAGCTTGATAAAGAGTATGAAGCTGCAGATGAACGTTTTGGCCCTATCTTTGAAGGCTTTGCTAAACAAGATATCGAAACGCTTATTAAAGATGAAAAAGCGCTCGAAATTGGTCAACGTTTATTCGCACAAAACTGTTCACAGTGTCACGGCTCAGATGCACGTGGTGGTCAAGGCTTCCCTAACCTAACTGATAAAGACTGGTTATATGGTGGTACGCCTGACAAAATTAAAGAAACACTACTACATGGGCGTATTGCAGCAATGCCACCATGGGGTGATGCTTTAGGTGAGCAAGGCGTAAAAGAAATGACTGCACATGTACTTAGCCTTTCTGGTCGTACTGTGAATCAAAAAGACGCTAAAGCCGGTGCAGCTAAGTTTGCAATGTGTGCAGCGTGTCACGGGGCTGACGGTAAAGGTTCAGTTGCACATAACCTACCATTTGGTGCACCTGACTTAACTGACAATATCTGGTTATATGGTGGTTCACAACGTGCTGTTGAAGAAACCATTGTGAATGGTCGTGCTGGTGTAATGCCGGCATGGAAAGATATTTTAGGTGAAGATAAAGTTCATCTTTTAACCGCTTATGTATATAGCTTATCGCAAGATAAATAACCATAACGTTAATAAAATGTTTATAAATTAATCTTTTAATTCAATAGATTAATTAAGATCAAAAAAGCCTCCATCTGGAGGCTTTTTTTTAGTCTTTTTATGACAATTCCTATAAAATGTCCCCATCACAAACTAATTAAGTGTATTTATGAAGCCTACTCCTTGGTATAAAAATTTCTGGCCTTGGTTTTTAATCTTTTTCCCATTAGTCGCAATTATTGGTTGTATTTCATTATTAATCACAGCGATTGGTAATGGCCCGGATATGGTCGTAGATGATTATTATAAAAAAGGCAAAGCTATCAATTTAGAATTAAGTAAATTCGATAAAGCTAAAGCGCTCTATTTACATGGCGATTTAAAAGTTGAACATGACAAAGTTAGCTTTAAATTTAATAAAGGTGATACCAGTAATATTCATTCATTAAAAATGTCTTTTTATCATCGCACTATCGGTGAGTTTGACTTTGACACACATTTAACACCGAATGCGAATGGAGAATTCACCGCAATTATTGAGCCATACAATGACGGGACTTACACTGTTTTTATTGAACCAACGGACGGAAGCTGGAAATTAAAAGAAAATATTACTTTGCCAAATGAGCAAAGTATTGCGATTAACCCTGAATATAAGTAGTTAAGATACCATGTCTAATAATTGCTTTCATTGCCTTGAAAGTGTGCCTGTAGGCTTTACTGCGACCGTAAAAATAGACGGTCGCCCTGAGCCAATGTGTTGTATTGGTTGTCAAACAGTTGCCGAAACTATTGTCGCTCAAGGCATGACTGACTATTATAAATTTAGAACCGTGCGTGCAGGTAAAGTAGAACAACTTGTGCCTGAGCAGTTAAAGCTTGTTGAAAGCTACGATAACCCCGATATTCAAGAAGAGTTTATTTCACAGACCAATGATGTCAGTGAAGTATTACTCACTGTCGAAGGGATCACTTGCGCCGCATGTGCTTGGTTAATTGAAAAACAACTACTGAACATGCCCGCTGTTAAGCGGGTTGATGTGAATACATCAACTAACCGTGCGATGATCCAATGGCACAAAGATGCCCTGCCCCTGAGTGAAATAATTAAATCATTGCTAGAAATAGGTTATAATGCGTATCCCTTCCAAGCAGATCTAGAAGCCAGTCAAAAGCAACAAACCGCTAAAGCATACATCCGTCGTCTCGGTGTTGCAGGCCTGATGACCATGCAGGTAATGATGTTTGCATTTGCCATGTATTTTGGCATGTTCTCTGGCATGGAAGAAAACTTTGAACAGTATTTTCGCTGGATCAGTTTAGTACTCGCGTCGCCGGTTATTTTATATAGTGCTTTACCATTTTTAACCAACGCGATAAATGGCCTCAAAGCCAAACAATTGAATATGGATTTACCAGTATCTCTGGCCATTTTTGGTGCATATGGTGCAAGTTGCTATGCCACTATAATGGCCGTGGGTGAAGTATATTTTGAGTCAATTTGTATGTTTACCTTTTTATTATTACTCGGTAAATACCTAGAATTCAGAGCGCGCCTAAAAGCCAGTGAATTTACCGCAAACTTACAAAAATTATTACCTTTAACTGCACGTACATTAAATGTTCAAGGTAATGAGCACATTATCGCAGCTAAAAAACTTAAATTAGATGACCGAGTATTAATAAAGCCGGGAGAAACGATACCCGCTGACGGCATAGTGTGCGCGGGGGCTACTACCGTTGACGAATCAATGATGACTGGCGAACACCAGCCTGTTGATAAATACGTTGAACATCAAGTGTTTGCAGGGACCGTCAATCATGATGGTGTAATTGAAATTCGTATTAATAAAGTAGGCCAAAATACACTACTAAACCAAATTATAAAATTACAACATAGTGCACTTGCAACGCGACCAAAACTAGTAGAAATAACAGATAAAGTGGCGCAATGGTTTGTCGCATGTTTATTAATTTTTGCTTCGATCACTGCAATTGGCTGGTACCAAATAGATCCAGAGCATGCTTTTTGGATCACTATTTCAGTATTGGTTGCAACCTGCCCTTGTGCACTGAGTTTAGCTATACCGACAGCTTTAACATGTGCAGTAGCCACGCTTACCCGTAAAGGTATATTGATAAAGCAAGCACATGTGCTGGAAACACTACCACAATTAACACGTGTCGCATTTGATAAAACGGGCACGTTGACTCAAGGACGGTTTACTCTCGATGCAGTGGATATACTGGACAACGCTTACAGCAAGGCAGATATTTTATCTTTAGCCGCGCAACTAGAAAGCTACTCAGAGCACCCTATCGCCACTGCATTTTCAGAGTTTACACCACAGCAACGAAGCCTTAGCAATATCAAAGTTCAACCCGGCTTAGGTATCACTGGCGAAGATCAAAAATACCATTATGCCATAGGTAAAAGCGGTTGGTTTGATACGAAAAAAACCAACGCCCAAGCCACATTTTATGTTGATAAACAGCCCATCGCGCACTTTTACTTTGTCGATGAAGTAAAACAAAATGCCACTGAGTTAGTTGCCTCACTAAAAAGTCAGGGCTTAAGCTGCCATATGCTTACAGGTGATGCGTCAAATGCAGGACAGAAGATAGCCAAGAAGCTTAATTTAGATAGCTTTATAACAGGTTGTTTACCCCAAGATAAACAACAGCACGTCGATAATTGGTCTAAACAGGGTGAAATAGTGGCTATGGTGGGCGATGGCGTCAATGACAGTCCCGTATTTAACAGCGCCCATTTATCTATCGCGATGGAAACCGGTGCTGATATTTCCAAAAACACCGCCGATGTGGTATTACTCAATAGTGACTTAGCAGCAATATCACACTTATTAACCGTTTCTAAAAATACACGTCGAATTATAAAACAAAATTTAACTATTTCGTTAATCTATAATGGCTCAATTTTACCTCTTGCAGCAATGGGCTTAGTTGCACCTTGGATGGCGGTGATTGGCATGTCAGCCAGTTCTATTATTGTTATTAGTAACTCCCTGAGGTTATTAAAGTTATGAGTATCATTTACATATTAATCCCCATCGCCATTTTATTTGTGATCATCGCTATTGGGGTATTTTTTTGGGCCGTGCGCGGTGAACAATTTTCAGATTTAAATAAACAAGGTCACAGTATTTTGTTTGAAGACGACAAAGAGCAACACAATAAAAGTAATGATTGATCCTCTTTTTATCAGTGCTTTTATAATGGGTTTGATTGGCAGTGGACATTGCATTGCAATGTGTGGAGGAATTGCCAGCTCGTTACAATTAGCAACTGATAAACGCCGCCCTTTGGCGTATTCACTAGCTTATAATTTAGGGCGAGCAACCAGCTACATGCTTGCAGGTGCACTTGTAGCTGGCATTAGTAGTCATTTTGCCAGCCAAAGTATGTGGTTTTCATTGCTATTAGCATTTTTAAGTGGTTTATTTATGCTGCTTGTTGGCATGTATGTTATGCGTCTAGGTGTCAGCCTACAATGGCTAGAATCAGTTGGCAAAACACTTATTTGGCAACACTTAGTTAAACTGAATCGTTTCATAATGCCAATAAACTCATTACCCAAGGCCGCAGCGTATGGCGCACTATGGGGTTGGTTACCCTGTGGTTTAGTATACTCAGCGCTAACTTGGGCGATGACTAGTACAACGGCTATTGATGGCGCTATAGTAATGCTCTTTTTTGCCCTTGGCACTTTCCCTGCCATGTTGAGTATTGGTATGGGTGCACAATTTGTACATAAAATTTTAAATCATCCATGGGCACGTATCGCCATGGGCAGCATTCTTATTTGGTACGGTATATACTTACTGATTATTGCAACTGATAAACTAGTGCATTAATCTAACTAAAAATACGCACATTAATGGACTTAACTGATGGATTTATCTCACAATAAAGCAAAAAGCAACTGCACTATTAGCTGTAATGACTGCAGCATCAGCCAACTGTGCTTACCTTTTACACTTAATGGTCAAGAAATGGATAGACTTGACGAGATCATTGAGCGTAAAAAGCCATTGCATAAAGGTGATTATTTATTTGAATCTGGTGCCCCTTTAAATGCGATATTTGCTGTGCGCTCAGGTTCATTTAAATCTTATACCCTATCAGAGCAAGGTGATGAGCAAATTACCGGCTTTCATCTTGCTGGAGATTTAGTTGGCTTTGATGCAATCAATAAAATGCAGCATCAGAGTTTTTCTCAAGCACTTGAAACATCAATGGTCTGCGAAATTCCTTTTGACACCTTAGACGAGTTATCAGGCAAACTACCCAAGCTTCGCCAGCAGATAATGCGTCTAATGAGTAACGAAATAAACTACGACCAAGAAATGCTATTATTACTGAATAAAAAGTCTGCTGAAGAACGTTTAGCCAGTTTTATTTATAATTTATCAAACCGCTTTGGTGAACGAGGTTTTTCTCGCAAAGAATTCAGATTTACCATGACCCGAGGTGAAATTGGTAATTACTTAGGCCTCACAGTCGAAACCATTAGTCGTTTACTTAGCCGTTTTCAAAAAGCAGATTTAATTAAGGTAGAAGGGAAATTCATCACTATTTTAAATAATGATGGTTTGCGTGATGCCGCGGCGATTCACCCCAAGTAAACCTTGATCTAGAACAAATCTTACTCAAGTGCACCTTTAACTAAACAAATTATACGTTACACTGTATATAAAGTAGTTAAAGGAGCAGCTCATGAATACTATTAAACAGATCCTTGCCATTATCGATCCAACTGCTGACTCTCAGCATGGTTTATCTCGCTCTATTGATTTAGCTAAAAAGTCCGGTGCCAATATCACGGCTTTTATGAGCATCTACGACTTTTCATATGAAATGACCACGATGCTTTCAAGTGATGAGCGCGAAGCAATGCGTAATGCAGTTGTTAAAGATCGACAAGCATGGCTTGATGAAATTCTTGCACAATACCCTGATTTTAATATCAAAAGCCAAGTTGTCTGGCACAATCGCACTTACGAAGCGATTATCGATACCGTCATTACACAGGGTTTTGACATCGTCGTTAAAGGCACACATCAACATGACACCCTCAAATCGGTTATTTTCACCCCCACAGATTGGCACTTAATTCGTAAATGCCCTGCCCCTGTTTTATTAGTAAAAGAACATGCGTGGCCTGCTCAAGGTAATATTCTTGCAGCAGTCAATGCTGTCAGTGAAAATGAGCAACACTTAGCGCTTAATGACCGAATCATTAAAGACGCGCAATTTTTATGTGAACTTGCCAATGCAAAATTAAACCTTGTCAATGCCTACCCTGCAACACCTGTTAATATTGCCATCGAAATTCCTGAGTTTAACCCAAGTGTTTATAATGAATCTGTTAAACAGCATCACCTTGAGTCAACCCATGCACTTGCCGACAAACATCAAATACCTCATCAGGCCTGTGCGATAGAAGAAGGTTTACCTGAAGATGTAATACCTGATGTTGCATCTCGTTTAAACAGTGAGCTGGTAGTGATTGGTACTGTTGGCCGCACAGGTTTAAGTGCCGCGTTAGTCGGTAACACTGCTGAGCATGTCATTGATAGTTTGGATTGTGATGTTTTAGCACTTAAACCAGATGGTTATAAAAGCCCACTTGCAAAAGATTAAATAAATTTTGCAGTCGCCAGCATTACGCATATAATACGCCCCTTAATTTTACGCATGGTATTTCAAGGGGGCGTTATGTCGCATTCTGTGCAAGCGAAAGCTCAATATAACTTTAATAAGTTACAAAAACGTTTACGTCGCCAAACTGGGCAAGCTGTCATGGACTTCAATATGATTGAAGAAGGTGATCGCATCATGGTGTGCTTGTCGGGAGGAAAAGACAGCTACACTTTATTGGACATGCTAAAACACTTACAACGTGTTGCACCAATCAAGTTTGACCTTTTTGTAGTTAACCTTGATCAGAAGCAGCCAGGATTTCCTGAGCATGTTTTACCCCAGTACCTCGATAACCAAAATATAGAATACAAGATTGTTGAAGAAGATACCTACAGTATTGTTACCGATATCATTCCTGAAGGTAAGACAACCTGCTCTCTTTGTTCACGTCTGCGTCGTGGCATTTTATACCGTACAGCCAAAGAAATGGGAGCAACTAAAATTGCACTCGGTCACCATCGCGACGATATGATTGAAACCCTGTTTTTGAATATGTTTTATGGCGGCAAATTAAAGAGCATGCCAGCTAAGCTAATGAGCGATAACGGTGAACACATGGTTATCCGCCCACTTGCATACTGCAAAGAAGCTGATATTGAAACATATGCAATTAACCAAGCTTTCCCCATTATTCCGTGTAACCTGTGCGGCTCTCAAGAAAACTTGCAGCGTAAACACACCAAAACAATGCTTGCCCAGTGGAACAAAGACCATCCAGGGCGTATTGAAAGTATTTTCACTGCAATGCAAAATGTGGTGCCGTCCCATTTAGCCGACAATCAGCTCTTTGATTTTACCAATCTACAAACTGGTGAAGTTGTTGATGGCGGTGATATAGCACTTGATAAACCGGATATCCCAAAACAACCAATGGATGATGATGAGCCAGAATCTCCAACTGTGGTCACTATCAATTTAAGTTGATTTCAATAAAAATGCCGCGTTAATCGCGGCATTTTTATGTTGATGGTTAGCTTAAGGCATATCCATTAATGCTTGGCTGGTTTCATCGAGTTTCAGCTTATAGTTTTCAGCACTTAACCCGAGTAATTGTGGCAAGGTGGCGGCAATACAAATTGACGACAGCGTACCAACGACTATCCCTGCAAACAAGGCAATAGAAAACCCTTCTAATGGCGCACCAGCTAAAAGCCACACACTTGCAACCGTAGCTAGGGTTGTCCCTGAAGTAATAAGAGTACGAGTTAAGGTACTTGCAATAGCATTATTAATGACGCTATCAACAGATAACTGCTGATTACTGTCAATTCTTAATAGCTCTCGCACTCTATCTCCAACAATAATAGAGTCATTCAAAGAATAGCCTATTATGGCTAATAAACTGGCTAGCACTGTTAAGTTAAATTCAAGTCCTAGCCAAGCAAATAGTCCAACCACAATAATAATATCGTGCAATAGCGCGACCACAGCGCCAATCGCTAAACGCCATTCAAAACGAACGGCCAAATACATCATTACCGCCACCATAGCAGCAAATAAAGCTAAACACCCTTGCTCAAATAACTCATCCCCAACTTGAGAGCCTAAATACGATGATGATATAACCTTTACTTCAAGCTCATCATTGTCTTCAAGTGAATCAAGCCATTGCCCTTGCAGCTCACTTTGCTTTAGTTGAAAGTGCTGCTCAGATTGCGCGGTTAAAATATAATTAGTGATGCCTGAATCACTAATTTTATCATTCAATTGGCTTTGCGTTAGTACTTTACTTGTCGTGAACTCAGTTAAATACCCACCTGTAAAATCAAAGCCCATGTTCAGCCCTTTATAAGCAATCCCCAATAGAGCGCTGATCACTAGTAAAACAGAAAAAGCCAAGCCTACAAAGCGTAAGTGGGAGCCATTTTTTAACCATGAAAAATTAATCATCATGCTTTCACTCCTTGTTTATTGGCAAGCTTTAAATACAGAGTTTGGCTGAGCGCCTTTGATACATAAACACCGGTAAACACGCTCGTGATCAACCCAAGTGCTAACGTTATGGCAAAGCCTTTAATTGGGCCATAGCCAATACTATATAAAATAACAGCCGTGATCATAGTCGTGATATTAGCATCAAAAATCGTGCTAAACGCTTGGTTATAACCTTGCTCTATTGCTTGATAGGGTGCTCTGCCCTTGCGCCGCTCCTCTTTGATACGCTCAAAAATAATCACGTTAGTATCAACCGCCATGCCAATTGTCAGTACCAAACCAGCAATGCCAGGAAGCGTTAACACAACACCAGGTAGTAATGACATTAAACCAACCAGAGCGGTTAAATTCAGTACTAACGCAATGTTTGCAATCAAGCCTAAACGACGATACCACAGCGCCATAAATGCAAGTGTGACCCCCATTCCCAACATTAGCGCAGCCAAACCATTGTTAATATTATCAGCCCCTAAACTCGGCCCAATTGTTTGCTCTTGTACAATAGTAACTGGCGCAGTCAATGACCCTGCACGTAGCAATAGGGCTAAATCTTGTGCCGCTTGTGTACTTTGCATATTGGTAATACTAAACCGGCTACTCAAATGCTGAATGATATTTGCAACGTTAATAACTTCACTCTTTTTAACCGTGTCGCCCTGTGCATTTTGGTAATACTCTGAGTACACTGTTGCCATCGGTTTACCAATATTACGTTTTGAAAACGCAGACATCGCCTCGCCACCTTGGCTATCTAAGCTCAGTTGAACTAGTGGTTTCCCCCACTCATCACGGCCAGATTGTGCATTGTTAATATGCTTACCTGAAAAAATAGCCACAGGGTCTAAATTGATGGTTCCACCCTCTTTGAGCTGAAACGTTTTACCACCGCTCTCTTTTAACTGATAAAAATCTAAAGAAGCCGTTGCACCGATAATCCGCTTAGCAGCGCTTGGGTCTTGTACCCCAGGCAACTCAATACGGATACGTTGCTTGCCTTGGCGCTGTGTCACCGCTTCGGTAATGCCCAGCTCTTCAATTCGCCCCCTTAGGGTAGTCAGGGTCTGGTTCATCACTTCTTTTATGAATACACTTTGACCTTGTTCACTAAAACTAAAGGCAACGCTTGTCATACTGCCTTGGGTATGAGAAATAACCTGTAACCGCTCAAATCGCGTTAACACAGCTTGCTCTACATTTTTTAAACTGCTGAGTGAATTTTCTAATGCATGCAACTCAAATCCAGTGCTGTTTTTTTGCACTCGCACACCACGCGCTTTTTGTTCACGAATAATACTTTTAGTTTGCTCATACGCACTGTCTAGTTGTTCTTGTTGCGCTTTAGCAAGATCAACATCAAGCACAAACAATACTCCGCCATTGAGATCTAGACCTAGCTTAATCGGCGCTAAACCAAGCCCTTGAAGCCACTGGGGACTGGTTTGATGGCTCACTATTTTACTCTCAAGTTGCGAAAACTGCCCTTGCAATGCCGCTTGCGCTGCAGCACTCTTACTAGGCGTCTCAAGTAAAATAGTTAACGAGCTATGATTGTTTTCAAGTTGCTCGGTTGATTGAGCAACGATAAACCCATGTTGGTTTAAAAATGCGATGAGTTGCTTTTGTGGGGAGATTTGGCTTACAGCCTCACTAGATGGCATAGTAATATGAAGCCAAGAATGAGCAGGATACAAATTAGGCAACGCACTAATAGCCAATAAGATCAGCGCCATACACATTGCCATATAACTAATTTTAAACCGTTGCCATAACGGTTTTTTTACTTTTTTATTTAACATACGTCTTCCTTTGAGCCAATGCATAGCATCAGCACATGCCTAACAGGCACATTAATTTTTTCGTTTTTTAGCTATAAATTAACGTAGGAATTAACTGTGGTAGGTATTAACAGCTCGATAAAGTAAATTAGCATCTTTCCAGCCACTTAGACGGGATTTTGTTCCTTCGTAAGCCGTATACCAAGGTGGTAGAACCGCTGGCTCTAAAGGTTGTAAAAATAGTTCTCGGGCGAGACTTGGGGGAGAAAATTCAAAAATTTCGGTGTAATTAGGCTCAACTTGGAGTTGATGTAAAAACACTGATGAATTACTGATAACAACACGAAACTGTACTGGTTCAAAACCAGGGTCGCTTGGTTGTTCATCAACTTGTTTCGACGTACCATAATCACCCACAGACTCATCCAGCTGAGGATGACTAAGTTGACTGATGGTCAACTCACTGTTTATAAGCGATTGTTCAAAACTAACTTTATCTACGCCCGCAGCACTAACATGCGCACTAAAAAGTGCAACAACAAATAAAAATGCAGAAAAAATCAGGCGTAAACGAATCATTTTATAATCAACTTATATTAGTAACTAGCTATATTGGGACGAAAATCACTAACTCAAGCCCATACTGTTAAATTAACTATTTCCCCGTAAATGCAATAGCGAGAACTCTAACGCGGATAAATAAAAGGTTTAATACACAATTAATAACGTATTATTTAACCTAGAGAAAATGCAGCTTTACAGCGACTCTAGGTGAAACTTTAATACTCATTCCATCGAGCTGTGAGGTAATTCACCTCAAAACATTTGTTTCATTGCGCATTATCAATAACAATCAATAATTAAATAAATTTATAAACAAACGATAAAAATAAAACCAAAGGGTATTCCATGAATAAAACACTCCTCGCAGCCACCTTAGCTGCTCTATTCTTAACAGGCTGTTCAAAGCCAGAACCTACACAAACAAATAACACTGACACTAAAACAACAGTTGAAACAGCTTCAGTCGCGCAAAAAGCTGAGCTTGGAAGCTTTGGTGTTGATCTAAGCGCTCGTAACGAAGCTGTAAAACCTGGCGATGATTTTTTCATGTATGCCAGTGGCACCTGGTATGACAATTATGAAATGCCAGCAGACAAAACCCGCTATGGTGCATTTTCTGCTTTAGCTGAGCGTAGTGAAGAGCGTGTTAAAACCATTATTGAAGAAATTGCCGCGCGTGATGATTTAAACCCAGAAGAGCAATTAATTGCTGATTTTTACAATGCCTACATGGATACCGAAACGCTTAATAAATTAGGCTTAGCCCCTATTAAGCCTTTACTTAAAGATATTAGCGCAGTTTCGTCAACTGACGACTTAACTAAGCTGTTTGGTCAATCATGGTTATCTGGTGTAAATTCGCCGATTGGCGGTGGCATGTGGTTTAACCGACTTGATCCTAATAAGTATGAAATGTCTTTAGGCGCTGGCGGCCTAGGTTTACCAGATCGTTCTTATTACCTAGAAGATTCTGAACGCTTTGAAAAAACGCGCGCTGCTTATGTTGCACATATTAGTGAAATGCTAACATTGGCAGGCGTTGATAACAGCACTGAGCGAGCAAAATCAATCTTAGCGCTTGAAACAAAAATTGCACAAGGTCATTGGCCTCGTGAAAAACGCCGCAATCGCGATCTTACATTAAATCAAATAAAACGGGACGAACTTAGTACAACTTACCCCAATTTTAATTGGGATCTTTACTTTGCTCAAACGGGTTATCAAGTACCGCAACTTAATGTGTCACAGCCTGAGCCTGTTAAAGCCATGATTGAGCTAATCAATCAAGAAGATTTAGCAGTATGGAAAGACTACTTAACGTATCACGCACTTAGCGGTAACGCATCATTATTATCAGAAGAAGTCTTTAATACTAACTTTGCTTTTTATGGTAAAGAGTTAAGCGGTCAACAACAGCCTCGTCCTCGCTGGAAACGTGCTATTAGCCAAATGTCAGGAACAACATCGTTAGGTTTTGCAATTGGTAAAGTATACGTTGACCGTTACTTCCCTGAGTCATCCAAACAACAAATGTCTGAGCTAGTTGAAAACCTTCGCACCGCCCTTGGTGAACGTATTGATAACCTCGATTGGATGGGCGAAGAAACCAAAGTCAATGCGCATGCTAAATTAGCCGCGTTTGTACCAAAAATTGGTTACCCAGATGTATGGCAGTCCTATGATGGTTTAACAATTAGTAAAACTGATTTAATGGGGAATGTTAAAAACACTCGTGAATTCTTTAGAGCTGATAGCGTTGCCAAAGAGCTTGAAAAAACCGATCGTAATCGCTGGGGTATGACACCACAACGCGTTAACGCTTACTACAATAGCTCGTTTAACGAAATTGTATTTCCTGCGGCTATTTTACAACCACCATTTTTTGATCCAAATGCCGATCCAGCCGTTAACTATGGTGGCATAGGTGCTGTTATTGGTCATGAAATGGGGCATGGTTTTGATGATCAAGGTTCTAAATCAGATGCCAATGGTGTACAACGTAACTGGTGGACAGACGCCGACCGTGCAGCATTTGATGCTAAAGCCGATCAGCTTGCAGCCCAGTACAGCCAGTACGAGCCAATCCCAGGTAATTTCGTAAATGGTCGTAACAGCTTAGGTGAAAACATTGGTGATGTGGGCGGCTTAGCAATGGCTTACCATGCTTATAAATTAAGCTTAAATGGGAAAGAAGCGCCAGTTATCGACGGCTTAACGGGCGATCAACGCTTCTTCCTTGCTTGGGCGCAAGTATGGAAAGAAAAACGTACAGAGCAAAGTATGCTAAACCAACTTCGTGGTGGCACGCACGCGCCAGGTCGCTTTAGAGCACAAGCACCACGTAATCATGATGCATGGTACAAAGCGTTTGATGTAAAACCTGGCGATAAGCTTTATTTACCTGAAGAAGAGCGTGTACGTATTTGGTAAGTTATACGCGTGAGTAAAAAATCATAAACCTTATAATAACCCGCATTCGCGGGTTATTTTATTCTTACAGCTCTAAAACGGGCTCATTATCAATGCTCAATCTTAGAATACTTACTAGCCCTACCCGAAATTTACCTTTAGAATACGGCATTATAAAATTTATACTTTTAAAAAACATTTAAGGCGAAACGCAGATGGGAAGAGCTTACCAAAACAAAAAAGATTCAATGGCTAAAACTGCGGGTGCTAAAACAAAAGTTTACTCAAAGTACGGAAAAGAAATTTATATTTGCGCTAAAAATGGCGGTGTTGATACCGATGGTAACTTAGCACTTCGCCGTTTGATTGAGCGCGCAAAGAAAGACCAAGTCCCTGCGCATGTTATTGAGCGTGCTATCGACAAAGCCAAAGGCGGCGGCGGTGAAGATTATGCTGCAACGCGCTATGAAGGCTATGGTCCGGGTAATTGCATGATCATTGTAGATTGCTTAACCGATAACAATAAACGTACATTTGCTGATGTTCGCGTGTGTTTTACCAAAGCAAATGCAAAAATTGGTGCACAAAACTCAGTCTCTCACTTATTTGATCACCTCGCTATTTTTGTATTTGACGGTGATGACGATGAAGCCGTATTAGAAGCGCTGATGATGGCCGATGTTGATGTAACAGATGTAGAAGTCGAATCAGGTAAAGTCACTGTTTTCGCTCCTCACACCGAATACAACAACACCCGCACGGCCCTTGAAGAAATGGGTATCACAGAGTTCGACGAAGATTTAATTGCATTTGTGCCACAAGTAGAAGCCCCAATAGAAGGGGAAGACGTGGAAGTCATGGAACGCTTTTTGGCCATGCTTGAAGATTGTGACGATGTACAAAACGTGTACCACAACGCACAGTTTTAATTAATACTGTTATCACTTTAAAAGAGGCCAACTTAGTTTGGCCTTTTTGATTTTTAAAATAAACGGAATTGTATTTTGAACACCTTAACACAACTTCAAAGTGATGAGTTAGTAGGCGCGAAACGCTTACAATTAGTCGAACAGTTGGACTCTTTTCCCGCAGAAATTTTTACTCTACGCGACACCCTAGAGGTACTCGATTTATCTAATAACCAACTATCAGATTTACCCGATGAGTTTGCTTGCCTGAGCAAATTAAAGCGGGTGTTTTTATCGTTTAATCAGTTTAAGCACATTCCCCCCGTGTTAGCAAAGTGCCCAGCCCTCGTCATGATTGCGTTTAAAGGCAACCAAATTAGTGAATTTACTGAACATAGCTTACCGCTTACAATCCAATGGCTAATTTTAACCGATAACTGTATCGAGCAATTGCCTGAGTCTTTTGGTGAGCTAACCCAGCTACGCAAATTGGCACTTGCGGGCAATAAAATACCGCGTTTGCCGCAAAGTATGCAACACTGCCAAGCACTTGAGCTTGTACGTTTATCAGCAAATAAACTAACCCATATAGATAATTGGTTGTTTGAGCTGCCCAAACTTACTTGGCTTGCCTTTGCCGGTAACAACTTTAATAAATCACAATCGTTACAAAACGCCGCTCTGGAGCAAGCTAAACTCAACGAGTTTGAACTGCTAGCGGAGATTGGTGAAGGCGCATCAGGCATAATTCATTTAGCTGATTGGCATAAGCAAAGCGTGGCATTAAAGCTATTTAAAGGGGCGATCACCAGTGATGGCTACCCACTTGATGAAGTTAACTGTTGCTTACAGGCAGGCGTTCACACAAACCTTATCAAGGTGCTTGCGTATATTGATAACCCTGAGCAGTTAGGCCTTGTCATGGAGCTGATAAGCCAGGATTATCAAAATCTTGGGTTACCACCATCCCTTGAAACCTGTACTCGCGATACCTTTTCTGAGCATACCCAATTTAGCGCCCAAGCGATTGAGCACATTGTAAAACAAATGGTCAGTACCCTTGCCCACTTACATGCTAAAAAAGTAAGCCACGGCGATGTTTACGCCCATAACATGATGATAAACGATGAATACAAGGTATTGTTTGGTGATTTTGGTGCAGCGACAAATCTAGATTCACTTACTGACTACCAACGTCAGCAAATGCAGATGATAGAAGTAAGAGCGATTGGCTGCTTAATTGATGATTTACTCAATGTCTGTGATGAGGCTAACGCAACAGTAGTTAAACTGCAGCACATTGCGGCGCAATGTATGAATAGTGAAATCAGCCTACGCCCGAATTTATCCACTCTAAGCGCGCTTCTTTAACACTGTTAAATAGCACGGTAAAGTCAGGGATTTAAACATAAAAAAGCCGCGATTTACGCGGCTTTGTTGGATAAAGCTAAACTTTTATAGGGTCAATTATAAGTACTGACCGAGTGCTTTAACTTGGTCTAACATGCGATTTGAGAAACCCCACTCGTTATCATACCAAGCCATCACTTTAACTAATTTGCCTTCGGCTTTAGTTTGCGTTGAATCAAAGATTGAAGACGCTGGATTGTGATTAAAATCAATAGAAACAAGCGGAAGTTCGTTGTACTCTAGGATTTCTTTCATTGAACCTTCAGCAGCGGCTTTCATCACTTCATTGATTTCAGCAGCCGTAGTTTCACGTTTAGTGATAAAGGTAAAATCAACTAATGATACATTAATCGTTGGAACACGTACTGACATGCCATCCAGCTTACCTGCAAGTTCAGGTAGTACTAAACCAACAGCTTTAGCAGCACCGGTTTTAGTTGGGATCATAGATTGTGTTGCACTACGTGCACGGTATAAATCAGGGTGATACACATCTGATAAGTTTTGGTCATTCGTGTAAGCATGAATAGTCGTCATGCTGCCTTGCTCGATACCTACTGTGTCGTTGATTGCTTTTGCAATCGGCGCTAAACAGTTAGTCGTACATGATGCATTTGAAATAATGTTGCTATCAGCATTAATCACATCGCTGTTTACGCCATGAACTACTGTTGCATCTAAATCAGTACCAGGAGCTGAAACAATCACTTTTTTCGCACCTGCTGTAATATGTTTCGCAGCATCATCACGCTTAGTGAAAAAGCCAGTACATTCTAAAACGATGTCAACATTCAGCTCTTTCCACGGTAAGTTTGCTGGATCACGCTCTTGCGTTAAAGTAATTACATCGTCGCCAATAAGCATAGTGTTATCAGCAAGGGTCACTTTTTGTGAAAATTGACCATGTACTGAATCAAATTGAGTTAGGTGTGCATTTACGTTAGCCGGTGCTAAGTCATTAATTGCAACGATTTTAATATCGTTATTTTGTGCTGATTCATAAAGTGCACGTAATACATTGCGACCAATACGGCCATAGCCATTAATTGCTACATTAATCATTTAAAAAACTCCCCTTTAATTATTTAACTTCACTTGCTTGGCGAGCAAGCGCTTCAATGGCTTGCCAGTCTTTGTTTTCAATAAGTTGTTTATCTAGCATCCAGGTTCCACCTACACAAATTACATTGTTCAATGCTAAGTAATTAGGTGCAGTTGCTAAACTAATGCCACCTGTTGGGCAAAAGGTAACTTGCGGTAATGGCGCACCAATTGATTTAAGCATTGCAGTACCACCGGCAGCTTCGGCTGGAAAGAACTTTAAAAACTTAAAACCATGGCTTGCTAGTTTCATCACTTCGCTTGGCGTTGCTGCGCCCGGCAAAAATGGAATATCGCTATCTTTAGCTAATGCTAAAAGCTCGTCGTTGACACCTGGGCTCACCATAAAGTCAGCACCTGCAGCCACAGACGCATCAAAGCTTGCTTTATCAATGACTGTGCCTGTGCCGACATAGGCTTCTGGTACTTCTGCTTTCATCAACTTGACAGCTTCTGCTGCAATTGGCGTACGCAATGTAATTTCCAATGCTTTTAGGCCGCCGTTATAAAGTGCTCTGGCGAGCGGTGCAGCATCTTCAAGCTTGTCTATCACCACAACTGGCACAACGGGTGCCGATGATAAGATTTTTTCTATGCTCATTGTATGTCCTCATTACCCTGTGAATGGCTAATTATTATTCTATTCCAAACGCACTAGCGCCTAGGTCTGCGCTACTTACAATGTTTCTGAATCCTTCAAACAACTCACGGCCAGTACCAAACGTTAACGCAGCTGGACTAAGTTGTAATTCGCGTTCAGCAAGTTCTTCATCACTTACATGCAGTTTCAAAATACCTGCAGGCGCATCAAGAGTGACTAAATCGCCCTCATGAATTTTTGCAATAATGCCACCTTCAACCGCTTCAGGCGCTAAGTGAATTGCAGCGGGCACTTTACCAGATGCACCTGACATACGACCATCAGTAACAATCGCCACTTTGAAGCCCTGATCCTGCAATGTAGCCATAACTGGTGTTAGCTTATGTAATTCAGGCATGCCCTTGGCTTTCGGGCCTTGCTCTTTTAATACCGCAATGAAATCTTGGTTCAGTTCACCGCGAGAATAAGCTTCTTGTAATGCACCTTGCGAACTAAACACTTTAGCTGGCGCGGAGACAACTTGATGCTCTGTAGCCACTGCTGACACTTTGATAACAGCTTTACCTAAATTGCCAGTTAATAGCTGTAGGCCACCTTGTTTGCTAAACGGATTATCAACTGGGCGAAGTACTTCTTCATCGAGTGAATTTTCAGGACAAGGCACCCACTTTACTTTGCTCGGGCCTGAGCTGTCAGTCATGATCAAGTTGTTGTCGGTGTCTAAACGTGGCTCTTGTGTATAAGCTTCAAGGCCTTCACCCACAATCGTCTTAACGTCATTATGTAAGAAACCCGCTCCTACTAATTGCTTCATTAAGAAACCCATACCGCCAGCAGCTTGGAAATGGTTAACATCAGCAGAGCCATTTGGGTAAATACGGGT
Organism: Pseudoalteromonas shioyasakiensis; assembly: GCF_024518675.1. Classification (GTDB taxonomy): domain Bacteria; phylum Pseudomonadota; class Gammaproteobacteria; order Enterobacterales; family Alteromonadaceae; genus Pseudoalteromonas; species Pseudoalteromonas shioyasakiensis_B. The sequence goes on from NZ_JANIGL010000001.1 coordinate 745,339, forward strand.
TAATAGTGGTACCACTTCAGATAAATCTGACATGTCTTTCCACGTTAATTGCACACCTGCCGCTTTAGCTATAGCCACTAAGTGAATTGCATGGTTAGTAGAGCCACCCGTTGACAGCAAACCAACTAAGCCATTAATAATGGTTTTTTCAGTAACTACATCAGCAAGTGTATTAGCATCTTTAGTTTGAATTAGCTGCTTCAGCATAGTTTCAACTGCGTTGCCAGTTAAGCCGTCACGTAATTCGGTGTATGGGTTAATGAAAGAGCTGCCTGGTAGGTGTAGCCCCATGATTTCCATTAACATTTGATTCGAGTTGGCTGTACCATAGAAAGTACATGTACCAGCACTGTGATAGGATGCGCTTTCAGCTTCTAAAAGCTCATCACGGCTCACTAAACCTTGAGCAAATTTTTGACGTACACGCGCTTTTTCTTTATTTGGGATACCTGATTGCATCGGGCCAGCTGGTAAAAAATACACAGGTAAGTGACCAAATGATAAGGCACCAATCAATAGACCAGGGACAATTTTGTCACATACACCTAAACAGAATACGCCGTCAAATACATCGTGCGACAGTGATACCGCTGTGGACATTGCAATAACATCCCGAGAAAAAAGCGATAACTCCATGCCATCACGCCCTTGAGTTACCCCATCACACATAGCAGGTACACCACCGGCTACTTGTGCAGTTGCATCATATTTGGTCGCAATGTCTTTAATTAAATCAGGGAAATCTTTATATGGAACATGCGCAGAAAGCATGTCGTTATATGAATTGATAATAGCCAAGTTTGGCTGCTCGTCTGCTTTTAAGCGAGCTTTGTCATCGCTGCTACATGCAGCCATAACGTGGGCAATATTTCCGCAACCTAGACCTGCACGTACTCTTGTTTGTTTTTTTGCGTGATTAATACGATCTAAATAGGCTTGGCGGGTTGTTTTACTGCGTTCGATAACGCGTTCGGTGACTTCTTGAATACGAGGATGCAACATAAAATTCGACTCATCTCTATGGTTAGAGGATAAAGGCTCAGTGGCAACCACATACTCCACGAATGTAATTGCACTGAGCATCTTTGATTTACCCGTTCAAAGGTATACGTTGTCAGGTTGTCTCTCACAATCAACCTGACACCGGTGTCACTGTATTAACGCATGACTGTGACACCGGTGTCAACCTTATCACTTAAATTTAGTATAATTATTTTAAATGACCAAATAATGAACACTTTTAATTTAAGAAAACACCGTATCTCATCATGTAAATACAAATAACTCCTATTATCACTGTGGTGTTTAATTACAAATATTCAATAACGAGGCAGGCACCACAATTAGAGATAGGCATTGTCTGAGAAGCATGACTCAGACAAAGTAAATTAGATAATAGCAGTTCAGTGACTACACGAGCCTGATTGCTATTTGATTTGTGCAGTTGACTCGCGGGTGATTAAACGCGCCTCAAGCGTCACTTGATAAGGCGCCTCTTGTGGCTCAGCAATATGCTCAATCAGTTTGGTAACCGCTTGCTTTGTCATATCTTCCACTGGCTGAGCAATGGTTGTTAACCCAGGCCAAATATGGCGTGCAATCGGGGCATTATCAAAGCCGGCAATCGATATATCATCAGGCACCTTCAATTGGCGCTGAGTTGCTAATTTAAGTACCGCAGCAGCCATGTAGTCATTTGATGCAAAGACTGCCGTAGGACGTGGGGTTAAATCTAAAATACTGCGTGCACTATCAACACCGGAGTGATAACTAAAGTTACCCTCTTCAACCAAACGCTCATTAAATTCAACACCATGGGTGTTTAATGCTCTGAGGTAACCTTTAAAGCGTTGCTCAGTGGCACTGTGATCTGGGTGACCTTTGATAAATGCAATTGATTTATGACCCAAACGGATTAAATGCTCTGTAATTTCAAACGCGCCCTGTTCATCGTTACTACGAACAGAAATTGACTCATCCTCTAAAACAGCTGACGCTACACGTGCATAAGGAATATTTTTAGTTTTGAGGAAATCGACTAACAATTTAAAGTCAGAAAAAGGCGGTGTGAGTACTAAACCGTCTAAACGTGACGTTTGAATTAATTGTTCAATATTACTAATTAACTCTTCGCCACGTAAATCACATGGGTGAATCAATAAATTATAGTTGTTCTCTTGGCAAGCAGCTAAAGCACCTGTTTGCACGCGAGTGATATAACTTTTACTTGGATTATCGTAAATACAGCCAATAATAAAGCTACGGTTTTGCGCTAACCCACGGGCAATTGGATTGGGGGTGTAATCAAGCTCTTTAAATACCTTAAGAACTTTTTCACGGGTCGCATCGCTCACATTAGGTTCATTATTTAAAACCCGAGAAACGGTCTTTTTAGACACGCCAGCATAACTTGCGACACTATTTATAGTTACTTTTTTCATCCAAACTTCCCAATGTCACCCTTATAAAGCGATGCGTTATGCCTGCTCATTTACATGCAAGCAGGCTGCTGCACCAATAAGTGGAATATTACCCTGTATAACTAAAGTTACCGGTATTTGGCTTACGTATTGCGACATAATGCCTTTTGCAGTAAAACGTTCAACAAATCGACTTGCGAGAAGGCGCTCTTGCATACGAGGTAAAATCCCCCCGCCGATAAACACACCACCTAGCGCACCAAATGTCAGGGCTAAATCCCCTGCTACACTGCCAATCCAATCACAAAATTGATTAAGAGTTGCATCACAAACAGGACATTCACCGCTATTAGCCAATTCACTAATTTGTGCAGCGGTTAAATTTTTTGCTTCAACACCCTTAACAGCGGCCATCGCTTGGTAGAGGTGACTAATACCCGGGCCTGAAAAGACCGTTTCAACCGATACATGTGGCAACTGCTTGCGCAGTTCATTGATAAGTTGTGAGTCAAGCTCATTAACTGATGCTAGGCTAATATGACCAGCTTCACAGCTAAGTACTGCGCTACCTTGGTTACTTCTGACTAAACTTGCCGCCCCAAAACCTGTGCCAGGTCCCATAACAGCAATCGTTGCATCAGCATCGGCTTGACCGGTTTTAACAGTAATATTTTGCTGTAAATCTAAATAAGGTGCAGCATAAGCAAACGCAGCAAAGTCATTAATTACTTCAAGCTGCGCTAAATTAAATTCCGACTTAACTTGCTCAACGCTAAAATGCCATCCTAAGTTGGTAAGGTGGACCTGCCCAGCTTTAATAGGGCCTGCAACGGCAAGGCATGCGCGAGTTGGCTGGATATGGCTCACTTGCGATAAATAATGAGTAAGTGCAGCTTCTAAAGAAGCAAAATCAGCGCTAGGAAATGTGATATTATGCTCAATAACAAATTGGTTAAGCTCAGGCTTGAACGCCGTAATTAAAGCAAAACGAGCATTAGTGCCGCCGATATCGGCAACTAAAATGGGGGCGAATTCTGTATTTGGCTTGCAACTGTTCATGTTTTCTCTTTTGTCTAAGCGGTTTATTTAATAGCTATAACCAAGCTTATTATTATAGTTTCAACGGCTTTGCCATCGCTATGAGATAAACTTTGAGCTATCACCTCAAAGTAGCTATCCTAGTAAAAAATGCTGCCCTAAAATGGGCAGCCAATACGTTTTGACAACAAAATGATAAAACGCCGACATTATGACACCGGTGTCAGGTTCGGATCAATATAAATATTCAAATCCTGATAAATTGCTTGAAAAAATTAACAAATAAACGAAAATGGTACGAATTGTTAGCAGTTTGCTTACGTCGTCTCTTACTAGGTTGTATATATGAAAGGTAAAGCTACATCATTTGATATTGCCCATTATGCTGGGGTTTCGCAATCTACAGTATCGCGAGCATTACGTAACAGCCCATTAGTTAACGAAGAAACACGTAAACGGGTTTTTGAAGTCGCAAAAGAGCTTAATTATAAAGTAGACAAAAACGCCAGTAATTTACGCACCCAACAAAGCAGTACCCTCGCCCTATTGTTATTTGAAGATCCAACCGCAGACGACTCTCAAATCAACCCTTTTTTTCTCGCTATGCTTGGCAGTATCACTCGCGCATGCGCCAGTGAAGGCTATGATTTACTGGTTTCTTTTCAGTCCACCAGTGCAGACTGGCAAGCCGATTATGAAGACAGTCATCGCGCTGATGGTATCATCTTATTAGGTTATGGTGATTATGTAGATTACCAAGCTAAGTTTAGAAGCCTAATAGATCAAAACACTAAATTTGTCTGTTGGGGAGCCAGTGTTGATAACCGCCCTGACTTGACTGTAAGCTGTGACAACTATGGCGGTGGTAAACTGGCTGCCGAGCATTTATTAAAAATCAATCGTAAAGATTGCGCCTTTATCGGTGATGCCTCTGAGCACAGCCCTGAATTTTTTGCCCGCTACCAAGGCTTCAAAGACGAATTTACTCGTCATGGTGTCACTTTAAGTGAACGAAAAATGGCCAATGCAATCTCCACTGAAGAGTCTGGTTATCACGCTACTCGTTCATTAATCGCTAATAATATCGCGTTTAATTCGTTGTTTGCTGCCAGTGATTTAATAGCCATCGGCGCTATTAGGGCATTAAAAGAAGCTGGTATCAAAGTACCTGATGATGTACATGTTGTTGGCTTTGATAATATTGCCGTTGCCAGCTTTACCAACCCCCCACTAACTACAGTACAACAAGACACAACCCTTGCAGGTCAAATGCTGGTAAATAATTTACTCAAGCTGATACGCGGTGATGAAGTTGAAAACACTTTACTACCACCACGATTGATCATTCGCGGTTCAAGTGTTTAATCATCAGATGTGATTGCTTCTACTAAGGTGTTAAATTTGCTTTGTAATGCCACTGCATTTACATTTTTTTCAAGTTGAATATTGTACGATGCCTGTGGTGTTAACCATGAAAGCTGCGTAGATGCGTTACCTGCTTTATCTTGCAATACATAAAGTACAGCAGGACTACCTTTAACTCGGTAATTTATTGTATCAGCGTCCATTACCGCCCCTGAGCTTTCATCAAATGCTTGAACTTCAATAACCACAACTTCATAGTCTGGGTGGGTAACTATGTATGTGAGTTGATCCCAGCCTTTGCCTGCAATAAAGTTTCCCCCCAAGTGTTTACTTTTCACTGTAAACTCTTTGTCTATTACAGACTCCAGGTTATCTATATCAGCAGCAAAGTTATTGACTAAATGGCTTTGATCATAATCTGATTGCTCAGCCAATATTAAAGGTTTTAATTTTTTTGAAAAAGTTTCGGTGTACTGCGTAAACCCTTCTATCCAAGTAGCTAAATCAATAACTTTGTCAGGCTCTACTAAAGCAAATCCATTAACTTGAGTTTGTTTTGCCAATTCCACATAGTTAGAACCGTGAAAAATATCAGGGACTCTTTCTGGCTGCTTTGAAAAAGAAAACACCTGTGGTCCTTGCACGTGTTTGTTTTCCTCTAGAAATGGATTTGAACTAAAATCCACTTCTGCGCTAAATGTATTAATTGATAGCAAAGATATTAACGTTAAACCTGTCATTAAAAAATTGGGGATTTCCATATCACTTTTCACCGTATAAATAACACACCCTAAAGTACCTTTATTGATACATAAAAGCCAGATAAATAGTGCTGCTTTTTTAATATTTTAGGCTAGAGTTATAAATCAAATCACACTAAGCAACACATTCAAAATATCTCTCAATCGATTATTTAACAAATCATAATTATTTACTATATGATGGAATTAGATAAAACATTCACTAATAAGGGAGTTAGTTTTACTATTCGATTTTTCGAATACTAAAACGTTCAATACTATGGCTTTTAAATCAAAAAAATACAGTATCGATTCTACTGACTACGAAATTGGGCAAGACAATGTAAGTAGATGGGGCATGGATATTCATAATACCGTATTTCTCACATCATTCGGTTTGTCTTTAGTATTCATCATTACCTTATTACTTTTAGAGCCTAGCGACGCAAAAGCTGCTATTGATGCCATCAAAGGCACGGTTCTTTCGAGTTTTGACTATTTGTTCGTTTGGGGCGCTAACTTTTTATTGCTATTCGCTATTGTAGTTACCTTTTCACCATTAGGTAAAATTCGCTTAGGGGGCGATAAAGCCACCACCGACTTTTCAACGGTGTCTTGGATTTCAATGTTATTTGCCGCAGGGATGGGAATTGGCTTGATTTTCTGGGGTGTTGCGGAGCCAACAGCGTTTTATACTAATTGGTTTGGCACACCTTTAAATGCAGAGCCGTTTACTGAGCAAGGGCGAGAGCTGGCACTCGGGGCTACGATTTTTCACTGGGGGTTACACGCGTGGGCCATTTATGGTGTGGTCGCCCTCTGTTTAGCTTATTTTGCTTACAATAAGGGCTTACCACTTTCTATGCGCTCGGTGTTTTATCCTATTTTTGGTGAGCGCGTTTGGGGTAAACTCGGTGATGTAATTGATGTACTCACTGTATTAGTGACATTATTTGGCCTATCAACCTCCCTTGGCCTTGGTGGTTCACAAGCCGCCAGTGGCATTAGTCATGTATTTGGCTTTACCAATAGTATTTACTTACAGCTGGGCATTATCGTTTTAATAATGGGCTTAGCAATTATTTCTGTTCTACGTGGTTTAGATGGCGGTGTAAAATTACTCAGTAATATCAACATGGTTATCGCAATAGCCTTTCTTATAATTATTACCCTGTTAAATTTCTCAACCGTGCTTGACTCTGCAATAACGGCAATGAGCTCATATGTGAAAAACATTATTCCATTGAGCCTTGTCAGTGGTCGTGAAGATACTACTTGGTTACATGGCTGGACTGCATTTTATTGGGCTTGGTGGGTCACGTATGCTCCGTTTTTTGGTATGTTTGTAGCGCGTATTTCAAAAGGACGAACTGTACGAGAGTTTTTACTCTGTGTGCTGGTTATTCCAACATTAGTCACTTCAGCATGGATGTCGGTGTTTGGTGGCGTCGCTATACAACAAGTCATTGATAAAGTGGGTCAACTTGGCTTGAATCAAGGTATTACGGATGTATCGTTAAGCTTGTTTTATATGCTTGATGCTTACCCGATGGGCGATGTACTTTCAATCATCGCAATTGCACTGATTATAGTGTTTTTTGTCACCACCTTAGACTCAGGCTCAATTGTCATAGATAGCATGACAGCAGGCGGTAAATTAGAAGTTCCTATAAAACAAAAGGTCGTTTGGGCTGTTATAACAGGTGCTATAGCCATGGTAATGTTATGGATTGGTGGCACTGAATCGGTACAAGCATTGCAATCAATCACCATCATTGCCGCACTGCCCTTTACTATTATTTTAGTACTCGGTTGTCTTAGTTTATTAAAAGGCATGTTGACTGAGGTTAATAAAGTCAAACATTACTAGCTTTTAGAACCACAATTGATAAGCGCTTATCAATTGTGGTTACTTAGCACTTAATCTGGCCCAACTTTGATACGTTCCTAGCGCATATAACATGCCTATACTGAAGCAAATTGCAGAGCTTACCAGCCAAAATGTCAGACTGTTTTGTGGAAACATTGGCATAATAAACACAAAAGCCAGACCACGTAAAATATAGATGCTTGAAATAAGTATAAGTGCCACTCTGATTAAGGGTAATTTAGTTATAACATTTGCCCCCGACAAACCGTATATAGCCCAAACACTGAGAATAAATATTAATACTGAGGTAACTTGAGTAGGGTAACTGTGACCTGCTTCAGCCATTATAGCCATTTGCTCCCCTGCACCAAAAAACCGATACCAACTTGCGCCAAATAGAATACAGCCTAAATGTGCTAAGGCAGCCACGGCACTAAAAATCGCGCCTAGTAATAGTGGTTTATTTACTAAAGCTCTAATCATAAACTTAACTCCATTTTAAATATGGTGGGTACGCATTCTACAGTGATTCAGTTGCTATAAAGCAAAACTATATTATTATTTTTAAACTAATCACTAAGAATTAGCTTGCTATTAAATAACTAATACCTAATCCTTAAAATATACTTACTAAACGAGCAACACATACATGCTGCATTTACCCACTGTAATTGGCATATCATTACTTCTAAATTTGTTGATATGTTGTTTCTTTTTATCGGTGTATTGCTATAAAAACCAGCGTTGTTATTTATACTTTTCTGTTGCATGTGGCACATTTGCCAGCGCAGAGGTTTTAGCCTGTTTACGACTTTTTATTGACCAACCTTTTATCACCCACTATTTTGCCGATTTATTCATCATTGCCAGTCCAGTATCTGCAATTATTGGTTTACAGAAAGTATCATCAACAAGTAAATCGTCCACCCCGTACTTTACTACACTCGCAATAAGCGCAATTTTATTGTTACCACTGTACGACATTACCGGCGGCCAGTTATTAACCAGTATTATTATCGCTAGTTTATTCTTACATGCAGCCAGCATTGTTCACAAAATGAATACCAACGCCCGATTACAACAAAAGATTTTACTATATTGTTTCAGTATTCACAGTGTAATAATGTTTGCTCAAGCCGTGTTAATTGCACTGCCTTTTTTATCTGCTTCATTTAATAATTTTTCTCAATCATTGCACGTTATTTTAATAAACCATTTGATCCTTGCTACCGCCACAGCAATTATTTTACCCTTTGTGCTATTTGCCGATTTAGAAGCCAAATTACAGCGATTGGTTAATCGTGACTCACTGACTAGCTTATTGAACCGCCGTGGTTTTTTTATAAATGGTGAAAAAATTAGTCGGCAAGTTACAAGCGCCCATCAAGACCTTTCTGTGGTCATGATTGACATAGATTTTTTTAAAAAGGTTAATGACCAATATGGTCATAGTACCGGTGATATGGCAATAAAATGGATTGCTCAACATATATTACATAACCTAACCAGTAACGATATAGCAGCGCGGATCGGCGGCGAAGAATTTGCAATCCTGCTACCGGAACAGTCTCTTTCCCAAGCGCAATATACTGCGCAAAAAATATGTAGCGCTATTCGAGAAAACACACTCAAATATAAAGGTCACAGTCTTAAGCTCTCAGTGAGTGCTGGCGTCAGTTGCCGCGATAACCAATCTCACTCTATCAGAGCATTATTAGAGCTTGCAGATAAACGATTATATGTTGCTAAATCACAAGGTCGGGACCAAGTAGTCAGTGCTGGTCCTAGTATCACCAACAGTAAAAGCCATTTCGCTGCATCTGCAAGATAAGCGTTATTGCAACCTTGCATATAAGCTCATTGCCTGTAATGCTGCCTTAAAGTTTGTAAAATCCCTAATTAACCCTTGATTTTATTGCCATTAACTTTGAATGTTAGTTTGTGCATACATTTAAAATACATTTTATTAATCACAACAGTTGACGAAAATCAAAAATTCCACTAGCCTTTCTGGAAGCGCTTCCAACAAATGGAACTGCAATTTTCTGGAAGCGCTTCCACACACAGTAATATCGCTTAATTTTATTTTGCGGTTAATAATAATGATAAAAGTACGAGGGAAACCTAATGTCGAATCAAATTTTAAAGAAAACAAAGTTAGCTACTAGCTTATCTTTGATTTTAGGTGCAACAACCGCGCTGCCAGTATTGGCTGAAGAAGTTGAGAAACAAGATGATGTAGAAGTCATCCAAGTAACTGGTTTCAAAGGTAGTATTAAAGAATCAACGCAATTAAAGCGTTATTCATCGGGTGTAGTTGATGCCATTTCTTCTGAAGACATTGGTAAATTTCCTGATACCAACTTAGCCGAATCACTGCAACGTATTACCGGCGTTTCAATTGACCGTAGTAACGGTGAAGGCTCAAAAGTGACCGTGCGTGGTTTTGGTCCCGACTACAATATGGTGACACTAAATGGTCGTACTATGCCAGCGGCATCTTTACCTGCAGGTGGTGGCGCCCCTAACTCTCGTGCTTATGACTTTGCAAACCTTGCCTCTGAAAGTGTTAAATCTGTTGAAGTTTATAAAACGGGTAAAGCAAGAATTGCATCTGGCGGTATTGGCGCCACTATCAATATAAACACCGCCCGCCCGCTTGATAACCCAGGCCTTGTTGCCAATATTGGTGTAAAAGCCCAACACGATACAACAAACCGCGTAGGCGATGATATTACGCCTGAAATCTCAGGTATTTTTAGTTGGACGGATGAAGACGCTAAATTTGGTGCCTCACTCACAGCCAGTATGCAACAACGTGATAGCTCAGGTACTGGCGCATTTGTAAACGAATGGCGCACTACTGAGTATGATGGCACTATCCCTCAAGCTGCTGATGACATTATTGTAGAAAACGCACCCGCAATGGGCCAGTACTACTCTATGCCATCCGATTTACGCTACACAATTGCCGATCGTGAACGTACCCGTACGAATGCACAGCTAACATTACAATATAGCCCGATTGACTCATTTACAGCCACCCTTGATTACACCTACTCGCAACAAGAGTTGTTTGAAGCCCGCGCTGAGCAATCAATTTGGATGGATAATTATAAAACTCATTTGATTTTTGATGACAATGACGTAAAAACACCGATTTATTACCGCGAAGAACGCCGTGACTTGTCAACCCGTGACCTTGGTTTAGCACTACAAGAACAAAACCAAGTAAACGAAAACAATTCGATCGGTTTAAACCTTGAATATTTTGTTAATGATCAGCTTAGCTTTATGTTTGATGCCCACAGTTCAAAAGCCACCAGCAAGCCTGATGCCGAATACGGAAGCTGGGTAAATGCAGGGTTAGGAGCCAATGTAGTCGCTGCTCAGGAAGTTGATTTTAGCCGTGATTTACCATCAATGGTCATTGATTTTGATGATTGTAGCCGCACCAATTTAAACTGTACAAATACACTGGAACAATCTGATGTAGGAACCTCTATTTTAGATTCAAACTTTGCTAGCCAAGAGTCTACTGTTGATGAATTTCGTTTACACGGTAGCTATGAAATGGATAACGGCAGTATCGATTTCGGTGTAGAAGCTCGTTCAATGGAGAGCCACTCACTGCAATCACTTACTCGTAATACCATGGGTAACTGGGGCATTGAAAACCCAGGTGAACTACCTGAAGGCTATTTAGACCCAACCAATTTCCTAGCTGAGTTTGATGACTACAATACCAATGGCTCATTTAATCAAGGCTTCACAGGTAGTGCATCTGAAGTCGGTTATTGGGCGGCTGAACAATACGGTTTTAATTTTGCAGCCGATGGCGCGTTTGCAACCAATCGCACCATAGAAGAAGACATTAAAGCCGCGTTTGTACAATATAACTACACCAATGAAATTGGCGATATGCCATTTAATTTAGTTATTGGTGCACGCTATGAGACAACCGATATAACCTCAACAGCGAACATAGATTTACCCGATGCCGTAGCATGGGAAGGTAATAATGACTTTAATGTACGCTATGGAACAAACAAAGAAGATTACTCATTAAGCTCAAGTTACAATCACTTTTTACCTAGTTTAGATTTTGATATCAATGTACTTGATGATGTCACATTACGTGCATCTTATAGCACCACAATCGCCCGCCCTACCTATGATAATTTAAGTTCAGCGGCTACCGTTGGCGTACCTACCGGACCCACAATTATTCCAGGAACCACTAATGCTCCTGCATCAACAGGTAACCCAGGGCTTGTACCACTTGAATCGGATAACTTTGATGTTTCAGCTGAATGGTATTTTACTGATGTTAGTTATGTCTCGTTAGGTTACTTTAACAAAAAAGTAGATAACTTTATTGGTCTAACACCAATGACACAAAACTACTATGGTCTTCGCGATGTATCGGCAGGGCCTCGTGCTGAAGCAGCTAGATCTGAACTAGAAGCACAAGGTTTAGCGTTAACAGATTCAAATTTATTCCAAATGGTCGCTGCGATGGAAAATGGCGTTGCTTTTGACTCGATGAGCTACGAAGAATTTGAAGCCGCTTATGATGTATTGCCAAACAGTGACGACCCACTGATGGACTTTACTGCGCAAGTACCCACCAATAATAAAGACGCCAAAATTGATGGATATGAATTTGCTGTTCAACACTTCTTTGGTGATACTGGCTTTGGTTTACAAGCAAACTACACAATCGTAAACGGTGATATCGACTTTGACGTTGCCGCCGATCCGACCACCACTCAATTTGCATTAGTAGGTTTAAGTGATACAGCTAACTTTATCGCCATGTATGAAAATGATAAGTTTCAAGCGCGTATTGCCTATAACTGGCGTGATAAATTCTTAAACAGTGCTGCAAGATACGTTAATGAGCCAAGTTTTACTGAAGCGTATTATCAAATTGATTTTAATGTGGCCTATAATTACAGTGAACAGATGTCGTTCTTTATTGAAGGTATTAATATAACTGAGCAAAATATGCGTCAACATGGCCGCTATGAAGCTCAATTATGGAACCTTGAACAAAACGGCGCGCGCTATAATATCGGTATGCGCTACAACTTTTAATTAATAGTGATAAACGCTATATATTAATAAAGCATTATTAAGCCGCTACTGTGTTAGCGGCTTTTTACATTTAAGAATAAAAGCGCTCAATCTATGAATAAAACAATACAACATATTGTGGTGTTAGGCGGCGGCTCAGCAGGCTGGCTAAGTGCAGGACTACTTGCTGCTGAGCACCCAGATAAAAAAATCACATTAATTGAATCAGCTAACATTGCTATTTCAGGTGTGGGTGAAGGTACTTGGCCATCTATGCGCAATACCTTAAAGCGGATTGGCATTAAAGAAGTCGACTTTTTACGTCACTGTGATGCATCGTTTAAACAAGGCTCTAAATTTATTAACTGGCGAAATTTAACAGCGGGTGAAAACTACTACCACCCCTTTATGACGCCCTCAGGCTATTTAGAAACTGACTTACACGCCTATTGGCAGCAACATGCTGCAAGCCAAAAGTATGCAGATGCTGTTAATATGCAAAGCTTTGTTTGCCAAGCCGCTTTAGCCCCAAAACAGCTCAATACCCCCGAGTACGCAGCAGTAACTAACTACGGCTACCATCTAGATGCAGGAAAGTTTGCCACATTTCTAAACCAGCATTGTGTCAGTAACCTTGGTGTTGAGCATATTATTGATGATGTAACCTCTGTGCACAATGACCTTGATGGCTATATTGAATACTTACAAACATCTCATCATGGCAACCTATCCGCTGACTTATTTATTGATTGCTCTGGGAGTCATGCTCGTTTGATTAGCGAGCACTACAACACACCATTAATTACTCAAGATCATATATTATTTAATAACCGTGCTATTGCAGCGCATCTTCCTTATACAGAGCAACAACAAGATATCGCTTCAGCGACCTTATCAACAGCGCAGCAATTTGGTTGGATATGGGATATAGGCTTACCTAGTCGCCGTGGCATTGGCTATACCTATAGCAGCCAGTATTGTGATGAACAAACCGCAATCGACTCTTTAAAGCAGTATGCAGCGCAATCAATAGGTCATGACGCAGCAGCTCAATTGCAAACCCGCACTTTGCACTTTACCCCAGGCTATCGAGCACAGTTTTGGGTTAAAAACTGCCTTGCGATTGGTATGTCACAAGGGTTTATTGAACCCCTTGAAGCATCGGCACTTGCTATGGTGGAGCTGTCACTGAACATGTTAAGTGAACAAATGCCACAGAGCCGCGAACATATGGCATTATTAGCAACACGCTTTAATAACCGCTTTAACTATCGATGGCAGCGTGTAATCGACTTTTTAAAATTACACTATGTATTAAGCGAACGAAATGACAGCCCATACTGGCAAGATATTAAAACACCTCGTAGTACACCTGCGCGTTTAAAAGAGCTGCTGAATTTGTGGCAATATCAAGCGCCAAGTCGGTTTGATTTAATTGAAAACGAAGAAGTTTTTCCTTCGGCCAGTTACCAATACGTGCTTTATGGCATGGGGTTTCAAACACAAACAGCTAACAGCAACAACGCATTTAATAATCCTGCAGTTGGGCAGTATTTTTATCAGCACAACCGTGAAAAAATCGCTAAATATTTGCATGGTTTGCCCTCAAACCGCGCTCTATTAAATCAATTATTAAGTAACAAGGCTGACACATGACACACAATAAACAAATAAAAAATGTGGTGATCGCAGGCGGCGGAACCGCCGGTTGGATGGCAGGCGCAGCATTGTGCAAACTATTGGGTAAAAATATTACAGTAACGCTCATTGAATCAGATGAGATTGCCACTGTGGGTGTTGGCGAAGCCACAATACCGCCTATACGCACATTTCATAAGTTATTAGGGATCAATGAGCAGGCCTTCATGAAAGCCACCCAAGCGAGTTTTAAACTGGGGATCAGTTTTGAAAACTGGGGCCAAAAAGAAACCGATTATATCCACTCATTTGGTATGACAGGTAAAGAATGTTGGGCTGGTGAATTCCATCATTTTTGGCTCCATAGTTTATCACTTGGCTTAGAATCTGAGTTTGGCCAATACTGCTATGAACTCCAAGCGGCTAAACAAGGTAAATTTGCCTTTAACCCGCAAAACCCAATTAATTATGCCTTTCACATGGATGCCAGCCGCTATGCATTATTTTTGCGTGAATTCTCTGAAAATTTAGGTGTAAAGCGCCGAGAAGGTAAAATAACTCAGGTTAATAAATCTGCCGATACAGGTTATATAAACAGTTTAACCCTTGAGGATGGCAGCACTGTTGCCGGAGATTTTTTTATTGATTGTACCGGCTTTAGAGGGCTACTGATCGAGCAAGCGCTACATACCGGTTACGAAGACTGGTCTCACTTATTACCTTGTGACAGTGCAATTGCCGTGCAAACCAAAGCCATCAGTGACGATATCCCCCCTTACACCCGGGCTATTGCCCATGATGCAGGTTGGCAATGGCAAATCCCTTTACAACACCGTGTCGGCAATGGTCTAGTGTATTGCAGCCGCTATCTCGCCGATGCTGATGCCAAACAATTATTGCTTAATAATATCCAAGGTGAAACCTTAACTGAGCCCAAGGTTATAAAATTCAAAACTGGCCGTCGACGTAAAGGTTGGAATAAAAACTGCCTTGCGCTTGGTTTGGCGAGTGGTTTTGTTGAACCTCTTGAATCCACCAGTATTCATTTAATTATGTCTGGCATAATTCGCTTTATGCGGTTATTTCCATTTAATGGCATTACAGAGCAAGCCATAAATGAATACAACAAGCAGCTTAAAAGTGAGATCGAAAATATTCGCGATTTCATCGTGCTGCACTATAAAGTCACTGATCGAACTGACAGTGAGTTTTGGCAACACTGCCAGAGTATGGAAGTGCCAGACACTCTTGCCCATAAAATTAGCTTATTTAAACAAACTGGTCGGGTATTTTTAGATGATGGTGATATTTTCAGAGTCGATTCGTGGGTGCAAGTGATGTTGGGACAAGGAATAATGCCAAAGCAGCACCATTTGATTGCAAGCTTAATGAGTGACGATGAATTAACCCGTTTTTTAAATAGCATTAAACAACAAATTAACCAACGAGTATCACAACTTCCCTCACACCAAGCCTTTTTACAACAATATTGCCCTGCTGAATAACCGCTAAAAAAAGCCCTTTAATTGCTTAAAGGGCTTTGGACAACACAACAAAATATCAACCAACTAACGTATTAACTGAGTTGGTATACTTAGCATTTAATTCCCTGGGCAGGTCATCATGGCATCTGCAGCGCTGTGGGGCACATAATTAACATTCGCGATGGAAATAGCCGCATCAGCGTCTGTTTGTAAAGAGAAAGGGCTCGTTACTCTGGCAAAATCAAGCCCTTTTTCGGCAAAACAATTTAGGTCAATAGTGAGAGTTTGCCAGCTGTTTGGCTCTGCGCTTTGCAGTTGATCACTAATATCAACACGCGCGCCGCAGCCGTGTTCACAAGTCATGGCAATATAAAACGCAGAACTTGGTAACTGGCTGATTTTGTATTCAAAACTTAGCGCTGAGTTGGCCTCAATATAAGCGACCTTATCTTCTGTAAAATTACTGTTGATTTCAGCTGTCGCTAAACCTGAACCTGTAAATACAAATGACATCGCATCTTCTTGAATATCTTTATCTTCTGTTCGATATTCAACACCAGCAAACTTCACACTATTACTTGTCACTTGCTGTTGTTGGTCAGCTGATTTTATAAATAATCGCCATGGATTAATCAATGCACCATTAAAAATGGCTAGCGGTGCTAAATTATCAATACTCACACCTGAGTCTTCATTTAAATCATCAGCCAACGCATTCCCATCCCCATAACTTAAACCAAAGCCATACGGCAGTAATGGTGAATAGTCATCATCGCCTCTATTTACTGCCGTTTGCAGCGGTGTATTTGGCCATGAAAACGATAACTTACCTTTAAAATCATGCTGTATACCACCATCAGCGTCTGTAAGCAGCACATCAGCAATACCTTCCCCTTGCGTACCAGGCAGCCAAGCAGCAACAAAGGCATCTGATGCATTTAATTCAGCATTAACCCACATTGGGCGGCCAGATATAAATACTGACACAACAGGGATACCTTGTGATTTAAGTTGTTTTAATAACGCCAATGACTTTTTATTATTGCGTTCAAACTCAAGGTTGTCTCTATCGCCATGCCCTTCTGCATAAGGCTCTTCGCCAAAGACAACAATTGCCACGTCTGGTTTTTTATCGTATTCACCAACCGCGCTGAGTGTTGCCGTACCACCAGCAGCGTTTATTTGCGCTTCTAAGCCAGCGTAAATTGATGTCGCACCGGGAAAATCCGCATTTTCATTATTAGTACCTTGCCACGTAATACTCCAACCACCTGACTGTTTACCAATGTTGTCTGCGCCATCACCCGCCACTAAAACATGTGAATTGGCAGAAAGCGGTAAAATATTGTTTTTATTTTTCAGTAATACCAATGATTCTCGTACTGCTTGGCGAGCAATATCACGGTGCGCTTGCGCACCAATCAACTGCGTTTTACCCGAAAATTGACGTTTCGCGGGACTTGGTTTTTCAAATAAACCCGCTCTGAGTTTCACTCTTAAAATACGAGAAACAGCATCATCAATACGACTCATGGCTATCTCACCGGATTTAACCTGTGCGATTGTATTTTCGTACAAAAGTTTCCAAGCATCTGTTGGCACCATAAAGATATCAAGCCCAGCATTCACCGCTTGCGGGCAGCTTTCATTGCTACAGCCAGCCACTTGTCCATGACCGTTCCAATCCCCTACAACAAAGCCATCAAAGCCCATTTTTGTTTTCAGTACATCCGTGAGTAGATATTTATTACCGTGATTTTTCTTGCCGTGCCAACTATTAAACGATGCCATCACCGATTGACTACCGGCACTCAAACCACCCACATAGCCTTGCGCATGGATATCAAATAACACCTTTTCAGAGTCAATATTATTACCCTGATCATCGCCAGCCACAGTGCCGCCATCACCTAAAAAGTGTTTTACTGTACTCACAACGCGACTATCACTTAAAAAGTCGCCATCAGCATGGCCTTGTAAACCATTTACAATAGCCGCAGCATACTCACGAACAATTTCAGGATCTTCAGAATACCCTTCATAGGTGCGGCCCCACCGGTCATCACGAACCACGGCTACGGTTGGAGCAAACACCCAATCAATGCCTGTCACCATCACTTCAATGGCGGTTGCTGCGGCAATTTTTTCAATTAAATCAGGATTATTTGCAGCGCCTAACCCTATATTGTGAGGAAACAGCGTGGCACCAATAACATTATTATGCCCGTGTACGGCATCAGTGCCCCACATCGTTGGGATCGCGCTACCATCTAACGAATCATCCACCGATGCTTGATACATTGCCTCAGCAAGGGCTATCCAATCTTGTGGCGTTGCGTGTTTATTCGCATTAGGAAACGATCCCCCACCATTCAAATATGAACCAAAGCCATATTTACGCATATCTTCCACGCTAATATCACGAATTTCAGGCTGAATCATTTGTGCTACTTTTTGTTCAAGTGTCATCGATTCAAGGTAATGTTTGATTTTCGCTTCAAGTTTAGGGTCTTGCTTGACTGAATACTCAAGCTTAGGCCATATATCTAGGTTATTCGTGGGCGCTTCAACCTGCTGTGAAGATTGAGCCGTCTCGGTTTGTTGTGAGTTATCATCTTTTGCGCAGCCAGTAAGAATCGCCAAGCTTGTTAATAAGCTAAGCGCAGGCAACTTAGTTGTGTGTAAGTGTTTTATCATTTTTGTCTCTACCCTGTGTCACTTGTTGTTTATAAAACGCGGGCTTACCCATTTATTTATGTCAGTGTGGTTTTACTCTTAGCATTTCAGCAAGTATTTATTGTTATCTAAATTTAACTATTGACCTGCTAAGAAATAGTCACTAACCTGAATATGGAAGCGCTTCCCTAAATCACATTAAATACCATAGCAGAGCATTAATCAAATTAATTATGGAAGCGCTTTCACAAAATAACAAATTTGAATTAAAGAAATACGTTTATCTACCGTATCAGCAAGCAGAGGTTTTCTATTAATGAAACAACTATCATTACCCGCTAACTCACCGCTTCTTAGCAAAGAGTTTACTTTTGGTGTTGCCACAGCATCATTTCAAATTGAGGGCGGTGCAGACGACCGACTTCCATGCATTTGGGATACCTTTTGCGCAACACCAGGTAAAATTGCCGATAATTCCGACGGGCTAGTTGCTTGCGATCACTATAATAATTGGCCCAATGACATCGCATTAATCGACTCATTAGGCGTAGATGCCTATCGTTTATCAATATCTTGGCCTAGGGTAATGACAGCGGATGGTCATTTAAATCCGGTAGGTGTTAAATTTTATACCGATATTTTAGATGAGCTTAAACGTAGAAATATTAAAGCATTTGTTACGCTTTACCATTGGGATTTACCACAATATCTAGAAGATGATGGTGGGTGGTTAAATCGCAACACAGCTTATGAATATGCAAAATACACCGATTTAATCAGTACAGCCTTTGGCGACCGAGTTCACTCATACGCAACATTAAACGAACCTTTTTGTAGCTCATACTTAGGTTACGAAATAGGTGTACATGCACCCGGTATTGTGGGCCGTGAATATGGCCGCAAGGCGGCGCATCACCTATTATTAGGCCATGGTTTAGCGATGCAAGTACTGGGCAAAAATTGTCCTAACGCCTTAAATGGCATCGTGCTTAATTTTACCCCTTGCTACTCTGTGAGTCAGTCTGATGCGGATTTACAAGCCACAGCCTTTGCTGATGATTACATAAACCAATGGTATATGCGCCCTGTGATGGAAGGCAAATACCCTGACATAATCAATCAACTCCCTCCTCAGCAGCGCCCTGACATTCAGCCCGGAGATATGGAAATTATCGCTCAGCCTTTAGATTATTTAGGGGTTAATTTTTATACCCGTTTGCATTACCAAGCAAGCGACACTGATTTTTATCATGAGCTACCCCATCAAGGCCCATTAACTGATATCGGTTGGGAAATTTACCCGCAAGCATTAACGGATTTACTAGTCTCATTAAATGAAAAATACACCTTGCCGCCTATTTATATTACCGAGAATGGTGCAGCCATGGCTGATACAATACAAAACGGTGAAGTAAACGATGTAGATCGGATAAATTACTATCAAGACCATCTCAATGCACTGCATAATGCAACCGAGCAAGGTGTGGTTGTCGACGGTTATTTTGCCTGGAGCTTAATGGATAATTTTGAGTGGGCTGAAGGCTACTTAAAACGTTTTGGTATTGTTTACGTTGATTATCAAACTCAACAACGTACAGTAAAAGCCAGTGGTCTTGCGTATAGTAAATTAATTACTAGCAGATAACCCCTTTTATAAGCGGCCTGAATTTTTAACAAACTAGGCCGCCAATTTAAACAACAATAAGAAACACACACCGTGAATAAAATCCCTTTATATGAAAAAATAGGCTATGCCATGGGCGATGCCGGCGCTAACTTAGTCTGGCGTGGTGCACTTGCCTACCTTGCCGTATTTTATACCGACACTTTTGGTATTTCTGCCGCCGCCGCTGCCATGTTATTTTTGGTAGTAAGACTCTCTGATGGTGTTACCGACATCATTATGGGTATGATTGCAGATCGCACCCACACCCGCTTTGGTAAATTTAGACCATGGATTTTATGGTCAGCTCCATTTTTAGGCTTGTTTATGGTGCTGTGCTTTACCACACCAGACT
This sequence comes from Pseudoalteromonas shioyasakiensis, assembly GCF_024518675.1. Lineage (GTDB taxonomy): Bacteria > Pseudomonadota > Gammaproteobacteria > Enterobacterales > Alteromonadaceae > Pseudoalteromonas > Pseudoalteromonas shioyasakiensis_B. The sequence goes on from NZ_JANIGL010000001.1 coordinate 765,667, forward strand.
TTAGTGAAACAAATAAGCTTATTTATGCTTACGTCACGTATATTGGTCTAACGCTAGCATATACTGTAAGCAATGTGCCCTACTCAGCCTTAATGGGAGTCATGACTCCTGATGATACAGAACGCACTAAGCTCTCGAGCTTCCGCTTTGCTGGCGCTTTTGCCGGGGGCTTGTTAGTAATGGGCTTCTTGCCTGAGTTAGTTGCTTATTTTGGTGCTGGCGATAATGCCAAAGGCTACCAATTCACCATGTATTTATTCGCCGCATTGCTCATTGCTCTCATGGTAACCACCTTTGTTTCAACCAAAGAGCGAGTGATCCCCCACTCATCAAACGAAGGCAGTTTGAAAACAGAGTTAAAAGATCTGACTAAAAACCTTCCCTTTATTATTTTACCCCTGCTTGCAACCACACTGTTTTTTTACTACCGCGATGTATACAGTGGCCTATTTTTCGTTATTGTTATGGCAGCAATGACTTATGTTATCAAAAAATTACTTAACAAATCGCAATCAAGCTTAACTAGCACACAGCAAGACATGGTTGACTTACTCACCAATAAACCTTGGTTAATATTACTCGGTATCGGCTTTCTAACCATGATGTTCAACGGCATCAAATACGGTGTGATTGCCTATTACTTTAAGTACCAAGTGGCGGATGAACTAATGGCGGGACAATATTTTGTCGCCTTATTAGTGGTGTCTATTTTTGGTGCACTTGCTACAGGAAAGCTTGCTGAACTGCTTGGAAAGCGTAATTTGTTTATTATTTCGCTGGTATTAAGTGGGTTGTTAACAACCGCATTTTATTGGGTTCCCAGTGATAATATTGTTGCAATATTTGCCTTTGGTTGTGCCGCGGAGTTTTTTGCAGCCATGATGCCCACACTGTTTTTTAGTATGCTAGGTGACTCAGCCGATTACTCTGAATGGAAAAACCACCGCCGTGCTACTGGTCTAATTTATTCAGCAGGCACATTTGTACAAAAAACCGGTGGCGGTTTTGCCGGCGCATTAGTGCTTGTTGTGTTAGCAGGTTATGGCTATAACGGAATGGATGAGTCAACTATCAGCCAATCATTACCAGGTATGCAATTATTAATGAGTTGGATCCCCGCTGCATTTGCTTTTTTAGGTGCCACCTTGATGTTAATTTATCCGCTTACCTCAGTAATGACACAAAAAATTACAGAAGACTTGGCAATTAGGCGTAGTAATGTGTAAATTACGGAACATACACAATACTGTTATATAAAACATTATACAAAACAGCGCATTAAAGTTAGGAATACAATGGCGACAATTTATCAGGTTTCGGAGCTTGCAGGCGTGTCCCTGTCTACTGTGTCCAGAGTTCTGAACAATAATGATTATGTAAGTAAAAAGACGAAAAAGAAAGTGATGGAAGCAATGAAGGAGCTGGGTTATCAGCCGAGCTCTATTGCCCGCTCACTTGCTTCAAGTCGAACTAACAGTGTCGGCATTTTAGTCTCAGAGCTTGACGGGCCTTTCTTCGGCCAAATGATGTCAGCAATTGAAGAACAACTTCGCGCCGCTGGTAAACACGTCATTATTACGCCAGGACACAGTGACGAAACAAAAGAGAAAAACGCTTTTGAATTTTTGATCAGCCGTAATTGTGATGCCATCATTGCTCATGTTGAAGCAGTATCAAACGATTATTTAATTGAGTTAAGTAAGGGAAAAACTCCTCTTTACTTAATGAGCCGCTATGTTGAAGAAATCAAAGATAACTGCATCAGTTTAGACAATGAAATGGGTGGTTACCTTGCGACTAAAACAATGATCACTAAAGGTCATACAAACATTGCCTATATTGCTGGACCACAATTTAAGCCCGATGCTTCTGACCGCCTCAAAGGACATAAAAAAGCCCTTGCTGAGTTTGATTTGACCTTTAACGAAAACTTATTTTACATCGGTGATTTTAAAGAAACGGGTGGTAATGATGGTTTGAAACACTTTATTGATAATAAAGCCGCATTTACCGCTTTAGTCTGCGCTAATGATGAAATGGCTTCTGGTGCGATGAAGTACGCCCGTGAGCATGGTTTTGATTTACCTAAAGATTTAGCCATTATGGGATACGATAACGTGATATTTACTAATTACTTGTATCCCACTTTAACCACAATCAATAACCCTGTGCCAGAGATGGGAAAGATGGCCGCTAATTTAGTGTTAAAAGATATCTATAAACACACTGGGATAACAATAAACCATGTGTTCCAGCCAAATTTAATACTCAGAGATTCAACGCCGAGTATCAACTAATTAAGCTAAAGCTCGTTGAGTGTACTTACACCCAACGAGCTTTAAAAAATTGCTCTAAATGACTTTGCACATACTGTAACTGCTGCGTGCCACATGAGGTTTACATGGCACTCGTTAAGCTTAAATGCTTATAGTGATAGGTCTTCTTTAGCAAGCGTAAGGTTATGCGTCACCAATGTATTGCTAGAGATTTGTGTCGCTTCATATAAGTCTGCAAGACCTGCTGTATCATTATTTGATTTGATACGTGAAACACCACGATTACTTAAAGCAAATGATGTCAATTCACGGACTTTCAATTTACGCCCTTTCGTCACTTTTAACAGCTCAATTGCTTTCGTGCAAATTGCTTCTGCTTGCTCATAGTTTTTTGATTTAACGTTTAATGCGCAACCATTGAATGACTCTTCAAGTTGCTGTGGAGCCGTTGCCTGCTCGATAACCATTAACTTATAGTCACTGCCGTCAGCCATAGCCGCTGCTGAGCAAGTTAATAATGAGCCAAGTGCGATGGTTTTGATTAGTGTAAGTTTCATGATTATATTCCTATTAAGTTACGTCGTCTTTGTTGCCGACAACTGAACTTTAAGCTGTTTGCACAATTTCGACAAACGATAAAAAAAAACCTAATAGATGAGGAAAATTAACCTATCGACTTTAGTCTATACTCTGAGTTTTTATTCTTTAATTTCAATTGTGTATATTTGCTTTATAGCGTATAAGCAGCCAATAATCATACATGCCGTATGCCCTAGTAATTTAAAATTTTAGCCATCTAAAACGCAAAAACCACGTTAGAATTAACTAACGTGGTTTTTTAAAGCGTATTTATAAGCTAGGGTAAAACCTTATAAAGAAAGGTCTTCTTTAGCACGAGTTAGGTTATGAGAAACCATCGTGTTATTAGAGATTTGAACCGCTTCATATAAGTCAGCCAAACCTGCTGTATCGTTTTTAGCCATGATACGAGATACGCCACGATTGCTTAATGCAAATGATGTTAACTGACGTATTTTGAATTTTGGTCCTTCGCTTTCTTGTAGAAGCGCGATTGCTTTAGTGCAAATAGATTCTGCTTGCTCGTAATTTTTTGCTTTAACATTTGATACACAGCTATTAAATGACTCTTCAAGTTGCTGTGGAGCAGTTTCCTGCTGAATAACCATTAACTTATAGTCACTGCCACCAGCCATAGCAGCTGCTGAGCAAGTTAGTAATGAGCCAAGTGCGATGGTTTTGATTAGTGTAAGTTTCATGATTATATTCCTATTACCTATTAAGTTACGCCGTCATTGTTGCCGACAACTGAACTTTAGAGCTTTTACTCCAGCGGTACAAACGAGAAATACAAACCCGATAGATGAAGAAATTTAACCTATAGACTTTAGTCTAATACCAACAGATGAGTTCTTAGAATCACTTGCTAAATAGCTGATCTTTTCTTGTTAAATTACATGATAAAAACCCTAAAACAGAAACAATCTTACTACAAAAAATAAAGCCTATATTTTCATTTCTTTTTTATTATTACCCAATCAGAGTGTAAATTTCGCAGTAGCTATTGTGATAGTGAAAGGTTTAAGGGGCTTTGTTCATATTAATAATGGTGCTAGTTTAGCCAGCATTATTCAGCTATGAAGTGAATAATCGCTATATCTTGTAGTAAAGAGTGCAATAAACGGATCTAGTATGCCCAAAAGAAAATAGCCAATTAAAAAGCAAAAAACCACGTAGTAGTAACTAACGTGGTTTTTAAGAATGCTTTAGATTGTATTAATCAATAAATACTTATAAAGATAAGTCTTCTTTAGCAAGCGTTAGGTTATGAGACACTAACGTGTTGTTTGAAATCTGTGTTGCTTCATATAAATCAGCCAAACCCGCTGTATCATTTTTTGACTTGATACGTGATATACCACGGTTGCTTAAAGCAAATGATGTCAGTTCACGGACTTTTAATTTACGCCCTTTCGTCACTTTTAACAGCTCAATTGCTTTCGTACATATTGCTTCTGCTTGCTCATAGTTTTTTGATTTAACGTTTAATGCGCAACCATTGAATGACTCTTCAAGTTGCTGTGGAGCCGTTGCCTGCTCGATAACCATTAACTTATAGTCACTGCCGCCAGCCATAGCAGCTGCTGAGCAAGTTAATAATGAGCCAAGTGCGATGGTTTTGATTAGTGTAAGTTTCATGATTATATTCCTATTAAGTTACGTCGTCTTTGTTGCCGACAACTGAACTTTAAGCTGTTCGTACAATTTCGACAAACGATAAAAACAAACCTAATAGATGAGGAAAATTAACCTATCGACTTTAGTCTTATGCTTTCATATCAAATTTTAACTTGGCTTTAAAGCTCGCAACTTTAAACTTTATTTCTACAAACTCCTTCGCCCATATGCCATAATCTAAATAATTCATAAATTTAGTAACTTGGCGGTATTTCAACCGTTGCAAGCTAACTTAAAGGGTTTTTTAATGGCTTATCAAGAGCAAAATCAAGCAACTATTTATTGGCACGATTATGAAACTTGGGGGGCGAGCCCACAAAAGGACAAACCCAGCCAGTTTGCGGGTATTCGTACCGACCTTGATTTAAATATTATTGGTGAGCCACTCATTGAATATTGCAAACCTGTGGCAGATTACCTACCTCACCCTGAAGCATGTTTAATCACAGGAATTACTCCGCAAGTAGCAATGCAAAAAGGCTTGGTTGAAGCTGACTTTATAGCCAAAATACACGCTGAATTTAGTGTACCTAATACCTGTGTTGCCGGTTATAACAGTATTCGCTTTGATGATGAAGTAAGCCGTTATAGTTTTTATCGTAACTTTTACGACCCTTATGAGCGTGAATACAAAAATAATAATAGCCGCTGGGATATTATTGATTTAGTACGCGCCTGCTATGCGCTGCGCCCTGAAGGAATTGAGTGGCCATTAAAAGAAGATGGCAGCCCAAGCTTTAAGCTAGAACATTTAACTGTTGCCAATGGCATTGAGCACGCCGCTGCGCACGATGCGCTATCTGATGTCACAGCAACCATTGCCCTTGCAAAACTAATAAAAGAAAAACAGCCTAAGCTGTATAACTTCTTTTTTAGCCTACGGGGTAAAAAAGCACTCGCTGAATTGGTTGATGTATTTAATATGACCCCACTGGTGCACACTTCATCACGTATACCTGCAACACAAGGCTGCACCAGTTGGATTGCGCCGATGAGCTTTCATCCAGTAAATAAAAATGCTGTAGTCTGCTTTAATTTAACTGAAGATCCACAAGTATTAATTGATTTATCAGTAGAAGAACTTCGCACCCGCCTTTACACAAAGCGCAGTGAACTTGGTGAAGATGAACTGCCCGTTGGTTTAAAACTAGTGCATTTAAATAAGTGCCCGATTTTAGCCCCTGCAAAAACATTATTACCTGAAAACGCCGCGCGCTTGGGGATTGATCGTGAGCAATGTTTAAAAAATCTTGCCGTATTAAAAGCCAACCCAAGCCTTCGCGATAAAGTAACCGAGGTATTTAACGACAACCCCGATTACGGTCAAACCACTAATACTGATTACATGTTATACGACGGCTTTACCAGCAACGCGGACAAAGCCAAATTTGCCATCATTCGTGATGCCAGCCCTGAGCAATTAGCAGGTATGCAACTAGATTTTGAAGATAAGAAGTTTGATAACTTATTATTTAAATACCGTGCCCGCAACTGGCCACAATCGCTGAGCCAAGACGAGCTCGATCAATGGCGACAGTATTGCCAAAACAAGTTAATGCACGGTGAAGATCAGCCCTCGATCAGCGCACAAGATTTTATGATCACCCTTGAAAATCTTGCCCATGAACATGACGACAACGAGAAGAACTTAACTATTCTAAAAGCATTGTATAACTACGCGCAGAGTATGTAAGCGGTAAGCGGTAAGCGGTAAGCGGTAAGCGGTAAGCGGTAAGCGGTAAGCGGTAAGCGGTATGATGTTAATAAATAAAGCGCCTTCGTCAATATGATTTAAGGCGCTAAGCTACAATTAAAGCTATTAATTTTTATGCAGTGCTTCAATACGAGCTAATAAGCTTGACGTATCATAGCGGCCGCCACCGAGAGCTTGCACATCAGCGTAGTATTGATCCACAGTTGCGGTCATGGGTAAGGTAGCGCCGTTGTTTTTCGCTTCATCAAGCGCAATGCCTAAATCTTTACGCATCCAATCGACTGCAAAACCAAATTCGTACTCACCCTGCCACATGGTTTTATAGCGGTTTTCCATTTGCCAAGAGCCTGCTGCACCTTTTGAAATGGTTTCAATCACTTTTTCACCATCTAGGCCTGCTTGTTTTGCAAAATGTAACCCCTCAGCTAAACCTTGTACTACACCCGCAATACAAATTTGATTAACCATTTTACATAATTGGCCAGAGCCGACTTCACCCAGTAATTGACTAAAGCGACTAAAAGCCGCCATAACGGGCTGTACTTTTGCAAATACGGCTTCATCTCCACCAGCCATGACCGTTAACACACCATTCTCAGCCCCAGCCTGACCACCAGAAACAGGTGCATCAATAAATGCAATATTCTTAAGTGCGGCTTTTGCCGACACTTCACGCGCCACCTCAGCTGAGGTGGTTGTGTGATCAACCAAAATAGTGCCAACTGCCATACCTGCAAGTACACCATCATCACCATAAACCACTGAACGTAAATCGTCGTCATTACCTACACACATAAACACAATATCCGCGCCTTTGGCTGCAAGTGCTGGAGTCAGAGCAACATCACCTTTGTACTCTTGTGTCCATTGCTGTGCTTTAGCTGTTGTACGGTTATACACAGTAACATTGTGCCCTGCATTGGCTAAATGACCAGCCATTGGGTAACCCATTACGCCTAAACCGATAAACGAAACATTCATTGACATAAAACTGTCCTAATTCAGTGGTAACTTAAAAAGATATATTGATTATCTCAGCCGAACAGACAAAAAGCGAATGAAAAAGTCTTCATTAATTTTCTTCATGGACGACACACAGCAGGTATACTATGGATAGCATTTATCAATTCAGCGCCCCACTTTATAATGGCGAAGAGTTTTCTTTAAGCCAATTAAAAGGCAAAACGATCTTAATCGCCAACACCGCTAGTAAGTGTAACTTTTCAGTGCAATTAAGTGCGCTTGAAAAACTATATCAGCAATATAAAGCACAAGGATTTATCGTACTGGCTTTTCCATGTAATCAATTTGATTATAATGAACCCGTTGACAACGCCGATATGAAAGACGTCTATCAACAACAATTTGGTGTGAGTTTTCCTGTGTTTAGTAAAGTGATGGTCAATGGCCCAGAGGCGCATCCTTTATTCAACTACTTAAAAGCACACACCCGAGGCATTGCACAAAATCGAGCTATAAAATGGAATTTTACTAAATTTCTTATAAACTCTGAGGGGCAGTTGTCAGTACGTTACGCGCCACGTACCAAACCCGAAACCTTAAAAATGGTAATAGAGAGCACCCTCAATGAATCCGATGACAGTAGCGCTTTTCAGTTCGCAAAAATATGAGCAAGCCTCTTTTGATACATACTTAGAAGATCAAGCAACGATTTCAATTACTCATTTCGAGCAAGCGTTAACGGCCCAAAATACCATTTTGTGCAAAGGGTTTGATGCGGTTTGTGTATTTGTGAATGATACTGTCGATGAAACCGTAATAAAGCAACTAGATGAACTGGGCGTTAAATGTATTTTACTTCGTTGTGCAGGCTTTAATAATGTCGATTTAGCGGCCGCTAAAGCACACAATATAAAGGTGTGCCGCGTACCGGCTTACAGTCCTGAAGCAGTTGCAGAGCATTGTATAGCACTGATGCTTACTTTAAACCGAAAAACCCATAAAGCGTATAACCGTATACGTGAAGACAATTTCGATTTAAACGGACTGCTTGGCTTTAATCTGTTTCAAAAAACCATTGGTATTATAGGCTGCGGCAAGATAGGTCTGGCACTGGTAAACATTCTTAACGGCTTTGGCGCCAACGTTTTAGTATGCGATCCCTACGCGGAGCAAGGCGCGTATACCCTTTGTGAGCTTGATACACTTTTAAGTCAAAGCGATATTATTTCTTTGCATTGCCCATTAAACGAGCAAACTCATCACCTTATCAACGAACAAGCATTCGCAAAAATGAAGCCCGGTGTAATGCTTATTAACACTTCTCGCGGCGCTTTAATCGATAGTAAAGATTGTATTAAAGCACTAAAAAGTAAACAGTTAGGTTATTTAGGTCTCGATGTTTATGAGCAAGAATCTGAGCTGTTTTTTAAAGACCGACGGGATGAAATAATGCAAGACGATGTATTTTCACGCCTTGTGAGTTTTCCTAATGTCCTCGTCACCGGCCATCAAGGCTTTTTTACTCAAGAAGCATTAAATGAAATAGCCCAAACTACATTACAAAATGCATATGAAATCGCTAATCAATCTCCACTTAGCAATGAGGTAAAGTTATAGGTGCTAAGGATACTAACCTTTTTCACGTTTGATAAAACGATAATAAAAGGTGATTACTGCGATGCCCCAAGCGAAAAAGCCCAACAGTATGTTAGACAATATTGACCCGGTATTTTGTAAGACAGCTTGTTCAATATTATCAGGATTATAATATGCCTTTACTTGCTTACCAGCGGAGTATTCTTGCAATAAGGCCGAGACGTTATAATCCCATTGCCCAAAATCAATTTTATCACTGACATAAGATTGTTCAGCGACCAAATAACGAAATTCAATCCATGGTGAGTCTGGCCCACCCCGGTGACCTCGATTTACTTTTGATACGATTATCACGGCATCAGTTTCAACCCAATTGCTCGACGATACCATTATCAACAAATCTTTCACTGCAAACCAACCCAAAAACAACATTGTAATTATGATGATAACGCTATTCACACGCATTTTATTTGACCACGACTCTGCTACTTTCTTGTTATTGTTATAAATAAACATATTCCCCTCGATAGCATAAGCATCAATGTAATAAAAAGCTGTAAGTTCATTTTATCCGATCTCGCGTTTTCACAAAATCATTTAAGTTTTACAGCGAAATTTTCTTATTTTGAAACATAAGTTAGTTTTGTAAAATGAAAAGCGCGAAGGTTCAGCATTTAATTTTGTAGCACCTTTTAAATAGATAAATTAGAGTGGGTGTCACGATATACTCTTACTTCTAACAAGCAACCGCTGAGTAATAAAGTAAGCTTGTAGACTTATAACCCCATACCATGTGCTTTTAAATGATAAAACAGTGCATACGTATTCACATTGAATTAATAAAGCAAGCTTGTGATAGTCAATTTTTATTTTTTAAGGTGCCATCATGAAATTCGTTGCTTTATTGTTTAGCTTACTCATTTTTGTCGTTCATACCAGCTATGCTACCCCCACTGAACTACAAGTAAGTAAAGGCACCATTGAAATCGTCAAAAATATAGAATCGAAGTACGTAAAAAGCCGCTTTTTAAATGTATGGTTACCACCGGGTTATAACAAAAGCAGCCATTACGATGTGCTCTATATGCATGATGGCCGTATGCTTTTTGATGCTAATAGTACATGGAATAAACAAGAGTGGCGGGTTGATGAAGTCGCTGGCACACTCATAGAGCAAGGGAAAGTACGGCCATTTATTGTTGTTGGGATACCAAATGCAGTAGCAAACCGCCACAGCGAGTACTACCCACAACAACCATTTGAAAGCCTAAGTAAGCAAAAGCAACAAAGCCTCTATCAACTCGAAAAATATCCTGGTCACAAGCTATTTGCTTCTAAAGTGTATTCTGATAACTATTCACGCTTTTTAGTTGAAGACGTTATTCCTTACATTGAATCTCACTACAATGTAAATAAAGGTGCAAAGCATCGTTTCATTGCAGGTTCTAGCATGGGTGGTCTTATCTCATGGTATACATTGCTTAATTACCCGAACGAATTTGCTGGCGCTATTTGTATGTCGACCCACTGGCCAGGAATTTTTAGCCAAGATGACGCAATATTTGCAGAGTTTAAACAATATATTGCCAATAATTTATCAAAACTTAGTGGTCAAAAAGTTTATTTTGATTACGGCGACAGTACTTTAGATGCCATGTACCCACAACTACAAAAGCAAATTGATGTGCTCTTTATGGAGGAAAGATACCCAGCAAAACTTTGGCAAAGTCAGTACTTCCCAGGTGAAGAGCATACGGAAGACGCATGGGCAAAACGCTTACATATACCGCTAGAATTTATGTTTAGAAAAGCCAGCCAATAGCAAGCTATTTAAATGGAATAGTCCACTATTGTTTATATTGCTTTATTTTGTACAGTAAAGAGGTGGGTAGCTATAAACACAAATAACTTTATAAAAAGAAGAACAAGTACTTAATCAACTACTCGCAACAGATACACAAGGTAGATAAAAATTACGGCTGGCTCAAAGTAATAAACTAAGGGCCAACTATAATTTTCAGATTAAGCAATATATTATGAATTAAACGGTTTGTTCGAGGTGATTTTAGCTAAACCTTTGATAATTCGATAAATAGACCAAATCCACACACCGATTAAAAGAAAATAACCAACCACAACAAAAGCTAAAATAAGGCCAATAATTGAAAGACCTAGTCCCCACCAAAACGTGCTAATAATATTTGAGTAATGATCTTCAAATATAGTACCTTCGGCCTCTGATCTTTTCACCATTGCCCACACAGCACCAATAATCCAAACTATACCTGTAAATAGCCCTAATACCATTAACCCATAACCGATTAAAGCACTCGTTTTTGCAGCTTCTTCCTTTGTTGATAAAGGTTGAGGTGCTACAGGTGGTTGTTGTATTTCTGACATTATTATCTCCTTTGTTGTCAGTTTAGTAAAATTATAACCCTAATCCATCAGCCTATATGCTAAGCCCAAATTATAGGCGCTATAGCATCTAAGTTTTTTATATGTCGGTTATGCCAATGGCTCAAAGGCACTGATCTCGCTCTTTGATTTTAAAGGACGAAGAATAAATTCAGATAGCACAATTGCATACATAGATGGTAAAAGTAGAACAGATATCGCAGACTGTAATACAGACCAACCTATTGCCTGCCCTGCATCATAAGTCAACAGTATAGAAATACCAGGCATCACCGTGTAAAAAGCAGCCGTGCCATAGGTAAAGCTAATCACTTTTTTTGCAATTAACACCTCTTGGGCTTCAAGGTTTCTGATATTTAAAAGGCACAATGATAGTGATCTCCAAAAGCGCAGACCCTTCATACCAAAAGCAAATGTACAAAGTAAAATAGGAGTGACGATTAAAGCTACAAGTGACGGAAGGTTATATAGTAATGTCAAATCTACATTAGACGATGTTAGTACTATTGTTATTGTAAGAAACAGTAAAAAACTAATTAAATTGATCATATTCCCTCTAGTATTCTAACGAGCACACTGAGTTACTCACTTTTATTATTTTTATAATTGCATTAACGATAACTGAATTTCACCTTTTATTCAATCGGTTACTACGACTATAAATGAATATACTAAAGAATAATTACTCGACTGTTAGCTAGCTTTTAGCCGTTAGGTGAAACAGATAAAAGAAAGAGATTAAATCACTTTCTCGCCTCATAATCTGTAAAAAATAAACAGTATCAACTTCTATTTAGTAGAATGTGTGGTAAAAATGACTCACAATTTCGTGTAACTTGGATTAAAATTAGCTTTACAATAACACTCAAATACGTTGTACATTCAAAATGCCCTTTACCTCAACAAATGCTTTGTGATTAATTCTGGCTCTAAATAGCTTGCGCTAAATGTTTTACGCGCTTTCCTCTCATACTCACTCAACATACCTAACTACATGAAGAAACAGCGAACGATAAATAAAACTAGTCACCTCATGACAGCTGTTATGTGCCCGCTATTTAATTTCGCTGCTATGTTTTTCGGCAAACTCTTGTAAAAACATTGAATGTCCAGATTGCTTTTCAATAGATTTATCATTTTCAATAACTTGGTAAGTGTCATATAATCCACCATGTTGATTAAGGTAATCAATGACTTCAAAATAAAAAGATTCTATTAGTTCTTTATCTCTATTATTAGTAAGTAATTCTAGTTGAACACCAACAATTGCCACTTTTGCAAATAAGCCATTTCGTAATGTACTGATTGCCCCATCGACGTCTTTTTTATCTTCAAGCTTTTTTAACGCATAAAGAAAGAAACGACCATTATCTACATGTTCCTTCGTATATGAAGCACCATTCATTTGAAACGTCATTAAAGCACCACTAAATAGCCCCGCTACAAAAACAAAAATAACAAATAGACCGATCCCGACCCAACTTAAAACTTTAAATTTCACAAGTCCTCCTAAAAAGTAATTTATACTAGTTAGCAGCTTAAAACGTACGCTTTGTTGCAATTAAAGATAGCAACATTTTTATGACTTATTTATCCCACTTGCTATACGTTTAAATGCTAATAACCAAAATATAGGCCACAACACGATTTCTACAAATACACCAATAGAGCCGATATCGCCATAAACAAATGTAGATTTAAAAAACCGAACAAAGCGATTGGGATCTAGCGGAATATAATTAATATTACCTTGATAAAGTATTGAAGCTAAAATGACAATAGAAATACTTAACCACTTTTTATTTGGCTCATAACTATGGATTAAAAACGCAGGAATTAAAGCGGCAAAACCAATCCCAATAAAATTTTGAGCTATATGATAAAAGCTAAAATCTTCCTGCCATTGAAACCACCAAAATATTTTACCAGCCGCCGCAATACCTATCGCAGATATTGTCAGCGAATAATAACAAATAGCTATACTCATACTTAATAAAATTAGCTTAAGATAATGCATACTGATCCTTGAAAAGCATATCCCACTGTATAACGGGCAAGTATACGTAAATTACAATACCAAGCAGAGCAGCGCAAGGAACTTACGTATCTCTGTTTTTGTGAACCCAATGAGTGAGTTTATGCTGTTGTTATATCGCATATATACAGCCTAGCTTTTGTTTTTTTTCATTTTGATGAGACCAATCAAAGAAGATATTACACAGATAGCTAAAAATGAAACGAATACAGTAACTAGGAAAAAAGGATCAAGGTGTCCAGCGTACAAGTATGCTGAGAGCTGAAAAAGTAAGGTTCCAATTAACCCAGAAATAACAATAGCGACGAAATACTGCTTTATTAACAAATGTGAAGCGATAGAAGAAATTGTCGCGATAGTGACCAACACAAAAATTCCAATTATTCCTTCATTCATTTAAATATCCTTTGTAGTACACTTTGCTCACTGGAAATTCAAACATAGCGAATAATTTACCGTGTGAAGTAATTTATAATATGCCATCATACAATCACCTATCAACTAAAGAAAGCTGCGTAATGAATAAGGGAAATCACAAAAAAGGCGAGATAGAGATAACAAAAGAAATTATAGAGTTCAAGAATGAATACGCAACACTATACAATGATGATGTTATCTTTCCTTCTGGGGATCATGGCAAGTATCTTCGTTTTGTTTGGAATGCTCCATATGGAGTTATGATATTCGCTAAAGATTTAGCTGGAAAACTGCTACTTGTAAAAAATTTTAGGCATGAAAATAGGTGTTGGTCTTGGGAAATACCAAAAGGGTTTGGTGAAAAAGAATTATCCCCATTAGACTGCAGTAAAAAAGAACTTTTCGAAGAAACAGGTTGTATAGGTAATAACTGGGAGCTATATAAAACGATTACAGAAAAGCAATCCAATACTTACCTATTCAACGTAGAAGTTGATTCTCTACCATCAGTCATGAACCAAGAGAATAAAGAAGCTATCTCTGAAGTACGCTTCTTTGAAACCCATGAGTTAAAAGAACTATTATTAAGTAAAGAAATCATCGATCCTATGACTATGTTTTTTATTGCTCAGAATTTATCTAATGATGTATAAATGGTTTCATTTACATCATCCTTAGAAAAGTGCTGTGCTTTGATTTTATCATTGTCTGCAGAGTTCTCTATGGTTGTTTGTAATTTGTATTTCTCTCGGATCATTTTTTGTTCTGTCATTGTCGATTGACGATCGATAATCTCGCTGACAAAAAAATTAGCTATAGAAAGCGCTCCCCCAGCAACAGCATCAGTTAGCGCAAGGCCAAGAGCAAAAACGCCGCTTTCTTGTGAAATCTTTCGCATCGGCTGTAAATATCTTTTACCTTTAAACTGCTTAGATGTCTTCAAACCCAGATGGCGTTTTATTATGTATTGATCTATGAGGTTTTGATATGCAATGAGTGCATCTAATGTATTTTCAAGTGAATTTTCGCTTGATACTCCGTAATTAATTTTTTTCTGATATTCTTTAAATTCCAAGCTATCTCTAAGAAATAAAATATCCTCTGGCATTAACTTTGATAATGCTTGCTCATAACTGCTTAAATTTAAATTCGTTGCTATTTCAATTGATGATTTTTTCTCAATTACTTGTGGCTTTTTAGGGTAAGCTAACTCGAAACTGCTTTGATGAAGAGGAGAATATATAGGGTTAGTATTAAGTACTTTAGAGATACCCGTCACATATGGTGCATCAGAAAATTTAATTATATCATCCCTATGTTTGGTCCATATATCATGCTTACCAATTTTACGTAAATCAGACTCAAAATTTTTATGCAAAAAAATTCTACCTAGACCTTGATCACGCTCAGACTCGATTAACAACCGATCTATCAGCATTCGTTGAATATCACTCCCAAACACTTGCTTGGCATTTTCACCGTTAAATATATTGAATATATTTTCTGTATAATTTTCTCTTAAAGATGAATATGTATAAGGTATAATTTCACAACTCTCATTAACGAAGTCTAAATCAGCATCTAAAAGAAATTGTTGTTGTTCCATATTACATTTCTTTTCTGTTTGAAAAGCATCTCTAACTTGAGTTAGCCTGTCGCAATTATATGTACCTAGTGGATCCCGAACAGCAATGGATAAGAGATCTTTTGAGATAAGTTGTTTAAACTCTGTACTTTCATTAATTAGAGTTCGAAAGTTTACACAATTAACCGCTTGAGCGTCAGAAATCATTAATTTTTCATTAAACAGTAAACCATGTTTAAAGTGAGCTTCAAAAGAACTTTTATAAGACAAATTTTTCGCAATGGGGAGCTCAGTATCAGCTAGCATCCAATACGCACGGTTTAATCTTTTTTCTTTCATATTCCATCCTTAGCTTGAAAAGTACGGGCATAAAACGCCCTTGTTTATGGGCAAAACATAGTTGGCTAAAATGTTTAGGAAACCAAGCACAGTCAATAGTGCTTGTCCTTATTTAACAGTTTATTATATACATTTAATCAACAACTGTTGTAAATTTATGTTCACAAGATACGACCGCTGCGCATAAACCACTAAAAGCTAAAATGCAAAAAGAGGAAACTATTCCCCATACCGAAATCATAATTGCCGGTCCGCTACTTCTCGAAATTGTCATAGTAGCACCGTTGGCAAGTTCTGTAGTTCCACCTGGGCCAGCAAATGTAAGAAAAAGACCTATCAAAACACTGCTTATTGCTAAAACGTAACTTATAACACCAAGAGCGCGCGAGACGAAGAGTAAACTACTAAGGTTTTTAGTTTTTATTTTTGAATATGGATAAAATTTCATATTATTCCTTTAATTTAAAATTGATTATAACGATTGCATTCATTGGGTTATCTGCTGAATGCTTTGTAATATGCACTTTAATTGTGCTTTTGTTTAACAGTAGAAAGGATAAGGCTATCAATTTCGTTATTCACAGCGCCAATGCTACTATTATTTAATATTACATAACCAAAGTTTAGGTCAGTAATAGAACGTGATAGCGAGACCCAACCTCTATTGAAACCAGCAAACCCGAGACTATTATTTTCTGCGTCGACAACATAGCTCATACTCCAGCGCCCGTTAGTATTCAAAGCTGGCTTTATCATCAATTCAATTAGTTTTTCTGGCAATATATTTACACCATTATAATGCCCCTCGTTGTCGCGCAATACTGCCATATTGAAGCGGGCTAAATCTATAGGCGTTGTGTGTAAACCTGCTGCTGCTTTTTCATTAAAGTACACCATACCTGTAACTTTGCCAGTTTCGTCGTAAGGTGTTGCCGATTTATTCATTACTTTTTTAGTAATGTTGAAAGTAGAATCTCTCATATTTAGCGGTTCGAACACGTTTTGCTGGATATAGTCTTCAAATGCCATGCCTGATACATCTTCAATTAAAAGTTGTACCACTGAATACCCACCACCAGAATAAGACCACTTTGTATCGGGCTCATGGATAAGTTCAACGAGTCCAGCACCATTGTTATCACCATTTAGTGAATCAACAATAGATGATAACTTTTCGCGAGAGTCCCATCCAACATATGGACCCAGTGACAAACCTGAAGTGTGAGATAGGATATTTCTTAACGTTACTTTTTTTACGTTAAACTTAGAATTAGGAACTTGCCATCGTTTGAGATATTGATTAATTGGCGCATCTAAATCAACTTTACCTTGGGCTACAAGTTGCATTGCTCCCCACGCAGTAATTAGCTTAGAGATAGAACCTACGTTAAACATTGTGCTTGGGGTAATTTCTGCTTCAGTTGCTATGTCGGCAAAACCATAGGAGCGAAATTCAATGATTCTATTTCCATTGACAAAAGCAAGTGCGACACCAGGGGCATTGTATTTATCTAAAATCTTAGGAACACCATCTTGCAAGCGCCTTGTGAGCTCTGACACATCAGTAACTTCATCGGCAGCAACAAAACTGGCTAAAACGATTGCAGGTATTATCAATATAGATTTAATCATGACTTTCCTTATGCGTATCGCCCGCCGTAAGCGGACGAAAAAATTGGCTATAATCGTGCAACGAAGCGAAACTCAGCCAACTATTTGAGTTCCGGATTTACAGCCTTTTTGAGTGTTCGACTCAGCAATTTTTTGCTTCAAAAACTCTATTAACAAGCCACCCTAGACATTGAAAAGATCAAAGCCAACAGACTCAAAACCATCCCCAGCTTTTCAACAACCTTACCGAGGTTATTGTTCAAAAAGCTAAACTCATTTTACAGGTTATAAATTAGCTGACTGAACCGAAGATCTGCATCGTCTTCTCACAAGGAGTAAATCAAACCAAGTAATTCATCTAATCTTTCGGGATCACGCAACTTCTTTCTCCTGAAATACTGACCCCAGATAAGAGGCTGATAATAGTTTGCTAAAATGTGAAGCGAAGCGGAACCGAGCAAACTGTTATTAGTCCCGTTACTTAATGCGCTTGTTAGTAAGTTTGAACACGATAACTATTTGTCATCTTTTTTAGAGTCTTCTTTTTTTGCATACTAACCCCTATAGCAATACCTAACGCTATTCCAACGGCCAACCCCACACCTATATTACCCATTGAAGTTCCAATAGCTAAGCCGACACCAACACCAAGAGCTATGCCAGCACCAACTTTATTTGATTTAGTTTTGTCTTTTTTATCTGATGACATTTTATAACTCCAGAGTGTGAATTAAGCTCAGTACTTTTAAAACTGACTAACGCCGCGCTCTGCGGAAATTTATGAGCGTCAGCGAGTAAATTTTCCGTAGCAGCGCCTTGTTATATTTCACTTTCCTTTTGCTCGCGAGATGACACCCATCATGGAGTGAGAAAACTGGCCAGCTTCAGCTTTTTCGCCGAGCTTATCTGATATATATTTACTTGCAGCTGCGGCTCCACCAAGGGGAAGTAACGCACCTAAGAAAGGAGCTAAAACTGGGAACATTGTTACACCTAATGTACCACCAGCAATTAAAGCTGTGTATTTATGCTTTGCTTGATATTTATCATTAAATAATGAAACTTGCTTCTCATGTTTCGATATTGCCCTTTCAATATGGGAGCACACTTCGGCAGCAACATACCCTAAATCTTCGAGCTTAGCATTAGGTAAGCTGTTAACTAAATCTCTTAACTCTCGCCTAAACTCAACATTTTCATCTGTCTTTCTCAATGCCACGAGTTGCGAATCTTCAATATTAGCTAAATAATCAAGTCTTTTAGATGTAAGAGACTGTAAAATTGCTGATGTAGATGGGTCAAATGACGCAACTTCACTAGTAGATACATTCTTCATGTTTGCAATAAGCTGGTAATAATGCGCCTGCGCATTAACACACAGAAACGGATGACTCCTAAGTTCATCTGAATTTTCTAGTAAATGATAATTTGGCATAATACGTTCAAAGATCGCATTAGTTACAACACTTGCATCACCATTCGAAAACAACTCATTACACCAATCTTCTGACCTCCACTGCCTCATTTCAGCTTTGTAATTTTCTAATTCTACTTTCACAGACTCCCCCGGTTCTGAACCCGGAGAGACAAAAAGTCTTGCCTCTTCTATTTTTTGAAAGTATTTATCAGGATGATTTGTAGCGAACTCCATTATATCTTGAGGATGTGCTATGCCTGAATCGACATAATGTGAAAACACATCGGTGATAAGTTGAACACTATTTTCTTGCGTTTGTGGATCGTGTTCTTCAAGTGATTTCTCAAAGCTTGGAAATACAATAAATGGCGGTAGATCAAACTCATCACCCTTAATGTCAGATAAATGCAATATGAAAAAAGCCATTTGAAGGGGTATAACATGATTGAACTGTTCTTCATCACGTTTTTTCTCTAACCACGGCATAATAGGGTCTGGAATTAAAACTGTATCGGAATAGAGGAGTGATTTACGTGTAGCATTTAACTGTGTCTGTAAGAAGCGGCTGCTCCCACCCAAGTTAAGTTTGCATGCATCTAATTCCTTGGCTGCACTAAAAGCTTTTCCACCTTCTTCCGAATAAAGTTTCTTTAATTCTTTTTCGAGAGTTGAAAATGCCACCATAGACTTTTCAGCTCTGCTAGGGTTTGCTTTTAAAGTAGCAGCCATTCCTTGGATTGATTCAGAGAAACTATCCAATGGTGAAAAGTCACGTGGCAGGCAGCCTGTGACGCTGAGGAAAAACTCGGTTAAAATCTCAAAATATCTATCTTGATAAATAATTAAATCGTGCAATTCCTGCTGACTCACTTAAAGACTCCGTTAAATATAACGAGCCTGTAGATTAACTCGTTTTTTAATTTATTTTTATTGATTCATTAACCATAGCCGAGTTCCTATTTTGATTCAATCGGTTACTTCGATTTTATATAAAATATAAAAGAGAATTTGCTGTTTGCTTTAGTTAGTGTTTTGGAAGGTATGACAGGTGTTTAAGTGGCTTATTTCGAGAGGTAGTAGCTTACCTTTTTTAATGCATCGTGTTTTCACGTATCAATATTAGCCTTCAAGTTCACCCTCATTTACTTCTCATTCATTTCTCTTTGTGCAAAAGATCTTTAATTGAATTATTCACAAAGAGGTTCAGAGACGCTGCGCTTAAGAGTAATACAGATTCTAGGCCCAGATATATTCACTCGGTTAAAATACTATTACCTAACAGCCACGCTTATCAACTAACGGTAGATTTAGATCACTGGATCTGTAGGCAGTGACTATTTAGCCTCACAAAGTTTAGCGTCATTGAGAGATAGTTGGGCATTCACTTTCGTTTGTCCGCGTAAGGTTAATTTGTTCAGTGAAATAGATAGGAATGAATTTATTTTGGTAGGATAAGTCGGGCTTGACTCCTTACCTAATGAAAGAGCCATAACAATTTACCGTGGGTGAATAATACCTATTAGATCACAGTAACCCAGTTGATTAAAGGTTAAAAAGCGAACAGTAATAAATAGTAGGGCAAGTTCCTAAAAAGAGTAACTCTACAGCCTCAACGCCCCAACAAGGGGCTGATAATGCTTGGCTAAACTTGTGTAAGGAAGCGGAATTGAGCCAAGCTTTAGTAGTCCCGCCTTAATTGGCTTGTTATATCTCGACTTTCCTAGTGTAGTGATCAAAGGCTGTTACCTTGTTATAACCACTGCTCTCATAAAGGGATTTAGCCGCAAAATTATCAATAGCTGTTGCAAGCTTCAAGTTACCAAACCCATTATTTAACGCAAAATCATACGCAGCATCAAGTAAGCCTTTTCCTATACCTGATTTTCGTGCGGTAGAAAGAACAAATAAATCATTTAAGTAAAGCATTGGTTTCATTGCTACTGATGAAAAGGCTGGGTAGAGTTGAGTAAAGCCAGTAGGTAAATTTTCGGATGATAAAGCGAATAAAATTATAGAGTCTTTTGACTTTAGTCTACTCTCAATAAACTCTTTAGCTGCGCTGATATCTGATTCTTGTCCGTAAAATTGACGATAAAGATCAAATAGTTCGGAAACTGAATCAAGATTTTTTATACTAGCTTGGATAATTTTCACGAATCTTCCTTGAGAGATATAACAGCGTATTACCAAGAATACCGATAAACACTTTCTAGTGATTACCCTATTCTACGTAAATACACTTTAAAATTTATAATAGTATTATTAACTTACTAACTTATTAGGAAGATAGCAACAAAAATTAGTTCCTCTCATAGCGAGAATTTTAGTTACAATGAGCCCAATTGATAAAGCCTTAACGTAAAAAACCACGGCTGCTAACCGTGGCTTTTTGATTTTACGCGTTAAACAAACTTACTTTAGTGCTTTTTCAACCACTGGGTAGTGATCCCATACGTGTTTGTCGCTTAAAGAACGAACCAGTTTAACGTACTCTGCGTGTGTCCATGCAAGTGGTGTGGCAGAGTTAGTGCCCTCGCCAAGTTGATAGCCTGCTTTGTTATTGCCTACGCCATCCCATACTTGCTCTGGGAGCATCATGCCTTCGTTAGCAAACTGCTCTAGGCCTTTTACATAGGTGTTTTTAATCGCTTGCTGCTTGTCTGCGTTTAATGATTGCGTGGCATTTGCGGCGGCAATTTCATAGTGGCCGCGCTCTCCGGTGAAAAACGGCCAAACACGTCCACGTTGTCCTGGGGTATTTTGCCCGCCTTCGCCGTAGTTAGTCCCCGTGACTTCATCTTCACCGTAACCGTCGTTACCATAACGGCGGTAGCCTGGGAATGAACCACTGCCATCACTAAACTGATAGCTGTATTTAACTTGTAAGTTATCGACTAACGTTTCGTCATCATACTCTGGTAAAGTTTTTACAATGCTTGGGGCGAGTGCATCGCGCACGCCGTATCGTACTAGCTCTAAAAAGCCGCCATCTAAAATTTGCTTTTTATTAAAACCTTCACGACCATTATTAGCATTAATTTTAGTGTTTGAATTAGCATCTTTGTCTTGGCCTATACGAATAAAATACTCACCATCTGAATTGCTGGATTCTAAATTACCTGTTGTGGTGAACATGATGCTTTCAATATCGCTGTTATATTTTTTTGCTGTTGCTAGGTAGCGTTTGGCGTTTTTATCGTCGCCTGCTAATGTGGCTATGTCTGCTGCAGTGATAAGGCCTGCAACAACAGCTGCCGTTGTTGAAGGCGAGTAACCTTCTTGCTCTTCCCAGCGCTCTTGCTGTGTGGCAGGCGGCGTAATTTGCATGTCGTTCCACAAAATTTTAGCACGGCCACCATCAACTAAAAAATCAGCAGCCGGTTTTAACATCCGGCCATACCAATCAGTTAGCTCTGCATCTGTTAATACATTCGCTTGATGTAGTTTCCACGCTAGCATAATTGGCATCGCAGTTTGGTCAAGCTGTACGCCTACCCATTCAAGTTCACCGTCTACATGTGTTTTTTGTAAAAACCAGCCTGTGTCACCATTATTACCTGGTGTATTAGCGTTTACTTGTACTTTTTCAAGGTATTCGAATGCCGTTTTTGCCGTGGCAGTATCGCCCATTGCCATAAACGCCATCGCCACTTGGTAAAAGTCGCGTACCCATACGGCTTTGTAACCAGTTGAACCTGTTTTAGCTGAAACCGTTTCTCCCCACGGGTTTGATAACGATGCAATCAAGGCACCTGCATGAGTTTTGTCTTCTTGTGCTTTTAATACCATGGCGCTGGTGTAAAGCAATTTGCCGTTATCAGCTGTTTGCGCTGTCATGCTGTTAAGCGGCGCAAGGCTTTGTAGATAATCTTGCCAGCCTAATGCTGCACCTTTACCGTTATAGTTATCAAGTACTTGTTGATAGCCACGGTTTAAACTTGCTTGGCCTTCTTTAAAGCTTGCCTGTTCACTGTTGCCAAAGCTAAGGGTTAAGTCAAATTGACTGTTTTTGCTAATTACCCCCAACTCTGCCAGTAGGCTCACATTACCTGATTGCTCACCGGTGTTGGTATAAACATTGTTTAGTTGCTGTGAGGTTTTAAGCTCATTTAGGCCATCGCTCTTGCCCGTAAAACCAACGCTAGTTTGTTTAAACGGTTTTGCGCCTTGCAGTGATAAGTAATTATCGCCTTGCCATGCGACTAACCCTTGCTCAGTGGTTTTAGCAAAGTCATCAAGCCCGTTGTTATCAATATACGGGTTCACTGTGACGTAGGCTTTGACATCTTTAAGGTCAGTATTAAAGATACTACGAACAAATAAGCTTTGCCCGTCTGGATCGGTAAAAATGTGTTTTTCTAAACTAAAGCGACCTTGTTTATCACGGCTTGTTACTTTGTAAGCTAATGATAATGGCCGACCTTGAGAGTCTTTGTATAAATAATCAATTGTTACATCAAGGTCGTCGGCTTCGGTTACGGTAAAGTCTTTGCCGACCACCACAAACTGCATGTCTTTAATTTGCGCTTGGTGAATAAGGCCAAACATGGTTTCGGTGATCATGCCTTTGGCAATCGAAAACCATACTTTTGATACAGGGCCTGTTGCGGCATTGTCGCTATAAGCCCCCTGTTGGTATTGCTCAAATGACGTACCAATTCCTGTTTTACCTGAGTATGCCCAAAATGGCTCTGCGCCTGGTGCCCCCGGTGCGCTTAGTTGCTCGGTAACTTGCGTATTATTAATCGCTTGCTCTGAGCTACATGCCGTTAGCCCAAGCATAAATAAACTTGCGGTAATGATGTTGTATTTTTTCATGTTTAACCCTTAATTCTTTTTTATTAGTCATTAACTGTGCAAAGCAAGTCGCTATTGCGTATGTTTAACGCGCAATACTGCAACTGCTGCAAGTATCCACGACACTGCGCCCAGTACTAATGCGTAAATAGGTTGGTTTTCAAAAAAGTGACGTAAAATGAGGCCCAGTACACTGGCTGCGAGTAATTGCGGGATCACGATAAAAAAGTTAAATATTCCCATATACACGCCCATTTTTTTACTCGGTACTGATGAGCTCAACATGGCATAAGGCAGCGATAAAATAGACGCCCACGCAAAGCCCACGCCGATCATCGGCCAGATCAATAAACTTGGATCTTTTATAAAAATAAAACTCGCTAGGCCTAAGGCACCTAATACTAGGTTGATGGCATGTGCTAACTTTAAGCCTAAACGCTTTACGATGAGCGGAATACATAACGCAGCCAATGCTGCAAAGCCGTTATAGGCTGCAAATAAAATACCCACCCAATCAGCGCCATCATTATAAGCAAGGGAGCTGGTATCACTGCTGCCATAATGAAAGCTGGTTACCGCTGAAGTGGTATAAATCCACATTGCAAATAAGGTAAACCAACTAAAGAACTGCACCCAAGCAAGCTGTTTCATGGCCTCTGGCATGATAAATACATCATTTAATACTTGGTAAAAGCCATTTTGTGTTTTGTTTTGTCGTTGTAATTGCCCAGCAATAAATTGGATTACACCAAAACAGGTGAGGCCAGCGGACAGTAAATAAAGTTCTTTCTCAAGTGAAAGACTTAGCACCAACACTAAAATAGCTAAGCCCAGTAACGTAAAGACTATGGCACCTTTATTGAAATTAACGGGTTTGTTGGCAGTGCTTGTTGTTGCTTGTTCAACATGATCATTAAACGCTTCAAGCTGCTCTGGTGAGTATTCTTTTGTGGTAAACACGGTCCAAAATACCGCAACAATTAACACTACAGCACCAAAGTAAAATGAGAACTTCACTGAATCAGGAATTTGCCCAACTGGCGCAGTGTTAGAAATATCAAACCAGTTTGTCATCATCCAAGGTAACGCAGAGGCCACCACTGAGCTTACACCTATAAAAAAGCTTTGCATGGCGTAACCTGTGGCGCGTTGCTTTGTTGGCAGGTTGTCGCTCACTAATGCTCTAAATGGTTCCATTGTGACATTGATAGAAGCATCCATAATCCACAACATGCCCGCTGCAATCCATAAAGTAGGTGAATTAGGCATAATAAACAGCGCGAGCGTGGTTAAAATTGCGCCATAAAAAAAGAACGGGCGACGACGGCCTAGTTTGCACCATGTTTTGTCGCTCCAGTAACCAATAATAGGTTGTACAATTAAACCTGTTAGTGGTGCTGCAATCCATAAAATTGGAATGTCATCAATATTTGCACCTAAGGTTTGAAAAATACGGCTAACGTTACCGTTTTGCAGCGCAAAACCAAATTGAATGCCTAAGAAGCCAAAGCACATGTTCCATATTTGCCAAAAGCTTAAGGTTGGTTTGTTATCTCTCATTGTCTGCTCCAGTAGTCAGTACAGCACTGCTAAGCGCATTTAAAGTTAAGCTTATTTGGGCTTGCTCTGGGGTGATGGTAAGCACCGCGGTTTGATTCGCTTCAAGTAAGTCGTGTAGATTTATTTCTTGCTGAGTTTTATCAACAAGTGTGCTTGTAGGGATCTCAATATTGACCGTTGTTTGTGCTTGCGCAAAATTACTAACCACCCATAAGTGCTGTTGACCTATGCTACGGCTAAAAGCGGCAACCTGTTCGCTGCCTGTCACAGTCAGTGGCTGCATGTCACCGGCGACAATCGCAGGGTATTTACTCAATGCCATCACTGATTTGTAGTATTGACGTAATTGGCTTTGCTCTTTAGTTAATGCACCGCCATCAAACTTGCCGTTATTCATCCACGCTTGGTGCGCGGGTACGCCTATGTAATCAAAAATACTGGTACGAGTCGGTTGACCAAAGCCCGCATCTTCTGAGCCATCTTCACCAACATCTTGAGCAAAATATAGCAGTGTTGGCGAGCGGCTGATCAGGTTTGATACCACCAACGCTGGCTTACCTTTAGCTGCGTCACCGGCAAAATCAGGGCTGGCGATACGTTGTTCGTCATGGTTTTCTAAAAAATGCAGCATGTGCTGTTCAATATCAGCAACCTCGTTCTGCGGTGCAAAAATGCTATCAGCGGTTTGCTTACCCTGCATAACCCCTTTTAACGTGTCGTAAAAGCCGACTTTGTCGTACAGGTAATCCATCTTGCCTTGAAAAATATAAGGGCGATATAAATTAGGGTTGTACACCTCGGCTAACAAGAATGCGTCTGGCTTTTGCATTTTTATTGAAGAATTTAAAAAGCTCCAAAATTCTACTGGTACCATTTCTGCCATATCATAGCGAAAACCATCTACGCCTTTATCAAGCCAGTAAAGCGCGATATCACGAAATTTATACCAGCTGTTAGGTAAGTCTTTATCTTGCCAAAACTCAAAGTGTGCACGTAAGTCTTTGTTGGCATAATCGCTTGGTAACGTTGGGAAGTCGTAACTGCCATCCGGTTTTACCCCATAATTTACCTTTACTGTTTCGTACCAATCGTTTATGTCAGGCTTTGCAGCACGTGCGCCGTTGCCGGTCCATTTAGCAGGTGTTTCGTCAAAGAGGTTATCGGCTAATGGATGGCCACTGCCACCGAGTACTTGATAGCCTTCGCTGGTTGGCACTTGAAACGACTGCCCTGTTACATAATAAAAGTTATTGTCGCGAGCATACTCAACACTGGTGTCATCTTGTTCACCAAAATCCTGTACCCCAGCAGGTTTTGCTGTCGATTCATAATGCCGTGCTACATGGTTCGGCACAATATCAATAATGACTTTCATACCATGTTGATGTGTACGCTCTATCAGTGCTGAAAACTCTTCTAATCGGCGCTCTGGGTTAATCGCTAAGTCTGGATTTACGTCGTAATAATCTTTTATCGCATAAGGAGAACCTGCACGCCCTTTAACAACATCAGGGTCATCTTGGCTAATACCATATTGGCTGTAATCGCCAACCAGTGCATGGTGCAACACGCCGGTATACCAAATGTGGGTGGTGCCAAGCTCTTTAATACCCGCAAGTGCTGCGTCGTTGAAGTCACTAAATGTGCCCACCCCATTTTGCTGTTTCGTACCCCATGGCACATTGGCCGTTTGCGTATTACCAAATAGACGAGTAAACACTTGGTATACCACTGGCTTTGAATATTCATCTTGCTGTTTAGTTGCTTGCTGCTCATCTACCTTTGTGTCACTGGGCTGTGAACATGCTGCTAAAAGCAAACTGGTAGCAATAAACAACGAGCTGTATTTGATTGAGCGAATTGTGGTTTTGTTTGTTGTCATAATCTTCTTACTTGATAAACGGTTTAATTAACTGTAATTGAACCGTCATTTTTATTATAGCTATGATACTAATGTGAACAGCGGCTGACTGACAGTCGCTGCATACGTATTCACATTATTCAATTACCAATACAGTCGCACTCATGGCCGGTAAACTAAGCGGTTTAGTTAACGTGACTGGCTGTTTAGTAAATAGCTTGGTCGCATTTTTATGGCTGCCTACCACCTCGTTCATGTAATCCAGCGACCAGTTTTTTACTGTGGTATTTTTATTTAAAAACACCAATATACTTTGCTGTTCGCTAATGCGAGCATAGCTGTAAATCCCCTCTTTTGGGCTAAAGTGGGTAAGTTTACCTTGCGCGATGGCTGGGCTGTTTTGTCTAAAGTTAAGCAGTGTCTTAATCGTTTGCTGCATCTGAACTTGATCATCCGTTAACCCTTGGCCTGTGAATGCGTTACTTTTTTGCCCAGCGAAACCACCAGGAAAATCAATGCGTATATCTCCATGATCGTTACTGCCGGTGTTATCAAGTAGCACTTCGGTGCCGTAGTACATTTGCGCTATACCACGGGTTGTGAGTAGCATTGTCATGGCCATTTTTGTTTTGGCTAAGTCTTGATTTAGCTCAGTGTATACACGGCTCATATCGTGATTATCAGCAAACACTAATAAGTTGTCTGGGTTTGGGTATAAAAAGTCATTCGCCAGTGACTCATACACTTTGACCCAACCCGTATTCCAGCTTTCCTCTTCATTTAACGCTTGGATCAATGCCTCTTGCAATGAAAAGTCCATCACACTGGGCAGGCTTGATGTGTAGCCATCGCTGTTAACTTTTCCTGCTTGCCAATATGAGGCAATCGCAGGGTTTGAGGTCCATTCTTCGCCGACGATATTGAAGTTCGGGTACTCCGTCATGATGGCTTTAGTCCAATCAGCTAAAAAGTTTTTATCTGAATAAGAGTATGTGTCAACACGAATACCGCTTAAATCGGCGTATTCAATCCACCAAATCGCATTTTGAATTAAGTAAGTGGCTAACAAAGGTTGACGCTGGTTTAAGTCAGGCATAGTCGAGACAAACCAGCCATCACTAAATTGTCGCTTATCAAACTCACTGGCGTGCGGGTCTTGAATTGTTTGTCTTGCATGGCTGGTCGCATTTTTACCGGCAGCAAACTCACCGTTAAAGTTCACCCAATCAGCAGTCGGCTTATCCTTCATCCATACATGCTCTGAACCAAAATGGTTCAGTACTAAATCCATCACCAACCCTATGCCATGCTGTTTAGCCACTGACGATAGCTCACGGTACAACTCATTTGAACCCATGCGTGGGTCTATGTTGTAAAAGTCTGTAATGGCATAACCATGATATGAATAGCTCGGCATGTTGTTTTCAAGTGGCGGGGTTAACCAAAGCTGTGTGACGCCTAATTCATCTAGGTAAGGTACTGCATTGATAATACCCTGAATATCGCCACCATGACGCCCGCCTCGCTCACTTGGATTAACGCCTTCTTTCATCTCTGCAACCGTGTCGTTGCTGCTATCGCCATTAGCAAATCTATCTGGGTTAATTAAATAAATGGTATCGCTACTATCAAAGCCTTGACGGTTCGCACTGTGTTTAGTTCGTGCCAACAGTGAGTATTCAAACTGCTCACCTGCTTGATTTTTAAAAAGTAACTTGCCCGGTTTAGCACTTGGGCTAATCTCAAGATTTATAAATGCGTAATTGGTATTATCGGTCTTGGTAATACTTTTAAGCGTAACGCCTTGGTATGGCACGAGTTGCCACTGTTGTTTTGCTACTTCAGTTTCATGCAACATGATTTGAAATGAGCTGTTTTGCATACCTACCCACCAATTTTGTGGTGATACAGACATCGCATTAACTGTTAACGTTGAAGCTAAGCAAGCCGTCAATAACGTGCCAACTAAAAGTGTGTGAATGAGCTTTTTCATTTTATTGTTTCATCCTGTGTAAAAATTCACTGTGGGTCGGCAATTGATTTACTGTGCCATCAATTAACGTTTTTAAATTTGTGAATAGCTCTGCTAGTTGTTCGTCGTTAAGGGCATTGGCCAAAGGATGAAAATCGTCTGCTTCGAGCCCTTGCCCTATCATAACTTGTTGCCAAGCAACCTCAGCAAACAGCTCGTCATCTTCACGTATAATTTTGCCTGTAACTGTAAATAAATCGATTTTCTTTTGTAGTGTGTCAGGAATACTCATTTGCTTACATTGGCGCCAGAATGCACTATCAGTGCGTTCGGTTAATTTGTAGTGCAAAATAATAAAGTCACGTATACGTTCCAGCTCTGTTTGGCTTTGTTGATTGAAGGTATCGACTAAGTTTGCATCAATTCCGTTATGCGGAAAAAGCTTAATTAAACGAATAGCTGCGGTTTGGATTAAATGAATACTGGTCGACTCTAATGGCTCCAAAAAACCACTTGATAAACCTATGGCTACTACATTTTTATGCCATTGCTTGCGACGGCGTCCGGTTTTAAAACGAATAACCCGTGGCTCTGTGATAGGCTCACCCGGTAGATTATCTAATAACTGTTGTTTTGCTTGTTCATCCGTCATATGGCGGCTTGAAAACACTAAGCCATTACCAATACGGTGCTGAAGTGGTATCTGCCACTGCCAACCTGCATCATGCGCAATAGAGCGAGTATAAGGCACGGGATCATTTGCACTTTTAGTTTGAACTGCAAGTGCGCTGTCACACAGTAGCCAATGTGACCAATCTTCAAAACCTGTATTCAGGGTTTGCTCAATCAACAAGGCATTCAACCCTGTACAATCAATAAATAGGTCACCTGATATTGACTGCCCATCATCAAGCTCTAAGGCGCGAACAAAACCGCTCTCTTCACATTGATGAACGTGCGCTATTTTACCCTCAATACGTTTAACGCCGCGTGAGGTTGAGAGCGATTTTAAAAATTCGCCATATAAGGTTGCATCAAAGTGGTAGGCATAATTTAAGCCCGTTAGTTGAGTATTAGGTATTTGTTTTAAATGCGTAAATTTATGCTGTTTCGCTGCTTGGTAATTGAGAGAGAAATCCCAAAAATCAGTTTTTGAGCCTTGCTGCTTTGCTCTTAACCAAAAATGGTAAAACTCACAAAACGGAAAGTCTTTACCTATATCGCCAAAAGCATGCATGTAGCTGTGATTTGGTGCTCGCCAGTTTTCAAACTCAATACCCAATTTAATGGTCGCTTGAGTGGCTTTAATAAACTCGCTTTCTGGTATACCCAATGCCGCATTAAGGTGAAGAATCGGCGGAATACTCGCCTCGCCTACGCCCACAGTACCTATTTGATCTGATTCAACAAGGGTAATATTAACGACTTTGCCGAGCACTTTATTAAGTAGCGCTGCGGTGATCCACCCAGCAGTACCGCCACCTGCTATTACCACGTCTTTTATTTGTTGTTTTTGCATCGCCCCTGCTCCACTTGCTTTTACTTAAGTGTAGTCGATATAAAAAAGCCCTTGTAAAACAAATCACAAGGGCCTTTCAACGCTAAAGAATGTTATAGCTTGTAACTAAAACCAAGTAAGAAAGTACGACCATAATCTTGGTAATCACGTACTTGTAAGTCACTATCACCTTGTAAAGATACAAATGGTTCTTCAGTGATATTCTGTACTTGGAAAGTGATACTTAAACCGTCAAGGCTTTCTACACCACCTTCACTAAAGTCATAACCAATTTGTGCATCCCAAATAGTCTCGCCTTTAATATCAACCTGAGTGGTTTCAAAACCTAAACCATATACATCACCTTTAAAGTCACTACGTTTACGCATACTGGTACGTGCCTGGAAGCCACTACGCTCATAATAAACTGTTAAGCTATCAATTTGATCTGATAGGCCTGGTAATTCATATTCATTACCATTTTGGTCTGTAATGTCTTGCTCCACACCTGTGTGGCTGGCAATCATACCAAAGCCTTCAAGTGACGGATGGAAAATATTAAATGGCAATGCCAGTGATAATTCATAACCCCATAGGTCGCCCTCACCACCATTCACTTTACCCGAGCCTGAACCTGTAGAATTTTCAGGGATCTCACCTGTAGATGGGTCAGCAATACCTGACATATCTACTTCGTAGCTACCATCAAAAATCCACTGGGTAATATCTTTGTAAAAGAATGCCGCCGCGAAATAACCTTCAGCGTTGAAGTAATTTTCGTAGCTCAGATCTAACCCTGTTGCTTCTTTTGGTTCTAAGTTTGGATTACCACCCGATACATTCCAATAGTTACCGTTTTCATCTGGCTGCTGATTGTATGTCGCATTAACTGATGAATTCATCTCATCTAAGCGAGCGCGTGAAATAGTTTTAGCTGCACCAAAACGAATAGTTTGGTCTTCATCAATCGCAAACGATAGGTTAATACTTGGCAAGAAGTGATTATAATCGTGACTTACATCCGTTGGCGTAACAACCACAAGCCCATCCACTGTATTTGCTGCAGAGCCTTGTGATGACTGTTTCGTTTGCACATAACGCGCACCAATATTACCAGTAACCGGAATAGAACCTAGTTCGGCATTAATATCAAGCTGAGCGAATACGGCTGTTACTTCTTCTTGTACTGTCCAAGATTGTGTTTTGTGTTTTTGATCAGTTAAGCTCTCTTGGAGTAAATCATAGTACCCATCGTTTACTAAACCATTGACATCATAAGCAATCATGTCGCCCATACCAATAAAGTCTAAACTGGCTGAACCTTCACGATATTGCTCAGGAACTGATAACATCCCTGGATTTGAAAGTGAAAAGTCCTTTAATGTCATGTAATAACCTTCTGACAGTTTAGACTTTTCACGGTCACGGTATGACATACCGAAACTTACTTTACTAAAATACTCACCTTCTAACATTTTACTTGCAGCAAGTTTTAATGTTGATAATTCATCACTAATTTCAGGCGCGTTGATAAAGCCATCTTGCGCTGTGTTTTCATATGGAGTGTCTGTGAGGCTATACTTGTCATTTAACGCAGCACTTGCGCCCCATGATAGAGGGCCGCCTAATTGAATTAAGTCATAATCGCTATAATCTAATTCATGAGTAAATTGCGCGCCAGTATTACCGCCATCAAATACATAGCCAATATTATCAGCCACGCCGTTAGCATCACCTCTACCAGTACCTGAATAGCTCTCAATACTCCAAATCTGACGCTCTACCTCTGAGCGGCTGACATCAAATTCAACAGACCAATCGTCACTGATATCATATTTAGTATTAAAGCCAAATTGAGTTAATTCAGCATTACGCTCTTCGTAGTCATTACGTACTACTACGCGCTGGCCTTCGGTCATTGCACTGGTAATAAAGCCTGTATCTGGGTCAACAGTGGCTGTGGCAGGATCAATTGTGCCTTGACCCCAAGCAAAAGGCACTTCAATTCCGCGTAGAATTTTTTCATCGCTAAAGTCAACATAAAGCGCATCAAATGTCATATTTAAGCGATCTGTTGGTGCGGCTTCAATCACAAGCATTGCAGAGTCACGTTCAAGGGTTGATGAACGCACAAATGGTTTAGCACCACCTAAAATTGAATATGTTTGATCATCATCACCAGTAAACTCAGGGTAGCCCCATGAGTTCCAACGCTTTTCTTGATTAGGAGAACTCATGGTATTGTAAGCAAATGCAACACCAATTGTATCATCTGCAAACTGGTCAATGTATGAAACAGTGCCGCGGAAACCTTGATCATCGCCATCAGGATTAAGTTTATCAAAACCTGTTTGCTCTAATTGACCATTAAACATGATCACACGCTCACCTTTACTTAACGGCTTAACAGTTTGCATGTCAATAACGCCGGCAATACCTTCGGCATCTAAGCTAGCACTTGGTGTTTTATATACGGTTACACCGCTCATAATTTCAGATGGGTATAGGTCAAACTCAACACCACGATTATCACCAATCGATACTTGCTCACGGCCATTAAAGGTTGTCGCACTTTCGTTTTCACTGAAACCACGTACACTCACGCGGCTGGCACGGCCATCTAAACGTTGTGCCGTTAAACCTGGTAGACGTGCGATTGATTCTGCAATTGAAGAATCTGGTAACTTACCGATATCTTCTGCAGAAATGGATTCAACCACTTCTGATGAAAAACGCTTCGTATTGATTGACTCTACGACGCTACCACGAAAGCCTTTAACTTCGATGACTTCAACGTCATTCTTCGCTGTTGCTTGCTCTTCTTGTGCGTGTGAAGCGAAACTGCTAATTCCTGCTGTTGCAAGTGCAATTGTTAATATACTTGGTTTGAACATAGACATGATGTTTTCCCGTTACCCATATTTTGTATTACCACCGTAATAATACCCTTGTGACAGAAGCGGTATTATTCGATAGCTGATTTTGTTGTCAGGATGAATATTAACGCTCGTTTTATTTTATTAACAACTTTATGCATACGTATTCAGGTTAGTGCAAAAACAGTTTTATTAACAAATTTATCACAAAATAATCAGCAACACTTTGTTTTTATAAGAATAAAAAATATAAATTGTAGTGCAACAGGGTTATCAATTTATTTTAGTCTAGTTAGCATGAATATTTTACCTAATTTGCCTGTAAGCACTTAATTTTCAACATGCCCACTAATCAAATAATGCCAATAAATTGCTCCTAAAAATCAAAGCCAATTGGTAAGACCATTGTGTTTTCGCACCAATAACTAGCAAAGCCTTTAAAAATCGCACCATAGTGGGCCATAAACAATGTTAATTTTTCTATATTGGCAATTGGTAAGTTTCACAAGCGAGTCATAAAACCATGTTAAATGGCTGAATTTCAGCTAGGTTGCCGTACTATTCTCAATCTATTTACCATGCATACGTATGCAGCCTTTTTACAGTGTTAGAGCCTTCACGTATGCTTTTTAAAAAATAACGTGGCGAAGTAACAGCCACAAATAAGATTGACGTAATCACTACGACTCAAAGTGGTGAAGCAGCACTGTCACGATGGAGAAAAACATGGCTCAGCAGCAATGGTATAAAGGTGCGGTTATATACCAAGTTTACCCGCGCAGTTTTCAAGATACCAATGGCGATGGAATTGGTGATTTAAAAGGGATCATCTCTCGAATTGACTATATTAAAAGTCTGGGTGTTGATGCAATTTGGATCTCACCATTTTTTAAGTCCCCAATGAAAGATTTTGGCTATGACATTAGTGATTATCGTGATATTGACCCACTCTTTGGTGATTTAGATGACTTTGATGAGTTAATTGGGCAAGCCCACCAGCGTGATATAAAAATTATCATTGATCAGGTGTTAAGTCATACCTCTGATCAACATCAGTGGTTCTTAGATAGTCGCGAAGATAAAAACAACGATAAAGCAGATTGGTATGTATGGGCAGATTCAAAGCCAGACGGTACGCAACCAAACAATTGGTTAAGTATTTTTGGTGGCCCAGCTTGGCAGTGGGAACCTCGCCGTGGCCAGTATTATTTACATAACTTTTTGACTGAGCAGCCCGATTTAAATTTCCATAACCCAAACGTGCGTAAAGCGGTGCTAGACAACGTTGAGTTTTGGCTGAAAAAAGGCGTGGACGGCTTCAGGCTCGATGCAATTAACTTTTGCTATCACGATGCACAGCTTCGTGACAACCCTGCAAAGCCACCTGAAAAACGCCAAGGCCGTGGTTTTAGTGAAGATAACCCTTATGCCTTCCAATATCATCACTTTAATAATACGCAGCCTGAAAACATAAGCTTTATGCAAGATATTCGTGCTTTGCTAAATAAATACCCTGGCACTGTGTCATTAGGTGAAATTTCCTCGGAAGACTCTCTGGCGACCATGGCTGAATACACATCAGGTGGTGATAAGCTACATATGGGGTATAGCTTTGAGCTACTGACCAATGACTACAGCAGCGAATATATTCGTACAACGGTTGAAACGTTAGAGCAGCGTATGACTGAAGGCTGGCCGTGTTGGGCTTTTAGTAACCATGACGTTGAACGCGTTGCGAGCCGCTGGAGCAGCGATAACAGTGTTAACCCGGCGCAGTGTAAAATGCTTAGCGCCCTATTAGCTTCACTACGCGGCAGTGTGTGCATGTACCAAGGTGAAGAGCTTGGACTGGGTGAGGCAAACGTTGCATTTGAAGACTTACAAGACCCATACGGAATTACTTTTTGGCCTAACTTTAAAGGCCGTGATGGTTGCCGTACCCCCATGCCTTGGCATAACGATAACTGCGAGCAAGCTGGGTTTTCACAAGCAAAACCTTGGTTGCCTGTTGATGCAAACCATAAACAACAGGCCGTTAATGAGCAAGACAGCAATACTGACTCTATTTTAAATGCATTTCGTGAGTTTATGGCTTGGCGTAAAACACAGCGCGTATTAATTGAAGGCGATATTGAATTTATCCAAACCGATGAGCCAATACTTGCGTTTTTTCGTCAGTTTGAAGGTAAAAAAATGCTTTGTGTATTTAACTTAGCCGCAAACACTGAAACCCTATTACTTGAGCAATCGATTGTTAAATCACACCAAGAATTAATGCATCACACCGGCTCTGTAACAGGCAACAACTTAACCCTGCCCGGTTTTGGTTGCTTTTACGCTGATGTGAATTAGTTTAGCGCTTAGCTGAATGTCCCTTAAATCAAAAGCCCTGATCAAATCAGGGCTTTTTTGTAAGTTTGCTACATACTCGGTACGAGCTTAATAGCACCCTGCTCAACCTTCATATCTAGCGGTAATTTACTCAATAAAGCGACTTTAGGATCGTTCATATTGAGCTTATATACAGGGTTAACGGCTAAAAACCCATTGATGACCTTCATCGCTTCATCATCAAGCACACCTAGATTGCCTTTAAAGCCCCCTGCATCAATCGATGAGTCGAGCAACTTTACATTTCGTAAAAATACCGCCTTTTGCTCACTATCATAAAAAGGAGCGCCTTCAATTTGTAACTTCAACCGCACAGGGTATTTAAGTGCAAACGCATTAATGATTGCGCTTGAGTCAGCACCAAGAACCACGACATCGCGGTTGTCTGGGCCAACATTTACACTTAAATCATTAACATCAAACTGAACCGGTAACCCCATCAACTTCACCTGCTCACTTAACTTAGGGAGCTGCTGATTTAATACAGACTCTATCTCACTATTAGTAAATGAATAAACTGAAACGCCATTTGTGGTATTACACGCCGATAAAAATAAGCAGCCAAGCAATAAAATATACTTCATGTTTTTTCCTTTCAAAAATAAAGCCGCATAAGTTGCGGCTTTATTTAACTTTATTTCGCCAAACTTTTATTGAGCAAAAACCGTTTTTAATCGCGTTAGTGTGTCAGCATCAACTGAACCTGCACTGAGCGCGAGTAATTGTTTTAAATAAAACTGTAAATCAGCTTGTTCGCCACGGTGTTTGTCATCAAGCATCGCCACTTGCTCAGCCATACGTTCACTGCCTGCGGGGCTATCTACGTTTGCCAATATCTCCATACGGATCAATAGCTGCTCAGTCATGAGCTTAGTGCTCGGATTTGCTTGCCATTGAGTCGGAATCGATTGGTGCTGTTCAAGTGCACTAAACAAAGCAGCAAAATCGGCTTTTTCTGCTTGCTCTGTTAACTCAGCAAGTTTTGCATCAATATTGCTTTGTAATGTATGCACTCTCGATGCAAGCTCTTTTGCGTGCGGTAAAGCAATAACTTTTGTTTTTAAATCAAGTAACTGTGCCTTTTGATTAACAGCAGGTAATGCCTCTTCTAACTCAACAAGTTGTTCGGCAATAATTGCATTATCGGCAGCTTGCTGCTCTTTGTGTTGTGCAAACTCCTCACTACGCTTAGCAAATGTTAAATCGTTAAATTGACGAAACTTCTGCCATAATGCGTTTTCAGCTTTCACACCGGCAAAGCCAACTTTTTGCCACTGCTGTTGCAGCTCTTTTAACTGCTGACACGCCGCGGCTAAATCATCTGCTTGGCTTAGTTGCTCAGCTTGCTCAACAAGCGCATTCTTTGCTGCACTATTGGCTTTATGAAACGCATTGAGTGCATTAAATACAGCTTGTTGATGCGGTTTGTATTGTGCTTGTAAAGCTCGGTAAACTTTTGGTTCAACGTTTCCGGCATTACGCCATGCTTTGTTAAGTCGATTATATTGGCTTTCAAACTCTTTCCAGTCAAAAGCGTCTATCTCTGTGTTTGTTTGTGCCAGTGTATTCATTTGCGCGATAACAGCTTCACGTTGCTGTTTGATTTGCTCTCGTTGTTGCTCTAGCTGCGCAAAATGCTCACGACATGGTGCAAACAAAAGCTCAATCTTTTCATCAAACTCTTTACCTTGCTGTTGCTCTTGCTCTGTGTCTAAACGACCCAGTTCATTCCAACGCCGGCGTAAAGTTTTAACTTCGCTAGCGCGTGCTTTTGCATCAGTACATGGCAATGCTAATTGGGCTGTAATCTCAGCCAGTAGCTCTTCTCGCTTAGGCGCAGAGGCATACTTTTGCCAGTCACGGGCATCGGCTAATTGCTGTTCAAGCTCTGCCTTAAGTTTATCAAGTTGCTGAGCATATGCAGGGGTGAGTGTATCGTAAAGCTCAATAAACCCTTTAAACACACCAAAAGCCACGTTAAAGCGACCCTGCTCAATTAAACGTTTAACATCACGTCCTTTACGGCTCGCTTGTTGTTTGCTTTTGCTTAACTGCGAACTCAACGGCTCTACTGCTTGTTGCCAAGCGCGTTTTTTCGCTTCTAGCTGGGCTTTAAATGGCCCCTGCAATGATGTTGGTAATTGTTTTAAAGGCGCATTCGCTGTTTTATATGCCAAGTCAAAATCGCGGCTGACTTGGTCGAAAGTGGTTTTATCGACTTCAGTTGGGATTTCGCTTAATTTTTCTAAAGCCTGCTTAAAATCACTTATAGCTTGTGTCAATTGTGGTAATTGTGCGACTTGCTTAAATAATTGAGTCAGCTTATTTACTACCGTGTTTTTTTGCTCACTCTCGCCAAGCTCACTTTGTGTGATTGCGGTTTTTGCTTGTTCTACTTTTGCATCAAGCCAATCTTGTTGAATTTGCTCAGGCGTTTCTAAGCCAAGTTGAAGTGCATTTTCAATTTCTTCGCTTAAAGCCTCAAGGTTCGCAATGGCTAAAACCTCTCGTTGCTTTTGCATTAATAGTGCATGCTGTTGCTCATGCTGCTCTTGAAGTTGAGCTAAGTGTGCCGCTAATTTAGCCGTAATAGATTGATACTTCTCATCTAAGCTTGCAACTTGCTCGGCACTTAACCATTTTAATTCCAAAGCTTGCCACTGAGCAGTCAATAGTGTGTTTTGCTCATTTACTTGTTCATAATCTTGCTTATCACGTAATGCGTTAAGCTTTGCTAAAATCACACGCGTGTCATTTTGTACTTGTACTGGCATTTCAGCTGCTAAACGCTCATTTTCTAGGTGCGCTTGCAATGCGGTTTTTGCTTCACCTTGGGCATGCTTAACTAAATTCTTTGCTAATTGTTGATTAATAACCAACTCAACAAGGTACTGCTGTAGTTCAGCGGTGCCTTCTTTAAAGGCTTTTTCAGTTAGCTTAGGGTTTGCTAAACGCTTTAATAGCTTAACTCTTACTTGTAGCTCTTTTTCTGCGAAAGCTAATTTTTCAAGCGTTTTAATCGGTGCAAAGCGTTCAATGTATTCGTTTTTTATATCGCTAGAAAGTGCTTGTTCATTGGCTAGTACCGCGTTATAAATATGCTGTTCAGCTAAATCTTTTAAGCTTTGATCTTGCTTATAGGCTTTCCACCAAAGTACTAAATCGTTTACTTTATTAAGTGCTTTTTTACGTATTTCGGCCGAATTATCATCCAGTGCCAGTGAACTTAAAA
This sequence comes from Pseudoalteromonas shioyasakiensis, assembly GCF_024518675.1. Lineage (GTDB taxonomy): Bacteria > Pseudomonadota > Gammaproteobacteria > Enterobacterales > Alteromonadaceae > Pseudoalteromonas > Pseudoalteromonas shioyasakiensis_B. The sequence continues at coordinate 804,481 of NZ_JANIGL010000001.1, forward strand.
TAGTTGCGTCACGCTCAACATCTAATTTTTCAATCGCCTCTAAACGAACTTGTTGTTTTGGGTGCTTCCACTTTGGGGTAAAAAGATGTTTAAAGATCATGTTCACTAAACCTTGCTATTTCGTTATCTGCGGTGAATTCTTTTTGTAGTTGTGCTTTGGTTTTTTGTACCATCTCGCCATTAGCGCCAATAGTGAATTGCTCATTCGACTGGGCTACTTTGGCTTGATAAAGCATAACTAATTGTACGGTTTGCTCTTTTTGCTCGTCACTTAATACTGTGCCATCCGGCCATTTGCCTGTTGCTGCACCGTACTGCAAACGTTCATACAATTCGGGGGTAATGCTATTTACAAGATTGTCGATGTTCATGTCATTTTTTCTTCTTGAGTGTTACTAAAATAACGCGGTTAATTAAATACCAAATACAACCAATGCCTATCGCAGCGGTACATGCATACCAATTAGTGCTTTTTGGCTCTGGCTGTAAGAAGTATAAGCAGAAGAAACCACCTAAGAATATAAATAATGCTAAAAAGGAGTGGTTCATAAACATTTGTTGTTTTTGAATGCGTTTTTCACGCGCTAATTGCTGACGTTGCTCGTCGTTAAGCTCTGCCACATTATTTTCACAGTGAGGGCACTGCTTATGTTTATCTGATATCGACTTATTACAATTAGGACAACTAACAATCGCCATACTTCTCTCCATACTTCGCATAAAAAAAGCGCCTTGCGGCGCTCTTTATTGTACGTGTTTTATTGGTCGATGTCTTTTTTCAATTTCACTCAATTGTGAAGATTCAAAAATAGTGCAAAGTGCACTGCGATATCAAAACAATAAAAGCGTTAGTCAGCTAAATTGCTTTTTTCTTTTCTCTTTTGTTCTAACCGCTTTTCCCAGAAAGTCGCATTTTTTATGCCTAATTTAACCGGGTCAAATGTAATTTCACCACCGGCTTTCTTTTGTTCTTCGTAATCGCGTAAACAATTCAGAGCAGGCTTTGCAACAAAGAAAATAGCCAATATACCTACAATGTTGATCCATGCCATCAGCCCTACACCAATATCACCAATACTCCAGATGTAGCCAGAATTATTAACCATGCCGTATGCCACCATAAACATAATAACCAACTTAACGATTAAAAGTGGGATGCTGCCTTTAAAGTAACGGTTTAGATAAGCCACATTGGTTTCTGCAATGTAGTAATACGCAAGAATTGTGGTAAACGCGAAGAAGAATAAAGCGACACCAACAAAGGCTTCGCCAAATCCACCAAATACACTAAATAAAGCCATTTGAGTAAATGCAGCTGAGCCAACTTCGGTTGCAGCATCAACATTTTGTACAATAAATTGCCCAGCGGGTAGTTCACCAACAACATTGTATTGTTGAGTGATTAATATCATTAATGCGGTCGCTGTACAGACAAAAATGGTATCAACATACACTGAAAAAGCTTGTACTAAGCCTTGTTGTGCTGGGTGATCAACTTCTGCAGCAGCCGCTGCATGTGGGCCTGTACCTTGCCCTGCTTCGTTAGAGTAAATACCACGTTTTACACCCCAGCCAATCGCTGCACCAAAACCAGCTTGTGCTGTAAATGCATCTGAGAAAATCAATGAGAAGATTCCCGGTACTTTATCAACATTTAAAAATACCACGATCAACGCTAATACAATGTAACCTAGCGCCATAAATGGCACGACTACTTGGGTAAAATTAGCAATACGCTTAATGCCACCAAAAATAATAAAGGCTAACACAATTAAAATAATCGCTAATGCCACTAATTTAAATGTACCAACCTCACCAAAACTCGTTGATACCATTTCACCATTACCAAATACTTGGGTAAACGCGTTACCGACGGCATTGGCTTGAACACCGGGTAAAAATACACCACACGCTATAATTGCAGAAACGGCAAATAAAATACCCAACCACTTTTGCTCTAAGCAACGATCAAAATAGTAAGCTGGGCCACCCCGATATTGGCCGTCTTCTTCTGTTTTATAAATTTGCCCTAATGTAGACTCTGCATATGCAGTACTCGCACCTAAGAATGCAACAACCCACATCCAAAAAATTGCCCCTGGGCCACCAAAACCGATTGCAGCAGCTACACCTGCGATGTTACCTACCCCAACACGTCCAGATAATGAAACGGCAAGAGCTTGGAAAGACGAAATACCCGTAGTTGAACGGTTAGAAGTGAGTAACAGTTTACACATTTCTTTAAAGTGTCTAACCTGGGCAAAGCGAGTTAGAATTGAATAAAATAGACCTGCGCCTAGACATAAGTAAATGAGTGCGCTACTCCAAACTACGTCATTAACGGCACTTACAAAAGCTTCCATGGATATCCTCTATAATTATATTTTTTATTTTTAGTTACGAGACTCTGTTTTAGTTACTCAGAATGCGCGACATACGTAATAAATAAGAAAGCTTAATTAACTTTCAGCTTTTTTCATATTAACTTAAACCAATCACTTTAGTTAACACTTAATTTTCATTATCACTAATTTATTCAACTGCCCGCACAAACTTTATGAAATATTATTCAAATTTTTGTTTTATATTTAAACAACTAAAGAGTTTCCTGCTGAATTTACAATAAAGTTATCGCTCATATTGTAATGGGCATCAGCCTTAGTTAATGCCCATTACTTAGTGATTATCTAAGCTTATCAACTACATTAACAATTGCCGCTAACGTGTCTTGACCAAACTGATAAGAACGACGATCAGACCAGCCATAATCTGGATCTGGTAGGTCGTTATTATCTTTAAATGGCATTTCAACGGTGTAAGCAAGTGCATTAAACTCTTGTGCAACCGCAGATGAGCCAACCGTTAAGTTAGCTTGGCCTGGTTCATCTTTGTCATAGCCATGAACATCCTGAAATTCAGGTGTTACAATATGCATTGCTGCTTTAAAGCTATCTTCTAAACCTTTTAAACGCTCGTCATAACATGGGATACCTTCACTACCAGCAAAGAAGTTATAAGGAATAGCTTCATCACCGTGGATATCCAAATGCATGTCTAAGCCTGTTTCACGCATTTTATTAAGTACCAAATAAACTTCTGGGCTATTTTCCATACTCGGTGTTTGCCATTCACGGTTTAAATTAACCCCTTTTGCATTTGTACGCAGGTGCCCACGTACACTGCCATCTGGGTTCATGTTCGGCACTATATAGAAAATAGCTTTTGATAATAATGCAGCTGCGTGAGGGTCTTCATCATCAAGCAGCTTGTGTAATACACCTTCGACAAACCATTCTGCCATGGTTTCGCCTGGGTGTTGACGAGCGGTGATCCAAATCGTTTTTTTATTTTCGTCACTTTCCCCACCAACACGTAATACACTCATATCACGGCCATCAAGTGTTTCACCTAATGTCTCAAGCTGACACGCTTCTTGGCTTTGCGCCCAAGTAATTAAGTCAAGGTGGCGTTCATAGCTATACGGTGCAAAATAGGCAAAATACACGGTGCCGCATTCAGGTTCTATTTCAAAGCTTAATGTACCGTCTTGATAGTTTGATGGTACTCGAAACCATGTTTGACGATCATATGAAGCAACCGCATGATAATCCGCCCAGCCATCTGGGTATGCTGAATTTTCTAGGTTATTAATGTGTAGCTTATGGTTCTGAAAAGGCGTGGTTTCGAGACGGAAATGAAACCATTGGAAAAAATCAGACTCGTGATCTTTGTTGATTTCAAGCTGTATATTTAATGGATCAGTGGCTTCAATAACATTGATATTACCACTGTCAAAATTACTGGTGATTTTCATCTAAAATAAACCTTTAGGTTAAAAATAACTCCTAACCAGTCGCTTGTTAGTTAGAAATTAAACAACATCCCCTGATAAGGGAACGCTTTGTTAGTAAAATGTAGCAGAGTATAAACATACCCTACCACACGCTTAGAGCTTTGGAAAAAGTTCACGATTAAAAAAGCCAGCATCCGCTGGCTTTTTGTAAACATTTAGCTATTAGTGATTAACGTGGCAAGCTTGGGAATGAAACCTCAGCCATATCACGCATACAACGCACAACTTGGCAGCTATAGCCAAATTCATTATCGTACCAAACATAAAGTACAACGCGGTTGCCATCAACAATCGTCGCTTGTGAATCAACAACACCAGCATAACGGCTGCCAACTAAGTCAGTTGATACAATTTCAGTAGAAGCTGTGTAATCAATTTGGTCGCGTAAATCAGAGTGCAGCGCTGCATCTCGTAAGAAAGCGTTTAACTCTTCTACCGTCGTCTCTTTTGCTAAGTTTAAGTTCAAAATAGCAAGCGATACATTTGGAGTAGGAACACGGATTGCATTACCTGTTAGCTTGCCTTCAAGCTCTGGTAGCGCTTTAGATACCGCTTTTGCTGCGCCAGTCTCGGTGATTACCATGTTAAGTGCTGCCGCACGGCCACGGCGTTCCGCTTTATGATAGTTATCAATCAGGTTTTGGTCATTGGTATATGAGTGAACCGTTTCAACATGGCCGTTATTGATACCAAACTTATCGTTTAATGCTTTAAGTGTTGGTGTAATTGCATTTGTGGTACAGCTTGCTGCACAAACAATTTTATCTTCAGGTAGGATATCTTGGTTATTTACACCATAAACGATGTTCTTGATGTTACCTTTTGCAGGGGCAGTTAATAATACTTTTGCAGCACCTTTAGATTCTAAATGTTGACCAAGGCCAGCTTCATCTTTCCAGATACCTGTGTTATCGACAACCAGTGCGTTTTCGATGCCATAGGCTGTGTAGTCTACTTCGCTTGGCGAATTTGCATAGATAATTTGAATATAACTACCATTTGCTTTAATTGCATTGCGCTCTTTATCAATAGTAATAGATCCATTGAATGGACCATGAATTGAATCACGGCGTAAAAGGCTTGCACGTTTTTCAAGGTCGCCCTCTTTACCACCACGTACAACAATTGCACGTAAGCGTAAATCTGCATAAGGGCCTGATTTTTCAATTAATAAGCGGGCTAGTAAACGGCCAATACGACCAAAGCCATATAACACTACATCACGGGGCTCTTTTGCTGTTGAGTTAATGATTTCAGCAAGTTCATCATTTAAGTATTCTTCGACAGAGCGGCCCTTAGCAGCGTCGTTAAATAAGTAACCATAGGCAAGTTTACCAATATCAATACGTGCGGAGTTTAAGTCCATTTTGCTGATAGCTTCAAGAAATGGAAAGCTTTCGCGTAGACGTAGTTTAGTGCCTTCAAACTGCGCCACTGTTTTATGAGACTTGATGATATCAATAGTGCTTGCATTAACCAGAGGACGACCGTAAACCGCAATTTCAACACCACGATTACGGTAAAGTTTACCTATAATCGGTTGCATGCTTTCTGCGTAATCTTGGCGCTCTTGCCAGCTATTTGTATATTCTAACTCGTGAGATGAGGTCATGTTTTTTACCTAATTAAACAGTTTTTGAACGGATAACCACAGTACAAATTTAGCATGTGAGAGCAATCTGTTACCGTGGACAGCGCTATTCTAATTTAAACTCACTTTATTCTCCACTGTTACAGATCAATTCATTGCGCTAGAATAAGTAAGAAATTATTACTGTAGGGTTAAAGGATGTTGCTCAGAGCAAGTGTATTATTAAGTTTATTAGTACTAACCGGGTGTGAAGAGCCGCTTACTCAAGCGAAGGTTTGTAAAGAAACCCCAGGATTATGTAACGATTTAAATAAAGACAGTCACTGTAAAAAACAGCGAGCTGAGGTGATCATGGCTCGATACCATGAATACAAACAACCAACTGAAGAAAATAAATACTCTTTGTTACAAGGCTTTGAGTCTTATAGCCAGTGTGTGTCCCTTGCAGCAAAAATTGAACACATTAAGCTCAAAGAAAAAACTACTTCTCGAGTTGAGGGTCATCTAACAAGTATCAAAGAAATGACCCGTATTTATCAAGACACAGAAGACACTAATCACCCTGGCCTGCTTTATTATCACTGGTCTCGCAATAATGATCAGTCTGCGCTGACTAAACTTTTAGCGCTAGAAGATGATCCAAGTGTAACGAATGATGCACAAATGCAGTTTTTCTTAGCAACCTATTACATTAAGTTTGATGAAGAAAAAACCATTGATTTACTCTATAAAACATTAGAGCTAAATAAAGCAGATGAAACACCTAACCCTGAAGTTTACATGACTTTAGTTAGTTTATTTAATAAACATGAGAAATATAAACATGCTTATACGTTTGCTCGAATCGCCCAGTTATCTGGCGTAACAAATATAGAGATAATCCCGATTGAAAACCAACTCACAGCTTCAGGTAAAAGCTTAGATAGCCTAGAAACGCTTGCCCAACAAACCTTTGATAGTATTCAAAATGGTCAGTTTGTGTCACCAAGAGATTTTTAATTATCGATGCCTGTATTAACTCGGGCCATAAAACTTAAAAGAAAAAGGCAGCTTACGCTGCCTTTTTTTATTTTGTTTTGCTGGTGCCTACTTCAACACGAGTCTTTAACTTCTGGCCCGGTCTAAAAGTGACCACTCGACGCGCCGAAATAGGAATATCTTCTCCTGTTTTCGGATTACGCCCTGGCCTTTCTTTTTTATCACGAAGATCAAAGTTACCAAATCCAGAGAGCTTAACCTGCTCGCCTTTTTCAAGCGCTGAGCGGATTTCTTCAAAAAACGCTTCAACTAAATCTTTGGCATCTTTTTTATTGATCCCGAGTTTTTCAAATAGGTGTTCAGCTATGTCGGCTTTAGTAAGCGCCATATCTAGTCCCTCAACGATGCATTAAACTGTTCGGCCAGTGCGGCCACCACGTTATCAACTACCTGATTGATATCTTTCTCTTCGAGTGTTCTATCAACCGCCTGCAGTGTTAGAGCAATCGCCAAACTCTTATAATTTGGCTCAATACCTTTGCCCTTATACACATCGAATAAGTTTAGGTCAACCAATTGATTTCCGCCAACTTTTTCTATCACTGATAAAATGTCGCCAGATTTCACCTGATCTTCCACTAAAATAGCGATGTCGCGGCGGTTTGAAGGGAACTTAGATACCCCTACTGCTTCAGGTAAATTTCTTTTTTCAATTGCTGACATTTCAATTTCAAACACATAAGCCGCATTATTAATATCTAACGATTTTTGTACTTGAGGATGAATTGCACCAAAGAAACCTACTTTTTTGCCATCAACGTAGATAGCTGCAGATTGGCCCGGATGTAAACCATCAGACTGCTCTGCTTTGATCTCAAAACGATTTATATCATTTGTTAATGAAAGTAATGCTTCAACATCACCTTTTAAATCATAAAAGTCAACATTACGCTTTTCTTCAACCCAATGTTCGCCATGGGCAAGGCCGGTTATTACACCACCAATAACAGCTACTTGATTAACGCCATTTTCTGCGTTTTCATCACGTAAAAACTTAAGGCCATGTTCGAATAAACGAATACGTGGCTGCTGACGATTTTGGTTATAGACCAGTGATGCTAATAATCCAGGCATTAAGCTTACACGCATTGCCGACATATCACTTGAAATCGGATGCGGTAAGATCAGTGCATCGCTGTCAGGGTGCAGAATTGTTTGTACTTTTGGATCAACAAAACTGTAAGTGATAGCTTCTTGATAACCACGGGTAACAAGTGCATTGCGGAATTTACTCACGGCAATAGTTGCTTCGTTATGGGTGGTCATTTTTAATTTAGCAGTGGGTGCTACATTAGGAATACTGTTGTAACCAAATACACGTGCCACTTCTTCAATCAAATCTTCTTCGATACGGATATCAAAACGATAGCTTGGTACATCAGCACTCCAAACACCATCTACAATTTTTACATCTAAACCTAAGCGAGTAAGAATATCTGTTACTTTTTCATCGGCTATATGATGGCCAATCACTCTGTCTAAGCGCTCGCGACGCAAGCGCACTTCAGTTACTTTAGGTAACTTGTCTGTAGCGATCGCTTCAACAACGGGACCTGCTTCACCGCCGACAATCTCAAGCAGTAATGCTGTAGCGCGCTCCATTGCATCGTGTTGTAATGCAAAGTCAACACCACGCTCGTAGCGGTGTGATGCATCTGTGTGCAAACCATAGCTACGTGCTTGGCCTGCAATGGCAACAGGGTTAAAAAACGCGCTTTCTAATAAAATATCTGACGTTTTCTCAGTAACACCTGATTGCTCACCACCAAAAATACCAGCAATTGCCAGCGCTTTATTATGATCAGCAATAACCAAGGTTGATCCATTTAATTTTGCCGTATTACCGTCAAGTAAAACAAGCTCTTCATCAACATTGGCACTGCGTACTTTAATACCGCCTTCAATGGCATTTAAGTCAAATGCATGCATTGGGTGACCAAGCTCTAAAAGTACATAATTAGTAACGTCAACCACAGGGTCAATGGAGCGGATGCCACTACGACGTAGCTTTTCTACCATCCAAAGCGGTGTTTCTGCATTAAGGTTGATGCCTTTAATAACACGCCCTAAATAACGCGGGCACGCATCTTCATTAACCAATTCGATAGACACTTTGTCATCGATTGTCGCAGCCACAGCTGGGATCTCTAATGCTTTAACATCAATGCTGTTAAGTACACCTACTTCACGAGCAATGCCTTTAATACCTAAGCAATCACCGCGGTTAGGCGTTAAATCAACATCGATAATATTATCATCAAGGCTCAAGTATTCACGTAAATCGGTGCCTACAGGCGCATCTAATGGCAATTCCATGATGCCATCGCCTTCTTCGCTAATACCTAGCTCTACGAACGCACACAGCATGCCGTGAGAGGGTTGACCACGCAGCTTAGCTTTCTTAATTTTAAAATCACCAGGTAACACAGCGCCAACAGTTGCTACTGCAACCTTAATACCTTGGCGACAGTTAGGTGCACCACATACGATATCAAGTAGCTCATCGCCACCGACATTGATTTTGGTTACACGTAGTTTATCTGCGTCAGGGTGTTGTCCGCATTCAACTACTTCACCAACCACAACGCCATTAAATTCTGCTGCCGCTGGCTCAACACCATCCACTTCAAGGCCGGCCATTGATAACTGTTCCGAAAGAGCCTGCGTATCAATTGCAGGGTTAACCCACTCTCTTAACCACTTTTCACTAAATTTCATTTTATTTCTTCACTCTTAACGGAACTGGTTTAGGAATTTTAAATCATTTTCGAAAAATGCACGTAAGTCATTTACGCCATAGCGCAACATAGTTAAGCGCTCTACACCCATACCAAAAGCAAAACCGGTGTATTTTTCAGGGTCAATGCCCACTGATTTAAGTACATTAGGGTGAACCATGCCGCAGCCTAATACTTCTAACCATTTACCATTTTTACCCATAACATCAACTTCAGCCGAAGGCTCAGTAAATGGGAAGTAAGAAGGGCGGAATCGAATTTCCATATCTTCTTCAAAGAAGTTACGTAAAAAGTCGTGCAAAATACCTTTAAGTTCTGTGAAACTTACATCAGTGTCAACCATCAAGCCTTCAACCTGATGAAACATTGGCGTATGGGTTTGGTCATAATCGTTACGATATACACGGCCTGGAGAAATGATACGCAGTGGTGGCTGCTCAGCTTCCATGGTACGGATTTGTACACCACTTGTTTGCGTACGCAAAACAAGTTTCGGGTTGAAATAAAAGGTATCGTGATCAGCTCGGGCTGGATGGTGCTCAGGAATGTTTAATGCATCAAAGTTATGAAAATCATCTTCAACTTCTGGGCCTGATTTAACTGCAAAGCCTAACTCACCAAAAAAGTTTTCAATACGCTCAATGGTGCGTGTTACTGGGTGTAAACCACCACTTGGCATAACACGTCCTGGCAAAGTAACATCAATTGTTTCAGCTGCTAATTTTTCTTCAAGTGCTTTGCTGGCAAGTAATTCGCGCTTTTCGTTAATCGCAATTTGTACGTCTTGCTTAGCTTGATTGATAACTTGACCGGCTTCTTTACGTTCTTCAGGGGCAATTTTACCAAGTGTTTTTAATAAGCTGGTGATTTCGCCTTTTTTACCAAGGTAGTTAACCCTGATCTCTTCAAGCTGCGCGATCTCATTGGCACTGGCCACCGCCTCAAGTGCTTGCGCTAATATATTTTCTAAGTTCATTCGATACCTGATCTTTCACAGAAGGTGATTACAATTTTGTTGACTAATGATAACTGAAACCAAGGACTAGATTCTAGGCTTTATACGAATCTTATTGAATTCTTTCTTATTAACAGACCTTGTAAAGCAAGTTAAGGGGGTATTTACAGCTTTAACGCGGATTTTATAAAAGGAATTGTGAGTTTTCGCTGCGCCGCCATCGATGCATGGTCAAGTTTATCTAACACTTCTAATAGCGCTCTCATGTCACGGCTCAATCGGGTTAATAAAAAACGAGCACACTCATCACTGAGTTCAAGCCCTCGCATATTTGCACGCTTGACTAACGCTTCCGCTTTATCATCGTCACTCATTGAACGAATTTGAAATGTTGTTCCCCATTTCAATCGCGACTCTAAATCAGGGAGTGAAATATTAAGCATGTCTGGCAATAAGTCTGCGGTAACCACTAAACACTTACCAGGCTCATTAAACCGGTTAAAGAAATTAAATAATGCTTTTTCCCACGCATCATTGCCAGCCACTAAATGAACATCATCGATACAGAGCACATCGAGCGCGTCCAGCCCATCGAGTACCATTGGCCCAAAATCAATGACCTCACGCATGGATAGCAACATAGTGGAGAGTCCACGTTCTTGCGCATGAATGCAGGTTGCATAGAGTAAGTGAGATTTACCTGAATCACCTAAACCACACAGGTATGTGTATTGAAACGTATTGGCCAGGCTTTTAAATGCATTCTTTAAGTGACTAACTTCTAAAGAGTTCTCACCACCAAAATACGATGCAAAAGTTTCATCATCAGGCAATGTAACCGGTAACGCCATTTGCACGGGCTCTAACGCCTGCATTATAGCCCAACCCATTGGTAATCAAGGTCGTCTTCAGAGGCAACTTGATAGAAGGCTTTAGGGTCAATAAAGGCTTCAAATGCACGATCTAGTTCAAGTGCTTTTTTAAAGTCACTTAACGAGCCTGTATGATTGACTTCGAAGTAGATAGTTTGTGTATCACGAGAGCGAATAACGACGTTTGTTACCACACTCAAACTTTCTAAGCGTCTCTTTGCTAGCTCTATATCAACAAAACTTTGCGTGCCTTTGAGTTTAAAGACCGCTTTTGCAAGCTGGCCTGTCGCATTTGGATCAACCGCATATTCAGCAGCCAGCCCTGCCGCTAAACTATCTATCATTAGAGCAATAGTTTGCTGTTTATCACCTGTTAAACGGTTGGCTTCGAATAAGTCATCATTTGTAAAACGCCAATCCAGTACCCAGTTTTCGCTGTCTTTTTGAGTATATAACCGCGCTGTAATGCTGCGCTCGGCTCTATATCTACTTGATGCTTGCTCTACTGGTTCAGAAAAGTTACCCCACACTTCAGGTATCCCCACTAATGCTCGATCTTGTAAATCGAGTAATGGCACAACCACAGGTAAACCTCGGCGGGCTGCAGTATCATATATAAGCTGTTCTAATTGTGGGTAACTTTCTTGAGTAACCAGCTCTCGACGCCAGTTATCTTCAATTGCTAACCAAATAGCCACTAACGGTCGGCGAGTCCCCCAAAGTGGCAAGTTGAGTTCTTTAACTAAGGCATTAATTTTATTGGCTTCAAATTTTACAACAAGTTTCAGTGTGCCATCTGCTTTCTCATCATATTCAAATTTAAGCATATAATCAGAAATATCTTTACTACGTTGTTTCGCAAGCGGGTTTTGATCTGCATACGGATCACCACTTACTTTGACCAATACATTCAATAATGCTGCACGGCTTGCTGTTAAACGCGCATCTCGAGATTTATCTTCAACTTTTAAAATATCTTGGTACAGATCAGTGACTTCAACAGCTTTAACATAGAAGCACAGGAAAAATGCGGTAAGGAAAATTAATAATCTAGACACAGGCCATTAGTTCTTGGTTTTAAACTAAATTGATCCTAATTCAAAGCAACGCACAAAGCAAAAATATATTTCAAATAGTCGACGATTTCACGCTTTATATCTAAAAGCGAATTAATGACTGTTAAACCTTATACAAACAACGATTATTTTGGTGTAATTGGCTCGTTCTTGGTATTGTCTGAAGATAATAATGAACAGTTAGTGATTTGATGTAATGGTTGATTTAGCAGTACTTGCGGTTTTTATACCAACATTCTTTTTTGTCTCAATAACTCCAGGCATGTGTATGACATTAGCCATGACATTGGGTATGAGTATAGGCGTAAGACGCACCCTTTGGATGATGCTCGGTGAGTTATTAGGTGTAGCCCTTGTCGCTATCGCGGCTGTATTAGGTGTAGCAAGTGTCATGCTAAATTACCCGCAGGCATTTTCAATCTTAAAGTGGGTCGGTGGTGCGTATTTAGTGTTTATTGGCATAAGCATGTGGGGTGATAAGACAAAAATAAATTTAGATAATCAACAAACCAGTAAAGTAAGTCGCAAAACACTATTTAGCCAAGGCTTAATTACTGCCATTGCTAATCCCAAAGGCTGGGCTTTTATGATTTCGTTGCTGCCCCCTTTTATTAATATTGATTATGCGATTGCCCCCCAACTCAGTATTTTGGTTGCGGTGATACTTGTTAGTGAATTTGTTTGTATGATGGCCTATGCAACGGGTGGTAAAAGTTTACGCTTATTTTTAAGCCGCGGTGATAATATAAAGTGGATGAACACAATTGCCGGTAGTTTAATGGTAGCGGTCGGTATTTGGTTGGCTATTGGGTAAACCTCTCTTAATCGCTGAAGAGACTTTAAGAAAAGCTGGCAACTACCGAAAAGTGAGTAGCTGACAGCTTAAATCTGAGGGATACCGCTAAGCTCCCTCTCAAGAAAAGTCTTATTAGGTAATAAGCTAATATCTATAAGTGTACTTTATGACCTTTTTTACTTACCAATATGTTTATCTAGAAACACAAGCATTTTCTGCCATAACTCTACTTGATTCTCCGGGTTATAAAAGCCATGCCCTTCACCACTTTTCATTAACCACTCATATGGCATACTACGCTTATCAAATTCAGCCTTTAAACGAAGTGCATGTTCTTTTGGAACACGTACATCATCTTCACCTTGAACAATAAATACAGGAACTTTGATTTTATCAACATTCTTAACGGGTGATTGTGCAATACGATCTTGGCCTGTAGGTAAAACTGTATTTAAGTAGTTAATACCCGAGTCATTCTCTGGGATATCGCCTTCAGTAAACATTAAGTCCAGATCGTACACCCCAACAAAGCCAATAGAACATTTGTATAAGTCAGGTTCATTTATAACACTTTGCAATGCAGCATAGCCGCCATAGGACGCACCATAGACACAAAGTCTATCTTTATCTGCAACACCTGTTTCAATTAAATGATGTACACCATCAGTCATATCGTTAATCATATCAGTGCCCCACTTTCTAAAGCCTTTAGTTAAGAATGACTTCCCGAAACCACCAGACCCTCTATAGTTAGGTTGAAAAACTGCATATCCATGATTAGCCAATACTTTTGTATCACTGTTAATTGCTACCGTAGAATCCTTAATGCCATGAGGGCCACCATGAGGTAATAATATCAACGGTAAATTTTTTGCACTCCCATTTGGTAATGTAAGTAAGCCTGTTATTTCTAAACCATCACGGCTTTTATAAGTGATAATTTTTGTTTGCGGAATAATATTTTCAGTCAGCCATGGTTTACTCTGCGTAAGAACAGATAACTTACGCTCGGCGTTATCAAATAGATAAAATTTAGAAGGAGAATTTGCTGAAGATGTTCTTATAATCATTGATTTATTATCTTTTGTAGCTGAGATAACTGACAACGATTGGCCTTCAAACGATTTCATCAAACTTTTAAAAATTGCTTGGTTATTTGTATCTTTAACCGACTCCAAGAACACCGCATCGATTTTATCATACTCAAACGCAGCACCTAATAATTCACCTCGTTGCCCATTAACAATACTATTAATTGGCATCAAATCAGCTTTATTATTCGTTAAAATAACACTGTGTTTTTTTGTTTTAATATTAAACGTAGCAATTGATTTAGTATCAGTCTCTAAATCACTGAGGCCTAATAGTGTTTCACCGTCGTCTAAAAAATAAAGTGGACTAAAGCTACCCTCATATTCAGATGACTCTAAAATAGTTTTCCATTCAGCATCAACATTTTCACGCGCTAATAAAATTATTTTATTATTTTGATTAGGATCTATACCTTGTGCAGCAAGCGCATCACCGTCCTGATTTGTAAATACACTTACGCCACTCCCCTTATATGCACGCATCGGAATACGTCCTAATGGTCTTTTGCGCCCAGTAGTTACTTTCATACGATATAGGTCGACAAATGGTTCAGATGAAGTAAAAGACACGCTATAGATGAGAACTTGATCTGGTTCATTTGGAAGAATGTCGATGATTGAAGAAAAACGAAACTCTTTATTTTCAGCTCTAGGTCCTGTAAGAATAACCATTTTCTTACCATCAGCATCCATCGAAATTAATTCACCTGTTGGCTTTGGTTGTTCTAATGAACCATACTCTCGAGCCATAGTAAGTAGTAGCCGTTCATTATTAAGCCAACTAAAGCTACTTACAGACTCTTTGCCTCGCCCACGAGTTACTGAAATAATTTCGCCTTTGGTTAAGTCCAAAACCGTCAAACTTATTATTCCTTCATTATTTCTCGACGTAGAGGCAAGATACTTTCCATCAGGGGAAAGTTTAATATCTATATATTGTGAATGTTTTGCATATGCTTGCAGCACATCACTCTTAATTGTCACAGCAAAACAATTAAAGTTAAAAAACAAGCTTAACAGTAATAGCGCGAGAAGATTTTTCATAATTTATCCTTAAAAAAAAAGCTCTCACTTGGAGAGCTTTACGAGTTAATTAACTACTTATTAGAAGTTATAAGTAATATTAGCAAATACTCGGCGGCCAACATTATCATATTGAGAATATAATGCTGCATTACCCACGTTATAAGTACCACTTGCAGAAACGGTTGGTGGCTCTTCATCAAATATATTAGCCATGCCTACCATTAAATCTAAACCATTATCAAGTTCAACAGAGCCTGAAAGTGAGTGGTAAGTCACCCAAGGTGTTTCACGAATAGTTGTAACATCTTCGCCATAATAAGTAGTTAGATTTGTTCCACTTGATAAATATTCGTAATCATTTGTAGAATCAACGTAACGAGTAGTCCATGTAATGTCGTAATTCTCATAAGAATATTGTAATGAGACATTACCCACATGCTTAGGCTCACCCATCTCACCAACTAAGTTATTTTCTTCACTATCGTCAAATACTTTGTATTTACGCTCAATTTGCATTGTGTGTTCTACACGGAAACGCAATGAACCAAAATCAAAGTCATCTTGATAAGTAAAGTTATAGTCGATACCACGAGCAGTCTGGCTTGCAACGTTTACATAACCACTATTAATTACATCAATACCATAGTCACCGTCTTGACCTGTACGACGAGTGAATAAATCACAAAGTGGTTCATTTGCAAAATCTTTAGATGAGTAACATTCACTTGTAATTTGTGAGCCTGATAAGCTCGTTACTTCGTCAGAGATTACAATATCGTAGTAATCCATTGAGAAAGCAAATGTATCTTCTGGACTTGTCCAAACAAAACCGGCTGTTTCATTCACTGCAGTTTCAGCAGTCAGGTTACCAGCACCACCACCAGTATAAATAGTTGCAGAGCTTCCTGGCATGTCATAATCAGCTGGAACACCTGCTGCCTGACAATTAGTAGCAACTGTTTCTGTGATATTACCCGCAGCAAACTCATTGCTCCAATCGATACAAGGATCAATAGCTGTTTGCGAACCAAAACTACTTTGGTCAGCTAAGTATAGTTCATATAATGCTGGAGAACGGAAAGAAGTACCGCGGTTTGCACGGATACTAAACCCATCCACTATAACCCAATTTAGACCTAACTTATAAGTCGTGTCGTTACCGTAAGTATCAACATCAGTCCAGCGAGCAGAGGCTGTTAAATCAAGGTTTTCAGCTAGGAACATTCCTTCTAATAAAGGAACACGTACTTCACCATAAACTGAACGTGAAATTTGAGAACCGGCTGTACGGCCTGCACTTGTTAATCCCCAAGAATTACCATTGATAGTGTGTTCGCCTGGAGTATCATCAATTTCATCTTTTTGAATCGACATACCAAATGCAGCACCAACCGCACCTGCTGGTAATTCAAATAAGTCACCCGTGATATAAGCATCTAAAGTTTGCTGCTTATAAATCGTGTTTCCTAGATCTTCACCAAAAATAAAGTTTCTAACATCATCAGGTACATCACCAGCTAAGAATGTTGGATCAGACCATGGAACATCAACACATGTTTTACCTGAAGCTGTAACTTCACCATTACATGAAGTTCCTGCTGCTAACTGGTTTTGTGACATTACTAACGAGTCACGTAAGAATATTTCGTTATAGTATTCGCCATCATTATAACTATTTTGGTACGAAACATCCCAATCCCAAAAACCAAATGAGCCTTCAAAGCCAATAACCGCACGCGTATAATCAACAGTAGTTTCTGAAGAGTAATGATCAGAGATAGCAACTGGCATTAAATAAGCATCGCCGTCAAAGCCATCAAAGCTAGAAGCAGGCTGCGCACCTACATCACCAGTCCAAAATTGACGATAGTTATCAATATTTGTAGTACGTGAACTGTGAATAAATTCACCATACATTGAAATATCATCAGTTAAGTTATAATCACCCTGAGCGTAAACAGACCAAACTGTATTTTCAGGAAGCATTGTCTCATTGTCACGGAATGGATGATCTAAATGCCACCAACCATCACTTTCTTTATCATAAGAAACTGGATACCAACCGTCTGGCGTCGTTAAATCACCTGGCTGAGTCGCTGTTTGGTTATAGTTTGAAAAGCCGTTACCAGCAAAAAAGCCATCGTAATCATAAGCTAGGTTTGGTCCACCAGATTGAACATTGCTTGCCCCAGCTCCATAAACCCACAATCCATATGGTGATTCACTACATTGCGCCTTACCTGTTCTAGGGTCGATAGGATCGGCTGAAGTACCATCTGTATAAGTCAATAGTCTCTCAGTACAATTGAAGTAATCTCTTTGACCACGCTTTAATTCTTTAGATTGGTTGTAATCAGCAGTAACACGGAATGAGCCTTCACTAAACTCTTCACCAAAAGAGAAGTTTATGCGTCGCTCTTCACCGCCACTTGACATTGGTTCGCTAATATCTACAGTTACAGATTTATCATCGCCCTTTTTAGTAATGATATTAATTACACCTGCCACAGCATCTGAACCATATAGTGAAGATGCACCATCTTTAAGAACTTCTACACGTTCAATTGTTGATAATGGAATAGTATTAAGATCAAATGCCTGTACTTGACCACGAGTACCAGCAGGACCTGCACGGCGACCATTTAATAATACAAGTGTACGAGACGCACCTAAACCACGTAGAGAGGCTGTTTCTGTACCTTTACCACCGGCTGTAACATACCCAACACTAAGTGCCGCTGTTACTTGGTTTGAACCTGCAGCTGCTGTACTGGTTCTTAATAAATCACCTAAAGATTTAATCCCTTCTTTAGTCGCATCTTCAACGGAAATGATATCGATTGGAACGTCACTAGCAAAACTATCAGTACGGATACGCGAACCAGTAACTTGAATACGCTCAACTTTCTCTGCCCCTTCTTCTGCAGCATTTGAGCTTGCAGAAAATGCAGCTGTTGATGCTGCACCAAAAGCAATCGCTAAGCGAACAGCTTTTGAAATTTTATTATTTAACATTTGAATTTCCCTGGGTATATTTATGATATGTTTTTATTTTAGATTCCAAAAAGAGACATTTAATTCACAAAGAATCAAATAAGCACCCTTTTCATTAAAGAATATTAAGCTTAGGTACACCCTTGAGTCAACAGGTTTTTAACATTGAAGGGGGTGTATTTACACAAGTAACAGTTTCTACAAAAGAACATCAACATATTGTTATTAATTAAATAATACTAATCTACAAAGCTATTTAGACTTCCCCACTTTGTGTTCGTTAATGTTATGATGATCAACATGTGCAATTACCTATTTCACAATCAGTTCCAAGTCACACATTGAGGGCAAGCTTGAGCCTGTTATGTAGGTTATTGCTCTTGGTATTTTTTCTAACAAAAAAGTAACCTCAAATGCTTTTAATGACGAAACAAAAACTTAAATTCAATCTTCGACAATTAAAGTGGTTGCCACCCATCAGCAGAAGGGGTTACTTGAACTATAAAGACTTTTTGTGCTCGCTGACTCAGGTCCGTAGCTGGTGAATTACTTCGGGGTTGCAAGCTTTATTCTTGCAGAATAAACACATAGT
This sequence comes from Pseudoalteromonas shioyasakiensis, assembly GCF_024518675.1. Classification (GTDB taxonomy): domain Bacteria; phylum Pseudomonadota; class Gammaproteobacteria; order Enterobacterales; family Alteromonadaceae; genus Pseudoalteromonas; species Pseudoalteromonas shioyasakiensis_B. Next base: position 823,103 of record NZ_JANIGL010000001.1, read on the forward strand.
TAAATCATGAAAAAGCAATCTATGACTAACCGACCCTTGCAAAACAAATAGGCGATTAAAGATAGAAATCCACCCTGCCAAGGCAGTTAACAATGGAATTAAAAATTTGACAAACTTGTGATTGCCAGAGAAGAAAAAATCAATATTGATACAAGCTGTGTGGAGACAAATATCCAACTACCATGGATAGTTGGATATTTGCATTAGTATACCTAGCCTTAAAAGTCCCTTTTATAATCAAGTAAATAAAAATTACAAATCCAACGGTCTCATATGTCTAGTTAAAATCGGATCTACAAATTGAACTTGCATATCTCTCATGAAGCGCTCTATCTCTGCTGGATCAACAATAAATCCACAGTTCGAATCTTGAGAACGACAGCCCATTCCAACAAGATTAGAACCTGTTGGCTTTCCTGGAGCAGGCATATACCTTAATGCGCTTAAAAGGGTATCAAAGTAATCATCTAAACTTTCAGACTCAACTTCTATTCTTTCAATATTGCCGTCTTTATTAGTTTGAGGTAGTTTAATACCTAACTCTAGCAACCGATCGTTAGATGGTTCATAAAAATACGCTGACATCTTATAATATTCAACAGCTATGTCTTTATTCGGTTTTCCAAATACATCCGACTCATAAAGCTTGCCAAGTATGTATTGCGCTTTTCGGTATTCTTTTGTTGCTGCATATTTAAGAAACTGTTTCCCTAACTCAACATCTTTATCTACGTACTCACCTTCAAGGTAATATAACCCTAAAAAGTAATGAGCCGCTAAAATATCATTTCTTGCAGCCCATTCCATCCAGTTAATGCCTTGGCTAATCTCTTTGTCTCCCCCCTTACCCTCTAACATCATAAGAGCGAGCTTAAACTGTGCATTAGGGTTACCGTATTTTGCACTATTTAAGTAATATTTACGGGCTTTTTTAAAGCTTTGTTCTACACCATAGCCTTTGTAATAAAAAGTACCTAAAACCTCTGTAGCTTGCGGTATGTCTTTTCTCGCATACTTTTTAAAGTCTTTAAATCTATCAACACAATCTTCAGTGCTACATTGAGTTATTTGGTATGCGTGAGTAGATAATGATGTAAAAAAAAGAAAAGCCAAAGTTAGAAATATTTTTATTATTTTCATGTTATCTCCATTTTATAATTGTCCATTAACGTATTGTTCTAAAAAATATACGCCATTTAAGTACATCCATCAACTCCATAATTTCCTTTTACATAAACAGCAATAAGTTCATTATTTTCGTATATTTCACCAACATTGACGACCTGGCTATTAGATTTAAACTCCTCTATTAACAAGGCTGTATTATTTGCCGCGTTAACTAACTCGTTCAACCTCAAAATTAAAAGCTTGAGTTCTTTATCAAATAGTTGCACTGCTTTCAGGAAATCAATATCTTTATTTTTATTTGCTAATAAAAAGTCTATGAAGAGTTGTAAGTTCGTACCTGTTAACGCTTTTTTTTGCTCAGCAACTCGACTATCTAAATAGGAATTAACTTTTGTTAAAGTTGTTTGAGTTAAGCTTTCATCTTTATTTTGTATTGCTAAAGCAAGGCTATAAATATCTTCAAGTATATTTGAATTTATAGATTCAGCTTCTAATAATATTTTACTATTTGGCTCAATAATTATAGAGTCTGGGCTATGGCAAACAAATAAGTAGCTTCCTCCAGGTTTAAGTACCCTAAAAATCTCAGCAACACTAGTATTTAAGCCAGTATACTCCATAGAAAATTGACCGATTACAATATCAAACATCCCGTCTTTAAATGGCATGTCTTTAGCATCAATATTTGAATAAAACTCTCCATTTAATTGACTGGTTATTTTTTTATTTACTTCTGCTTTATCAACTCCAACAAAACTTAAGTTGGTACGATCTTGTAATAAAGCTATTAATGCTCCATTACCTGTCCCTACATCCAAAATCAAAGCTTTCGTTTGTATTTCTTGAGCGTAGTCTTTCCAAAAACTTTTTAATGCACCTTGATAGTTACCTTTAAAAGCACCACCAAAAGATGTTAAAAAGCCTTGTTCCCAATAATTTGTCCAATGCTTACTCATAATGCAACCCAAAAAAAAGGCTGAATAAGATTCAGCCTTTATATATTCAACTTATAAACTTTAGAAGCTAATTGTATAAGTTACACGATAGTCTCTACCGTAGTTATTATATAAATCAGGATTAGTGTATTCACCTGCAGAATCAAGTACAGGATCTTCATTTGTTAAGTTATTAACAGATAAACGAACAGTACCGTAATCACCTGCATCATAAGAATATGTGATGTTGTGAATTAACCAATCATCTAACTCACCTTCTTGTACAAGAATACCTGTGTCAGCATCTGGAACTTCATCTTCAGATGTCGATGCAGTGTAGTTTAAGTTCCAAGCAAAGCTGTGTTCATCAAGTGACCAGCTTAGAGTAGTGTTAGATTTGTAATCAGGTTGACCACTCCATCCTGCTGTATTATAAACTCTTCCACCAACTTCTTGATCATATGACAATGTAAAAGTATTTACTGAGTTGTAACGGAAAGTACCAACACTTGTGTCTACACTACCATAAAGAGTTAAATCTAAACCTTCGATTTCGAAACCATTACCGTTAAAGTAACCAGTACCTGCTTCTAATAGGCGGCCAGTTTCAGCACGAACTAGATAGAAGGTTTCACCTGAAGTGTCTTCACCTGGAGCTAGCGCTGTAATTAAACCTGCAGATTCATCCGATAGTAAACGTTGAACTGTTTTAGTTTGAATTACATCATCAATAGCTAGATTGAAGTAATCAACTTTGAAACCGATATTATCTGTCGCATCCCAAGCTACACCTAAGTTAGTGTATTCAGAAGTCTCAGGACCTAACTCAGAGTTAGATTTGTAGTAAGTATCTACTTGCTTTGGTGAAGTATCACCTTGTGCGTAGTCGGTTGCGCTTTCTGCACTAAATGTTGTCGCAGCATTAAGCTCATCTAGGCCCGGAGCACGGAAGGCTTCAGAGTAAGATGCACGAACTACAACTGAATCAGTAGCTTGCCAACGAACAGATGCTTTAGGAGCAACATTATCACCGAAGTCAGAATAATCATCGTAACGAACAGCTAGGTTCAACTCAACTGAATCAATGATAGGTAAAGCTGCTTCATAGAAGAAAGCCATAATATCACGTTCACCCTGAGCAGAGTTACCTGCAGAACCACCAATTAAACCAGCTTCTGATTGGCCATCGTAGATATCAGCATACGTTTGCTCTAAGAATTCAGCACCAAAGTAATGAGCAACTTCACCACCTGGTAATTCAAACATATCAAAACCGATACCACCATTATACTGGTTAAAGGTTGAAGATGAACTTTGTAAAGTAGTTGCTTTCATATTTGCAACACCTTCATCAGAACCTAAATCGATTCCATTTGCAGTGTTGTGCGCTAAACCACCATAACTTAGGTAATATTCACCAACTGACTTATTGTCAGCTTTATTAGTGTGGTAATAAACATCCCAGAATGCGTTATTCCACTCAAGATCACCACGTAGACCCATTAAGTAATCTTGACTGTAATCATCAACATTACCATCACGAGTACCAATGCCTACCCAACGCCAGTAGCCTGTAGTAGCCTCGTCATATGGGTTTGCTGGATTATCGGCTTCCATATTTGACCATGCAGCTGCTGGTGGAGCATAACGACCAAATGAGCTATTTTGAACGAACATAGCTCGACCATACCATTCAACTGCATCGCTAAGTTCATAGTTCGCATCAAGGTAAACAGTATTACGATCAATAGATGCTTTGTTGTAAGAAACATTAGCAAATGCATACATACAATAAGTTGAACCAGGGCCCCAATCGTTATCGGCTGCTACTTTTTGGAAAGTATCTTCACCATACTCTGCAATTAGGTCATCACAAATAGGAGAAGCTTGTGCTTCTGAGAAGTCAGGAGATGCTACTGTAGCACCATAAATTGACCAACCAATTGTTTCACCGCTATATGCTTGAATTACACCATCACCATCAGCATCAATCATTTTTGCTTTAGTGTAATCACGTGCGCCATCAGAAATACCTTCACGCTTTTGGTGATCAAAAGCAAATGTTACATTACCTTTGTCAGTAGAATAACCAGCAGTTACAGAGAAACCTGAGTTAGTAGTACCTTCATCTTGTTCACGGTGACCAGCCTCAGCTTGGAACTGTAAGCCTTCAAAATTCTTTTTCATGATGATGTTTACAACACCAGCCATTGCATCAGAACCATACGTTGAAGAAGCACCATCGGTTAGGATTTCGATTCTTTCAACAGCAGCCATTGGGATAGAGTTCAAGTTCGCTGCTTGACCACCTAAAGTTGGTGAGCCAGGCATACGCTTCCCATCAAGCAATACAAGAGTACGGCTAGAACCAGCACCACGTAAATTGATTGTTGCTTGTGATTGAGCTGAACTACCTGAACGCTCTGAGAATGAACCGAAAGAGTTGAAGCTACTACCACGTAGAGCATCGGCTACTGTAAAGTTACCTTCTACTTGCATGTCTTCTGCAGTAATGATGTTTACCGGAGATGCGCCTTCAAGGTCGGTACGTTTGATGCGAGAGCCCGTAACTTCGATACGTTCAACTTCTTCTACACCTTCTTCAGCAGCGATTGTGCTCGCTGAGAATGCAGCTGTTGATGCTGCACCAAAAGCAATCGCTAAGCGAACCGCTTTTGAAACTTTATTATTTAACATTTGATTCTCCCTGGACCACTATACTGTGGTTATTTTTATTTAGCATTTGTAAATATTCACAACATAAGATTGTAAACATACAGAGATACTAAACAAAAAAATCACGACTGCCAACATTTGTTCACGAATATTTAAACTAATTTGCGAGATACAGCCAAATATACCGATAAAACATACAAAAAAAGAAAGAGATGGGGTTTTTTTGAACACAAAAAATAATTTCCCCTCACACAAAAACACAAAAAAGGAACAAAAAAGGAACAAAAAACTCTAATATTGAATTGTTAAAACAGGTCTAACTGATGTTTTTTTGTCCGTTTAAAGTCTAAATTTAGTGGCTGGAGTATCATTTGTGCGATAGGTTTAATTTGCTTTTCGACGTAGAGTGCATAATCATACTTATTGCCATTTTGGTGCAACCTCGCACCATCATGGGTATACACGTACTCTACGACCTGACCTTTTACAATTTCAAAGTCTGGGTTTTGCGCTTGGTATTTTTTTACTGCTTGAACATGGGGTGGGATATTTTTTTCATATTCACCGATATGCTGACCAAGCCGTTTGCGGTAAATTAGTTTGTTATCAAATTCACCCGCATGTAAACGCTCTATATAACCTTCGATAATCGGTGTTAACATTTCGGTTTTAAAGTTTTCATCAAATAACGTTTCAAATAGCTCTATTTGAAATTGCTGCGCAAGTTCGGTCCAATCACTGCGTACAGTTTCCATTCCTTTAAAGATCAGCGCTTTTTTGCCCTTGTTGTCAACTTGCCCAACATAACGCTTTTTAGAGCCTGTGCTTTTACCACGTATGGTTGGCATAAAAAAGGGACTGTAATGAGTTTCAAACTCGATTTCTAAATAGCTTTTTAGTTTAAAGCGTTCTGCTATATTCGCTTCCCATAACGAGTTAATAGTTAAAGCAAGTTGCTGCCCTAGCGCTTTACAGTCATTGGCTGACATAGATTCGTCAAGGCTAACAAATGTAGAGTCTGTATCGCCATAAATAACGGTATAACCCAGCTCTTCAATCCATTTACGTGTCGTTTGCATAATTTCATGACCACGTAGCGTGATAGAGCTAGATAAGCGTGGATCATAAAAACGACACCCTTTTGAGCCCAATACGCCATATAAGCTATTCATAATTATTTTTATAGCTTGAGACAACATCGGCTGATTCGTTTCTTTTGCTGTTTGCCTTGATGTTGATAATGCTTTAATTAATTGTGGTAAATGATGCTCATTGCGAGAAAAGTAAGCTTCATGAAAACCAGGAATAGCATCATGTATATTGTCGAGTCCTTTAATAAGGCCAAGAGGGTCAATACAAAAAGTGCGCATAATGGATGGGTAGAGGCTTTTAAAATCCAGTACTAATACATTTTTATAAAGACCAGGAGTAGACTCCATTACATAACCTCCTGGGCTTTCAAACGTTAAGCCATGTTCACCTAAATTAGGTGCAACATAACCACTGCGATGCAATAAAGGTAAGTACAAGTTTGTAAATGCAGCGACTGAGCCCCCCATCCGCTCCAATTCAAGCCCGGTTAACTCTGTGCGAACAACGGCAAATTCTAGCAAGTTTAATTTTTCAAAAATGCGATTAACCAGCACGCAATCCTGTCGGTTGTATGCCGCTAGTGCTAGCTTATCTTCATTATATTGACGGATAATTTCAGCTAAACGATTATCGCTTTGAATTAGCTTTGCTTCGCCCAATACTTTATGGCTGACATTAGCCAAGGAGAAGCTATCAAAATGGTAGGTAGCATTTTTTAAGGTGTCTATTCCATCGACTACGCAACGTCCAGGTATGGTTAACCGAGTGAAGTTGCCTTGTTTTACATAGAGTGGGCTATTTCCTCGGCCAATATAAAGTTTAATATTTAACTCTTCTGCCCTTCTAAAAAGTACCGTAAAATCAAATTCAATAACATTCCACCCTATGATGATATCTGGATCAACGTGTTGAATTAGGATTTGAAATTGCTTTAGTAAGTCGAGTTCATCATTACACCAATGTATTTTTTGCTCGCAATCTATGGTTTCCCCGACCATGAGTACACAGTCTATTCCATCACCTACAAGGCCAATTGAGAACAACACCCCTTCGCCATTGCACTCAATATCTAAAGAGAGCGTTTTAAATGAAGGCGTATAACACTTTGCCGCTTTCATTTGCGCATTATCAATTTGTAGATAGCCATCTTGCTGAGTTACTTCACCTGTCACATACACGCTGCCACGAATAAAGCGTTCCATCAAAAAGCGATCTGTATGGCGAATATCTGCTTCATAGATATCAACATCGTGTTCAAGCAAGGAGCGGGCTTGGTATAATGCTTGGGTAGATGAAAAATAACAGGCCGTACATTGAGAAGAATCAAAATGGCGGATAGCAACAGTGTTAAAACGCACCGGAATATGTGCTTTTTGTAGCAGCTGCTGGGCTTTTGCAACATCGTCAGAGCGAATAAAAAAGACAGCTTGTTGGTTTGGGATAAGTACTTTGAGAGGACCAACATCACTGTTTAACCAATAACACAAGGTGATACCGTGTTGAGAGTTATACTTATTTGGTCCATATTGTTGCCTAGAAAGTATAAAGCCTTGATAGATAGCTTGTGTCAATGTTCGATCCCAATTAATATACAGCACTGTAATTATATACATACTTTAGGTTATTCACCCATGCTTTCTGATCCATTAAAAGCCACAATCCGAAAAATTCATAAGCATGTGGCTGATAACCTCAGTGATTATCGCCCGCGTAGTAGCCAAAACTATCTTGTCGCTGAAATAGCTAAAACTCTTGCCGGCGAATATCATAAACAACAGCGTATTTGCGTAATTGAAGCAGGTACTGGCACAGGTAAGTCCCTCGCTTATTGTTTAGGCGCATTACCTTTAGCGCTGGCGCAGAAAAAGAAACTTGTTATTTCCACAGCAACCGTCGCACTGCAAGAACAACTGATCAGTAAAGAGCTGCCGTTTTTTAAAACTCATTCTGGGCTTGATTTTAAATTTGACTTAGTGAAAGGTCGCCAACGCTATATATGTGCACATAAGCTACATAATGCTGTAAACGGCGATAGCCAAACTCAAATGGAGTTTATGCCAACGCTGACATCTCCATTAAGTACCATGGAAGCAAAATGTTTAAAGCAGTTATATGACGCATACACAAATAAAAAATGGCAGGGTGACAGAGATAGTTGGGCTGATACAATCCCTGACCGAGTGTGGGGATTAATTGCCTGTGATAAGCATGCATGTCAAAGGCAAATGAAAGCACACCAAACATGCCCATTTCAACTTGCTCGCCAACGCTTGATGCAAATGGATGTTTTAGTCATTAATCACTCATTATTGTTAGCGGATTTAGATTTAGGTGGAGGTAAAATTTTACCAGAGCCTGATAATACAATTTACGTAATAGATGAAGCTCACCATCTGGCACATATAACTCGTGACTTTTCATCGGCTGCAGCAACGATCAAAGGCACTATTGACTGGCTGGATAAATTAACTAAATTCAGTGGAAAAATGGCCAAAGTGCTTGTTGGTCAAAAAGCGATTGGGCAAAATTTTAAACTGTGTGACAGTATTAATGACGCCAATAAAGACTTAAAAGTTGTTCGCGATATCTTAGACAACGCCGATTTTAACTATTCAAGCGATGACACCTACCGCTTTGAGCACGGAGAAATTCCTGATTCATTATATAACAAAGCAAAAGATATCAGCGAAGCCACTCTCGATGCATTGCGCTGTTTAAATAAAATGCACGATACACTTGTGCAAGACGTCAGTGATGGCGATATCAAACCCTATGTCGCAGATCCCATTTTAGGAGAAAGTGGACATTACATTAATCGTTTAGAACAATTGAATAAATTATGGTTCAGTTACGCAACAAAAGGAGAAGGTATTCCCCACGCCCGATGGATAAAGCGTTTAGAATATAAAAACCATCATGATCACTTACTCAGTGACTGCCCTATTGAAGTGGGTTATTACTTAAAAGATAAGCTCTGGCGTCAATGTGCAGGTGCTGTTCTGTGCTCTGCGACATTAACAGCACTGGGATCATTTGATCACTTTGCCTACGAAAGCGGTCTTGCTAAAGAAGAAGGAGTAAAATACTTAAAAGTTCCTTCCCCTTTTGACTACCCTAATCAAGCAACGTTGCATATTCCAAAAACGGCTATCGAACCAACACATAAAGATTTTAGTGATCATTTAGCTAAAATCCTTCCTGAACATTTAAATAAGCAGCAAGCGAATTTGGTTTTGTTTGCATCCTATTGGCAAATGGATCATGTTGTAAAAGCGTTGCGTACTAAAAACATCGACATCCTAGTACAGGGTGAAATGTCACGTGAAGCGCTGTTAAAACAACACACCAAAAATATCGACTCAGGCAAAGGGAGCATTTTATTTGGCACGCAAAGTTTATCAGAAGGGCTGGATTTGCCTGGTAAATACCTTGAAAACCTAGTGATAACTAAAATCCCTTTTGCTGTGCCTACTTCCCCAATTGAAGAAGCCCAAGCTGAGTTTGTACAAAGTAAAGGCGGCAACCCATTTTTATCTATTACCGTCCCTGATGCGGCAAAGAAATTAGTACAAAGCTGTGGTAGACTGCTGCGCAAAGAGAACGATCAAGGCCGTATCACTGTGCTTGATCGTCGTTTAGTGACCAAGCGCTATGGCAAAGCCATGCTTGATACGCTACCACCCTTTAAAAGACAAATAGATTATTAATGTTTGAACTTGCACTTGATCCAACAACCTGGGCACTCCTTTGTGCTGTAGCACTTGCTGCTGGCTTTATTGACGCGATAGCCGGCGGTGGTGGCATGTTAACCGTACCGGCGCTTTTAACTGCGGGTTTACCGCCTCATTTAACATTGGGTACCAATAAACTTGCTGCCAGTTTTGGTTCTCTCACCGCCAGCATAACTTATTTTCGTAAGCAACTATTTAATCCCCGCTTTTGGGCGGCCTCTATCATTGCAACGGCATTAGGGGCACTTATAGGCACTTTAATAGTTGATTACTTAAGCATAGAGTTTTTAAATAAACTGTTGCCCATTGTGATTATTATTGTCGCTTGCTATAGCCTTTTTGGTAACCTAAGTACGGTTGAACATGACAAATTACCCCCTTTAAATAGAGCAACAAAAATTAAGCAATGGCTGCAAGGCTTAAGTTTAGGTTTTTTTGATGGTTTAGCAGGGCCTGGAACCGGCACGTTTTGGACGGCTTCAAACAGTTTACTTTATAAAATGAGCTTGCTGCTTAATTGCGGTTTAGCCCGTTCAATGAATTTTGTTTCTAACTTTGTTTCTCTTATCACATTTGTAGCACTAGGCCATGTTAATTTTTTACTGGGTATTACCATGGGTTTCTTTTTAATGTTTGGTGCATGGTTAGGCGCGCACTCAGCTATTCGCTTTGGCAGTAAATTTATACGCCCGGTGTTTAATACTGTGGTTATCATCTTGGCCTTAAAGCTTATTTATGAGGCGTATTTATAATATGCAATCAGCAGCGTTTGATAAACTGTGCCAACAAGTGGCTACTTTAAAGCAGCAAGCAATACAATTTGATAACGCCAAGCTACTTACCAAAAACAGGTATATGCAAGCACAGCCTAGTTTATTTGACCGACGGGTGTTTTCCACTAAAAGTATGAGTTTAGTAGACTACGTAACTGAAATTGAAGAAGAGATAAGCACTTTACCGCCAGCAGAGCATCGCCATGCTTATAACTATGCGCTCGAACGGATCGGTAACCAAGTGCAAGCTGTGTTTAATGTTATAAAATCCACCCCTATTTGGGCAAAAGAAAATAAGAATACTTTTAAACCACGCAATAAACCTAAAGTGTATCAGCAAGCAGTAAAAAAAATAATGCAACCAGTACACGAACTCTATGATGAATTAAAACAAAATCATGAATTTGAACGTCGTTTAGTTTTAATGATTGAAGAGCGAAAATTGCAGATGCAAAATGCAGGGCCAACAAAAGCAAAAGAACTTAATTTAGAAATATTAACCATTCATGGCCGTTTGGGTCGTTGTCGTAAAGCTATCTCTGCCACTGAAGAAAAGATACAAACGGTAGAAAAACAACAATTGCGTTAGCACACCCTAATCTCGATTTATTTTAATTCCTAGTATAGACTGAGGTTATGCTAACATTTTAACGGTAGGCAAGTTTGTGCGACTACATGACGATATACACAATTACTATGAGAAAATAGTAGTTGATGAAATAATAAAGCGCCAACTAGGCAAACAATACAATGATGATGTAATGGCCGATTTTTGCTGTACAGTACTAAATCAATTGCCACCGCGTTATATACGTTACGATGTTGATATGGCATTTTATTTACCACACCAAGAACGTGTTCATATGGAAGAACAAGTTAACATCGCTATTGATGTAGCAATTAGCCAAATAGCAAAAAAACAGGTCATTAATGAATAACGATTTAAACCAAGCCCCAACTTATGTAAAACTCGCTGTCGATCTAATCATGGTATTAGAACAAAGTGATGTAAGCCCTGAAGAAGTGCTGCAAGCATTAGAAATCGTAAAAACTGATTACACCAATAAGCTTGCAGCCGAGCAGCCGTAAAGCTCCTACAAAATCATCAATCACTCATCTTTAAATATTGCCACTTTAGTGGCTTGTGAATTAGATTTGCTCGCTCTATACATACCACTCGTATTAAATGGTAAGCTCATATTACCTTTGCTATCAATAATAATCACTCCGCCGGTTCCGCCAATCGGTTTGAGTACATCATTAATAACTTCGTTACCAGCTTGCACTATCGTTTTATCTTGGTATTGAACTCGTGCACAAATATCAGCGGCCACATTATAACGAATAAAATACTCCCCATGACCTGTCGCTGACACAGCACATGATGCATTATCTGCAAAGGTACCAGCGCCAATAACAGGTGCATCACCAATGCGACCAAAGCGTTTTGCTGTCATCCCTCCTGTCGAAGTACCTGCTGCTAAATTGCCGTTTTTATCAAGTGCTACAGCACCAACCGTTCCCATTTTGTAATTATCGGGTAAAGCATTATGTGCTGCTTGATAATCTTTACTCGTTGCTTTTGCCTTATCTAGTTTTTCTTTAGCTTTTAACAGTGATTTATAGCGTTTTTCTGTATCAAATAGATTATTTTCAACCAACGAAAGTCCTTGCTGCTTGGCAAATTCCTCTGCCCCTTGGCCACTAAGCATCACATGGACAGATTCTTCCATAACCAAACGCGCTAAGTTGATTGGATTTTCAATATGCTTAACCCCAGCAATTGCCCCTGCTTGACGATCTCGCCCATCCATTATTGAGGCATCAAGCTCATGGGAACCATCATAAGTATAGACAGCACCGCGACCCGCGTTAAAATATGGAGAGTTTTCTAAAACATTAATTGCTGCAGTAACTGCATCAAGGCTTTCCCCCCCACCCTCTAAGACTCTATAACCCGTTTCAACTGCTTCTTTTAGTTTAGCGCGGTAAGCTTTTTCTTGCTCTGGTGTAAACCGGCTTTTTTCAATCGTACCAGCACCTCCATGAATCGCGATTGCAAATGGCACTTCTGCACTCAGTGCGTATGGGCTTAAAATGGCGGCCGTTGTACTAAACAATGCCGTTAAAAGTAACTTTTTCATAATGCTGGTTCACCTTGAATTTTGATTACTCTAATGTGGATAAACTCACAAGTAATTTCAAGTTTAAGCAGATAAAAGACACAAAAAAAGCGCCTAATGGCGCTTTTTATACTTTCGCTTGTTGATTACGCTTGTTGCGCTTTTAAACGAGCTAAACGTGCTACTTGGTGAGTAGACGTTAAAAATGAGTAAATTGGCGCTAAATAACCACGTTTACGAAGATCTAAAAACTCTTCATCACTCAGTTCATTTAGTTTTTTCTCATCGATAAGGTAGATACCGTTAATATCTTTTTTCTCACCTTTGATATCAACTGTAAGCGTTTGTGCTACCAGTAGCTCTTTGTCAGCTAAGAACTTAGTGAACGCTTCTGTTACTTGTGAAAACTCGATAAAAGATACTAGCGCTTCTTTACGACGTTTTAAGTAATCAGTCTCTTCACCGTTTTCAAATAAAGCGCGGCCTTCAGTTTCACTCACAAGAGGGCTTGCTTCGTCAATCACAATGCCATATTGGTCTTCTTGAGGGTGCTTAACAAGGCCTAGTGGGTAGCGTGTTGTAGCCATAGGTGCAAATGCAGCTGTCCACTCACCATCCTTGATGAAAAGGTTTTCGCCTGGCTCTAGACCAAACATTGCAACAGCTTGGAATTGACCTGTTTCGTTATTTTTTACGAAAGACATAGGGAACTCATTTGCTACACGGGCAAACTCATGTGCGACTACAGGCACTAAGTGCTGAGTTTTTAAAAATTCTACATTGATGCCATTTTGAATTTTAGTGTTGGCATGTTTTTCGTTGTGTAAAGGCTGTACTTGTTGCTCCGCCATGTTACTGCTCCATTATATATTTAATTTTATGTTTTTGCTGTTAGTGCCCTAAGGCTATAGGTTTTGACGGCAAAATGGAAGTGAAAATTTTGTGGCAGTTTGTAGCAAAGCTGGCATTAAGATAAGATGTCATTAGCATATTTTGAGCAGTAAAGCATAATTATTGCCAAAGCAAAGGATAAATACATGACAGGGTACAAATTAAACCCAAACCTAAAGATAAAAGCCCACAAAATTGAGGAAATAAATGAATCAGTTATAGTGGTCGATGACTTTTTGGAGTCTCTTTCACAAGTTCACATGTTCTCGAGTAAGTACGCCTACCTTAAACCGGTTGGCAGTGATGGTACACTGTACCCTGGTAAAAGAGATATAATGCCTGAAGCATACAATATAGTTTTGAAAGAATTAATAGAGCTACTAATCAATAAAGGCTATATTACTCTCTTAAATAATGATATTTACATACATAGCTGTAAACTCTCACTAGTAACTCAAAAAGCTAATGAATTAATCTCACAACAAAAAATTCCGCATATAGACTCATCTGATAATAAAACATTTGCTTCAGTCCATTATCTAAGTGACCAAAGCCTTGGTGGAACAGCAATATATAAGTACAAACCGGCAAACCTGATCAAAATAGATAAAGGTAATGAAAAAGTAGCTTATGAGATGATAAAAAACATAAAAAATATTGCGAAAAGCACAGATGGATATTTAAATAATAATGAATACTTCGAGCAAGTTTTAAAAATAGAGGCTCAAATAAACCGTATTGTTATATATCGAAGCAATTTACTGCATAGCGCTGATTTGAGGAATGATGCTACTTATAACGACGATATAGCTACAGGGCGGCTATCCATAGCCTCTTTTTTCAGAATAGATTAATTCAAACACTTTGTAAGCCATATTGCTTGATTTTATCGAGTAATTCGCGATGTTGAGGTAACTCATTAACGATTTGCTGAGTCTTTATTTTTTTCATTTCAAATAACTTATCATCAGGATACTCAGAACCAATTCTATTCTTAGGTAGGTATTTCATACCATACAAAACATACAAATAGTTTTCATAATCAAACAAATCAAACTTACTTTGGAAATCTTCTTTCATTGGACCATAGCGCCCCCACTTTGTTAAGTTTTTCTTGAGCTCGGTCAGGGTGCTTGAAGAAATATCTTTATTAGCAAGCCAAAAAGGTGAATCGGTACGATCTGAAATGCAATAGTGCATTTTAATGAAGTCAAATGTCTTATCCCAAACAAGCTTAATAATTTTATTAAAATCATCTGCTATGAAGCAAATATCATCTCGACATACTGGAAAACGTTTTGACAGTAAGTCTGCTGAAAAGTCTGCGATTAAAATTGCAGTAGCCTCTAATGGCTCAACGAAGCCTTGTGAAAGCCCAATTGCAACACAGTTTTTATGCCAAAATTGCTCACGTTGCCCAACTTTCATCGGTATTTTCCTTGGTGAGATATCATCAAGCCCAAGATATTTTGCTAATTTACCTCTAGCTTCTCCTTCTGACATATGTTTAGATGAATATACGAAACCAACTCCTCTCCTCTGTGTTAGTGTAATATCCCAAATCCAACCAGCTTTGTGTGCCGTCGCTAATGTATAAGGTGGGATCTCAACTTTATCACTTGTAGGAACCTGAATAGTTAATGCAGTATCAGTTAATAAATCAACTGATCGATCATGAAAAGAAATACCTAACTTATCACCTAAAATTGTTGATTTAAACCCAGAACAATCAACAATCAAGTCACAATTTACTTTGTCACCTTTAGAAGTTACTAAATGTGTTATAAAGCCATCGCAATCCAGTTCTGCATCAGTTATCTCCATTAGCTCATGCTTGATAGAAAAATGATTAACTGCATGTTTACCTAAAAAAGCAGCAAATTTTTTGGCATCAAAATGATAAGCATACCCATTAATACCTGCATATTCTGGCGTAGTTATAAGTTTTGGAGCTAAATTTTTTTCACAGCTTTGCTCTTGCTTTGAAACATAGTTTGCAAAGCTATCTGACTGCTTAGTTGACAACCAGTTGTCGATCAAACCTTCTCCAAAAATTTCTGGATGATCAAACAAATGGTGGTAATGATTCTCTCCATGTGCATTTTTATCTAGCCAATTCACAAACTTAATTGATTGTTTAAATGTAACATCGCATTCTTTTATAAATTCAGATTCACTGACACCAAATGAGCGTAACGACTTCCGAATCGCTGGGACAGTACCCTCCCCCACACCAATTGTTGGTATGTTAGGAGACTCTATCAATGTAATTTCAAAGCCTCGACTTTTTAAAGCGCTCCCCAAATGATTTGCTGTTAGCCACCCTGCTGTGCCACCACCTAATATAACAATTTTTTTGATCATGATATTTCC
The DNA here is from genome assembly GCF_024518675.1 of Pseudoalteromonas shioyasakiensis. Taxonomy (GTDB): domain Bacteria; phylum Pseudomonadota; class Gammaproteobacteria; order Enterobacterales; family Alteromonadaceae; genus Pseudoalteromonas; species Pseudoalteromonas shioyasakiensis_B. The sequence continues at coordinate 838,825 of NZ_JANIGL010000001.1, forward strand.
AACTCATAGCAAAAAGCCCAGTATAAAACTGGGCTTTAACTTTAAATTCTAAATTCAATTAGAAACGAAGTGATACACCTAGCTTATAACGTGCTTCACCTTCAAAGCTCCAGGCTGGGTAGCCATTTTTAAGCTCAGGAACAACCTCTGCCTCTGTTGGAGCTACACCAATTTGAACGCTATCTTCTTCAGTCAGATTAACTGCTTCGAAAGTTAAATCCATATAGTCTGTAACGCTATATGTAGCGCTGAAATCAAGAGTTCCATAAGATTGGTGCTCACGGTTACCGTAGAAGCCAGGAAGCTCACGAATCATATACTCTGAACGCCAGTTATAAGCTAAACGTGCTGAGTAGTAATCTGTTTCATAGTAACCAACTAAGTTAACAGTATGCTCTGAAGAATCAGAGAATACACCTGTTAAATCAGGGTAGTTACTCGCATCTGAAGGCGCATCTACAAATGTATAGTTTGCAGAATAACCAAAGCCGCTGTCGAAGCCGTCTTGAATTTGCAGCTCAATACCTTCGATTTCACCACCTGTCGCATTCAGCTTAGTAGACAATGTCCAATTATCAACGCCAGAGTTAGGATCCACAACACCGATTTGTTGGTTTAGCAACTGGTCTGAAGTTACGAAAGATGTAATATCTTTAAAGAAGTATGTAGCGCTAACCATACCATCACCATCAAAATACCACTCAACACCTAAATCAGCTTGAGTAGCTTTAAATGGATTTAATCCAACATTACCTTTAGTAAGTACTTCATTACCAGGAGTACCATCATCATAACCTGCAAATGAAGAAGCAGAGAACATGTCAGTATAGTTAGGACGAGCAATTACTTGAGATGCTGAAGTACGTAAAATAACGTCTTCTGCTAAATCAAACACGATATTAACGCTTGGAAGAATATCGTTATAGCTTGCTTTATCAGTACTAAGAGTGCTGTCATAACTACCACCTGAGAAGCCATAGTAGTCAGAAGATGCATCTGTAGAGATATAACGTAGACCAAAGTTACCGCGAATACCGTCACCAGAGAACTCAGCCATTGCATAGATAGCTAAGTTTTCTTCTTCAATTGTGCCATAACCTGAGCGATATACATCAGAAGTATTATCATAACTAGCGATTGCGGCTTGTGCATCAGCAATCATCTTATCTAAATCAGGTTCAGGTAAAGTAAAGCCTGCGCCTGAAGACATTGTTCCACTATAATATGTTTCACCATCACCAGAAGGTATTACGTCAGCCAAAGTAGTTGAATACGTTTCTTGAGTTACTTCGTGATCTGCCCAACGGAAACCAGTTTTAATAGCAGTAATTGCACCTAAATCAACAGGGAATGTGAAGTCTAACTGCGCATAAGTTTCTTCATCTGTATTAGGTTGTTTTTTCAAAGACCAACCAGCAGGTGATAATGGACCTGTAAAATCTGATGGCTCAAAATATTTATTAGCAATATCAATTTTAATGACTTCGCCGGTTGCATCATAAGTACCAGCGTAATCTGCTGGAACACCGATAAAGTTACCATAGTTAGCAGTAAGATCTGTACCACCTTCAGATTCAGTAGTTCCTAAGCGACCTTCAACTGAGAAGTTTTCACCATCATATTTGAAACTAGCATCAACGGTATCTGATGACATGCTTGCAATACGCGCCCAAGTTTGTGTCCAACCGGGGTTAGCGCCAGTGCCTGGACGATTATAAAAAGTACAAGTACCAGAAGCATTTGTTTGCTCACAAGCCGCTTCTTTATCATCAGGGAACATTACAAAGTTTGAAGTATTAGCATTATTTGCCTCAAGCTCTAAGCTAAGTACATTTAACCCAAACTCTAAATTTTCTGTTGGACGGTACTGGAAATTAACATTTAAGGCAGTACGTTCACGCTCTTGCTGGAAAGTAGTCGGTACAATGTCACCCCAACCAATTAATGATTCGATGCCATTTCGCTGATAATCTGTTTCAGCATATGATACAGAGCCTAATACACCAAACGTTTCGTCATCATTTTTCCAGCTATATAAGCCTGAAACTTCTGGATCAACAGTTTCTGAAATAGTACCGTAATCACCTTTAATACTTAAGAAAGTAGTGCCAGCATCCATATCTAGAGGTTTACGAGTATTAACAATTACCGTACCACCGACACCACCTTCAACAATATTTGCTTGAGATGATTTGTAAACTTGGATTTCACCAACTAGTTCTGGCGGTAAAAGTGTATAGTTGAAGCTACGGTCAATTGACTGCTGATCGTACCAACCTGTAGATGCAACAGTTTGGCCGTTTAGTAGTGTACGGGTTAATTGACTTGAAGCACCACGAATTGAAACTTGCTGACCTTGACCAAATTGGCGATTTACAGCAACACCAGAAATACGACCAAGCGCTTCACCTACATCGCCATCTGGAAACTTACCAACATCTTCAGCAGATACAGCATCTACTACACCATCTGCAAAACGTTTTGTGTTCAACGCTGCTTCTAGTGAGCGGCGAATACCACGTACTTCAATTACTTCAACGTCTTCTTGAACTTGAGTTTCTTCTGCTGCGAATGCAGCTCCAGTGAATCCGGCACTCATTACAAGACCGATATTTACTGCTAATAAGCTTTTTTTAAAATTTTTAGCTAACACAGGATTCCCCTTGAATCATTTTGTTGGTTTTATTTATCACTTCTGCCCAGTGATGATGACAGCGTTGTCATCTAGTAACAAACCATACACCCTAAATTACATTTACGCTACATCTTTTTAGCTATTTCGCACAATAAAACAGCAAATAAAATATTAAGCTTTTGATTTAGAAGTGAAATAAAAAAGTTTATTTATTATTTGTTACATTTTAACGAAGGAAATATACCATGATATACGAAGAAATGAGAAAGGAATGATACCTATTTAAGGTAAAAATGTTTCTTTAAATTTTTTCACCTGTAAAAATTTCGTTCCACTTAAACAGAGATAAAATTAAAAGCCGCTTATTTTAAGCTTTAAATGCCAACGCTCGTTAAGCAGCACAATAGGTTATTTTAGGGGCAGATAAAACAACTCAAGGGGATGGTAATAATTATCACTACCAATGACAGCGTTGTCATTTTGTATTGTATAGACCTATACGACTTATGTCTATAATTATTTTCTAGAGTAATTTATTCTATGTGGCTTTTTCTGTCAGCAAATAAAATAATTCTTAGAGAACAAGATAAATGAAATTTATCAATAAGTTACAACCAATATTGACTCGCTTTTATTGGAGTTTATAGTTGTATCTGTAACGGGTTTGTTAAAACTGGAGGGAGGTTTTGAGCTATTTATAAAAATAGTAAGATTATTACTTACAAGTTTCTATGGCTCAATGAGCCTAACGCGCAAATAACCAAGTAGAACTCTTTCACTTATATTGATTGTTAAGTTTAATAAATACACTATGAGTTGAAAAAATAATGCAGGCTTATAGCCTGCATTATAGGAAAGTGGTCACGCTCGATAGTAAGTTACGGCGCCCAATAAACTTCAATATTGATAGTTGGATGATTTAATACAGCCCTCAGAGGCATATCGTTAACATCGCCACCCGCTTTTGCATTTTTATACACAGCAAGTTTTTCTTCGCCACTGATCAACAGCTTAACCACTTTTGATTGCGCTATTGCAGCAAGTGTTAATGTCATTCGCTCAGTGATACTTCCCGTCACGTTACTTTCAATTGCATTAATCGCGCACACTAATTGTGATGTCGATAAGCCATGCTCAAGCCCTTCGGCATGGGGAAACAACGAAGCTGTGTGGCCATCAGGACCCATACCTAGAATTGTGACGTCAAAGCTTTGCTTGAGTTGTTGGTATGCTTTTTCGCATTCTTCACTACCCTGCTTTGCTGTTTTAGCGGTATTTTTCATGGTAATAAAATTTGCAGCAGCACCATGGTTTTGCAATAAGGTACTTTTTATAAACGCTTCATTGCTCTTATCATGACTAGCATCGACCCAACGCTCGTCAACCATCGCAACATCAATATTCTTCCAATCAAGTTCTAAGTTTGAAAGGTGCTTGTAAGCAGGTGCTGGTGACGAACCACCCGAGACCATTAAAACAGCGCGGCCATCATTATTAATGCCTGATACAAGGCTTTGCTCAAGACTGGCTGATAGTTCTGCAGTTAATTCTTCTTTAGAATCAAAAAACTTCTCAATAATAGTTGCCATGGTTACGCCTTATCGCCAGTGTTAAACCAAACATGGTTGTTTTCAGCCAGTAACTCATCTGCATCATCAGGTCCCCAGCTACCAGCACGATATAATGCTGGTTTACCTTTTTCTTGCCAACGCTCAACAATTGGATCAATCCACTTCCACGCTTGGCGTACTTCATCACGGTGAATAAACAGCGATGGGTTGTTTGCAGCAGCATCAAGCATTAATCGCTTATAAGCATCTGAATGAAAACCGTTACTATATGCTTGTGATAACTCAATATTCATAGTGACAGGCTCTAACTGCATTTCTAAGTTATCAAGGCGTTTTGACATCAAGGTCAATTGAATGGTTTCTTCTGGTTGTAAGCGGATCACAAGACGATTAGGCTCAATTTTACCCACATCATCACCATACACATTGTGTGATACTTTTTTATATTCAACCACAATTTCAGCACAGCGCTTAGTCATACGTTTACCTGTACGAAGGTAAAAAGGTACACCTGCCCAACGCCAGTTATCAATGTGCGCGCGAATAGCAACAAAGGTCTCTGTTTTACTTGCACCTTCATTTAATTCTTCAAGGTAACCCGGGACAATTTTGCCGTCTAGATCGCCAGGTACATATTGGCCGCGAATAATATTGTCATCTACATCAGTATCTACTAGAGGGCGTAGCGACTCTAATACTTTTAGTTTTTCTGTACGGATGCTGTTTGCATTTAGTTTATTAGGTGACTCCATCGCTACTAAACATAGCAGCTGTAATAAGTGGTTTTGCACCATATCGCGCAAAGCACCCGCTTTATCGTAGAAACCGGCGCGGCTTTCAAGACCTACCGTTTCAGATAAACTAATTTGAATATTATCAATTGATTTAGCATCCCACATATTTTCAAATAATGAATTTGAAAAACGCAATGCCATTAAGTTTTGAACTGTTTCTTTACCTAAGTAATGGTCAATACGGAAGATTTGTTCTTCTGAAAAATACTCAGCAATTTTAGCATTGATCTCTTCAGCTGATTGACCACAGTAACCAATTGGTTTTTCAACAACAACCCGCGAGGTTGGCGTGATTAAACCTTTGGTTGACAGAATTTCACAACAGCTACCGTAAACTGCTGGCGGAAGTGATAAATAAAATACACGAGATTTATCTTGTGCGTCTTCATCGAGGATATTTTTTAGTTTATCCCAATCATCATCCGCTTCTGTGACATTTGTGACCACAGGTACTAAGTGGGTGGCAAACGCTTTCCAATCTTTAGTATTAAACTCGCCTTTGGCTAAAAACTGCTTAAGCGCCTCATGCGCGGTTTCAATATATTCTGCACGTTTACTTTCTTCTCGAACGGTCGGTAAAATGCGCGAACCTTGTGGTAGGTTGCCTTCTTGATATGCGCGATACATTGCAGGAAGTAACTTGCGTAGTGCAAGGTCACCGCCGCCCCCAAAAATTACAATATCAAAAGGATTTAGCATAATTTACTCTCTACATTTACTATGCCCTGTTGTCGACTACTTATTTTGTAGTACAGGCATACATTCTTGTTGTTTAGGTGATGTCAGCTTTAGCATCAATTGAAAAAGCCTGTTGAATTCGCTTGTTGGCTGATATAAATGAGTCTTAGGGGCTCTGCATATCCTCTCACAAATATACAGGCCCTAAGAACTCCAGCGCTACCCGTTCAAAGGTATTTGGTATGTAATGCCCGCACAAAACGCACATTACTAATATTGTTAAGCGCGATGCGCTTTGTAGTAAGCCATCAATCCTTGTGTAGAGCTATCATGTGGATGATTTACAGAATCATCAAGTAACTCGGCTTCAATTTTAGACGCTAAGCCTTTGCCTAACTCTACGCCCCATTGGTCAAATGAGCATATTTCTAAAATAATTCCTTGGCAAAAGATTTTATGTTCATAAAGGGCAATTAATCGGCCGACTGCTTTAGCATCTACCACATCTAATAAGATTGACGTAGTTGGGCGATTACCTTGATGAATTTTATGGTTAACTAATTGCTCAATTTCTGCGTCAGATTTACCTTTAGCGGCTAAATCTGCACGAATCTGCTGTGTATCAACCCCTGCCATCATCGCTTCTGTTTGTGCAAAAAAGTTAGATAATAAAATATCATGATGCTTGCCGACATTTATTTGAGGCTTAACTGATGCAATAAAATCAGCTGGAACGATTACATTACCTTGGTGCAAACATTGATAAAATGCATGCTGACCATTAATTCCTGTCATACCCCAAATAATAGGTACTGTGGTGTAGTTAACAGTATCACCGGCAAAGTTTACATGTTTACCGTTACTTTCCATTTCACCTTGTTGTAAATATGCAGGTAGCATATGCAATGCTTGATCATAAGGTAATATCGCTTGAGCATCATGGCCTAGGAAGCTGGTATTCCAAACACTTAATAAAGCCATTAGTAATGGTATATTCTGCTCATTTTCTGCGGACTTAAAGTGCTCATCAACCTCAAACGCGCCTTCAAGTATAGCTTCAAATGCCTCAAAGCCTAAATAAAGTGCAATTGGTAATCCTATCGCACTCCATAATGAAAAGCGACCGCCAACCCAATCCCACATAGTGAATACGTTTTCATCAGCTATACCAAAGGCTGCCGTTTTTTCTAAATTTGTACTAACAGCAACAAAATGCTTGGCAATCGCTTGGCTATCATTGGCTGACTCTAAAAACCAATCAACTGCAGTTTTTGCATTTGTCATGGTCTCTGAGGTGGTAAATGTTTTTGAGGAAATAACAAACAAAGTCGTTTCTGGGTCAATTTCTTTTAATACTGACGCAATTTGGACACCATCAGCATTAGATACATAATGAACGTTTAATGTATCGTCAGCGTAGCTTTTGAGCGCTTCAGTTGCCATCTGAGGGCCTAAATTTGAGCCACCCACACCAATACTCACAACCGATTTAACCGCTTTGCCTGTGTAACCAAGCCATTGCCCTGAGCGCACTTTCTCAACAAACACTTTAATTTTATCAAGTTCTGCGTTAACCACAGAACTCACGTTTTCACCATCCACAACCAAAGCAGATGCCTGGCGGTTACGTAATGCAGTGTGTAGAACCGCTCTGTCCTCGGTGATATTAATTTTTTCACCGCTAAACATTTTATTTCGCCAGCCAGCTATATCACACGCTTGGGCTAAGGCCAGTAACTCTTGCATCACTGAGCTGTCAATCAATTGCTTTGAATAATCAAATAAAACACCAGGGATCTGAGTAGAGAATTGTTCAAATCGAGTGCTATCGTTGGCAAATAAATCTTTAAGATGAGTTTTCTTCATCTTATGTGCACTTTCTTGTAATGCTTGCCAACTAGCTAATTGTGAACGACAACTCATTTTAAACACCCCTTTTGGACTTGCAACAAACTGATTTTTAACTATCTTTTAAACTAGTAAAAAGAAAAGACAGCGTAACAACCTACAAATTAGGTTAACGATAAGTTAAAATGACAACGCTGTCAATCTTCTACTTTTATATTTTACAATCGAGATAATACCGCATATTTACTCATTTGACACCGGTATCATAAAAATTATCTCAATTATTTTACTGCTATTTTAATGTAACATTAGATACACTAACTGATCTTGATGAAGAATTAATGACTGGCCTACTTGTTTAGGCTTAAACACAGCGCTTCATATATCCATGGCAACGCAAAAACAACAACCTAAAAAGTAACTGTATGAAAGTAACTATAAATGATGTAGCGAAACTCGCTGGAGTTTCGATGAAAACGGTTTCGCGAGTAATCAATAAAGAACCTTCTGTGCGTAAAAAAACCTATGATGTGGTTATGGAGGCTGTTAATGAACTTAACTATCAACCTAACCTAGCTGCACGTAATTTAGCAGGTACATCATCGTTTACTGTGGGCCTTGTTTATGACAACCCAAATGCGTACTACGTCATTGATATGCAAAATGGCGTATTATCACGTTGCAAAGATGAAGGCTATGAACTGGTTATTCACCCGTGTAGTTACGCCGATGACAACATGGAGCAGGATATCAAAACCATGATCAAACGCTCCCGCTTAGCAGGGTTAGTACTTACACCACCACTTTCTGAGCAAAGCAGTATTACAAATATGTTGGATGAATTAAATATTCATTATGTGCGTGTATTATCTGGCAGACCAACCGATGAAGATCAAGATACGTGTATTTATGTGAACGATTATAAAGCAGCGTATGAGATCACTAGCCATTTGCTTTCCTTAGGCCATAAAAACATCGGTTTTATTTGTGGTGATAAAGAGCATAAATCAACAAGCGAACGCTTAGAAGGCTATAAAGCAGCACTTGCTGATCATGATACCCCTGCAAATAGTGACTTTATTTACGATGGTAAATATTCATTTGAATCGGGGGTAGAAGGCGCTAAAACATTACTAGCAAACGATAACAAATTAGCGATCAGTGCAATATTAGGGGGCAACGATGAAATGGCCGCCGGCGCACTATTTGCCTCACGTTTAATGGGCATACAAATTCCTGAGCAACTCTCCATTACGGGATTCGAAAACTCGCCGTTTTCGCGTCAAACTTGGCCAAAGCTAACAACAGCCCACCAAGAAAATGATGTTATTTCTCAACATGCAGCGCGTTTGTTATTTACTAAAACACGGGGTGCTCGTAACCAAGATAAAGACATCATTACCTCATTTACGCCCTCTATTGTAGTAAGAGACAGCTCAGGCCCTAAATTATAAATACCCTGCCCGACTTGGCGCTCTATAGATAGAGCGCCACAGTTCTTAACCGTGTCGATTTTAAACCAACGCCATACCACCATTTAAGTTATAAACCTGTTCAAAGCCTAGCTGAGCAAGGTTCACTGCCGCTTGTTTCGAACGATTACCACTACGACATAATAAAACATAACACTGTGATTTACTCAATTGGCCATCATTTAATGCATTTGCCATTCTGCTCAGTGGTATATTAATAACGCGCTGTTTGCTTATATCAAACAACGCAGGTAAGTCATTTGCCCCATGTTCATAAGGCTCGCGGGTATCAATCAAATAAGCGTTTGCATTACTGAGTAAATTTTTTGCGTGCGCAACATCTACTTGCAAAGGCGATGCAGTGTCTATTTGTGTAGCATAACCACATAGATTTTCGAATTTCCCTTTGTCTTCAATGTCACTGATTTGCTTTTTGTGTGCAAATTCAGTCATTGTTATATGGTTTTTAACAAGATCAGCTAGCAGCGGCGTTTGCTGTATTTGTGCCTGCCAAGTGATTGCAAAGCACTGCTGATAATCATGGCCTGAACAAATTATGCTATCAGGTGATAACCTTTGCTGCAGTTTATTGAGCGAGTCTGCCATTTGCATAGCATCTCCGCCTTGCAAACAGGTATTACCCAGCCCAGCAGGTAAAAGTAAATCACCACAAAAGCAATAAAGCACTTTCTCTGTTTTATTGCAGCGCAACAAATAACTTAAACTATCAACACTGTGACCTAGCGTCGCCAGCCGCTCTAACCTTGTCTCCCCCAACTCGATAACCGACACATTCGCCGGCCAACCTAACGGATCTGATTCACAAAAATTTAAATGTGCCGAAAAGGCGGCATTAAATAACTCAACAGATGACATACGATCTTGATGTGCATGAGTGTCTAAAATAGCAACGACCTGAAGCTCTTGTGTAGTGACTATTTTTTCTAATCGCGGTAATAACTCTGCAATTGGATCTATTATCAATGCTTGGCGTTGGCTCGTTACATATAACCAGCAACATGCCCCTTGGTGACGGTACTGCGTTAAGCCAAGCGCACAAGCCTCTTGCTGCGGTGATTCAGAATCTGACACGATTAGACAGTTTGCTTGCAAAATAGATTTAAGAGAGCGAATGCGCTCGCAAGCAAAATCAATATCCGTTTGCGTGGTGGCTGGTCCAAATGATAATCGTAAAGCATTTTCACTTTGCCAGTTAGACTTCCCCATTGCATCTAAAACAAAGCTTCTACTGGCTCCTGAGCTACACGCTGAGCCACCGCTAATGCGTATGCCTGCTGCATCAAATAAGTCCATTACTTCTTTACTACTCAACTCGTTAACAGAGAAGTTAAGCGTAGTAGGAACACTGTTTTCAAATTTATGATTAAACGTCAATTTACCAAATGTGTACTGTAATGCATTGTGTAATTTTTCTCGGTAATTATGCAACACGTTGACAGGCTTAAACGTGTCATCTGTCTCATCTAATAACAAATTAAAAAGTTTATTAAGACCTGCAATACCAGGTAAATTTTCGGTGCCAGAGCGCATGCCACTTTCTTGCCCTCCCCCAGCAATAAATGGAGTATAAGCACTTCCTTGACGAATATAGAGCACACCTATTCCTTTCGGAGCGTATAATTTGTGCCCGGAAAACGGCGCATAGTCTATGGTTGTTGTACTGAGCTCTAAGGCTGTCTTACCTAATGCTTGAACGCAATCAACCATCCAAGCAACGTCCGTGTTTTTTGCACGAATTACTGTCTCTATTGCTGCTAAGTCTTGATAGACACCCGTTTCATTATTCACCGCCATAGTACATATCATCAATGCTTTGTCAGCATGCGATGCGATAAAATCTAAATCTAAAATACCCTCACTGGAAACGGGTATGGCAAGAACCTGCGCATTGATCCCTAAGACTTCATTCCAATGAATTAATGTATTTGGCACGGCTTTATGCTCAGTTGCGCCATAAAGTAAAACCGGTTTATCAATCGAGTGATTTTTTGCGGCTATTAGCGTAGAAACAACTGCAGTTTGAATACCTTCCGTAGCACCAGAGGTAAATAAAATATCACCATCATGCGCACCAATCACTGCTCGCGCTCGATTACGAGTTTGTTCTAATAAATGTTTGGCTTGAATACCAGTAATGTGCGAAGACGATGGATTACCAAAGCAAATTTGCATCGTATGGGAAACAACCTCTGCAATGCAAGGCAACACGGGCGTTGTTGCGTTTGCATCAAGGTAAATTTGTGATGTTGAATCAGTTGAAAGTAAAAGATCAGACATTAAAAAACGCACCATATTACTAAAAGATATATCTTATAACACATTCTACATAAATTTTATGCGCTGCGTAATAATCAATTAATCTCTAAGATGCGTTATTTATACGATTTATGACTATTAGTTATGTTCTATTAATTGCGCTTCATGTTTCGTTGACCATGCATTGAGCAGCGCTTTCACTAATGAAGCTAATGGGATTGCAAAAAATACCCCCCAAAATCCCCATAACCCACCAAAAAAGAGCACTGCAACAATAATGAAGACCGGATTTAAATCAACAGCTTCAGAAAATAATAACGGTACCAATACATTACCATCTAAGGCTTGAATAATGCCGTAAACAATTAAAATGGTCCAAAATTGTGTCTCTAAACCAAATTGAAATAGAGCAACTGCTGCAACAGGTATAGTAACCAAGGCGGCACCCACAAATGGGATCAATACCGAGAACCCCACCAGCACGCCAAGCAATGCTGCATAACGTAGGTCTAACACTGTAAACGCAATAAATGAGGCCGAGCCAACAATGAGGATCTCAAATACTTTGCCGCGAATATAATTCATAATTTGCTGATTCATTTCGTGCCAAACCTGTAAAATCAAGCGTCGCTGCTTAGGTATCAATTTTTCCGCACTGGTTGTTAGTTCCAGCTTGTCTTTAAGCATAAAAAACACCAACAGTGGCACTAAGATTAAATAGATAAGCCAAGCCGCTAAGTCTTTCAACGAAGTCAATGAGGCTGATAATGCAATCTGACCAAACTCAATAACTTTGTCCTCAACATTACTGACCACTGTCTGCACCTGCTCAGCGGTAATCAAACTAGGGTAATCTTCAGGTAAATGCAGTAAAAAAGCTTTGCCCTGTTCAATCATATGAGGGGACTCTTGTACTAAGTTACTCGCCTGCTGCCAAAGTACAGGTCCCATGCCGATAATTAGAGTCAACATAACGCTGGTAAATACCAACATCACCAAAATTGTAGCACTAAATCGGCGAAAACCTAAACGCTCTAAATGCGCAACAGGCCAATCAAGTAAGTAAGCGATAACCAATGCCACTAACACTGGCACAATAAACGAACCAAAGAAATAAAATAGCGCCATAAGCGCAATTAACAAAAATAGTAAGGTGACCGAATGAGGATCTGAAAATTTTCGCTCGTACCAAGTTTTTACATATTCAAACACGTAATGGCTCCACAAATAACAGCCCTTGCTGTTGCTCTAATTTGTATTGATAGTGATGCTTTTGCAAAAAACGTTCTATATCTGACGTAGATTGCTCTAATGATAAAATAAATTTAATCGACTGCTTGTTACAGTTTGCCTGTTTTAAGCCTAACTTAAATTGAATAAATTGCTGCGGGCAAATAAATGTTCGTAGATCATGCTCTAACATACCCCATCATCCCCCACTATAAAATGCACAAAAAGTCTCATACTAAAGGTCTTATAGTTTAATCTACAATTTTTTCTTAAAACCCACTGCGCAATAGTTTATCCTTACTAGATAAATTGTTGTAAGGATATGTTCATGCCCGGGACGCATAATAAAGCGCTACTGCCAAGTAATCCAACTTTAAAAGAGATTAACTGGTATAAAAAGCAAATAAACTGGGGAGAGTTGCCTCCTTTTTATCATTTGGTTGCATCTTCAGTGAGCGAGTCTGAAGGCATTTTAGAGCATGGCTTTGATAACGCAGTTAAGCGTTTGCTTGACAAACGTAATTGGAACTTAGATATCCTTGATGGATATGAAGATTCAAATGGTGAAATTCATTGTAAAAATAAGCCACGCATTGCGCTTCATCAAATATTTACTGACCGTGGTTTCGAGCTTTGGGCTCTCCCCTACGCTAAAGAAGTCACCATAGACCAATATGTAAAAGACAACCGCTTTATGGAGTTTAAAGTATGGGATCCGGTCACAATGAAAAATTTGATCAGAATAAATCAATTACATAAGTTTATTGGCTTTTATTTTGAACGGGGTGATAAAGCTGATAAAGCCTTAATTTTACACGCCCATAAAACAGTCCATAAGATTATTACTTTTTTACAAAGAGAATTGAACATAGTAAAGCTAGATGGGGTCACAATAAAGGATTTCTATCAATTATGCGAAAAAGACAGCCGTGCGTGCAGCGACGAAATTGATATAGCAAAAATAATGCTGGGCGATACAATCAACAAGGAATAAAATGCGATTAAAATCAGCCTTTATCACCGCAATAAGTACCCTACTTACCATTAGCGTACTCAGCAGTGAGCCTTTAAAGGCGCAAACTAATTTTAAACTGCCAGATTTAGGCACATCTGCACTACAAGCTTTACCACTTGAAAAAGAACAAGCAATTGGTGAAGTAATGATGATGCAAATTCGCGGTTCATCACCGGTTATTAGCGATCCAGTGCTTGATGAATACCTAACCACACTGGGAAGAAGATTAGTTGCAAACGCCAATGATGTGCGATTTCCTTTTTCATTTTTTTGGATCAACAACCCTGAAATCAATGCATTTGCTTTTTATGGTGGGCATGTTGGGGTACATACTGGCTTGATGGCACAGTCAGACAATGAAAGCCAGTTTGCTTCCGTGTTAGGGCATGAGATTGCTCACGTAACTCAGCGTCATCTCGCGCGCAGGATCCAGCAACAACAAGATAATAGTGCGCTGACAATTGCAGGAATGATTGCGGGTATTTTGGCCACCGTTGTTTCACCTGACGCTGGTATTGCGATTATTTCAGCAAACCAAACTCAGGCTGCTTTTAGCCAACTTACTCATAGTCGTTCGGCGGAGCAAGAAGCTGACCGCATCGGCATGCAAACACTCAATAATGCAGGCTTTGACCCCTATGCCTCTAGTGAGTTTTTGACTAAACTTGCCGCTCAAATTCGCTACAAATATAAACCGCCTGCATTTTTGCTCACTCACCCTTTACCTGAATCTAGGGTATCTGATGTACGTTTACGTGCGCAACAATACGAGAAACGTCAGTACCCAACAAGTTTAGAATTTAGCTTAGCTAAGAGCCGAGTAGTTGCCCGCTACCACCATGAGCCAGAGGATGCTGAAAGCTTATTCCGAAAATTGATTAAAGAGAACAGTTTTTATAATACTACCGCACTTAAATATGGTTTAGGTATCAGCTTACTTGATCAAAAAAAGGTCGATGATGCAGCGGAAATTTTAGAGCCTCTTCTTGCCTCTGATCCTAAAAATCTATTTTATATAGATACCCACACAGACTTACTTATAGCGCAAAAAAAGGCTGATGAAGCAGTTACATTTTTAGCTGATCTTCATGATACCCGCCCCAATAATCAAGTCATCACATTAAACTACGCCAATGCGGCTTTAGAAGCAGAGCAATATACTGTCGCAGAGCAGTTATTAAAGTCGTTTTTGCTTGAAAAACCTGACCATAACTTAGCCAAGCAGCTACTCGCTGATACTTACAAAAAACAAGATAACCTCGCGGCCTACCATGAAGCCAATGCCGACGTGCTTGCACAATATGGCGCTTATTTAAAAGCAGCCGATGAAGTGCAAAAAGCATTAAATTTTGTCGAACCACAAGAGCTAGTTAAACAACAAAGACTAAAAGCCTTACTTACACAATACAGACAAATGCAAAAAGAACTCGCGAGACTTTAAGTCTCGCGCTACTTCCCCTAAAATAGCCCTACTTTAGTTAATGGATTTTATTATGTCAGTTTTTATTTATCATAACCCTCGTTGTTCTAAATCTCGTGAAACTCTCGCACTGCTTGCAGCAAATTCTGTTGAACCTGAAGTTATCGAATACTTAAAGACTCCGCCTAGCGTTGAACAATTAAACCAACTTATTAAACAATTAGGTATTAGTTCAGCACGCGATATGATGCGCACTAAAGAAGATATTTATAAAGAGCTAAACTTAAAAGAACAAACCGATGAAAGCGCACTAATAAAAGCCATGGCTGAAAACCCTAAATTAATTGAGCGACCAATTGTCGTGAGCAACAATAAAGCCGCAATCGGTCGTCCTCCTGAAAACGTCTTAAGTGTACTTTAATGCAACCAACCATTGTTGTTCTTTATCATTCTAGCCATGGCTCTGTTGCAGCTATGGCACATGAAATTGCAGAAGCCATAGAGTTAAAAGGTGGTATCGCCTTACTACGTACTTTTGTCGTTAAAAACCCTGAAGATATTGTTATTAGTAAAGACGATCTCATAAACTGTGATGGCCTGGCCTTTGGTACTCCAACCCGTTTTGGCATGATGGCCTCACAAGCGAAAGCATTTTGGGAAACGACTAGCGATGTATGGCTTAAAGGCCAGCTAATTGATAAACCCGCGTGTGTTTTTTCGTCATCAAGCAGTATGCATGGTGGTAACGAAGCAACCTTACTTAACTTAGCATTACCACTGTTACATCATGGCATGATGTTAATGGGCGTACCATACGAAGTACCGGAACTACTTGCAACCCAAACCGGCGGGACTCCTTATGGCGCAAGCCACGTTGCTGGTGCCAATAACAGTAGTCAATTAAGCAAAGATGAAATAAAAATTTGCCAAAGTGTTGGCCACCGATTAGTAAACATTACGAGTAAACTTAAATGACGACAGACACCGCGACCAACACTGCAAAAAAAGCACTAACGTTACGTTTTCAGCGTATTGCCCTGTTTGGCTACTTTGGTCTATTAATACTTATGCCTGTGTGGCTTTTTTTAATTGCTCCCCGTGAGGGTCACAGTAACGGCTTTATCTTTGCAGTTTATATCTTACCCTTACTTTTACCTTTAAAGGGTATTTTGCAAGATAAACCTTACACATATGCATGGGCAAACTTTATTGTCATGTTTTACTTTATTCATGGCTTCACATTACTTTGGGTAGCGCAAGAACAACTTATTTGGGTGTTACTCGAGTTGTTATTTGCCAGTGCCATGTTTATCGGCTGTACGTATTATGCCCGTCATCGTGGTCAAGAGTTAGGCCTCAAAATACGTAAGCTCAAAGAAGAACTTGCAGAAGAAAAAGCCGCCCATGAGCACAACAAAGATTAATCCTAATTCCAAACAAAAAACGCGCTAAATAGCGCGTTTTTTATCACCTCTGCGAAGTTAAACTAATTCGCTTAAAGTTGCTAATGCAACAATACTGGCAAGCCCTAACTGAGCTATCAAGCTTAAGAAAGAGAAACAGCGCAACACAAATAGACCCCATGGGTGTTTGATATGAGGATACAGTGCACAGCGCTTTAAACTCATGGCAAAAAAGAAGCAAATGACCGACAACATAGTTAGGCTCAGTGTTAATTCGCTTTTTATTGCCAGTGTTTCGTCAAAGAAGAAGAATAATTGTAGCGGCAATAATAAAGTTACAAACGCATGTAACGCATGCACTTTCTTGATTCGGGCGAATTGCCCATCGGGCGACAGCTCTTTAATACCAAAATCACGCTCTAAGCATTTAACCAGTTGGGTTGCTTTTAAACTAACAGCGAGTCGGTAACAACTGAGACCTTCATTGTTACGTACCCTAAAGTCGTAGCCTGATTTAAGTAACAACACCATTAGCGGCTCATTTTTAGCAATAACAGCATAATGTAATGCCGTATTACCTAATTTATCCGTTAATTTTTTATCTTGTTTATCTAGTAATGTCTGAGCTAAATTTACATAACCTTTTTCAACCGCCCACATAAATGCGGTTTTGTTATTTTCGTCACTTAATGTGCCTGTTGCACCTTGCTCAATAAAGCGCATCGCCATGGTTTGTTTAGCGGTATCAAAGCTTAAGTGTGCAAGCAAAGCTTGCTCAAGTAACACTGCAGAATCTACATCAGGAGAAACTTGCGTTAGTAAGGTAAAGTAATCTTTGCCCCCCGCTACTTTCTCGGCTGCTAATTCACTTAACCGTTTCACATCACCCACAGACTCTGGGACAAACTGGCTAAAGCGTTCTCTAAAATCAACTTCTTGCCAAATTGCTAATGCATCTTCAGCACTGATTTTGCTGCCTGCATTTAATGCGTGCTCAATAACTGTAAAATAGCGTTTGGTAAATAAATGACCAATCAATGAAAGTGGAGTATTGATCGCAGCCTGAGCAGCAATACTGGCGTACTTTTCTAATCGTTGACACAATAATAAAACGAGGCTTTCTGGGGTATAGTCATTTTCATAGTAATAGTCTTTTACAGCCGTTATATACTGCTGAGCGTCTTCGTCGTACTCACTAATATGTTGAAAAAAACATTCTTCAAACGGCTCTAATGGCATCAACCATGTAAGGTAATAAATGGGGGGTAATACAGTGGTACAAACACCATCATCTTCTTCAGTGGAGCGACAAGCTGGCCAAGCTTCTAAAGCGTCTAAAATGAATGCCCCGTTTTGCTCGATGAGTCCTTTGACTAACAGCGGGTATTCTTTCGGCCAAATGAGTACATTTTCCATTAAATCAACACAACTCCAGTGTTTAAAATGCGTGGGAAATAAGTGAGTGCATAGTTATAACAACCCTAAACTGACACTGCGCTTAATACTATTTGCTACTTGAGCATAACCTAATATCTAGCTCAAATACGTGGCTCATTCTAGCATACCCAGATCAACGCGCTAGCCTAAACAATGTGATTTTAAAAGAATAATAGAAAACGACAACCAACTTACGTTACTTGTCGTTTTAGGTTGGAGACTTAATGTAGTTACTTATTACTTAGCTCTGTGGTGACTGTATCTAAACCGACCTCTGAAATGCGTTGAATGACTTCTTTTTGCTTCGCACTGAGTAACGAGATCCCTTCCGCAACAATATCATACACTTTCCAACTCCCATCTTTGCTTTGACGTAATTTAAAATGTAAATCAATCGTTGGGGCGCTGCTATCTATGATCTGTGTTTTTACTGTAGCAAAATCACCTTTAGTTAAATTTGAGTCATCTTCAAACTTTATCTCTTGTCCGGTGTACTTCATTAGCGCACCTGCATAAGTAGTACTTAAATAATGTTCAACTGCGGTAATAAACGCTTTAGCTTGGGCGCGGTCAATCCCCTTTATATGTTTACCAAGTAATTTATAAGACACGAACTTTACATCCATATGCGGCATTAAATACTTATCTACAATAGCTGTCATCTCAGCTTTGCTTGCAGTGCCTTGGTTATTTACTTTGCTTATTTCACTAAAAAGCTGATCCCCTACCTGTGATAACAGTTGCACCGGCGACTGCTGCGTTTTAGCAAGTAGTGAACTACTAAATAGAACAAGAAAAATAAGTAAGTAGCGATTGATTAAAGTCATTGTGTGTCTCCTGCAAATATTTAGGTGTAATTTACCTGTTTTCACTGCCAACAAAAAGAAACAAAACAGCAATTTATTAGTGACATTTAAGCACCAATATAAATACCTCTTCATAATCAATCTGTTACTGCCCTACTTTGGTAAACCCACAATGAAGCTGATTTTTTGCCGCTTGAATTCACCTTGTATGCGCCCCTATTGTTTAAATATCAATTTGCGTAACGGACATATCTAATGCTTTACAAACAAACGCTTAAAACTATTTTAATACTTGCCTCTGTTGCTTTTAGCTCCATCAGCTGGGCACTTTCAAATCACGGCTACGCACTTGACTATGTACAAGGGGAAGGTGATGTAAAAGGGTTAAAACTCGCTTATCAATATCATGCTCCGCAGCTGCAATCGATTTTAAGCAATACACATATTTATTTGGAATCAAGTGTTAATATTTGGCAATATGGTGCCGAAAAAAACCATCAGACCAACTTAGTATTAGCGGTCTCTCCCGTGTTTCAATACCCTATTGGGCATATCAACAATATTCCAATAGCAGTCGAAGCTGGGATTGGCTTTTCGCTTATTAACGACACTTACTTTGCAGGTAAAAATGTAAGTACACACTATCAATTTGAGGATAGATTTGGCTTTGTGGCTGACTTCGGCGAGGTTAAAGCGGCACTAAGGTACTTACACTACTCTAATGCAGGTTTCAAACGACCCAACCCAGGGCTTGATTTTATTTCCTTGTCGATTGCTAAACGTTTCTAACTTACATGTCATTTGTTAGACTCACAAAAGATGACACTGGGAGAACATAATGCAGCTTTGGCATATTTTAATTATTGTATTTGTATTAGCCATTATCATTGGCAATATTATGTTATTAAAGCATTCAGCTAATATGGTCTTTAAAGTACCCAAACAACAGCATAAAAAAGAAAACACAAAGCTTTAAATTAGCTTATTGCAGGAGAATCTAGCAAGCAACCCTCCCAATTGTTTGCTAGGTATTCTCCCTTGCTTCTTTATCTACTTAGTCTGAACTCTTGAAATACATTTATTATTTAATATCAATATATCAGTTCATATTTCAACCGGAATTCAGGTTACTTAGATTCTCTCTCACTAACAGCTCCCTCCGTATCCTACTCATTTTAACAAACATACTATTAACGCTAAAAGCATAGTTTCAACTTGAGGTAAATTCATAGGTGAATACAGGTTAAAATACTAAAAACAAATTGACAGCGCTGTCAAATATAGTGCTATAGTTTGCTTGTGAAATTTAAGTAAAATAAACCACTTATTTTAGCCATCTAGACGTTGAAGCATCTCAAATAAAAGCGTAGTATGTTTAAAATCTGAGTGAACCTCACTTTTTCCATGAGAATTATTAAAGATGATTGATGTAAAACACTTAAAGACCATAGCCACATTAAAAGAGACCGGTTCTTTGGTGAATACCGCCCGTGAACTATTTTTAACTCAGTCTGCTTTATCTCACCAGATCAAAGATTTAGAGAATAAATTAGATTGCCAATTATTTGAACGCAAAACTCAACCGGTTCGCTTTACACCACAAGGTATGTTGCTATTAGAATTAGCGAACGAAGTTTTACCAAGAGTTGAAGCAACTAAATGCCGGTTAAAAGAAAGCCTTAATCAACCAATTTCGCAACTGCGCCTGAGTGTAGAGTGCCATGCATGTTTTCATTGGTTATTACCGACAATTAAAGAATTTAATAACTTTTGGCCGGATATAAAAGTTGATTATGAGCGTGGCTTTAGTTATGACGCGATCCCAGATTTACTTAATGAAGAATTAGATTTAGTACTAACGTCTGATATCCGCGAACCTGATAAACTTGAATATGCACACTTGTTTGATTTTAAACTTAAGCTAATTGTCGCTCCAGATCACGAACTTGCTAAAAAAGCCTATGTGACAGCACTTGACTTAAAAAATGAAACTATTATTTCATACCCTATCCCTCGAGAGCGCCAAGATATATTTAAGCATTTTATTCAAAATGCGCGCTTCGATGGCACCTTAAAAACAGTTGACCAAGGACTCTTGATTTTCCAATTAGTCAGTGCAGGAATGGGGGTTGCCGCCCTACCTGATTGGCTTGTGACACCCTATGAGAGTCAAGGGTTGATTAAATCGATCCCGCTTGGGGCATTAGGGCTTACTCGCCCAATGTATTTGGCGATGAAAAAGAATATGAAAGATAACCCTGTTTACCGCCACTTTTTAAATACCTGCAAACTAAATAACGGTCGATAAATTGAAACATTCACAGTAGCATAGACATAAATCTTGTTATCAATGCTACTGTGATGTTTGAACTTAAAAAAATAATTGGCGCAATGCTGATGCCCCTGCCCCTATTTTGTATGATTTGCATAATATGCTTTGTACTAACACTTCGCACTCATAAATTGACTTCACTACTCGGGTTATTATGCATCAGTACACTACTTCTGATCAGCACCCCTTTTGTTGCCCAAAAAATAATTTCTCCAACTGCACAGTTAAACTATACTTTTAATGTCAGTAAACATAAGACCCTAGATAAAATTGTAGTCCTTGGCTGTGACGTAATACCTAATCCACAGTTAACGGCTAACAGTCAACTTGGCAACTGTGCAAAAAGCCGATTAGTCGAAGGCCTGCGTTTGGCATATCAATACCCAAAAGCGCAGCTTATAGTGTCTGGCGGTGGAATTGGTAATACGACGAACAGTCGCTTAATGCAGCAAACAGCTATAAGCTTGGGAATTAGCGCACACCGTATTAAGCAAAACCCATCAGCGATGGATACTGCAGATGAAGCTAAATTTTTAGCCCCAGCATTAGTTGATTTTAAAGTCGCTTTAGTTACTTCTGCCAGCCATATGGCACGTGCCAAAGATCTATTCAACGCACAAGGTGTAGATGTACTCCCTGCGGCCACCGATTACTATGATTTTAGCGCTTGGCCACCACATAAGCAGTACATACCGAGTGTTTATGCATTAAAGGCGGTGACTGGCCACTGGCACGAAGTTATTGGCTCAACATGGATAGCACTGCGCCGCTGGATAAACCCAGAGGCGCTGTAATATTTATTAAAACTTAAACCGGGTTGTCTATATCAATAAAGGTCACATCAAAGCCGTGCTCTTGGGATAACAGCTCACCAAGCGCTTTGACTCCATAACGCTCTGTTGCGTGATGGCCTGCTGCAAAAAAATCAATGCCTTGCTCGCGAGAGCTATGAATAGTCTGCTCTGATGCTTCACCGGTTAAATAGGCATCGATGCCTTGGCTTGCAGCTAAGTCAATATAGCCTTGGCCACCACCCGTACACCAAGCAATGGTTTCAATTGGCTCATCACGTACCAAGCTCGTTAATGGTTCACGGTTAAGCACTTGAGCAATCTTTTGTGCAAATTGCTCACCCATCATTGGCTTTTTTAAACGCCCTTTAACAGCCACACTGTTGTTAACTGGCTCTAGGCCTGTTTCCCACTGGATATCGAGAAGCTCAGCAAGTTGCGCGTTATTGCCAATCACTGGGTGTACGTCAAGGGGTAAATGATAAGCGAACAAATTGATATTATTCGCTAATAACGCACCAACACGCCGTTTTTTCATGCCCGTTATAGGTTGAGACTCGCCTTTCCAAAAATAGCCATGGTGTACCAAAATAGTATCTGCGCCATGGGTAATCGCCGCATCGATAAGCGCTTGGCTGGCGGTCACACCAGTGACTATCTTATTGATCTGCTCACTTCCTTCGACTTGTAGCCCATTCGGGCAAAAATCTTTGATAGAATCAGGTTTTAAGATCTCATTTAATAATTGGTTAAATTCTCGACGTTGCATAATTATCTGCCACCTCTACATTAGATTTTGTGCAAATTCTGGCGTTTATGCAGACAAAATGGAAGGAAAATCGCAAAAAATTGAAAAGTTCGCTAAAACTAGGTATAAATGTGTATTCTTTATCTGTGTATACAACGTATAGGGCCTCTGATGAGCAAACTAGACAAAACAGAAGTGTTAAATGCCTTTGAAGCAGCATATGAAGCTGCCAATGGTAAGAAACCTGAAATCACGACTAAACCGGGTTGGTACAGCATCGACGGCGGCAAAAATTTACGCCTTGCAGATGTAGCTGAATTAACTGAGCAGCTTACATCTGGTAAAACTGCTGAGCAACCTGCTGCAAAAGCGCCAGCTAAAAAAACTAAAACGAAAACTGCCGCACCAGTAAAGTCAGCTGAGAAAAAAGCACCATTTACTGTAGTAACAGCAAGCGAAGATGGCTACACAGCCGAAGAGCTTTGGATTGTTTACTTAGCAGAAAAAGATCACGACTGCCGCCTACCGCGTGGTGTAGTGTGATTTAAAGTAAACTACTTTAAATGAAAAAACCGCTTAACAAGCGGTTTTTTTATGTCTGGCATAATGGCAATCATACGGTTAAGTAAAAGCGACTCTCGTCGCTTATTACCAATAATGGCCACTAAGTAGCGTGACTACTTTTGTTCAAAGTACAGTTTATCACGTTGCTTTTGGCCTACTTCATTCATGGTCGCAGCGTTGAATAAACGGCCATTGATCATGGTGTAGTCAACTTTGTCAGTATCACGAATGTTTTCAAGTGGATTGCCGTCAATAACCACTAAGTCAGCAAGCTTTCCTACCTCAAGTGAACCAATGTTTTTATCAAGGCCAATGTATTTAGCAGGATCAAGTGTCGCTGCACGTAGCGCTTCAAGTGGGGACATGCCGCCTTGCACAAACATCCAAATTTCCCAATGAGCCGCCAAACCTTCACGTTGTCCATGGGCACCTAAATTCACCAATACGCCTAAATCTTGTAACTCTTTAGCTACGCGCGCATTGTTAAAGTGGTTATAGTGATGATCGGGCGCTTTAACTCGGCGCATAGAGCGCGGTAGCAATTGATTTTTAGGCACAAATTTACTTAAACGCGGGTGATTCCACACGTCGGTTTTATCATACCAATAGTTTTCACCCCAAATACCACCATAGGCAACGCCTAAAGTAGGAGTGTAGCCTACGTCACTTTGTGACCAAAGCTGTTTAATATCATCATAAATATTTGCCACTGGGATCGAGTGCTCAATCCCTGTGTGACCATCCACCACCATGGTTAAGTTATGCTGTAATAATGAGCCACCTTCTGGCACCACCATCATTTCAAGCTCACGCCCAGCTTCAATAACTTGTTGACGTTGCTCACGTCGTGGTTGGTTATATGATTTAACACTAAACGCGCCCACTTTCTTTAAGCGCTCTAAATGAAACTTAGCATCATCTAACGAATCAATATGCGAGGTGTACCCTGGCATATTTGCACCATATAAAATGGTACCCGTTGAGAAAATACGCGGCCCTACAATAGTGCCTGCTTTTTGCATTTCGCTGGCGGCAAAAATCTCTGTGGTGTCATTCGATGGATCGTGAATCGTTGTCACACCTAACGATAATCCAGCTAAGTTTTTCCAATTTTGCTCCGGTATGATTTCGTTACTACCTTGCGAACCATGAGCATGAGCATCGACAATACCTGGCATGATGGTTTTACCTGCCACGTTAATAACTTCAGCACCTTTAGGAATCGTTACGCTATCTGCACTACCAAGTGCTTTGATGTGTTTGCCATCAGTGATCAGTACGCCGTTTTCGATGACTTTATCACCTTGCATAGTAATAATACGCGCACCGGTTAGCGCAAACATACCTTTAGGCTCTGCCATCTTCTTGCTAAAGCTAATATTATCACCGCTTTTCACTTTAAAGTCGGCATCTTCAGCTTGGTTAATATCAAAAATACCTGCTAGGCTGGCATGATAAAGTTCCGGGCCTAAAGTCCAATAAAGTTTATCGCTGTTTGCACTCCAGCTAATATTTTCACCTGCCCGCACTGATAGCTGCTCGATAGGGAACTGACTGTCTTTCGGGCCGATATTTATGCTCTTACCATTTTCAACAAGCGGTGTAACAAACACTTTAAAACGCTCTGCAAACGCTAAGTACTTACCATTAGGTGATACTCTAAACTCTGTCGCATGCTTTGATTCATATAACTTTTGTACTTTTTTAGTATCAAGCTCAACTGCACTTAAACTCGGTTTTGGCCACGGACTCATAACAAAAATGCGGTCACTGGTCGCACCAAACTGCGGCTGATAGCCACTTTTCGTAATTAACTCAGGCTCTCCACCTTTGCTACTCACTGCATAGATCCCCGGATGTAATGACCAATCAGGGTTTAATATGCCGCCGCCTGACGCTTTACGATAAACCACAGTTTTGCCATCAGGGCTAAATGTAGGTTCAACGTATTTACCCGGCTCTTGTGTAATGGTATCGCCACGACCACTGCGCGTAGATACAACTCGAACACTGCCTTGCTCGTTATCATCCCAGGTGACATAAACAATTTTTTTACCATCACGAGAAAACTGTGGAAACAGTTCAAAATGATCATCTTGGCGTGTTAAACGCTTAATTTTCCCTGACTCTAAATCACGTTTATAAATATGCCCAAGCGCCTCAAAAATAGCGGTTTCACCATCAGGCGAGACTTGCACATTACGCAGCATTTTTACGTCAAATTCATCACTATCAATATTTTGTGTAAAACGCACTGCGGTTTGAATTTTTTTATTGGTTTCGACATTAAAAGCAATGTTTTCGACTGATTTATCTTCAACATCAAGCTTGTTAATTTTACCACCAGCCCAGAATATTAATTCGTCGTTATCTGGTGTCCATGCAATCGTTGGGTAAACGCCGTGAATCGCCCACGTTTCTTGCATATCACGTTCAAGCTTGTCGTACAGTTTAGTGTGTTTACCTGAGGTTAGGTCATAAACGTATAAACTGGTTTGAAAGTCATCACGCTTAATGTACGCAAGCTTTTTACCATCCGGTGACGGTGTTGGCCTAATTGCCCCACCCATACCTTGAATAATAGTTTCAATCTCACCTGTTTGGCGGTCAAAACGTTTTATTTTGTAGATGCCGGCAACAGAATCTTTTGAGTAATGGAAGGTTTTACCTGGTGTTGCATCGTGAGAAAAATAAACATAACGACCATCAGGTGAAAACATTGGCTCACCTAAGTCTTTTTGATCATCAGCTCGCTTTGTTAACTGAACCCCTTTACCACCAGCTTTATGGTAAAGCCATACTTCACCTGCACCTAAAGAGCGTGTTGCAGTAAAGTGCTTACGTGCCACGATATAATCGCCATCTGGGCTCCAAGCAGGGCTATTGAGTAATCTAAAGGTTTCGTCGGTAACAGCGGTTTGATTTTCACCATCCACATCCATAACCCAAATATTGTCACCGCCACCTTGATCTGAGGTAAACGCAATGCGTTTACCGTCAGGGCTAAAGCGAGGTTGCATTTGCCATGCAATGTCTGATGTCAGTTGTGTGGCTTTGCCACCGTTGATGGGCATAGTATAAATATCACCAAGTAAATCAAACACAATGGTTTCACCATCAGGACTCACATCAACGTTCATCCATGTGCCTTGGCTCACGTTAATCGCCGCATCAACAAACTGACCTTGTGGCGAATCTACTTGCCATTTTTTATCATCTGCATTATCTGCAGCATGCACATTTGAATAAAGTGCTAACGATACTGATACAGCCAATGCTGTTTGCAGTAGTTTTTTCATCGAATTCTCGCTTGTTTTTGTTGTTTATTAATATGATTGCAACAAAAAGCACAGCAAGTTACCAGCAATATCTGATAAAGCGTCTTAAATTGGCGGTTAATGCCATTTAATTGGATCAAACTGGTAATAGTTCACCAGCATAGTGTAAATCTCAGGGTCATAATGGCGCAGCTCACTAGGCTTTTCTAAAAACGTTTCGGTGATCACCGCAAAAAATTCAGCCTCGTTGGTTGCGCCATAGCTGTGAATAACATGGGGCATGCTATAGGCCACATGAGTTTTAAGTTGATTAAAAGCACGGCTAAACACTCTCGCCCACTCTTTATAATCAGCCGCTTTTTTTAGTAACGGAGTACCCGTTGTTTTACCCGTTTCTTGATCAAGTTGATGTGCAAATTCATGAAACACCAAGTTATGGCCATCACTTGGTAAGCGATTTCCTTCAAGTACATCATGCCAACTGAGAACCAGTGTACCACCAGGCCAAGACTCACCTTGACGAACTGTATTATGGTAGCTGACTAAACCAGCATTATCACGTGAGGTTTGCGGAGCGTAATAGGCGCTTGGGTATAATAAAATTTCTCTAACATTTTTATATAAAGGCCAAGGTTTATTTAGTACTAAAACGCAGGCATCCGCTGCAACAATCAGCTTCATAGCATCGTTAAGCTTTAGACCATCGCAGCCAATAAAGCGCTTTTCATTTAAAAACCAAACGATGTGGCGCTCAAGTTTAGCGCGATCAGCATCTGTCATTTTTTGATAAATTGGCATATAACGCAGCAATAAAGATTTTTGCTGCTCATTAAGACGGTACTCTCGGTACTTTTTTTGCCAAAGCTGATTTTGAATATCAGGCCAGCGCCAATAAACAACCACAAACGCTATTAACGCAAGAATCAATAAACCATTTACCATTAGCAGGCTCGCTGAGAAAAGACTAAGTTATTAATATGACCGCCAAAGTCATATTTCAATCTTTTACTATAAATTTAACAGGGAGCTGATTGAGGCTGAATTACTTCAACTCGATTCCGGCCATTGTTTTTTGCTTTATAAAGCGCTTGATCGGCACTGGCCAATAAACGGTCGTATTCATCAACTAAGCTCGAATCGGCAATACCAAAACTCACCGTGACCTTAATACCTTCGGCTATCGACGAAAAATCATGATTTTCAATATCAACTCTTAATTGCTCACAAATCTCGACCGCTTGATGTGCCGTTTTATTAGGTAAAAGCAAAGTAAACTCTTCCCCTCCCCAACGAGACACTTGATTAGAATTCCTATCGCAGCATTGTTGTAATATGCTTGCTATTACGCATATCACTTTATCGCCTACCATGTGAGACCAAGTATCGTTAATGCGCTTAAAGTGGTCAATATCAATGATTGCAATACTAAGTGGTTGCTTTGATTCTTTTATCTCATCAAAATTTTCGGCAAGCCAAGTATCAAATGCCCGTCGATTGGGGATCCCTGTTAACTGATCATGGCTGGCCTGATAAGCAAATGCATCATTTTGTAATTGTAGATCATGGGTCTGTTGTTCAACACGAAGCTTTAACTCTTTTTCAATCTTTTTATAGTGGTACAAACGGTATTTATAAACTGCAAATATCATGACAATTAGCGATAAAAATACCATCAATTTAAAGCTCAATTTTTGCCAAAAATAAGATTGGATAACAAAGTCTAACGCCTGATGGTTTTCTTGCCACTGACCATTAGGGTAACCTGCACGCACCATGAAGGTGTATTTCCCTGGCGCTAAATTAGTATATTCAGTAATGTTTAGTTGCTGGCGATCTACCCACTTATCATTATAACCTAACAACTTAGTCTGAAACTTTAACCGTTGTGGCATAATAAAACTGAGCCCGGCATAATGAAATGAAACCCGAGCAGAACCTGGTGGTAATTTAAATTCATTCTCAGTTAAATTAAATGGGGTGTGCTTGCCATCAACCAAAACACTTTCTATAACGGTGGGTAACTCAAGTTGTGAAGCGCGCTTTAAGCGCTCCGGCATTGCAGTTGCAGCACCTAAAGCGGTGGCAAACCAAATACTGCCATCTTTATGTACCACAGCCGCAGGGTTTGAGCCGCCGTTAGCTTGAGCACTAAGCATACCATCGCCTTCATCAAACAACTGGTATTGCAAACTAGCGGCTTTGTTATGCGGGTTATTTAATAGCTCATTCACTTGCTGTTGCTTAACCTGAATGATGCCTCGGTTACTTGAAAGCCAAAATGAATCACCTTGTTCAATGATTTGAAATAGCTTATCAACAGGTAAGCCTTGCTCGCGACCGAGCATCGCAATATCACCAGTTTCAATGTTAAAACGAATAAGTCCTCTATCTGTGGTCATCCACATAAAGTCATTTTGCGCATAAAAGCCAAATGCATATTCAGCATTAAATTTTCGTGGAAACAGCTGCCCTTTAAACTCACCTAAAGTGTCATTGAACATAGCAACGCCCACGCCGGTGCCAACCCAAACATGGCCTTGTGAATCAAGTGCCAACGCCATAATAAAATCACCAGGCAAACCTTGATCAGTCGTGAATTGCGTTAATGAGCCATCAATTTCTATTCGCGTTAATCCTGTCGCCGTGCCAATCCATAACCTTTGTTGATTATCGAATAACAGAGCCCTCACCTCATTACTAGCCAGCCCCGAGTCTCGATTAATAACAGTATGTATTTCATTATTTACCACTCGCATTACACCGGCGGTGTAAGTGCCGAGCCAAACTCCGCCCGTATTATCTTCGGCTAAACTCAACACAGAGATAGGTTTATCGTTATCAACTGAAGCGAACGATTCTATTTGCTCATTATGTAGTTTGTTTAGACCAGTACTACCGCCGACCCAAATGCTACCATCAGAATGAGATAAAACGGTGCGTATATAATCGGAGCTCAGCCCCCGCTTTCTAGTCCATGAGGAAAATGGGGCTTCTCTGAGACGATATAATCCGCCATTGGTGCCAACCCAAATACTATTTTCTCTGTCTTGTAACAAAGACAGTATTCTATTACCGGGTAACCCAGCCTTAGCATCAAGCTGTTCGAGACCAAGCGTACTCAGCCTAAATACACCTTTATTGATTGTACCAAACCAGAGATCATGATGATCATCCTCTAAAATGCTCGAAACAGACTCACCATTCAATTGCTGATGAACAGTTATAAATTGATCATCAACTAACTTCCACGCTCCTTTCTCCCCCCCAACAATAAGCTGTCCTTCTCGTGTGAGTAATAATGTATAAATAGGTGCATTAGGCAATCCTTGTTCAGGGGTGACCAAGTGGGCTTGATGATTTTCAATTTTGTATAAACCATCACTAGTAGCAGCCCAAATAACTCCGCTTGCATCTTGTATCAAACGATATGCACTTAGGTTTATTAGCACGCTAGTTTCTTGCTCAGAGTCAGCGCTACGGTGCACCAAACCTTTCCCCTCCAACGCCAACCAAAGTTCGCCAGATTCAGCCGTTAAGATATGATTAACCATAGCTTCGGCACTTGGCTGGGTGTCCCATTGCCCATGCAGTAAGTGGCTTACACCACCCCGAGCACCGACAATGTAAAGACCGCCATCAGGCTGAGCCGACAAACTACGTAACCCTGAGTCCGGTAAGCCAGGAATTTCTGAGCGGGTGAATAATTTAAATTCGCGTCCATTAAAACGCGCAAGCCCCTCCCATGTCGCTATCCAAATATAGCCGTCGTTGGTTTGCGCTAAACTATTAATACTATTGTGGGGTAAACCTGTGCGGGTGCTCCAAGTTTCAGAAAAGTAGTCATTTAAAGGAAGGCGTGTTTGCTCACTAGCAATACACGCTGATTGTATTATCAAAAAAAGAAATAGACTTATTCGTCGCATTATATTGAACGCC
Source organism: Pseudoalteromonas shioyasakiensis (assembly GCF_024518675.1). Lineage (GTDB taxonomy): Bacteria > Pseudomonadota > Gammaproteobacteria > Enterobacterales > Alteromonadaceae > Pseudoalteromonas > Pseudoalteromonas shioyasakiensis_B. The sequence continues at coordinate 869,060 of NZ_JANIGL010000001.1, forward strand.
TTCCCAATTACTAACTAATGATTTAGTTATAAAACAACCAGTTATATAATGATTTTGCCTTAATTTATTATCATTATTCTTGTTTTCATAGTATTTATACTAGCATAGTACTAATTTCAGTTTCATTAACAAGCTATTCATAAATGAAATTACTCTTGGCAGTAACTATTTATACATTGCATGAAACACTCAACAAACCGAGCTACGTGAAGGCCATCCATCAATGCATGATGCACATCAATCGATAAAGGCATTTTACCCGTTTCAGTATCATATTTACCAAAGACTAATTTAGGTATGCCCAAGCTTGTTCCCTGACTATGTGCATGAGAAAAGCTAGAAAATGCTAACCAAGGTAAAACGGAAATATGAATCAGATCAGCCTCTCCTTCTGTTTGCTCAAATGCACTGGAAAATAAGGGTTGTTGTTTTGCTGACTCACTTACCTGATGCGCACGTTTAGCAAACTCAGCAAAGTCATTGCACAAGTTAAAATAACTGAAGCGAAAGGTATCATCTGGTGCAAGTTCTACCACACTCGCCCGCGTACTTTGCAATTGCACAGGGTTATCATCAACAATACGCAGTTGCATGGGGTGGTATTGGTGGCAAGCTCGTAGCGCTAAGAATATGTAACTTTGAAAAAAAGAGCGTTTATGCGATTGACAGTATTGGTACAGCGGCTGCATATCTAGCTGTACGCAAACATTAAAATAAGGTTGGGTAAAGTCTTTGAAAAGCGCAAAGTGCTGGGCACGAGGCCAGCTAGTTAAAGGGATCGGAGTCATTATAATTTTTGTAAACGGTAAAACTAAAGTGTAGCTTGGTTTTTTCAAGCCACAAAGAAAAAGGCGCACATTAGTACGCCTTTATAAGCAAAGATACGTTTAAAATTAGCTAACGTACTTAAAGGCCGTTAGCAATAATTTCTTGCGCGAGTTCATCAGCAATTAAATGAGTCGACTTTTGCTCTTTTTCACTGCGGGCAAAAATTTCAGTTAAGGTCGTAAAAATACCCTCAACGTGCTTATTAGATGCCTCAACAGAATAACCCTGTGGCGCGGTTTCATAATAAACATTAATAATACCACCGGCATTAATGACATAATCTGGTGCGTATAAAATGCCTTTTTCGCGAATGATCTCACCGTGGCGAGACTCAGCTAGTTGGTTATTAGCACAGCCAGCAATGATTGTTGCTTTAAGACGTGGGATCGTCACATCATTAACTGTGGCACCTAATGCACACGGCGCATACACGTCTACATCAAGGTCATATATATCATCAATACCTACCGCCGTAGCAGCAAAATCATTAACTACTTTATCTACCGCAGCTTGATTTATATCAGTAACAAATAATTGTGCGCCCGCTTCATGTAAATGTTTACACAAAGCATAAGCAACAGCGCCTAAACCTTGTACGGCGACTTTGATACCGCTTAAATCTTGATGGCCGCGTTGATGTTGCAGCGCCGCTTTAATACCTAAAAACGTACCATAAGCAGTAAAAGGTGAAGGGTTACCACTTTTACCTTCAAGGCCTAATACATAGTCAGTTTCTTTATTCATTATAGCGACATCAGCACAGGTGATGTTTACATCTTCGGCTGAATAGTAGCTACCATTTAAACGCTCTAACTGACGACCAAAGGCACGAAATAGCTGTTCCGATTTAATTTCCTTTGCATTCCCAATAATTACAGATTTACCACCACCAAATGGCAGACGAGCAACCGCATTTTTATAGGTCATCCCTTTTGATAAGCGCAGTGCATCAACTACTGCATCGTCATCACTGGCATAATCCCACATTCTACAACCACCAACAGCTGGGCCTAAGTTAGTATTGTGAACGGCGATGATTGCACGTAAGCCTGATTCTTTATCTGAACAAAAAACCACTTGCTCGTGGTTATCAAAGTCAACTTGATTAAACACAGCCACTTTATTTTACTCCGAAATTTATAACCCGTGAGAGGGTATGAGCGCTGAAATTGCCGAGACTTTATCACTTCAAATTGCACCTTACCACTATATGAGATGATAAAACCTATCAAAATCAGTAAGAATAATAAATTAGCCTTAACAACTTTATTTTTGACATTATCAATACAAAAATAGCTTATTAACAAATTAATTATTCAAACTTAAAAGTTAAAAACGAAGATACGCTTACGTAAACGTAAGACAGCCGTTCACTGTAAACTAAATACTACAACCGAAAAAGTTCGCGCAATACTTTAAATATAGAGGCTTAAGGGAAATGGTGGGGATTTGTTAAAACTGGTCTGATCTGACAACGGTATTCAGCAATGCTGAATACCGAGAACAGAGGAAGCTAATTATTGCAATTTGCCATCAAGCTCTTCAATTTTAGCTTTCCAAATTGCAGGACCTTGAGTATGAGCATTCGCTCCTTCACTATCGACCGCAACAGTCACTGGCATATCTTCTACTTCAAATTCATAGATGGCTTCCATCCCTAAATCTTCAAATGCCACAACTCGTGCTTTCTTAATAGCTTTAGAAACTAAATAAGCTGCGCCACCTACGGCCATTAAATACACTGATTTGTTTTGCTTAATCGACTCTACTGTCGCTGGACCACGTTCAGCTTTACCTATCATGCCAACAATACCTGTTTTTTCTAGCATCATGTCGGTAAATTTATCCATACGTGTTGCCGTTGTTGGGCCTGCTGGGCCTACAGCTTCATCACCAACAGCATCTACAGGGCCAACGTAGTAAATAAACTTATTATCAAAGTCCACACCTTCAGGTAAACCTTCTCCTGAGTTGATCATATCTTGTAGGCGTTTATGGGCAGCATCACGACCAGTTAAGATAGTGCCAGAAAGCAATACCGTTTCACCCATTTTCCATTCTTGTGTATCTTCTTTGGTAAGCGTGTTTAAATCAACACGGCGTGTACCCTCGCCTACTTCAAACGTCACTTCTGGCCAATCTTCAAGTTTAGGCGCTTTTAAGTCTGCAGGGCCTGAGCCATCAAGAGTAAAGTGTACGTGGCGAGTTGCTGCGCAGTTAGGGATCATAACCACAGGTTTAGACGCGGCATGAGTAGGTGCGGTTTTAATTTTTACATCCACAACCGTGGTTAAACCACCTAAGCCTTGTGCACCAATACCTAATTTATTCGCACGCTCAAAAATATCTAAACGCATTTTTTCTTCGGTTGTTTCTGCACCGCGTTCAATTAGCTCATGAATATCAACCGGATCCATTAATGATTCTTTCGCAAGTACCGCAGCTTTTTCTGCAGTACCGCCAATACCTATACCTAGCATGCCAGGCGGACACCAGCCAGCCCCCATTGTTGGTAAGGTTTTTTCAACCCATGCAGCCACATCATCAGATGGGTTAAGCATTACCATTTTAGTTTTATTTTCAGAGCCGCCGCCTTTTGCAGCAACCATAACTTCAATTTCGCCACCCGGCACTAAATCAATATGCACAACTGAAGGCGTATTATCTTTAGTGTTTTTACGCGTGCCCGCAGGATCAGCAACAATCGATGCACGTAGCGGGTTATCTGGGTTTAAATAAGCTCGGCGAGTACCTTCGTCAACCATTTGCTGTACCGTTAAGTCTGTTTTATCCCACTTAACATCCATACCTACTTTTACAAAACACGTGATGATACCTGTGTCTTGGCAAAGTGGGCGCTTACCTTCAGCCGACATACGCGAGTTAATAAGAATTTGGGCAATGGCATCTTTAGCAGCTTTACTTTGCTCTTTGTTATACGCTTTTTCGAGTGCTTGAACAAAATCAAGTGGGTGATAAAACGAAATATATTGTAAAGCATCTTCAATGCTATCAATAAAGTCTTGCTGACGGATAGTACTCATAGGGGTTCCTTAAGTTACTTTTACGTATTAATACACGTAACATAAATCAAACCGGTGACGGTGGTTTGTAACGCAATAGGCAACTAAACGCTGCCAAAAAAATTTAACTTATGATACCCTCCCAGCCCGTTTCGAGCCAGTTTTTCAGGGTAAAAAATAGATGATAAAACAACATAAAACCTGTATTCAATTAGACATTTCGCTCAACTGTGTCGAGGTTTTTAGCTATTTCTGTGATTTACCTTATGCTGTACTACTTGATTCTGCTAATAGTGACCATGAAAATAGCCGCTTTGATATCATCGCTATCTCGCCTTTAATGCGTTTAGAAGTGAAAAACAATCAGGTGTTTGTGGATGATCAATTAACTGAGCAAAGTTGTTTTACCGTATTGCAAGCACAGTTAAATAAACTGAATGACACTAAAGCGCACCCTGAACTGCCGTTTAATGGAGGCTGGCTTGGCTATTTTGGCTATGATTTTGGCCGTGTAATTGAAACTCTGCCAGAAGCAGCCATCTATGATATTGATATGCCGCAGCTTGCAGTCGGTCTCTACCCAGATGCGCTCATCTACGATAAACAACAAAGCGGTTGGTTTTATATCGCCCAACCAAATACCGATAGACTAGCGCTATATTTATCGTTTCTAGACAATACGACCAAACAACGCACTCCTTTTGCAATAACTCAAGATTGGTCATCTAATATGACCAAAGCACAGTACACCGACAAATTTGCAAAAATCCAAGCATATTTAAAAACTGGTGATTGTTACCAAATAAACTTAGCGCAACGCTTTAAGGCTCAGTACCAAGGCAGTGCTTGGCACGCATATTGTACCCTTCGCGAGGCTAACAAAGCACCGTTTTCAAGTTTCATTAACCACCCTGACGGTGCCATTTTATCTATTTCACCTGAGCGTTTTATTGCCATTAAAGATGGAAGAATTCAAACCAAGCCTATCAAAGGTACTTTACCACGCTGCGTTGATGAAATAGCAGATCAACAACAAGCTGTTCGGTTACAACAATCGAGCAAAGATCGCGCCGAAAATGTGATGATCGTCGACCTGCTACGTAATGATTTAGGTAAAGTTGCAAAGCCAGGCAGTGTAAAAGTACCTTCACTATTTGCTATAGAAAGCTTTCCTGCTGTACATCATCTAGTGAGTACGGTAACTGGCGAACTAAGTGACGATAAAACCGCGGTTGATCAACTTAAAGCGGCTTTTCCTGGTGGCTCAATTACCGGTGCCCCTAAAATTCGTGCGATGGAAATTATTGAAGAGTTAGAGCCCCACCGCCGCAGCGTTTATTGCGGTTCTATTGGCTATTTAAGTGCCTGCGGTAATATGGATACCAGTATTACAATCCGCACCTTGGTTTGCCATCAACACCACATTTACTGTTGGGCAGGTGGCGGCATTGTGGCCGATTCTCAAGCTGACTTGGAATACCAAGAAACATACGATAAAGTAAATAAAATTCTTCCACTACTTAAGTAAAATACTGTGAACAGCCAACAGCTACTGGCCCGTTTCCAACTGAGTGTCGCAGCAAATACGCAGTCATTAAGCGCGCACCCACATAAAACACGACGTGCAAGTGCGGTTATGCTGGCGTTAATTGATGTGCAAAACAGCGCACATGTTTTACTTTGTAAACGTCCTCATTATTTAAAACATCACCCTGGCGAAATTTGTTTACCTGGTGGGAAACGAGAAGTCAATGACCCAAGTTTACGTCATACTGCACTGCGTGAGTTAAATGAAGAGCTTAATATTCAAGCCGCACACGTTAACGTGATTGGGCAACTACCTGAATACTCAACATTAACAGGGTTTACTATCACGCCATTTATTGGCGTATTGCAACCTAACACCGAATGGTTTGAGGATCGTAATGAAGTGGCAGCGAGTTTTTTAATTCCAATTAGCGCATTAATTGACACTAACAACTGGCAACCTTTGCCTTTTCAACGTTTTGGCAAAACCATTACCCTAGAAGGGTTTCCAACAAAGCATGGCTTGCTCTGGGGCGCGACCGCAAGCATTATAAAAAACTTTACAAACCAGCTAGCCATACCAGTTTAAATCTGTGCTGCAAAAGGTTACAAGCAAACAATTACACGTTATTATGTGCGACCGTTCAAAGACAGCAGTCGTGCTGAGTAAAAAGTAGAGTAAAATATATGATCAGTGCATTCGATATGTTTAGTATTGGCATTGGCCCGTCGTCATCTCACACCGTCGGACCTATGCGCGCCTCACGTTTATTTGTTAATGAATTACAACAACAAAACCTGTTAGCAGATGTCACGAGTGTCAAAGTAGAGTTATACGGTTCGCTTGGTCAAACTGGCATTGGCCATGGCTCAGGTAAAGCCGTTATTTTAGGGCTTGCCGGTTACGATCCAGAAACCATCGACGCCGATTTAGTCGACGACATTCTCGCTAAAATTGAAGATGAACAGGTTATTTACCTTAATAAAACGCATAAAGCTAAATTTCCTAAGCAAGGGGCTATTGTTTTTCATCGCCGTAAAACATTACCTAAGCACTCAAATGCCATGGAAATTATTGCCTACAAAGAATCTGAACGTGTATACAGCAAAGTATATTACTCGATTGGAGGCGGCTTTATCGTCACAGACGAAGAGTTTGATAACGAAAAACAAGCCGCACTTGATATTCGCGAGCAAAACCCAGCACCTTATCCGTTTGAAACCGCCAAAGATCTACTCGAAATGTGCAAAGAGTCAGGCTATAGCGTTTCAACACTGATGATGAAAAATGAAAAAACGCTGCGCAGTGAAGAAGACATAAAAGATGAATTATTCAATATTTGGCAAGTTATGAAAGCCTGTATTGAACGTGGTATGCGCACAGAAGGTATTTTACCAGGTGGCTTAAAAGTAAAACGCCGTGCGCCTAGTTTGCATTTAAAGCTCAATATTGAAGTGAATAACGACCCATTACGAGCAATGGATTGGGTCGATTTATTTGCCCTTGCAGTCAATGAAGAAAATGCAGCCGGTGGTCGGGTTGTTACCGCCCCAACAAATGGCGCGGCAGGTATTTTGCCCGCCGTACTAATGTATTACCACACATTTATTAAAGAAGTAGACCGCGATATTGCTACTCGCTATTTATTAACCGCCGCCGCCATTGGTATTTTATATAAAAAGAATGCCTCTATTTCAGGAGCTGAAGTTGGCTGCCAAGGTGAAGTGGGCGTAGCCTGCTCTATGGCCGCTGGTGCATTAACTGAAATTGTTGGTGGTAACGTAGTTCACGTTGAAAACGCAGCTGAAATCGGCATGGAACATAACCTAGGCCTAACCTGTGATCCGGTTGGCGGACTCGTGCAAGTACCGTGTATTGAACGAAATGCCATGGGGGCGATTAAAGCGATTAACGCATCTCGTCTTGCTATTCGTGGCAGTGGAGAACAAAAAGTATCTTTGGATAAAGTGATCAAAACCATGCTTGATACCGGTAATGACATGAAAACCAAATACAAAGAAACCGCTCGCGGTGGTTTAGCCGTTAATATCATTGAGTGCTAAATTTTAGCCATTAAAAAAGCCGCTAGTTGCGGCTTTTTTAATAATTATAAAGGCGTTACTTAACAGGTAACTCGATATCTTCAAATAACTTATCAACATCTTCTTGATTACGTAATAAGCTTGCTCGCTCTACCCGCTCTTTTGTTAAGTGCGGTGCAAAACGTTCAATAAAGTCATACATATAACTACGTAAAAAGCTGCCTTTTCTAAAACCTATTTTTGTTGTGCTGGCTTCAAATAAATGACTCGCATCAATACACACTAAATCAGTATCTGAGAGTTGGTCAATTGCCATAGAAGCAACCACACCTACGCCTAAACCTAAACGTACATACGTTTTAATTACATCAGCATCGGTTGCAGTAAACACAATATGCGGCTCTAAGCCTTGCGCGTTAAATGCTTTATCAAGTTCAGAACGGCCCGTAAAACCAAATACATAAGTAATTAGCGGATATTGAGAAATATCAGCAACGGTTAGCGAGTTGGCTTTTTTAGCAAGGGGATGATCTTTTGCCACAACAATACTACGATTCCAGTGATAGCATGGCAGCATCACTAAATCTGAATATAAATGCAGAGCTTCAGTGGCAATAGCAAAATCAGCATCTCCTCGAGCGGCCGCATCAGATATTTGCTGCGGCGTACCTTGATGCATATGTAAAGACACTGCAGGGTACTTTTTCATAAAGCCCTGAATAACACTCGGCAATGCATAACGTGCTTGCGTATGTGTAGTCGCAATATTTAGCTTACCTTGATCTGGTAATGTATGCTCATTGGCAACCGCTTTTATCCCTTCAACTTTTGATAGGATTTCACGCGAAATATTAATAATTTCATTTCCCGCGCTAGTTACGTGGGTTAAATGTTTACCACTTCGACCAAAAATTTGTACGCCCAACTCATCTTCTAACATGCGTACTTGCTTAGAAATACCGGGTTGAGAGGTAAATAAGCTCTCAGCGGTAGCTGACACATTAAGTTTATGGTTTTGGACTTCGACGATGTATCTGAGTTGTTGTAATTTCATGGCTGCATTTTTAGTGTTGTTATACTGCTTATTTATAAATGTTGAAGTACGTCAAGCCAAGCTTTATTTCTACAAATTAGAATAAAATGACTAAACCCATCACAATTTATAAGATTATTGTTCTTAGGCTAGCACAAACACACGTTTTGAGGTAGCCATCTTTTAAAGCTAAAGACCTGTGAAAAGCCTACATCCCAACTTTTATAGTTAAAAAGAATGAGAAAGATATTTTTATTTACGATAACCTGCGCAAAACTACCCTGTTGGCATATATTTAATGTAAGATAAAAAATATTAACTTATAAAACCAGAGACCTAAACCATGATCGTTTCTATTATTATTATGTTGATAGTCGCACTTATTGTTATTGCCCTATGGGTAAGTGCTGTACAACAACATAAAGAGAAACAAGAAGCTGAACGCCGTAAAGAGCTCACAAAACAAAAAAAGATCATTGAAGAATCTGAAGACGTACTGCTCAATAGCGCTAATATTCCTATGTCAGAGAGTGCTTACCGTGTCATTCAACGCCGTATATATGATGCACTAACTTCCATGGTGCAATTATCACCAACTTCAAAAGAATTAAAAAATCGATTGAATGAAGCAAAAACCCGTATGTCATCTGCGGTCGATACCAGTAAGTCCGAGAGCCTTGCATTACCGGATAACGACAAACAGCTCATCGCACTGATTCAAGGCATTAAAAAATTGCGAGCCGTGCTACGTTCAGAGCACGGCAAAGGCAAAGTCGACAGCCAAATATTTGTAGCTGAAGATAAACGATTAGAAAAACTACAGCTGAAAATAAATATTGAAAGCCAAATTAAACGAGGTTTATCAGCACGCTCAGCAAATATGGTGGGCTCAGCACGCCAATACTTTGAAAAAGCCTATGCGACCGTCTCTTCGGTAGCTCATAGTGACGATTATATAAACTCAAAAAGGCAAGAACTTGAAGGCTATTTAGAAGAAATTAGTACCGAACTAAAAGTATCTAACGCAACGGCCTTAAAAAAGAAAAACGAACAAGAGCAAGACGACTTAGACGTTTTATTTGCACCAAAGAAAAAGTGGTAAACCACTTTTTCTTTGCTCCGCAGCCAAGCTAATTACGATAACACTGCAAACTTAATCACAAACATCACCGTTAATACCCACACGCTAATGCTTATTTCATCACGCTTAGAGCATAATAACTTTACTGCCGTATAAGAAATAAAACCAAGCGCAATACCGTGCGCAATAGAAAAAGTTAATGGCGTCATAAGCAATACCACACTGACTGGAATGGCATCAGTCATATCATCCCAATTCACAAATTTTAGGTTTTGCAACATAAGCACCGCAACATATAAAATTGCTCCAGCGGTCGCATACGCTGGCACCATTCGCGCAAGCGGTGCAAAGAACATCATTAATAAAAAACAAATACCCACTACTACTGCCGTTAGCCCTGTTCGTCCACCGACAGATACACCCGCGACTGATTCAATATACGATGTAGTGGTTGACGTTCCAAGCATTGAACCGGCAATTGTTGCCGAACTGTCTGCACTTAACGCGCGACCTAAACGCGGCATATTACCTTTTTCGTCTGCAAGCCCTGCCTTTTGCGTTACCGCCACGAGCGTCCCAGAGGTATCAAACAAATCAACAAACAAAAAAGCAAAAATAACACTGAGCATAGATAACTCAAACGCAGCAGCAAAATCTAACTGCATAAAAGTAGGCGCAATTGAAGGCGGCATTGATACCACACCTTGATAGTCAACTAAGCCTAAGCCCAGCGCAATTAAGGTAACCGCTAAAATACTAATTAACACACCACTTTTAAAATCACGATAAAGTAATGCTGCAATCACAAAAAAACTAAAAATAGCTAACAGAGGGCCGGCAGCTGTAATATCACCTAGTTGCACTAATGTTGCGGGGCTGGCAACAATGATCCCTGCATTTTTGAGTGCAATAAGCGCTAAAAATGCCCCTATTCCCGTGGCAATTGCTTGTTTGAGCACTAAAGGGATTGCATTGATTATCCATTCCCTCACTTTAAACAAACTTAAAAATAAGAAAATACAGCCAGACATAAACACAGCACCCAATGCGGCTTGCCATGTGTAGCCCATGCCCAGCACAACACCATAAGTAAAGAAGGCATTTAGTCCCATTCCGGGTGCAAGTGCCAATGGATAATTAGCCCAAAAGCCCATGATAAAACAGCCAATAGCAGCTGCAATACAAGTCGCAACAAAAGCCGCTCCTTGATCCATTCCGGCTTCAGCTAACATAGCTGGGTTTACAAACACAATATAAACCATGGTTATAAATGTAGTTAATCCAGCAATACACTCTCGACGAACAGTCGAATCGTGAGCTTTGATTTTGAATAACGCGTCAAGCATAATAATATTTCAATCAACAAATAAATAATTATGTAATTTTACCATAGATTTTAGTAATAACAGGACAAATTACCTTGTATTAGACTAAACTTATGCTGTGAATGAAAACAATAACATGCGTGGTATTATGACAGATACATCTCCAAGCGGGCTGGACCTCGAACAACAACTAGATAATGTATTATCGTTTATTACTCAACCAAGTAATACTGTACAAAATGAAGGTAAAGCTGACACGCCTGATAACGTCGTCACTAAAGCGCTATATTATTTAAAAAACGAACAACCTCCCCTTGCGGCAAAATGGATGCGCCTTGCAGCAATGGCAGGTAATCATCGTGCACAATTTTACTTGGGGTTATTTTTTATAAAAGGACAAGGCGTACCACAAAGTGTATTTCATGGTGCTGTATGGCTTAGTCTAGCCAGTAGCCAAGGCTATGAACCAGCCACAACCGCTTTAACGGATTTACGCAAACACCTAACAACTAAACGTTTTCAAGATGCAAAATGCTATGCAGCAACACTGTATGAACAAATTCATCAACAGCAGTTTCAACATTTAATTCCTTCGGCTCCATAAAGTGAGCCAACACTTCTTCTATACAAAGTAAGCCATAACAAACTGTAATATATAACAATATTAAATTTCCGCGTTTTCTTAAAACCTATTAACGGTTAAAAATCGTTTAAAAAATAACAAAAAACACTTGCACAGAACAACTGTATAAACTACTGTATACACATACTGTATAAACAACCAGTGAGTGAAAGTTATGTTACAGCCAATTACCGTAAGAACTGTTAAAAGCTACCAACAAGATAACCAAAGTGCAGCGGTTAACTTGATTCAAATTGAAGATGAGATCTCAGCGACATTTGAATTATTAAAAGTGCTTCACCATTACAATAGCCAAAATGCCTGGACGCTATTGATTGCACCAGACCATGTGCCGAGTAAAGCACTGCTTGACTCATGCTCAATTGACACTTCAAAACTACTTGTGATCAGACAAAAACACTTAGTAAACTTAGAGTATGTATTAAATTCAGCACTTCATAATGGCAACTTTGCTGCTGTGATCACCTGGACTGATATTGTAAAAGACAATCAGCTTGCTGATTTATCAATCAATCTAGAACAAGCCAGTGCAAAATTATATTGTTTTACCAAAACCAAACAACCAACTGAGTTAGCATTAGCACAGTAAGCTGTTAAAATATCATTTTATCTCTTTGGTAAACATGATGACTTCACTCACGCAAAGCTTATGCTTGTGTAATAGCCAATTGAGTTACGCAGACTGCTGTGAAAAACTACACTTAGGCTCAACGCAAGCAACAAGCCCAGAGCAACTAATGCGTTCACGTTATGTTGCATATGCACTAAACAATGCAAGCTATGTCTATCAAACATATGCGCAAGAAAAACAAGCAGAAAATCCAATAACAGAAATCGCTGACTTTGCTGGTAGCTGCCGCTTTAGCAACTTAAATGTTATTTCATCTGAGCACGATTCAAACACAGGAATCGTTGAGTTTTGCGCTAGCTATTTTTACCAAAACTTGTATTGCCAACTGCATGAAAAATCAAGGTTTATAAAAGAAGATGGGCTATGGCGCTATTTAGACGGCGAGATATTCCCAACAACCGATATTAAAGTTGCTCGTAACGACGAGTGCCCTTGTGGCAGTGGTAAAAAGTATAAAAAATGCCATAGCAATTAACAAATTAAACTAAAGCAGTATCAGTTAAAAGCAAACATAAACATTTCTTAATGCTTAACTCAATATTAGAGCTACTCTAAAAAACGCCACCTAAAGTCTATTACGATAGCTTTTTACCAGCCCGATTTCGCTTATTAGGCTTGAAGAGTACTTCACAAAAAATGGACTAAGCTATAAAAGTAAGGAGCAAATAAGCTCCTAGCAATGGTTTAGTCATGGCGTTTATGCGATTTCTACGCGATTTTTACCATGGCTTTTAGCCATGTATAATGCTCTATTAGCACGCTCTATTAGCCCTTGTGGTAATTGATCCTCATCAAATAATGCGACACCACAACTGACTGAAATATAACGCACGGCAGTACCGGTTTTTTTACCTTTCACAGAAAGTTCACCGATTGATTGTCTCAGGTTTTCAGTAAAACTCAGCACTTGAGGTACATCTTTAAAAACACCTAATATACAAAACAACTTACCATCGTAACGGTAGGCATTTATCGAGTGGTTACAAACACTTTTTAACTTATTAGCCACCACTTTGAGTACGTCATCAGCTTTTTGATGACCAAAATCAGCATTAAACTTCTTAAAGTAATCAATATCAATGAACACTAAAGATAATAAGCCTTGTTTAGAAACATGCTCTGTAAGCAATCGTTTTATATCAAAGTTAAAACGTGTTCGATTACTCAGCTCAGTTAATGAATCTAAGTTAGCCACTTCTTGAGCACTCATCAGCGTTTGCTTTAACGTTGATATCTCTTTATAAGCAACTTCTAAACGGCGTTGAAATGTATGCGCTTTATGCTGCATAGAGGCAGACTCTTCACTCAGGCGACTCACTATACTGAGCACTTCATCGTATGATGCTAGGCTATTATGTTGAATGTCATGTAATCCAGCATTACAGCTGTTTAAAAAAGCGGTAAATTCTTGTGAGCTTGCTAAGGTGTTATCAATATCACCTTTGACCTGTGAAATTGAATCTTGAAAATCACTCGAAATCTCATAAAAAACAGAAAGATCTTTTTCTGTTAAAAACTCGTCAAATAACACTTTAGCTTCAGCAGGTGGGCATGTTTGGTGTTGTTCTAATATGCTGTCTAAACGCAGATTAAGCTTTAAGTTTTGACCAAGGGCATAACAATACCAAATCGCATAATTAATAGGCGTATAAGGTACTTTATAACTAGACATCATCGGGATCACTTTTTTCAAGTGCGCTGCCGATTGTGATAGTGATGTGTTTGTATCCATATGTTTTACTACTCATTTATTAAACAACCAAATTAATAATTTGGGCGTATGGAAGATAAATCATATTGATAATTGCATTTAATTGGCTAACTTAAAACAAAAAACCATCCAAAAACATTAGTTTTAAGGAAAAAACAGTAAATATCATGTAAACAAACAAAAACAGTAATACAAAAAACCTAAACAAGGGAACGGATATTAAGTGCTGTCAAATTACAGAACGCCCACTTAATAAGCTAGCAAACTTGATTTATACTGAAGCTATCGCTACTATTTCTAATGCTTTAGAGCTCAAAAAAAGGTAAAGCTCAACCCTTAAGAACTAGTAAAATAGAGATTTAGCGTAAGCACAACAGAGGAAGTATATGTTAGCAAGACATGGAGATATATCATTTACTTGGAACCACGATACTTTTGAAGTTAATGTTCAAGGCGGCTTCAATCAAGAGTCTCTTGCATATCATATTCCGCGGCTTCAAGCTGAAGTATGCAATAGACAAGTAAATACTTGGAAGCGCTTAGAAGTGTGGGATCAAGAAGTACTTGGCACCCCCGAAGCTGTAGCAGCCGGTAAACTTATTTATGATTGGTATACTGATCATGGCTGTATCGCTACAGCAGTTGTAATATGTAACTCACTGCAAAGACAACTTATTAAAGATATTTTTAAAAGTTCAGCAGCCGTTTTTACCGATATAGAGCAAGCCAGACAATGGCTAAAGCAAACTGACCTCCATAGTGCCAATACGCAAACTGATGAACTACAAAAAATGGTCTCGTTTATTTAACTGACTTAAGTTACCGTTACTGTATAGTAGGCTGATAATTTCATCATAAATTTAATTAATGAAAGACTGCAATCAGTGTGGAAAGTGCTGTATTAAATATGGCGGCGGCGACCTTAATGTCAGCCAAGAAGAAGTTGATTTATGGGAACTCTTTAACCCTGATATTTTTGCATTCGTTAAGAATTATCAAATATGGCATGATCCAAAAACAGGCGAGAAGTTAACTCAATGCCCATTCCTTACTATTACACCGCAAAATAACCCACACGCAGTAAATAAATACACTTGCAGCATATATTTAGACAGGCCCGAAGATTGCCGACATTACCCCAGCCTCATCAGTGAAATGGTCACCGATGAATGTGAAATGATTGAAATCAGTGATTTAGAGAACTACAAAAAAGCACAAAAAAAGCTCGATAATCTAATGCAAGATAGCCGCAAAGTTTAGTCTCTATTGAACTAGCTCAACCTACCTAGAACCCTAATTACCCAGTATTAAAATGGCTCAAAAGGTGCATTGAGCCGCTCACTACTCGCTTTTACTCACTTTTGCACCAGCATAAAGCATTAGACTTTCAACGATGATCCATTATAGCTAGATTTTAGCAGTTTGTTTTATTAACAAAAAAGTAACACTTTGTATTTTATAGATATTAATTTATTGGCACTAACTATGCTTCATCTGTGCAAATTAGTCTTTTAATTAGTCGCTTTATTCAAGCTTTTAATTAATTTCAAACTAATTTAACAATTTATTTCGTTAAAGCTAATCGCAATGCTAAGAAGCATTTGTTTTTAGTTTGGCATCGTAGCCCACAGCAATTCAGATTTGTTCTGCATTGCTGTGGGCTTTTTTTTTGGAGAAAAAAATGTTGAAAGTACCATTAGAGAGTCATTGCAAAAGAATATGTCAGGCAGTCATCGTTGCTACTTGTATGAGTGCATCAATGCTCACGACGCCGTTACATGCAACTGAGTTAGGATACCCAGAAAAAGAAGAACTAACGTTTGGCTTTATTAAGCTAACAGATATGGCACCAATAGCTATTGCCTATGAAAAAGGCTTTTTTGAAGAGGAAGGCCTGTACGTCACTATAGAAGCACAAGCTAACTGGAAGGTTTTACTCGACGGCGTAATTGATGGCCGCCTCGATGGCGCTCATATGCTTGCAGGGCAACCAATCGCTGCAACTATTGGCTATGGAACAAAAGCTGAAATTATTACCCCTTTTTCGATGGACTTAAATGGTAATGCTATTACCGTATCGAATGAAATTTGGGCCCAAATGAAAGGTAATATCCCCAAACAAGCAGATGGTAAACCTGTACATCCAATAAAAGCAGACGCATTAAAACCAGTGGTAGAAAAATACCTTGATGCAGGTAAGCCCTTTAACATGGGAATGGTTTTCCCAGTGTCAACCCATAACTATGAACTGCGTTACTGGTTAGCTGCAGGTAACATTCACCCTGGTTTTTACGCCCCTCATAAAGGAGATACATCAGGCAAAATTGATGCTCAAGCATTGCTTTCTGTGACCCCTCCACCACAAATGCCTGCCACTATGGAGGCTGGTACTATCTATGGCTACTGCGTTGGTGAGCCATGGAACCAGCAAGCCGTATTTAAAGGTATTGGTGTACCCGTTGTTACCGATTATGAAATATGGAAGAACAACCCTGAAAAAGTATTTGGTATCACTAAAGCATTCGCAGACAAATACCCAAATACCACTATTCGTTTAACACGTGCATTGATCCGCGCAGCAAAATGGCTAGACGACAATAACAATGCCAATCGCCCTGAAGCTGTAAAAATATTGTCACAATCAAACTATGTTGGCGCTGATTACGACGTAATTGCAAATAGTATGACGGGCACATTTGAATACGAAAAAGGCGACAAACGTTCAGTGCCTGATTTCAATGTGTTTTTTCGCTATAACGCGACCTATCCATACTACTCAGATGCAGTTTGGTATCTAACTCAAATGCGTCGCTGGGGACAAATTAGCGAAGACAAACCAGACAGCTGGTACAAAGACATCGCTGCAAAAGTCTACCGCCCAGATATTTACATGAAAGCAGCTCAATCATTAGTTGACGAAAAAATATTATCAAAAAGTGATTTTGCCGATCTTGCAAATGAAGACGGTTACCGAGAGCCCCAAAAACACTTTATCGACAACATAGTTTATGACGGAACAACGCCAAACGCCTATATCAACAAATTTAAAATTGGCTTAAAAGCTGGCGACAAGCTTTAACCTTTACATCTACTTAAATAAACAATAATGCATTGCTTAGCAGTGCATTAAGGAATAATGATGACAGCGACATTAAGCAAAAAAACGGTAGGAGCTCAGCCTATGTCTATAAAGGCTCTGTTCACTGCATTTTTTACTACAAAAGCAAAAGCCATAATCTTACCTTCTGTAGGGATTGTGTGTTTCTTATTATTTTGGTCGTTAGCAGCAAGCAGTATCGACACCTCTCTTGGGAAATTTCCTGGACCCAGTGCAGTAGCAACACAAATAAGTAATTTAATAGATGAACACAATACTGAACGCGAAAAAGAAACCGCGTTCTATATCCGCCAAGAGCAAAGGAATCAAGCTCGAATGGCAAAAGATCCAAGCTATGAGCCAAAAACGCGTGCATATACAGGTAAAGAAACCTTTTTAGATCAGATAATCACAAGTTTACTTACTGTGTTAAGTGGCTTTTTACTCGCCGCCATAATCGCCATACCTTTAGGTATAGCAATTGGCTTGAGCAAAAACCTAAATATGGCTATCAACCCTATTATTCAAATTTTTAAGCCCGTTTCTCCCTTGGCTTGGCTTCCTCTGGTGACCATGGTCGTAAGTGCCGTGTATGTGTCACCAGAGCCTTTATTTGCAAAATCATTTATTAATTCACTGATCACCGTAACGCTTTGCAGCATATGGCCAATGGTGATCAACACCTCTTTTGGTGTGGCTTCAATGAATCAAGATTGGGTTAATGTAAGCAAAGTACTAAGCCTACCAAAACTTGTACACATTCAAAAAATAGTCATACCCGCTTCAATCCCAGCCATTTTTACCGGCATGCGCATGTCATTAGGTGTCGCTTGGATGGTATTGATCGCAGCAGAAATGTTGGCGCAAAACCCAGGCCTTGGGAAATTTGTTTGGGATGAATTTCAAAACGGCAGTTCACAGTCACTCAGCCGTATTATGACAGCCGTCATTGTGATTGGTCTGATTGGTTTTATGTTAGACCGCACCATGTTGCAGCTACAAAAAAAGCTCTCTTGGGACAAATCAAGCGCACAACGTTAGTCACAACATACTGAGGAAATAAAATGAGTATAATTTTAGATATCAGCAAAGTAGACATGGTTTTTCCCACACCAAAGGGAGACTTCACCGCATTAAAAGGGGTTGATTTACAGATCAAAAAAGGCGAGTTCATCTCTTTAATCGGTCACTCTGGGTGTGGTAAATCAACGGTACTAAATATTGTTGCCTGCTTACATAAAGCCACCAAAGGCGGCGTGTTATTAAACAACAAAGAAGTGACAGAGCCCGGCCCTGAGCGAGCTGTTGTATTTCAAAACCATTCATTATTACCTTGGCTCAGCTGTTATGAAAATATCGAATTAGCAGTAAAACGTGTATTTAAAAATGAAATGACGCCAGCGCAAATGACTCAATGGATAGAACACAACTTAAACCTAGTGCATATGGATCATGCCAAAGACAAGCGTCCAGACGAAATATCAGGCGGTATGAAACAGCGAATAGGTATTGCCAGAGCCCTTGCTATGAAACCTAAAGTACTGCTAATGGATGAGCCCTTTGGTGCCTTAGATGCGTTAACCCGCGCTCATATGCAGGACTCTTTGATGGAAATTCAGCAAAAGCTCAATAACACCGTGATTATGATCACACATGATGTTGATGAAGCCGTTCTATTATCAGACCGCATAGTAATGATGACTAACGGCCCTGCCGCTACGATTGGTGAAATACTCGATGTTAACCTCCCCCACCCGAGGGACCGTTTAGCTCTGGCAGAAGACCCTGAATACAACCGCTTACGCTCTGAAGTACTTACTTTCTTGTACGAAAAACAGCGCAAAGTCGAAGCCATAGCAACACCAACGAAAAAACAAAAACAATCTGACGTCGCATAAAACTATAAATCGAACTTTACGGAAACAACATGAACAATCAATTTAAATTATCAAAAATAACCACGCTGATATTACTAACTGCTGTGTCTGCCCCCCTGTATGCTGACAACGAAGCAAAAACTACGCTAGACTTTAACCTCCGCTATGAAGGGGTACAACAAGATAACCTATTAAAAGACGCATCCGCATTAACACTGCGTTCGCGTTTAAATTTTACCAGCGCCAGCTATAAGGGCTTTTCTGGAGTTATTGAATTTGAAGACTCACGCCAAGTTGCAGACGTTGATAGCTACAACGATACCTTAGGTAATAACCCTCTTTATTCTGTTATTGCCGACCCGCAAACAACCGAGCTTGACCAAGCATTTATAAAATATCAGTCTGCTAAATTCAGTGCTATGTTAGGCCGCCAAGTGATTGCACTTGATAATCAGCGTTTTGTTGGCCATGTTGGCTGGCGACAAGATAGACAAACGTTTGATGCTTTAACTTTTAATGCCAATCCAATGACCAATTTAAATGCAAGCTATAGCTATATCAATAAACGTAACCGTATTTTTGCACAGGAAAAAGACCTTCATTCTAACGATCACCTTTTAAACCTTAGCTATAAAACTGCTTTTGGCACGTTGAGCGGCTATAGTTATTTACTCGAAGTAGATGAAGGTGCAGATAACAGCCTAGACACCTACGGCATAAACTTCAAAGGAAAAAAGGATAAGTTTACCTATTATGCAGAGTTCGCAACACAACAATCACAAACCAGCACAACAGACTATTCAGCGAACTATTTTTCTATAGAAGGTGCATATAGTTTTAATGCTATTACAGCCAAAATTGGGGGTGAGCTATTAGGCAGTGATGATGCGATGTATGGCTTTTCAACACCACTTGCAACATTGCACAAATTCAACGGCTGGGCTGACCAATTTTTAACAACCCCAAATCAAGGCCTCGTCGATTTATACGCCTCGGTATCAGGTAAAGCTTTTGGCGGAAAATGGACCTTTACTTATCACGACTACTCTAGTGATGAAGCAACCGAGAATGTAGACGATCTTGGCAGTGAAATAAACGCGGTATACAGCAAAAAGTTTGCAAAAAACTATACCGCGGGTGTCAAATACGCCATGTATTCTGCCGGTGACGCTGCGGCGGGCAAAGTTGATACAGATAAAGTATGGCTTTGGATAGCCGCCAAATTCTAAAGCACCAACTCGCGTAAAGCAAAACTCTATGCGAGCTCACTTTCGCCAGCACTAAAGAACTTACCAGCACAATACATCACTTGCACGCCCCTTGTATTGTGCTATTTATCTAACAAGCATCCATATACCTGCCGCAATCATAAATAAGTTTTCTGTTAATGAAATAAAACCTAATGGCACATTACTATCGCCACCTACGCAAGCGCATTTTAGCTCGCGTTTATCTATATACACCGCTTTGAAAACAGAGATCGCCCCCACAGTACCAATTAGTAAAGAAATAGGTGCAACAAAATAAGCCGATAAACCAGCCACCATACCAATTCCCACAAATGCTTCTAAAAATGGGTAAATATAGGCATAAGGCACCACTTTCATCGCCAGCAAATCATAGGTTATAAACGAGTTGCTAAAGCTATATAAATCTTGCAGCTTTTGAATCGCAAGTACAGCCATCGTCAAGGCCACAAAAAGCTCTGCAGTAACCATTGACACTAAGCCTCCAGTAATCGAATAGCTAAATGCCAAACTCAATAAAAAAGTAACTGCAAATATTGCCAGCACAGGTGTATAACTAATGCCATGCTGACCCGCTTCTGATTTATTAAAAAATGCCCTCAGTTCGTCGTAACCACCAATACGATCACCTGCAATAAATGTTTGTGGCGTGGTTTTTACATCATATTGCTTTTTAAATTCATCAGTCTGCTCACGGGTAGTCAATAAACAGTCATCAACCTTGTAGCCTTCTCGCGTTAGTAAATCTTTTGACTTCAGGCCAAATGGACAAATATGTTCATCTGTCGCCATTCTAAAAAGCTGTGCTGACTTACTCATTTTATTTGCTCCTTTTAATATTTTAACATTGAAAATAAAGCTGGCACTGTGTGCTATAAGCCTAAATAGCGAACTGATAGGTATATTATTCAAACAAGACTGTAGCTATTACATCGCAGAGCTTAAAAATCAGCTTTATCTATGCATTTCACGCTGATATTTAAACTTATTCAAAAACTATACCGTAGCATTGCAGAGCAGCGAGTAAAGACAGCAAACTCGAAACCTATTTGATGTAATCATCTATTACAGACACTGTTTTAAAGGGTATAAACAAAAGGGACTAACATAGCACTAGGCAATGACTATTTAGCGTCACTGAGTGATATTTGGATCAATTTTCATTACGGTAGATGAACCGACATTTGCTCAGCGAAATTGATAGGAATGAATTTATTTTGGCAGGTTAAATCAGGCTTGACTCCTTACCTAATGAAAGAGCCATAACAATTTACTGTGGGTGTATAATACATATTAGATCACAGTAACCCAGTGGATTAAAGGTTAAAAAACAATCAAGTCAAATGTGTAGAGTCAGTTCCTAAAAAGAGTAACCCCACAACCTCAACGCCTAAATAACAGGCTAAAATAAGCGACGAAGGAGCAAAAGCCAGCTGTGTCCTTGTTGATTTTCTTGTTAGGAGTATTGTGCGTACCTTTTAGCGTTGCATAAAACTCTTTATTAACTCAATAGCTTGAGGATGAAGTTCATCAAATATAGTATTCATTAACTTTTCGATTTCATAGCTTCTAAACTGTTCATCCAGATCTTCTTTACATAAACGAGCTTTAGAGCGCTCTGAAAGTAAACCACTATCAACCCGAACAATTCTACGATGTTTCGACACATTTGAGATATGCTCAAGTTCTCTATATGAATCAGATCCCCTTAATGATTTTATTTTCTTTACACTATCCTTATGACTTTTAGATTTTTCGCAGAATTCAAGGATAGTATTCCAGTTTAAATAACGGGATTCAGAATCTTTGTTTACTTCAATAAGTAAATTTAACAAGTACGGGATAGATTCAATTAATGCATGGAATGCTCTAAAAAAGGCAAAACAGTGAGCTTCAAAAGCAATTCGGTAATATTGAGGGTTTAATATTTTCTCATTATTAAGCTCACCTTGAGTTGCAGAGAAAAACAAATTGTGTTCTTTTATGTATTGTTCGTAATGATAGCGACAATAATCGTCTTGATAACCAAGACTCCTAAATGCCACCTCAAATCTTGTCTTACGCTTATCATCTAGATCAGGGCTTAAACACTCACGCAAATCTTGAAGTTTAACCACTGAAATGCTCCTAACAATTTTATAGTGCGCGAAGAGCGGATCTTTCTGCCGATGCCACGCTCATGTATTTATAAATCTATTTTTAACAAATAACATAATGTATTGCTAACTATAATTTTTTTATTGTTGCTAAAGATATTCGTAATAAAAAATGAGCTGTCGTTAAACTTAAATTTTGCTCGCAGTAAAAAAAATTTTTGCCTGTCCTATTTACTATTACCGAATTCTTCACATATTTATTTAAAATAAACTACTTTCGAAACCCCGTCATTAGCAATCTGAAAGCTTTTATTGCCTTAGGAAGATCTTCTCTTGGTTTTGTACTTGCTGCCACCCACAATGCCGCATTCAAAGCAGCTCCGTTTATTAGGCTCGCGGCTGCTTCAGGATCAACCTCCTTCAATACCTCTGAACTTATGAGCTTTTCTAGCTTATGGCAGGTTGAATGGAAACAGCCACTTTGACTTGGCCACTTAGAAGGATCGCCTAAAAAGGCAGGCCCATCAAGAAGAACTATTCGCTGAATCTCAGGTACAAGTGCCATTTCAATATAAGCAATTCCTTCAGTCACTAAGCCATCCCACTCATTTGCACATTGCTCACCCTGAGCTTTGGCATGTGATGCCATTTCCGAATCAATTTGCTCTACGACAGCTTCAAGAAGCCCCAGCTTACTACCAAAACTATGGTAAAGAGCACCTCTTGTTAATCCAACGCTTGATGTTAAATCGTCCATAGAAGCATTAGCAAACCCTTTCTTTGCAAAAGCTTTTCTAGCCGCTGAAATTAACTTACTTTTATTTTCAGCCATTTTTTCTAGGCGTTTGTTCATTTTACCTCCTAAGTAAGTATTGAATTATATAGTAATTTAAGATTTATAGTGCATCAAATTTAATATACGCATCGTATATTATATTGACATACAATGCGTATATGAGACTATCATATACGCTCCGTATGTAGATATGTGCAAGTGACGCTGCAACTTTACGTATAGAGTGTTTTTATAATCTTAATCAATGAGGTAGTTAATGAAAAAACATGAAGCAATTTTTCCAGTTTCAGCGCAAAGACATGCTCTTTATGAAGCTCACGGCTATTCCCCGGCAATAAAGTCTGGCGACTTATTATTCGTTTCAGGACAGGTTGGTAGCCGCTTAGATGGTACACCTGAGCCCGACTTTAAAGCTCAAGTAGCACTTTCTTTTGAAAATTTAAAAAATATACTAAATGCCGCAGGCTGTACATTTGACGATATAATTGATGTAACAACATTTCACACCAACCCTGAAGAACAGTTGGCTGATATAATGGAAGTTAAAAGCAACGTATTCAATACAAACGTTCAACCTAATTGGACTGCTCTAGGAGTCACTTGGTTAGCAGGGTTTGATTTTGAAATAAAAGTAATAGCTCGAATACCGGCCAACCTGGATGATTAATATTCATTTATAGTTCGTAATTTTTGAATAATTTGAAAGGGAGTTTTATGTCACCCAAATGAGGAATTTGGGTGGCAGTCTTACCAGCCACATCTCGGCACACACGTCACAAACTGTGGCTGCTCCCTTCCGGGCCTGACCAGGTTCGCCTGCTAGTGTTGCGAGAGGACCAATAAGACTACCATTGAGGGCCTTGTTTGGCGCGGGAGGGATTATCTCTACTTTTGCACTCTTATTCAAGGGGAAATCAAAAAAGAAAGTGCGATTGCATGTTAAACACACAATCGCACTGTTTTTTATACGATTTTAATTATTACTTACTGTTGTTTATCGAGTTCTGCTTGTACGTTACGCAGTACGGCTTTTACTTTTTTCATGTTCTCTGGGCCCATGCGTAATAGTTGTTTTTGCGCGGCTGGTAAACGCTCCCATTCTGAGTAAGCATATTGGTACGTTACTGAGTCGCGTAATAATGGCATATCACCTTTTGGCTCAGGTGTATCAAGTAGTAACTCTATAGCCTCTTCAAGAGTTTGATTAAACGCATCACCTTGGTAACCAATCTCGGTGTAAGCATCGTTAATAAGCGGTTTATACTCTTCGTATAAACGCACTATTTGCGCTGCGCTCATGCTAGTAAATATTTTAACGTACGGGGTGTAACGTTCGTAGCTATTAGGGTCAATCGTGAGTATTTCACCTTCAATAACGCTAAAGCTTTCTTCAGGGCGTTCAACTGGGGCGTGCTTAGCAGCCACTTTACCTTTTGCTAGGTTGTCAATAAATACAACACCACGGCGAATAACATCATCTGTTACCAATAATCCCATAACTTGGTCACTTAGGTATTCGTCAATATTAGCAACTACAACCTCATCACTTTCATTTAAGCTAGGGAGCGGTTCAACCTCAAGTGCAGGCTCGGCATCACGACTAGGCGGTCGCTGAACCACTTCTGGCTCTGGGAGTGCTTCTGGCTCCGGCTCTGTAACTTCGGGCTCTGGTGCTTTATATTCTTGGATTGGTTGTTCTACTGGTGCTTGCTCAACCACAGGCTGCGGTTGCTCATCTGAACTTAATAAAACAAATGCGGCGGCACATGCAATAACAATGAGTATAACAAGTGCAAACAATAGATTGTTATTTGGTGGACGCTTTTCGACATCTGGTTGTGGTGATTGATCTGACATACGAACTCCATAAAAATTAAAATGCTTAATTCAAACACTTAGAGTCTACTAAGTGAGTAAAATTCCCAACCAAGCGATAAAAAAGTGCTCTCGCTCAGGTATCCTTTGATTCTTCTAGCTTAAAGACTTACAGTTAATAAATAAAGTAAAGACGGTCAACAGTTTAATTGCAACCATGAGAATAAAACAAGTCGATAAAAATAAGCCTAAAGTAGCGCTACTTTTAACTGGGGGTGGCGCACGTGCGGCTTATCAGGTTGGTGTGTTAAAAGCGCTGGCGCAAAGTATGCCTCGTACTGCCCCTTTGCCCTTTACCATTATTAATGGTACATCAGCAGGGGCAATCAATTCTGCGGCGTTAGCCTGCTATGCATCATGTGCTCATTTAGCCACTAGAAAGCTCGAACATGTGTGGAAAAACTTTTCCACATCAATGGTGTATAAAAGTGATTTTTTAGGTGTGTTTGGTCACATAACACGTAATATGCTAACCAGTTTTCAGTCTGAGCATATTAACCACTCCCCTGCTAGCTTGTTAAACAATCAGCCTTTACGAAGATTGCTAACTGAGATTTTAGATTTAAGCAGTATTGAGAGAAACTTACATCGAAATTACTTAGATGCGTTATCCATTACAGCATCAAGCTACACGACCGGTGATTCTGTGGCGTTTTTTCAATCTAATACGCAATCACCTTGGCAACGTGCTAAACGAGAAGGCCAGCCTGCTCGGATCAATGTTGAACATTTAATGGCATCAAGCGCAATTCCCATGGTGTTCCCAAGTGTTAATGTACAAAATCATTATTTTGGTGATGGCTCTATCCATCAACTTTCACCACTAAGCCCTAGTGTGCATTTAGGCGCTGAGAAAATATTTATTATTGGGGTCGATCAACCAAAAGAGTTGCACCCGCCAGGTTACTTGCCGCACTTTCCGGGGCTATCTTCTATTGCGGGTCATTTACTGGATAGTGTTTTTAGCGATACTTTGCAATCTGATCTAGAGCGTTTACAACGCATAAACCGTACTTTAGGGCTCATGCCAGGGCGCGAAAAACACCAAGAGTTAAAACAAATTGATACCTGTGTGGTCAACCCATCCGAAAACTTTAATGCCATTGCAGCTCAATATTATGATGATATGCCACTGCCTATTAAAATGCTACTACGCATGATTGGTGTAAAAAAGCGCTCTCAATCAAGTTTAACCAGTTACTTATTATTTGAAAAACGCTATACCCAACATTTAATTGAGATAGGTTACAAAGACGGTCTTGAAAAATTACCGCAGATCCGAGCCTTTTTGGAGTTAGATTAACTTATTCGCTGCCATCAATAAGGTAGCGCTCGACTCGCTCAACTCGCCTTGGTTTACCTTGTAACACTAAAATATCGCCCGCTAGTAAGCGGGTATGGTGTGAGGGCGAGTCTATTTCACGGTCTTGGCGGCGCAGCGCCTTTACCGTTACCCGGCGTTTTTCTAAATGCAGTTCACTGATACTTTTATCAACGGCAAAGGCGGTGTTGGGTAAAGCAATCACATGTAAGTATTCTAATCGGTCGGCGTAATTATCGTCTTTACTAAATTTATCGCCAGCAAAAAAGCCATGCAGAAATTTATAACGATTACGTCGCTCTTTGCTGACTCGTCTAACTATTCGAGTCATCGGCACTCCTGACATATACAACACGTGAGATACCAGCATTAAACTGGCTTCTAACGTTTCAGGTACGACTTCGGTCACGCCAAGGTCTTGTAATAACTCAAGTTCATTATCGTCTTTCATGCGCACAAGAATTTTTACTTCTGGCGCTATTTGCTTTATGGCATCAATTACAATTTGTGTTTGTTCAAAGTCGGTAAAAGTGATGATCACTAAGCGAGCTCGCTCAACCCCTGCTGAGCGTAAAATGTCTTTTTGTTTTACATGACCAAAAATTACCGGCTCACCAGCGGCTTGGGTTTCTTGAACTAATACCGGATTACTTTCAATGGCGACATATTCTATCGCCTCGGGTTTTAAAAACCGCGCAATGGTTTGCCCTACACGTGAGAAACCACATATCACCACATGGTTACTATATAAAGTACTGCTGGTGGGCTGTTGCGAAAAAAACTGGTGGGTATTTTTAAGATAACCTAGTTTGGCTAATAACCATGGCGTGCGTTCAATTAAGTAAGGTGTTAGTGCCATTGACATAACCGCGAGGGCAATTAAAAAAGAAGCCTGCTCAAACATTAATAATTGGTGCTTTGTTGCCAAAGCGATTAACACAAAACCAAACTCCCCCATTTGCCATAGCATAACCCCAGTGGCGATTGAATCTTGTTTTCGTTCACCCATCAATTGCGCTAATGCTGCTATTACACCAATTTTTAATACGAACATCAGTCCAAGTGCCGCTAAAATCCAATACCAAACATCAATCACAAAAAGCACATCAAGCTGCATGCCTACAGTGACAAAAAATAACCCCATAAGAATATCGCGAAACGGCCGAATATCAGCTTCTAACTGGTGTCGATACTGGCTCTCTCCTAGCATCATGCCAGCTAAAAATGCACCTAACGCCATCGATAAGCCAAATAAATAAGTAAGCCCAGCGGCAAATAACGCAACCAATAAAGTGGTTAATACAAATAGCTCCTCGGTACGCATTAATGCAACTTCACTAAACACCCGCGGTAATACCCATTTGCCTATCGCCCATAACAATACACACACAAATGCGCCTTTTGTTAAAGCCACTGCCAATGCCCATGCAATGCCTTCTGAGCCACTGCTTTGCGCCAACAAGGGTAAGATAATCAGTAAGGGAACAACGGCAATATCTTGAAACAACAAAATCCCAATAGCTAACTGGCCGCGACGTTGCTTTAAATCACCCGATTCTTTAAGTAATTTTACCACCACCGCCGTTGATGACAGTGCCATTAAAGTGGCCACTGTAAAGCTTGTTAAAAGTGAAAGACCAAGCAGTAATAAAATAAGCATGATCACCACACTGGTCACCACCACCTGCAAAGTTCCTAGGCCAAACACAATACTTCGCATGGCCATTAACCTACCAACAGAAAACTCTAAACCTAAACTAAAGAGTAAAAATACAATGCCAAGCTCTGCAACAAAATGGATTTCATGACTTTGCGCCATCCAGCCAATACCATGGCTACCAGCAAGTAAGCCAGTGGCAAGGTAAGCTAAAATGGGCGGTAAACCGACACGCTTAAACAGCCATACTAAAACGACTGCCCCAAGCAACAAACCAAATATTTGAGCTAAAACACTTTGCAAGCACGCCTCCGCAGGTTCTAGTAATAGGCCGTCAAAAAATTATTCATGTTCAGATTAACTATAGCAACTATCTGTTTTTCAGCCAGTTTGAAATAGTGGCACAAAAATCGCTTTGTTAAGTCAATATCACACTCCTGGGGGGAGATTTAAGTGGAAAATGTCCATATTTTGACGCAGCGCATTTCAGCTCGTGGCGAGTTTCTGCCGTTTTCGGCAGAACAGTACCGCAATGATGAACCTGCGGCTATACATAGCCTAATAGCTAAATTACAAACAACATTAGATATTAAGGAACTGCTCAATATCTATGCTGAATACGCGAAACAAATTATCAACTTTTCAGGTATGCAGTTTCAATCGTCGCAAGGGGTGACACAAATTGAGCACAGCGATAATAGTAGTCCGCCTTACTCCTTTGATTTAGACATAAACAATGAGCATTTGGGACAGCTGATATACTTTAGCCAATACCCGCTTACCGGAAATATCGAAGCTAAACTGAGTAATTTGCACAGTGCACTGGTGTATCCTTTACGTAATGCAATTATGTATAACCGTGTGTTACGTTTAGCGACTAAAGACACCCTAACAGGGTTAAACAACCGCAGTCAGTTTAACGACATTTTGTTGGAAAAACTGGAGCGTTGTCGTCGTCAACATCGTCCTTTTAGTTTGATGCTACTTGATTTAGATAATTTTAAGCAAGTTAATGACAGCTTTGGTCATAAAATTGGCGATGATGTATTAAAAGAGTTTTCAACGGTATTACAAACCAGTATCCGTGGCACAGATTCAGTGTTTCGTTTTGGTGGCGATGAGTTTGCTATTTTAATCGACGATCCTGAGTTTATTACTAATAAAGTGATTGCTCAGCGCATAATGCGTTTGGTGGGTGAATCTAGCGTGATGGTGCAATATCAAGTAACTACCAGTATTGGTTATACCTTGGTAAACAGCCATGATTGCGAAGATGAGATATTTTCGCGTGCAGATAAAGGCTTATACAAAGCAAAAGCTGCGGGAAGAAACTGCGCCAGAGCGTATTAATAAAACGATAGCGCCGAGCCCCCCAAGGCGCTTAGCTTTTATTAATTAATTTATAACCCAATAACGCTAAACTAAAGCCAAAAAAGAAGCCGCTGATCAAATACAACAAGGCGGCCATCGTCGCCAGTGGCATCATGATGACCAATAATAACGGCACGCTAACCCCTACTATAAAATATATTCCACCCTTACCTAGCCAGTATGCAATTAAAATAACCGCACATGCCAAACCACCTATAAAAGCGTAGAGTAAAGTAAGTAGGTCGATTTCAAATAAAAAACCAGCCGTTAATGCCGTTATTGTAGTCACTAACAAGCCAAGTGGTGCTTTATTTACGAGTGATAACCCAACATGGGGTTGTTGATTCATTTATGGTACTCCCAATAAACACCTTCATCACTGCTATGATTTGCACTGATGAAGTAACCGACGACTTGGACTAACTCGTCGTTATAAAAAACAAGTGGTACGGTGCCACGCACCCAAGGCGCAACTTTGGCATCTTTAAACCAATGCTTTAAGGTATTACGCCCAGGTTTATTTAGGGGTTTAATAATCGCTTGCGGGCAGTCAAATTGTACGGTGACGATTTCATCTGCTTTTGGCGCTCTTAACCCCTTACCTTTTTGTAACCCTAATATAGAGCCATCACTTAAAGAGATCGTACTTTCAGCTTGTGCAATTACACTCACGGACTCGACGGCGCTAACAAAATACAAAACCCCTTGATGACGGCGCACCTGCCCATGCTTTAACTGTATTTTAAGTTGCGCATCAGCTTGTGCATGAACACCCTGATTGAGAATTTGCTCTGTTTGTTTATGTGATGGCATGACAGCAGTAAATTGTTCAAGCCAACAACGCAATACATTTGCTTGGCGTGCAGCACTATACATAGCAAGCTCACCACAGATTAAGCCTTGCATTTTATTTTGGCATTGAGCTAAATCTTGCAAGGTATATTCGTGAAGTAAATCCTGCTGCTGTTGCAGTAACCTAATACTGCGTGAAGCGCTTTTTTCAAAACCGGTAAATTTACCTGATAAAACCGGCACCACTTTTTGCCGGATAAAGTTACGATCAAATCGCTCATCGCTATTTGAATCATCAGTAATATGAGCCAACGAAAAGCGTTGAGCAAACGATTCGATTTCTGCGCGAGTGGTATTCAGTAAAGGTCTAAAACACACACGAGCGCTATTAAGCGTTCGTGTTTGCCGCATTGATGCTAACCCCTTTAAGCCTGAACCACGCTTAAGGCGAAGTAAAAACGTTTCAAGCTGATCATTTAAATGTTGGCCCAGTAAAATAACACTGCCCTTAGCGCTATATTTATCTAATGCTAAATACCGTGCATCACGGGCTTGCTCTTCTAAACTGGTGCGTGAGCGTTGATCGATAGTTACTTGCGCAGCGGTAAATGCGACGTTTAATTGTCGGCATAAATCAGCACAAAACTGTTGCCAGTCATCAGCATAGTCACTCAAGCCATGATTAACGTAAACTGCACTAAGTTGCAGCACAGGTATTTCAGCTTTAAGGGCATTCATCACATGCAATAATACCACTGAGTCAACACCACCAGAGAGCGCGATTGTAAATGACGTTTGATTATCATCGACAAACGGGACAATAGTGCTTTTTACTTGTTGGTACAAAGATGTTGAATGCATGAATTTAACCGAAAATAATAAATGATTAGCTCCTAGCTCCTAGCTCCTAGCTCCTAGCTCCTAGCTCC
Organism: Pseudoalteromonas shioyasakiensis; assembly: GCF_024518675.1. GTDB lineage: Bacteria > Pseudomonadota > Gammaproteobacteria > Enterobacterales > Alteromonadaceae > Pseudoalteromonas > Pseudoalteromonas shioyasakiensis_B. The sequence continues at coordinate 899,963 of NZ_JANIGL010000001.1, forward strand.
TAGCTCCTAGCTCCTAGCTCCTAGCTCCTAGCTGACAAACATTTTAAAACAAAAAAGCCGCAAAAGCGGCTTTTTTTCATCAATTAGCTATTAGCAATAGCCAAACGACATTAAACGTTTATAACGTTGATCAAGCATTTCATCAAGAGATAACCCTTGTAACTCTGCAAGGTCACGTTTGAGCTGATTTTTTAGGTTACGGGCCATTGCATCATAGTTACGATGTGCGCCCCCTAATGGCTCTTCAACTAGGCTGTTGATCAAATCAAGCTCTTTCACTCGCTCAGCAGTTACACCCATTGCCTCGGCGGCTAATGGTGCTTTGTCGGCGCTTTTCCAAAGGATTGATGCACACCCTTCTGGCGAAATTACAGAATAAGTACTGTATTGCAACATGTTAACGCGATCGCCAACACCAATTGCTAATGCACCACCTGATCCGCCTTCACCAATCACAGTACAAATGGTTGGCACTTTAAGTGCAGCCATTACTTTTAAATTACGTGCGATAGCTTCAGATTGACCACGCTCTTCAGCGCCAACACCTGGGTATGCACCCGGTGTATCAATGAAGGTCATAATTGGCATTTTAAAGCGTTCAGCCATTTCCATTAAGCGTAATGCTTTACGGTAACCTTCTGGCTTTGGCATACCAAAGTTGCGTTTAATTTTTTCAGCAGTATCACGTCCTTTTTGTTGGCCGATAACCATCACTGGTTGACCTTCAAAGCGTGCTACACCACCTAAAATAGCTGGATCATTTGCGAATGTACGATCACCCGCTAACTCGTCAAACTCCGTAAAAATGCGCTCGATATAATCTCGAGTATAAGGACGCAACGGATGACGGGCTAACTGAGAAACCTGCCAAGCGCCTAATTTTGAGAATATCTCCTCTTTTTGTTGGGCACTTTTTTCTTTTAATCGGCTGACTTCCTCTTCTAACTCAAGGTCTAATTCGCCAGCGCGGCTTATATTTTGTAACTCTTCAATTTTTGCTTCTAATTCTGCGATTGGAAGCTCAAAATCAAGATAATTGAGGCTCATGCTCTAAACTACCTAATTAGTTAAATTCTAGTTCTACATCTTGCGCCGCCACCAGTGAAAGCTTATGAATTAAGTCATCACTAGGCGTAACACACCATTCTGTACCTAAGGTTAACTCAGCCAACGCATCTGGACGTTGATAGAAAACCCTAATAGGACATGTACCGAACTTATAAGGTTCGAGTACTTTTTGTAAATTATCGAAGAAGTTCGCCTCGATTTGCACCATATTCAGCGTCATTTTAATCGCTTTTATGCGTTTTTCTCGCGCTTGCGCTATGGTGCATATGTCTCTGGCGGTCATTGTAATGCCACCGGAGAAGTTATCAAAGCTGACCTGTCCAGATATTACCAAGATATTGTTGATTTGCAGCATATCTTGGTACATTTCAAACTGTTCTGGGAATAAGCGTACATCAATACGGGCACTCTTGTCATCTAAAGTTATAAGCCCCCAACGATTTCCCTTCTTATTTATTAGTGTACGTGCTGCAATGACAAGCCCTGCAGCGGTAGATTGCACATCACGATTAGTTGGCTGTAAGTCCACCAAACGCCCGGTGGTGTAATGTTTAAGCTCTCTACGGTATTGATTTATCGGGTGACCGGTTAAATAAAGACCCAGTGTTTCTTTTTCGCCGTCTAACCACTGATTATCAGTCAAAGGGGTGGCTTTGATAAAGGCTTGCTCAACCTCGTCTGGCTCTGTGGCAAGTAAACCAAATAAATCAGTTTGTCCTAATGACTCGGCTTTATTGTGTTGATCAGCGGCGCGCATCGCATCTTTTAGGCTCGCTAATAACGTGGCACGCCCTGGTTGGGTTTTATCTGGCCCAAGCTGGTCAAGTGCGCCAGCGTAAATGAGTTTTTCTGTAACTCGCTTATTCAAGCGTTTTAAATCAACACGGGCACAAAAATCAAATAAATCCTTAAACGGGCCGCCTTCGCTGCGCGCTTCTAATATAGCGTCAACCGGTGCTTCACCCACCCCTTTGATAGCGCCGATGCCGTAAACAATTTCGCCTTGCTGATTTACAGCAAATTTAAACTCACCCGCGTTTACATCAGGCGGTAATAAGGTGAGTTTCATGTTTTCACATTCATCCACCAAAATTACAATTTTATCGGTATTATCCATATCCGCCGACATAACCGCAGCCATAAACTCAGCCGGATAGTGCGTTTTCATCCATAAGGTTTGGTACGACACTAATGCATAAGCTGCTGAGTGAGATTTGTTAAAACCGTAACCTGCGAATTTCTCTACCAAGTCGAAGATCTTAATTGCAAGTTCGCCGTCAATGCCGTTGTTTCTGGCACCATCTTCAAATGTTGAACGCTGCTTTGCCATTTCTTCTGGCTTTTTCTTACCCATTGCACGACGCAGCATATCTGCGCCACCTAGCGTGTAGCCCGCTAAAACCTGCGCGATTTGCATTACCTGCTCTTGATACAAGATGATGCCGTAAGTCGGCTCAAGAATCGGTTTTAAGCTTTCGTGCTGATATTGAGCGTCGGGGTAAGAGATGTCTTCTCGGCCCAATTTACGGTCGATAAAGTTATCAACCATGCCCGATTGCAATGGACCGGGCCTAAACAAGGCCACCAAGGCTATCATATCTTCAAAGCAGTCAGGTTTAAGACGCCTGATCAGATCTTTCATACCCCGTGACTCGAGCTGGAATACCGCGGTTGTTTCGGCGCGTAATAATAGCTCTATACTCTTTTTATCATCCAGTGGAATTGCGTTGATATCAACGGGCTTTTTGCCTTCACGCTCTAGGCGCTCGTTGGTCATATCAATTGCCCACTGCAAGATTGTCAGCGTTCTTAGGCCTAAGAAGTCAAATTTAACCAGACCTGCTGTTTCAACATCGTTTTTATCAAACTGAGTAACCGGGAATTTACCTTCATCATCACAATAAAGAGCGGCAAAGTCGGTGATGGTGGTGGGTGATATAACAACACCACCCGCATGCTTACCGGCATTACGTGTACACCCTTCAAGGATGCGGCACATATCAATTAAGTCTTTAACCTCAGAGTCGCCATCGTAAGCTTCTTGCAAGCGCGGCTCAACATCAAAGGCTTTCGCTAGGGTCATACCCGGATCGCCCGGTATTAGTTTTGAAATACGGTCAACAAAACCATAAGGGTGACCAAGTACACGGCCAACGTCACGAATAACCGCTTTTGCCGCCATGGTACCAAAGGTGATTATTTGCGATACCGCGTCGCGCCCATACAGCGCTGATACATGGTCGATTACCTCATCCCGTCTATCCATACAGAAATCGACGTCGAAGTCCGGCATTGAGATACGTTCTGGGTTCAAGAAACGTTCGAAAAGTAAGTCAAACTCAAGCGGATCAAGATCGGTAATTTTAAGTGCATAAGCGACCAGTGAACCCGCACCAGAACCACGCCCAGGCCCAACCGGAATATTGTTATCTTTACTCCATTGGATGAATTCCATTACGATCAAGAAATAACCCGGAAAACCCATTTGGTTGATTACGTCGAGTTCTATTTTCAGTCGCTCGTCATATTCACCGCGTTTTTCTTTACGGTCATTTTCATCTGGGAATAAAAACTGTAAGCGTTCTTCAAGGCCGTCTTCTGAAACTTTAACTAAGAAGTCCTCAATTTTTAGCGAGCCCGTTGGGTAATCTGGTAAAAAATAGGTCCCCAGCTGTACCGTTACATTACAGCGCTTGGCTATTTCGACGCTGTTTTGTAGCGCTTCAGGAATATCGCTAAACAGCTCAGCCATTTGCTCTGGTGTTTTTAAGTACTGCTCCTCAGAAAAACGTTTTGGCCGGCGTTTATCATCAAGCGTATAGCCGTCAAAAATGGCAACGCGAATTTCATGCGCTTCAAAGTTCTCGGGTTTTAAAAACACTACTTCATTGGTGGCAACAACTGGCAATTGCTCGACACTGGCAAGCTCAACCGCTAAATGTAAGTATTCTTCTTCTTGGGCGCGTGCACTGCGAATAAGCTCGATATAGTAATGATCGCTAAAATGTTGTTTATAAAAGCTAACAACCGATTCAACAATATTTAGGTTGCCTTTTAATAATGCTTTACCTAAATCACCATCTTTCGCGCCCGAGAGTAAAATTAAGCCTTCTTTATGCTCCACCAGCCACTGTCGGTCAATCACCGGACGATGAAATAAATGCCCGCGTTGATATGCTTTTGAAATCAATAAGGTGAGGTTTTTATAGCCAATATTGTCTTTGGCTAAAATTACCAGCCGACACGGCCCTTCAGGAAACTCTGGACTGTGTAGCCAAAAGTCTGCGCCAACAATAGGCTTAATACCAGCATTATGGGCTGTATCGTAAAAGCGTACTAAACCACACAAGTTCATTTGATCGGTAATTGCTAAGGCAGGTAATTGTAGCTCTTGTGCTTTGGCAACTATCGGTTTGGTTTTAGCCAAACCATCAACCATCGAAAAGTCAGAGTGAACCCGTAAATGTACAAAATCAGGAGCTGCCATTATTGCTCCTGCATCGCCAGTACACGTTGTACTGGTTTAAAACTTTTACGGTGTTCAGCAATTGCGCCGTATTGCTCAAGGGCTGCAAAATGCGCTTTTGTTGGGTAGCCTTTGTGCCCGGCAAAACCATATTGCGGGTAGCGTTTATCCAGTTCAATCATTTCATCGTCACGAGCAACTTTCGCTAAAATAGAGGCGGCTGAAATCTCTGCTACTAAGCTATCACCTTTGACCACCGCTTGTGCTGGCATTGTTAAAGTGGGCAGTCGATTACCGTCAACAAACACAAACTCTGGTGTAGTCGTTAATCCCTCTACCGCACGAGTCATCGCCAGCATAGTGGCATGTAAAATATTCAGCTCATCTATTTCTGTTGGGCTACAGCGGCCAATTGACCAACACAGTGCTTTTTCTTTAATTTCTATTGCCAATGCTTGGCGTTTTTTATCAGTCAATTTTTTTGAATCAGTCAACCCATCAATTGGGTTTGTAGGGTCGAGTATCACCGCAGCTGTTACCACATCACCCACTAACGGACCACGGCCAACTTCATCAACACCGGCAATCAAGTTTAGGTTTGGTCGTTCAATTTGCATTTAATAACTCCGCTACTGCTGCCGCTGCTTGCTCACTGGCATTTAAACGTATTTGCTGATGAATTGCTAAAAATCGGGCTTTTAATTCGCGGTTATCGCTATTAAGCATAGGCTCAAGTGCATTCGTAAGGTTGTCCACGTTACAATCTTTTTGCATAAACTCAGGCACTAACTCTTCATCAGCTAATAAGTTAGGCAATGAGAAATACTTAATATTAAAGGTAAATAAGCTTTTAAAAATCCAATAACTTAAAGCTTTTATTTTATAACCAACCACCATGGGCTTTTTATACAACATGCCTTCTAAGGTGGCTGTGCCTGAGGCGATTAAAATGGCATCTGCTGCTTGCATGGCAATGTCAGATTGCCCATCAAGCAGCTGCACTTTTAATGACGGTGCCGTGGCGGCTAAGATTTCACTAAATTGTGCTTTACGTTTGTCGTTAACTAATGGCACCACTATTTTTAAATTCGGGTTTTTCGCCTGTAAGCCAGCAGCTGTTTTTATATAAGTCTCGCTTAATAGCCCAACTTCTGAGCCACGGCTGCCCGGTAACAGTGCCAATACTTTATCATCTTGGCTTAAACCAAGCTGTGAACGTGCCGCACTGTCATCATGTTCAAGGGCAATGTCATCCGCCAATGTATGGCCAACAAATGTACAAGGGACATTATGTTTATCGTAAAAGGCTTTTTCAAAGGGTAGTAAAGCAAGTACTAAGTTAGTCGCGGCACTTATTTTATGAATACGTTTTTCTCGCCACGCCCAAACCGAGGGACTCACATATTGAATTGTTTTGATACCTGCGTCTTTTAATGGCTTTTCAATACGTAAATTGAAATCGGGCGCATCTATACCAATGTAAACATCTGGCGGGTTATCAATAAAATGCTGCACTAGCTGCTTACGAATTTTTAATAATCGAGGCAGACGCCCTAACACTTCAACCAGCCCCATCACAGCCAGCTCTTCCATATCAAATAAGCTTTTGCATCCTTGTGCCTGCATCTTAGGCCCTGCAATCCCTTCAATTATGGCATCTGGGTAACGCTTTTTTAGCGCTTTGATTAAGCCTTCGCCTAATATGTCCCCTGACAACTCACCTACCACTATGGCGATACGTAACGGTTTTGTTTGATTATTCATTGATTATTTTGTTCGCAATTAGCGTTGCATTTATTTCTATCAGTTTAACGTGTTTTGCCAATAGGATAAATGTCACAGAGTTAATAAATACTTTAATTATAAAAATACTGCTAACAGATAACTGCCTAATTGTATGAGTATGGCACTGTAACAATACGAAGCCTAATAAAGACTTATTAAACAATTGAATACTTTTACTTTTATTACTAGTATTGTATTAAATTCATCCAATCTAAAAACAAAGGAAATGTTGCTTTGCGTTATTTTACATTTATTAGTTGACTAAACTTAATATAAGATTAACATTAACGAACTTTCAGTAATTTCTGAAACATGATGTAACCAACCGTCAAACCTAAGGAGCTCAATAATGATAGATGAAACCTTTGTGGATCTATCGCGATTGCAATTTGCAATTACCGCCCTGTTTCACTTTCTCTTCGTCCCGTTGACTCTCGGCATGACTTGGATTTTGGTGATCATGGAATCTGTGTACGTGATGACAGGACGCGAAATATACCGCGACATGACCAAGTTCTGGGGTAAATTGTTTGGCATCAATTTTGCTGTTGGTGTAGCCACAGGCCTCACAATGGAATTTGAGTTTGGTACCAACTGGTCTTATTATTCTCATTATGTGGGTGATGTGTTTGGCGCCCCATTGGCCATTGAAGGCTTAATGGCATTCTTTTTAGAATCCACTTTTGTTGGCATGTTCTTTTTAGGTTGGCAGCGCTTAAGCAAACGCCAGCATCTCGGCGCAACATTCCTCATGGCCATTGGTACTAACTTATCTGCACTGTGGATACTGATTGCAAATGGCTGGATGCAAAACCCCGTTGGCGCTGAATTTAACTATCAAACTATGCGAATGGAAATGACGAGCTTTGCTGAGCTTGTTTTCAACCCTGTGGCTCAAGTTAAGTTTATTCATACCGTCTCTGCTGGGTATGTTGCAGCCTCGATGTTTGTATTGGGTATTAGTAGCTGGTACATCTTAAAAGGCCGTGACTTGGCCTTTGCTAAGCGTTCATTCTCCGTTGCCTCAGGCTTTGGTTTAGCCTCTATTTTGTGCGTTATTTTACTCGGTGATGAATCAGGTTACGAAGTAGGCGAAGTACAAAAAGTGAAGCTTGCAACGATTGAAGCTGAGTGGCATACCGAAGAAGCCCCGGCTGCATTTACCGCGGTAGGTATCCCTGATTCAGATGAACAAGTCACCCATGCTGCGGTAAAAATTCCTTATGCGCTTGGCATAATCGCCACCCGCTCACTTGACGAAGAAGTTACAGGGATTAGTGATTTAGAGAAAAAGCATGAAGTACGAATTCGTAACGGTATGATTGCTTATGAATACCTCGAAAAACTCAGAAATGGTGATGACACTGCTGAGAATATAGCTAAATTTGATACCCTGAAAGATGATTTAGGTTATGGCTTACTATTAAAGCGTTATACGCCTAATGTGGTTGATGCAACCGAAGAACAAATTCAAAAAGCGGTTAAAGATTCTTTCCCACGGGTTGGCCCTATGTTTTGGTCATTTAGAATCATGGTTGGTTGCGGCGTGATAATGCTATTTGTATTTGCCCTGTCATTTTACTACAACGCTCATCGTGTGATTGAACAAAAGCGCTGGCTACTCAAAGCCGCTCTATGGAGTATTCCACTACCCTGGATAGCCATTGAATTTGGCTGGATTGTAGCTGAATATGGCCGCCAACCTTGGGCAATATCTGAAGTATTGCCAACATTCCTTGCAACGTCATCATTAACGGTCAATGACTTACTGCTGAGCATCACGGGCTTTGTGATTTTCTATATTATTCTTGCCGTGATAGAAGGTTGGCTCATGCTTAAGTTCGTAAAATTGGGGCCAAGCTCTTTGCATACAGGTAAGTATCACTTCGAGCTAGAAAAAGCAGATCAACAGCTAAACCAAGGAGCACAATCATGATTTTTGATTACGAAACCTTAAAATTCATTTGGTGGCTGTTAATTGGGGTATTACTCATCGGTTTTGCCATCACCGATGGAATGGACATGGGGGTAGCAATATTACTGCGCCTCGTTGGTAAAACTGATTTAGAGCGCCGCACAGTGATCAATACTATAGGTGCACACTGGGATGGTAACCAAGTATGGTTTATTACCGCAGGTGGTGCATTGTTTGCGGCTTGGCCAATGGTTTATGCCGCTGCGTTCTCCGGCTTTTATTTTGCAATGCTACTTGTGTTGTTTGCATTGTTTTTGCGCCCTTTAGCTTTTGATTACCGCTCAAAACTTGAATCAGCACAATGGCGAAACAATTGGGACTGGGCCCTACTGGTTGGTAGCATAGTGCCAGCGTTAGTCTTTGGCGTTGCTTTTGGTAATGTTTTACAGGGTGTGCCTTTTGACATGGATAATTTGATGCGTGTCACTTATCAAGGGTCATTTTTTGGCTTATTAAACCCATTTGCCTTAGTGGCGGGTTTAGTGAGTGTGTTAATGCTGGTGGGTCATGCGGGAATGTGGTTACAGCTTCGCACTGATGCAGAGGTGGCAAGTCGTGCTGCACAATATGGACGGTATGCTTTGAGTGTATTTGTAATTCTATTTGCTGGTGCTGGATTATGGGTGGCAAACCTAGATGGCTATCAAATAATATCAATGCCTGATACGCAAAGTTACGCCAATCCACTCGCTAAAGTTGTCACAACCAGCTCTGGAGCTTGGCTTGATAATTATAGCAAAATGCCGTTAACGATTATTTTCCCAGTGCTGGCTTTTGCAGGCGCAATCATCGCGGTGGTCTTGTCAAAACTTAATAAACCAGCGCTAGGCTTAGTGTCAACCAGTCTAATGTTAATAGGCGTTATTATGACTGCGGGCGCGGCGATGTTCCCGTTCGTTATGCCATCGAGCAATAACCCAAATATCAGTTTAACTATGTGGGATGCAGTTTCTAGTCATATGACACTGAATGTAATGTTTATTGCAGCATTGATTTTTGTGCCTATCATCTTAACCTACACAACATGGTGTTATGTAAAAATGTGGCGTAAGGTCACCCAAGATGAAATTCAAAATAACACGCATGGTAGCTACTAAGGAGACAAATTATGTGGTATTTCGCATGGATACTAGGTGTTTTACTCGCATGTACATTGGGCGTTATTAATGTGATGTGGTATGAGTTTCAACAACATAAAGACAGCATCGCTGACGATGAACTTGAGTTGCATGAGAGACTAAAACGCCATAATGACAACTAAACCCCGTCCTGATCGCGCGCAGCAAATAAAGCTGCGCGCATTTCTAAAGCAGTATAGTCACAGTGGCTCACGCCTTTTAAAAATCAGTATTTTACTTGGAACATTAAACGCGCTGCTGATGATAGCCTCGTGCTACTTAATCGCCAATGCTGTCCATTTAGTAATGTTTGCAGATAAACAACTAGATGATATCACGTACCTACTATGGCCTTTAGCCGGATTAATTTTACTGCGTGCACTCTTTTTAGCACTTAGCGAGCGAATTAGTCATTATGCGGCACAGAAAATAAAAACCGCTATGCGTAAAACCTTACTGGCAAAGTTAAATCGCCTTGGGCCTATCTACAGCGAGCAAAAAGGCCATGGCGCTACGCTAAACACGTTACATAATGGAGTGGAAGCCTTACATCAATATTACGCAAATTATTTACCCAGTGTCGCTTACAGTGCGCTCATTCCTTTAGCTATTTTGGTGATCATATTTCCCACAGATTATAAAGCCGGACTGATTTTTTTATTTACCGCCCCACTGATCCCATTTTTTATGATTTTAGTCGGCCACAAAGCTGAAGAGATCAACCAGCAACGCTGGCAACAACTCTCTGTACTCGGTAATTACTTTTTTGATAGATTAAACGGCTTAAGTCAATTAAAGCTTTTTAATGCTACCCGTCGTGAACTTAATAATATCGCGAAAATCTCTGACGATTTTCGCACCTCAACGATGAGCGTGTTAAAGGTGGCGTTTTTATCGGCATTTGCTTTAGAGTTTTTTGCTACTATTAGCGTCGCGTTGGTGGCGGTCATTATTGGCTTTCGACTCTTTTTTGGTACATTGGATTTTGCCACTGGCTTTGTTGTTTTATTATTAGCGCCTGAGTTTTACTTACCGCTTCGTCAAATGGGCACCCATTACCATGCACGGTTAGAAGGTATCAGCGCGGCAGCTGATATGATTGATATAATTAACGCAGAGGAAGAGTTACCGGCTGCGCAGCAAAAGCAACTGACATTGCCAATTAAAAGCGTATGCACTAACCAGCTCAATTTTTGCTACCCACATAGTAATGAAGGAATAAGTAATATTAACCTGCATTTTCCTGCCCAAGGTTTAATTGCCTTTGTTGGCGATAGCGGTGCAGGTAAAAGTACTTTATTTGACTGTTTACTGGGCTTTCACCTACAAGCTAATAGCCAAGTGCTCATTAATAATACTCCCCTTTCAGCATTGGACTGTCAAAGCTGGCAGCAACATATCGCGTGGATCCCGCAACAGCCTACCCTGTTTTATATGAGTGTGGCCGATAATTTACGTATTGCGAAAGTCGATGCGACCCAAGCCCAATTAGAGCAAGCAGCAGCAAAAGCCGGCGCCCTTGAATTTATACAAGCACTACCGCGAGGTTTTAATACCTTATTAGGCGAACAAGGTGAAGGTTTATCTGGTGGACAAAAACAACGCATTGCACTAGCGCGTGCGTTTTTAAAAAGCGCCCCCATACTTATGCTCGATGAACCCAGTGCTCACCTCGATAGCCAAACAGAAAAACTAATCAACAACGCAATCGTAGAATATGCAAAAGATCACTTGGTAATGGTGATAGCACATCGCTTAAATACCATTACCCAAGCAGATACAATTTATGTTTTAGAGCAAGGGAAAATAATCGAACAAGGTACTTATCAGCAGTTGTGTCAACAGCAAGGTAAACTTTGGCAGTTATCTATTGCAGGAGCGACTCATGAGTAACTTTATCCGCTTATTAAAGCTATGTAAGCCTCATGCGGGAATGCTATTGCTCGGCGCGTTTTTATCCACGCTGACAGTACTTGCTAATGTTGGCCTGCTTGCTATATCAGGCTGGTTTTTAGCCGCCATGGCCGCCGCGGGGATTGCATCCGTACACATGAATTACTTTACACCAGCTGGGGTGATCCGATTTTTAGCTATTGTCAGAACCGCCTCCCGTTATGGTGAGCGCTTAATAACCCATAATGCGACATTTTTACTGTTAAGTGAAATTAGAGTAAGTGTGTTTTCCACGTTAAGTAAGCTCAGCAATGTGGATTTAGCCATGAGCCGCAGTGCTGATTTAGTCAGCCGCATGCAAGATGATGTAGATGCATTGGATACCTTTTACTTAAATGTGTTATTACCTATTATTGTTGCTTTGATCAGCATACCGGTTGTAATGCTGTTTATGAGCGCATATAACCCAAGTGTGGCATTATTGTGTTTTACAGCGCTAATGATTGTGGGCGTACTGCTCCCAGCGTTTTTAGGCCATAAATTTAGTAAAACAGCAGCGCAAGAACGTGAACAATCTGCACTTCTACGTGCGCATTTGTCTGACTCATTAAAAGGGGCCCGTGAGCTGGCTCTCTATCAGGCATCAGATAAGCAACTTATCGAATGCGATAATGCCAACCGCGACTACAATCAATATATTCAAAAACGCCACAGCGCCGTGGCTAATAGTGACGGTTTGACGTTATTAATTACCCAGCTAACCATGCTAGGCAGCATTATTATTTTAGTCCCTTTAGTACGCAGCGCTGAAATAGCGAATGTAGAATTAGCGATGATGAGCTTATTTGTCTTGGCCAGCTTTGAAACCGTTTTAACGCTGCCAAATGCATTTATCCAATTACCTAATGCGCTTAGCGCAGCAGCACGTATTTTTGAGCTGGAAGATAAACTTGGCAAAGATACACCAGCGGCGACCATTAGAGTAAAAAACCAACCTCTTGGTATTAGATTTACTGACATTGATTATTACTATCACTCACAGAGCAAAGCACTAAAAGAAATAAATCTAACCATCAATGCAAAACAAAAAGTTGCCCTAGTGGGCCCTAGTGGCAGTGGTAAAACAACCTTAATAAACTTACTCAGCGGGCTATGGCCAACGCAAGCAGGTAAGATTGAACTTATTTGCGACAATCAGCAAATCAATTTAAATACTCTATCCACAGATAACCGCTTTGAGTTATTAACCATAGTAGCGCAACAACACCATATATTTGATGGCACACTTGCACAAAATCTAAGGTACGCGCTGCCAGCAGCTACTGATGAGGCATTATTAAAAGCCTGTGAACAAGCACAGTTAGGCCCTTGGTTATCACAGCTACCTGAGGGCTTAAAAACGCGTTTAGGCACTGCTGGTCGTACTGTTTCACAAGGCCAAGCTCGGCGTATCGCCATTGCCCAAGCGTTGCTACGCGATAGCGCTATTATTGTACTTGATGAACCAACAGAAAGTTTAGATAACCATACCAAACACGCTGTCATCGATACCGTGATGGACGTAATGGCAGTGAAAACTGTTATTACGATTACCCATGATCCGGCGCTGTTAAACAAAATGGATCAGGTTATTTGGCTCGAACAGGGTGAAATTCGTGCCATAGACTCGCACCAGTCATTGCTACAGAATGAACACGATTATGTCTCTTTAGTCACGCGATTCTAGGGCGATGTGATAGTTGTAATACGGACATCAATTAATCCATCATTTAGATCAGCGATTTCAATGAACGCCTGTTTAGATAAATCAATAACTCGGCCGCGAACAAATGGCCCGCGGTCATTGATTGTAACAATCACCGTTTTATTATTTGCTAAATTTGTCACCCTGACCTTAGTACCAAACGACCAGGTTTTATGAGCTGCACTAAAAGCCTTCTGGCTAAATGATTCACCACTGGCGGTTAGTCGACCTTGGTATTTATCTGCATAGAAGCTAGCCTGCCCCTGCTCACTTAACCCCGCTGATGGTACGCTACTACAACCAAACAACACACTAATGATAATACTGGTTGTGATCACTTTGTACAAAATAAGCTTCCTCAACGATAAGTTGCTCCAAGTATACTTACACTAAATGATCTAGGGCTGAATTAGCGCTAAAAAACAAATACAAAAAAGCCACCGGTTATTGCTAAGCGGTGGCTTTTAAAAACGCAAAGATTATCGAATAATCCCGCGCTCTGAATTCTTTACAAAATCAACCATAAGCTGTACTGCAGGATATTTAGCAGCATCTTCGCTCAGTGCAGCAATTGCTTCATCAACACCTAAACTCTTACGGTAAAGTGTTTTATAAGCACGGCGTGTCGCCATTACTTCATCACTTTCAAAACCACGGCGCTTCATACCTTCGGTATTAATGGCAACAGGGCCTGCAGGTGTACCAATCGTTGTAACAAATGGTGGTACATCTTTGTTCACGCCTGAGTACATACCAACAAAAGCATGCGCTCCCACTTTACAAAATTGGTGTATGCCAGAGTTACCAGCAAGGATAACCCAATCACCGATGTGTACATGGCCAGCAACTGACGCATTATTAGCAAAAATAACGTTATCACCAATCACTGCATCATGGGCAACATGAGTGTACGCCATGAACAAGTTGTTACTACCAATTTTAGTAACACCTTGATCTTGAATGGTACCGCGGTGAATGGTTGCACATTCACGGATGACATTATTATCGCCAATAATCAGTGTGGTAGGTTCATTGTTGTATTTTTTGTCTTGGCAGGCTTCACCAACCGACGCAAATTGAAAAATATGATTGCCAGAGCCAATAGTAGATGGCCCTTTAACAACAACATGAGACTCAATAATACAGTTATCACCAATAACTACATCGTTTCCAATATAGCTGTATGGCCCAACAGAAACATTATCACCTAATTTGGCACCTGATTCGATTATCGCTGTAGGATGGATCACAATTAAAGCTCTCTTCTCGCACACATGATTTCAGCAGTACATACTACTTTACCATCAACTTTTGCTTCTGCTGCAAACTTCCATATATTGCGGCGCTCTTTTAAAAACTCTACATGCAAATGCATAGTATCGCCAGGGACAACTGGTTGCTTAAAACGTGCGTTATCAATAGCTGCAAATAAGTATAGCTCATTTTCACTACGGTTCTCGACAGTTTTAAAACCAAGTAAACCAGTCGCTTGTGCCATCGCTTCTAAAATAAGTACACCAGGGAAAATTGGTTGATTTGGAAAATGACCTGTGAAAATAGGCTCATTAGCCGTCACATTTTTAATAGCATGCAGTGACTCACCCGGCGTGTAATCCAGTACACGATCAACCAATAACATCGGGTAGCGATGCGGAAGTAAGCTCAAAATATCTTGTATATCTAGGCTATTTAATTCGTTTGCCAAAATAGCATCCTTATTAATTATCAACGTTTAATGACTTAGTCAGAGCCTCTAGCGCTTTAAGGCGATCTTTCATCTCTGGCAAATTACGTAAATGAGCAATATTACGACGCCACTCTTTGTTACTTGAGTGAGGTATGCCTGATGAATAAATTCCAGGTTCTGTAATAGCTTTAGTGACCATGCTCATACCGGTAAGTATAACACCATCGCATATCTCAATGTGACCATTTATACCAACTAGTCCCGCAAATTGACAATTTTTACCGATTGTAGTACTCCCTGCGATAACTGTGCAACCAGCAATGGCGGTACCTGAACCGATTTCTACGTTGTGGGCAATGTGAACTTGATCATCAATAATGACATTACTGTTGATAATGGTATCGTCTATTGCGCCTCGGTCGATTGTGACACCCGCACCGATTTCCACTTTATCGCCAATAATTACAGCGCCTAATTGCGGTATTTTAATCCATTGGCCTTTATCATTTGCGTAGCCAAAGCCATCACTACCAATGATTGCACTTGCTTGAAATAAACAGTTTTCACCAATTTCAACATTATGATACACAGATACATTTGACCAAAACTTCGTATTGCGCCCTACTTTCGCATTTTGACCAATAAAGCAATTGGCCCCTACTTGCACCTCATCTGCAATAACTGCTCCCGCTTCAATCACGGCATTAGCCCCGATAGAGGCAGTTTTAGCGATGACTGCATCTGGGTGAACAACTGCACTAGGGTGGACTCCGGAAGCTGCAGAAGCTGGGGTCGTATCCATTATTTGGGCAAGCTGTGCATAGCTATTGTAAGGATTCGCTGCAATCAGCTTATTACCTTGATAATACTTTGCGTCTGCTGCAGATAAAATGACAGCACTAGCTTGTGTGTCATCCAGCTGGCTGCGATATTTCTTATTCGCTAAAAATGCAATATGCCCAGAACGGGCATTTGCAAGAGTCGCTATTTTTGATATTTCTAGAGCGCCATCACCATCAAGCTCGGCGCCCAGAAGTTCCGCAATCTGCGAAAGCGTGTAATTTTGCATATCTATATTTCTATTGCTTACTTACTTTTTCAACAACTTTATCTGATAAATCAGAAACCGTTTTCGGGTTAAAGTAAATCGTAGTGTCTTTTACTTTAACTTCATCGTATTTACCGTCTTTAGCAACTTCTTGAATTGCATCAATAATTAGCTTTTGTACTTTCGCTAATTCTTGATTTTGACGTGCTTTGATTTCTTGCTCTAAAGGACGACCTTTCTCAGCAAGGCTTTTTTGCATGCCTTCAACTTTTTCACGAAGCGCATCTTTTTGTGCCTGACTCATAGTGGTAGCTTCACGCTTGAATTTTTCTGCTTCAAAACGAATGTCGCCTTGTAGCTTTTCTAGCTCTTGACGGCGCTCAGCAAATTCAGTCTGAAGCGTTTGTTCTACTTTCGCCATTTGCGGGATTTGCTTGTAGATTTCTTGCATGTCTACAATACCGACTTTATGAGCAAATGCGCTCGCAGATGTACCCATCATAAGTGTTGCTAAAATAGCGATAGCTGATGATTTAAATGATTTTTTCACAAAAAAACTCCTTTAGAAAGTGTTACTAATATTAAAGCTAATGGTCTTCGTATCGTCATCTTCTTCTTGTTGCAATGGATACGCAAAACTAATCAGCATTGGACCCATAGGTGAGATCCACTGTAATGATAAACCGGTTGAAACCCTAAAGCGCATAGGATCTGAATAATCCTCTAGTTTTGCGCGCTCATCCGGTCCTAAACTTTGATAACGGTCAACGTTAAATTCTGTATCCCATACGTTAGCAGCATCAACAAAGAAGCTGGTACGCACAGAGCTTGTATTCTCTTCATCTAAGAATGGAGTAGGAACAATCAGCTCCATACCCGCAACGGCTTTGGCATTACCACCTATTCGCCCTTGAGGAGTAAGTACATCAAACTCTGACGCGCCGCCTATACTGCCAGTCAAGGTACCATCTGGCAATGGTGTGCCAGGAATAAGTTGCGGCGTACGTGAAATAGCACGTGGTAAAATAGTATTTCGGTCAAAACCACGTAATTCCATTTCTGTTATACGGAAGTATTCTTGGAATGGTAATGTTTGATCGTAGCCATTGGTGTTGCCATAACCATTGCCGTAACCCAATGCGGCACGGGTTGAGAATACCCAACGATGGTTATCACTGATTGGCCAATAAAAACGCGAATCATAGTTTAACTTAAAGTAGGTTAAGTCTGAGTTTGGTGTCGTTCCAGTCAAATTAAGCGTTTGACGTGAACCAGCAGTTGGGAATAAACCACGGTTTACTGTGACACGTGACCAACCGACACTAAGCTCATACTTAGTAAAGTCAAATCCGGCATCTGGGTTTTCAGGGTCTAAGAAGGTTTCACGCATAACACGTGTTTGTTCGTATTCAGCAATCTCTGAAAGCTCTTCTTGGATCCAACGAACACCAAAGTTAACACGGTTTACCGCATCAATAGGGAAACCAATATTGGTGCCGATACCATAACTTTTCGATTTATAATCAACTAAGCTAAACTTACTCGCATCGTAGTTACTATAAAATATGCTACTACCTTGCGATACACCATCTGGAGTGAAGTACGGGTCTGTATAAGATAAACTTACACGCTCTGAACCACGCGAAGTATTGATATTAAAACCAATTTGATTACCTGTGCCTAAGAAGTTTGACTCAGTAACACCAATGTTAAATTGCAGACCAAGGTAAGAACCATAAGCAAGGCCCGCATTAAAGCTACCCGCTGATTGCTCTTTTACTGTAAAGTCGACATCTACTTGGTCATCAACACCGGGTACTGGCACCACATTAAAATCAACACTTTCCATGTAAGGCAAACGTTGAATCTGCAGTTTAGAGCGCTCTAAGTTTTGATTAGAAAGCCATGCGCCTTCTAGCTGTGTCATTTCACGGCGTAAGACTTCATCAGCCGTATTTTGGTTACCACCAACAATAATTCGACGCACATACACACGCTTACCTGGATTAACAGATAACGTTAATTGCACTTCTTTATTTTCATCATCGATTTCAGGAATGGTACGTACTTCGGCATTGGCATAACCAAACCGCGCAAGGTAACTTTTAATAAACTCTTCAGATGAAGTAACCACTGAGCCGTTATAAAGTTCACCGGCACGCAGTGGGATAACACTTTTAATTAGCTCTTCTCGGCCTAATAAATCGCCAATGAAGTCAAAGCCTTTAACTTTATATTTAACACCTTCGCTGATATTAGCCGTAACATACACTGATTCACGCTCTGGACTGACTGATACTTGCGTTGAGTCGATATTAAAACGTAAATAACCGCGGTCTAAATAATAACTGCGAATGTTTTCCAGATCCCCTTCGATGGTTTGCTTTTGGTAGCGATCGCTACCCATAAACTGCCACCAAGGTAAATCTTGTTGTGATTCAGCCAGTGCTAATAACTCTTCGTCAGAAAACAACTCATTACCGACTAAGTTAATTTGACGAATTGAAGCTGCATCCCCCTCGTCAAACTCAAGTTTAAGTTTTACGCGGTTACGCGGAAGCTTGGTAATGCTGATATCGATTTTAGCGTTATACTTACCAATACTATGGAAAAACTCAATTAAGCCTTTTTCAATGTTATCAACCACGGTTTTATCAAGTGGTTCACCTTGGCGAATATCTTGCTGCTCTAACGATTGAGTTAACTGTTCGTCTTTAATATCTTTATTGCCATCAAACTCAATAGCACTGATTGTTGGGCGTTCAGTTACTCTAAAAATAACATTATTGCCATCACGTAATGCTTTTATATTGTCAAAGTGACCTGAGCTATACAATGACTTAATTGTTTTTGAAATTGTATAGTCATCTACACTGTCACCGACATTGATTGGAATATGCGTTAATGCAGCACCAAGTGCTACACGCTGTAAACCTTCAACTTTTAAATCGTCAACAATAAAGGAGTTTTGGCCAAGGGCCGCAAAGCTCGCCCCTAATAAACTTGTTACTGCCAAATGTTTTTTTATAGCCATTTTATTATCTTTATCCTTTACAACTGTATTACCGCTCAACACCTACACTAAAACGACTGGTGTTTTACAATCGTGTTTTAATTCGAAACTGCCGCTATTATTTATAAACGAGATACATCATTGAACAAAGCGAAGCATGTTAGAAAAATGAGTAGCAAGGCTCCCACTTTAAAACCAAATTCTTGCGTCTTCTCAGAGACCGGCTTTTTACGGAAAAGTTCAATTATATAATACATTAAGTGACCACCATCAAGCACTGGCAGGGGTAATAAATTAAATACACCCAAGTTAACACTTATTAATGCTAAAAAGCTTAAAAAGGCAACAAAACCATAGCTTACGCTAGTTCCTGCCCCAACAGCAATACCGACAGGTCCACTTAAATTTTTTACCGACACCTGACCTGTAATTAAATTACCGATCATGTCAAAACTTAAACTAATTAAGCGCCATGTTTCTTGTATGCCCAGCACAATACTATCGAGTGGACCATAATGTCTAGTCTCTATATACCCCTGAGGCCACTGTTCTACGACTGGCGCGACACCTAAAAAGCCTTGTTGCTGCCCATCAGCGGTATTTCTTGCTTTAGGCGTTACAATTAGCTGCTCTATACTATCTTGTCTTTTTACACTAAATTGTAATGATTTGTTAGCTGATTGCTGAATAAGATTAACTAATTGCTGCCAACTGCTTATTGTTTCATCACCTACCTTAATA
Organism: Pseudoalteromonas shioyasakiensis; assembly: GCF_024518675.1. Taxonomy (GTDB): domain Bacteria; phylum Pseudomonadota; class Gammaproteobacteria; order Enterobacterales; family Alteromonadaceae; genus Pseudoalteromonas; species Pseudoalteromonas shioyasakiensis_B. The sequence goes on from NZ_JANIGL010000001.1 coordinate 919,501, forward strand.
ATTGTATCGCCAACTCTTAAGTCTGCCTCAGCAGCGGCTGAATTTGCAGTAATTGCCGCGACTTCTAATGTCGCATTAGGTCTAAACGGTACAATACCCAATGACGCTAAAGGTGGCACGTCTTGTTGGTCTAACTTCCAGCCATCGATATTTATTGTTTTTACTTGTTCTTGATATTGCTCATCGCGCACGGTTACAGCAACACGACTATCCCCTAAACTTGCCATTAGTGAGAAAGTAGCATCTTGCCATGTGGTAATTTCATCATCGCCAATTTTGACTATTTGCTGCTTGGCAGTAATACCCGCCTGTGCTGCTCGGCTGCCTTCATTAACGCTACCAACCACCGGCTTGATCGATTGCACACCCACCATATACATTGCTGCTAAGGCAAAAATAGCAAATATAAAATTAGCCATTGGGCCTGCTGCAACGATGGCAATCCGTGCCTGCACTGATTTAGCATTAAAAGAAAGGTGGCGCTCAGATTCAGGGACTTCATCAACACGTTCGTCCAGCATTTTCACATAACCACCAAGTGGAATTGCTGCTATCACATATTCAGTGCCCTGTTTGTCGTGCCACTTTAATAGCGGTTTACCAAAACCTATCGAAAAACGCAGTACTTTTACCCCTGCTTTTCGCGCTACCCAAAAGTGACCATATTCATGCACTGTCACTAAAATACCGAGTGCCAGAATGAACGAACCTAGATTCCAGAAAAAATCGAACATATTAGCGTTGTACCTTACGTATTTGTTGTACTGCTTGCTCACGGGCTAATTGATCACACGCTAAGATTTCATCTAGGGTATGAACATTCACATTCGCAGTGGCATCTAAGGTGTGTGCATTTACACGGTAAATATCTGTAAAAGCAATTTCACCCTTTAAAAAAGCGGCAACAGCCACTTCGTTTGCAGCATTAACCGTTGTGGTCGCCCCCTGCCCGGCTTCACAGGCGGTCATTGCCAATTGTAAATTTGGATAACGCATAAAGTCAGGTTTAGTAAACGTAAAGTCAGCTATTTGCGAGAAGTTTAACGGCTTAACACCTGCACTTATACGTTCAGGGTATGCTAGCGCATGGGCTATCGGCGTACGCATATCAGGATTCCCCATTTGCGCAAGCACAGAGCCATCTTGATACTGCACCATGGAGTGGATAATACTTTGCGGGTGGATCACGACTTCGATGTCACTGGCTTGACAATTAAATAGCCACTTGGCCTCAATGAACTCTAACCCTTTGTTCATCATCGTGGCTGAATCAACCGAAATTTTTTGCCCCATTGACCAATTAGGATGAGCCACAGCTTCAGCCACAGTCACCGCTGCAAGGGTATCAATATCACGATTTAAAAACGGGCCACCAGAACCTGTAAGTAAAATTTTGCTCACCCCATGCTGTGCCAGCTTGGTATTATTTTGCGAGCCCTGCAAAGCGCTAGGTAGGCATTGAAATATCGCGTTATGCTCACTGTCTATTGGCAATAGTGTCGCTTTGTGCTCTTTTACCTTGTCAATAAACAACTGACCTGACATCACTAATGATTCTTTGTTTGCAAGGAGTACTTTTTTACCGGCTTCAACAGCACTCAGCGTTGGCATCAGCCCAGCCGCGCCGACAATAGCTGACATAACAGCATCAACACGCGGGTGAGCAGCAAGCTCGGCCATCACCTCAGCGCCACTGCGAATAATTGTTTTACAATCACTTCCTGCTAAATATTGGTTTAACTGTTTGGCTGCGTCAGTAGTCGCCATAACCGCAAATTCAGGTTGATGGGTTATACATAGCTGGGCCATACTTTTTGCATTACTGCCTGCGGTTAAAGCAAATACTTCAAACTTATCTTGATTACGCTCAACAACATCTAATGTGCTTATACCAATAGAGCCTGTTGCACCAAGTATAACTAGTTGCTGCTTACAACTCATAAACTAAGCGTCCAGGCATAACACAAAACAAAAATAGGTGCGGCGGCGGTTAAGCTGTCGAGTCTATCCAAAATACCACCATGACCTGGCAAGCATGAGCCACTGTCTTTGAGACCGGCCTCGCGCTTGAACATACTTTCTAATAAGTCGCCTATCGCAGAGAATAAAGCGATAAAAATTGTCATTACGGCATAAATAGGCCAAACGTTCATATCAACATCACTAAAGTGACAAAACGCTAAAACAAAAATTACGGCTGCCACAACACCACCTGCGAGGCCTTCAATTGTTTTATTTGGGCTTACTTTAGGCATTAGTTTATGTTTACCAAAGTTTTTACCAGTAAAGTAAGCACCAATATCGGCACTCCATACAATACCGAGAACGACCAGGATTAACATTGAGCCAAAATGGGTTGATTCAAGGTAATTAGCGCTGCGAAGAGTGTTAAGTGCAAGCCATAATGGTACTAAGGTTAAAATACCTGCAATTGCTCGCATCACTAAACCTTCATTCCATGCTTTAGCCATTGCAGGGTAACGCCATACTAAATAGGTTGCGACAATCCACCAAGAAAATGACAAGGTAAATATGTAATTTGCATCGCCGACGAGTTGACCGTCAATCCATAACGATTCTATCGGCCAATGCCAATTCAACAAAGCTAAAAATACACCGATAAATGCGACAAAAGCGATCCGCTTAAGTTTATCGCATAAGCCCATAAATGCAGACCATTCCCAGGCCCCCAAAAGAACAATAGCGCCAGCAATGTAGCTAAATAAAGTCAGTGGCGTATAAAAAACTAATAACAGCGCCAAAGGCGCTAGCACTAAAGAAGTTAAAATTCGTTGTTTTAGCAAAGTGTTACCCTTTTAATTAGGTTTCGGCGAGTAATTGTTTTATTTGTTCGCCGGTACAACCAAATCGTCGCTCTCTGGCAACGTAGCAGGCGATAGCGTCAGCAAAAGCAGCTTCATTGAAGTCTGGCCAAAGCGTATCTGTAAAATAAAGCTCAGCATAAGCTGCTTGCCATAATAAAAAGTTACTTATGCGCAAATCGCCACCAGTGCGGATCAGCAAATCAGGTTCAGCCTGATCATGCATACTCATTTGCGAAGCCATAAGCTGCTCAGTAATATCGTCAGGATCTAATTGTCCAGCAGCTACTTGCTTGCCTAATTGTTTTGCTGCATTCGCAACATCCCAACGGCCGCCATAGTTGGCAGCCACGTTTAACTTAAGCCCAGTATTATTCGCGGTAAGCTCATGCGCGGCATCAACTTTACTGCGTAAGGGGTCAGAAAAACGTGATAAGTCACCAATAATTGTTAACTTTACATTGTTTTTGTGAAGCTTTTTCACTTCCTTGCTTAGTACAAACAAAAATAGTTCCATTAACGTACTAACTTCATCTTCAGGACGCTGCCAGTTCTCGCTACTAAACGCGAACAAAGTCAGTGACTCCACACCCAGCTTAGTGCAGAACTGAACCGAATGCCTTACTGCATCGACACCCTTTTTATGCCCGTAAACACGCGGCCTATTTTTAGCCTGAGCCCAGCGTCCATTGCCATCCATGATTATAGCGACATGCTTGGGTAAACATTGCTGTGAAATTTTGTCAGCGTTAAGAACCATAAATATCGAGTATTCCATAAAAAAACGCCGCCTAGTATACCCCAGACGGCGTTTCAAAACTAATATATTTCATAACCCAGATTCAGGTTATTTAGCTGCTTAGATTTCCATCAACTCAGCTTCTTTCGCAGTTAACTGTGTGTCCATCTCTTTGATGAACTTATCAGTAAGCTTTTGGATTTCATCTTCTGCTTGGCGTGCTTCATCTTCAGAAATATCTTTGTCTTTCAATAAGCTCTTGATATCGCCATTTGCATCACGACGAATATTACGTACAGCCACACGGCCACCTTCAACTTCACCACGTACGATTTTGATTAAATCTTTACGACGTTCTTCTGTTAATGGTGGAAGTGGTACACGAATTACCGCCCCTGCTGACATTGGGTTTAAACCAAGATCAGAAGCCATAATTGCTTTTTCTACCGCTTGTGCAAGTGACTTATCAAATACGCTAAGTGCAAGTGTACGTGAGTCTTCAATTGTAACGTTAGCTACTTGGTTTAACGGCGTTGGAGCACCGTAATATGACACCATAATACCATCTAAAAGTGCCGGATGAGCACGGCCAGTACGAATTTTAGATAATTGACTGCCAAGTGCCGTTACACTTTTCTGCATACGTTCTGCAGCATCTTTTTGAATATCGTTTATCACGGTTCAATCCTAATCTAGTTAGTTACTTCATCTGAGGCTTGTGAAGAGATAAGAGTGCCTTCTTCTTCGCCCATAATAACACGCTTTAACGCGCCTGATTTATTCATATTAAATACGCTCAATGGCATATTATGATCACGTGCCAATGTGAATGCAGCGAGATCCATTACTTTTAATTCTTTATCAATGATTTCATTGTAGCTTAAGTGACGGTAAAGTGTTGCATCAGGGTTTTTCACCGGATCATCACTAAATACACCATCAACTTTCGTTGCTTTTATGACAGTGTCTGCTTCAATTTCGATACCGCGTAAACACGCTGCAGAATCCGTTGTAAAGAATGGGTTACCCGTACCCGCAGCAAAAATTACCACGCGGCCCGTTTTTAATAAACTAATTGCTTCAGCCCAATTGTATGCATCGCACACACCGTTTAATGGAATGGCTGACATCAAACGACAGTTAACAAATGCACGATGCAGCGCATCACGCATTGCCAAGCCATTCATTACCGTTGCAAGCATGCCCATGTGGTCGCCAACTACACGATTCATACCTGCTTCGGCAAGTGAACCACCGCGCAAGAAGTTACCACCACCGATAACTAAACCCACTTCTACGTCGAGTTCTACTAGCTCTTTAATTTCTTGTGCCATACGATCAAGTACTTTTGGATCGATGCCAAAGCCTTCGTCTCCCATTAAAGCTTCACCGCTTAATTTGAGAAGAACACGTCTAAAAATAGGTTTACGATTGATAGTCATAGTATTGGGGCCAACTTTTATTAAATTATGGATAAAAAATAACCGCGCTTATGATAAACATAAAAGCGCGGTTATTTTAAAGAATTTCTATGCGTGACGCAAAAGCAAATAGTACTTTAATTTCATGTATTTTCCTTTTACATCACAAATAGTTAATCTTACTCACCTTTTGCAGCAGCAATTTGCGCAGCTACTTCAGCAGCAAAATCTTCTTCTTTCTTCTCGATACCTGCACCAACTTCCATACGTACAAAGCTAGTTACTGTCGCGTTTTTCTCTTTAAGAATTTCGCCAACAGATTTTTTCGGTTCCATGATGAAAGCTTGACCAGTAAGAGAAACCTCACCAGTGAACTTCTTCATACGACCAACAACCATTTTCTCAGCGATTTCAGCAGGCTTACCTTCGTTCATCGCGATATCGATTTGTACTTGCTTTTCTTTTTCTACAACATCAGCAGGTACGTCATCTGGCGTTAGGTAATCTGGGTTTGAAGCAGCAACGTGCATTGCAACGTGCTTAAGTGTTTCTTCATCAGCAACACCTGCAACAACAACACCAATACGCTCACCGTGACGGTATTCAACTAGTTGCTCACCAGTGATGTACTGAAGACGACGAACATTGATGTTTTCACCAATTTTAGTTACTAGCTCAACACGTGCTTCTTCAAACTTAGCTTGTAAGTCTTCGATAGTCGTTGTGTCAGCAATCGCAGCGTCAGCAACTTTGTTAGCAAATGCTAGGAAGCTTTCGTCTTTAGCAACGAAGTCAGTTTGACAGTTAACTTCTACAAGTACTGCAACACCCGCGTTTTGCTTGATGATGATAGTACCTTCAGCAGCAATGTTACCTGCTTTTTTAGCAGCCTTTGCAGCACCGCTCTTACGCATGTTTTCAATCGCTAACTCGATGTCACCATCAGTCTCAGTTAACGCTTTTTTACAATCCATCATGCCAGCGCCAGTACGCTCGCGTAATTCTTTAACTAGGGCAGTAGTTACAGCCATTAGTAAATCCTCAAATCTGAATTCAGGTTAGATAAGCGGGTTACCCGCTCTACAAGAATAGCAAGTCTTCATCCAACTTTAGATGAAGACTTGATGACAGCTAATTACTCAGCTTCAACGAAATCGTCTTTCTCAGCTTGAGCAACGATGTTGTTTTCACGACCTTCAGTGATTGCAGCAGCAACAGAGGTAGTGTAAAGGTTGATTGCACGGATAGCATCATCGTTACCAGGTACGATGTAATCAACACCGTCTGGGTTAGAGTTAGTATCAACGATTGCAACAACTGGAATACCTAGGTTGTTTGCTTCACGGATTGCAATGTGCTCGTGGTCAGCATCGATAACGAAAAGCGCGTCTGGAAGACCGCCCATGTTTTTGATACCACCAAGGCTCTTTTCAAGCTTTTCCATTTCACGGTTAAGCATTAACGTTTCTTTCTTAGTTAATTTCTCGAAAGTACCGTCTTGGCTTTGGATTTCAAGGTCTTTAAGACGCTTGATTGATTGACGCACTGTTTTCCAGTTAGTCAACATACCACCTAACCAACGGTGGTTAACGTAAAACTGATCGCTTGCGATAGCTGCGTCTTTAACTGCTTCGCTTGCTGCGCGTTTTGTACCAACGAAAAGTACTTTACCTTTGTTTGCTGCAGCACCAGTTAAAAACTTAAGTGCGTCGTTGAACATTGGTACAGTTTGCTCAAGGTTGATGATATGAACACGGTTACGAGCGCCGAAGATGAAAGGCTTCATCTTAGGGTTCCAGTAACGTGCTTGGTGACCAAAGTGAACACCAGCTTGAAGCATATCGCGCATTGAAACGTTTGCCATTTTGTAAATCCTCTATGTAGTTTAGGGTTAGGCCTCCACATATCCCATAGCACCAACACCGAAGTTTAATTAACTTCAAATGCACCCAAGTGTATGTGACGATACGTGTGTGTGTTAAAATAAAATTGTGTTTGCCTTAAATACAAAAAATCATTTAAGAATTTATTTGTAAAAAGACGGCGCGCTTTATACCATATTAAAAACAAATATTCAACATCGCGTGCAAAAATTGTGCGACGATAAATGTGTTAAAACTCGACTATGGAGCCTCTATGAGTGCTGTGATCAAGACCCCTGAAGAAATAGAGAAAATGCGTGTTGCTGGGCGCTTAGCGGCAGAAGTGCTAGAAATGATAGAGCCACACGTAGTGCCAGGTGTGACCACTGATGAACTAAATACAATTTGTCATAATTATATTGTCGATGTGCAAAAAGCGATTCCTGCGCCACTTAATTACCATGGCTTCCCTAAGTCAATTTGTACGTCTGTGAATCATGTTATTTGCCATGGTATTCCGAACGATAAACCATTAAAAGACGGCGACAGTGTTAATATTGATGTCACTGTCATTAAAGATGGCTACCATGGCGACACCTCAAAAATGTTTCATGTTGGCACGCCTAATATTCAAGGCAAGCGTCTGGCACAAATTACGCAAGAAAGCCTGTACCTAGCCATTAAAATGGTAAAACCAGGTGTACGTTTAGGCGACATTGGTGAAGCAATTCAAAAATATGCCGAAGGATTTAATTATTCTATCGTTCGTGAATACTGCGGCCATGGCATCGGCGCAGAGTTTCATGAAGAGCCACAAATCATGCACTATGGCCGTGCAGGCACCGGAGAAGCGTTAAAAGCAGGCATGTGTCTTACAATTGAGCCTATGGTCAATGCCGGTAAGCGTCAATGTAAGTTACTTAAAGATGACTGGACAGTCGTCACAAAAGACCGTTCGTTGTCAGCGCAGTGGGAACACACGCTACTAGTAACTGAAAATGGTGTTGAAATTTTAACGCTCCGATCAGATGATACGATAGACAGGATCATCGAACATTAGGAGCCAGCCCACGTGGCATTACCCAATAAAGTAAAAAAGTTGCTTAGCGATGCTGAGCAACTAACCGATTACCGCGACTGTTCTGCTTACTTTTACAAATGGTTGCAAAACGAGTTTTCAAAACAACCCGTTGGTAATTTGATTAATGCCCGAGCTGAATTTATAGATCGCTTACTGATCAAGCTATTTCATGTATATGATTTAGCTCACGAGCCTGATTTAGCGCTCATTGCAGTAGGCGGCTATGGCCGCGGTGAATTACACCCTTACTCAGACATCGACTTTTTATTGCTAGTGACAGAGCAACCAAGCGACGCTATTTGTGAAAAAATAGGCCAATTTGTCACCATGTTGTGGGATTTAGGTTTAGAAATAGGTCATAGCGTGCGCACTATTGAGCAAGCTATTGAGCAAAAACGTGAAGACGTAACCTTTGCCACCAGCTTACTTGAAAGCCGTTTATTGTTTGGTAATCACATCGAGTATGAAAAACTAAAAAAACACATTCTTGATACCCCTATCTGGCGCTCTGACGATTTCTTTTTGGCGAAAGTACAAGAACAACAATTACGCCACAAAAAATGCCATGGCACCGCTTACAATCTTGAACCCAATATCAAAGAAAATCCGGGTGGTTTGCGTGATTTACAAACCATTATTTGGGTTGCTAAAAAGCACTTCCGGGCTGAGACACTGCAAGAACTAATAAGTCACGGCTACTTAACCCATGAAGAGTACCAAGAGCTTTCTGAGTGTTTAGAGAACCTATGGAATATTCGCTTTGCTTTACACTTAGCTGCTGAACGTTCCGAAAACCGCTTGTTATTTGACCACCAACCCTTGGCCGCTGACATTTTAGGTTTTGGTAGTGATGGTAAGGCCTCTGTTGAGCGTATGATGAAACGCTTATTCAGGATAATGAGCCGCGTACGTGAGCTTAACCAAATGTTGTTATCGTACTTCGAGCAAAGCATTTTACCCGAAACCAGCGAACAACCGGTTATCGAGCTCGACCGCAATTTTGAACGCGTTGGCCATCAAATTCGCGTAAAAAACCCATCCGTGTTTTTCCGTCGCGATCAACTCTTTGTACTGTTCGAACACATTGCAGATAACCCTGCAATCACGCATATATACCCAAGTACAATTCGCACCATTCGCCAAGTACGCCGTCGTTTACTGGGTGATTTGCAAGATTATGCCGCTTGTCGCGAAGCTTTTTTACGTATTATTAAGCACCCAAATGGGATGGGCCGCGCATTTACCCTCATGCATAAACACGGAATGCTTGCTGCTTATTTACCACAATGGCGGAATATTTTTGGTCAAATGCAGTTTGATTTATTCCATGCCTATACCGTAGATGAGCACACCCATAAATTAATTAATAATATTTATCAGTACTTTGATAAAGCGAGTGTTAACGAGTTTCGCTTATGCTGCGAAATTGTCACCCGTATGGATAAACCCGAGCTGCTTTATTTAGCTGGAATATTCCATGATATTGCCAAAGGCCGTGGTGGCGATCACTCAGAGCTTGGTTCAGTTGATGCGATTGCCTTTGCTAAGTTGCACCGTTTTACAAACTCAGATGGTAAGCTAATTTCGTGGTTAGTGGCTAATCACTTACTTATGTCAGTCACCGCACAACGTAAAGACATCAATGACCCTGAAGTTATTAAAGAGTTTGCTTCAAAGGTCAAAACTGAGCGCCAACTTGATTACTTGTATTGTTTAACCGTTGCCGATATACGCGCCACTAACGATAACTTATGGAATGACTGGAAAAACACTCTACTACGCGAGTTATATTTACACACCCAACGGGCTCTACGCTTAGGCCTTGAAAACCCGATGGATCAACGCGACCAAATCCGTGACAAAAAGCGCCAAGCGAAACAACGCTTGCTTAATCACGGTTTTAGCGAAGAAAAAATCGACTTGATCTGGAGTCGCTTTAAAGCAAATTATTTCACCGCATTTAGTGAACAGCAGATATCTTGGCACAGCGAGCATTTGATTAATTCAGATCTCACGCAACCGAGTGTTATCGTGTCTAATAAAGCCATGCACGGCGGCACCCAAGTGTTTGTTTATAGCCCTTATTCGGGTGCTATTTTTGCACGCTTAGTTAATGTGATTGGCTCGAAAAAAGCACAAGTACAACATGCTCAAGTACTCACAACCCGTGACGGTTATGTGTTATTTAGTTTTGTTGTATTAGAAGTAAGCGGTGAACCAATTGCAAGTGGCCGCGCTCAATCAATCAAACGTGGTTTAGAGCAAGCCCTCGCAGATCCGCGTAAGAAAATTCGTTTTAAGAAAAATCGTTCGCAACGCTTTAAAGATTTTAATATTAAGCCAAAAATCATTTTACGCCCTCACCCGCGTAAAGACCGCAGCTTAATCGAAATTCAAGCGGTGGATATTCCTGGTTTATTGACTAAAATAGCCGAAGTTTTCCAAGCGCATTTATTACATATACACGCTGCACGAATTACCACAGTGGGTGAACGTGCGGAAGATTTCTTCGTGGTATCAAATAACGAATACCAAGCCCTTACAGACGAAGAACAAACAAAGATTCATCAAGCATTGCGTAAAAAACTCAACGCAGAAACCGAATAAGAGGACCGTATGTCAGATTTAAAAACCATGATTGAAAACGCCTGGGATAACCGCGATAGCATCAGCCCAAGCACTGTATCAAGCGACGTTAAACAAGCCATTATTGATGCGCTTGAATTACTTGATAGTGGTGCCGCCCGTGTTGCTGAGAAAATTAGTGGCGAATGGGTCGTTCACCAGTGGTTAAAAAAAGCCGTATTATTATCGTTTCGTATTCGTGATAACGAACCTATGAACGATGGTGTTAACCAGTTCTACGATAAAGTACCGCTTAAGTTTAGTGATTACACACCAGAGCAATTCCAACAAGGTGGCATGCGTGTAGTACCTAATGCCGTTGCCCGTAAAGGCAGCTTTGTCGGTAAAAACGTGGTGCTTATGCCCTCTTATGTAAACATTGGCGCATATGTTGATGATGGCACCATGGTAGATACATGGGCCACTGTAGGCTCATGTGCGCAAATCGGTAAGAACGTTCATCTATCTGGCGGTGTGGGCATAGGTGGCGTTTTAGAGCCATTACAAGCCAATCCTACTATTATTGAAGACAACTGCTTTATTGGTGCGCGCTCTGAAATTGTTGAAGGTGTGGTCGTTGAAGAAGGTGCTGTGATCTCAATGGGCGTATACATCAGCCAAAGCACGCGTATTTACGACCGTGAAACCGGCGAAATCCACTATGGCCGTGTGCCAGCAGGTGCTGTTGTTGTACCAGGTGCATTACCATCAAAAGACGGAAGCCATAGTTTATATGCAGCTATTATCGTGAAAAAAGTAGATCAACAAACCCGCGAAAAAGTGGGGATTAACGCCCTACTTCGTTCAATAGACGAATAAATCATAGCTGTAAGCTTTCAGCCGTAAGCGATCAGCTGATTTAGTTAATAGCTGGGTTTGAGGATATCACTCCCAGCTATTTTATTTTCACTCAATACAAATTAATGAATTAAAACCAAGTGCCTACTTTCCGCTGTCAGATCACTAAACTGACGGCTAAAAATACTCCTTTTTACCATTTCGCATAATGATCTTCGGTAAAGCCCCACTCGCCATTGAGTGTAATCACTTCATTTTCGAGGGTGATTTGGCCATAAAAACGACCGAAGTGTTGGGTAAAGTTGCTGGCGATGATGAGTAAATTAGTTTTATCTTGGCGGTTACCTACAGGCTCAAAGGTTAGGTTTATGATGCCGTCGTTTGAGCGCAACTGCCATTGTCTGCAATCGTTTTTATCGCCATAACGCTGAAACTTAAAATCGACCATGTCTATTTTTATTAAAGTGCCGTCTAGCCACAACGCATTTTCAGTAAAGCCTGTTTCGACAACGCCAGCAGCGAGGTTGAAACCTAAACGTCTGCCATCGGCTAAGGTGCAAGCTAAACTCCCCCAGTTCCAAAATGTTTCTCGGCGCATAAAGCCTGCGCTCCAATCAACACTCGCCAGCGCTTTTACTTGCCCAAGGTTGATATGTTTGCCTCGCCATTCGGCAGTGCCTGAGCAAGGTAGTGCAGCCACTTTTTGTGTAAAGTGGAAACCGGTAAAGCCCGCTCTTGCACAAACCGTAAGCGGGTTATAATTTACTGACTCATCAATGACAGCTTTTATTTTTAGGCCTGTTTTTAAGCATACTGTGACTTTACGTAAACCAGATCCAGCACTGATCGTGACACTATTCACGCCTTTATGAAAATGTGCCTTGCCTGAGTTTGGCTTATTATCAATGTAAGTACTCATAGCAAATAAATTGGTAAAACTAAACTCCTCAAATTCACCAGTGCTTGGGTGATACACATAGACAAAGCAGTTACTGGCAATTTTCAAATCCACAATCGCCAAACCAACAATAAGTGTTTCACAAGTAAAACTTATAAACTGAAACTGATTAAATTTTAGCTTTTTCGCAAACGAGCTTGTTACCTTGCCCATGCTGTTGCGCAAGTCAAAATCCATATAGTTAATTTGTTCAATCCCTTGCTCAAACACGCCAAACTGCGCGTTGCCACGGTGATCGATTAGTTTTTTCATGATCAGTAGATCCCGTTTACTATCAGCATTTTGCCAATTTGGGTAAAGAAAACATGCTACTTAATTAGCCAGCACTAAGTAGATGTAATAAGCTTAACAGGCATGCTTTAAAGTTAGCTTTTAATATTAGGGATTAATATATGACGAAAAAGACCTTCCGCTCAACTCTTTTGCTGCCTGTATTTTTACCTGCAGTTTTCATCATCTTATGTTTAGTACTTGGCACTATCAGCAACCCTGAACTGGCCGGTGAAGCATTCAGTGTGACCTTATCATGGATAACTGAAACCTTTGGTTGGTTTTACATGTTGTCTGTCGCCATTTTCTTAGTTTTTATTGTCTCAGTTGCCGCCTCTAGTTGGGGCAATATAAAGCTTGGCCCTGACCATGCACAACCTCAGTACAGTTTTCCAGAATGGTTTGCCATGCTTTTCTCTGCAGGCTATGGGGTAGCGTTACTCTATTTTGGTGTCGCTGAACCTGTATTGCATTACGCCTCGCCGCCAAGTGGTGCGGCAGAAACCGTGGATGCGGCTAAACAAGCTATGCAAATAGCCTTTTTTCACTGGGGCTTTCATATTTGGGCAATATACGGCATTGTCGGGTTAGTTCTCGCTTACTTTGCGTTTCGTCATGGTCTACCATTGTCGATTCGCTCCGCATTATACCCACTTATTGGTGATAAAATTCATGGCCCAATTGGCCATACAGTGGATGTGTTTGCTATCTTAGGCACTCTCTTTGGTATTGCCACCACGCTTGGTTTATCTGTGACACAAATTAATGCTGGCCTGCATTATTTATGGCCCAGTATCCCGATAAGTACCACAGTACAAATTATTGCGATTGCACTAATAACAGCCGCAGCCACCCTGTCCGTTGTTGCTGGTATGGATAAAGGGGTAAAGCGTCTTTCTATTTTAAATATGGTGTTAGCGATCACTTTGATGACGTTTGTCTTTTTTGTCGGTTCAAGTATTCATATTTTAGAGTCTTTTTTGCAAAACACCGGAAGTTACTTAAGTGGTATTGTGGAGCGTACTTTCAATTTACAAGCTTATAGCCGTAGCGATTGGATAGGTAACTGGACATTATTTATATTTGGCTGGACTATCGCTTGGGCACCTTTTGTAGGCATGTTCATTGCTAAAATAAGCCGCGGACGCACCATAAGACAGTTTGTTGTAGGTGTAATGCTAGTACCGACTATTTTTACTTTTTTGTGGTTCTCTATTTTTGGCGATACCGCCTTAAACCTGATTATGAATCAAGGTTTTGATACTTTAATAGCCGATGTACAAGCAAATCATGCTGTAGCGTTATTTCAATTATTTGAAGCGTTACCTTGGTCATTCTTTATCTCGTTGCTGACGGTCATTTTGATTATTACCTTTTTTGTCACGTCCTCTGATTCAGGCTCCCTTGTTATCGATTCCTTAGCCTCTGGTGGCAGTGTTGATACTCCAGCATGGCAACGTGTATTTTGGGCTGTACTCGAGGGTACCGTGGCTGCCGTACTATTGATTGCTGGAGGATTAAGTGCATTACAAACCATGACCATCGCCAGTGCTTTACCCTTTGCGGTGATAATGCTACTTGCCACCTTTGGTCTATGGCGAGCATTGCGCATTGAGGGCCACCGTGATATTAGTCTGCAAGCGCATACGTTAAGCAATAGAAACCTCGATATCTCACATTGGAAGCATCGCTTAAAATCCATGGTTGACTATCCAAGTAAAGATAAAGTGCATAGCTTTATCAGTCAGGTTGTTGTAAAAGCAATGCAAGAAGTGCAAACAGAGTTAAGCGCTCGAAAATGGCAAGCAGTTGTCGAATTTGATGGCGTTATGGGCCGTGCTTATTTAACCGTTGTTCGTCATGAACATGTTGATTTTGTTTATGATATACGAATGACTGAGCACGCTAAACCCAGCTTTGCGTATGCAGAACTTAAACCAGAAGATCATACTCCTCAACTTTATTATCGCGCCGAGGTTTTCTTGCGACGCGGTGGTCTGTCCTATGACATTTATGGCTTTAATGAAGGGGATATTGTGAAAGACATACTTGATCAATTTGAGAACTATCTGCACTTTTTAGATAACAGCCCAGGTGAATTACCATGGGATATGGCTGAGCATGATGACATGCTAGATACAGATAAAAACTAAACTGTAAATCAACAAGTACTCACAAGGATGTTGGTACTTTTTTCTATTTGCAACTATACCCTGTTAAGTCCACCTGCTTTATTTGCTCGCCTTTACCTGCATAATCGTTATGCTTAATCATTAACGTGTTTTCTTTGACCTTAAAGCTAAAATGACCAAGCCAATCGAGTGTTGCAATAGGTGTTAACGTATAGAAACCGTTTTGGTCAGTGCACTGATATGAAAAATAATGAGTCGCTTCGCCAAACTTACCAACATCAGCGGTATAAACACTGATATTACCCTGTTGCTGATAATCATCAGCTTGGCTGCCAACTATAATATACATGGTACAAATAATTAAAAATATCGCACATTGTACGATTGCAAGGCCAAATAAAACGAGTATATAAAATTTGCTATACCTGTTACGCGTTGTGCCACACTCAGCTTGAGCTTTAGCAAACCGTGCCAGAAGTAGACCTCCTACAATAACTAATATCAACTTTATCGGTATTAAATAGGCGCTTACTAAGTACATCGCCTTTTCACTTCGATACTGCAAGCCAAAGGCCATTGGTACAAATAGGCTGTCGATTAGCGGCAACAATATAAGTAAGCTTGCGAGCAACAGTTTTTTATTATTTATCATAGTTAATAGCGTTGTATTATTCAGTACGAGTATTAAACAATAGTAAGTAAAAAACCCGCTCAGATAAACTCAGCGGGTTTTATTTTAAGATGAAGTTTGGTTTTTAATCGTCTTCAACGTTATCTAAACCTTTGGTGCCGTCTTTAGCTTTTAACTTATGGTGTATTGCTGATTTTATCAACATATAGCCACTGATGGGTGCTGTAATTAATAAGAAGATGGTGATCAATAACTCTTTCACACTGATCCCCTCTTGTGTGGTACTAAAAAACACCATAGCGGCAATTAACACCCCAGCCATACCTAAGGTAGTTGCCTTGGTTGGGCCATGTAAACGCATAAAAAAGTCAGGCATTTTAATAAGCCCAATTGAGCCAATTAAAATAAACGCGCCGCCAATTAGCAATAAAATAGACACTACCCATTCACTGTACATAAACTTACCTTATTCGATGATATCGCCGCGTAGCAAGTATTTACATACCGCTACGGTACTTACAAAACCAAGCATTGCAATAAGTAATGCAGCTTCAAAATACAGCCCTGTGCCCATACTCATGCCATATAAAATAATCAATGCAATTGTATTTATATACATAGTATCAAGCGCTAAAATTCTATCAGGAACTGAAGGGCCTACCACCAAACGCCACAAATTCAGCAACAGGGATAGCCCTATCATGGCAAAGACGATTAAAAAAACCGTTTCTAACATTGAAAAATCTCCTTAAGAGGTGCTTCGTAGCGTTGTTTGATCGTATCTATTAATTCCTGCTCATCGGCTAAATCCAATACATGAATCAATAAATAGCGCTGTGTCGGCTCTTCCCCTTCCGGCAATGATTCTGGTATGGGGTAAACTTCCGCACTCACAGTACCCGGTGTGAGTGACACTGTACTTGCCAAAATTGTAATTGGCATTTCATGACTAAGATCCAGCGGTACTTTTACAAACGCAGGACGTAGCTTTTTAACAGGCCCTAAAATCAATAATGCAACTTGTAAGTTCGCTGTGACAATATCGAACAGCACTAGCAATAATTGTTTAATAGCCAGTCCAGGTTTGATGATTAACGGCTGCGGCTCACGAAATGGAAACGTGATAATTGGAATTAAAAAAGCAAATAATGTCGCGAGCACTAAATGGCCTGGCGATACACTGTTATTTAACAACAGCCAGACAACAAATAATAAAAGGCTGCGAAATGGTGTTGGCAACCAACGATAACGGGATTCTAAACGCATTATAAGCCTCCCTTAAGTACAGTATTAATACCCAAGGTTATGTCATGTAACTGTGTGGCTGCAGCAATCATATATTCAGTGATCGGGCCACCAAAAATAACCATCAATGGCGAACCAGCCAGTAGAGCAATCACCGCTATCACTTGCATGGGTTTGGCATTATCTTCCACAGGGTGGTCACGGTCTTGGTGTTTACGTTCCCAAAATAAACTAGTACCTGCTCGTGTTAACGCAACCAATAAAGCAAAACTGGCAATCAAATACACTGGCCAAAAGATTAAAGCGCGTTCGCTATCTAACGTCGTTTTTAATATCCAAACTTTTCCAACAAACCCAGATAACGGCGGCATACCCACTACTGCAAGTGCTGCAACAATAAAACACGCACCTAGCAACACCGGTTGTGCAACGCCACGTCCAGGCGCTAACCTGTCTGCCACTTTACCACGCTGATGCGATATCAGATCCGCCAATAAAAACAAAGCGGCACAGACAAGTGTAGAGTGCACTAAATAATAAAGCAGAGCAGCTGTAGCACTAACATGCTGTATCGCAACTAACGCCACCAAAGTACCTACTGATACCACAACTAGGTTAGCGGTAAGCTTACGTAAGTCTTGCGCAGCAAGGACACCAATCGCACCAATAACAATGGTCGCTATCGCAAGCCCCCAAAGCCAAGGTTGCGCCATATGATTTAAAGGCCCTGCATTTTCACCAAAGATCACAGTGTAAACACGTAGCATTGCGTACACACCCACTTTAGTCATAATTGCAAATAAAGCGGCAACAACAGGCATTGCACTGGCATATGTATTTGGCAGCCATAAATGCAGTGGCAACAATGCACCTTTTAAGGCAAAAACAACCAGTAATAATAAACCACCTATTTTCGCAAGGAAGACATCATCCCCTTGTAGTTGCGACACTTTAACCGACATGTCAGCAATATTTAAAGTACCTAATACACCGTATAAAATACCTAATGCGATTAAAAAGACACTCGAACCAATTAAGTTCAATATGACGTATTGCAATGCTGCACGGGTTTTATGTTTATCACCGGCATGCATCAGTAAGGCATAGGATGCAATTAGTAAGACTTCAAAGAAAACAAATAGGTTAAATAGATCGCCTGTTAAGAACGCGCCATTCACACCTAACACTAGAAAGTGGACTAGTGGGTGGAAAAAGCTGCCCTTTTCATCATCCCCTACACTGCTGTATAAAGCGACAGTAAGCGCTAAGAACGAGGTTAACACCACCATTAACACCGACAATAAATCAGCTACAAGAACAATGCCAAACGGCGCTTGCCAGTCACCAATAGCGTAGACAATAGGGCCATTTTTGTACACAGTGATTAGTAATGCAACGCTGACACACGCAGTGATGATTGACATTACAATCGATACAACACGGCGAATTGGAATACTTTTACCACACGGTGGTAATAGCAAAATTATTGCCGCCAGCATGGGCAATAAAACAGGCCATGACGCTATATGCTGAATCATTTTTGCTCCTTGCTATTACTTTTAACAAGGTGACCATCTACATGGTCGTTTCCTAAGTCTGCACGTCCTCTTATTGCTAAGATAACTACAAAAGCAGTCATTGCAAAACCGATTACAATCGCTGTAAGCACCAACGCTTGCGGCAACGGGTCGGCATAATCAGCACCAGTACCCAGTACAACGGCTTTATTAATTGTTAAGCGCCCTGCTGAAAATAAAAATAGGTTTACCGCATAAGAGAGCATCGTCAGACCTAATACAACCGGAAAAGTACGTGCTCGAAGGAGCAAGTAAATACCACAAGTCACTAAAATACCTACGCATGATGCGTATAACAGTTCCATTAAATATTTACCTCTTCTTTTGGTGCATCCGCTGTTAGCTTACCAAGGCTTGCTAAAATCATCAGCGTCGCGCCAACAACCGTTAAATAAACACCTAAATCAAATACGATGGCACTTGCCAGTTCAGTTTTACCGACAAATGGTATATCAAAATAATCGAACCATGTGGTTAAGAAAGGTCGACCAAAGGCCCAACTACCTAATCCGGTAAACATGGCGATAGCAATACCTGAGGCGATAATCTTGCGATAATTTACATCAAAGCGCGAGGTGATCCACACAGAGCCGCGAGCCATGTACTGCAAAATAAAGGCAATAGACGTTACTAGCCCTGCAATAAAACCACCACCTGGTAAATTGTGACCACGTAAGAAAATATAGGCCGATACTAATAAAGCCAGAGGTAATAAACTTTGTGAAATACTCGATAGTAGTATCGGGTAGCGTTCACGTGCCCACGGGCGCCCTTCACTATCACTAGCAGGCATAAACAGCGGTAAATTAGCGAGTAACTTATAAATACCCAGAGCAGCAATACCTAATACGGTAATTTCGCCTAGCGTATCAAAGCCCCTAAAATCGACTAGAATAACGTTGACGACGTTAGTACCACCACCACCGGTTTTAGCATTGGCAACAAAAAAGTCTGAAATAGATTCAAGTGGACGAGTAAGTAACGCATAACAAATACTAGCAACCACCACACCAACAGCTGAAGCAATACCTAAATCACGAAGGATGCGTAAAGAGCTTGACTCTTTCGGCGTACGTTGTGGTAAGAAAAATAATGCCAACATAAGCAGTATTACCGTAACAACTTCTACGGTTAATTGCGTTAACGCTAAATCAGGCGCTGAGAAGCGAGTAAAGGCTACCGATACCATTAAACCGACTATTGATATCATTAACAGTGACACCATACGAGAGCGATGCCACAACACGGTGCTTATAGCACCAATAATTAATAGCCCAGCCCCTATCGCATTATGAAAATCAATTGGTGTACTTGGCGCGGTACCTGCCAAAGCTCCCATTTCAAATAATGGCCAACCTGCACACAATAGTACAACCGCCAGCATGACAACAATATAGCGTTGTAATGAACCGTTTTCAGTGCTTTGAATTTTGTCTTGGCTCCACTTAATCACGCTATATAACGCTCTTTCAAACGTCTTTTTCGCATTAAAAGCCGGCAATGAAGCTTGAAACTGAAATAAGTGTTTACGTTGAATATAAATAAATATACCGCAACAAGTAGCTAAGAAGCTCATAAATAAAGGCAAGTTAAAGCCATGCCAAATTGACAATTTAAATTCTGGGGTTGCATCACCGAGGACAGCAAGGGACGCCGCGGTTAAAATGCCATCCACAACAAAATTAGGGAACATACCCACTAACAAGCACAGCACCACTAAAATTTCGATTGGCACACGCATATAACGTGGTGGCTCATGAGGTGTTTTCGGCAAATCAATTGGATCACCATTAAAGAACACGTCATGAATAAAACGAGCAGAATACGCAACAGAAAACGCAGCAGCCAACGTAGCCAAGACTGGAATTAACCAAGACATAGAACCCAGCACCTGCTGGTGTAAGGTTTCAGCAAAAAACATTTCTTTTGACAGGAAACCATTTAACAGTGGCACACCCGCCATTGCGGCAGCAGCAACCATCGCAAGGGTCGCGGTATAAGGCATAAAACGCCACATGCCATTGAGCTTACGCATGTCACGAGTACCGGTTTCATGGTCGATAATACCCGTTGCCATAAACAAAGAGGCTTTAAAGGTTGCATGGTTAATAATATGGAAAATAGCAGCCACTGTTGCAAGCTCAGTATCTAAACCTAAAAGTAAAGTGATCAAACCCAGGTGGCTAATGGTTGAGTACGCCAGTAACCCTTTTAAGTCATGTTTAAACAATGCAATGTAGGCACCGACTAACAAGGTCGCTAAACCTGTCATCGCGACTAAAATAAACCAGGTATCGTTCCCCGCCAGTGCTGGGTGAAAACGTGCCATTAAGAAGATACCCGCTTTTACCATGGTTGCAGAGTGCAAATAAGCACTTACCGGTGTAGGAGCCGCCATGGCATGAGGCAACCAAAAGTGAAATGGAAATTGCGCGGATTTAGTAAAAGCGCCTAATAGCACTAATACTAAAGCAAGCTCATACAAATCATGAGATTGAATTAATACACGGCTAGCCAAAATAGTATCAAGGTTATAACTGCCGACAATATCACCCAGTAGTAGCAAGCCACCCAACAAGGCTAAGCCGCCAGCACCTGTAACAGCCAAGGCCATTCTTGCACCTTTACGGGCTTCAGATTTATGCCACCAATAGCTGATCAATAAGAAAGAACTAATACTAGTTAGCTCCCAAAACAGCCATAATTGAATAACATTGTTAGACATAACAATACCAAGCATGGCGGTCATAAACAGCATTAAATAACTATAGAGTTTCGGCATCGAATCATTACTACTTAAGTAATAACGCGTATAGAAAATAACGAGCGAGCCTATGCCTAAAATCATAAAAATGAATAATAGACTTAAACCATCTAAACGAAATGCGAGTTCCATGCCCAATGCCGGGATCCAATCAAGGGTATAACGGATTGTTTCTCCGCTTAATACGGCTGGAGTATGGTAAATCGCAATCGCTAACGCACACAAAGGTGCAATTAAAGTTAAACTCGTGGTTTGATTACGAGA
The DNA here is from genome assembly GCF_024518675.1 of Pseudoalteromonas shioyasakiensis. Classification (GTDB taxonomy): domain Bacteria; phylum Pseudomonadota; class Gammaproteobacteria; order Enterobacterales; family Alteromonadaceae; genus Pseudoalteromonas; species Pseudoalteromonas shioyasakiensis_B. The sequence continues at coordinate 940,690 of NZ_JANIGL010000001.1, forward strand.
TAATTTGCCGGTGCATGAAGAAATAACACTGCCAATTAAGGATAACAAGGGTATCCAGAGCAAAGTCATAATGAGGAACCTTTTAAAGTCATAAGAATATCAATACGCTAATAGTTAATTTTAATTGTGTACTGGTCATTGAAATGGTTTTTAATTCAGCTTAAATGAATATTATACAAAGGTATAGTTATACTGACTGAGGGACATTTTGTCTATAGCAAGCCCCCCTACCTGCTGATATTTTAGACTAATTTAACCTTGATTTAATAAAACCAACAACTTTACTCTGTGTTGTGATTATTCGTCATTTTGTCAATAAAATTCACAGTTCCCGACACTTTGCTAAAATAATCAGCAAAACGTAAGAGATGCTGCTGTTTATTATTAATTTGCGCAGACCACAGTTCTCTGTATTTAGTCGATAATGCAAGCTGCTGATATTGCATAATTGACCAATTATCACTGGGTTTATAGGCTTTTATGCGGCCTTGGCAGCTTTGACTTACATGCCAACCTTCTGGCGGTGCAATATTGTTAGCAATAAATAAATTTGGTGCCACATAACCTGTTTGTTTGCATAACCATGCTTGTTTTACGATTGGTAAAGCGTACTCATCTTCAAAGCCATTAAAATGCATCAACTCATGCAAAAAAATACCATAGTGACTTTGTGAACCTAACTGCATTATACCGGAGCGAACATTGCCTTTTCCTGTCCGTGGCATCATAACAATAAAATCATACTCCTTTGGCCATTGCACATTACTTATTAAAGCCTGCCAATCACAACTTGCTGCATGTTTAGGGTTATTTTGACAACTTATATCACTGCCTAAGTACAAGGGCGTAGAAAAGCAAAAGGCGCCGCGTCTAGGCTCTGGTTGAGTAATATATCGCTGTTTAAAATCCTTTAGCTTAGTCAATCCCTGATAATGATCTGTCATCATTAATACATTGTATTCACAGTGTGTGTCAGCTATGACATCCGCAGTTGATAAACTAAAGTCCGAACGCTTTGCAAAATCATGGCTGATAGCATGAGCAGGATAGCCCAAATTTAACTTTATCAAATCAAAGGTATCGGATGATGGTATTAACTCTTGTGTTGCCAAGTGAGCAAGCTCGTGCCAACGTTGATGTTCCATTAGCAAATTCGCGAGGTGCAATCGCTGTTTGTCAGGTTGCTTAGCAACACTTGGCTGCCAATACACCTTAGCCGTATCAGCTTGATGTTGCTCAAGTAGTTGCAATGCCCATATAAATTGCGCGTCCGTTGACCCATTTAATGCGAGTATTTCAATAATTGGGTTGGGAATACTCAGCAAGTGAGCATTAAAAAACTGGGGGAATTGATTAAATCCGGCAATTGCAGCGTGAGGGTTTTTCTTACCAAGCCACAAAGCCAGTATATTATTATGATTTACTGAGCCCATAAGCAAAAGCAGGCTCAGTAACACCACACAAGTCAGCTTAATATTAACTCGCGTTATCACCAGTCATTAACTCAAGTTCTAAACGTGCATATTTATATTCAACAAACTCATGCACGTTAGTAGCTAATGCTAAACGAAAAAAATCTGCAGCTTGATAGTCTAAACCACGGGCTTGGTACATCTTAGCTAGATAAAAATAAGCTTCACATAAACGCTGTGCATATTCTTCATTAGAACTTACCCCTTCACCAACACCTGACAAAAAGCTTTGCTCACTCATATCACCTAAATAAAGCGATATTAAACTGTAAGCCCACTGTGTTTCATCTAAGCCTTGCGCATTGGCTTTTAAATCTATTAACGCTTGCTCTGCATTGTCATTAGATTGCGCTAAATAAAGCCATAATACGCGATAAGGGTCGCTTGGTGAGCGTGCTAAAAATTGCGCTAAATCTGCCGTTGCTAAATTGGCTCTATCACCATAATAAAGTGCAATTCCACGGTTTAAATATGCGTATTCATGTTGCTCATTCAATTCTAATGCAGAATCAAAAAACTCATACGCTTTTTCATATTGTTGCATCAAGGTATGATGAATACCTAAAAAATTATATACCTCTGCTAAATCAGGTTTCATCTGCACGGCACGATTAAAATCAATACGCGCTAAAGTAGACATACCGATACTATCGAATAAAACTCCGCGGTCGTAATACAGTTTAGCTTGCTGCTCAGTAGATAAATCTGTGCGGTTTAATAATTCTGAATAACGTGCAATGGCGATTTCACTTCTAAAATCAGAAGCTAATGGCGCAGTGAACGGCACATTGATAATAGGCGTGGGTTCAGATTGCGTGGTAGATTGGCACGCACTTAAAGACAATAAAGCCACTGTTGCAAACGCTACATGTTTAAAAATCATTAAAATCCTTAATACCTCAAAAGTAAGCAATATAGACAAGATGTATATAAAGAGGTTTCATTAAAGCATAAAAAAAGGGGCTAAACAGCCCCTTTTTATGTTATCCAGCAATTAACTGGATTAAATATCAGCAATTAAGCGTCAGATGGTGCATCAGCTGCAGGAGCTGCTGATTCCATTGCTTCTTTAATGCTTAAACGTACGCGACCTTGGCGATCTACTTCTAGTACTTTAACTTTAACTTCTTGGCCTTCGCTAAGGTGATCTGCAACGTTGTTAACGCGCTCAGTGCTGATTTGTGAAATATGCACTAAACCATCTTTACCAGGTAGAATGTTAACGAAAGCACCAAAGTCTACGATACGTACAACTTTACCTTGGTAGATAGTACCTACTTCAAGTTCAGCAGTTAATTGCTCAATACGGGTGATTGCATCTTGTGCACTCATGCCGTCAGTTGCAGCAATTTTGATTGTACCGTCATCTTCGATTTCAATCGTTGTACCAGTCTCTTCAGTAAGCTGACGAATTGTTGCGCCACCTTTACCGATAACTTCAGCGATTTTCTTCGCAGGGATCTTCATGGTGTAGATACGCGGAGCAAATTGAGAAAGCTCTTCAGAAGGTGCAGCAATTGCTTCGTCCATCACACCTAGGATGTGTAAACGTGCAGCTTTGGCTTGCTTAAGTGCAATTTGCATGATTTCTTGCGTGATACCTTCGATCTTGATATCCATTTGCAGTGCTGTGATACCGTTAGTAGTACCCGCAACTTTAAAGTCCATGTCACCTAAGTGATCTTCATCACCTAAGATGTCAGAAAGAACAACAAATTTCTCGTCTTCTTTAACTAGGCCCATCGCGATACCTGCAACAGACGCTTTAATTGGTACACCTGCGTTCATAAGAGCAAGTGATGTACCACATACTGAAGCCATTGAAGATGAACCGTTAGATTCAGTGATTTCAGATACAACACGGATTGAGTAAGGGAACTCAGTCAATGTTGGCATTACAGCTGCAATACCACGCTTAGCTAAGTTACCGTGACCGATTTCACGGCGCTTAGGAGAACCAACAAAACCAGTTTCACCTACGCAGAACGGAGGGAAGTTGTAGTTAAGCATAAAGTGGTTTTTATGCGTACCCGTTAAATCGTCGATTAACTGTGAATCACGCTCTGTACCAAGTGTTGCAGTTACAAGTGCTTGTGTTTCACCACGAGTAAAGATTGCAGAGCCGTGAGTACGCGGTAATACGCCAGTCATTACGTCTAGAGCACGGATCATATCTGGTTCACGACCATCGATACGTTTTTCACCAGCAGTGATGCGGCCACGTACGATTTTCTTCTCAAGTGAACCGAATACTTTACCTACTTCTTGCTTGTCGAGAGTTTCATCTTCTGCAAGTTCGCTCGTAAGTGCTTCAACAACAGCGTCTTTTGCTGCCGTTAATGCTTCTTTACGCGCTACTTTATCAGTGATGCGGTAAGCTTCGCCTACTTTATCAGCAGCTAAAGAGGCTACTTTTTCTTCAAGAGATACATTTTTCTCAGGTGCAGTCCAATCCCATGTAGGCTTGCCCGCTTCTGCTTTAAATTCGTTGATTGCGTTGATAATAGCTTGAGATTGCTCATGACCATAAACAACCGCACCAAGCATTACGTCTTCAGCAAGAACGTCTGCTTCTGATTCAACCATAAGTACAGCATTATCAGTACCCGCAACAACTAAGTCTAGTTGGCTTTCTTCAAGCTCTTTTAGTGTTGGGTTAAGTACGTACTCGTTGTTGATATAACCAACACGCGCTGCACCAATTGGGCCGCTGAATGGAATACCAGAGATAGCAAGTGCTGCTGAAGTACCAATCATCGCAACCATATCAGGTTGGATTTCAGGGTTAACAGAAACAACAGTAGCAATAACTTGTACTTCGTTTACGAAACCATTTGGGAAAAGTGGACGAATTGGACGGTCAATAAGACGTGCGATAAGAGTTTCGCCATCGTTAGGACGACCTTCACGCTTTAAGAAGCCACCAGGGATACGGCCCGCAGCGTACATACGCTCTTGGTAGTTTACTGTTAGTGGGAAGAAGTCTTGACCTGGTTGTGCTTCACGCTTACCAACAACAGTAACCAATACTGATGTGTCGCCAATGCTTGCTAATACTGCGCCGTCTGCTTGACGAGCGATTGCACCTGTTTCTAGGGTAACGGTATGTTGACCTAGTTGAAATTCTTTAATAATTGCTTGCACTTAAAATGTCCTTTAAATGTAAATAAGTGTTCCATCAAAGTACCAATTACAGTACATAATTGTATTCAGTTGGAAATCAATTAAGTACTACAATTGGCAATGATGTAAATAACCGTAGATGAACCTTTTCATCTACGCGCAATAGTATATACCAAAGCGAGCGTAAAATGCGAGTCCACTACCTAGATAATAATGGCCGCGTTAGCTGTATTCAGTTATGGGGGTTTTATACGATTATTCAAGCGGTTTAATTTTTGTTCTAGGGATTTTCAGGCACAAAAAAAGGAGCTATGAAGCTCCTTTTTAGGTAATCTAGTTCTTAGCGACGTAGGCCAAGCTCTTGGATTAACGCAGTATAACGTGCAATGTCTTTACCTTTAAGGTAATCAAGCAGTTTACGACGAGTGCTTACTTTACGAAGCAGACCACGACGTGAGTGGAAGTCATGCTTGTGATCAGCAAAGTGACCTTGAAGCTTGTTGATATCAAAAGTTAAAAGTGCAACTTGTACTTCAGGTGAACCAGTGTCGCCTTCTGCACGTGCGAATTTTGCGATGATATCGATTTTTTCTTGATTGCTTAGTGACATAGTAACTCCAAAAATAAATGTAAAAGGTGTCTTAGCCGATCACTAATTCAGCCAAAACGATTAAGCGGGCGTATTCTACCAGCTTTAGTAATAACTACAAGATAAACTTAGCTTGCGCTCTCTTGTTGATTCGACAAACCGCGTTTAGACTTTAAATGACCATCCGGGTTACGCTCTCCGGTGCCAATAAACACGCCATCTGCCAGCACTTTTATTGGCCCTTCAGGTAAGGTTTTACCCAACACAACAGCTTGACCATGACTAAATGACACGCCCTGCTCTTTAGTTATCTCAACAACAGGTAAATCAACCAGTGCTGTATCCATAGGCAATAGCAGCTCATCAAGATAATTCGAAGGTGCAAGTTCTTCAGCTTTGGCTTTTGCCAATAATGCTTCAAGTTGCTCAAGCGAGACCATTTTATCCGCTGGGTAATGACCAACAGCAGAGCGGTGCAGCATAATAACATGCGCGCCACAGCCTAGGTTTTCACCTAAGTCATCTACAATAGTGCGGATATAAGTACCCTTAGAGACATGGGCGGTCATTTGTACTTCGTTATTCGCTTCATCAAACTCATCAAGTGTTAAACTAAACACATTGATTTTTCGACATTTGCGCGGTACTTCAATGCCTTCACGTGCATATTTATATAAAGGTTTGCCTTCATACTTTAACGCTGAATACATTGAAGGGTACTGATCTGACTCGCCTAAGAATTTGGCAATTTCTTGCTCAAGTAATTCTTTACTGATATTTACATCACGCGTTTGCACCAATTCACCATCAGAATCTGACGTTGTGGTACGTTCACCTAATTTTGCTCGTACCACATAGGTTTTATCTGTATCGAGTAGAAACTGGGTAAACTTGGTCGCTTCACCAAAGCAAATCGGCAACATACCTGTGGCTAAAGGGTCAAGCGCCCCGGTATGCCCAGCTTTTTGCGCAAAATAAATACCTTTTGCCTGCTGTAAGGCTCTGTTCGATGAAATGCCTTGTGGTTTGTTTAACAACAAAATGCCATCAATCGGACGGCCCTTACTGCGTCTTGCCATTAGTCTTTAGTGCCTTCTTCGCTATCGTTTTCGTCATCAACGTGTTTAGCATTATCTTCACGGATAACCGAATCCACTAAGTTAGAAATACGCATCCCTTCCATTAGTGAATTATCAACCACGAATTTAAGTTCAGGCATAATGCGAGCACGAATACGCTTACCTAATAACGAGCGAATATACCCAGTCGCTTCGTTAAGTACTTTGGCACTTTGCTTAGCAGCGTTTTCATCTTCGGTATTAAATACCGTGATAAATACTTTGGCATAAGATAAATCACGTGATACTTCAACGGCTGATACCGTCACCATACCTAAACGAGGATCTTTAATTTCGCGTTGTAATATAACAGCAATTTCTTTTTGAATTTGCTGAGCAACACGATCAGTGCGAGAAAATTCTCTCATTGCTCTTTACTCTAATTTTATAACTTATTGAGAAATATAAATAAGTTAATTTAATAATGGATACACAAATGGGGGCTGAGCCCCCATTTATTATCTTAATATGCTAACAATTAAAGTGAACGTTGTACTTCAACTGTTTCGAATACTTCGATTTGGTCACCAACGCGAACGTCATTGTAGTTCTTAACGCCGATACCACATTCCATGCCATTACGAACATCTTGAACGTCATCTTTAAAGCGACGTAGAGATTCAAGCTCACCTTCATAGATAACCACGTTATCACGAAGTACACGGATAGGAGCACTGCGTTTGATAGTACCTTCAGTAACCATACAACCAGCGATAGCGCCAATTTTTGGAGACTTAAATACGTCACGAACTTCAGCAAGACCAATGATCTCTTGCTTAAACTCAGGAGCAAGCATACCAGACATGGCTTGCTTAACTTCTTCGATTAAGGCATAGATTACGCTGTAATAACGAAGATCTAGGTTTTCAGACTCAATCACTTTACGCGCTGATGCATCAGCACGAACGTTAAAGCCAACTACGATTGCGTTTGATGCTGCAGCAAGTGTCGCATCTGTTTCGGTGATACCACCAACGCCAGAACCTACAATCTTCACTTTTACTTCATCAGTAGAAAGCTTAGTTAGTGAATCTGAAATTGCTTCAATTGAACCTTGAACGTCAGCTTTAAGTACCACGTTAACTTCTGATACATCGCCTTCAGCCATGTTAGTAAACATGTTTTCAAGCTTCGCTTTTTGCTGACGAGCCAATTTAACGTCACGGAATTTACCTTGACGATAAAGAGCAACTTCACGCGCTTTACGCTCATCTTTAACAACAGTCGCTTCATCACCTGCCGCAGGGATACCAGAAAGACCTAAAATCTCTACTGGGATAGATGGACCCGCAGACTTGATGTCTTTACCGTTTTCATCTTTCATTGCACGTACACGACCATATTCAAGGCCACATAGTACGATATCACCTTGGTTAAGCGTACCTGACTGAACAAGAATAGATGCAACTGGACCACGACCTTTATCAAGACGTGATTCGATTACAACACCTGCTGCCATGCCTTCACTTGGTGCAGATAGCTCTAAAAGTTCTGATTGCATAAGCACAGCTTCTAACAAGTCATCAATACCTAAGCCAGTTTTAGCTGAGATATGAACGTACTGCGTATCACCGCCCCAATCTTCAGGGATAACGTCTAGCTGTGCTAGTTCGTTCTTAACGCGATCTGGATCTGCGCCTTCTTTATCCATTTTGTTTACAGCAATGATTAAAGGAACGCCAGCTGCACGAGCATGCTGTACCGCTTCTTTAGTTTGTGGCATTACACCATCATCTGCTGCAACCACTAAGATTACGATATCAGTCGCTTTAGCACCACGTGCACGCATTGATGTAAACGCGGCATGTCCCGGAGTATCTAAAAACGTAATCATGTTGCCGTTAGTTTCAACGTGGTAAGCACCAATGTGCTGCGTGATACCACCAGCTTCACCTGATGCAACTTTCGCTGAACGAATGTAGTCAAGTGTTGATGTTTTACCATGGTCAACGTGACCCATTACAGTAACAACTGGCGCACGTGGCTCTGACTTGCCATCTTCATGACGGTCATTTAGTACTGTTTGCTCTAATTCGTTTTCTTTAACGATGATAACTTTGTGACCCATTTCTTCAGCAACAAGTTGTGCTGTTTCTTGGTCAATCACTTGGTTAATGGTAACCATGTCACCCATTTTCATCATTGTTTTAACAACTTCAGCGCCTTTAACAGCCATGCGCGATGCAAGCTCAGCTACTGTAATTGTTTCGCTAATACGCACTTCATTTTTAACGTCAGCGGTAGGTTTTTGGAAACCATGCTGTAACGACGTTGGTGCTTTTAGCTTGCCTTTACGGCCTTTAGACGCAGCAAATTTATCTTTTGCTGGTGCCTTTTTCTTTTTCTTCGCGCGGCGTGAGCCTTGCTCATCACGTGCATCAGCAACATCTTCTGCTTCACGTGCATAGGTAGAAGTCGTAAGGTGGTGATCCGCGGTTTCTTCGCGTTTCTTACGTTCTTCTTCTTCTTTCTTCCAGCGCGCTGAATTCTCTTCAGCTAGCTTTCTTGCCTCTTCTGCTTGACGTTTCGCTTCTTCTTCAGCTTTCTTCAATGCGGCCTCTTCTGCTTCTTTTTGCAGACGCTCAGCTTCGATGCGATCTTTCTCAGACTTAGCACTTTGCTCAGGGGTCATCTGCTTCTGTTTTGCTGCACGTTCAGCATCTGCTTTACGTTTAGCTTCTTCTTTTGCTTTACGATCAGCCTCTTCTTTGGCTTTTCGCTCTGCATCTTGTTTCGCTTTAAGTTCAGCGGCTTCTTGTGCAGCTTTTTGCTCAGCTTCACGACGTGCTGCTTCTTCAGCGGCTATACGTGCTTGCTCTTGCTCCTGCTCCATTGCGCTCTTCTTAACATAAGTACGTGTTTTACGCACTTCTACTTGCACTGACTTTGCTTGACCTGTAGAGCCAGTCACACTCAGTGTGCTTTTGCTCTTACGTTGCAATGTCATGCGCGCTGGGCCTTCAGAGCCCGTGCCACCATGTGACTTGCTTAAGTGATCAAGTAACTTTGCTTTTTCAGCTTCAGTTACATTATCACCTGCTTTTTTGGTAATACCGGCTTGCGATAGTTGTTGAAGTAGTTTATCAACAGTTGTACCAATATCCCCGGCTAGTTTTTCAACATTTACTTCTGCCATAGTTTCTAATACCTCCGTTAATAAATTACTCGTCTGCGAACCAACAAATGTTACGCGCAGCCATAATTAGTTCACCTGCTTGTTCAGGTGACAGCTCAGTAATATCAACTAATTCGTCGATACCCTGCTCTGCTAAATCTTCAAGCGTTACTACACCTTTACTTGCCATTACAAATGCAAGGTGACGCTCTAATCCTTCAAGTGCTAATAAGTCTTCTGCAGGCTCAGCACCTTCTAGGCTTTCTTCTGTTTTCAATGCTTTCGTTGTTAACGCATCTTTTGCACGTGAACGTAACACATCAACCGTTTCTTCATCTAGGCCATCAATTTCTAAAAATTCTGACGCAGGCACATAAGCCACTTCTTCAAGTGTTGAGAAACCTTCGTTAATAAGTAGCGTTGCAAAGTCATCATCAATGTCTAGGCTTTCTGTGAATAAGTTAATTAACTTATCAGATTCAGCTTCATTCTTCTGACGCATCTCTTCAACAGTCATTACGTTCAATTCCCAACCAGTTAACTGGCTAGCAAGGCGTACGTTCTGACCATTACGACCGATTGCTTGTGCAAGGTTGTCTGCTTCAACAGCGATATCCATTGAATGCGTATCTTCGTCCATCACGATAGACGCCACTTCTGCAGGTGACATTGCATTGATAACAAATTGTGCAGGGTTGTCATCGTAAAGAACGATGTCAACACGCTCACCACCAAGCTCAGTTGATACAGCTTGCACACGTGCGCCACGCATACCAACACACGCACCAACAGGGTCAATACGTTTGTCGTTAGATTTAACAGCTATTTTAGCGCGAGAACCTGGATCACGTGCTGCAGCACGTAACTCAATCATTTCTTCGCCAATCTCTGGCACCTCAATGCGGAATAATTCCATCAGCATTTCAGGCTTAGAACGCGTTACAAATAACTGCGCGCCGCGTGCTTCTGGTTTTACTTCGTAAAGTAAACCACGGATACGGTCACCTGGACGGAAGTTTTCCCGTGGCAGCATATCGTCACGGTAAATAACCGCTTCAGCATTGTTACCTAAGTCAAGCACAATTGCATCGCGTGTTGCTTTTTTAACAACACCCGTTACAAGCTCACCTTGCTGATCTTTATAAGCATCAACAACTAAAGCACGCTCAGCTTCACGTACTTTTTGTACGATTACTTGCTTGGCCATTTGCGTTGTAATACGGTCAAATTTAATTGACTCGATTTGCTCTTCAACAAAGTCACCTAGTTGTAGGCTTTCGTCTTCAACTTGTGCTGCTTCTAATGTAATTTCGCTGTATGGGTTTTCTAGTGAACCATCTTCAAGTACTTCTGCAATTTGCCAACGACGGAATGTGTCGTAGTCACCGGTTTTACGGTCAATTGCTACACGAACTTCGATTTCACCTGTGTGTTTTTTCTTGGTCGCAGTCGCTAATGCGAACTCTAACGCTTCGAAAATCTTTTCTTTTGGAACCGCTTTCTCATTGGAAACGGCTTCAGCAACCAATAATATCTCTTTTGCCATGGGTAATGCCTCGCTTGCCCTATTCCTTCGCACTCGAACTAAAACTTTGCGATGATGTTCGCACGTTCGATGTTACTAAGCATGATCATATGCTCAGCACCATCACTTGATAGTGTGATCATATCACTGCTAACTGATACTAAGTCGCCTTTAAAATTACGACGACCATCTTGTGGAAGTTTAGTACGTACACGTACTTCCTCTCCTTGCGCCTTCTCGTAGTGATCTTGTTTGAATAATGGACGATCAACACCAGGAGACGATACTTCCAAATCATATTCATTTGTAATCGGGTCTTCGACATCTAAGATTGCACTAATTTGACGACTTGCGTCAGCACAATTATCAACCGAAATTCCCGCTTCATGGTCAATATAAACCCTAAGCGTAGAATGGCGACCGGCTTGTACAAACTCAAGACCATGTAATTCAAAGCCTAACATTTCAACAGACGGTGAAAGCATGGTTAGTAAGTCTTGCTCAAGTTTTGTCACGAAAATCCTCCATACAAACAAAAAAAGGGCTTATAGCCCTAAAATACTTAGCTTATTTCTTGGTAACAAAACCAAGTGGTGCAGATACAACAACGCCCCGAACCAAGCGGGGCGTCACACCTAAAGCATAAAACTGTGTGGCCATGGGCCAAGCTTGGCTGCGGGAAGCTAACGCCACCTAAATAAACCTAATAGCTTAAACGCAAAACGCGCATTACTTAGAATGCGCGACTTCAATTCAGTAACAATAAAATCGCTACTCAAAAGTTTGGTTTTAGAATATGACCTTATGCTGCATACCAACATAATAATCTTAAAACATTCTAATGCTAACCAAATAAAGATTGGTTGCGGGAGCCGGATTTGAACCGACGACCTTCGGGTTATGAGCCCGACGAGCTACCAGGCTGCTCCATCCCGCGCCAACTGATATCAAAATTACTTTAAAAGTCGTTTGATACCTATTTAGCAATTACAAAGTAAGCTAAACAATGGCGGCTATTATAAAGGCTCTTGTGTTAATTAGCAACCAAAAAACCCGTAAGAATTCACCTCGCTCAGGGTAAATATAAAAACCTAAATATCCACGAAAAAGTAAAAGTGTCTGAGCTATTAGGGTCATCAACACATGAAAAAGGATTGGATAATTTCATAATTGTAAAGAATTGTGAATGAATAATTATATGCTTAAACAACATCATAATCCTCCTTGCTCTGCCTCAAGCTGCATGAGAACAAGAATCTCCTGAGCATTTTTAGTGTCACACGCTATAATTTTAGTGGTGTATAAAAACGTTTAATGGGAGGGTTATGAAATCTAATACAGAAAATAAAAAACAGTTAATGAAAAGTATTAATATAATCAAACCAAACTTTCATTGTTTTGCGTTTACTTTTCAAATGCAATTGAAGCGGCAACCCTTAATTATGAAGTGCCCTTCAAGCGAAGACTTAAATAAAAACTGTTATCTACTCTACTGTGCTCTAGAGCGAACAATAATGCACATTGATAACTTACGCGCCGTGACGCCGTTTATACAGCATCATGCTAACAATTTAAGTAAACTGGGTTTAAATCACCAAGATGTGAGTTTGTTATGTAGCGCTTTTATAGCAACCTTAAAAATTCACTTAAAACATGATATGACCCCATCACTAGAGCAAAGCTGGCGTTATGCTATACGAGTTTTTAGTAATATTGTAACTAGCTACTTGTTTAACACCAGTAATGTAGTGTCTTTAACAGAATACTGTGAAAAGCAATTGAGTTCGTAGTTTCCCCTATTGCAGCTGCGCCATTTCGTCATGAAGCCTGTCTATTTGGCGCTGCTCAATCTCGATCAATGTATTATACTTCGACGTTAACGCCGTCATTTTTCTTGATAATGAATTATCATACGTGGCATCAGTCAGGTTATCTGGTTGCTCTTTTGCCTGCGCTTCTAACGCTGCTATTTGCTGATTCATCTGAGCTTGATAAGTATCAACTTTTGATTCTCTTTCGGCTATTTCGCGTTTAATAGCCTGTAAGCGAATAAACGAATCTATTTTTTTACTCTCGTTGCTTTGGTCAATATTTGGATCACCTTGTCCCTGACCTTGTAAGCGTAACTTTTCTTTTTGCAGCCTATCTATATCGCGTTGCTCACGCTCAATCTGAACATCATACCTTTGCGTCACGTTAACCATCTGATTCGCAATTGCGGTGTCTTTTTTCGCGCCAGTAAGGTTATTTAATTGTGCATCAGATTGGTTTTTTAAACTGCCAATCTCTTCATTCATATGCGCTGTTAATGTATCAATTTTATCTTGGTGCTGAGCAATTTCTACATCGATCTGTTTAATGCGGATATAGCTATCAATCTGTGTGGTATCCATTTTCCCATGAGTCACAATTTCACTAGGCACACCTGGGTTTTGCTCTTTCACTGTGATTTTTTTGGCGTCTTTGCCACACGGAAACTGACTAAACTCAACCACTCCGCCTTTTTCACATTGATAAACACTTGCAGTGGCAATGTTTACATTCAATAGTGCGAGCGAGCTTATCGCAATAATAAGTAATGGCTGATAACAAGATGGGAAACTTTTCACTGTAATGCAATCCTTTGTTGTTTGTTCTATGTATAGCATGGTTAAAAATAATAATAAATCAGATCGGGTAAACCCGCTCAGCCGTATAAGTTAAATTTGGTCAGTTCAAATGACGTACAAAACCTTATGATTTATTTTTGGCAGTCTAAAATTAATTATTTGAATCACGCAAAGCAACCCTCACAAGAACGCAGTAAGATATTAACAATATCGCAAGTATATTAAGTAAGGTAGCAAAAACACTTAATATTAGCTTCTTTTATATTATCTTTGACAATGAATTTTACATGTAAAATAAATAGGAAGTTTAAGCAGGAAGTTCGTAAATATTGGCCATTTCGATTAGAGGTGCTGTGTTAATGCAGCACCTCTTATATAGCTTCAGAATTAAATCATCACTTAAGTTAATCTGCGCTGTTTTCTTCTTGGTTATGTAATTCTAAGCTTGCTGACATTGCGCTCTCACGCGTTGCTTTAGCTGAGTCATTACGTAGCATATCAATGCGATTTAGATAATCTTGATCGATGCCACCTGTGATGTATTGACCGTCAAATACTGATGTTTCAAAGCGGGTGATTTCTGGGTTTTCTTGGCTTACCGCAGCAATTAAATCATCCAGCGATTGGAAAATTAAACCATCAGAGCCAATACTTGCGTTGATGTCTTCAACTTCACGACCGTGAGCAATTAGCTCAGCGGCTGATGGCATATCAATACCATATACATTCGGGAAGCGAATTTCTGGCGCAGCTGACGCAAAGTAAACATTCTTAGCGCCTGACTCACGGGCCATTTCAACGATTTGTGCTGAAGTAGTACCACGTACGATTGAGTCATCGACCAATAACACATTTTTACCTTTAAACTCGCGGTCAATAGCATTAAGTTTTTGGCGCACTGATTTTTTACGCATCTCTTGCCCTGGCATGATAAACGTACGGCCAATGTAGCGGTTTTTAACAAAACCCTGACGATAAGGTAAGTCAAGAACACGAGCAATCTCAAGTGCAACATCACATGATGTCTCAGGGATAGGGATCACCACATCAATGTCTTTATCAGCCCAGTCACGCGCTATTTTTTCGCCTAACTTGGTGCCCATATTGACACGTGTAGCATAGACCGACATACGGTCGATGTTTGAATCTGGACGAGCAAAATATACAAACTCAAAAATACAAGGCGAATAAGAAGCTTTATCAGCACAGGCTTGAGAGTAAAACTCACCCGCTTCGGTCACATAAATGGCTTCACCTGGTGCTACATCGCGGACAAATTCAAAACCATCTGTTTTTAGTGCCACACTTTCTGAAGCGAACATATACTCTGTGCCGCTTGCTGTTTCACGCTTACCAAATACCAATGGACGAATACCATTTGGATCACGAAATGCAAGCACACCATGGCCAATGACCATAGCAATAGCAGCATAGCCGCCCTGCACTTTGTCGATCACTTCAGTAACCGCGGTGAACACATCTTCAGGGTCAAGCTTTAACTTATCTGCTTTACTTAGCTCATGAGCCATGATGTTAAGTAAAATTTCAGAGTCGGAAGTCGTGTTAACGTGACGGCGTGCTTCAGAGAATAGTTGCTCTTTAAGCTGCTCTGCATTGGTCAAATTACCATTGTGCGCAAGGGCAATACCAAACGGTGAATTAACATAAAAAGGTTGTGCTTCTGACGAGCTAGACGAACCAGCAGTCGGGTAGCGTACGTGGCCAATACCAATAGTACCTTGTAAGCGTTTCATATGACGAGTGTGAAATACATCTTTCACTAAGCCATTTGCTTTACGTAAGCTAAAGGTGTTGTTTTCAATGGTAATGATGCCCGCAGCATCTTGACCACGGTGTTGCAAAACAGTTAAGCCATCATAAATCGCCTGATTAACAGGAGATGTTCCGACTATTCCAACGATACCGCACATGCAATTTTTCCTCGGTGATTAACGGTTGACCGAATTTAAAAAGCTTGAATTGTTTTCGAGGTATGAAAAAAACCACTCAACAACAAAGCCAAATTCTGGGATCAAAATAGAATTACCCCACCAATGCGTGTTTGGCGCACCGGTAAAAGCATCAAGAAAGAAGAGTAACGCGCTCACGACCAACACGCCACGCAGTGCACCAAAGACAATGCCAAAAACACGGTCGGTGCCAGATAAGCCTGTACGTTGTACAAGTTCACCTAAGAGGTAGTTTAACATTCCGCCTAACAATAGCGTCGCAAAGAATAATATGGCTATGGCCGCTGCATTTCTTAAAAGGGGTTCAGAAATACTGGTTAGGAAGGAGGCTAAATATTGATAAAATAAGCTAGAGATGATGAATGCACCAGCCCATACAGCTAAAGACATTGCTTCTTTTATAAAGCCACGAATTAAACCTATGATAGTAGACAGTGCAATAATGCCAAGTATGGCGTAATCAACCCAGATCATAATAACCAACTAGTCGTTAATTTGGGGCGCATTCTATAAGAGGATGACGCTAAATGCCAGATCATTTTGTTACTTCGAATTGTGTAACCTTACCGTTTAATTTTGTAAGTTCTTTTAATTCAGGTAGTTTGCTTTGAAGTTGTGCTTTATCAAGCGATGGACCTACAAAAACTTTGGTTAAAGTGCCATTCGGTGTTTTAACGGGCCGAGTAAATGTTTTAAACCCTTTTGCGGTCAATTTCGCTTGCAGTGATTTAACATTCGCGGCATGAGAAAAGCTTCCCAATTGAATCACATAAGCCATTTTTGTGAGGTTTTCCTCTGGCTTACGTACAGGCTCTGGAGTAGGTTTGGCAACCTCAGGCACAGCTTGAACTTCTGGCTCGGCTGGTTGTGCTGTGACTGTCACCACTTTTTGCTCATCAGCAAATTCAGAGACTGATTCGTCCGCTTTTGAGCTCGCTTCCAGCAAATTGTCATCATTGGTAATGTCTTCTATTACTTCAGCTTTAGGCTGTTCAACATGCGCAACGCTGTCGTCAATGGCCTCTTGTAAGTCAATAGTTTTGAACTCAGGACGTTCAGGAATAGCTTTGAAACCTTCTTTGTAATGTACTTTTTCGCCATCCAATATATTTGGAATAAATATAATAGCTGCAATCACTACAATGCTTGTGCCGACTAAACGATTTATAAAGCCTGAGTTCACCGTATTTCTCTCTATTTTTTCCAATATTTAATTGCTGCTGCAACCGTAAAGAATGAGCCAAAAATAATTAATATTGATTGCTCATCAATAGTTGGCAACACATGACTAAGTGCCTGCTCAACATTGTGATGCTGAGTTTGCGGTGCATTAGCTGCAACATTATCCATTGCTTTGGCTAAGTTTTCTACTGTATCACCACGAAAGCAATCAAGCCCTGCAAGGTGCCACTGATCAACCACAGCGTTAACCTCGCTTAGCACAGCAACTTTATCTTTATCTGCAAGCATAGCGACTAACGCGTGAACTTTAAAGCCTTGATCTCGCAAGTGCTTTAACTTTTGCGTTAAGTAGCGAGCCGATTCAGGGTTATGAGCAACATCGGTATACACTAAAGGTGATGAGCTCAGCTGTTGAAAGCGCCCTTCTACTACTAAATTCGCGAGGCAATCAGTAATAACATCATGCGCAGGTAATAAATCAAGCACAGCAAGGGTTGTCAATGCGGTAGCGGCATTTTGACACGGTATACCCGGCTTTTCGAACTGATAGTTAAGCTCATTAAACTGCCAATTGAAACTCTCGGCTTGCTCTGTAAAAATAAAATCTTGGCCAGATAGGTACATATTAGCCGCAATGTCAGTGCCGTAATCGGTTACCGTGTGAGGTATATTTAAATCCCCAACAATCGCAGGAGTTGCTGCTCTAAATATACCCGCTTTATCGTAGCCGACTAATTCGCGGGTGTCACCTAGGTACTCTTTATGGTCTAAATCGATAGTGGTGATAACACTGGCGTAAGGCGTCACTATATTTGTTGCATCAAATCGGCCACCTAACCCCACTTCAAGCAGCACGTAATCTACTGCATGGCGTTTAAATATAGCAAGCGCACCCAAAGTGCCATATTCAAAATAAGTCAGTGGTGTGTCACCACGGCCTTGTTCAAGCAAATCAAACGCATCAACATGGAACTGATCATCAAGCTCAGCACCGTTTATGCGAACACGTTCGTTGTAATGAATTAAGTGAGGAGAGGCATAAGTGCCGACACTGTGTCCTTGTGCAAGTAACAAAGACTCTAAACAGCGCGCAGTGGTGCCTTTGCCGTTAGTCCCAGCAATAAGGATAATTTTACTAGAGGTGTCTAATAAGCCAATGTTATTGGCGACGTCAGCAACGCGTTCAAGACCCATGGCAATATTTGCAGGGTGAACACTTTCTAAATAACAAAGCCAATCATCAAGGCTTGATGATTGGCTAGGAATGTTTTTTGTCATAGCGTGTAATCAGTTAAGCTGAAATTTACGCTACTCTATGCTCTTGTTCGGTAGAAGGCAAGTTCATAAATTTAGCCAATACACGTGCCAGTGTATCGCGCATCTCACGACGGTCTACAATCATATCGATTGCACCGTGCTCTAGTAAGAATTCACTGCGTTGAAAACCTTCTGGTAAGGTTTCACGTACAGTTTGTTCAATAACGCGCGGCCCCGCAAAACCAATTAATGCTTTTGGCTCTGCTACGTTAATGTCACCTAGCATCGCCAATGATGCAGAAACACCACCCATTGTAGGATCGGTCAATACAGAAATAAACGGCAAGCCTTTTTCGCTCATTTTAGCAAGTGCAGCACTGGTTTTAGCCATTTGCATAAGCGACATAAGCGCTTCTTGCATACGTGCACCACCTGAAGCAGAAAAACAAATAAGTGGCATGTTATGTTCTAAGCATTGATCAACGGCATCAACAAATCGCGCACCGACAACTGATGCCATTGAACCACCCATAAATGAGAACTCAAAAGCAACCGCGGCAACAGGAATACCTTTTAAGCGGCCTTTCATTGCAACTAACGCGTCTTTTTCACCACTGACTTTCTGCGCAGCGGCAATACGGTCTGAATACTTCTTAGAATCTTTAAATTTTAATACATCTTTTGGTTCGTGCTCTGTGCCTAATTCTTGACGATCAGCATCATCTAAGAAATGCTCAAGACGTTTACGCCCACTCACACGCATATGGTGATCGCACTTAGGACATACATTTAATGATTTTTCTAATTCTGCTTTGTATAAAATCGAATCACAATCTGTACATTTAGCCCAAACCCCTTCAGGGATTTCTTTACGGCCAGAAGATTTTGTCGTTTTAGGTAAGATTTTTTCTAACCAACTCATTTGCAACTCTCTTAATGCTGTTCTGTGTCGCTTCCTGCCCGTATCTACAGGCAGACAATTTTTTCAATTAAAACATGAATTACGCGCAGACGGTATAAAAAACTGGTCTTAGTAGTGAGATGACCTTAAGTTTTTCCCCCGTTAAAACCGCTTACCTATCTGAATCGGCTAAAAACAATGGCCCAAGCGGTGTTGTGGGGATTTCAAATTGTGCGGGATAATCCACATCAACTAAATACAAGCCCGCTGCTTTTGCTGTCGCACTGGCTTTGGCACGCTCTTTAAAGTCTAATAATTCTTTTAACCAGCTAGGCTCATGTTTATGAAGCCCTATATCCATTAAACACCCCGTGATATTACGCACCATATGATGTAAAAACGCATTTGCTTTTATATCAATGATTACATAATCCCCTTGGCGCTTAACTGATAAATGATGAATAGTACGATTAGCGGTATTAGCTTGGCAGTGTAATGCTCGGAACGAAGTAAAGTCATGCTCACCGATTAGATACTGACAAGCTTGTTGCATTTTCACTTCATCTAATGGGTGATGAAAGTGCGTCACGCCTTCGTTCATAATGGCGCCGCGGTATGAATAATTGTAGATTACATAACGATAGCGTCTTGCTGTAGCACTAAAACGAGCATGAAAGTCTTCGCTAACAGGTTTAGCAAAACGGATCGCAATGTCTTTAGGTAATAAAGTATTCATACCCATAGTAAATGCAACCATTTCACGTTCTGCGTGGGTATCAAAATGCACGACTTGACCAGTACCATGCACACCTGCATCAGTACGTCCTGCGCACACGATTTCAACTGGGTGATTACAAATACGCGAAAGCGCTGTTTCTACTTCTTGTTGTACACTGTTAACATGTGACTGACGCTGCCAACCACTGTATCGGGCGCCATTGTATTCAACTCCAAGTGCTACTCGCATAATTACTGCTTTACCTACTGTGCTAATGAACGGGGCATTTTATGCTATATAGCAATCTAATAAAAGTCACTCGTACAAATAAGCACGTTATGTATGCTTAAGGCTTAAAATAAAAAAGGGCATAAACTTACGCTCATGCCCTTTTTAGTATCTATTTATTTTTACACTAATTTAGCTTTTAAACTTTGTGCTTCTTGTTGTACTTCTTCAGGGCCATTGGCAATAACCTCTTCGATTGCCTCCAATGCTGAATCCATATCATCAATTTCAATATAAGCGCGAGCTAAATCTAACTTAGCAGAATAACCACCGCTTTCTAAGTCAACATCAGTTGGGTTATCACCAGCTAATAAAGCGTCAAATTCACCTAAGCCAACATCCATATCAACCTCGTCATACGGTTCATGCTCAGGGTTCGCGTCATCACTTTGTTCAATGAGTGAGTCTATATCGACAAATTCATCATCAACACCTTGCGTAGGCTCAGCGGTTGCTGCCGTAGGCTCATCATCAGTTAATTCGTCAAGCTGTGCTAAATCCTCACTAAGTAATGCATTAAAATCAACATCAAATTCAGCGCTATCATCAAGATCAATTGGCTCTGGCTCTGCAAGCTCACTAAGTAAGGCATCAAAATCAGTTTGCGTAAGATCAGCCATAAACTCATCATCAAGCTGATCATCAGAAAGGTTACTTTCATCAATTGTGCTTTCTAACTCATTGGCTACATCGACACGATTTGAATCACTTAGTAACTCTTCATTTAGTTCATCACTGTCAACATCGTGACTATTAAATGTTGGCTCATGCTTAACAGGCTCTGCACTTTCAGCGTTATCTTGATCATCCGCAAGTAACTCATCACCGATTAAGGGTTCATCATCAAAATCTTGATCTAAACTGTCTAAGTTTTGCTCACTTGCCATGGCATTAGCTAAATCACTTTCTGCCTGGCTTTGCTGCAAATCCGACTGCGAGCTTTCTGCTTCAGTCGGCTCAAAGTCATCAGTATCAGCTGTATGGGTTTCCTCGGCATCTGTTGATGTATCCGGTTGGGCAGCCTCAGGCGCTGGCGATTCATCAACTTCTGCAGGGTTATCTAGCAATACATCATCAAGCAACTCATCTTCGATTAACTGCTCGTCATCAAAATCTTGCTCTAAATTATCCAGCTCTTGACCACCCGCCATAGCATTGGCTAAATCTTGTTCAGCTTGGCTTGGCATCAATTCATTACTTTCAATTTCCGGCTGATCTACAAGATCCTCATCTAGCTCTAACTCCGGATACGCTTCAAGCTCCTCGCTTGGTGTGACGGCTTCACTTTCTAACTCTTCACTTTCGTGCTCTAAATCAGGCGCGGGCTGTTCATCTGCAAGCGGATCATCACCTAAATCAATTTCAACTTCTTCGACTTCATCATCGAGCGCAGCATTTAATTCTTTATTAAGATCGTCAACATCAGACCACTCTGGTGTTGGTACATAATCATCTTCTTGTTGTAGCTCATTTAATAATTCATCAACACTTTTTAAAGATGGATCATCATATTCATCTAATAAATCTTCTTCATCCATCATTACTTCTGATGGGTCATCTTCAAGCTCTGGCTCTTCTTCAAGCTCTGGCTCTTCTGCAAGCTCTGGCTCGTCTGCAAGCTCTAGTTCGTCTTCAAGCTCTGACTCTTCTGCAAGCTCAGGCTCTTCTTCAAGTTCTGGTTCTTCTTCGAGTTCTGGCTCTTCTTCAAGCTCTAGCTCATCTTCGAGTTTTGGCTCTTCTTCAAGTTCTGGCTCTTCTTCAAGCTCTGGCTCTTCTTCGAGTTCTGGTTCGTCTTCAAGCTCTGGCTCTTCTTCGAGTTCTGGTTCTTCTTCAAGCTCTGGCTCTTCTTCAAGCTCAGGCTCGTCTGCAAGCTCTGGCTCTTCTTCAAGCTCAGGTTCATCTTCGAGTTCTGGCTCGTCTGCAAGCTCTGGCTCTTCTTCAAGCTCAGGTTCATCTTCGAGTTCTGGCTCTTCTTCGAGTTCTGGCTCGTCTTCAAGCTCTGGCTCATCTGTCAATGAAGACGCGATGCTCTCTACATCATCAACATCAAGCTCATCTGTTGCACCTGATAAATCCTCGATTGAATCAGCTAAGGCATCATCAAGTTCTGAACTACGGTCGTTAGCAAGCTCTTCAATATCATCTAAATCAAAGTCATCGTCTTCTTCAACTAATTCAGTGGCCGGTTCTGGCTCAGACTCAGATGCAGCCGCTTCATCAATTAGACTGTCGATGTCATCTAAATCAAAGTCATCGTCTTCTTCAACTAATTCAGTGGCTGGTTCTGGCTCTGCCTCAGGGGCAGCCGCGTCATCAATTAAACTGTCGATATCATCTAAATCAAAGTCATCGTCTTCTTCAACCTGTTCAGTAGCTGGTTCTGGCTCAGACTCAGGTGCAGCCGCGTCATCAATTAGAGTGTCGATGTCATCTAAATCAAAGTCATCGTCTTCTTCAACCAGTTCAGTGGCTGGTTCTGTCTCTGCCTCAGGTGCAGCCGCTTCATCAATTAGACTGTCGATATCATCTAAATCAAAGTCATCGTCTTCTTCAACTAATTCAGTGGCTGGTTCTGGCTCTGCCTCAGGGGCGGCCGCTTCATCAATTAGACTGTCGATATCATCTAAATCAAAGTCATCGTCTTCTTCAACCAATTCAGTGGCTGGCTCTGCCTCAGGTGCAGCCGCTTCATCAATTAAACTGTCGATGTCATCTAAATCAAAATCATCGTCTTCTTCAACTAATTCTGTTTCAGGTTCTGGCTCAGGTGTAGCCGCTTCATCAATCAGACTGTCGATATCATCTAAATCAAAATCATCGTCTTCTTCAACTAATTCTGTTGCAGGTTCTGGCTCAGCCTCAGGTGTAGCCGCTTCATCAATTAGACTGTCGATGTCATCTAAATCAAAATCATCGTCTTCTTCTACAAGTTCAGTGGCTTGTTCTGGCTCTGCTTCAGGTGCAGCTGCTTCATCAATTAGACTGTCGATATCAAAGTCGTCATCTTCATCAGCGAGCTCTTCACTCAAAGCAGCAAGTTCATCATCAGAACCCGATTTATCATTATCTGATTGCTCGTTAGAAACATCTGAATCGTCTTCATTCGCAAATAAGTCGTCTAGATCGTCGGCACTTAAAATATCACCGTCGCTTTTATCTGCGTCTAAATCAATGTCATCACCGACACTGTTATCATCAGCTTGATCAAAATCCTGCTGCAAGAAAATGTCTAATTCATCGTCGTCTTCTTGGGTTTTTTCATCGTCAAATACAATATCATCACTTAATAAACTATCTAGCTCATCTTGATCTAAAAGGCTTTCGCCCTCTTCAAAAGAGTCATCAATGTTATCGTCAAAAATAATATCATCGTCATCAGGTAAGATGTCACTTTCTAAATTATCATCAAGCTGAACGCCTAAATCATCCAACTCATCATCAACAGGATCAGGGATGATTGGGTCAAGTGAAGGGGCTATATCCAGATCATTTTCTTCCGGATAAGTTGGACTCTGCGGTAAAAACTCATCGTCATCATCACTTTGTTCTTCTTTATTACTTCGCTTACGTAAGAACATCACCACAGCAAAAATAATTAACAATGCAGGGATTGTCATAAGCAATATGAGAACAATTGGGTTATTTAACAGCGCAGCAAAGTCAAACCCACTGTCCTCTTCAATCTTTTTTGCTTTTTGTTGCTCGATTATTTCATTTTGTTTTGCAATGAGTTCTTTGAGTTGTTGTTGAATTTCGCTATCTTGGCCAAGTTGATTACGAACATTCTCTAGTTCTTTAGAAATTCCGGTTAACTGCTCTTTAAGCTTGTTGTTCTCAACTAAGATTTCTTCAACGTTTTGTACTGATGACTTAAATTGGTTTTGCAGCTCAACCAGTTGAGTTCCCTGTTCAGTTTTTATAGTCTTTATTTCTTGCTTGAGCTCTTGCTTAGCTTCATCAACGTCCACCTTTCGGGCTTGCGTTACTTTTTTCTGTGATGCTGCGATTTCGCTTTTTGTTAGCGTGCCGTTCTTTTTCTTTTCCCATAGTTCATCATCTTGCTCGGAGCGTTGTTTTGCAAGCGCTGGATTTACACTGCGGATCTCAGCAAGGGTTGGGATTTTTAAGTATGCGCCATCGCGCATATGATTGAGGTTTTGATCTAAAAATGAGTCAGGGTTTTTGTCATACAAGGCCTGCATGACTTGGTAAATACTCACTGAATTATCTTGGCGCACCTTAGCAGCAATACGCCAGAGTGTATCTGTCGGTTTTATTGGCCCAATTGAGCGTCCTTGAACGCCATAATCAACGCCTTTAGGCCCTTTTAATTGGGCACCATCTTGGCTGTAAACTGGTGTTACCACCAATGCAGACGCTAATAAAAAAAGTCTTGCTAAACCGCGCATGCTGATCCTTTAGTGTTTAAATGTTAACGCAGCGCCAGTATACATCGGATATAAGCGCTTCAACATTGGCTATCTCTTAGCGAAATAACTCACATAAATTAATAGTTAATTAAATTTTCCTGCAAGCTCTATTCCAGTTACAAACTATAAACTAGGTAAGTGCTAATATCTATTGCAACAGCTTGAAACATAATAGCTTAAACTTAATCGGCAGGAAGATTTTTTTATTGTTATAGTTAAGTTTATACGCTTTTAGTCACGTTGCGGCAAATATTTGGCAGTTAAAAAGTAAAAAGCGGCAAAAATGCCGCTTTCAATATATTATTAAAGGTAGTTAGCAACTAATTCTTCAGCTATTTGTACGCTATTGGTCGCAGCCCCTTTGCGAGTATTATCACTAACAACCCACATATTTAATCCATGAGGATGAGAAATATCCTGGCGTAAGCGCCCTACATAGACAGTGTCGTTACCACTTGCATCCGAAACCGCCGTTGGGTAATCGCCTTCATCTTCAATAAGCTCAAGTCCTGGCGCATCATTTAGCAACTGTTTTACATGCTCAAAGTCATACGGCATTCGCGTTTCTATACTGATTGCTTCTGAATGACCAAAAAAGACAGGCACTCTCACGCAAGTTGGATTAACTGCAACGGTGCTATCACCCAGAATTTTATGGGTTTCGTTAACCATTTTCATTTCTTCGCGGGTATAACCATTTTCTTCAAAAGTATCAATTTGCGGGATCACATTAAAAGCAATTTGTTTAGGAAATATTTCATTCTCCATTGGTCTTGCATTCATTAAGTTAGCTGTTTGTTTAGCTAACTCATCAACAGCTTCTTTACCTGCACCCGAAACAGCCTGGTAAGTTGATACATTAATACGATCAATACCATATGCATCATAAATAGGCTTTAACGCCACCATCATTTGTATCGTTGAACAATTAGGGTTAGCGATAATATTACGATTCCTAAAGTCAGCTAAGCTTGCAGCATTTACTTCAGGCACCACTAGTGGAACTTCAAAGTCATTACGAAAGTGAGAGGTGTTATCAATAACAACACAGCCTGCCTCTGCAGCAATTGGCGCATACATTTCTGATACACTGCCACCGGCTGAGAATAAGCCAATATGGGCTTGGCTAAAATCAAAGCCTTCTACATCTTGTACTTCTATATTTTCACCGCGAAACTTAATATCTTCGCCGGCGCTGCGGCTACTTGCTAATAAAAATAATTGATCAACAGGAAACTTACGATCTTCTAAAGTTTCAATTATTTGGCGACCAACTAAACCCGTCGCACCGAGTACAGCAACATTGTATTTTTGTGACATATTTATTCCTCTATTAACAATCGCCAGTCTGGCCATTGTCTAAAATGTTAAAACCTAACGCCGCAAGAAGTGCTGCATAGTGACCAGAACCTGCGATGCTCACAGTGCTAAACTCACGCCGAATAGGGTAATTTTTCCGAAGACTATCAAAACCATGTTGCGCTAAATGACGGCGCATAATTCCATCATCGCGACGCACGTCATACACCAAGTGTAATAACTGGCCTAGATCTGCAAGGGTAAATGTATCTTCTAAAGAAACCTGAGTAATACAAGGTTTCGGCAAAAAATCAGCTAACGATTTGTCTGCAGTAAGACCTTCGATTTGGCACAAGGTTTGATACAGCATTTGGGTCCCACGCGCCTTACCTTCCAACGTGTGTCCTGCAATATGAACACTTGATAACCGCACATAATCCAGTAATTCAGATAAAATAAACGGCTCGTTTTCCCAGACATCTATAACTAAGTCTAATTTAGCGCCAGCTTGCATAACTTCAAGCAATGCTTGATTGTCTATTACATCACCACGACTGGCGTTAATCAGCGTCGTACCACTTTTTAAACTCAGTAATCGAGCTTTATCCAACAAGTGTAGTGTAGTGTGTTTGCCAGTTTTAATTAACGGCACATGAAAAGTAACAATGTCTGATTGTGCGAGCAGTTCGTCAAAGTCACAATGCTCTGGCAGTAAACCAGCTTCGTGTTTAGGTGGGTCGCAAAGAAGTACATTCACATCTAATGCAGCTAGCTTTTCTCGCAAGCAACTACCAATGCTACCTACCCCCACAATACCGATGGTTTTACCGAGCACTGTGCTGGCATTTTCTTGTGCAAGTGCAAAGATACTGCTTAGAACATATTCAGCAACCGCAATGGCATTACAGCCCGGAGCACTGGTAAAGGCTATACCACGTTGGGTAAGTAAATCAGTATCAATATGGTCAACACCTATCGTCGCAGTGCCAACAAATTTAAGTTTATTAGCCTTACTTAAAAGTGTCTCATTTACTTGCGTAACAGAGCGTGTGAGTAATACATCCACATCCACTAACTGATCGCTTTGCAAAGCTCGGCCATCAAAACGCTCTACCTGCCCTAGATCTGCAAAGTATTGTTCAACTAAGGGCATATTTTGATCTGCAAGTATCTTCATTAATGGACTCGTTTACTCAAAAGGAGCGGTATTGTAACGAACAACCCCCTACTAGCACAAACGAAAAAGCCGAGCATGTTAGCTCGGCTTTCATATATTCAAGCTTTTAATTAGTCTTTATATTTACTCATAACGAGTGTGGCATTAGTGCCACCAAAACCAAAGCTATTAGACATTACTGTGTTTAACTCAACGTCTTTACGCTCAGTAACAATGTTTAGGCCGGCAGCTTGTTCATCTAGCTCATCAATGTTGATTGATGGCGCAACGAAACTATGCTCAAGCATAAGCAATGAGAAAATGGCTTCATGTACACCTGCGGCACCCAGAGCGTGCCCTGTCATTGCTTTTGTAGCGCTGATCATCGGTGAATTACCACCGAATACTTCTTGAATAGCACCTAACTCTTTCACATCACCAACCGGAGTCGATGTACCATGAGTATTTAAGTAGTCGATACCACCTTCAAGACCTTGCATCGCTTGGCGCATACAACGTGCAGCACCTTCACCCGATGGTGCTACCATGTCGTAGCCGTCAGATGTTGCGCCATAGCCGGTAATTTCAGCATAAATATGCGCACCACGAGCCAGTGCATGCTCAAGCTCTTCAACAACAACGATACCGCCGCCACCAGAGATAACAAAACCATCACGGTTTGCATCGTATGTGCGTGATGCTTGCTCTGGCGTTTCGTTGTATTTAGTAGAAAGCGCGCCCATTGCATCAAATTCCATAGCAAGGGTCCAATGAAGCTCTTCACCACCACCGGCGAAGATAACATCTTGCTTACCAAGCTGGATTTGCTCTACAGCGTGGCCAATACAATGTGCCGATGTTGCACATGCTGAGCTAATTGAGTAGTTAACACCTTTGATTTTAAACGGCGTCGCTAAACACGCTGATGTGGTGCTCGCCATGGTACGCGGTACCATGTAAGGGCCAACACGTTTTACGCCTTTTTCACGTAAAATATCTGCCGCTTCAACCTGCCATTTAGATGAACCACCACCTGAGCCTACTAATAGACCAGTACGTTCATTAGACACTTGTTCATCAGACAAACCTGCATCTTCAATAGCTTGTTGCATTGAAATGTAAGAATAAGCAGCTGCATCGCCCATAAAGCGCATTGCTTTACGGTCAACAAACTCTTTAACGTCAATATCAATTTGACCGGATACATTACTGCGTAACTTGTAATCGGCAAATTCTTGGTTAAAAGCAATGCCGCTTTTACCTGCTTTTAACGATTCTAAAACTTCTTCTTTGTTGTTGCCGATGCTTGAAACAACACCGATGCCCGTAATAACGGCTCTTCTCATGGGTAATTACCTTAGCTTGATACTAAATTGTGATCTATTTTACGCTGAATTTTATAACTAAGTGGTCAGCTTTCTAGCGTACACATGTACTCTGAATGTATAGCTTATAAATAACGCCAGACTATTTCAAAGAAAACACGTAAAATAATGAAAAAAAGTACTCTTTAATTAATTGCATGCCATGATCAAAAACGCTGATATTCACTTTAATCACCTAGGCACTCCCGTTGCAGATGACTTCGACGACGTGTATTTCTCCAACGACGACGGTCTAGCAGAGTCCAATTTCGTGTTCTATCAACAAAATGATATTCCCAGACGATTACAAAATCATGACCAAGCACATTTTGTTGTTGGCGAAACCGGTTTTGGTACTGGGCTCAACTTTCTTAATACTTGGCAGCAATTTAAGTTTCACTTAGCTAATAGGCAGCATGAAGAGAATAAAGTTCAAAAGCAACAAAACGTTAACCGTTTACATTTTATTTCTTTTGAAAAATACCCAATGAAAAAAGCCGATTTGGCAAAAGCCTTACAGGCTTGGCCCGAATTGGCATCATTGAGTGAGCAACTCGTTGCGAACTACCCGATAAACTTAGCTGGCTGCCATCGTCTTGAGTTTGATTATGGTCGCGTTATTCTTGATTTATATTTTGGCGATGTACAAGACGCAATTAACAGCATGAGTTATGCATCATCGGGAGTTATCGATGCGTGGTACCTAGATGGCTTTGCGCCGAGTAAAAACCCCGATATGTGGCAACAAAGTTTATTTAACTTGATGGTTGATATTTCTCGTAGCAATGCAACGTTAGCCACTTTTACTGCAGCAGGCTTTGTACGAAGAGGATTAATAGAGGCAGGATTTGAGATACAAAAAGCCAAAGGTTTTGGTCGCAAGCGAGAAATGCTAACGGGTAAGTTAGCGCAAGCAAATGCTGCCCATTCTGCCCCTCCCTATTTTGCCCATCAACCAAGTCAGTTAAATAATGTTGCGGTGATAGGCGGTGGCATTGCCAGCAGTGCGGTACTGTATAGCTTGGCCAAGCGCGGTATTAGTAGCGAGCTATTTTGCCAAGACAGTCAACTTGCAATGGGTGCCTCGCATAATGTGCAAGGAGCAGTTTATCCCCACCTTCAAGCAAAAAACTCACCACATAGCGAATTTTTTGCTCACAGCTTTTTATATGCCAAACGATTATACCAACAGTTAACTAAAAACGGGTATAACTACGACCATCAATGGTGTGGTGTGCTGCAACATGCAGTAAAACAACCACTAGCCGAGCGCCAGCAAAATATTGAAAGTAAGCAGCTGTGGCCTAATGAGCTGATGCATGGAGTAACACCCGAGCAAGGCGATAAAATAGCCGGTGTTGCTACAGGTTACGCAGGTGTGTATTTTCCTCTAGCAGGTTGGGTAAATCCACCACAACTGGTTACCGCGCTATTTAACCAAGCCCACGCGCTGTCAGACATACAAAGTCACTTTAATTGTGATATTGATACACTTGAAAAAACAGCAAATGGCTGGATACTCAAAAGCGGCAAAGAGCAATTCGGCCCATTTACTGATGTCATTATTTGCGCGGGTGAACACAGTGACCGTTTTTCTCAGACTGAAAACCTGCCTATTGTCGGAGTGCGTGGCCAAGTATCCCATGTACAAGCAAGTGAGGCATCAAGTAAGCTACAAACAGTACTTTGTCATAAAGGTTATTTTACGCCTGCTTATCAAGGTAAGCATTGTATGGGTGCCACGTTTGAAAAAAATTCAAAAAGTCGCGACATTACTGAGCAGGACAATATAACTAATCGAGAGCAGCTCCTTAGTTTTTATGGGCAGCGCGATTTTGCAACCAGCTTAGGTGCTATCGATTCAGCTAAGGCTGCTGTAAGATGCAGTTTTATTGATCACCTACCAATGGCCGGTGAATGGGCTGAGCGAAGTGATTACATTTGTGCATTTGCCAATCTACGCTTAGGTAAACGCTACCAGTATCAGCCGTTACAGAAGCCCCAACAAGGCTTGCACATACTAACAGGGTTTGGCGCCCGTGGCTTATGCAGCGTCCCATTAGCTGCAGAGCACTTAATAGCTAACTTAAACAACGAGCCTAGCCCACTTAGTGAGCGAGTAAGCCAAGCAATTCACCCCGCACGCTTTATAGTACGAGATTTGATACGCAATAAAATTTAATCAGAACTAACATTTAGCTTTAAAAGGAAACAGTGTGAATAAAATAATAATGACTACACTCATAACATTGACGTTTACGGCATTTTCAAGTGTTGCAGATCTCAGCTCGGTGCCTTTACCGAATGACTTTAAACCCACTCTTCAAGTGGCTAATGATTACCCGCTTGTGCAGACGGGCTACTCTGGCCAATCAATTGCTGAAGTAAACGATTTTTACCTACAAGCACTTGGTAAACCAGATTTAACGACTGGCGATAATATACGCCGCACTTTGTTTTATACCGTGGATAACACCACCGTACGGATCAGCTTATTTGCACACGACTACCGTACCGAAATAGCTATAATGATCACCCAGTTTTAGGTGTAGATATGTTTAAGTAATACTGAAAGTTAATTTAGCTCATCACAAACTTTGACTTAAGCCAAAACATTGTTCACTCTGCGTTCTAGTTGGATAACTGCGCTAAATAATTACTTCCTTATTTAATGCACAATTTTTGCACTTTTTATTGCTACCTTGATATAAACATATAAATAGGTAAGCAACTATGATCAACCGATCGCGTCGTAACATTGCGTTAAGTATTTTTACACTCATTGCATTAATAGGCTGTGGTAGTGAAGATAGTACGCTCAGCTCAACGACCACAGAGGAAACAGACGCAACTTCAACAGCAAGTACACTTATTGTTGAAGTTGACCCATTTATCTTCGAAAGTAATGCCCTCGCATCAGAAATAACGACTGAAACGTGTACATTAACTAATGGCGATGAATCCTCTTGTTATCGTATAAACATCGCCGGAGTACCTGCAAATCATGATATTGGTATATTTTGCCCTACGAATATTAGCGCTAACGCTGATGAAGCAGGTATTTGGTTTGATGGCAATGGTGAAGTTTTTGATATTACTGGTGATTTCATTGTAAGTTTAGCCGAGCTTTATAACGACGATCATTGGCAGCTTTATGATGAAGGTACAGGCAAAGTTAATATTACCGACACCTATGCTTCATGTGATGGCGCGGCTCGCCCTAATGTTGAAGAGCAATATCAAAATTATTGTGTAGAATGCTCAATTGATTACGTTGATGGTGGTATTAGTGCCTCATTTTTAATCCCCATTACACCGGTGATCACCACTTCAAGCAACAGCGTAGGCCATGCTAATGTTGGTGTAGCACTTAACGGTGTTGAGTTAGCAGCCCCCGCTCCTGTTGATGCAATTCTAGGTGCATATACTATTGCCGCTTTTGATGATTGTGCCGGCCATATCAATTTAGCAGTAGGTTATCATTATCATGGCGAAGCAGGTTGTAGCCAAACCCAAGTTCAATCTGATGGCCATGCCGCAATGATGGGCTACGCACTGGATGGTTTTGGCATATTTGGTATGTTAAATGCTGATGGTAATGAACCCAGCGATCTAGATCAATGCCGCGGTCATGCAGACGATATCCGAGGCTATCATTACCACGCAGCAGACGTAGCTGAAAACATGTTTATTGGCTGTTTTAAAGGTGCAATCGCACGCTAACAAGGAGAAAACAATGAAAAGCAATTTCTTAATCAAGTTATTCAGCACATGTTTGCTATTACCCACATCGTTTGCCACGCTGAGCCATGCAGGACATGGAACTCAAGCTCCATGGCAGGCATGTGAAGAAAAACAATTAAACCAAACCTGTAGTTATGAAAGCCATGATGCAAAAGCAACAGGAACATGCCAAGCAATGAACCAAGTATTGATGTGTGTGCGTAACCAGCCTCTTGAAAAGCTACTCCCAAAACCAACTGAAAAAGTTGCAGAAAGTAACGTAAAAAGTGTTAAAGCTGAGCAACACGATCATTAAATTATTCAGTGTCCCTCATGCCTAGAGTCATATAGACTCTGGGCTAAATCGCTTGAATACCTTGCCATGCTAATTGCAGCGCAAGCAGAGTTAAAATAGCCCGAAAAATAGCTTTAAACTTAGCCACAGAAACCATCGACGTAAAGGCCGATAAAATAACAAGCTCAACCGCACTCAGCGGCGTTAATAAATCACCTGCCACAAATTCCATGTAACAGAACTTAGCAATACAACATGCTAGAAAAGTTACCATGAGTCAAAAGAAGTTACGAGTACCTAAAGAGCTAACAATTATCCCCTTTGAATACACAACAGCTTTATAGCAGCCATAAAAAAACCCGCAAACTTGATTACTCAAATTTGCGGGTTTTTAGGGTTTTTAAATCAACGAATTTAAAAACCGATATTGGTGGAGCTGGGGGGATTTGAACCCCCGTCCGAAAAGCCTCGACCGTCGGTACTACATGTTTAGTATTGTCATTTAATTAACCTTTAAGTCCCGGACAAACACGGTAAGTAAAGGCGAGGCCGCTTAGTTTTAACGCTTCAACCCCGGCCAGGGTTTCCGTCGCGATCAGGTGTTAGGGTGACACTCCAAAATCCAGTCCACAAGAATACATGGAAGGAGCGCTAGCCAGCCTAAGCTGCTAGAGAGTAGTTATCGTCGTTTGCGATTACTTTAAATTGCGGCTTTTTTACGAGGCAAACCGCACCTCGACATGCACCTCGGGCTTCTTGAATTCCGTCGAATCCTAATCAGCCCCTGAATTAGTTAACTCATTCAGAGTGTGCAAGCAGTATAACTGACTAAGGTGCTGATACTCAAGACTCTTCTAATCTTTATTTATGTTACATGGTTTAAGTGATGGTAAATTAAGCATAAAACAGCCATTAGCAAAAGTTCCAATAAATTAAACAAACAAATACTTAACAAATTTATAAAATCATGGTCAAATAGTATGTTAAATCACCTACCTGCTAGCTAACTTTAGTATGTATAGTGCAATGGTGATTAAAAAATAATAATAACAGGCATATTCTAAAGGAAATTATAAATGTCGCTGTTTACCCATGATCCTCAAACTGGCTTTGTTGCGTTGGCTAAGCACCCAAAAGATAGTGGCTTCCCCGTTACTAGCTCTCAATTGATTGAACTAATTGAGCAATCGCAATATGCCGATTTTGAAGTTGTGAGCGCAAATATTGGTAAACTATTTTCGCCAAGCAATAACTATCAAGCAGACTCCCTTATCGTTGCGCGCGCAATCGATGCTTCGATACTCATTCAAATTGATGAAAAGAATATGGTTGCAGAAGCGACTTTGACCACAGCTCGCGGCGGTCAATTAATGTCTATGGATAATGCCAGAGACGCATTACTAGAGGCGGGCGTTATCCAAGGTATCAGTCAACGTGCTTTAGATAGTTTTTTAGGATCACAGTTTGAAAAAGCTGCCGGGGTTTCATACAGCGCCATTGTGGCCCATGGCCGCAGACCAAAAGAAGGCAGCGACGCTAAGTTTGTCCGTTTGTGCTCAACAGCACAAGACCGCGTTTTAAGTCCACAGGCAAAAGAAGGCGGAAAAGTTGATATGCGCGATTTAGGCGCCATCATCACAGTAAAGCCAGGTACTCCTTTAATGCAGCGGGTTGCAGCAACAGAGGGTGAGGATGGATACACAGTGTTTGGTGATATTATTCCTGCGTGTCCGGGTAAAGATCTGCCTTTACAGCCTTTTGAAGGCACTAAACTGGATCCGGACAACCCTAATTTACTGATTGCCGATAGCAAAGGTGTACCCGTTGCATTACCACGGGGTATGCGTGTGGATGATGTACTGTGTTTTGATAATGTTGATATTGGCACAGGCCATGTTGATTTTGATGGCAGTGTTATTATCAGTGGCGATATAAAAGATGGTATGCGCGTGCGTGCCAGTGGCGACGTGACTGTGCTTGGGTTTGTTGAATCTGGCGAAATTGACAGCGCCAGTGCAGTCACCGTTTTGCTAGGTGCCATTGGTCGAAAGCGCGAAGACGGCGAAGTGTTCACGTGTAAAATAAAAGCAGAACGTACTATTTCTCTTGGCTATGCTCAGTACTGTTTTATTGCAGGGCAACAAGATTTATTTATTGAGCGCCAAGCATTGCATTGTGATTTAAGTGCTAGGCGGTTAATCAGAGTGGGTAAAACCAATGATCCACGAGGTAAAATTATCGGGGGCAGTATTCTCAATGCAATGCGTATTGAAACTGGTGAATTAGGTGCGCCTTCAGGAACCAAAACGAAAGTGTACCTCGCACAATATTGGCATGATCTAAGACAAAAGCAAATTCAGGTTTCTGAGTTTGAGAAGCTATTAGCAACGAAGGCTGCGTCTCTCAAACAAGCGCGAAAAAAAGCAGTAAAAATACCCGCCGTAGCTAAACGCCAGTTGTTTTTATCTAAAATAACTGCCAGCGAAGAACAAATAAATATTAGGATTGCCCATACCAAACGTAAAAAACATTTGCTGAAAACAAAAATAGCGCAGCTATTAGCGACTAGTAGAGTAAAAATTAATGAACTCATGCACCCTGGCGTCGAGCTAAAAATAGCAAAAGATTCAAAAAACTTTTCTCGGATTTACCCGCCCCATTTAGTCAAAATGAGCGAAGGCAAGATCACTCAGTCGTTTTAGCGGCTGAGTCTGATGTTTCTTGTTCGGTTTCGTCAACTTCTTCCGCTAATGGCCAACCGCCTAGTTGTTGCCAGCGATTGACAATCAAGCAATATAATTCAGCAGTACGCTCGGTATCATACAGTGCTGAATGTGCTTGCTTGTTGTCAAATTCGATTCCAGCAGCACGACATGCCTTAGCGAGTACAGTTTGACCCAGCGCAAGCCCAGCTAATGATGTTGTATCAAAGCTAACAAACGGATGAAATGGTGTACGTTTAATATTATTACGGGCAATGGCTGCATTTAAAAAGCCATGGTCGAAAGCGGCATTATGCGCAACCACGACAGAGCGCTGACAGCCTGCCGCTTTTTGCGCTTTACGAACCGCTTTACAAATTTCTTTGATTGCCTCGTCTTCAGGCACTGCGCCACGTAATGGAGAGAAAGGATCAATGCCGTTAAACTCTATTGCGGCTTGTTCAATGTTCGCACCTTCAAATGGCTGAACATGAAAATGAACTGTATGATCAATACTTAACAAGCCTTCGTCATCCATTTTTAAAATAGATACCGCAATTTCAAGTAACGCGTCGGTTTCTTTATTAAAGCCTGCCGTTTCAACGTCAATTACAACAGGAAAAAAGCCGCGAAAGCGTTTTGCGAAAAGTGTTTGTTCAGTATTTGCCATAGTCTTCTTGGTTTATGGATGTAAGCCTTCTATTATGACAAAGTTGATGCCCTCTAGGCTAGAGGGTTACGAAATTTATTCTACTATAAATTATGGGCATATTAATTGCTTGTATTAATTGATTAAGATATTCGAGCCCCTTGCATATAGCCTGGCTTTAATTAAGTTGCTGATTAAGCCAAAATATTGGCAAGCTTAAAGTAAATATTGTTGGAGAACCCCTGCTGTGAAGCTATCATTTTTATCAATTGGTATCACAACAATTGCCTTACTCTCGCCCA
Source organism: Pseudoalteromonas shioyasakiensis (assembly GCF_024518675.1). GTDB lineage: Bacteria > Pseudomonadota > Gammaproteobacteria > Enterobacterales > Alteromonadaceae > Pseudoalteromonas > Pseudoalteromonas shioyasakiensis_B. The sequence continues at coordinate 976,477 of NZ_JANIGL010000001.1, forward strand.
GTTTGGCAGACGCAGCGATGCGTCAGTACAGTGCAGATGCCGATACCTCACAATGGGAAGTGGTGAAAACAACTCGCTTACAATGTCAGTTAAATCATGAAGTTCCTTACTACGGTGAAGCAGTTTTCAGTGCTCAAGCCAGCAAAAACAAAGATGTATTATTTAACCTAGATATGGTTGTTAGGCCTGACAATTACAGCATAGCGGGACTAAAGGCTGTACCTCCAGCTTGGCGAGCAGGCCTTCCAGCGCGTGATCTTGCCAATATGAAACTATTACGAAAATTTGACGGTGAATTGGGTAATAAAACCGCATGGGAAATGCTCACGGAGCTAGAAAAAGGCTACTACCCTACTTTTTATTACCAAGACTGGCAAAATAGTGCCGATAAAATTGCCGTCGGCCTGTCTAGCATTAACTTTAAACAAGCATACTGGGCATTTTTACAATGCCGTGATGAGTTACTCCCATACAGCTTTGAAGATATTTCATTTACAGTAATGAACTACCAACCCAATACTAGTAAGTTGACGAAGTCATCGCAGCAGCGTTTAGATAAGATAGCCGAGTATTTAAAGCACGATACTAGCATTGCTTCAATTTCTATCGACTCATACACAGATAGTTATGGTGGTCGTTGGAACAACTTAGAGTTATCGAAAAAACGCGCCAAAGCAATTAAAGATTACATGGTCAGTTTAGGTATTGACGAGTCAAAAGTTGAAACACAAGGCTTTGGTGAAAAGCGTCATGTTGCAACCAATGACAATATTTTAGGCCGGGATAAAAACCGCCGCTTAGTGATTCAAATAGCAAAAATGTAATGTTAGGGTCTGTTGACCTTTGCGGATTAAAATTTGTTCAAGCTAGGAGCGGTTTAATCGCGGCGCGAGGTTTGTAACCTAGTGGGCTAAGTCAAAACCGAGTAAAACTTCCGCGTCCTGCTCACGCCCCTTACCTACATCCATGTAGGCAACAAAGAGTAAATCGCCCCTAGGCAGAACCCGAAGGGCAGCGCCTGTTTGGCATTGATGCTGCGTTATCGCCTATTAATGGGGAAAACCACACCACACAGGCTCTGCCTTGCCTAAATACCAAACAGGCTGCTGCAAATTTAACCTTGAAAGGTCAACAGACCCTAAACTTTAAGTGGTTTGTTTTTTAACTTACCTCTTTTAGCTAAGCCTCCTTCACCAAATTGAAATACTGCTAAACTCACCAATATAATTATCGCCCCTATTATAAGTTGCAGATCCACTGGTTCATTGTTTAACCATGCCCCTAAAGCAATTGCAAAGCTCGGCGTAATTAGCGTAGTTAACGCTACCGTGCTTGCAGCTAGCTTTTGCAATACGTGAAAATAAGCAAGGGCACCAATTAAAGAATCAAACACACCTAAATAGGCAATTGACCAGAGTGACTTTACTGACCACACTGCACTGTTGAGCTCACCATCAACGAGCCACCATGTAATAAAGAATAACGGCGTGACAAATATCAAAGCACCAAATGTTGTAGCCATAGGGTGTATCGCAATTTTAACGCGTTTGATCATGACACCACTTAAACTAAAAAAGCAGACAGCCAAAAATACATACAACAGCCCTTGCATTTGCATTAATGAGCCTTGAATATGCCTTTCACTGACTAAGTACAAACCAAGTAAAGCACACGCTAAAGAGATGAGTTTTATTTTGCTAAACTTAGGTTCGTTTAATAGCCGCTGAGCCAGTAACCCAGATAAAATCGGTGCTAAACCAAATGTTAAAGAGATTAATCCCGACGGCACTGTTTTCGCAGCCATATAACTGAGTAACATGCCCCCATAAATACCTATACTTGAATAACCATATAAAAAACATGCACGACGGTGCCAAGGTATTCGCACATTTGCAATCGACACCACAAACGCCGCCAACACCAGACCAATAAGCATGCGCATGAGCACAGCAAGGGTTGGCGCAACGGTTTCGCTGCTAAATACGATTCCTAGTGGTGTTGTTGACCATATCAACACCATGAAAAAATAAAATACTTTGACGTTCACCCGACTATTCCTTTATGGAAGCGGTACAACACTGAAGAAAATAAGAGGATTCTAACCGCGTTATACCGCGGTTAAAGATAAAAGCTATACTTTACCGCGCGCCAAACATGAGCACATCACTGAAAGATTCAGCCATGGGCACAAAGTTGAAGGAACTCGGTTAGTAAGTTGCATGTAATTATCGACCGATAAATTTATTAATATAACTATAGAAATAGCAGAGTTGATTAATATGTCAACAGATAATTTTAATGAAAAATAGACGACTGTATTGTTCATGTAAATCATAAGTTACATTTATTTTCTTTGATTTATAACAAAACTATTTAAGTTTGTGCCAACTAGTTATATCTTGCTTGCCTCTCACGAAGTTTCAGGGGCAAAAGAGTGCTTAAAAATAAAACAATAGGCAGCATGTTAATTGTTGCAGGTACCACCATAGGCGCAGGGATGTTAGCGCTACCCATAGCAAGTGCAGGACTGGGTTTTACTACCGCACTTATCCTTATCATCGCAACATGGCTGTTAATGACCTACACCGCCTTGTTGATGCTTGAATTGCATCAGCACGCCGAACGAGATGCAACGTTAAATACCTTAGCAAAATTTTGGCTTGGTAAACGGGGTCAGTACGTGGCTAATTTTTCCGTTATGTTTTTATTCTATGCACTGTGTGCTGCCTATATCGCTGGGGGCGGAGCTCAACTGCAAGAAAAAATAAACAACGGACTCAATTTAACTTTAGCGCCGCAAATTGGCTCGATTATTATTGCACTGGTTATTGGCACCGTTGTTACCCTTGGCACGAGTAAGGTCGATAAACTTAACCGAGTGCTGTTTAGTATAAAAATAATTGTCCTTGCCAGCCTATTTTACATGCTCACGCCTTATGTTCATGGCCAGCATTTACTTGAAATGCCCATTGAGCAAGGGCTCATACTCTCTGCAATTCCGGTGGTGTTTACTTCTTTTGGTTTTCATGGCTCTATTCCCTCTATTGTTAAATATGTTGGTTTAGACATAAAAACACTGCGCCGAGTGATGATCACAGGTGCTGCTCTACCATTAGTGATTTATATATTTTGGCAATTGATCAGCCAAGGCATGATGAGCCAAGCTGAGCTTTTAACCAGTACAGGTTTACCCGGCTTTGTGGCTAGCATCGCGAGTATTGCTCATAATTCAGCAGTTTCAACAGCCGTTAACCTATTTGCTGATTTAGCCTTAGCGACATCATTTTTGGGGGTCAGTTTAGGGCTGTTTGATTTTTTTGCAGATGCATTTAAAAAAGGAGACGGCTCTAAAGACCGTATCAAAACAGCTTTAATCACATTTATTCCCCCTTTAGGCTTTGCCTTGTTTTACCCTCAAGGCTTTATCATGGCACTGGGATATGCAGCAATCGCACTGGTGGTTTTGGCGGTATTTTTACCGGTTGCTATGGTTTACCGAAAGCGACAAAGCGAACACACAGGCTACGCAGTCAGCGGAGGTAATGTCGGCCTTGCAATTGCGGGGTTATGCGGTGTATTAATCATTGGTGCGCAAGGGTTACAAATGGCTGGAGTCATCCCAGCAATTGGTTAAATATATTTTATAAAGCAAAATAACAAAGGCACCTGAGGTGCCTTTGTTATTTCTGCTAACTACAGTGTGGTACTTAGTCTTTCAAACAGCTTTGGCAGCTCTTTTTCAGCGACAGGTGGGCTATAATAATAACCTTGAACAATAAAGCAGTTATTGTTTTGTAAAAACTCCACCTGCTCAATTGTTTCTACTCCTTCAGCAACAACATCTAACTTAAGCTTTTGTGCCATAGCAATAATAGCGGCAGTAATTTCCATATCATTTGGATCATCCGGGATATCTTTTACAAATGAACGGTCCACTTTTAAAATATCAACCGGGAATCGCTTTAAATAACTTAACGAGGAATAGCCGGTACCAAAGTCATCAATTGATATCGATATACCCAAGGCTTTTAATTGATGCAGCTGAGAAATTGCGGCCTCAACATTACCCATTAACATACTCTCAGTGAGCTCTAAGTGTAAACGTTTTGCCGGTACTTGTGTCTGCTCTATAATAGAGGCAAGCAATGGCACTAAATTGGCATCTTTAAATTGTCTTGCAGACAGATTAATAGAAATATTATTTTCTCGCCCTTGTTTAGCTAACCGTGCAGCAAATTCACACGCTTCTTGTAACACCCAAGCGCCTAATTCAACAATAAGCCCCGTCGCTTCCGCTATCGGAATAAACTTAGTGGGTGGGATCATGCCTTCAGATGGGTGGAACCAACGAATAAGTGCCTCGTAACCTGTTACTTGTTGTGTACGACAATCAACCTGCGGCTGGTAGTAAAGCTCAAACTGACGTTCTTTAATCGCTAAACGCAGCTCATTTTCAATAAACAAGCGTTCATTTGCAGCAGCATTGAGCTCTTGGCTGTAGAAGTGAAAAGTATTACGTCCTTTCGCTTTTGCTTCATACATAGCTAAGTCTGCGTGCTTTAATAACTGGTCTTCTTCTTGGCTATCACAGGGTGCCATTGTAATACCAATACTGGCACTGATGATAACTTCGTTGTTGCCCAACATAATAGGTTGGTTTAGCGTGTTTTGAATTGTATTTGCTACTTCACTTGCATGCTCTTGGCGCTCGATACCACTGAGCAATACGGCAAATTCATCACCACCTAAACGTGCAATGGTGTCTTCAGCACGTAAGCGTTTTTTCAAGCGATTTGCGACTTCAACAAGCAGCTGATCACCCGCATCGTGCCCTAAGGTATCGTTGATACGCTTAAATTCATCTAAATCAAAATAAAACAGAGCAAAGGCATAATGCCCGCGCTCAGCGAGCGCCATGGATTTACGTAATTGCATTCTAAAGAAAGTACGGTTTGCAAGCCCTGTCAAAGTATCAAAGTATGCCAGTTGCTCCATCTTACGCTGACTTTCTTTTACGAACGAAATATCCTGAGCGGATGCCACATAACTGGTGATCTCCCCACCCTCTTCACGAATAGGCGAAATACTCAAAGATACCCATATTGGGGCTTTATCTAACCCTTGTAATAATGTATCACCCCGCCAGTAATTTCGGCTGCGCAGGTCTATGTCTATATCATCGACCAGAATAGCCATTTCATCAGCTATAATGCTTAACAGCGGCGATTGCATAAAATGCTTTTCAGTAAAACTGGTCATTTCAAGCATCTTGGGGTTTACATATTCGATAACAAAATTATGATCGGTTATCACCACTCCAGTACCCGAAAACGCAACTGCTTTAGATAAACGATTGGCAGCCTTTTCAGCAATTTCTTTTTCCGTAATACGTTGATTTAAACCATCGATAAGCTTACGAATTTCAACCGCCATATCACGAAATGAACCATTCAGGGTGCCTATTTCATCTTTGTTTTCTTTTGGAAACTCAATCTGCAAATGCCCTTTACCAAAGCTGGTTACAGCATGTACCAATGAATGAATACGACGTAAAACAAGCTGATACAAAGCTTGATGTAATAATAAGGCGACTAAGATTGCGTACAGAATAAACAAACCAAAAAACTTAACTTTAAGTTCTTGTAATGCAGATAACGCAGAGGAGCGTTTTTTATATATACCGATATACCAGTCAAGATGCTCGACTTTACGGATATTTATAATATGGGTTTCACCATCTTGAATAAATGAATCAGCATTTTTTGGCAGTTTCATTCTAATTGTTTGGTTTATAAGTGTTTGTAAATCATCATTGACGAAGTCACTACTGCGTAAAGGTTTTCCTTCTTGACCATAGTGTTCATACTTATTTTTTGTCAATTTAGGGTGCGCAAGTAAATGGCCTCTGCTATCAAATACAAATAAGTGCTGATCGTTATCGCCCATCGGCAACTGCGATATCAAGGTTTCTAAAGCTAAATCGCTGCCAGTAACGCCAAAAAATTCATTATTGATATAAATTGGCACCAACACACTAATCACCCATTTGTGCCAAATTTCATCATAATACACTTTCGACCACACCGCTTCGCGGGTTGGGTTGAGCGCTTCTTGTGCGTAATTAAAACTGTCGCTTTTAGTAAATTGATACTCACCCGCCACATTTAGAGCCCAATTAGGGGGCGCAATGCGGATAAAGTTATCTTTTGAAATGAGGTAAAAATTAAAAAAGTCTTGGATCAAGGTAGGTGAAACTATTTTCCATAATGATTCAGAGTCATTAATTAGTTTTTTATAAAAAGGAGTAAATGCTTGTTGCGGTAAAAAAGCCGCCGATAAACCGTCTTCTGAGGCACTGCGAATGCTGCCGTCGGCATCAAAACTCAGTTCAGCGTTTTGGCTGTTTGCCAATTGTGATGAGTTATAAAATAGCTGACTCGATGCTACAGTATTTGCTTGTTCAGCAATATTCACTTTGGTTTTCACCAAGTTATTAAATTGCTGACTTAAACGTTCACTGGAGAGCTTTAACACTTCGTGCTCTTCAAACACCAGCTGTTTTTCTTCTGATTTAAGCATCAGTGCTGCAGCACAAATACCAGCGATCAAACAAATCGCTGAAATTAGCAGCGACAGTTTCATACTTAATGAATTAACACCAAAACGCGATGGTGGGCGTCTATACACCACAAGCCAACCTTATTTATTAATAATTGTTATTATTTGAATCCACACTAAGAAATATACCAGATCCCTATTTAGTTTTATAAATTTTTTGTGAATATTGATAAAAAAACTCAGTTTTAAGCATAATCTCCAGCAATTGCCTGATTAAAGACAATAGAGTGTTGACTTTATAGCCTAGTCTCCATACATTTAAGCAATGAATATAAAATTCTCGCTTTTCAAATTCTCTTTTTTTAGCTTCTTTTTCTTTATTAACTAGAAGAGGCTTACCTGTTTGCGAGATTAAATCAACCGAATAGCAAAGCCTCCCAAGTGGGAGGCTTTTTTGTTTTTACCTTTACAGGTAACTTTTGGAATGAGGAACCCAAATGACAAATGATGTACTAAATTCACTTCGACATGATATCAATGAAATTGATTCAGACCTGTTAGTGTTACTAGCTAAACGCCGACGTATTAGCCATGGCGTAGTCGAATATAAAATAGCTAATAACAAGCCTATTCGTGATGAAGCACGTGAGCAAGCTTTACTTGAGAAGCTCATTGGTTACGGTAAGTCTTTGGGTTTAGATGCGTATTATGTCAATAACGTGTTCCAAACAATTTTAGAAGATTCAGTGCTAAACCAACAAGCCATGCTGCAAAAAAACTTGAACCCTGATGCAATGAGCGAAACCCATCGCGTTGCTTATTTAGGGGGTCAAGGCACCTACAGTCAGTTAGCGTGTCATAAGTATTTTAGCCGTCGCCCAGGAAAATTAGTCGAGTTAGGCTGTGTCAGCTTTGAACAAATCACCGGCAGTGTAGAAAGTGGTCAGGCGGATTTTGGTTTATTACCTATCGAAAATACCAGCTCAGGTAGTATTAATGAAGTATTTGATTTACTACAACATGCGCAGGTATCGATTGTTGGTGAAGTTACACATAGCGTTGAGCATTGTTTATTAGCCACGCCAGATACTGAGCTTAGCCAATTAACTAAAATTTTTGCTCACCCACAACCTTTTGCTCAATGTAGCCGTTTTTTACAAGGCTTAGGCGACATCCACCACGAAACCTGCGATTCAACTGCAAGCGCTTTACAATCAGCCCTTGATACGCCTAATAGCGCTGCTATCGGCTCTGCGCAAGCGGGTAAATATGTCGGGTTAGAAGTACTAAAATCAGGCCTTGCCAACCAGCGTGAAAATCACAGTCGATTCATAGTCGTCGCTCGTCAACCACTTCAAGTGTCAAAACAAATTCCAACAAAAACCAGTTTGATTATGGCCACTAAGCAACAAGCCGGTTCATTGGCCGACGCACTAATGATTTTCAAAGAACATAACATCAATTTAGTTAAATTAGAGTCTCGCCCAGTGCCAGGTAATCCTTGGGAAGAAGTATTCTATGTTGATTTAGAGGCGAACTTGGTTGATAACCATGTACAACATGCCTTAGAACAACTTAAAGAACACACACAATATGTGCGTGTGCTTGGTTGCTACCAAAGCGAATCTTTACAAGCAGTGAGTGTCGAAGGGTAAATAACCGTAGAATCTAAAATTCACTAAAACATGCTCGCTCAATGAAAAGTTAAAAGCCTTAGAGCGAGCATATCGTGTTCAGCGATAAATATTGCTGATGTTCAAGAACCCTAATCTAATACTTTTGCGTCATTGGCTTTATTAAGCAAGCTGCGACTTTGGGTTAAAAAGTGTGCTGTTGAATCTGAAAAATACGCTTTTGCTTGTGCGAATGCACTCATTAAAGCGTCTTTATCACCTGCTTTTAACTTTTCTAAAGTCTGTGCAAAAGTGTCTTGATATTGCGCTAATAACTCCTCCACATTATCAAATTGTGCCAGCATGATGTCTGAATAAAGCTCAGGTGACTGCGCAAATAAACGCCCTACCATCATTAACTCTAATTGATAAATGGGTGATGAGCAGCTTCGTAACTCTGCCAATGTATGACTCTGCTTCGCTAAAAACTGGCCGTATACAAAGGTGGTCAAGTGGCGCATAACTTGAATTATTTGCATGGCTTCATCGTGCTTTTTCGCATCAAGCTCAACCAACTGACAGCCCCAAACTTGTAACTGTTGCAGTAAGCCTTGAGCAACATGATGATCACGACCTTCACAGACAACCACGGTTTGTTTTACCCAATGCGAGATATCTGGGCCAAACATGGGATGCAGCCCGACAACCGGTCCATTATGCACAGCTTTTAATACCGCAAGGGGGGCTTGTTTAACTGAAGTAATGTCCACTAATAAACAATCATCATCAAGTTTAGGTAATGATTTCACTACGCTTTCTAGAGCATTAATTGGCACACTGACCATAACCAATTTAGCCCCGCGCAAGATCTCAGTCGCGTTATGTTGCTGTGACTTGTCGAGTATTTTCACTTCATAGCCAGAGCGCTGAAATTGTTTTGCAAACAATTGCCCCATCGCCCCTTCACCACCCACAATCACGATCGGTGATAAATTAGCTGCAGCGCAAGCAAGTTTAGCCTGCTGGTTTTGATAAGCTTCGCGCATCATGCGCCTTAATATATCTTCGACTAATTCAGGGTTCACACCTTGGCTGATTGCCTCTTCGCGACGTGCAGCAAGGAGTGCAGCTTCACGGTCAGGCGCGTGTAAAGGCGCACCAGTTTGCTGCTTAATTGCGCCGATCTGCCCAGTTATACTGTTACGTTTAGCCAGTAATGCTACTAACTGTGCATCACATTCATCAATCCCTGCTCTTAATTGATCTAAGTCATTTATATCTGCCACGTACTTTACCACCTAAAAAACACTAAAACGTACACTCAAGCTTACACAAAAGTAAACTAATCAATACGATAAATACTAACAGGATCACTTAGCCGTTAAAAGCGAAAGAAGTAAAAATAACAGCGGGTATGAAGAAGAGGTTTATAACTGCAAGGTTAACCAAATAAAAGTTAAGAAGTTAACCTTGGCCACGCGGACTCACGCAACAAGCGTCTGGGCTAAGTTAATGCCCAGATAAATTAATTTTGGAGTGCAAGTGATGCCATAACCATAACACTTGCAAATGATTCAGCACCTGCGATAAATAAACCATTATGGCAAAAGGTTGCATCATCTAAGCCTGTAACAGCTTGAAATTCATCTCCAGATAAACCAGCCCACTGCTGTGGTAGCGGTTTTCTATCTTCGAACGATCCAGGCTCTACAGGCACGGTTTGAATAATCCATTTCCCCGAGTGAGAGGGGTAAATCATATACAGAGCTTGCTCTGATAAACTATGAACTGTTTTTTTCCAAGGCGTATATTGCTCAAGCACAATAACACGCGGATCATCTGCATCAGCGATAGCTTTAGTAACTATTTTTTTAGCGTCGGCACTACCACTTGCAGCAGCAATAAAACGTTTAAGTAACCGCACTGCAAATTCAACGGCTTCATTAAAGCAACTATCGAAGTCACTGTCTTCTTGCCAGGTAGGGTTAAACATTGAAATGGTTTGGCTCAAACTGATACCCTGCTCCAGAGCTTCAACATAACCACAGTCAATTGCATCAATAGTAGAAACCAATCGAGCATCCACTGAGTCAGCAACGGTTTGATCGCCTTGGCATAGCTCTAAACCGTATTTTTGCCAAATTAAACCAAATGATGAATAAGGAATGCCATTTTCACGTGCCCCTGCACCACCACGTTGATGATGATCAAAGCGACCTGCAGCTGGATCATATTCGTTGCCAACATCAATAACAATATCAGCTTGCGCTATTGTTTGCGTATCGCGAGTACGAATTAATTCAAACGCAGGGAGTATAATTTTAAGGGCCGCAACGCTAAATACATCATCTGCGTGAAAATTACCGTCGTGAGTAACTACTGTTATATCTGTCATTAATTCATCATTTTAGAAAGGAAAAAGAATTTTACTTATTTAAGCAAACGGACTTAGACAGTATACCCAAATACCCACTGCAAACCACCACCATGTTGCTTTAACCATTGCGTTGCGTGTTTATAATCAGGATAAAATTCACTAACACGTTGCCAAAACAAAGCGCTATGGTTCAAATATTTCATATGGGCAAGTTCATGCACCACGACGTAATCAATTACCCAGTGCGGCGCACTTGCCAGTAATAGATTAAATGTAAGCTCGCGACGTTGATTACAACTGCCCCAACGGCGCTTATAAGTGGTAATTTTTAAATTATTGGGTAACGCCTCCCCCATCACTGAGCAATATTGCTGAATACGCATTTCAATATAATGCTCTAATTGCTCACGCATGAAATCTTCAAGCTGTGTTTGATACATTGCGTATATATTTTTCACTCGCCCAGAGCAACTTATATGTAAAAGTGCAGGGCTCTGCGTCGAAAAAAACTGCCATCGGCTGGTTTTACCGATATCAAATTGCACTGAAAGTGGGGTGTCAAACAATTGGATTTGCGAACTCTGTAGAGGCCGCTGACGTGTATCTAGTTGCTGACTTTGTTTACTGATCTGGTGCGCAATCCAATCTTGCTTAGTGGCTAGCCATTGTTCAATATATTGCTTCGCTACACCATAAGGGGCGTACACGGTTAATGTTTGTTGCTGCACCTTAATAGCCACTGTTTTACGGCGGCGGCTGCGCTTTAATGTGTACTCTAACAATATTAACTCTTTAACTGATTACCACAACAAATTTACTGCATCTTATAATACCTCGCTCAATAGCTGCTAATCTATAAGTAAGTAAGTAGAATTTAATAATGCTGTATCAACTATGCCTGATAAGCCTTGTTGTCGCTATACCTTACCTGGTGGCCTGCAATGCCAAGAGTCCGATATGGGCACTGGTTTTTGTTTTTGGCATGATAAAAAGTTTGATAATTCTGGCCTTGAGCTGACGCAAAAGCTAGAACGCGATGCTAAAAAAGGAGGCTTACTCCAAGGCTTAGAATTAAAAAGAGCCAACTTAGCTGGTTTGAATTTGATAAAGCAGGATAATGAAGAAGGCTTTGATCTTTCATACAGTAATTTTTATCGTGCTAACTTAACTGGTGCACATTTATTTAATAATAAAATAGCTCATGCCTCCATGATGAAAGCTAATCTATACGAAGCCAGCTTACATTGTTGTAATTTACAGCACACAAACCTGCTAGGTATAAAACTCAATAATACCCGTATTGACAACATCGACATTGGCGACCAGCTGTTGCAAGAGCAGCTCGCTAAATCTGCCAGCTCAAACCATGACCATGAAGCTGCACATGCTTTATATCAAGAGTCAGAAGAAATCTATCGCAACCTTCGTAAAGCTTCTGAGCAGCAGGGCTTATTTGAGTTAGCTGGTAACTTTACCTTTAAAGAGTTGCGAATGCGCCACCAGTAATACCCTAAGGGCTCATTAAAACGCTTTACTTCAAGTTTTATTAATATGTTATGCAGTTACGGAGAAAAACCACAAAACGTGATCCGCTTTAGTCTTTCATTAATTATCGGTTGTGCACTGTGTTATTTTATCTTTGGTGTGAGCCATAACGACATACTTTTACGTTTTGATTTATCTGCAAGCTTTGATACTAATTTATCCGCCTTATTAAATAGTTTTTATTTTAGTGTAGTGACGTTTACTACCCTTGGTTATGGCGATATTACTCCCACAGGCTTTTCGCGAGTCGTAGCAGCCATAGAAGCGTTTTTGGCAGCTTTTCACTCGCTCTGTTCGTGGTTGTTTTTGTCAAACGGATGACAAGATGATTGTATATAAAAATAAAATGATTATTAAAGAACAAACTGTCGTTTTTGTTATTAATAGTGCTACAATTATAACCAATAAAACTTAGTAACCTGATTTTATTGATGTTTTATATTTGTTAACGGTAAGTTATTCAAAAGATAACTTAAAAACATACGAAATTGTAATTAATTATTCCTAAGAATTTCGCTTCACCGTTATTGCCGATAATGTTTGTAAAGTATTAAGATTGAGTCGCTATGCTGTCAGCTTTTTTTATCACAGATCAAGATCCAAGCCTCATAATTAATGGGGTATATGATCCATTTCTCGTTACATTATCAATATTAACGGCTATTTTTGCTGCTTATTTTGCTGCCTTATTAATTGATCTCGCTAAAGTTACTCGATTTCAAAATTATCAAAAACTCGCAAACTCCACAGCCGCATTAGTATTGTCTGGTGGTATTTGGAGTATGCACTTTATTGGTATGTTAGCATTCTCGCTTTGCACAAATATTAGTTATGATCCCGCACTAACCTTCTTATCTTTTATTCCTGCATTTTTAGCATGCCTAACTGCAACAACAATGCTAGTTAATAGTAATAAAACAAACTTACAATTAATTGTACCTGCTATCTTACTGGGTGCAGGAATTGGCACAATGCATTATAGCGGCATGGCAGCGATGGAACTAAGCCCATTACTTAGATATGACCCACTAACATTCAGTTTATCTATTGTTGTTGCTGTTGTACTTGCTTATATCTCTCTTTATGCCCGTTTTAATATAAACCGCTTCTTCCCTATTTTAAACTTAACTCAAACCCGCTTAATTAGCGCTATTATCTTAGGCTTTGCCGTTGCTGGCATGCACTATATGGGCATGGCCGCAACTCGCTTCGTTGCTCTATCGCCGATCCTTAATGATGGCCAAGAGTCCGAACTCACCCTAATTGCAATAAGTGTCGTATTTTCCACCATCATTCTTACCGCCGTTGTTGCAATTATCAATGGCATGGTTCGTTATCGCATGCTGTTAGAAGATAAAACCAGTAATGAGTCTCGTCTACAAGCTATTCTTTCAACTGCTATAGATGGCATTATAACAATTGATCACCAAGGTCTGATTTTAAGCTTTAACAATGCTGCAGAGAAAATTTTCGGCTGGCAAGAACATCAAGTTAAAGGCAATAATGTAAAAATATTAATGGCTGATGAAATAGCGGCTGAACACGATGAATATTTATCTTCAGCAAATCAAGTTGATTTTGGTACCGTCATTGGTGTTAACCGGGATGTATTGGCAAAACATAAAGATGGGCACCTTTTTCCTATCCGCTTAGGCGTTGGTGAAGTAGACCAGCCGGACCAAGAGCCTTTATACGTTGGCTTTATTACCGATTTAACAGAGCAACGTAAGCTACAACAAGACTTAGTAAAAAAAGAGCAGCAATACCGCTCACTCATGGATAATATGCCAGGTGTTGTTTTTCGTTGTGAAGTTAATGAAAAGTGGAGCATGATCTTCATAAGCCCTAGCATCAATGAGGTAACAGGCTATGTGCCATCAGAGTTCGTTAACAAACACATTGAATTTGGCGATTTAATCTACAAAGAAGATGTGCCTCATGTCAATGTGGCTATTGATCAAGCCATTGCTAACAAAGAACAATACTCCATTGAATATCGAGTTCGTCACCGTAACGGTAAACTCGTATGGATACTTGAAAAAGGCAGCTTTGAATTTAACAAACACGATGAAGCTATTTGGATAGATGGTGTCTTGGTCGATATAAGTGAGCGACGAGAGTACGAAGACAAACTAAAACTAGCTAAAGTTGCAGCAGAAGACGCTGCGCAAGCGAAACAATCTTTTATGGCGAATATGAGCCATGAGATTCGTACACCTATGAATTCAATAATAGGTTTCAGTGACTTATTAATGGATACTCCACTGAGTCAAGAGCAGCAAAAACACCTGATCACTGTAAACAACGCCGCCCGCTCCTTACTTAGGTTATTAAACGAAATCCTCGACTCGGCCAAGCTTGAAAAAGGCAAACTCACTATAGAGCCTGTTCACTTTAACTTGCAATCAGTACTAGATAGCATTATTTCTACCTTTTGGTTAGAGGCAAAGAAAAAAGACTTAGCGCTCACATTAGACATTAAAAAATCGGTTCATAAAGTTTATTTCGGTGACCCTGATAGAATTCGCCAAGTATTAACAAACCTAATTGGGAATGCAATTAAGTTTACTGAGCAAGGGACTGTTCATGTCACCGTTAGTACCACGCAAAATAGTTACTTATTTTTTGAAGTTCAAGATACAGGGATTGGAATTGCCCCAGATAGGGTTAAAGCTGTGTTCCAACCATTCGAACAAGCTGATGGCACCACAACTCGACGTTTTGGTGGTACAGGCTTAGGAACGACTATCAGTAAACAGCTGGTTGAGCTAATGGGTGGCACTATCAGTCTTGTAAGTGAAGTTAACAAAGGCAGCTGCTTCTTTTTCTCTTTACCGTTAGAAGAAGGTGATGAAAAGCTGATAGATTACTTCGACGGGCTACAAACCCAGCTCCCTAAGTTACGAATTTTAGTTGTTGATGATATCGAGCAAAATGTAGAGCTATTAAGCCTGTTGTTATCTCGAGATCAGCATACCATAACGACCGCACGTAATGGCTTTGAAGCATTAGAAGTTTTTGAACAACAAGATTTTGACGTAATTTTAATGGATATTCATATGCCGGAGTGCGATGGCATTAGTGCAACTCAAAAAATTCGCGAGATTGAACAGCATAGACAATTAAAAAACACCCCAATCATTGCACTAACAGCAAGTGTGCTACAGCAGGATAAGCTAACCGCTAAAAAAGCTGGAATGAACGGTTTTGCAAATAAGCCCGTAGACATCAATCAATTAAACCAAGAGATTTCTCAAGTACTGGGGTATGGTTTAAAGCAAGAAGTACTGATTGAACAGAGTGATCCGAAAGCTCAACACATTGACTTTAAAAAAGGTAAACAGCTTTGGGGTAGTAAGTGTAAACAAATAAACGAAATACAACGTTTTATTGATGAACAACAAACACTATGTGCGGCACTCTTTACTGAAGGTCTTAACGCCCTAGCGGATGCCCAAAGTAAACTACACACATTAAAAGGACTTGCGGGTAATTTAGGTTTACCAACAATGATGACACTGTTTTCTGAACTTGAAAAAGCTAACACAAAACAGCAGCAAGAGAAAATAATTGCCAAGCTCGAAGTTGAATTAACAGCTGTTACCTTGTTACTAGCAGAAAAAACATTGAGCTGTGTACCTAAAGAAACTAGTAACGAAACACAAGCGACTAACGCCTTATCAATATCAGAATTTAAACAGCTGTGTGAGCAGCTAAACACAGATGCAGAAAATGCCGAATTGAATGACCAATTACTGGCTGAAATTGTGGCCCATGCACCAACAACTTATAAGAGTGATATTGATAGTATTGTTGAATGTTTTGATCAGTTTGATTTTGACAGTGCCCAATCAAGCCTCGAGTCGTTAATAGCACTACTCGAACAAGCACAAAAAATGGAGGCCAACTAATGGATTTAAGCATCGAACGCCCACGTGTATTAGTTGTAGATGATGAGCCTGCTAACCTAAAAGTTATGCGTGAGGTATTAGCTAACCAGTACCGTTTATCTTTCGCCAAATCAGGCGAGGCGGCGCTTGCTTTAGTTGAAAAAGAGCCACCAAAACTCATTTTACTCGATATTATGATGCCCGACATGAATGGCTTTGAAGTATGCCAGCGGTTAAAAGAAAATCCACACACACAGCATATTCCGATTATTTTTGTCACCGCGCTTGCTGATGAAAGTGATGAGTTTAAAGGGTTTGAAATTGGTGCTGTAGATTATATTACTAAACCCATCAGCCCAGCGATTGTCCGTGCTCGAGTTAAAACTCATTTATCTTTAGTACAAGCAGAACAGTTAAAATTAGCGCACGTCGATTTAGTGCATAGGCTTGGTCGAGCTGCTGAATATAAAGACACAGATACCGGTGAACACATTGTTCGCATGAGTAAGTACAGTAAAATTCTCGCACTCGCCTACGGTATGGATGAACATCATGCTGAGCTTCTAAAGCAGGCTGCTCCCATGCACGACATAGGAAAAATTGGTATTCCTGATGCAATTTTATTGAAACCAGGCAAACTCACACATGAAGAGTTTGACTACATGAAGCAACACGCGATAATCGGTGCACAAATCTTAGAGAACTCGTCATCCCCCTTATTACAGCTTGCCCATGTGCTCGCGATGGAGCATCATGAAAAGTGGGACGGTTCTGGTTACCCTAATGGTGTTAAAGGTGAAGAGATTTCCATTGAAGGGCGTATTGTTGCCATTGCTGATGTGTTTGATGCATTAACTTCTAAGCGCCCTTATAAAAAGGCTTGGAGTGTGGATGAAGCACTGACTCATATGCGTGAGCAAGCTGGTAAACACTTTGACCCACAACTTATCGACCTTTTCGAAGGCCAGCTTGATGCCATTATGAAAGTCTATTCAACTTACCAAGATTGATTTATCGATAGTCGCGCTGATATAGCTGTAATCGTGGGAGGTGATCTCATGATTATTACCACTGTTATCTTTAAAATACACAGAGTATGTCACGGTATGATCGGCAATAATGGTTTTAATATTATGCTGTGCAAAGTGTGCCAACCAAGCCATAAATTGCTCTCCCGTTGCAGCAAACGCAATCCCATTGCTTATTCCTTGGCGTTCAAAAAGCGCTAAACGCATTGTTGCAGCAGAATCTTCAAGTGTTAGTGGTCCCTTTCCTTCATCCCAAAATGCAAGTTCTGGCACAATATTAAAACCAAGGATGTTTTTATACCATTCAGCTGCCTGCGCCAAATTATCAACATTTAGGTGGCAGTGATCTATGCCTGAAAATAAAGGCCGTGCCATATTACTCCCCTATTTCTGACTTTAATTGCTCGATAAATGCAAGCATATACTCAGTGCGGCGCTGAGCTTCTGCCTTGGCTGATGGTGTATTCATACCTTCAGCGACGTGCAGTAGCTTGATAAAGAAATGATCGAGGGTATACAGCTTGTCATTAGCTTCACGGTCATGACAAAAAGGGTCTTGTGGATGATATAAATGGCGGCTTATTGAGCCCCCCACTTTCATACACCGGCTAACTCCAATTGCCCCAAGTGCATCCATTCTATCGGCATCTTGAACAATCTGTGCTTCAACCGATTGCACTTCGATATTGGCACTGAAACTATGAGCTGCAATAGCATGATGAATTGCATCAAAGTAGCTATCGTCATAACCAATTGAGGCTAAAAAGGTAATCGCTTTATCTGCGGCCATGGTTGAAGCTTTTGCACGATCAGGGTGGTTTTTAGCAACGGCAACACAATCATGTAGCCAGGCTGCCGGCAATACCACAGCCATCTGGGCTTGCTCTGCAATGCACAATTGTTTAGCAACCCGCACCACCCGCTCAATGTGAGTAATATCATGGGCCACGTCGGCGCAAATAAGTGACGAAATAAATACTCGGCATTCATTCTCTAATTGTTGTAACGGCGCTGATAACGCTATTTGCTGTTCCATAAATTTCGCGGTTTCAATGTAAAACAATAAATTAGGACTACTTTACCGCGGTTATAGGCTGTTGTGCAAAACATTCATTGTATGTTCGACCCTGCTTTACTAAAATAGCCGCTAATTTATCTGTCATGAGTATTCCAATGTCATCTGCTATTTACCTGCAAGCTGGTCGCGAAAAATCGTTAAAAAGAAAACATCCGTGGTTATTTTCTAAAGCTATAAAAAAAATGAAAGGTAAACCAGGTCTTGGTGACACTGTAACTATTCATGATAGCGAAGGTAAATTTTTAGCAACGGCGGCTTATAGCCCACACTCGCAAATTCGTGCCCGTGTTTGGAGCTTTGATGAAAAAGAAGTTATCGATCAACATTTTTTTGAACGTCGTTTACGCCGTGCCTTACAGGCCCGCGCACAAGTCATTGAAGAAGGTGGTTTAACAGGGTTTCGTTTATGTGCCGCTGAGTCTGACTTTTTACCGGGTGTGACAATCGACAAATTCGACAATGTCTTAGTTTGCCAGCTATTAAGTGCCGGTGCTGAACGCCATAAAGGTGAAATTGTCGCTGCACTTATTACGATTTTCCCCGGATGTGATGTGTATGAACGCTCTGACGTTGATGTACGAAATAAAGAAGGGCTAGAGCCAACAACCGGTGTACTGTGGGGCAATAAGCCACAGCAGCCAGTCTTAATAGAAGAAAATGGCTTAAAGCTTGAAGTTGATATTATCGAAGGCCACAAAACCGGCTTTTACTTAGATCAACGTGATAGCCGTGCCGCGTTAGAGCGTTTCTCTAAAGATAAAAAAGTGCTTAACTGCTTTAGCTATACTGGTACTTTTTCACTTTATGCATTGCGCGGTGGCTGTGAGCATGTTACCAACGTGGATGTATCACAACCTGCTCTTGATACCGCAAAACGCAATGTTGAACATAATAATCTGGATTTGAACAAAGTCGACTTTGTAAAACAAGATGTGTTCAAGCTGTTGCGCCAATACCGAGAAGACGGCGTACTATTTGATACGATAGTGATGGATCCCCCTAAATTTGCTGACAACAAGGCGCAATTAACAGGAGCATGCCGCGGCTATAAAGATATCAACATGATTGCCATGCAAATACTTAAACCTGGTGGCACATTACTTACTTTCTCTTGCTCAGGCTTAATGGAACAAAACCTATTTCAAAAAGTTGTCGCCGATGCCGCCCTTGATGCAGGTAAAGATCTATTAATAATGGAGCGTTTAAACCAAGCGGCTGATCACCCTATTGCAGGTAGCTATCCAGAAGGGTTTTATCTTAAAGGACTAATTTGTAAAGTTTATTAAGTTTAAAGCCTAATTAAACTGCATAATTTCAAGCCCTGCGCTTATCGTGCCATCGCTTTCTTTACTGGCACGTATTACCTTGGCGGTAGCATCTAACGGTGCAATCGCAGAGCTTGTTGAATCAATATTGACTTTTACGACTGTACCAACCTCTAAAAACTCATCTAAATGCAGCGACAATCCTGTTGCACTTAAATCAACACACAGTGCTTCAAATTGCTGATTTGCAACTGGCTCAAGAGTAATTAACCTTGCTTTTGCATTAATTTGCATCCGTCTAAAACTGCGTTGGTCTTCATTAAACATAGTTGCTCCTAGACAACGGTATTTATTTTATCAACTAACTCAACCACTGAAAACGGCTTGATCACATAGGCATTGCACCCTGCTTCAAATCCAGCTTGCTGTTCTTGTTCTGATTCTAACCCCGACACCATAACAACAGGAATATTATTTGTTTCTGGGGTATTTTTTAGCATTCTACATGTATCGTAACCATCTAACCCAGGCATACAGACATCTAACAAAATCACATCGGGTGGATTGGCAATGGCCGATGCCAAACAGCTTTGCCCTGAATCAGCGTAGCTTAACTCAAAACATCCCGATAAAGCCGCTTTAAGCATTTCAAAATTAAAGTACTCATCGTCTACAACAAGTAGACGCAATTGTGTATTTGCGGTAGTACGCATAGTGTGTTTCAGTTCCTTCTTCTCTTGATCCAATGTCATTAATCACATTCTTTTAAGGCATTTAAAACCCGTTTAGCTGAAATTGGATAAGGTGTGCCTAATGTTTGAGCAAAAAGCGATACTCTAAGCTCTTGTTGCATCCAAAAAATATCGACCAGTGATTGAGGTTTTGGCAGTCCTGGCGGGACTTTTTTCAGCTGTTTCTGGTACTCTTGTGCGACCTTATCTAATTCTAGTACACATAATCTGTCACGATTTGGGTCAACTGGCAACTTTTCTAAGCGTTTTTCTATCGCTTTTAAATAACGAATTAAGTCGCTCAGTTTTTCAGCGCCATGAGAGGAAACAAAACCTTTAAAAACTAATGACTCAAGCTGGCTTTTAATATCACCATGAGCGGTGATCATGGTCAAATCAACTCGGCCTTTCATTTTTTTATGTAAAGCGTGAGCAATACTTAATACTTGCTCCACTTGCGTAGCAATGGCGACAACCGTATCGCCAAGTTCACCACGCACTTGCTCTTTTACTTGTTCGAATGCCTGCTCGGTTCTCACATCGCCTAAGTTATTCAGTAGACTATCGACTCCAGCGGCAATGCAATCATCAATTAAATCAGCCACTTTGCCAAATGGGTTAAAGTATAGGCCGAGTTTGGCTTTATTAGGCAAATTTTGTTGTAAATATTTTATTGGCGAAGGTACATTTAATAACACCAAACGGCGTAGCCCCTGCTGGTGTGCCGCTTGCGCTTTTATTTCATTATCAAACAACTCAACGGCTGTGGAAGATTTTTTATCCACTAAAGCCGGGTACGCTTTAATTTCGTATTGGCCTTGTTTTTTCACATAAGAAGCCGGGAGCTTACCAAAATCCCACTGTGTTAAGTCGGCCTTTTCTATTCCTTTATCGGCTACTTTTGATAGCGTTTGCGTTACTTTACCTTGTAGCTGAGCTTTTAGCTTAGCTAAGTCCATACCACGCGCAAGTAAAGTGTTTTTATCATCACGCACTTCAAACTGAAACCGTAAATGAGTCGCGAGAGTTGATAAATCCCATGCATCAGGCTCAACGCGTACCCCCGTCATACGTAACAACTGATGACTGAGCGCCTCAATAAAGTTACCTTGCATTGGCGTAATGGCTGCAAGTACAGCATCGGCGTAATTTGGCGCTGGAACAAAGTTACGACGTAACGATTTAGGCAATGATTTAATTAAACCCGTAATGAGTTCATGGCGAAATGCCGGAATATGCCAATCAAAACCGGTTCCTTCAACCTGGTTTAGTAAAGCGACGGGTATTTGCACAGCAACGCCATCGACAGCTTGGCCAGGATCAAAATGATAACTCAGCGGCAGCATTAAATTATTTTGTTGCCACACATCTGGGTAATCAAACTCGGTAACACTATCAGCACCATGTTGCATTAAGTCTTCGCGACTCATGTGCAAATAACGTTTATCTTGCTGCTTTTTGGTTTTGTACCACTTAGCGAATGCCGCACGGTTATTTATATCGTGCGGGATTTTTTTATCGTAGAACTCATAAAGCGTTTGCTCATCGACAAGAATATCGCGGCGGCGGCTTTTATTTTCCAGTGTTTGAATATCTTCGATCAGCTCACGATTAAACTGTAAAAACCCTTCATTTTGACCCAACTCTTGTTCAACCAAAGCACTACGAATAAATAGCTCACGACTCACTTTGGGGTCAATATTGCTATACACACAACGGCGCTTAGAAACAATAATAAGCCCGTAAAGCACTTGCTGTTCAAACGCGATGACAGCGCCCGGCTTTTTCTCCCAATGGGGTTCACTGTAGCTACGTTTAACTAAATGCTGAGCAAATGGTTCAACCCAATCAAGACTTATTTTTGCGTTGATACGCGCATATAACTTACTGGTTTCAACCAGCTCAGCTGACATAATCCATTTAGGGCTCTTTTTAAATAAACCTGAACCTGGAAAAATATGAAACTGGCTATTGCGCGCACCTTTGTACAATTGCTTTTCATCTTTAAAACCAATATGACTTAGCATACCGCTCAACAATGCTTGGTGAATTTTATCGCCATCCGCTACATTGGTAGTGGCTTTCATGCCCATTTCATTGCATACAGTACTTAGTTGATAAACAATATCTTGCCACTCACGAATACGCATATACGCCAGCATGTCTTTTTGGCAAAGCTTTCTAAATTGGCTGTTGCTGAGCTCGCTTTGCTGCTCCTCTAAGTAATTCCATAGATTCAAAAACGCAATAAAATCTGAATCTGGGTCGTCAAAACGCCCATGTTTTTCATTGGCTGCGGCACGTTTTTCTTGCGGGCGCTCGCGAGGATCTTGAATCGACAGCGCTGCCACGATAACAATAACTTCGCGCAGCGCCCCCAGCTTTTGCGCAGTCAGTACCATTTTTGCTAAACGGGGGTCGACGGGCAAGCGACTTAAATCCATGCCCGATTTAGTTAATCGTGTTTCTTGATTGCGCTTGCTAGGTTTAACCGCTTCAAGTTCTTCGAGTAGAGTTAAACCATCATTAATATTACGGCTATCCGGTGCTTGTACAAACGGAAACTTAGCCATATCGCCCAAGCCAAGACCCAGCATTTTTAAAATAACCGAGGCCAAGTTAGTACGCAGTATTTCAGGATCGGTAAACTCTGGCCGTGAATTAAAATCATCTTCGCTATATAACCGAATGCAAATCCCCGCTTCAACACGGCCACAACGCCCTTTACGCTGGTTCGCGCTGGCTTGTGAAATCGGTTCAATCGGCAAACGTTGCACTTTGGTACGGTAGCTGTAGCGACTGATACGCGCAGTACCCGGGTCAATAACATAACGAATGCCCTGCACCGTTAAAGACGTTTCAGCCACGTTGGTCGATAATATGATATGGCGGCGACTATGCGGGGCAAAAATGCGGTTTTGCTCTGCATTTGATAGTCGCGAATACAGCGGCAGTACGTCAGTACCTTTTAAGTTACGTTTACTAAGTGCATCGGCGGTGTCGCGAATTTCCCGTTCACCGTTTAGAAAGATCAAAATATCGCCAGGGCCTTCTTGGCATAATTCATCTACGGCATCAAAAATGCCTTGTAGTTGATCGCCTTCGGCTTCCATGTCGTCTTTATCAATTTCAACTAATGGTCTGTAACGTACATCCACTGGGAAAGTACGCCCTGACACCTCAATAATCGGTGCATCATTAAAATGTTTTGAAAAACGCTCAGGATCAATCGTCGCCGAGGTAATAATGACTTTTAAATCGGGGCGCTTTGGTAATAGGTTTTTTAAATAACCTAAAATAAAGTCGATATTAAGGCTACGTTCGTGAGCTTCATCAATAATGATGGTGTCGTATTGATTTAAAAAACGGTCTTGCTGAATTTCAGCTAACAAAATACCATCAGTCATCAATTTGATGTAACTATTGTTTGATACTTGGTCACTAAAGCGAATTTTAAAACCTACCTGCTGGCCAAGCTCGCATTGCATTTCACTGGCTATACGATCAGCGACGCTGCGCGCTGCTAAACGCCGAGGTTGGGTGTGACCAATGTAACCATCAACCCCACGACCAAGCTCTAAACACATTTTCGGTATTTGCGTGGTTTTACCTGAGCCTGTTTCACCAGCAATGATCACCACTTGGTTATTCGCAATCGCTTCTTTTATGTCGTCTTTTTTCTGGCTAACCGGAAGTTGCTCTGGGTACGTTACCTTTGGTAACTGGGCTAAGCGAACCTCACGTAACTGTTGGCTACGTGTTATATCAGCGGTTATTTTTTCTATAACAGCCGCTTGTTTTGCTTCATCGGATATTTTTTTTATGCCATGAAGGCGCTTTTTAAAGATGAATTGATCTTTTCTTAAACACGTTTTGAGCTCACCAAACAATTGACCTAGGTTTACCACCCGCGACTTCCTTAATAATTTTGAATAAAGACACCCAATTGTATCAAACTTTACAGCAATATAAATTTTATCTGCGAGTGCCGATTTTGGCTGAGCCGCTAAACAGACAATGCTATGCTTGGCGCTTACTTATTCAAGGTATTAACTATGAGCTTAAGAAGTTTAATCCAATTGTTTGCGCTTGCGGCTATTTGGGGCGCATCATTTTTATTTATGCGAATGGCAGCAGCCAGTTTAGGCCCAGCAGTACTGATTGAATTTAGAGTCGGCTTTGCAGCCCTGACATTGTTTTTAGTGGCGTTGTACTTTAAACGCCAATCTGTTTTTACGAGCTTAGCGTTTAAAGCCCATCGTAAACATTTTTTTATTATTGGCGCACTTAATTCCGCACTGCCCTTTTTACTCTTTGCGTATGCAGCCCAAACAATCAGCGCATCAACGTTATCCATATTAAATTCAACAACCCCTATTTGGGCAGCAGTAGTGGGTATAATATGGGCTAAAACAAAACCAACAAAGAGTATGGTTTGTGGTTTAGTGCTTGGCTTAGCTGGCGTCGTACTGCTTGTCGGGCAAGATAACTTTAGCCCAGATTCAGACTCACTGATAGCTATTATTGCAGCGCTTTGCGCATCATTAAGCTACGCCATTGCATCTCATTACACTAAGCATGCACCTAAGTTAACACCTTTTAATAATGCACATGGCTCGATGTGGGCAGCAAGCATATTGGTACTGCCGCTCGTTTTTTTCATGCCGATTCGAGAAGTCCCAACCACAGACATTATATTAGGGGTTGTTGCTTTAGGCGTGATTTGTACTGGCATTGCCTATATTTTGTTTTTTAATTTAATTGAAGAAATAGGCCCAACGTCGGCACTAACCGTTACGTTTTTAATTCCACTTTTTGGTATTTTTTGGGGCCATATAGTACTTGATGAACAGATTGGTTCAAACACCCTGCTTGGTGCATTGTGTGTTATTAGTGGCACTATGTTAGTCACTGGTTTTTTACCTAAAAAACTGGCAGTGGGCTCGCCAAAAAATACATAAAAAAAGGTGCATTTATAATGCACCTTTTATCCTATGGGTAGAACAGGATTAGTTATAGCGCAGCAAAAACCTCGTCAGTTTTTGCAGCACAGATAAAGTCATTTTTATGCAGACCTTTAATTGAATGACTCCACCAAGTAACCGTCACTTTGCCCCATTCAGTTAATAAACCAGGGTGATGTCCTTCGTCTTCAGCCATATCGCCAACTTTGTTGGTAAAGGCAATAGCTTGTTTAAAATTTTTGAATTTATACACTCGCTCTAACTGCATAATGCCATCGCGTACTTCTGGCACCCAGTCAGGGATCATTTTAATTAGTTCTGCTAGCTCTTCGTCTGACACTTTTGGAGCATCAACATGACAGGCTTCACACTTTTGTGCGCTTAGTGATGACATTTTAAATCCTTAACTTGCTAATTTTTCTTTAGGAGGAAACTTTGGGTCATGTAACCCTAATTCTTTTGCTTGCTCAACTATCGCCATAATATCCAACTGTGAAATATCAAATAAATCATGGATAGAGTTAATGGTGTAGTACAAAGGCTGCATTATATCAATGCGATAAGGGGTACGTAATACATCAAGCACATTCATTGGCTTTATTTCTGGCGTATCAGAGTACACGTATTGTGTCTCACCGGGGCTTGATAAAATCCCTCCACCATAAATACGTAAGCCGTCTTGTGTTTGCATTAAACCAAACTCAACAGTAAACCAATACATACGCGCTAGATATACACGGTCTTTCTTTTGCGCTGCATAGCCTAGTTGGCCATATTTATGTGTAAACTCTGCAAAGTCGGGGTTAGTGAGCATGGCGCAATGGCCAAATATTTCATGGAAAATATCTGGCTCTTGTAAATAGTCAAACTCTTCTCGGGTACGAATAAAAGTAGCAACTGGAAATTGCTTATTCGCCAATAAACGAAAGAACTCATCAAAATCAATCAATGCAGGCACTGGGGCTACTTGCCAACCCGTCGTTGCGAGCAGCACTTCGTTTAACTCGCTTAGCTGCGGGATACGATCATGAGGAAGGTTTATTTTTTTTAGTCCTTCCATGTATTCATTACACGCTTTGCCTTCGATGTATTTTAATTGACGGGCAACGAGTTCTGACCATATTTTATTTTCTTCATCGCTCCAATGAATCACCCCATTTTCATCGGGTGTCCTGGAGGTGTACTTACTTGCTTTAGCCATAATTACCTTCTTGGTGTTAAACCGAAAATCGGTATCAACCTGTTACCCAGATACTAAGCAAATGTAAGACAAAGTTTAATAGCTGGGCTCATATCAGCCAATGGCTACAACACTCAAGTCGTAAAGATAACATTACGGATCTAAATCGAAATATTTACAGCCCAGTATTTAAAGGATTTACACGCCATAAAAACGTAAAAATAAAATTACACCTCACATAATTTGAGTGAACGCATGGTTAAGGTCGTTAATAATATCGTTAACATCTTCAAGACCAACAGAAAGGCGAATTAAGCCATCGCTTATACCCGCAGCGGCTCTTTCCTCTGCCGTATAGGGCGAATGAGTCATCGATGCAGGATGTTGTATCAATGTTTCAGCATCACCTAAACTCACCGCTAATGTGCACAGCTTGGTACTATTAATAAACTGCTCGCCATCTTTTAAGCTGCCTTTTAACTCAAATGCGATAACCCCCCCAGCAGCTTTCATTTGCGTGCCAATAAACTTATTACCCGGGTGAGACTTCAAACCGGGGTAATAAACGGTGTTGACATGAGAGTGTTGCTCTAAAAATTCAGCAACAGTTTGCGCACTTTCACAATGGCGCTGCATTCGTATTGCTAATGTTTTTAGACCACGGTTTATTAGCCAGGCGTCATGAGGGCTGATGGTTGCACCAATATCTTTAAGTACTGTCATTTTAATTAAGTTTATATGCTCATCGCAGCCACACACTAAACCTGCCACCACATCACCATGGCCGTTTAAATACTTGGTCGCGCTGTGCACAATTAAATCGATGCCATAATCGGTTGGTTTTTGCAGCAGTGGCGTTAAAAAAGTATTGTCGATAACGCTAATAAGCTGATGCTGTTTTGCAACGTCACTAATCAAATTTAAATCCAGCACCGCCATCGTCGGGTTGATTGGGGTTTCAGCAAAAATCATTTTTGAATTTGGCTTTATAGCATCACGTAATGCTTGCTCACTGGTCATATCAACAAAGCTTACCTCAACTCCCCAGCGCGGTAGCATATGAGCAAAAAAGGCAAATGTGCAGCCATAAAGTGCGCTTGATACAACAAGATGATCGCCTTGTGATAAAAAGCTCAACACCGATGCTGACACTGCCCCCATGCCAGTTGCAGTGGCGGCAGCGGCTTCACAGTTTTCAAGTTGAGCAACCTTTTGCTCAAGCTCTGTAGTCGTTGGGTTACCTAAACGGGTATAAATATAACCGGGCTCTTCCCCTGCAAACCGAGCTGCACCTTGTGCTGCGTCAGTAAAATGAAAAGTAGAAGTTTGGTATAAAGGCGATGTTAAAGCGCCATGAGGGTCGTTCGCTTTTTCGGGGCCATGAATACATTGACTGTCGATGTGGAGTTTGTTCATTGTTTGATCTTTTTTGATTATTATTAATATGATAATCAAAGCGTATCAGCTGATAGATAACAAGCATGCCGGATGCACAGATGGCTATTCAATGCTAAGCACCTAATAACCACTGTACAGATATCTTGTCAGTCTGTTTTGTCGTTTTGCTCTGGGCTGGCTTTTTTTCGTGACATTATTTTGCTGGCAATAAGCTGTGCTGTGCCTTTAAGTAAACTACGCTTATGCTCTAAGCGCGGTAACGGGCGGCTTAATTCCATGGCTTTATAACCTATACGTGCGGTAAATATGCCGGCACTTAAGCCTTGCGCTGCACGACCTGAAAGCTTACCGAGTAGCTCAGCGCTAAGTGCGGTTGCCGCTAAATCTGACACCAGCTCTGCGCTGCCAACAAACATTACTTGCCTTATTAACATTTTATAAAGCTTGATACGACTTGCATAACCAAAGCCAATGCCATAAATACGACCAATCTGTTCTATCAGTTTAGTGCCGCGCCAAAGTACCGCCATCATATCAACGAGTGCAAGAGGGCTAAGTGCCACCAGCAAACCGGACTCTGTCGCAAAACGGTTAATTAGTTTTTTGGCTTGCGTGTCTTGTGCAACAAGTAAGCTATCAGCGTACAAGGTCATGATTTCTTTATCTGTGTGATGGGTCGCGACGCTTGCTTTAAACTCATCAAAGCCCGTTAATTGCTGATGTCTATTAAGCTTTTCAAGCCAAGGTAATGCACCACCCACTTGCTCTGAATTAAGTAACCTATCTGCTTCGTGGCGATGTAATTGATTGCGCTTTAAACTGCGTAACATGCGGTATTCACGCCACAGCAAGCGACCAATTAACAGCACTCCTGTAAATACGGCCGTTGCATAGACCGAGCCTAAAATAATTGATTGTTGGAATGTGACCACAAGTGAAAATGCAAACTCAAGCAACACCAAGGTTAAAAAGCTAACAACGAATAAGCCCTTTAATGTTTGCCATTTTGACTTTTTATAAACCGGTGCTAGGTCAATATCGTCTTCTAACTCAGGCTCTTCCTGAGGTTCAAACTCACCCTGCTCAACCACTTTTGCTGTGACTAAATTTAATTCAGGGTCCGCTATCGGCTGCTCTGACTCAATACGCCTTCCCGCTTGAAATGAAGTTGATTCGCTCATGTAAGTTTATCTCCTAATAGGTACTGCATAACATGATCTAACCGAATATGCTTTAACTGTTTATCAGGGCTTGGCATAGGTGCAAATGATAAAAACTCAAACCCTTGTGTTGGCCACTCTGTTTTAGTCAACATGCGTGATGGCGGCTGTGGAGGTAAATAAGTAAGCCATTGCTGTTCATTTAATGGTTTGCCATAAATACAATTAAGGGGTTTGCCCTGCTCTGTAACTTGCCGTGGTTGGGTTGCCGCAATCGATGACATAGCGATAGTCTCTATTTTAACGCCATCAAATTTAAGATGGTTTGCTTGCTCATGCACCAATGAATCGAGTAATAAAGCTAAATCTTTATGGTGTTCACCACTGATATGATCTGACTTATTAGCCGCAAATAATAATTTATCTATATTGGGTTTGAACAAACGCTTGATGAAGCTATTTTCACCATAATTAAAATGCGCTAGTAGTTGCTGAATAACAGCGCTTTGCTCATGCAGCGTCTCAGGCCCTTCATTTAATGCGCTCAGTACATCCACCAGCACAATCTGACGGTCAAAATGACGAAAATGCTGGATATAAAATGGTTTTACCACCTCTTTTACATAGGCATTAAAACGCTTTTGTAGATGTGCCAAGTTTGAACCCGGTATTACTTCAGAGTCATATTCGGCCACAGGAAAAAACAACAAAAGTGGTGCCCCTTGCAATTCACCGGGCATCAACATGCGTCCAGGCTGGAGCATGGCAAGCTTAGTGTCTTTTTTTAATCCTACTAACAAGCTTTGGTAAAGTTTGGCAAGTTCACTCAAGGCGTGCTCATCGACGGGCGCATTTAGATCTAGACCATTTAATGCCGATAAAAAGTTTTGTGCCTTATCAACACGAGGCGGCTGCACTAGTAAAGCGTATTGTTGCTCACACCACTGCTGGTAGCTTTGCTCAAGCATAGGTAAATCGAGTAGCCATTCACCCGGGTAGTCAATAATATCAAGGTACATTGTTGATTGTGGCGCAATATGCGAGCGCAAACCCGAGCCACTTTGATATTTAATAGCCAAGCGTAAAGTATTTATGCGCTCAGTTGAGGCTGGCCACATAGGTTCGCCATCATGAGGCAGTAATGCCCCTAACGCATTTTGATAAGAAAACGTTGGAATAGTAAGCGCTTGCTGCGGCACTACCTTAGTGGCGATATGGCGCTTTTGCTGCATCACATCAAAAAAAGGTAAGTTTTTATCGTCGGCTTGGCTGGTTAAATGTTTTACTAAAGCGGTAATAAAGGCGGTTTTACCGCTACCACTTAAACCTGTTACGGCAAGCTTTACGTGTTGATCTAAACTGCGATGGACCGCTTTTTCAGCTTTCCCTTTGAGTTTATTAAAGGCTTTTCTAGCAGATGAAGTGTTTATCATAATGAGTGAGCACTTTATCTACTTACTTTACGAGTTTGATAAAGTGCTATTGAATCCTTTAAAGCTTATTGATTTCACGGCTAACCGTAAATTCAGTTGAAGTAACGTAGCGTTCCATCTCTTGCAAACGTGAATCAACACGGCCTAAACGATCTTTAAGATCTTGTAATGCGCGACGTGGTGGCTCGCCTTTTTGCCATACTTTAAATTTTACTTCAAGTGGGTCTTCATGCTGTGTTGCATAGGAGCTGGCTTGTGAATTTGCAGGCTTTTTATCTAAAATAAACCACGCTGCAATATAGGCCACCACAAATAAAGGACCGCCGGCTAATAAAACTGCGGTGACAAAAATAATTCTGACTAACCACAACTCCATATTAAAATAATCACTGAGTCCTGCACAGACACCGGCAATTTTGCCTCGTACTGGGTCTCTTAACAGTTCGCGTTTAGTATTCATACCTTACGTCTCCACTGTGGGGCCTCTTGATCAAGTAGTGCTTCTAATGTTTCTACTCGGTCTGCCATTTTATCTGCTTTTTGCGCAAGCTCTAATAACTGGCGGTGTTCATGTTCACTCAAGCCTTGGCTTACCTGCTTTTTGCTACGATAATGTAAAATTAACCAAAGTGGCGCCACCACAATCATGAAAATGATAATTGGGGCAACCAACACATCTGCGTCAATCATAACCTTCTCCTGCACAATCCGTTTATTTGTTTAAGCATAGGGGGAATGCTCCCCCTTAATTATTATGTTTTATTTATCTGCAAGCTTCTTTTTAAGCGCTGCTAGCTCGTCGTCAATCTTCTCATTTTGCTGTAAATCAGCAATTTCATCAGATAATGACTTTTTACCTAAGTCGTACGATTCTACTTGAGATTCTAGACCATCAATTTTAGTTTCGTAACGTTCAAAGCGATTTAATGCATCTTCAACTTTTGAGCTATCGAGTGCTTTTTTCACTTCAAGGCGCGACTCAGCCGAGCGCTGACGTAAGATAATCGCTTTTTGACGTGCTTTCGCGTCAGCTAATTTATCTTGTAATGTGCTCACTTCTTGTTGCAGTTTCTCTATGTGAGACTCTACATGGCTAAGCTCGTCTTCAACGGCAGCAACCGCTTCAGCTGACTTTTGCTTTTCAAGCAATGCGGCACGTGCTAGGTCGTCACGATCTTTACTCAGTGCCAGCTCTGCTTTGTCTTGCCACTCTGACACTTGTGCTTTTAAAGTATCTACACGACGTACTAACTCTTTTTTCTCAGCGAGTGTTTTAGCTGATGTTGAACGAACTTCAACTAACGTGTCTTCCATTTCTTGAATGATAAGACGAACCATTTTTTCAGGATCTTCTGCTTTATCCAAAATGGCATTGATATTAGAATTAACAATGTCTGCAAAACGTGAAAAAATTCCCATAACATTTACCTCTGTGATGTTTAACTTAATTGGTCTGCACTCACTGTTACAATATGCTTGCCAACTTTATAAAACATAAAATACAGTAATATTTTCATAAAGTTAAACTAAAAATACAAATTCCTTTAGTTCTCCCGAATAATGAAATACACTAACTGTTAGTAAAAATGACTAAGAGTTAGGGAATATGAGCCAATTTCGTCAACAGGATAACTTACTCGGCCAATCAGACAGCTTTTTAGCAGTACTGGATCAGGTATCTCAACTGGCAAGTTTAGATAAACCGGTATTAATTATTGGTGAGCGTGGTACGGGTAAAGAGCTGATTGCAGCCCGCTTACATTTCTTGTCTAAGCGGTGGGAGCAAAATTATGTGAAGCTCAACTGTGCTGCATTAAACGAGAACCTCCTCGAAAGCGAATTATTTGGTCATGAAAGCGGTGCATTTACTGGCGCAAGTAAACGCCATGAAGGCCGATTTGAACGCGCCAATAGCGGTACTCTATTCTTAGATGAATTAGCAAATACTTCAGCCATGGTGCAAGAGAAACTGTTACGGGTTATTGAATACGGCGAGTTTGAGCGTGTCGGGGGGAAACAAACGGTAAAAGTTGATACCCGCTTAGTCTGCGCCACCAATGAAGATTTACCGTATTTAGCCGAGCAAGGCGAGTTTCGCAGTGATTTACTCGATCGCCTAGCGTTTGATGTGATCACCCTGCCTCCGCTGCGAGAACGCCAAGAAGATATTATGTTATTGGCCGAACAGTTTGCCATTAATATGGCTCGCGATTTAGAGTGGGAACTGTTTAGCGGCTTTACCCGAAGCGCCGTTGAAATACTGCAAAGCTATGATTGGCCAGGTAATATCCGAGAACTAAAAAATGTCGTGGAGCGTAGTTTATATCGCCACGGCAATGAACATATCCCCGTTCACCAGATTATTTTAGACCCATTTGAAAGTAAATTTAGACCCAAGCAGCGAATTAAAGCACCACTGAAATCAGAGCAAACGGTGATAGAGGCCCCGAGCACAGTCGAAGTTGCCCCTGTGAATGAGCCTGCGCAACACAGCTTTCCATGTAGTTTAAAAGATCTCTCTAACGAGTTTGAAATTGATTTAATAAAAAAAGCACTCGAATTCAGCCAATTTAATCAAAAGAAGACTGCAGAAGTACTTGGTTTGACGTATCATCAACTTAGAGGCTATTTGAAAAAATATAATTTACTAGATCAACAACAATAGTCAGAGGTTGAACCGGTGTATAAATTATTACTTGGGCTATTTTCGCTGAGCTTAACAGGCTGCTTAGATACGAAAGAACCAACGCTAGAAGAAAAAAACCAAGGCTTAGTTTATTGTGCTGAGGCGAACCCTGTGTCGTTTAACCCACAAGTAACGACCACAGGTTCAACAATCGATATCATTGCTAATCAGCTTTATGATCGTTTGATCAGTATTGACCCTATTACGGCAGAGTTTCAAAGCGAGCTGGCAACCGATTGGAAAATCAGCCCTGACGGAAAAGCCGTCACCTTTACTCTGCGTAAAGGGGTTAAATTTCATAATACCAACTACTTTACACCCACTCGTGATTTTAATGCCGACGACGTTATTTTTACCTTCAGTCGTTTATTTGATGTCTACAACCCTTACCACTTTGTTGGTGATGCCAACTACCCTTATTTTCAAAGTGTGGGGATTGACCAACTTATTCGCCGCATAGTGCGGGTATCTGACTACCAAGTTCGGTTTGAGTTATTTAATGCTGAGAGCAGTTTTTTAGCCAATATGGCAACAGACTTTGCGGTGGTATTATCCCGCGAATACGCGATGCAATTAAAAGCCCAAGAGCAACTCGATTTATTTGATCAATACCCAATTGGCACCGGCCCCTATATTTATAAAGAATACCGCCGTGACCATTTAGTACGTTATTACCGCAATAACGACTACTGGAAACACAAAGTCGTGCTTGAGCAATTAGTTTACGATATCACCCCTAATGGCACCACGCGTATTGCCAAAATGCTAACCAAAGAGTGTGATGTTACCGCACACCCAAGCAGTGCCCAGTTAAGTATTTTAGCGCGCCGGGCCGATATAAACGTGCAAAAAGAAACCAATCTTAACGTAGGCTATTGGGCGTTTAATACCGAGCGCCCACCATTTGATGATATTAGAGTACGCCAAGCCCTTGCCCATGCCATTGATATTGAAAAAATTATGCAAGCGGTGTTTTATGGTAACGGTATTCGTGCACAGTCTATTTTGCCGCCCACATCGTGGGCTTATCAATCACAAGCAAGTATGCCTGGGTTCAACCCTGAGTTAGCAAAACAATTACTTAAAGAAGCAGGTATCGAAAACGGCTTTGATATGACCATTTGGGCCATGCCAGTCAGCCGTATCTATAACCCTAATGCGCGTAAAATGGCAGAGCTAATGCAAAGTGACTTACGTAAAGTCGGGGTCAATGTCAGCATTGTTGAGTATGAATGGAATACCTTTATTCAACGCATTGGCGAGCATCGCCACGACAGCGTACTACTGGGCTGGGCAGCCGATACGCCTGATCCTGACAACTTTTTTAGTCCATTATTAAGTTGCTCGGCCACATTTAGCGGTAAAAACCCAGCAAATTGGTGCGATCCCGGGTTTGATCTACTCTTAACCCAAGCTCTCGACACCACAGATTTAGAACAACGCAAAGATTTTTACCAACAAGCGCAAGCAATGTTAATCAAAGAGCTGCCATTATTACCACTGGCCCACGGTATGCGCTTTCAAGCTAGTAGCAGTGATGTAGAAGGTATTCCCCTTGGCCCATTTGGGGCAATATCACTGGCTAATGCGAGGAAAAAATAATGGTATTAGATTATTTTTTACGCCGCCTAGGCTTGTTATTGTTTATGATGCTCACATTGAGTATTTTTACCTTTTCATTAAGTTATTTGTTCCCCGGTGATGCCCTAAGTAATTTAAGCGGTATCACCAATACCAGCTTTTCGCAAACCAGTGAACTACAAGAAAAATATCACTTTAACGACAATTACATCACCCAATATTTTGCGTTTTTAGGCCGTATTGTGGTCGGAGATTGGGGCTTGTCTTTTGCCTCAGGGGAAAATGTGTTTAACCACATTGTTGATTTATTCCCAGCCACACTCGAATTAAGCGTCTACGCTTTGATCATCTCAGTTGTCATTGGTGTACCAGCTGG
This sequence comes from Pseudoalteromonas shioyasakiensis, assembly GCF_024518675.1. GTDB lineage: Bacteria > Pseudomonadota > Gammaproteobacteria > Enterobacterales > Alteromonadaceae > Pseudoalteromonas > Pseudoalteromonas shioyasakiensis_B. Next base: position 1,011,340 of record NZ_JANIGL010000001.1, read on the forward strand.
TATTTTAGCCGCAGCATATTACAAAAAACTACCAGATAAATTAATCAACTCGACAACATTAGCGGGTTATTCAATTCCCGTTTTTTGGCTCGCTTTATTACTAATCATGGTGTTCTCACTGCAACTAGGCTGGTTTCCTATGTCGGGTCGTATGGGCTTGTTGTATGAAATTCCTGCGCAAACTGGGTTTATTTTAATTGATATAGCTTTAGCTGGTTTTCCTTACTCGGGTATGGCTATGATCGATGCCCTGCACCACCTTACATTGCCAACCATAGTACTGGCCATGTACCCAACCACGGTTTTAATTCGCTTTACCCGTGAGTCCATGCTGCATGTGCTGGAGCAAAACTTTATTAAAACGGCGCGAGCTAAAGGCCTTAACCGCGCGCAATTAATTGTGCACCATGCACTGCGTAATGCCTTATTACCGGTGATCAAACAAATCGGTTTACAGTTTAGTACCTTGATCACTCTTGCTATGATCACCGAGGTTATTTTTTCATGGCCAGGCATTGGTCGTTGGCTGATAGACAGTATTTATCAGCGCGATTACCCTGCCATTCAAGGTGGTTTACTAGCGGTCTCAATGTTTGTTATTTTGGCCACCATTATCGCCGAGCTCACTTACACCTTGTTCGATCCGCTTTCTCGGAACCAAGCACATGGCAAAGTTTAATTTATTTTCTGAAGAGTCAAACAAAGCGCCTTTAGCGCGGTTTTGGCGCAAGTTTAAATCAAATCACCCCGCTTTAGTCGGTCTGTGGGTGTTTATTGCATTTGCGATATTAGCTGCGGCTGCGCCTTTTATTGCACCTTATGGTGTGAATCAGCAACACAGCGATGCTCTTCTCATTCCCCCATCATGGCATGAAATGGGCGATGTGCGATTTTTACTCGGGACTGATGATCTCGGCCGTGATGTGTTATCACGATTAATGAATGGTGCAACATATACCTTTGGTTTATCTGTTATTGCTGCCCTAATAACCACAGTGATTGGTGTATTAGTGGGTACTTTTGCAGGTATTAGCCGCGGCTTGCGTTCAAGCTTTTTAAATCACCTACTTGATATCACTTTATCCATCCCCTCTTTGCTGCTGGCAATTATAATCATCGCAATTTTAGGCCCTGGGCTAATGAATACAGTATGGGCTATTATTTTAGCGCTATTACCACAATTTATTCACTCAGTACGTAATTTAATCGTAACCGAGCTGGGCAAAGATTACATCACCGCTTTTAAGCTGGATGGTGCCTCTAATTGGCATATTCTTTCTCGTGGTATTTTCCCCAACATTTATGAACATATTGTGGTTATTTTTACCATGGCACTGTCAACCGCTATATTAGATATATCAGCCCTTGGCTTTTTGAAGTTAGGTGCGCAACCACCAACCACAGAATGGGGAGCCATTTTGGCCGAGAACCTAGGCTTGATATACTTAGCTCCGTGGACAGTAGGTTTACCTGGGGTATTACTCTTTTTAGCCGTGCTATCAACCAACTTAGTTGGCGATGGTCTTCGCCAAGTGTTAAAAGCACGTAAGGCAGATTAAATGCAATTACTCGACATTCGCAACTTAACGATAGAGCTACGCACCTCTGACACAGTTATTCGTGCTGTAGATAGAGTGAGTTTAAGCTTAAAAGAAGGGGAAGTGCACGCCTTGGTTGGTGAGTCTGGCTCTGGTAAAAGCCTTATCGCCAAAGCCATTGTTGGGGTATTAAATAAACGCTGGCATATTACAGCCGATCGCATGCATTGGCGTGGTGTTGACTTAATGCGTTTATCAAACGAACAACGCCGTAAAATCGTTGGCCAAGATATCGCGATGATTTATCAAGACCCTAGCCGGTGCTTAGATCCCACGGCGAAAATCTTTGATCAAATTGCCGAAACCTTACCGGCAATCCAAAGCAAAGGATTTTTCTTAAAACGTAACCGCCAACGTAAAGACCGAGTAAAAGCCCTGATCCATAAAGTGGGTATTAAAGATCACGAAAAGGTTTTAACCAGCTACCCTCACGAACTCTCAGAAGGGGTGTGTCAAAAAGTGATGATAGCCATGGCCATTGCCCGTACGCCAAAGCTATTAATTGCCGATGAGCCAACCACAGCCCTAGAAAGCACCACCCGCGCGCAAGTATTTAGGTTACTAAAAAGCTTAAACCAGCTAAAAAACATGTCGATATTAATGATCTCTCACGAACTAGAAGAAATTGTTAACTGGTCCCATGGCATGCACGTTTTGTATTGCGGACAAATGGTAGAAGCAGGCCCTACAGCTAAAATATTCAGCCAGCCGCGTCACCCGTACACTCAAGCACTACTGAAAAGCTTACCCGATTACGAACAAGGCCTAGCCCATAAAGAACCATTTTATGCATTAAAGGGCACAATTCCCACCTTGCAGCACTTGCCAATAGGTTGCCGATTAGGGCCACGTTGCCCACAAGCACAAAAAGCCTGTGTAGTCACCCCAGCATTAACTAAACATCACGGCCACAGTTACGCGTGCCACTTTCCATTAATTAAGGCGATGAAATAATGCAACCATTACTCAAAGTGCAAGCCTTATCAAAAAGCTTTAATCTACGTTCAGGCCTGTTCTCACGTAAACGCTTTGAAGTACTAAAAGACATTTCTTTTTGTTTAAGCCAAGGCGAAACCCTTGCAATCATTGGCGAAACCGGCTCAGGAAAAAGCACCCTAGCCAAATTATTAGCAGGCGCAGATAGCGCCGACACCGGGCAAATCCTGCTTGATGGCAACATCATCGAAGATAAAGGCATTCGCGACCAACAATGTCGTCATATCCGGATGATCTTTCAAGACTCAGAGGCCTCGTTAAACCCAGGCCTGACTATTGGTGACATGCTCGACGACTGCCTGCAATATAATACCTCATTAGATAAACAAACTCGCGGCGAAAAAATTACCGCCACCTTATCTAAGGTTGGTTTGCTGAACGACCATCAACATTATTACCCACACATGTTCAGCGGCGGTCAATTACAGCGCGTCGCCCTCGCCCGTGCATTAATTCTTGATCCAAAAGTAGTGGTACTCGACGAAGCGCTATCATCACTAGATCCATCAGTACGCGCACAAACAGTAAACTTATTACTCAAACTTCAACAAGACACTGGCCTAAGTTATATCTTGATCACCCACCACTTAAGCCTAGTGCGTCACATCAGCGACCAACTCGTGGTACTCGATCACGGTGAAATAGTCGAGTACGGCAAAACCGAAGATATTTTCCAAGATCCACAATCTAACGTCACCCAGAAGTTGTTGAGTTGTTGAAGATCTAGCTGTTAGCTGTTAGCTGTCAGCTATCAGTTTTAGAGCAGCCCGGCGTTAAATTTATCACCGTAGGTTGTGATTGAGAGCAACGAAGCCCAACATTTAGTGTGAGCTCTGAGCGATGTTCTAGAGCGAAAAGTTGGCGGTCGGGTAAACTCGTTTTTGGACAAAAACGATTTAGAACTAAGGCGTGCTTTGTGCCAATAGCGAAAACTGGCCACTTAATTCAAAAAAACAGCAATGATACGATAGCAGACTTTCCTAAGTAGATAAAAGCACTGGTGTTTTTATCATAACGTTTGTCGATTTCCTTTTAAGGCTGTATGTAAACTAAGCCACCATAGAGACTTTAATTTAAAGCCCCAGTAGAAACTAAGACTTCACTTTAGAATTCATTACTCTAAGATATATAACCCTAATCATGATGAAATAAGGCAATACGTTTTCTATTATTATGAAAAATCTATTATCCATCCGCTCCTATAGCACAAAGCCAGTTCGTCACTCACATCAATTTAATCAGTTGGTTCTACCTTTACGTGGTGTCATAAATATATGTGTTGGTGATTTCAATGGAAAAGTTGCACCAAGTGAATGTGTTGTAGTTAAAGCCAACGAAGAGCACCTGTTCACTGCAAACACTGAAGCTAGGTTTGTAGTCGCAGATATGAAAAATCTTCCGCTAAATATTTCATCTTCACAATGTATTGTTTTTGCAATTAACTCATCTCTTAGAAGTTACTTAACTTTTATCGAAAACCAACTAGAAAACAAAGTTAATGCTCAATTAGAACAGGCGATGTTCGAAATGTTCAGCTTACTGCTGGCAGAGCAAACTTTATTACCAAAGGTAGATAGTCGCATTGGTACAGCAATATCCTTCATGGAGCAAAATATTGCAGAGCAGCTTCAAATTAAATGTTTAGCTGAATCTGCTTTCCTGAGTGAAACACAGTTTAAGAAACTATTTAAAATACAAACAGGTATGACCGTGATGAAGTACGTAACAAAACTTCGAATGGAAAAAGCCCAAGCATTACTTACGCATACAGATTATCCGTTACCAATTATTGGTGAAAAAGTAGGTTATAAAGAACCCTCAGCCTTTAGCCGAAAATTCTCACAATACTTTGGTCTATCACCAACTAAATTCAAAAAGTAAACTTAGTCGGAATTGTTAACGATTGCGTCTTAATTGTTAAAAACACCCTACATAATTAGCATACTATTTCTATATTGAAGTTATTACAAATAGGTCTCATTGTGAAAAATCATCACGGAAGTTTTAAAGGTGTTATGGCGATTATTGTTGCTAGTTTCTTGTGGGGGACAACTGGTACTGCTGCAAGCTACTCCCCAAATGTAAGCTCTTTGGCTATTGGTGCATTCTCTATGGGGATAGGAGGAGTGTTACTTGTAATCACAGCTCGAAAAAAGCTACTTATGGATTATAAGCTGATGCTCGAACAGCCTAAAACACTTCTTTTAGGTGCCGCTTCTGTCGCTATTTACCCATTAGCGTTCTATACCTCAATGCGTTTATCAGGTGTTGCCATTGGTACTGTAGTATCTATAGCGACTGCACCTTTTTTTGCCGCAATCCTTGAACGTCTTATTAGTAAAAAGGACATTTCATTGCAATGGATGTTGAGCTTTGTCATTGGTGCTATAGGTATTGCTCTGTTAACTTTAGGTAAAGACCAGAGTAATAATAATGCTTACAGTATCAATCAACAGGGTTTGGGGATTATTTTAGGTTGTATTGCTGGTTTAACTTATGCAGGTTATTCATGGGCAGCAAGGCGTTTAATTGAAAGCGGCGTTCAATCAAAATCGTCCATGTCTGGGCTATTCGGTTGTGCTGCACTATTGTTACTCCCCTCATTATGGTTTACGGGTGATAACTTATTTTCAAGCTCAACTAATGCTTTGGTATCTTTGTATATGGCAATAATTCCAATGTTTTTAGGATATTTACTATTTGGTTTTGGCTTGAATTATATAGATGCAAGTAAAGCAACATTAATCACCTTAATTGAACCATTAGTTGCAACTGTTTTAGCTATAGTCATTATTGGGGAAAAATTTAAAGTAATAGGTTGGGCAGGCGTAGCTTTAGTATCACTATGCCTATTGATGCAAACAATCAAACCTCAAAAAAAAATTAAGATTAGCCATCAAAAAATATAGTTATACAGCACTAAATATTCTCTTGAATTTGCAAATGCCTAATGTCCGCAATTGGCTAGCCGCTGTCGCTAAAACCTTAACAGCCAACGTCCGTAGTTTGCTCTTTTGCGGCATTCGTCTAAACACGTTTTGGGGCAGAAACAGGTTATCCCTAAATGATTAAAATCGGCACTTTGCGGTCTAATTCCCACCTTTATTATTGATGTTTTTTATGTTTCCTCATAAGCACAGCGTCTCTTAACCTCTTTGTGAATAATTCACTTAAATGGCTTTGCCAAAATTCAGAATACATCAAAGAAAAAACACTCGATAATGCCTGGTTTTGATTGCAGACTGACAGGGTATTTTTTCGTTGGGTTTCGTTTCACTCTACCCAACCTACGCGTGTTACATAAAAGTACTTCAAAGTAAACTCGAGCCTACAAGCCACACTCCCCTAGAACCTAGTTACCTAGCACCTTTAACTTTTAACCTTTATCTCCCACCCACAAAAAAAGCGCCAATTGGCGCTTTTTTAGCTTTGCTTAATTAAGCTTACTCAGCAGCTGTTGCTTGTGCTGGTAGGTTTAACTCTGCTTTAGCTTTTAGTGCATCAATGAACACCATGTAGTTTTTATTTACTTGGGCCATAGTGATGTTTTGCTTTTGCTGTGCTTCAAGCTCACCTTCAACTGATGCGTTTGTAACAGACTTAAGTGCTACGATTGCTGCATCACCATTGCTAAGCTCTACTTTATCAACCACAGGGGTGTCAGTAGGGTGAGCCATCTTAAACACCTGCTGTACAATGGCAGGTGATACTGCATATGCTTGGCGTGTTAAAGCAGCTTCTTGACGTAGCTCTAGGCCTTGTTCAGTTGCAAGCTCAGTTAAGCTCTTACCCGCTGAGATTTCAGCAAATAATGTTGTTGCTTTCTCTTTTGCCAGCTCAGATGCTTTTTGGCTTACTAGGCGCGTTTTGATTTCACCTGATACATCCGCAAGTGGTTTCGTGCTCGCAGGCTTGTGCTCGCTGATACGTACAATCACAACGTGCTCATCACCTACTTCAACAACTTCTGAGTTCATGCCATCTTCAAGTACATCTGGTGAGAAGATTGCGCTGACAACAGCGGGGGTGTTTAAAGGTGCAGGTAACTCATTACGAGCAACTAGTGGAGTCGTTGTTACTTCAACACCTACCGTTTCAGCTGCATCTACTAAGTTATCTGACATTTCAAACGCGACTTCGCTCATTTGTGTTTGCTTTTCATAGAAGGCATTTACTTTTTCAGTACGTTCAAGTTCAGCACGTAAGTCAGCTTTAACATCATCATACGGTTTTGTTTGCTGGCTTTGAATATCGGTAAGTTGAATGATGTGATAGCCAAATTCAGACTCAACAACGTCAGAAAAGTCACCTTTTGCATTAAGTGCAAATGCGGCTTCTTCAAAAGCTGGATCCATCATGTCGCGTTCAATCCAATCTAAATCACCGCCCATTTCAGCACTGACGATATCATCTGATGATGATTCAGCTAATGCTGCAAAGTCGCTACCTTGTTGCAGCTGTGCTAATAAGTCTTCAGCTTTGCTTCTTGCGGCATCGTCGTCTTCACTATTATCGATTAAGATATGCGATACACGGCGTTTCTCAGGCTCTACATATTGGGCACTGTTTTGCTCGTAGTAAGCTTTAACTTCTTCTTCGCTTACTGTGCTTTGTAAATCTAAGTTTGCTGCATTTAAATCAATGTAGCTCACTGAAACTTGCTCTGGAGCCAAGAATTGTGATGTATTTAGATCGTAGTAATCCGCAATTTCTTGCTCAGTTACTTCAATACCTTCTTGTAGTGACTCTTTACTTACAACGACGTAATCAATGCTACGTGTTTGCTGTTGTAATGCCACTGCATTGGTCAATTCGTTGTCGAGTGCAAAATCAGTTCCTGCAACAGCTGAAATAAGCTGACTGCGAGTCATTTCTTCACGTAAGTATTCACGAAATGCATCAGGTTGGAAGTTCATTTGACGAATAACTTGTAGGTAACGGTCGTTATTAAATTGGCCGCCAATCTGGAAGTATGGTAACTCTAAAATTGCTTGTTTTACACTTTCATCGCTGACGCGTAAACCAAGTTCGTGTGCTAGTTGAGTTTGCAATTCTTGTTGTACTAAACGGTCAACAACACCTTGGCGAATTTGTGCCATATAGTTTGGATCGGCAGCGATTTGCGCAAAGTATTCACCAAACTGTTGTTCTAAGCGGTTACGCTCATTTTGGTACGCACGGTTAAATTCGGTTTGGCTAATTTTAACTCCATTTACTTCAGCAACAGGCTGCTCTGTGGTTTGACCTAAGTAACCACCGATCCCTGCTAAAGCAAAAGATAAAATCACCGCGCCTAAAATAACTTTGGCTACCGGTCCTTGCGAACCTTCTCTGATTTTCTCAAGCATTTATTTATCTCTATTCTATTCTAGGCAGAAATCGCCTTGCTAATGTAAAAAAAGCGTATCTTACCAGATACGCTTTTTTTGTTGAAGCAATTGGCGATAAAGATAGCTATTTGTGCTAAAAAGCAACCAGCTTCTTACACTGCCAAAACTAACTCACATAAAACAGTGATTAGCTATTACATGCATCTTTAAGCGCTTTACCCGCTTTAAAAGCAGGGATGTTCGCTGCAGCGATTTGAATTGTTTCGCCAGTTTGTGGGTTACGGCCTGAACGTGCAGCACGCTCACGTACTGAGAAAGTACCAAAACCAACGAGTGCTACTGAATCGCCATCTTTAAGAGCGCCCGATACAGATTCGATGAATGAATCTAGTGCACGACCTGCAGCCGCTTTAGAAATGTCAGCGTCAGCTGCGATTTGATCGATTAATTGAGATTTATTCACAATATCATCCTCTTTCATTGTTATTATCAAGAGCGATTGTTTTTTAAACTAACATCACTATTTTGAAAATTTTAGAGCAAACTATTTCATGCTCGTACGATTGTAATTTTTCTTCAGCCTAGGCCACATAAGGCCTAGGCTTGAAAACCAGTGCTTAACTTATCATACCATCTAGATTTGAAAAGCCCTTTAAAGCACTTTTTTCGATTTTTTAGTGCTTTTTAGCCGTTTCGACTGAAAAACTCTCTACAGGATGTACTAATGCCAGTTCTAAAACTTCATCAATCCATGTAACTGGGTGAATATCAAGGCCTGCCAATACATTGTCAGGGATCTCTTTTAAGTCACGTTCGTTAATTTTTGGAATAATAACCGTTTTAATGCCACCACGATGTGCAGCTAATAGCTTTTCTTTTAAGCCACCAATTGGCAATACTTCACCACGTAACGTAATTTCACCTGTCATAGCAACATCTGCACGCACAGGGTTACCCGTTAAGCTAGAGACTAAACCTGTGACCATGGCCGCACCGGCACTTGGGCCATCTTTTGGTGTCGCGCCTTCTGGTACGTGTACATGAATATCACGTTTTTCGTAAAAGTCGTTATTAATACGGAAGGTGTCAGCGCGGTTGCGTACTACAGTCATCGCCGCTTGAATCGACTCTTGCATTACATCACCTAGAGAACCTGTGTAGCTTAATTTGCCTTTACCTGGCACAGCGGCACATTCGATTGTTAATAAATCGCCGCCCACTTCGGTCCACGCTAAACCAGTTACCTGACCGATACGGTCACCATCTTCTGCTTTGCCGTAATCAAATCGCTGCACACCTAAGAACTCTTCTAGGTTTTGCTCATTGATAGTGACTACTTTGATTTCTTTCTCAAGCAAGATGTTTTTCACCGCTTTACGACATAACTTAGACACTTCGCGCTCTAAATTACGCACACCGGCTTCACGGGTGTAGTAACGAATAATACCAACAATGGCACTGTCTTCGATAACTACTTCGCCTTCTTTTAAGCCGTTACGCTTAACTTGCTTTGGAATTAAATGCTGCTTAGCAATGTTAAGCTTTTCATCTTCGGTGTAACCTGATAAACGAATTACTTCCATCCGGTCTAATAATGGACCTGGAATATTAAAGCTATTTGATGTTGCAACAAACATAACATCAGATAAGTCGTAATCAACTTCTAAGTAGTGGTCCGCAAAATGGCTGTTTTGCTCAGGATCAAGTACTTCAAGTAATGCGGATGCTGGATCGCCACGCATATCTGATGACATTTTATCGATTTCATCTAACAAGAATAATGGGTTTTTAACCCCCACTTTACTCATGTTTTGAATCAGCTTACCTGGCATAGAGCCAATGTAAGTACGACGATGACCACGGATTTCTGCTTCATCACGTACACCACCGAGTGCCATACGAATATACTTACGACCCGTTGAGCGAGCAATCGATTGCCCTAATGAAGTTTTACCAACACCAGGAGGACCTACAAGGCATAAGATTGGGCCTTTAAGTTTATTGGTACGTTGCTGAACTGCGAGATACTCAATAATGCGCTCTTTCACTTTATCTAAGCCATGGTGATCGCTATCTAAAATCTTTTGCGCGCCTGCTAGGTCTTTTTTCACCTTAGAGCGCTTTTTCCACGGTACATTGATCAGCGTATCTATGTATGAGCGAACAACGGTGGCTTCAGCCGACATTGGCGACATCATTTTTAATTTAGCTAATTCTGAATTGGCTTTTTCTTGTGCATCGCTGCTCATGCCAGATTCTTCAATGCGTTTTTTCAACGCTTCAAATTCATCAGGCACATCGTCAAGTTCGCCTAATTCTTTTTGAATGGCTTTCATTTGCTCGTTGAGGTAGTACTCACGCTGCGATTTTTCCATCTGCTTTTTAACGCGGGTACGAATCTTTTTCTCAACTTGCAGTAAGTCAATTTCGCCTTCCATTAACGCCATTAAGTATTCAAGGCGTTCGGTCACGTTTGCGATCTCAAGTACTTTTTGTTTCTCTGGCACTTTTAATGGCATGTGAGCTGCCATAGTATCAGCAAGGCGCGGGGCTTCATCAATTCCACTAACCGAAGTCAGTACTTCAGGAGGAATTTTTTTATTAAGCTTTACATAGCCTTCAAACTGGCTAACAGCACTGCGGATAAAAATATCTTGCTCTTGTTCGTCAATTTCTTCAGAACTAATAAACTGGGCATTAGCAACAAAAAAGTCATCGTTATCAACAAAGCTTTCAAGTTTTGCGCGTTGAATACCTTCAACTAATACTTTTACCGTGCCATCAGGGAGCTTAAGTAGCTGTAATACAGTGGCGATAGTACCTACACGGTAAATATCGTCTTGCTCTGGCTCATCGACTGTTGCGTCTTTTTGCGCAACAAGAAAAATTTGTTTGTCTTTATCCATTGCCGCTTCAAGGCATTTAATAGATTTTTCGCGGCCTACAAAAAGCGGGATCACCATGTGCGGATACACCACCACATCGCGCAATGCCAGCACCGGGATTTCGACTCGATCTGTTCTCTCAAGCGTCATTATATTTCTCTTCGCTCTTCATTTATTTTAAAGATTACTCAAGTATATGGGGATAACCTAAGTAAAGTTCAACAATTTATGTCATTTGTAAGAAATAAATTATAAAAAAAGGAGCCATTGGCTCCTCTTTGTAATATCAGTGATTAAAATTTATTCTGATGCCGCTTTATCTTGGCTGGCACTTTGATAAATCAAAATTGGGTCTGATTCACCTTTGATCACTGTTTCATCGATAACCACTTTGCTGACTTCTTCCATTGATGGAAGTTCATACATGGTATCAAGTAATACGGCTTCAACAATTGAACGTAGGCCACGTGCACCTGTTTTACGCTCCATTGCTTTGTGGGCAATTGCACGTAATGCATCTTCACGGAATTCAAGCTCAACGTCTTCCATACCAAATAATGCGCTGTACTGCTTAGTCAGTGCGTTTTTAGGCTCATCTAAGATTTGCACTAACGCAGCTTCGTCTAGCTCAGTTAACGTAGCAACAACGGGTAAACGACCAATAAACTCAGGGATCAGGCCGTATTTTACTAAATCTTCTGGCTCTACATCTTTAAATGTTTCACTTAAAGAGCGGCTTGATGCAGATTCTTTAACGCTAACACCAAAACCAATACCGGTATTTTTATGGCTGCGTTGCTCAATCACTTTATCAAGCCCTGCGAATGCACCACCACAGATAAATAAGATTTTAGAGGTATCAACCTGTAAAAACTCTTGTTGTGGATGCTTTCGGCCACCTTGCGGTGGTACTGATGCAACAGTGCCTTCAATCAGTTTAAGTAAGGCTTGTTGTACACCTTCACCTGATACGTCACGGGTGATCGATGGATTGTCAGATTTACGTGAAATTTTATCAATTTCATCAATATAAACGATACCACGTTGCGCTTTTTCTACGTCGTAGTCACATTTTTGCAGTAGTTTTTGAATGATGTTTTCAACATCTTCACCTACATAACCAGCTTCGGTTAATGTGGTGGCATCGGCCATTGTAAATGGAACATCAAGTAAACGTGCTAATGTCTCTGCTAGTAATGTTTTACCACTACCTGTTGGACCAATCAGCAAGATATTACTCTTACCAAGTTCAATATCTACTTTAGTGCTTTGATTACGTAAACGCTTGTAGTGGTTATAAACCGCTACAGAAAGTACTTTTTTAGCGTGGTCTTGACCAATAACATAATCATCTAAGTGATTACGAATTTCTTTCGGTGCAGGCAGTTTATCAGACGTATTGTGCTTCGGCGCAATGTCTTTGATTTCTTCCCTGATAATGTCGTTACACAGCTCAACACATTCATCACAAATGTATACTGAAGGCCCTGCTATAAGTTTGCGAACTTCATGCTGGCTTTTGCCACAAAAAGAGCAGTATAACAATTTATTACTTTTGTCGCCGTCTGTAGGAGTGTCAGACATTCAGCTACCTCATCTTATACGTTGGCTGCCAAACTTCTTAGCAGCTATTTCAATACGCTTAACTATACCAAAAATTATTGGTTTTCACAGTGTAAACAATTCAAGCAAGTACCGTTAGTACTCGCTTGACCTATTTACTTGCTGTCGCGATTAGTAAATACCGAATCAACTAGGCCATAATCAACGGCTTGGCTTGCGCTCATAAAGTTGTCGCGGTCAGTATCGCGTGAAATCACATCTAACGGCTGGCCAGTGTGCTCTGCCATTAAACGGTTAAGCTTGTCTTTAATAGACAGGATTTCTTTAGCATGTATTTCAAAGTCAGACGCTTGACCTTGGAAACCACCTAAAGGTTGGTGAATCATCACACGAGAATTAGGCAAACAATAACGTTTCCCCTTAGCACCAGCTGTTAGTAAGAATGCGCCCATGCTAGCCGCTTGGCCAACACAAATAGTGCTTACATCTGGTTTAATAAAATTCATGGTATCGTAAATTGCCATACCCGCAGTCACAGAACCACCTGGTGAGTTAATATACAAGAAGATATCTTTTTCTGGGTTCTCTGATTCTAAAAATAGCATTTGCGCTAAAATTAGATTTGCCATGTTGTCTTCAACTTGACCAGTTAAAAAAATGATTCTCTCTTTTAATAGTCTCGAATATATATCATACGAGCGCTCGCCTTTCGCTGTTTGTTCAACAACCATTGGGACTAATGCATTTAGAGGATCTGTCATACCAGTGTTGTTCATACTTATTTTATTCCTTATGCGCTTATACTTATCCTGAATATAAGAAAAGCATAGTTATCTTTTTGGCAAAATTGAAGGCCACAAACTAAAATGGCTCGGGCACACTGCAAAATACAGAGTAACACGAGCCATTTAATCGTTAGCGAGGGCTTAAGTCAATGACTTATTAAGCACCTTGCTGTGGATTCATGATGTCATCAAATGCTTTTTCAACATCAGAAACGTCTGCTTTAGCTAAAATAGCTTCTACAGCTTGCTCTTCCATTGCAACATTACGCATTTGCTGCATAAGTTGATCATTTGCTTTGTAGTATTCTACTACTTCAGTTGGATCTTCATATGCAGAAGCCACTGTAGCAATTAATGCTTCAACTTTAGCGTCATCAACTTTGATCTCGTTCGCTTTAATTACTTCACCTAGTAATAGGCCAGTTTTAACGCGAGTTACTGCTTGCTCGTGGAACAATTCAGCAGGAAGTTCAGGCATGTTTTTAGCGTCGCCACCAAAACGTTGTGCAGCTTGTTGACGTAGTGCATCAATTTCTTGATCTACTAGCGCTTTAGGCACGTCGATTTCGTTATTAGCTAAAAGACCTTTGATTGCTTGGTCTTTCACGTTCGCTTTAACCGCTTGGTCAAGCTCACGAGTCATGTTCTTTTTAACTTCTTCTTTAAGTGCGTCAACGCCGCCTTCAGTTACACCGAACTTAGTTGCAAACTCTTCGCTTAGTTCAGGTAGTTCTTGCGCTTCAACTTTCTTCACAGTGATAGTGAACTGTGCAGCTTTACCTTTTAGGTTTTCAGCGTGGTAGTCTTCAGGGAAAGTTACATCAGCAACAACTTCTTCGCCTGCTTTTTTACCAACGATGTTATCTTCAAAACCTGGGATCATACGACCTTGGCCAAGTTCTAATGGGAAGTCTTCAGCTTTACCGCCTTCAAATACTTCACCGTCGATAGTGCCTTCGAAGTCAACTGTTACGCGATCGTTCTCGCCAGCAGCTGCATCTACTTCAGCCCATGATGCATGTTGCTTACGAAGCGTTTCTAGCATGTTTGCTAAATCTTCGTCAGTTACTGTTACAGCAGGCTTTTCTACAGTGATCTTGTCTAAACCTTGAACTTCAACTTCAGGGTAAACTTCAAATGTTGCAGAGAATTCTAAATCTTTACCAGCTTCAAGCGCTTTAGGTGCGAAAGTTGGTGTACCCGCTGGGTTGATTTTTTCAGCTACGATTGCTTCGTAGAAGTTACGTTGCATTAATTCACCAGCAACTTCTTGACGAACTGCGCCACCGTAACGCTTGTTGATTACAGACGTTGGTACTTTACCAGGACGGAAACCATCAATACGCTGGGTTTTTGACAGTTGTTGTAAGCGTTTTTTTACTTCGGTCTCAACGTTCTCTGCAGGAACGGTGATAGTCAGACGGCGCTCAAGGCCTTGAGTCGTCTCAACAGAAACTTGCATGATATACCTCAATCTTCAATTTTGGCGACTGTTCGCCTTCCTTACAAACACGGTGATCACTATGCGCTTGATACGTTAAAAGCCATTTATAAGACTTTCAATCTCCATCTTCACTATAAGATACCAATGCTGCTCTGCCCTACGGGCACTATGTTAAACAATAGACGCGGCATTATAACCTAATATTTATGATAGTCGAGTCATGGGAGCAATTATTTGATTAGAACACGGATTATCGAAGACGAATGGATAAAAAGTAGACGGTTCAACTGCAAGTTAGCAAGTTAGCAAGTTAGCAAGTTAGCAAGTTAGCAAGTTAGCAATATTTTAGTTTTAGAATTAAGTTATGCAATATGAATTGGAAGTTTTTATAAATTAAGAAAGTGGTCGGCGATGCAGGATTTGAACCTGCGACCCCTTGGACCCAAACCAAGTGCGCTACCAAACTGCGCTAATCGCCGATATTGAAGTGTGAAACTTCGAATTTATTTTGAATACTTAAACGGTGAGATTAAGACCACTTTAAAGAAAGTGGTCGGCGATGCAGGATTTGAACCTGCGACCCCTTGGACCCAAACCAAGTGCGCTACCAAACTGCGCTAATCGCCGATATTCTGTTGTAAATTGGGGTGACTGATGGGGCTCGAACCCACGACAACCGGAATCACAATCCGGGGCTCTACCAACTGAGCTACAATCACCACAGCATTTACATGTCTTCGAAATGGCGCACCCAGAAGGATTCGAACCTTCGACCGACGCCTTAGAAGGGCGTTGCTCTATCCAGCTGAGCTATGGGCGCATCGAAAACTTCATAGCGAACCAATAAGCTACTTTATTTAAAAAGTGGTCAACGATGCAAGGTTTTAACCTGCGGCTGAATTTGATATACCCAAACCAACTTTGTGACACTTCAAACTTTAAAAAAGTGGTCGGCGATGCAGGATTTGAACCTGCGACCCCTTGGACCCAAACCAAGTGCGCTACCAAACTGCGCTAATCGCCGATGCTTACTATTGTCTGCGAGTGACCTCGTTGACAACGGGGTGCATAATAGTGATTTGACCGGATTAGGTCAAACCTTTTTTTAAGAAAATAAATCAATCGGTCATTTTTAGTTCACAATGCCTAAATATTGTAAATATAAGCTAAAATTTCGACCGTTTTTTATAATAGTGCGGTTTATATAAAAAAAGCAACTTGGCGCTTTGACGCTTTTCTGCGAAAATAGCTTAACTATATAGCAAGGCAAAACCAAGCTGATTAAAACCAGTTCCGTTTACCCCTTTTAAAACGATAGTGTCTTGCTAAGTATCAGTTTCAAGTTAACTAACCCCAATTAAAGGTCACCCATGACGGCAAACATCATCGATGGTAAGGCAATAGCTAAACAAGTACGAAGTGCAGTAGCAGAAAAAGTAAGTGAACGCGTAGCCAATGGCTTACGTGCGCCAGGGCTTGCAGTTGTGCTCGTAGGACAAGATCCTGCAAGCCAAGTATATGTTGGCTCTAAGCGTAAAGCCTGTGAAGAAGTTGGATTTGTATCAAAGTCATTTGATTTACCAGCAGATACATCTGAACAAGCACTACTGGATTTAGTCGATGAGCTTAATAACGACAACACAGTGGACGGTATTTTAGTTCAATTACCATTACCACAAGGTCTCGATGCTGAAAAAATCCTTGAGCGCATTACGCCATTAAAAGATGTTGATGGTTTCCACCCTTATAATATCGGCCGCTTGGCGCAGCGTATGCCTGCTTTACGCCCTTGTACTCCTAAAGGGATTATCACGCTACTTAATTCAACTGGCGTTAAATACAAAGGTATGCATGCCGTTGTCGTTGGTGCATCTAATATTGTTGGCCGTCCAATGGCATTAGAGTTATTGCTTGCCGGTTGCACAACAACGGTTTGTCATAAATTCACTCAAGATTTAGAAACCCATGTACGCCGTGCTGATTTACTCGTTGTTGCAGTGGGTAAACCTGAATTTATTCCGGGTGACTGGGTAAAAGAAGGCGCGATAGTCATCGATGTGGGCATTAACCGTTTAGATACGGGGAAATTAGTGGGCGATGTACAGTATGACGTTGCTGAGCAAAAAGCACATTTCATCACCCCTGTACCAGGCGGTGTTGGCCCAATGACGGTAGCAAGCTTAATTGAAAACACCCTAGAAGCGTGCGAGAAATACCACAGTTAATCACTGTATTCTCAAAGTATTAAAGTTACAAAAAAACCGCACAACTGATGTTAGTGCGGTTTTTTATTGTTTACTTTTAACTGCCTAATTACTTACAAACATCTGCCACAGCGTTTGCAAAGTAGTCAATATTCGCTTGGCTAATACCGGCAACATTCACGCGGCTAGAGCCAACAATATAAATACCATATTCTTTTTGTAAGCGTGCGATTTGCTCTTTATTAATGCCAAGGAATGAGAACATACCATTTTGACGGTCAATAAATGAGAAGTCTTGTGCTATGCCTTTCGCTGCTAAGCTGTCTTTGATTAACGTACGAAGACCGTTAATACGATTACGCATTTCATCTAATTCATTGTGCCATTCTTGGGTAAGCTCTGTGCTACCTAGAATTGTGTTTACAATATCAGCGCCATGAGCGGGCGGCATAGAGTAAATACTACGTACCACGCTTAACATCACTGAGTTAGAAATGTCTGCAGTCGCGCTATCTTTAGCTATGATTGAACATGCACCAATACGCTCGCGGTATAAACCAAAGTTTTTAGAGCATGAAGAACAAATGATAAGCTCTTCAACTGCGTTTGCTAAAATGCGCAGGCCATTAGCGTCTTGCTCAAGGCTTGAACCAAAACCTTGGTAAGCAATATCAACAAGTGGTGTAAAGCCAACTTCTTTAGCAAGCTCTGCTACTGTGTTCCACTGTGTTTCGTTTAAGTCCATACCACTTGGGTTATGACAACATGCATGCACTAGCACAACATCGCCCTTTGGCACTTGCTTAAGGGTGTTGATCATGTCATCAAATAAAAGATCTTTGTTTTCATAATCGTAATACGGATATTCTTTAACTGTTAAGCCTGCCGCTTCAAATAAGCTAATGTGGTTAGCCCATGTAGGGTTAGTTACCCAAATAGTAGCGCTTGGGTTGCAACGGGCAATAAATTCAGCTGCAACACGAAGTGCACCAGTGCCGCCTGGCGCTTGTGCTGTACGAACGCGATTAGCTAGAAGTGCCTGATGCTCACCTAATAATAGGTTTTCCATTTTTTGGCAAAAATCTAAGTTACCTGCCAAGCCAATGTATGATTTGCTGATTTCATTTTCTAGGCGGAATGCTTCTGCTTTTTTAACGGCGTTTAATACCGGCGTATTACCCTGCTCATCTTTATAAACACCAACCCCTAAGTCAATCTTATTTGGGTTAGTATCTTGCTTATAGGCCGCCATTAGGCCAAGAATAGGATCTGTTGGTAATGGTTTTAATTCTGAGAACATTGACTATCTCTTATCATTATTTAGGGGTTAGCTGTTACACTTAGCTTAACATAAAAGGTGACTAGCATGGCTAGTGTTATTTACACTAAAAAGTGAGGAATTTTAATACAGCATGCAATTAGCAGCGCCAATGTGTGTTGATCAAAAAAGTCGTTGTTAAACGCCTCTCCATCGACAATACCAACGCAATTATTTTGCTGATCGAACAGCGGTAAACATGCCTCTGATTTTACTTTTGGATCGCAGGTGTAATATTCACCACCAGCAGCAAGATACTGCTCAACATTATTAATCACTCGGCCTTTAGCACTCAGTGCCACTTGCACATTATTACTGCCTGCAGCAAACTCTTGAGTTAATGGAAACAATGGTCTGCTAGGTGCACCAAAATAAGCCAGTTTTAGTAGCTGCTCACCTTCATTGGTTGCCGTATTTTGATAGATGCCGAACCAATCCACTCCCGTTTTCTCAACCACATAGTCAACAATGCGCTGAAGCTGAGCCAGACTTTCTGTAGTGTCTGGGTCTTGAGTTAAATATTCAGTCAGTTTGAAAGGTTCATCTTGTAAGTAACCAAATAAGCTACACGCACCGCCTTCACCTAATTCTGGAATTTGGTATTCCCAGCACACTGCTGGACGTTCGCTGCTTAATAAATAATGTTCAAGCTTGGTGAGCTCTGAAGACACTAATTGCTGAGGCACATCAAGTTGTGCAAGTGATAAATAAGAAGAAACCATCTAGCCGTCCAAACATCTAAATAAAGCAAAATAATAACATGCCCTTTCTCACGCGACTAGTGTAGAAACTAAATTAACTTATAACACATTTCAATTTGATTGCCTGAAGCGTTATAACTTACTTGTTCTGCTATTTCTTCGAGCAAAGAAAGGCCTCTGCCGTGTTCTCGGGCTAAGTTTTCGCTATTGCTATTCATCGCGGTAAACCCGTTTCCAGAATCACAAATTGTAAAGTATAAACAAAAGGATTCAGGGCAATAGCGTATATCAATAATGATCATGGCACCTTGTAAGTTAGCCAAGGCAGCTTCTCTTTGTTGATAGAACTCAAAAAAGCCATCATCTTTATTTTTTATATCAGAATCTAGGCCTAATAAGCCGTGGTCAACCGCATTATTGTAGGCTTCTGATAAAAGCAAAAATATATCAGAACGATGCGCTTTTAATCCGCTTACACGTGTTATAACGTCAACGACCTCAAGTACAGGGTCTGTTTGCTTAATTTGCGCGGAGTTTAAGCTAAGTGAAAAATTGAACGGAAGCGGTGAGTAACTTTCTACCTCAGTGTGGCTCGCAGGCACAGGTAAACAATTAAAAAGTACTAAGCTTAAGTCATCTTGTTGTTTCGAGCCTTTGGCAAATGCCGCCACTTGTTCAAGCACATCGTGACAATCAACTTTTGTTTTGCTGCCTAAGGCTTGAATAAATCGCTGCTCACCAAAGTAATCTCCTTCTTCATTGGTGGTTTCAATTATGCCGTCTGTTGCCAGCACAATTCGCATTGTACTATCGACTTCAAAATGGATCAGCGCTCTTTCAAACTCATCAGCTTCTAAAATACCAAGAGCCATATGTTGTGACTCAAGCGTTTTTAGCACCTTCCCCTGTTGATCAATTACATAAGCATCAGGTAGACCACCGAGCCAAGCCGAAATACTTTTACTTGAACTACTTAATTCAATAATAGTTGCCGCACAAAACATATGACCAGGTAAGAGTTGCGCTAATACCGTATTAACTTCATGGGCAATATCATTAACCGCCATGCCTTTATTGACCATGGTATAAAACACTTTAGAGGCAGGTAAGGCCCCTACTGCCGCAGCCAGACCATGGCCGGTAAAATCCCCAAGCATACAATACAAACTACCAATTGGACTTTGTGCAACAAGCAGCATATCGCCATTAAACATAGAAGCAGGCGAGAGGTGAAAGTCGATGTTGTTACTAAATTCATTTTGGTTTTCTAACGCATTATTAAAAATGTGCTCAACAATTTCGTGTTCACGCTCGGTTTGATTGTAATGATATTCTAGCTGTGCATTTTGTTCGTGGGCTTTTAGACTAAGCTGGCGAGTACGACTGTGGGCTTTTATTTTTGCGGTTAAAATAACTTTATCAAACGGTTTATGAATAAAATCATCGCCGCCAACGGCTAAGCAATGCTCTAAACTATCTTTGTCTTCTAACGAGGTGATAAAAATAATCGGTAAGTAAACATCTTCACTACGCTGTTTTATTTTTGGCGCCGTTTCGAAACCATCCATTTCTGGCATTAATACATCAAGTAGCACGATATCAATCGACTGGCTATCAATTACGGCTAATGCCTCAATACCATTGTTTGCTGTTGTTACTTGATACCCTTGTTGCTTTAGCATCACGCTAAGCAATGAGCGGTTTAGAGCCTGATCATCAACAACGAGTACATGCATCAGTCGATATCAAACTTTTTGTCAAAACGTGAGATTTGTAATATTTTTTTTAATTGCGGCTGGCAATTACTTATATGAATTGCATCCACTGAGGTACCTAATGTTTTTTTCATATTAAGTAACATGCCCAAAGCAGAGCTATCCATGTAATCTGTTTCGCGAAGGTCGATAACAACTTTCGCTGTTTTATCCCCTATTTCTGCATAAGCTTGTCGAAATGACTGCACCAAATTAAAATCAAACTTGCCTTTAATTTGGATGGTTAATGTTGTGCCATCTGCTGAGGCTGTTTTACTTAAACTCATACTTAATTCCTGTTCAGATTATCCATTCTTATAGTTGTTAATATAACCTTTTAAGGCTAATTTCGCCAAAAATAAAAGCACCTTAGTGTAAATTTGTTATTATAGAAGTCATTGTTTATATAACTTTTTCATTGCAGGTTTAGTATGAGTGACAATAATCTCGTTTATTCGACAGAAACTGGCCGTATTAGCCAACCAAAAGCAACAAAGGAAGTAGCTGGCAAAGTCTTTAAAGACGGTGCTTTGCGAATTGAACGCCAGACAAAAGGCCGTAAGGGTAAAGGCGTGATGTTAGTAACCGGTATTGATAGCGAACAACATGACCTAAAAAAACTCGCCAAAACCATAAAAAGTAAAATGGGCCAAGGCGGCGCAGTAAAAGACGGCATCATAGAAGTGCAAGGCGACGACCGTGATAAACTCAAAGCCATACTTGAAGCACTTAAATTCAAAGTTAAAATTGCCGGGGGCTAAACCCTCGGTTTTTATAATCTGATAACTCTTATTTTTTCAGGAAGAGCCGTTAGCTTTCATACTTTTGCGTAATGTTCAAACAATTAAAATTAGGCTGTGTTATTGGTAATGAATCCTCGCTTCTCTTTAGGGTCTGCGGCTTGAGCTAATATGCGAAATATCATATCAAGCTTGGCAAGAATACCTAAAGCGCAAGATAAACTCGCGCTTACAGTACACTCCCTAGCACCTTATACCTGCCTGTAGTTAGGCCTCGTTACCTCACCCAACACTATATCTACAGCCTTTAATTTAACACCGCGCAAGCTTACAGCTTACGGCTAACCACTTACAGCTAGAATCAAAACACCATGGCTTTGCCACGGCCCGATGCTTCTGATCCTGCATCGAGCTTGCCATTACGCTCGATGATCACATGCATATCACCAAAGCGGCGTTCATCTAAGGTATAGCCCATTTTCTCAAGTGCTTTAACAACGCCGGCATCTAAACCTGAATGGTGGCGAATTACATTTTTAGGCCATAGTTGATGATGAAAACGCGGGCTATTCACCACTTCTTCGGCGCTCATATTAAATTCAACCGCGTTTAAAATCGATTCATACACAGAGCTGATAATCGTCGTACCGCCAGGTGAGCCGGTGACCATTTTTACTTTATTGTTTTTGAGTAAGATAGTTGGTGTCATTGAGCTGAGCATACGTTTATGTGGCTGTATTTCATTAGCTTTGCCACCAAGCGCGCCAAAAACGTTCATCACCCCTGGTTTTGCACTAAAGTCATCCATCTCGTCATTAAGTAAAAAGCCTGCGCCTGCGACAACGACGCCACTGCCGTAACCTAAGTTAATTGTTGTGGTGTTCGAAACTGCGTTCCCCCACTTATCTACAATTGAAAAGTGCGTCGTTTGTTCGCTTTCATACAAACCTGGTTTAATGTTTTCGGTGGTTGATATTTTATCTAGGGTAATGGCGCTACTGCGCTTTTTAAGGTATTCACTGGCAATCAGCTCTGTTTGTGGCACGTCAAAAAAGTCAGGGTCGCCTAAGTACTCTGCTCTATCGGCAAAAACACGTTTACCTATTTCAGATAGTAAATGAATATAGGCAGTTGAATTATGCTCAAAACCAGCGCTTGGCTTAGTTAACTCATACATTCTTAACCACTGTAAAATAGCAATGCCGCCTGAGCTTGGAGGCGGTGAGGTTAAAACCTCATAACCGTTCCAACTGGCTTTAATAGGAGTGCGTGATTTTGCTTGATAGCCTTTTAAATCGGCTTGAGTGATTATCCCGCCATGTTGCGTCATAAAATCAGCGATAATTTTAGCAGTTTCACCTTCATAAAACCCTGCTTTACCTTGATCGCGAATTCGTTTTAATGTGGCGGCAAGTTCTGGCTGCTTAAAGTTTTTATTAGCTTTTGCACTAGCGAAGTAATCAGCAAAATTAATCGAGACATCTTTTTTAGCCATACGAGCTATGTAACGCTCAATGCTGCTGGCAAGTTTTGGATGCACAATAAAGCCATGTTCAGCTAGTTTTACTGCGGGTTCAACTAAAGCTTTCCAAGCAAGTGTGCCATGCTTTTTATGAGCAAGCCACATACCTGCAACACTGCCAGGCACACCGCTGGCATGAATACCATACACAGAACGATTCTTAATAACATTGCCTTGCTCATCTAAATACATATCGCGATGTGCCGCACTCGGTGCTGTTTCACGATAATCAATAAAGTCACTTTTGCCGTCTTTTTGGATCAGCATAAAGCCACCGCCGCCAATATTCCCAGCTTCAGGCAGAGTTACAGCCAATACAAATTGTGCCGCGATAGCAGCATCAATGGCATTACCGCCTTGTTCTAAAATAGCCCTTGCGGTATCACTACTATAGCTGTCAGGCATGGCAACCGCAGCTTGACTCGTTTTTTCTGCAGCACTCAGCATTAGATTTAGCTGAATTACCATAAAGCTCAATAAAAGCAAAATTTTGCCACGAGAAAACATAGTTCATTCCTTTTTAATTTTATTTTTTAACTAAATTATTTCACCATTAATGCATACTGTACCGCACTAGGTCAAACGGCAATTAAACTAACTTTCGATATAGCACAGCAGGTAGTTCACCTTCCTCATCTATATGAGTGTAATTTTTAATAAATTTCATGGCTAATTTTTCCATGACTTTAATTGAAGCTAAATTGTTTTTTAATGCTGTCGCACTAATAGCATGAACTTGTGGCTGTTGGGCAATAAAGTCAGCTATTGCTGTGGCCGCTTCACTAGCAAACCCTTTGCCCCAGCTCGATCGTTTAAAGCGCCAACCAATCTCAATGTCATTATAGTTTGGCGATTCGGTAAAAAAGTCCATTGGCCTGATGAGCACCCAGCCTATAAACTCATTTGTGTGCGTAATATTCACCTGCCATAATCCCCAGCCCTTTTCAGCATTACGATACGCCTGCATACGCGGAATAAATACCTCTTGAATTGCCTGCATGCTACTCACTTTCCCTCGTGTTAGGTACTGCATAACCTGCGGATCATTATCTAATTCATACAATAGTGACGCATCGTGTTCATCCATTAACCGAAAACTAAGTCGAGTTGTTCTAGGTACGTTCATATGTTTTGCTCTATATTGCATGTTTTTAAATTATTACTAAAATTACTTTACCTAAGAACGACCCTCTTAGGAACACCATCTTTTAATAGAGAACAAATATGAAAAAATTAGCGAGTGTAGTTTTATTAGGCAGCGTACTACTAACTGGATGTGAAGACGCCAATGAGATAAAAGAAGATGCCGCAAAAGCAAAAGCAGAAATGCAAAAAACGCTTGGGGATGCGTGGGATGAAGTCAAAGACACCACCACTGAGTTTAAAGGCGAATCACTTGACGAACTGTTAGCTGAGAGTAAAAAGCTTGGCTTAGATATGTACGATGATGGTAAAGAAGTTGCCCTTGATGCATGGATTGAAAGTAAAGAAGCAGCAGGTGAATTAACTGAAAAAACCAAGCAAAAAGCGCAAGAGCTCGCAGAAGAATTACGTGAGGCCCGCGAGCAAGATAAAGATAATTAAAACCTAAATAAGGTAACCAGCCTGTTTTACAACCGCGCCTGTAAAGCAAACAAATAAGCTTTGCGGGCGATCAACTCTTCCAGTTTGCCTTGGTATGAATACACTTGACTGATATTAGCAAATGTTAGACGCCGTTTTATCAAAGACATTGAACAACTTATGTTTATCCAGTTAAAGTATAAAAGTAACTTCTGTAAGCCATCTGTTTGCACCTGGTTAAAGCCAACTTTGCGTGCCGTTTGAGGATTAATAATATAGCTGGTCGCCTTTATGGTTATATTTTTATCTTGTTGATGCTCATAGTGTTCAATTAGCTTAATTAACCCCGCAACATAAGCGCTTAAAACCTGTTTTTTCCGTTGTTGAGCGTTTTGACTTGAATCTAGAACAAAGTAGTAATCGAATAAACTCCCACCATGTAAAGCCAAATAGTTATTTTTTACTTTTTCAGCAATTAGTAAAGGTGAGTAATAAATTAAGTTCCCAGCTTTTATGCCACTTGGTACATCAATAAAAGGGGCTAAAACAGACAAACTTACTGACAGCACAAATAAAGCAACAAAAGGAACTCCAAGAAAAGTAAACACACTTCCTAGCAGAATATTTAAAAGAAGATACAAGCCTATTAACTTTAGTTGAAAGCGCCGTTGCTGCTTATCACTGAGCACATAAAACCTATGTTCCACTGTGGCTACCCTCAATTGTTATTTTCATACGGTATGGTACTGTTAAAACACCAATAAGTAACCACAATATTACTGCCACTATAACTGCTCAAGTTCTTATTTTTAAAAAATATAACACCATACAAAGTGTTTTTTTGAGCAGTCACATAACCTAAAAGGAATTACAATGAAAAAAAATCTCATAATTTTATTCTTATTGATTAACTCACTCTCATCACACGCGGTGAATTTAATAGACAACGAGCACGTTAACGCTCAAAAAGATTGTTTCAGCTGGATTTTTACCAGTTATGACTCATGGCGCAGTGCAATGGAGAAAAAATATAAAAAGAACGTTAAATCCGATGAGCAGCTGGCAAAAAGAATGTCTTGGTTTGATGCCAATTTTGGTGAAGAAAAGTTTAACAAGTATAAAGCAAACCTTTCATGCCAGACATTTGACTACGATGTAGATGGTACATTAGTGAAAGGTTATGTGATTAAACCCAAACAGGCGGATGAAAAGCTGCCAGTATTAGTTTACAACCGTGGCGGAAATGGCAATTTTGGTGGTGTTGTTTTTGGCTCAATGATGCACAATTTGTTTCCAATCGCCAATGAAGGCTTTGTGATCGTGGGTAGTCAGTATCGAGGTACATTTACTAAGGACAATTCACTGGATGAGTTTGGTGGTAAAGATATTGATGATGTATTGACACTGTTAACGTTTATACCAGATATAACTGGTGCAGACGACAAACGAATTGGGATGTATGGCGCAAGCAGGGGTGGCATGCAAACACACCTAGCGTTAAAGCAAACCCAGCAAGTAAAAGCGATTGCAACCATTGCAGGCGCCACAGATTTACTTAAGGAACTTGAATTTCGCCCTGCGATGGAAAAAGTATACAAGCATAGGATCCCCGAATACAGTGCTAACAAAGTTGCCGAATTAGAAAAGCGCTCTGTATTAAGTTGGGTCAAGGAACTCTCACCTGAAGTACCTATTTTACTGATACATGGAGAAAATGATAAACGGGTTTCTGTGAATAACTCAATTGAGTTTGCAAAAGCGCTTGATAGCACCAAGATCCCCCATAAACTTGTTATATACCCTGGTGATAACCACGCTCTACAGAACAACCAATCAGCCGCAAACCAAGAAATTATCAACTGGTTTAATAAATACTTATAAATAGAAGCTACAGCCTATTGTTATGCTATGGGCCAGCCATGAAGCTGGCCCTTACATTGATAAAAGTTAAAGTCAAAACGTACTAGTTTAAGATTAACTATAAAAAACGCTTTTAATTAATGCTCGCTTAGAATAATCTAAATGAGAATTATTTGTAACGGTCGTTTTTATGTTTAAGCAACTCTGGCAACGTCAATGTCCTTGCTGTAAAAAACCTGTCAATTTATCTGATCGACTGTGCTTATTACAGCGGGAACTAGTCACCTGTAAATATTGCGCTAAGCCATTACAGCCTAATTTTAAAACTATGCTGTTTAACGCGTTTTGGCTCAGTATGAGTGCATCTTGGGTAATAAAGCTAAATACTCAGCTAACTTATGAGTGGGCACTCATTGTCGCTTTATTCTGTTTAGCGTCTATCCTCCCTGCATTAGATTTACTATTTGGCCTAGAAGAACATAAATTTAATTAACACAGTAAGAACAACTTTGTAAACGTCAGCGAAGGACTATTATGAGAGAACAAAGGCCAACGAATTTGGCCATAAACACAATTGCATTACCCGTCACCGCTTATGCATCCATTTTACACCGTGTTAGTGGTGTGATTGTGTGGTTTGCAATGATTTCATTGCTGCTGGTTTTATACTACGCATTGCAATCTGAGCAAAGCTTTAACGATATTAAAGCAGCGGTTAGTGATTACTTTATACTGCAGTTTATCATTTGGGGCTATTTAACAGCATTGAGCTACTACTGTTTAGGTACTCTAAAGCATATAGTGCAAGAATTTGGCTATTGCGAGGAGCTTAACAGCGCTAAGGCAATCTCATGGCTAGTGATCATCTTAGCGCTAGTATTTAGTGCTCTCTGTGCAGGATGGATTTGGTTATGACCAGTATCGTAAAATCAGGGGTAAAACAGTGGTTATTACAACGCATATGCAATGTTGTAATTGTACTCTACAGCATACTTTTAATCGGGTTAACCCTTAGCACGCCACTTGATACTTTTACTGCGATAAGTGCTTTTCTTGCACAAAGCTGGTTTAAGTTGATAAGTACAATCTGTATTTTCATATTTGCAGTTAATAGCATACTCGCTGGGTGGCAAATAGCGGGGGATTATGTAAAAGGCGTAGTTATTAATAAAATATTCAATGGCTTGTCTATTTTATTTACTGCTGCCGGTTTATTAGTTGCTTTGATAATTTTGTGGCGATAGATAAAAAGAGCTAAGTTGTACAACTTAGCTCTTTTTTGAATTATACGTTAAAGCTCAAAATCTTTTTTAAACTTAATACCAAACTCACTGCGGTCGTTGCTACGCATTACACCAACAAAGCCTGATTGCTGTAAACGGCCTACATCGTAAACTTCGTTCAATACGTTTTCACCGTATAGGGTTACTTCCATATCGCCATCAGCGTTTAAGTATGAAATATTAAAGCCGACTAATTCGCGAGAATCGATGTGCTCACTTTGGTTGTAAACTGATTGTCCTTGCATATCACTACGATAAGAGTAATTTGCATTCAAAGTCACAGTTGCGCCATTGTCTAAATCGATAAAATACGAAGGTGCAACCATAACAGTCCAGCGTGGCGTAAGTGCTGGCGAATCGCCTTTACCTATCCCTTGCACACCTTCGTCTACTTCAGTGATTTCAGAGTCTAAATAACCCACCGCACTGCGAATTGTAAAATCATCAGTTACAGCTATTGTGGTTTCAAGCTCAATACCTTGTGCTTTAGAGGCACCAGCATTCTCAACAATGGTTACAAAGCCACCGCCAGCGGTTGGATCTGAAAACGGTAGCGCTAAGTCGGTATAGTCGGTAACAAATAGCGCAAGCATCATAGAGACATTTTCATGCACTTGACCCTTCAAGCCTAACTCATAGTTAATTGCTTTAGTTTCATCAAATGATACAAATTGATCTGGTCCACCGAATGGACGTGGCGGGAAACCACCTGTTTGATAACCTTTTTGAATTTGACCATACACGTTCATATCATTATTTAAACGATACGATGCATTGACATCCCATGTGACGGCATCAAAGTCAGCTGAGACAAACTTACGCTCAGGGAAGCTTGGGAACAAAGCATCGGCTTCTTTTTTATCTTTTGAGTAACGTAAACCGCCCCCGATGCTTAAAGCATTCGTTAGATCATAGCTGGCATTAATATAAGCAGCATATGAGTTGGTTTCTTGGTTAATATCAAAGTAACCATAGTCACCAAAAGACGCTGTAGTACCGTCATTCATTAAACCGTTCGGCGTATTCCATGGGCTAAATACAAATGGGCCTGAGCTGGTGAAACCATCTTCGTTAAAGTAATAAAGACCCGATACAAAGTCCATCTCTGCAAATGAGCCATTTAATTGAATTTCGAATGAGTATTGGTCTGCACCGCCCTCTTCAGGGAACTCAGATAAATTAAGTGCTACAGCATCATCATCTAAACCGCCTTCATATTTAGAAGTGCGAAAGCTTGAAATAAACTTAGCTGTATATGTATTGTTGATATCCCAGTCTGCGCTTAACGACGTTCCCCAGCCTGAATACGATGTTGACTCTATTCCGGCAACAGTCGTTGCTAGGTCATCTGGGTTTGCAGGCAGCATATCGGCGCTAAGTAACGGGAAATCACCATTGTTAGGATCGTTTGGATCCAGAGGCTCTGTCAATTCGATTGTATAAGGAGATTGGCCTGACTCATTATCAACGGCATCAAAGGCTAAAACCATTGAAAAATCAGTATTTGGCTGCCATTTTAGCGCAACACGACCACTGGTTTCTTGCTCTTCACCTATTTCTTGTTCAGGGTTTGCTAAATTTATAGCCTTACCCACACCATCACGCTGTTTGTATGACGCACTTGCTGACATACTTAGCTCATCAGTCAGTGAGTTATTAAAATACACATCACCAGCTATACGCCCCCGTGAACCGACTTTCGCGGTTGTTGTCACTATGCCTTCGTCACCGGGTTGCTTAGTAATAATGTTTACTGCACCACCTAGTGTGTTACGGCCATATAACGTGCCTTGCGGACCACGTAATACTTCAACACGTTCAATGTTTGGTAACGACAGGTTAGAACCCATTTGACGACCAAGGTAAACACCATCTAAGTAAACACCTACGCCAGGGTCTGTGGTAATAACATGATCTTGCAAACCTATACCACGAATAAATACCGATGCATGGGCAGCATTACCTACGCCGTATCGAGTAATATTTAAGTTAGGAACGTATTTACCAATGTCTTCAAGGTTACTCATATTGGCTTTATCAATAAGGTTTTCGCCAATAGATGTTACTGCGGTCGGTGACTCAAAAATACTTTCTGTACGTTTACGAGCTGTTACCTCTATTTTTTCAAAAGCATCCTGCTTTGCGGTGGTCTTTTCTTCTTGAGCGTGGCTTGATGTTGCAAAAGCAGCAAGGATTGCAATACTTAACTGAGATAGGTGACGTACTTTCAATATCTTCTCCAAAGGGTACCGTGTGTGGATGGCCTATAAATTTTAGGCACAAAAAAAGATGCTTACTGTAAGCATCTTACCTCTGGAGGGGTATTATATGTCATTTTTGTTAAAAAAGGTATAATTAACGCAACTAAAAACATCATTACAAATAAAACCATTATAAATTAGTCTAATATAAAAATGATAAACCTTCACCCCAGTGTAACTTAGACGTTATAAGTAGAGCCAGAATTATAGCTTAAACAAATTTTTTTAGTTTTAGCATCGCTAAGTCGTACTTTTACTACTAAAATACCTTTGAAATCAACATTTCTTATTATATTTAGGATACACAATGAAAAAACTTCCTATCGCAATTGCTCTTTGTGCTGTATGTGCGTCTGCAAGCTCATATGCAGAAGTGCGTATCAATGGTTTTGCCTCAATAGTTGGTGGTAAAACATTAGATGATGATACGACTCTGTATGGTTATGATAATGACATTTCGTTTAAAAATGAAAGTGTGTTTGCGCTTCAGTTATCTGCGGATCTGCAAGACAAACTCAGTGCAACAGCACAAATCGTCGCCCGTGGTGAAAATGACTTTGATGCAGAGTTTGAATGGGCATATCTAACATACGAATTTACCGATGAGCTGCAACTCAGTGCGGGTAAAATGCGTGTGCCTTTTTACCGTTACTCTGACTTTTTAGATGTCGGTTACGCTTACCGCTGGGTAAGACCGCCGCAGTCTGTTTATAACATTCCGTTTTCTACCTATGAGGGCTTAAGTTTATTACACAGCTCACAGATAGGTGACTGGGATTCTACATTACAAGTTATCTACGGAGGTTATGACGGTACTATTGCTGTTGTATCGGTTAATGGGGATACCGAGCTTAATGATATTGCAGGTATTAATTGGACCTTGAGTTATGACTGGTTTAGTGCTCGCGCGGCCTACTTTGTAGCTGACACATCAATAGCAATTGAAAATGATACTCCTACAGGAGTGGCGCTTAATGAGTTAGAAGAAACGCTTCGTAACGCAGGGTTTGTAGACCAAGCTGATAATATAGCCATTGATGAAGATGACGGTTCTTTCCTTGCTCTTGGCTTTTCAATTGATTACAACAACTTGTTATTTGATGCCGAGTATACTGAGTTTGAAGTTGATAACAGCGCTTTGGCGAAACAAACTCAATATTATACTTCTCTAGGCTATCGCATGGATGAGTGGATTGTTCATTTCACTTATGAAAACAACGACGACAAACATGAAAATAGCCGCTATAACGCACTACCATCAGTGCCACCACTGAACCAAGGTATTAATTTAGTGTTAGAAGGTTCAAAAGCTAAAAGTAATGTATACACGATTGGTACCAGATATGACTTCCACCCATCGGCTGCATTAAAAGTTGATTTTAGCCGCTTTAAAGACGATATCACTGATACTGAAACAGATGTTGTAGCAGTCGCTGTTGATTTAGTGTTTTAATTGGAGTTTATGATGAAGAAATTATTTTTAGCCACTGCATTAACCGTTTGCTCATTCAGCACACTTGCAGAAGTTGCTGTAATCGTAAACCCAGCGAATGCAAACCAAATTGATGCTAATACCATTAAAAAAATCTACTTAGGTAAAAGTAAATCTTTTGATGATGGTATGAAAGTAAACCCTGTAAACCAAGATAGTAATAGTGTAGCAGATGAGTTCAACGATAAAGTGGTTGGGAAATCAGGTAGCCAACTCAATGCCTATTGGTCAAAATTGATATTCACAGGTAAAGGAACCCCACCTGAAAAACTAAGTAATGATCAGGCTGTGATTGATTTTGTTAGTAGTAACACTGATGGTATAGGTTATATTGATAGTGCCAAAGTAACTGACAACGTGAAAGTAGTTGCTAAGTTTTAGACACTTTTGAACTATTTGAAATAAAAAACCACCTATGTGGTTTTTTATTTATAAAGTGAGTATTACTGTAAGACTATACTATTTTACTCAACCTTAAATTTCGCAGTCGCATCCAATAAATTGTCCGATAAATAATGAAGGTTTTTTGCAACATCTCTAACTTCTGCAAGTGATTGCATTGTATCTTCGAATGACATATGCATATTTGATACATTTTCAACCACCATTGCAGCCACTGATGTCTGCTCTTCTGTTGCAGCGGCTATTTGTGAATTCATACCATTAATTTCTAACATTTGCTCAGCTATTTTTTCAATTGAAACTCCTGTACTTTCAGCAGCGATAGCATTATTCGTCGCCATATCCCGTGCAGAAGTCATAGCATTAACAGACTCATTTGCCGCTGTTGTTAAAGTGTTCAGTAATTCACGAATTTCATTTGTTGATTTAGCGGTACGTGAAGCTAGTTCGCGCACTTCATCTGCAACTACGGCAAACCCTCGGCCCTGCTCACCAGCACGGGCAGCTTCAATAGCGGCATTTAAGGCTAATAAATTTGTTTGTTCTGCAATCGAGGTTATAACATTTAAGATTTGGGTAACATTCTTAGTGTCATCTGCAAGTTTATTGATAGTAGTAGCAGCATGATTTATTTCATTGCTCAGCGTTTTAGATTCTGAAACCGATGTTTGAATTTGACTACGGCTCTGTTCCACTTCCTGCTCTGCGGTTTGCGCAGCACGAGATGCGTTAGCAGCCGATTGAGAAATATCACCCACACTCTGCTTCATCTCCTCCATAGATTGCTTAACAATCTCTGCATCAGATGTTTGCTTACTGGTTGCTCGTTCCGCTTGTTCCATGCCTTGCACTAAGCGTGTTGAATTCTCCATTAATGGCTCACAAACAGCCATTACGTCTAAAACCGCACCTTTTAGTAACGCAATAAAGGTATTGAAGTTGATAGCAACTTGGCCAATTTCATCTTCAGATCGCACTGTTAATTGTGTGCTCAAAGAGCCTTTACCTTCACCGAGCAAACGTAAATTTCCTGCCGCTTCGCTGGCCGCTGAGCCTATTCCTTTAGCAATCCACACAGCCATAAACAACAGTAAGATTAGTGACACTAAAGACACAACTAGCATCAGTGTTAAGGCGTTATCAGAGCGGGATTTAGTATTTTTTACTAGTTCAAAAAATCGATCATCAGCACGCTGCTGCGCATTTTTAAAGCTTTGCAATACAGAGTTATACATCTGTGTTTTTGACTGTGCTTGCTGTTGAATTTTACTAAAATCAGCGGTCCCATTTATCATACCTTCGGCTATTTCTGAGGAAACCTGTGAGTAACTTTTTAACTGATTACGTGTTTGGGTGTCGATATAGTTGCTGCTAATTGCAGTAATTTTATCAAGGTTCGCGATCAGTTTCGTATACGTATCTGCGGCTTTATCTACAAGCTCCTGCTCACCAAAAGTAACAGCCTGAGTATATAGCTCATCAAGCTTCTCTAATAAAACAACATTAGAAGAGGTTAACTTAACGACCTGGTAAGAAGTTTTTTCTAATTCATCTAGTGAACCACGATTGTCATCCATAGCAACATAATTGATCAGCACAATTACAATAAACGCAACTACCGCTATACTGGTGATTGCATGGATCTTTTTGGTAATACTTATATTTTGAAAAGACATGCTTGACGCCATTCGATGCACCTTAATTATAAAATCTTGTGTCTATTATCGGCTTATTTACCTTAAGTGTTAACTATATTTTTAATTTTTAAAGCTTTTTATTAAATTAATCTTTTTGTAAAAACACTCTGACCAAAGTTTAGCAGCTATTTAAGTGTGATTTACTTACATACTCAATTTATAGGCTATTATTAAGTAATTGCAATTTTAGACTCATTGTAATTATTTATAACAACATTAATATTATTCAAATCAATCTGCAAAGCTAGGCAGCTTATACTTTTATGATAACCAAGTTTATTTAAAGGAGTGACACCTTGGCTATAAAAACACAGTTAAAATCACTGTTATTGATTAGCACTTTGACCGCTAGTTTAACAGCCTGCAATCTAACTCAAACCAGCTTACCTGCCATAAGCGATAGTGGTAATAAACAATTAGGGCATATTGTTTGGCATGATTTAGTTACGCCAGACCTAACGAAATCACAGGCATTTTATGGTGCGGTGTTTGATTGGCAATTTCAACCTGTAAACGATAGTTATGTGTTTGTCTCTAATCAAGGACAAACCATTGCTGGCTTCGCAGAGCTAGATAACAATCAAAATAGTAGCCACTGGCTAGCTTTAGTTTCGGTTAATAACGTAGAGAATGTCATAAAGCAAACACGCCAATCTGGTGGAGAAGTGCTCGTTGCTAACACAACTATCGAAGGCAGAGGTAATATAGCCGTATTGTCAGACCCTCAAGGGGCTGTTTTTTCGGTGATCGACACAAGTAATGGCGACCCTAATTTAAACACCGCAGACAACAGTTGGATTTGGCAAGAAGTATGGAGTGATGACCCCAAAGCGAGTCAAGCTTTCTACCAATCACTTTATAGCTATAATGCAGCCGAAAAAAATGTGTTTGGTACCAATTATTCTTATATCGAAGTTAACAACAGCCCAGCTATAGGCTTTGTTAAAAAACCTGATGCTGGTATTGGCAACACCTGGGTTAACTATATCAAGGTCGCTGATGTAGATGCCACATTATTAAAGGTAACCGCAGCGGGTGGACTCGTGCTCATGGCGCCAAGTGAGAAAGTTCGCAATGGTACAGTGGCAATAATCAGAGACCCAAGTGGTGCAGGTTTAGTTATTCAGGAGAGTATGCAATGAGAAAACGTATTATTAAAATTGGTTTAGTGTCAGCCATGACACTATTATTAGCATCCTGTAGCCCATACGCCAGCTTAAATGTAAGTGCGCCGTTTAAAGTAGGGCCCGTCTATGTCAACCCAAGCATTGGAGTTGGCGGCTCGCTCTAGAAGCTACATTTTTATGCATATAAACAAAAGACCGGTAACATCGCTGTTACCGGTCTTTTTTAATATGGTGCGGTTGGGGGGACTTGAACCCCCACGCCCGAAAGCACTACCCCCTCAAGGTAGCGTGTCTACCAATTCCACCACAACCGCATTTTTAAAGCTTTCACTTTAACTGTTAAGCTTGTTAGTTTACTTGAGGAATGTAAATCACTTAACACTATTCTATAAATTAATTTGGTACGTCAGATTGCTCTTTCGTAGATGTTACTGGAACATCGCTATCAGCTGGCGTTACAGTTTCAACTGCAGGTGCTGCTTCTAGGTTTTCCCACTCATCGCTTTTCTTAATCTGATTAGCGGTTAAGTTACCTAGCACAATACTTAGCACAAAAAAGATTGTCGCTAGAATTGTGGTTGTTTTTGTCATGAAGTTACCCGCACCTGATGAACCAAATACAGTTCCTGATGCGCCAGCGCCAAATGACGAGCCCATGTCTGCACCTTTACCTTGTTGGATTAAAACCATACCAACAAGCGCAAGTGCGACAACTAAATAAACTACTAATAAAATTTCGTACATCTTATACGGTCCTTTTTGCACTGTTACAGATTGCAGTAAATGAATCTGCTTTTAGGCTAGCGCCACCAACTAGGCCGCCATCTATATCTGGCTGTGCAAATAATAATTCGCTATTTTTTTCATTAACGCTGCCACCGTAAAGAATGGTCAGCCCTTGTGCTAAATCGCTGTTTAAAGAAGCAACTTTGTCACGGATAAATTTGTGCACATGTTGTGCTTGTTCAGGCGATGCAGTCTTACCTGTGCCAATGGCCCAAACGGGCTCGTATGCTATCACAGAATCTTTCAGTGCTGCTAGACCTAATTTATCAATTACTGCATCAATTTGTGCAGCAACCACTAATTCAGTTTGTTCTTGCTCTCGTTGCTGTTCACTTTCGCCTACACACAAAATAGGCGTTAAACCTGCCTCTTGTGCACGAGCAAATTTGTTCGCAACCGTGTCATTACTTTCGCCATAAATACTACGACGTTCTGAATGACCAACTAACGTGTACTTAGCACCTAAGTCTTTAATTAGTTGTGCATCAACTTCACCGGTAAAAGCGCCTGGCTCATTTTCCGATACTGTTTGCGCACCAATTGTAACACCTTGTTCGATTAACAATGTTAACAACGGATAAGGAGGAAATACTACAACATCTAAATCATCTGATTTGACGTTATTAATTGCAACAGATAACTGATTGACAAGCTCTATCGAGCCATTCATTTTCCAATTTCCAGCTACCATCGGCTTGCGTGTTGCCATTTTTCCACTCCATATTAGAAAGCGGGCGAGATAGTACCTCGACTCGCCCAAAGTTACAAGAGGTTATTGTTCTTAATCAGTTTGTTTGCTCACAGATTCAACAACTGCAGCAATTTTGCTTGCACTATCAAGTACCACTTTTTCTTGTTCTGCTTCAACCATTACTCGCACAACTGGCTCAGTACCTGATTTACGCAGTAAAACTCGGCCTTTGTCGGCCAGTTTACTTTCTACTTCAGCAACTGCTGCAAGCACTTCTGGTGCTTGGGTTGGATCTGTGCCTGCTTTATAGCGTACGTTAATCATTTTCATTGGGTATTTAGTAAAACCAGCTCCTAAATCTTTCAATGTGCGATTTTGTGCCACCATTGCGGCTAATACTTGTAAGCTTGAGATGATACCATCGCCGGTGCTAATAAGGTCTAAGTTCAGTACATGCCCTGAACTTTCACCACCGATTTTCCAACCTTTTTCTTGTAGTAGCTCCATTACATAGCGATCACCGACTTTACTGCGTTCAAATGCGATACCTTTGGCTTTTAATGCGTTTTCTAGACCCATATTAGACATAACCGTACCAACCACACCACCGCCTAGAATATCATCTTGAGCAGCCTGACAGGCTATAATGTAAACGATATCATCGCCGTCAAATACACGGCCATTATGATCAACCATCATGACGCGATCACCATCACCATCATAGGCAATACCTACATCTGCATTATGCTCAAGCACTTTACGCTTTAGTGCATCAACATGAGTTGCACCACACTCTAAGTTGATATTTACGCCATTTGGTTCACATGCATGACAAATAATCTCAGCACCGAGTTCACGCATGACTGATGGTGCGATATGGTAAGTGGCTCCATTAGCACAATCTAATACAATTTTTAGCCCTTCAAGTGATAAACCTTGCGGGAATTGGCTCTTACAAAATTCAATATAACGGCCATCAGCACTTTCTAAACGACGTGCCTTACCCAGCTTATCAGAGGCAACACAGGTCATAGGCTCGTCAAGCATGGCTTCAATTTGCAACTCGACATCATCACCGAGTTTTAACCCTCGGCCACAGAAAAACTTAATACCATTATCGTGGTAAGGATTGTGCGAAGCACTGATCACAATACCTGCTTCAGCGCGAAATGTTTGCGCTAGATAGGCAACAGCCGGTGTCGGCATTGGCCCTAGTAAAACCACATCAATACCTGCGGCAATTAAGCCTGCTTCAAGCGATGTCTCGAGCATATAACCCGATATCCGCGTATCTTTACCGATAATGACTTTTTTAGTGCCATTTTGCGACAGTACGCGACCAGCTGCCCAACCAAGTTTTAGTGCAAATTCAGGGGTAATTGGAAATTCCCCTACCATGCCGCGCACACCATCGGTGCCAAAATATTTTCTATCGCTCATTTGATATTCCTTGTTCGCAAGCTTGCCAAACAGCAAGCACATCTGCGGTTTCTTTTACATCGTGTACTCGAATAATTTTTGCGCCACGTTGCGCAGCAATAAGTGCCCCAGCTAAACTGCCAGCAAGGCGCTCATCGGTTGTTCTATTTAGTAGGTTCCCAATCATTGATTTACGCGATAGTCCTGCCAATACGGGTAAGTTAAAGCGATTAAATTCATCAAATCGTGCTAACAATTGATAATTGTGAGCCAAGCTTTTACCAAAGCCAAAACCAGGGTCGAGAATAAGTTGTTGTTGCTTAATACCCGCTGATTTACATGCATCGATGCGCTGCTGAAAAAAGTCATTAATATCTGCAAATAAATCATCGTACTGCGGGTTTGCTTGCATAGTGCGTGGCTGACCTTGCATATGCATCAAGCAAATTGCGATATCAGTAAATTGGGCTGCAACAGTTAACGTATCTGGTTCTTGTAATGCTCTGACGTCATTTATGATATCAGCCCCTTCGAGTAATGCTTGACGCATAACTTCGCTTTTGCTGGTATCAATTGAAATTACGCAATTACTCAGCTCTTTATCAGCATGTGCCCTAATCGCTTTTATCGTGGGTATTACTCTATTGAGTTCTTCTTCAAGCGTGACATCAGGCGCACCTGGACGCGTCGATTCGCCACCAATATCAAGTATGGTTGCACCATCGTTAAGGAGTGTTTCGGCTTGCATGACAGCGCTGTCTGTTTGGTAGTAGTTGCCACCATCTGAGAAGGAGTCAGGTGTAACATTTAAGATCCCCATAATTATTGGGGTGTCGAGGTGCAACTTACGACCCCGAGGTAAATTAACTGTGGTCATTTATCACCTTCAATACATCCATTGCATTGATTATTCTTTTTGATACAAAAAACCCCGGTGGCCCGGGGTTTTTAGGTAAGCTATTTTAACTATTATTCAGCTTTGTCATCAAGGTTTGTTTCATCTTTTTGCGATGATTCTTGATCTTTACTCACTGGTTCAGCTTTAATTTCAGCTTGCTTTGGCTTTTTATCGTCCGAATCACGGCGATCATGTGCATCGCGTGGTTCACGTACAGGTTGACGCGCCATTAAGTCATCGATTTGTTTTGCATCAATAGTTTCATACTTCATTAATGCATCTTTCATCGCATGCAGAATATCAATATTCTCTTTAAGAATATCTTCAGCACGTTGATAGTTTCTATCAGAAAACAAGCGTACTTCTGTATCGATTACTTTTGCAGTTTCATCCGACATGCTCATAGCACGGCCTCCGCCGCCACCCATGTACATTTCATTCTGATCTTCTGCATAAAGTAACGGACCTAGCTTTTCACTTAAGCCCCACTGGGTAACCATTTTACGAGCAATATCAGTTGCCCGTTCAATATCGTTACTCGCACCTGTGGTTACTTTATCTTCACCATAAATAAGTGCTTCGGCAATACGTCCGCCATAAAGGCTTGAAATCATTGACTCAAGTAACTCTTTCGAGTGACTTACGCGATCTTGCTCTGGTAAATACATAGTTACACCAAGGGCACGGCCACGAGGAATAATAGATACTTTATAAACAGGGTCATGCTCTGGCACTAAACGGCCAACAATTGCGTGGCCAGCTTCGTGATAAGCTGTCATCTCTTTTTCTTGCTCGCTCATCACCATGGTCTTGCGCTCAGCACCCATCATGATTTTATCTTTAGCGGCATCAAACTCAGCCATGCTAACTACACGTTTATTACCACGGGCAGCGTATAAAGCAGCTTCGTTAACAAGATTTGCTAAATCAGCACCTGAGAACCCAGGCGTACCACGGGCAATTACAGCCGCTTCTACGTTATCGCCTAAAGGCACTTTACGCATATGAACTTTTAATATTTGCTCACGACCACGAATATCAGGTAAACCAACGACAACTTGACGGTCAAAACGACCTGGACGAAGTAATGCAGGATCAAGTACATCAGGACGGTTAGTTGCAGCAATAACGATAATACCTTCATTGCCTTCAAACCCATCCATTTCTACTAACATTTGGTTTAGGGTTTGTTCACGTTCGTCGTGACCGCCGCCCATACCTGCACCACGCTTACGACCTACAGCATCAATCTCATCGATAAAGATAATACATGGCGCCGCTTTTTTGGCTTGTTCAAACATGTCGCGCACACGTGACGCACCCACACCAACAAACATTTCAACAAAGTCAGAACCTGAAATCGTAAAAAATGGCACCTTTGCTTCACCGGCAACTGCTTTAGCAAGTAATGTTTTACCTGTGCCTGGAGGACCAACCATCAATACGCCTTTAGGGATGCTACCACCTAACTTTTGGAACTTAGATGGGTCACGTAAGAAATCCACTAACTCGGTCACATCATCTTTTGCTTCGTCACAACCAGCAACATCTGCAAAAGTTGTTTTAACTTGATCTTCGCTCATTAAGCGCGCTTTGCTTTTACCAAATGACATAGCGCCCTTACCGCCGCCACCTTGCATTTGACGCATGAAGAAAATCCACACACCAATTAGCAATAGCATCGGGAACCAAGAAATCAGTATGCTGGCTAAGAACGACTGTTCTTCTGGCTTAACGCCTTTAACATTCACATCACTTTTTAATAAGTCATTTAAAATGTCTTTGTCATAAATAGGCATAATGGTTTGAAAACGCTCACCATTAGTTTTAGTACCAGTAATTGTGCCACTGGTGCTTTCTATTGCCACTTCTTGTATAGAGCCATTTCGGGCATCTTTTACAAATTGACTGTAACTAGTTTGACGATCAACTTGATCGCCACCATTAAAGCTCTGAAAGACTGACATTAGCACAACTGCAATAACCAGCCAGAGTATTAGATTTTTCGCCATATCGCTCAAGGGGTTAACCTCTTGTATCCAATTAATTTAAATTCAACTACACGCCTGACAACTGTACTACAGTTTGTAGCCTGTCGCTACTATATATACTTCACGAGAACGAGCACGCGAGGCGTCGGGTTTGCGTATCTTCACTGTTTTAAAGCTATTACGTACATCTTGTAGATATTGATCAAAACCTTCACCTTGGAAAACTTTAACAATAAATGCACCATTTTTCTTTAACACTTGGTGGCACATATCCAGTGCGAGTTCGACTAAATACATGCTTCCTGCTTGGTCAACAGAGCTATTACCGCTCATATTTGGTGCCATATCTGAAAGCACCACATCAACATTTTTCCCTCCGATACGACTTAATAACGCATCGAGTACAGCTTCTTCCCGAAAATCTCCTTGTAAAAAATCAACACCTGCGAGTGAGTCCATTGGTAAAATATCGCACGCAATAACTTGGCCTTTAGTGCCAACCTTTTCTGCTAAATACTGGGACCAACTACCTGGCGCTGCACCTAAATCTACCACGGTCATTGCTGGGCGTAGTAATTTATCTTTATTTTGAATTTCATCAAGTTTAAAAATCGCACGAGAGCGCCAACCTTTTTTTTGGGCTTCGTGAACGTAAGGATCATCAAAATGTTCCTTCAACCAACGCTGTGAACTGGCTGAATGTTTTTTATTTGTCATAAATTAACACGCAACTAATTAGTAATATTCTCTAGATGGCGTTAGAATACCCTTAATTCAAGCCATATTCAGCAAAATTTGTAACAACATGAAATTATCGAACAAGCAAAAGCAGTTTTTAAAAGGTCAAGCACACTCTCTAAAACCCGTTGTACTTCTTGGTGCAAACGGTTTAACCGAAGGTGTTGTGGTTGAAATTCAAAGTGCACTAGAAATTCACGAACTCATCAAAGTAAAAGTTCCTACCGATGACCGTGAGACTAAAGCGTTGATTTTTGAGGCGATTGTACGTGAAACCGGCGCACAGAAGCTGCAAACAATCGGCCACACTATTGTACTTTACCGCCAAAGCGAAGAGAAAAAGATTCAATTGCCACGCAATTAATTTTTTTCCTCGTTATAAAAAAACCAGCACATGCTGGTTTTTTTTATAATTAAAATTCACTACGAAGAAAAATGTAAAAGAATGTGCAATCAGGCTAAAAATTCATTCGCAGATCACTCAAATGATAACTTTTCCCTGTGCGCTGTAGTAAAAAGTAACGTAAAAATTCTGACTCAGGCATCTTACGAACCGTTCCTTCAGAAATTATTGCTGCTAATTGCACACTCGTATTACTGTGACCAATCACAATCACGGTGCCCTCTTGTTGCAAAACCTGACGTTTGAACGCTACTAAATCTCGCGGATCATAAATATTAATCTCAACAGCAAAATGCTTAGCTAATTCACCTGCGCTTTCAAGAGTTCGATTATAATTAGTGCTGTATAACGTTACTGTTGGAGTATCAGCAATTAGCGTAGGCAGGCGTTTCGCTCTTTGCTCTCCCGCGGTTGTTAAATGTGGGTTCTCACCTTCGCCTTTTTCACTATGGCGAAATAAATAGATATTATCAGGTGTCGCATATACTAGCGTAGAACAAAACACTATCACTAAGCTCAATATGTATTTCATGGCTGCTCCTGGCGTTATTTTTCCTGGCGCTTATAGGTCAGTACTCGGTCAATAAACTCTGTGGTTAGCTCATTTATTAAACCTGTTTCTGCGTTTAAAATTAAGCTGAAGCCTATGTTTAAATGCGGCAGAACAACAATATCGCTTCGGTACCCTTGCACCCAACCGCTATGATAATAAAGTGTTTCATTATCGTAGTTATATACCCGCCAGCCTAAGCCATAATAAGCCTCTTTGAGATGTTTTTTCCAAACCCGTCTACGCAGCTCTTTTTTAGTATGAGTATAAGGGCGAGTTTGATCTGCGAGTACTTCGGGCGACAAAACACTTGGGTAATAACCCAATTGCGCTTTAAGCCATATTGCCATATCACTGGCACTGGCATTAACACCCGCGGCAGGTAGCACCTTATAGTAATTTTGCTTTAATCGCGCAGTATGCCAACGCTTTCGCCCCCTGACATGGGGATGTGCATAATTCTTGTCTATAACCATACCGTGGTAGCCAACACTTGCATCATTCATTTGTAATGGAGCAAATATAAATTCGTTTAACCAACGAGCATAATCCATTTTTGTACTTGTTTTGATCACTTCATCTACTAGACTAAACATCACATTTTGGTAGCCATAACATTGCCCAGGCTTGCAAATAGGTTCAACACTTAATAGCTTTTCAACAATATCAGGGTAACTCATTCTTGATTCGATTAAATTATCATAGGCATTCGGCACTAAGCCCCCTGAATGGCTTAACAAATGATAGACCTTCAAGTTATTCTGATAGCTGGTATTGGCAAATTCGGGGATAAACTTACTAACTGGATCTTCAAGGGAAAAACGCCCTTCACTGGCAAGCTTTGCTGTGAGCGAGCCGGCAAACGTTTTCGACACTGACGCTAAACGAAAACGGGTATGGGCGTCAACAGTTCGCCCTTTTGCAATTTTTGTAACGCCAAACCCTTTAACAAAGCTGTTATTAGGGCCGTTTACGATTGATAACGCTCCTCCAGGGATCCCTTTTGATTTTAATTTTAAAGCTAAATGTTGATTATAATCATTAATGAAAGATTGCCACTGTTTATCAGCTGCATGGCTAATGCAAGGAAAAGCTAACGGAGTAAGTAACACAAAGGCATAAATTAATTGTACAAAGTACTTCATTTTTTATTATTTTTATCTACATTGAGAAGATTCTGAGCGCATAATACCATGAACTTTTATTAAGACTAACGTACAATGCCTCGATTCATGAATTTTTTAAGGGTTTATTGTGATTATTCGTATTCTTATTATCGCTGTTTTTATCGTTTCCACCTCAGCATGTGTTACCGCACCGCCTCCTATCGCAGCACCATTAGAAATGCCTGAAAAGCCGTCTCTAAAAAGCCAAAAACTGCAAGTTCAGTATGAAACAGAGCACGCCTCTCCTAAAGTTAAGTCTGTACAGTTGCCTGCCCATAAAGTGACTAGAAATCAAACCGTAAGAATAGTCGCAGATCAAGCCAGTGTCACTGACACTTTATTTATGCAAATTAGTGATGCACTAAAAGCGATTAATTTACGTGTTGTTGACCAGGGCGTTACTGACTATACCTTGTCAATTCACCATCTAGAGCTTAATTTTATTGACGACACTAAATATCAAATTACCCCCCCTGCTGAAATCACTCCAACGTTTGACAAAGTCGCAAAACTTTATCCAATTCAGCAATGCGCGACTATCAATGCGCAAGTTAGCATGCGTTTAACCCACAGAGCTTCAGGTGATGTAGTATGGTTTGGCAAGTCATCAATTGATAGCGCGAGCTTTCACAGAGAGCCGCTGGTGTATAGCTTTGTACAAGAGCAAGTAATTAGTAACGAATTAGAGGTTACCTCATTTATTCATCAACAAAATACTGAACAGGCTCGCATGGCTCGAGTAAACCAAGACCTTACAATTCCCCCTTATAAAACCATCAGCAAAATGAGTAACCTAAGTAAGCTGCAAGGCCCCTGTAACCGTACTGAAATCAGCGCACTGACACCTATGATGCAGTTCTATTTAACCAGTATTTTGATTGATAAAATTAAGGTGCAATAAAAAATAATACGATTTCATACATTTTTTTACAGATAAAAGGAACTCTTTGACAATATAATACACTTAATTACTCTACTTAAGCTGCTGGGAAACGGATGCTGCATAACCAATTAAAACCATATTTGAAACTTCTATTTATCAGTATGTGTTTGTGGTGCAACACCAGCATAGCAAGTAACCGCTATTATGCAGATAATACACTAGAACCTACCACTGGCTTTGCATGGGATTGGAGCGCAGGTGCGGGATATTATATTGAAGACTCCTTCTTAGTTGGAATGGACTCATACAGCGATGGTTTAGAGCTTGATCTTAACCTAGCTTTATCCTACAACCGCTTTTATTTAGATATAGACCACAGCCAACTCAGTGGTGGCGTCATCATTGGTTATAGTATTATTGAGCAGTTTAATTGGGAGCTTGATATAATTGGCACTAATGTGCAGGCTGGTTTTGATGATACAGGACTAGACTTCTATAACACCGGCACCATTGATGAGTTGGCTGGTATCCATACTCGTAAATATGACTTCAATACAGGTCTTCGTTTAGCCCGTCG
The DNA here is from genome assembly GCF_024518675.1 of Pseudoalteromonas shioyasakiensis. GTDB lineage: Bacteria > Pseudomonadota > Gammaproteobacteria > Enterobacterales > Alteromonadaceae > Pseudoalteromonas > Pseudoalteromonas shioyasakiensis_B. The sequence goes on from NZ_JANIGL010000001.1 coordinate 1,055,967, forward strand.
CTTTGAAAACTCACAAGTTTCTTTTGAGTACTTACATGACATTTCAAACGCCCATAATGGTTGGATAATCAATTCTTTTTTCAGTCATATATTACCTTGGCGCAATTGGGAGTTTCGTACCGGCGTAGGGATCAGCGCATTTTCAGATGATTTCACCAATTATTATTTCGGCATAACCTCAGACGAAGCAACAGCCAATAGGCCTGTATACAGCACAGGCACAGCTAGCAGCTTAGTTTTTGAGTTTCATGCCGAATATCCACTTAATCAACATTGGGTATTTTTAGGTGGTTGGTTATCAACTTGGTTCTCCGACGAGATAGCTAACAGCCCTATTGTTTCACAAAGCTATCAACACAAAGCCATGGTAGGCGTGCGATATGTATTTTAAAACCCTTCTGCTGCTTTTGTGTGTGCTAAGTATGACACCGCTTTTAGTTTACGGCGAGCCAGATGAAAGAAATAAATTAGTTGCCGTACCAGATACCTGTGTGGCACTGCGTGAAGGACGTAATTGCTACGCCGATGTAATAATAAACTGGCAACAACCTGAGATTGGCAACTATTGCCTACGTGATGCGACATCAAAACACATCATGCAATGTTGGTTAAAGCAGCAAGCGGGTCAATTCAATTACGCATTTGATTCTGTTGAAACAATCGCTTTTGAACTAATCAATAGTGATAACGGTAAAATCATCGCAACGACCCAAGTTCAATTACAATGGGTTTATCAAAATCGACAAAAAAAACGTCGCTGGCGACTATTTTAAAGAGAGTTTTATGGACAATTACGGCACTATTTTATTAGTAGAAGACGATAGCTCACTTGCGCAATGGGTGGCAGAGTATTTAACTGAACAAGGCTACACCACACAAATTTGTAGTCGTGGCGATCAAGTTGTTACCGATGTAAAAAAACTCAACCCCGATCTCATTTTATTGGATGTGATGCTACCGGGGCAAGACGGAATTAGCGTATGCCGAGAGCTTCGCCAGTTTTATATGCGCCCTATCATTATGCTTACCGCTCGAGATGATGAGATGGATGAAGTCATTGGCTTAGAAGTCGGGGCCAGTGATTACATCATGAAACCGGTTAGACCGCGGGCATTATTAGCACGAATTAAAGCAGCGCTGCGATTGAACAACGACAGTGTCGAACATAAAGATAAGGATAAAATAATCGAAGTTGGCGCTTTGAAGATTGATACCCAAGCCCGTAATGTATTTATAAATAACGTGGAACAACCTATATCCAGTGCTGAATATTTGCTGCTCCAGTATTTAGCCGCTAACGCCGGGCAAGTTGTCTCACGCGATGCGGTATTTAAAGCAACAAAAGGGCGAGAATACGATGGTTTAGATCGTAGTGTAGATGTACTTATTTCTGCACTGCGCAAAAAATTCAACGACGACCCACAACACCCAGAAAAAATAAAAACTATTTGGGGCCGAGGTTACCTACTTGTTGCTAGTGCGTGGTAGTTATCATGGCAAGATCTGGTTGTAACAACAAATGAAAAAGTTCTATATTTCATTATTAGGCAGCGCGCTGCTGTCTATTGTTGTGCTTGGCTGGCTGATTGATGCATTTAGCCAGCAAACCTCCGCGACTAACGATGAGTTTGAACTGCAAAGTAAATTACTTATGGGTTTAAGTCAGCAAATAAGTGCTGTGCCTCAACAGCAGCGCGTCACTGTTACCCAACAACTCGCTTCTCAGTTTTCTTTACCTCTAACGTACCGCGCAACTCAAGCACTTGCTTTACCTGCATCTTTAGTTAATGAAATGAATAAAAAAGGAGGGCTAATACTGGAAGACCAACAAGGATTTTACCTACTTTATAGTAACGCTCAGCTTGCACCTTTTCATTTGAAGCTACGTTTAGAAAAGCGCCAAGAGCTTACACAGCAAAATGACATGTTGCTCACTTTACTCTTTTATGCGGGTTTATGTGTCTTTATGGGCTTTATTATTGCCCCACTAGCTAAACGCTTGAGTGTCGTTAATGAGGCTGCAAAACAGTTTGCCAGTGGTAATTTACAAGCGCGAATTACGGTCTCTCACTTTACCTATATAAAAGACGTGGAGATGACATTTAATCGCATGGCCAGTCAAATTGAAAAGTTACTCGATGAAAATAAATTGATGGCCTCTAGTTTGTCTCATGATATTCGTACTCCAATTGCATGTTTACGTTTTGGCTTAGATGCAGCGCTTGATTGCACCGATGAGCAAAAGCGACAAAGTTACCTAGCACGGATGGAATCTGATTTAGATCAGATGGAATCTATGCTCAAAAGCTACCTCGCGTTTGCCACCTTGGAGCAAAAAGCGACTCAACTAACCTATGCCAACGCACAACTCAATGAATACTTAACAACTTTAATCCATCAATTAGAGCCAAAAGTGCAGCAGCAGCAACTTGATTTAGAACTAAACTGTAGCGATATCAACATTTATGCAGACTTACACTGGCTAGCTCGAGCAATCACGAATTTGCTCAGCAATGCATGTGATTTTGCGCATAAAAAAATTATTTTATCAGCCTATAAGCAAGAACAAACCATTGTTTTCACAGTTGAAGATGATGGCCCAGGGATTAATGAAAAAAACTGGCATAAGGTGTTTAGCCCGTTTTTTCAAGAACAAAGCCATCGTAACCGTGGTGATCAAAGTTATGGTTTAGGTTTGGCCATTGTTGCCAAAGTCGCGGATTGGCATCATGGTTCAGTTTCAGTTGACCGTAGTAAGCGACTTTGCGGTGCCTGCTTTACCTTAAAAATACATAACACAAAAAACATGTAACTATTATGTTACGGTTTACATCTACTGCTTAACTAGGATAATCTTGTTATACAATAACTTAGTGACTATATTGGCGACATCTATAGCCATCAACGATGTAAAATTAAACAAACACAATTATAAGAAAAAATAAGTGCTTTTTATTTTTTTGCATTTACAGTAGATTGTCACCGCCGTCACACAATTGAGAAGTAATAATAATGAGCGCAATGAGAGGGGAGTTTAGCTCCCGATTTGGATTCATCATGGCCGCCGCCGGCTCAGCGGTGGGCTTAGGTAATATTTGGGGCTTTCCCACACAAACAGCCAGCAATGGCGGTGCAGCATTCTTAGTTGCCTATCTTATCTTGGCGTTTTGTTTAGCCTACCCTGCGCTCATGGCTGAACTGACCATTGGCCGTCATGGCCAAGCAAATGCGGTTTCATCTTTACGTAAAATATCGAACTGTGAGGCACAAAAGCGCTTTGCTTTTGCTGTTGGCTTTGGTGGGATTATTTGTGCAGGACTCATATTAAGCTTTTATGCCATCGTGGCAGGCTGGATGATCAGTGCAACCTTAGAGCCCATTGCAACATTGAGCGGTAGCGACACTGTGGCAAACTGGCTAAGTGAACAATCACTATCACGAAACCTGATATTCACCGCTGGCTTTATAATCTTAACCGTGGCAATAATTAGTCGCGGTGTTGAAAACGGCATCGAAAAGTGGTCAAAACGCTTAATGCCCGCGTTGTTGTCGATTTTATTCGCGCTTATAATTTATGTAATGATGCAAGACGGTGCAATGACAGGCCTCAAAGCTTATCTGGTGCCTGATTTCAGTTCGATTCTCAACCCTGAGTTACTAGTCAACGCCCTAGGGCAAGCATTCTTTTCATTGTCCCTCGGTACTAGTGTGATGATTATTTATGGCTCTTATATCAGCAAAAAAGAAAACCTAGTTTCACTTGGCGCCTACGTTACATTAATAGATGTATTTATCGCATTTATAGCGGGTTTATTGATCATCCCTGCAATGTATGTAGCTCAAGCACAAGGCGTTGAAATTTTCAGTGACACTGGAAAGCTACTCTCGGAAGATACTTTAGTTTTTCAAGTATTACCGGCACTATTTGATGGTATGGGTACAATAGGTTTATTTGTCGGCTTTGCTTTTTTTGCACTAATGAGCATTGCCGCACTTACCTCATCTATTTCAATGCTAGAAGCCCCTGTCTCCTACGCCGTGGAGCGCTTTAATCTTGATCGTGTAAAAGCAACATGGCTTATTGGCGCCATCATTGCGTTGGTCAGTTCAACCATAGTGATCAATTTTGGCGCACTATTCGGTTTAGTGATCACTATCACAACGAAATTCGGTCAACCATTACTAGGATTAATGTGCTGTATATTTGTCGGCTGGATTTGGTATAGAAACTCATTACTTAATGAGATTAAGCAAGGCTGTCCCGATGTAGAGGATAGCCTGTTTTGGAAAATTTGGCCTTGGTATATCAAGTTTATTTGTCCAATTGCAATTGCGCTGGTATTTATAAACTCTATATTTGGTTAATCGAACAATTAAATCCATCAGCTAAGCTGATGGATTTTTTAAAATCATATCTTGGTGCTCAATACCGTCTTCTAAATAAGGTGTTGCAATAGCGCTAAAGCCAAAGCTGCGATAGAAATCCAATAAATACGTTTGCGCACCAATATACACATCCTTACTAGGCCATTGCTCAACACATACAGCGATTGCCTGCTCCACTAGTTTTTGCGCAAATCCATTACCACGCTGTGTTTTACTAATGAGTACGCGACCAATAGCACTGTACTGCTCATTCTTAATATAACACCGTGCATAAGCACCCAGCTGCTCTTCAGTAAACCAATACAGGTGCTGTGTCGCACTATTGCAGTCAACATCATCTAGCTCCGGGTATGGGCACGCTTGCTCCACTACAAACACATCAATACGGCCTTTAACAATTGTATAAAACTCTGACGTGGTTAATGCAGAAAATGGTTTGACTAGTAAATCCATAAAAAATCCTGATAAAAAAGCCCAGACAATGCTGGGCTGTAATTAATGTGTTCATTTTAACGTTAAGCAAATAAGCGCTCAAGTTGATCACACAGTTGTGACAGGTTGACATGGTCATGTTCAATAGTGAGATCGACATAACCATCGCCACGAAACGCCCTATCCAACTCAATTAAGACATGAGTTTTATGAGCTTCAGGAACAAAAGATAATTCAACTTCTTGTAAACCGAACATACTACGGCTATTGGGCTTATATTCTAATTCTTGATAACAACCTGATACAGAACTAAATGTGGAAGCGCGTAAAAACCCTTTTTCCACATCTGCTTTCACTAAACTAAAACCCAGTTTATCCATTGCTTGCATAAATGTATTAACCGCATCGTTAGGGTAAATATGCAGATGATCTTTATCGCTAGGATCCAGTGCTAAGTCAATATCAAGGCCAGTTTCAAGCCAAACATGTGATTGGTTATAGCCGGCATTTATTTCAGTAATCGGTGTTTCCGAGTGAAGCCGCGCTTCAAATGGTATCTGTTTTTCTTGTCCTGGTTCGATAGTGCCTATATCTGTTATACGCCATTTATCAATCACATGATTTGTAAAATAGCTGCCATCCTCACCTTCAACTTTAACACGTGTCATAAGCGCAAGGTCGAGGCCCGAAATTTCTTGGCTAACATCCCCAGCGGTTATGACGATTTGAGCATTAAATTTCTGCCCTGGCTGTAAGTGTTCAGTTTCTAAAATGGTATCAACTTTTGCTGCACCAATACCGACTGATGCAAGAATCTTTTTAAACATCTATTTCTCCTTAAGTGCCGCTTACTCGCTACTAAAGTTGCACTTAAAATCCTTTGTTACTGCATCTTAACCACATTTAAAAGCCGATGTCAGCGAAAAAATAGTGATTTATTGCGTTTTCCCACTAAAAAATGTGCAAGCGCGCATTTTTCATACAGTTAAAACCCTATTTATGCTGATTTCATATTCACATCATAGACTATTTAATTTCAAAAGTGCTGAGATTTCGCTACACTGATAGACCAAATGAAGTCATATTAAGTATTATGGAACTATTATATTTTGCAGCCGCTTTTGTTTGTGGTTTTGTTATCTATCAACTTAAGCTTCCGCCATTAATTGGCTTTTTGATTGCCGGTTTTGGGTTAAACTTAGCTGGGTATAAAACTACTGACTTATTAAATTCGATTGCTGATCTTGGTGTAACCTTATTACTATTTAGTATTGGCTTAAAGCTACGTGTCGCAAACTTAGTGAAGCCACAAGTATGGGCTCCCGCGTCATTACACATCATTTTAAGCAGTGTATTGTTTTGTGGCTTCATGCTGTTACTTGGCTCCCTTGCGCTGCCTTTATTTAAAGAACTAAGCTGGCAAAGTGCGCTACTCGTAGGGTTTGCATTTAGTTTCTCGAGTACCGTATTTGCCGTAAAAGTACTAGAAGAACGCGGTGAAATGGCAAGCTTGCATGGTAAAATTGCTATTGGTATTTTAGTTATGCAAGATATCTTCGCGGTTATCTTTTTAGCCATTAGTACAGGCAAAGTGCCTAATGGTTGGGCATTAGCACTGTTTGCATTATTGCCTTTGTTACGCCCTGTCATGTTTTGGATCTTAAATCGCTCAAAGCATGGCGAGCTACTCCCCTTGTTTGGTTTCTTTTTTGCCTTAGTGATCGGCTACCATGCTTTCGAATTTGCAGGTCTTAAAGGCGATTTAGGTGCACTTATAATTGGCATGATTTTCGCCCCACATAAAAAAGCTGGTGAACTTGCAAAGTCGCTACTAAATGTAAAAGAGATCTTACTCGTTGGCTTTTTCTTAACCATAGGTCTTGGCGCTGAGCTCACTATCTACTCGTTATTTATCGCTTTAGTGATGGTGCTTGTATTACCAATAAAAGTGGCGCTTTATTACATGTTTACTAACGCATTCAAATTACGTGCTCGTACATCTTTATTAAGTGCATTTACTCTAACCAATTACAGCGAGTTTGGCCTTATCGTCTGCATGGTAGCTGCAACCAGTAATATGATCACTGCGGAGTGGTTAGCAGTGATGGCTATAGCAGTATCACTTACATTTGTTATTGCATCACCACTGAACAAACGCTCTAATGAAATCTACGTCAGCATTGAAAAATGGTTACTTAGATTTGAAAGTAAAACCCGCTTAGCCGAAGAGCTGCCGGTTAATCTCAATGATACCAAAATCGTTATTTTTGGTATGGGCCGTATCGGCACCGGTGCCTATGAGACAATCAATATAACCCACCCAGGCGTTGTTGCTGGTGTTGATATTAAACCTGAGGTGGTTGATAAGCATATTCGCCGTGGCCGCAAAGCGCTGCTTGCAGATGCGACGGATCCTGACTTTTGGCAACGGGTTAACCACTCGCATGTAGAGATGATCATGTTAGCAATGCCTAAACATATGCAAAATATTTTTGCCCTTGAACAATTAAAAGCATCTGGCTATCAAGGCCAAGTAACCGCGATTGCAAATTACCCCGATCAGCAAAAAGAACTTGAAGAAATGGGGGTTGACTCTACCTATAACTTTTACTTAGAAGCCGGTAGTGGTTTTGCTGAACATGTAAAACAGAAATTATTTTCTTAATGTAATTCCACCAGCTAAAAATAGTTATCAGCCCGATTAAAGGAACTGATAACTATTTTTATCTAAGATTCAGAAACTTACATCTAGACGTCTAAAAGACTGTTCTTTCCAGTCCCCATTTCAACGTCAAATACATTTACAAAGCTTTACATCCAGGTTGGCATTCGCCCCCTAAAACAGAGTAAACTGCTTTCACTGATTAATACGTAAGTCTCTATTTTTAACACAGAAATTAAGTTTCTGCTGTCTATGCATACGTATTCATTTGTTTTTATTTTTTGCAATTTTAAAGGTTTTAGATGAAAGATAAGTTTGCTACACAGTTTCAAGCAGTCGCTGATGATACCAATAGCCCTAAACTGGTTGAGCTACAAAATCACCTAGACGAAATGCAAAGTAACGGAATGACAGCGATGACAATGCGCTCAGTGTTGTTTCAAAAAATGCTTGATGTTTATCAAGTGCCTAGCAATCACTTTTTACGCGAAAGTGAAACGCCTCAGCGTATTGATGATCCTTCGATTATCCTTCGCCTAAAGCAGCTAGGTTTTGCTAAAAAGCCCAGCTATCAAATCCATTAAGTAAACAGCGAGGCCTACTCCCTCGCTTTAAATAGGCTGTTTCTTGCCCGTCACAGCCTATTTTCTTTCCTCTTAATATTATATGCTTGCCATTAAATTCCTGATTTAAGATAAAAATGGATACTGAGCTACTCAAAAGCGCAATCAATACAAAAATGCCATTTGGTAAATACGCTGGCCGTCCTTTGTTGTTATTACCTGAACCTTATCTAGTTTGGTTTAAACAAAAAGGCTTTCCTTCAGGGCAGCTTGGTGCTCAATTAGCCATGATGTACGAAGTAAAACTAAATGGGCTAGAAGAGATGTTGATGCCACTTTTAGAAAATAAAAAGTCTTAACTTTTTTGTGAACTTTATCAAAGCGGGTGAGTCTATTACTGCGCTACTTGTTGATTTTGGTTTAATCCATAGAAAAGCGCCGTTATGGCGCTTTTTTTTCGCCTTTTTGCGGTTGCTTGTCTAAGAAAATAGTTAATTTAGCCCCTCCCAGCGACGAGCTCCCTACTGCACAGCGCCCCTGGTGCCATGACACGATTTTGGCGACTATCGCAAGGCCTAAGCCAAAACCACCGGTTTTTTTATCTCGGCTTTTATCTAACCTTGCGAAGGGCTTAAACACGGTTTCCCACTGTGACTCATCAATACCAGGGCCATCATCTTCCACAATAATCAAAATATGATTTTCTTGCTCTACTAAACTAACTCGTATCTGTTGCTGTGCGTACTTCAAGGCATTTCCGATCAGGTTCTGAATACTTCGAGCAATAAAGTGGCTATCACACCGATAAAGATAGCTTGAAGGTAATTGGGTAATTAAATTTACTTCAGTAGCAAAATCAAGCTTGTTGATCACGCTTTGCACTAACTGTACAAGATCACATTGTTGCATCGTTATGTTAGGTTGCTGGCTATCCAGGCGGGCATAATCCAGCATCTCTTTGACTAAAGACTCCAATTCGATAATGTCTAACTGCATGGTATCAATGTAATCGAAAGCTTTTTCATCAGTTACCCGCTCTTCTAACATAGCCAGTGCAAACTTTAGCCTTGCTAACGGCGTTCTAAACTCATGAGAAACAGAAGACGTTAATTCTTGTTGGGCAGTTAATAAGTGCTGAATGCGTAATTGCATTGCTGTTAAGGTATCGGTTATTGGTAAAAAAAATGATTTAGATGATTCACTTAACTCAAAATCTTGCGAGCCATCAACCGCTTCGCAGGCTAATCGCAATTTAGAAAAATCACGCCACAGTAAAAAGCTCCACAGGCCAACGGGGATGCCAACAACACACAATAATAATAAATAGGGCCAAACAGAAGAAAAAGCAGGGGCTGCGACCTCAATAGGGCCAATTTGTAATAATCGCTCAGCATCTAAAGTTACATACCAAATAGCTCGTTGCTGTTGATCAAACAGGTAGATATACTGCTTTTGTTGTAATGCCTGTTGCTGCATGGTAGGAAGAACAAGATCTTGTTTTTGAACAATATTACTACCGAAGTTGGCTGTGATATGTGCAATACCTTGCTCTGTCTGGGTCAATAACCAAAGAGATTGGCCAAACTCATCGTCAAGAGAGAATTGTTGCTGGGAATCTTCATAGGGCCATAGCTGTTCAATGACCCCACTCACTAAGAACAGGGAAACTATAATGTACAAATATAAACTTGCAAATAGCTTCCCCATTAACGCTTACATTCCCCACGCATCTGAGACAAATAAATAACCCTGTCCCCACACCGTTTTAATACGATACGGTTTATCACTATTATCACCGAGTTTTTTGCGAATACGCGATACACGTACATCTACAGTACGGTCTAAGCCATCGTATTGACGCCCAATCATATGCTGGTGTACATGTTCGCGACTCAGTACTTCACCAGCATTAGAGGCTAACAACCAGAGTAACTCAAACTCATGAGAAGTAAGTGTAATTTCATTGTTTTTCAAACGCACAATTCGGCTTGTTTTGTCTATATTCAAATCACCAAATTGTAACTCTTCTGGCACTTTTATTGTTGCCTGACCGCGTCTTAATAATGCGCTAATACGCGCCAACAAAACACGTGGTTCAGCTGGCTTTATCACATAGTCATCAGCACCTAACTCTAGCCCTATGACTTGATCAAAATCTTCACCCTTAGCGGTTAGCATTAAAATAGGCAGGCTAAATTTATCTCGTACTTGACGGCAAACGCTAAACCCATCTTTACCCGGCAACATAACATCTAGAATCATTAAATCAACGTGGTTGTTTTCCAAGTAATCAAATACTTCATCACCTCGGTCAAGAACAGCCACTTCTAGGCCATTACTTTCTAGGTAATCTCGTGTTAATTGCTGTAACCCTAAATCATCTTCAACGAGTAAAATCTTTGCCATTTTCATGCAGCTCCAGAATTAAAAAAAGCTCCACGGAGAACGTAAGCGACGCCGAGTCGTTTTCGCTTGAGTACTTTGTACGGCAACACTTGCGGTTGCTATTTGTTCTTCCGTGTGAGGATTGATCAAGGAGTATATGGTCTCAACCTGAACATGCGCTTTATATTCAAAGTGTGCAGACCTCATTTGTTGCCAGCACTTTAATTGCTGTGCCTGCTGGTATAAGCATACATCCATTGCTTGTGGTAATGAAATAGTAAACTTTAAATCAAGATCACAAAACTCTTGTTGTTCTGAAACCACACAGACTTTAGGTGATACGCTAAGCTTATCTATTTTTGCAACTGCTGGAATTGGCGGTAAAGCTAAAACAACAGTACATACAGCACAATGTAGATACTTCATATTAAAAAATATGATCAAATCCTATAAAAGCAGTCATTGAATACGTTTGTTCGAACAGCGGACTGTCATCCAAGGCTGAGTAATCATAATAAGCCAAATGAAAACGCACTGAATTGGCCTCATTTAAAGGCCAGCGGGCATCTATTTTAGCATAAGGCTGCCAACTACTACCAACGGCAATTGCACCATTTGGGTTTTCTTTTTCTGTTACACCATAAAAGTAGTTATTGAGATCGGTTGATTTATACCAAATACCTAAGCTGGGCTTCACTCGCAGCTCACCAATATTGTGATGCATTTGCCATTGCAGTGCTGCACGCCAACCTTTATACACACCAGATACATCAGCCAGCGCTTGTGCTGAAAACACATGGCGTTGATGAATATAATGGTAGCTAAGCCCAGAATCTAATGCCCACTTTCGCTTATCAAGCTCAGTGATTGCTATTTTTGGTTGCTGTTCAAATTGCTCGTTTTGAGTAAAATTCAACGAGCTGGCCGAAGATAAAGCAAATACATTACTAGGGTGCCAATCAACAAAAAAGCGCGTTTCTGGGTTAAACTCCGCAACAAGATTAAACACATGGGGGGAGTCTGGTTTTAAACTGTAACCGATACGGCCATTGTCAAAAAAGAATTGTTCGCCGTAATACGCCACTTCGGGTATTAACACTAAAGGTAAGTTATCGCCACCTTGCAAGGGGTTTGTCATCACACCTAACCCAGTGTTTACACTGAGGTGCCACTGCCCTGTGATAATATTCTGACCGGGATCAACTTCGGACTGTTGCGCATGGCAGGCAGCAACTAAGCCAAAAATAAGTGTACTCATCCCCAGAATATACGTTATCAACTTCATTGTTATTTCTTATAAATACTCGAACTTCTGATAACGCCATAATAGCAAGGTATTAATCAATTATCCCTAGCCGATTACAATCATTCACACTTTTGATACATCTACACTTACAATTAGTTTACAGCAATACTGTTTACTTCTTTTAACCCTTGCGCAATGTCCCATAATGCGGTTAATGCAGGATCAGCGAGTTCTTTTCTCAACACGGCCAGTCCAATCTCAAAACCTGCTGGCGCTTCTCGTTTATCATTAATTATCTGCACGCGGTCTTTCAGTGGACTATTGTCCAGAACAATTTTTGGCACCATCGCAATACCTAAGCCAAGGCTGACCATAGAAACCATGGCTTCATGACCTGCTACCTGAGCATAAATTTTTGCATTTATGTTATTTTTACGCCACCAATGCTCTAGTCGCTGACGAGTAAAACCTTGCTCAGGCACAATAAATTCCAGCTCAGACCAATTAACTGCACCATTATAGCTTGCTAACTTTTCTGTAATCGCTGAAGGGTTTCGGGGCGCGATGAATACCAACGAAGAGTAACCAATACTTGCAAAAGCAATTTGCGCTGGCAGCTTATCCGGCTTGGCCGCGATAGCCATCGCTTCATGTGAATCAAGTACACGGTTAATTGCTAGCGCGGGATCCCCTGTGTTGAGTTTTATTTCAATATGCTGATGCTGTAACCGTAATTGTTCTAATATTTGATGAAGAAAACTATAAGAGGCAGTGACAGAGCAATATATGCTGACTTTACCGTAAATGGTTTGCTCAGGGTCTTGTACATTTGCACGAAAACGATGCCAGTTAGCAAGTGTTGCATTTGCATAATCAATAAACGACTCCCCCTCTCGTGTTAACTTCACACTGCGATTATCTCGGCTAAACAAGGCAACACCAACTTCTTCTTCAAGCTGCTTAATATTACGACTCAAAGTAGGGGCACTAATATGGCAAAGCTCACTAGCACGGGAAAAATGTAGCGTTTTAGCCAGCACCAAAAAATAATCTAAACGTTTATGATCCATTTTATTAAAGCTCTGCATGAGTATTTCATATTATGAAACACTTTAATGCAAATATATCATTTTACGCAAGGCTAAACTTTATTTATGGTAGTTCCAAGCAAGACAAAGTGACCTTGCATCTAACAAATATGAATAAATAGGATACTAACAATGGCGAATTATTTTAATACTCTACCTTTACGCGAGCAGTTAGCTCAATTAGCGCAGTGTGAATTTATGGATCCGGCTGAATTTGCCGATGGTGTACAAGCGCTAAAAGGTAAAAAGCTGGTAATTGTTGGTTGTGGTGCCCAAGGTTTAAACCAAGGTCTAAACTTACGAGATTCAGGCTTAGATGTTGCGTATACATTACGTGAATCAGCAATCAGTGAACGTCGTCAATCATTTTTAAATGCAACAGAAAATGGTTTTACTGTTGGCACTTACGAAGAACTTATCCCGACTGCTGATGTTGTACTTAACTTGACACCTGATAAACAACATACAGCTGTAGTAAGCGCCATTATGCCAATGATGAAACAAGGCTCTACGCTTGCATATTCACATGGCTTCAACATTGTTGAAGAAGGTATGCAAGTACGTGAAGACATCACCGTTATCATGGTTGCACCTAAGTGTCCGGGTTCTGAAGTACGTGAAGAATATAAGCGTGGGTTTGGGGTACCAACACTTATCGCTGTCCACCCAGAAAACGACCCTCAAGGTCATGGTTTAGCACAAGCTAAAGCCTATGCGGCAGGTACTGGTGGCCACAGAGCGGGTGTACTTAAATCTTCTTTCATCGCTGAGGTGAAGTCTGATCTAATGGGCGAACAAACCATTTTATGTGGCATGTTGCAAACAGGTTCAATCTTGTGTTTTGACAAAATGATCGAAAACGATATCGAGCCAGGCTACGCCTCTAAACTTATTCAATATGGTTGGGAAGTGATCACCGAAGCGCTTAAGTACGGTGGTGTAACAAATATGCTTGATCGCCTATCAAACCCAGCAAAAGTAAAAGCGTTTGAGCTAAGCGAGCAACTTAAAGAGATTATGCGCCCACTGTATAACAAGCATCAAGATGACATTATTGATGGCACATTCTCTCGTGTGATGATGGAAGATTGGGCAAATGATGATGCGAACCTATTAAAATGGCGTGGGGAAACAGCAGAAACGAACTTTGAAAAAACCCCTGCAGCTGACGTTGAAATCACAGAGCAAGAGTTTTTTGATAACGGTATTTTGATGGTTGCTATGGTTAAAGCCGGTGTTGAACTTGCTTTTGAAACTATGACAGCTGCAGGTATTGTTGAAGAGTCTGCGTATTATGAATCGCTACATGAAACGCCATTAATTGCTAATACAATCGCTCGCAAAAAGTTATTTGAAATGAACCGGACTATTTCAGATACAGCAGAATACGGTTGTTACTTGTATAACCATGCTTGCTTGCCACTATTAGCTGACTTCATGCAAGGCATTTCAACAGATGTCATTGGTAAAGGCCTTGGTGAACAAAGTAACCATGTTGATAACCAAACACTTATTGAAATCAATAAAACACTACGTGAGCACCCGGTTGAAATCATTGGTGCAAAACTACGCGGCTACATGTCTGCAATGAAAAAAATTGTTTAACCCTGGACAATAAAAAAGTTTCGCTTGTTAGAAACCAAGCCCACATGCTTATGCTGTGGGCTTTTTCAGTTCCATTTACATTTATTTAAACTTTTCATCAGTGAAAACTATCATTTTACCCATAACGAGAACATTCAACATTCTGCTGTCATAATAGTGTGCTAAACTCAGGTTCCAGAGTAGTAAATTAACACAAAATTATGTTCTTACAACGTGCCCCTATTACGCAAAAAATCACACTATTAGGTATTTGCATAGCCTTATTAGTGGCGGCCTTAATTGGTATTACTGCAATTTTTAGTGCTAAAAAGATCATTGAGCAACGCATGATTAACTCTGAGTTGCCCAGTAAAGTACATGCCATCAATAATTATATCAGCATAGAAATCAACCAGTTGAAAAATGCAGCTCAGCAGCTTTCAAGTAACCGTTTTATTCTCGATTGGGCGGCGAGCAACAACCCAAATGATGAGATTTTAATTGCAGAACTGACGCGATTAAAACGCCAATATAATTTAGCTACCGCGTCATGGGCAAATCGTGAAAGTGCCCAGTATTGGAATCAAGATGGCTTCTTAAGAGTACTCAACCACCAACAAGACGCATGGTTTTATGGTTTTAAACAAAGCAAACAAGCGTTTTCTATCAGTATTTTTCAAGAAAGCGAAAATGACGTAAAAATGTTTGTTAACCATCAGCAGCCAAATGGTATCGGCCTTGCTGGACTTGCAAAGAGTATTTCAGCCATGCAAGCCCTACTTAATCAGTTTAAAATAGAGCAAACAGGGTTCGTTTTTATTGCTGATAGTGAAGGCTTAATACAGCTTCACGCCGATGCCAGTAAAGTTGCTAAAGCACGCCTAGATGAACTATATGGTCAAGGGGTATCTAATAAGTTATTACAAAACACGGAGTTTAACTTGTTAGAAGTGAGCATAAACAGCGATGCTTATTTTCTTGCCGCTAGCCCAATTAAAGGCACAAACCTTTATGTGATTGCCCAAGTTGCTAAAGATGAGGTCTTTGCTGGGATTGCTGATTTACAATGGCAAATCATCAGTTTTGCAGTCTTAATTGCTTTAATTGCTTCAGTTGTCAGCTTTTTGCTAGCCCGCTCTTTGTCTTCACCGTTATCAGATATGGCAGAGCTATTTACTCGCTTAGGCTCAGGTGATGCTAACCTCGCTTATCGTCTGCCAGAATCTAACCAGCCAGAGCTGGCAAAACTCAGTGATGGCTTTAATCTATTTATTACTAAAATCGAAACCGCCATCGCAAAAGTGGCCAGTGAAAGCCATGAAATACGCCAAAGTTCACAACATGTATTTGATCAAGCCCAACGCAATTCTCAAGCCATGGATGAACAGAAGGACCAAACTATTTCAGTTGCTGCTGCAATTAATGAAATGGGGGCAACGGTACAAGAAATTGCCGCCAGTGCAGCCACAGCAGCTAAATTAACCGAAGACAGTAAAGCCAATACTGAACAAAGTCATCAACAAGTAGCTCAAAGTCAGCTAACAATCTCTGCGTTAGCTGATGACATTGACACTATCACTCATCAAGTAGAACAACTGTCACAAAAAACCCTAGCTATTGCGACTATTGTTGATTCAATACGAGGAATTTCAGAGCAAACGAACCTGCTGGCTTTAAATGCAGCTATTGAGTCTGCTCGTGCAGGTGAGCATGGCCGAGGCTTTGCTGTCGTCGCAGACGAAGTTCGTGCGCTTGCGAGCCGAACGTCACAATCAACCACCGAAATTCAAGCTATGATTGAAGAGCTAACATCGACTTCAACACTTGTTGTGAATAATATAACTGATTCTAAAAACAAAGCTCAAGATAGCGTATCAGCCATGCAAAGCTCGGTACAATTACTCACTGCAATCACCAACACAGCAAATGAAATTAACGACATGGCGACGTTAATTGCAACCGCAACTGAAGAACAAAGTAATGTTGTTGCAGATGTTGGGCGTAGTATTGAACAAATCAGTGAAATCAGTGATAAAGCCATGCAAGAGCAAATAACTACAGAGCAAGCAATTAGTGACTTAGCTAACAGTGCGCAAGCACTTGATAAACTTGTTGCCACATTTGAAAAACACTGAGTAAACACGTTTTGTAACAATTGAACTCTGCCCCAAGCCAATTATTGACTATACTTTATTCTGTGTGAAAGTGGTTGGGGCAGAATTATGACAACATCAAACAAGTTTACATACACAATACTATTTCTACTCACTGGCTTTTTAACAGCTTGCCAAAGCACAACTATACAACACGTGCCTGCCCCACCAGAAATTACTAAAAATCAACCCTTTGTTGTTTTACCAGTAGAAGCTGAAACTGAAATTTTTGCCCTCGATGATGAAATCAAACAGCAATTAATAACGGCTTTCCCAAGCAATAAACGCAACCTGCAATCCGCCCGCACATTATTGCAATTTTTATTAAATAATGGTGATGCATCACTTTCTTATCAGGCCGGTGCGACCCTCGTTGCCAGTCAAGCTTATCGTGATTTAAACGCCAATTGCTTATCTTTGTCTATTTTGGCCTATAGCATGGCTGAGTTTTTAGGTATGGATAGTCAATTTCAACAAGTACACATTCCAGAATATTGGGCATCAAACCGAGGCTATAATTTACTGACTGGGCATATTAACTTACGCGTTTCCTCCCCACGTAAAAATGCCAACAATATTCACTACGTTTACACGACTGATAATTCACTGGTGGTTGATTTTGATCCTAATTCGCGGGGAGAGCATTTTAAAACCAGCCCGATTTCTAAAGCACGTATTACGGCTATGTTTTATAACAACAAAGGGGTAACAGCCATGTTGAGAAACCAGAAAAATAGTGCTTATAGCTACTTTTTAGCCGCCACTGACGCAGATCCATTGTATTCTGGCGCATGGGGTAACTTAGCCGTTTTTTTAAGATTAAATAAGCAATATAGAAATGCCGAACTTGCTTATAACCATGCCTTAGCGATAGATAAAGACAACAATACAGCCTTAGGTAATTTAGCACTGCTATATCAGCTCACAGGCCGAGATGCACGAGCCAATGAAATTTTGACCCAATTACACAACAAAAGACAAAGTAACCCTTACTATCATATCTCACTGGGTAATACCGCATACCAGACTAACGCTTATCAAGATGCAATCAAGCACTTCAACAAAGCAAAGCGACTCGACAGTTCGCTTCACAATAGTTATTTTGGTTTAGCGCGGACCTATTATCAGCTAGGTGACCTTAAACAAGCTAATAAACACCTGCGATTAGCAAATAAATATGCGTATTTTATACACGATAAAAAACGCTACAAATCCAAGCTAACCGCTTTGAGTACAATGACAGCAAAAGCTGATAGATAAAAAAGGCATAACCTTCTATTTTGCAGTGGGTGAAGATAAGCATAGTAACAAGGTGACTGATACCTATGAAAATCTCGATAAGCTCATTATTTCACAACCGTCAGCTGCATAGCACAGCTTATTCGCCAGGTAGATCGCTTTGCATTTTAAGCGGATGGTGCTCAGTTGCGACAAATTCGCGCTTTTGCACTTTAGAAAGACGCTTAACTTTAATTTCTAACTTAGTTGCATCGCTGCGACTGCCAACTTGCTGCTGATAAACTAATTTAAGTGGCCCTTTACCACGTAAATTTTTTGCACCTTTACCCGATTGATGTGCAGCCAAACGGCGGGCAACATCAGTGGAAATTCCTGTATACCAGTGCCCTAGCCGAGTTTGTACTATATAAAGTGACCAAGTACTTGCCATCGATTTCTTCGACTTGTTTTTTTTCAGCACAGTTAAACTTTCAGCTGTCTCTGTGGTCAAATTATTACTCCAAGCATCTAATAGGAAAATTAACTCGCAAACAATTGTGCAAAAAGGTTTTACCTTAGGTGACTAATCGGTATTATGCAGTTTATAAAAAATAAGGATCCAAACAAACAATGCAGTCGTTAAAAACTTTTTCTCTTTGGTTTATTGTCGCACTTACTTTAAGCGCAACCGCTGGTTGCTCAAGCTGGGTTTATCGCATCAACATTCCCCAAGGTAACTTTTTAGAACAAAACGATGTTGATAAGCTTCGTGTAAATATGACTCGAGAACAAGTTGTTTATGTATTAGGCAAGCCTGTGGCTGAAGACGCTTTCGATAAAAATACATGGCACTATTTATATTCTTTTAACTTAGGCCGTGACAATGAACAACGTAAATCACTGACTATTAACTTTGAGAATGAAAAGCTGGTTTCATTAAGCGGTGACTACGAGCAACCCGCAGAATTTAACACACCACTAGAGCAATAATCAGCTCATTGAACGACAAAAGGTTAGCAACGCTAACCTTTTTTGTTTAAGTTATTTTGCTTTATCCAGCGCTCGTCCACCGGTTATTTTGTTAGCACGGCCTTCATCTTTAGCTTTTTCCGCACGTTTACGTCTTGCATCTTTTGGATCTGCTATTAAAGGACGGTAAATTTCGACTCTATCGCCCTGCTCTAACACTTGAGTTAATTTGCACGTTCGATTCCAAACACCAAGGGTTAATTTTGATGCATCGATTTGTGGGCACTTCTCTAGTATACCTGACTTGATAACGGCTTCTTCTGCGGTACTGCCAACAGGTACTGTGACCTGTAAACTCGTCGCAGAGGTTGGTAGTGCAAAAACGACTTCTACATTAATCATACTCTTGGCCCATAAACATCTTTTGCTCTTTGCGTAAACGCATTAACCATGTTTTTAGCAACATCATTAAAAATCTTACCAAATGCTAGCTCAATTAGCTTACTCGAAAACTCAAACTCTAAGCGCAATTCAACCTTGCAAGCTTGTTCATCCAAAGCTCGGAAATGCCACTGCCCTTGTAAAGCTTTAAAGGGGCCATCTACCAGGCGCAGCGTGACGGTTTGTTCATCAACAAAGGTGTTTTCTGTAGTAAACCATTTTTTTATACCCGCTTTTGAAATTTCTAAGCTGGCAGTCATACTGTTCGCTTGCTGGGTAATTATTTTTGCGTCAGAACAATGTGGTAAAAATTCAGGATAAGCATCCACATCATTTACTAAATTAAACATTTCATTGCTGCTATACATTACTAGCGCACTTTTTTCTATTTGTGGCATACTCACTCCCAACTGTGTGGGCGAATTTTAGCAAGCTTTGCGTTTTTCCCCAAACTTTCCTGGCGCTTTATTTACATCAACTTTTAGCTGTAAATTTAAAAAATCGATGTAAAAAGCAGAGCATTACGTATAATATGGGCCACTATGGCTAAGAAAAAATCATCTAAATCGACAAGTAATACTATCGCGCTAAATAAAAAAGCGCGTCATGAGTATTTTTTACACGACAAGTTTGAGGCTGGTGTTGAACTGCAAGGCTGGGAAGTAAAAAGTATCCGAGCTGGTAAAGTAAACATCTCTGAAACGTACATTCACCTTAAAAATGGCGAAGCGTTTTTGCTTGGCAGTCAAATACAGCCTCTCAATAGCGCTTCCACCCATGTTATTTGCGATCCACTACGTTATCGTAAACTATTATTAAGTAGGCGCGAGTTAGACCGTTTAGTTGGTGCAACTGAGCGCGATGGCTATTCATTGATTGCTACAGCCATGTATTGGAAAAAATGCTGGGTGAAACTAGAGTTCCACTTAGGTAAAGGTAAGAAAATGCATGACAAACGTGAAGACGGCAAAAACAAAGACTGGTCTCGCGAAAAAGAACGATTAATGAAGCACAAAGTTTAATGCAAACATCCTCATAACCTCGATATGCTACTCTTGGTTTGAAATAAAAGCGATTTAGGCTAGGTTTTAGTTATCTGCCATAATATAAATCGCTTTAAACCAAGCTCATAGACATTTTCTCTCATTTGATCTTCAACGATTCTCAAAAGAAGTAACTTTTATGCCTTAACGTAAAGCCATTGCTCAATGCAGCCTATTGTATAACTCAACCTGAAAGTAACTCACTGTAGAAAATCAATAAATGGTTCATCGTAGTTTTTTTATAAATGACTCAGGTAAGGTCTTATACAGGCTATTAGAATAGTGGCTATTTATACCAACTATCGCAAGCACTTCCCCTGTGGTGTTGGTATATGTATACTTAGCGCCAATTGTAGCTAGGATAAGGGTGTGACTCTTACCTCTTAATAAGCAAACCATTACCTTAGCTACATTAAAAACATTCATGGCCGCCCGTTCAGTTAGTGTATTAATTACACGAGCGATAAAAGCAAAAATATAAGGCCGCAATAACAATATAAGTTAGGAAGTAAATATGAGTTCATCTTCAACTGGGGGGTTTTTCGGCCACCCAAAAGGACTTTCAACACTGTTCTTCACTGAAATGTGGGAACGAATGAGCTATTACGGCATGCGTGCCTTATTAGTACTTTTCATGACCGCTAGCTTGCAAGAAGAAGGCCTTGGTTTCACTGTCGCTTCAGCTGCTGCAATCTATGGTTTATATACAGGCGCGGTGTACTTTTTAGGTTTGCCAGGTGGTTGGCTTGCTGACCGTTTATTTGGTGGCCAAAAAGCAGTTTGGTATGGTGGTATTATAATCATGATCGGCCATATTATTTTGGCTGTCCCTCATGAGTATTCATTTTTTATCGGCTTAGTGTTTGTCGCCTCAGGTACTGGTTTATTAAAGCCAAATATCAGTGCTATGGTTGGTCAGCTTTATTCAAGCGAAGATGAGCGCCGTGATAGTGGTTATGCAATTTACTACATGGGTATCAACTTAGGTTCAATTATTGGTTACTACGTTTGTGGTTACTTTATGGAAAATGTAGGTTGGCACTGGGCATTTGGTGCAGCAGCCGTAGGTATGGGTATTGGTCTAATTCAATATCATTTAACGACTAAGCATTTACCTAGTCATAGTTCAACACCTGCTAATCCATTAAGCCCACGAGGTATCACCCGTACTTGGTTTGCTATTGCGGCATTTGTTATTATTGTTGCGTCTGTGGTTCTAGCTGCTATGACAGGTAATTTAGTTATTGATCCTGTGGTTATTGCCGGCTACGTTGCGATTGTATTTTCACTCATTTTCTTTGCTTATTTTGGCATTATCTATTTTAAAGGTAAGTTAACCGAAGCAGAAAAGCGTCGCATGTGGGCATTGTTTTTAGTCTGTGTTGCTTCTGCTTGTTTCTGGTCTGGTTTTGAGCAAGCAGGCTCTTCATTGAATTTATTTGCACGTGACTACACAGATCGCCTTGTCGGTAGCTTTGAAATACCAACTGCATGGTTCCAATCATTAAATGCCATCTTTATCATTGTATTATCGCCATTTTTTGCAGCCCTTTGGATTAACTTATCTAAAAAAATGATTTCACCGTCATATAGCGTCAAATGTGCGTTTGGTCTTATAATTATGGCAAGTGGATTTTTAGTTATGTTTATGGCTGCTCATTACGCAGCTGAAGGCTTAAAGGTTGCACCTTACTGGTTAGTTACTACCTACTTTTTACATACTGTAGGTGAGCTTTGTTTAAGCCCTGTCGCATTAAGTGCTGTAAGCCGTTTATCTCCAAAACGTTTTTCTGGTCAAATGATGGGGATATTCGTACTCACTTACTCAATTGGTAACATTATTGCGGGCATACTTGCTGGCGGCTTTGATCCAAATAATATGGAAGAAATCCCTTACCTTTATCTACAAATAGCGCTATTTAGCATTGGTGTAGGTATTATACTTGTATTAATGAGCTTTAAAGCCAAAATATGGGAAAAACAAGGTTTAGCTGAGACAAGTGCTCAATAAATTTTAAACTTGATGGATTAACATCAATATAGTTTTAGCAAAAGGCAAGATAGTAATATCTTGCCTTTTTAGTAAATGGCAATGATTACGAAACAAAGGCGGGCTATTTAAACGCTATGTTATTCGCTGGTAGAGCACTCACAGATACTGAAATTGCGTCTATGGGTACTGCTCAACAAACTTTGTCATTTACAAAAACCACAAGGGAGCTTAATCAGTCCGTTAAACGCCATTACGACAGTGCCCCTATGGTCACACCTAACCTATGGTTACAACAACGAAGTAAGTTTTTTAACAACTCCACATCAAGTGTAAAGAATTAATTACAAAGTAAAAAGGGGTTAAAAAATATGACCCACTTTATGAAAACCAAAAAAGTACAATAAATAACAGAAGCTTATATTTAAAATACATACTGAGTTAGTTGCTTCCTTTAGCAAAAAGCTTATGTAGAAAGCGGGTCATTTTGAAACTCCAAAAAGCGTCCCATTAAATTTACAAATTGCTCTGTCGCTAAATAAATCCCCCCTCTTCCCCTCACTCAAATTATGGTTAATCATCTGCGCTATTAAATACAACAAAACGCAGTGCTTAATAATTGCGGGAGAATTAAAATGAGTGAAGTAAAAAACCCTTTAGGTTTAGTTGGTATCGAATTTACTGAATACGCAACGCCAGACGCTGACTACATGGATAAAGTATTTACCGATTTTGGTTTTTCTAAATTAAAAACGTTTAAAGGTAAAGATATCGTTTATTACAACCAGAACGATATTCACTTTTTACTAAATAACGAACGCGATGGATTTTCTGCTGAATTTGCCAAAAGCCATGGCCCGGCAATCTGCTCAATGGGTTGGCGTGTTGAGAATGCGCAAAAAGCATTCGAGACAGCTGTAGAACGCGGTGCAAAACCAGCAACAGATTCAACCCATAAAGACCTACCATACCCTGCTATTTACGGTATTGGCGACAGCTTAATCTATTTCATCGAACAGTTTGGTGATAAAGGCTCTATCTATGAAAGCGACTTTGAAGATTTAAGCGAGCAAAATGTTGTTGCTGATAAAGGCTTCTTGCGCATCGACCATCTAACAAACAACGTTTATAAAGGCACGATGGAAACATGGGCTAACTTCTATAAAGACGTGTTTGGTTTTACCGAAGTACGCTACTTTGACATTAAAGGTCAAAAAACTGCGCTACTTTCGTATGCACTTAAATCACCGTGCGGTACCTTCTCTATTCCAATCAACGAAGGTAAAGGTAATGACAATAACCAGATTGATGAATACCTAGGTGAGTATAATGGTCCAGGTGTTCAGCATTTAGCATTCTTAACAGATGACCTAGTTAGCTCGTTAGATAAGCTAGATAAGTCAACGATTGCTACACTTGATATTATCCCTGAGTATTACGACACTATTTTTGACCGTGTACCTTGGGTTGCAGAAGACAAAGAAAAAATCCGTGAGCATCAAATTCTTGTAGATAGCCAAAGTGAAAACTGTTACTTGTTACAGATTTTCTCAAAAAACTTGTTTGGCCCAATCTTTATCGAAATGATCCAACGCGTTGATGATGGCGGTTTTGGTGAGGGTAACTTCCAAGCGCTATTTGAATCAATTGAACGTGATCAAGAACGTCGCGGCGTTTTATAAATTTTAAATCAAGAAATTAAAAAGCAGCGAACTCGCTGCTTTTTGTCGTTTAAATTTGTGCTGATTGCCTCCATATACTAGTGTATCCAATCAGCGCGAACCATAAGGAAAGAATATGAGCCTCATTAACGAAACCCATGATATTAATTTAACTAGCTGGGTTGAATCTGCCAACGCCAAAAATTGTGACTTCCCAATTCAAAACTTACCTTTTGCTGAAGTTCGTCGTAAGAACTCTAACGAAGCTTTTCGCGGTGCAGTTGCTATTGGCGACCAAGTAATTGACCTTGCAAAAGTAAACGAGTTAGCTATTTTTTCTGGTGATGCCCAAACAGCGGTTGCTGCTGCAAGCCAAGCAACTTTGAATGAATTTATGGGCCTTGGCCAACAATACTGGTCAGCATTGCGTTTAGCCTTGTCTAAAGCACTACGTGAAGGCGCACCCGAGCAAACAAAACTAACTGATACATTAATTGCTCAAGCTGACATTGAGTTTGCCCTGCCGTGTCGCATCGGTGATTACACTGACTTTTATACTTCAATTTATCATGCAACAGCCGTAGGCAGTTTATTCCGTCCAGATAACCCATTACTACCTAACTACAAGTGGGTGCCAATTGGTTACCACGGCCGTTCATCATCAATTGATGTATCCGGACAAACTTTCCATCGCCCTAGCGGCCAAACTAAAGCGCCAGATGCCGATGTTCCATCGCTTGGCCCATGTAAACGCTTAGATTATGAATTAGAGCTAGGTATTTACTTAGGTAAAGGTAACGAGTTAGGGGATGCTATTGCTATCGAAAATGCAGAAAACCATGTATTTGGTTTCTGTGTTTTCAATGACTGGTCAGCACGTGATTTACAAGCATGGGAATACCAACCGTTAGGGCCATTTCTTGCGAAAAACTTTGCTTCGACAGTATCGCCATGGATTGTCACTACCGAAGCGCTGGCTCCATACAGAACCTCATGGACCCGTGATGAAAGTGACCCACAACCATTAGATTATTTAGAGTCAACACATAACCGTGAGCACGGTGCGTTTGATATAAAAATGGACGTACAGATTGAAACGCAGAAAATGCGTGACGAAGGCCATACTCCGGCGCAAGTGTCTAAATCAAGCTTTAAGCATTCATACTGGACAGTAGCGCAAATGGTAACTCACCATACCGTCAATGGTTGTAACTTTATGCCAGGTGACATGCTAGGTTCAGGCACGCAATCGGGCCCTACTCACGAAGAAGCGGGCTCTTTACTTGAGCTATCACGTGGTGGCAAAGAGAAGATCACACTAAGTAATGGTGAGCAACGCAGCTTCTTAGAAGATGGTGATAATGTAATCATGCGCGGCTGGTGCGAAAAAGAAGGTTTTGCTCGAATTGGCTTTGGCTCTGTTGAAGGCACAGTTCTTCCTGCTAAGTGATTAAACAACCTAACTTTTTAACTATTTGTTAAAAAATGAAAGCGCTCGACTGGGCGCTTTTTACCCACTAAATTGTAAAGATTACAATTTTTTTCTGGCTTTTTTATATCAAATTGCTATCTTAATCCGGTTAATAGCCAGTATTTATAAGCCATGTCAGTATTTATTAAGTCTTTTTATCACAAATTATTCCCAGCTAGACAGCTTTTGATCCGTCAAAATGGTGAAGTGAAGCATGTGATCTTGGCGCCTTGGCTGCAAGTTTCGGCTGTGTTAGGTATTTTAACAGCAATAACTTGGCTAACCGTTTCTACTTTGCAGGTGTATAGCCAAACTAATAAAATTTCTGATATTGAGCAAAGCCAAATAACAAAACAACAAAAATGGCAACAGCAGCAACAAGCGCAACAGCGTCTGCATGAACAACAGTTAGAGCAATTAGCCACTCTTGAACAAAAACATGCTCTACTGCAAAGCATGATTGAATCACTCCCCGACTCTCTGAGTAAAGCTGAAGAAAGCGCGACGCTCGAAATTAAAGAAAATCAACAGCAATCTGATTTGCATGAGCCTCTCATAGATGAGAACAAGGGCGATAAAACAACCTTGTTACATAAAAATAATACGCTAGAGCAACGTCTTATTGCACTTAACGCGCAATATAAGCATAGCTTTTCTCAACTTGAGAACCATATCGAGCAACGTAAACAACGCATTTTAACTATGTTAAAAGGGGCCGGCCTTGATACTGCGTTGGCAAATCAGCTTAATAGCCCTGTAAATGATACGGCGCAAGGTGGTCCGTTAAACGTATTTGACGAATCAAGAATCCCTAGCGAATTTTTAGCCATTGCCGATAAACTATTATCTCTAAATAACCTTGAGAGTTTACTTAACGAATTACCACAGTCGCTACCCGCCGCTGATTACTACATTTCAAGCAGTTATGGCTTACGCAAAGATCCGATGAATGGTCGTCGCGCATTCCACAAAGGGGTTGATTTAGCTGGGTGGCATAAGACTGAAATTTTTGCCCCAGCCGATGGTAAAGTACTTCGCGCTGGACGCAACGGTGGTTACGGTAACTTTATAGAGCTTGAGCATAAAAATGGCTTTGTCACGCGTTTTGGTCACCTAAATAAAATTAAAGTGAAGAAGGGCCAAACAGTTGCTAAAAATGATGTAATTGGATTAATGGGCAGTACTGGCAGAAGCACCAGCACTCACCTACACTATGAAGTGTTACTTAACGACAAACATGTCAATCCTGTTAAAATTACAAAGGCGCTCTCTCGTGTTCGGTAAAAAAAAGCAAACAAATACCAGCTCTGCTGGTAATCAATTAAAAAGAACAAATCATGCTCCATCGATTATCTCTGAAGATGTGCGCCTAACCGGTTCACTCGTCAGTCAAGGCGAAGTACAGCTTGATGGTCGCATTGATGGCGATGTAAGAGTTAATCATCTTGTTATTGGTACAACTGGCCTTGTAGAAGGCAGTGTAGTTGCTGATAGTGTTATTGTTAAAGGCAAGATCATAGGCTCACTCAATGCAGGTAAGGTCACGATAGAGCAGACTGCCGAAGTACACGGCGATGTTTATCAAGATACCTTAAGCATTGAAGCTGGCGCTGTTATTGAGGGTAACTTAAAGCAGCGACATGAGGCTGAAACGGTAGAGTTGATAAGTCAAACAACTGAGTCAAAGCCTGAGCTAGCATCCGTTTTAAACGAAGGTGATAACGACTTGTCGTTTTTCAACAAACAAGCCGCAGAAAAAGAATAAGGCTATTTCTTCTTAGTTATGTACATTGTAATATCTGCAGTGAATACAAGCTCATTGCGGGTATTATAAAGCTTAACTGGCACCACTAAATCTTCTTTATCTATCCATTGTCTAGGTAATTGAATCTCTGCAATTGCCGTCACATCTGTATCCACTTTTGCTAAATAATTAACCGTCATTCCTTTTGGGATCCAGCGATGGGTTTTATAGGGTACTGTTGCATCAACCATCACGCCAGCACATAGTTCAGCCAAATTACATTGGGCAATGGCATGAATAGTCCCAATGTGATTATGAACGCTACGGCGGTTTTTAACTACGGCACTACAATAGCCATCTCTAACATCTAAAATATAGGGTTTCATTGAACCAAAATAAGGGGCTTTAAAACACACGGCTTTAGTAAATAACCAATTACCAAACGGTAAATTTTTTAATTTTAACCAGGTTTTTAGAACGGCAGATTTATCACTCATTATTTTTCTCAGTCGAATGCTGTTTATATAGAAATAAATTAACACATCAGACCAGTCAAGCAAAGATTAATAAACAATCAAGCTCAGGTTCACAAATGATTTTAGTTATGATGACAACGTATGTTGCTTGAATATCCCTTTCATTTTTTAGTTCGGCACAATAAAATACAGGATTAAGGAGCATCCATGCCAAAAACTGAACACTCATTGCATATCGTATTAATTCTCGCATTACTTATTATTTTCTGCCCGTTGGCTATTGATATTTATCTGCCCGCTTTTCCTGAAATAGCACAAGCATTTTCAGTGGATGAGAAGAAAGTGCAGCTCACTGTGGCTATTTTTATGCTCACAGTCGGTTTAGGCCAACTGATTGCCGGTCCCTTAGCTGATAAATTTGGCCGTAAGCCAATTGCTATAACAGGGATAAGCCTATACGGCATTGCAGGGTTACTGGCTTATTTCGCGCCAAACTTTACCGTGTTAATGATAGCACGCGCTGTTCAGGGCTTTGGAGCCTGTGCCACTTTTGTGGTGGCATTTGCAATTGTGAGGGATAAATACGGCAGCGCTAAAAGCGGTCAAATGATCACTTATTTAAATGGGATTGTATGTTTTGTGCCTGCACTCGCGCCAATATTAGGCGCATGGTTAACCGTGCAGTTTGGCTGGCGAATGAACTTTTTATTTTTAGTCGGTTTTGCTAGCCTAGGCTTAATAATCACCCTGCTGTTTTTTAAAGAAACTCGGCCAAGTGATAGTCACTATCAAGGGCATATTTTAGACTTACGTAGGTTTGTGCCAATCATTACCACAAATGTATTCTTTTTTAACAGCCTTCTATGCATGATAGCCATGTCGGCAATTTTGGCTTTTGTCACTCTTGCACCGGGCTGGATCATGACCGAGCTGGGTGGCACAGTGAGTGACTTTACTTTTTGGTTTACCTTAAATGCGGTTATTAGTATCGTCGCCAGCTTTATTGCGCCTTTGTATATCAAACGTCACAGCCAAAAAGCATTAAAGTTAGGGGTAAGCTTACTTATTTTTTCTGGCGTGCTTATATTGTTATTAAGTCAGTTTAAAACAGCCTTCACCTTTATGTTACCTATATTAATAGCTGCGCTTGGGTTTTCATTAAGCTTGGGCTCCGCCGCTGGCATGGCTCTGTCGCATTTTCCAAAACAAGCAGGTACGGCATCGGCACTGATTGGCTTAATGCAAATGAGTGGCGCCGGCCTACTGGTTATTGTTAGCCAAGTGCTGCCTTTTAATGCCCCACAATTCATTGCCTTTCATTTGCTATTATTACTGCCCCTGTGGCTGTTATTAATGACACGTAAAGCGAATATTTATCATCCTGTCACAGCGGTACAAAAATAATGCTAGTCAATCCTGAGTTTGTATTATCATTTTTAGCCGCGAGCTTTTTAATAGCTGTGGCGCCTGGGCCTTCAAACGCCTTTTTAATGGCGCAAACGTTTGCTAATGGCCGTGCTGCCGGCTTACAAAGTGCGTTTGGTTTTGCCCTTGGCGGCGTAGTACACACTTTATTAGCCGTGGCAGGTTTAACCGCTATTTTAAAAGCCTCTGAAACAGCTTATGCGACGGTGCAGTACGCTGGCGCTGCCTACCTTTGCTACTTAGGTGCAACTATGCTTAAAAGCACATTTACGCAGCCATCATGCAATAGTGATGATAAGCCTCACGTTACTACCAAAAAAAAATCCAATGTTATGTTTCAAGCCATGATGACAGAAGTACTTAACCCCAAAGTGGCGCTGTTCTTTATTGCTTTTATACCACAATTTGTTGATCCGACATTATCGAGTTCAACCACATTCCAGTTGGCATTTTTTGGTTTACTCTATCCTCTCTTTGCTTTTCCTATCGACTGCACATATATTTACTTTGGCGATAAAATTGCAAACTATTTTAGAGCACATCCACAAAGCCAGATTTGGATAGATCGTATAACAGGCGTAGTATTTATAGCGCTGGCCATTAATCTACTAATGTAATAAACCTGAATTCTAGATAATAAATATATTTGTGATTTAATATCAATCCATTAGTATATCTCTTAACCAGAGTTCAGGTTATTAACAATAAGAGTCAATATGGAACAAAAATTACAATCACTTCCCGCACATAAAAATATCGCTTTGGTTGCCCACGATGGTAAAAAAGCCGCTCTTCAACTTTGGTGTGAAAAACACCGTGATAGCCTATCTCAACATACGCTATATGGTACTGGTACTACAGGGCATTTAATTGAGCGCTCTACAGGATTAAAGGTTGTTAAACTACTAAGCGGCCCTATGGGAGGAGATCAGCAGCTCGGCGCAAAAATTGCCGAGCACGAAGTGCACATGTTAATATTTTTTTGGGATCCACTTGCATCACAACCCCATGATCCTGATGTGAAAGCTTTACTTAGATTAGCCGCTGTTTGGAATATTCCCGTGGCCTGTAATGAGGTAAGTGCTGATATGTTATTAAGCTCCACCTTGATGAATAATGAGCTTGAGCGTACTTTACCAGATTACGAGAAGTACCTCGCAACCCGGCAGCTAGATTTATAACACGGTTACTTATAAAGCATCTGTGCCCACTTGGTCAAACCGGCGGTAACACTACCAAAGTGATCGCCGTTGACCATTTTAATATCACCAAGGTGTTGCTTAAGTGCCGCTTTTATCAACGGTGATTGCGCACTACCTCCTGTTAAATAAATAACATCAGGCGTCACACCTGCCTCTTTTATCGCTTGCTTAGCCAAGGTGACTATTTGGCTTATAGAGTCATCAACGGCTAACGCTAAGTCGTCTAAATCCAATAATTTTGATAAATCATTAGTTAAAAAGCCCAAGTCACAATTAAAACTTTGTTGTGACGATAAAGCAATTTTGGCGGCTTCCCCTTGTTGCACTAATTGATGCCCTTGTTTATTCTGCTGTAAATCAATTAAACGTTGGAAAAGCTCAGGTTCACTCACTTCACGCAGTTGAGTCATTAACTCACGAGTATGGGCTTGAGCATAAAACTGACTCTGTAAATTTACATCATTGATTTTACACGCCTGCCAAAATGCCTGATTTGGTAAAGTTAAGCCTGATTTAAAGGTGCTGCCTAAACCTAGTAAAGGCATTAATCCATGGTAGCTCAAAGCAATATCAAGGTCGTTTCCGCCAATACGTTTACCACTATGGGCTAAAAAATCATGATCGCGTTCACTATTACCTCGAAAACTTGGCCCCATTTGCACAAATGAGCAGTCACTCGTGCCACCGCCAATATCGACCACGAGTACTTTTTGGTTTTGAGTTAAATTACTTTCGTAATCAATACCTGCCGCCAGAGGCTCATATAAAAATGCAACGTCTTTAAAACCTGCACGTTTAGCGGCGCGCTCTAAGATACCAAGAGCTTGCTGATTTGACTCTTCGCCACCCACAGCTTGAAAGTTAACAGGACGGCCAATCACTGTATGGGTTAAAGATTGTTGCAGTGACACTTCAGCTCGTTGCTTTATTTTTAAAATCATTGCCGTTGCAATGTCTTCAAAAAAGTTGATTTGCCCTTGCTTTAAACCTGTAGCACCAAAAAAAGATTTCGGTGATTTAACAAAGTACCCTTCTTCAGGAAATTGTACATATTCGTTAATAGCTTCACGGCCAATAAATATACTTTGTTCATCAGCGGCTAAATCAAGGTCTGATTTTATTCGTGGCAATGTATTAAGTAAGGCTTGCCGTTGGCTTTTATAGTCTTGCTCAAACGACGTGCCAGTGAGATGCTTAGCAACAAAATCAACGACTAACGCGCTATGGTGAGTGTAAAGAGTCGATGGCAAGTAGTGCTTACCTTGCTCTAATGGCACAAGTTCAACAAGGTTGTTTTCGCCGATAACACCCATTGCACAATTAGAACTACCATAATCAAAACCTACTACCATTGCTTCACCACACTGACAACAAAAAGGCCGCGCAATTTAGCACACTTAATAGATTTTATAAAATATTATTGCTGTGGGCGTTCACGTAAAAAGCTCGCAAATCGAGGTAATCCATTTTTTGTATAGCCATGGTAACGGTAAGTGATCTTCGCGCCGATTGCGGGTGGATTTTGCCTTTGTAAGTCACTAAAACCAGTGCCGATATTAAACTCAATGCCGGTGTCATTTTTTACCCGTAAAGCGCCAAGCATACCTTGGTACTTTCCCTTCCCAGGTAGATATTCAAGCACGATAGCTTCATCATCAAAATAGGGCTTTAATTTTAACAAGGCTGATGAGCGTCCATTTTGATGCTTGGCGCTTGCAAGATGCAGCATAACCCCTTCACCATCCTGTTTTATGATCCGATCAAAAAAAGCGCTAAGTGCTTCATTTGAGAAAAACTGATGCTGTTCTACAGCAATGATATGTGGTTTATTAATGACTTGAACCAACTGTTGATAGTTTTTATAACGAATGCTGAAAGGGTTTATTTGATCGGGCATATCAAATATACGAAAAGTAACCTTCTGCCAATCACTGTCTACTGGTATGGCTGTGCGAACAATACCACTTAATGCAGCAAAATCATTATGCTTTGTCCAAAGCTCCCCATCAAGCCACACATTTGGCAAAACACGGCTAAACCAAGTCGGTGTATTAATCTGGTTACCATTGCGGGTAACAAACTCAGCACCAGTCCAAATAGCCCTGACACCATCAAACTTTTCACTGACTAAGTACTCAGACACATCAACTGTTTTGCTTTTATCATACACTTTTGCAAGTTGTACGTGTGGTGTAGCACCTGCCTTATCAGCGCTTTGGGCTAAACAAGGTAAGTTTAGTGAAATTAGCCAAAAATATAATAAAGTATAGAGTCCTTTTTTCATTGTCGTATCCTTACAAAATAGATACTCAAACTATAGTTTATTTTGTACCCATTGCAAAAACTCCTGCAAATTAACAAGCTGTGTCGTTGCTTTGCTGAGATCATGATTTAAGGTATGTTTGTTAGGCACTGCAATTACAGCAAGATTTGCATTAAAAGCTGCGGTTACGCCAGTATTTGTGTCTTCAACCGCGACGGCATTTACAGGGTTAATTGCAAGTGTTTGCAGTGCTAATAAATACGGATCGCCCGCAGGCTTTGGGTTCACCACATCATCTTTGGTGACCACGCAATCAAACAGTTCATAAAAACCATACCCTTTAAGGATAGGTAAGGCTTCATCTCGTGCACTGCCTGTCACTAACGCCATCTTTAGACCACTTTGTTTCACCGCGAGTAAGGTTTCTTTTGCAAATGGCATGAGTGGTGGCAAGTGAGTTGTGACAAATTCACTAAAGTAGTCATACTTGCGTTGTGCTAGTGCTTGCGGTGAAATTGCTAAATTGTAATGACTAACAACTTCTTTTGCCGCTTCTACAGTTGCTTTACCTGAAAAACGCTGACAAAATTCATCTTCTTCATAGCGTATACCATACTCGGCTAAAATGTCATTCCAGCAATTAAAGTGCACACTTTCGGAATCAACCAAGGTGCCATCCATATCAAATAGTATTGCCTGTAAAGTCATCGTCATTCCTTTTGCCCAAATCAGCGTTAAAAAAAGGCGCACTTGGCACCTTTTCATTTACATTATTGTGTTAAACCAGCAGGTGGCTCGGCAAAGGCCTCTTCACCTGTTTCAACGTCAACAAGTTCATAACCTCGCTCTTTACGAACCACTTTTAATACTGGCTTATCAAATGCCGTTTTAAGACGATCACTGTCTGCTTGTAGTTCTTCGACCGTGTTACCAAACGGTGCTGCTCCTGTTTCAGACCAGTTTGTTACTTTACCATTTAGGTTATATTCAACTTCATGAATTTGATATTGCGCCGCTTCATCTTTGGTTGCTTCACAAAAAATTACGCGGTAGTTCCAAAATCCAGCCATGACTTTTCTCTTTAAAATATAATTAGTGCTACTTTAGCAGTAACAGCCAGTAATATAAACGAAAAAACCCGCTTAAAAAGCGGGTTTTATGTGTATTTAGTTAACCTTAAAAGAAGTTAACTTTAAACTCTGCGCCAACAAAACGGCCTTCATTAACCATGGCAGTGTTATTATTGAAGTCGATAGCACCGATTGATTGCTGTTTATCAAATAGGTTGCGAGCAAAAACAGCTACTTGGTATTCGTAATCACCATCAGCCCAAGCATAACCACTACGTAGACCTACCTCAGTAAGTGCTTTTCCTTCAAATTCTACTGACTCATATAGGAAGTAATTAATTTCACTACGATATGAAACATCAGCATAAGTAAAGAACTCACCATCACCTAACTCTTTGCTATAGCGTAATGTTAAGTTTGAGATCCACTCAGGCGCATGCGGTAGACTATTACCATCAATGATTGCGTTGCCATCAACCATAGGATCTGTAATCGTTAAAGTAGAGCGGTTTGGCACTGCAATCGCAATAGTGTCATCTTTAAGCTCTGTATTATTGTAGCTCAAATTGAATGTCGCATTTAGCTCATCAGTTAATACCCACTCAGTATCTAACTCAAAACCATAACCAGTGGTCTTGTCAGCGTTTAATAAACGAGTTGTATTGGCAGTACCGCCAACAGCTGTTAATTGTTGATCGTTCATTGTGTAATAGAAGATAGTTGCATTAACGCGACCACGACCATCTAGTACGTCTGATTTAATTCCTGTTTCGTATGACGTTACTGTTTCTGAATCGGCTTTAGTCAGCTCGTCAGAGAAAGTAATACGCCCCTGGATACTTGGTGCGCGGAAGGTATTAGCAATACGACCGTAAAGGTTCATATCATCCGTCAGTTTATATGACGCAGATAAATCCCAACTAATATGATCATCACTCGCATCTTCAGTACGGATTATATCTGTTTCGCATTGCATTAAATCAAAGTTACATTCACTTAAATCAGCTGGAACAAACTTACGAACAGCAACAAAGTCTTTATCATCGTCAGAATAACGAAGGCCAGCTGTTAATTTTAAATCGTCACTAACCGTATAATCAACAGATCCAAATACAGCCCAAGCTTTGGTATCTTGTTGTTGATTTACATAACCATTCAGTGATCCACCAGCCAAAGTATCATAACCAAAGTTTTCAATAGTTACTGATTCATCAAAATAAAATAGGCCTGTTTGGTAATTAAAGTCACCAGCGAAATTGCTTGATAAGCGTAATTCTTGTGTATACTGATTGTGATCAGGTAAGCCACTTTCACTTTCTGATGGGAATGGGATAACACCTGGGCCTTGGTAATCACCTAAAAATGCGGCGCCATACCCCCCATCGATATCACCACGAGAGTTTACTTCTGCGCTTTCCCAACCAGTGATTGAGGTTAATGTATGATTAGCAAAATCATATTCAAGCTTTAAACTTGCTCCTTGAGAATCTACCACTTGGAATTCACGTGCTGCGGCATCATGATAAACAACATCTGCATCAAAGCCATCAACTAATTCATTTGAACCGGCTTGAATTGCATTGGCGTAAAATGGAATTGGTGTGCCTTCCATGTTACGTACGTGATAGTTTAATAAAGCTGAAAAATCATCTTTTTCATATAAAAACTGAATTCGCGCAGCGCGATCAGTATAACCACCCAAGATGTCATCTTGTTCAAAGCCTGGCGCACGGTTATCAATATAATCATCTTTACCTTGCCACAATACAGATACGCGTGCAGATAAATTTTCAGTTAATCCACCGCCAACGGCGCCTCTGAAATCAATTGAATTATTTGTACCGTAAGATACAGAGCTAAAACCATCAAATTCTTGGCTTGGTTTTACAGAATCAAATTTAACAAGACCTGCAGGAGTATTACGTCCAAACAATGTACCTTGTGGTCCACGTAAAACTTCAACACGCTCTACGTCAAAGACAGGAAAACCTTTTAAAATAGCACTTTCTTGTACCACATCATCGACAACTAATGACACTGGCTGCGATGCATTCAAATCAAAGTCGGTGTTACCTAAGCCACGAACATAAAAGCGTGGGAAAGTACGTCCGTATGAAGACTCAATAGATAAGCTCGGGATTTTGGCATTCATAAAACGAATGTCCATACCTGCTGAGCTATAAGCATCTAGCTTATCACCTTGCAACGCAGAAACTGCGACAGGAACTTCCTGTGCATTCTCTACACGTTTACGTGCTGTTACTTGAATAACTTCTAATTGATTGCTTTTTTCTGCAGCGGGGGCGTCTTCTGCTGCGCTAGAAAATGAAGTACCTGCTACTGCAGAGAACAACGTTGCATTAATAAGGGTTGCTAACGTAGATCTTTTCATTGCTTTCATGTTGGGGTTTAGCCTTTTGTGTGCACTCTTGTTCAACGGTGTATGTGTTGCGCTAGTTCACTTAGCGGGCTCGGCCAATTTTTCGCGCCTTATATTAAGCTGCGCGGACCTCACTGTCGAGAGTGCAAAACGAAGTAGTGAGGCTGAACGAACGATGAAGATTATAACACTTCATGACATTATTACTGCATAAATATGTACATTTAAACAAACTTTTTACAACAATTAACGACACGATAGGCGAACTTAGGTGATTTTATGCAATTATTTTCACAAAAAGCGGACATATGTCCTGTATCAAGCAATTGCAAAATTGTAGCAAACCCCATTAAACGATAGTGATTATCGTTTAATGGGGCTGTACATAAACATGTGTTATTTATCCACCCACTCTGGCAAATTCAGGATTCGCCAGCTCACAATTATGCTCATTAAGTAAACCAAGAATTGCCATATTTAGCTCTTCGATAACTTCCATATAAACAGCAAAATCCACGGTATTAACATAGCTTAGTACATCAATTTGTAATGCCCAAGGTGTGAACCCTTTAAATTTAACCCGACAAGGGTCATCCGCTACTGTGTCATGCTCATCTAATAGTTGCTTTAGGGCTACCATAAAAGCCTGTAAATCGACTTGTTTGGTTTTCGCACTTAACATTAAGTTAGGCCGATAAGAGATTCTCTCGCGTTCAGAAATATTTTCCAGCTGCATATCAACAAATTTTGCATTTGCTACGTAAATCACCGAACGATCAAGGGTGCGAATACGCGTTGCTCTTAGACCTATTTCTTCAATAGTGCCTACTTGAGCACCAAACTTACATAAACTACCTATACGCACAGGGGCTGAGATATATAAAGTAATGGCGCCAATAATATTTTCTACCGTTTTCTGTGCAGCCAAAGCAATCGCTAAACCACCAATCCCAAGTCCAGCCAGCAAAGTGGTTGCACTGAAACCGAGGTTTTCAAACCACAGTAAAGCCGCTATTACCACAATGAGCATTTTCGTTACATTACTTGCAGGGCGTAATAAAAACACCGCTTGTGGTTTATCTTGAGCAATAAAACGCTCGGCTAAACGGTGTTTTACTATATCAATACTGCGTAAAAACACCCAAGTCCACGCGATTAACAATACTGTGCCACCCTGAGCGATGGCAACCACCGCAATGGTAACATTGGAAACATCATGTAATGAACGTGACAGCAGCACGGCTAGTAACAAGCAAATCGGTCCTTTTATAAATGCCAGTACATCTTGAGGAGTATTAACTTTTAAACGATGTAAAATCGCAGCAAATATACGAGTGACTAAAACTGAAAATACAATAAAGCCTAAAAATGAGCCTGCAAAATAAACCCATTGCCATAACATCACACCAAGGAACTCAGCTTTAGGTAAATGATTATACAACCATTCTCCGACTAGATTGTAGCCAAACTCATCAATTAAAAATGGAATTTTACTGACCGTTGCATTAGATATTTTCCATACTTTATTGTCACCGTCTTCACTTGGTACACGTTGCAAAAGAATCTGCACAGGTCCGCGGGAGGTGGTTATTTCTGCGACTAAATCTCGATAACTTGGCACCGATTCATTTTTTTTCCCTTCAGGTTTTTTACTAAGCGTATCTACGTCAATCCATACTGTGCGATCAAAGACTAAAGAGAGTTGTTCAGCTAAAAGCTCAGGCGCAATCACTTTAACTTCAGGAGGTAAATTTCGATAATCAAGATAATGAGTCGCTAAATTAAAATCTCGATTGCGTGCAGCTTTAAGGTAAGCCTGCATGGATGAACTGGGTGTAATTCGGTGAAACTCATCATAAGGTAAAGAATCGATATCAAGCTCTTCTCCTTTTTCTTTAACTACAGAACTAACTGCAGCCGCTTTTATTACCTGTTTAACCTCCTCTTCACCTTTGCTAGAGGGCTCGTCTTGAGCATCAACTTTACTATCTTTATCCATCAATGACTTTACAGTCACTTCTGGCTCTGCACTGATATGTAAACTAAAACAGAACAACATAGACAAACCAATGAGTTTGAATATCGTTAACTTATGCCTAGCCATTGTAGCTTCCTTGGTATTTAAATATTAGCCTACTATTAACTATAAAAGTGTTAACCACTATTTAAAAGTTTTTAGTCTTCATATTACTAATTAATTTAATGCAAACATTAAAGGGATGAAATTTGACCTAAATAGCGACACCCGCTAACGTGTATAGAGTAAGCAAAAATGCTATATCATTAAGGAATAAGATGAATCTCACTACAACACTTGCAAAAAATTGGTCTGTGCTCTTTATACGCGGACTAATCGCCATCATATTAGGCATATTAACCTGGCTTGCTCCGCAAGCCTCATTGAGTATCATGCTATTGTTTTTCGCTGGATACTTTTTATTTGACGGTATTTTGCGTACTTGGGTTGCATGGAACTCCAAACAACATAATCCTTATTGGCGATGGTTACTAATTGGCGGTGTATTATCTATCGTTGCCGGGTTAGTTACATTACTCGCTCCTAATGTAACTACAATTTTGTTACTTTATTATGTTGCTGCTTGGGCTATCGCTATCGGGGCTGTAGAAATATTCGTAGCATTAAAGCTAAGAGCTGAAATATCAGGTGAGTGGGTATTAATTATTACCGGCTTATTATCGGTAGTTTTTGGTCTTTATCTTGTATTTAATCCAAGCGCAGGTATTCATACCCTACTCTGGTTAGTTGCAACCTACGCCGTTATTTTTGGTACCTTAATCGTTGGTTTTTCTTTAAAACTTAAAAAGCTTAGTACTTCACAATAAAAACAAAGCCTTGGAGCATCACTGTGCCAAGGCATTTATTCACCTTCAATAACACCTTACTATGCAAAATCAATTTAGCGTTTGTTAGCCTTACGCGATAAAGCAATTTCACCATCGATATGGATATCGCGCTGCGGAAATGAGATTACCACGTTATTTTCAGCAAACACCTTGTAAATACTGAAACGAATATCGCTGCGTACCTGCCTGAGCATAGTTTCCGATTCTGCACAAATCCAAAAAATAGCATTAAAAACCAGTGAGCTTTCAGCAAAATCGTCAAACAAGACTGATGAGGCTGGCATAGGTAATATAGCCGAATGTTCACTGAGTACTTGCTTTATCAACTTTTCAACAAGTAAAACATCAGAGCCATAAGCAACGCCAACGCTTACAGATGAACGCGCGTTGCGATCGATCAATGTCCAATTAGTAACCGTGTTTTCTAATAGCTGACTATTTGGAACTAGCATGTGCACGCCATCATTACGACGTATGCGGGTGGAACGTGTATTAATTGTTTCAACCACGCCTTTCGCTTCCCCAACTTCTAAAAAATCACCAATTCTAATTGGGCGCTCCCACATTAAAATCCAACCGCTGATAAAGTTATTAATAATATTTTGAGCACCAAACCCAACCCCAATTGCAATCGCACCTGAAACAAAGGCAAATGCAGTTAACGGGATACTAAGCACTTCTAAAGTGGTAAAAATGAGTATAGCGATACTCAATACTAAATAAATTCGCGTAAACAGTAGCACTGCATCTGGGTTCATTTTACGAGCAAGCAGCGTTTTTTTAATTAAACGTCCTGTACGCGTAACAACAAACCACATGGCAAACAAGATAAGTGGTACTTGGATAACTTTCGCAACGGTTATACTAATATCACCATAGGTGAATAGTACATAAGACAAAGTGTGGGAAATGTGTTCTAGATTCATAAGCATCCGCAGAGAAAAGGTTAACTATTCAGGGGTTAGTAAGTTTATTACGTCATAATACCCCTAAAGAGCAAAATTACTACGTCCATTATGCTCTTTATGAACAAAATATTAACAATTCTTTACAACCGCTGCTATACCTATAATGTAAGGTCAATACAGCACGAGGAGAACGCGATGTCACAACTAACCTTAAACCAAAAATTAGCCAGCTTACAGCCACTGGTTGATCTAGCGCTATTCGAATCTAGCTTAGATTACCGTAATAAAATTTTATGCGTACTTGCTGAGCAAGAGCAAACTCTTAACTCTATTAATAAAGAGTTTGGTCACACGCAACCGGAAGGTTTTGGTAGCGAAAAAAAGTTTGTACTTGGCTATAACTAATTTTGCTTGGCATGATTAATCATTTCACACATTACCCATTAAGTAATATGACAACAACCCATCAGTAGCTTTTGTATAGCCAATATATTTAAGCTACTATTTTTAAAAATACCGATAGTTTATCTGTAAAGTTTCTATTTTGCGCTCAATCCCCCCATTAAACCGATAAACTTTATTGTATATAATCCAAAATTTGCTAAGTTAAGACGCTAATGCCTTATTTGTATTTAAAAGGCTAATTTTTTTATTGGAGCTCTTATGCGCAAATCTCTCATCGCTAGCACTATCGCCAGCGCTTTATTACTTTCAGCTTGTAGTACACAACAAGCTGAAGACTCAGCTGAACAAGCAACTCAAGTCCAAACAATGAATGTTGATAACGTTTTGATGAAGCCAAGCCCACTACAATATATGGCGCCTGAGTTCGATAAGTTTGGTACTAAGGATTATGAGCCTGTATTTGACGCTGGTATTGCACAGCAAAAAGCGCAAATAGCTGCTATTGCTAACAACCCAGAACCGGCAACATTTAAAAACACCCTTGTAGAACTCGAACTATCTGGTGAACTGCTTGACCGTGTATCTACCGCTTTTTATAACTTATCAGGCTTAATTTCAGATTCTGAATACCAACGTATTGCCGCCAAAATGGCACCGGTGCTATCTGCTCATTCTGATGATATCTACTTAAATAATGCATTGTTCTCGCGTGTGCAAAGTATTTATAACAATAAAGCAAACCTGAATGCAGAAGACCAACGCTTGGTTGAGTATTACTACACTAAATTCGTCAATGCTGGTGCAAAATTGAACGAAGCGCAAAAGACCAAAATGCGTGAAATCAATGCTGAACTTGCTAAGTTATCAACTGAATTTTCACAAAACATTTTAAAATCATTTAAAGAAGACGTGATTTTAGTAAACGATAAAAGTGAACTTGCAGGCCTCTCTGATGGAGAAATTGAAAGCCTAGCCGCTGCCGCTAAAAAAGCGGGTAAAGAAGGCTACATGATCACCCTAGTGAACACCACACAACAGCCGATTTTAAGCAGCCTGGAAAACCGCAAACTACGTGAGCGTATTTTCAAAGCATCAGCCACTCGTGCACAAGCTACGAATGGTCCTATTATCATTAAAGAAACCAACTTACGTGCGCAAAAAGCAGAATTGCTTGGATACAAAGACTGGGCATCATATGTTATGACCACGCGCATGGCTAAAACCACTGACAATGTCTACGGTATTTTAGATGATCTAGCACCTAAAGCAGTAAATAAAGCCAAAGCAGAAGCCGCTGAGATTCAAAAAGTAATTGATGCATCAGGCGAAACATTTGCGGTACAACCTTGGGATTGGGCGTTCTACGCTGAAAAAGTACGCCAAGCTAAATATGACTTAGATCCTGCGCTAGTTAAGCCATACTTTGAAATGCAGTCGGTGATCCATGACGGTATGTTCTTCGCAATGGAAAAACTATACGGTATTAC
The DNA here is from genome assembly GCF_024518675.1 of Pseudoalteromonas shioyasakiensis. GTDB lineage: Bacteria > Pseudomonadota > Gammaproteobacteria > Enterobacterales > Alteromonadaceae > Pseudoalteromonas > Pseudoalteromonas shioyasakiensis_B. The sequence continues at coordinate 1,097,484 of NZ_JANIGL010000001.1, forward strand.
GTTTAAAGAACGTAAGGATTTACCGCTTTACCACGAAGATGTCATGGCATTTGAAGTATTCAATGAAGATGGCAGTGCAATTGGCTTATTCTATATGGACCCATACGCACGTGAAGGTAAACGAGGCGGCGCTTGGATGAGCTCATACGTTGGCCAAAGTGGCTTAAAGGGCACAAAACCTGTTATTTACAACGCGCAGAACATCCCAAAACCAGCTGAAGGTCAGCCAACATTAATGACCTTCTCTGAAGTAACCACCATGTTCCATGAATTTGGTCATGCGGCGCATGGTTTATTCTCTGATGTTAAATACCCAAGCCTTGCAGGTACTGCAACGGCGCGTGACTTCGTTGAGTTTCCTTCACAGGCTCACGAAGATTGGAACATTGAACCAACAGTGCTTGCTAACTATGCTAAACACTACAAAACGGGCGAGCCAATTCCAAAAGAGCTACTTGATAAAGTACTAGAGTCACAAAACTTCAATCAAGGTTTTGGCACCACTGAATACTTAGCCGCTGCTCTGCTTGATATGGAATGGCATTCTTTTGGTTCTGACACAGAAATCACTGACGTGCAAAAGTTTGAACACGAAGCACTAGAAAAACACGGTATAGCTTACTACCCAGTACCACCGCGTTATAAATCTTGCTATTTTAGCCATACTTTTGCTGGTGGCTACTCAGCGGGTTACTACGCTTACCTTTGGACTGAAGTGTTTGCAGCTGACGCATTCGCTCACATGACAGAGCAAGGCGGTCTTACTCGTGAAAATGGTGATAATTTCCGTAAAGAAATTTTATCAAAAGGTAACAGCCGCGACTTAATGCAGAGCTACATTGAGTTCCGTGGTCAAAAGCCAACTACAGACGCATTACTGAAGCGCCGTGGTTTAGTTGAGTAAGCGTTAAACTGAACTAATCGTAAAAGCCCGCACACTGTTGCGGGCTTTTTGATATAGTAAGGCTTTAAAATTACTGATGTAAAACCATGGGCTACCTTTTTGTAACTACCCTACTTTGGGCTTTTTCGTTTAGTTTAATTGGCGTGTATTTAGCAGGTCAAGTTGACGCTTGGTTTAGCGTGCTTATACGTGTCGCCTTGGCAACCTTAGTGTTTTTACCATTTTTGAACCTCAGCACTATACCAAAGGCTATCATAGCTAAACTCATGCTCATTGGTGCGATACAGCTCGGAGCCATGTATAGTTTTTATTACCACTCTTTTTTATACCTTAGTGTGCCTGAAGTTCTGTTATTCACCGTGATGACACCTTTATATATTGCACTATTAAATGATGTAATCGAACGCCGCTTTAACCCTCAATATTTACTTGTCGCACTATTGGCTATCATCGGTGCTGTTGCTATTCGCTATCAAGGGGTTGATGCGAATTTTGTTACAGGGCTATTGTTAGTTCAAGCTGCAAATGTTTGCTTTGCCACTGGGCAAGTGACCTACAAACGCTTAATGACTGGCAGTGAGCTACCACAACGCACTGTATTTGGTTGGTTTTTCGTCGGCGCACTGATTGTTGCAACTGTATGCTTTGCTTTATTTGGCGATACCAATAAGCTTCCCACTACCAGCTCTCAATGGGGGATTCTTATTTACTTAGGGACAGTAGCCTCTGGCTTTGGCTATTTTGCATGGAATAAGGGGGCAACTCTGGTCAATGTCGGCGCTCTAGCAGTCATGAACAATTTACTGATCCCCGCGGGCATTTTAGTCAATGTAGTTATTTGGAATCGCGAAGCCGATCTTATAAAACTCAGTGTTGGCGGCGCCATTATTGTGTCAGCACTACTGTTAAATCAATATCTTAATAGAAATGCCATAAATAAAGCCTAAACTGTCATTAATGAGTTGCGAGGGTTTTATGAAATTACTGATTTGTACATCTTTGATAATATTATTAAGTGCTTGTAGCCAAACGCCACAAAGTAATAATATTCAAGTGGGCTCTCGGCCTTATTACCTCATCGACGATATGCCGGCGGGTAAGTTAAAAACACAATTACAAGCGTGCAGTGAAGGCCCTTTTTACAAAACAGACTTTTCCATTGGTCACCGTGGTGCACCGATGCAATACCCTGAGCACACTAAAGAGTCTTATATCGCAGCAGCGCGAATGGGCGCGGGCGTCTTGGAGTGTGATGTAGCATTTACCAAAGATAAAGAGTTGGTATGTCGCCACTCTCAATGTGATTTACACACCACCACTAACATTTTAACTGTACCTGAGCTTGCTGCAAAATGCAGCATTCCATTTCAGCCTGCAAAGGATGGCCAACCAGCACAAGCAAAATGTTGTACCAGTGATATCACCCTCGCAGAGTTTTTAACACTAAAAGGCAAGATGGATGGCGCGAATAGCCAAGCCACCACAGTCGCTGATTACTTAAAAGGCACGCCTAGTTGGCGCACTGATTTATACGCAAGTAATGGCACATTAATGAGCCACAAGCAAAGCATCACCCTATTCAAGCAGCTGGGCGTAAAAATGACCCCAGAGCTAAAATCACCGCAAGTGAGTATGCCATTTAATGGCTTTACTCAAGCGCAATATGCGCAAAAGATGTTAGATGAATATACAGAGCAAAACGTGCCTAGCAATCACGTTTACCCACAATCATTTAATCTTACAGATGTTCAATACTGGATAGCGCAAAACCCTGAGTTTGCTAACAACAGCGTGTACTTAGATGGCCGCGACGAAACGGCGAGTATTGATCCCAACAACTCAGCGACTTGGCAACCTAGCATGGCTGAGCTATACAATGACGGTGTACGTATTCTTGCTCCACCGATTTGGATGCTGTTAACTGTTGATGAAAACAAGCAGATTGTGCCATCTCTTTATGCTACTTCAGCTAAAGCCGCTGGGCTTAAGCTTATTGCATGGAGTCTTGAACGCTCTGGGCCACTTAATAATGGCGGTGGTTATTATTATCAATCAATTAAACAAGCTATTGATAACGATGGCGATATGATGAGCGTTGTTGATGTACTGGCTAAAGACGTTGGCGTCATGGCCATATTTTCAGACTGGCCTGCAACGGTGAGTTATTATGCCAGTTGCATGAATATCCCAAACAGTGAGTAATACGTAATGCTTTGCTATGATAAGTTAATTTTTCCTCTAAAGGCGCATTATGATTATTCAGCACCAAAGCCATGATATCGCAACTGCAACAGGTACTATGCGTACCAGTGTTTACCGTCCGCAAGCTAGCGGGCAATTTCCTACCATTATTTTTTACTCTGAAATCTTCCAGCAAACGGCGCCAATAGCCCGTAGTGCCGCACTTTTGGCCGGCCATGGTTTTGTGGTTCTGGTACCTGAAGTTTTCCACGAGCTAAACCCTATTGGCACTGTTCTAGCCTATGACGATGCAGGTAAAGACAAAGGTAATGCCGACAAATGGGCAAAGCCACTTGAATCCCATGACAGTGACACCCAAGCGTTAATCGATTTTGCAAAAACACAAGATTATTGTACTGGCTCAGTGGGTGCGATGGGTGTATGTATTGGTGGCCATTTAGCTTATAGAGCGGCACTAAACCCAGCAATTAAAGCAGCCTTTTGTTTATACGCCACTGATATTCATAGTGATACTTTACCAGCAGCGACAGGCAATAATTCGTTCGAACGTATGGCTGACATTCAAGGTGAAATTCACTTTATTTGGGGCAAGCAAGACCCTCATGTGCCGCAAGAAGGTCGCGATAAAATCTACCAACAAGCGGTTACCACAGGTATCAACTATCAATGGCAAGAAGTAAACGCACAGCATGCATTTATGCGCGACGAAGGGGATCGTTACGACCCTGCTCTAGCCATTGCGATGTATCAACAAGCGGTGGCATTATTTAGCCGTACTTTGTAAGCTCGTGTGACTAAGTTAGTTACCTTTAAGCATACCCAAAGCGGTATGCTTTTTTACAAAGTAGTCTTTGAGATAATCAATAAATAAACGCAGCTTTTTCGACCCTGCCCCACCGGGCGGAAACACGCCATAAAGCTCTATGTCTTTACTTTTATAATCATCCAACACTATCTCTAATAAACCAGCTTGTACTTTAGGCCACGCATCATAAAGTGGTATGCGCCCAATGCCATGCCCAGCTTCAACAAACGCTGTACGTGCAGCGGCGTTATTGGTGCTTAACCCTCCATGCATTATTAGACTGTGCTTTTTGCCCTCTTTTTGTAATGTTAGTGTTTTACTCCCTAACTGATACACCACCCACTTATGCGCTTTGAGTTGCTCTGGCGTTTTAGGCTTACCAAAGTGAGCAAAGTAATCTGGCGAGCCACAAAGACAAGTGCTCATCACTGTCAGCTTAGTCGCCTGTAAGTTTGAATCATCAAGCGCCACACCACGAATGGCAAAATCAAACCCACTTTTAATAATATCAACAACTTCGTCACTAAGTTGAAGATCAATATCAATTTTAGGGTATTGGCGTTTAAAAGTATTAATTGCAGGTACTATCAGTTGCATGCCAACATTCACTGGGCAGCTTATTTTTAATAACCCTTGAGGCTCATGTTTAATGTTTTCAATTTGCTGATTCGCCGCATTCGCTTGCTCGGTAATAACTCGGCAACGTTCATAGTAAGCAATCCCAGCTTCGGTTAACGCCATAGTGCGGGTTGAGCGATTTAATAAGGTTACTTCAAGCTGGGTTTCTAACTTTTTTAAATGATAACTCGCCACAGCACGGGTTAAACCTAACTGTTTTGCCGCAGCCGTTAAGCTGCCTTGCTCAACAATTTGTGCAAACACCACCATACTTTTTAATTGTTCAAACGAAACTTTCATAGTCACTCCAACATCAAACATCAAACATCAAACATCAAACATCAAACATCAAACATCAAACATAATTATTGTATCAATTTTTAAACCAATAAAGTTAAATTTATCATCGTTGTTTAAACTCACTTTGGCGCATATAGTAATTAACAGATTACAATTCATTTCATCAGAAGGAATATCGTTATGGCTAAAAAAATACTTATGGTTCTTACTTCACATGCTGATTTAGGCAACACAGGTGAAAAAACAGGTTTTTGGGTAGAAGAATTCGCAGCCCCTTACTATGCCTTCATCGATGCGGGTGCAGAAGTAACCTTGACATCACCTGACGGTGGGCAGCCACCTATTGATCCCACAAGTACACTAGCCGACTTTGAAACGGATGCCACTAAACGTTATGACAACGACAGTGCAGCAAAAACATTGATGGCTAATACCAAAATTTTAAGCGAAGTAAACGCCAGCGATTTTGATGCAGTATTTTATCCAGGCGGCCATGGCCCGTTATGGGATCTAGTCGATAACGATGACTCAATTAACTTAATTGAAAACTTTATTCAGCAGCAAAAACCTGTTGCCGCGGTTTGCCATGCCAGCGCTGCATTTCTAAATATCAAAGATACAGACGGTAATGCATTAGTTGCAGGTAAAAAAGTAACAGGTTTTAGTAATACAGAGGAAGCGGCAGTGCAACTTACTGACATTGTGCCATTTTTAGTCGAGGACGAACTAATTAAAAAAGGTGGCGATTACCAAAAAACCGATGATTGGGGTGTCCTCGCATTAGAAGACGGTCTTGTGATCACCGGTCAAAACCCAGCAAGTTCTGAGCTTGCCGCTAAAAAACTGCTCACTAAATTAGGTTAACTATTGATTTTAAAGCCTTGCCTAGTGCAAGGCTTTTCATTTAAGCACCAAGATAGGTATACTCTGGCAAACCTATTTTCAATTTAAGCTTATGTATGGCAAACCAAAAAAGTTCTTTACGTATACCTCCTCTGGCCAGTAAGCGTTTTACCCTCATCGGCATCATTTTACTGTGTACTGTATTACAAATTTTTAATAGCTTACCTGGAGTTAACCTAAATGGCTTAGGTATATACCCGCGCAGCCTTAGTGGTTTAACTGGAATTTTTTTCGCCCCGTTTTTACATGGCGGTTGGGCCCACTTAATAAGTAATTTAATCCCCTTTGCAGTACTTGGTTGGCTGGTTTGCCAATACAGTGTTAAGCGATTTTGGTTAGTGTTTATTTTCACAGCCCTAGCTGGTGGGTTGTTAGTTTGGTTATTTGGCCGCAGCAATATTCATGTTGGACTTAGTGGCGTATTGTATGGTTTGTGGGGCTTTTTAATTTGCTACGGCATTATGCATCGCTCCTTTAAAGCCATAGCAATAAGCGTTGTAGTAGTGTTTTTATATAGTGGTTTAATTTGGGGCGTATTTCCACAGCGCCCACATGTGTCGTTTGAAAGTCATTTGTTTGGCGCCATTGCTGGTATAGTGATTGGTTACTATTTAGCAAAACAAGATAAGAAACTCAATAATTTATAAAGCAAAGCTTAATCTCTTGATAAATTATACTTTTTCATTTTTTCTACTAAGGTTGTTCGTCTCACGCCGAGTATTTCAGCGGCACGGGCAACCACGTAATCATAACGTTCAAGCGCTTGAGTAATTAGGCTAATCTCGAGTTCTGCTAGGTACTCTTTCAATTCAATGCCTTCATCTGGTAGTAAGCCTGAGTCCGTAGTCGCTAGCTCCACTTCTGGCTCATCATCATAATCACTAAAACCTGTACTAAAAATATCATTAAACGCGTCTCGCTCCATTAGCTCCTCTGGGTATTGGGGCTCGTAGGCATCAACCTCAATATAGCGATATTTTGCAGGTAGATCAGGCACATCAACGACCTTCTCAGGGAACATAATAACCATACGCTCAACAAGATTTGCCAGTTCACGAATATTCCCAGGCCATGCATGTTCTTTTAAACTTTCAATAGCACGCTCGGTAAATTTAGCTGTAGTACCACTTTGCTCATTTACACGGCGCATTAACTCTTTTAGTAAAAGCGGTATATCATCAGCGCGCTGTGCAAGTGAGGGATTTTCAATAGGGAAAACATTTAGACGATAATATAAATCTTCGCGAAATGAGCCTTTTTCAATCATTTCTTCAAGATTTCGGTGAGTCGCGGCGATAATGCGCACATCTGCTTGAATCGCTTTAGTGCCACCAACACGTTCGTAGCTGCGCTCTTGTAACACGCGTAAAAGTTTTACCTGCATTTGCAATGGCATATCGCCGATTTCATCTAAAAAAAGTGTACCGCCTTGAGCAAGTTCGAAACGGCCTTTACGGGCTGAAATAGCTCCTGTAAAAGCGCCTTTTTCATGCCCAAACAATTCACTTTCTAATAACTCACCGGGGATTGCACCGCAGTTTACTGGTACAAATGGCCCTGAATTACGTTTAGACAGCAAATGTACGTTGCGAGCAACCACTTCTTTACCCGTGCCAGACTCACCTAAAATAAGCACGTTTGCATCAGTTTTAGCCACTTGCTCAATTAAAAAGCGTACATCTTTGACAGCCTCTGTTTCACCTACCAAACCATCAAACGATTTATGTGGTTTAGGGTGTTTATGATCGCTTGGCAACATGCGTTGATATTGCTGGCAATCGTGCAAAAGTTGAGTAGTGACATCGTGGTTAAATGGTTCAGAAATCAAACCCACTACATTCGCAATACTTAGTAATGGTTTTAAAGTCTCGCCAATTAATAAAAAAGGAACTGCAGGATAGCGCTTAATTAAGCTTTCATGATCAAACTCTTGTAACGCTCCCAAGATAACCATGCATTCTTGTTTTTGGTACTTATTACACTCTTGTTCGAACTTTTGCTCGTCAAGGCTTAAAACAGCTTCACCAATAAATGTTAGTGAAGCATGTAAACCAATCGCACGATTATTATTATTATCTAGAATCAAGATCATTTGTTAGCGAACCACAGTTACAACAAGCTATTAGTATTTAAATTGTAAGCGAGTTTGACGCGGATGCAAGCACTCAACGGCAGTTTTTTGACATCATTGCCAAAAAACTGCCACGGGGTAACTATAAGTAATACTTATGAATTACTTATAAAATGAAAAGTTTATAATAAACCCAGTATTGACTCAGCAGATTGATTTGCTTGACCGCGCAGTGCAATGGATGCTTGAGACAAAATATCATTAGATATCTGTTGAGATATAGCCTGAGCATAATCAGTATCTTCAATACGACTTTGGCTTGCTGCAATATTTTCTTGCTGAGTACCCAGCCCCTTTATAGTACTCGCTAAGGTATTTTGAAAAGCCCCAAGCTCTGCACGTTGGGCGTTAATTTCGTCCGCTGCTTGGTCGCTAATATCAATTGCGGCTTGTGCCCCAGCTTGTGTAGAGATATCGATGGTTGAGATTACTGATGCAAAGCTACCATCCGAAGGAGTGGTTGTTTGTGTGGTATTGGCATCAGGCCCTACTTGAAACGACACAGATTGACCATCAAATAAAGGTTTACCACCGAATGAGGCATTTTCGAATGTTTCTGATATCTGCGTTTGCAATTGCGACACTTCTTCTTGCAGTGCAGCCCTATCATTATCTGTAAGCGCACCATTACCCGCTTGAATAGACAGCTCTCGAATTCGAGAAACGGCATCATTCACTCCAGATAGATTTGACTCTGTCACTTGTGAATAAGAAATCCCATCGTAAGCATTGTCAACTGCTTGGCTGTAGCCATCTTGTTGCGATGTTAATCTATCAATAATTTGCAGTGCAGCGGCATCATCTGCAGCTGAGTTTACTTTTTTACCTGTAGCAAGTTGCTCAGCAAGCTTATTAGATGTTTGCTGAGCTTGATTTAAAAAACTAGTTGAAGGTGATTGAATTTTCATAGCAGACATTATATATAAAACAAATATAAGTAAGCATAGTAAAAACCTTCAACTCTGACAAAATTAATTTACCAACCTTGCGGAATCGATAACACACAGTGAATGTTTTTAATACCGAAGGTTGGATAAAACCTCATGCATTTACTTTGCTCTTCAAGAATATAAATACCTGAATTCATCATAACATTACTAACACTTTTGGCACGCTTCATGTATAAGGTTTCACTTTGCCCAATGAAATAAAAACCATTCTGATAAGCAATCCCTCTAACAAAACCTGATGTTTGAGCAATCGTTTCCCATGAAGATGAGTACACTTTGCCTTTAGGGCTTTCACAGAAATGCAGCGCATCATTAATAATCTTCGGTGAATGAGGCTGGAATAAGCCACTTTGTACTTCTACTATTTCATCACTTTCAATATCTAAAAAAGAAATTCCTCCATCAAAAATCTCTTTCCTCCAAGCACCTGAACGGGAAAAGTAACTAAAAAAAAGCTTCCCCTCATCGTAATAACAATCATTTAGATGGTGTAGCCCCTTATCAGAAAAGCTTTTATCTGAAAAAGGCACCTGCTTTAAAAGCTCTAATGTTTGTCGATCATAAACCTCTATAATATCATTAGCTGAGCTAACTAGAAAAAGCTTGCTATCACTAACAGACAACCCTGTATAGTGCCTTGATGATAATTTAATACTCTCTACCATCATAAGTTTAGTATTAAACAATTGCAGTTCATTTTTTACGTAGTCAATTGCATAAAGCCTATCTGAATAAAATTGTGCTTGCCGGTACGACCCCGAAATTAATGTATTAATGGTGTATTCATCACCATCAATACTTAACTTGTAAATTCCTCCACCTTTACTACTTCCACGAACATTTTCACGCGTTCCATAGTCACTTGAAGTAAAAATAAGCTCAGTTTTTAAGTTAGTCAGCTTTGAAGCTAGAGAAAAGTCTTCAAAAAAGGGAGAGTAACAAAAGTCACGCTCTGCAATAAACCCCAACTCTAATAAATGAGCAACAACAGAGTCAATAGAACCTGTGGTAATAACAACAAAAACATTGTCTTGCTGTTCTTTTATTTCACTAGGGTCGATCACTGTAAGGTCACGCCAAGACTCTTTTAACAAAACTTTATTTATATCCACAATACGTGAAACCTGAGGCAATATTTTTTGTGTTTTTGGAACCCAATCCTCACTACACCCCCAAAATACGATTTCGCGGCTTCCAGCTAAGTATTGAATTTTTTCTTTATTAAAAAACATTAGCTCACCTTATGTCGTAATTGCCATTCACCATTTTTGAGCTCCCATAGGTGCGGAGATCTGAAGCTATCTGCGATCTCAAAAAACGCCGTTTCAGTTAAGTTCATATAATCTAAGAAATCAGGTAAATACCGCTTAGGTAATTCATCGTCATATTTTCGGACTAAAGCCACGCCTTCCTCTCGAGTTAAATCACCATTGCGAATCTCTTGCGAAGCTTCATGGGTTGCTCTACCGACACCAAACTTAAGGTGACCACACCAATAATGATAACCATCTATTTTGTCATCTAATGAATTATAGCGTGAATAACTCCCTTCAGTTCGTTGATCATTTGGCTCGAACCCAACATGTTCACGTGCATAATAATAATTAGACTGTGGGTGAAAATTAAGATAATAACCTAACCAACGTGGATCTGGTTGATGTTGTTGATATTGTTCATTTGTTAAAGGTAAATATAAACTTAAATCTTGCTCTGAGATTTTATGCTGAGTGGTTAGTTCTTCAAAACTTAATCCACTAATTCTCATATTTTTTCTGTTATCATCTACAAAATAAGATGTATTCATTTTCGAACTATTTTCTTCATTTTCAAAGCCACCATACTCTGCAGGATTTTCACCAAAGAAAATAAGCTTAATATTAAACTTACGAGCCATATGCATTACATAGTTTCGCTGACCAAAAATAAATGGCTGAAAAGGGTGTAATAGATTTTTGTATGCTAACCGAGTAAGTAAAGCATGCTTTTCTCCATCAGGGGTAAACAAAAAGTTATCGCACCCGCCTTTGTTAACCCAAGAGTCAAAATTGCGGCGTCCTACATCAGTGTATATATGTGGGGCCCAAGTAACAGTCAAAGGATTCATGCCATATTTATGCTTAAGGATATGAGATTGAAAAATAGAGTCTTTCCCACCACTACCAGGAACTATACAATCATAAGAGCCGTCATTGGAACGGTACTTATCTAGTAAACGGAGTAACTCTTTTTCACGCTGGTGCCAATCTATTTTATTCGCTTTAAGTTCTTGTACTCTACACGCTGAACATACACCATCTTGAAAGATCAGAGTATGCTTTGCTCCTTCCTTAGTATCTTTCTGAACTAAGGATGGCGTTACTTTTTGATTAGACATTACACATCGAGAGCAAAACTCTACGTTATCAGGTAATCCATATCGAGCCATTTTCTTCCCCTATTAACGACTTATTAATTCTAATAGTAAGTGCTTACCATCCTCACCACTTAATTCAGGGTGATACTGTAAACCTATGATATTTTTATTTATTTGTGAAACAGCATATTGACTTTGAGCTATTTTGATAATTTGAGACTCATTTTCAATGCCATCTGCTAAGACCCCATATGAGTGAACAAAATATCCTTTTCCTTGTTCTATACTATTACACTTTGGTAGATGCCTTATCCCTACATGTGGAACCTTTCCATTAGTACAAGATAAATCAGCTTTAATTAACTTTGCCTGCCCTTGCAACAAACCAATTCCCTTATGCCTAGGTGATTCTTCACTCCCGCTACATAAAGCATGATAACCAGAACATATCCCAATAATTTTTCGGTCGGTGTTCAACAAGAACTCTCGCCAGCCATGTGCGTCAAGAAAATCAATATAGTGGCCAAAGTGACTAACTCCTGGAAGTATTAAAGTACTTGCCTTAACAGAACTTGGATCATCGACAAAATCTACATCTATATTGTTCTTCAAACAGTTAAACAAATTCCGTCTATTTGTACCCTCAACATTGACAATTTCAACCATAGTCATTATTAAATACCTTGGAGAAGCACAATGCTTCACATTTCATTGATTCATATCCTTGAATTTTATCTAACTCCGCTTGAGATCCTCCACTCGCTAGGATAATAGGGATTGGTAATGGGGGTAACTCATCCAAGCACTCCCAATCAAAGCCCTTCTCAATTCCATCACTTTCTATATGAGAAACGACTATTTCACCAGCACCACATGCATTCATAGCTATTGCTCGATCAGTCAATGTTTCCTGAAATGGCTCACGTCCTGCCTCCCCATAACACATACGCTGGCCATTTTCTATCCTATATTCACACCCAATAGTAATCGCTTGCCGACCGACTATTTTTACTAATTCATTAACTAAAGAAGTTTCATTTACAGTGACAGAGCTATTTAGATAAACTTTTGAAGCACCTAGTTCAAACGCTTTTAAAGCTGCTTCAACTGAGTCAATACCGCCTCCAAAAGTAATTGGCAGATTTGTATTCTCAGCAACTATTTCTAAGGCCATAAAGTTAGGAGGTAAGCCAAATACACTTCGAGTTAAATCCAATAAAATAACTTCTTCTATTTTATCATTGCTTGGAATACGGTAGCCTTTGTCAAGTGCAAGAACTTTACCAACTCCTTCATATTGAACTCCTTTTACAACCCAATTATTTTTTACTTCTATACGGCAAACTAAGCGCACTCTTTCCCCTCACTATACAACCGTCCAACCACCATCTAAAAATAAACTTTGTCCTGTCATATAACTTGAAAGGTCAGAGCTCAAATAAGCGATTGCGCCTTTAACGTCTTCTTCGGTAGCCATACGGGCTAAAGGAACATTCGCATTGTACTTTTCGACAAAGGTATCTGGCTGACCTCGTTCAATCCCACCTAAAACAATATTATTTACGCGTACACTAGGCGCAACATTAGCTGACATCCAGCGAGTTAATTGCATTAAACCCGCTTTGCTTGCTGCATAGGCCGCGGGATTGCCCATGTCAGTACCTTCATATAACTCAATTTTTGGTCCAACAACACCATAGATAGATGAAATATTAATAATACTCTTAGAGCCTTGCTCTTGGTTTTTCATTAATTCAAATGCAAGTTGACTCAATAAAAATGGAGCAGATAAATTGACTTTTAAACAGTCATTGAAAGTATCAATAGCTTGCTGTTCAAAAGGTACACACCACCCTGTTAATTTATCCGTACCAACAAACGCGGCATTATTAACTAGAACGTTTAACTTGTGCTCCGTAATGTTTGCAACAGATTTCATAGCTTCTGCTATTGCAGATTCATTAGCAAGATCACACACAATAGCATGTACATTTTCAACGCCCTTATATTTATTTAGCGTTAACTCTTTTAAACTTTCACTATCTCTATCCAATAAAATAACGCTGGCGCCAAGCTCTAGCAATGTGTCAGCTGCAGTTTGACCAACATGACCACTGCCACCTGTAATTAAGGCCCAACAATTCTGCATATTTTGTAATTGCATGATGGTTCTCATTTTTTCACCTTCTTGTTTGCCAGAAACTGTGCAAAATCAAAATCAATTTGTGTATCGATATCAACAGCTCTTTCTTTAGGTACACAAATACTTGTCACATCCCCAAACATAACTCCTTTACTACTTCGTATATAACTCGGTGTGGTTACATATGCTACAGTAGTAATATCAAAAACTTCTGGCACATCTTGCCTTCGGACGATCTCATCACCAGAAATAACTATATCAACAAGGTTTTCAGAACGATATTTAACCATATTAAAGAATGGACTTCTTTCAGATGGTGAAACGGTAATGCATATATCCGCTACTGTTACTTTAAGCTTATAAATTGCAGCTTCAACATCTTCGGTTTCTCTTAGTGGGCTTGTAGCTGGTAAACTAATGAAATAGTCAAAAGCTCCATATTTCTGCTCTACCCACTCAAGTGCGTGTTGCCACGATAACCATTCAGAGGCAGTATCTGATGCCAATTCATTTGGTCTATTAATAATCTCTGCGCCAGCTGTTCTAGCTACTTTCGCAATCTCTTGGTCATCTGTAGATACAAATATCCGACTAATTGCAGGTACTGATTTTGCGATATCAATCGACCAATTTATAAGAGGTTTTCCAGCAAGAGGTAAAATATTTTTGCGTGGCAGTCCTTTAGAACCTCCACGAGCAAAAATAAATGCATAATGAATCATTGTGAACTCAACTTTATCTTATCAACGAGTTTTAATACTTCTACTGCTTGAGATAAATCAACAGTGGAATGATTCTTGTTATAGCATAAGCTTTCAAAGTCTTTAAGCATATCTAGGTACATATCATTAGCTTGCCAATTATCAAACTTAATATGAGTCTCATCTTGCCCTTTAACGTATACATCAATAGTATTCGCAATTAAATCCCAATGAATACGGCCATTAACACCTATAGCAGTACAATATCGCTGCGGGTAATGTTGCAAAAAATCAAGGTGTAGATTAATTATACTTCCATTTTCAGTGCTCAAAACAACATCCACTAAATCTTCAACGTCTAAACCAAGCTCCTTTGAAGAGCGCAGTACAGAGTGGTGAAATTTCAACGGGCCAAAAAGCCAATTGGCATAATCAAGCTCATGACTTAACTCTAATAAAGCACCTCCGCCTAATACTTTTTGTGCCGATACACTATCCCTGTAATCAATACCTTTTCGCCAATCAGGTAAGTACTGACCAACGTGAATAACAACATTGAAGATTTCACCCAGTACTTGATGACAGATCAGTTCTTTCATTTTCTGTGCGGTTGGCATATATCTTAAGCAATAGCCAACTGCACAAGGTGTTGATAAACTACCCATAAGGCCAAGAAAGTTTTTAGCTTCATCGTAGCTTTTGCACAAGGGCTTTTCGATGAGGCATGGAATTCCTGTTTCAAGGAGGCGCTTCGCATGATCCAAATGTAAATTTGCCGGTGAAGCAACAATTACAAGCTCTGGTTTAAATAATATAAGCTCATCTAAGCTTGAATATACATATTCAGCATTTTCAGGTAACTGAGTAGACAAGTCCCCTCTAGCTGAACTTGCTGCAATCTGAGCCTTTGGGTAAAGTGCTCGTAAATTCTTGCGATGACGATGAGATATGTTTCCAAGGCCAATAACTGCTACACGCTTCATTAATTCATACCTAAACTTCGTATATCAGCTTGAGCTCGATTAAAGTCATCCATTCTACCAATATCCAACCAATATTCATGAATTGGAAACATCAGCACATCTTTTTCTTGGGATATTTGTCGTTCAAGTATAGTGGGCATATCTATGTTGGTATCTTGGGGAACTGAATTAACAACATTTGGTGATAATACATATATTCCTGCGTTGACAAAGAATCGCTGAATTGGCTTTTCTACCATTTCAGTGATTCGATTTCCTTGGCCACTTATAACCCCATAAGGAATTTGGTATTCATACTCACGAACACACATAGTAGCATCAGCTTTATTCCCATTATGAAACTCAAGTAACCGGGCAAAATCAACTTTCGTTAATACATCTCCATTCATCAGAATTAATGGTAAATCCTGAGAAATCGTACGTGACAATAAACCAAGAGCACCGCCTGTTCCTAGTGGTTTATCTTCATGAATATAGGTGATGTTCACTCCCCATTTTCGACCGTCACCGAAATGATTCAAAATTAACGCGGGCATATAGTGGGTAGAAATGTAAAAATTTCTGAAGCCTGCTTTCACAAAACTTAGAAGAACAGTTTCAAGAATAGGTTTATTACCTATTTCCAGCATTGGTTTAGGGCAATTATCTGTTAATGGTCTTAATCGGGTACCAAAACCTCCAGCCATTAAAAAAACGGGATTATCAAAATATGGCTTGCTTAAAAAGCTTTTAAGCATTTCTAAACCAACAACCTTACCATCATCTACTATTGGAATAGACAAGATACTTTTACGGTGCATTACCTCAATTAGCTGCTCTTTAGGCGTACCCTTTTGCATTGTTATTGGCGACGTATTCATAACTTCAGAAACAGCAACTTCTAAGCCAAAGTTTTTTAATAAAGCACGTCTAATATCACCATCAGTAACCACTCCTAATAAGTGCTTACTTTCATCAACAATAAGTACTACCTGAGAAGCTTGCTCATTAATGACTTCCAAGGCATCTCGTAGAGTTCGTGTTGGCGATAATAAAATATTTTGCCAAGTTTTCATAATGTGTTCTCTACTTTAGTTTACCGCGACAGCCATATAAAGTTGCATTGTAGGGTACATCTTTATCAACTAACGCTTTCGCACCAATAACGGCTTGACTGCCTACTTTAATTCCTGGGAGAATCACCGCCCCAGCCCCAACATACACATTTTCACCTAGCTCTACACCACCGCATAACACAGCGCTAGGAGCTATATGAGAAAAGTTACCTACGGTACAGTCATGCTCTATAACAGCCCTCGAATTAACCACTACATGCTGGCCAATTTTTGCTCCCGCATTAATGACTGCCCCAGGCAGAACTTGGACACCTTCATTTAGTAAAACATAGTTTGAAATCACTGAATGATGCGAAATGACTTGCCTAAAGGCATAACCAATACGTGTAACTTTATCTATAATATTCAATCGATTATTTTTATTCGGTTGCGGTCCAACTGCAACAACCACGTCATAACTATTAATAGAAAATCGTGTTAAATCAGCATCGTTAAAATAAGTTTTAACATCTGAAAATATAGTTCGTTCAGGAGCCGACAAAGCAATAACACCTGCAATATTAGACTGTTGCATTTTTAAAATATCAACTATGACACTTGCATGGCCACCTGCCCCTAAAAGTATTATCGGCTTTTCACTCATCTATTAATTGACCTGCTTTATAATCATATGATGCTTTAGTACCTAACACCTCCCAAAAAAAGCTCGGGGACATACCACTTCCTGGCCTTTTAACTTCTAAATTACTATAGTCAAATATCGTGCCAGCAGATATATCTTTTGTAGCTACAAGGCTTTTTCTCGCAGCAACTTTATTCGCAATCTCACTTTTAGTCGGCGCTTTAATTTTACTACCCATAACTTGCTCAGTTTGTCGTATGAAAGTAACCATTTCTGCCAGTTCACTAGGAGCTAAAGAGGCTTTATGGTCAGGTCCTTCCAAAGACTTATCAAGTGTAAAATGTTTTTCTATAATTTTTGCCCCACTAGCAACAGCAGCAACAGGCACAACCCAGCCGAGGCTATGATCCGAATAGCCTATATCTAAATCAAATGCCTTTGCCATACTCGTCATTGCAGATAGATTTATTTCATTTAAAGGTGCTGGGTATTCAGTTGTACAATGCAGTAATGTGACTTTATTTCTTAGCAGCTCCTGCCCTTCCTGACTCGCATATGCGTGCTCAAAATCACCAGTCTTAGGTATTGCTACGGTTGGAAACATAAGTCCAAAAGCAATGACCCCTAAAGCAGACTCAATTTCCCCCAACGTTGCCATTCCCGTCGATAAAATTAAATTACAGCCTGACTGTGCATGCTTTAAAACTAAGGGAAGATTTGTTAGTTCACCGGAGGGGATTTTTAAACGTGTTAGTTTTAAGTCTTTTACTAAAAAGTCTAAACTTTCACTATCAAAGGCTGTTGATAAAAATTCAATCCCTAATTTGTTACATTCTTCAATAAGCTTAAAATGAGTACTAAAACTTAACTCTAAGCGCCGTAACATTGTTAACTGAGACTCTATAACCCCTGTATTACTTCTCTGATAGATAGCTTGCTCAGCTTCAGATGTGACAATATTTTTAGCTTTAAAAGTCTGAAACTTAACTATATCAGCACCTGCTTGACAGGCTTGTCTTACAAGTTCAAGTGCCAATTGCTCATCACCATTGTGATTCACTCCAGCTTCTGCAATAACTAATGTTTTCTTGCTCATATCATTTCTATGTCATAAAAAGGTTTTAATTGATAATTACTTAAGTCTATTTCACTTAATATTTTTACAATTTTCTCAGATGCATTTCCTTCACCATATGGATTTACAGCTTGCTGACATTGCAAAATGAAATCATGATTCAATGCCTGATTCACAGCTTGAATCAAACAACTCTTGTCCATGACTGTATCAATTACACTGCAACTTTTGGGCCGACCTTTTTGTCTTGTGCCAATATTAATAGTTGGAATTTTAAAACTAGGCGCTTCTATTAACCCGCTGGATGAATTTCCAATAACACAAGCAGCTTGTTTCATTACAGCTAAATAGCGCTTAAAACCTAAAGAAGGACAAATAGTCACATGTTCTAAATGCGATAATTCGAGCCATTGTCTTATCATAGCAGCCCCTTCTCCATCAGCATTAGGGTAACTAACAAGAAAATTAATATCATGTCGTTCTATAATTAATTCAAGCAATGATGAAATATCATTTTCATCTACATGGCCATTTGTAACCGGGTGATAAGTGACAAGAAATAGCGGTAATTTCAAATTTTTAAATGTTAATACTGTACTCAATTCTACATCATTAACGTATTCTGTATGTTGAATGTTATCTACACCAGGAGCGCCTGTGACAAATATTTGACTTGGCTGCTCACCTAATTGCATCAATCGTTTAGCAAAAGAGTCTGTTGCAGGAAAGTGAATACTCGCCATTTTACTAATACTATGCCTTAGAGCTTCATCAAACGCTCCTTCAGTGATTTCTCCACCATGAATATGCGCAATCGGTATACCAAGAAATAAAGCAGCTTGAGCTGCAGCAAAAATTTCAAATCGATCACCCAAAATAAGCAAACAATCAAGTTGTTGATTATTAAAAACATCTGCAAAACTAATTGTTGCTAATCCTGTTGACTTGGCAATGCCGACTCGAGTAGTTGACGACAGTAGCATTTCAATTGGAATTATATTTTCAATGCCATTTTCTGTAAGTTCATTGATAGTATAGCCATACTCTGGAGAAAGGTGTGTACCACACGCAAATACGACGGTTTTAATTGCTGGTTGTTTTTGCAACAATAAAATAACTCTATTCAATAAACCAAAATCAGCCCTCGTACCCGTAACTACTCCTATTTTTCTCATATAAGCTCCTAGGTTAATGATACTGAGCTAGGCATATTAACTAATCTATCAGCAAGGTAAATGGAATTATCCAAATTTCCCCTCAGCGAATCCTTAAACATAGGCAAGGTATGTATTAACTGCCAAACAGGTCTTGTCATTACACCTGCTTGATTTGTCTTGGTCAGCATTTCATCGCGGTATTTTTTTGATGGGCATATTACTGCATTAAGCCAGTAATTTGAACGAGCACCCTTAGGTTCAACGATGAACTCTAATTCACTTGCGATTAATTCCGACTGATATAGTGACGCCAACATTCTTTTATTTTCAATATAATCATTTAATTGCTCTAGTTGAGCACACCCCAAAGCGGCATTTATATTAGGCATACGATAATTGAAGGCAATTTCATCATGATAGAATTCATAAGGGTGAGGCTGTTTTGCGGTTGTAGTGACATGCTTTGCTTTGTCAGCTATGCTTTTTTCTCTAGATAAAATCATCCCTCCACCACCAGTTGTGATAACCTTATTCCCGTTAAAGCTCAGCGCAGAAGTCTTTGCAAAAGTGCCCGTGTGTTGATCTTTATAAAGAGATCCCAAACTCTCAGCTGCATCTTCTATTAATTCAATAAAGTACTTTTTGCATGTACTTAATAACTCATCTACTTTAGCCGGATGTCCAAATGTATGCATGACCACTACTGCACGGATGCGTTTGCCGCTTTTATGAAAACAAGCTTGCTCACGGACGACACACTCTTGATCAAGAAACTCTAAAAGGGCTATTGGACACAACCCCAAAGTTTCAATGTTCACATCAACAAATACAGGCTCTGCGCCTAAATAACTAATTGCATTACAAGTAGCAACGAAGGTAAGGGCCTGAGTTATTACTAAATCCCCCATTTTTACACCAGCCAACAAAAGTGCGATATGTAAAGCCGCAGTTCCATTAACTGTGGCTACCGCATATTTTGCTTTTGTATAGTCGGCCACTTGTTTTTCAAACCTATCGACATAAGCCCCTACAGTAGAAACAAATGTTGAATCTAAAGTGTCTAAAACGTATTTACGCTCATTTCCCTCAAATTGAGGAGCATGTAGAGGTATAAACTCTGTTGTTTTGTAATAGTCTTGGATAAAACTAATTAGTCTTTCAGTAGACATAAATCCTCTAATTACATTTTACCTTCGAGATACTTACCTGTCTCTTGGTGTGCAAACTCGGGAAGAAGCATATAGAAAAGCAACAAAATTTGCTCTTTAGTCCAGCTCTGCTTAACTAATAGGGTATCAACTTGATTAATAAATTTATCTAACTTTTGCTCATTAAATTCAAGAGAGTCTTTAATCACCCCTAGCCCATCAAAACATTGCATATCTAGCTTTTCATTTTCCGTATAAAACTCTTCTATGTCTTTTTCACCTGTAGTATCACTTTGTGTGAATAAACAAGGCCACCGCCCTTGACTAGGGAGGGAGGAAACTAAATGTCTAGCCTCCTCCTCAGTGTTACAAGTATGAACACCGAAACCTTTAAGCTTTAAGTAACGTTTTGCTATTGAGGAGAAAGTTAACAAGTGCAGTTCATCATTTAGCTTAGGGAAGAAAATATCCTCATTTTTTCCTAACAAACAAGAAAATAAACATATTAAACCAGACTCTTCAGGAGTGACAAAGTAGCGCTTAATATCATTAGGGGCCACTATAGGTTGATTTTTTTCGATGCGTTGTTTGAATGAGTGAAGGAGTGAGCCATCACTAAAAGCAACATTTGCAAAACGCGCCATCGACACATCGATTTGTTCACTTGCACGTGCTACAAACATTTCCATAATCTTTTTTGATGCCCCCATCATATTAGCCGGGTTTGCCGCTTTATCTGTAGATACGCAAAAATACTTTTTCGCACCACAATGAATAGATTGCTGCAGGGTCTTTTCAGTATTAAGAATATTTGTCCGCACCATTCGCATTAAAGTGAACGGATCTTTTTCATTACGAACATGTTTCAATGCAGATAAGTTAAGCACATAATCATAACCACCATCAGCCATAAAAAAAGCATCATATTCGATGCTTCCTATATCAAGTGTAAAAGTTTGAAAATCACCTTGAATATAACCAAGTGAAGAGCGCAAATCACGTACTAACTCAACGAGATTATTTTCACTAATATCGACAACGTGTAATTTATGTGGTTGTCGCTTAAAAATTTCTTTTGTAACAGCTTGCCCTATGGTACCTGCACCACCTAAGACTAAAAATCGAGAATTATTTACAATTCTAATTATTTCATTTTCATGTTGCTCTAAATCAAGCTCAAAAAGAGAAGTCGATCGTTGCAGTAAATCAAGCATATTAATTTCATGATTTCTTTTGGTATTCAGGCTTGGTGTGTTCACACAATGTTTTCCAGTTTTCTCGGTAATCTTTTTTAGCCGCCTCAACAAACTCTAACCATAGATCATGTGCGGCAATGAAGTGCTGTAGTATTTCTTCTTCCTCTTCAAACTGGTAAAGAAAAGACACAATAACACAATGAAAATACAACATAGTCCCTTTAAGTAATTGAAGAAAATGTGGCGTTTTTGATTTTTTGTAAGCAAAGACAACCCGCTGTTGAGCAAGTAAATTCGCATTAGCTTGATCTCTAGTTGTAATAGGTCGATTGCCAATTTCAATAATATAATTACACAATGAATCAAATTCATCAAAACCTAGCACGACTTCTATTTCATCACTTGCAACCGACTCAAAATAATGACTTTTAATTTTATTAACTAGTGCTCTTTTATCAATAAAAGTTTCATTCAGAAAAACATTATTTTCATGCAACGGTATAGCTCCCGTTAGCCTAGCTCCTTCACCAACATTATAAACCTCAATTTTCCCTTTTACAGCCCTTATTAGTCTCTCAAAACTAGTCTTAGACATAGCCATTAAAGGGGTTGCCATTACACCTTCAGTTAAATTACCTTCAAATGGTATATTAGCACCACTTCTAACCGGTAGGTTTCTTTCCTTGTAGATAGACAAGTCCGAATGGGTTTTACCGCTTAAGCTATAGCCATTATCCACACCGAACAAATACACTTGCTTAAAGCCTAAACTAACAGCATACGAGAATGCAGTATTTGAGACAAAAGGGCCACTTGCTGGGAGCTCTGCTATTTGTTTACCGCACTTTAATAAACTATAAAGTGACAAGAATGCAGTTGCAGCTTCAGGTCCTTTTAACCCAACCCCAGCCCAATTGTAAAGTTTTGATACTTCAGGATACATCACATCTACAGTTAGTAAATTTAGGTCTTTATAGCCCTCTTTAGGTTCAACTAACTTTAAAACGTCATATGTTGCTTTTGTTCGCTCAACTAAAACATGAAAATCAGGTGTTATACCTGCCTTGACTAAACTTTGCAGCGCTGTTCCTGATGCAAAAACAATCGCATTACCTTGATATTTTTTAATTAGTTCAATAGCACTATCTAACGAAGGGCCATTGCCAATAACAAAAGCAGGAACATCCACTAACTCTTTAAGAGTGCCATTTGCAGTAAATAAAAACTGACTATCATTTTCAACATTATGAATTGCGTGAGCCAATCCTGTTATCGCGTCATTATAAAAGCCATACCCCGATTGTAATTGATAGTAATTATCAAAAAATGCACGTATTAGCTCATTAACTTCCTTAGAAGGATAATGTTGATAGCAAAAACTATTAATGGCACAAAAAGAGCCTATCTCTCCTGCTATTCGAAATATTTCATCAAAAAACTCTTCATAATTAACACCTAAACTCAAGAATAAGCAAGCACCTTGCTTATCAAATAGTTCAATAATTTCAAACCAGTTGGTACAAAATAAACTCGCAAAAAATAACTCAAAGTCAGGTTCGCAAATAAACATATAGTCAAAAGAATGGTTGCTTAGGAGCTCAGGGATATGATAACCCAATCCAATCCCAAAAATCATTGCTGTGGGGTAATGCTTAGGTAGAGATTTCGTGGGTGTATAGTTTTGTGCGCCAACCTTACTTAAAACAGCACTTAAGCGACGCATATATTGAATATGCAGCCTAGGGTCATCGCTTTGCCATTCTTGGGTTGATGTGTAATCAGTCCGCCCGAAATTAGCACTTTCTGTATATCTTTTTACTTGTTCAGCGGTTTGTAAAACAGGGTCATCACCATAAATAGCAACATTTTGCTCTTTTGGTATAAAATTACCATGCCCTGATTTAGTCACATGAATACAAAAACCTTCACGGGTTTGGTACTCGTTAATTGCTTTAAAAATCTGTGGGTAATATTTTTCAAAAGTAACTATATTTCTCGCAAACCGTTCATTTGCCTCAAGTGCAAAAACTTGCTCTCGTTCCTCGTGAGCTTTTACTGCATCAAGTTTATCCTGTAGGCTATCTAATTGCCCTTTAAGATCAGGTAATTTGTTCATCAGCTACCTATTTAATTTGGTTATAAATACCAACGTGTTTTTTGTTTTTAATTATTTTTTTAAGTTGTGATTTAGTTTCAGCCTGTCTATCAACTAAAGTATCAGTAAACAAAATTAATTTTTTCTGTATATCATTTAATTGAGAATAAACTACTTTTGGAATTCCTTCTGGGGAAGAAAAAAAGCATTCTAGTGAGAGTTGAAGCTCTTTAATTAATTGTAAAGCGCTATCTAACTCACCTGAAGTTATAGCTTGTTCAATAATATTCAACTGAGATTCTATTTTTTGTATTTCAACTTGCATGTGCACTGTTTTCAGAAAAAGTTTGATTTCTAATATCAACAGGAATTTCGTCCCATGCTGATTTTATTTCTTTTAACAGTTTAGCGACTTCATCTATTATTGCAGGATCATTCTTTAAAGTAGCATCTAATAAACGATCTATCATATAAGAATATAAAGCATATAGGTTTTCTGTCACTTCTCCACCCGCAGAAAAATCCAAACAACCTCTAAGCGCTTCAAAAATAGCTGAAGCCTTCGAAATATGCTCACTTTTTGCTTCAAGGTTCTTTTTCTCAATTGCCACTTTTGCAAGCACCATTTTTTCTATGGCACCAGCCATTAGCATTTGAATAATCTCGTAACGATCAGCTCCTGCAACACGCGTTTTTAAGGCTTCTTTCTGATAATTTTTAACTTTTGCATTGTACATATATTTACCTCTACTCGAGTAACATTAAGAGCAATTGACTAATTAAGATGATGTAAACCCTGGTAAACTAGAAAGCTGAGCACTCAAATATGATTGAGTCGATTGCATTTGCGCAATTAAAACATCTAATCCAGCATACTGTTGGCGCAAGCCTGCTTCTAGTGATTCCATCCGATATTCATGGTTTATGACATCATCTTCTATGTCATCTAGCTGAGAGTTTAAATTAGTCTCTCTTTGATTCATGATACCTTTAGAATCTAAATAATTATCAAATAAAGACTCTAATTGCACCGCGATTCCATTTTCACCTGCAAAAGCCGCACCAATATCATCGTAGTTTTCATCTATCGCTTCATTTAAACTACGTACAAGAGAAGACTTCTCTAAGTAGCCTTCTTTATCAATACCTAAACCGATATCAAAAATACTCGTAAAAGGCCCTGCTCCTGTTATTTCGGTCGATAAAGCATTAACTAGCTGCGAGTCAAACGATCTCATCGTCGCATCACTATTAAGCGGTTTACCAATTCGTGTTTGTAAACCTACTTGACCAATTAGGTTATTATAATTAGCAATAAACTCATTCACTAATGTAGTTACACTTTCTGTGTCGACATCAACCGATAGTTTTGCTGTTTCACCGTCAACACTCTGACGTTTTGCTGTGATTGTCATATCCTGAACAGCATCTTTAAAAGTATTTGTATCATTTGTGATTGTAATGCCATCTACTTTTATAACTGCATCTTGCGCTTGGTCTTCAGGTGCAATGGCAAGCCCACCTGCTCCTCCCGCATTTGCAACAGTTGAAACATTATCAAGCTCAGCATTATCGTTGGTAATAACTAAATCGTTTCCCGTACCACTGACTGATGAACTAAGTACAAGCTTTGATTCAGAACCTGTATTTATTATATTTGCAGTTACACCAAAATTATCATCAGAATCATTAATAGCATCACGCAAGTCAGCAAGCGTCGCACCTGCATCAAGCGTTAGATCAAAATTCTTATCGCCTGCTGCAAAAGATAACGTACCTCCAGAAGCTGAAACAACATCATCTGTTGAGCTAAATAGCCCATCATTCGATGTAGCTCTACTGCCTTGAGCTAGTTCAATAACTTCAATATTAAAATCACCTGGCGAAATATCACTTGTTGGCGTTACAGAAATTAAATCACCTTCATCACTGACTGGCTGCTGAATATTCGCTACTCGCTTATTAAAGTTATCAATATCAGCTAGCTTCTCTATTGTATCTTGAAGCTTAGACATCGCCGATTTAACTTCACCCAATGATGAAAGTTCAACTTGAATTGATTCTTCTTTTTCTGCAAAAGCTTGCAATTTAGGGGTGTTCTCGGCTGCAAGCGTAGCGCTGATAATACTTTCGAGATCAAGGCCTGAGCCGACACCTGCTGATGTAATTAATGCCATAATATACTCCTAAAATTTCAAACTTTTATGCTGTTCTATCAAACAACAAACCTTTGCTACTTAATTTATCGGCAAATTCGTCCAAAGCTTTAGCAACTTCACGAAACTCCTTAGTAGGGATTTCTCGAATCACTTCTTCACTTTCTTTATCAAGAACTTTGATAATAGGAGGCTCACCTAGCTCATCAAATTCAAAGACTAAATTAGTCGCTGTCACCGGAATATACTCATTAAGCTTCTCCAAGTTTTGCTTAACTTCAGCGATTAAATCCTTTCTATCCTTTTGTTCCGTTTTGTTAATTTGATCTAAATCTACAGGGGCTCTAGCAGCAAGCTCAGTGCCTTTGCCTTGTTTAGTTTCTTGTAAGTCAGCTTTGAGATTATCAACACCACTGCCATTAGACAAATTATCCGCTGCTCTTTGAGCCGAGTTTACATCCAACATAATTTAAACTCCTATTCCATACTAATACATAGTATAAGCCACTCTAAGAAAAGTTCATCTTTAAAAGTGGCTTATCGCACTATCAACTTATCCTAGAAGCGAAAGTGCTACTTGTGGGCGTTGATTTGCTTGACTCAAAATCGATTGGCTAGCTTGTTGCAAAATTTGCATTTTAGTCAAGTTAGCAGTTTCTGCCGCGAAGTCAGTATCTTGTATGCGAGAACGCGCTGCCGAAAGGTTTTCTGAGATATTCGATTGATTACGAATAGTCGATTGAAAACGGTTTTGAACAGCACCAAGCTCTGCACGCTTTTTATCGACTACAGCAATCATAGCATCCATACCAGCCATAACAGCTTGTGCGTTACCTTGCGAAGAAACACTAATGCCAGCTTCAGTGAATACATCTGAAAAAGTATAGTCGCTAGCCGCCGCCGTGCCACCAACGCCACTCACACCCACTAAATTATCTTCTAAAGCATCACCTGAAACGGCTGAAGCAATACTTGCAATACCTGATAAAGTAAAACCACCGTCAGCAGATAACGAATTAGCTGTACCACCCACATTTTGCATACTGAAGCCGATAGCTTGTACTGCATCAGCACCCACTTGGAAGTTAGCTGAATAGCTTCCATTTAATAGACTTTGACCACCAAAGGTTGTGTCTTTGGCAACACGGTTTACTTCTTCTGATAGTTGTTGAATTTCTTCTTGTAACGCTAAGCGGTCTTCATCGGTATTAGATCCATTTGCAGCTTGTTGCGCAAGTGTACGAATACGTTGAAACATATCTGTTGTTTCATCTAAAGCACCTTCTGCAGTCTGTGCTAATGAAATACCATCATTAGCATTACGATTCCCCTGATTTAGACCATTAACCTGACCAGTTAAACGGTTAGTAATTTGCATACCTGCGGCATCATCTGACGCACTATTAATACGTAAACCTGACGATAAACGCTGAAAAGATGTGTCTAATGCATTACCTGAGTTCATTAATTGACGCTGAGCATTTAACGAGCTCACATTTGTATTTACATATAAAGCCATATTAGCCTCCGCTTTATCATTAAAATAGATGAATAACGGGATACCCCTACCCTGTTATACACCTGATTAAGAGTCCTAGATTTCAGTTCTCTAAATCAGTTATCGTCTGATAAAGCGAAAGCTTTAGCTTTATTTGTAAAAAGTTTTAAGGTTTATGCTTTATTTAGCCTTGTAGCAAGCTTAACGCAGCCTGAGGGCGCTGATTTGCTTGCCCTAAGATAGTTTGGCTTGCCTGTTGTAAAATCTGGCTTTTTGTTAATTTTGCCGTTTCTTCAGCAAAGTCAGCATCTTTGATTCGCGATTTTGCAGCACTAACATTTTCAGCAATATTTGCTTGGTTTCGAATCGTTGATTGAAAACGGTTTTGTACCGCACCGAGTTCAGCACGCTTTTTATCTACAACTGCAATTAATGCATCCATACCGGCAAGCACTGCCTGTGCATTACCTTGAGAAGAAACACTAATGCCAGCTTCAGTGAATACATCTGAAAAAGTAAAGTCAGCTGCAACAGCAGTACCACCGCCCGCGGCACTTACACCCACTAAATTGGCTGATAACGCTTCACCTGAAACACCCGAAGCAATACTTGCAATACCTGATAAAGTAAAACCACCGTCAGCTGATAAAGAGTTAGCTGTACCACCCACATTTTGCATACTAAAGCCAATTGCTTGTACAGCATCCGCCCCCACTTGGAAGTTAGCTGAATAACTACCATCGAGTAGGTTTTGCCCACCAAAAGTAGTATCTGCTGCAACACGATTTACCTCTTGCCCTAACTGCTGAATTTCTTCTTGCAGTGCTAAACGGTCTTCATCAGTGTTTGAACCATTTGCAGATTGTTGTGCAAGGGTACGAATACGTTGAAACATTGATGTTATTTCTTCCATCGCACCTTCAGCAGTTTGTGCCAATGAAATACCATCATTGGCATTACGATTCCCTTGATTTAAGCCTAAAATTTGTGACTGTAACCGGTCTGTAATTTGTAAACCTGCGGCATCATCTGCAGCGCTGTTAATACGCAACCCTGACGATAGCCTTTTAAATGAAGTATCAAGATCGTTACCTGAATTAGTCAATTGACGCTGCGCATTTAAAGCGCTTACGTTTGTATTTACATATAAAGCCATAATAAACTCTCTTCTTATCTGTCAAAATTAAGTCACTTAAAAGTGAATTTGACAAAGTGACCTGTTACAGCGGCAAACCTAAGTCGCCTGGGGCAAAAAACTGCCACTTTGCGGGTTAGTTAATTAACTTGAAATAACTTGAGCAAATACCAGGCCAACTCTATTTTTTGAAAAGAAAAAAGGCTCCATAAGGAGCCTTTGAAAGATAAGTCTAAGAGTGGATTACAAAACACTAACTATGGCACAGTTCGTGCTTTGTATATTATGTTGTTCTTACAAATGTTAGAACACCAATGTCAGGGTTTAGCGCCTCCGCTTTAAATCCTATTTAGCGCCTTTGTTAATACCCCATTAGACAAAGGCGCTGCTTCATAAAATCAATTTTTAACTCAACTAAAAACCAGCTTATTAACCTAGCAAGCTCAATGCAGCTTGTGGACGTTGATTAGCTTGGCTTAAAATTGTTTGGCTTGCTTGTTGTAGAATCTGCATCTTCGTTAAGTTTGCCGTTTCTTGAGCAAAATCAGTATCTTTAATGCGTGATTGTGCAGCGCTTAAGTTTTCAGATATATTCGACTGGTTACGAATCGTTGATTGAAAACGGTTTTGTACAGCACCGAGTTCAGCACGCTTTTTATCTACAACCGCAATTAATGCATCCATACCGGCAAGCACTGCTTGTGCATTACCTTGAGAAGAAACACTAATGCCAGCTTCAGTGAATACATCTGAAAAAGTATAGTCGCTAGCCGCCGCCGTGCCACCAACGCCACTCACACCCACTAAATTATCTTCTAAAGCATCACCTGAAACGGCTGAAGCAATACTTGCAATACCTGATAAAGTAAAACCACCGTCAGCAGATAACGAATTAGCTGTACCACCCACATTTTGCATACTGAAGCCGATAGCTTGTACTGCATCAGCACCCACTTGGAAGTTAGCTGAATAACTACCATTGAGTAGGTTTTGGCCACCAAAAGTTGTATCTGCAGCAACACGATTAACTTCTTGTGCTAATTGTTGAATTTCTTCTTGCAGCGCTAGACGATCTTCATCGGTATTTGAGCCATTTGCTGCCTGCTGAGCAAGAGTACGAATACGTTGAAACATTGATGTTGTTTCTTCCATTGCGCCTTCAGCAGTCTGAGCCAACGAGATACCGTCATTTGCATTACGGTTACCTTGGTTTAAGCCGTTAATTTGTGATTGTAAACGGTCCGTAATTTGTAGGCCTGCCGCATCATCAGCAGCACTGTTAATACGAAGACCTGACGATAAACGTTGAAAAGATGTATCTAGTGCATTACCAGAATTCATTAATTGTCTTTGTGCGTTTAATGAACTAACATTTGTATTTACATAAAGTGCCATGATATTTCTCCCGAAGTAAACTTATCATTTACTCTTAAACTTACTCTAATTAAGCGGTAGTAGTTGTTTGCCACCATGCTTGGTTAATTAAGTTATCGGTCTGGTTAAAAAATCCTTTAGGTATTTTTTTAAATTTTTCCCACAAAAACATTAACACTCTGATTTTGTTGGGTATTAAAATTTTAAAATAGGCGAATGATCATTTAACGCTATTAAAATGAAGTTTAACGATGTGTCATGGGAGAAGTTTAGGTTAATAAAAAACAGCGAAAATAGCTTAAG
Source organism: Pseudoalteromonas shioyasakiensis (assembly GCF_024518675.1). Lineage (GTDB taxonomy): Bacteria > Pseudomonadota > Gammaproteobacteria > Enterobacterales > Alteromonadaceae > Pseudoalteromonas > Pseudoalteromonas shioyasakiensis_B. Next base: position 1,127,291 of record NZ_JANIGL010000001.1, read on the forward strand.
AAGTCTTATTTAAAGAGGGGAAATACCGGGTTAAGTATAAAAAGCATACTTAACCCACGCTTTTATAAATAATCAAAAAGCGAAAGATTAGCTAAGCGGCCAAAAGTTGCCTGCGATGCTTGTAATGCCGTTTCTTGCTTGGTCAGTTCAGTAATAGCTTCAGCCATATCTAACTCTACAAGCTCAGCCTTTGCAGCCTTGTTGCTAATATCTAAATCAGCATTAGACTGTTCAACCTTTTGCACCGTATTTAGTCGCCCGCCTAAGCCGGCTTGTACTAAGGATACTTGGTTCTTTGCATTATCTAGCTGCACAATAGCATCAGCTAATACTTGCTCAAATTCTTCTTGGCTTAAACTTGGATCTGTCAATCCGGCAATAAGGTCATCTAAAGTATTAAGGGCATTTTCTTTTTGAGGCGCTTCAAGATCAACATCAATTTGACCATTAGCCACTGGAGAAAACGAAACTTCCATCCCCTGATATTTTATAACACTACCTTCAAAACTACCGCTACTAATAGGGTTCCCATCTTGCTCTACGGTGAATGTATTCGGTGTACCTGTAGAGACTATGAAGCTTAATGTGTTAGCTGTACCAGCTCCACCAGGAACATACTGCTCTTTATGAAATTTATCAAACTGCGATTGCTCCGTAACATAAATTTGAGAGTCAGTGATCCCACCCGATTCAGAACCATCATTACTCGCTACATTTAAACGCGCATTTACGTTTTCAAATGTATCAAAACCATTATCACTGGACTTGACTTCGACACCTTCTGCCACTTTTATCTTATGCTGACCTTGATCGCCGCCGTACTCATAACGCCCATCGACGCTATTGTATGAATAGGATGGTGTGTTGTCTTGATAACCTGAAAAAATGTACTTACCATCTTCAGATTTGGTATTCATCAAATCTAATATTGTACTTTGCAGTGATTTTACTTCTTCCGCGATCCCTTCACGATCGATATCATCATAGACACCATTACCTGCTTGGATAGATAGTGTATAAGCGGAATCCAACGCGCTTTTTATGTTGTCGAGCACACTTTCTTCAGTAGATAGCCTACTGGTAACCATATTAATATTTTTGCTAAACTGCTCATTGCTTTGAATCATGTCATTATATAACAAAGCACTTGCCATTGCAGAAGGGTCATCAGCAGCAGTTAGCACCCTCTTTTGTGTATTAACTTGCTCTTGCGCTTTGCTTACTGCGCTTTGGCTATTTAAGATTGAGCTTAAGCCGTTTTGATAGATTAAGTTATTTGATAAACGCATAATTACCTCGCCGCATTCAATAAGGTGTCGAAAATACTTCTAGCGGCCGTTAGCACTTGTGCTGACGCTGCATATGATTGCTGAAAACGTAACAAATTTGCCGCTTCTTCATCAAGATTTACACCCGACAGTGATTCATACCAAGCTTCAGATTGTTCTGCAAGCGCAGTAAATGCTTCTTGGTTTGTCTGCGCTTGCGAAGTAATAACACCAATATCAGAGACTAAGCCTGAGTATGATTTATTAAGTGTTTCATGGTTATTCGTAGTATTACCCATCACATTCTGCCGTACTATTTTCGAACTTTGTAAATCTGCTAATAGCAAACCGTTACGATTATCATCAAAACCATCTTTATTTGCTTCAACAGTAAAGGTGTCACCTAATGCAGGAGTGCCTTCTATATCAAAATCAAAGCCATAATTTTCGAAGCCCCCCCCCGCAGCTTCAAGTACGCCTTCTATTGGTGGCGACCCATTAAACACAACACTATTTGAGCCATCAGATACAGTGTATTCATCTGGTTCTGCTGTTTTTTGTATAGTTATATCACCATTAGGCAAGTTGATAGGGTTATTTGAAAAACTACTTACATCAGTTATCGTTCCCGCTGAAATACTGGCATTACCGTAGTTATCAATATCACTAGCAGTTCGGATTGGTGAAGCAAGGGCGATATCTTCAGGGCGATCAGTAGCAAGCTCTAAACTGGTTGATGCTTGTGAGCTTAATTTGATCATATATTGATCATCAACACTTGGCAGATTCCCCATATCGAGGGTGATTTCTAATCCGAATAAATCTAGCCCATCATTAGCAGGGATATTGTCTTTTAAGTTTACTTTGCCAGTAGCTGTGTCAACGGCTGCGGTTGTAAAAACCTCATTACCACTGGCATCTAGGAGAACTTGTCCTTTATTATCAACAGGATATATTTCAACTGTATTAGCAGCACTGTACTTAACTATGAAATCACTAGCCGGCAAATTATTACCTTGCCCAGGTTCAACAGTTGCCTTCATACTTGCCGAACTCACATTATCCTTATATGCAAATGCATCCACTGTAGGGATTTGAAAAATATCTCCACCTAATTCACCGTCAGCATCCATACCTAGGTGGTTTTGTTGATTAAACGCATCCGCAAGGGATAAACCTATTTGGCCTAATTGGTTTTGAGCTGGCACTAATATGTCGTCACGAAATGCCAATAAGCCGCCTATTTTACCCTTTAGCTTACTGGTATCCAGTTCTAAAGGTACCGCTTTACCACCATCAACATCCAAACGTAACTCTTTAAAGTTAGGATCTGGATCACCGTTTAATGAAAACAAATTAAAAGTACCATTCTCCATCACTAAAGCCTGACCAGTACCCATATAAATTTGTTTTGTCCCATTGGGGCCATCTAACGTTTCAATGTCTACTAACTCTGATAAATCTTTAATCGCTTTGTCACGTTCATTATATAAAGCACTGGAACCTGACTCTCTGGATGTGCCATCCACCGTTGCAATTTGCGAGTTTAATTCACTGATTGCTTGAATTAAATTATTTGCTTCATCTGAGAAAATTTCTAATTGATCATTAACTATAGTTTGCTGATCAGCAACTATGCCAGATAAACGATCCATCTGATCAATTAAATTCTGCGCATCAGACATTACTAATGAGCGTGCAACTGATGACGAAGGTTGATTTAGGCTTTCTTGCACATTATTAAAGAACGAATTAATACTTGTAGATAAACTATTTGATTCTTCTGAAAATAATGTATCAACACGATTTGCTTCTGAGATAAATTGATCAAAAAAAGCCTTACTCGAGGTGTCTCGATTTAATTGTTTTTGCGCAAACTCATTAAGTAATCTGTATGTTTCTCCACGCCCTACCTGATTATCAATCATGGTAGTGAATTCTGTGCGCTCTCGCACATAACCTTCAGTATTTACATTCGCAATATTTTTACTTGTCGTTTGTAATAACTGTGTATTGGCATAAATACCCGAGCTGGCAATATCAAATAGATTAGATGACATTTTAATTTACTCCTTGGCGAACCAATGTTGCTGCCAATGTTTTAAGCTCAGTACGATTAAGTACTTGCTTTATTTTATCAGCATAATTGGGGTCGGTTGCATAGCCTGCTTTTTGTAATGAATCTAAAAAGGCGGCAGGTTTTGCTGTATTTTCGAGGGCTTCTTGATAGCGAGGGTTCTCGTTTAAAAAATCAACGAAATCGTTCACACTATCTTTAATGGATTCGTACGCTCTAAAGCTCGCTTGCTTTTTAACGGGCATACCTTGTTCAAATTCTAACGTTACTTTGCTGGCTTTATCACCTTGCCAACTGCGGTCAGATTTAATATTAAAAAGATTATTACTGCTGCTGCCATCAGCTTTGTTAATAATATGTTTGCCCCAACCGGTTTCAAGCGCAGCTTGTGCGACCATAACCGCTGGATTCAAGCCAATCTTTTCTGCAGCCGTTTTAGCGTGTTCCCATACTGTTGTAATAAATGATTCAACGTCATCAAAGTTATTACTTTGTTTACTGGTATTTTCAGAAGCTTTAGTCGACTCAACAGTGGTCGTTTCAGTGTCTTGTATTGTGCCATTAGCGCGCTTATCACTAGTAAAGTCATCGACTGAACGTAGTACTGAGCCTGGCATAAACTCTTTACCGTCTGGTGATAATTGCTGCACAATAAGATCTGCAAGCCCTAACGAGCCATTAGATGACAGTTCGACAGACAGTTGTTGGTCGTGCATTTCTTCAAAAAACTTTACTCCGCTTGAATTAAACGGGCTGTCTTTATCTTCAAACGCTTCATTGGCTTTACGCATACTTTTTAACAGCATTTGCGTGAAAATAGATTCAAATTGTGCCGCGGCTTTTTTTAAGGCTTCTTTTGACGCGTCACTTGAGGCATCACTTTTTAAAGCACTTTGACGTAGGGAGTCTAAGTTGCCTAAATCAAAAAAGTTTTGCTTATCGAGGTGATTAGTATCCATCAGCTTTTTGACACAATAATTAATAATAAAATTAACAATGCAATAATTGAGCCAAATGAATTATAAGGGGAGGTATCAATGAGAGAAGCTAGACTCTAGTTACCTAGAGCCTAGTAAATTAGAAAACTAAATAACCACTAGTTGACCGTTAATTGCGCCCGCTTCTTTAAGCGCCTCAAGAATTGCCATTAAGTCACCAGGGGCTGCGCCGACTTCATTAATTGCACGTACTAAATCATCTAAGCTAACACCCGGGTTAAACACAAAAGCCCGTGAATCATCTTCGTTTACATCAATAATGCTTTGGTTTGTTACTACGGTTTCGCCTTCGCTAAAGGCATTAGGCTGCGATACGTTTTGCTGCTCGGCAATTGTAACCGTTAGGCCACCATGGGTGATTGCCGCGGGTTGCAGTTTGACATTTTTGCCTATCACAATAGTACCAGTACGTGAGTTGACGATAATTTTGGCCGATGTATCCGCAGGCTTAAACTCTAAGTTTTCAAGGGTTGATAAATAAGCTACCCGTTGCGAGGCATCACGCGGTGCTATCACCCGGATTGAGGCTGCATCAATTGCTTGTGCGCTGTTAGGGCCAACTAGATCATTAATTGTTTGCTCTAAACGCTTCGCGGTTGTGAAATCTGGGCGATTTAAATTAAATGTAATGTAATCACCTTGCATAAATGGGCTTTTAATTGCCCTTTCAATAATGGCACCATTGGGGATCCGTCCAACAGTTGGCGTATTTATAACCACCCGGCTTCCGTCTGCTCCTTCAGCCCCTAGACCACCTACAATCAAGCTCCCTTGAGCTATTGCATAGGTATTACCATCAACCCCTTTAAGAAAGGTTTGCAATAAGGTACCACCGCGTAAACTACCAGCACTGCCTATTGAAGATACTGTAATATCAATCATTTGCCCTGGTTTTCTAAATGGTGGAAGCTCAGCATGAACAGCCACAGCCGCTACATTCTTAATTTTTGGTTTTAAACTAGTGTCCATAGTGATACCAAAACTATTCAGCATGGCTTTAAAGCTTTGCTCGGTATAACGACTTTGTTCACCTGTACCAGGGAGACCTACCACCAAACCATAACCAACCAGTTGGTTTGAGCGAACGCCTTCAACCATTGAAACGTCTTTTATGCGTTCAGCAGCGGCACTAAAATGCCACCCAAGGAGGCAAATACCAATCAGTACTTTAAAACCATTCATATTTACTGTCCTCTAAAAAGGGAATAATGCGCTGCTAAAGAATCGCGTTAGCCAACCAGCACTTTGCGACTCTTGAATTTGACCTTTACCTGAATATTGAATTCGAGCATTAGCAACTCGATTCGATGTTACGGTGTTGTCTGCGGTGACATCTTGAGGACGAACTAAGCCTTCAAGGCGAATAAATTCTTCACCGGTATTAAGTGTTAACCATTTCTCTCCACGGATCACTAAATTACCATTAGGTAAAACCCGCATTACATTAACAGAGATATCACCAAATAAACTATTCGATTGATTTGATTTAGAGTCCCCTGTGAAAGATGAATCTGTACCAATTCCAAATTGAATACTGTCGCCACCAATGTTTACAGGTAATCCACCTAACCCGATCACTGGATCAAGGTTGGCGTTACTTTCTTTATCAGTTTCCGTTTTAGCTGCTTTTGACGCTTGAGTCGATTCTTGCAGCTTAACAGTAATAATGTCGCCAGTTCGCAATGCTTTTTTATCTGAATATAAGTCGTTCGCTGAGTAACTATTGAATAATGAACCCGTTGGCACAACTTGCTCAGTCACGGGCTCCGGGTACATCGGCGCATAATATGGGTCATCCTGCACCACATGGGTATTTTGAGTAGTTACACAACCACTTAATATACATGCCCCACTAAAGACGATTATAAAATTACGCATAATGCTGCCCTTACAGATTAAAGTTGCTGATTGATATAACTAAGCATTTCATCAACGGCCGAAATAACTTTTGAGTTCATTTCATAAATACGTTGAGTTTCAATTAAGTTCACAAGCTCTTCGGTGACATTTACATTAGAGGTTTCAAGTGAGCCTTGTACAATAGAGCCTAAACCATCAATACCTGGGTTTCCCTGTACCGGCGCGCCACTAACTGCAGTTTCGGTATAAAGGTTTTGCCCAATCGGCTCAAGACCCGATGGATTAATAAAATCACTAATGGTTAACTGCCCGATCACCACGTTATCGGCTTCACCAGCAATACGTACCGACACTTCACCATCTTGTGAAACCGTAATTGATTGTGCATCATCAGGTACATTCATTTCTGGTTGAATAGGAAAGCCAGCACCCGCTGTGACAATTCTACCGTCTTCATCTGTAGTGAACTGACCGTTACGCGAGTAAGCAATATTGCCATCAGGCTGCAAGACTTCAAAAAAACCTGAACCCGAAATCATCCAGTCCAATGAATTTTCAGTGGTAAGCATGTTACCTTGAGAAAAATTCTTTTGGTTAGCAACCACTTTTGCACCCGCACCAAGCATTAAACCTGATGGCATTTCAGTGTCTTGTGAAGAACGACCACCAGGTTGGTTGATATTTTGATAGAGCAAATCTTCAAATACAGCGCGGCTTTTTTTATACCCAACGGTACTGGCATTGGCTAAGTTATTTGAGATCACCGATATATCGGTTTGTTGGGCATCTAAGCCTGTTTTACTGATCCATAATGCAGGATTCATATTAATGTCCTCTCAATTAGGTTAAACAATGCGCAGCAACTGAGTATGACGTTCGTCAATTTCTTCTGCTGTTTTCATTAACTTAACTTGTAATTCAAATTGGCGTTGGTGGCTTATCATATCCACCATTTCATGAACAGGATTCACGTTTGACATTTCAAGCGTGCCGCTCATAACTTTTACGTTTTGCGAGATATCACAAAAATCACACAAACCATCAATCAGTTTATCGGCTTTAGGACGAAACAAGCCGTCGTTGCCTTTTTCAAGTTGGGTGTTATCAGCTTCAATAACTTTGAGCCTATCAACGACCTCTAAAAAATTTGCCGGTGCCCCTTGAGGACGCACTTGAATTGAGCCATCTTCACTAAACTCCACTTTTTCAATCGGTAGAGGTAAAATAATAGGACCGCCAGCGCCAACAACTTGACGGCCATGGCTGGTGATTAATGCGCCATCAGGGGTGATATTCAATGTACCCGTTTTTGTATAAGCTTCATTACCTTGAGCATCTTGAACGGTTAACCAGCCTCTATCGCTCATAGCGACATCTAAATCACGGCCCGTTTCAACAATGCCCCCAGAAGTCATATTTGAACCAGGGCGTTCTTGCATGGAAAAGACGCGTGTCGGTAAGCCTTCACCAAACGCTTGCATAGATCTTGCCTGTGCAAAGTCAGCTTTAAAGCCTGTGGTGTTCGCATTTGCTAAGTTATTTGCTTTGAGCGCAAGGCCCCGCATACTCTGCTTAGCCCCGGACGCAGCAATGTAAACCATCTTATCCATAACATCGACTCACGTTAAAAAATCTATATTAGAGATAAATGCAAAATAAGTGCCACAATAATTTGACAGTAAAAATACACTGATAAGTAGTAAAAAAGGCTGCCTTAATTGGCAGCCTTGGTGTCGGATTATAATGAGATTCGCTATTAACGAATTTGCAGGATACTTTGCTGAATTGTTGAGTTCACCTCAAGTGCACGCGAGTTAGCTTGGAAGTTACGTTGTGCGCTAATCAAATCAACTAGCTCATTAGTCAAATTAACATTTGATTGCTCAAGCGCAGATGAATTAATAGAGCCTAAAGTACCTGAGCCTGGCTCACCGGCAATTGGCTCACCTGATGTTAAACTCTTTTTCCAAGACGTATCACCTACCTGTTGTAATCCTTGAGAGTTTGAGAAACGAACCATGGCAACTTGGCCTAAGAATGATGTATCACCGTTACTATAAGAAGCAACAATCTTCCCATCCGTGCCAATATCAACACCAGCCAAACGACCTACTGTGGCCCCATCTTGCTCAAGGGCTTTCACTTCAAAGTTACTTGCAAATTGAGTAGGTACCTTGTTAGCTGTACCGGCCTCGTCACGCCAGTTTAATTCCACCCCAGTGTCGGGAAATGATGCGCCATTCGTTAGCATAGAAGACAAACCTGTCGTCCCAGTTGCTGGTAGTACTACTTCATCAAATGTGTTTGGTGAGGTATTTGGAACACCATCAGATTCACTTGGTAAACCACTTGAATCAAAGCCCATAGTTATAAGAGGAGAATATGGCACAGTTGTTTGTTCTTCGCCCGTAGTGGGATCAATCATTTTACCATCTAACGTTCCATAAACCTGCCAAGAGTTAGGAGTCACGCTGGGATCCTCTTTTACAAAAAAGTATTGTAAAACGTGAGGCTCACCTAAAGAGTCATAAACTGTTGTCGAAGTCGATGAGTTATATGTAGTGTTATCTGCAGGATCAAAGTCAATAGCTGAGCCTGGCGCATCTGCAGTAGAGTCTAAGTTAAATGAAGAGTATACATTTTCTGTGGCTCTAGGAGAGCCTGAGGCATCAGGAATTTGTAGTGCTGACGAGGTACTTAAACTAACTGATGTTGTATCTCCCGTCGCTTCATCAACAGGAAAGCCTTGTAAATAGTTACCACTAGCGTCCACAATAAAGTTATCTTTATCAAGCTTAAAAGCGCCTGCTCGTGTATAAGTAAAGTCTTGCGCACCTAAATCATTCGACATTGCAAAATAGCCTTCGCCGGTTATTGCAAGATCTAATGAGTTACTCGTAAATTGCAATGACCCCTGATGGAACTGCTGAGCTACCATAGTCGTTCTGACACCATCACCATTTTTAGTTTTGCCCGAGCTAAAGACTGATGATGCATATACATCGGCAAATTCTGCGCGAGACTCCTTAAAACCCGTGGTATTTACGTTAGCAATATTATTTGCTGTTACGTCTAAATCTTTTTGTGCGGCTGCAAGGCCTGTTAATGCAATATTGAAGCTCATAATTCACCTCTAATCTTTGAATTTTAGCCGAAGGCTAACTTAAATTTAAAATTGTTTACGCGATTTCTGCTATATCAGTTAGCCTAACCGCACCTTCTTTAGTATTAATAATTATTCCACTAGAGCCATTTACATTGACACTTTCAATATTCTTAAAGGTTGCAATAGGCAAGCTAGTAAATTCACCGCCTATTTGGCCTTCAGCTTTAACACTGTATTCCCCTTCAGGTAAATCATCACCGTCAGAATTTTTACCATCCCATTCAAAGCGGATTGCACCGGCTGATTGGGCTCCAAAATCGATTGAACGTACTAGCTGTCCTGATGAATCCTCAATACGTAAGGTCAAATTTTCAACGGCTTCTTGAGCTACGATAGTCCCTTTTGCATCACTGCCTGCATTCAAATCTAATGTATCTGATTCGAGTAAGGCTTGTTTACCTACTAAGGTTGACGCTTGTAATGCAGAGTTTGAAGTCATTGATGAAGCAAGTGACTCAAAGTTACTATTGAGGTTTGAAATACCTTCCGCCATAGTAAAACTGGTCATTTGTGCAATCATCTGATCATTATCAGCAGGATTGCTAGGGTCTTGAAACGACAGCTGCTGCGTTAACAACGAGAAAAAGTCTTCTTGTGTTAACTGATCACTTTTTTCCTCTGTCGATACTTGATTCTCTTGCCACTTAAGCGAATCTAAATAAGTCGACGATGTTGTAGTTATATCGTTACTCATAACTTTTCCTCAATTACCGCTGCCCAAGCAACAGTGTTTTACTTAGCATTTGCTTCGCTGCATCAGCAACTTGCACATTTGTTTGATAAGAGCGTGAGGCAGAAATCATATTAGCCATTTCTTCTACAACATTAACGTTAGGTTTGTAGATATACCCATTTTCATCCGCACTGGGGTGATTAGGGTTATATTCTATTTGCAGTGGCTTATCGCTCTCTACAATACCTAGTACTTTAACGCCAACAGATGAACCCTGTTGATTACTTTGCGACGCTGATGCCTTTGTCAGCTCAGCAGCAAAAACAGGGTGGCGCGCTCGATAGGTTTGATCCTGGCTTGAGCTAATAGTATTAGCATTAGATATGTTACTGGCCGTGGTATTTAAACGCACATTTTGCGCACTCATACCGGTACCTGAAATATCAAAAACGTTATATAAACTCATGTTTAGGCTCCTTGACTACCGAGGGCTTTTTTAAGGCCTTTAATTTTACTACTCATAAATTGCAGGCTTGCCTGATACTCTAATGAGTTCTGTGTATACAAGTTTCGTTCCACCTGTATATCAACTGAGTTACCATCACCTGTATCTGCTTGATTTGGCGAGCGAAACATTTCACTGCTACCAACATAACGGCTGCCACCAGAAATGTGTTTAGCATCGGTTGTTACCATGTTATTGCCGCCTTGTTGGTGGCTTTTTGCCGCTTTTAAAGCAGAGGCAAAATCAACATCTTTCGCTTTATAGCCTGGCGTATCAGCATTGGCAATATTGGTTGCTAATAATTCGGCTCGCTGAGAACGGATCAACATTGCATGAGGATGAACCCCAAACGCTTTATCAAAACTGATAGCCATAACCATCTCCAAAAAATTGACTTAAGACAATCAATGCAAAAGATGAGCCACTTTATAAAGTGATAGATAAGAAGAGTAAGCTACTAAATATAAAAGAAAAACGATGCTAAGCAGCACCGTTTTGATGTAAGGAGTAAGAATAATTAATTGAGGAAACTATTTTTTTTGATAAATAATACCAGGGTTACAGCGTACCATATCAAACTCGGTACTCAGTCCTGACATCGACTCGGATGCCCCTAAAAATAAATACCCTTTCGGGTTAAGTGCCTGCGCAAATTGCGCAATGATTTTGGCTTTTACTTCAGGTGAAAAATAAATCAGTACATTGCGGCAAAAAATAATATCGAACTTTCCCATTAATGCATACGAATCTAGTAAGTTCAAATGCCTAAAACTGGTTAGCTTTTTAATCGGGTCAATGACTTGTGCCATTCCGTTGCCGCTATCTTTAAAAAACTTCTTCCGTCGCTCCGCCGATAACCCCCGCGCTAAAGCTAGGGAGTCATATTCTGCATGTTTACACATGTCCAACATTGTATTTGAAATGTCAGTACCAACAATTTGCGCTCCCATCTTCAACACTCCGGGAGATTTTGCCTGAAATTCGGCCACCGACATAGCAATTGAATAAGGTTCTTGACCAGAAGAGCTGGCTGCAGACCATATTTTAAGAGGCCTGCGCAAGTCTTTGTGCTCAGGAAATAACTTACTTTGCAATAAGTCAAAAGGGTATTGATCTCTAAACCATAAGGTTTCATTGGTAGTCATAGCGTCAACCACCGCGGCCCGTAGTTGCCTTTCGTGAGGGCTAAGCGTTTTACTGACTAACTCAGACAACGATTCAACATTGAAACGAGCCATCAAAGGTGCAAGCCTGCTTTTAACTAAGTAAAGCTTGTTATCACCTAAAACAATACCGCACTGCTGCTCTAAAAATGTACGGAACTGATCGTACTCGCCTTGCTGTAAATGTTTATTTTCCAACGTAACACCACCTATCAAAATTAGTCACAATGAACCCATTTTTTTACTGCTGTAGCTAATTCGTCCGGGTTGAATTTTGCGATAAAATCATCGGCGCCAACTTTTTCAATCATGGCCTGATTAAAAACGCCACTTAAAGAAGTGTGTAAAATAACATGCAAAGGAGCTAGTTTAGGATCCGCTTTTATTTCTGCGGTTAAAGTGTAACCATCCATTTCAGGCATCTCAACATCTGAAATTAACAAACCAACCCGTTCTGTAATATCATTTTTGCAATCAAGCTCTGCTATTTCTCGAAGGCGGATCAACGCCTCTTTACCATTTTTTGCCAATTCAGTTTGCACACCTAAAGGTTCAAGTGCACGTTTAACTTGATTACGAGCAACCGCTGAATCGTCGGCAATAAATACAATGCGTTCGCCTAAGTCTTTTTGGATTTCACCATCACTAGCAATTTCCGCACTTACCTCTGTATTGACTGGGCAAATTTCATTTAAAATCTTTTCTACATCGAGGATTTCGACTAATTCATTTTCAATTTCAGTGACGGCGGTTAAATATGAGTAACGACCCGCCCCTGATGGAGGGGGCATAATTTTTTCCCAATTCATATTTACAATGCGTTCGACACCACCCACTAAAAAACCCTGAACTGAGCGATTATATTCTGCAATTATAATAAAACTGTCTTGAATATTTTCGATAGCAGGACCACCAACGGCCATTGATAAATCAATTACCGAAATAGTTTGCCCACGTATATGAGCAACACCCCGTATATACGCGTTTGATTTTGGCATATTCGTTAAAGGAGGACATTGCAGTACTTCTCTCACTTTAAACACATTAATACCAAAGCGCTGCCGCCCTCTTAGTTTGAATAATAATAATTCAAGGCGGTTTTGCCCAACCAACTGAGTACGTTGGTTAACTGAGTCTAAAATGCCTGCCATTTCAATCTCCTAAGAAAGCTAAAAAACGGAACAATTATTGCTTTCTTTTTTTAAATCTACATTACATCGTGGGAGCGTCTAATAATTGACGCTAAATATATATACCCTGTTTTCAACCATAAGCATAGTCGAAACATTATGAGTTTGTTAAAAAAAAGCCGAAGATACAGTGTTTTTTATTTTCTTGCTAGCCTATGCCTAGTTTCACCGGTATATGGGCAAATATACAGCAAAGAAAAGTTACAAACACTCGCGGTCTCATACATAAGAGATCAATTACAACCAATTAATAATGAGCAAACGCAAATTAATGCACTTGCGTTAGACAGCAGAATACCCGATCGCAGTTGTACAAGCTCGCCGTCATTAAGCGTGTCAACAGCGCCTCCTTTTAACCGGCAAGTCACGGTACAAATTAACTGTGAAGATATTCAAGGGTGGAGTCAATACGTACATGTTCGTATAACTGAGCTTGAGCCTATTGTGGTTGCTACCGAACACCTTGCCAGAGGCGCAGTAATAGAGGCACATCACCTTAGTGTTGAAATGAGGCCAAAACACTTTGTTCGAGTACAACATTTACAAGATGAATCAGTTTTAATTGGTAGTCGCAGTAAACGTAATATTCGAAGTGGTCTACCTGTTGTTTTAAGCCAAATTTGCATGGTGTGCAAAGGTGATAATGTCACTATATTTGCTACAATTAGGGGGTTGAGAATAAAAACTTCCGGTTTAGCCCTTGAGGATGGTACATTAGGTGAGCAGGTAAGGGTAAAAAATGCAAAATCAGGGAAAGTTTTAAATGCCCGTGTAGACGGTGTTGAGTCTGTGCAGGTAAATATTTAAATTTTCAAATTTGTGCTAAAGTATCTATCATGCATGCCGATAAATAGGCATATGTTGGATTATGTATAGGTTAAAATCATGGTAAGCCAAGTAAATAAGGGTCAACAACAGCCTAATGTGTTGGCCAATGCTAAGCAACAAAAAGTTGATTTGCAAAACAATAAGGCACAGTCGGCACAAACTACTGCACCAAAAGCAGCGGCCGATTCGGTCAGTTTAACGCCGCAAGCACAACAGCTAAAGTCATTACAAGAGAAGGCTCAACAGTCTTCAGGTTTTGATAGCAATAAAGTTGCTGAGCTTAAAAAAGCAATCAGCGAAGGTAAATATCAAATCGACGCTGAAAAATTAGCTAAGAATATAGCTGCTTTTGAGTTTGACGTTTATGGCTGATCATAATAGTTTGATTGCGTCAAAACTCACTATGCAGTTAAATTGTTTAACTTCACTGGTTGACGTTTTAGATGATGAACTTACAGCGATAGCATCACGTCGAGGTGAAGGGCTTAAAGATATTGCAAAGCAGAAGCTGTCTTTTCTTAGCAAGATCCAAACCCTTGATAAAGAACTGAACACTTTACTTGCAAGTAATGATTCTAAATCGGAAGAAGTGTCTGATTTAATTTCTGCTGTTCGTAAGCATTTAGAAACGTGTAAAAAGAAAAACGAAGTTAACGCACACGCAGCACACCAAGCGCAATTAAGTGTTAAACAACTCAAAGATATTCTAATTGGTGCACCTACCTCTGTGACCTACGACCAAGGCGGTAGTGTTGTTCAAGGTAATAGTAAAATTGTTCATAATTTGAAAGCGTAGCAAGTTTCTCAAATCAAAATTTTTAGCAACTTGTCTTGCCAAATTTCATTACCTATCAATAAGCTTACGTTGCATCCCTACACTCAAGTAATTAACCAAAACTTAAACTCTTACTTATTTTCTGCTAATTCTAAAACCATAAAGATTTGTCACAAGAAAAAGTAACCTATAGAGAAAAGCGCGAAACCGAGTTCGCGCTTCCAAACTTCCATTGGCTAACTCACTTACATATCAATCTGGTTATTACCGCTTTCAATTAACTTCTTAATCATTTCCTCAGATTGACTTTGCGCATCCGAGACTGGTTCTGCATCCGATAACTGCTTTTCACTAAACGCAAGACTTTGTTGTTCACTGTCAACATCTAGGGCAAGTACATTCTCCTTGTTAGCATCACTAAGTACATCTTGGATAGATAATTCAGCGGGTAACATTTGATTGCCAACGGATTCATTCGAAAGCACCCTACTTAAGTCGACACTTTCATCAAGGTATTGATATGTTGATGGCGGCTCAGTCCCCTCTCCTTGTAAATTAAAGTTACTCAAACTTGCAGTAACATCTTCTCCAATTAACTCATTAGAAGAGTCTGGGCTCACACTGTTCGACTCAGAAGCAGCTTTAACTACTGTCATATTATCAGAGTTATCAATTACCACATAATACCCATCTTCAATCGTTACAAAATAATATGGGCCGCTAAGTAAACTTGTCAGTCCATTTAATTCTATTTCCCATGTACCATCTGCCTCTACCTGTCCTTCAATGACAGATTCGTCGACTAAATTTAAATTAAGAATATCTACTGCACTTTTAATTACAAAAATTGTGCTACCAGGTTCCCCTACTCCAGAGGCATAATCTCCAAAAAGGTTTAGCAGAACTCCTCCTGGATCTAAAACTGAGAAATCGAAGAAGTTCTCTGGATTTGGATGGTTACCTATAACAGTAGTCACTGCAGTATTACCGCTACTATCGGTGATAGAAGCTGAATAATTAAATTCACCATACAAAGGGTTTATGCCATCACCAAACATAAGTGGATCACTCCAATTACCATTTTCATCTGTTTTAATATTCAGTGAGTGAGATTGTCCGGAGATCAAAATCTCAAGCGTCACGTCTGTATATGGCTCACTAGAAGTTCCATTGATTATAAGAGTGTCACCAAAGATGGGCTCAGACAAATCAGTTGTAATACTAATCGTTGGCAGTAAATCGATCACGCTGGTTAAACTATCAGTAATAGTATTCCCTGCAGGATCTAACGCACTTGCTGAAACACTAAAGCTTCCTTCAATTAATGGATTCATATCGGCTTCATTAACTTGCCACTGGCCACTTGCATCAACGACAGAGGTTAATGTTTGCTCGTCAACTCCTTGAGAAATCACAATAGAAATTACAGTTCCCTGCGCAAGTGTCGTGCTGCCTTTTATAAGAGGTTTATCTTCGGACGTATCTGTTATAGTGTCTATTGTTATTGTATCTGTAATACTTGCATTAACTACCCCCGTTACCTCAACGAAGCCAATATTTCCGGCTGTATCTTCAGCAGTTACAGCAACGCTAAACTCTCCATTTGCAAGTAGGTCTGTTACTTCTACTTGCCATAAACCACCAGCCGCGACTGTCGCTGAGTAATTATAATTAGCACCATTATCATCCGTCACTGATACACTGACCTCACTTCCCACAGGCTCAGATGATGTGCCACTAATAACTGGGGTACTGTCAGCGATAACTCCTAAATCATTAACCGTTAAACTTGGGGCAGTAATATCAATTGTGCCACTGAACGTCGCAGTATTTACTAAACCAGAATCCTCTTCGACCGTCGCAGTAACGCTATAACTGCCCTCAACTAGCACAGGCGCTGTTGCTGTAAAAGCACCACCGCTTTGCACTTGAACTGTTTGCGCATAGGTAACACCATTATCATCGGTAAAAACAATAGCTATATCTGAACCTACAGAAACATCTGTCGTGCCTGTAATTGTCGGTGTATCATCTGATGTTAGAACATCACCTACAACACTTATCACTGGCAGTGTATTATCATTCCAATTAAGTCTGGCTGTAGTTTCGTTCCCGTATTCATCCGTTGCTGTTGCATTCACTCCTGCTAAATTGAGTAATCCAATACTTAAACCAACTAAACTCCAATTACCATTGTCATCTGTAACAGCCGTTCCTAGCAAGTTAACAACACCACCAAGCACTTCTTGTGTTACTTCAACTTCACTTCCTGCTGGTAAATCTGATGTCCCACTTACTCCAAGTGCTATTCCAAGCACGCTTAATAGTGGGTTAATTGCTAATGCAGGTCCAGTGTAATCAGTTATCCCTGTAGCCGTATCTGTACCGATGTTATCAGCACCGTCACGTGCTGAAGCAAGCACTGTGAACTCGCCTTCAGGTAACGCTGTGGTCGCTTGAACTTGCCAATTGCCACTTGTATCTACCTGTGTAATTACACTTTGGCTAATACCATTTATATCTGTAAATGTGACAGTAATATCACTACCCGCAGTCAGATCTGACGTTCCCGATATAACCGGTAAAGCTTCATTATCTGTCACGATTGGGGTGATATTAATTATAGGGGCAACTAAATCGATTACCGCACTGATCGTTGTACTAATCGTATTTCCTACAGGATCGGTTGCTGAAGCTTGTACAGTAAAATTACCATCAACTAATTCACTCATAGTACTTTCATCAACAAGCCAATTTCCACTAGCATCAACCGTTGCTGAAGTGACTTGTGTACTACTATCTTGAGTAATAGCAATATTAATTACAGTGCCTTGCTCTAGAGTAGTTGAACCACCGATAGTTGGAGTAACATCATTTAATGTCGGTATTGCATTAATAGCAATTGTATCAAGCACCGAATTTACTGTTCCGCTCATTTCGGCAGAGCCTGTATTACCTGCTCCATCAGTAGCACTCACAAAGATATCAAAATCACCATTTGGCAATGGGTTAGTCAATTCTAATTGCCACGTTCCTCCATCACTCACAGTTGCGACATAATCAGTTTCTTGACCACCACTATCGGTGACTTGTATATTAACAAGGCTGCCTTCTGGCTCAGAGCTTAGCCCGCTGATGGTAGGAGTGTTATCACCTATTGTGCCGATTTCATTGATCTCTAGTAGTGGACCTTGTGTATCAATTACACCAGCTGCGGTTACCTCTGTAACTAAATTAGAACTATCAATAGCTTGAACCGTTACATTAAAATCACCATCAACAAGTGTTGGAGCTGTTGCATTAAATGAACCGTCAGCTTGAACTGTAACTTGTTGCGTATAATTTACACCGTTATCATCGGTAAAAATTACCTCGACTTGCTTTCCTGGAGCAATATCTGTGCTCCCTGTCACTGTCGGTGTGTTATCTGACGTCAGTTCTGAAACTGATATTGTAAGTACTGGTGGAGTATTATCATTCCAATTTAAGGTATCACTTGCAGTATTACCAGATTCATCTGTTGCCTCAGCGTATACCCCAGCTAGATTTAATAACGACAAGCCCAGGCCGACCAAACCCCAATTACCATTACTATCTGTTATTGCTGTACCAACCAAATTCAAACCACCGTTTAACAGCTGCTGATATACTGTGACTTCACTACCTGCTGGTAAATCAGATGTACCATTGATGGCAACTGCTTGACCTAATAATGTTAGTAATGGCTGAATTTCTAAATCAGGGCCAGTGTAATCAGTAAAGCTCCCCGTACTTGCTGTAGCCTGATTTCCAGCAGTATCAACTACCGACGCGGTAACTGTGTAACTACCTTCACTGAGATCCTGTCCTGCAGGTATTTGCCATTCACCATTTGCATTAACAGTTGTTTGTACTGAATGTACAACCCCAGCGCTATCTTGAAACTCAACAGTCACTGCAGTACCTGCAGGCTCATTAGCTGTACCACTTATCAATGGCGAAGGATCATTAGTGGGACTGAGTGGGTCTATAGTAATAACTGGAGGAGTTAAATCCAATGTACCTGTAACACTAGCACTCACACTATTTCCTGCGCTATCTTCAACAGTTGCAACTACAGTGAATTCACCTTCTGGGAGTTCTTGAGGTGTGGCAACTCGCCAGCTGCCATCAGTTAACACTGTTGCATTAAAACTTAACTCTTGTTCATTGCCATAACTTAAAATTATATTTACAACATCTCCAGCTTCTAAATCGCTCTCCCCCGAAATTGTGGGCGTACTATCATTAGTTTCGCCAATTTCATTGATGCTAAAGTTTGGAAAAGTAAGATCTAATAAGCCTTCAGCTGTGTCAAAGTTGGTAATACCTGTTTCCGTGACTTCTGCTCTAACAGTAAAGCTGCCTTCAGCCATTGCTAGTGGCACATCAGCTGACCATGTCCCATCA
The DNA here is from genome assembly GCF_024518675.1 of Pseudoalteromonas shioyasakiensis. GTDB lineage: Bacteria > Pseudomonadota > Gammaproteobacteria > Enterobacterales > Alteromonadaceae > Pseudoalteromonas > Pseudoalteromonas shioyasakiensis_B. Next base: position 1,146,222 of record NZ_JANIGL010000001.1, read on the forward strand.
GCTAAAACCGCTGCGTTAAAACTCTGAGTTCCTGATAAAGAATCAGTAACAAGTATCGATACAGAGACGCCAGCTGCTGCGCTTGAAGTACCAGAAATAGTTGGGGTAGAGTCATTTAATGTGCCAATATCATTAATGTTAATTAATGCGCCATCAGCAATCAAGTTACCTTGCTCGCTGGCTTGTGATGCATTTCCTGCATCATCAGCAATCAATGCTACAACATCAAAAATCCCGGCAGCAAGCTCCGTAGTAACATCAACACTCCACTCCCCATTTTCATTTACAAGTGCACTTAGAAGCTGTGTATTATTTTCTGAGTCAGTAATTTCTAATTGAACTATTTTACCGGCAGGCTCACTTGTTAAGCCCGAAATTGTTGGGGTTAAATTGTCAATGGCACCAATAGAATTAATACTTATCGTCGGAGCAAGTGTATCTATTACACCACTTCCTTGAACAGTTGTGATATTACCAAAATCATCCCCCGCACTTACCTCAATAGAGTAATTGCCTTCAGGTAAGAAAGGAGACTCAATAGAAAATATGCCACTGTTATCTACAACAGCTGCAACCTGATATGAATCACCATTACTGTCAGTAATAATGATATTTACACTCTCTCCCGCTTGTAAATCTGTATTACCGCTAATGCTAGGTGTTGCATCATTTCCTAAACCTAAAGACTCAAGGTTTATTATAGGGGCTGATGTTTTAATTGTTCCTGTTGCTGTTACCTGCCCCTGATTATCTGCAGCATCAAGAGCAGTTACAGTAACCATATAATTACCATCAGCTAACGTTGCTGATGTAACTTGCCAATTACCCTGTGCGTCCGTTTGAGCAGCCAGTGTTTGAGTTACACTATCAGCATCTACAATGACAACTGTAACCGTTTGGTTAGCTCCTAAATCACTGCCTCCACTAATTAATGGTGTATTATCATTACCATTAAGAGGACTATTTATATTAAGCTCCGGAGCGATAGAGTCAATTGTACCGACTGCAACTGCAGATACACTTTGACCTTGGCTTGAAACAAGTACTGTTACCTCAAAACTGCCTTGTTCCATGTCAGCAAGAACATCTGCATTAAATGAACCATCAGCCGCTACAGTCGTAGTGATTAGTTGTTCAAAACCTTGCGAATCAACAACCGTAATGGTGACTGCAGCACCAGCAGGTGCATTTGTTTGCCCTGTAATTACAGGTGTAACATCGTTCACTTGGCCTAATTCGTCTATACTGACTGTAAGCGTGGATACTCCTGTGTTAATTACTCCAGTTTCACTATCACTCGTAATATTTCCAGCTTCATCACTAATACTGCCTGATACTTGAAACTCCCCTTCAGCTAAATCATTCGATGCTTCTACCGACCAAGTACCATCAGCTTGCACTATCGCTGTCAGGGTTTGTAAAGCACCTGCAGCATCTGTCACAGTTAAAGTAACGCTCCCGCCAATTTCATCGCTAGTTCCGGTAATGGTTGGCAAACTGCTATCTATTTCTGATAAAGGGTCAATATCAAAGATAGGTACTTGGGTATCAATCTCACCGCCTGTTTCAATATCACTAACAGTATTACCTGCGGTATCTGTGACGCTAGCCTCAACAATAAATCTCCCTTCAGCTAAGTCAGTAGGTACATCCACTGCCCAAGTACCATCGGCTTGTACCGTAGCAGTAATATTTTGCTCTACATCAGATGCATCAGTAACAAGAACACTCACAACAGCGCCAATTTCATCACTGGTACCTGTAATAGTTGGTGTGGTGTCGTTCGTTGGGGTTAACTCATCAATAGTTAAGCTTGGTAGTTCACTACTAACTAAGCCTCCTAATTCGGTATCTGTTGCTGTATTTCCAGCCTCATCACTAATGATACCAGTGACTTGATACTCACCTTCAGCTAATGCATTGATCACATCAACTGACCACCTTCCATCAGCAAGCACTGTCGCACTCAGTGTTTGCTCAACACCAGTGCTATCCGTTACTGTTAAGTTTACAGTTGCACCAATTTCATCACTACTACCTGTAATAGTTGGTGTTGTGTCATTGGTTGCTGGTAGTGGGTCAATATCAAGTGTAGGGGCCTGGGTATCAATAACACCGCCTGTTTCAGTGTCATTGGCAATGTTTCCTGCGCTATCAGTTACACTCGCTTCAACGGTAAAACCACCTTCAGCCAAAGCATTGGGCACTTCCTCGGACCAGGTGCCATCGGCAAGCACTGTTGTGGATAATGTTTGTACTACACCAGTGCTATCCGTTACGGTTAAAGTAACCGTAGCACCAATTTCATCACTGGTACCGGTAATAGTTGGCGTGGTGTCGTTTGAATTGAAAAGAGGCTCTATCAAAATTGTAGGCTGCGTGGTATCAATAAGGCCCGTGGCATTGGCTGCCGCTTGGTTACCAAAGCTATCTGCCAGTGTGGCACTGACAGTAAATTCACCTTCTACTAATGACTGTGTTACAGCTATTTGCCAATCTCCACTTGCATCTACTTGAGTCACTAAAGTTTCTGTTTGGCCATCAAACCCAGTAATTATAATTGTTACAGTGTCGCCAGCTTGAGCATTTAGAGTGCTTCCCGAAATAGTAGGAGTTGTGTCATTGGTTTCCCCGATATCTGCAATGTTAATTGTCAGTGTACTGAGATCAATGTTTCCAGTTATGGTATCTGTACCCTCATTACCTGCGGCATCAACCACAGATGCAGTCACTGTAAATTCACCTTGTGCAATATTTTGGGGTACTTCAATAGCAAAGCTACCATCAGCAAGTAAAATAGCGGTAAAAATTTGCTCATTCCCAGATGCATCTATGAGTTGGATACTCACACTCGCCCCCGCATCGACACCCGTTACTGTTCCTGAAATAATAGGTGTTTCATCTGAGTTATCTGATAATTCAGTTAGATTGATATTCGGCGCGGTTAAATCTATATTGGCAGTAGCTGAATCTTGCGCTGAGTTACCAGCTAGGTCCGTTACAGTTGCTGTAACCGTGTACTCTCCCTCAGCCAATGCCTGTGGTGTCACAGACCATGTACCATCGGCTTGTGTCGTTACTATAAATACCTGCTCAACACCTGCATTATCTATAATAGTTACAGAAACGCTCGTCCCAGTATCCACTCCCTGAGTTGTGCCCGAAATAACCGGTGATTGTTGATTTGAATCGGTTAATTCAGCAATACTAATAGAAGGTGCGATGGTATCTACTTCAACTGTTATTGTTTCTGTGATTGGGTTTCCATCAGTGTCTGTTGTTGTTACCTCAACGACTACCGGACCATCACTAAAAGGCTCATCGACTGAGATACTAAATGTGCCATCGGCTTCAATAACGACGGTTTGTGTCTGCGTTTCTCCCGTGGAGTCAGTTGTTGAAAGCGTAACGATTTGCCCTGCCAAGTTTTCACTGGTACCGCTAATCAACGGCTGTGCATTATTTATTAAACCTAACTCATTAATTGCTAAGGATGCTAGAGAGTCGGTTTCAGGCAGTACACCATCAGTGGTGTCTCTTAAACTAAAAATACCATCATTGAAACTTTCATAATTATCATCAAACGATAATGTTGTATCACTCAAATCCTCGGCAATCCGGGTGAGAGTAACAAAAGACGTTCCCCCACCAGAACCTGTTGAGGCATTTCCACCTGCGGCAGTTGCATCTAATGCATCTAGGATATCTCCATCACCTTCTAAAGCCTGTAAAAAGTCAGTAACGTCTGGGTTCTGCTCATCAATTTGTGGTGGTGTTTCAGCTGCATTTAAACTAGCAATGACGTCATCAATTGATTCATCAAATAAAGTTGTTTCAGAGTTATCTCGGGCTGCTTGTGCCAATAAATCTGGTGTGATTTGGATTCTTTGATTCGCGGGGATTGAGAGTGATAACCCTTTGACATCTAATATTAACGAGGAGCTTGTCGCTGTAATAACGGTATCACCCACTGTGACTGTATCACCGAGGGTTAGTGTACGAAATGAACCATCATCTAAAGCTATTTGCACTGCCCCTTGAATATCAATGACTAATAATTGATTTGCATCCATGATTCCACCTACCTAGTTAAGAAAATCGACTGTATAGATTAAAATTTATACTAATAATACGAAAGAGCTACTGGACCAAAGTACAGGGATACAAAAAAAGAATGAGTAAATTAAGACCAAAAAAGGTGGTGTAAATTAATTTTTATGCTACTTCGTAATTAGATTTGCAGAAACTAATTTCTTTGTCTAAAACTTAATCAATGATGCTCATAACTGATCTAAGAGGATGCAATGATTAGAAAAAATAGCATAAAGCAAAGTAAAACTATTTTAGCTTTTAGCCTAACTTTAGCCATATTGGGAGTTATTCCTAAAGTGCAAGCAGAGCAAACGTCGCTCATGCCTTTAACCTATGTTGCAGACAAAGCGATATCTAATAACCCTGAGGTTCAGCAAGCATGGCATGCATTTAAAGCATCGGTCTACGGTGTGGATGCAGCACAATCGGGATACTTACCAACCATTGATGCATCAGTGAGTGCTGGATATGAAAAACGCAATTACGGTGTTGAAGATGAATATAACCGTAATACTGCAGAACTCACCTTAGGACAAATGCTCTATGATGGATTTAGAACGTCAAACACCGTAGAGCGTTTCAAGCGACTGCAGCTTGTTCGCTACTTTGAAATGATGTCGCAAGCTGAGCAAGTAGCACTAGAAGCAAGTGTAGCTTATATTGATGTGCAAAAATTTACACGCCTTGTAGAACTTGCCCAACAAAACTTAAAAGAGCACGAATCGGTATACCAACAAATAGAACAAAGTGTTGGCGCCGGTGTTGCTCGCGCTGCCGATTTAGAGCAGATCAGTGGCCGGCTCTCATTAGCTCAATCAAATGTAATGACAGAATACGCCAACCTGCATGATGTGAGCGCTCGCTATTTAAGAGTTGTTGGTGAACTACCTCAAAAAGGGACGACTGAAGCAAAACTAAATGAAGACAGTATTCCTATTTCAATTAATCAAGCACTTGATATAGCATATAAAAATAGTTATGACTTTTATGCATCGCTATATAATATTGCAGCTCAACAAGCAAATGCCCAATCACAAAAATCAGCGTTTCACCCTAATGTTGATTTATCTGCACGCTACGGCACACAAGATCGTGATGAACTTGGTTTTAATGAAACACGTACTGAAGCTCGTGTTGGTTTAGATGTCAGCTATAACCTGTATAAAGGCGGCCTAGATAGCGCCAATCTAGAGCAAGCCTATCAAGAGGTCAACGTAGCAAAATATCAACGCGATCAATCTTGTATCGACATCAGGCAAAGTCTGCAGATAGCCTATAACAATGTAAGAGTACTCGAAAGTAAGCTCCCTGCACTCGAGCAGCATAAGAGTTCATCAAATAAAGTAAAATTTGCTTATAAAGATCAATTCGATATTGGCCAACGAACGCTGCTAGATGTACTTGATGCAGAAAACGAATCATTTCAGTCTACACGCTCTTATATTTCGGCACTTTATGAACGCCAAGAGGCAATTCTGACTATGTTAGCGCAAATGGGCAAACTTTTGCCTACGCTCAATGTTACCTCAGATAAGTTTCCTAAAGTAAGCGATTTAACCGACGATCCGCTGGCTCACAACCCTGAAACGATTTGCCCAAAATACGATGTAGGTGCAACGCTCAACCGCCAAGCTTTTTTGCAAAAAAAGAAAATGCAAGATAATGCCTACATGAGCGTGACTGCAATGCCTCGATACTTAGAAGCGCCTGCGCTCAATACCACATTAAACAGTATGAGCGATTTTCAAGATGATGATGGTGATTCAGTGGCAAACGAAAACGATGACTGCCCAGCCACCCCCTCATTTACAGAAGTGGATGAAGTTGGTTGCACTAAATACAAAAAAGATTCTGCCAATGTAGAGATTGGTATCCCTTTTTCTGCTGATTCCAGTGAGGTACGTCCGCAATATATGCAAGAAATACAAAGGCTCGCAGATTTTTTAAGCCAACATCCAAATAAAAAAGTTGAAATACAAGGCCATGCATCATTAGAAGGGCCTGCATTATATAATCGTAAACTATCTGAGCAACGGGCTTTCTCTGTCGCTCAAATACTGACTCAGCAATACGGCATCAGTCCGAGCAGGGTCAAATCACTCGGCTATGGTACTGACTCTCCTAAAATTCAAGAAATATCTGTACGTGCAAATGCCGCTAACCGCCGCATAGAGGCCATTATTACCGACGACAGTGGCGGTCTAGCGGCAAGCAACGGGTTCTGATCAGACTAATCATTTTTACTCTCTAAATTACAACGTTGGCCATTACATGGAAATAGATGATTTAACAAACCATGGCGGCGTATTAGTAGATTGTCTTGCTATTTTATGCCATTACCATGACCGCGAATTTTCTCGCGAAACGATATTAAGTGGTTTACCTCTCGAACAAGGTAACCTTACCCCTTCAGGCTTTTCACGGGCAGCTAAACGCATTGGCTTTAAAACAAAGGTGGTCAATAAGCCACTAACAAAAATAAACACGGCATTATTACCTGCTATTTTATTGCTAAGTGACAACCAAGCTTGCGTGGTGACTTCTTTAGATCCCGAAACAGCTACAATGGAAGTTATTTACCCAGAGTTAAGTGACTCTGCGGTGCAGCTAAGTATTGAACAATTGAGCCAAAATACGACTGATATTATTATTTATGCACAACCTGAGTTTGCCTTTGATGCTCGCTCACCAGTGCTACAAAAACTCTCTAAAGATGGCTGGTTTTGGGGAGTCATCAAAGAATGTCGCTCACTTTATAAAGACGTTATTATTTCAGCGATTGCACTTGGTTTACTATCTATTGCCATGCCGTTATTTGTTATGAATGTATACGACCGAGTGGTGCCAAACCAAGCAACAGAGACACTGTGGGTTTTAGCTATTGGGGTTTTAATTGCCCTTACTGCAGATTTAGCTCTGCGACTAGTACGCAGCTATTTTGTCGAACTTGCAGCAAGCCGAATAGACGTAAAAGTGTCGGCAGTGATCATGGAACGTGTTTTGGGCATGAAATTAAAAAACAGACCAAATTCTGCAGGCTCCTTTGCCAGTAATATTCAGTCTTTTGAAGCTGTAAGAAGTTTTTTTAGTTCAATCACTTTAGTTGCGCTTGTGGATCTGCCTTTTGTGTTTTTATACATCATAGTAATTGCCATAATCGGCGTTCCTTTGAGTATTCCGATTATTGCAGGCGCTTTATTTTTACTGTGTTACGCATTAGCAGCGCATAGAAAATTAGAAGCTTTTTCTGAACAAACAATGAAAGCAAGCTCGATGCGCAACGCTACGCTGGTTGAAAGTCTAACTAATATTGAAGACGTAAAAAGTTTTCATAGTGAATGTAAAACCCAAGCTATTTGGGAAAAATCAACCATATTTATCGCCCGTATAAATGCACAAAGCAGGCTTATATCTGGGTCTATTTCAACTACGGCCACCTGGGCTCAACAATGTGTTGGCGTCATTATTGTTATTATCGGTGTTCATCTCATTATCAATGGTGATCTAACCCAAGGCGGGTTAATTGCTGCTTACTTATTATCGTCTCGAGCTATGGGGCCAATCGGGCAATCTGCGGCGGTTTTGGCCCAATTTCATCATGCAGCAATAGCTATGCATTCTCTTAACGAGATCATGGAGAACGAGGTTGAACGCCCGCCTGGAAAACACTGGGTAAGTCACCCAATATTAAGAGGCGATATTCAATTTAAAGACGTACGCTTTAAGTACTCAGATGAAAGTAATGATGCGCTATCAGGTATTAATATAACAATAAAAGCAGGTGAAAAAGTCGCTATTTTAGGCCGTAATGGCTCAGGTAAAAGTACACTTGAAAAACTTATATTAGGGCTTTACGAACCAACATCTGGGTCAATTTCTATTGATAATAGCGACATTCATCAAATTGACCCAGCCGAACTGAGACACAATATTGGTTATGTGCCGCAAACAGTTTCTTTGTTCTACGGTACTTTAAAAGACAATATCACCCTAAGTGCATGGCATGCTAAGGACGAACAAATTATTTCTGCCTGCGAAAAAAGCCAACTTTTTGAATTAATTAATTCTCATCCGGATGGGTTTGATCTACAAGTCGGCGAACAAGGCAGGCTATTATCTGGTGGTCAACGACAAGCGGTAGGCATTGCCAGAGCGCTTATAAATGACCCACCAATACTTATTTTAGATGAGCCAACATCTGCCCTTGATCATAATAGTGAAGCAAAAATTATTGCGAGCTTAAAACAACACAGTGTTGATAAAACCTTAATTGTAGTTACTCACAGAACTTCGCTATTAGAACTTGTTGACCGCATAATTGTATTAGACCAAGGAAAGGTATCAGCCGATGGCCCCAAAGATAAAGTCATCGCTTCACTTAACAAAACACCTGTGGAGCGTGCTTCATGAGTGAGAAAAAGCCGCCATTAGAGCAGCGTTCCTTCGAGTCGATGGAGCGGGCTATAGCAGCCAGCAAAGGCCACAAACCTTCAATATTTAATGGTTTATTTAAAAATTGGTTATCACCGCCAAACAACCAAGACTGGGTAGTGGATGCACAATGGGAAAAAATGCAACAACAACCTGCACAGGCGCGATTGCTGTTATATTTGATATGTTTGAGTATGTTGCTGTTAATTGTTTGGTCTGCGTTTGCAAGTCTAGATGAGGTAGCTCGTGGTGAAGGACGAGTGATCCCATCCAATAAATTGCAACTTGTACAATCTTACGATGGCGGCATGGTAGAACAAATCAACGTACGTGAGGGGCAAGTCGTTAGTGTCGGTGATGTATTAATCAAAATCGATCCTACTCGCTATATCTCAAGTTTTCGTGAAAATCAGGCTAAAGTACTCTCTCTCAGTGCCAAAGTTACCAGGTTAAAAGCACTTACGCAAAAGCAGCCTCTAACTTTTGATGAGCAACTAAAAATAGACTCCCCCGATGCAGTTATCCATGAGCAGGCACTTTATCTGAGTAATAAACAAGAATTAGATCAACAAATCAGTATTCATAAGCGCCAATTAGAGCAACGCCGACAAGATCATATCGAAGCCCAAGCCGCATTAAAGCAGCATACTGATGCTCTGCGATTAATATACCGGGAGCTACAAGTTACCCGCCCATTATTAAAATCAGGCGCTGTTTCTGATATCGACATCATCCGCTTAGAACGCCAAGCCATTGACCTGAAAGGTGAAATAAGCAGAACAAAAGCGGTGATAAATCGCAGTCTATCAGCCATTAATGAAGCAAAAAATAAAGTCGCGGAAGTTGAGCTAGTGATGATAAATCGATGGAATAATGAATTATCTGAAGCGTTATTACGCCTTGAATCGATTAAAGAAACTGAATCAGGTCTGGCGGATAAAGTCACCCAAACTGAAATTAGATCGCCGGTGAACGGCACTGTTCAGCGCTTAATGGTTAATACTGTCGGCGGCATCCTGCAACCAGGTAGTGACGTATTAGAAATAGTACCTCTGGATGATCAACTCATTGTAGAAGCGAAAATACCGCCTAAAGACATTGCTTTTCTGCGCCCAGGGCAAGCAGCAATGATAAAGTTTACCGCTTACGATTTTGCCATTTATGGTGGTTTACATGCCGAAGTGATACAGATCAGTGCTGATACAATTACCGATGAACGAGATAACACTTTTTATTTAGTGCAATTAAAAACCAATAAAAAACAATTTGCCGATGACCTTACCATTATCCCAGGCATGACAACCCAGGTAGATATAATTACAGGCAAAAAAACCGTCTTAGAATACTTACTCAAACCTGTATTGCGGGCTACCTCACTGGCCATGACTGAACGCTAAGCCTTAACCATTAGCCTTAAACGGGAGTTATAATGCGCTCACACATCTTTATTAGCACAGCTGAACTTGTATCTCCACATTGGAGCAATGCTTATCCTAATTGTGAGATCAAACAATTAGCGCCTAAGCATGTTACAGCTGATAGTGTAATTTGGATTTTAGCGGGAATGCCACAATGGTTAGAAATAATTGCTAGGTATAGCAAAAACCGCATTCCAGTGATCGTTATGGCAAAAGAGCTCAATATTAATGAGCTCGGTGCCGCACTAAAAATGGGTGCTAGAGGGTATGTTGAAGCCTTTGCAAGTCAGGTTATTATTGAGCAAGTAGCCGACACGACACTCAGTGGTGGTATTTGGCTACCCGGGCAATTATTGTCTAACTTAGTCGGCGCTCTATCTGAACAACCGATCAATTACAAACATGATTGTGACTTAAACTGCTTAACCAAACGCGAGCGTCAAGTTGTTGATATTGTAGTTACAGGTGCAACAAACAAACAAGTAGCTAAGCAACTAAAAATCACCGAAAGAACCGTTAAAGAACACATGAGCTCTGTGCTCAATAAATTAAACGTGCGCGATCGTATGCACCTAATGTTAGCCGTTAAAGGCAGCTAACATTAAAAGCTATATAGACGCTGTTAGTTATCTTGCTCTACAGTCTCATCTGTCGGCTGCGAGACAACACCATCAAAGCCAAGTGATTGCAACATGGTTAAATCATCAGGGTTATTAACCCCTTCTGCAATAACCTTAATTCCAATTGAATGCGCCATTGAACACACTCCCCGCAAAAACGTTTGGTTATCTTGGCTATAACTTATATTGTGGCCATAAATACTATCAACCTTTATCATCTCAAGACCCAGCTCTTGTAATTTATCAAGCTTGGTAAATGCAGAGCCCACTCTTTTGAGCGCAACTTTAGCGCCCATACTGTTTACTTGCCCACAAAAGTCTCTAAAAATTTTCAACTCGGCAACAGCTATACTCTCTTTTATATCAAAACAAATGTGCTTTGCTAAATCAGGGAAGGCTAAAAGATAAGTTAAGATTGCAGCAAGCGCACTATCATCAAGTAATGTTTCTTCTGATAACTCAACAGAAATCAATTTTAAATCTTCACGTTCATCAAACACTCTAACTAAATATTTGATTATTCCCCAATCTAACCGAGATAGTAATTTTAATCGCTTAGCCCAGTGGTAATAATAACCATGGCGGTAGAGCTCGCCATTTAATAATAAGCTCAACGTTAGCTGATTATGCAACAATTTACCGTTAAAACTGGTAACCGGATAAAGCATAATATCTAAATCATCATTATCCAATGCTTGTTCAATGGCCTCACGCCAACTATCTGGATTATCAAATAGCTCACTTTTGTTTTTATTGTCAGTCAGTTCAGCTTGAGTTGTTTGTTCACTTGAAGCAACTTTTAATAAGTTATCCACCCGTTTCAACAAAGTAAAACGGGTATCTTTACTCTCAATAAATGTACAACTATGTGGCACTGCTAAATCAACACCTTGATACTCACTTACCAATGTTTTATGCAGCTGTAATATCCGCTCACTAAGTAGTTTTAAATCATCAATGTCTGTCAGCAAAACAGTGAAGTCGGTATGTGACATACGCGCGATATGATTTTCAGAGAAACGATCTTCGTTTTCTTCTAAAAAGAGAATTAACGTTTTAGTAAAACGCCGTAAAAAGTCAACCATTTCAACTCGTCCCAACCGCTCACTAATTTGGTCTAAGTTCATCACTCTAAATAAAAACAACGCACCATGTGCATGATCTTCTGATTGTTTTAACTGCGCCTCTAAGGTGGCAGAAAAATACTCTCTATTTGCTAAACCGGTTAATTCATCATGCTGGCTTTTAAATCTAAATTCTTCTAAACGCTTTTTGTCTTCTTTAATTATTTGACTAAAGCGACTAGAGAGTTGATTCATCGAACTTACAAGGCGAGCAAATTCATAAGTATGTGGTACTTTTGATTTTATAAAACGCTTATTGCCTAATTCACTGGCCTGATACACCACATCATCCAATGGCCGTAATATTCTTGATAAAAAGTAGCTGCTTGCAATACAAGCCACTATTGCTACCAATAAGAAACTAAAAAATAACCTCACCGCGCTTTGCCATAAAGCCTGCTCTGTATACTGGCTATGACTTTCTAAAAATACAGTGCCAAACTGGCTCCAACCATCATTAACTTGAGAAACCCCAGGCGCAACATCTAAGTGATATAGGTGGTGAAACCAATCAGGTGTAGAAGTATCAAAATCGCCACTGAACACCCGCTTTGCGATGACTTCCCCGGTTGGGTCTTGTAACTCAATTCGCTGATAGTGACCGGTATCAAAAGTAGCAGAAATAAGTAACTCTAAACTTACAGGATCTTTCTCCAACTGGCTTATCATTAAGGCTAAATTGTTAGCATTATCTACATTTTTTAAATACAACTGAGATGAAAAGTAGTTTTTTGCTGAATAAGTACTAATCAATAAACTACTGATAAAGCCAACAAGTATCACCACCAGTATGGCAAGCCACAATTCTTGCCGAAGCGTGATACTGCTTTTTCTATTACGTTTAAATAAGGAAAAAAATGCCATTACCACATAACTCCTTCTCGTTGTGTTTGCTCTAATATCCGACGCCAACGCGATAAACGAGCTGTTGGGTTCGCAACACTTTTGGTTGAATTATTTGCCCATAACCCCTGACTATTGAAACTAAATACAGGGCTTAGATCTGTCCTTTTTGCCGCAGGTAGTACTTTTGTTATTAAACTATCAAGAATAAGAGGTTGAGCATTGGGGGTAACAAAATAACCCAGCACCATATGGGCCTGCGTTCTATTTGAACGGGGCCCACCGATTTGTGCTTTAACATAGATAAGCCTTAGCTTATTGTCATCAACACCTAGGGCTCGCAAGCTGATATATTTAGCAATTGCATAATCTTCGCAATCCCCCAAGCCTTTACCTAAGGTTTCAAGTGGCGTCGCCCAATAATCTTTTTGTTGCCAGAGCTGAATATCTGTTCGATAACGTAAGTTACGAGCAAAAAAGTCATTTACGATTAAAATTTTTTGTTGTTCAGGTTTGTTTTGTGATTGCACCAGCATGGTTTGCCAGCTCCGTGCAACCGCCAGCCTTGAAGGTCCAAACTGTTGATTAATTTGCTGAAAAAACACATTGAATTGAATAGGTAAACGGGCAGCGAATACCAGGCCATTAAGTACTACCAGCAACAATATAATTTGCCAAATATAGCCTTTATAACCTACAGGCCAAAGCCTGAGCTGCTTTACAAAAGCGTGCACAAGCAAAGCCACATAATAGCTGTTAAAAAATAAGTAAAACCTTTTCGTGCCACAGTTTTAGATCAAAAAGAATTGTTAAACAAAGCATAGCACTTAGGGATAAATATGAGATATTTTGACTAATAGTAAGTTACTTTTTTCACTTCTCGTGGCTTGATTTCACCGATATACAAATCGTGTACACGTTTCATATCAAGTCTAAGCTCTGTCGCGTAACTGTCACCCACTGGGTAGCTTTTGACTACTTGGGCGCCCTTTATGATCCCTTGCACCTGGCTTTGTAACTGATCATTTTGTGCAATACTGCCTTGCACTGTGGTCCCTGCGGTAATTTTTTGCCCATATACTTGCTCAGCAAGCTCACGATATGCTTCAAGCTTAGACGCCTTCAAGGCCATTAACGAGCGTTGCGATTCGTTTTCACCGGGTTGTGCACTGATTGGCGCATAACCTACAGCTTTTAAAACGGGGTAGCTGTCTGGCTCTATATAGCTGTATTCAACATGTTTATCAAAAATGCTACTACAACCTGCTAAACTGAAAAAGGCTAAAGTTAAAAGAACAATACGCATAAGATCTCACGTTAAAAAATGGTTTTATAGTGCTCTCAATGCACAATCAATGCCATGTTCTTGTGTGACTCTTATATTTTAAACAATTGGTATAGTCCTTGCGTAACAAGAGCAATTAACCAATATAATGGCGTGGACGTTTGAGATGAAAAAACTATTTACTTATGCTGTATCTGCAGCGTGTATTGCTCTATGTATAAGTATGAGTGCTCATGCACAATGGTTTGAATCAACAGGTCACGCAAGCATTAAAAACAACGATATTGCTAAAGCAAAATCGGTTGCCATCAAAGACGCTATCACTCAAGCGCTAGTATTCTCAGGGGCGCGAGTTACATCGATGCAAACCTTAGTTGATGGCGTACTCACCCAAGACCAACTAAAAATAAACAGCCATGGTGAAATACAAAAAATTGAAATGATCAGCGAAGACAGACATGGCGATCAATTTGCAATTACTCTACGTTTAGATATTTTCCCACAACAAGAGCATTGCCCAGCAAGTAACTTTAATAAGTTTGTTGCGATAACTCAAACTCAACTGAAAAACCGTGAACAAGCCAGAATGGGTCAAATTTTTGACATCAATAAAGCCACCAGCGAAAACCTGTATAACACGTTAAACGAATCACCAATAAGTACGCGCCCTACCGCTTACTTTAACTTCCCTATCCGTGTGAGTGAGTTTTTTACCCAGCAGTACGATTACAGCAACGCTCTACTTGAAGAAATTGCCTCTCGCAGTAATTCACAATATGTGTTGCTGAGCCAAATAGTGGATATATCGAATAGTGATAAACTTAATAATAGTTATGCGTTTTGGCAAGATGAAACCTATAAACGTGCATACAATGTTGATTTTGTATTATTTGATGGCACCACCTACGAACGACTTTGGCAAAAAAGCTACCGTGGCCAAGGCATATGGCCGTTTGAAAAAACTGAATTAATCGATGTCTTCAGCGAAAAATTTTGGCATTCTGATTACGGACAAACGATTACTGATATCAACCAAACACTTAGTTATGACCTGCAAGCTGCGATGGCCTGCCTTGAGACCCAAGGCAAAATTTTACATATTGAAAACGATAAATTAGTGATTAATTTAGGTAAAGCGCATGGGCTTGAAAAAGGGCAAATTTTAAATATTGCCCACCATAACTACTTAACCGACGTCGCTGGCAATAAACTGCCAAACCTTATCACGACTCTAAACCAAGTTCAGATAGAGCAGGTCTATCAGCAAAGCGCGGTTGCAACCAGTGTGGATAAACAGCCACTGCCTAATATTCAAATTAACGATATTGTAGAATTAGCTAAGTTATCACTTTAGTGAGCTGTTTACGTAAACCTGGATGCTCACTAAGCCATTTAGCTAATAGTTCAACACCAGCCAAGTGCGGGTAATGCTTACGAGATGCCAACACTACACTGCGTTGCTGAGTAGGGAATATGGGCAAATACTTGATTCCCTCACGCTCAGCAGCTGCAAGCTTAGGTACAAACGTTACACCATCATCCATAGCAACCAGCGCCAATAAGGTCTCTAAGCTATTTCCTTGGTACTCATGTGACACATCAACGCCTGCGGCAAAACAAAAGCGCTGCGCTTGATCTCTAAAACAATGGCCATCACTGAGCATTAATAAACTACATGCTTTTAGCTCATCTAGAGCAATTTTGCTGCGCTTAGCAAGCTTGTTTTGTGCTGATAATGCCACCAAAAAATCTTCTTTATATATATTAACTGTATGATAAAGCTTGAGTTCAGACACATCTGCTAGTATTGCAATGTCTAACTCACCGCTATCTAGTGCGGCTAAAATAGTGCTCGTTTGCATTTCCACAAAAGCAAACTGACTATCAGCAAAAGCTTCTTTCATAGAGGTGAGTAAGGTTGGCAATAAATACGGCGCAATGGTTGGGATAATGCCAATTTTTACTCTACCCTGTAATGGTGCGCTCGAGGTTGCCGCTAGCTCTTTTAATATTTGGGTTTGCTCTAACACTAACTTTATTTGTGTCAACAAACGTTCACCTTGCGTCGTTAAAGTAACTTGCTTAGTAGAACGGTCAAATAATGTAACACCCAGTTCTTGTTCTAGCTTTTTAATTTGTCCGCTCAAAGTCGGCTGACTCACATAACAGGCGTCTGCCGCTTTACGAAAATGTTTGTAATGAGCAACCGCTTTTACATATTCAAGATCTTTTAAATTCATAGTAAGGCCAAACTAATAGGTATTATCTATCATGGTAATACAAACAAACGATTGGAGCTATTATAACTTTCACGACATAATGGCTATCAACAAATCAAGAGGAACTAAAAACATGTTAAACAATATTGAAGGTCAAACAATTCCACAAGTTACATTCGCAACTCGCGTAAACGATGAGTGGAAATCAATCACATCTGACGACATTTTTAAAGGTAAAACTGTTGTTGTATTTTCACTACCAGGTGCATTTACACCAACCTGTTCATCAACTCACTTACCGCGCTATAACGAATTAGCGGGTGTACTTAAACAAAATGGTGTTGATGATATCGTATGCGTATCAGTAAACGACACCTTTGTAATGAACGCTTGGGCACAAAACCAAGAAGCACAAAACATCACTTTATTACCCGATGGTAACGGTGAATTTACTGACGGCATGGGCATGTTAGTAGACAAAAATGACCTAGGCTTTGGCAAACGCAGCTGGCGCTATTCTATGCTGGTTAAAGACGGCGTGATTGACAAAATGTTTATCGAGCCAGACTTACCAGGCGACCCGTTTGAAGTATCAGATGCAGACACCATGCTTGATTACATCAACCCTAAGCAAGTAAAACCAGAAGCCGTTAGTATTTTTACAAAACCGGGCTGCCCATTCTGTACTAAAGCAAAGGCACTACTTGAAGAAAAAGGCTTAGTGTTTGAAGAAATTACTATGGGTGCTGGTGCATCACTAACAAGCCTAAAAGCAATTTCAGGTCGTGAAACCGTACCACAAGTATTTATCGGCGGAAAACACATTGGTGGCTCTGACGATTTAGAAAAATACTTTGCTTAATTAAGTAATCCTTTAAGCACATAATTAGGGGCATTAATGCCCCTACTTTTACCTTTTACGTACCCATTTTATTAACTTATTTTGAAAACCAGTTTTTTAATAAAATTGGTATCACACAAGGACACCACGATGAAAGAATTAAACACAGATGTTGTTGTAATTGGTGCTGGTACAGCAGGCTTAAGCGCATACCGTAACGCCAAACAATACACCTCAAACGTACTTATGATCGAAGCCGGAGCGTATGGCACTACTTGTGCGCGTGTTGGGTGTATGCCAAGCAAATTGCTTATTGCGGCTGCCGAAGCTGCTCACTCAATCGAAACCGCCCCCGCATTTGGAGTACATAGCTCAAAACCCACTATCAACGGGGTAGAGGTTATGGCACGTGTGCGCAGTGAACGTGACCGCTTTGTTGGCTTTGTCGTAGAGGCTGTCGATGAAATCCCAAGTGAAGATAGAATTCGCGGCTATGCAAAGTTTTTAGATGCTAATAGAGTACAAATTGACGACCACACAATCATTAACGCCAAGCGCTTCGTGATAGCAACAGGGTCTCGCCCTGCTTACCCTGGGGTATTTAATAACTTTGGCGATAAATTAATAATTAATGACGACGTATTTAACTGGCAAGACTTGCCCGAATCAGTCGCCGTATTTGGTCCTGGTGTTATTGGCCTTGAAATCGGCCAAGCCCTGCATCGGTTAGGTGTTAAGGTAAAACTATTTGGTGTTGGTGGTGCAATCGGCCCTATTACAGACCCTGTTATTAAAGATTACGCAAATACCGTATTTGCTGAAGAGTTTTTTGTAGATACCGACTCAAACGTCTCAGATATGAAAAAAGTAGGCGACAAAGCGCAGCTTACTTATGTTGATAAAAACGGTGACAAACAAACTGAACAATTCGATTTTGTACTCGCCGCCACTGGCCGCATACCAAATACTGATAAGTTGGGTCTTGAGAATACCGGTATTGAACTTGATGAACGTGGCGTGCCAATCGCTGACAAACACACTATGCAATGTGGCGACTCAAATATATTTATCGCGGGGGATGCCAGTAATATGATCCCGCTGTTACACGAAGCGAGCGATCAAGGCACTATTGCTGGGCAAAATGCGGGGCGTTTTCCTGATGTACGTATCGGCCTGCGTCGTACACCAATCGCTGCGGTATTTAGCGATCCACAAATAGCCATGATAGGTGAAAGCTATAAGCAAATAACCGAGCGCTTAGGTGAATGTGGTTGCTTTGAAGTTGGCGAAGTCAGCTTTGAAAACCAAGGCCGCAGCCGTGTAATGCTAAAAAACAAAGGCCATATGCGGGTATACGCAGAGCAAGGTACTGGTTTATTTATAGGTGCCGAGTTTATCGGCCCACAAGCTGAGCACATAGCACATTTACTTGCATGGGCGGTGCAAAACAAAATGACCGTACCACAGATGCTCGATATGCCATTTTATCACCCAGTGATTGAAGAAGGTCTGCGCACCGCCCTTCGTGATTTAAATGCCAAACTTAAATTTGGCCCAGATATTATAAACCACTGCATGGAATGTGGACCGGGGAGCTAGGTTGCTAGGTTGCTAGGTTGCTAGGTTGCTAGGTTGCTAGGTTGCTAGGTTGCTAGGTTGCTAGGTTGCTAGGTTGCTAGGATAAAATATAACCAATAATCAAGGAGGTCTAGGCCTCCTTTGGTATTATTGGTTAACTCTATCACCATGACTTGGCGGCGTTGAGGTAACAATAAAAACCAAATCGTCCTCACCATAATTACATAGTTGATGAACAACCCCCTTTAACTTACTGTGCTACATATATGCTACACAGAAATTAAAAAAAGAACTTAAAACTGTAACCTATTGACTTTATTGGTAGCCCCTGCAGGAATCGAACCTGCAACTGCCCCTTAGGAGGGGGCCGTTATATCCATTTAACTAAGAGGCCACATTCGAGCTGATAGCTGATAGCTGATAGCTGATAGCTGATAGCAAAAGTATAACGGCTTATCCTGATTTTAATCAAGCTGTTAAAAAGAGAACTTAATTAATTTAGGCTGACGCGTTTGAGGTTTATATCGTCGTTATTTAAAACATAGTACGGCAGTAGTTTTTGACTGCTGGCGATAACACGCTTGCTTTGTACATCAATAACCCGCGTATTCACCTCTACCCCACTGCTACGATAGATTAAAGTACCGGATAACACATGACTGGCGATACGTTTGTTAGCTAGGTTTTCAATATCCCGTGAAAATACAAAATCACCACGTTCGTTCACTAAGATTTGATCTGTGGTTTTAAAGTCAACTACGCCATAGCCAAACTGCTGTAACTGATAAATAAACGACTCAGACAGTTGATTACCTAATTGGCTGCTGTTATTCAAGCTTGCATCTAAATCTACAAAAGAGGTGACTGCAATCGCTATATCTTGCTCTGATTGCATAGTATCAACTAAATCCAACGCCATTTGCTCTACATAGTGAACCAAAGTTTTATGATGATTTAGCGGCGTAAATTGAGTTGCATCTTGATATTCTTGCTGCTCACTTAATTGTGCTTGGCGTATCAGCTGATTTAAGTCATAACCGCCCGCTGTAGTCTGGGGTTTCTCTGTTACTGGTTGTTGCGTTGAGTTATCAAACGTACTACAACCAGTTAAAAGCGAGACCATTAAGCTAAAACTTACACATGCAGCATGCTTAGTTAAGATTGCCATATTAAATTCACTCGTTTGCTTGTTTGAGCATCACACCGTCGGTGCGGTAACTACTGTCTAGTGCATCAACGACAGACTGTGGAATAAAGCCTTGTGCTGAGCCCACAACTGCTTTGCTGGTTAATCCAATAATACGAGCATTTACAAGAACACCACCCTGATGGTTTACCATAGTGCCAGCTAATACATAATTAAAGTTTTGATCTTGGCTCAGCTCTAAATAATCACGACTAAAAACAAAATCACCACTTGGCGTGACCCGCATATAATTAGTAGTTTTAAAATCAATAACAGGCACACCAAAGCTATGCAACTCATGCATAAAGCTTTCAGAGATTTGATTCCCTAACAAAGTCCCATCATTGTACTCATCATCAAGATAGATAAAGCTTGCTACTGCTAAAGGGGTTTTAGTGTTTACATACTGCAGGTTCTCAGCCATATCTTGCATAATACCGCGGACATAATGATTAATATTTTTGCGTGTTGGTCGACTTATTTGGCTGTTATCATTCATCACTGCTGCATTTTGATAAAGTGAGCTACTTTGTCCAGGCTCTGCCACGGCTCGTTGTGTTATCAGTTGAGGCGAGTTGTCTTGTGCTGAGGTACTACTGTCATTCATAATTTGCGAACAACCAATGCCCAGAGGCAAACATAAAGTAAGTATAAAGCGTTTCATGAAGGCTCCTAATTAGTATTCGCTACGGTAGATATAACCACCACGTTGCTGAATTTTTTCATCTCCCCACATTACATTGATAGGGATTTCTGTGCTTGCGGCAGAGGCAATTACATTATCTTTTGTATCCACCATTCGAGCATTAACAATATAGGCATGTTGTTGCCGTGTAAGCGTGCCTGTTATTACGTAGTCAATATTCTGACGTTGACGTAGCTTAGTAATATCTCTGCTAAGCATACTATCGGCAGATGCAGATAAATTAATAGTGTTTTCTAAACGGTATTCAATAATGTTGTAACCCAACTGAGTGAACTGAGTGATCAAACTTTCTTGTATTTGCTGGCTCAGTCCATCGACTTGGCCATTAGCAAGGCCTGTTTCGAGCTCATCTGCTAGGTAAAAGCTGGTTACAGCAATACGTGCAGAGCTTTTAAATGGCCCATTAATATGACTAAGCTGGGTACTTAAATCATTCACATATTGATGCACAGTATAAGCAGACATGGCCGGTGTTTCGACTTGGCTTGGTGTCTTTTCTGGCTCATCACTGGTTAAACTACAAGCGGTGAGTGAAAGCGAAAATAAAATAATTAAAAGGCGCATATTTGCCATCCTCTAAAAGCATGGCAAATATAAAGCAATAATTATGCCTATTTATTGAGTGTATGGAGTATCAGTGTAATTACTAACTAAACAATCTACATTAAAGCTTTTAAACGTTTGGCAATCCGCCAAGGCATTTTTATAATACTTATAAGCGCCAAACTTGAGCCTATAGACATGCGTGTTTTGCACCATCGCGGTTTCAACATTAGTGATAAATCGGCCCTGAAACAAATTAGGCGCTTTATTTTTTAATGACGATAAACTGGTTGTTAAATTATCCCTGTTGTTAACTGATGCAATTTGTAGTGAAAACTGCCATTTTACATGCTCACCTTCAGACACATTTTTGCCATCATCAGTCATACTCATAAGTGGGAAAGGCTGTGTTGCCCTTTTGGCAATCAGTGAAGAGCTTTTTATGTTTTGATAAGAATAAAATAAATCATCATCGGGTGCTCGCAGAACATAATTACGCTGAGTTGGTAATTTACTTGCCTCACTGATAGCAATCTCAGTCTTGCTATTATCAATGTAGCCGCTTGGAACATTTTGGCAGCTCAAAAGCATTAAGCCAACCGATATAAGTCCAACAAAGGAAAATAAACGAGTGTGGTAGCGCATAAACTCCTAGCCTGTACAACATGCAATCTTCATCACAGCCAATTGCATAACAATAAATTAGTCACTAGTTCCATTTAGCAATTACTAGTTTTACAAAGACAAAAATAAAGACCTTTTAACCAGATTATATTATTAAAATGTTAATTTCTATACTTTACTAAAAAAGCAGAAAAAATCATTAGTCTCTATAATGGGTTTATAACTATGTACTCAGCAATGTTGATCAAAGATAAAAATGATAGCTGATAATCTAATGAGTTGTGATTCAACTATTGAGGGCTCTAAATAAAGTCCTCATTACGTGTCGTTTTCAACTATGATGAATTCATAGTTTAATACTTATAAAAACAAAAAAAGTGCCATTTAGGCACTTTCTTACAATTAATTCAGTTAAGTTTATTTAACTAAGTCTTTAATAAACGACCCTAAATCATCTTTAAATTCATCACGACGAAGAGCAAACTCAATTGTCGCTTTTAAATAGCCCAATTTACTACCGCAATCATGGCTACGGCCTTTAATTGCATAAGCTGCAACGGCTTCTTTTTCCATCAGCATCGCGATAGCGTCAGTTAATTGAATTTCATCGCCTGCGCCCGCTGGCGTTTTAGCAAGTAACGGCCATATATTTTTACTTAAAACATAACGCCCAACAACCGCAAGGTTTGACGGGGCTTGATTCACAGGAGGCTTTTCAACCATATTTAAAATACGAGCGCTTTGCCCTTGGCCTATCTTTTCGTCACCTAAGTCAACGACACCAAACTTGTTAACGTCTTGCATTGGTACTGGCTCTACCATTATTTGGCTTTCACCGGTTTGCTCAAAGTGAGTGATCATTTCAGCGAGATTGTCTTTTTCTAAGTTACTTTCGTAATCATCAATGATCACATCAGGCAATATCACCACAAAAGGTTCATCACCAATAATAGGTGCCGCACAATTAATTGCATGACCAAGGCCTTTAGCTTCACCTTGGCGTACCTGAATAATGGTTACATCTTTAGGGCAAATTGATTGCACTTCTGCTAATAATTGTCGCTTTACACGTTTTTCAAGCGTGGCTTCTAATTCAAAGCTGGTATCAAAATGGTTTTCAATTGAGTTTTTACTTGAGTGCGTAACCAAAACAATTTCTTTAACGCCAGCAGCAATCGCTTCGCTCACTACATATTGAATTAGCGGTCGGTCAACAACTGGTAGCATTTCTTTTGGTATCGCTTTCGTTGCTGGCAACATACGCGTTCCTAGGCCTGCAACAGGGATAACAGCTTTCATTAGTCTCTCCTTAAGTGGGTATTATTCTAATTTAATTAGCCTAGGTCATATTAGCATGCTAATTTGACCGTTCGCTTAATACCATTAGATTTACCAAATTATACTGAAAATGGGTATTTAATAGCGTCATGGTATTGGTAGCCAATCACTTCAAAGTCGTCTCTGGTTACCCATGTTTCAATGTCTTCTAATGTTTTTATTTTTGGGTTGATATGTAATTGCGGTGAGTCAAATGGTTCACGCTTTAATTGCACATCACGCATTAATTCTAGCTGATTTTCATAAATATGCGCGTTAACAATTTTATGATACGCCTTGCCTGCTTTATGCCCTGTAATTTGTGCTACTAAAGCAAGCAAAACAAAACATTGGATTTGATTAAAGTTCAAGCCAAGTGGCACATCACAGCTACGCTGATACGAGGTTAAATAAAGTGTATCACCTAAAAGTGAAAATGTATGAGTATGCATACAAGGGCGTAAGCAACCTAGCTCAAATTCACCCGGGTTATAAAAGGTGATTATCTCGCCTCTATCATCTACACCGTTTTTAAGGTTATCGATCACTTTTTTCAACTGATCTAGCGGCGTGCCATCTGGGCGCTGCCAATCACGGGCTTGCACGCCATAAACGCGCCCCATGTCGTCTTCACCCTTTCGATTAGGGTTATTTAGCCATGCTTGGTTTTCGTTAGCATTTGCATCCCAAGTCATGCAGCCTATTTCACGAAATTGCTCAGCACTGCTATAGCCACGTAAATAACCTAATAACTCTGCAATCGCGGCTTTATAATAACTTTTACGTGTAGTGATCATCGGAAATTTGTTATTCGCAACGTCGTATTCAAGCTCGGCGTTAATGACGGTTAAGCAACGTGTTCCGGTACGTTTATTTTCAACCCAGATGCCTTCATCAACTATTCGCTGACATAATTCTAAATATTGTTTCATTGTTCGCTCTTCTTAGGCTTTCTTTGCAGTCGCTGGTTGTGGCTTGTTATAGGCCCATAATATCAAACCAAGGCCGCCGATGATCATCGGCAACGATAAAATTTGCCCCATAGAAATAAATCCGCCGAACAAACCTAGGTGTGCATCAGGCTCACGGAAGTATTCAATGGCAAAGCGAAACACGCCATAACCTAATAAGAACAATCCACCCACACTCCCTGCTGGACGTGGCTTTTTAGTGAATAGATAAAGAATAATAAACAGTACTAGACCTTCAAAAAAAGCTTCATAAAGCTGCGATGGGTGACGCGCAAGTGGCCCACCTGTTGGGAATACCATCGCCCAAGGCACATCAGTGGTGCGCCCCCAAAGTTCACCATTAATAAAGTTACCAATACGTCCTGCAAGTAAGCCTACTGGTACTAACGGCGCGACAAAATCCCCTACAGCTAACAATTGCTTTTTACGAGTCCAAGCAAATACACAAATAGCGGTGATCACACCTAATGTACCACCATGGAATGACATACCACCTTGATCAATTCTAAATAAATACAATGGGTTTTCTAAAAAGTAGCTAAACTGATAAAACAGTATATACCCTATTCGGCCACCAAGAATGACCCCAAGCATACCGTAAAAAAGTAAATCGCTAACTTCTTCTTTTGTCCAGCCTGAATTAGGCTTTTGTGCTTGCCGATTTGCCCACCACATAGCAAAGGCAAAACCAATTAAATACATTAAACCGTACCAACGTACGCTCAATGGACCAACCGAGAAAATAACGGGGTCGATTTGTGGAAACTCAAGAGCCATAAAAATTAAACCTTAACTAAACACCATTTGCAGTGCGATAATAACCAATAATACTGCGAACGCTTTTTTAATCGTCGCAACGGGTAAATAATGAGTCGCTTTTGCACCGATTGGTGCCATAAACCACGAAGTGATTACTATACCTAATAATGCCGGTAAATAAACAAATCCTGCAAAGCCATGTTCTAAATCAGTCACTTTCCAACCGGCAGAAACATAACCAACAGAGCCAAATAACGCAATGACTATACCGCATGCAGCGGCACAACCAATGGCCTTTTTAATATCAATGGAAAAGTGGTTTAACAACGGCACTATAAGTGCCCCACCACCAATACCAATTAGCCCTGACAGCCCCCCCATTATTGCACTTAAAGTGCCAATAATAGGCCCGCTCGGCATTACATTTTGGCTTTGCTCAATTTTGCGGGTTGAAAGCACCATTCGAGCGGCAATAAACACCACACTTGTAGCAAAAACACCGCGTAGTAATTGTTCGGGGATATAACTGGCGGCAAAGCCACTTATCAGAGCACCTAAACCAACTCCTCCCATAACCCATGGCGCAATATCCCAAGGTACATTATTATTTTTATGATGAGCAAGCGCTGAAGAGGTCGAGGTAAATAAAATAGAGGCAAGGGAGGTGGCTATAGCAACCACTAGTACATGATCTGCAGATGCAACATCAAAGTTTACTAATAGTACACTTAACACTGGCACAATGATCAAGCCACCACCTATGCCGAGTAATCCAGCTAAAAATCCGACTATGCTCCCTAAAATTGCACAGCTGGCGATCAGTAAAACTAAATCATGCATAGCACACTCTTATAAATAAAATTGTTATATGCATATACTAATGGATTATAACGTATGTTCACAGCTAAAATTGTGGCCTTGTTTAACTATGATTTGGTGTGTAAAACAATTCACCAAGCTTATGTTCAATCATAAAGTTTCGGGTTAAGCGCAGTACTTGTTTAGCCGTTGATTGTGCTAAACATTCTGTAAGTAGCGCTTCCATATCAGTGACTTTTAAACGCCTTAGTACCCATTTCACCTTACTTAATGATGAATTATTCATACTTAAACGCCGATAACCCATAGCAATGAGTAAAATAGCGCCTTCTGGGTCGCCACCTAACTCACCACATAAACTTAATGATAAATCGTGCTGATTACATTCCAAGGCCACTTTTTGCAGCACCCGTAGTACAGCAGGATGATAAGGGTTAAATAAGTCTGCAACCCGTGCATTTGAACGATCTACGGCGAGTAAATATTGGGTTAAATCGTTACTGCCCACAGAACAAAAGTCTACTTTTTTCGACCATTCTGGCATCATAAATACACTTGAAGGAACCTCTAGCATCACGCCAATTTCTGGGCGTTCAATAACCTGCTCAGGGTATTGCTCTTCAAGCTCAAAATAAGCTTGCTCTAATAAAGCTAATGACTCATCAACTTCTTCTGTACCACTGATCATCGGCAGCATTATTTTTAAATTACCCAAGCCAATATTCGCTTTTATCATCGCTTTAAGCTGATCTAAAAATAGCTCAGGATGATCTAGGGTGACACGTATACCGCGCCAGCCCAAAAATGGGTTTTCTTCAGTGATATCAAAGTAATCTAAAACCTTATCACCACCTATATCTAGCGTTCGCATGACGACGGGCTCTGGGTGATAACTCGACAGTACTTCTCGATACCAATCTTCTTGCTCAGCTTGCGAAGGAAACTGGCCTTTTTGCATAAACCACGCTTCAGTACGGTATAAGCCAACGCCATCACAGACCTTAGTATTTGCAGTTTCAGTATTAAGATCTAAACCAGCATTCAGTAGCAAGCTAATATGCTCACCGTCCAAAGTAACCGCTTCACACTCTTCTTCAGCAATGAACTTATCGTTTAATAAGGTTTCTTGGTACTGTAATTGGCGATACTCGTCTTGCAGCATCTGCGATGGAGAGATATATAAACGCCCGGCATAGGCATCTAAAATCATCAACTTAGTATCTAGTTGCAATAATGGTACATCTTCGATACCCCAAATAGCCGGAATACCCATTGCACGCGTTAAAATAGAGGCATGGCTATTAGCAGCACCGTTCACACTGACTACACCAGCCAAATGGCCTTTGGGTACTTCTGCCAGCATCGCAGGCGTTAACGTATTAGCGATTAATACGGTGTCTTTTGGGTAGCTTTTAGCTGCGTGCTCAGTATTAACTAAATGATGTAATACCCGTAAACCAATGTCTTTAACATCAACAGCGCGCTCTTTAATGTAAGGATCTTGCATAGCGTTAAATTGCGCAATAAGTTTTTCAATCACGATTTTTAACGCACTTTTAGCACACCAACCTTGTTGTAATTGCGCTTCTACATTTTGCCCTAAGCTTTTTGCATCTAATAATTGCTGATATACATCAAATACAGCGAGTGCTTCTTTAGGGATAGAATCACTGAGTGTCATTGATAAAGTATTAAATTCTTTGCGTGTAGCAGATACAGCTTGGCTAAATAAGCGCTGTTGCAATACGGTGTTATCGTCTTTTTTCAGCTCTATGGATTTAAAGTCAAGCTTTGGAATAACCACATAAGCTTGACCGATTGCGATCCCAGGAGCACTTGATACCCCTTTTAGCACCGAGGTTTGATGAGATGACTCATCTTGACGTAATACTTCTTTTATCTCAGCATGCGCTAGTTGCGAAGCCAACTGAGCAGAAAGTGTAATTAAAAAGGACTCTTCATCTTGGCTAAATACGCGGGCTATTTTTTGTTGTACCACAATAACGCCAAGTACTTTCTTTTGATGTACAACAGGCACCGATAAAAAAGCGTTAAAGCCTTCTTCATCCACCTCAGGGGAGAGCTTAAATCGCGGGTGCGATTTAGCAAATGCAATATTGATTGGCTCTTCCCGTTGTGCCACTAAGCCAACTAAGCCTTCAGTAAAGCCAATTCTAAATTTACCCACAGCCGCCGGGTTTAAACCTTGGGTAGCCATAAGAACAAAGTCATCTTGGCTGTAGTCAGCAAAGTAAATAGAGCAACACTCGGTTTGCATGGCCTCTTTCACCATTTTAACAAAGCATGCTAAAGCGCTATCCAAATTCGCTTGTTGCGATACGGATTCTGCAATAGCTCTGAGTGTTGCTAGCATAGCTGTCCTTATCTACCTTTATGTCGCCATGAATCTTTTGACTGTTCACGCTTGTTAAATGGCATTGCGAACGGTGCAAACTCTTTCATAACGCGGCGATATACATCACGCTTAAAAGAGACCACCTGACGCACAGGATACCAATAACTCACCCAGCGCCAATCATCAAACTCAGGGTGGTGTGTTTTTAATAAGTCTACATCTTCGTCTTTACAACGAAGCTTCAGTAAAAACCATTTTTGTTTTTGCCCAATACACACCGGACTAGAATCACGGCGGATTAATCGTTTGGGTAATTTATAACGTAACCAATGTTTTGAACTTGCGACAATTTCTACATCTTCCGGGCGCAAGCCGACTTCTTCGTGTAATTCACGGTACATTGTTTGCTCTGGCGTTTCACCACTGTCGACACCCCCTTGCGGAAACTGCCAAGAATGTTGACCATAACGCCTAGCCCAAAAAACTTGTCCCTGATTATTGCAAATTACAATTCCGACATTGGCACGAAAACCTTCGGCATCAATCACCTTAGTGCCTCATTTGTAAGTCGATTTTTAACGATTGTTCCACATTAGGCGCGTTACGGCAAACACTATTATAGCCAACTAAGGTTCACTAACAAATTTGCCAGCTAATTCAGTGCAATATTTAATCATTCATGAGGTATCACAAGCAATTACTATCGTTATGCTTAAGACGGCAAGGGTTTTACGCACTTTACTCACAGCTTGTGCATAACTTTAGCTTATAGCGGTTATTTTGCAAACAAGTCCACAATAAGTGATCTTCTAAAACGCCTTTTCCACAGATTCTGTGGATAACGTTGTTCATATATCTGTATTTATCCCCGTAAACAATTTATTATTATTATTTCGCTGTATTTGTAAAACAACAAAAAACATTAAAATCATTAACTTACAAAATAATTCACCCAGTTAAGTCCTGTTCAAAAGTTAACTTTAAAATGGCGAACAAAAAACAGGCAAAGGCAGAGATATCCACGGTTACACACTTTTGCTATCATGATGAATGAATTTATACAATAGAATAAAGTGCAATGCGAGTTAATAAACCACAGTCAATCAATGAATTAATGCAACGTGTGAGCAACATAGCAGGCATGACATTGGGGCAACTAGCGCAGCAGTATCAATTTAAAACACCTGACGATTTACTACGTGAAAAAGGCTGGACGGGTCAACTTATTGAATATGTGCTTGGTGCAACGGCTGGCTCAAAACCCACCCCTGATTTTGAAGAACTAGGCATTGAGCTCAAAACACTGCCAATTTCTTATAAGGGCAAGCCCCTTGAAACCACCTTTGTCTCTGTTACGCCTTTGCTCAATGTAACAGGCATGACATGGCAACAAAGCCACGTTCGTAACAAGTTAAACCATGTATTATGGCTACCTATATTAGGAGAGCGCGATGTTATTCCCTTTGACCGAACCATTGGCAGTGGCTTTTTGTGGCAACCTACTGCTGAGCAGGATGCGCAATTACAACGTGATTGGGAAGAACAAATGGAGTTAATTGCACTTGGCAGAATTGATGAAATTTCGGGTCACTTAGGTGATGTAATGCAGATTCGTCCAAAAGCCGCCAATAGTAGAATTGTCACCGACGCCATAGGACCAAATGGAAAAATTATAAAAACCCTCCCCCGCGGTTTTTACTTAAAAACCAACTTTACTAGCGAAATCCTAAAGCAACAGTTTCAGCTGTAAAAATAAATGAAAAGCACAATGTAAAATTACGCCTACAAAACAAAAATCCCCGCCTGAGCGAGGATTTTTAAAAGTTTAAAACAGCAGCTAAAGCTTACTGACCTTTAACTTCTTTTAAACCGTTAAATGGTGCTTTAGAACCTAGCACTTCTTCAATACGAAGTAGTTGGTTGTACTTAGCAACACGATCAGAACGGCTTAATGAACCTGTTTTTATTTGGCCTGCAGCAGTACCCACAGCAAGATCAGCAATTGTTGCATCTTCTGTTTCACCAGAGCGGTGAGAGATAACAGCTGTGAAACCTGCATCTTTAGCCATTTTAATCGCAGCTAAAGTTTCAGTTAATGAACCAATTTGGTTGAATTTAATTAAGATTGAGTTAGCAATACCGTTGTCGATACCACGCTTTAAAATCTTAGTATTTGTAACAAATAAATCATCACCTACTAACTGAACTTTATCGCCCATTAATTTAGTTTGATGTGCGAACCCATCCCAATCTGACTCATCAAGGCCATCTTCGATAGAAACAATTGGGTATTGCTCAGTAAGCTGTTGTAAGAATAAGTTAAACTCTTCTGACGTGAACTTTTTACCTTCACCTTTAAGGTCGTAGATGTTTGCTTCTTTGTCGTAAAACTCAGAGGCAGCACAATCGAGTGCTAAGGTAATGTCTTTACCAAGCTCATAGCCTGCATTCGCAACAGCAACTTTAATTGCAGCAAGTGCAGCTTCGTTAGACTCAAGGTTTGGTGCAAAACCACCTTCATCACCAACTGCTGTAGAGTGGCCATCAGCTTTAAGTACTTTTGCAAGGCTGTGGAATACTTCAGCGCCCATGCGTAGTGCTTCACGGAAGTTAGCAGCGCCAACAGGTTGGATCATGAACTCTTGAATATCAACAGAGTTATCAGCGTGCTCACCACCATTGATGATGTTCATCATTGGCAATGGCATAGAATACACACCTGGCGTACCGTTTAAGTCAGCAATATGTTCATAAAGCTCAACTTTTTTCGATTGCGCAGCCGCTTTTGCAGTTGCAAGTGATACAGCAAGAATAGCATTAGCACCTAATTTTTCTTTATTTTCAGTGCCATCTAAATCTAACATTACTTGGTCAACAGTGCTTTGCTCTAATGCATTTTGGCCTTCTAATGCGCTATTGATTTCATTATTAATAAAACCAACTGCTTTTAAAACACCTTTACCTAAATAACGTGCTTTATCACCATCACGTAACTCTAGTGCTTCGCGAGTACCTGTTGATGCACCAGATGGTGCAGCAGCGCGACCCCAAGAACCGTCAGCTAAATGTACATCAGCTTCAACAGTAGGGTTACCACGCGAATCCATAATTTCGCGACCAATCACTTTTACGATATTTGACATCTCGATTCCTCTTTTCCCAAAATGGTGAGTTTGTCGGCTTTATTAATTTTCCTTAATACCGCCGCTTTAAAACAAATAAGCCGTGCATAGAGCACGGCTTATTCACATTACGATGACGCTTTTTGATGAGTATGTGCAGCTGCAACAAACCCTTCAAATAGCGGGTGACCATCACGTGGTGTTGACGTGAATTCCGGGTGGAATTGCGCGGCAATAAACCAAGGGTGATCTTTATTCTCAATGATTTCTACAAGCTTTTTATCTTCTGATAAACCAGTAAAGCTTAAACCAGCTTGTTCAAGCTGCTCAACAAAGTTGTTGTTTACTTCGTAACGGTGACGATGACGTTCAACAATTTCATCGCTACCATACACTTCATGTACTTTAGAGCCAGGTGTTAAGTGACATTTTTGTGCACCTAAGCGCATTGTGCCGCCTAAATCTGATGCTTCATCACGTATTTCTATCTTACCATCGGCGTCTAACCACTCAGTGATCAGGCCAACTACTGGCGCTGAAGATTTAGTATTAAACTCTGTTGAGTTAGCATCTTCTAAACCTGCAACATTACGTGCGTACTCAATAAGTGCTACTTGCATACCTAAGCAAATACCAAGGTAAGGAACTTTATTTTCGCGAGCGTATTTAGCCGCTAGAATCTTACCTTCAACACCACGACCACCAAAACCACCTGGAACCAAAATAGCATCTAGGTGAGAAAGTAACTCAGTGCCTTTGCTTTCAAGATCTTGTGAGTCAACATATTCAATGTTAACCGTTAAGCGATTTTTAAGGCCTGCATGTTTAAGTGCTTCGTTTACTGATTTATAAGCATCTGGTAATTCAATGTATTTACCTACCATACCAATAGTCACTTCACCCGTCGGGTTAGACTCTTGATACAGCACTTGTTCCCACTCAACTAAGTCAGCCTCTGGCGCTTCTAGGTGGAAACGACGGCATACAAAGTGATCAAGCTCTTGAGACTTTAATAGCGCTGGAATTTTATAAATGCTGTCAACGTCTGGTAACGAAATAACGGCTTTCTCTTCAACGTTAGTGAAAAGTGCAATTTTAGCGCGCTCGTTATTTGGTAGCTTACGATCAGAACGACAAATAAGGATATCTGGTTGAATACCAATCGAACGTAACTCTTTAACTGAGTGTTGTGTTGGTTTAGTTTTCACTTCACCTGCAGGGCCTAAGAATGGCACTAGCGTTAAGTGAATAAACAATGCGCGCTCACGGCCAATTTCGGTGCCAAGCTGACGAATTGCTTCTAAGAACGGTTGTGATTCAATATCACCCACCGTACCACCAATTTCAACGATGGCAACATCATGGCCTTCAGCACCATCATATACACGTTGCTTAATATCGTTGGTAATATGTGGGATTACCTGAATAGTTGCACCAAGGTACTCACCACGACGTTCACGACGTAGTACATCTTCATATACACGGCCTTGTGTGAAGTTGTTACGGCTTGTCATTTTGGTACGAATGAAACGCTCATAGTGACCTAAATCAAGGTCGGTTTCTGCACCGTCTTCGGTGACAAATACTTCACCGTGTTGAATTGGGCTCATTGTGCCTGGGTCAACGTTGATGTAAGGATCCAGCTTTAAAATGGTAACATTTAGACCACGGGCCTCTAAAATAGCTGCCAACGATGCTGCTGCAATACCTTTACCCAACGAAGAAACAACCCCGCCGGTAACGAAGATAAATTTTGTACTCATGCGAACCCTAGAATATCAGGAATTAAAAGGAATATAATACCCAAACAAGTGATTTTGGAATATGTTCAAGACGGGGCGAAATTATAGCAAAAGGCTCACTATCAATCCAGCAGAAATTAGCAATTGAGCGCACAAAAAACAACCGTGTTAATTTGCAATATTACGGTTGCTTTTTAATTTCATCCCACGCAGCGTCCATTTCTTCAAGGGTTGCCGTATCGAGCGATTGTCCGTGTGCATGTAAATACGCCTGAACTTTTTCAAACCGCGCCGAAAACTTATCATTGGCATTGCGAAGTAATTGTTCTGGATCTCGCTTTATATGACGAGCCACATTAACAGTAGCAAATAACAAATCGCCAATTTCTTCTGCGCTGTGTGCTGAGTATGGATCTACTGCTAGGGCTTCTTTAACTTCATCAACTTCTTCAGCCACTTTTTCTAGTGCGCCATGGTAACTTGGCCAATCAAAACCCAGCCCAGCCACACGCTGCTGAATTTTTTTGGCTTTACTAAGCCCAGGTAGGTTTGCTGGTATGTCTTGCCATAAAGCAGGAGGGTTACCCGAGTTCTTAGTGGCGCGCTCTTGGGCTTTTATCGCTTGCCATTGCTGTGCCACCTGTTGCTCGGATAACTTGCTATTGCTGGCAAAAACATGAGGATGGCGCCTCACTAATTTATCATTTAATGCGCTAATTACATCTTCAAAATCAAAGAGTTTTTGCTCCGCGGCCAGCTGGGCATAAAAAATCACCTGAAACAGTAAATCACCCAGCTCAGTTTTAAGCTCAGTAAAATCACCACGTTCAATACAATCAGCCACCTCATAAGCCTCTTCGAGTGTGTGCGGCACGATGGATTTAAAGTCTTGCTTTAAATCCCACGGACAACCGTTTTGCGGATCGCGAAGTTTAGCCATAATGGCTAATAACTCAGGTAATGCACTGGCCGACTTACTCATACAACCCTCTACTGACCTCGTTTAGCTTGGTGAACACCTTCAATTTGATCCAGCTTTGATAACAAACGATTAGTGCCTGATAAATCATGCACTTCAACTTGCATTGTAAATTTAGCAAGCTGCCTGTCTTCAAGTGTTTCCATATTCATGTTCAATACATTCACTTTTTCATTCGCAAGTACTGAGCTAATATCACGTATAAGTCCAGCCCTGTCACTGGCTTCTATTTTAATGCTTAGCGCATATGAACCATTTATTTCATCAGACCAACTAACGGCAATGACACGTTCTGGGTGATTATTTTTTAAATTATTAAATGAGTCACAATCATTACGGTGAACAGCGATCCCCCGCCCTTGAGTGATATAACCAATAATCTGCTCACCCGGTACTGGGCGACAACACTTAGCAACGTGACTCATTAAACTGCCTACGCCATCAACCACTATGCCGTTTTTATCCCCGCTCATTTTGGTTGGGTTTTTAAAACGAATAACCGGTTCATCATCAGTACGGTCAGTTATAAAGTTAAGCAACTGGTTTAAACGTACATCCCCCGCACCAATAGCAACGAGTAAGTCATCAAGCTCTTTAAAGTTATACCGTGCAATGGCAGGTTCAAGCTCTTTATATGTCAGCTCAAGTTTTTGCAGTTCATTATCTAAAATCTCTTTACCAGCGCTTAAGTTTTTATCGCGATCAAGTTGTTTAAACCAATGATGAATTTTCGCTCGCGCTCGTGATGATTTAATATAACCAAGAGATGGGTTTAACCAATCACGGCTCGGATTAGGTTGCTTTTGAGTAAGAATTTCAACCTGATCCCCCGTGCTCAATTGGTGGGTAAACGGCACTATTTTACCAAACACCTTTGCGCCAATGCAGCGATGCCCAACATTTGAATGAATGTAATAGGCAAAATCAAGAGGCGTTGCGCCCAGTGGTAGGTCAAAAATATCGCCACGTGGGGTAAATACATACACGCGGTCTTCGACCACTTGGTTTTTAAGTTCGTCAGCTAAATCACTGCCATCAACCACTTCTTCTTGCCACTGAAGTAACTTACGCAACCAGCTGATCTTTTGTTCATACCCTGAGCCACGCCCAGGTAATGCGCCTTCTTTGTACATCCAGTGCGCCGCAACGCCCAGCTCGGCATCTTGGTGCATGGCGTGAGTACGAATTTGAATTTCAACGGTTTTCCCTTCAGGGCCAAACACCACAGTATGAATAGATTGATAGCCATTTTGTTTTGGTGTTGCCACGTAATCATCAAATTCTTTATTAAGATGACGCCAATTGGTATGCACAATACCTAGTGCACCGTAGCAGTCCTGCAATTCATCAACCACAATACGCATCGCACGAATATCAAAAAGTTGATCAAATTCGTAGTTCTTTTGCGCCATTTTTTTGTAAATGCTGTAGATATGCTTTGGTCGACCATATACCTCGGCTTGAATACCCACTTGTTCAAGCTTGGTTTTTACTTGCTCAACCATATCTGCCATATACGCTTCACGACCAAGGCGTTTATCGTCTAATTGTTTGGCAATACTTTTATATAAATCAGGGTGAAGGTAACGAAAAGAAAGATCTTCTAGCTCCCACTTTAATTGCCCAATACCTAAGCGGTTTGCAAGTGGCGCAAAAATATCGGCTGTTTCTTTAGCGGCAATAACACGCTCTTCTTCGCTGGCATTTTTTAATTCGCGTAAATGGCACACTTGCTCTGCAAGCTTGATAACCACAGCTCTCACATCTTCAACCATGGCTAATAACATGCGACGAATATTATCCACTTGCACAGTGCCATTACCTTGATGAGCTAATGTACTAATGGTAGCCATTTGCGCTACACCGGTTAGTAATGTTGCAACATGCTCGCCCATCACCTCAGTCACGGTATCAATAGAGACTAAATCAGCTAAAAAATAAGGCGTAATATAAGCAGTTGCCAAAGTATCGGCATCCAGATTCATCTCCACCAAAATTTCAACCATCTCCATAGCCATAATTTGGTGCTGTTGATCAGGTAATGCGGCACATAAACTATTTGCTTGAATTAATAGCTCACGTTTTTCTTGTGCGACTGCTAACAAATCTAGTCGGGTGCTAAAATCTACCGGCTTTTCTTGCTGGTGTGACTGTCTCGTAGCTACCATGTTGCGCTCTACCTCCGTTGAAATAACGCCATTGTTTCAATATGCCCGGTATGTGGAAACATATTCATCAACCCTATTTTTTGCAGTGAAAATCCTGCTTGCGAAATAATTGCACTGTCACGGGCTAAAGTAACAGGATCGCAAGATACATATAAAATCGTCTTAAATTGCTTAAGCGGCAGTTGCTCTAAAATTGCTAATGCACCGGTACGAGAAGGGTCTAGCAACAAAACATCTAGCTCTTTACTAAACCACGGTGCCTGCTCAATTGTTTGAGTTAAATCAAAACAATGAAATTGCGCATTCGCTATTTGGTTAGTTTGCGCATTTTGCCGTGCCATTGCAACCGCTGATGACACACCTTCGACACCAATCACATTTTTTGCACATTTAGCCACCACTAAAGAGAAGTTACCGATACCACAGAACAGATCAAGCACCTGCTCGTCACCATTTAAATTAAGCCAGTCAACGGCTTGAGTTAGCATTGCTTGATTAACTTTGGCGTTAACTTGAATAAAGTTTTCTAATCCAAATTCAAACTTTAACTGTTGTGTTGGTAAGCGATAAAACGGCATTGGTAAATGGTCATGCTCAATAAGGTGACTTTCACCTTGGAAAATAACTTGCCATTGTTGTGCTAAACCAATTTCAATAATGGTTTGTTTGAGCGATTCACTGATTGTTTTGGTATGACGCAAGATAACAAAGTTTTGTTCATCTGCTTGGCATAACTGAATGTGACTTACACTGCGTAATTCGTGGTGGCTATTTAAAAGCGTATCAAACTGACTAAATACATCATCAAAAACCTGGCTTAACACGGGGCATTTGTTAATACTTACTATCTGTTTCGAGTTTTGCGCTCTGTATCCTACACGCATGCGTTTGGCCGCTTTATCATACATAACGGCTAACCGGGCGCTACGGCGATAATGGCTAGATTCACTCAGTAAAGGTTGTTGCCATGCCATATCGTCAAGTTTTGCAAACTTAGCAAACAATTGACTAACCGCTATTTGCTTTTCCACCAATTGCTGGTCTAACCGTAAATGTTGCAACTGACAGCCGCCGCATTGATGATAATGCTCACAAAATGGTTTTACTCTGGCATCACTGGCTTGCTCAACTTTTAATATTTTTGCTGTACAGTAGCGTGCTTTATCTTCGGTTAATTTAGCTTTAACTATTTCGTTGCTTAACGCCCCGCTGACAAAGCATACTTTATTTTTGTGTTTGGCTATTCCTCGCCCTTGGTGATCCATGCCTGTAACGGTCAGTGAAACGGCTTGCCCTGACAGGGTCTTTTTTTTAGCTTGAAAAAACTGTGCCATCGGGCAACACCTTAAATATTGATTTAACGGGCAAGATTGATTACTCGCTTATAAGTATATACTCTTAGATAACTAAAAATGATAACAACGTTTACTCTATGACTAAACTTGGTTTGCGCGACTCAGTTTTAACACTCACATTGATCCCTACAGTTTTAATCGGATTAATACTCGGCGGCTATTTTACAATAAATCGTTACTTTGAGCTTGATGAAATATTATATCAACAAGGTACGACTATTTCCGAACCTTTATCTATCGCAATTGAACAACCTTTGCTGGTTAATAATAAGCAGCAGCTAAATAGGTTGATTAGCCATGCCCACAACAAGCACTCTCCGGCAATTAAAACCATTGCTATTTTTGATGCCAATGCACAATTAGTATTGACCAGTAATTATCATCGCGATTTTGATGATTTAATGTTGAGCCAACACATAAACTCAGATAAATCGACTAAAGTGATTCAAAATAATGACTTTATTACGTTTTATACGCCTGTCATTAATCACTCAACACCTCAAGCGCATTGGAACGATGCTACATTTCAAGCTTCGATAGGTACTGTTGTTGTCCAGCTGAATAAAGATCAAGCCATTATAGGCCAGCAAAGAGCGCTGTTAGTTAGTGGTATCGTGATCATTTTTGCGTTGTTATTGGCTGTGATTCTTGCCATACGATTAAGTCGGATGTTTATGACCCCTCTTAATAAGTTAGTACTTGCAACCGACAAACTAACAGAGGGTAAAAGAGAAACTGGTTTAAACACACCAATGATGGGCGAATTTGAATTATTGCGTCAGGGTTTAAATACCATTTCAGATACCATGGTGATGCAAAAAGACGAAATGCAAAAGCATATCGACCAAGCTACCAGCGATTTACGCGAATCGTTAGAAATGTACGAGATGCAGAATATTCAGCTCAATATTGCCAAAACAGATGCTCAAGATGCAAACCGTGTGAAATCTGACTTTTTAGCAAAAATGAGTCACGAATTAAGAACCCCATTAAACGGTGTGATCGGCTTTACGCGTCAGTTGCATAAAACGCCGCTGAATAAACATCAAAAAGATTACCTTGATACCATAGAGCTTTCAGCTAATAGCTTGATGACAATCATTAGCGACATTTTAGATTTTTCTAAATTAGAAGCCGGTGCCATGGAGCTTGAGTCTATCCAATTTCAATTGCGTGATAACATCAATGAAGTGCTCACATTATTAGCTCCCAGCGCAGATGAAAAGCAGCTTGAGTTGTCGATTTACATTAACTCGCAAGTGCCAGATAACATTACCGGCGACCCAACTCGCTTTAAGCA
Organism: Pseudoalteromonas shioyasakiensis; assembly: GCF_024518675.1. Lineage (GTDB taxonomy): Bacteria > Pseudomonadota > Gammaproteobacteria > Enterobacterales > Alteromonadaceae > Pseudoalteromonas > Pseudoalteromonas shioyasakiensis_B. The sequence goes on from NZ_JANIGL010000001.1 coordinate 1,184,620, forward strand.
AGTACTAATAAACCTGATCAGTAACGCTATCAAGTTCACTGAAAAAGGGGCCATAAAGATTGATGTTGGACATCGCTTACTTGATGAAGAGCGCACATCTATTTTAGTGTCTGTCACCGACACCGGTGTGGGTATTCCTATGGACAAGCAAGACGCGCTATTTACCCCGTTTGGCCAAGCTGATTCAAGTATAACCCGTAAGTTTGGTGGCACAGGTCTGGGTCTTATCATAACAAAACACATCGTTGAGGCGATGGGAGGCCGTATAACGCTAAACTCAGCCCCAGGCCACGGCACCTGCTTTACCTTTAATGGCGTATTTAACTTACCGAGCCATGGTTACAACAGCGATTTACCAAGTAAATCACTGGCCAATAAACGCATATTATATCTCGAGCCACACGAACACACTCATCAAGCCGTCGTGTCGTTATTAAATGAATGGCACACTCAAGTTACCGGCTGCTTTAATGAAGAAAGCTTTTTAGAAGAAGTGAAAAAAGACTTTAATTACGATATTTGTATTATCGGCCATGTTGCTTCAGTTGATGAAATGCAGCGGCTGAAAAGCTATATAAAAGCAGCACGTGAATCTACTGATTATCTCTACCTAATGCTTAATACTGTGTCACACAGCATGCGCGAAGCATACATTGGCAGTGGCGCTGATGCTTGTTTAAGCAAACCATTAAACCATCGTAAATTATGTGAAGTATTGGCCGCGCCCTATCGTCTTGATCACCCTGTGCATAATATTGAAGAATCTGACGAAAAACTCCTACCACTAAAAGTGTTAGTGGTTGATGATAATGATGCCAACTTAAAATTAATTTGTACTTTACTCGAAGAACAAATTGAAATGATTGATACCGCACATAATGGCTCACAAGCGTATAGTTTAAGTAAAAGCCATAAGTACGATATTATTTTTATGGATATTCAAATGCCAATTATGGATGGTATTACAGCGTGTAAGCTTATTCGCGAATCATCCTTAAACGAAGATACACCCATCATAGCCGTAACCGCGCATGCGTTAGCTGGCGAAAAAGAACAGTTAATAAAAGATGGCTTCAAAGGGTATTTAACCAAGCCTATTGACGAGGATATGCTTAAACAGATCATCAGTGATCACAGCCCAAAATCCCCGCTAAAGCGTGATAAGAGCCGTCAAGAGCAAGCGAACTATGAACCGCCTTTTAACAGCAGCTCTTTAGATTGGTCACTCGCGATGCAACGCGCTGGAGGCAAACATGAGTTGGCCCTTGAAATGCTGAATATGCTGCTATTAAGCGTACCTGAAACACTGCGTTTATTAGACGAAGCGATACAAAGCCAAGATTGCGAACACGTGCTGAGTATTATTCATAAGTTTCACGGCGCATGCTGTTACACGGGCGTTCCAAAGCTGAAAAAGCTAGCCGAAGCATTAGAAACCGCCTTAAAAGGTGACTGCGACTTAAGTTATATCGAGCCTGAATTGTTTGAATTACAAGATGAGCTTGAAAACTTAATGAAAGATGCTGGCATGGCTGAACAATAACGCTTAGGTTTACCTAACGGCACTCCCGAGTTAAAGGCTCAGCAGTTTTTAAGCTGCTGATATGCCAACTTACGCTGCCTTCATGGGCTTGAATAGCAACCCGTGCTATATCACTCACCATATAATCACCTGGGGCGTTTAAACGAGTGAGATTATCACTAAGTTGCTGCTGGCAATTAGGACCTGTATCACCATGCATCACCAAAACGGGTTTTGCTACCATTTTTGCAAACTGCGCGATAGCATCACGATAAACTTTAAAGCCATCACAGTTGCTGACGACCGTTGCACTGCATGCGCTCTGGCTGGTGCCATGGCTATAAATATCAGCCTGAAAACCAATAACATACCCTTTAGCTTCTGGATCTGCTGCCGCTAACCACGCCAAGTTGCGCTCATCTCGTTGCGCCGCGGCGTTGTTCGCTTGCGCTTTATCTGTTAGCAACACCTGCCTACGACCATTATGGGTACCAGGTATATGCAAGGTCATAAATTCCACACCGGCAAACTGCCAGCGGGCATTCTCACGCATTTCAGGCTGGGTTTTATAACCTGTCAATTGTTTTGCTCGTTGCTGATATTCAGTTGAATACATCAGGTTTTTTATAAAGGTGAGCCTTTCAAGTTCATCAAAACGAGGTTGAAGATTCTCACGATCGCAATCTGTCCATTCATTATCACCGGGTGTATAAATAAATGGCTGCTCTGTCAGCCCTGTTAGTAACTGTTTATTACGCTTCAGTAATTCATCTGCACAAGGTTGTGAACCGGCTTTTATATCGCCTAAGTGCATTAAAAATCCATGAGGGGTTTGCGTTATCTTTTTGGCGAGTATTCCACCGGCTGTTAAATTAGCGGTATCGATTGGGGTATAAGGCATATCAGCAATAACTAAAAACTCATTAACTGTGGCAGGAGATGATGTGGCTTCAACGCTTGATAGCGCCCCTACAGATAAAACCTGAATCATACTAAAAACAGCTAACATATTAACTCCTTATAAACCTAAGCTCTCTCTATTAAACCATCTCATAATGACAGATAAAAGAAACGGCTTTTTTTGCTCAGTCTTGTTAAAATAGCGCAACCGTTATTATTAACAGCCCTATTATGCAATTTACCACCAGCTACACGCTTGATAAGCCCTACTTCTACGAATGTTTCGATGAGTCACTGCCTTACAGTGCACAGGCCAAACCTAAATATGCTTTTTTAGTGCTCTTAATTAGCTTAGGCTTAATTTCGATTTATGCGCTAGAACAACACTACCTAGGTAACTTTATGATTATGGCAGCTGTTCTTGAATGCGTCGCCTTTTACTATCGCAGACCGTGGTGGGTAACAAGGCAAATGTTGAGCCGTGCTTCTGGTTCGCAAGCTACGCTGACAATCGATGAGCAAGGTTTTAGCAGTGAAAACCCACATAAAAGTTATCAAATAACATGGCAACAAATTGATGAGGTTATTTTTACTTCACGAGGCATTTTGCTGAAAAGCAAACAAGGTATGCAATACATATCAAACAGTGTATTGAGTGATGACGCTATAAACTACATAAAAAAAAGAGCCGCTAAATAGCGGCTCTTCTATATCAATTTAATTGATATGTTGATTAAGCATTGCCCGGATTAGGGTTAGACTTTTCAGCTTGAATACGCATGTAAATTTCTTCACGGTGTACTGAAACGTCTTTAGGTGCATTTACACCAATACGTACCTGATTTCCTTTAACACCTAGTACAGTGACTGTTACTTCGTCACCAATCATTAGGGTTTCACCTACTCGACGAGTTAGTATTAGCATTCTCTTGCTCCCATATTCCAATAAATTAAAAGATTCCGCGTTCGTATCTTAAAGAAAATAAACCTTAAAAGTAAGTAAAAACTCTATTTCTATTCATTTTCTGTTAAAAAAACTCTGTGTAATGCACGAACTGCTAGCTCTAAATATTTTTCATCGATCAAAACTGATATTTTTATCTCAGAGGTTGATACTAACAACACTTTAATATTTTCTTGAGCAAGTGCATCAAAAAATAAACTTGCCACACTAGAGTGGGACTTCATACCTACACCAACAGCTGAAACTTTTGCCACAGCATTACAACCAGAAACTTCGGTACTACTAATAATATGGTGGTTGTCATGCAATACTTCAAGCGCTTGTTCAAAATCATTGCTGTGTACAGTAAAAGCATAGTCTATTTTTTCAAAGTTATGATTAACTTGATTAATCATGTCTATTTCGATGCCATTATTTGCAAAAAGTTTCAATATAGCGGCTAAATATTGTGTTCCGTTTGGCACACTTTTGATCTCGATCAAGCTTTCATCACGATTAAAGGCTATTCCTGATACTACATTGTTTTTCATCTCGGTTTGCTCAAAACTAATCAAGGTACCTTGATCGGGGTTAAAACTAGATAAAACGCGAACGGGGATATTATATTTGCCGGCAGCTTCAACACAGCGAATATGTAACACTTTAGCTCCCAAACTGGCCATTTCGAGCATCTCTTCAAAAGTGACCTGACTCATACGTCGCGCTTTGGGTTCAATGCGCGGATCAGTGGTATACACCCCATCAACATCAGTATAAATTTGACACTCGTCAGCCCCAATAGCACCGGCAATTTCGACTGCTGATGTATCTGTGCCACCACGCCCTAGCGTGGTTATATTTCCCTCGATATCACGGCCCTGAAAGCCAGCAATTATCGCAATACGATTATGCTCAAGTTCATGCTTTAAACGTGTCGCAGCCACATCGGTAATACGGGCTTTACCAAACATATTATCAGTTTGAATATTAACTTGGTCAGCCAGTAAACTCACTGCAGAGTGCCCACGTTTAATAATCGCCATGGCAAGTAAAGCAACTGATACTTGCTCACCTGTGGTTAGAAGAACGTCGAGTTCACGGCTGCTCGGACGAGCATCGATTTGTTTAGCAAGATTAATAAGGCGGTTGGTCTCCCCTGACATTGCAGAGAGTACCACCACCACTTGATGTCCTTGTTGTTTGGTTTTCACAACAAGGTCGGCGACAGCTTCGATTCGCTCAATTGAGCCAACCGAAGTACCACCGAACTTTTGAACAATAAGCGCCACGTAAGCTTATACGCGCTCAGTCAACCATGATGTTACACTATCTAGCGCTGCACTTAGGTTCTGTGGCTGTGAACCACCAGCCTGTGCCATATCTGGACGACCACCACCTTTACCACCGACTTGCGATGCCATATGGTTTACCAGCTCACCGGCTTTTACTTTACCAGTTAAATCTTTGGTCACACCGGCAATAAGGCTTACTTTAGCGCCATCAGCAACACCTAAAGCAATAACACCTGAGCCAATCTTGTTTTTAAGGTCATCAACCATGCCACGTAGCGCTTTTGATTCTGTCCCTTCAACATTAGCAACCAATAATTTAACGCCATTGATTTCAACAACAGAGTCAAGTAACGATGCGCCAGCTGCACTCGCTAGTTTATCGTTAAGTTGTGCGATTTGCTTTTCAAGGCCTTTAGACTTTTCAAGTAATGCAGTCACTTTTTCAAGCACTGATGCACTATCACCTTTAACAAGCGCGGCCACATCATTTAAGTGCTGCTCTTGCTCATTCACATACGCAATGGCATCAGCACCGGTCACAGCTTCAATACGGCGAACACCCGCTGCAATACCACTCTCTGATACAATTTTGAATAGGCCAATATCACCAGCGCGGTTAACGTGTGTACCACCACAAAGCTCGATTGAATAATCGCCAATTGTTACTACGCGTACTTCGTCATCGTATTTTTCACCAAATAATGCCATTGCACCTTTTGCTTTAGCATCATCAATCGCCATAAGCTCAGTTTCAAGCGCAAAGTTGCGACGAATTTCGTCATTAACCACACGTTCTATTTCGCGAAGTTCATCTTTTGTTACGGCTTCAAAATGCGAGAAGTCAAAACGTAAACGCTCAGGGTCAACTAATGAACCTTTTTGCGATACATGCTCACCTAATAATTGGCGTAATGCTTCGTGCAAAATGTGCGTTGCTGTGTGATTCTTTTTAATACGCTCGCGACGGGCGTCATCGATGTTTGCTTCAACCTTGTCATTGACACCAATACGCCCCATCACAGTACCGTGATGAGCAAATGCGTTACCTAGTTTAGTAGTATTCGTTACTGTAAATTCACCACCAGCCACAGTCAATGTGCCGGTATCACCCACTTGGCCACCAGATTCTGCATAAAACGGTGTGCGATCTAGAACGACAATGCCTTGTTGGCCATCTTCAAGCACAGACACTGATTCACCTTGGGCAAACATTTCAATCACAGTGCCACTGTAATGAGTCGCATCGTACCCTTTAAAGTCAGTGTGTTTATCAGACTTTAATTGCTGATTGTAGTCGGCACCAAACTTACCTGCTTGCTGAGCCGTTTTACGCTGTACGTCCATGCACTCTTGGAAGCCTTTTTCGTCAATGGTCATAAAGCGTTCACGAGCCACATCAGCCGTTAAGTCAGCAGGGAAACCATAAGTATCGTAAAGTTTAAACACTAGCTCGCCGGGGATCACATCGCCAGTTAAATTAGTTAAGCTGTCTTCTAAAATAGCTAAACCACGCTCAAGCGTTTTGCCAAACTGTTCTTCTTCAATACGTAGCACTTTTTCGATAATTTCTTGCTGCTTAGCAAGCTCAGGATACGCTTGTCCCATTTGCTCAATTAACGCGGCAACCAATTTATAGAAAAATGCGCCTTGGGCACCTAACTTGTTACCGTGGCGAACAGCACGACGAATAATACGGCGTAGTACATAACCACGGCCTTCATTTGAAGGCATAACACCGTCTGAGATTAAAAATGCACATGAACGAATATGATCCGCAACTACGCGTAAAGACTTATCGTCCATATCTTTAGCATTGGTTACTTCAGCGGCGGCTTTAATTAAACCTTGGAATAAATCGATTTCGTAGTTTGAATGCACGCCTTGTAAAATAGCAGCAATTCGCTCAAGGCCCATGCCGGTATCAACAGACTGCTTTGGTAGTGGCTCCATAGTGCCGTCGCTTTGACGGTTATATTGCATAAATACCAAGTTCCAAATTTCGATAAAACGGTCACCATCTTCTTCTGGAGAGCCCGGAGGACCACCCCAAATTTCTTCGCCGTGATCATAAAATATTTCAGAGCATGGACCACATGGACCCGTGTCACCCATCGACCAAAAGTTATCAGATGTATCAATGCGAATGATGCGTTCGCTTGGTAAGCCAATGTCTTTCGACCAATAATCGAATGCTTCCTCATCAGTATGATAAATAGTAACCAGCAGCTTTTCTTGTGGAAGTTTTACAACCTCAGTTAAAAACTGCCACGCAAACTTAATCGCGTCTTGTTTAAAATAATCACCAAAACTGAAGTTACCTAACATTTCAAAAAATGTATGGTGGCGCGCGGTATAACCCACGTTTTCTAAATCGTTATGCTTACCACCGGCACGTACACAGCGTTGAGAGCTGGTTGCACGATTGTAAGGACGGCTTTCTGCGCCTAAAAATACATCTTTAAATTGCACCATACCGGCATTATTAAATAATAACGTCGCATCGTTGCCCGGAATAAGCGAACTTGATGGAACAATTTGGTGTTGTTTAGAGGCAAAAAAGTCTAAAAACTGTTGCCTGATCTGTGCGGTAGTCATGTGCTGCATTTGAAAGTCTCACCCATTTTTACTGTGCTTGCATTGCAAAATCTATTTGTTCGTAACTGAACCCTCGATACATTAAATAGCGCGTACGCTTTGCTTTTTCTTTGTAGTCGAAATCGTTCTGTGCATTTGAATACTTTTTTAAATACGCATCCTGCGCCAGTTGAAACCAATCTATTTCCATTGTTTCAACAATTGTACTGAGCAAGGCTCTATCAATTCCCTTTGCCATGGCTTCGCTTTGTATACGCTTTAAACCATGCTTTTTAGCAATTTGACGGCGAACAAACCCTTCTACATATCGTTGCTCATTAATAAAATTGTGCTCTTCACACCAATCTAATAAAGCTTCAATAAACTCAGGAGTTGCCTCTTTTTGCTGTAATTTTTTAGTTAGTTCGCGGCGTGAATACTCTTGCCGCCCAAGTAACCATAGTACGTAATTCTTTAACTTCTTTTTTACCGCTTCATCCATTTGTATCATTAAGCGTCAAAACGCCCAGTGTCGTTATTTTGCGGCGCAGCAGGTTCATTTCCTGCAGGCGGCACAACGGGCATAAAAATAGCCTGATATGAAACAAAAAAGCTAATGTAGCAAATTGGCATTAAAACCAACAGCGGTAAGAAGGTTAAAAACGCAGATATCACCATAAATACAGCACAAATAGCACCATAAACACTCAATGCCGCCATATTATGATAAAACACTAACAATGAACTTTTCAGCACATCAAAAATACGCTTTTGTTGATTAAAGTAAACCAGCGGTACGGCATAGGCAAACGCCGTTAGGTAAAATGAAACAGCTAATAAAAACAGCACTAAGTTAGCCATAGAGATACTCTCTATCACTTGTTGTAAAGCAAGATTGGGGTCAATATTAGGGTTGCTCATAATAGCGACCGCCTCAGCAAACAAGCCATTTGCTAACAACGCCATTAATACACCTGCGGCCATTTGATAAAGTGCTAAACGCAGTAAGCCAAGACGATTACCTTTAGCCGAAAAAGGCTTAAGGATATCTGCCAGCATAATTTTACCACCCTGCTGTTTCGTGAGTACCGCTTGGTAAAAACCCGCCGTTAAAAACGGCGTTGCAAGGGCTGCAATAATTTGCAGAAATGGCAAAAATAATGACAATAAGCCAACTACACCAATAAATAAGTGCATAAAAATAAACGTCAGAGGTTGGGTTTTAAATATAAGCCAGCCGGCTTTAAACCACTTAACTCCCGCTTCAGCTTTAAATACTCGTAACTCGATTGACATACGTGCTCTTTAGTTAACAACAAAACACGCCGAGTATAACTCGGCGCTTAATGGGATTACAGGGGCGAGACTGTAAAACTACGGTTTTTTAATCTTCTTTATATCTAACATATGCGCGCCGTGTTTAATTTTGGTTTCTAGGTAAGATTTATTACCAGCAACACCAGCCTTAATATGAGCATGAGTGCCAATAACCGAATCAACCTCAATACCCGCATCTTTTAGGGCATTGAGCTTTTTAGGGTTATTGGTCATTAATTTCACATGCTTTAAATTCATCGCTTCAAGCATTAATACGGCATCTGAAAAATCACGTAAGTCATCAGCAAAACCTAAATGGTTATTTGCTTCGTAGGTGTTCATACCTTGCGACTGCAACACGTAAGCATCAATTTTATTATATAAACCAATGCCTCGGCCTTCTTGGCGTAAATAAAGTAAAATACCGCCTTGCTCATGCATCATTTCGATACATTCATTGAGCTGCTCTCCGCAATCGCAGCGCGATGAATGAAAAACATCACCCGTTAAACACTCTGAATGCATACGAATTAGCGGAACTGATTGCTCGCTATCTGCATTATTAAACACCAAAGCAACGTGCTCTTGGCCATCATTTAAACCGCTGAAAGAAATTATTTCTGCGGGGATATCACTGTTTTTGCCAACATTAAGCTGGACTCTAGCTCTTACTTGCGCCACGACAAATCCAAATTTATAAAGTAAATGCGATACTGCAAATGTGATAATATCACAAAAATAACATTAATTAAGTTCATCGCAATAAGTGGTAACTATATTGAGGCGGTAACCTACAATTCAAGTATTATACCCGAACCACCTAAAGATACGAGTTTCAAACAAACGTTTGCTAAAATTTAGCGACAAACACGTCCCTATTTGATAGGCTGGTTTTCTAACACGATAATAAGGATTATTATGAAAGCAGCTTCATTAGTGCTCTGCCTCAGCCTTGCTTATAACAGCTATGCGCTGGCTGACGAGAGCTTAACCACGCAATTTAAAAGCGCCTACCAAGCCTACTTAACCGCCCAAGAATCCGCTGAAAATGCACTTCCTTTTGCTGAGCAAGCCTATGTATTGGGTAAAGAAGTCTATGGTCCGCAATCAAATAACACTGCCAACTTAGCGGTTAACTACGCCAATGAGTTAAAAAATACCACGAAAGAGCTTAAAGCTAAGCGTTACCAGCTATTTAACAGCGCTTACGAAATTTTGCTAAGTAATTATAATGCGACAAGTTTAGAGCTTGTTGATTCTTTGTCTGGCATGGCCAATAGCGCTCCCTCTGCACACAGCGCTGTAGATTTATATGATCAAGTTATTGAGCTCGCTGAAAAGCAAAATCTTCCAAAGCTAGCTGCAGACCTAAAAATCAGTGCCGCAAAAGACTTAGCCTATAACTACCGAGGCAGTAAGTACCGTACAGCACAGGATTACTTAGAACAAGCAGACGAGTATTACACACAAAACTTACCCGAGAACTCAGTTGAACGCATAAAAGCAGACTTTTTAGTTGCTGCATTCGCACAAGGTAAAAGGCAATATAACAAAGCAATCGAACGACTAAACCGAGTCGTGAATGTGTTTGATAAAGAGCTTAGTTTTGATCACCAAGCAGAACTCTCTGCGCACTCTAAACTTGTTTACCTTTATGAAAAAGAAGGCCGAAGTGACGAAGCCACAGAACACTGTATCGCCATTGCTAAAATGGTACCGTGGAAAGAAGACCAAGAACAAACGCCCCTTTATCGCGAGCCTCCCGAGTACCCAATGAACAAAGCAAAACAAAGACGAGACGGCTACGTTCAAATGCGCTTTGATGTGAGTAAGGCAGGCTTTGTTGAAAATATAGAGGTAATTAAATCTAAAGGCGGAACAGCCTTTGAAAAAGAAGCAGTAAAGGCCATGGAAAAGTGGCGCTACGCACCTAAATTTGAAAATGGGCAAGCCGTGGTTGCAAGCTCTAAAGTGCAACTTGATTTTAAAATTGGCAGTTAAGCTATCAAATGATAGCCCTAACTAGGGCTATCTTTATAAACTATCGAGTAATTTCTCACTGGCACCTTCAATTAAATCAAGCACCTGCTCAAAGCCATTAGCGCCACCGTAATAAGGGTCGGGTATTTCTTCAATATCACTGTCGCTATAGCTTAGGAATAAAGCTAATTTATATTGCAAATGCACAGGGCAAAGAGCATTTAAGTCCGCTAAATTTTGTCGATCCGCAGCTAAAATTAAATCAAAATAATCAAAATCACCCTGCTCGACTTGTCGGGCATGGATCCCTTTAAATGAATAACCTCGTTTTAAAGCCGCCGATTGAGAGCGTTTATCTGGTGGATTACCGCAGTGATACGCCGCAGTCCCGGCCGAGTCGATATCAATATCAATATTTCTCTGTTTTGCTTTTGCGCGTAAAACAGCCTCTGCTGTTGGAGAGCGACAAATATTACCTAAACACACCACCAGCACTTTTTTCACAGTTTTGTCCTTGATTAACGTTTAAGATCATTCAATAACTCATCGATTTCGCTTTTAAGTTCTTTATCTGCAATTTTATTAGCGCTTATTTTGGCATTCTCAAGCGCGGTAATTGCAGCGTCTGTTTGCCCCAATTCAATGTGCATGGTGGCTAATGAATAACTTATAGACGACATATAGTCTTTTGCATTAATTGCGGTTGCCTTTACTAATGCCTTTTCATAAAGCGTAACTGCATCAGCAAATTCATCAGTAAAATCGGCCAATGTTTCCCACTGTACAGGGTGATCTTTAGGCGTATTTTCGTTCTCTAAACACAGTGTATTTAGCTGAGAGTAAAGCCTATCAAAACGTTTTTGATCTTTTCTTTGCGCCGCATCAACAAGCTCACCGGCTAAATTAAGTACCACTTTGTACAGCTTAGTATTCATCATGTTTACAGCCTTTTATGGATAAGAACTTTATCATAACTTATCACTTCCAACCTTGTAACTAGCTGTGTTGATCTTTTAATTGTTGCCAATCGATAAGCTGCGTGCGTTTAGACATAACCGCTTCTATCTCACAATGGATAACATGGCCTTCTTCATCAAACTCCATCTCTGTGATCATAAAATGTTTGTCTTTATTGATAGGAGATACCGCTGTCCATTTACTGTTGAGCAATTTTTTAGGGGTTATTTTATTCATGTTCAGCACTATAAGCGTATGTTAATTTAATTAAACATACGCTTATAGCGTTAATAGAGTTCATTAATATTGTTTTAGAATTGCTTCATCGTAATCATCTGCGTTTAACGTTAAGTTAAACTTTTCTGCAACGCTATCAAGCTCAGTTTGCTTAATAGCCAACTCGTCCATAGTAATCGTGTTATCGTCAAGCTGCCATAACAGCCGCGAGCCGGCGTAGCTATAATGAATAGCAAGTAATGCATTAGCATCACCTTCACGTCCAGCGGCTTTAAGTTTCGGCATTTTACGGGTGATTTTATTGAGCGCTTGTTTCAGCTCCCACACATACACCACTTCAGTCATATAATCATGTTTACGGTATTTATTGAGTAAATACGCAATTGCTAAACTCGTTACCACCACACCTAACAAGTTCCAATGAAAATGGCTGCCACTTTCATCTGGAAATAACGCAATTAAAGTTTGCGAAATAGCTAAGCTACCTGCGGCTAAAGCTAAACCACAGCCAATAATGACGCGGTTTAAGTGTTTGCGATAACGCGCTTTATCTATTTGTATAAGTTGCATAACTGCCTAATAAAGTAAAAACAAAAATAACAAGCCATTGTAACTAATCATACTCGCTTTTAGTACTTGCCTAATTAACTGTAATCTCTTTACTTTTTTCACTGATGTATTTTAAACCAATTGTTACTATGCGGGTGTTAACCATGGTAATGACGCGCAATTGCACATTATTAATCACCAGTGTCGCACCTTTACGCAGTGGCTCATCGAGTTGCTCGTTTATTAACTCTTCTAAACTCACATTTTCTGGCGCGTCTATTTTCATGTTGTATGAATAATAAATATCACCCACTAAAGTAACACCTTTTACTCTGAGCTCATTTTTAGAAAGGTGATTATCTTCTTGATGAGTTTCATCAGTGGCTGCAAAAACTAAGTCAACAAACGGCCTATTTTTAGGTTTAAGTACCACAAACAAATGATCTTGCGACTTTAAAATAGTTGAACCTCTAGGAGGAATCGTGGAGCTACCACGGGTTATCATCGCCACCACAACGCTTTCGGGTAGTGCAGCTCTTGATAAACGTCGCCCGACAACACGTGATTCATCACTGAGTGTATATTCGACAATCTCAATATCGATTTCATTAAGCGCAGTGATCTCCAATTTAGCCGCAGCATGCATCGGCGGCGCTTCAACTAAGCCTAATTTGTTTGCAATCCATGGCATTGTTGCACCTTGCAGCGTCGCTGATATTAATACAACGAAAAACACCACATTAAAAATCAGCTCTGCACCCGTAAGGCCAAAAAGTAATGGAAAGATTGCCAAAATAATAGGCACTGAACCACGCAAACCAACCCATGAAACAAATATCGTTTCTTTATTGTTAAAGCCAAATAGCTTTAAAATAGGCGCGACCGCAAGAGGTCTGGCGATAAAAATAAGTGCCAACGCAATAAGTAAACCTTCTAGCCAAACATCCACTAATGATGAAGGGTTTATCAATAAGCCAAGCACCACGAACATGGTAATTTGGCCAAGCCACGCTAAGCCATCATGAAACAAAAAGATGCCGCGTTTATAAACAAATTCGCTATTCCCTAAAATGACACCGGTAATAAATACAGCTAAAAAGCCGCTACCGCCTAAGGTGGCCGACAGACCAAACGACAACAAACCAAATGCCGTTACCATCACCAAATACAAGCCAGAGGTATTGAGTTTAATTCTATTAACAAGCCACACCGCGAGCTTACCAATAAGCACACCACACAGCGCACCTATTCCCATTTGTTGCACAAACAATAGCAACAACTCAGCACCCAGCTTCATTTCGTTAACGAGCACTTCAAGCAAACCAATCGTTAAAAAAATGGCCATGGGATCATTTGAAGCACTTTCAATTTCAAGGGTCGATTTAAGCTTTTTATTTAAGTGAATACCCGCACTTCGTAATAACGCAAATACCGCCGCGGCATCAGTAGAGCCAACAATAGCCCCGAGTAAAATCCCCTGTAATACAGGTAACTGCAAAATATAGGTAGCAACTAACCCGGTAATAATTGCAGTGAAAAGCACCCCCACCGTTGCCAGCGCTGATGCAGGTTTCCAAACCTGTTTAATTGACCCTATCGGTGTTTGTAAGCCACCATCAAACAAAATAATAGCAAGCGCAAGCGTACCAAGCGCATGGGCAGCTTCTGCATTATCAAATGAAATACCGGCAATACCATCTTCACCTGCGAGCATGCCCACTAATAAAAATAAAACGAGAACGGGAAGGCCAACTCGAGCCGATAACTTACTCGAAATGACCCCCAATAAAATTAATACGGCACTGAGCAGAATGATATTATCAATAACAAACATAGTGTGAATTTATACCTTGTATAAATAGAAATGAAGACGACTAAAGCTCTATAACTTTAACATAAAATACAACAACCTAATAAAACAGCTAAATGAAAGTTTAAATAAACCAGCAAAAACTTAAATGAATTTCACCCCTTTTTAATTTACCACATGTTTACTCAACAGTACGTTATTAATTATAGAGGCTCGCTTATGCAAACATTCGTAGCTGAAGCCAGCCACACGCGCCAGCAAGCTCAGCTCCTACACTCCAGCGCGGTGTTTTCCCGTTATTTATCTTACATTTTTCATAAGTAGTCGCACTTTAATGAAAGTTAATAACAATTTTACTTAGAACACGCTAGGCTATTAACATCGTATTTTAAAAATTGGAGTCATCATGAAAAAGTCTTTTTGTACTAGCTTAATCATCAGCCTCATTGGTTTCACCAGCTTGCAAGCGTGTGCGCAGCAAACCGAACAAACTATCCCAGTGGCCGCCAGTGCTGATAACTATGAACTTGAATTAATCGCCAAAGGGATTCAAATTCCGTGGGGAATGGCTTGGCTTAACGAACAAGATTTATTAGTAACAGACCGTTCAGGTGAACTTAGACTGATTCGTGATGGCAAATTGCTAGAACAAAAAATCACTGGTGTGCCTAAAGTGCATGCGCAGGGGCAAGGTGGCTTGCTAGATATTGAGCTTGATCCTAATTTTAGCGACAACGGTTGGATTTACTTTTCATACTCTGGCTATGAAGGGGATGAAGAAGGCTACAATACGTCAATCATGCGCGCACAATTAAAAGACATGGCGCTGGTGAATACGCAATTACTATTTGATGGTTCACCCAATACCACGGCAACCAAGCACTATGGCTCACGTATTGAGTTTGATAACGACGGTTATTTATATTTTTCTATTGGTGATCGCGGCAAACGTGATGTACACCCACAAAGCCTTGAATATGATGCGGGTAAAATTCACCGTATTAATAGCGATGGTTCAATTCCAGAATCAAACCCATTTGTAAATCAATCAAACGCTCGTAAAAGCATATATTCATACGGCCATAGAAACCCACAAGGTATGGCTATGCATCCAGAAACAGGCGCAATTTGGAGCCATGAACACGGCCCCCGCGGTGGTGATGAAATCAATATAGTCAAAGCTGGTGCAAACTATGGTTGGCCGGTGATCACCCATGGTATCAATTACATTGGCACCAAAATCACTGATGAAACCAGCCGCGAAGGAATGGAGCAGCCTGACTGGGTATGGGTGCCGTCTATCGCGCCTTCTGGTATGCAGTTTGTTACTAGTAGCAAATACCCGCAGTGGCAAGGTCATGTGCTTGTTGGTGCAATGAAGTTTGCCCACTTAGTGCTCGTTGAGCTTGATGGCAACAAGGTTACGGGTCACAGTAAACTGTTTGAAGGCGCTGGCCGCGTACGCAGTATTGCCACTCACCCTAATGGTGATATATATCTAGGCATTGACGGTATGGGTATCTACCGCATAGTACCGAAGGCATAGCGGTTCTAAGTTCGGCTGCGGGCTGCGGGCTGCGGGCTGCGGGCTGCGGGCTGCGGGCTGCGGGCTGCGCAATATGGTATTAAAATAAGGAAATTACTTTCACCATTAAACGTTCACAAAGAGGTCATGAGACGCTGCGCTGAAGAGGTATATTATTAAATAGCCCATTTTCTTCTCATTCCTTTCTCTTTATGAAATAGATTTACTCAGCAATAAAAAAGCCTGCAAATTTGCAGGCTTTCTTACTAGCTTTACTCTCGCAAGCTCGCCAACTCCTACAACACAATAATGCTCGTAACCAAGTAAGCCACAAATGTTAAGCCACCAGCGAATAGCGCATATGGCATTTGGGTTTTAACGTGAGTGAGTAAGTCACAACCTGATGCAATTGCAGAAACCGCACTGGTGTCGGATATTGGCGAACAGTGATCGCCAAATACGCCGCCACCTAAGATTGCCGCAATCACTAACGAAGGTGGTAAACCTAAAGCTTGAATAAGTGGCACACCAATTGGGATAAGAATTGCAAACGTGCCCCACGAGGTCCCCGTAGTGAATGAGATAACCGCACCGGTTACAAACAACACTGGTACCACTAAGTAGATAGGTAAGTAATCACCCACTAGCCCTGCGACAAATATACCCGTACCTAAGTCTTTTAAGCTGGCACCTAACGTAAGTGACAGCAGTACTATAGCGACTAAAGGCAAAAGTTCGCCCATACCTTTAAAACCAATATCAACGAGTTTGTGGTGCGTAAATTCGCGTGATGACACCATTAAAAAGTAAGCTACTACACAGGCTAAAATAGTGGCATACAACACTGATTTAGAGCCACTGCCGCTGGCAATATCACCATTACCCGACCAATACATAAAGCCCACCATACTACCAATTAGGGTAATAAGTGGAACTAGCATATAACGTGCTTTAGTACCTTTAACTTCTTCTTGTAGCTCAGTTTGTTGTTGATCCAGCTGTTCTTCAGCTTTTTTTAGTGGACCATGTACTTTATCAAATGAAATAGTGTAGAACACAATAACTAAAGTAATGATGGCGTAGAAGTTATAACCAATACTACCCCATAAAACCGACACAGCCGATTCCGACAACTCATAATTACCCAATAAGCCAAGTACATATGCACCCCAACCATTAAGTAATATTAAAATACACACAGGTGCACTTGTACTATCAATAATGTAGGCTAAACGGGCTCGGCTCATTTTAAATTTATCGAATAAACCACGAGATAAAATACCCGCAGTAAGTACACTTAAGTTAGATTCAATAAATACCGCAATCCCTGAAAACATAGTTAAAAAACCAACTTGGCGCTTACTTTTAGCGACGCCTTTATTCATCAGCATATTCACAGTGGCGGCAACACCACCAGATTCACGGATGTACGCGAGCAAAGCACCAATTAAAATACTAAAGATTAAAATACGGCTATTGCCTGGGGAGCTTGCCACCGCGACTACACGCTCAATTGTATTGATAAATGTGTTAAACAGTGTATTACCGTCGCCTTGTAAGGCTAATAAAAATTCTGATGAAGCAACTGCAACCAGCAGCGCCATAATCACTTCTTTACGCCAAAAAACGATTAATATCGCGATTAACGGCGGTAAAATGGAATACCAAGACATACAATAACCTTTTAAGTAGCGACTACGCCGCTGTTATAATTATTTTACCTTCAATACTAGGCTGAAGGTTAGAACAAACCCACTAGCTTAATATGTTGCGCAATAAACTCAACTTAATTCGACTAATGATTTAAAAGTGCTTCATAAACAAGCGAAATCACTGAGCCATACTTACCTGTTTCAAACTTTTTACCGACAAACTCATAGTGTGTGTCACTGCCTTCAATGGGCGTGTGACGCGCATTTGTTAATAACACAATTGCTAAATCATACTCAGGGTCGATAACCGTTACTGTACCTGTCCAACCAGTGTGGCCATATGCTTGTGGACTAGCGTATGGGCCAAAGTGCCATTTTTGTGCCCCATGACCTGCTCTGCGCCAACCTAAACCATAAGTCTCGTTACTCGCTTGTGCGTTAGTGAATTGCTCAATCACTTGCGCAGTAAAAAATTGTTTATCGCCATAGCCGCCGCCATTTAAAAGCAACTGCATCATAATACTCATGTCGTATCCTGTGCTAAACAGTCCTGCATGACCTGCAACACCTCCGAGTGCATAAAATGCTTTTTCATCGTGCACTTGGCCTTGCAACACATCTGTTCGTACATTTTCAAATTCTAATCGGCCACCACGGGTATTACCTTGCAGCTCAGTAGCGGCAATTTGATTTTTGTTAAAGCCTTTTTGCAATGGGTTATAAACGGTCTGCGTTAAGCCCAGCGGTTGATAAATTTGCCCTTCTACGTAGCTATCAAGTGACTGCCCCGTAATACGCTCAACCAGTACTCCCAGTAACATGTAATCAATATCTGAATAAAGATGCCTTACATTACGACCAGCCACAAAGGGGACGCCAGTTAATAGTAAATTTTTAGTGCGCAGACTATTTTGCGAGAAAAATCGCTCGCCGAATTTATTATCTTTACGATGAAAGTCCACCACTGCTGGGTAACCTGCACTATGGGTCAATAAATCTTTTACCAAGCGCTGTTCACGCCCTGCACCTCTAAACTCTGGCAAGTAATAAAATAAGGGTTTTTCCACATCAAGTTGACCTTCACTAGCCAGCTTCATCAATGCAAAGTTAGTGGCAAACATTTTTGTGTTTGATGCAATATCAAACAGGGTATCGGCCTGCATTTTCTGCGGGGTGGCGAGTTTCCCTCCCGTTGCATTATATTTTTTTGCATCGCCATAGTGACTTAGCTTAATCAGCTGACCATCTTTAACCACGGCTAATACAGCGCCAGGGAAACCTTGACTGATCTCTTCATTGATCAGTGCATCAACCGCTTTGAAGTCGACTTTTTCTGCGGCTTTATCTGCAAGGGTTGGATAGGAAAAATGTAATGTTAAACGTGCACCTTCAGGCATCACATTATCAACCTTGAAAGTATTAGTGCCATTATGAGTACGCTTATAAAGGCTGTATTTATACTGTTTTTGGGGAGCTAATGGCTTAGCAATATTGATTTTTTCGCCATTGATATAAATATCGGCACTGGTTGCATTATTGTTTTCAATAATTAGTTCGCCGCGACCTTTGTACGCTTTGAAAGTCCCGCGGTTGTTTACCAATAAACGGCTACTTGGGTTGCTGTCAGGAATTTTTGCAACGACTTGTGCGTTGTTCAATATCTTAGGTTTGGCAACATCTTCGGTTTGCTCTTGCTGATATTGCGCCATTAATTTTGCCGCTTTTTTAGGAAAGTACTTTTCCATTAGAGCAAACAACACCGCAGCACTTCTGGCATCGGCATTACCACTCACATGCCATGGTAAAAAGTGCATTTGAAATGCACTTAAGGTATCAAGTGTTTGCGAGTCGAGTTGATTTGTTGCTTGTACGTCATAACCATAACCACGTAATGCTTTTTGCATTAACGCTATTGACGGTTTAACTAAACTAAATTTCTGCCAATATTTATCAACCGTTTCACTTTCGTACCACGCTCCTATACCTGCTTTATAAAGCTGATACCAAGGAAATCGTGGGCCCGGATCGTTTTTACGGCTCGGTGCAATATCTGAGTGACCAACGACTTGAGTAGGGCCAATATCAGGATTACGCGCTAAAATACCTTTACTTAATTCAATCAACAACTCCATTTGCTTAGCATCGTAATCAGGAAAAATACACAGCTTAGTTGCATCATTTTCCATCTGTATATCCGCAGCTACCTCTGGGTAGTGGCAAGTGGGCACATTTACAATTTCAATACCAATTGATTGATCGTTTAAATCTTCTCGGCCTTGCCAAAAGCTGCGTCCAGCGTGCCATGCTCTATCATGTTCATCCACTAACTGAATAATTTTAAGTTCGTCTTCTGGATAGCTTGGATCATTTGATTCAGGTAATAAGTAATGAGCACTCAAGCCACCTTCTTCGACCAATACGCGCATTGATTTTTCATAATCAATGGCTGTGTAATGCATCACTAAAAACTTAACGCGGTGGCTGTAATTAGCTGATTGAGTGAATTCATAAGGTGACGAAGCACAGCTTATTAGTAAGGCTGCCGTAGTGATTAAACCAAGTTTTTTAAACCAAGATAAAAACGTCATAGCTCTCTCATAACTGAAAAATCAAAAACATAAATAGTGAGACTGACCGTTATCAAGTTTTGAACTCACTTTTCCTACATAAACACTAACACAGATGAACTTCTTGTAAATATTTTATTTCAAAAAACAAATAAATGTGAGATATTTTATAAACACAGTGTTTTTACCTGTCCTCATAACTACAGGTTTGCCTAGTAAGGTTGTCAAGTTAATAAATTCAAACTATATTATTCCAGTTATTCTTAAATATTATTCCAATAAAAAACATATAAGTAATGGAATATTAAATTTAAATATAAAATTACACATACAAACTTATAGCAGCAACTGAACCCAAAACAAGTACAAAACAGTTTTGTTTAATGCTATAAATACACTAAATACTTTAATAAGCGAGTACTATGTCTACATTTGTTAAAATCAAAGCATTGCGTCAGTCTTTATCAAGCAGTGAAGCAAAGCTGGCAGACTTCACATTGAACTCAGCTAATGCAATTCGTAACCTTTCTTCTGTGGAACTTGCCAAAGTAGTTGGTGTTAGCCAATCGAGCGTTGTAAAGTTCTCACAAAAATTAGGTTATAAAGGCTTTCCTGCATTCAAATTAGCTGTAATAGATGCATTAAATGGTGAAACCAGCGAACCAAAACTGCATGGTAAAATAACGCTGAACGACTCTTTAGAACAAATAGCCGAAAAATTATTAAGCAGTAAGCTTGCGGTTCTCACTGAAACCAAAAATTTGAATGATGCCCCAGCTTTTGAACAAGCCGTTAGTTTACTTAAATCAGCTAAACGCATTTTAATTTGTGGCTTAGGTGGCTCTGCACTAGTGGCAAAAGATTTTTCTTATAAACTACAAAAATTAGGTATGCCTGCTATTGCAGAGCCTGATGGTCATGCACAACTATCCTACGTGTCTACCTTTGGTAAGGGCGATTTAGTTATTGCGATTAGTGAGTCAGGGGTAACCCGTGAAATCGCTGAGGTTGTGAAACAAGCTAAACACAATAATAGTCATGTAATTTCTGTGACTAAGTTTGGCAACAGCCCAGTTGCTGATGCCGCTAATGTAAAGCTATTTTCGGTGGCAGAGGAAGAGTCGGTGCGTTTATCATCTATTCTTGCGCGTACTGCACAAGACTTTGTCATAGATATTCTATTTATTGCTTTAACACAGTCTAGTCGTCAAGGTCGTAAACTATTAGAGCACTCTAATGATGTCGTAGGTGAATTTAGAAATCATTAATTTAAACGACCTTTTAAAAACAGGCTGTTTTTGCAGCCTTTTTATTTGTTAATTCAAGTCCCCTACTCCCCCACGCATAAATTATTTCAAAAATTGTCATGGTAAAATTTAGTATTTATTCATCACCATTTACTTAAGCCTTGCTTACACGATCAGTAAAAATGATAACAAGCAAACCACACAATAAAAATAACCAATTGTTTTTAATAATAAAGAAATAAAATTCGCATTGTTTTATAGATAATTTCTATATTAAAAATATTGCTATATTGAGAAAAATTATATCCAACTCACTTTTAATATATATTATTTCCAATAAAAAATAGTTAAGGAAGAAATTATTCTTGACCAATACTGGCAACACATGTTTAATAGAATGGCAACAAATAATAAAAGTTTATGACTCTATTCGGGGAATCAACACAGTTCAGAGCAATAAACATACTTATAATAAGGACGGGGAAACGATGAAAAAACATGCACCAACCTTCAATATAAGCTCTTTAGCGCAAGCAACGCACCGCGCTCTACGAGTACCAAAAACTGCAATAACAAGTGCGCTTATAGCCGCAGCTCTGACAAGTGCCCCAGCACTAGCCAACTTAAACGGTGCCATTAAGGGTAAAGTAGTCACTGATCAAGCTAATCAATCTCTAGCTGGTATCACAATCACAGCTCGCAGTAACGTCATGCCAAAAGCACGGACAGTCGTGACCCGCGAAGATGGTAGTTATGACTTACCTCAACTAAAACCAGGCACATACGAATTAACTTTTGAAGACAGCAACGGTATTACACAAACCATGACTGTTGATGTACGACTTGAACAAACCTCAAACGCTAATGTGGTGCTTAGTGCTAATAAAGAGAGTGTTGAAGTAATTACAGTGACAGGTAGTAAGTTATTCCGCCAAGGTAATTCGTCATTAAGTAACTCGCTTGGAGAAAAAGCAATTGAAGGCGTACCTGTAGGTCAAGACTATCGCGATTTATTAAAGCTTGTACCCGGTGTCGAGCTTTCACAAAACTCGACTCTTGGCCCATCAGCCGGTGGTTCAGGGGTTGATAATTCATATGGCTTTGATGGTGTAGACGTATCATTACCAATGTTCGGTAACTTGGCTTCAGCACCTTCAACTCACGATGTTGAGTTTGTAACTATGGATAGGGGTGGCGCAAAAGCCGTTGGCTTTAACCGCTCTGGTGGATTCTCAATTAATACAGTATCAAAATCAGGTACTGATGAGTTTCACGGAAATGTTGAATATAAAGTCCAACCTAAAACATTAGTTGCAACACCCACGGGCTCTGAAAGCTATGAGCTTGATAAAAGCTGGTTAACTGCTAGTTTAAGTGGCCCACTCATTGAAGATTCTCTATATTTCTATACTTCTTATTACCGTCCTGAAACAACTCGCGAAAATAAAGATACTGCATATGGTGAGGCTAAAGATTATGAAAGTATTAGAGATGAATTTTTTGGTAAATTAACTTGGGCCCCAACGGACGATATACTTTTAAACATTTCTCAACGCTCATCAGAAGAAACCCTTGAAGGCGGCTCTATCGGCGCTTATGAAACAGATAGCGTGTCTGTTGGTGCGCAGACCAATTACGATATATTCACTTTCGACGGTTCATGGATTTTAGGTTCTGCAACAACATTATCATTTCAATATAGTAAATTTGAAAATGAAAGTGGGTCTAAACCAGATACTGAACTCAGTGTTTCCCCTTCACTAACAGGGCAGTTAGATTTAAATAACTTAGATCAAATGGGGTATTTTTCAGTACCAAGCACCTTAGATAGTGATGCTAATTACACAGCAGAACAAATTGCAGCATACAACGCAGGCGCTACTACTCTTATCAACCAGTACGGTTACCTTGAAGATGGCCAGATGACCGGTGGTGGTGGTGTTGGTGCTTATTACCAATACGATAATCAAGACTTTTTCCGTGATTCATTTGAAATTAACTTAGATCATGAATTTGACTGGGGTGATACATATCATACCCTACATATTGGTGCTGAATGGAAGGAAGGTAAAGAAATACTTACCCGTTTATCAAACGGGTGGGGTAGAGTCTCTTATGTAGGTGGCCTTGATGAAAGTTTAGAAGAAGGCAGTACTACACCAGTTGTTTATCGTGCATATGTACAACAAATGAGCTTAGTTGGTGACAGCTCTGAAGCTGTATCAGCCATTGTATCTGAAACAAAAACTATTAACTTTGAAATCAACGATACCATTGAATATGGCGATTGGACTTATAATGTAGGTGTACTAATCAGTCAAGATACATTATATGGTCAAGGTTTGAGTGAAAAATCAGGAACAGTTTCTGGTTATGAGCTCGCGCCTGGTAATAAATACGAAATGCACCAAACAGATTGGACAGATATGATTCAGCCGCGTTTAGGTGCAACTTGGACCTACTCTGAAGAAGACTCTGTGTTTGCTAACTTCTCAATTTACAACCCTGAGGCTAGCTCTCTTGCACGCGCTGCATCATGGGATCGTAATACCCGCGCTGAAATCGAAGTGGAGTTTGATGCAGCTGGGAATGCATTTTACGCAGAACCACGCCAAGGCTCATCAGGTAAAGTATTTGCTGATGACTTAACACCACGTCGTATTACTGAGTTTACATTAGGAACGACTAAATATGTCGGTTCTGATTTAGTATTACGTGCTCATGTTCGTCATCGTAAAGGCAATCATTTTTGGGAAGATATGCCAAATGATGCACGCTTAACTGATTATTCAGGTGTTGATGCATCAGGTGTACCAGAGAACATTGCTTCTCAAGGCCTTTATGTCGATAACTTAGCTGAAATTCGAGATGAAATTGGTGGTTCTTCATACGTTATTGCTGAAGTTGATGGTGGCGAAACCAAATATTGGGAAGCCAGTATTGAAGCTGAGTACATGGGTGAAAACAGCTATATAAACGCATCATATGTTTGGAGTCATTACTACGGTAACTTTGACCAAGATAATACCACCGCAACCAATGATGCTAATACGTTTGTTGGCTCATCAAACTATGGGGATGGCCGTGGTCGCTATTCATGGGATAACAAATACGGCACCTTATCTGGCGACAAGCCTCACCTATTAAAAGTATACGGTTACTATACGGTTCCTTGGGAAGCGAATGTGGGTGCTTACTTTGTATTTCAATCAGGTAAACCATGGGAAGCATGGGATGGCTCAATCTATGGTTACTCAAGTGGTACAAGTCGCTATGGCGAACCTGCAGGTAGCCGTCGTAGTGCGAGTCATTGGCAGCTAGATTTAAACTACACTCAAGATGTTACCATTGCGGGTGATTTTGAAATGCAGTTCCGTGCTGACCTATTTAACGTATTCAATCGTCAAACAGGTTATAACAATAACCCATATGTGACATCTGAAACGTTTGGTGAAGCCCGTAACTACTATAACTCACGTAGATTGCAGTTATCTTTTAACTTCCAGTTTTAAATCACAACCAAGCGCTTAAATTAGCGCTTCTTCACCCATCCAGGGTAAGGCCACATTTGTGGCCTTTTTCATGTTTTAACGCAGAATTTATTGCACAAAGCGCTGATCATTAGCAATCTCACATTGAGCAACCTCTTTCGGTTGGTTGTTCCTGTCGACTACCCAGCATTGGTCATAGATAGAGCAATAACAAAGCTCAATTAAAACTTCCCCTTCCATTTCAAGTACTCACTTAAGTAATCTCTATCTTTTAACCTAGCAGCTTTTACATTTGCTTGGTTTGGTAAAATCCGTGTGCTTATGTGAGATTGAACAAGGTTCGAATTATCTAAAAAGTCAGACCACTTTTTAACAGTGTTCATTATTATAGGTAACTTTGGCATATTTTATTATTGCGGGACCAGTACCATTATTTATTATTAAGCCATAACTAAAGCTTTCTTGTTCTGGCTCCACCGAAAAGCTTCGGTATAGTTCAACCCTAGGCCAGACGGATGCCCTTGCGTACGAGCGGTCAATCATGGTTGAGTAAATCCGCTATGATTGTTGTAACTACACTGATAAGTAAAGCTGATAGGGCCACAATCATTTCTGGTTTTTTATACCGTTAAGTTTGGCTACACCATACCGTTAGCCTTTTTTAAGCGCAATAAAAAACGCAGTCTAGGCTGCGTTTATCAAGTTAATAATGTACTGCTTTATACTCTTACTGATACAGCAAATACGGCTTTCGCTGTTGCTTAAAACGCTCTAACCCCTGCTGCCAGCTTTGCTTTATTTGCTGCTGGGATTGCCCTGCTTTGATGGCTAAGCGCAGTTTGTCGGTGCCTGCGAGCTTATCCATAAAACTTGCACGTTCGAAAAACACCAGATCATTAGCGTTGAGTTTTTTATAAGCACTAATAAATAAACTTAAATCGAGTCCCTTAATCGTACTGTCACGTAAATCAATGCCTTGCACCTTCACATCTTTAAATTTAGGGCTCATAGACGCGCCTTTAATCGCACGAGGTGTGAAGCTAAACTCACCTAGAGCTACGGGCGAATAACCAACCACCTGAAATGGAAAATCAGTACCACGACCAATAGTAATTGGTGTTGCTTCAAAAAAACATAATGACGGATACAAGGTAATTGATTGTGCATTAGGTAAGTTAGGGCTTGGCTTTACGGGCACTTGGTATGGGGTATTGCGAGTATAATTGGCAACTGGGAATACACTCAAATCAAGTTCATTAGCGCTATCTATCCAACTCTCACCTTTGATCATTTTTGCTAATTCCCCCACGGTCATACCATGTAACACCGGAATGGGGTGCATCCCCACGAATGAGCGAAATTCAGGCTCTAAAATTGGCCCATCAACATAAGCAATGTTTGGGTTTGGTCTATCAAACACCATAAACTTTACGTTGTTTTGCGCCGCGGCTTCCATCATATAATGCATCGAGCTGATATAGGTATAAAAGCGCACACCCACATCTTGAATGTCAAAAATGATGACATCTAATTCGCGTAATACTTTAGCATTGGGCTTTTTATTACTTCCGTAAATAGAGATAACATCAATGCCCGTTTTTTTATCTACGGTACTTTTAACATGGGCACCAGCATCATGATCACCACGAAAACCATGCTCAGGGGCAAAAATTTTGACTATGTTTACGCCGTTAGCACGCAGTAAATCAACAAGGTGAGTGCCATCAACTTGAGATGTTTGATTAACCACTAAACCTACTCGCTGACCTTTTAACGCAGGCAGGTATTGTTCAAGCTGCGCAGCCGCTACTGTTAATTGTGGGCTCTGCAAGGGCATTTTGGCTCCAGGCGAGTGGCCACAGGCTAAAAGTAAGAAACTGGCGAGTAAAACGAACACTCTTAACAACATTTACAGCTCCACAGCTTTACGTAAAAATCCATCAGCTTGTGTCAGCATTTGCTCTGCTTGCACCGCATCTTTACCGGTTAGTACAATTAAAATAGCCAATTTTGCACTTTGCTTTGCTTGTGCTAATGCATCAACGGCTTGCTGATGAGAGCAGTCGGTTGCCTGCATAACAATACGAATTGCGCGAGCATGGAGCTTTTCGTTACTGGCATTAACATCAACCATCAAGTTTTTATAAAC
The DNA here is from genome assembly GCF_024518675.1 of Pseudoalteromonas shioyasakiensis. Lineage (GTDB taxonomy): Bacteria > Pseudomonadota > Gammaproteobacteria > Enterobacterales > Alteromonadaceae > Pseudoalteromonas > Pseudoalteromonas shioyasakiensis_B. The sequence goes on from NZ_JANIGL010000001.1 coordinate 1,211,332, forward strand.
CTTACCTGTGCGTATCATGCTAGCGGTACTGAGCATATTTAAAACAAGTTTTTGTGCTGTGCCTGACTTCATTCGTGTGGAGCCTGTGACGGCCTCCGCACCAACAACAGGACAAATACCAATATCAGGAAGTTGCATCACTAACGAATTAGGGTTACAGGTAACCCCCACTGTTTTACACCCTACTGATCTTGCGTACTCAATTGCTGCACGTACATACGGTGTACGGCCACTAGCGGCAATACCAACAACTACATCTTTGGCTTGTAAATTAATCGCTTTTAAATCTGCAACACCTAAAGTCAGGCTATCTTCAGCGCCTTCAACGGCTTTTTTAAATGCAGTTTCGCCACCAGCAATAATACCCATAACTTGTTGATCATTTACGCTATAAGTGGGCGCGCACTCTACGGCATCTAAAATACCTAAACGTCCACTGGTACCAGCACCTATATAAATAAGCCGACCGCCTTGCTTAAAAGCTGCTACGATATGATCAACTGCTTGACTTATTTTCGGTATAACCAATTTTACTGCTTGGGCAACCTTTTGATCTTCCTGATTTATTTTGGTTAGAATTTGCGTACTGTCAAGCAAGTCTATATCTAGAGTATCTGGGTTCTGCCCTTCTGAGACGATACCATTTAGTTCCTCTAAAAGTGTACGTTGTTGTTCAAATGCGTGTTCAGAACTCATGATTTATCCTATTTGGTCATATTGCAAATGTTGCTGTGCTAATAATACTGCACCTCGCAATGAGTCGCCCAACCTAGGGGTAATCAATTGCTGCATTTGCTGATTTAGTAGCGCTATCGTAACATCAGCAAGTCCACCTGTTAACATAACGGGTAACCTACTGTCTGCGCGTGTTTTTTCAATTAAATGCTCCACTTGTAGAGCATGTTTTTGGAGTAACTGTTGGGCGACTTCGCATTCATTTTTTAATGCAAAAATAAGGTAAGTAAAGCGCGCATAATCAATCGCTTTAGCTGCATGTAACCACGCCCCCAGTTGCGCCCGCTGTGTGCCAATTAGCTCACTAATTTGACAAGTTATTTTACTTTGTGGAGCACCAAAACAGTCTATATCGTTAAGCAGTGCCTGCACTGCAGTTAAACCTAAATGGGCACCGCCGCCAAAATCATCTGCCATAAATCCCCAGCCACCTATTAGCTGAGTATCTCCGTTTGCAGTTAACCGGGCTCCAACAGCACCTGTGCCTAGCGCAACCATAGCAACAGGTTTGCCTTCATTGGCACCATATAAAGAACTTATGGCATCACTGTATATGTGTAATTGAGCAAATTTAATGTCACAACCCAGTTCAAGGGCTGCACTTAAGCGCTGCGCCAGATCTTTTGAACCACCGCCAGCAACCCCCATAACAGCAAGAACTTCAGATAAATCAGCGCCACTTTGTTCAAGTAAGTTGTGTATCACAGTTTCAATGTTACTCAGTGCCGCTTGAAAATTATTACTTAGTGATGCCTCTTCACCTCGAGCTTGAAATGTAGCTCCACTGCTTAAATGAACGATTTGTGCATTAATTTTAGTACCGCCGCCATCAAGAGCGAGTAAATAATTTATTTTATTCATTCGTTAATTGCCCTAATTTTGGCTTACCTAAACAACACACGATTGTCGCAAGTGCAGTACCTATACAAAGCTGCCAAGTAAAACCCAAATAAAAACGCTGCTCTTGGGGTAGTAACCAATCAATCATGTATGGCTGCATGAATAAAGTAACTAAAAAGCCAATAACCAATGCTGCTAGTACTGAACCTTCACTACCACGCTTGGTAAACAAAGTAGTAAAATACACACCTAATAAGCCACTATACGAAAACACCATGACACTGAGGGCAAACTTTAACAGCGGCATATCTGAATACTGCTGCCAAAAATAGCAAAGGATAGCCATAACAGCTAAAGAAAGGCTCACCAATGCCATTCCCACACGTCCCGCCTTTACAAAGTGGCTATCAGCAACTGATTTGTTTTTGGCTTCTATATAAGGTCGGTATAAGTCTTGTACGATAACTGAAGACATTGAACTTAAGCCGGAATTTAGTGTAGATATGGCAGCAGCAATAATCCCGACGCTCACAAGTCCTTTTACCCCTGCTGGGGCTTCATTGAGCACGTAATACATAAAAATAGTGATTTTTTCACCATTAAATTCTTGTACTACTTGGCCACTTTCACTGTTCATTAGTAATGGTTGTTGGTAAACCACGTAAAGTAATAAGCCAATAAAGATAAACACCAGCATTACCGGAATAACCATCACGATTGAGAGCACTAATGCTTTGCTGCCTTCTTTTTCACTTTTACAGGTCAATAAACGTTGTGTCATATCTTGATCAAGGCCAAATGCAGCAATATTTAATAACACAAACCCAGTTAATACTGATGCCATATTGAACACACCACTTGGGCCAAAATCGAGATCAAATTTAAAAATAGCGAGTTTAGAGTCAGCACCTGGAGCGGGCTCATTTAAGGCTGCCATAATGGTCGAAAAGTCTGCGGGGATTAATAACAATAAACACCAAATAACCGCGATTGCGGCACTTACATAGACAACACTTTGCAGCACATCTGAATAAATGACGCTTCGAATGCCACCAAACACGGTGTACAGTAAGCCAGCTAGAGCCAACAACAAGGTCGCAATAATGACGCTTTGTGCCTCAATATTGCCATATAAAATCATGGCTACGGCAATCGCAGCCATGTATAAACGTGCGCCACTGGCGAATACTCGACCAAATAAATACATTAACCCGCTGCGACGTTTGGCTTTAGGGCCGATACGTTTTTCCAGCAGCTCATATACGGTGTACACTTTTTGTTGGTAGAACTTAGGAATTAAAAATACAGAAACAATAAATGCAGCAATGAACGCACCAATATTGGTTGCTAAATAAGAGAGATCCCCTTGATAGCCTTGATCTGGACCACCAATGAAGGTGGCTGCTGATTGCGATGTAGCCAGCACAGAAATCGCCACCATCCAGGTCGGCATACTATTTCCACCCAAAAAGAAGTCTTGGCTTGAATTGGCGCGCTTGCGATTAAACCACCAACCACTTAGCAATAAAATTGCACCGTAACTTGCAAATACGAGCCAATCTAACAAGGTGTATTGTGCACTCATTTATTATCCCAACGAAAACCAACCAATGGAATATATTATTCCATTAAATAAAATAAAAGCAAATGATTTTATTATTTCATTTGCCAAAGTTAAGTGCTTAAAACACTACTTAATACTAGGTAACTTCCACGCGGTTTGCTTTTGCGTGTACTGCTGCTTTGGTAAGCTCACCAATAGCGGTGCATTATTTTTATCTAACCATGCTAACAAGCTATCCATATTTTGCTCAGTCATGGCGGTGCAACCAGCGGTTGGTTTATCTTGAGCTCGCCATAAGTGCATAAAAATACAGCTGCCAGCACCATCGATGTTTTTACTATTATGTTTTACAACGATGCCTTTTTTATACAAGTTGTCTTGGCTATAAATATCACGACGCATCCATTCAGATGAACCTTTCACGGCGGCATCACCTACTACAGACTTATCGACGAGTTGGTTATAAAATGGCGAGCCTTTTACGTCAATACAGTAATCGTTTGCCGTCATACCTTGATATGTCATATTGGTTTGTAATGAATCTAAATAACCAAACGCTGTGCCTAGCTCAAATACGCCAGCAGGTGCCTTACCGTCCCCTTCACGCTTTTGTTCACCGCTTTGTGTTGGATGTAAACCTATTCCCCAAGCAAGGCCTGTACGACCTAATACAACAGAATAATCGTCACCAACTTGTTGCCACTCATTACCGTTTCGCTCAAAGCGATATAGTTGAGCTTGCGTGGTTTGCCAGTCATCAGCAACCACTACAACTAATTGCTTTGTTTGCGACGGAATAACGGTATCAGTGGCTGCGACTTGTTGTTGCGCACAACCTAAGGTGCTAGTTAATATTATTGCTGAGCTTGTTATTTTTATATAGTTTTTCATAGTGGCCAGATCCCATTTGTTATATGTTGTAAGCCATTTATATCTGTAATCCCTAACCCTGGCGCATCTCCTAGGGTGATTTCAGGCCCTTTGAATTCAACACCACCTTGCACTGGGTCGTATTGACCGAGTGCCGGGCCATCTAGATCTATTTTAGTTATTTGCTGCGCTTTTGCTGATGCTAAATGGGCGGCTCCGGCAACAGCAATACTCCCCTCAAGCATACAACCTATCATACATTGCGCTTGATACTGTGCTGTAATATTTGCAATTTCAATAGCGCGACTAAGGCCGCCGGTTTTCATAACTTTTATATTGATAATATCAACGGCATTATGCTCAAGCAGTTGAATTACCTGCTGTGGCGAAAATGCACTTTCGTCAGCCATTATGGGCGTATTTACACGCTCAGTTATGTATTTTAACCCTTTAAAATCATCACTTTTAACGGGTTGCTCAACCAGCTCCAGTTGTACGTTTTTACTTTCTAGTTGCTGTAATGCAAATACCGTTTGTTTAGCTGACCAGCCTTGGTTCACGTCTAGTCTGATTTGTGTTTGTTGACCAAAGCTCTGATAGATAGCATTAATTCGAGCAATATCTTGCTGTAAGTCGTTGCCTATTTTTACTTTTAAAATGTCAAAACCTTGCTGCACTGCAAGTTCGCAATCGGCAAGCATTTTATCAATCCCATCGACACTAATGGTGATATCTGTTCTGAGCGCTTTACTACCACCACCCAGTAACTTATACAACGGCGCTTGATACAACTTACCCCACAGATCATACACCGCAAGCTCTAAAGCCGCTTTTGCACTATTGTTACCCACCACTGTCGATTGAATAATATGACAAACTTGATTAAGGTTTGCTATTTCCATATCAATCAATTTTGGCGCAATAAATTGATTAATAACGCTTATCATCCCTTGATGAGTATCGCCGGTGATAACAGGGGTTGCGGCTGCACTACCGTAGCCAAGTTGACCGCAATCAGTCTCAATAAGCACCACTAAATCTTCGATAAAACTAACTTCTCGTAATGCCGTTTTAAAAGGGGTCACTAATGGCACTTTGAGTTTAGCAAAGCGTATCGCTTTAATTTTCATATCGACTCCTAACGTATACGCTTAATATTATAAACACGGTCTAAGTAGCTCACCTTTTCTGATAAACGTAACGGAAGTAATGGAGTCACAGATACCCCATTAAGTGATCCCGAATAAAAACGGCCATCGGGCTTGTTGTAACCTAACCCTTTAACATCATGGATCACGTATGGCTGACCATCTTGCTCACCTAAGTACATCATTACGTGGCCTGGAATATAAATTAGGTCGCCAATTTTCATTTGCTTAGTAACGGCCAGCTTTTGTTGCTCTGAGCTGTTTTTGTCAAAGCGGCTATTTTCACCGTATTCACCGCTACCTTGCTGCCCTGAATTACGCGGCATTAATAAACCAAAACTTTTATAAATTTCACCAACAAACCCAGTGCAATCACGGCCATTGTAATCATGACCCCAGCCATAGCGCTCACCTAAAAACTTAAAACCTTGTTTAATTAAGTTAGCTTCTGTGTAAGGTAGATAACCCAAATTTACATCAGCTGCTTTGCTGATCATCGCGGGTTTAATCTCTAGTAAACCCTGCTTATTTCGCGTAGGTAATTGCACAATATGACTGGCATAGGTATTTTGACCATTTAATAAATGCGGCACCTCATTTGCTGCCATTAAAGGTAAGCGCACTCCCATATCGAGCTGTACTTCTGAGCGAGAATCACCATTAGGAACATACGCAGTGCTTACCTTTGCACCAGTGACTAATAAAAAGTCGTCTTGGTTTTTGTACTCTCGAATCGTATTCGCATCAGCAAAAGCAATATCTTCAGCTGGTGTCCATGCTAAGTAATTATAAGCACGAACTAATAACCACTTTTTATCGGTACTCTGATGAAGAACCGCGACACTTTCTCCAGGAAACATACCGCTTTCTTGAAAACGATCCAAGTCTTTATCTAAGCCACTATTTAACACCCGATCCCAGGTTGGAAAAGTACGTAAAGCAGTGCGTTTTACGACAACGCCAAAACGTACGTTATTAGTGTTTTTTACAGCGTTTAGATTTAAATTATCAGTATATTTGGCAAAGTGTTTTGCTGTTAATTGACGGCCATCGGTATAAAAACGCGGACTTTTAGGCACTGCACTCGCTGTTAAAATAGCCGCTTCTAAATCGTCTTTATTAAGTGTTTTTTGATAATCAAGCGGGTCTACAATGTAGTCGTTATCGCGAATAAGCTTTTGGTTAAATGCTTGGATTTGCTCGGGCTGCATTAACACTTTGGCTGATATGTTTTGGTTAAGCCAATGCTGTGCACTCAGCTGTGACTGAGTCACACCAATCACATCAGATTGCCAACTTTGAGCCTGAACAGGGATACAAAGCGCACAACTCAGTGCAATTGAAATGGCTATTATAGAACGACGCATAAACATTCCTTATGGATAATTCGATGATAGTTGAGTGTTACTTTCACTCAGTAATTTTGTAAATGCATACTCTAAATTAGCCTGCATTTGTTTACCAACTAAAGGCAAATTAGCTTCATCAGCGCCCGCTAACGCATTTTGTGCACTGATTGTGAATTCTCGTCCACCTTGGTAATTTGCTAAGCACACGTGAGCAAGCATGACGGTCTCTGTCGCTGAGCGAGTTTCGCTTGGGCCCCAGCCTATTTTTTGCCATACTCGCCATTGTCCTTGGGTAAGCTCATCAAGCACTTCACTTGCAGTTCGAGTGTCATCAGGAGCTAATGAACGCGCAAGTGCATTGGTAATAATCTGGCTGATACCTAACATCATACCGCCAACGTTGCTGTTTTCGTCACTATGACCAACACCATTAAACAGCACCTGTATATCAGCCTGCTGTAAGTGCGGCATTTGTGTAGTGACTTCACGGTCATGGCTTGCCAAGCGCTTTAACCATTCAGCTTGCGCAAGTGTTGTCATTGCTTTATTCCCAGTTAAACCACACTTATCACAACGATATGGTAAGTAAGCAGGATCATCTTGATTATTTACATAATGATCTATTTGCTTACGGTACTTCGAGTTAATTTTATCTTGCCAAAAGTCATCACTGGGTTGATAAACTTCGCTTGCATAAGCACCGTTAAATAATAACCTATCATCAGTTAAATTTAGCCAATCTTCAAATAAAGCAGTCAAGTAACCTCTACCAGCAACATTGATAAAATAACTAGCAATTGCGTTCGAATTCCCATCAGCTTTACCGAATGCTTCATAGCTATTAATGCTGGTAATTAAATCCGCGAGCGGTGTATCTCCGGCATAAATGTGGGTACCTAGTTGTGGAGATTCACTGCGCACTTTAGCCACTGCACCTGTAAACGCCTGTACTTTGGATGAACTCCAAGGCTCATATAAGTCCGTTTGCGTTCCATTACTTAAATAACGATAAGCTAATTCGTTGCCATTCTTTTTATAATCGATAATTAACAACTTACCTTGCGAGGCAGGTATAGAAAAATAATCCCAATCAGCTGCAATTCGGTTAGGCCAACCACGTTGTTGATAATTTACTTGATTAGCAGTTTTATGTTCATGAAATTTAGCTCCGTCTGCTTTAGGCTCACACTCAAAAGGCTCAAGCTGCTTAGGCAATAAAGGCTCAGCCATCATGACTTTATTGAAGAAGTCTTGATCAGTCATATTTTTATCGCCCACTAAACTTTGCTCACTGCCAAAGTGGCAGCCAACCAATAAGCTAGTAAGACTAATTACTAATAAAACTGAAACACCGTTCATCAGACAAAATTCCCATTAGTTGTTATTTTTGGAATATTTTATTAAATTTAACACAAATTCACAGGGAAGCAAATTCATCCACTTGGCTGATTTTAACTATTTGGCATTTCTTGCATCCAAATTACTTAGGTGATCGTTTATGAAGTAGGTTCATATAAGGATTGTCAAAATGAATAAACTACTTTTACTCACTAGCTGTATTTTTTGCCACCAGCATGCACTAGCAAATATTGAGAAAATAACAGTGTATGGCCACCGTACAGGGCTTATCGGAGAATCTATAAGCGCATCAAGTGGGATAATTGGCCAAGGTGAAATTGAAGATAGACCCATGCTACGTAGTACTGAAATGCTTGAGCTTATACCCGGTATGGCAGTCACACAGCACAGTGGTTCAGGAAAGGCCAATCAGTATTTCATACGTGGCTTTAATTTAGACCATGGTACTGATTTTGCCACTCATATTGATGGCATGCCAATTAATATGCGCAGCCATGGACATGGTCAAGGCTATACTGATTTAAACTTTATCATTCCAGAAACTATCGCAACGGTAAGCTATAAAAAAGGCAGTTATGCTGCATCTCAAGGGGATTTTTCTGCAGCAGGAAGTGCGTACTTTAATTTAGCCGATAACCCCAAACACCAGCAACTCGACTTTACACTAGGTGAAAATAATTATCTCAGAGCAGTCGCTCTTGGCCATACAAATGTAGGCAACGGCAACTTAATAGCAGCAGCCGAATGGCAAGGTTATGATGGCCCTTGGCAAGATATAGATGAAGATGTAAATAAGAAAAACGCCCTACTTCGCTACGCGGGCAACCTTGCAAATGGAAGTTTATCAATCACTGCAATGGCGTATGACAATCAATGGAACTCCGCAGATCAAATCCCCCAGCGTGCTGTTGATCAAGGCATTATCTCAGAACTGGGCTCACTCGATAAAACACTGGGTGGCAGCTCAAGCCGCTATAGTTTATCCACTAACTGGCAAGGTCAAAACCTCTCAGCTAATGCATATATAATTGATTATGATCTCAGCTTATATTCAAACTTTTCATATTTTTTAAATGATCCATTGAATGGTGATCAGTTCAAGCAACGTGATAGTCGCACTATTTCTGGCGCCGCAGTGAGTTATCAGTTTGCTCAACAAATCAGTCAAATACCTGTTGCTCACACGGTTGGTGTGGACCTTCGTAATGATAATATCGATAAGGTGGGTTTATATAATACTCAAGCAAGAGAGCGACTATCAACCGTTAGAGAAGATGATATAAGCGAAACGAGCTACTCAGCCTATTGGCAAAGTATGTTTAGTTTAACAGAGCGTTTAGAGGCCACAGTAGGTGTACGCTATGACTACTTTGACGCCCAGGTAAATAGCGATAATACTTTTAATTCTGGTGATGCAGATGACGACTTAGTCAGCTTAAAAGCAAGCCTAAACTATTTATTTACAGATAATGTAGCAGGCTACTTAAATTGGGGGCAAGGGTTTCATTCGAACGATGCTCGCGGCGCAACTATCAATCAGGATCCAGTAAACTTAGAGCCAACCGATAAGGTCGACTTACTGGTAAAAAGTGAAGGCGGTGAACTGGGTGTTCGTTACTTTGACGAGAAACACTTTAACCTTTCGGCGGCATTATGGTGGTTGAGCTTAGATTCTGAATTATTATTTGTAGGAGATGCAGGCAACACCGAAGCAAGTGATGCCTCTAAACGCTATGGTATTGAGCTAAGTGCATATTATTGGTTAAACGAAACACTGAGTATTGATGCAGAAGCCTCCTTCACCCATTCAAGGTTAGATATCAGCGGCAATAATGATCGTGTTGAGGGAGCCGTCCCAGTCGTGGCCAGTAGCGGAATAAACTGGCACTTAAGTGAGCAGTGGCAAAGCTCTATTCGTGTTCGCTACATTGGTAAACGTATGCTAAATGATGATGGCAGTAAGCGCTCTGAGCCACTAACAGTCGTAAATGGCCTAGTAAGCTATCAGCAAACCCATTGGAAGGTTGGCTTAGAGCTATTAAACATGTTTGATAGCACAGATCATGACATTGATTATTATTATGCCTCTCGTTTAGCAGGTGAACCAAGTGAAGGCATTGAAGATAATCACTTTCACCCTATTGAGCCACGTACCATTAGACTGAACCTAAGTTTCTTATTCTAAAGCAACCACAAAAACCATAAATTTCAGGCATAAAAAAACCGACTTGTGTCGGTTTGTTTCTATTAACTTAAATAGTAATAGAAAGTGGTGGGCGCAGGACGTATCTTCAAAGAGTGAACCTCTGACCGCTCGGTTGGTGGCTTCAACTTTAAAAAGCGCGGGATAAACCCGAGTCTACAGCAAATTTCAGGCATAAAAAAACCGACTTGTGTCGGTTACTTCTTTCTATAACTACCTTATATCATATAGAAAGTGGTGGGCGCAGGAGGATTCGAACCTCCGACCGCCTGGTTCGTAGCCAGGTACTCTATCCAGCTGAGCTATGCGCCCACATTCTATTTTTGATTTTAAGGTCTTATCTGACTTTTACACTTATTTAAGGCATAAAAAAACCGACTTGTGTCGGTTGTTTTCTATTAGCTTAAATAGTAATAGAAAGTGGTGGGCGCAGGAGGATTCGAACCTCCGACCGCCTGGTTCGTAGCCAGGTACTCTATCCAGCTGAGCTATGCGCCCACATTCTATTTCGATTTTAAGGTCTTGTCTGACAAACTAGTCTGCTATAACTAGCTTTACTTATTTATACTCTAAATAAGAGTCAAAAGTGGTGGGCGCAGGAGGATTCGAACCTCCGACCGCCTGGTTCGTAGCCAGGTACTCTATCCAGCTGAGCTATGCGCCCACTTTTTGATTTCTTAGTTATACTCTAAGCAGAGTTTGTAAAGAGTGGTGGGCGCAGGAGGATTCGAACCTCCGACCGCCTGGTTCGTAGCCAGGTACTCTATCCAGCTGAGCTATGCGCCCATTCTTTACATTACAAGATACCATTTATAAAAATAAATGGCGGAGAAGGAGGGATTCGAACCCTCGATAGAGCTACAAACCCTATACTCCCTTAGCAGGGGAGCGCCTTCGGCCACTCGGCCACCTCTCCGTCTTGTGGGGCGTATAATAAAGATTTCAGAAAATATGTCAAACACTTTTCTTGTTAAAAGTGGCTGTTCGGTTAGAGAATACACATTAGTGTAAAAAAAGTGCATTTTAAGCGTGAAGATTAAGCAGTTTAAGTTTCTTTAAGGTCTGTATCAACCCCCAGCAAAGGCACGAGCTCATCACCTAGTTGCTCTAAATACTGATCTTGATAACCGAGCTGTTGAAACTCAGCAATACAGCTACGGTAATAATCTTGCCGCTTTTGTTCATCTGTAAGGTCATCAGCGGGATGTAACTGGGATTGTTTCTTATTCTTCATATCTAAATCCATTTATATACGAAATACTTTAGGTTTGTTTTTTCAAATATAACACATACTTTTAACTGTATTCAGATTGAAAATTGTAGTCAAAATTTAAAATTTCGCATATTTTATTGAATGCTGACTTTATCACTCCCTTATTTATAGCTATCAGTAAGTTAAAACACTCTGATGTTACTTTTTGACTATTTTATGGATTATTCTGCGAAATCACTTACCGGTTTTGCAGAGATATCGCACACAAAAACGCCGCAATAAAGCGGCGTTTTTATTCACAACAATAGTATCAGTCAGCTTGCGGACGCATATGCGGGAACAAGATAACATCTTTGATTGTTGATGAATCGGTAAACAGCATAACTAAACGGTCAATACCAATCCCCTCACCTGCCGTTGGTGGTAAACCATACTCAAGTGCGCGAATGTAATCTTCGTCGTAATGCATTGCTTCATCATCACCGGCGTCTTTCTCTTCAACTTGACGCGTGAAACGCTCTGCTTGGTCTTGCGCATCGTTAAGCTCAGAAAAGCCATTTGCAAGCTCACGCCCGCCAACAAAGAACTCAAAACGATCAGTAACAAATGGGTTTTCATCGTTACGACGAGCAAGAGGAGATACTTCCCACGGGTAACCTGTGATAAATGTAGGTTGGATGAGCATGTGCTCAGCCGTTTCTTCAAATATTTCACACAGGAATTTACCAGGACCCCAAACACAGTTTTCAGGAATTTTAACATGTACTTGTTTAGCGTACGCTTTTAATTCTTCAAAGTGATTTTCTGGGTCGTTAAATACCGCAGCATCAAACTCAGGGTTATACTTTAAAATAGCATCTGCCATGCTTAAACGAGTAAACGGTTGACCAAAGTCGTACTCTACTGAGTCAATCACTTCACCGTTTTCATCTTTCGTTGTATTAACAACAATTGGGCTGCCAAGTACGTTTGTTGCCACTGTACGTAACATGTCTTCGGTGATATTCATTAAATCAATGTAATCAGCGTACGCTTGGTAGAATTCAATCATAGTGAATTCAGGATTGTGGCGCGTTGATAACCCTTCGTTACGGAAGTTACGGTTAATTTCAAATACGCGGTCAAAACCACCTACCACTAAGCGCTTTAAGTAAAGCTCAGGTGCAATACGTAAGTACATATCGATATCAAGTGCGTTGTGGTGAGTTACAAATGGACGCGCAGTCGCACCGCCAGGTATAACCTGTAGCATTGGTGTTTCTACTTCCATAAAATCACGCTCGGCTAAGAAACGACGGATACCTTCAACCACTTGTGAACGAATGCGGAACGTTTCACGGGTCGCTTCATTAGTGATTAAATCAACATAACGCTGACGATACTTGGTTTCTTGATCCGATAGACCGTGGAACTTTTCAGGTAATGGACGTAATGACTTAGTCAGTAGTTCATATTCTGTCATTTCTACATATAAATCGCCTTTACCTGATTTATTCAACGCACCTTTCACACCGATGATGTCACCGATATCTAATTGGCCGTATTTTTCTTTCAGGTCTTTTTGTACATCTTTAGATGCATAGGCTTGTACACGGCCTTTCATATCTTGAATAGCAAGGAAAGGACCACGCTTAGCTAGAATACGCCCAGCAATTGATACAACGTGCTGAAGCTCTACTAATTCTTCTTTCGATTTATCACCAAACTCAGCCTGCAAATCTGCCGTGTAATGCTCACGACGGAATTGGTTTGGATGACCGTTGGCTGGGCAATTTTCGCGAATAGCGTCTAATTTGCCACGACGCTCAGCGATTAACTTATTTTCGTCTTGGATTTGATCAGTCATTTTTTAGCTCTTTTTTAGCTTGGTGGTTATAGGCCAGATTTTAGGCTGGCTTCAATAAATTTATCTAGGTTTCCGTCAAGTACCGATTGGGTATTACGGTTTTCTACGCCAGTGCGCAAGTCTTTAATACGGGCATCATCAAGTACGTATGAACGAATTTGACTTCCCCAACCTATATCAGATTTGGCATCTTCTTGGCTTTGTTTTTCAGCATTTTGCTGTTGCAGTTCAAGCTCAAACAACTTGGCTTTTAACTGCTTCATCGCTTGCGCTTTATTTTTATGCTGTGAGCGCTCATTTTGACACTGCACAACCGTATTTGTTGGCACGTGGGTAATACGTACCGCCGATTCAGTGGTATTTACGTGCTGACCACCTGCGCCTGATGCACGGTATACGTCAATTCGTAAATCAGACGGGTTAATATCAATTTCAATATTATCGTCTATCTCTGGATATACGAATGCTGAAGCGAAAGATGTGTGACGACGACCACTTGAATCAAATGGGCTTTTACGTACTAAGCGATGCACGCCAGTTTCTGTGCGCAACCAACCATAAGCGTATTCGCCAACAAAGCGCACGGTTGCACCTTTAATACCGGCCACATCACCGTCAGTTGCTTCTACTAGCTCAACTTTAAAGCCTTTTGCTTCACCCCAGCGTAAATACATACGTAATAGCATGTTACACCAGTCTTGCGCTTCGGTGCCGCCTGAGCCTGACTGTAAATCCAAGTAAGCATCGTTTGAATCGTGTGCGCCTGAGAACATACGACGGAACTCTAAACCTTCAAGCTGCTCATTTAAGTCATCCAGCTCGCTTTGCGCCTCGTTAAAAGTCTCTTCGTCTTCTGCTTCTATAGCAAGTTCAAGTAAACCTTCAACATCATCTGCACCAGCAACTAGGTTATCAATCGTTTCAACGACGGCCTCAAGAGCTGATTTTTCACGGCCCAGTGCTTGTGCACGTTCTGGCTCATTCCATACCGCTGAGTCTTCTAGTTCGGCGTTAACTTCTTCTAAGCGCTCTTGTTTATGAGCGTAGTCAAAGGTACCCCCGAAGCAGCTCAGTACGTTCGCGAATTTCCTTGATTTGATTAATCACAGGATTCACTTCAAACATCTACGTTACTCCAAAATGGCTAATTTACACGGCAAATTGCCCTATAAATTTCTTTAAATAATAAAAACGCCCGATTTTAACAAAAAACCGCGCGTTTTATTAGTTTTTTATACGCACTAAGGCGATATTTTTTAACTGCTCTTTTGTAATTCACGCACAATTAATTGTAGCGTAAATTTACCTCTAAACTCATTAATATCCAGTTGATACGCAACCTTCACAAAGCTGACTTCTGTATCGGGCCAGGCCTTTACGTCAATACCAAAAGCAATCGCATCAACCAAGCGACCAGATTGGTGTTTAAGCACCAGTTTTAAATGTTTTTCACCAACAATACGTTGCTGCACAAGCTCAAAAGTGTGCTCAAACACAGGCTCAGGGAATTGCTGCCCCCAAGGCCCCGCTTGTTTAATTAACTGCGCAAACTCCATGCTAAAGCACTCACTTGGAAGCTCACCGTCGGTCAAAATAATGCATTGTTTATGCTCTTCACTTAATTGTGCAGTAACTGCCTGCTCAAAAGCTTGTTTAAACTCACTAAAGTGTTGCTCGTTAATACTCAACCCCGCAGCCATGGCATGGCCGCCAAATTTACTAATTAAGTGCGGGTGTAAGGTATTCAAACGCTCGAGTAGGTCACGCATATGCAGCCCTTCAATCGAGCGGCAAGAGCCCTTGATTTCGCCATTATCACCACCAGCAAATATAACGGTGGGTCTGTGATATTTTTCTTTTAAGCGGCCCGCTAAAATACCAATCACACCTTGATGCCAATCTTGCTGATATAAACAAATCGCATCAGGTACGCTAGTACTATCAAACGCTAACCTATCAAGTACCGCCTGTGCTTCAGTTTGCATGCCTTGTTCTATTTCGCGGCGCTCGTGATTTAAGCTATCAAGCTCACTGGCGATGCGCCTTGCTTGGTTTAAATCTGCTGATAGCAAACAGGCTATGCCTAAACTCATATCATCTAAACGTCCAGCGGCGTTTAAGCGTGGTGCTAAAGAAAAACCAAAATCACTGGCACTTAAGCGTGCGGCATTACGATTTGCAACTTCAATTAATGCGGTGATCCCTGGGCGGGTATTACCACTACGAATTCGTGCTAAGCCCTGATGAACCAAAGTGCGATTATTAGTATCCAATGCCACCACATCCGCTACTGTACCAAGTGCAACGATATCAAGTAACTCTGCTAAATTGGGAGCTTGCTGCGCAATAAAGTGGCCTAAATCACGTAAGGCACTTCTCAGTGCAATCAGTAAATAAAACGCGACCCCAACACCTGCAATTGATTTAGATGGAAATTCACAGTCATGTCGATTTGGGTTAACGATAGCGTCAGCATTGGGTAGTTGCTCACCTTGCAAGTGGTGGTCGGTAACCAATACTTTAATACCTGCGGCTTTAACAATCTCGATACCCGCAACGCAAGATATACCATTATCTACGGTGATCACTAAATCTGGCGCTATTGTGACTATTTGCTCAGCAAGCGCAGGGCTCAACCCATAGCCTAAGCTAAACCTATCTGGAATGAGATAATCTAAATGGGTAAAACCAAACATGGTCAAGCCATGCATTAACGTCGCCGTACTGGTTGCACCATCAGCATCAAAGTCGCCCACAATGAGTATTTTACTTTGCTTTTGCAATGCATCTATCAATAACTCAGTGGCTTTATCTATGTCTTTAAACAATCTAAAATCATGCAATGTAGCAGCACTGTTGTTAAGTTCATCGGCATGGGCTACTTGGCGAGTGGCGTAAATTTGCTTAATTACAGGGTGTAAATTACTAGGTAGGTGTGAGTCATCAACACATTGTCGAGCTTGAATTATTTTTTTCATGCAGCTGGTGATACTTTTAAGTTAGGAGTACTAACAAAAAAAGGCCTATAACGGCCTTTTTAATATGTTTTATTCAATTATGAAGACTTATTAGCTTCTAAGGCCGCAGCAAGTGCTGCTGCCGGCTGATAACCTGGGATCATAGTACCATCTTCTAAAATGATAGCCGGTGTACCGCTAATACCAAAGCTTTGCCCTAGTTGATAATGCTCAGCAATGGGTGCCGCACAGCCTTGCACAACTTTTGTATCAGCACCGGCTTTTGCTTCTGTTAGTGCTTCTTGCTGGTCTTTAGCACACCACACGTTCATTAAATCGGCATAACCTGAACCTTGTAAACCGCCACGTGGGAATGCTAAATATTTAACTGTAATACCCGCTTCGAGTAAGTCATCAAGCTCACGGTGTAATTTACGGCAATAACCACAGCTGATATCAGTGAAAACCGTAATGCTGTGTTTTTCATTTGGCGCTTTGTAAACAATCATTGAGTTTTCGTATTCTGATAGACCCTCTTTACGAACACCGTTAAGAGCCTGCTCTGTTAAATTACTACGATTATTTAGGTCAATTAAAGTGCCCTGCATTAAATATTGGCCATCAGCACTTGCGTACAATACACCTTTATCAGTAATTAACTCTTTCAACCCAGCAACTGGGCTGGGGTTGATGTGTTTTACGGTTACACCTAGCTCAGCAAACTTTGTAACTATTGGGTCATTGGCATCAGGTACAGCTAATACACCATTTGCAAACGCACTTAAACTGGTGCCTAACATTGCACCGGCTAATACTAACTTTTTCATATTGTTCTCTTAATTCCTGATAGTTCGTCTTTACTATGACCGCTAATGCACTAAAAAATTTCACTAAGCACGCGGGTGATGTTGTTGATGTACTGATTTCAAGCGTTCATTAGCAACATGGGTATAAATTTGTGTTGTTGATAAATCGCTATGCCCCAGCATCATTTGCACAACCCTAAGGTCTGCACCATGATTAAGTAAATGCGTTGCAAAGGCATGTCGCAGCGTGTGCGGTGATAAAGGCGATTCAACCGATGCCAAAATAGCATAGTGTTTAATACGATGCCAAAAAGTTTGTCGTGTCATGCCCACGCCACGCTTAGATGGGAACACAAAGTCGGTGGCATGCTTAATCATTTGCCCACGCCCACCTTTTAAAAACAGCTCAAGCCAATACATGGCTTCTTCGCCAAGTGGCACCAAACGCTCTTTATTACCTTTACCTTTAACAAACACAACAGACTGGCGCATGTTTATTTGCTCCATGCGTAAGCCCACCAATTCACTTACTCGCAGTCCAGTGGCATAAAGCAGTTCTAACATGGCTTTATCACGTAGTCCCATAGGTTCTTCAACATTAGGCGCTGCAAGTAATGCTTCTACTTCATTTTCAGACAGTGTTTTAGGCAGTGACTGACCCGCTTTGGGCTGAGCAATATTCACCATGGGTGATTCGCTTAAATATTTTTCGCGTACTAAGTACTGATAAAAACGTTTTAACGCACTAATGCTGCGCGCCGTGCTACGGGGCTTTAGGCCTAAATCAACACGGTGTGCTAAATAACTTTCAATATCTGACCCTGATACTGTGAGTAAATCTTGCCCTTGTAAAAATAAACAAAACTTATCTAAGTCACTGCGGTATGCCGATAGCGTATTATCACTAACATGCTGCTCAAGATAAAGGTTATCTAAAAACGACTCAAGATAGTCGCTATTGTTGATAAGCTCGTCTTGATGTTCTGTAAGTGGGCTTAATGATTCATTTTTTGCAAACTTAGTCACAGTTGTTCCATTTTAATCAAGGTATCAATTAATCATACCTTACGGTAAACTTGAGCCTATCATATCAGGCAAACACACAGTGATAAATACGATGCAAATTGGTTTATTTTATGGCTCAACGACATGCTATACCGAAATAGCAGCAGAAAAAATCCGCGATATTATTGGGCAAGACATTGTCAGTTTACATAACATCAAAGATGAGCCACTAAAAAATGCAGAGAATTACGATTTTATCATCTTTGGTATTTCAACGTGGGATTTTGGTGAATTACAAGAAGATTGGGAATCAATCTGGGATGACATTAAAGATGTAAACCTAACGGGCAAAACCATAGCCTTATTTGGTATGGGTGACCAACAAGGTTACGGCCAATGGTTTCAAGACGCATTAGGTATGTTACATGATGAAATTAGCAGCCAAGAGTTTACTCAATTAGGCTTATGGCCTAACGATGCTAGCTACGAATTTGAAGCATCAAAAGCACTCACCACGGATGGCAAACATTTTGTCGGCCTTGCTCTTGACGAAGACAGTCAATACGAGCAAAGCGATGAGCGAATAGCCAATTGGGTTGAGCAAATCATGAACGAGTACAGTGAAACTTTATAACCACTACCCAGTTAGACTAAGGCGCTCTTTTAACCTCATGCGCCCTAGTAACTGCAGTACACGCAAAGACATAAACCAATAACTGAATTCATCGACACTATGCCTAAGTTTACTTTTATAAATGCCGACATGGTTAGTTTTTCAAACAATAAAGTCGACCCTTTAACTGTTGTCGGTAAGCAAAGCTGTGATAGAAATGGCCATGTATTTTATATTCCCACAACTATGACCGCTTTTATTGAAAGTGGAAAATTAGCAAAAGATTTATTTAATTTAACCAAATTAAGTATCGCAAAGTACGATGATCAAACACGCTCAACCTTACCCATTCTAATAAAACATCATGGTTCTCTTTGTGAAATAGAAGGGCTTACAGTAAAGCGGCAGTTTAAAGTAATCAATTACAGCAGCGCCGAAATAGATAAATCAAAAGCAGATTTAGTACTTAATCAACTACTAAAACAAAAAAATTTAGAACACATTAAGCTTGATGAAATTCATCAGCTGCATTTATAAAAATCACATTTTTAAATAAAAATCCTTACATAGAGCAATATAGTCTTTGCTGTAACCCCCCTCACCATTATGAATAATTAAATTTTGTTGTTGATAGGCAACCTCTTGATAGCCAAAACACATTAAGCTGCGCGTAGCAGGCTTAGTCTTTTTAGTTTGCACTAAACAATGATTTTGTAAATAAAGCCCTTGCGCAGTAGCTTCTGCTATAAATACTTGAGCTTCGCTACTTGGTAAAATTAAGTTAAACAGTGCAGCATCATGCGTTAATCGTTTAAATGCACTAATTAACTGCGCAAAACTCAAGCCATCAGTATGGCGCGCCGCGTTTCGTGCGGCATCATCCCCTTTTAAACTATTATTAAAATAAGGCGGATTACTGATCACTACATCAAATGGCGTCTCGGTTGCAAATTCTTGGATACTTTGATGATAAAGTGCAATATCGGGCCACGGGCTTTGTTCAATATTCTGCTTTGCTTGATGATATGCAGACCCATCAATTTCAACAGCTGTCATAGCTACGCTGGGAGTTCGCTGCTTACACATTAGTGCCAATAATCCTGTGCCTGTGCCTATATCTAGCGCGCTTTGGCCATTAGCTAGCTTTGCCCATGCCCCCAATAAAATGCCATCAGTCGACACCTTCATTGCACATAGATCATGCTCGACTTTAAATTGTTTAAACGCAAAACCAGACATTTTTTCACCTTTTCATTCACCAACTGCAGTATAGCGCGTATAATTAGCGCTAATTGTCCTCTATTTTTGACACTCTATGCAATTTTCTGATTTTGATATCGATAACAAGTTACTAAATGCCGTTGCTAAAATGGGCTATGAAAGCCCTACTAGCATCCAGCAACAAGCTATTCCTGAAGCTCTACAAGGGCGCGACATTTTAGCATCAGCCCCTACAGGGACAGGTAAAACCGCTGCATTTTTAATTCCAGCAATTCAATATTTACTGGATTTCCCGCGTCGCGAGCCGGGCTTTGCGCGGGTGTTAATTATGACCCCGACCCGTGAACTTGCGTATCAAATTCATGAGCAGTGTGAATTACTTGCCAAGCAAACCCATTTAAAAATTGGTGTGGTTACAGGCGGTATTAATTACGGCACTCATAAAGAAATTTTTGAAAAAAATAACGATATCTTAATCGCCACCCCTGGGCGATTAATGGAATACTTAGAAACTGAAAACTTTCATGCCGAAAATGTCGAAATGCTTATTTTAGACGAAGCAGACCGCATGCTTGATATGGGCTTTCGTAAAGAAATGCTGCGCATTTGTGATGAAGCTAAAAACCGTCGTCAGTGTTTTCTATTTTCAGCAACTCTTGAAGGCGATAGCGTTGAGCAATTCGCAGAGCGTATTTTAAACGATCCGGCACTGCTTGAAGCGGAGTCGTCACGTAAAGAAAAAGCCAAAATTCATCAGTGGGTGCATTTAGCTGATGACTACCATCACAAGCTTGAGCTATTAGTTAATACCTTAAATGGCCCAGATGTCAGCAAAGCAATTGTGTTTGTTAAGACCCGTGAACGTCTCGAAACCCTCATTGGTGAACTCACCAACAACGGTGTAAAAGCCGCGTGGTTACGTGGCGAAATGCCACAAGACAAACGCATGAAAGCTATGGAAAACTTCCACAGTGGCCGTACCAAAATTTTGGTTGCAACAGATGTGGCTGCCCGCGGTATTGATGTAGCTGACATTAGCCATGTCATTAACTTTGATATGCCACGTACCGCCGATGTATACGTACATAGAATTGGTCGTACTGGTCGCGCTGGCAAAAAAGGCATCGCGATTTCATTGGTTGAAGCGCACGATGTAGCAATTTTAGCTAAGGTTGAACGCTACACTGAGCAAAAACTTAAACGCCGAGTGATTAAAGGTATAGAGCCTCAACATAAAGAAGCAAAAATGCCAGTCAAAAAAGTAAAAGATCCGGCTAAAATTAAAGCCCGTAAAAAGGCAAAAGCAAAGAAAAAGAAATAACTTCTAAATAACGTAAAGCCGAGTCTCAATGAGCCTCGGCTTTTGTTTATTCTGCTATTTACTGACAAGCACCTAGGTTTTGCCATACAGCCCAGGCATATGAATTTTCAGCCGGATTGGCGCCTTGTGTCCACCACTTAGCACTGTAGCGAATACCATTGTATGACACTTCAGTACCTTTAGTGTAAACCGAGGCCGCACTCCAAGGGCTCAGATCATGACAACCTGAAGGTGGGGTGTTGTCATCTGCTACAGTAACTGTTTTTGTTAAACTATGATTGAGCCCTTGCGCATCACTTACCGTTAATTTTACTTGGTATGAACCCGCCGCTTGATAAGTGTGACTAGGTGTTTTTGTGTTTGCTGCACTGCCATCACCAAAATTCCAATTATAGGCTGTCACCGCCACATCATCTGTTGATGCGTTATTAAAATTCACAGCCAAGCCATTAATGCTAAAATCAAAATTTGCTTTTGGCGCTTGATTTACAGTACCGCCACCCGTTTCACAGTTACCTTGTCGTGACCACACATTTGAATACACCACAGGACTTGCGCCTGTTGACCACCAAGTTGCTTTATATTTAACTTGGTTATATTCAACTAGATCACCCACACGGTATGATTTACTCGCATCCCATGACGCAATCCCTTCACACTCACCGCCAATCACTGAAGAAACTTTAACGACTTGACTACGCTGACTGGTTTGCCCTGCCGTATCGGTGACTTCTAAAGTAACCGAATAATCACCATCTGCTGCATAAGTGTGAGTCGGATTTTCAGCCGTCGCTGAGTTACCATCGCCAAAACGCCAATAATAACTGCTGATCCCTTTATCATCCGTTGAAGAGTTCGTAAATGTCACTTGTTTATTACTTACTACAGCACTAAAACTTGCTATAGGGGCATTATCGACTCCGCTGCCACCACCACATTCTGACTGCGCCAAGTAATCATAGGCGTCTTTAGCTTTTACAATACCAAAACCATAGGAGGTGTCTCGACCTGGTGCACCACGGTCTTGCGCAGTGGCATTGAGTGCATCTCGAATCTGTTGATTAGAACATTGTGGAAAATGGCTCCACACTAAAGCTGCCACACCTGATACATGGGGCGTAGCCATAGATGTGCCACTGATACTTTTATAGCTGCCATTATTCCACGTTGAATTTGTGCCTACGCCTGGCGCTGCAATTTCAACCTGTGCATTGTATTGCGAAAACGATGCTTTAGTTCCATTGCGGTCAACGGCTGCAACCGAAACCACTTCATCATAGGATGCTGGGTAGCTTAACGCGCTATTTGCATCATTACCCGCAGCCGCAATATGCAACATACCTTGAGCATAACTGTTTGCAAAAGCTTGGCGCTCAGCATGTGACGATTGTGGCCCACCTAAACTCATACTGGTCACGCTCGCCCCTGCCGACTGACATTGGCCGATAGCTGCAACGAGATCTGAGCCATAAGCCCACCGACCTTGATCATTAAACACTTTAACTATGTGTAGACCTAATTGCCCTGACGAAATAACCCCAATAACACCTTGGCCATTGCCACCTAAAGCTGCAATTGTGCCTGCAACATGGGTGCCGTGACCATTGCCATCGTTATACCAATTCCCCGTGTTATTGGCCCCGTAACCATCACTTCCTGTAATGCCTGTATTAGGCAAGTCTGGGTGACTAAGGGTATAACCTGTATCCATAATACACACTTTTTGATTACCAGTAAGCGTATCAGAGAGCTGCTGAGCCTGAACCATAGTAATGCCATAAGGTGTACTTTCAGCCATTAAGTAACGCTTAGGATCCACTTCAATAGTCGTCACTTCAGAGCTTTGTAATAACCGTTGTTTTTGTTCTGCTGTTAGCATAACGGCCATAGCATTTACTTCAGGTAAAGGTTGAATAACATCAACATTTACCTGTGTGGCAATGTTATTCATTAAACTACGTTTCATATCATTAGCTTGCACTTGACTTCGGGCAAACGTCGTATGCACTGCGGTTGCTTGCTCAGATAAATGCACTATAAAACGCTCAGCTTCAACCTGCTCGGCCATTGCAGAGCCTGCGGCTGATAATAAAATAGCACTTGTTAGTGCGGTTATTTTAAATCTCGGGGTGTTTGACACGCTCATTTTATATTCCTTGGATGTAAAAGTTTCACGCTATGAATTTACAATTAATTCACAACCCTTTTATAGAAACACGCAAAGACAACGCTGTCAACTTCATTGGTACAAAAATACTCTCAAGCCTATTAAACTTAGTTATTTTGCTGATAAAAGTTTAAGGTCCAGGAAATACGTTTGTGTATGTCATAGAACAAATTCGCGGTGTTGAGCAAAACACAATGTAAATAAAGTGTTTCAACTTTTAACCACCAAACCCATCGCTCTTTGAAACAAAGAGTTTTTTACTTATTCGAATGTAAAAAATACCCGAGTTACATTTTATTTTTACAGGATAAAAATAAATACCCAATATTTTCATGTAGTTAATTATTGGAATGGTATTTGTAACTAGGAATATATCTTTAATTGAGCAAGCTTGAGGGAAATCATGAATCGCTTTAAATTAACAGTATCACTTATATCGCTTTGTTGTGTTTTTTTACTTGCCTGTGCAACGCAAGTCAGTGCAGCGCCAAGCAGTATTATGGTCAGTAGCGCTTCAACCCAACCCAATTTACAACAACTTGCCGTTAAAAAGTTGTATAACAACCCAAATTTAAACTTATCAGCACTTAATGTAATCGTTACCGATAATAAAATTAAGTTGCAGGGTATCGCGAGCAATGGCTTTGAACGTGCGCTTGCGCAAAAATTTTTAGAAAACACTCAAGGAATTGAGATAATCGAAAATAAAATGAAAATTGCAGGTGAAGATTAAAGCTTTATTGAAAAATTACACTCCCCCTTGTTGAGCGCCATTGGCGCTCTTTTTTTATACTCACCGCTGCTTTTATTTGCCCAAGGCTTGTTTTGCAAAAAGCTGCTTTATCGGCCCTAAGTTATCAACCATGCTCAAACCAACACCGCGTATCAACTTTTTAACTGGGTGAGTGCCTGCAAATAGCTCTTTTAAACCTTGCATCATGGCAATATGCTTTTGCGCATCGAGCTTGCGGGTGCGTTCGTAATCACGCAAGGTGCGATCACTGGCAAACTCTATGTGCTGCTCACTCAGTAATTCAATCAAATAACTGACATCTTTAAGACCTAAGTTCATACCCAACCCTGCGAGGGGGTGAATTGTATGTGCAGCGTCGCCGATGAGCACAACTTTACCTGCAACCCATTGCTGGGCGTAGCGCATTTTAAGTGGAAATGCAGCACGCTGACTTTGTATCTCGCATAAACCACATTGACCATCCAGTGCAGCCATAACCGCTTTATTAAAATCAGCATCATCCATCGCTAGTAGCGACTGGCAGTGCTCAGGACTCGTTGACCAAACAATAGAATGTGTGTGCTTATCTGCCAGTGGTAAAAACGCCAATGGCCCGGTAGGCAGAAACACCTGGCGAGCAGTATTATTATGTGGCTCAGCGGTTTTTACCGTCGCAACAATCGCATTATGATCGTAATCTTTAAACGTAATAGGTAAATTAAACTGCTTTCGAACAGAAGAATTTGCGCCATCAGCAGCAACCAAAAGTTTGGCAATCACAGGCTCACCAGACTCAAGGGTAATAAATACATCGTTTTCACTTTGGTGAATTTGTTGATAACGCGTTTCAAACATTAGGGTCGCTTGGCTATGTTTTTCAAGCTCGTTTATTAATGCATAACGAATAATGTCGTTTTCGACGATATGGCCTAATTGGGGTAAATCTAGTTCATCACTGTTAAACGCTATTTTACCAAAGCTATCTTGATCGCGTACATCCATGTGAGTATAAGCACACGCTCGTTGTGCCATAATTTCTGGCCACACATTAAGCGACTCAAATAATGCTTGGCTAGCAAGGCTCAAGGCACTCACTCGTAAACCGTAGTCATCACCAGGTAATGCCTGTTTGGCTGCAGCGTCAATAACCACTACGCTGATATTTGCTTTTACTAAACCAAGAGCAAGTGTGAGCCCCACACAACCGCCACCAACTACACATACTTGTGCTTGTTTCATAGTCGTTTACCTTGCTTTACTTGCCCCATCAATTGTTTTGCTAACGGAGCTTTTAATGAAGAACATAAGTCCATTGTGAACAAACCGCAGCTGCGGCCAAGTGCTAACATGCGCGATGAATTAGAAAAGAGCCTAACCAAGCTATCAGTCAGGGTCATTACGGTATTAATATCTTGGCTACGTTGCTGCGCGTATTGGCGTAAAAATGCATAGCTACCAATCTCATGCTCTCCTTGTATTAAGTCACATAGCACTTGTACATCACGCAAGCCTAAATTAAAGCCCTGCCCTGCGATAGGATGAATGGCATGCCCTGCGTTGCCAATTAATAGAGTACGATGACTATGCAGCGAATCCGCACGGCCATAAACGAGTGGGTAACTGGCGCGTACACCTGCTTTAACAAATTGCCCGGCGCGATAACCAAACGCATTTTGTAGCGCCATAATAAATGCATCATCATCAAGCGCCATATTCTGCTTAATTTGCTCAGGCTCCATACACCATACTAATGAGTAACGGTTCTTGCTCATAGGTAGTAGTGCCATAGGGCCATGCTCTGTAAAACGTTCAAATGCATGGTTATGATGACCACCAGCCACTTCAATATTCGCAATAATCGCAGCTTGTGAATAAGGCTCGGTTGTAAAGTTAATATTGGCTAACTGTCGCGTTGGCGATTTTGCGCCATCTGCAATGATCACTAACTTTGCAGTTAACTCAGCTCCTGATTGTAGAGCAAGCTGAGCAACATTTACTTGGTAATTTAAACTGGTAACAGTATCAGGACAAAATAACTTCACTGAGGTATTTATTAACTGGTTATGCAATGAACGGCCAAATGGATTAACCTCAACAACATAACCTAAAGCATTTTGGCCAAACTCATCACAATCAATATGTGTTTTACCAAAGTGGCCACGATCAGACACACTCACATGTTTTATCGCAGCGGCAAAATCCCCCTGCGGATCAAATATTTTGTTTGCTTGTAAAAACTGTACAGATTGCTGTGCCAGGGCAATACTGCGCTCATCGAAACTCGGGTGATAATCATCACTGGGTTGATTGGCTTCAACAACCGCAATGGTTAAGTCAGGTGCGTAGCGTGCAATGCTTAGTGCACAAGTCGCTCCAGCTAGGCCACCACCAATAATGACAATATCAAACTGCTCTGCCACGCTTTACTCCTAGCATTTAGTTAGCCTTTAGGCTCATTAGCGTTTCAATTTCACTGATACTTTTAGGCACACTTTGAGTCAAGTTTTCATAACCTTGCTCAGTAACTAATAGATTGTCTTCGATGCGAATACCTATACCTTGATACTGCTCGGGTGCTTTAGCGTCAAGGCTGATGTAGAGCCCAGGCTCAATGGTAAGTACCATGCCTGGTTCAAATGAGCGTTCTTTTTCATCTTGCTTGTAATCACCAACATCGTGAACATCTAAACCAAGCCAATGGCCAAGGCCGTGCATATAAAATGCCTTGCACGCTTGGCTGGCCAAAAGTTCGTGTAATTCACCTTGCAGAATACCTAAATCAATCAACCCTTGCGTAAGTACAGTCATTGCAAGCTTATTTGCTTTAGCTAGGCTACCGCCAGGTTTAACTTCAGTGAATGCAGCTTCTTGGGCAGCTAATACGATATTATAGAGTTGAGCCTGAGGCTCACTGAATTGACCATTTACAGGAAAGGTACGCGTTATATCCGCAGCATAGCCTTGTAGCTCACAACCCGAATCAATAAGCACTAAATCACCATCGTTTAACGCATCACAATTATCGGTATAGTGTAAAATGTTAGCATTATCACCTCCTCCAACAATGGTGCCATAAGCCGGATGACGCGCACCGTGCATTGCATAGTGATGATGAAGCTCAGCTTCAAGCTGATACTCAGTAGCACCTGGCGTAGCAAATTGCATCGCTCGAATATGCCCTTGGGCACTAATTTCACACGCCTTACGCATAATATTCACCTCTGCTGGTGATTTAAATAAACGCATTTCATGGATCAAAGCGCTGATATCTTTAATCGTTGTCGGTGCTTTTAATGTACGGTTACTTCGTAGTGTGCCTAATAATGACCATACTTTGTCATCAAAGCTAGGGTAAGTGCCTTGTGCATAAAATAAAATCTGCTGGCCGTTCACCAAATTCAATAATTGTTCAGTTAGCTCACTGAGCGCACATGTTTGGTCGAATAAGTAATCTTTTTTCGCTTTTTCAAAACCAATTCGGCGACCATGCCAAATCTCAGCGAGCTTATCCTTATTCAAACAAAACAGTGTGCTTGGCGTTTCACTATGGGTAGACAACACTAAAACCGCGTCAGGTTCATTGAACCCTGTTAAGTAATAAAAGTCACTGTCTTGGCGAAAAGCATAATCTGTATCGCGACTACGGGTAACTTCGCTAGCAGCTGGAATAATTGCGACACTATTTGGCCCTATAAGCGAAAGCAAATGCTCTCGACGCGCTTTAAATTCGGCTTTATCAATACACACTGGCATGTTCAACTCTGCTTTTATTGTTTAATGAAGTGTTTTTTTAGTTTCACTAACTTGCTCTTTGCCAAGCTCTGCAAAACATAATAATGCTGAAACTCGTACATATTCAATCACTTCATGTAAGGCTTGTGCATCCTCTTCGGTTTCATCAAACATGGTGTCTAGACGTGTGATTTCACTAAAGTCACTGATCACTTCTTTCACGTCAGCCGACAGTTTACCGTAATCTTTTTGCTTTAATCCAAAACCTAGCATAAAGCCGGCTACCCAAGAAACCAAACCATTCGCTTGATCTATTAAGGTTTCATCATCACTTGGTAAAAATAAGTCAAATTGAAACTCTTCACCGCTAAAGCTTTCAACAACCTGCTTATAAATAGTGGCAAAAAAGGCTTTTAGATCATGACTAAATGCTTGGCCATCATTAAACACATCGCTTAACAACGCTAAATAATCTTTAGCCTCAATGCTTAAACCACAAGCAAGTAGACCACTGATCACGCCATGCGCTTCTGCTGGGGCGACAAAAATTTCATTTTTTTCCAATAGGAGTTGGGCTTGTTGGTAATCTGGTAATTCGCTCATGATTTTTTCTTCACTGTGGTATTTAACTCAATGCTACCACTCGATAAATAGCAACTCCAATTAATTGTATGATTGAGGTCAAAAAGCAATCCAAAAAGTAAATAACCCGTTACCAACGTAGAAAAAGCAAGCAAGCGGTCTAAGTTTTTTCAATTTGGGGTGTAAGGTTTGGTTTATGTCTTATATACTGAACGTGTTCCCTAGGTTGTAGGAGCTTGGTTAAGTCCCTGAGCCGATAAATTTTATGTTAGGGTTTCTGTTCGTTTACTATTGTGCAAGCTCGGCATGTACCGAGAAGCCTACGGTAAACCGCAGATCCCCGCCCTGAGACCTTATGGTTTCAGGACTAATACCAAGTACCACATACTTGGGGAACACTTCCTACTTCACTGATCAGCTATTTAAACGCCTAATTTCCAATAATCCAAATACCTCGGTCCAAAGGTGTTCAATAAACTGGCTAAAATTATCAACCCTGTGCCGACAACTTGAAGCCAAGTCATATTGGTATCGTAAAATAATATTTGAAACAAAAAAGCAAAAATTAGATTCGTGTAGATCAGCGGTGCTAACTCTGAATTTGATGCCACTAAGCGATACGCTTTAGAGCGGTAAAACTGTGTTGAAGCAGTACTAAAACCAAGCATAATCAGCAAAGTTACAACCCCCCAACTCAACTCGCTCATGTGTATTAAACTTGCCGTATAATTGGGTTGTGTAAGCGCAAGTACTGGCATAACAATCATAGCTGCAAATGCAAAGCTCCAACCGTTAATTACCATAACAGGTAAGTCCACTTTACTGGCTCGAAACAACGCAACTTGCGAGCAGCCATTAAAGAAACCGGCCGCCAACCCGAGTAATAAGTCCCAGCGCCAACTAATTCCTTGTACTGTTATATTTTGAATCACCACGCCTAAAACCATCAAGGTAAATGTAGGTAGCATTAACCAGCTTAGTTTTGTGCTAAATAATATGCGCTCAATGAACGGAATAAATAGTGGCCCAGTACTGAATAACACCACGGCTTCTATCAAACTTAAACGCGATAGTGCCAACATAAAACAGCTTTGACAGCTCGCAATAAATACTGCACGAATAAACAATGGCCGCCATTGTTCTTTATTCGGCACAGCCCACTTTGCCAGCATCACAATCAACAACATAATTATGGCGGGAACGAGTAAGCGTAATAATACCAATAAAGCATCATCAAAATACTCCGTTAACAATTTTGACAACAAGCCATTTATAGATAAAGTAAATGTGGATAACAACATAAATAAACTAGGCTTAAAGTGAAGTGGCATAAATTAAATTCCGAATAGCAAATACTTTTTAAGAGTATTTTCAGCAATATAATGAGTGTGACGGTAATTTAGCTTGAATCTAATTAATAAAAAAGCGAATAATACCGCACTAACATGTAAGAAAAACTTAACTATTGGTAATGACATATGATTAAGAACGTGCCATTAAAATCACTCTATAGCTTTATTGCTGTTGCTGAGTCTAGCAGTATGGTGCATGCCGCTGAGCAATTGAGTGTTAGTCACTCCGCAGTTAGCCAAGCTATAAAATCATTAGAAGCAAAGCTGAATACTCAATTGTTTACCCGCCATGGCCGCACGGTGTCATTAAATTCAGTGGGAAAACGTTATTATCAACGAGTATTACCTGCGATTGAAGAGATCATTGCTGCCAGTCAAGAAGCGAGTCATAGTCAGCTCTCTCAGCCGTATATTACGTTGAATATGGTAAACTCAATGGCACTGCATTGGTGGATCCCACGAGTGGCACTGTTTCAATCAGCGGCTCCACAAATTGACGTTCGCTTATCGAATTTAGTCGGTGAATTTGATTTAGAACGCCAAGGTGTTGATGCTGCATTAATCCATGGACATGCTAAAGATTGGACTAAATACCATTGCGAGAAGCTTGGTGATGATGAGCTAATATTAGTATGTAGCCCACAACTACTTAAGGATACAACCCAAGATATACAGACTATATTTAATACTTATCCCGCTATTTTTGTAGAAAACCCACGTCGCCTCAATGATTGGCAAGTCTGGTGTGATGCTAAGAAGCTTAAAAAGCCAAAGCAACATAAAAACTTAACCTTTAGTATTTCAGTACAAGCTACGCAAGCGGCGATGAGGCAGCTAGGTATTTTAGTCACCCACAAGCAGTTCGTAAAAGATGATATAAAACATGGTATGTTGCTACAAATTGATGAGCCAGTATTAAACCCACATCAGCAATTTCATTTCGCCACAACGAAAGCAAAAGCCGAGCAAGATGATGTTTTGCAGTTAAAAGAGTGGTTAAAAATAGAGTTTACGAAAGGCAATGAATACTAAGCGACACTCTAACTATAGCCACTGTAGGTATTTGTTGTGTACATAAACTAATTTTTAAGTTGATTTATTTGCTTATTAGTTGGCCATATAAATTCGCATTGTAAAAGCAATCCTCTTTATAAATCGCTTTTTCTAGTAGGGCTTCGTGCTTAAAGCCAGACTTTAGTAAAACTTTACTTGAGCCTGTATTCCCTTCAAACACAACAGCGTGTAAGCGCACAATATCCGTTGTTGCTTGAACTTGCGCTATTAGTAATGCCAAGGCTGCAGTCACAATCCCCTGCCCCCAATACTCCTTGGCGAGCCAATAGCCAACCTCTGCCGATTTACAATACTCCAGCTCGCCGGCTATAGCACTTACGCAACCAATAAATAAGCCATCTTTTTCAATGGCAAAAATTCCCCCCGCTTTACTGCCAGTCTCAACCCACCAACGAGCATCATCAACCGTGTAAGGCGATGGTATTTTGGGAGATAAATACCGTTTTACATCGGGGTTATTCAGGTAGTTAATTAGTAAAGCTTGATCTTTTGGTTTGAAATCTCTTAAACGTAGCATCGTACTCTTTATATTTAGTATTTATGGAACACTCAAAGCTGGGTTTTATTACAATAGGTCGCTTTTTCAAAGTCATTAATATTCATGGCGATATTAGTAACCTTTGGAAACATCTCATTTAATTTAGTTACAACCGCTCTGGATAGCGCCGCTTTTTGCTCTGTAGTTCGTCCTTGCATTATATAGGTGAATACGTGAATAAACTCGTTTTCTTCATTCCCTACCAAGTAATGATTATATGGGTTTACTCTAATCTTTATCTCACTTTCAATAAATAAGCCTGTACTGTTAGCAATCTTATGTATCGCCTTATTGATAGTCACTTCATCATGCACGTCTAAAACAGAACTAGCACAATCAATTACAAAATGAGGCATTAAAATCTCCTTTCTGGTTGATAAAAAAACACCTACTGATGGTATTTACGTATCATCACTATCTTTCCTTCTTCTACTTCAATAACATCCATAATAGTCTGGCTATATTCTATAGGTTGCTGGTTTTGCGGGTGAATACCTTTAGCATGATGACTATAACGGATTGCAAAGCCTGAGTTATTAAAAATAAATGTGTCGAGCAGTTTAGCTTCGTACTCGGTGTGAGCAGCTAAGTAAAATGTCATACCTTTACGCATGTTTTCTTTACCGTCAGGTGCGCGGGTATCATCGGGTTGGAATGGAATATGTTGACTACCCACATCCTCACTTAATAATGCCAAAAACGCTTCTATCTCTTTATGTGTCGCGCTCGGCGCTTGAGTCGCGACCATCGTTGAAAAGTATTGTTGTGCGAGCGTTTCAAGCTCTTTATTTGCAGCCAAAACACTGGCCGACATACACATTAAAGCCACTGAAAATATAGCTGTTATTTTTTTCATCAGGCACTCCATTGTTTAAATTACATACGCCATATAAACAACAAACAAATGAAATGTATAGCTTTATTTAAAAAAGCAGATCTGTAAGGTAAAAACTAGCACTAATATAGAGAAAATTAATGAAGGCTCTAACCGGCATTGAAAAATGAGTAAATACTAACTTTAACTTAAGACTTAGCAACGCGCACACTGCCATTAAGCTAAACCAGGGAGTAAAGAAGCACAGTAGCTTCCATTTTATTAGCATGACGGCTGAATCATGTAATGCCCCACTGACTGCAAAGGTGATGATCACTGCACACCAATGAGGCACAAATGACGATACTGGTTTCATCACATAACGCGACAAATAGTAGCTCCAGATCGGATTCCAATAGCGCCAAAACAAATAAAAGGATGGCGCACCAAATGAACGCTTAAGCATTGCACTTAATGAGCCTGAAGCACCTAGTGCTACACCTGTACGCTTTTTCACATATTGAGTAAGCGTAATATGATTAGACATATTGATTACCTAATTGATTACATAAACTATTGAATAAAATAACCAATTACTAACCATTGTTGATCCGACTTTTTTAAAGTCACTGTTTCCGTCGACTTTGGTCTATTAGCAAAGTCAGTATTAAATTGCAGTAAAACATACTCACCTTTTGGTAACTGTGGCAGCGAGTCAAAGGCTTTACGATTTACTTGCTCACGGGATTCGACATCACCTAGGGGTGTTCGGACTTCACCGAGTTTTGATACCCAAAGCTCTTGGCTTACATTTTCTTTAAAGAATGCATCACTTTGCTGCCAACTAAATGCGTAATCACCACTATCGACAACAGCTAACCACTGTTTAGCAACAGGTTGCTCTTCGTTGGCATACAGGTTAAACGTTACAACAACCATAAGGAAAAACATAATACAGTGCTTTCTCATCATAACTCCTTGTTAAAAATTAGCAGCTCCAGCCTACTAAAGAGTGGTTAATTATAAAAGCATAATTTATGAACTTTACTCTCGCTAACTTTACTCACATCCTACTTTTTACTTTATTAGTGGCAACACTGTTTGCTGGATCATCCGGCCAAAAGTGCTTTGGGTAGCGTCCTTTCATTTCTTTTTGCACTTCACGATAACTGGTTGCCCAAAAATGGGCTAAATCTTGAGTCAGTTGTAATGAGCGTTTC
Source organism: Pseudoalteromonas shioyasakiensis (assembly GCF_024518675.1). Lineage (GTDB taxonomy): Bacteria > Pseudomonadota > Gammaproteobacteria > Enterobacterales > Alteromonadaceae > Pseudoalteromonas > Pseudoalteromonas shioyasakiensis_B. Next base: position 1,244,594 of record NZ_JANIGL010000001.1, read on the forward strand.
CCCGGTGATAATAACTCCATCAATAATGGCAACTTACCTTGTGCAAGTACAGGTGATGTTGTCATGCCGTAGACTTCTTGCATACGCACACTGAGTTTTGCTGGGCCGTCCAGTTGATAATTTATCTTAATGTTTGAACCGCTCGGTACATTTAAACGCAGCGGTAACAGTGCTTTAAGTGCTGTTTGTTGTTGCCAATCAAAACAATTTTGCAGCGCCTCAAAGTAGTTAAACTTTTTAAGCTGTTCAAGGGTTTTAATATCTTGTAAATATACCCCAAGCCAAGTATCTGCTTGGTCAATAAGTGACTGCTCTGTAACAAGCGGAAACTGCTCAGGTAAAAGTTTGTAAGCCAAACTCATGCGAATAAGTAATTGCTGGGCATCAGTTTGCTCGTTAAAAAGTGCAAAGCCGTGTTTTTTAAATAAGTTAAGCCATGCTTTTGCACGCTCACTTTTATCAAGTTTATATTTGCTTGGTTGGCTGGTAACAGTGATTGCTCCAAGCTTTACTTCATCTTGATGGATAAAGCGCGCCGCTTTTTCATCAAACTCACAACGGGTTTGCTCGCTAAATAAATGCGGCAAGTAGTGTTGCAATTCATATGGGTCAACGGGTGTTGCGGCAAATATTCGTCCACCTTTATGGCCGCCAAGCGAAGCAATCGCTATGTAATCATCATTGTGCCAATAATCATTATTAACTTCAGCGCCAGCGCCATTGCTAAGTAAGTAGCCACTGCCGCGCTTTTTGGCAATGCGATCGGGGTAAGCAAGTGCCACCAGCACGGCTAAATATTCGGTCTTTAGCTCACCTTGATCACCACTTACCTTTAAACGATTTTGCCAATATTTTAACTGCTGTTTAAATACTGGATGAGGCCGCTGCTGCATACTATGCAAAGCGACATTAAGATCGGCAGCACAATTAATACGACTTTCTAATAAAGCGACTAAATATATAGCCAAATGGTAAATACCAGTATTTTGCGATTCTAACTGCTGGGCTTTTAACAGCATATGCGCCAAGCGAATATCAGCACCAAATGCCAACATCTGGCTACCTAAACTAGATAGCTTTCCTTTACTATCAACCGCTTCTAGCATTTTTAGTAAAATTAGCGCTTGGCTGCTTTGCTGCTCGGTTGGCTTATCCAGTAATGTTAGCTCGTTGATATTAGCGCCCCAGAGCTTTGCCTCAAGCATGAGCTGGCTGATATCTGAAGTGAGAATTTCAGGACTGTCGTGGCTATTACGTCGCTCAAATGTTTGCTTTGAACCCAGCCTGTAAACAACGCCTGGCTCAACACGACCTGCACGCCCTGCCCGCTGTACAGCAGATGAGCGGGAAATACTCTGTGTGGTGAGCTCTGTGACTCCAGTTTTTAAATTAAAGCTCGCAGCACGGCGTTTGCCACTATCAACAACAATGCGAATGCCTTCAATGGTTAAACTGGTTTCCGCCACATTGGTAGTTAGCACTACTTTACGCTTGCCTTTTGCCGCTGGGGCTATTGCCGCTTGTTGCTGGTTTTTATCTTGCTCGCCAAATAGAGTAAAGACCTCACAATCTGCAGGTAAATCATTAAGCGCTTGTTGAACACGCACTATTTCACGTTGTCCTGGTAAAAACACCAGCGCGCTACCTGTTTGCTCGATCAGTGCTTGTTTTATAATGTTTGGAATTTCATCTAGCCAACGACTTTCATCTTTTAATGGTATGTAGACTTCATCAATTGGGAAGCTTCGCCCTTGTGATTGTACTACTGGGCATTGAAAAAATGCTGCAAAGCGCTCACTATCAAGAGTTGCTGACATCAGTAGGATAGTTAAATCTTCTCGCAGTGCAGCTTGTGTTTCGAGTGCAAAAGCCAAGGACGTATCGGCTGCGATAGAGCGTTCATGAAACTCATCAAATATCACTAAGTCGACACCGGTTAATTCAGGATCATTTTGCAGCATGCGGGTCAGCATGCCCTCGGTGACAATTTCAAGTTGTGTATTTTTGCTAACTTTACTTTCACCACGAATGCGTAAACCTACACTCTGGCCGACAGGCTCACTTTGGCAACTAGCTAAGTAGTTAGCAATATTTCGTGCTGCAAGACGGCGCGGCTCAAGCATAACGATTCGTTTAAAATACCCATCACGTATTAAGTTTAGTGGCAACCACGTTGACTTACCCGCACCTGGAGGTGCTTGCAGTAATGTAATTGGATGATCGTGTAAGGCTGAAATTAGCGCAGAATAAATATCTTTTACTGGTAACACTGATGCTCGTACGGGCTATTCTTTTGACAATATTATAGCTTAGTTAGTAAATTATAATACCTTAGCATAATCGGCTAATCCCTAATCGCTCATCTTTTGACGAATATAAGCTTGGCTTACCATTTCATCGAGCTGTTTATTCTCTTGTGTTTGCTGCTGTCGCTGTAAGCTAATGTGGCGATTATTTACTATACCTTCAATACCTTTGGTAAACGACATTTGCTTTAAACAGGCTCGCTGCTGGCGATGTTCATCATTTTTTGATTGGCTGATAAGCTCAGTTTGCTGATGTGATAAATTTGCTAATATCGCTTTCATACCAGAAAGGTTTTGCAGCCCTAATGACGATTGCATATTTATATTCTTATCCATACTATCAATATGCTGTTGTAGGCGTTGTAGTCGCTGCTGTTCTTGTAAACTACGCTGCTGAAGTTGTGACTGCTTTGCTAACATTTGCTCAAGCTTATCTTTTTGCATATTTTTAAATTTAGCTAACATTCACTTTTCCCATTATTTGCTGTAGCTGTATCGCGGAATCTGAAAAACTAATTTTTTCATTGAGCGTTTGACATAAAAAGGACTCTATTTGTGGATAGAGATTAACCGCCGCATCCATTTCTGGATCTTTACCTGCTTGGTAAGCGCCTAGAGGAATTAACTCGTGAACTTGCAAATAACGACTATATAGTTTTTTTAACAAATAACAGTGTTGTAATTGATCAGGCTCGACAATGTTAGGCATAACACGACTAATTGAAGCACCAATATTAATTGCAGGATAGTGACCTTTCTCTGCTAATGAGCGATCTAAAACTATATGGCCATCTAAAATAGCACGGGCATTATCAGCGATTGGATCTTGCTGATCATCACCTTCTGCAAGCACCGTATATATAGCAGTCATCGACCCTTGACTTTGCTCACTATTACCTGAGCTTTCAACTAACTGAGTTAACTTACTGTACACAGAAGGTGGGTAGCCTTTAGAGGCCGGTAACTCACCTACTGATAGCCCTATTTCACGCTGGGCTTGAGCATAACGAGTGAGCGAGTCCATAAGTAACAGTACATTAAGGTTTTGGTCTCTAAAATAAGCAGCTAACTTGTGGCTTTGTTCTGCTGCTTTTACACGTAATAAAGGTGAATCATCAGCGGGAGATGCAATCACAATTGCTTTTTTAAGCCCTTGTTTACCCAAGCTTTGTTCAATAAACTCCTTAACCTCCCAGCCTCGCTCACCAACAAGTGCAACAATAACAACATCCGCTGAAGTAAAACGCGTCATCATCCCAAGCAGTTTACTTTTACCTACTCCTGAGCCTGCAAATAAACCCAGTCGCTGCCCTTTACCAACAGTAAATAAACTATTGATAGCTCTGATACCAACATCCAGTGGCTCAGTTACACCTCTGCGATCTAATGGGCTTAATGGTGTACTTTTAACTAATTTAGTTTGGTTGTGCTCTTTCTCACGAGTAATATTTCCTAGCAAATCTATTGGGTTCATTTGCGCATCAAAAACTCGGCCTAATAAGCGCTCATCAATACAAATAGACGGTGCTTGCGTTGCTACTCGGACTCGTGCACCAGCATATAAATCTTCCACTTTATTAAGTGGCATTAAATACGCTTCTTTTTCATGAAAACCAATGACTTCAACGTCGTACCATACACCATCAATGCTTTCGACCTGATATTTACGACCCATCGCAAATAAGCCACCGATGGCTGTTAGCGTCAGCCCATTTACGCGCACTAAACGTCCGTAACTTTGCAATAACGGTGGTGTTGGAAGCTCATTGGCAGCTTTGATTAAGCGCTCGTGTAGGGTTTGAATCATAGCTAATTGTCCAACAAAGTAGCTGTTGAATCGGCTAAAATCTCATCGAGCCGTTGTGAAAAAGATAAACTATGCGTTTGCTGGTCCGCAATAAGTTGGACATCTCCTTTACTTAACTGCTGGTCAAAACTGACTTCTACATTAAGAACTTCTAAGTTAGCACCGGCAAGGCATTCTTCATCAGCTAACGAAAAAATGACCTCTGATACCTTGTCTTTTCCTGCTAATAGAGTTAACGCTTGTTGAACCAGCTTTACAAGATATTGAGGTTGTTGTTGCAGTTCACAATCGAGGACTTTTTCAGTAACCTTAGTAACAAGCTGACAAATAGCTTGATTAATTTCATCTGAATGCAAATCAAGCTGTCGCTGTGACTCATTAAATAATTCATCAAAGCGGGCTATTAATGCTGTTTTATGCTCTGCTAGTTTTGACTCCATCAAGTTTGCCACTTGCGCTTCAATTTCTTGCTCCATCGCCTCTTTTTGATTAATACTGCCTTGTTTGAGGCCCTCTTTAAAGCCACCTTGCCAGCCATACTGCTCAGCTTGCTCTAATCGTTGTTGCAACGTTTGTTGCTGTTCAGCTTTACTTAATTTAGGGAATCGAAACGGCTGGGTCATCATTATTCTGCCGTTTCTTCTTGATAAAGTTTATAATCTACTTCATCGCTTTTGCTCATATTGCGGACAATATTCATTATCTCTTTGCGGGCAGCTTCCACCTTACTCACAGGTTGAGCTGTTAATGCCTCAATTTGCTGCTGATATACTTGAGCTAAGCGCTTAGGCAACGAACTTAATAATCGGGTAACAAGCTCTTTATTGGTACCCTTGAGCGCCATAATCCACATTTCATCGGGAATATCGTTAAGCAATTTTGCAAGTACTTCATCTGTTTGTAATGTTAAACTATTAAAATCATACATGCGCTCTTGAACTGCATCACCCACATCGTTGTTATGCATTTTCATCACTTCAATTATGTGGCTCTTATTACCACTATAGCGACTCATAATTTCCGCGACTTTATCCACGCCATTAACTTGTGCACCAACTTGGCGACCCACAAATTCAATACATGCCTCTATAGTTAAACGAATATCGTCCATTACATGCTCGCTAACCTCTCGTAAGCTTGCGATACGGTATAACAAGTCGTCATGTTTAGATTCAGGAAATAAAGAAATAATTGCCGCTGCTTGCTCTGGCGGTAAGAAAGCCAAAAATAACGCTTGCATTTGAACATGTTCTTGCTCCAGGAAGCGTACAATTAACTCAGGTGGTATCCACTCTAAACGATGTAAATCATCATTCATGGCTCCGCCATATATGTCATCAAGCATGCCCCTTGCTAAACGGCGCCCTACGGCTTTATCTAATGCTCTCTCGAGGTAAAGTCTTGATGCGCCGTTTACCCCACTTTCATTACGATAACGATCAAAAAAGGTAGTCAATGTATCTGCTACATCATTTTTAGTAATATTAGCAATATTTGCCATGCGTTTTGAGATTGCTTGTACCTCTCGGCGGCCGAGCTTACGAATAACGCTAGCGGCATTCTCTTCCCCCATACTCAGCAATAGGATGGCGGCCCTATCTAGCGGTGATAATGGTGTCATATTATTAGGACTTACTTGATTCACTTTCGACCCCTTGTTCAACCCAGTATTTAATTACTGACGTAACACGTTCTGTTTCACGGCTTGCAAGTAATTGCATATGCGAAATTTGCTCTTCAAAGTCACTACCTACTTTAGGTAAAATCATAGTTCCATCTGATTCATCTTCGAGCATATCCTGAGAGCTTTTTTGAATTGTGCTATCTAACGGCGTACTCTGTCTTACATAAGCATCAGCCTCGCTTTCTGGTTCGTCTTTTTGAGGTGCAATTGGCGTAGATTCTGCACTTTTTTTGTCTTTAATTAGATGGTTTACCAATGGGCGTACACCAAACAAAATGAGAATTAGGCTAATTAATGTACCGAAAATATAGCGCGCATACTCCCTTATTTCCGGCATCTGCCACCATTGTAAGCCTTCTCCAGGAGCAAGTACTTTTTGCTCTACAAACGAGAAACTTGTTATATTAAATTGATCACCACGGTCAACATTAAAGCCTGTAGCTGCTTTAACCATTTGCCCAAGTGATGCTAATCGCTGCTCAGTCCAGCCTTGCTCGTTGCCCGACACGGCTTCATTTACTAATACCGATAAACTCATTGACTTTAAACGGCCAACTTCATACTGAGTATGGGTTACTGAGCGGCCATTTTCATACTCTCGGCTACTCTCGTTACGCTCAGATACTCGCTCATTTGCTTCATCTTCCCCTTGTGCATTAGCCGCAGGTGGTTGATTGGCCAACGCACCAGGAATACCAGCAGCAAATTGATCTTCCTTTGAGTCTGATTTAATTTGCTCTTGCTTGAGGACACTCTCAGGGTCAACTTTTTCACGGGTTTCTTCCACCACACTAAAATCAACATCGCTGGAAACCTGAATTCTAAAGTTTCCTTCACCTAAAATAGGCAATAACATAATGGATGCGCGTTGCTCAATGTTGCGCTCAACTTTCTCTATAAACGCTAATTTTTTATCTGTTTCTTTACCTACAGGTGTGTTGTCAAATAAACTGCCACTGAGTAACTTTCCGCGCTGATCAACTACTGACACAGAACGCGAACCCAACCCAGGAACACTGCCAATCACAAGAGAAATAATCGCTTCTACTTGCTCTTCTTTTAGCTCTGTTCCCGGCGCTAAATCAACCATCACTGATGCTGCTGTTTTTTGTTCGTCACGGCCAATAAATAAACTTCGTTTTGGTATAGCAAGGTGAACACGAGCATTCCTGACCCCTTGCATGTTAATCATGGTGCGGGCAAGCTCGCCTTCAAGTGCATGTTGGTACTGCATTGATTCAAGAAATTGACTAGTGCCCATTGATACTTTACTAGCAATATTCTCAACGCCTTCAGGCATTGAAGCTTTAATGCCACGAGCTGCTAAAGTGATCCGTGCATCAGCCAACTTTTCTTGCGGTACTAAAATATTGCCGCTATTGGTATCAATCCGAAAGGTGATTTGTTCTTTATCTAAAATTTCAAGAATATTAGCTTTATCGTAGCTCTCTTGGTTACCATATAATGGTACGTAGTTCTTAGCTGACGTCCATAGGATCACAACAATGGTTGCAGCTACAATAGTTGCAAGCAAAGCTATTGTGGCGACATTTCGCTCACCATGATTCGAAGCCGAACTAAATCGATTAGAAAAGTTAATCACCTTTTCACGTAAATTTATTTCGCTACTTGATTGGGGATCAGCTTTTGTTAATTCACCTTTCATAAGTGCCTCTTAGAGTGACATGCGCATAACATCGTCAATGCCATTAAGAACTTTATTCCTAACTTCCATCAACATTGAAAAACTTAAACTTGCCTTTTGACTGGCAACCATAGCGCCCACTACATCATCGCTGCGGCCCGTATCTACAGCTTCCATCATTTTCCCTGCGACATTTTGCTGTTCATTAATTGAGCGAACAACTATTTTAAAGTCATCACTTAGATGCGTACTTTGTAAATCACTTTGAGCTGGTGCAATTCGCTCTAAATTAGTCATTTGCTGCATATCAACCATTTTACCTAGCATAACTCGTTGACTTTCAATCGGTGACATTTCTAAACTCCTTTCATTAAGCAATAGCGTCTACATCCATGCCATATTCACGCATGGCTGCTAGTTTGTATCTTAATGCGCGCGTGCTCACACCCAACGCATCTGCGGTTTGTTTTCTATGACCTTTATATTGGTTAAGTAACTCATAAATATAGTCATATTCAGCCTGTTTTTTGTTATTCTTTAATTCTGCTGCACAGATACGTGCAGCTTGAGGCAAACAATAAGGTAGATTAAGATCATCAACTTGGATCTGCGCCCCTCTAGCCATTACAATAGCTCTGTGCACTACATTTTCTAGCTCACGGACATTGCCTGGCCAGTTGTAGCAAAGCATTACATTCTCGGCATCATCACTAAAACTAAATTGCTGAGAGCCATATTTGGCAATAAAATGTTTTGCAAGCGGCAAAATATCTTCAGGCCTATCTCTGAGGGCTGGCCAGCTTAGTGGCAAAACGTCAAGGCGATAAAATAAATCTTCTCGAAATAAACCTTTCTCTACCTGTTCACGCAGTGGCTTATTGCAAGATGCAATTACCCTAATATCTAGCTTGATGTGTTGATGGCTACCTAGGCGTTCAACTTCACGTTCTTGCAAAACACGAAGTAGCTTAGCTTGTAACTCAAGGGGTAATTCTGATATTTCGTCTAATAAAATTGTTCCGCCATTAGCAAGTTCAAACTTCCCCTGTTGATTACTTATTGCGCCCGTGAAGGCCCCTTTGTTGTAACCAAATAACATTGATTCAAGCATATTTTCAGGAATAGCCGCGCAGTTAACAGCGATAAATGGCTGCTCTGCGCGTGATGATGCTTGGTGGATAAAGTGAGCAAGTTTTTCTTTTCCGGTGCCCGACTCCCCCATAATTAAAACACTTGCCGATGTTTGAGCTGCACGGTTCGCTAACCTAAGAACTTGTTGGGACTTAATTGACTCGGCAATTAAGTCTTCAACACCTTTTCTCATAGAATCAGCATTTCTAATAGTTAAGGTTAACTGCTCTGCAAAAAAAGGCTTAAGTAAAAAGTCAACTGCGCCGCCTTTACTTAAAGACAATGAGGCAATATCACTTTGAGACGAATCAACTAAAGAAATGACTTGCCCGCTTGTGCAAGTTTTGCGTATTAATGTGATCAAATCCACCAGCGGCATTTGTTCACCATCTGCATCAATAAAAACAAGCTGGGGATCAAGATCTAAACAGTAACTTACCGTTTCAGGAATTGAGCTGCTGTGTAATAAAGTAAACCCTTCTGCATTTACTGTAGTGGTAATTTCTTTATTTGGTTGTTTAGTCGAAAACCAAAGAAGGTATTTATGCACTGTATATCTCCCCAACCTAACTTGAATGCTTAAATAAACGAACTAACACTCGTCTGTTAGACGACTTGCCCGTTTCGCTAAGGTTGTTTGATACAGGATAACGTTGCCCATGCGCACGCACCTCTATTAGATTCTTATCTAGCCCAAATTCAATCAGCCTTGCAGCGACATCATCTGCCCGCTCTTTAGAAAGCAAACGATTAGCAAGTGCAGAGCCCACATTGTCACTGTGGCCATCAATCATAACTTTGGTCACTTTTTTATCTAAAGCAATGTATTGAACTAAGTCTTCTAAAAAATCGAGATCAGCCTGGTTTTTCACAACTCGCTCACCAGTTTGAAAATGAATTTCATGGTCGCGCGCTTCTTGCCATGAAATTGGCGCTAATTGGCGACGACAATTTTGATACTGTGAAATAACGTTATCGCTAAAAGTATTAGTAAATGTAAGCTGTAATTGTTCATCTCCAAAGCCTACGATAGCATCAAGCCAAAAGCCTTGTTTAATAGTTCTAAGCAATGGTGCTATGTCTGAGTAAAAAAAGACCTTTTGCTGTTCTATTTTTGAAGAGAAAAAAGTAAGACTCGGCACAGGGGTATTTGAGCGTTGCCAATCAGCGCGACGGGCAAAAATTTGTACGTCAGTAATATCACGGTCAGTTAGTAACCAGTTCAGACTGATTGCCTGAGGTTTAGAAGGGATTGAGGTAACACTCAGCTGTGCATATTCATCAAGTGTCTGCGTCAATTGGCAGTAAAATGGATCGCTCTCAACTTGCCAACTACTTTGTTCGTAGTTTTGCTGAATATTTGATACTGCTAAACCATTAGATGTAAATATAAATAAACTAATACAGCCAAAACACTTTATATGCTCGAGAAGTCTCAACATTATTATTCCTAACTATTTTAAACGCTAATATGCTTTAGCCATAAACTAGCGGAATATCATACCTTTAGGGAACAACAAATAACTACCGCTAAGTTAATGTAACCCCACGATCATGGTTCGAAATTGTGATTTCAAACGTTAGACTGGAAGCTTTGCGTCCTATCCTTTCGAATAGTTTGCCATTTAATTTTCTTAGTTTTCTTAACTTTAAGCACAAACAACTAGGTGTTAAATAAAGACCAAACCTTTATGCTTAATTTGAAATGTCATTATAATTAACGCCAGCTGAATTGCAAACTTTGATTGTAGTTTTTTATGCAACTTTAATGATAAAGAACTACCCCAAGGAACCAATAATGTTAACTCGCACATAATCAGGTACCTCGTTATACGACAAAACACTTAACCCACCTTTTGTAAATGAACGAGCATAACGTGCTAACAATGGCCTTAATTGTGGGACCACAACCAGTACTGGGGTCAATCCGTGTGCCTTCATATCATCCATAATTGCAGGCATCATGCGTTGAAACTGGCTAAGTAAGTTAGGATCAACAGGAAAGCTATCGAGCGACACTTTTCCTGACTGCATTGCTTGATCTAATGAGCTTTGCATTGTCTGCTCAAGTTTTTCATCCAGGCTGTAAGCGCTTAACTCTTCTCTATCACCCATAACTTGCTTTACGAGCACGCGCTGCAGTGCACAACGAACATCTGATGCAAGTAAAATCGGATCTTTTGTCACCTCAACGCTATCAATCAAGGTACTGGCTATAGTGACAATATCTCCAAGCCCTACATATTCACGCAGCAATAATCGCATTACCTTAAGCTGCAAATTAATGGGTAAGGCTTTTTCTAATGCTTCAGCCAAACCTGGAGATACTTCTTTTAATCGCTCATTGAGCCGCTGAATATCTTCGTAACCAAATAATTCGTCTAAATAATCTTTGATTATTTTACCGGTATGCGTTGCAATCACAGTGCCTAAATCGACAACTGAATACCCCATATTTAATGCTTTAGCTTTGGCATCTTCAACTATCCAAACGGCTTCCAAACCATAGGCTGGATCAGTGGTTAATTCACCATCTAATTGACCGTAAACATCACCAGTATTTAGAGCAAGTAATTGCTTTGCATTGAGTTGTCCAGAGGCAACCTGTACCCCCGCTAATTTCACCTTGTACTCTTGTGGGTTTAGTCTCAGATTATCTTTTATTCTGATCTCAGGTAACAAGAACCCGAGTTGTTCTGATAAATTTTTACGTACACCGCGTAGCGTTTTGGCAAGCTCTTCCCCCTTATCCTTGTCGGCGAGATAGACTAAACGAAATCCTAGTTCGACAGCGAGTTGATCAACATGCGGGATATCTTTCCACTGTAACGCAGCTTGTTCGCTTGCAACCGAATCAGTCATCGCCTCGGCTTCATCAAGGCTATGTTGCTCTGGCTGCGACTTTTGTAATCGCCACGCAACATACAGCAGTGGTAATCCAAAACTGATAAAAGCAAGAGTCGGCATTCCAGGCACAACACCGAGAATTAACATAACTATCGCCGCGGTTAAAATTACACGAGGAGATGCAAGCAATTGCGAACCAACGGCTTCACTCATATCACCTTCATCGTTCATTCGTGTTACAATAATAGCTGCTGCAACAGCGAGTAATAATGACGGAACTTGCGCAACAAGGCCGTCACCAATCGTTAATAATGCAAAGCGCTGAAAAGCTTCCCCCATACTCAAATCATGCTGAAAAACACCTATACTTACACCACCGAGTAAATTGATAACTAGAATGATTAAGCCTGCGACTGCATCTCCGCGAACAAATTTTGAGGCACCATCCATCGAGCCATAAAAATCAGCTTCTTGAGCAATAATAGCTCTGCGCTCTTTGGCTTGTTCCGGACCAATTAAACCCGCATTTAAATCTGCGTCTATCGCCATTTGTTTTCCAGGCATTGCATCAAGCGTAAAGCGTGCTGCCACCTCAGATATACGCTCACCACCTTTAGTTATAACAACAAAATTAATAACCATTAAAATAATAAAAACAACGATACCGACTACATAGTTACCACCAATTACTACTTCACCGAACGCTTGAATCACACGCCCTGCAACATCAGAGCCTTCATGGCCATGCAATAAAACAACACGAGTTGACGCTATGTTTAGAGTCAACCTCATCAAGGTTGCCACTAATAAAATGGTCGGAAATACAGAAAAATCGAGCGGTTTCTTACTTGATACAGCTACAAGTAAAACAATAACAGAAAGCACTATATTAAAGGTAAATAGTGTATCTAAAAGCCATGCTGGCAGAGGTAAAATAACCATTGAAAGTATGGCTAAAAGCAGCACAGGTATTGCTGTATAAGGTTTTGTAATACTACGCCAGTTCACTGTATAACGCTCCAACATTTAAGGTTTTTGTAAATTTGCAGGGATGATAAGTTCAGGTAACGGCGCAGGAGCTGCGCCACGCCCTTGTTTATATGCTTTTAACTGCATTACATACGTCAATACGTAAGCAACCGCAGTGTATAGGCCTCTAGGTACCTCTTGGTCTACTCGAGTAGAGAAATACACGGCACGCGCTAATGCTGGTAACTGTATTATTTCTTTATTATTACAACGACCTATTTCACGAATTCGTTGCGCCATTTCATCAACCCCTTTTGCTACTACATAAGGCGCTTTTGCTTTTTCTTCACTATAGCGAATAGCAACAGCATAATGAGTTGGGTTGGTTATAATTACGTCCGCATTAGGTACTCTTTCCTCAAGCTTTCGATTAGCCTGTTGGTATTGAATTTGTCTAATTTTACTTTTTATTTCGGGGCTGCCATCGGATGACTTTCGCTCTTCCTTAACTTCTTGATGCGTCATTTTAATTTTATCAAGAATAAGTTTTTGCTGAATAGGTGCATCTACAACAGCAACAAACAATAAGAGTGTTACGGTGATCATCAATGCTAAAAATAACAATGAAATGCCATGTGAGATTGCAACACGAAGATCTTGGTTTTGTAACGACATTAGCTCATCCCATAGCTGGGATAAAAAGCCATACAAACAGATTGCCAACAGACTAATTTTTAATATCGACTTTAGCAACTCAATAAGTGTTTCTTTGCCGAACATTCTGCCTAACCCTTTCAAAGGATTAAGTTTACTTAACTTAGGAGCAGCTAGGTTTATAGAGAAAATAAACCCACCAGGCAACACACCTGTTATCCACATTGCGGTAAAGCCAAGCAATAAAAAAGGCACTAGGGTTGTAAGCATATCAAGTATCGCACTACCCAAGGCCAAGGGCATCATTTTCGTGTTATTTAAAATAGAATGGTCTAGCATCATGGTACTGTGCATTAATTCTAATAGTAAGCTGTAGAACATATCAGCAAAAAATAACAGCCCTGCAATACTTACCATTAACAATATGGCAGTATTAAGCTCTTTAGAGCGCGCAACCTGACCATCTTCACGTGCTTTTTGTAAGCGTTTATCGGTGGGTTGTTGCGTTTTTTCTTGAGCACTATCTTCAGACAAGCTGGTTACCCCATCGCATTAGAGAAAACTGATAGCACATGATAGGTTAAACTTGAAAACCCACTGCCGGTATAAGCAAGCGTCATAAAGACACAGAAAAATCCCATGATCAATGCCATCGGAAAGCCTAATACAAATATATTCAATGATGGCGCCGCTCTACTTGCCACTCCAAACGTTAAATTCACCAACATCATTGCAATCACACCGGGTAAGGCCAATAACAGAGTGGAAGCAAAAAGCCAGCCAAACAAATTTATAATTGCTTTAATATCAACATCATAGATACTAGTACCAATTGGCCAAACTGAAAAACTTTGCGTCATGATCTGCAAAGTAATCAAGTGACCATCTACAGCAAAGAATAACAATGCCGCCATTATCCAAAATAATTGCCCGAGTAAAGACACTTGGTTACCGCTGCCAGGATCCATCATCATCGCCATTGACAGTCCCATTTGCATAGATAACACCAAACCAACTAATGACATAACTTCAAATAATATACGTAATGACAATCCCATTAAGAGGCCAAAAATAATTTGTTCTACAGTTAATATCACCGCATCCAGTGAAAATATATCTATAGCGGGTGCAAGCGGTAATTGAGGTGCAACTAGAAATGCCAACATCATCGCCAGTAAAATCCTAGATCGAGGTGTTACTGCTGGGTTTTCAAAAACCGGCATTGACCAAAGTAATGCAGAGAAGCGCACAAAAGGCCACCACATAGTGCCCATCCAACTAACGATATCGCCACTAGTTAACTGGATCAGCGAGTTCAACCGAACACCCCTGGGATCATAAATTTAAGACTATTAAACCACTCTAACAGTGTGCGAAGTAACCAGTGGCCAGCAAATACAATCATTAACAAAGTAAGTAGCATACGAGGTAAAAAAGTTAATGTTTGCTCTTGAATTGATGTTGCCCCTTGGATCACAGCAACAACAATACCTAATAGAAGACCGGGCACGATAAGCACCAAAATCATTTCAATTATGGTATAAACCGCATCAGCAATTAATTCAGTGGCCATTTCTGGTGTCATGGTAATATTCCAAAGGTTGCCGAGAGCGTACCTGCGACCATTGACCAACCATCCGCTAATACAAAAACCATTAGTTTAAATGGCAAACTGATTATTAACGGTGATAGCATCATCATGCCCATAGACATGAGTACGCTTGCAACCACCAAATCTATAATCAAAAAGGGTATGAATAACATAAAACCAATTTGAAATGCTGTTGTCAGCTCACTTAGAACAAATGCTGGCATTAAAACTTCAAAAGGTACTTCTTGCGGTTTGAGCGTAGTGGGTTCGTTGGCAATAAGCAGTACCTGCTGCAATTCATTTTCTCGAGTTTGTCTAAGCATAAACGTTCTCAGTGGCTTTTCAGCTCGAAGTAATGCATCTTCAAGCCCTATTGCCTCAGCCTGAAAAGGTTTATAAGCATTTTGATACATATCTTGCCAGACAGGCCGCATTATCAACATAGTTAACATTAGCGCAATACCTATCAAAATTCGATTCGGTGGGCTTTGCTGCAAACCCATAGCTTGGCGTAAAATAGCTAGCACAATGATAATTCGCGTGAAAGAGGTAAGAACCATTAGCAAAGCAGGGATCAAACTCAGTAGCGTCATCATCAATAGGATTTGTAATTTGACGTTATAGTCTTGTCCTTGCTCTGTATTGCGCAAAGAGAATAAAGTAAGTTCTTCGGCATGCAACAAGCTTGGTAAAAATAAAGCTAATAGCAACATACCTAATTTTAAGCAGCGACTTATATTCATCTGATCATGCTTCTTGCGTTGATGAATTATCTTCGCTTATAAATTTTAACCCATATTGGCCTTCAACCATCACAACTTCAGCTTTAGCAAAGTAAACTCCATTTACTTTTACATCTAAAGGTTGGCCTGCTTCTTTATCTAAGCGCAATACATCACCATGCTTGGCTTGGCTAAGCTCGCCTAACGTAATTTCAGTATTAGCGACCTCTAAAGTTACGGTAAGTGGTACACCTTCAAACAATGTCATTTCACTTTTCTGATTACTTTCATATGCTTCATTTTCTGCATCATCTAACTCTAAACCTGCTAATGCGGCATCTAGGTTATCATTCATACTATTGTTCACTCTTTATTAAAATATATTAGTAATTTGGAAGGTTAAATTGGTATCTTGCTCAGCTACTTGACCACTAAAAAAAACTTTATTGCCTAACTTAAATAAAGCAGGATCATGTAGTTCAATAGGCAAAATGGCTCCATTCATACAGGCTTTTAGCTGTTTTAAAGTGACTTTCTTTGCGGCCATTTCAATACTTCCCTTGACTGGGAAAAGATGGCTATTATGCATGGACAATGTACTTCCACCGATATTCGTGACCGATTGCGATAATTGAATATTGTTAAAAAAGCTGACAGGTAGCCAGATGTACCAACTTACAACTTCTGTATCTAATACCAACCGAACTTTGAATACTAAATAATCTAAAGGATCAGGTAAGAAATCAGACTTACACAGCTCGCCAAGGAGACTCGAACGCTCTTTAAATAGCAACTGCTGGATACCTTGCACCTGCCGTTGCAGTAAGCGCCCACATATTCTTGTTTCAGTAACACTTAATTCATGTGGGAGATCATCTACAGCATCGCTACTCATGGCAGGATTTAATACCCCCCCTAAGCATAAATCAGCAACTCGATGTGCACTTTGACAATCGAGTGCTAAGAACACCTCTTCGTCTGCCGGGATTAATGATGCACCTTTAACAAATACCCTTGGTAATTCTTCAAACCATACTTTAACGGCAGAGTATGAGCACGAATTAACTTCAATAGAAAATTGACTGTCATTAAAAAGTTGTGCTAGCTCTAACTCAAGTGCTTTATTTAGCTTTACGTTTGCGGCTGATTTCACCGCCGCACTGTAAGCCCTTTGCTCTATGGTTAAAGGCAACGTTTCAAGCGCCTCAGCCATGTTAGCTGTTATTAACTTGGCCATTGGCCGTCTAAAATTTTTCATAGCTGTTGCTTTTCCGTATCACTGTCATATTGCTTTGCTTGGTTAGGCTGAACTTGTAATTGCGCTAATAAATCAGCTTTTTTTTGCTCGCTTTTAGTTACCCACTCAATACCAACAAATTGTAGCTGTTCATTTACCACTTTAGAGTATTTAATAACTCCTGACAGGCGAGTCGATTTATTAAAAACCACAATGAGTCGTTTCGGTAATTTTTTTTCAGCCGCGAGCAGTAAACCTGCTCCGCCGAAGCTAACATCCTTAATCACGCCGCGGCAAATGTGGTAATTAAATAACCATGGATGCCTGAGACTAACCGCAATACCACTACGTTGTAACGAAAGTGGCAGATGCTCATCTTGTGTATTTAGTGCCCAACGCTTGTAACTGCGTTCGTTTTGATAGTCTTTATCCACTAATACCTATCCAAACGCATAACTGGTTTATTAGCTGTAGCTACATTAGCAGAGCTTTTTATCGGGTTTTCAATATTATCGTCTGCAAATAACGCATTAATTTTATCTTCAGCCCCGCGCGTAAGAATCAACAGCTCTACACGTCTATTTTCGCTAGCTGTTTTATTTTCTTTATTAATTAACCTAGTCGAGGAAAAGGCATTCACTTGCATAACCGTATCTATTGGCATGCCGCCAGCTGCCATTATTTGCCTAGCTTGTTGGGCACGTTCACCAGATAAATCCCAATTAGTGTAGTTTTGACTTTTAAATGCGCTCGCATCGCTATGACCTGAGATAATAATTTTATTATCAATGTTGCTGAATAGCCCTCCTAAATGAAGAAATAAATCTTCAAAAAAAGGTGACATAATTTTTTGAGACGGCGCAAACATTGTATGATTTTCGTCATCACGAATTATTACCCTCAAACCTGTGGGTACTTTTTCGACTAACAAATTGTTATGCAACAGCTCTTCTTTGGATAACTCTTCAAAACTTTTTAACAGTAAGCTTAGTTCTGAGGAAGCGGCAAATTCACTTTCAATAACAGAGTTCAATTTATCACCCTTACCAGCTAGTGGCGCATTATCCCCCTCAGGAACACGTAAGTACTCACTCATCCCTGGGCGTGGGTTATCTGGTGGCAGTCGGTTTGTCGCTTCATTATCTATAATAGAAGGTGAGCCACCTAAATCGACAGGGAAAGGGCTATTACCAGGTTCAAAAACCGAAGGGCTTCCATCTAATACTGAGTGTGTACGCATATAATGAGCAATGTCTTTTTTTTCAGCTTCATTAGTAATAGCCATGATCCATAACACCATAAAAAATGCCATCATAGCTAAGGTAAAATCGGCAAATGCAACTTTCCAAGCCCCACCATGCTTGCCGTCTGGTTTAGGCTTTCGACCTCGCTTTATAATAACTGGGTTAGTGTTACTCATTAGGCTGCTCTATTGTTTATCCACTGTTCCATGACAGTAAATGAAGGTTTCATTTCTTCATTTATTAATTTACGTCCTGAATCAGTTGCAACAATTGCCACGTGACCTTTTGCATGTGAGACTAACATTGCTCTAACACATTCAAGCATTGCCATTTGCCTTTTGACATATTGGTTCATAGCCGTTGATAGAGGTGCAATTAAACAGTAACAACCAAAAATACCTATGAATGTACCAACCAATGCTGCAGCAACATGGTAACCAATATCGCTAAGCGGACCATCAAGGTGCTGCATAGTTATAATAATTCCCCCAACCGCAGCTAAAATACCAAAGCCAGGCATTGCTTCTGCTATATCTCCTAACGCATAAGAAGGCTTGAGTTTTTGCTCTTCAATGGTATAAATTTCTTGCTCTAGCATGGCATCAAAATCATAAGCTGTAACCTTACCCATACTGTATAATCTAAGGTTATCGCAAATAAAGGTGACCAGTTGTGGAAACTCGGCTACACGAGGGTAAGCTAAAAAGATTGAACTTGTTTCAGGGTTTTCTACATGATCATCTAATGCTTTGATCCCTTTAGCGTGAACTAAATCGAGCAGTGAGTACATAACCATTAACAAGTCATGATAAAGCTCTGATGATGTTACCCCTTTGCTACTAAAGAGTTGATACTTTAATTGAGACAACATTTCTTTTAGCACATACTTAGAGTTACCTACTATCAAAGCCCCAATCCCTGCGCCAAAGATAATCAAAAATTCAGCTGGTTGCCACATGGTCGCTAAATTTCCACCAGCCATGGCATAACCACCTAATACGGTACCAAGCACCACCAGTAGACCTAATAATCTTTGCATCTTTGCTTCCTCGGTTATTAGTTGTGTTGAAGTTTACGGGTTAAGGCATCTAATGCCTGTTTATGTAATTGACAAACTCGTGCTTCAGTAAGATCAAGTGTCAAGGCAATTTCTTTCATGTTCATTTCGTGTGTGTAGTACAGTTGCAATAACAACTTATTTCTTGGTGGCATTGTTGCCATCGCTTTTTGCAACATTGAAGCTGATTCAACTTGGGCTAACTTTTCATCACTGGTATTACAATGTTGCAGCCCTTCTTCGAGCATGCTTTCAAAACTATCCATCGCTTCTGCTTGAGTAATATAATGCAGCTCAAGAAGTTCATCGGTATTGATACTAAGTGCGTCACATAACTCACTGTCTGTAGGCTCTCGACCTAGTTTTCGCATTAACGCACGTCCAACATCACGTAACTTATGAGACTGCTGTCGTAGATGCCGTGGACGCCAGTCAATACGACGAAACTCATCCAACATCGCGCCACGAATACGCTTAAAGGCGAATGCAGCAAACTTTTCATCTGTCTGTCTTCCATAGCGACGTATTGAAGAAAGTAAAGCAACTAAACCTATTTGTTGAAGATCGTCCGTATCAACCACTACACCCACTTGCGTTCGCATATGCGCTGCCGCACGTTTAACTAAATAAGCATAACGTGCTAATAGTTCACTTTCTTGCGCGCCAGTTATCGGGCTATCATTATTGTTATCTTGATCTGGCCATTGCTGCTGCACTAACATCACGCTTTCCTTATTGGATAAACACGTTAGTAATTAGAATATTATTCAACTCAAGCGATGACTTACCTTTTAAAACAGCGTTAAAATCAGCTAACAACGATTGTTGGACTTGCTCTATATCTTCAAAACCAGTTTTCATTTGCGCATGATTTAAATTGGCAAACTTTTTAACTAAAGCATTGCGAAATAACGGGGTATAAGTTTCTGCATCAACTATGTTCTGTTTGCTTGTTGCAAACGATAAACTGAGCTCCAATACTAAATATCGAGTGAAGTTTTCATCTGCAATACTTATGATAAAGCGATCCATGGCGTAGTAATGATCTGTTGCTTGCACGAGTTCATCACTGTTTTGTGAATCAGCACCGAAATCAAACCACTGGCCAGCAAAAAAAGCGCCTACCATGAGCATTACACCTATAACAGCTATAACTATTTTATTCACTCTTCATACTCCTAATGATTTTTAAACCAATCTATCTAACCAGCCACTTTCACTTAACGGCTTTGCTGCAGAGGGGGTCTCAACTTCTTCGATAAGGTGGTTATCCGTAATTTGTGTATCGGTATTATCCTGCGATTCATTTGACTGCTTTTGTTGATCGCTAATATCAACATTGACGCTCATTTGCCCATCTTGGGACAAGCTTTGGCGAAGCTGATCCAGTGTTTGTTGCATCGCTTCTCTAACTTGTGCGTTACTAGCTACTAACTGCACAGATGTTTTGTCCCCCTCGACACTTATTGAAATTTCAATACTACCTAGCTGAGGTGGATCTAACCGGATTTGTGCTCGTTGAATATGTTGACCTATTTGTAAGTTGACCTTATCACTAAGTACATGAAGTAACCGCTGACCCCATTGCTCTGTTGACCCGTTTAACTGCTCTTTGCGCCACTGTAAGCTACTTACTTGACTGTCTATCTGATTAAATAAGGTCGTATTTGGTTTACTATGAGCAGACTCTTTGTTGTCGGTGTTTAATCCATGTAATTGAGTCGCCGCTTTTAAAAACTCAAAATCATTAACTGTCTGTGATTTGGCATCTAAATTAAGTGCATTAAATGCTGACTTTTCTGCTGTAGGCTCTTTATTACTCGGGCCTTGCTGAAACATAAAGCGTTCAGTTAAATATTCATTTGCTAAGCCGCTGCTTAACCTGTTATATCTCGCTATTAAGGAGGCTGCAGTAAAATGTGTTTTGTCAGACATTGCACTGGCGTGAGCAACAAGTGATTGGTTACCCAACTGATAGAGGTTTTCAACTTGGCTTTTTAATAACGCCTCAACAGGTAGTTGGTTGCCCAACTGATTGGGATTTTCAGCTTGGTTTTTTAATAGCGCCTCAACTGATGGTTGGTTACCCAACTGATCAGGATTTTCAAATTGGCTTTTTAATAGCGGCTCAACAGATGGTTGGCTACCCAACTGATTGAGGTTTTCAGCTTGGGTTTTTAATAGCGCCTCAACTTGTGAAGTTGCTAGGTCACTGGCTGCTGACTCTTTATCAATTAGCACCATTTCTGCGGCTGTAGATTGATTCAGTGGCGATTTTGCTAACTTAGCCATATCACTATGATCAATATCAACTTCAGATATTTCTGCAGCTGACGTAAGCTCAACTACCGTCGCTTTACCACCGTTTCTTAGCTCATTTGTATATTGCTGCATATCGGCTAAATACATGCTTTGCACTAACGGTATAGATTCATCATGTCGATTTTCACTAGATTCTGAAATAATCGAATTTAGTATTTCACCCTCGTCACCAGCCACTATTTCGGAAAGAGTAAAATCAGCAAACTCTTGATTCTCACTCGCTGAGTTTGATTCTTTATAACCCTGATTGGCCTTGCTCTGTTGCTCTTCATCTATCAGTGACTCTGTTGGATCATGAAAATTTGACGACACACTATTAGACTTTATGTTGCCAGCAGTTGTTGGTGTACTTACCACTTGATAGTCTGAACGAAGTTGCATTACCATTAGCTGTCCCCTGACATCAATTGTTTGTAAGCAACAATACCTTCGCGATCATGTTGATGGCGTATCATTTTTTTCTCTAACTCATTTTGTTGTTCACTGATCAAGGCTATATTTTTTTTATACTGCGCTTTGAATTTAACCAGCTTTGGTGAGAAAGCAGCAAACCAAGGTGCTTGTTTAGCCTCTTCAATTAAAACAAGTAACTGACGATCAGCATCTCTTAGCTTTCCCCAATTTCTTTGCTCTATATAGCTAGACATCGATGCAAAAAGGGACTGCATCTGATGTTCTGCATGCTGTTGACTATTTAACATTGGTTTCACTTAATATTCTCACAAAAGCTATTAACTTCGTGCTTCATCACGGTCTATTCCTTTACTAAAGCAAAAATCGAACCAATCGATAACACATTGAATTTTAAGTTTATTTTTTACAGCAGGGATATTAGGCGGAAGCTGAACTTCCGCTTAACGGAAGCTCAGGAAATGGAGTTATCTATTTTCACATATAAAAAAACCAGTTGTGATTACAACTGGTTTCTTATCATAAATTAGCGCAAATTTAGTTACGCGACTTGCGAGCCTAGCCCTTTCCAGCCTTCTTGCAAGTTGGTCATTACAGTTCGAACCGAATCAAGATGGATTAAGTCGTTTTTAAGGCTTGCTTGAAGCAATGATTGGCCACAATGTTCGTATAAATTACGCATGTTGCCAGCAACTTCACCGCCTTTTTCTAAATCGAGTGATGCTTCTAAGCCACCTAAAATACGCATCATTTTTTCTATGCTTTCAGCTTTTTTGTCATAGCGTTTTTGGTTTATATGGCCTGTCACACGTTCTAACTCGTCTAAAAAGCCATCAAACAACATAAGTACTAACTTATGTATATCAGCACTGGCGGCACGCCCATCAACTGAGGTACTTTTGTAAGCTGAAAAACCATCATTTAAATCTAACATAATAACCCCCTAAAATTGCCCCATTGACGACTCAAGCTGCGCAATAGTTTGCTGCATTTGCGTAAATTGTGAGAGGTAGCGATTATACACCATCTCCATTGAATATTCATGGCGCTGTTGTTTTTCAACAACTAGATCAAGGCTCGCTTGTAGTGTGCCCTTTTTATCATTTATTAAACCATAACTTTTAGTATATGGCTCTACCCGTTCTTCTAACTTGGCCATTAGGCCACTTTCCCCAGTTAACATAGCCGCTAGCTGTTCAGGGTCGTTCGACATTGCCGCTTCTAGGCGTTCATTATCAATGGTTACATTGCCGTTTCGATCAAACTCAATACCGACTGAATATAATGTTTGCCCTTCAATAAGGCCTTGAAAGTCATTTTTTAATGAGCGCGCCAGACCGCCTGCCATACTGTCTCTCTTTAAGGCATCGCTATCTTCAATAGAACTGATTAAGGTATTAAATTTTTCAACAAAATTTTGGATGTTTTCTTTACTGCTTTGCTGATCTTGCGCCACCGATACATGCACTGGTGCATCGCCTGGCTGTTGCGCTTGACTTAAGGTAATAGTTACACCATCAATCACATCTTTCAACGTGTTACTCGTTGCTGTCACTGTTATGTTTGAATTTGCACCTAGTTTAACAATCGCATCTTGGCCGCTACTTAGTTCTTGCTGCCCTGCTATTGCAGCAGTTACTTCTGCGCCATTTGCATCTGCTCCGGGGGTAAAGCTTAAACTAATGGTATTAGCAGCGCCTGATTCCTCACTGGTCATCATTAAAAAAGTGTCATTACCTGAGCGCACTACGGTTGCTTTTACGCCGCTGTTATCAGCATGACTATTAATCGCATTTGCTACATCCTTTAAGCTAGGATCGGCACCCAGTGCAGAAAAATCTAGTGTAAACGACTCACCAGCTAGGTCAATAGTAAGCTCGCCATCAGTTGCCAACGCCTTATTAGGGTCAAAGCTGAGTGCCACTTGATGAGACTGGGCTAATTGCTCCACAAATACATCATATTCACCAGAAACTGCATCACCGCTGGCAGTCAAATTCATAGCAGATTCATTACTTGAGGTAGCGCTATTTGAAAGCAATGAACTATCTGCAGCTTGGCTATTTTTTAAATCATCAAGAAAGTCACTTAAATTACTTTTTAGGTGAGTAAAAGCCTCAATTTGCGCATTGAAAGCGTTGTATTTTGTATTTAATGCCTGATCTTTACCTTGTCGTTCAATTTGCGTGTATTGGCTTGCCAAATTTGCGGGGTCGATACCCAGGGCTGATAAACTCATTTTAATCTCCAAGCATTTTTATATATAAATACTTTGTCTAAAGTGCTTATTTATAAAAATAGCTACACCTGAGGTGTAGCTATTAAATTATCGTTGTAAAGTACTTACATACTTAACACTATTAGCTATTAACGAAGTAATGAGCCAATCATTTGCGTTGTGCTATTCGCTGTGCTTAGTACAGAAATACCCGAGTTCATTAATAACTGCTGCTTAGTCATGTTCGATGTTTCAGCAGCAAAATCAGCATCCATTAATTGACCTGCAGCAGCTTGCGTGTTTTCTTTCATGTTAGCTACGTTAGTCATTGTATGATCAAGGCGGTTCATAGATGCACCAAGCGTTGAGCGCGCAGTACCAATCTCGCTAATAATCGTATCAACAAAACCTATTTGAGCCTGTGCTTCAGCAACTGAGGCAATTTCACCTGCAGTAGCGCCTGCAGCATTAGATGCAGTAATGCCCGCAGTAACTGCATCTAGCTCTGCTTTAATATCGACATTTAATGTCTCAGCCGCACTTGCACCCACCTGAAAATTAACTCCAGTACCAATCGCAGCATCAAATTTACCACCAGTTAATAACTTAGTCCCATCACCAAAAGAGGTATTAGTCATTATATTTGTTAACTCTGCTGATAATGCAGCAAACTCAGAACTCTGTGCAGCCCATTCATCGGCACCGTTTGTATCACTAGCGCCTTGCGTAGCGAGCTCTTTCATGCGATAAGCAATATTCGTCATCTCATCAAACGCGCCTTCTGCTGTTTGCATCATCGACATCGCATTATTTCCGTTGTAGATACCCGCTTCTTGACCACGAACTTGTGCATTTAAGCGTGAAGCGATTTGTAGACCTGCTGCATCATCTTTTGCTGAGTTAATTTTAAAACCTGAACCTAAACGCTCTAGTGCGGTAGATAAGTCATTGTTACTACGGCTGAGCTGGTTTTGAATTGACATTGAAGCCATGTTTGATTGAATCGATAAAGCCATTTTCTTTTCCCTTTAATTTAATTAACGAAGTAATGAACCAATCATTTGAGTTGTGCTATTCGCTGTGCTTAGTACAGAAATACCCGAGTTCATTAATAACTGTTGCTTAGTCATATTCGACGTTTCAGCAGCAAAATCAGCATCCATTAATTGACCTGCAGCAGCTTGTGTGTTTTCTTTCATATTAGCTACGTTAGTCATTGTATGGTCAAGACGATTCATTGACGCACCAAGTGTTGAACGTGCAGTACCAATCTCACCAATTAAAGTATCAACAAAAGCAATTTGAGCTTGTGATGTTGCAACATCAGTAAATGCCGCTGTATTACCAATAGCTGTTGTTACTGCAGTCAGCTCACCAGAGATATCCACACCTAAGGTTTCAGCTGCACTCGCACCTACTTGGAATTCAACTGCTCCTGCAAATTTACCAGCTGTTAGTAGTGCAGTCCCATCACCAAAAGAGGTATTAGTCATTATATTTGTTAACTCTGAAGCAAGCGCAGTATATTCAGCACTCTGTGCAGTCCACTCTTCAGCACCATTCGTATCACTAGCGCCTTGCGTAGCGAGTTCTTTCATGCGGTAAGCAATATTCGTCATCTCATCAAACGCGCCTTCTGCTGTTTGCATCATCGACATCGCATTATTTCCGTTGTAGATACCCGCTTCTTGACCTCGTACTTGCGCATTTAAGCGTGAAGCGATTTGTAGACCTGCTGCATCATCTTTTGCTGAGTTAATTTTAAAACCTGAACCTAAACGCTCTAGTGCAGTAGATAAGTCGTTGTTACTACGGCTGAGCTGGTTTTGAATTGACATTGAAGCCATGTTTGATTGAATTGATAAAGCCATTGGTAATTCTCCTGCGAATTTTATTTAATTAACTTTCACTACTTAAGAGCGACTAATTTATAAAAAACTAAAATTTTTTTACGTTTATTTTGAAAAATAAAATTAGCCCCACAAAAATTAGCAGTTTAAATAATTGCTCTAGGAGGGTTTATATGTAATAGCTAGACTTGGCTTATAAAGAGCTTTATGAAAACGCAAGCTAAATAACCTGCGCTTATAACATCGAGGATAGGGACTTAGTAAAGAGAAAACCGAACTATGCTACGAGTAACATTTGCTTGCGCCATAATCGTAGCAATATTATTTGTGCCACTACTGAACATTTGCTCACTAATGCGATTACTATCATCGCTTAACTGCGAGTTTTGTTCTGCCGATGCTGCTTTTTCTATTTGCTCTAATTGACTGGCTAGTTCTTTACGCTGCGCTTGAATTTTAAATAAATTTGTTTTTAGTTGTTGTTGTACTTGTTTTATTTTATCACGGTGGGCTTGTATATTGCTGTTAGACTCAGCTATTTTCGCCAGTTGCTGTAGGGGGTTTTGTGGCTCTTCAAGTGGTACTGAAATAGGATTACCGGCCGCAACCCTAATTCCTTGACCACTCATGATCCAAGGCTCATCAAGTAAGCCGGCTTGATCTTTTGTTGCACTAAAAAGTAAACGATTATCACGTCCAAGCTCAACATTGATTTCCTGCTTATCAAAAGCACCTTGGATAGCTTCGAGGTTTTTAGCTTCACCTTGATTCGCAGGTAGATTAAGAATAACCGACTTGCCACTTCGACCCATTAACAACTGAATTCTTTCATCGTGAGGGCGCACTGATATTAAATCAATATTAGCATTGAGTTGACGTACGCTTAGACTATTTTCACTAGCTAGTTTTAGCTGTTTATTTAAGCCACTACCTGGTTGTGCCGCCAATTGCTGTAACAGGTTAACTTTTGATTGAATGTTTGCCTGCTGCATTACTTGTGGTATGTCTGTTGCGGCTTGGGTATTTAGCTGTTTTGCAAGCTTATCCAAAGCATTGAACATTTGTTTTAAGGTCACTTCACTATGCTCAGTTTGGGCTAAAGCTTGACTCAACTGTCCTCTAATAGACCAACGTGATAAAACAGCGACTTGTTCCTGCTTAGCGGTAACTTTATTGATTGCCTGATTTTCTGGACGTTCTTTTGCCTGAGTAACGAACGGCTCAGACTTAGCCATATTTATAGCTTCTGGCGCGTGGGTTTTTTCGCTACTTTTGACAAGCATAGTAAAAGATACCTATTTTAGAGCTAAATTAAATCAATGAAAATAACGATAATGAAGTTACATTAGAATATACTTTCATCGAAGACTCGTATGCAGCCATTGATTCGTTCATTTTAATATAAGCTTCAGGATAATCTACGGAGCTAATATCGTCACGTAAATTAGTCGTAAAAGTGGTAATATCTTGATTACTTGTAGCAAGCGAGTCAAGAGAGGCCATAATACCACCTATTTGAGTTATCTCGCCGGTAATCGTGCCTAAAAATCCTGACAACTTGTCCATCATAGCTCGTGACTGCACTCCCACTCCTGTTGCTGGTGGATTGGCAATATCGACAAGGTAATTTTTCATCGCATTTAAAAAATCAGCACTTGGGTCTAATTTATCGCCTGTGATATTACTGGCTACACTTGAATCAGCTGATACCGCGACTTCACGTACACCATCGTCACCATTATAAGCATAATCACCGGCACCGTTTAACTCGAACGGCTTGGTGTCTGTTTGGCTGCCTGAGAAAAAGTATTTACCTTCACTGTCTGTAGCATTAAGTAAATCAACAATACCTGGGAAAATAACTGCCATTTCTTGACCAAGAGCTTTTAACTCCTCTGTGCCCATTGAGCCATCTGCAGCCGTGGTGATTAATCCCTGCAATGAGTATATTTGATTAACAATTCCAGTTAACTGCACCTCTTGCTGACCTAAAGTAAAATTAGCTGCATCCATGTTGGCTTCATACTGTGATAGCGATTCCAGCTCTGACTCCAAGTTTAGCAACATTACAGCCCCTAAAGGGTCATCAGAGGGCTTTGTAATTCGTTGGTTCGTTGCTAACTGCACTGCTGCTTCATTATAACGCTCTGTATTATATTGAATATTTTTTATGGAGTTTATGTGAAACTGATGACTACTTATGCGCATAATATTCTCGCTTAAAACATATTCAATAATGAATCAAAAATTTGATCTGCGGTGGTGATCACTTTCGCATTGGCATTATACATTTGCTGAAAATGCATTAGACTTGCAGCCTCTTCATCAAGGTTAACACCACTTATGCTGTCTCTTGCGAGTATCGCACTGTCATTTAAGGTAACGGATGTAGCAATACTATTTTGATTTTGTTTACTAGAAATTGCCAAGTCACCCACTATATAAGTAAATGCACTACCACTATTAGCAATGGCTGACACTATATTAGCTACATTGCCATTATCGCCAGGGCCCCCAGAAGGTAAACCTAATTCATTACCCGTTAAGGCAAGTTTTTCGGCAGTCATACCAGGGTTTATCGTAATAGAGCCTAATGGGTTCAATGGGTTGTATTCAAATAAATCTATGCCAGCGTCACCATTTAAGTCAAACCCTTGTGCAAGTGCTGTATTTATATCATCAGCAAAGTTTTTAACTAATGAATTTAAGCTATCTAATGTCGGTTGAATTACTTGTGTATCAGCACTTATTAGGCCGCCGAAGCGTCCACCAACTTGCTCAGTTAATTTAAAGCTTTGATTAAGTAAAGTTGCTGTTACTGTGGTACCACTCACACTAACCTTTGCAGCTTTATTACCAATAACTAATGGAGCACCGCTGAGTGTACTAATATCAATACTGCCATCATCATGCTCAATCACCGCGATACCAATTGATTTAGATAACTCGCCGACTAAACGCTCACGGTTATCTTTTAGCTCAGCCGTGGGTAAGTTTTTTGCCTGAGCTTGAGTAATTTGATGGTTAACTTCAGCAATCTCAGCAGTAGTTGAACTGGTATTAAGCCCTAAGTTACTCATTTCTAAACTCAACTTACTTATCTGGCCTTCTAATGCACCATCCATTTGTGCTAAATCTTGTAATAAGGACTCAGATGTTGCTATTACTTGCTGACGGTAAGCTAAAGAGTCGGGCTTAGTCGCTGCGGCATTAAGCGCATTACTAATTTCGCCAACCCCATCATTAAAATTCAATGAGTCGGTACCAATCACCTGCTCAATATAACCTAAATAGCTTTGTTTGCCTTGGTAATAACCTAAATCTGAGCTGGTACGCCAAATATCATCATTTAAAAATGCATCAACAATACGCTCAACACTTGAAACGTTAACTCCACCTAATGGCGAGCCTACCGTCTCAAAACGAGCTGTCTGGCGAGAATAACTATCAACAGCAGCGTTAGCAACATTTTGTCCTGCAACAATCATAGCAACATTTGCTGCATTGAGCCCACTTAGAGCATTACTTATCATTGACATGGCGTTACCTAATCGGAATTATATTTAAAGGTTGAGTAAAAGCAGAGCTAGAGTAGAAATCATTTTCCTGCATATTTTCAACTTTTTTTTCTTTATCTTGATTAGCCTCAGCGACCACTTCAGCCATTTCCTTAAATTTATTTTCTACGGTGGAAATTTGCTCATCAAATTGACGAATGATGGCTTCGGCTAGACCAAGCTGATTGGTTGTCGCCAAATGCTGCGCGGTTTGCGCATCATACATATCACGAAACTGGGCTTGCTCTTTGCTAGAAAAGAAGCCATTTTCTGATGACATTTCCTCAGTTGCCGCATGCATGTTTTTTAGCACTAGCTGCAAAAATACCGCTTCAAACTGCTCAGCAGCTTGTTTTAAACCTGCTTTTTCACTCATATTGGCAGTGATTTTCTCTAATTGCTGAGGATCAATTGCCAACGACTGATGTATATCTCGTGAATCAATTTTCATTTTTCACCCTTGGCTATATTTAAATTACTAATAGTTCCGCTTCTAAGGCTCCAGCCTTATCTAGTGCAATTAAAATAGACATCAACTCGCTTGGCGTTGCACCTAAGGCATTTACAGCCTTAACAATTTCATCCAACGAAGTGCCTTCTGGCATGAGTAACATATGATTTTGCTGCTCATTTACATCAACCATACTGGCTTGTAAAGGAAGAGTACGGCCATTAGAAAAAGCTCCAGGTTGAGAGGCTCCCTCTGTTTCTGCGATGGTTATTGTTAAATTCCCATGACTAACGGCTGCACGGTTAACTTTAACTAAGTCATTCATAACAACAGTACCGGTACGGCTATTAACAATAACTCGCGGCTGTTGTAGACCTTGTTCAACCCGAATATCTTGAAGCATTGACATAAATGTATTGCGACTATTAGCGTCAGCAGGAGCACTAACTTGTAGCCGGCCCCAGTTTTCTGCTGATGCTATACCAGGGCCAAATACCTTATTAATCGCCTTAACGATATTTCGTGCTGTTTGGTAATTAGGTTGCTTTAAATTCAACACCACATTGGCTTGTAATTTAAACATATCAGCAGCGTTACGTTCTATAATTGCACCACTAGGAATAATACCTGAAGTTGGAACATTTACGGTCACGGAAGAGCCGTTCTGACCACTAGCATTCATTCCACCTACTACTAAGTTACCTTGTGCGAGTGCATATACTTTTCCATCAACACCTTTTAATGGAGTAAGCATTAAACTGCCACCATGCAAACTTTTAGCATCACCCAATGAGTTAACAGTTACATCGATTGCTTGTCCAGGGTTTGCCATAGCAGGTAACGTGGCATGCACCGCCACCGCAGCAATGTTTTTTGACTTTGGTAAGGCACTTTCATCCATAGTTACACCAAATTGCTTTAACATATTATTTAATGATTGTGCTGAAAATTTAACTTGTGCTTTATCACCTGAGCCAGCTAAACCAACCACCAAACCGTAACCAACCAACTGATTCTCGCGTACTCCTAAGACATCAACCAAATCAAGTAGCGGCCGTGATTTTGCAGCCAAAGTTGGTGCTGAAAAACAACTAATAAACACACATAGTGCGACAATAAAACGATTCATGGAAACCTCAACAGCCACTAAAATGGATTTAAATAGCGGCTAAATAAAGACGTAAACCAGCCAGGGCTTGATGCATCAGCTAAAGTACCATGACCGGTATAACTAATTTGTGCCTCAGCGACGCGTAATGAAGAAATACGGTTTGCTACATCAATATCATCAGGGCGAACTAAACCTTCAATATCAATGTACTCATCACCTTGGTTTAATTGAATTTGTTTGCGACCTTTAATCACTAACGTACCATTTGATAGCACGTGGATCACCCGAACTGTGATTGCGCCACTTAAATAATTTTGCTGACTGGCACTGCTGCTACCATCAAACTCTGTACTTGACCCAATACCAAGGTTAAAATCAGTCACGTTTAAATTCCCAGCAAAAGGGACTGACACATCAACATCAGTATCTTTATCTAAATTTGCATCCGCACTTTTGCTTGACTGAGTACGCTCATTTAGAACTACAGTCAGAATGTCACCAACTCTATAAGCGCGTTTATCTGAGTACAATGAAAACATGTAGCTATCACTGTATAAACTGCCATCTTCATAGTTTAGACCCACTTGATAGGCATCTTTTGCCACTTCATAATCTTCTCTATTAGTGACTTTTTTGATATTTGGGCACTTAGGCTCTCCGTGCACCACGACACATTGCACAAATTGCTCATTACTGGAGCTTGAGCAGCCTGTAAAGAGTAATAACACACAGCATAATCCAAGCAGCTTCAACATAGTCATCACACGTTTTGATTAATAAAACGAAGCATTTCATCAGCGGCTGAAACAACTTTAGCGTTCATTTCATACGCCCGCTGAACAGCAATCATACTGACCATTTCGTCAACCACACTGACGTTAGAACCTTCAATAGTAAATTGCTGTAATGCGCCATAGGCCTCTTCACCAGGTATACCTTCAACGGCCTCACCCGATGCAGCGGTTTCACGATATAAATTACCACCTAGGCTTTCTAAGCCTGCAGGGTTTGCAAAATTTACGGTAAGTAATTGACCTAATTCAACTGGTTCCACATCTTTGCCAACGATTGCTGTTATAGTGCCATCGGTGCCAATGTTAACTTTGGTTGTTCCCTCTGGCAGCGCTATATTTTGTGCCAGCGGTAAGCCATTGCTATTTACCAGTAACGATTCTGAATTTAGCTGAAATTGACCATTACGCGAATACAGTAACTCTCCATCGGGGCTTTCGATTTGAAAAAAACCTTTGCCTGCAATTGCCACGTCAAGTTGGTTATTTGTGGTTTCAAAACTGCCTTCTGTAAACTGCTTTTGAGTACCATTAATTCGCACCCCAGTTCCAACCTGGATACCCGATGGTAATTGATTTAAATCATCAGCTTGGGCTCCTGGTTGCTTTTGCACTTGATAAAATAGGTCTTCAAACACTGCACGGTCTTTTTTAAAGCCTGCAGTACTAACATTCGCCAAGTTGTTTGAAATAGTTGTCATGCGTAAATCCTGTGCAGCCAACCCTGTTTTACTTACCCATAATGCTGAATTCATTTTTTAACCCTTGCTTTAACCACGGCCACTAACGAGCTTGTTACCACTACTTGCTAACTCATCTGCTGCTTTCATCATTTTGATATTCATTTCAAACTGACGGCTAATATTCATCGTTTTAATCATTTCTTGTACTGCATTTACGTTTGAACCTTCAAGTGCACCTGTGCGTAAACGCAGCTGCTCATCTTGTTCAAGCGGTTGCTGGTTTTCAGTCCGTAACAAGCCGTCTTTACCTTTTATTAAAACCTCATCAGTACTTGCCAGCTTGATCCGTGCTTCCTCTGCAATAACACCTCCACCAAGCGGTACTAAATTAATAATGCCATCAGGGCTAATTTCGATTTCACCAAATTCAGGAAGTTGGATGTCACCTGCAATACTTTGTACACGATGACCGTTTACAGTGAGAAAACCATCAGTATCAACTTCTAAATTACCGGCACGGGTATACGCAGGATCACCGTTTTTATCGAGTACTTCTAAATAGCCACCATCACTAAGTGCAACATCGAGATTACGGCCAGTATCCATCATTGGCCCTGCCGACAAGTCCGTAGTGACAGGCATCATTTGCGCTTGATAACGGGTGCGAAAACCACTTCCTGTTACCATCATTGATTGAGCTTGCTCAAGATCGGCTTTAAAGCCAGCGGTACTAACATTTGCTAAATTATTAGCACTCACTCGCAATGCTGTGTTATTTAGCTCAGCGCCAGAAACAGCTGTATATATTAACTTTTCCATTTGCTATTCCTTTACGTATTGCTAAACAGAATTTGCATCATTTCATCAGCACTACTGATAGTTTTTGCATTTGCTTGATAGTTCTGCTGAAAAGACATTAAGCCAACTAACTGCTCACTGATATCAACATTCGATCCCATGTAAGATCCTGATAGTAATTTACCAATGGCACCTGAATCTGGCTCACCAAACAGTGCAGCTCCTGAGTCACTTGTTTCGTACCATACGGTGTTATCGCCTGGCTCAAGACCATTCACATTTGTAAATGATGCAAGTACGACTTGCCCTTGTAATTTGGACTCACCATTAGTAAAGGTGGCATACAACTTACCGTCCTCTGCTACATCAACCCCTGAAAACGAGCCTGATGTATAACCATTGGCATCGTTCTCATACATTGCGAAACTACTACCAAATTGAGTGCTTTTTGCCATATCAAGCGTTAGAGCCATCGGTGCGCCACCACCAGCGGCAGTGAATGCCAAGGTAATTTCACGTAAGTTAAATGGGTCTTCACTGTTATTGTCTAACGTAGGGTCATCGCCAGCTGCAAACGGGCCAAGTGGTGCCATTTGTCCATCAGCATTAAAGTTGACTGTAACGACGCCGGCAGTTACGGTTGCTCCTTCTACAACAACATCTTGGTTGCCTACTGCGCCACTCGCCGCACCTATTTGTGCCGCGGTTAATGGCTCACCATTCACAAAATACATAACCTGCCATTCGTTTTCTGCGGTATGATTAAAGTACTGCGTCATTACATGGCTGTTACCCAGTGAATCAAAAACCTCTGTTGATTGAGAGAAGTTATACTGGCTGCCATCGGTAGGATCAAATGGGTCAGTTGCTGAGTAAGGTATTAGATCACTTGCTGAGCTTAAGTTACCGTTAAAAGCAATTTCATTAGTGGCTTTTGCAGGAATATTAGCTCCTTCGATTTGTAAGTCAGTCAGTACACCAGACAAAATAACAGGTTCACTGCCTTCTTCTACCTCTGATACACCATAGCCTTGCAACTTACTACCATTAGCATTCACAATATTTAAATCAGTATCTAGTCCAAATTGCCCTGCCTGGGTATAAGCAGTACGACCATTTTCTGAAATAGCAAAAAAGCCTTGCCCATCAATAGTAATATCCAGCGCATTACCTGTTCTTACTATTTCACCACCAGTGACAAAGTCTTCTTTAATATTTGAGACTTTAACGCCGCCACGCTGCCCGCCATTGTATACGGCAGCAAACTCAGTATCTGACTTTTTATAACCTGCAGTCGCTGAGTTAGCGATATTATTACTGGTTACTTCTAATCCGGTTTGCGTACTTTTTAGGCCACTTAGACCAATATTTAATATAGACATTGTTATTTCCCTAAAAATTAAGCTAAATGGTTAATTTCACTCAGAGCGAAATTACCTAAACCGTCCACTTGTAATAAGATATCTTGGCTAGACTCCCCCACCGACACTCGTTCAACCTCGCCGCTTAGCCAGGTGTCTAATTGGACTGGTATTCCATCTGTGGTGCTATAAGCGCGCACGGCATAACCACCAGCATCCTGGTTGTCAAACTTAAAGCGTAAAGAACCTACCCCACTGTAAGGTAGGTTCATCTCTTCAACTAATTCACCATCACTATTATAAAGCTGCACAGTAACTGAATCGGCAGGAGTGGATAAATTAACCATGCCATCGATATCACCATCACTTTCTAAAGCCACACTATTTGCTTGAACATCTACAGACTCACCAACCATATTGGTTGCCTCTAAGACCATCATGCTATTCATGTAATCTAAACTGTTACTGGTGTTTTGTTTTATGCTTTGCAGTGACTCTACGTTTGAAAATTCAGCTAACTGGCTTACGTATTCTGTGCCATCCATGGGCTGCAGTGGGTTTTGGTTACTTATTTGTGCAACTAATAATTCTAAAAACATAGTCGACATTTCTTCAGCTGAAGCACCATTTCCGGTAATACTATCTGTTTCGGCCGATGCAGTATTAGCATTTTGATTTAGGGTATTTATATTCATCACCAGTTCCTTATTGACCTAATTTCAAAATGCTTTGTTGCATGCTATTTACACGCCCCATCACTTCAACCGATGTTTGATAACTGCGACTTGCAGACATCATATCCGCCATCTCTTCAAGTACGTTGACATTAGAATAAAAGACGTAGCCATCAGGGTTAGCTAGAGGGTTATTAGGTTCATATCTCTGCTCGACAGTTCGGTTAGACTCCGTCACCCCTAGTGTATTTACTGAAGCCGATACTGATTGTTCGCCCACTGTTGAGGTATACATAGCAGAGAAAACTGGCTTGAGTGCTTTGTAAGCGCCTTCTTCAGATGATGCAGCTGTATCCGCATTAGCTAAATTGGAGGCTATGGTGTCCAAGCGCATTACCTGTGCACGCATTGCGCTACCGCTAATATCGTAAATAGAATTAAAAGACATCTTCAGTCTCCCTTGATTACTTTATGTAAACCACTAATCTTCATATTTAAAAACGTCATGCTAGTTTGAAAGTCCATGCTGTTATTCGAAAATTTAGCTTGTTCGATATTTAACTCAACCGTATTACCATCACTAGAGGCCTGATAAGGCACTCGATACATTAATTGACTTTGTGCAATCCCAGAAAAACCAACATCGCGGCCATGATTAAGACTACTCGCAACACCTTCCATTATTTGCTGATAATTGATATCGCGTGATTTAAATCCCGGAGTATCCACATTCGCCAAATTACTGGCGATAACTTCAGCCCGATCGATTCGTAACTGCATCGAAAACGGATGAACTCCGAGCGCCTTATCAAATAATGCCATTGTTGCCTCTATTAGTAGATTCTTGTATGCTCACCTGCAAAGTTTAAGCATGACGATACAACCTCTTTAACAACCTTTGTGCCAACATTTAAAGGTGAGTACTTTCAATGATTTACCATTCAAGCCATGCGATAAAAAACCAACAAGCGGAAACTAAACTTCCGCACAGGAACACTATTTTTTTCCTCTTATGTTTACTTTTTTGTTTTTTTAATATTGCTCATGCAAAGCAAATTAATTTTGAAACCAGGCTTAAAAACTATTTAGAAAAAGAAATAGGTCGCTATTTAAAGCAATATGGCTCAACAAACCAACGCTATTCCATTGACCTCTTCATACCCAAAGGAAGTCAAGGGTTAAGTTGTGACGCACTCTCTATTTCACGTTCAAAGCCTGCCTCCCCCCCTGCTGGCAGAGTAAGATTATCGGTAAGTTGTGATTCACCCTCATGGCAATTTAGGGCAAGTGCAAAAATAGACCTATGGATGGATTTAATTATTGCCAAGCGTGATTTACAACGAGGAGAAATACTCACCACAGACTTATTAGCTAAACGCCAGCTCAACATAGCTAACTTCCGTCATGGTATGGAACTAAATATTGATCCTTTAATTGGCATGCAAGTACGCCGTGATATAAACAGCGGCGACGTTATTAATCGGCGTTTACTTGAAAAAAGCTATTTAGTTAACCGCGATCAGCATATTGAATTACAAGTAACAACTGATACATTTAGTGCCAGAGTTACTGCGATTTCGCTAGAAGATGGCCAACTTGGGCAACGAGTAAAAGTAAAAAACTTAAGCTCTGGCAAAATTATTGAAGGAAAAGTCATCGCCAAAGGAACAGTTAAAACTTCTCTTTAATTTTTTTAAAAAGTATAAAATAATTTAAGTTCAGTGTTTATTCTGCCGCTTTATATAAGTAATAGTAAAATACAATGAATTACATAGGTAAATTCACCAATGAATATAACTAATAAGCCAAGCGTAGCTGTTGAGCAAAACCAAAAGGTTAATAACTCTTTTGGGCAGTCTGTGCATTCTGAATCTAGCAACCATAAAAAAGCAGCTGAGCAACCGGTTTCTACCCGTAACCAAGTTAG
Organism: Pseudoalteromonas shioyasakiensis; assembly: GCF_024518675.1. Taxonomy (GTDB): domain Bacteria; phylum Pseudomonadota; class Gammaproteobacteria; order Enterobacterales; family Alteromonadaceae; genus Pseudoalteromonas; species Pseudoalteromonas shioyasakiensis_B. The sequence continues at coordinate 1,281,642 of NZ_JANIGL010000001.1, forward strand.
TGCTTTGAGTAAATCAATCGACTCAACGTTTGAAACGCTATCTAGCCAATCAAATGTTGATTTGCAAAAAGTTGCGGAGGTAAAAGCAGCAATTGCTAATGGCTCTTTTAAACTAGACGAAGCAACCCTCGTCGACACGTTGCTTGAGTACCATAAAAAATGACCATTAACAGTATCAAACTTTACATTACTAGCTTACGCCAAGATATTAAAAAGCTTGATGTACTTATCAGCGCACTGGAATCTCAATACGAGTTATTGAACAAACGCGATACTGGATTAGATAAGCACAACATAAAAATGCTTGAGGTACTTAACAGCCTAGAGCAAACCCATGCTCAACGAGATGCATTTTTAATTAGCCTTAGCTTACCTAGTGGCAGTAAAGGTCTTCGTTTACTTTGTAACAAACTACCAGAGCCTGTTAAGAGTATGACTACTGACCTGCTGCAAGAGCTAACAATTAAATCTAAGCACTGTAAAGCGCTAAATGAGCGTTCAGGTAAATTATTAGCCAGTCAACGTCAATTAATGCAGCGATTAACTGGTGTTAAAAATAATAACAGCTACCCCGAAATGAATATTTGATCACGACTCTAAGCTAATTCAAAATGGCTCTATAGACTCATTTTCAACTATACTAATTGGTATTTCATTGTATGAAAATAACGTCTAACTGCACGATGAGGGATTGCATAAACCACTCTTTTAGCTCTGCAATAATTACAGACTAGACTGTAGAATTTCAGCATTTTTTATAACGCTTGAAATATTTCACACCCACAAAAATAACTAAACCACTGAATTATAATGAATATTACTCCCCCCCCTTATATGGTATAGGGATTGCTTCTTTATTATAGAAAGTTAATTCATTAACCAATAAAGGAGTTAATTATGAACAGTGATCGTATCGAAGGTAATTGGAAAGAACTTAAAGGTAAAGCACAACGTAAATGGGGTGACCTTACCGATGACGATTTAGACAAAATCGAAGGTAGCCGTACAGAACTTGTTGGTAAAATCCAACAAAAATACGGCAAATCGAAAGAAGAAGCCGAGCGCGAAGTTAACGACTTTGAAAAAAGTCATTAATTCATAAACGCTTAGTAGCAAAAAACCGCCGTTTGGCGGTTTTTTATTGTGTATCACTAAACTCTCAACTTTAGTGCCGTTATATTACTCCGACTCATAACCCAAATTAGGCGATAACCATCTTTCGGCTTCTGCCAGCGTCATATTTGTTCGCTTAGCATAATCCTCAACCTGATCTTTTTGAATTGCGGCCACCGCGTAATACTTAGCATCAGGGTGTGAGAAGTACCAACCTGAAACTGCTGCGCCTGGCCACATGGCGTATGAGCTGGTGAGCTGCATGCCAATGCGCTTTTCGGTATCAAGTAACTGCCAAATTTTCTTTTTCTCAGTGTGCTCTGGGCAAGCCGGGTAACCAGGTGCTGGGCGAATACCTTGGTAGTTTTCTCGAATAAGCTCATCATTTGATAAGTTTTCATCCGGTGCAAAACCCCAGTACTCTTTGCGCACTTGCTCGTGTAAGTACTCGGCAAATGCTTCTGCAAGTCTATCGGCCACCGCTTTGACCATAATTTTATTATAGTCATCTTGTTTAGCGTCAAAGGCATCGGCTAAGTCGTCTTCTTCAAGGCCACCAGTTACTGCAAATGCACCAAAGTAATCTGGTGTACCTTTTGGCCCGATATAATCGGCTAAACAGTAGTTAGCAAAGTCGGTTTTTTCGGTTTGCTGCCGTAAATGGCACGACGTGGTTAATACCTCAGAGCGGCTTTCGTCGGTGTATATTTCAATGTCGTCGCCAACGCGGTTTGCTGGGAATAAACCAATCACCCCAAGCGGCTGCAAACTGCCTGATTGCTCAAGCTCGTCTAACATGTCGTTAGCGTCTTTAAACAAGCTTTGCGCCTGCTCGCCGACGACTTCATCAGTCATTATGCGTGGGTATTTCCCCGCGATTGACCAAGTCATGAAATAAGGCGTCCAGTCGATGTATTTGCGTAATGTCGCGATTGATACATCTTTAAACTCAGTCACACCTAGTCTTTTCGGCACCGGTGGCGTGTAGTTATCCCAATCAAGTTGGGCTGCGTTATCTCGAGCACGTTGAATAGTCACCGGTTTTGAACGCGGCTTTTTACGCGCTTGTTGCTCGCGCACTTTGACATATTCAGCTTTGGTTTTTTCTAAAAAGGCGGGTTTTAGCTCTTTTGATAACAAGTTTGAAACCACGCCCACTGCACGGCTGGCGTTATTTACATACACCACGCCTTTATCATATTGCGGCTCAATTTTAACCGCAGTATGTGCTTTAGATGTGGTTGCACCACCAATCAATAACGGTAACTCAAAGCCGCGGCGCTTCATTTCTTTAGCAACGTGTACCATTTCATCAAGCGAAGGAGTGATAAGCCCAGATAAGCCGATGATGTCAGCTTTCTCATCAATCGCAGTTTGCAGAATTTTCTCAGCAGGTACCATTACACCTAAATCTATCACTTCGTAGTTGTTGCATTGCAGCACTACGCCAACGATGTTTTTTCCAATGTCGTGTACATCACCTTTAACGGTTGCCATCACCACTTTACCGTTAGTAGCGCCTTCTTCTTTTTCGGCCTCAATGAATGGGTCTAGGTAGGCTACGGCACGCTTCATTACACGGGCAGATTTAACTACTTGTGGTAAAAACATTTTACCCGCGCCAAATAAGTCACCTACCACGTTCATACCATCCATTAATGGCCCTTCGATGACATGAATGGGTTTATCTGCGCTTGCGCGGCATTCTTCGGTGTCTTCATCGATGTATTCGGTAATACCTTTTACAAGCGCATGTTCAAGACGCTTTTCAACAGGCCAACTGCGCCACTCTAAATCTTCAACACGCTCAGCTTGAGCCATACCTGAAAACTTAGGTGCAAGCTCTACTAAGCGCTCACCCGCACCTGAGTCGGTATTTAAAATTACATCTTCAACGGCTTTACGTAGCTCTTCTGGAATATCGTCATAAACGGCAAGTTGCCCTGCGTTGACTATCCCCATATCCATACCTGCTTTTATGGCATGGTATAAAAATACTGAGTGAATCGCTTCACGTACTGGGTTATTACCACGGAACGAGAACGATACGTTTGATACCCCACCCGACACTTTACAATGGGGCAAGTTTTGTTTGATGCGACGCGTGCCTTCAATAAACTCGACCGCGTAGTTATCATGCTCTTCAATACCCGTTGCAACGGCAAAAATATTTGGGTCAAAAATAATGTCTTCAGGCGGAAAGCCTATTTCGTCAACCAAAATACGGTAGCTGCGCTCGCAAATTTCATATTTTCGTTCTGCGGTATCAGCTTGGCCATCGGTATCAAACGCCATTACAACAGCGGCTGCACCAAAGCGTTTAATAATTTTAGCTTGGTGGATAAACGGCTCTTCGCCTTCTTTTAGCGAGATTGAGTTAACAATCGCCTTACCTTGAATGCATTTTAAGCCTGCTTCAATCACTTCCCATTTAGAGGAATCAACCATGATGGGTACTTTTGAAATGTCAGGCTCTGAGGCAATTAAGTTTAAAAACTTCACCATTGCGGCTTTTGAGTCCAACATGGCTTCATCCATGTTGATATCAATTACTTGCGCGCCATTTTCAACTTGTTCGCGGGCAACATTAAGGGCGGTTTCATAGTCTTCTTCCATGATCAATCGCTTGAACATGGCTGAGCCGGTTACATTGGTACGCTCACCGACGTTAGTAAATACTGCTATTTGTTGTGTCATGTCGGTTTCCTAATTTAAGTTACACGCTTCAAGGCCAGATAAGCGCATGCGCACTTCAAGCTCAGGTAATTGGCGAGGTTTAACCGCTTCAAGGCCCTTGGCAAATGCTTTAATATGAGCAGGTGTGGTGCCGCAGCAACCGCCAACAATATTTATAAAACCCGACTTACCCCAATCAATGATTTCAGCAGCCATTTCAGGCGCTTCTAAATCGTATTCACCAAATTCATTAGGTAAGCCTGCGTTAGGGTGAACAGATACAAAGGTTTCGCAAACCCGTGATAATTCTTCTACATATTGGCGTAATAAGTCAGGACCAAGAGCGCAATTTAAACCAATTGAAATAGGCTTAATATGGCGGATTGAATTATAAAATGCTTCGGTGGTTTGCCCTGAAAGTGTACGGCCGGATGCATCGGTAATAGTGCCTGAGATCATTACTGGCAGCTTACGCCCTGCTTGCTCAAATGCTTCTTCAACCGCGAACGACGCGGCTTTTGCATTTAAGGTATCAAAAATAGTCTCAATCAAAATTAAATCAGCGCCGCCTTCCATTAACGCAAGGGTCGATTCAACATAGGCCGTGACTAATTTATCAAAGGTGATATTACGATAACCTGGGTCATTTACATCAGGCGAGATTGAGCAAGTTTTTGACGTTGGCCCAAGTACACCTGCCACATATCGTGGTTTTTCAGGGTTTTTAGCGGTGAACTCATCACAAATACTACGTGCTAATTTTGCTGACTCTAGATTTACTTCACGGCTAATGCTTGCCATGTCGTAATCTTCCATCGAAATGGTGGTCGAGTTAAACGTGTTGGTTTCGATAATATCGGCACCGGCATTTAAAAAGCCACGGTGAATATCAGCAATAATCTTTGGTTGAGTAAGGCTTAATAAGTCATTATTGCCTTTGATTAATACATGCCAGTCTTTAAAACGCTCACCACGGTAATCTTCTTCTTCTAATTTATGCTCTTGGATCATGGTGCCCATAGCGCCGTCGAGGATTAAAATTCGCTGCTTTAGCGCCTCGGTTAGTTCTGCATGTTTATTCACTGTATTACTCGGCATAGTTGTTAGTCCTTACTGCTTGGCTAACGAGATTAATATCATAAGGTGTGGTTTGATACACATAGTAATTTAACCAATTCGAAAATAACAAGAAAGCATGGCTTTGCCAGGTTTTCGACGGCTCGTTATCTGGGTTGTTATCAGGAAAGTAATTTTCAGGCATAGCGGCGTTAGGCTCCTTTGCAAGGTCGCGTTGGTATTCGCCCTTTAATGTGTCGGCATCGTATTCTGGATGACCTGTAATATACACCTGACTCCCCGATTTGTTCTTAAGCAAGTAAGCACCCACTCGCTCAGAGCCTGCCAATACAACTAAATCTTCGCAGGCATTAATTTTTTCAATATCAATGTGGCCAAAACGAGAATGTGGCACCACAAAGGTATCATCAAAACCACGTGTAAGCGCGGCGTGTTCAAAGTAGCAATGATGAGTAAATACGCCACTGAGCTTATTAGGTTTTAATTCGCGCTTTAACCCATAGTGATGAAACAAGCCAGCATGCGCCGCCCAGCACGAAAACAAGGTTGATGTAACATGTTGCTCAGCCCAGTCGAGTATCACTTTGAGCTCATCCCAATAAGCGACATCGTCGTATTCTAAATGCGCAAGCGGTGCGCCAGTTACCAACATAGCATCGTAGTTGTTGTCTTTAACCTCTGAGAAATAACGGTAAAAGGTATCTAAATGCGCTTCTGAGTTACTGCTACTACGGTGAGTGTCTAAGCGTAAAAGCTCAACATTCACTTGCAAGGGGGAATTTGCCAGTAAGCGAATAAACTGTACTTCGGTTTCTACTTTATTCGGCATTAAGTTTAAGATGGCCAGCCGCATCGGGCGAATTTCTTGCGTCTTCGCACGTGTTTTAGGCATTACAAAGACATTTTCTTGGCGCAGTTTTGCAATTGCGGGCAATTCATCTTTCACTGTAATAGGCATTCATTCACTCCAGCATCATTTTAACCAATGGCTAATTATGACCTGTTAGCAGTAAATTTCAACCTCTAGATGTATAGATGTCTAAATGATTTTACTTATATCACCAATTTGCCTAAATCCCCGTGCTCACCTTGCTGATTCGTTGACTGTTTAGCCTTTGAGACTCTACAATAAGCCATCATAATTTTATTTATAATTCGAAGGCTTTTCCCATGGTTTTACCAGATAAGTTTATTTTCTCGATGAGTCGAGTATCTAAGGTTGTGCCACCTAAGCGTACTATCTTAAAAGATATCTCATTGCATTTTTTCCCTGGCGCAAAAATTGGTGTACTTGGCTTAAACGGCTCGGGTAAATCAAGCTTGCTGCGCATAATGGCAGGCGTTGATCAAGAGTTTGAAGGTGAAGCACACCCTCAGCCTGGTATTAAAATCGGTTACTTACCGCAAGAGCCGGTACTCGATGAAAGCAAAACCGTGCGTGAAACCGTTGAAGAAGCGGTTAGTGAAGTTAAAAATGCACTGAACCGCCTTGACGAAGTTTATAACGAATACGCTATGGAAGACGCTGACTTTGACGCGCTAGCCAAAGAGCAAGGTGAGCTAGAAGCCATTATTCAAGCCCATGACGGTCATAATATTGATAACGTATTAGAGCGCGCAGCTGATGCGCTACGTTTACCGCCTTGGGATGCTAAAGTAGAGGTGTTATCAGGGGGTGAGCGTCGTCGTATCGCGATTTGTCGTTTACTACTTGAAAAGCCAGATATGCTTATTCTTGATGAGCCAACTAACCACTTGGATGCCGAGTCAGTTGCATGGCTTGAGCGCTTTTTACATGATTACGAAGGTACCGTTGTGGCAGTAACCCATGACCGTTACTTCCTTGATAATGTAGCGGGTTGGATTCTAGAGCTTGACCGTGGTGAAGGTATCCCATGGGAAGGAAACTACTCGTCATGGCTTGAACAAAAAGATGCGCGTTTACAGCAAGAGCAAAAATCTGAAAAAGCCCGTCAAAAATCAATTGCCCAAGAGCTTGAGTGGGTGCGTTCAAACCCGAAAGGTCGTCAAGCTAAGTCTAAAGCGCGTATGGCGCAGTTTAGTGAGCTACAACACTCTGATTACCAAAAGCGTAACGAAACCAATGAGCTATTTATTCCACCTGGTCCACGTTTAGGCGACCAAGTAATTGAAGTTAAAAACTTGAAGAAGAGCTTTGGTGACCGCGTACTCATTGATGACTTAAACTTCACCATGCCAAAAGGGGCGATTGTCGGCATTATCGGTGCTAATGGTGCGGGTAAATCAACCCTATTTAAAATGCTAAGTGGTGAAGAAAAGCCAGATAGCGGCGATATCACCATTGGTGAAACAGTTGAGCTTGCTACAGTTGATCAGTTCCGTGGCAATATGGACGACAGCAATACGGTTTTCCAAGAAATTTCAGACGGCCAAGATGTATTAAAAATTGGTAACTTTGAATTCCCAAGCCGTGCTTACGTAGGCCGCTTTAACTTTAAAGGCAATGACCAGCAAAAGTTTGTCAAAGATCTATCAGGTGGTGAGCGTAATCGTTTACACCTAGCCAAGCTACTAAAAGCAGGCGGCAATGTCATCTTACTGGATGAGCCAACCAATGACTTGGACGTTGAAACATTACGCGCCCTTGAGAACGCTATTTTAGAGTTTCCGGGTAATGTTATGTGTATTTCACATGACCGCTGGTTCTTAGACCGTATCGCTACGCACATTCTTGATTACCGTGATGAAGGCCAAATTAACTTCTTCGATGGTAACTACACAGAATACGAAGAGTGGCTTAAAAAGACCTTAGGTGCTGAAGCTGCGCAACCTAAGCGTATTAAATACAAGAAAATTGGTTAGGTTCTAGGTTCTAGGTTCTAGGTTCTAGGTTCTAGGTTCTAGGTTCTAGGTTCTAAACATATTTTAAGCCCTGCATTTATGCGGGGCTTTTTATTTTGGATTAATATTCAAACTTCTAGAAGATTGTTGACTATAATACGAGCTAATGCTGCAAATTCAAGGCACTGCTCTTATGGATAATCGTCGTCAATATACTCGCGTGTTATTTTCTACTCCCGCAACACTTTTACTAAACGAGCAACTGTATAATTGTGAGTTACTTGATGTATCCCTCAATGGTGTATTGATTAGCCACCCCAATGGTTTAAAAGCTGATAAACATCAATCGGCTGAACTTGCCTTTACCTTGCCTGATAGCCACGTAAACATTGTTATGGCGGTTGAGATTAGTCATATTGAACCCTTACATTTTGGCTTGCATTGTACTCATATAGATATTGATAGCATTACCCATTTAAAACGTTTAGTAGAGCTTAATTTAGGTAATGACGAGTTATTACATCGTGAACTCGCAAAGCTTATTCACGCACCACAAAAATAGACTATCTGCTGTAACTTGATTACCATGACTTAAAATAGCAGATAAACGCAGTTATGACTCTAAACCCACACTTACCTTTGATTTACCACCCTAATTACTCATTTAGCTTTGATCCTAAACACCGCTTTGTTATGAGTAAATTTGCTAACTTATACCAGCACGTAAAACAATTAGGTCTAGTTAATCACAACTTAACTCAACCAAGACTCGGTAACCCAGATGATCTTGAACTGGTCCACTGCGCAAATTATTTAGACGACTTATGGCATAATAACCTAGAAGAAAAAGCCCTAAGACGCATCGGCCTGCCTTGGTCAGAGCCATTAATAGCTCGAACCTTTACTGCACCACTCGGTACACTCGAAACAGCACGCCTAGCGCTTAAACATGGCCTCGCCTGCCACTTAGCGGGCGGGACTCATCATGCACATACAGACTTTGGTTCAGGGTTTTGTATGGTGAACGACCTTGCCTTTACAGCGCAAACCCTTATACAAAACCGTGAATTGACCAACGTACTGATCTTTGATCTCGACGTACACCAAGGTGATGGCACAGCAGCAATGCTTGCTCACCAGCCCTATGCCTATACTTGTTCAATACACTGTGAAAAGAACTTCCCATTTAGAAAATCCCCCAGCGATTTAGACATCGGCCTTGCAAATAATATGCAAGATGATGAATACCTTGGTGTTGTAGATGACACACTGCAATTTTTGCTTAGTGAGCTTAACCCTGACTTAGTATTGTATGATGCAGGTGTTGATATATGGCAAGAAGATGGTTTAGGCAAACTCGATATCACTTGGCAAGGCATTGAAAAACGAGATAACTTGGTGCTAAAGCGTTGTTTACAGCACAGTACACCTGTCGCAACAGTGATTGGTGGTGGTTATGACCGAGACCATTTGCGTCTTGCTCAGCGCCATGCCATTGTAGTCGAGCAAGCAGCACGTTTTTAAATAGCGCTAGTACAAACTTAAGCTACACTTTAAGCTTATAAATTAATTGAGGTTATTATGCGGTTTTTATTTTCCATTTTATTGGTAGGGCTAACAACTGTAGCGTATTGCGAAGAAGAAGCTAAAGAATTACCGCCTATAAACCCAGCTTATAATGCTGAGCATGCCATGGCTCTGGTGAATCAAGGTTCACGTATCTTTGCTGTTAATATACCTAGTTACAAGCAGCCGCATGACGTACAAGTAGTTTATAAGATTGATAACCCTGATGTTGCTTTTTTAAATGTAGTAAGAGGTGCTGAGCTTATTACCATTAAGACTAAACCATTTAATATTCAACGTTTAATGCGTGGTGAAGAAATAACAATAACCGCTGATATTTATAACGGCGATTACCGCCGCGATGGCACCTTAGTGTATGAAAACCGCACCATAGAAATGAGTGAACTACTCTATGCCCGTGAACTGGATGATTTAGCTGAGTCATCGCAGTGGCAAGAATATGATTTAATTACCTTAAAAGAAAATGAGCGTATTTATATTCATAAAATAAGTCAGGCCCCAAGCTATAATCACCTTATTTTTGTTGATCTAGCCAACGCATGCTTACAGAAGTTTCGCACTTCCAAACGTGTACCAAAAGAAAGCGAACTCACGTATAAATTTATCAATTGCGGCACTTTAAAACCACTGTATTTTGATAGTGAAGATTTAAAGTAAAGTCATCAGGTTTTATACTCAATTGGTTACCCTTTTGCTTGAAGCACTGCTTATACAACTTTGTCATAAGCTGTAGATAGCATTCCAATTTGAGCAGGTAAAATCAATATTGCTGAATTAATCGACTTGGGTGAGATAGTATGAAATCAAGCTTAGATGATAGAAGTCTTAAGTGGCCGGAAATAAAAACAGCTCAAGTTTTAATAAACTTGAGCCGCCTTTGACAACATCTTCACACACAATTATAAAGATTCGGTTTTAAGTGTAATCTGTACACTTTAAATTCATTGATGAAAACTTAATTCATCTAACTGCGTGGCGGTTAAAATAAAAAGCAACTCAAGCCAAGTTAATCCCTAACTTGAGTCGTCTTTTTGACAACATCTTCACACACAATTATAAAGATTCGGTTTTAAGTGTAATCTGTACACTTTAAATTCATTGATGAAAACTTAATTCATCTAACTGCATGGCGATTAAAATAAAAAGCAACTCAAGCCAAGTTAATCCCTAACTTGAGTCGTCTTTTTGACAACATCTTCACACACAATTATAAAGATTCAGTTTTAAGTGCAATCTGTACACTTTAAATTCATTGATGAAAGCTTAGTTCATCTAACTGCGTGGCGATTAAAATAAAAAGCAACTCAAGCCAAGTTATTCCCTAACTTGAGTCGTCTTTTTGACAACATCTTCACACACAATTATAAAGATTCAGTTTTAAGTGCAATCTGTACACTTTAAATTCATTGATGAAAGCTTAGTTCATCTAACTGCGTGGCGGTTAAAATAAAAAGCAACTCAAGCCAAGTTAACCCCTAACTTGAGTCGTCTTTTTGACAACATCTTCACACACAATTATAAAGATTCTTTTCTTAGCCTTTAGGCTGCAAACTCATGACATTTATAACTTGGCTTAGTAGCCGAAATAAGCAGTAACCTTTTTTGGTTAGCCATGTTGTTTGCTTGAATATAAATTTAGAGTAATAGCTCTGTGGTGACAACTGATAAAAATAAACTCAATAGATGAAAAAAATTAACTCATGCTATTTTAGCCCAAAGAGCTATAAGTAGAGCTGATATACACATTAATTTAAGAGATAAGATTTAATTAAATTTCATTAAAAATCAGATAGATAAACAACAAAACCAATTTAATAAGAAAGCAGTTAAGAAAAGTAACTTCAAGAAAATAATTTTATTCCCAACAATTTATTTAATTTTTGAGAATAAAATATTCAAAAGATAACAGAGCGAAAGAATTTACAAAGTTAACATTTTATTATCAAGACCAATGTTTACACTTACTTGTTTTACCTATACCAGGATTAAAAGAATTGGTTGGATCAAGCTCTTTATAAAATGCTCTTAAAGCATCTTTAGCTAAATATTCATGACCTACATTATGCTCAGCAGGATATTCTGCACCACGCTCATCAAAGGTTTGTAAGATTTTATTTTTCACAGCCTTTGCATCAACGCCTTTTTTCATAATGTAGTTTTGATGCATAACATGACAAAATAAATGCCCGTAATAAAGTTTCACTTCTATTTGATCATCTAACTCTTTTGGTAGTTGCTCAAACCACTCTTTTTCATTACGGGGGAATGCTACATCTATGGTCATCACATCACCAAGCTCTTTAGCGCGCATTGCATGCATACGCCCAATAGCGCCGCCAGCTACAAAGCGATGTAAAATTGCTTTTTCACCTTCATCTTTAGTGCATTCAAAATAACTGCCTTCGTTCTCTTTGAAAAACTTATCAAAGTAAGCTTTCGCTTCGTCTACACCATCACCACTCATTTCAACTATCCAATGGTGTTCATATTTATCACGAAAGCTTTCCATTCTTCTAGGTAAGTGATTTGGCCATAAATAACTCAAATACTGCATAACGCGCTCTGAGAACTTAGCGGGTAAGAAAGATAGTTTATCAGCAATACGATCAACACTTCTCTTCATAGCGAACATTTTAGGAATGAACTTTGAACCAAGTTTATCAATCACTAAAAACGTATCTTTGCCGTACTTTTTACATGCATCATAGCATTCTCTATGTATGTACTCGCCTGACACGGGCAGCGTTTCAAATGATGACAACATATCTCGACGAATTTGCGCTAAAACGTTAGCGTCATTAGTACCAAGGTAAAATACTTGATACTTTTCAGGAATAGGAAAGGTATCCATGCGCACAGCAAAAACAGCTAACTTCCCTGCACAGCCAGAAGCTTGATATAAGCGCCGTCCATCATTATTGAATCGTGATGGTGTATTTGCATCAACATCTCTAACGCGCTCGTGATACTCGTTATCAGATGCACGCAGCTTACCGTACTCAATGTCAGTTTCGGTATAATTTTTATTCTGTAAATTAGTCAAAATATCTTCTGGTGTATCACCTAGGTGTATACCTAAATTGTTTACTAAAGATAAGTTACCCTGTTCATCTATTTGTGCAAATAAAGACAGTTCTGTATAAGCAGGACCCCGTTGCACCAACGCTCCACCTGAATTATTGCACACCCCCCCTACTATAGATGCACCAATACATGAAGAACCAATCACTGAATGCGGTTCACGCCCATACTCTTTCAATACATCTTCAAGACCAAATAATGTAGCGCCAGCTAAACCTACAATTTGTTTTGCACTATCAATTAATTGGATATCACTGATACGCATGGTATTGATCACAACAATAGGGCGATCATAATCATTGCCATCAGGTGTAGACCCTCCTGTTAGGCCTGTATTTGCAGCTTGCATTATCACAATCACATCGCTTGCAACGCACGCCTTTAATGCCTGCCACACTTGAACCAAGGTAGCGGGTCTTATCACTGCTAATGCTGATCCAGCACCAAACCGAAATCCTTTACAATACGGCTGCATTTTCGAGTTATCAGTAAGGATAAACTTACTCCCAACAATCGTGTTTAACTCTAGAATTAATGAAGTATGTGCTGAGCTGCTAGTCATGACTGTTCCTGATAAAGTTATTATGTGTATTGGCGGACAATATACTATCAAATATGATGTTGTTCGCTATATAGAAACTGAATTAACATTCAATAACTATGTTTATTTAAAATATTCTGCCAGATAAGAACAATTTATTCTAGCGTAAGAAAATAAGATTTTTTCACTTACGTTTGCGTTTTCTTGTAGAGAGTGCGAGTTTGCGAGCTTTAAATCGGGGCTGAAGCCTCCTCCTACAATAACTTTGACAGCGCGCAACACGTTAAGCCCTACGCTTTACTCTCACTAACTCCCTTACTATTCCACTTTCCTGTAAACGTAAAAAAGCCCGACTCTTTCGAATCGGGCTTTCTCAATTTGGAGCCATGGTGCGCTACGCAGTAGGATGACGTAGTGCCCACAGCGGTAGAGAGCCACATAACAAATGCGACACTCTCATTGGTCGGGGCTCGCCTTCGAGCTGTTTCATTTCACTACTGAGTTCGATATGGGGTCTGGCTACGAACTTTATTACCCGTGGGTTTCATGATATTCAACCCACACTACGGTGTTCAGGTTGACGCAGTGCGGCTCGCTAGCTTTATGCTCGCTTACTATTTCACTTTCCTGTAAACGTAAAAAAGCCCGACTCTTTCGAATCGGGCTTTCTCTTATTTGGAGCCTGGCGATGACCTACTTTCACATAACAAATGCTACACTATCATCGGCGCTGTTTCGTTTCACTACTGAGTTCGGCATGGGATCAGGTGGGTCCAAAACGCTATTGTCACC
>NZ_JANIGL010000002.1 GCF_024518675.1 Pseudoalteromonas shioyasakiensis
CCGAGCTTCTAGTAGACATCGTTTACGGCGTGGACTACCAGGGTATCTAATCCTGTTTGCTCCCCACGCTTTCGTACATGAGCGTCAGTGTTGACCCAGGTGGCTGCCTTCGCCATCGGTATTCCTTCAGATCTCTACGCATTTCACCGCTACACCTGAAATTCTACCACCCTCTATCACACTCTAGTTTGCCAGTTCGAAATGCAGTTCCCAGGTTGAGCCCGGGGCTTTCACATCTCGCTTAACAAACCGCCTGCGTACGCTTTACGCCCAGTAATTCCGATTAACGCTCGCACCCTCCGTATTACCGCGGCTGCTGGCACGGAGTTAGCCGGTGCTTCTTCTGTCAGTAACGTCACAGCTAGCAGGTATTAACTACTAACCTTTCCTCCTGACTGAAAGTGCTTTACAACCCGAAGGCCTTCTTCACACACGCGGCATGGCTGCATCAGGCTTGCGCCCATTGTGCAATATTCCCCACTGCTGCCTCCCGTAGGAGTCTGGACCGTGTCTCAGTTCCAGTGTGGCTGATCATCCTCTCAAACCAGCTAGGGATCGTTGCCTTGGTGAGCCATTACCTCACCAACTAGCTAATCCCACTTGGGCCAATCTTTAGGCGAGAGCCGAAGCCCCCTTTGGTCCGTAGACATTATGCGGTATTAGCAGTCGTTTCCAACTGTTGTCCCCCACCTAAAGGCATGTTCCCAAGCATTACTCACCCGTCCGCCGCTCGTCAGCAAAGTAGCAAGCTACTCTCTGTTACCGCTCGACTTGCATGTGTTAGGCCTGCCGCCAGCGTTCAATCTGAGCCATGATCAAACTCTTCAATTAAAAGTTTTTTCTGTCCTTCCCATAAAGGGAGCGGACATGCTCAATGAATTCTGAATTTATTTAATATCTTTCGATATTGAATTGACTGTGCTGCAATAAATAAATTTATTGCTGTTGGTCACTCAGCTTCTCTTTCGAGAAAACACATTGAGACTCTAAATTTGTTTGCGTTATCTAGCAAACTAGACTTCGCTGTTAGAACTCAATCTGTACGAGTGCCCACACAGATGATTGCTTTATATTGTTAAAGAACGTTTGAGTTGCCTTAGCGACTCAAGGGAAGCGAATTTTACGCTTTCCTATTTTTTTGTCAACACTTAATTTTAAGAAGTTTTAATATTAAGTTTTACTCGACTCTCTCACCCTTTGTTCAGCGCTTTTCATTGCTGCCTGCCGAGTCAGTGGATGCGCATTATAGGGAGATTCAATTTTTACGCAAGCGTTTTTAATCATAATTTTTCATTTAATTTTACCCCTCACGATACACCAAGAAAACTGACAACTTATTCACAAAACCCTGTGGATAACCTGGCTTTTTTCATCTATATACTAAACTATCGGTCTAGCTTATGGTAAGTTGCCCGCTGTTTTATAAACTCGTTCATTAGGCATATAACATGATAGATATAATAAATAGTATAAGTGGACTATTGTGGGGTCATATTCTCGTCTACTTATTAATAGCAGCTGGACTCTTCTTTACTATCAAACTTAAATTTATACAGTTTGTTCAATTCCCTCACATGATCAAGGTCATGTTCAACTCTCGTCAATGTGATAAAAATGGCATTTCATCGTTTCAGGCTTTTTGTACTTCCCTTGCCGCCAGAGTTGGAACCGGAAACATGGCCGGGGTTGCTGTTGCATTATACTTAGGGGGTGCTGGTGCTATTTTTTGGATGTGGTTAATAGCTTTAATTGGTATGGCAACCAGCTTTGCTGAAAGTACACTTGCTCAAGCATACAAAACGCGTGATGAAAACGGAAACTTCCGTGGCGGTCCAGCTTATTACATGCAATATGGTTTAGGTAAACGTTGGATGGGTGTTGTGTTCTCGCTATGTTTAATTTTAGCTTTTGGCCTTGTATTTAATGCTGTGCAATCAAACTCTATTGCCGCAGCATTCGAAGTTGCCTTTGATATTCCAAATTATGTTGTCGGTTTAGTATTAGTACTCGGCTCCGGTATTATTATATTTGGCGGCTTAAAAACAATTTCACGTTTTGCTGAAATGGTGGTGCCATTTATGGCGCTGGCCTATTTGCTTGTAGCTTTATATGTATGTGCTATTAATGCTTCTGAATTACCCACTGTGTTCATGAAAATCATCAATAGTGCTTTTGGCATTGAACAAGCAGGCGCAGGTGCAATTGGCTATGGCGTAATGCAGGCAATGATCCAGGGCATCAAGCGCGGTTTATTTTCTAACGAAGCCGGTATGGGTAGTGCCGCTAATGCTGCCGCCACTGCAACACCTAACCCTCCTCACCCAGCATCACAAGGTTATGTACAAATGCTGGGAGTATTCATTGATACCGTCGTGATATGTAGTGCAACTGCTGCGTTGATATTGCTTTCTGATCAGCTCGTCGCAGACTCTGGTGTTACAGGTATTGCCTTAACCCAAGCAGCTTTGGAAGAACATGTTGGCAGCTGGGGAGCTATTTTTGTTGCCATTGCTATATTATTCTTTGCGTTTACATCTATTGTTGCTAATTACTCATACGCAGAAACTAACCTACTCTTTTTAGAACACAATCACCAGCATGGTATGCTCATATTCCGTATTATTGTTCTTGCTATGGTTATGTTTGGCTCTGTGAGTGAACTAGGACTAATTTGGACTTTAGCGGATATTTCTATGGGATTAATGGCAATAGTCAACGTCATTGCGCTATTTATGTTATCCGGCGTAGTGATCTGGCTTGCCAATGATTATAGTGCACAGCGTAAGGCCGGTAAGGTACCGACTTTCGATGCTAGCGACAATAAGCAACTTGATAAATCAATTCCTAAAGGAATTTGGCATAAAAATTAAAACCTCAATGTAATAAAAAAGGGAGCCAATGTGCTCCCTTTTTTATTCATAGACTAGTTTGCTCTAACTCGGCTTCAGTTGCGATAAAACGCTTGTACAAGTTTATCGCCAGCTCACGTTGCTCTTCACTTAATGTGTGTTGTGCAAGTTCTTGTTTCAGCCTAGCTTGTAGTTGCACACTTAACGCCTGCTTTTGCTTATCATCCAGCAAGGTATGGGATTGTAATTGGTAATCTTGTACCGCAGTTATCACGTTAATTAATGCTGTTTTATCCAGTTCTTTAAACGAGAATGCTGCAAACTTTTGTTTTGTATTTGCCAGTTTATTTTGTGTTTTTTCGACCATCTGAGTCACTTGCGAGACAAGTGTACTGACTTCTTGAACTTTAAGGACATCGTTTACTGTAGACATAACGAGAGCAAGGGGGATTAATACTAGTGATAGTGCTAAGCAAACACCAAAAACGGCACCCACCCAAAATTGATTGAGGCCTTGTTTAAACTTTTCCATATCAACTATTCCTTTATACATAATGAAAAGTTAAGTGTATATGAAAATTAAATAGTTAGATTATTTATTTGAGTAAAATATTGAAAATATAGAGGGATATATTGAATATAAAGTGGTGCCCGAGGCCGGACTTGAACCGGCACGACTTGTTAGTCGAGGGATTTTAAATCCCTTGTGTCTACCAATTCCACCACTCGGGCATCGAGTTTGCTATTTAAAGCATGTGGAGTAATTAAATGGAGGCGGAACCCGGAGTCGAACCGAGGTGGACGGATTTGCAATCCGCTGCATGGCCACTCTGCCATTCCGCCTTAACGCTTCCAAATAATTTGGAGCGGCACACGAGGCTCGAACTCGTGACCTCGACCTTGGCAAGGTCGCGCTCTACCAACTGAGCTAGTGCCGCATTAAACTTCGTCAGTAATTTGTCCGTTGGTGCGCGACCATGTCGCGGTAAAACATTCTGGCAACTGAACTAATGCCACATAAAATAAGATTTTATCTAACTTTTAGTTATCTTGGTAGAATAATTAAAAGTGGTGCCCGAGGCCGGACTTGAACCGGCACGACTTGTTAGTCGAGGGATTTTAAATCCCTTGTGTCTACCAATTCCACCACTCGGGCATCGAGTTTGCTATTTAAAGCAAGTGGATAAAACTAATATGGAGCGGCACACGAGGCTCGAACTCGTGACCTCGACCTTGGCAAGGTCGCGCTCTACCAACTGAGCTAGTGCCGCATCATATTAATTCTATTTTCAACATAAATCATTATAAACATATTTATGTCATATTATTTTTATAGATTACACTTGGCGATGTAACCAAACCACAAAGTGGTGCCCGAGGCCGGACTTGAACCGGCACGACTTGTTAGTCGAGGGATTTTAAATCCCTTGTGTCTACCAATTCCACCACTCGGGCATCGAGTTTGCTATTTAAAGCATGTGGAGCGTTGAATGGAGGCGGAACCCGGAGTCGAACCGAGGTGGACGGATTTGCAATCCGCTGCATGGCCACTCTGCCATTCCGCCCCAATACCAGGGTTAGCCATTAAGATAAACTGGAGCGGCACACGAGGCTCGAACTCGTGACCTCGACCTTGGCAAGGTCGCGCTCTACCAACTGAGCTAGTGCCGCTTTGTTTATCTAGGGGGCTATGCCCTCTCAACACGGACGCATTCTACAGAGATTATTAAACGCGTCAATACAAAAAATGCTAGTTTTGAACTGTTTGATTATTTTTTATCTAAAACGGTGCGTTATTAGACGTTTACAATCAATTTTTAGTCAATTCCCCCCAAGCTGCTACTAAATATTGCAGCATTGAACTCAAGGTTAGCAAAGTCGCAATGTACAATAAGCCATAACTTAAATACATCATCCACGTATCGTACTGCCATATCAAACCAATAATGGCTAACATTTGCGCAGCTGTTTTTATCTTGCCCATATTCGATACGGCAACATTGCCTCTTTTACCCTGTTCAGCCATCCATTCACGTAAAGCTGAGATAACTATCTCTCTACTAATAATGATTAAAGCAGGAATAGTCATATACATAGATTGATAATAGCTAGACAGTGCAACTAATGCAGCGCACACCATTACCTTATCTGCTACAGGATCGAGAAATGCACCAAAAGGGGTTGATTGTTCAAGCTTACGAGCTAAATAGCCATCGAGGATATCGGTTATTGATGCCAACCAAAAAATAAATGCGGCAGCAAAAAAAGCCCATGAATAAGGCAAATAAAATACCACCAAAAAAATGGGGATAAGAAAAAGTCTAAAGGTTGTGAGTGTGTTTGGAATATTCCACATAACTACTTGGAGATGTCTTTTTTTTCTATATTCGCACGAAGGGCTAGCCCTTGTCATGCAAATGATTAAATATCTTCTCAGCCATGTCAGGGCTGATCCCAGGAACTTGCTTTAATTGATCTATATTAGCAGATTTTACACCCTGCATGCCCCCTAAAAATTTTAATAATGTTTGACGCCTTACAGAACCCACACCACTTATCTCTTCTAATAAGGATTGGGTACGCTGCTTTTGGCGTTTATTTCGGTGCCCTGCAATTGCAAAACGGTGTGATTCATCACGAATATGTTGAATTAAATGCAATGCTGGTGCATCAGAATCCATAGGAATTGTTTTACGGCCACCATCGATCAATAACGTTTCTAACCCAGGTTTTCGGCTGGTTCCTTTTGCTACGCCTACTAATAAAGGCATTTTTGCATGCGGCCAGGTTTCAAAATACTGTTCAGCACGAGATAACTGCCCTTTACCGCCATCAATAAAAATAACGTCTGGGATTTTATCTTCATCAACCAACTTGTTATAACGTTTATTTAAAGCAAACTCCATCGCAGCATAATCATCGCCTCCAGTAATACCAGTGACATTATAACGGCGATACTCTTTATTATTTGGCCCTTGCGAATCAAATACTACGCAACTTGCTACCGTGTTTTCACCCATGGTATGGCTGATGTCAAAGCATTCCATTCGCTTAATATCATCCAGTCCTAAGGTTGCTTTAAGTTGCGCATAGCGCTTATTTATTGAGTCAATTGTACTTTGCTTTACCGTAATGCTATTGAGCGCGTTTTTGTTCGCTAATTGCAAATATTGGTTACGCTCGCCGCGGGTTGCTGCTTTTAAACTCACCTTGCGTTCACTGATTTGGCTCATAGCTTCGCCTAATACAGTCGCTTCATCAAGGGAGAAAGGTAAGATGACTTCTTTTGCAATTCTACCCGTTGCACCGGGTGCTAAATAATACTGCCCTAAAAATGACGTTAAAATTTCTTCTTGTGAGGAGTCTTTCGGTACTTTAGGGAAATACGTTTTGCTACCCAGTACTTTATGTTCGCGGATCATTAATAAATGGACTGCGTTTAGCCCGTTTAAATGTGCAAAGCCAACCACATCCATCTCAGCGTAATTGCCTGAAATAGACTGCTGCTCCTGCATTTTACGCAACAGCATAATTTGATCGCGCACTTTTGCTGCGAGTTCAAATTGCAGTGCTTGACTAGCAGCTTCCATTTTGCTGATCAATTCAGCAATGACTTCGTGAGATTTACCCGTTAAAAACTTGCGTACATAGTCAACCTGTTGACCATATTCTTCTTCACTCACCTTATTAACACACGGCGCAGAACACCGCTTTAATTGATATTGTAAACACGGGCGGCTGCGAGCGCGATAATAAGCGTCCTCACACTGGCGTACAGGAAAAATCTTTTGCATTAAGCGCAAGCTTTCTGATACGGCTCCAGCACTTGGAAACGGACCAAAATATTCACCTTTGATTTTGCGACTACCGCGATGAAATGCTAGCCGAGGGTGTTTGTGAGCAGTTAATAAAATATAGGGGTAAGATTTATCGTCGCGCAGTAATATGTTGTAACGCGGTTGATATTTTTTTATAAGGTTATTTTCTAATAACAGCGCTTCGGTTTCAGTGTTGGTCAAGGTCACTTCAATACTGCGGATATTACTCACTAAAACCCGAGTTTTGCTGTCTGTTACATTACTACGAAAATAGCTACTTACGCGCTTTTTAAGGTTTTTGGCCTTACCAACGTAAATAACTTTCTCTTCACTATCAAGCATCCGGTATACACCAGGTTCACTTGATAGTGTCTTTAAAAAATGGGCATGATCAAATTCGGCCATAAAACAGATTAATGTGAACTATCTATATCAATCATTTTATGGCGGATGGCTAAATGTGTCAGCTCAACATCCCCGCCGACATTTAGCTTTTCAAACATTCTATAGCGATAACTATTCACAGTTTTAGAGCTTAAATTCAGGCGCTCAGCAATATCTTGTACTTTTTCGCCTTTGGTGATCATTAACATAATCTGTAATTCACGCTCTGATAAGCTTTGAAAAGGATTCTCGTCAGTGCGCCCTGTAACTTGTGCTAAAGCAATTTGTTGTGCTATTTCAGGAGCGATATAACGCTGACCTGCATTCACGGCACGAATGGCGTTTACCATTTCGTCTGAGCCAGCACCTTTGGTTAAATAACCATGAGCACCAATTTGCATAACTTTACTTGGGAAAGGGTCTTCACAATGAACTGTTAACACAATTATTTTAACATCAGGACAATAGCGGCATATTTTCTTAGTCGCCTCTAAGCCACCGATGCCGGGCATATTCATGTCCATTAACACAATATCAGGCGAATGCTGACGGCAAAACTGAACAGCTTCTTCACCTGTTTTAGCTTCCCCAACCACTTTAAACCCACGAATATCATCTAATATACGTCTGATCCCTGTGCGTACAAGCTCATGGTCATCAACTAAAAGTACATTAATCAATGGAACACCCTCATATAACCTAACAGCATGTCATTACGACAATTTAATGCGTCACATTAACACATAAAAGATGAAACGATAACTGTATTATCGTTTCCGACTTCCAATTTAAGATGACGCTTTTTCACTAAAGCGGTCAACCCATAAAGCAATTACACCATCACCAGTGACATTACACGCAGTACCAAAACTATCTTGCGCTAAGTAAAGGGCTATCATCAGCGCAACAGCGCCTTCATTAAAGCCTAGCATAGTCGTTAATAAGCCTAATGCCGACATCACCGCCCCACCCGGAGCACCAGGTGCTGCAATCATTACGATGCCAAGCATCATAATAAACGGCAACATACCAAATAAAGATGGTACATCCATAGTAGGAGATAAGAACATTACGGCCATGGCACATGTTACAATCGTGATGGTTGAGCCAGATAAGTGAATGGTGGCGCAAAGTGGAACCGTAAAATTAGCGACATCGTCTTTTACATCATTTGCTTTACTTGCACGCAACGAGACTGGAATAGTCGCTGCACTAGACATAGTACCTAACGCTGTAAAATAAGCAGGCAGCATATTTTTGATTAATTCAAGCGGATTTCGTTTTAGTAAAATACCACTACCAATATAAAGAATACTTAGCCATAACCAATGCATAACTAAAGCCGCAAGTAAAACCACACCAAAGGTTTGCAAGGTATCGACAACAGTACCTGCGACGGTCATTTCGGCAAATACACCGGCAATATAAAATGGCAACGCAGGAATAATCACTTTTGCTAATAGGCCATCGATAACATCGCGCCCCTGATCAGACACTTTCTTTAACGTTTCAAGCTGTAACTGGCTCATACCAATGCCAAAAACAAAAGCCGTGGCAAGTGCAGTCATCACCCCCATTAAAGGCGGGATCTCTAAATCAATAAAACTCGCCACTTCTGTTACAGTTTCAGCTTCAAAACTTAAGCCACCGTCAAATAAAGGAATAACAGCGCTCACGGCTAACACAGCTAAGGTTCCCGCTACAACCGTTGAACCATAGGCAAAGCCAACTGTTTTACCTAATAAATGACCTGAACCCTTTGGTAAACCTGCAATACCAGAGGCGATAAAAAATAAAATAATTAACGGTATAGTAAATGAGATCAACTGACCAATGATTTCTTTAATAGTATAAAGAAGCTCAACACCAGTTAGTGGAACATATAACCCCACTAAAATACCGCCGAGTATCCCGGCTATCAATTTTAAGATTAACGTCATTTTAGTCACTTAATAAATTTTAATTTATGAAGTTTTAGCATGTTTTTAAAAGCTTGTGTTATAAAACAGTTTAAAAGCCGGTTGTTTGCACAAAATATCTGCAGTTGTTCGCGTCATCTACACTAAAGTCTACCCTCATTGTAATAATCGCATGTAGAGAGATAGAATCAGCCAGTGGCATGGCTTGTAAACTTATCGACCAATAAATAATAAAACCATGACAAGATTTTGATACTTATTTCATTTGATTATAAGCCGAATCGATATATCTTATACTCAAACTTTACTTTTGTTTTTTTTCTTGGACAGTAAAGTGTAGCTATTACAGATCGATTACTCCAAATCGATCCCGATTGAACAAATTGCACCCAAGGGACCACTATGTCTACAATTTTTGAAGATAATTCACTCAGTATTGGTAACACACCATTAGTTAAACTTAACCGAGTTACTTCAGGTAACGTATTCGCTAAAATTGAATCTCGTAATCCTAGCTTCAGTGTTAAGTGCCGTATCGGTGCATCAATGATTTGGGAAGCTGAAAAATCAGGACAATTAACACAAGATAAAGAACTAATTGAGCCGACTTCAGGTAATACGGGTATCGCACTGGCTTTTGTTGCTGCATCTCGCGGTTATAAATTGACCCTAACTATGCCTAACACAATGAGTCTAGAACGTCGTAAGCTATTAAAAGCACTGGGCGCTAATTTAGTACTGACCGATGGTGCGAAAGGTATGAATGGCGCTATCGAAAAAGCAAAAGAAATCCAAGCTAGCGATCCTGAAAAGTTCATCTTATTACAACAATTTGAAAACCCAGCAAACCCTAAGATTCACTTTGAAACGACTGGCCCTGAAATTTTCAATGCAACAGATGGTAAAGTTGACTTTTTCGTAGCCGGTGTTGGTACAGGCGGCACCATTACGGGTGTTAGCCGTTATTTAAAACTTGAAAAAGGCTTAGATGTAAAATCAATCGCAGTCGAGCCGACTAATTCGCCCGTTATTAGCCAAACTCTTGCGGGTGAAGAAGTTAAACCAGGCCCACATAAAATTCAGGGAATTGGCGCAGGCTTTATTCCTGGAAACCTAGATTTAGACGTGATTGACGCGGCTGAGCAAGTATCAAATGAAGATGCAATTGCTATGGCGCATCAACTGATGAAGGACGAAGGTATTTTAGTGGGTATTTCATCTGGTGCAGCCGTTGTAGCTGCAAAACGCATTGCTGAACTACCAGAAAATGCTGATAAAAATATCGTGGTTATTTTACCAAGTGCAACTGAGCGCTATTTATCTAGCCCACTATTTGCTGAAGAGTTCTCAGAGCAAGAACTTGTACAGTAATAACAACAGCATATTTAAAAGGATGTCAATTGACATCCTTTTTTATTATTTATAGCCAAATAAACAACTATTATATGTGATTAACTTTACATATTACGCGTTTAGACTCACACTAAATCATCAATAATAATTCAACTATTGCGAATGAAACTCTTTCTAACTATTTGCGCATTTGTTTGTGCACTCATGCTACAAGGCTGTAGCGATGACGGGACCCCGTCTGGTGAAAACAATACCCCTGGTGAAAGTGCCACGCTCTATTTTGATACCTTATACAATAGCAAAGATCTAAACAAAGCCATGACCATGGCCACACCAAAACTTGCTCGTATTATGAAGTCGTACGGTACAGCAAAGCAATTTGCACGTAACCTAGTAAATATGCAATACGATGAAGTTGTTATCGAAGTAGACATGACAAATATGAGTTTGCGCGAACAATATGGCGATAAAGCAAATATTAACTTAATTTTTACCGGTTATTTTAATGGTAATAAAGTTGATGATATGCGCAGCGTAAAAATGATCCGCAAAAAAGGCAAATGGTACGTTGATAAAATCAACCCTGACCCATTTGCCAGATAAAATTTAACACTTAAAAGCCTTGCTCAACGCAAGGCTTTTTAACTTATAACTCACCCTCTTTATAGTTATCAACCGCAATAGCCTGTTTTCTTAGTTCATTAGCGTCACTAAGTCTTTGCCCTTCTTCGGCTGTAATAAGCTGTTTTTCAATAGCGTCATTAATTGCTGTTGCAATGTCGGCGTTACGGTTTAGCGTTCCTTCACGTTGCCATTTTTTCAAACGTTTAAATGCATTAGCGGTATCATGCATTGCAATAAATGCATTTTCCATCACCCCAGTGCCAGCATTTTCGTCAACATAACATAAGTGAGTTAAACGGTTTCTAAATACCCCCGGTTTGGTCATGTGCTCACATACGGCTTGTGCAATCTCATCACTAGGACGGTGATAATGATTACCTAGAGGGAATACAATACGTTTAAGCAAAAAGTTAACCACTGGGTTTGAAAAGTTTTTAAAGAAGCCATCAAACGCTTGACCAATTTCAAACAGGGAGCGCTCTACAGAATATTGCACAAATGCTAAATCAGCTTGTTGGCGACCTTCATCTTCAAATCGTTTTAACACCGTTGACGCTAGATAAAGATGGCTCAGAACATCACCTAAGCGAGCAGAAATCATTTCTTTACGTTTTAACTCCCCACCTAAAATCAACATGGCAACGTCTGTGCAAAACGCTAAACCTCGGCTCATTCTACCAAGCTGTTTATAATAGATAGCTGTGGCACCACATACTGGTGATTTAGCAAAATAACTGCGGGTTAAGCCATGAATAAATGCCATACCCGCATTTGTACCTGCAAATAAAATATGCTGCAGTAATAATGCATCGAACTCTTTTAATGCAACATCATCATCTTCCATTGCTGCCGCTTCCATTTCCTTTAGTACGAATGGGTGGCAGCGAGTTGCACCTTGTCCAAAAATCATCAAGTTACGGGTTAGAATATTGGCGCCTTCAACTGTAATAGACACTGGAATTCCCATATACCCGTGAGCTAAATAATTATTTGGGCCAACTTGTATGCCTTTGCCTGAATGAATATCCATGGCATCGTTCATAACTGTACGACCCATTTCAGTCATATGGTATTTAGCAATAGCCGTTACCACTGACGGGCTTAATTTAAGGTCGATTGCACCTGCTGTCATTAATCTGCAGGCTTCTAGGCTGTAAGTTAACCCACCTATCCGTGCCAGTGCTTCTTGTACTCCCTCAAATTGGCCAATTGATAAACCAAATTGTTGGCGCACCATGGCATATGCAGACGTCATACGCGCGCATAAATGCCCAGTCGCACTGCTTAGTGCAGGCAATGAAATACCTCGACCTGCACTTAAACACTCTACCAACATGCGCCAACCACGGCCTGCGCCCTGTTGCCCACCGATAATCCAATCTAACGGAATAAACACATCTTTGCCGTATGTGGTGCCGTTCATAAATGCCATATTAAGTGGGTAATGGCGTTCGCCTGTTTCAACACCTGGGTGGTCAGTCGGGATCAACGCACAGGTAATACCCAACTCTTTATGCTTGCCTAATAAACCATCTGGGTCATACATTTTAAAAGCAAGGCCAAGTACTGTGGCCACAGGCGCTAATGTTATATAACGCTTTGACCAATTTAAACGTAAGCCAATGACTTCTTCACCATTAAAATCACCTTTACAGACCACGCCAGAATCAGGAATGCTGCCGGCATCAGAACCGGCTTCAGGCCCAGTCAGTGCAAAGCATGGTACATCTTCACCGGTAGCAAGAGTTGGTAACCACCGTTGCTGCTGTTCTTTAGTACCGTAATGCAGTAAAAGCTCACCCGGACCTAAACTATTAGGTACCATAACGGTAACCGCTGCCGTTAAACTTTTGGTCGCAATTTTAGCCACTATGGTCGAGTTGGCTATAGCCGAGAACTGACGACCGCCAAATTCTTCTGGAATAATAAGTGCAAAAAAGCCTTGTATTTTTAAGTAATCCCACACTTCTTTTGGCAGGTCTTTGTCTTTTTGTACTATTTGATAGTCATCTAGCATCGCAAGCAATGTTTCAACTTCATTATCTAAAAAAGCACGCTCTTTTTCGCTGAGCTCTGGTTTAGGATAGCTATGTAACACCTGCCAGTCAGGGTTACCGCTAAATAGCTCACCATCCCACCAAACATCACCTGCTTCCATCGCTTCACGCTCGGTTTGTGATAAAGGGGGTAACACTTTTTTAAAAAACTTAAATGCAGGGCGACTAATTAAATTCATGCGGATATCTTTTACCGCAAAAATAACTATCACCACGACCAGTAATAATATGAACACTGACATGGAAACTATCCTTTGATTTAATGAAAATGACTTGCTTCAATTATGACCGATCCTTTTATAAATACAATGTCACTGCCAATATCGTCTACAGTTTTGGCAACTCACTTGATAAATTTTGCCTAAGCAAAAGACACTGCTATTATCCTACTCGATTAATAACAAATATAAGGGTAAACATGACTACTCCACATTTTAAGCTTAGCTTAAGCGCCATCATGGTCGCGAGCACACTAGCTCTAACAGGTTGCAATCAGGACGCAACAAAAACCACAACAACCACAGTGACCCCTGCCCCTGTTAGCGCACAAGACGCGCAGGCTTTTATTGATAAAGCAGAGCAAGAACTCAGCGCACTTTACTTAGAATCAAGCCGTGCAGAATGGATTTACGCAAACTTTATAACACACGATACTGCAGCACTTTCTGCTGAAGTAAACCGCAAAATGACCGAAGCTGTTGTGCGTCTTGCCAATGAAGCGGCAAAGTTTGACGAATTAGAGCTTGAGTACGATGCACGCCGTAAGCTAAATAAACTAAAACTGGCACTGACTTTACCTGCACCTCAAGATGCCGATAAAACAGCAAAGCTTTCGCAACTTGTTGCTGAGCTAGGCGGTTTATATGGCAAAGGTAAATACTGTAAAGAAGACGGCTCATGCTTAAGCTTAGGTGACATGACAGCAACAATGGCGAGCAGCCGTGATTACAATGAACTCCTTGATTTATGGCAAGGCTGGCGTCAAGTTTCAAAACCGATGCGCCCACTGTATGAACAACAAGTCGCACTGACAAATGAAGGTGCAAAAGAGCTTGGTTACGCAGACACGGGTGCCATGTGGCGTAGTAAATATGATATGCCTGCGGATGATTTTGCCACCGAACTTGACCGTATTTGGGGTCAGGTAAAACCGCTATATGACTCATTACACTGCCATGTTCGCGCTAAGCTTGGCGAAAAGTATGGTGAAGATAAAGTACCACAAGATCAACCAATCCCAGCACACCTATTAGGCAATATGTGGGCACAAACATGGGGTAATATTTACGATGTGGTTGCGCCTGAAAATGCAGATCCAGGTTATGATGTGACCGCTTTACTCGCCGAACATAATTATGATGAACTAAAAATGGTTCGTGGCGCAGAAAAATTCTTTACATCTATGGGCTTCGATCCCCTACCAGAGACATTCTACGAACGTTCATTGTTTACAAAGCCGCAAGATCGTGACGTACAGTGCCATGCCTCAGCATGGAATATTGATAGTAAAGACGACCTGCGTATAAAAATGTGTATTCAACGCACTGGCGAAGAGTTTTCGGTAATTCACCATGAACTTGGCCACAACTTTTACCAACGAGCCTACAATACGCAACCACTATATTATCAAGAAAGCGCTAACGATGGTTTCCATGAAGCAATCGGTGACACCATAGCCCTGTCTGTTACACCCGGTTATCTAAAAGAAATTGGCTTATTAGAGCAAGTTCCTGATGAATCAAAAGACATTGGCCTATTAATGAAAATGGCACTGGATAAAGTTGCCTTTATTCCGTTTGGCCTGCTCGTTGACCAATGGCGCTGGAAAGTATTCTCTGGTGAAGTCACACCAGCTAACTATAACCAAGCTTGGTGGGATTTACGTCAGAAATACCAAGGGGTACAAGCGCCAATTGCACGTACTGAGTCTGACTTTGATCCAGGTGCAAAATACCATGTACCAGGTAACACACCTTATACCCGCTATTTCTTAGCACATATCTTACAATTTGATTTCCACCGTAGCCTGTGTGAAATAGCAGGTAACGAAGAAGCAATTCACCGCTGCTCTGTATATAACTCAAAAGAAGCAGGTGAAAAGCTTAACGCGATGCTAGAAATGGGGTCAAGCAGACCTTGGCAAGAAGCACTCGCCACGGTAACCGGTAAATCTGAAATGGATGCTACGGCACTACTGGATTATTTTGCGCCATTACAAAAATACTTAGATGAACAAAACCAAGGCCGCCAATGTGGCTGGTAAGCTAAGTTTTTAATAGTAAAGTCATTAAGCCCGTGCCCTACGGGCTTAGTTTTTTATCTAGCCACTCTTTTCTGCGCACAGACATTTCAGCACAAACATTCGTATTCACCTTCATCATTCAACATCGTATATAACCTCCCACAGTTAATTGGCATGACAAAAAATGAAAACATTAAATTTCAACTCTTATTTTTATTTTATCAATTGGTATGGTTGATTTAATTAATTGGTCTGTTATATTTTGTAAATTGGTTTTAACACACACGTAAAATTAAAGAGACAAAAATGAAAAATAATCGACTTAAGCAATTTGCTTTTTATGGTACGGTGATACCGCTTTCTCTTTCAATGCTAGCAGCATGTAGCAGCAACGGCGGCGAAAAACCTCAAAATACTGGCAATAGCGCCAACTTAGTCCCTGCCGATAAATTTGATCTTAGCCACTGGAAAATTACATTACCAATAGATCAGGACGGCAACGGTAAAATTGACGAAGTTGATGTAGAAGAAATTCAAACCTATGCTCACCCTGATTATTTTTATTTAGATGAGCAAGGCGGCATGGTATTTACCAGCCCAAATAAAGCAATTACAACGGCGACTTCAAGTAATACTCGTAGTGAATTACGTCAAATGATCCGTGGTACAAATACTAAAATTAAAACAAAAAATTCTCGCAACAACTTTGCGCTTGCTGCCCACCCGCTATCAGAAAGATTTGGCTCAGTTGGCGGAAAAATGTCTGCCACACTAAAAGTTGATCATGTTGCTGTTCGTGCCGGTTACCCAGATAAGCCACCTGCCTATAGCGTCGTCGTTGGACAGATCCACGCAGGTAAAGACAAAGCGTTAATTGAGAAAGACTTTGGCTTTGGTTGGGGCAACGAACCGATTAAAGTTTACTATAAAAAATGGCCAGATCACGAAACCGGATCTGTATTTTGGAACTACGAACGTAACTTACCAAAAGATGATCCAAATCGTACTGATATCACCTACCCAGTTTGGGGTAATACCTGGAAGAACCCTGAAGAGCCTGGCGCTGCGGGTATCGCCCTTGGTGAAGAGTTTAGCTACGAAATCAATGTGTATGAAAGCACAATGCACCTGACATTTACTGCAAAAGGTAAACCAACAGTAAAATACGCTATTGATTTATCAAACAACGTCGATGCTAACGGTGAAGTTGATAAATACGATCACCCGTTAGGTTACTTAGCTGACTGGCATTACTTTAAAGCCGGTGCTTATAACCAATGTAGCACCAAAGATTCACCGGGTGGTTGGTACACAGCCTGCCCTGGTACTGGTGACTGGGAAACAGACAAAGCCAATGGTGACTACACACAAGTTACTTTTTCAAAGCTCGTGCTTAGTGACGCAACCCCTGTAAATTAAGATAAAAGATTCCCCTGAACAAAAGCCTGTATTTTTACAGGCTTTTATCATTTAAACACAAGTCAAATTACAAGGTACACTGAGGGTTTTTACCCGAGTTATTTGCCGCTTTTTTCTCTGTTAATGCCTCTGACATATTCGCCTGCAGTTCTTTAATTCGATTGCCCGGCGCTGGGTGAGTCGACATAAACTCAGGAGTTTCACCACTGCCAGCTTGACTCATATTTTGCCAAAGGGTTACAGACTCTTGTGGATCAAAACCCGCCTTTGCCATTAGGTCTAAGCCAATGATATCTGCTTCGGATTCATGTGAACGGCTAAACGGTAAAATAACTCCGTACTGAGCGCCTAAACCTAAAGCTTGCATAATTTCGCCACGGTATTGCACATTACCCATATCCAATGCTGCACTGCCCACTTGCATACCGGTTTGTAAAATTGAACTTTGTGATACGCGCTCGTTAGAATGCTCTGCAATGACATGACCCACTTCGTGACCGATAACAGTTGCAAGTTGATCTTGGTTTTTAGCGACTTGTAATAACCCTGTATGCACACCAATATAGCCACCTGGTAAAGCGAATGCGTTGGCAGAGTCTTCTTCAAACACCACCACTTCCCACTGCTGAGTTGCATATTGTTGAGGTAGTACGGCAATCACATCTTCAGCAATACATTTAACGTATGCATTAACCGCAGGATCATTATTAATTTGTTGGTTTTGCTTCATATCTGCAAAACTTTGTTGGCCCATTTGACTCATTTCTTGATCAGAATAAAGTGCAACTTGAGTACGGCCGGTTGGTGATGTCTTACAGCCAGCTAAAACCGCGGTTGCTAGTACTGCTAACATTAATTTTTTCATTGTATTCCCTCAACTTTATTCAATTACATAATGATAGCAATAATATAGCAAATCAGATCTTAATTTAATATTACTAAAAATAGCCACATTGCAATTGCATGAATAATGTTAGTTAGCAAGCAAACTAAGTTCCGCTAACACCACTAGGCTGATATAATAACGGCTCAACTTAATTTAATCTTCCGAGTGGTTCATGCAGGTTACAGGCTCTTTCAATAAGCGTATATTACTCCCTCTGTTGGCTAGCATCGTCGCTATAACCCCATTGGCAATTGATATGTATTTACCCGCCATGCTGGTTATTGCTAATGACTTAAATACAACGATGCCCAATGTGCAAATTTCGCTAAGTCTATACTTGGCAGGTTACGCCGTTGGCATGCTATTTTTTGGCCCCATTGCCGACCAAATAGGCCGCCGGGTATTAGCTAAAGCTGGTTTAGCCCTATTTGGCCTAAGCTCTGTTGCATTGGCCTTTTGTAATGATATACATTTATTTTGGGCACTTCGTGTAATACAAGCCTTTACTGGTGCAGCTGCCACCGTGGTGGTACCAGGGATTATTCGTCATATCTACCAAAAAGACACCGCCAAAGGCATGTCTTATGTGTCGATGATCATGATGGTCGCACCATTAATTGCACCCACTGTCGGCTCGATGATTATGGGGTTTTCACATTGGCAAACTATCTTTCTCGTTCTAGCAAGCTATAGCTTTGTTATTTTAGCCTTGGCACAAATATACTTAATTGATATTCCAATTTTTAAAAGCCCAATGAAAGGCTTTGCACTGTTTTTTGATAGCTATAAAACCGTATTTAGTAATAAAGATGCACGGGCAGATATCGCCAGTTCAATGTTTGTATCGTTTGGCTTTTTTTGCTTTTTAACCGCCGTGCCATTTGTCTACCTGGATTATTTTAAAGTCTCTGAGCAACTGTTTGGATTATTGTTTGCCTTTAATGTCATGGCTTTAATGTTTGGTAACTTTTTAAACACCCGATTAGTGCCACGAATTGGTTCACGCAAAATGCTTTACTATGGCTTATTTGTCGGGTTTATTGCAGGAAGCTCGTTACTGAGTTTTAGTATTTTACACTTACCCTTGTATTTTATCGTAGCCGCAATTGCGCCATTAATGATGAGTTTAGGGGTCATTGCTAGTAACGCAGATGCCCTCATTTTAATGAAGTTTGAAGAAAAGTCAGGCACTGCCACCGCGGTTATAGGTACTTTACGTTTTGGTAGCGGTGCCTTGGTGGGGCCAATTTTAGCGCTTATGCACGCGCAAAGTGCAGTACCATTTTCAAGCCTAATGTTTAGTGCCTTGGTACTTACTTTAATTGCTCAGTTATGGCACCGTGCACGAGACAAAAAAAATGCCTCATGATGAGGCATTTTTTCAAACTGTGAGTAACAAATTATTCTGCAGCTTTAGACACCATCACCATGGCAGGACGTAATAGGCGACCATTCAATGTGTAGCCTTTTTGCATAACCGCTAATACAGTATTAGGTGATACATCGTTACTTGGCTGGATAGACATTGCTTGATGAAACTCAGGGTTAAACTGCTCACCTTGCGGGTTTACAATTTCAACGCCAAATTTAGCAACTGCGTCATTAAAGCTCTTAACCGTCATATCAATACCTTCAAGTAACGGCTTTAACGTTTCATTTTCTTTATCTGAAAATTCAATTGCACGTTCTAGGTTATCAATAACAGGTAATAATTCGTTGGCGAATTTTTCGAGGGCAAACTTATGCGCCTTTTCTACGTCTTGTGCAGCACGACGACGAATGTTTTCAACATCTGCAGCAGCACGAACGACACCGTCTTTTTGATCATTAATAGTTTGTTTTGCAGCTTCAAGCTCAGCATAAAGCATCGCGATTTCAGCTTCTGGGCTGACTTCTTCAGTACCTTGTGCTTCGTGTGCATCAGCAGCTTCTACTGCGGCTTCAACATCAGCTTGCATTTGATCTAATTCTTCGTTGAGTTCAACGTCTTGTTCTTGCTCTGGTGATTTTGTCTGCTCAGACATAACTTAAGTACTCCAATTCTTTACAATTGCGATAATTATGGGGATTGAATCAAAAGATTCAAGAGTCAGATGACTCGATTAATCTAAATTCTTGTATGATTGCTTCAATTTGCGCCGATTTAGGGCAAATAACACAAAAACGGCTTTGATATTCTTGATTCTGAAAATACGGCACACTGATCACCATTAACTCATCGCAATCTGTAAATGGCAGTTGATCGGTATTAAGCACAGATACGCCATTTTTAAAAGCCAGCTTATCTTCTACAAAATTTAAGAACGACACGCCAATGTTTAAGCTCTGTTGACAATCAATTTGTCGGTATAAATAGTTTTCGCCAACTACAATACTGTTGTCTGAACCCAGCTTTTGGCTCAACTCTCGCGTCCACTGATTTAGCGAGTCATGGCAATTACGCGGTGCAGTACTCGCCATTGCCTGCATACGATACAGCCCTTCCATTAAGGTTTGTTGACTAAACACCGTATTTAGCCACGTCGCAAACTGATATCGCACAGTATCTGAGGCATCATCAGGTTTATGGATACAAATATTATGACTTTGCCCTGCTCTATCGAGTAATAAAATAAGCCAGTCATTACTATCAAAATCGAGTACTTCTACTCTAAATACATGTTGTGAGCTGACTTGCGGTAATCCTACACAACAACACACTTGGTATTTTTGACTTAGCCCATGCGCCAACTCAACCAATTGCGCCTGAGCGGGATGCCAATATTGAGCAATATCAGTTAACGGAAAAAATTCACTCAGCCAATAATCAAACCCAGCATTAGTTGGCACCCGCCCTGCTGAAGTATGCGGTGAATATAATAACCCGATTTTTTCAAGTCGTGACATCGCATTACGCACTGTTGCAGAGCACACAGCCATGCCTTTTTGTTTGGCAATACGGCTTGAAGCCACAGGTAAACCTTCACCATTACAATAAAGGCTCATAACGGCGGAAAATATTTGCTGATCTCGCGGATTTAAATTCATAGTATCTACATCTTGCTGCATACACGTTATATCGGGGCAAAGAGAAGTTATTTCAAGACTCTGAGCTTTTCAAAGCGATCATTTTTGAGTTACCCTAGCGATATCATAATTTATTGCGTAAATATCATGGAATCACCCTTTAAAACCATAGGCTTAATTGGTAAAGCAAATCACGACGGCGCCGCTGCAACCTTACAAAGACTCTATATATTTTTAAATGCCTTAGGGTTTAACGTGATTGTTGAGCAACGCACAGGGCATCAACTTGCCGAAGTACCCAAAGATAAGCTTGTCAAATTGATCGAACTTGGTGAACGAGCTGATTTAGCCATCGTGGTTGGTGGTGATGGTAATATGCTTGGCGCAGCACGCGTATTGGCGCGATTTAATGTTGCCGTGATTGGTGTGAACCGAGGTAACTTAGGATTCCTGACAGATTTAAACCCTGAAGGTTTTGAAGCCAGCCTTGAACAAGTACTTAGTGGCCAATTCATAGAAGAAAAACGCTTTTTACTTGAAGTCGAGGTGTATCGCCATGAAGAGCTTAAAAGTGCCAACTCAGCAGTAAATGAAGCGGTACTACATGCTGATAAAGTCGCTCACATGATTGAATTTGAAGCTTTTATTAACGACGCATTTGTATTTTCGCAACGCTCTGATGGGCTTATTGTATCCACCCCAACAGGTTCAACTGCTTATTCGCTTTCTGGCGGTGGGCCAATTTTAACACCTGAACTTAACGCAATTTCATTAGTACCGATGTTTCCGCACACCCTTTCAAGCCGCCCATTAGTAGTTGATGCCGATAACGAAGTACGACTAAAGCTAAGCTTAGAAAATACCGACAGTCTACAAGTCAGTTGCGACAGCCATGTAGTTTTAGCTGTACTGCCAGGCGATGAAGTAGTCATTAAAAAGGCGGATAAAAAACTGCGATTAATTCATCCTAAAGACTACTCTTATTATCACGTTTTACGAACCAAGCTTAATTGGGGTAGTCGTTTGTATTAATTTTATTGCACTTACCCATACTTTAGAGCAAAATATCAAAAAACAATTTAAATACCTTAAATAGGGAAATGAAGCCAATATGACGTACGTTGTATTTTTAGCTTTGCTGTTATTAATTACATTATTAGGTACCTACCTTGTTATTGAGAACAATCGCCGCAAAGCACGCGAAGCAGAAAAGCGATTGTTTAACAACCGAGTGATTGAAGTAACGAATAATTTAAAAGCAAAGTTAAATGAATTTTGCGAAGCAAAAATAATAAAACCAAAGTATATAGTCCGTATTCAGGTGATTGCCAGTAACTTTTTTGTTGTGCAACCACACACAGATGAAAACTTATTGTACCTAGAGCGCATCGTTGATTCATTTATAAACACGGTTAATAGTGAACTGGCAAAAACCTATGTGACCGGTGAGCGTGGGAAATTAGCTGAGCAACTATCGTTATTTGTGGCTGAGTTGCCCTATGGCGGTATTGAATACAACCGCACGTTTTATTACGAAATACTGCCATCACTTATAAAAACCTTGGAGTCAGCCGAGCTTAGCAGTCATGGCGATGACTACACACACCCTGCTGAGACTAATAACGAGATAAGTGAGCAACACAATAGCGCCAATATAAATATAACTTAATGGTAATTGGGTGAGCTCCTCACCCTATGCCCTCAGCCACAGCTAAATTCATTTTCTTACTGCACTAAGCCCTCGTTTAACTTTACTATCGCCCACCGTTTGCTCAATCACGCTAAGTTTATTTAACCTGAACTCTGGTTAAGAGATGTACTAATATATTGATATTAGATAACAAATGTATTTATCCGTCTGCAGCCGGAGACTTTTAGTGATAACAAGGCGAATTTACGCGTCAATAGCTGGCCTATTGCAAGTAAATTCAACGCAGGTAGCGTTGAAAGTAGCCGCTGGAGATAGATTTATTATCCAGAGTTCAGGTTATTTAGCTAAAACTTAAAAATTAATTTGCAAAAAACCAAAACACTGTATAAATTAACAGTTAATTAGCTGGATGGATAAACAGTATGTTAATTGGATTAGAAATAAAAAACTTTGCAATTGTAAGCAACCTGAGCACTGAATGGCATAGCGGCATGACAGCAATAACTGGCGAGACAGGTGCCGGTAAATCGATTGCAATTGATGCGCTTTCTTTATGTTTAGGCGAACGTGCCGAAGCCTCTGCGGTTAGACCAGGATCTGAACGGGCAGAGATTTGCGCTCAATTTGATATAACCGCACTGCCAAGTGCAGTACAATTTTTAGAGCAGCATTTATTATCTAATGACGACAACGAATGTTTATTACGCCGCGTTATTTGTAAAAATGGCCGTAGTAAAAGTTATATTAATGGCAGCCCTGTCACGGCAGCTCAATTAAAAGAGCTTGGTCAACACCTTATTTCAATTCATGGTCAACATGCTCATCAGCACCTATTAAAAACCGATCACCAACTGCATTTACTAGATGCCTACGCAGGACACGTTGAACTTGTTGATACGGTGCGCAGCCATTATCGGCACTATCAAAACTTACAAAAAGAATTTACCGCACTTGAGCAAGCACAACAGCAACAAGCGGCACAAAAACAATTATTAGAATATCAAGTCGCTGAGTTAGATGAATTTGCCCTACAACAGGACGAGTTCGAATCCATAGAGGCTGAACACCATAAGTTAAGCCACAGTCAAACAATTATTGAATCTTGCCAGCGTGAGCTACAACACTTATATGAAAGTGATGAGCAAAACGCATGCTCTATTTTACAACACAGCGCCCAACGCTTTGCAGAGCTTGCCCACTATGATGCTAGCTTAACAAGTGTTGCTACCTTATTAGAAGAGGCAGCTGTTCAAGTAGAAGAAGCAAGCCGTGAAATCAGAAACTACGCCGAGCAAACGGAGCTTGATCCAAGCCGTTTAGTTGAGGTTGAAGAGCGCTTAAGTGGCGCTATGGATCTTGCTCGCAAACATCATATTAAACCAGAAGAGCTGGTTGATTTTCACCAATCAATTAGCCAAGAGCTTGCATCAATAAGCCACAACTCTGACAGGCTCGAACAGCTAGCACTAGAGATTCAAGACGCACTTAGCACATATCAACACGCCGCTGATGAATTAAGTGAAAGCCGCTTGCAAGCGGCAACAACATTAAACACCTTGATCAGCGCTAGTATGGCAAACTTATCTATGGAAAATGGCCAATTTGAAATAGCGCTAAAAAAAGAACCAAAGCGTGTGCCTAATAGCCTTGGTTTTGACTCTATTGCATTTTTAGTATCAACCAACCCAGGGCAACCACTACAGCCTTTATCTAAAGTAGCATCTGGTGGTGAGTTATCGAGAATTAGCTTAGCGATACAAGTTATTATTGCGCAAAAAGTGACAACACCAACCCTGATTTTTGATGAGGTAGATGTGGGTATTTCTGGCCCAACGGCCTCAGCGGTAGGAAAATTATTACGTCAACTTGGTAAATCAACCCAAGTTATTTGCGTTACTCACTTACCGCAAGTGGCAAGTTCAGGGCATCAACAATTTTTTGTTGCCAAAGAAATCGCCGATGGCGAAACGTTTACCCATATGCAGAGTTTAAATAAAAATGGTCGTATTGATGAAATTGCCCGCTTGCTCGCCGGCGATAACATTAGCAAAATGGCCCGGGCAAACGCTAAAGAGCTTATTTCTGCCCACGGTTAAACTCAGGACTTTGTTTAATAACTCATAATGAATAGACGAAAATGATAAATAACACCACACTCAAAACTAGTGCGATTGCGTTTGCCTTAGTGCTTTTAACCGGCTGTAAAGACTATATACAACAATCAAGCACGCTCACGGCTATAAATTGGCAACCACTTATAACGCTGTCATTTATTTGTATTTTGCTCACTCCGATACTCAGTTTACTGCTATTTGGTTTTAGCTTTTTTAAACATTTAAAGTTTAAAGCCAATCTGCAACGCTTTTTGCATGGCTCGTTAGTGTTAATGTTAGCGCTTGCATGGTTAATCGAGCTAAACACCACTAACAGTGCACAGAGCCGCTTTAATTTAGTGAGCACCTTAATTGCATTAACAGTGCAAATGAGCGTGGTGTTATTTGCTTTTATCTCGTTAAACAAACAACAAAAACTACATAATAGAGCAAAGAACTTTTTGTAATCTTTTATGTACAGGAAAATTTCAATACATTTAATTTACAAAATTGACACATATTAAAACGCCGCTTACACTCAATAAAAATTAAAATCACGGAGTGAATGATGAACGCAACTCTTGCAAAAGTAACCCAACTAAAAACAAGTTACGCAACAATACAATTAGGCGCTGCAAAAGCTGATGGACGTTTAACGTTAACCGAGCATCTACTCCACTTTGAAGCCCTTAATAAACAGCTGGACTTAGGCAGTTACGCCATTAAACGCGACACCATAGCACGCGTTGAAAGATGCACAGCAAAAGCCGCAGGCATAATCCCCATCGGCAACACAGGTATCAAAATTACCACCAAAGATCACCACAGCCTAGAGTTCATCATCGCAGAACCTGATGCCTGGCTACAAAGCTTGCAAGTTAGTCATTGAAAAAAGGTTAAAGGTGCTAGGCAATAGGCGCTAGGAAAACCAAAATAACTCTGCGTTAAATTTATCACCGTAGGTTGGGTTGAGTGCAACGAAACCCAACAATCAATATTAAAATTATAGTTGCGGCTTAAGCCGTGATGCAAACGCTCATCCTTGTACTCACTTGGACACAATGATTTAAGGCTTAGGATGGCTTTGTGCCATAATCAGACATCCAGAGATAACTCATTTCTGCCCCAAAACGAGTTAACGTAAATGCTCTAAGGGCAGCTTTGAGCGAGGAGCGGACGGTCAGTACTTATAAAGTATGAGGTAAGTCTGTGTTGTGAGTGTTGAACTGCATGAAACTGGCTACAAGTAAATTAACTTGCAGCCATTATTAGAGATTGCATTAGAATGGGATTTTAAATTGGATTAAGAATTAGTAAAATTGAGATAGGCTATTCTTTTCAATATACATTTTATCTTTCTTTTGAATTAGAAGATTTAAAGCATCTATCTGCTCAAAAAAATCTATAATTTCCTTTTCTGATACAACATCATTTCCAACTGTCTTCCAGTCGATTAGCTTGTCCACACTGACTTTGTAGTTAGCAGTGTATTTTCCATCGGGATCTGCACTATGTATAGATGAAGATATATTAGAATCTGCTGAAAGTTCTGCCTCTTGATAAACTTTCGTATAACTCTGTATCACTTCCCAATGAACTTTCGGTATTTTTATTCCTAAGATATTTGTAAGTAATTGGAAATATGAAAATATTTTCTTTTCAGCTGATGAGAGCGATTTAGTTCTTTGGATAGACATTGAACCTTTAGGATGACAAAAACTAACAAGAAAGTATTTGAAACCAGTAGAAGCTAAAAAAATATCTTTACTTAGTTCACAGGTATTACCTCTGAAAATGTCGGTGTTTTTCCTAAGAAATTGAATGATCTGTTTGGCAAATGATAGATAGAATAGATCATCATCTAATTGAGAGATAAAACGCAAAACATTTTCATTGGATGATTTCATATTTAACGTTATGTAGTCATAGTACTTTTTTCTAGTTTCATCATTCAAACTTAATATATGCTTTGCGGCATAAAACTCTAAGATTGATTTATGTAGAAAAGAATACTCACGGCCATCTTGTTTGATTAGTGATGTTTTGTCGATCACGTCAATATGAGAACCGAACGTTTGATCATATCCATTTTTTTCACATGCAAAACTAAAAGCTTTGATAATCTCTTGCTCGGTATAATTAATTTCATTGAATTCATTTAAAAGTTTAAAGCAAGCGGTTTGAAATACTCTTTCTAACTCATTATGGTTTAATCCTGAAATACCTTTTCGCTCAAATAGTACCTTTAAGCGATCGTGGCTAGAAATCAGAACTTGGAATATTTGATTATAAAAATCAACAATTGATTTAGGCTCTGCTAGTAGTGAGTTGTACGTGCTAATAAAAATATCTACAATAATAGGTGTTAATAATATGTTTGAAATGTCATCTTTTTGTTCTAGAACTTTTAGTAGCTGCGCCTTATCTTCCAATGAAATTAACTTATTGTTAGAAATAATATTTTGCACATCGGTTATATTCAAGTCTTGTAATTCATAATTTTTTACAGCACCGCCTATTCTTTGCAGCTCAGTATTTGGCCTGCTTGTAACAATAAATGTTACGTTATGAGTGTGATATAAGTCGTTAATGAAGGCTAAAACTATATCTCGATGTTCAGTATCTATTTCGTCAAATCCATCCAAGAAAACTTTTAGTTTTTTGTTCTTAATTAGTTGGTTAGTAGATGCCTCTGAAATATTTAAACCCAAGCTCTGAAATTCTTTTGTTATTATAGCTATCGGCTCAGGGGTCTTTGTCCAATCTATCTTTCTTAATGTTATTAATATAGGGAGCTGGCCTTTTCCATTTTCTAAATGGTTTAAGACTAATTGCTTAAGAAGAGTGGTTTTACCTTGACCCGCTTTACCTAAAATACATGTTATTTGAGGTTTACTAAATGTCGTTCCTCTTTTTATTGTAAAAACATTCTCAGGGTTTGAGTAAGCTGAAAATTTTAGCGGCTGATATATATCTCCAACAAATACGTCTACATTACGCGATAAAAGGGTTCTAAAAGATAAATATTTATCGTAATATTTTTGTGCAACTTCACTTTTTAAAGAATCATCAGCTTCTATAACTTCTTTTAAAAAAACTTCAGCTTCAGTTGAGCTCGATTTTTGTTTAGCGAAAGACTCTAACTTTCCAAAAATTTTTTTTGTTAGAAACTTTCCGATTTCTGATTCTATTGCTTTCTCAAAAGCAGACGTTGTATCACCCAATTCCTTTGACTCCATATTTCAAAGTTAAATATTACCAAATAATAAAGTTTCAAATTACCCTTGATGTTATTTTAGGAATATTGTTAACCCAATTTCCAACTAGTTTAATAGCACACTTGCAACATTTACGCGATTAAAACACCACATACGTTCTTAGGGGGCGTTGTAGCGCTTTTAGCTTTCTAATAAAAAATCACACAGTATCACCAATAACTCAGTTTAGATATCGCTGCTTAAGCCTAAGTATTCACGTTGGGGAATCGCAGCGGGCTCAGGTACCATTTTTAGTATGCCGGTAAGTTATGAATAGCGATATAGGGTTTGTTACTGGTAATCTGCGTCAAAAACTAAAGAGGTCAAATATTGACTTCAGACATTATAACATCTGACCGACTGCTGTTGGCACAGAGCTGTCCTTCAGCTCTAACTCACTACTGTCCAAAAGTGAGTTAGAGTATTTACAAGCGCAGGCTGTGTGAAAACGATGATCACTTTTACTTGCCGCACTTG
Source organism: Pseudoalteromonas shioyasakiensis (assembly GCF_024518675.1). Classification (GTDB taxonomy): domain Bacteria; phylum Pseudomonadota; class Gammaproteobacteria; order Enterobacterales; family Alteromonadaceae; genus Pseudoalteromonas; species Pseudoalteromonas shioyasakiensis_B. The sequence goes on from NZ_JANIGL010000002.1 coordinate 28,036, forward strand.
TTTAAGTTTTCTGACTAGAAGGAGTAATTTTTTTGGAAAGCTTCTGATCCTGTAAACTTATGCTTTTTGAGCAGCTTCAATATCCTTTATTCTAGCCATAAGTGTCATCGAGTCAAATGTGGATTCTTTGAAGCCAAATCTCGTGTAAAAATCTTTTGCTGAATCGTCGATAGCGTGAACAAGAATACCCGCCCCACCAATTACATTCATAGCATAAACAGATCTTTTGACACAGTCTTTAAGAAGACCAACACCGATGCCTTTTCCGTGATATGAGTCATTGACGGCTAATCTCGCAAGAACGATCATTGGAATTGGGTTGGGGCTGTTTCTTCTTAGGGCGGCAATCGCACCTTCTCGTTGAACAGAACCCATAGCAATAGCATAATAACCAATTACCTTTGTAGTGATAGAATCAGTGACTATATAAACTTTTGCGTTATTTCGTTGTTGGCTCTTGAGCGCCTTTTTTACTAACCAGTCATTTAGCTCAGGTCTGCCACAATCAAAATCAGATAAATCGTGAGTTTCGCTAAGCAATTCAGGTGCAGTTATTCCCAAGGTGATTTCCTATTCATCAACTCTACCATACCTTTATTAGCCGTTGGTTCTGCGTCTAACGCTTGCTCAAATGCAGCAAAGGCTTGTTCGTCCAAAGCAAAATCTCTTTGTGAAGCTATAACTTGGTATGCTTCACAAAGCGCTGCTTGTTGAATAAATACCGAACGGTCAACCTTTAGTAAATTAGCCGCAGCATCAATGATATTACGAACAGACGGTTCTACTCGCATATTTATAGGTGCAGTTTTAGTAGCCATATTAGCTCCCGTATATTAATTAGATATACAAATTGTAGTGTATCTATTGGATATACACAAAGGTTAAATTATTTTTAATCGTATAGCTCAGGTATATACGGAATAAACACTAAAACGATAGAGATTTTTTACCCTTAATTTAAATTCCTACAAACCATTATGGAGCAGAAACGAACTTACCCGAATGACCTAATGTGGTGGTACCAAGCTGTCTGCGTTTTACCTCTACGACTTAAATATAATCTTAATATCTGCTCTTAAGCGCAGCGCCTCTTGACCTCTTTGTGAATATCACTTAAATGGCTTTCCTAAATTCAGTTCAGCGATATAGAAGCATTTGATAATGTTGAGCCTTGATGCAGACTGATTGGCTATTTTTTCGTTGGGTTTCGTTATATTCAAGCCAACCTACGGCGCTTAATTTAACACCGAGCAAGCTTAAAACTTATAGCTTAAGGCTCTAAAATCCTAGCCATAAAAAAAGCAAGCCATCGGGCTTGCTTTTTACATTCTTGAACCTTCAAAGCATTACACTTTTAAGTAGTCCATGATCCCTTCTGCGGCGTTACGACCTTCGAAGATAGCGGTTACTACTAAATCTGAGCCGCGAACAATATCGCCACCAGCAAAGATTTTAGGATTAGTTGTTTGATGAGTAAATTCACCTTGCTCTGGTGCATTGATGCCGCCCCAGTGGTTAATTTCAACATCGTATTTTTCTAACCAATCCATTTTGTGTGGTTTAAAACCAAATGCCATCAGTACTTGGTCGGCTTCGATTACATGTTCAGAGCCTGGTACGATTTCTGCGCGGCTACGGCCGTTTTCATCTGGTTCACCCAATTGGGTTTTTACCATTTTAACACCCGCTACATGTCCTGCATCATTTAGCACTATGCCTGTAGGTTGTACGTTAAAGGTAAATTCTACGCCTTCTTCTTTGGCGTTTTTAACTTCGCGTTTTGAACCCGGCATGTTTTCTTCATCACGGCGGTACGCACATGTGACTTTTTCAGCCCCTTGGCGAATTGATGTACGTACACAGTCCATCGCGGTATCACCACCACCAAGTACTACAACCTTTTGGTTGGCCATATCAATGTATGCTTGGTTTGTTTCGTCATAGCCCATTACACGGTTAGTATTACCGATTAAGAACGGCAGTGCATCATGTACACCTGGCGCATCTTCATTTTCAAGGCCTGCACGCATACTTTGATAAGTACCTACACCGAGGAACACTGCGTCATAGTCTGCTAAAATCTCATCCATGGTGATATCAACACCCACTTCAACGTTAAGTTTAAACTCAATGCCCATTTCAGTGAATATTTCGCGGCGCTTTTGCATCACTTCTTTTTCAAGTTTGAAAGAAGGAATACCAAAAGTTAGTAACCCACCAATTTCAGGGTGACGGTCAAATACCACTGGTTTCACACCGTTACGTACTAGAATATCAGCACAACCTAGACCTGCAGGGCCTGCGCCAATAATGGCTACTTTTTTATCTGTCCATGTCACATAGGACATGTCAGGCTTCCAGCCCATTTTAAATGCCGTGTCAGTAATATACTTTTCGATATTACCGATAGTTACTGCACCAAACTCTTCATCTAACGTACATGAGCCTTCGCATAATCTATCTTGTGGACAAACACGTCCACATACTTCAGGCAAACTATTCGTACGGTGAGACAGCTCTGCTGCCTCTAAGATACGGCCAGTACGAATTAACTTTAACCACTGTGGGATATAGTTATGTACTGGGCATTTCCACTCACAGTATGGGTTACCACAATCTAAGCAACGATCAGCTTGAGAGTTTACTTGAGTCTCTGAAAAGGGTTCGTAAATTTCAACAAACGATTTCTTACGTGACGAAATAGGTTTCTTACGGGGATCAACCCGTTGCACGTCTATAAATTGATATACATTCTCGCTCATACTACCCCCTTACTGTGCTTGAACACGAAGTTCTGCACTACTGCGAGCGCGATGCCCGAGTAAACTTTTCACATCACTTGATTTTGGTTTAACTAACTTAAACTTAGGTAAGTAAGCTTCAAAGTTCGCTAAAATATTCTCTGCTCGGCTTGAGCCTGTTGACTCTAAATGCTCTGCAATCAGGCCGCGTAAGTGCTCTTGGTGAGAGCTCAGTTCGTCCAATAACACAACTTCTACCAACTCTGGGTTAATGCGTTTTTCAAAGTCGTTACGCTCATCTAAAATATACGCAAAACCACCCGTCATACCAGCACCGAAGTTAACACCCACGTTACCAAGTACACACACCACACCGCCAGTCATGTATTCACAGCCGTTATCACCTAAGCCTTCTACAACCGCTTGCACACCTGAGTTACGCACAGCAAAACGTTCACCTGCACAACCTGCTGCAAATAATTTACCGCCTGTTGCGCCGTACAAGCAGGTATTACCCGCAATCGTTGCTTTATGACTTTCAAATGACGAACCCAATGGTGGACGAATAATCAACTTACCGCCTGCCATGCCTTTGCCAACATAATCGTTCGCATCGCCGACTAACGTCATCTCAAGGCCACCAGCATTCCACACACCAAATGATTGACCAGCAGTACCGTGCAATTCAATTGATACAGGATCAGCTGCCATACCTTGGTTACCGTGTTTGTCGGCAATATAGCCCGACAACATTGCGCCCACAGAGCGGTCGGTATTACAAATACGATTAACCAGTGAAATACCTGTGCTTTCGTCAATGGCTTGCTGTGCTTTTTCCAATAACGTTTCGTTTAATTTACCTAAGTAATGTGACGAGTTTGGCACGCTACAATAAAGTGTTTCACCCGTTGGGTTATTTGGCTGCGCAATCACAGATGATAAATCAATCTTTTGTTGCTTCGCAGTTTTGCCTTCAATCGCTTCAAGTAAATCTAAACGACCAATTAAATCAGTTAAATGGGCAACACCTAGACTTGCCATGATTTCACGGGCTTCTTGTGCAATAAACTTAAAGTAGTTCATCGCCATTTCCGGCAGACCATGATAATGCTTTTGACGCAGTGTATCGTCTTGTGTTGCAACACCGGTCGCGCAGTTGTTTAAGTGACAAATACGTAGGTACTTACAGCCTAGTGCAACCATAGGTCCGGTACCAAAACCAAAGCTTTCAGCACCTAAAATAGCCGCTTTGATGATGTCTAAGCCCGTTTTTAAGCCGCCATCAGTTTGCAAGCGAATACGATGACGCAGACCATTTTCAACCAGTGCTTGTTGCGTTTCTGCAAGACCAAGCTCCCATGGGCTACCTGCGTATTTAACAGATGTGAGTGGGCTGGCGCCGGTACCACCGTCATAACCTGAAATAGTAATTAAATCGGCATAAGCTTTGGCAACACCCGTTGCAATCGTACCCACACCTGGCTCTGATACGAGTTTTACCGAGATCAGGGCTTTCGGGTTCACTTGTTTTAAATCAAAAATTAGCTGAGCTAAATCTTCAATTGAATAAATATCGTGATGCGGTGGAGGCGAAATAAGCGTCACACCGGGTACTGAATAACGCAGTTTAGCAATATACGGCGTTACTTTTTCACCTGGTAACTGGCCACCTTCGCCTGGTTTTGCACCTTGCGCCACTTTGATTTGAATAACATCAGCACTGCGTAAGTAATGCGGTGTAACACCAAATCGGCCTGAGGCAACTTGCTTAATGCGCGAGTTTTTCTCTGTACCGTAGCGGAGTTTATCTTCACCACCCTCACCTGAGTTCGAACAACCGCCTAAACGGTTCATTGCGATGGCCAGTGCTTCATGCGCTTCTGGTGACAATGCACCAATACTCATTGCCGCTGAGTCAAAGCGTTTATAAAGTTCTGTTGCAGGCTCAACATCATCAATGCTAATGCCTTTTTCCGGCAGTTTCAGCGACAACATGTCACGCAGTGTTGAAATTGGGCGCTTGTTAACTAAATCGGCGTACACGTTATAATCTGAGTAATCACCTGAGCGCACTGCTTTTTGCAATGTTTGAATAACGTCTGGGTTATACGCGTGGTATTCACCACCGTGTACATATTTTAATAAACCGCCATGACTTAGTAGCTTACGCTTACTGAATGCTAACTGATGCAGTTTACGCTGGTCTTCATCAAAGTCACTAAAACATGCGCCTTTAATTCGACTAGCTACGCCATTGAAACACGTATCAACTATTGTGTCTGACAAACCGACCGCTTCAAACAACATTGAACAACGATATGACGCAACGGTACTGATACCCATTTTCGACATGATCTTATAAAGCCCTTTGTTTATCGCATTACGATAAGCCAAAGTAACTTCACAGTAGCTCTTATTGATCACTTTAGAGTCACTCATCGCAACCAGTGATTCATAAGCAAGGTATGGGTAAATCGCCGTCGCACCAAAGCCAATTAATACCGCAAATTGATGTGCATCACGCACGCTGCCGGTTTCAATAATGATGTTTGATTCACAACGTAAATTGTTATCTACAAGGCGTTTCTGTACAGCACCGACCGCCATAGCAGCAGGAATAGGTAATCTATCTTCGTCAAAGTTACGGTCGCTTAAAAACAGCATTACACAACCGCCAGCGGCCTTTTCTTGTGCTTCATCACAAATACGGGTGACCGCATCCGCGAGACCTTCTTCTTTGCTGTAGGTAATATCAATTTTGCAATAGCTGTAGTGCGCTTGATCGGCACTTAATAACTGTTGCATATCTGCATACATCAAAATAGGTGTATCAAATTGTAAGCGCTTAGCGTGGCCAGTGGTTTCGTTAAACACGTTTTGCTCACTACCAATACAAGTAGCCAGTGACATAACGTGATTTTCACGAAGAGGATCGATCGGCGGATTGGTTACCTGCGCAAACTTTTGGCGGAAGTAATCAAACAACGAACGGTTACCTTCAGATAGCACGGCAAATGGCGTATCATCGCCCATCGAGCCCGTTGCTTCTTGGCCAATTTCACCCATTACACGAATGACACTGTCTAGCTCTTCGTTAGTGAAGCCAAACATTTTCTGATATTTCAGTAAAGTTTCGTCGTCAAATGAGCGATTACCCGCATCCTGCTCTGATAACTTTTCAAACGGTGTTAAACGTTTAACGTTTTCTTCAAGCCATGCTTTGTATGGGTGGCGCGATTTTAAATCTTGGTCAATTTCGTCTGAATGCCAAATTTTACCAAGCTGAGTATCAATAACTAACAGCTCGCCTGGACCAACACGGCCTTTTTCAACCACTTCATCAGCGGTGTAATCCCAAATACCGACTTCTGAGGCAAGTGTAATAAAGCCATCTTGCGTGATCACATAACGCGCAGGACGAAGGCCATTACGGTCTAAGTTACAAGCGGCAAAACGACCATCAGACATTACAATACCTGCAGGGCCATCCCATGGTTCCATATGCATTGAGTTAAAGTCATAGAATGCACGAAGATCGTCATCCATAGCACGGTTTTTCTGCCACGCAGGTGGCACCAGCATGCGCATCGCACGGAATAAATCCATACCACCCGCTAAAAATAGCTCAAGCATGTTATCTAAGCTTGATGAATCCGAGCCGGTTTCGTTAACAAATGGCGCTGCTGATTGTAAATCTGGGATCAGTGGCGATGCAAATTTGTACGAACGTGCGCGCGCCCACTGGCGGTTACCTTGAATGGTGTTAATTTCACCATTATGCGCTAAATAACGGAACGGTTGAGCAAGTGGCCAACGCGGCTGTGTATTGGTAGAAAAGCGCTGATGGAAAACACAAATCGCGCTGGTCATACGGATATCAGCTAAGTCTAGATAAAAGTTAGGTAAATCTACTGGCATCATCAAGCCTTTGTAGATAGTCACAAGCCCTGACAAACTTGCAATGTAAAAACCTTCATCATTGCTTAAACGTTTTTCTGCACGACGACGCGCAACGTATAATCGACGTTCTAAGTCTTTTGGACGCCAACCTTCTGGTGCATTGATAAAAATTTGTTCAAAGTTTGGTAATTGTTTTTTGGCAATAGGGCCTAAACATGAGGCATCAGTGGGTACTACACGCCAGCCTTTAATATTAAGTGTTTCTTTTTCGAGTTCTTCACTCAATATGTCTTTTGCGGTTTGTGCTAATACTGGATCTGGATTTAAGAAAATCATGCCTACCGCATAATTCTTACCTAGATGCCAATTGTTCTCAGCTGCGATTGCACGAAAAAAGCTATCTGGTTTTTGTAATAATAAACCACAGCCATCGCCTGTTTTACCATCGGCAGAAATACCACCACGGTGTTCCATACGGTCTAGACCGGTGATCGCTGTTCTTATTAAGCGATGACTAGCCTGACCATTGACTTGGGCTATTAAGCCAAAGCCACAATTATCTTTTTCTAATTTTGAGTCGTATAACATAGACCCCTCCCCTTGCTACAACAGCTAGCTATAAATGACCTGTTCGACGGTTTGCTAGCAGACAGTCAAAACTATCGCCAATTGTACGTAGAGTCAATAAAATTTTGAATACATATTCATATTCTTGAATATTTCTCACTTAAGCGCAATCTTTATATTTCATGCCATTTTTTAACATTTAGCGCCTTTTTAGCCATTATTTTTTTATGACACTGGTGTCATATTTAACAAGTTGTAAAAAAAGCCACGCTTAAAATATCCAGTTTACGTAAACGTAAACCGCATACTTTAGTGAATAATTATTCACCTAATGCATTTCCAAATCAGTACCTATTTTAAAACTTTCAGGCGATAATCTTTTTGAAAAAACAAATAAAACGCGCTCAGTTAGTGTAATTACCCTATTGTTTGCAGCAACAAGCTTATGAATGATGAGTTAAATAATGCATAAATATAAAGTTAATACTCTCTGTGTGCATAGATTACGCATAAAAACCCATGACCAAGATCGCTAAATTTGTAACTTACTGGCCTAGCAAACTAACTCAAAGGTAAAGCTAAATATTAAAAAAGTGTCCGCTGCGGACACTTTTTCTGTCCGCGGACACAAAGCAAAACCCAGAAAAAACAAAATAACTATAAAATACAATAGGTTAAATTTTGGCACGATAATCGGATAATAAACACCACGTTATTTAAAGGACATCACTATGTTTATTCTCAGTTTATTTTTAGTCTCACCTATCACCATGTTAGCAGTGAGTTTAATGATTACTTACCTTGAAGATTAAACGTGATTAAGAGGAAGCAACATGATTAAAGATACCAGTGCGCAGGATGTTTCTGTCATCAAGCGTCGCCAGTATAAAAAGCCAATCATTATAGCTATAGCACTTATGGCCTTAGTAGCCTTATGTGTTAAAGCATTTATGGGTAATGAGCAAGGTACGTTATCAGTTGAAAGAAACGCCTTACATATAGCCCCTGTTAGTGTTAAAACCCTGACCCGGGATGTTTCTGCCAGCGGCAAAATTGTTGCTGCTAATGCGCCTAAAGTGTATAGCCCAGAACGCGGTTATGTTGATTTAAAGGTAAAAGCAGGTGACAAGGTAAATAAAGATTCTGTAATTGCCGTTGTTGACAGCCCCGAGCTCACTAATGAACTAAAGCAACAACAATCAGTGTTAGCGCGCCTTGATGGTGAGTTACAGCGTAAACACCTCGAAGCAAGACGACAAAAACTAAGTTTAACTAAAGCCCTCGATCTCGCTCAAGTTGAGCTCAATGCAGCAGATAGAGAAAACCGCCGTGCAAAACTCTCAATCGAAAAAAGCTTGATCAGCCAAATTGATTTAGAAAAAGCCGTGGATGATCTCGCCCGTGCAAAACTATCATATAAACATGCGGAGCAAGAAGTTGAGCTTGCCAATGACACGTTGGCTTTTGAACTTAAAGCCGCAGAGCGTGATCTAGCCCGCCAACAACTGATTGTAGATGAATTAAACCGCCAAGTAAGCAACCTAATGATTAAAGCCAGTGTTAACGGCATTGTCGGTAATCTTTTAGTGCAACAAAAAGAAGCCGTAAGCCAAAGCCAACCACTGATGACATTGGTTGATCTCAGTAACTTTGAAGCCCAACTTCAAGTACCAGAAAGCTACGCCAATGAATTAGGCCTAGGTATGGACGTTGAATTATTACTCGGCGCAAAAAAAGTAACGGGTACACTCTCAGCAATTTCACCAGAAGTGAATAATCGCGAAGTCACTACCCGCGTACGCTTTAATAAAGAGCTGACGGGGATCCGCCAAAACCAACGATTAACCGCACGTATTTTATTAGAAAACCGCGACAATGTTTTACAAGTACAGCGTGGCGCATTTATGCAACAAGGTGGAACCCACGTATACAAAGTCAGCGGTGATACTGCAAAGCGTGTAGATATAACTATCGGTGCAACCAGTATTAATGCCGTTGAGCTAATTACCGGTGTAGAGCCTGGCGATGAGCTTATCATCTCAAGCTATGACAATTTTAAAAACGCATCAACATTACTACTTCGCTAGTAAAAGTATGCTGTGTATAAACAGGACAATAAAAAGGACAAACCCATGTTAAAAATGAACAACATCAGCAAAATTTACCAAACAGAAATGGTGCAAACTCACGCTTTACGCGATTTTACTTTACAAGTAGACGAAGGTGAGTTTATCGCCGTAACGGGGCCTAGCGGCTCAGGAAAAACCACATTTTTAAATATTGCAGGCATGTTAGAGCCATTTTCTGAAGGTGAGTATCTACTAGATGGTATAGATGTAGGTAAATTAAACGATAATCAACGCGCTGATGTGCGTAACCAAAAAATTGGCTTTATTTTCCAAGGATTTAATTTAATCCCCGACCTTAATTTATATGAAAATATTGAAGTCCCATTAAGGTATCGAGGTATTAAAGCTAGCGAGCGCAAGCGTCGTATTGAGCAATGTTTAGAGCAAGTAGGTCTTGCTTCGCGTGCTAAACACCTACCTCAACAGCTATCCGGTGGTCAACAACAGCGCGTAGCCATAGCAAGAGCCCTCGCTGGTGAGCCACGTTTTTTACTTGCCGATGAGCCAACGGGTAACCTTGATAGCCTAATGGCACGCCAAGTAATGGAACTACTCGAACAAATTAATCGTGATGGTGCCACTATCGTTATGGTAACCCACGATCCGGAACTTGCAAGGCGAGCACCGCGTAACATTCAAGTGGTTGATGGCCAACTTGCCGACTTTACCTTGTATCAAGGTGCACAAACAATTAAAAGCGCTGCAGGAGCATAAGCCATGCTATTACATTACCTCGATTTAAGTTGGCGTAGTTTTAAACGTACACCGCTGGTAAGTGCACTCATGGTGCTGGCGATTGCCATTGGTATTGGTGTCACCATGACCAGCTTAAGCGTATACCACATGATGTCGGCAGATCCCATTCCGCATAAAAGTAGCCAATTGTACACGGTACAATTACAAACAATGGATGAAGGCCATACTTGGTGGACAGGTGACGATATTCCTATGCAACTGACTTATCAAGATGCAGAAAATTTATACAACGCACCAATTCCTGACAAAAAAGTGGCGATGATGCGCACTGGTTTCTCTGTCTATTTAGACTCAGATAAAGTTAAACCATTTATTAGCAATGCCCGCATGACGACACCCGATTTTTTTAGCATGTTCGATGTGTCATTTCAATATGGTGGTGCGTGGAGCCAGCAACAAGAACAATCAGCCGCCCCTGTCGTGGTGATTTCAAAAGAGCTAAACGATAAGCTGTTTGCAGGAGAAAGCTCAATTGGAAAACTAATCTATTTAGATGACGACAGCTACCAAGTTGTTGGTGTTCTTGCCGATTGGCCCCTCAACCTTAAATATTATGACTTAAACAACGGCGCTTTTAATAAAGTAGAAGATCTATTTCTACCATTTAGCTTAATAAAAGCAAAAGAACTTACAAGCTGGGGAAATAGTAATGGTTGGAAGCATGAAGATACCCGAAACTTTGCCGATCGATTGCAATCTGAACAGGTATGGATCCAATTTTGGGCTCAGCTTGATACAGCAGAGCAAAAATTAGCCTATGGCAACTATCTTATCTCTTATATAGAAGAGCAGAAAAAACGTGGCCGGTTCACTCGCGAAATCCCCCAATACAGCCTGCGCGATGTCAACCAATGGATGGAATACAATAATGTGGTTAGTGAAGATAACAAAATTTTGGTTGGCTTAAGCTTTATGTTCTTAGCCGTGTGTTTAGCCAATATTTTGGGATTATTACTGGCAAAGTTTTTGCGCAGAGCACCAGAAGTTGGTGTGCGCCGTGCTTTAGGGGCAAGTAAACGGCAAGTTTTTCTTCAGCATTTGGTTGAAGTGGCGATGCTTGGTTTTATCGGCGGCTTGCTGGGCATTATACTCGCACAAATCGGTTTGCTTGGCGTAAGACAAAGTTACGATTATTACGCTAATCTCGCCACAATGGATTTAACCATGCTGCTAAGCGCCCCGGTTATTGCAATATCAACCTGTATTATTGCTGGACTATACCCTGCGTGGCTGGTGTGCAAAACCAACCCTGCTATTTATCTTAAGAGCCAATAAGGAGTTAATCATGTTAGAGATAAAACCGATATTTCATGCCCTTTGCCGCTCAAAGGTTGGCGCAATACTTTTACTTATTCAAATTGCTATTACCACAGCTATTGTTAGTAATGCAGCATTTATTATTCAAGATAGAATTGCTTTTTTAAACCAAGAAACAGGCTATCCAGAGCAAGACTTGTTTAAATTTAATGTGATGACCTTTGGTAAAGATGTCGATTTAAGTCAACAGTTTGAGTTAGATGAAGCTATGATAAGAGCCCTTCCAGGGGTCGAAAGTGCAGCGCAAAGTAGCAGTATTCCGTTATCTGGCAGCGGTAGCGCTTCTAGCTTTAATTTAAAGCCAGCACCACAAGAAAGCAAAAGTGTGCGCACCGCTTATTTTTTTATTGATGAGCATGGCCTTGACACATACGGCGTCAAACTAATTGCTGGGCGTAATTTTAGTGAAGATGAAGTGCTAATCACAAACTCACCAACAGATAGAACAACCAATGTCACTGTCGTTACTAAGGCTTTAGCCAATGAGCTTTTTTCTGAGGGGGATGCACTAGGTAAAACCATTTATTTTGGTGACTTACCGCTAAAGATAATTGGTATTACAGCGCCAATGAAAGGCCCGTGGTTAAAAGACTCACACCCAAATAATGTGGCTCTTATTCCTTATATTCAGGCTAAAACTTACGCTCAATTTGCCGTTAGAACAAAGCCTGGTCAACGCGATGCTGTGATGAAAGATATCGAAAGCCTGATGCTTAAAAATTACAATAAACGTGTAATCAACAATATTAAAGGGCTCGATCAGTTAAAAGATCAATATATGGCTGCGGATAAACTTATGATGCGCATGTTGATTGTACTCATCACTATATTAGTGCTAGTTACGGCGCTGGGCATTTTTGGCTTAACCTTGTTTAATATCAGTAAACGGACTAAACAAATCGGCACTCGGCGGGCACTTGGGGCAAGAAAATCAGCTATTATTAATTACTTTTTAGTTGAGAATGCGTTGATTTGTAGTATGGGTTTAGTGCTCGGTGGCATTTGCGCATTATTGCTAGGTCAGTTGTTGATGCAGCACTTTTCGATAGCGGCTTTACCACCGAGCTATATTGCAACTACCGCTATTATGGTACTTATTATGAGCCTACTAGCAGTATTAGGCCCCGCTAAACGTGCAGCGAATATATCGCCAAGTATCGCAACAAGAACAATATAACGCGACTGCCAAGCTATGCTACACTGGCTTAACACAGTGTAGCATTTTCACCCATTACTGTATAAAAATAATACATAATAACAACAGCGATTAAACTCACATGGAAAAAATACTTATCGTTGATGATAACCCTGCCATTTTAGAGGCGCTATCATTACTGCTCGAGATACATGACTTTGCTGTAGTGACAGCTGCCACCCCATTTGAAGCAGTACAAACCGTGCAATACCAACGGATTTCCTTAGTGATCCAAGACATGAACTTCACCGCAGATACCACCTCAGGTGAGGAAGGCAAAGCATTATTCTACCAGTTACGTGCTATCAACCCCCATTTACCGATTATTTTGATCACCGCTTGGACTGAGCTTGAAACCGCAATAGAATTAGTAAAAGCAGGCGCCGCCGATTACCTACCAAAACCTTGGGATGATAGTAAATTACTCACTTGTGTAAATAATTTAATCGAATTAGGTAAAGCTAAGCAAGAAAACGCAACCTACCAGCGCCGCCAGCAAGAGCGTACTGCCAACCTAAACAATGCTGACTTAGTTGGCTTGGTATATAAAAGCACCGCCATGGAGCGTATTTTAACTATGGCTATTCAGGTAGCGAAGTCTGATGCATCGGTGCTGATCACAGGCCCAAACGGCAGCGGTAAAGAGCGCATAGCGCAAATTATTCAAGCAAATTCGTTATTACATGATCAGCCTTTTATCACGGTAAATGCCGGTGCCCTACCCGATGAACTTATTGAAGCCGAATTATTTGGTGCAGAAGCTGGCGCTTATACAGGGATTACAAAACAGCGTATTGGCCGCTTTGAGGCGGCTGATGGTGGTACCCTGTTTTTAGATGAAATTGGCAACTTACCACTGTCTGGGCAAATGAAATTATTACGCGTTTTGCAAACCGGTGAATTTGAGCGCTTAGGCTCACCCCACACTCGCAAGGTCAACGTGCGGGTCATTTCTGCCACCAACGAGAACTTACAAACAGCAATTAAGAGTGGCAGATTTAGAGAAGATTTATATTATCGGCTCAATGTAATCGAACTTAATTTACCTAGCCTCGCTGAAAGACCCGATGATATTTTGCCGCTTGCGCAACATTTTTTAAATAATCGAGAGCTTACCCTAGACACAGAACAAGCATTACTGGCACACCATTGGCCTGGTAATGTGCGTGAACTTGAAAATGCCTGCAAACGCGCTGCGGTTCTTAATCCTGTAGGTATTATTAACTTAGCTGATTTTGCGCTGCAAACAAGCACGCCAGCAAGCCCCCTTGTAAAAACCCAGGTAACGAAACAGCAAATTGAAGATGCGATGCATCAACATCATGGGGTCATTGCCAAAGTGGCGAGGCAATTTGGAATGAGTCGCCAAGCGCTCTACCGTCGTTTACAAAAATTTGAGATTGACTATTAATGACCCGCAATACTCTGCGTTTTAGCCTCACTCAGCAGCTCATTATTATTTGTGCCGTTGCCAGTTTACTCCCTATCTGGTTAATTGCTTGGATAACAGAGCTTTCATGGCCCTTAGTTGTCGGCTTTAGTGTAGTGGCTATTCTCATTAGTAGCTACCTTGCCTTTCGTTTGGCCAGTCCTTTAGTGAAAGGTATACACTCATTGGAGACTGGGTTACTAAATTTTAAAGATGGCGAGCTTTCATCACTGCTTGCCTATAACAGTAACAATGAAATCGGCAATTTATGCCAACTATATAACCAAACGGCAAAACAACTACGCCAAGAAAAACAATGGATTTACCAGCGTGAGCTGATGCTAGATAAAGTACTGCAAAGCTCACCTCAAGCCGTTATTTTAAAAAATGATCAAGGCTTTATTGTCTACAGTAACCACAGTGCACGTGATCTGCTCAATGCACAAAGTGCACTCGAAGGAAGTCAGCTGACACACCTTTTAGACGGTGCCCACCCGCAGCTGGTTCACGCTCTGGAGCGAGAAGTTGACGGGCTATTTACGATAGATAACCAGCAGCAAGAATCACAAACGTGGCATTTAGCAACCGGCAAGCTGCTACTTAATAATCAGTATCATACTTTATATGTGTTTAAACAATTAACCCGTGAATTAAGCCGCCAAGAAGTAGAAGTATGGAAAAAAGTAATACGCATCATCAGCCACGAGCTTAATAACTCTCTTGGCCCTATGTCGTCAATGCTACACAGTGGCAAAATCCTCAGTGAAAAAGTCGATGAGTCTAGGCTAAGTCGGGTATTTTTAACGATTGAAGAGCGTATTAAACACTTAAATGAGTTTGTCCAGGGATACGGTAAGTTCGCCAAACTACCCACACCGCAAATTAGTCAAATAAATTGGCCACAGCTATTACAACAGTTACAAAGCCAATGGTCGTTTAACTTGCTCAGCCAAGATGATGTCATCACCTTTGCTGATCAAACCCAGCTAGAACAGCTTTTAATCAACTTATTAAAAAATGCCCATGAGTCAGATTCAGACATCGAGCATATCAGCTTAGAATTATCGCAAAATAGTAATTGCACCCGTATTACACTAAGCGATCGGGGTAAAGGGATGAATGAGCAAGTAATGGCTAACGCATTAATTCCATTTTATTCAACAAAAACCAGCGGAAGTGGCTTAGGGTTAGCATTGTGCCGTGAAATAGTTGAGGCGCATCAAGGCCAAATTAGCTTACATAATAAGCCTGGGGGCGGTTTGAGTGTCCATGTTGTAATACCCAACAACAAACCATAAAAAAGGCCGCAATAAATGCGGCCTTTTCATAGAATAAAATGATTATTCTGCGTCGTCTGCTTCTTTGTATTTAGCAGCTGTTTCTGTGATCAATGGTTGTAATTCACCACGCTGAAACATTTCGATGATAATGTCACAACCACCGATTAACTCGCCTTCAACCCATAGTTGTGGGAATGTAGGCCAGTTAGCGTATGCTGGAAGTTCAGCACGAATATCAGGGTTGAGTAAAATATCAACATAAGCAAACGGTTCACCGCATGACATAAGTGCTTGAGATGCTTGTGAAGAAAAACCACAATTTGGTAATTTTGGCGATCCTTTCATGTAAAGGATAATTGGATTTTCAGAAATTTGCTGTTTAATTTTATCAATGGTTTCCATCTACAACCTCAAAGTAACGATAGCTGAACATATTAATGGCTTGAAAAATTTTCATTTAGCCTCATATATGTATCTTAAAGTGGGCAAATAAAGCCGCAATCGAAATAGTCTTGCATTTACAACGCTGTTTGGCATTGCTGTTTGCTAAAACTTGAGTAAAATACTCAACAATTATAGTAACACTATAATCCCATTTGGTATAGGTAACGACCCTGTTTGTGCGGGTATTAACTATTACTATTTGGACTATCAACCAAAAGAAGATGGAGATAAAAAATGGCATTTGAACTACCGTCACTACCATATGCAATTGATGCACTTGAGCCACATATTTCACAAGAAACTTTAGAGTTTCACCACGGCAAGCACCACAATACTTATGTGACTAAACTTAACGGTTTGATCCCAGGTACTGAGTTTGAAGGTAAATCACTAGAAGAAATCGTATGTTCTTCAACTGGTGGCGTATTTAACAACGCTGCACAAATCTGGAACCACACTTTCTACTGGAACAGCCTATCTCCAAACGGCGGTGGCGAAGCAACGGGCGCGGTTGCTGATGCTATCAATGCTAAATGGGGCTCATTCGAAGCATTCAAAGATGCCTTAAATGATAAAGCAGTTAACAACTTCGGCTCTAGCTGGACTTGGTTAGTTAAACTTGCTGATGGCACTTTAGACATCGTTAATACATCTAACGCTGCAACTCCACTAACTGAAGAAGGTGTTACACCTATTCTTACAGTTGACCTGTGGGAACACGCTTATTACATCGATTACCGTAACGTGCGCCCAGACTACCTAAAAGGTTTTTGGTCACTAGTTAACTGGGAATTTGCAAACGCAAACTTCGCATAATTAACTAAGCAATTAGTTATAAATCGATAAAAAGACGCTACGGCGTCTTTTTTTATGGCTGGCATTTAGTGCCTATTACGTACTCATAACTAAATCTGATCACTGTGAGAATATTTCAATTAAATTCTTAATTTTATTGCGCAAAGAATCAAAATCGTGACTACCCTTAAATTAGCCTTTGCTTTTTCTTTCATTCAAAACTGGTTTTTTTAGCGGGTTTTCGGAGGTTTCTACTATGAGTATATTTGAGCATTATCAATCACGATACGAAGCAGCAAAAGAAGAAGAGTACAGTATCGAAGAGTTTCTCGATATTTGTAAAAAAGACAAAGCAGCCTATGCCAGCGCACCAGAGCGATTACTCATGGCTATTGGTGAACCACAAATGGTCGATACTTCAACAGATGCCCGGCTAAGTCGTCTATTTTCTAATCGCGTTGTTGCCCGTTACCCTGCTTTTAATGACTTTTACGGTATGGAAGAGGCCATAGAACAAATTGTATCTTATTTAAAACACGCTGCCCAAGGTTTAGAAGAATGTAAACAAGTGCTTTACCTACTTGGCCCTGTTGGGGGCGGTAAGTCTTCTATTGCTGAAAAACTAAAATACCTAATGCAACAAATTCCGATTTACTCAATTAAGGGATCGCCAGTAAATGACCACCCACTCGCCCTTTTTGATGCTAACGAAGATGCCGAACTACTAGAAAAAGAATACGGTATTAAGCCGCGTTATTTAAAAACTATCATGTCACCATGGGCAACGAAACGATTGCACGAGTTTAATGGTGACATTAGTCAGTTTAGAGTAATAAAGCGCTACCCCTCAATTTTAAATCAAATTGCCATTGCGAAAACCGAACCTGGTGATGAAAACAATCAAGATATTTCAGCACTAGTTGGTAAAGTGGATATTCGTCAGCTAGAGCATTTTGCCCAAAGCGATCCAGATGCTTACGCTTATTCAGGCTCATTGTGCCTTGCAAATCAAGGTTTAATGGAATTTGTTGAGATGTTTAAAGCGCCGATAAAAGTGCTTCACCCGTTATTAACAGCCACACAAGAAGGCAACTATAATGGTACCGAAGGCATTAGCGCCTTGCCATTTAACGGCATGATTTTAGCCCACTCAAATGAGTCTGAATGGCAAACTTTTAAAAATAATAAAAATAACGAAGCATTCTTAGATCGGGTTTATATTGTCAAAGTCCCTTATTGTTTACGTGTCTCTGAAGAGATCAAAATTTACAATAAACTACTTGAGCACAGTGAGCTTTACAATGCGCCATGTGCGCCTGGCACACTCGAAACTTTGGCTAAATTTACCACCTTGTCGCGTTTAAAAGAACCTGAAAATTCGAGTATTTATTCAAAAATGCGCGTTTATGACGGCGAAAGCTTAAAAGACACCGACCCTAAAGCAAAATCATACCAAGAATACCGTGACTATGCAGGCGTAGACGAAGGGATGACTGGGCTTTCTACCCGCTTTGCGTTTAAAATTTTATCTCGAGTATTTAATTTCGACACTCTTGAAGTTGCCGCAAACCCGGTGCACCTATTTTATGTGCTTGAGCAACAAATTGAGCGTGAGCAGTTCTCTGCTGACGTAGAAGAGCGCTATCTAAGCCACTTAAAAGGTTACTTAATCCCTCAATATGTTGAGTTTATAGGTAAAGAGCTGCAAACCGCGTATTTAGAGTCCTATTCAGAATATGGCCAAAATATATTTGACCGTTATGTCACCTACGCCGATTTTTGGATTCAAGATCAAGAATACCGCGATCCAGACACCGGCCAGTTATTCGATCGCGCAGCGCTTAACGCCGAGCTTGAAAAGATTGAAAAACCAGCGGGTATTTCTAACCCGAAAGATTTCCGTAATGAAATAGTCAATTTTGTATTACGGGCACGGGCCCATAATAATGGTAAAAATCCGCTTTGGACCAGTTATGAAAAGCTGCGCACTGTAATTGAGAAAAAAATGTTCTCAAATACCGAAGAGTTATTACCCGTTATTTCATTTAATGCTAAAACCTCAGCAGAAGATCAGAAAAAACACGAAGACTTTGTCAATCGCATGGTCGAAAAAGGCTACACCCAAAAACAAGTTCGCTTACTATCTGAGTGGTACTTACGCGTTCGTAAATCACAATAGTAAGCGACTGATGTATTTTTAGGGGGTCTCTATGGCGCATTTTATAGACCGTCGCCTGAACGGTAAAAACAAGAGCACGTTAAATCGTCAACGGTTTATCAGGCGTTACAAAAAACAAATAAAAGAAGCGGTGTCTGATGCGATTAATAAACGCAGTATTACTGACACCAGCAGTGGCGAAAATATTTCGATTCCGCAACGAGATATTAGTGAACCCATTTTTCATCAAGGTAAAGGGGGTGATAGAGAACAAATACACCCTGGGAACGACCAATTCTCTACCGGAGATAAAATTAAACGCCCGCAAGGAGGTCAAGGTGGTGGCGCGGGTGAAGGCGAAGCAAGTGACTCAGGTGAAGGCCAAGATGATTTTGTATTTTCAATATCAAAAGATGAATACCTAGATTTACTGTTCGAAGATTTAGAGCTGCCTAATTTACAGCAGAACCAGCTTGATAAATTAGTGCAAATGAAAACTCACCGCGCGGGGTTTTGCAGCGATGGTATGCCCAGTAATATTGATATAGTTCGTTCATTACAAGGCTCCTTAGCCAGACGCGTCGCTATGAGTGCCAGTAAAAAACGCCGCTTAAAGGAGCTTAACGAACAACTTGCCATACTGCTAGCAGAAGCAGAGCCTGATCTAGCTGCAATAACCTTACTGGAGCAAGAAATTGCGCAATTAGAGTTGCAAATAAAAGCCGTGCCTTTTATAGACAATTACGATTTGCGTTTTCGCAATTATGAAAAGCAACCCCACCCCACCAGCAAGGCCGTGATGTTCTGTATTATGGATGTATCAGGCTCAATGGATCAGGCGACCAAAGATATGGCTAAGCGATTTTATATTTTGCTGTATCAATTTTTAACCCGCAGTTATAAAGACATTGAAGTGGTGTATATACGCCATCATACCCAAGCAAAAGAAGTGGACGAGCAAGAGTTTTTTTACTCCCAAGAAACGGGCGGCACGATTGTTTCAAGTGCGCTTAAATTAATGAACGAGATAATTAAAGAGCGTTACAACGCATCGCAGTGGAACATCTATGCAGCGCAGGCATCCGATGGTGATAATTGGGCTGATGACTCACCTCAATGCGCTGAGATTTTACGTAATAAACTGCTCGCAGATGTGCGTTATTACGCTTATATAGAAATCACCACGCGAGCACATCAAAGCCTCTGGCGAGAGTATCAAACTATTAGCCAAAGTCATGATAACTTTGCCATGCAACATATTAAATCTGTTGAAGACATTTACCCTATTTTCCGCGAGCTATTTAAGAAAAGTCGTCAACATCAGGGTGCAGCGTAAGATTCGCAACGAGGTATTTATATGACCGATAAACGAATAAGTGATGGTCCTGATTGGACATTTGATTTATTGCAGCAATACCAAGACGAAATTGCGCGTGTGGCCGAGCATTATCGTTTAGATACGTACCCTAACCAAATAGAAGTGATCACCGCAGAACAAATGATGGATGCTTATTCAAGTGTGGGCATGCCTATTGGATACAGTCATTGGTCTTATGGTAAAAAGTTTATTCAGACCGAGCAAAACTACAAACGCGGGCAAATGGGTCTTGCCTACGAAATTGTGATCAACTCAGACCCCTGCATTGCCTACTTAATGGAAGAAAATACATTACCTATGCAAGCTTTGGTGATGGCTCATGCGTGTTATGGCCATAACTCTTTTTTTAAAGGTAATTATTTATTTAAGACGTGGACTGATGCCAGCTCGATTATCGACTATTTATTATTTGCCAAAAACTACATCGCTCGCTGCGAGGAGAAGTATGGAATAGAGGATGTTGAAAACCTGATTGATTCATGCCATGCCTTAATGAACTATGGCGTAGACAGGTATAAGCGGCCTCAGCAAATATCACTGTTTGAAGAACAAAAACGCCAACAAGAACGCGAAGAATACATGCAATCGCAAGTGAACGAGCTGTGGCGCACGATACCAACACACCAACAGGAAACAAAAAAACGGGAGCGGCACTTCCCTTCTGAACCACAAGAAAACATCTTGTATTTTATTGAAAAAAACGCGCCGCTATTAGAATCCTGGCAACGGGAAATAATCCGTATTGTGCGCAAAATATCGCAATATTTTTATCCGCAAAAACAAACCCAAGTCATGAATGAAGGCTGGGCGACATTTTGGCATTACACTATTTTGAACCATCTTTATGATGAAGGTAAGCTTACCGATTCATTTATGTTGGAGTTTTTGCAAAGCCACACTAATGTGGTGTACCAACCGCCCTATAACAGCCAATATTACTCAGGTATTAACCCTTACGCTCTAGGTTTTAATATGATGATTGATATTCGTCGGATTTGTGAGAACCCTACCGAAGAAGATAAACACTGGTTTCCTGAGTACGCAGGCAGCAACTGGTTAGATACATTACACTTTGCGATGGCAAACTTTAAAGACGAGAGCTTTATCAGCCAGTTTTTATCCCCTAAGCTTATTCGAGATTTTAAGCTGTTTACTATTATTGACCATGAAAAAGATCCTACCCTAGAGGTGGGTGCTATCCACAACGATAGTGGCTACAGTAAAGTGAGAGAAACCTTATCGGCACAATACAACTTGAGTAATCATGAGCCGAATATTCAAGTTTTTGATGTTGATATTCGCGGAGATCGCTCTTTAACCCTGCGCTATGTTCCTCATCAAAATATCCCGCTGGCAAAATCTCACGATGAAGTACTGAAGCACCTTTATCGGTTGTGGGGGTTTAAGGTTAAGCTAGAGCAACAAACCACGACTGGGGAAATCACGACGATTGGGCAATGCCCAATAGACGATTCAAGACACAGTACTGAATAAGTCCTGCATTATTAACGCATGTGAAAATGACGCTTACGCGTCATTTTATAGCATGTTGTAATCGGTTATACAGTTTCGGCCGTTAGCTTTTGAGGCATAAAGCGCTTTATCGGCCGCTTCAATCCACTTTTCATATCGCTCAAAACTTGCATCAAAGCTTGCATAGCCAATACTCACCGTCATTTTAATTTGCTGCCCATCAAAGTAAACCGACGAGTTTTCAATTAAACTGCGTAACCTTTCAGCAAAAACTTCTGCACCTTGTTTATCACTATCAAGCAAGGTAACAGCAAACTCTTCCCCGCCATAACGCCCTGCTATATCGGTTTCTCTTAGAGTTTTACGTAACAGATCTGCAATGTGTTTAAGCGCTTCATCACCACAGCGGTGACCATATTCGTCATTAATTTTTTTAAAGTGGTCAATATCAAACATCAACAGTGTGCTTTTTCCTGCATTGCGCTTAATGCGTAAAAACTCCTGGCGCAGCGTGTTTTCCCAGTGACCACGGTTATTTAATTTGGTTAAAGAATCTGTTTGGCTCATTTGTTCAAGCTTGCGGTTCACTTCTTCTAATTCTTTTTTATTCACCGCTTCATCTGTTACATCATAAAGAATGACGCAAATATGGCTTACTTCGCCCATGGTATTCGACAGCGGGATGAAGGTTGCATTTTGATACATATGATCCGCTTTGCCGGTGATCGGACGGTAGTTTTTAAAACGGAAAATATAAGGTTGCTGCTCCCAGATAGTGAACGAACGGTTTTTTAAAATAAACACTGACTCTGATTTACTACGGAACCACTTTTCATCAATAGAAGGGAATAAATCAAATAAATCTTTATCTTTCACCGCACTTGGTAACATGCCCGAATGGTTTTCCATAAAGCCATTCCAAATACACACCTTATAATCACGGTCGAGTACCACTAAACCGACATCGACGGTATTAAACATATCCATTAACCAATGGATTTCATTCATATTAAAATCAGCTGCTGGCATAATGTTAGTCTTCTAGTAGGTAAGCAACTTTGTATTTCAAAGTCTTAAGTGAATCTTCGGTAAATAGCAGCATAAGGTCACAGTTAATGTTGTGGTTTTCAATACCGTAACTTATCTCTATTGCTAAAGTACGTTGCCAACGGGATTTATTTGCTTTCACTAAATCAGATACATCGCAATGCTGACCTAATACTACGGGGTGCCCTTGGCTAAAGGTCATGTCTAATTGGCGCGAAAGTCCACTAAGGATTGCGCCAATTAAGATATTACTAATATCCATTAACAGTTCAAGTTCAACTTTGGTGTTCAACTCTCCCTGGTAGTTCATTAGCGAGGCAATTTCTTTAAAGCTGGAGTCATTTAATAATAACAGTGCTTCCCCTGATACACCGCCACCGATAAAGCCCTGGCACACACCCGAGGTAGTGGCATTGGCGTCAATTGAGCGCAGTGCCATAT
Source organism: Pseudoalteromonas shioyasakiensis (assembly GCF_024518675.1). Taxonomy (GTDB): domain Bacteria; phylum Pseudomonadota; class Gammaproteobacteria; order Enterobacterales; family Alteromonadaceae; genus Pseudoalteromonas; species Pseudoalteromonas shioyasakiensis_B. The sequence continues at coordinate 51,086 of NZ_JANIGL010000002.1, forward strand.
CGAGTTCGTTTACTTCAAGAATATTTACATTAGGAATAGGAAGCTCAACAAACACGTTAAGCAGGCGGGCAAGTAAGTCGCCAGCTTGGCCCATAGCGACATTTGTAAGCTCTTGATAGATATCTCGTACGTCTGGGTCAACTTGTTCACCTAAACGATGCGAGAGACGCTCACGCATTGCTTTGTCTTTAATGCCGTGATGCTCGATGATATCTGCAAGCTTTTGCGCATCACAGGGTTTTTGAATAAAATCAATGGCGCCTAAATCTAGCACTCGTTGGTGGGCGTTTGGCTGAATATCGCCTGAAACAACAACCGTTAAAACGGATAAAGACTGCTCTTGAATTGCCTGTAGTACTTCGTAACCATCCATTTGCGGCATGTTTAAATCAAGAAACAGTATTTCTGGCTGAAGTGCCTTGATTTGCTCAATGCAGTGAATACCATCCTCGGCAAACTCAACTTTGATATCCCAATCATCAGGTAGCGACCGCGCCAATTGGCGTCGTGCTAGCTTTGAGTCATCACAAATTAGTACCGATGTTGACATAACTTCTCTCTGTTGTTTCAGTTGTAAACTTTGACGTTTACAACTTTTCTTTATTATTATTTGTCAGCGAATAAACATTTATTACTGCATTATGTTAATCAATGTAACCAGCATTTACAATTCTAAATTCGTATATTGTCACTTAGCGCAAGGTAAAAGCTAACTAAAGATTAATAACTCTCTGTAGTCAGGTATTGATAGCTGTAATAATGCTTTCATTGTGAAAACTAATTACGCAGTATAAATCCTTGGTGCTCTGTGTTGATTATAATACACTGTGAGCAATTGCGTTAATTCTAAAGGAAATACCTTATGCTTCGTTTACTCACTTTTGCGTTATGTACGTTTTGTTCAGCAACTTTTGCGGCTAATATAGCCGAAAATAGCCTAGATGCTGGTAAAGTATCTGCTCAGTCAAAACCTATTACCCTGCTTGGTAACGGTGTTGAAGTTAGCCAACAAGCGCCTGATTTCAAAGTAGTGAATGATTCATTCTCGCCAATCACATTAGCGGATTATAAGGGCCAAGCGGTTCTTATCAGCGTAGTGCCAAGCTTAGATACCGGGGTATGTAGCATTCAAACCAAGCACTTTAACGAAAAGGTCGCGGAACAATTTCCTAATATTGTTATGTTAACCATCAGTACTGATCTACCATTTGCGCAAAAACGTTTTTGCAAAGCGGAGAATATTGACAAAGTTACTACTTTATCTGATTCAGTATGGCGTGACTTTGGCCAAAATTATGGCTTGATCATCAAAGATATGGGGTTATTAACCCGCGCTGTATTCGTACTAAACAGTGAGCATAAAATTGTGTATAAGCAGCTTGTTGATGATTTATCAAAAGAGCCTAATTATGAGCCTGTGATCAGTGCTATGAAAGCGCTTTAACTCATGGCTTGATAAAATAGCAAATGTAAAAAAACCGCCAAGTTGGCGGTTTTTTTACATTAGGCATTTATTAGCCTAATAATTCACCTAGCTGTTGGCTTACCGCTTCAACAGCTTGAGTACCGTCTAATTTATGGTACTGGGTGTTACCCGCTTTTGCTTCTGCTTGGTAATAATCAACCAATGGCATTGTTTGCTCATGATAAATACCTAAACGTTTACGTACTGTTTCTTCGGTATCATCTGCGCGAATAATTAAATCTTCACCGGTTACGTCATCTTTACCTTCCACTTTTGGTGGATTATAAACAACGTGGTAAACGCGACCAGAGCCTGGATGAACGCGACGTCCGCCCATGCGCTCAACAATGATTTCATCAGCAACATCAAACTCAATAACGTGATCAACCACTACGCCATTTTCTTTCATTGCGTCAGCTTGAGGGATCGTACGTGGGAAACCATCGAGTAAGAAGCCTTTTTCGCAATCGTCTTTCGCGATACGTTCTTTTACTAGGCCAATGATGATGTCATCAGAAATTAACTGACCTGCATCCATTACTTTTTTAGCTTCTAAACCCAGTGGTGTGCCTTCTTTAATCGCTGCACGTAACATATCACCAGTAGAGATTTGTGGAATACCGTACTTGTCCATCAAAAACTGAGCTTGAGTGCCTTTACCTGCACCCGGCGCGCCCAAAAGAATAATGCGCATATCATTGTCCTCGGTTGATACTAAACTGAAAACACAGTTCAGTAATATTTATTTTTAAAGCCTGAATTCTTCCATAAGCGCCGAAGATACTCAAGCAACTTATACTAATTGACTAACTCTAGAGCATAAAAAAGGGGCTTTCGCCCCTTTTTCAATCAAATGCTTGTATTAGCAATTACTTGCTCATATCAAGCATTAATTTATTTAAACGTGTTACAAAGCCCGCAGGGTCTTTTAATGTGCCACGCTCAGCAAGCAGAGCTTGGTCAAGTAAAACATGTGACCACTGGCCAAATTTATCTTCGTCTTGCTCAACATTTAAATGCTTCACAAGTTGGTGCTCTGGGTTTAGCTCAAAAATTGGCTTAGCTTCTGGTGCCGCTTGGCCTACAGATTCCATTAGCTTTTGCATTTGCGAGCTCATGTCATTGTCATCCGCAACCACACACGCAGGAGAGTCAGTTAGGCGATGTGTAAAGCGTACGTCTTTAACACTGTCACCCAGTGCTGTTTTAATACGCTCAACTAAGCCTTCCACTTCTTTTTCTGACTCTTCTTGCGCTTTCTTCGTTTCTTCATCATCCAAGTTACCTAGGTCAAGATCGCCACGGGTAATTGATTTAAACGGTTTTTCAGAAAACTCTGTTAAGTGGCTCATCATCCACTCATCAACACGGTCACTCATAAGTAGCACTTCGATACCTTTCTTACGGAAGATCTCTAAGTGTGGTGAGCTTTTAGCTGCGGTGAATGAATCAGCAACAACATAGTAAATCGCATCTTGCTCTTCGTTCATACGTTCGATGTATTGCTCTAAAGAAACATTTTGAGCTTCTTCGTCTGTATGGGTTGAAGAAAAACGTAGTAATTTAGCAATCGCTTCTTTGTTGGTCGCATCTTCAGCTGGACCTTCTTTCATCACTTGGCCAAATTCATTCCAAAATGTTTGGTAATCATCAGCTTTGTTTTTCGCCATGCGTTCAAGCATTTTTAAAATACGTGAAGTACAACCTTTGCGAATAGTTTGCGTCACTTTGTTATCTTGTAAGATTTCACGCGATACATTCAGCGGTAAATCGTTTGAATCTAGTAAACCTTTTACAAAGCGTAAATAGCTTGGCATAAACTGTTCAGCATCATCCATTACAAATACACGTTGTACGTAAAGTTTTAAGCCACTTTGACGCTCACGGTTCCATAAATCGAAAGGCGCTTTTTTAGGGATATAAAGCAGGCTTGTGTACTCAGTCTTACCTTCAACTTTATTGTGCCCCCAGCTTAGCGGCTCTTCCCAGTCATGGCTTACATGCTTATAGAACTCTTTGTATTCATCTTCTGATATTTCAGACTTATCACGAGTCCAAAGTGCTGTAGCGCGGTTAATGCTTTCCCACTCACCTGGAACAGCTGGGATTTTCTCACCATCTTCGCCTTCAGACTCAGGTACTTCTTCTTTATACATTTGTACTGGCGTAGAAATATGATCTGAATATTTAGTTACGATGCTACGCAGGCGCCACTCATCAGCAAACTCTGCTTCGTCTTCACGAAGGTGCAGAATAATATCTGTACCACGGCCTTCTTTTTCAATCTCTTCTAAGGTGTATTCGCCCTCACCTTGTGATTGCCATTCAACACCTTTTTCTTCGCCGGCTTTACGAGTGCGAACAGTTACTAAGTCCGCCACAATAAACGCTGAATAAAAACCAACACCAAATTGACCAATTAACTGAGAATCTTTGCTTTGGTCGCCAGTTAGGTTTTTGAAAAACTCAGCTGTGCCTGATTTTGCAATAGTACCCAGCGAGCTGATAACTTCATCACGAGTCATACCGATGCCGTTATCTGAAATTGTCACTGTTTTTGCATCTTTGTCTGCACTAATACGAACACGTAAGTCCGCATCACCTTGGTATAAGTCACCATTTGAAAGCGCTAAAAAGCGTAACTTGTCAGCCGCATCTGAGGCATTCGACACAAGCTCACGTAAAAATATTTCTTTATTTGAATAAAGCGAATGGATCATTAGGTTTAATAGACGACCTGTATCAGATCCAAACTCATGTTTTGTAATTGTTTTTTCTTCCGACATAATATTACCTTATATTTTTGGTACGCAACTTGGTACACAATAAAATTTACTCAACTAGCATGGTAAACAATATTGTGTCCGTAATTGAACAATTCAAGAGTAGAAATGAATAAATTTAATGTTCTAATACTAAGCCTAAAAGTTTTTGTAATGAGGTTTGCTGTAACCATAATCAATAGTAAAATTAATCATATGCTCATAAAACAACCACTCCAAATATTAGATTAAAAAGAGTAAAGTGGCTTCGAGAGTCTGAGCTCCATTATCTTAATAATCATTAGACAACACTAGCCTTGACTTAACATACTCCAAAAAAATAGATATACGTGATGCCAATTCGCTTTGCTTGTAATAAACCGCATACACAGATTCTCTCTTATTTGGATGCTCAATGGAATGAGGCAAAACTTCTACTAATAAACCTTGGGCAATTTCCTCATGCACCATATAATAAGATAAAGCAATGATGCCCATACCATTAATACATAAATGTTTAAGCACCTCCCCACTACTCGCTACAGGCAACACCTCAGGCGTAAATGATTTATCCAGTAAATGCCAGTTATTTAAATGCGCCGCGTTAGTAAATCCCAGTAAAATATGCTCTTTTAAGTCTCGGCTATTATGAGGCGTTCCAGAGCTAGCTAAGTACGTTGGTGATGCAACTATGCAAAGTGGACTATGTCCTAAAAATTTAGCTCGGAGCGTGGAGTCTGCAGGCTCCCCAACCCTAAACGCTATATCAACTTTATTATCGAGTAAATCTATAACAGAATCATTTGTTGAGATTTCGATAATTACCTTAGGGTAAAGACGATTAAACTCCCCAATTAAAGGCACCATCTGACTAAGCATAAATGGTAATGAAGCATCTATTTTTAGTTTACCTGAAGGCTGATCTTTATTAATTTTTAGTTTTTGTATTCCAAGTTTAATTGAGCGTACAGCCTGCTGAGCATGCACTTTAAATAAATTTCCTTCTTCTGTTAGTACTACCTTTCTTGTAGTTCGGTTAAAAAGCGTTGTTCTAAGCTCCACTTCTAATCTTGAAATAGCCCTAGATAATGTCGCTATTTGCACTCCTTCACTCCGTGCTGCCTTAGAAAAGCTTCCATGTTCAACAACAGCCAAAAATGCAGTTAAATCTTCTGTTTTAATCATTCAATCCTCACTCCAAAGGCATCAATATTATTACATATTAAACAAATATAATTTGTTAATTTTGATGATAGTGCAAATTTAATGATTTGATATGATCTAACGGAAATAAGTAAATAATGTATTTAACTAATGTTTACGCCTAAAAGTTAATATAAGGATAAATATGAACCAAGACACCTCTTATACAACTGCGTGGAGCTTTGATGGTAAGAAAAGCTCTTTATCGATGATAGTAAAACCTTTACCGAAATTAAAAGAAGATGAAGTATTAATTGAAAATCATGCGATAGCAATTAACCCAGTAGATTGGAAAGTCATAGACAATGGTAGTTTAGCTAAGAAACAAATCGCCGGTGTAGATGGTGCCGGAATAATTAAGAAGGTGGGGGCAGAAAAGTTAAATCATTTATTAAACAAGCGTGTGGCTTATCATCAAGACCTAAATAAAGACGGTAGCTTCGCTCACTTTACGATTCTCAATGCCTCTGCTGTTATGCCTATGCCTGAAGAATTAGACTTTTCAACAGCTGCTAGCTTACCTTGCCCACTAATGACTGCCTGGCAAGCCGTAGAAAAAATTCCTTCTTACCCAGGAAAACCGGTGCTTGTTAATGGCGCCTCAGGCTCTGTAGGAAGGTATTTAATACAACTATTAATGAATAAAGGTTTTGTGGTTTCGGCCATTGCCAGTCAAAAACGTCATAATGAGCTGAAAGAGCTAGGGGTTGAAAATCTGTATCCTGATTTAGATAGCTTAGATTATGAAAATTTCTATGCAGCTTTTGATACTAAATCTGTAGCAAGCGCAGAAGAAACCTCAACGAAAGTGAAGGCAAATGGTCATTTAATTCCAATTCAAGGAAGAATAGAGCAACCACCTTTTCCCGCTTTTGGAAAGTGTATTTCTTTACATGAAATTGCCTTAGGCGCCTTACATAAGCACGGCACTAAAGAGGACTGGATGCAACTTACGTTAGCTGCTTCGCAATTAATGGAGCTAATTAAACGTAAAGAGTTCACACCCAACCACTTCATGACTTTTCCATTTTCTACTCTAGATAAAACACTAGAAGAATTTAAGAGTGACAGGAAAGCATTGAAATACGTTGTAACTATTTAAGCCTATTTTGGCATATTCAGCATACTTAGGAGATTTTGTAATGAAAAAGCTAGTTTGGATATTTCTATTTTTTACATGGAGTTCACTGGCAGTTGCTGCCGATAAGATTTTAATTGTAAGTACAAGTTACTCAAAACTAGGAAATACCGGTGAGAAAACAGGGCTCTGGCTTTCAGAGGCTTCACATCCGTATACTATTTTAACTGATGCAGGATACGAAGTTGATATTGCGAGTGTTAAGGGAGGTAGAATTCCTATAGATCCAAATAGCACAAAAGAACATGACGAGATTAACCAGTCATTTTTAAATACACCTGAGTCTGCGAATAAACTGAGTAACTCTTTAGCATTAAAAGATGTATCTGCTAATGATTACATAGGTGTAATCTTTAGTGGTGGACATGGCAGCGTATGGGACTTTTACCCGAATACAGATATTGCACGTATTGGCACGCAAATGCAGATAAATAATGGAGTAATTGCAGCTGTATGTCATGGTGTATCAGCGTTGTTAAGCATTAAAAATTTAGAAAACAACCCTATTATAAAAGGAAAAGAGATAGCGGGTTTTAGTAACAGTGAAGAGCGCGCGATTAACCTAGAAAAAACGGTTCCATTCATGTTGCAAGATGCACTCGAAACACAAGGTGCTAAGTACGATTCTGGCGAAAATTTCACTGCTTTTGTCAAAGTAGACGGCAATATCATTACAGGCCAGAACCCTCAATCATCATCACTTTTAGCAAAAGAGATACTAAAAGAATTGAAAAAGTAAGTGCTAATAGCCTAAATAGGCAAAATATATAAGGTTTATTTAAAATGGCTGAGTGTGATGAATTGGCTTCATCATGCTTGGTCGTCACTTTTGTAGCAGTGTAGGTCGGATAAGCTAAGCGACATCCGACACAGTAAAATACCTTGCCAATTATTATCAACACTTTATGTTATCGAGTGGCTAGAAAGTGCAATGAGCGAGTATTCAAGCATAACTCGTTTCTGCCCCAAAACAAGTTAAAGTAATAGCCCTAGAGTCGACTTTTACCGAACTACTGTAGTTACCCAAAGCAGAACAGGTGAGCTGCTAGGTAGCTGCTTAAATCAATTATTTAACCTGCTTAATTACTCGGGCTAGCTGCCTCTGTGTGTGTAAAAATATAATTGCTTATTAAAGCAAATTTAGGTGTAATGAATACATAATAAACGCTGTGCAATGCAGGGAAGCTTAAATTACACTAGCTAGGCTGATTAAATTAGCTAGGAAAGTGAGAGACTCCAAAAAGTAAACTCCCATAGCATAAACAACACCAACTCTGACACACCGAGCAGGTAGCGGCTCAGTCCAACAAGCGATTATGCAACACAAACTGCGTGTCGCATAAATACTAAAATGTTATGCCTCTTTAATTCGGTATATTCGGAGATTATATGCAACAGAATTGGGCTTCTTATAAACAATGGATTGCCGAGGCAACTCGTAACAATCTAAAGCATTATTATAGGGGCCAAAGCGATAGTAAGTGGAGGCTTGAAACTACATTCCATCGCAGTGCTAAGTTCAAGAGTATTTCTCTTTCCGACTATTTTGGGTCGATAATTAATGACGTTAACTACCAACTGGCTGCTTTTGAATCTCCGGTCAATCTTGAAAACAGCATCGAATATTGCTCTTTGTTAGGAAAGTTGCAGCATCATGGATTCCCGACTCCATTATTAGATTGGACTCTTTCCGGGTATGTCGCAGCATATTTCGCATTTAAAAATGCTCCATTAGAGCCAGAACCAACAGATAAAGTCACAGTGTATATCTTCGATATTGAAGGTTGGAATAAAGCATTTGGCTCACAAACTAATTTTTTAGGTGCAGAGTATTTTGTAAGTAACTTCGTCCCATACGCAACAGGTAATCAACGAATGGTTAGGCAGATGGGTGTTACTACTTCAACGAATGTCGTCGATATTGAGGGCTTCATCATAAGCAAAGGCACTGAAAGCAATCAAACATATTTATGGCGTTATGATATGCCAGCTAGTGAGCGAACGATGGTAATGCGAGAGCTTAATTCTATGGGAATAAATGACATGACTTTGTTCCCAGACTTTGATGGTTTGTGTCAGCATTTGAAAGAAGTGCACTTTACAAGTCAGCAACGAATAATACCACCGCCACCGCTAGCATCGCTGCATAAAACCAAGTCATAACAAAGCATTTAAGAGTGATTCCTAACGCTTGGCATTTTCAGTTTAAGGTTGGGTTTTGTATTTACGGTGGTAAAGTTAGGTTTCGTGGTAGCGTTGTTCACACCTTAATGCAGCGTTATATTTTTTCGCCGAACCATCATCAATTTTAGGCATTTTCAATGACTCCAGAGTATAGAATCGAAACTGAAAAACAAATCACGGAATATCTAAAGGATAACGATTTAGAAAATATTAAATATATGCAGGTTGAACAGACTTTTGATGACCTCGGTCTAGAAATCAATGTTTGGAACGTTAAGTTTGCTGATAGTTCATGGTGGGTGGTAGAAGGTGAAGGTGCGCCAATGAATTTATACTCACAAGATGCAAATTATTTTTCGGCTGATGAAGCTTATTCATTTCATATGGGAATCACCCAGAGGCTGCAAGCTAAGCACCACCAAGAATTTAAGCATATCATTGATGAACTTCCATTAGATATTGATCATGTTAAATCAATTAGTCGTCGTCTAAATCTTGCGTCACAAGAACTAAATAATGTTAATGGCCCCGAAGATATTCAAAGTATAGGCCTTACATGCAGAGAGAGTCTAATTGAGTTGGCAGGAGTCTTGGTAAATGATAATGCCACTGTTCTCACAGACAATGCTCTAAAAGCTAGCGACTTTAAAGGTATTTCTAATGCCGTAATTGCCATTTATGCCAAAGGTAGCAGTAATGCTAAATTAAGAAAAAGATGTCGCGCCATTTCTGAAGCAGCATGGGATCATTCATCTGAAATAGTACATTCACCAAACAGGAATGTTCCAGATGCAAAGATTTGTTTGTTATTTACCTGCTCGGTAGTTTCTATTTTCCAAAATTTGTATTTAAAACATCTAGGTTTTGATTCAGAACCTAAATGTAGTGAATGCAAAAGCCTAGACTATGAGTTTCATGGAACAGACAATGAATTAGTTATAGTTATGCGGTGTAATGCTTGTGGCCACGAAGAGGCAGTTCAGCTGGGACCTGAGCAATAAAAATATACACGTGACTACGGTGCTTTATGTCTGCTGTTGGCACAAAGCTATCCTTCGTCGCTAACACGTTTCTGTCCAAAAACGAGTTTAGTAATTGCCGCTCTTTGAGCAGTTCGGCTCAGTGCTATTAGCAAACATTGGTACCATAGCTTTTTTAAATCAATGCTCCATTTCAAAGCGTTTAACTTACACTCTTACCTTTTCTTATTCGAGGAGAAATTGCCATTCCCGAGAGCGTGCCGCCATCATTTACAAATTCTTTTCTCCATCAACCTGTCTTATTCGAATTTACCCCTAGATTTCAAGGCCTGCTGCCATCGCATTAGCTTTATTCAACAATTAGTGCGATGGCCTCCAGTTTAAATTATGTAGAATATTTTTTACGGTATGTCATTTTAGTTTTTTCAGTTAACTTTATTATCTCTAAACGTGGGCAGCCTAATCTATTAAACCCTATGATTAGCATTCTAATGACTTGAAATTATTGTTTTGTAAACTTCGAAAGTCATATTACTTACATCGCTTCCGGCGTCCTGTATTTTGCTATTGGTATAGTAAAGCGTGTTGTTATGAATACTAAACGTGTCCGCCCAGTTTACAGCATCTCCTTTTACAAGCGTGCGTAAGTCAAGACTTGGCGTGAGATACTGCACTTCTTGCGTTTCAAGGTTTGCTAGATAGACATTACCTTGATGGTAAACCATGCCATCAGGTGCGCCCGTTGTAGCAACCTTACGCACAGCTTTGGAAAGCGTCTCGTTAGACGCTTTCTTAATGTCAGATGTATCGATAGCGTAAAGAGAATAACCCGATAAAGCGTGAAAATAGAGGGTGCCGTTTAATCTATCCAATGCTATACCGTCAGAGTGAACAACATTGTTGAATGGCTTACCCTTAACGCTTAATGAGTCAACTTCCGCTTTTGTTGTTTCATGGTTATCTAGAATTCGATAACTTGTATTATCATCAAGATTATACACCACAAGCCCAGCATGGCCCGAATCTGTCATGAAGATACGATTGGTTTTTTCATCTACGCGTAAATCATTGATGTAAGAATCTCGGTGGTAGGCATCATCGCTAAGTACCAGTGTCTCGTCGATTTTGTTTGACTCTAAATCTATGACAAATAAACGCGGGGCATCTACAACACCTTGAAACTTCGGGTTTCGAGTATCAAGTACATAAAGCTTGTCTTTGTGCGCCACTACCGACTGCACCGCTAGAAAACAGTCTTTTCGTACCTCACTTTGTGCTACACATGCGTTTACTTGCTCATTAGGATAGGCTACAAATTCACCATTACTAGTGATATTCGCTACAGAAAAACGCACACCGTCGCGCCAATTCGGCGCATTAACGAACACTCGGCCGTTGGCACTAACGGTTACACCGGTAATTTGCGTTCCTTTAATTTCTCCAACCAATTCAACCTGAGAAGTTAATACGTTTTTTGCTACCGCATTAACAGAAAAAAGCGCGGCTATAGCGGTAACCAACAAACCTTGGTTTATTACCTTTATATTCATGTTTCTCAACCTTTTAAAATTTTCTTAGTAAGCCCTAGCCTAAATAGCACTTAGCTTGCGATAGATTAAACATTTTACACTAAACTTAAGCATCACAGATAGTCACTAGAAAACCTATTGCAGCTCAACTTTCAGGCGGTAGGAAGAGACCTGCCGTTAACACATAAAGGCTAAATGAGTGGCTTAACTCAGAGATGTTAGCAGCCAAAAATTATATTTTCTCAAATTTTTAATACTGCAATAGCGAATATTTATTATTCATACTTAGACTGATATTGATACTTTTTAAGTAATTTCACTGTTAAGTCACTTCCTTCTATTTCAGTTTTAGAGTCGCCTTCATATTCAGCACTTACAAAACCATTAAAACCCTCATCCACCAGTAAGTTTAAACAATGCTGGTAGTTTATAGATACTTCTTCTCCATCAAGAGTAAAATTATGTGTTTTAGCGCTGATACCTTTGGTGTAGGGTGCCAAATCAATTAACCCTTGTGTTCTATCGTAAAGTCTTTTTGGAGACAGGTTCCACCCACCCATAAAGAAATTGTCTAAATCTGTAAAAACGCCAACATTCTTATGGGCAGTCATTTGCATTAGCATGGCAAGCCACGCCCCATTGTTAGAGGCATTGCCATGATTCTCTACCAGCAATTCAATATTATATTGCGCAGAAATGTCCGCTAATTTATTTAATGACTCACTACAACGCTGCAATTGCTCTAAATAATTCCCATCCCCATAGGCATTTACACGGAGCTGTTTGCAACCTAGCTCTGAAGCGCATTCGAGCCAAGGTAAGTGGTTATCTATCGCTTGCTTTCTTCCTAATATAGTTTCGTGGCCAATTTTACCTGTCTCATCACACATTAATAAGTTAAAACCTACGCCTTCATTTCTCGCTTTGGATTTAAATGCGTTAAGCCACTTTTTATCTTGTGCGTGGCCGAAGAATAAAACATTGACCAAGTCGACATGGCTAACCCCAAGCTTGCGGGCAGCAATAACTATGTCTGTGGTATCCATTGTTCCTTGAAGTACATCATCAGGAGTTGAGTGAAGTGTTTTTATAAATTGAGAGTAATCTTTTTTACTTCCCCCTAAAATCTCTCTATGAAAAGACCATTGAGATAAAGAGATGTCGAATCGTTTATCATTTGCTGTGTTATTACTTGAAAATGCAGGCGTGCATGCAGCAACTCCGCTACATGCTAGTAATTTGAGCATATTTCGTCTTGATATCATGACTATTCCAATTAATTTACAGGTATTAAAGAAACCGGATGCGAAATTAATACATCATTTCCGGTGAAACTAAGCAGCCCGTCATTATTAATACTAAAGGCGCTAATATTATTGGTATGCTGGTTAGCAACTAACAAAGACTTTCCGTCAGGCGTTATAAGGAAAAAGCGGGGCCATTCTCCTTGTGTATCTATATGCTGTATAAGCTCCACGTTGCCTTGGCTTTTTATTGCATAAACGCCAATACTGTTGTCCCCGCGATTAGTTACATACAAGAACTTACCATCTTCGCTTATTTGCATATGGCCAGCTTGACTAATACTTTGAGATCCTTTGGGTAAAGTGCTAACTGTTTGTGTGTGATTAAGCTTTCCTGATTTTTCAACTTTTGTAACAGTTAATGTGTTATTGAGCTCATTAATAACATAGGCCACTTTCATATTTGGATGAAAAGCCATGTGTCTTGGGCCTGAGCCTGGAGGAAGGCTGAGCGCCACCTTTGAGTCAGAGAGAGTGTGTTTGGTGTCATCAACTGATTTAATAAAGATTTTGTCTATACCTAAATTCACAGTGTATAAATATTTATTATCTTTACTCCATTTAACCCAGTGAGCGTGGGAGCGACGCTGTCTTTTTAAATCAACACTATTACCAAAAAATGTATAGTTTTGTGTATTGCGTTTAAACTTTCCAGTTTGGGCATCATAATCAACGATTGCGATATTACCGCTATTGTAGTTTGCAACGGCTAGCTGATTAAAGGAAGGATTTATATTTATAAAACATGGGTAAGCCCCAAAACTTGAGATACTATCAATCGGTTCCAATGACAAGGTGTTTTTGGACCATTGGTGACTAACAATTCTGCCAGCATCCTCCTCTATAACACTATAAAGAATTTTCGTGGTTTTATCGTAATTCGTGTAAGACGTGTTTTGCGCATTGGATACAAGCATAGGTTCTTTAAAAGTATGCTTATCAGTATCGTACTGCAGTAAAAAAACACCTTGCTCTTCTTTTGCTAAAGAAGTATTTGAATAAGTGCCAACAATAATATTTAAAATATTGCTTTTATTATCCGCAGCGCAAACAGGCGCCACGGATAATAAAAGACAGCTAATAATTAGTGCTATCATGTTGGTGTAGTGTGTTTTAAACAACATGTAAGCCTATTTATCAGTGTATAAAATTTCAGTGCGTGCCAAATGTGCCTCACCACCTTTAAATATAACTTTGATATATTTAAAAGGGGTACCTGCTTTGTACGCATATATTTTAGGTTTCCAATAGCCATAATTAGATTCACTATTTGCATAAACACTTGGTTTTACATTTAAATCGAGCCATTTCTTTTTATCGTTAGAACCTTCTAAAGATAAATAACTGAAGCGAGTTTTTTCAAACGCAAATAATTTAAATTCAGCTAACTTTCCAGGCACTTTATAGATAGCTTCTGAACCATAATCACCAAATAGTCTATTGCGGATCTCTTTAAAGCTGCGATCATTACCAGTGGTAGGAAAAAGTGCTTTACTGGTTTCTACAACACCCAGGTTTTTCATTGTATCTATTTTTGCATAGTAACGAGATTCAACAGGCCCTACTACGTTTGAATAAGTTGATTTACCAGCGCTATTAATGGCTGCAACTCTGTAAAAATAAGGTGTATTTAATTGGGCGGTTTCATCATGAAAAAGAGGGAAATATGGCACGTCAGCATCAGATACATTATAGCCAACTAATGTCCAAGGCCCCTTATCACTTTTAGCCCTTTCAACATTATAACCAGTCGCTCCCATAGAGCCCTGCCAATTAATTGAATGTAAGTTTTCAATTGGTAATAACTTTGGTGCTGCAGGTATTGATATTTCAGCTGGTTTAGCGTTTTGAATTTCGAATGCTTTATTTCGATACATAGTCATCAAGCGTTGCTCATCATAAGCTAAACCTGACTCAAACCCTGGCCATCTGAATGCTTTAAATAAGCCAGCACCGAGTGGCTCTGAATGCCAATAAAACCCACCTTCTCGTCTTCTGTGCCTTAGGCTCCAAATTAACGCGCCAGCAACCGAGGGCTCATCAATTACTTTATCAAGTGCAGATTCAATTGCAGAACTACTGGCAAAACCAAATTCACCAACCATGTAGACTTTACGGCCTTTGACTAAATCGATATTTTTTTGAATATTTTGAGGTATTAAAGAAGCATCGCGCTCATAATGGTGAGACGATACAATATCTATAGACCATTCTGTTAATGACTCTTCTCTCACTACTGGCTCATCAAGATCATCACTGAACCATCCATCCATTACTAAGTGATTTTTATCTAATGATTTAATATAACGTGTAATATCAACAGTCCATTCAATTGGACTTGTTAGTTCATTACCTGTTTCCCATGCCAAAATAGCTTTGTCATCTTTGTACTTTTCACCAGTAATTGTGTTTTTTCTGTTCAACGTGTATTTAATGGTTTTTTTAAAGTCATCTCGTAACTGCTTATCGACCCAAAAGTCTTCAGCTGTTTTACCTCGAAATTCAGCATAATTAGGTCTTCCACCCATCCATTGACGATTATTTAATAATGGAAAAATAATACGAATTTCATATTCGTTAGCTAAAGCTAACATCATATCTGTTACTTTAAATGCCTCCTCATTAAATTTACCAGGTGCTTCAACATACGTAGGTGCATCTTTAGGGAAATTATTGTTTTTAACAGGAATTGTATAAATACGAATTACTTGACCACCCATTTCTTTTACAGTAGAAAAGATATCTCGCATTTCAAATTCGTTAGGTAAACGGTAGGGGTTCTTTACCGTAAAAGCCATTTCATCTTCTTGAAAATTTAATGTGGGAACATTAAAGGAAATAAAACGATAATCTTCGTCACCATTTTTTAATCGGCCATTATCTGCTGTAATAAAGTAATCAAACCCATCAGCAAAGCTTATAAAAGGGATGAAAAATAGTGCACATAGCAATAATACTTTTTTCATATAACCTACTTAAATATCATAAATAAAAAGGTAGGGCAGGTTTCCCCTGCCCTTAAGACTTATAAACGGTATTGGAAACTTAATGATAAGCGACGTTCGTTTATATAACGTTTATCAACAAGGTCTTCCCACTGCAGGTATTGCTCTTGTGACTCTTCGGTAAGGTTAGTTGCTTGGAACGTAACATTCATATTTTCATTCAAGTCATAACTTACAGAGGCATCAATGTAGTTTGTTGGCGCTTGATACCTAGCAAATTGATAAGGCGCTTTATTAACAATCCACATAAACTTTTTACTACGGTAATTGTGAGCAATACGGGCTTGCAAACCATCTTTCTCATACCATAGCGCTAAGTTTGATTGATGCTCAGAGTTATCAGCCATTGGGGTATCTTTGCCATAGTAGTCTTTTGAACCACTTTCACTCGGTGAATAAGTGTAATTAGCTGTCAAGCCAAATCCATCCAGAATATCACTAAGTACACCTAGACCTTGTTGATAGCTAACTTCCAGACCTTTAATACTTCCCCCATCGCTGTTAGTAATTGATTGGATTGGGGTTGTTCCTGTAAACTCATTAGTATTTAAATCATAACCACGAACTTCACCGTCACTATCTGCAATTGGGAGGTAAACCGTTTCCCTTGAAATGAAGGACTCAATATCTAAATAGAACGCTCCAAGTGAAAACATGCCTGTTTCACTAAAGTACCATTCATAAGATGCATCAAAATTACTTGAACGCCATGGGTCTAAATATGGACTACCCGTTTGGCTTCCCCCTGTCGCACAGAAAACATCAGCGCCATTTGGTTTTTGTACGTCACAAGCTAAAGTACGTGTAACCGTTACTCCGCCAGCTAAATTATTAGTATCGTGTACAGTTAATGTTTTGGTATAAGCAAAACGCATGATCATATCTTCGTTAAGCTCAACTTTGACATTTACTGCAGGCAGAAAGTCCTCATATTCTCGCTTCGTATTAATTGTTCCAGCTGCTGGTGAAGGAGTTCCCAAGGCTCCCTCTACAATATATTCGACACCATTATAAATAGCTGTTGTAGCGGAGCCTGACTCTGTTTGATTAATATCATACTCAGTTTTTACGTAACGTAAGCCTATATTTGCTGAGTACGAAAAGTCACTTATTTCACCGATAAAATTTGCTTGTGCGTATAAAGTTGAAGTGGTTTCTTCAAGGTCATATGTTCCTTCAGATCTTGGTACTTGAACTATTGTTCCATAAGTATCTTGATGGAATCCGACAGGATCTTTCATCGCTCGAGGATCTATGAAATAAAGTGACCCCAACCCTGAAGCCCCCTGAAAATCGCTAATTTGCGTGACTTTTCCATCGAGTCTAGAATCTGTAAATGGAATAAGATCAATATAAGACTCTAGAGTTTCAGGTGACTGAGAAGCAGCATCTTTCCAATGTGCTAAAAATGGGTCTCCATACGCATTAGTTCTAGCAACTGTCCCACGCCATGTTTCTTGCTCTACATTTCTAACACCAACACGCGCACCAAAGTCTACTGAAACAAAATGGTCACCATCTAACAACCATTTACCATCAAATCTAATAACATCGAGATCAGCGTTTTGATTAATGCCGTCTAGGTTAGTAGAGGTCAAGCTATAACGATCAATATTTGTACCAAACTGCTCTGTTGTAATACTACCATCAGCTTCTGTTACTGACATTGTTGGTAAAGACCATTGTTGGTTATCGCCTGTATACGCGATACCTATTGGTATTTGCGTATATGAACCATCTACAGGTGTTCCATCTGGAAGAGTCGCTAAACTCCCATCATATCCCCATGGGTTAACGTCTCCCGTAGGAACACCATTAGCACCTTTATGAGTCGCACCTACTTGGGAACCACTGTTAACATAAGCGTCAACATAACTTACAGCTCGATCATTCTTTGCTTCACCATGAACCCATCTAAATTTTGCACTAAAAGGGCCATCACCCTCATATTCTATTTCAAGGTTCGTATTTAAAGCTTCTTTTTCTACTTTATAAGTCTCTGAATGGACCATTGTTCGGCGAGCTTGTAACGTCCCTGCATTAAACGAGTTATAAGAACCACCAACCACTGAGCCATCGATAATATTCTCATGGGCTGTGAAACCATCAGCGGAAGGCGTAAACCAACCAGTTTCACCTTGCCAGGCTTGACTTGCAACGAAGCCAGCTTGGTATTGCTGCTCGTCTAACTGTGTATAAAATACATCACCTGTGACTAAAAAATTATCTGTCAATTGGTGCTGAATAGTTACACTTGCACCTGTGCGCTCACGTTCGATAAACCTATTTGATGCTTGATGTCCTTGGAATGCATAATAAGCGTCATCAGTCGTACCGTTAGAGTTTGCATCAACGTCGTTTGTAACAAAGTTTGAAGCTTCCGTCGCATTAAAGCCCCAATCACTCCCTGTAGAACCGATTAAATAGTCAGCCAAATTAACATTATCATGACTCAAGTTAACTGAAATCCCCGTTTTAGCATCTAGATTATAAGCACCAAATAACGAAAATTTACTATCTGTATCATCTCCCATAGAGCCTTGCGCAGCTTCAGCTTTTGCAACAAAAGTTGCACCATCATCTAAAAATAACGGCCTGACTGTTTGTAAATCAATAGTACCGGATAATCCACTAACTACATTTTTTGCTTGTGCAGATTTGATTACATCAATACCTGAAACCATTGTTGAAGGAATATCAGAGAAGTTCGGTTGTACGGTTGTAATAGCTCCAGCAGATAGCATTTGCTCGCCGTTAAGCATTGTAGACACTTGTGGTAAACCGCGGATATTTACCTGGGCCCCTTCGCCACCTGAACGAGAAATTTGAACACCAGTTATTCGTTGTAACGAGTCAGCAATTGTGACATCTGGCAGTTTACCAATATCTGTAGCTGTAATTGAATCAACGACAGAGTCAGAGAAACGTTTATTATTAATGGATTTAACTATTGAGCTTTTAATGCCACGTACATATATAACTTCTATATCATCAGATGACTCTTCATTTAATTCTTCTTGAGCATATAAAGGAGTAGATGCTAAAAGGCTAAGAATGATACCTGACGTAACTAAGCTATATTTAAAAGTATTATTATTCATAACATATCCTGTAATAAGTGTGTGCTGTAATGGCTGCGAAAAACAGCCAAAAACAATTAAGAAAACTATTCAAAAATCACTGAATCGATAAAAAATTGGCTTGGGCTGTTTTGTTCACCTTGCGCTCCGATGAAGCGCACACCAAAACCACTCAATTCACTTAAATCGGATATATCTAAAGACAGTTGAACGCCTCCTTCTTCGATGTCAAAGGCACCACTATCACGCCAGTCATCATCTTGGTCTTTAGCGAATAGCTGTACTTGCACATTACTTCCAGCATTAATTGAATGGGCTGTAACTTTTAATGTGCTAACAGAACCTAATTGAAGACCGTTAGCAGGATAAGTTTGCAAAATTACATTATCATCGCCCTCGACTAACTGAACATCACCTCCGAGTGACTGCATACCATCAGCAAACCATGTCGTGCTTAGATTAATACCATCCACTGGTGACCAATTATTTTGGAACTCCCAAGTAGTAATATCAAAGTCATTACTGCTTGCTTCAAAGTTTTCATAAAGACCGGCTTCGACTTTTTCAACTACATTTGGTATATCAAGTAAGTTAATAACTCCATCATATTCATAGTTTGAATCGATGGTTGAATTGTCCGCACCTTGGGGCCCTATAACTGAACTACTATCCCAAGTTTCGCTATTCCAAGTAATAAAGAAAGACCACCAAGCATTCTGTTCATGCATAGTTTGAACATTTGGAATGGTACCTGTTTCAGTCAGTGCAACTAATTTTTTACCGTTATGCCTTTCCTTTAATGTTGAATATTGACTCTTGAATGTCACTTCATCATCATTCTTCGGCTCTGCATAACCATCATAGCCAACAATATCTACGTACTCATCACCTGGATACCAATCTGCACTCAGTGATTGTGTATGAGTGAATACCCAGATTAAATTATTCAGTTGGTGATGGTTAGTCATGCGCTCATACATGATTTTCCATAATTGTTTTAGTGCATCAGAGCCATGAGCCCCCCACCAAAACCACTCACCTTCGGCTTCGTGCAATGGGCGCCATAAAACAGGGATGTCAGCATTTGCAAGCTTAGTTAACTCTAGAGCTACGGTATCGATATCATTGATTAGCGCTTTATAGTCATCACTTTGTTCATCAGATAGAGCAGCTGTTAAATCAAATGAGGTACAATCACTGTAAAAACACCCTTGTTCAGTTTCGTTACCGCTTGGGGCGCGCCAATGAAATAATGCTGATACAATTATATTTTTATCTTTGTGGGCTTTTATGATTGAGTCGGTTAATCCAGCTATATCACTACCATTATAACTGGCAGAGTAATTCATGTAATCGAATGCTACGATTGCCGGTGCATCATCTGCTGTTGCATCCACAATTGCGTCAAAATTTGTTAAAGGAAATTCATTACCGACTTTCGCGGGAAACTCAGTTTGCCCTGATAAGGTAGATGAACCATAATTTTGAGTTAAGAATTCCATCAAATTTATAGCAGAGGTTGTTGCATCAGGGTTAACCAATGATGGTTCTACACTTAGCGGGCCTGCTGGTGCAGCAGCAGGAAGTAGTTGAATGCTATCAACGCGATAGTAACTCCAACCCCCACCAACTTCAATTGTATTTTCACCTTCACTCATATTAAAAACATCAACACGAATTTGCTCAAATTTACCTGTTTCAGATAAAGATAGCTCGGCTGCAACGCCATTGACCTTGACTTGGCCAACTTTCCCACCATAACCCGTGCCTATTGCATAATTTAGATATACTGTATAGTAACCAGCTTCTTCAAGGCTGATATTAAACACCACAGAGTCACCAGGGTTGATATCTGATGTATGCCCACTGCCAGAGTGGCCTGATATATACATATCATCAGTTTCATCCACTATAACTACAGTACCATTTAATGTTGCAACGTTGCTGTCCTCGGCCTCTAATGTTATCAATTTTTCGGGATCAAATACTGTAATAGTTACATCATCTGTTAATTGATTGCCATCTTGATCTTCAATGATATTCCCATTGCTATCAACTGCTGTAATCTCAAAAGTATATGCTTCAATTGCTTGTACTTGTGGAGCAGTAAAACTTAAAGTCGGCTTTTTAGGATCATCAATCTGAATTGGCGCACCTTCAGTTTGTTTCCAAAGTATACTTTCATCGGTTATAGTACCAACTAAACGACCCTCAATGACTACTTCAGTTCCAGGTGCGAACTCACCATCACTACCAGCTATTACACCTAATGGCCTTGATTCTGGTGTGTATTGTGCAGTTTCAGTATTTAGTGTTTCCCCTTCTACGCATCCAGTTAAACCACCCAGCATAATAGAAGCTATCAAAATAGCTAATTTCGAATGTTTGTGTGTGTATGTTGTCTTTTTCATCTTTTCCCCCACGCCGAAAACGAATGCCTACTATCTCAAAGGCAAATGAACCGGTTCATTTTATTGTTTATAAAAAACCGGTTCACATTCCAACTTCAAGAAATGAACCGGTGCATTAAAAGTTATAACAAATATTATCCAGTTGCAATCATTTATTAACAAATAATTATAAAAATAAGCCTATTATTTAATTATTTTCCGATATATATTCAATTTCTGTACGAACAATTTCTGAACTGTTTGCAAAAATGACTTTGATACGCCCAGTATCAAATGCTGATAAAGTATATTTTTTAGGTATTAAATAATCATAGTTTTTCTCTTTTGAACCAAAATCACTCACTTTTGCTTCAACAGAGCGGTAGCTTAAAGAGTTATCAGCATATTCAAAGCTCAGTGCATTTTCTCGAGAACGCTCATAAGTGAACACTTCTATCTTTTTAATTGGTGCAGAAACATCGTACTTTATCCAAGAGCCTTTCTTACCTGACAAGCGACTAAATGCTTCTTTATAAGACCTGTAATCACCAGTTTGCAGCTCAATACCTTTGGATTCATCCAATACAGCAAAGTTTCTCGCCTTATCCACTTGGGTTAAATACTTAATTTCGACGGGACCTACAATATTTGAAGGTTCAGAGTTTCCGGCCTGATTCAGTGCAACAACTCGGTAATAATAACTTTTGCCAATCTCAGCTGTTGTATCACTGTATAAATCAAAGCCAGGAGTATCTAAATCCTCTACATTATATGCAATTGTTCTCCATGCACCTTTTCCTGACGGACTTCTTTGTATATTATATCCTGAAGCGCCAGCTGAGCCCTGCCAGCTAAACTTTGGAGATTCCTTAAATGGTAGTAGCTTTGGCGCCTCAGGAACCACTATATTCGGAGTCTGTTTGCCCTGAATTTCAAATGCCTTCTCTCGGTAGAGCTTTAATAGATTTCTTTCATCGTATATGTGCCCATCATCAAAACCAGGCCAGTGATAAGCTCTGTATAGCCCATAACCAACAGGTTCAGAATGCTGGTAGAAGCCACCTTCAGGATGATGACGTCGAAGACTCCATAAAAAAGTCCCAGGTATAGCGGGCTCAGATATTACGTAGTCGAGTACCTTCTCAACACCTGTAGTACTTATAAAACCAAACTCACCCAAAAAAACAGGCTTTTTACCACCAATCATCTCAACTGTTTTTTTAATATTTTTGAGCATTTTATCAGGGCTACCTTCATAATGATGAGTATTCACCATGTCGATAGTTGGCTCATCAATTGAATATTGCTGCACCCATACATCTTCTTCTTCTAAGTGAATTGCATTAAAACCATCAATTAATAAGTGATTATCGTCAATACTCTTTATATACCTAGAAATTTCAATCGCCCACGATGCTGGGTTTTCTAACTCATTTCCAGTTTCCCAAGCCATGATGGTTGGATCATCTTTGTATTTTATTCCGGTAATCGTGTTGGTTCGGTTAAGCACATAATTAACTGTCGCTTTAAAGTCTTCAATAAGTTGTCGGTCTGTCCAAAACTCTTCAGACTTTTTCCCTCTAAAATCAGCATAGTTAGGACGTCCTCCCATCCAAGGCCAATTATTTAATAATGGTACAACAAGTCGTACTTTATATTCCCCTGCTAAAGCTATAGCCATATCCATAGCCTTAAATGCTTCTTCATTAAAAACACTAGGCGACTCAACAAACGTAATGGATTCGTCCGGAAAATTATTATTCCTAACAGGAATGGTGTACGAGCGAATAACTCTGCCCCCTAATTGATTCACTGTTTTAAATAAGTCATGTAATTCAAATTCTGAAGGTAGTGCATATGGATTTGCATTTTCAAATGCCATTTCATCTTCAACATAATTTAATGTAGGAACATTAAAAGATAAAAATCTGAACTCTTCATCGCCATCCATAAGCTTTGTGCCATCAACAGTGATAAAATTATCGAAACTTTTATCACTAGCAAATGCTGTAGAGCACATTAAAAAAATTAGTAAAAATATAGCTCTCATTGATTCACTCCTCGTAAATTCTCATTTACTTTTTTGATGATTTTTAAGGTACTAACATCGGTTGCAAATACACTATTCAAACCTTGGGGCTCTTGTGCGGGATCGCCTAGGTAGTCATCCCCTTCTTGCCAAATATAATTGTTCTTGGAATTAGCAACGCCATAGCCGGCATAAGCCCAAAAGTTAAACCCCGCAAGCTCACCATCATGATTACGACTATGAGTTATGTTTTTAAACATCGCCTTGTAAAACTTATCGCGGTAATCAGTGTGAGATTTAGGTGAATTACTTTCCTTATTACGCGGGAAGCCAAACTCAGACATAACGATTGGCTTTTTCATAGATTGGGCAATTTCAATATGTTGGCTCATATATTGGTTTGCTTCATCTATTGCTGTTTCTAATGACTCAGCTTCATTATTAACATCGTACCAAGACCAATTTTTTGGCCACATATGCATAGTTAAGTAATCTATATGCTTATTGGTATGGTTTTCTCTAAACAGCTCTAGACTACCCATACTCCCAGCAGCGCCCTCATTACCGGTACTTATTAACTGATTTGGTGCCAAAACATTGATAAGGTTGACCGATTCATTAACCCACTGCCTGAATGGTATTTTGGACTTTTCTGAAAATACACGAGGTTCATTAGCAAGCTGCCAACTCATTATGGTTGGATCATTTTTATAAAGCACACCTGTAATACTATTTGTGCGCTCAAGTAAAAATTTAACGTGTTTATAGTAGCTTGCCTTACATGGCTCACAGCTATAAAACTGTTCTGTGTAATCCATATATTCTTGCCAAGACACTCCCTCTTCAAATGGATTAGGCACATCTCCATACCCCATCCATTGTAAGTACTGTGACATCCCCCCAGACCAGATCCAATTATTATTTAGATATAAAACCGCTTCCATGTCTCGCTTTGACATTTCGGCAAGTAAATAATCTAACCCAATTAATAAATTCTCATTATATTCATTAGGTTTAATTTGTAATGCTGGTTTTACTGAGGAGTCTGTTATCCCGCCATCTGCTCCAGCTAGTATTCGTAAGTTTTTAATTCCATTACTAGCTAAATTATCGAGTTCCTTAATAAGCCTTTTCCTATCCCCATCGGGAGCGGCTAAAAGAGGGCCGTACCAATAGTTTGTACCTACATAGTAATAAGGCTTTCCATTTTTTATGAACTGGGAGCCTTCAACCTTGATAAAAGTATTTTTGTTATTTGAATTTGTATTCACAACATTACTTGGCGCGGATTTCCCCGCCTCGTTCTCAGCAATTACCCTATAGCTTATTTCACCTGAGTATCCAGCTGGCCAAGTATCTTGAAACAATGTATCTTTTTGAGGATTAAACTTATTTTTACCGTCAGTTACTTCACTAGCAACTCGTTCCCAGTCTGCACTGTTTGACAGTTTACGCTCTATTGAATAATGTTCACCAACTGGGGAACCTAGCCATGATAACTTTAGATCTTTGGTCACATTTCTTAATATAGGTGCTTGTGGAACAGGAAGAGTAGGAGCACTTTCTAGGCCATTCATTTTAGCCTGTGACTCTCTGACTAATTGAATCACTTTTTTCTCTTCATTAGCCTTGCCTGCATCAAAGCCTGGTAAATGGTAACTATAGTAACCACTATCGCCCT
Organism: Pseudoalteromonas shioyasakiensis; assembly: GCF_024518675.1. Taxonomy (GTDB): domain Bacteria; phylum Pseudomonadota; class Gammaproteobacteria; order Enterobacterales; family Alteromonadaceae; genus Pseudoalteromonas; species Pseudoalteromonas shioyasakiensis_B. Next base: position 75,836 of record NZ_JANIGL010000002.1, read on the forward strand.
CTGCGTGCCAATAAAAGCCACCGTTATGTCTGCGCCCACGGAAACCCCAAATCATAGCGCCAGATGCTTTAACTCCATTGTAAGAATAATTTACAACCGTCTCCATGATATCTCGAAGCCCCTCTATGGGCTGTAAACCAAATTCACCTACAATATAAGGTTTTTTCCCTGCGATTTTTTTTAAGTCATTTTTAACTGTTTGAGGTTTATTATTACCATTTACCGTATAAAAATGATTACTAATGATGTCTATATTCGGATCCTCCAAAGAAGAATCTAAAATTGACAAATAGTTACCATCTATAACCAATTGATTAGTGGCTAAAGACTTAATATACGCTGCAGTCTGTGAAACAAAGTCTGTTGTACTTTTTACTAGTTCATTACCTGTTTCCCATGCCATGATACTTTTTTCTTCATAATAGTATCGACCTGTAATCGTATTTTTTCGGGTAATCACCTGTTTAATAATACTTTTGTAAGCGGCATATGTTTTTGAATTAGTATTATAAAAGTCATCTTCCGTTTCTGCATAAAATGCGGCTAACTGCTTACGTCCCCCCCACCACTCCCAGTGGTCAATGAATGGAATTATTAAGCGTAACCCTTCATTATCAGAATGTGCGATAAGTTGATCGAAGATTCGCATAGCTTTCTCATTAAGCCTTGGCATACCATCTTTTTCTTCGGGAGGTAATATATGTGTCTCCCTCGCACATTTTTCATCATCTTTTTGCGCAACTGAAAAGACGTATGTGCGAGTAACATTTAGACCTGATTTAACAAAAGATTGTACCCAATTTTTTTGTTCATCTGACGTTGGCCATTTAAAATATTGCCCCCAACTTCGACTATCATTCTTGCAAACCCCTAATGCATCATCCTCAATTCGATGTAACTCTGGAGCATTTAAACTTGCGAAACGAAAAGGCGTATTACCATCGTATAACTCACTACCTGTTCTTGTAATATAATTATCAAAAGCCAATGTAGGGGTAGCGATAATTGCCGTAAGAAGTGTCAATAAGCGCATTATTTATCTCCTTCATCTAATTCGGTGAACAATCGAGATAACTCCATCATCGCTCTACCATTATGATAAGGGGCTTTCCAAAAACCGACTTTATAGCGTTGCTGAACAAAATTGAGATCATTCTTAGATACCCAATGCCATTCTCCGCACTCTTTATCTAAATGATATTTATCTATGTAATCCCATATCCGGATACATGCATCATAATACTTTTGATCTTTTGTGAGTGTGTAAGCATTTAAAAAGCCTACTAGCGCTTCAGCCTGCACCCACCAATCACTATGTTCCAACCTTGTTTCAGTTGAAAAAACAAACTCATCGCAAACTTGCCCTTTATTACCGATAGCTTCAGATAGACATGAAGAGGCAAGCTTAATAACTATTGGGTAAATCTTTGCGTTAATTCTTTGATTATCCAACACTTCAATAGCTTCATTTAATAACCAGCTAGCCTCAATATCATGACCATAGGAAAATGCTTCTGATAAGTCATTCCACTCCATATCGAAAAATAATTTTTGATGCCCTCTGTCAGCATCAACAATATTGTCTGCGAAAGTATCAAGTACACCTGTTAAAGCTTGCTTGGTCACTGCATCTTTTTTTATTTGATAGAAAGCAGTATAGGCTTCAAGCACATGTAAGTGGGTATTCATCGATTTTGGCGAATTTAAATCTTTTTCACTTAGTCTAAAATCTTCGATTAAGTCCCAGTGTTGAGTCATGGCTTCAATATAACCACCGTGCTTTTTATCTAATGCATGAGTCTCAACAAGCTGAAAATATTGCTCAGCCTTACTTAAAGCTAATTTTGAGCCAGTTAACTCGAAATAAGCAGAAAACGCATAAATACAAAAACACTGTGCATATGTTTGTTTTTTAGGGTTGAGAACGTTACCTTGGTAATCAAGCTCCCAAACAGCTCCTCCGAATTCAGAGTCATCAAAAAAATTAATAATGTAATTGAAGGCTCGCTTTGCAGCGTCTATGTGAGTGTCTTTTTGAGTATTTAAAGCCAATTTACTGAAAAACCAAAGGATACGACTATTTAAAACGATCCCTTTGCTTGCCTGATGTACTTGATTGCCTTTGTCATCTATTTCACCAATAAAACCACCATTGGTTTTGTCTATAGAATTATCGATCCACCATGAAGCAATGTTTTCAAGCTCTTGTGAAATGCTAGAGTGATTAAATTTAGTCATATCCTTTAATCCTCACACTAAAGAGCTAAATTGCTATCAATTAACTTATTAATTGATTCAACTGATGTTGCTGATCGCAGCCAATCTTTTGGAGAGTTAAGGCAATGGTCGACTAGTTTATCAATTGTGCTGGTTGCAACATGCATACGAGTATCTGATGACGCATAATAGATAAATAAATCACCATTACTATCAGCAATCCAACCATTACTAAATACCACGTTAGATACATCCCCGACGCGCTCTTCACCTTCAGGTGCGATTAAGTGACCCGCAGGCTTGTGGGTAATAATCCAAGGCTTTTCTAGATCTGTTAAGAATGTGTACAACACATAGCGTAAACCTGCTGCTGTGTTGCGGACACCATGCGCTAAATGCAACCAGCCTTGAGGCGTCTTAATCGGCGCAGGACCTTGCCCGTTCTTCACTTCGGTTATTGTGTGGTAGACTTTTTCATCAATAATAACTTCTTCATGAATTATTGCTTTCTCCATTGAGTCACATAACCCAAAGCCAATACCTCCGCCTCCTCCAACACTTATAAAACCATCTTGAGGCCTTGTGTAAAGTCCATATCTACCATCAATAAACTCAGGATGCAGTACTACATTACGTTGTTGACCTGAAAATGTAACTAAGTCGGGCAGACGCTCCCAATTAACTAAATCTTTTGTTCTTGCAATACCACACTGTGCTTCTGCAGCACTAGTATCTTTAAGGTTCGACTTATCTTTTCTCTCAGTACAAAATAAACCATAAATATAACCATCTTCATGCTTTACTAAGCGCATATCATAGATGTTCGTATCTGGGATTTTTGTTTCAGGCATCGTAATTGGACGTTCCCAAAATTCGAAGTTATCAACTCCATTATCGCTTTGAGCAACTGCGAAATAAGACTTTCTATCAATGCCTTCTACCCGAACAACAATTGTATATTTACCATTAAACTTTATTGCTCCCGAATTAAGTGCAGCATTAACTCCTATCCGTTCCATTAAAAATGGATTTGTTTTGTGATTAAAGTCATAACGCCAATTTAATGGAGTATGCTCATTGGTCACTATAGGATTGCACCAGCGAGTATAAATACCATTACTTTTATGTACTTCTGAATTTTTTTTAGTAATTAATGCTTTGTGCTCTGACTGTAACTTTGTAAGCTTTGCTTCAAATTCTGTGATTGTTAATTTACTCATCATCATTCTCTTAATATTTATCGATTTACTTATTTATAAATTTTTTCGTTTGCTATTTGCGCATGCTCTGGGTAATCAACCAATTTATCCCACCAATTAAACTTGAGAATCAGTGAGGTAATAGCAGCAACAGTTAACGCAATAGTGAATGGAACCCAATGTTTGATAACCATAAAGATAGGAGCAGCAGTGAGTGATGTGTGCCAAATAATACCCAGTACCACATTTAATGCGTCACGCTTAAAGTCTTGGTTAGGTAAAACAGATGAATTATCTTTGTGAATTTCTTCTAAAACAGGTTTCCAAAAACCCCAAGGACGTGTTTTTAGGTAAAACGCTTTAAGAATTTCCATATCATCTGGCTTAGTCTTTAAGCTCACAACAACACATGCCAACAAACAAAAAGCAAACATAAATGGAAAGGCATATAATGGAGATACAGTCGTAAACATCATAGGAATTGCCGCAAGAATACCAACAGCCATACCTGCAAAATAACCCATTCCGTTAAAGCGCCACCAATACCACTTAAGAACATTAGACGCTGTATAACCACCATATAGAGCTGATACAAGCCACAATACAATGTCATTTAATGAAGGAACAAATAAGCCAATCGCTGTACCTAAAACAACAAACAGAATTGAGACAAAATAACTTAATTTCAGCGAGGTTGATTCAGATGCTTCAGGGTTTATGTAGCGACGATAAATATCATTCACTACATATGCGGGAGCAGCATTTGTCGTTGCAGCAAAAGTAGACATAAATGTTGCAAGTAAGCCTGCAATCATTAATCCAAGTAAACCGGCTGGCACATAGTTAGCTAATGCAAAAGGTAGTATTTTTTCAAAATCAACGGCTTCTCCCATGCCATTTAAATCATCCATATAAAATACTAATGCTAAGACTGTTAGACCAGCTATCATCATGTAACGTGGAAATAACAGAACAACATTAACAAGCCAGCTCATTTTAGCTGCATCTGTCGGAGTTTTCGCCGAAAGAACACGTTGCATGTCAAAATTAGGAGCAGGCCCAGCTAGGCTTTGTAAAATCCCTTTGAATAAGACTAACATGATAAAAACTGAAAACATCGACCAGCCATCATCGATTATTTTTTGGTTGGCGCTGTCTAAAATACCAGACCAATCAATATCTAAGTGCCATCCAAAGCCAATTTCAGCCCAGCCATCAGGCGTCACTTTTGCTAGCATTTCAGCTGAAACTTGATTCATCGCAATAACACCAATTGCAACGCATACAATCGTCATCAATATAAACTGCAAAACTTCAGTAAACACCACACTAGTCATTCCCCCTTTGACAACATAAGCAGTTGTAAAAGCGGTTAATATTAATCCATAAAGTACTTCGTTTGTATGAGGATCTACTGACAGCTGCCAAGGTAAAAATGCAACAGCAAATTTACCTATGCCGATAAAACTATAAGCTAGGAAGCCAAGAACACTTAGCAAAGCAAAACCAACAACGATTAAGTGACTTAACTTCGCACCTTGGTTATCACCAAATCTAAAGCGAATCCATTCAGCTCCAGTCATAACTCCAGACCGCCTAAGCCAAATTGAAAGAAAAACCATTAAAAATATTTGATTAAATGCAGGCCATAGCCAAGGAATAAAAATACTTTTAGCTCCGTAAATGAACAATAAATATACCATCCACATAGTTCCGCTAATATCAAACATACCTGAAGCATTTGAAAGCCCCAAATACTGCCATTTGAGACTATTTCCACCTAAGAAATAGCCTTGCGTGCTTTTTTTTGCTCGGCTTGAAATCCAAAGACCTAGCAGGACAATCCCTACTAAATAACTAAGAATAATTACCAAGTCTAATGTTGTCATGATCATTTATATACAACCTAACTTTGCGAATTTTTACCACGTGATTGTGGATAATTTATTTTTTTGTGTTAATCTAACAATGAACCAAATGAACCGGTTCATATTTTACAAGATAACGTTAAACAATAAAGATTGCCAGTGATATCTTAAAATTTCTGTGAATATTACTCTAACTGTTTTATTATCAGTTGATTAATATTTTATTTGGGGAAAACCTATGGCTACAATTAGAGATGTTTCAAGAGAATCTGGGCTTAGCACCGGTACTATTTCTAAGGCTTTGAGTACGCCAGATAAGGTCTCACCAAAAAATTTAGCACGTGTTAATGCTGCAATAAAAAAGCTTAACTATAAGCCGAATATGTTATCTCAAAAATTCAGGAAGAAAACTTCAAATACAATTGTCGTATTAGTCCCAGATATTGCAAATTTATTTTTTGCTAAAGTGATTTCGGGAATTGAAACTGTAGCACAAAAAGAAGGATTTAGTGTTTTACTAGGCGATACAAAAGATACTATTGAAAGGGAAAAAGAGTTTGTATCCATGGTAGAAACAAAACTAGCGGACGGTATCATCAACTTACGGCCTTATAAGGCTGGTGATGCACTTTTACCGAAAGAAGGTATTGTTTCAGTTAACGCTAGTAGTTGCGAAAACACACCTGGGCCATCAGTACGAATAGACAATGTTCAAGCAGCAGAAAAAGTAGTAGATTACCTAATCAACCTAGGTCATAAACGAATTGGTGTGATCAGTGGCCTGATTGATAACCCACATACTATAGATCGATTGAGTGGTTACAAACAAGCACTTGAAAAAGCGGGCATTGTATTTGACCCTAACCTTGTAATAGAAGGGGATTTTAACTACTGGTCAGGTCTTAATGCTGCAGAAAGCTTTACGCGTATGGAAAATGTCCCTACGGCCATATTTTCTATGAATGATCAAATGGCAATCGCTGCAATAAAAGGGTTTAGCAATAATGGGTTCAAGGTACCAGATGATATATCAGTTACAGGATTCGATGATATGAATGTATCTCGTTATTGTACTCCAACACTAACGACTGTAGCACAGCCTGCTGAAAAAATAGGTGAGAAATCAGCTGAACTACTTTTCGAACTACTCTCAAATACTACACCTAAAATTACTGAACATATATTACCTTATGAATTTGTAATTCGTGAAAGTACTAGACCTCCAAAGTAAAAAAAAATTACAAAAAAATGAACCGGTTCACAGTGAGTTTAATTATTTATAAAACAATTAAGGTATAAAATAATGACTAATAATTTATATGAATATGTGGACTGGTTAAAACAAGTAGCTATTCCTTATTGGAGTACTTCTTGTATAGATGACAAAGGTGCTAGCTTTGAAAAAATCCTCAGCGATGGACGACCTGATTATGAATCAAACCGACGCGTAAGAGTTCAAACAAGGCAAATGTTTGTTTTTTCGGCCGCACAAAAAATGGGGTGGATAACAAATGGATTTCCGTTAGTTGCGAAATTAGATCAATACATCATAAAACATGCAATAAATCCGAATACTAACCAACATGTGCATTTGCTTAACCACGAACACCAAATTATTAATGCACATCAAGACTTGTATGACGTCGCATTTTTACTTTTAGCGTACGGTTGGCGATACCATGTATTTAATGATTTAAATGCTTTAAATTCTGCAAACGAACTACTTAACCAAATTGATAATCAACTGAAAGAGCATCCAGGTGGTTGGCGAGAAGGTGACTATCAAAGTGAATACCGTAGACAGAACCCTCACATGCACCTATTTGAAGCATTTTTAACCTTATATAAATTCACAAATAATGCAAAATGGTTGGCAAAAGCGGGGGAAATATTTTGTTTATTTGAGACTTGCTTTGTCGATCATAAACAAGGTGTGTTATTTGAATATTTTAGTAACGATTGGAAAAGGTTGACTGGTGAAAAAGGAAATATTATCGAGCCTGGTCACATGATGGAGTGGGTTTGGCTACTTCGCCAATATCAAAAGTATACCCAAGCACCTGTTGATAAAATTTGCGATACATTTTATCACAATGCACTCAAGTTTGGCTTAGATCCACGCAATGAACTTCTCCTTGATGAGATTAACATAGAAACAAACACCTCTTCCGGCACTAAACGTTGCTGGCCAATGACCGAGTGGCTTAAAGCAAGTTTAGCACAAGCCGAATACACTCGATGCACTGATTATAACTACCTTAAAGATGCTGATTTTGCAGCTAAAGGTTTATTAACGCACTTCATTCGCTCCAAAGAACAAGGGGGTTACATAGACCAACTCGATATAGATAACCATATAATTAACCATAGTGCTCCAGCAAGTACACTCTACCATTTAGTAATGGCAGGCGTTGAAATTGCTCCCTTAATTAAGGAATTTACCAATGCGTCTTAGTTTATTATTCATTTTTTTGTTCAGTTTTCCACTATGGGCAAACCAACCCCCGAATATTCTTTTGATTACAGCTGATGACTTGGGGTTTGATGACTTATCATTACATGGCCATCCACAATTGAGAACACCAAATATAGATGCTTTAGCAAAGCAATCTGTCCAGTTTTCTGATTTCTCAGTCACTCCAGTTTGCTCTACAACTCGTGCTGCATTATTGACAGGAAGAGATTTTTACAAAACAGGGGTTTCAGGTGTTCATGGTGGTCGTGATTACATGAATAAATCTGAAACTCTTATCTCTAATATTTTGAGCGATAATGGCTATACTACAGGTCTTTGGGGAAAGTGGCACTTAGGAAAAACAGAAGGCTACATGCCTACAGATAGAGGCTTTGATGAAGCTTATTACGCTGAACTTTATCAACATGAGAACAGTTTTGGTTTCCTAAATGGCAAGCCAGTAAAACATAACAATTGGGTTTCAAAAGTTATTACTGACTATACTATTAACTTTATTAAAAAGAACAAAAGCCAGCCTTTCTTCGCATACACTAGTTATTTAGCACCACATGAACCATGGCTTGCTCCAGAACGTTACACTAAAAGATTCTTAGAGCAAGGAATGCGACCTGCAGTTGCTAACTTATATGGCATGATTGAAGAAATGGACTTTCATATTGGCAGACTTTTACAAAACTTAGAAACGCAAGGCTTAGCTGAAAATACTGTCGTTATTTTTATGAGTGATAATGGACCTTGGTGGGATTCGACTAACTTAGGTGCTATGACAAAAAGTGAATGGGAAGAACGTAACCCAACGAAAATGAATGGCAACAAAGGTCAAAGTTGGCAGAATGGCATAAGGTCACCATTATTTATTCGTTGGCCTGAGCAATTCAAAGCTAATATTGTTAATCGTTATGTCGACGTGAAAGATATTTTCCCTACTCTTTTGTCATTAACCGATACTGAATTACCAAAAGCAAACAAGCCTATAGATGGGCAGTCTTTTGTCGATTATTTATATGGTAATACCGAAGGATCAAACAATCGCGAAACATACATTGCATCACACAGCGTTAAATCTAATAAAGAGCATTTTAATCAATGGACGCCTATCGACGATGAAGCTCGATCACAAATGACTTATCACTCTCAAGTAATAGGTCTAAGAAATGAGCAATATAAGCTTATTTTAAACCCAGCCAATGACCGCGACGGCTACCCGCAACCAGAAAAAAGGTACATTCTTATTGATATGCTCGCTGATCCATTGGAGCGTCATAATGTCATTTCAAAACATCCTATTATTGCTAACAAAATGAAGATGAAGCTAAAAGAAAAATTTCACCAACTACTTAAATCTGAAACAAGCTATGCCCCACCTATATTCATTATCGGGGGGAGAGATAACATTTCTGTTGTGAACGGTTTTGGTGCAGCTTCTACCAGCGGAAATACTATCAGTAAAGCGCACCACATGACTAATATGAAAATAGAAGGTGATAATGCTAGCTATCTGATAGATGTAAAAAGAGCTGATAATTACGATATATATTTTAAACAAGATAACACCGATTCTGCAGGTATATTAATAAATTTTAGTATTGGTGATAACTCTATAACTTATCAGTTAGAAGAGTTGAGCTTACAGAAAATCGGCAGTGTTAGTTTAAAAACTGGCATCCAGAAAATTCTATTTAATGTTCTTAAAAATAATAGTTATAAGCCTTGGGCTGAAATATCAGGATTTCGACGACTTATCTTTGTTCCTAAAGGTTACAAAATCTCAAACAATGAATTACAGATGCCACAATAATGGAGAACACTATGTATTCACTCGACTGTTTTAAAGCTTACGATATACGCGGCATAGTGCCAGAGCAATTAAATCCATTACTTGCTTATAAAATTGGGCAAGCTTATGCACAGATACTTATTGGAAATAAAGTGGTAATTGGTCATGATATACGTTTATCTGGCCCTGATATTTGTGAAGCCCTGGCTCAAGGTTTGATGGATAGCGGTAAAGATGTAATTCATATAGGCCAATGTGGTACGGAAGAGATTTATTTTGCGGTCCCACACTTTAATGCAGCCGGAGGAGTTTGTGTTACTGCTAGCCATAACCCTGCAAACTATAACGGCATGAAAATTGTTGGAAAAGAGTCAGTTCCTGTAAGCGAAAAAACGGGGTTAGCTCAAATAAAAGCTATAATTGAAGACAATAACTTCCCTGCTCCCGTTAAAGAAAAAGGTAGCTTATCATTTCAAAACCCAAGAAGTGCATATACGCAAAAATTACTCGAGTTTATTGATATTGATAAGCTGAAACCACTAAAAATAGTTGTCAATCCGGGCAATGGTGGAGCTGGGGAAGTGGTAAATGCACTTGAAAAACACTTACCTTTTGAGTTTATCAAAGTAAATTTTGAGCCTGATGGTCACTTTCCAAATGGCGTACCAAACCCCCTATTAATTGAAAATAGAGCTGCTACCCAGAGTGCTATTAAACAGCATAAAGCTGATTTAGGGGTTGCTTGGGATGGTGATTTTGACCGTTGCTTTTTCTTTGACGAAAAAGGTGATTTTATTGAAGGTTATTACTTAGTAGGACTCTTTGCAAAAATGATGCTGGATAAAGAACCTGAGGGTAAAGTTATTTTTGATCCTCGCCTTTATTGGAATACAGAATCCATCATTAATGATACGAATGCACTAGGGATAAAAAGTAAAACGGGACATGCCTTTATAAAGGAACGCATGCGCGAAGAACATGCTTTATATGGCGGTGAAATGAGTGCACATCATTATTTTAGAGACTTTTACTATTGTGATAATGGGACAATTCCTTGGTTATTAATATGTCAATTTTTGAGTAGTATAGACACCCCGCTATCTTCTCTAGTAGAGCATTACCAACAACAATACCCATGCAGTGGCGAAATTAACTTAACTGTTGGTAACGCAACGACTGTACTAGAGGCTCTTTATACAGAATACGCTCATGATGCTATTGAAACCGAGCATATTGATGGCCTAGGAGTTACCTTTGATACATGGCGTTTTAACGTTCGGTGCTCTAATACAGAGCCGCTACTTAGGGTAAACGTAGAAACAAGAGGTGATATTAATTTACTTAATCAAAAAACCTCTGAAATAGTGAATTTCATTAAGAGTATATAGGCCCTGTTATGTTTAAATTTTGCCCTAATTGTAAAAGCATTAATATTGAATTTATAAACCAGCACTACTGGCAATGCAAAGATTGTGATTTTCTTTATTATCATAATACCGCCTCTGCAGTTGCAGGAATAATTAAATTTAAAGATCAGATACTATTTACGACTAGGGCAAAGCACCCATGTAAAGGAATGTTAGACTTACCAGGGGGGTTCGTTGATCACAACGAAAGTCTTGAAAAAGCTTTGAGTCGAGAAATACAAGAAGAGCTAGGTTTAGAGATAGACAGTGCTCTTTGGCAATATCTTGTATCATACCCAAACACTTATAAGTATAACGATATCACTTACCATACTTTAGACAGTGTTTTTTATTATGAATTAAAAAGTAACCCTTACTTCAAACTACAAAAAAGCGAAATATCAGAAGCTAAATGGATAGAAATAAGCAAAATAGATTTTGACATGATTGGCTTTGAATCATTAGCAAAAGCATTAAAAATCTACCTTAATCAACTTGATAATTAGCTCATAAAATGAAGCTTAATATTCCTCTTATTACACAAGGCTTACAACGAATTTCAATAAATATGGCCTATTAAAAGCTACTTTTATAGGCCAACTCCTACTTCGCGTTCTAGTGCTTTATTAACTGTATCGCTATAACTTGATCGAGCTTATTAATTTTGCTCCCGAGGCTTACGTCTGTAAGCTCTAACTTTAGTGTTGAACAAGTGGCATCTAGCTTTATATCCCCAAGAATAAAATTATGTATTTCTGCTTTAAAGGTTTCCGGTTTATCAAAGTCGCTCCAGTAAGCACTTTCATTTTGGATCAACGTTCCAAACTCATTGATAGTGTCACTTACTTTAAGGCTCGATGATATAACGTTCTCGCCGCAGCTAAGAGTAAATGCTCTTGATGTGGGATCTTGCATGCTTGTAATTAATCTAGCTTGATAAGTACCACTAGAATTAACATTCACATTATATTTAGCCCATGCGCCTTCGTTAGTCCAATTAGCTAGAAAGTGATTTGTATTCATTAAGTCACCGCTAATATCCGAAGGCGATGATGCATAAATTTGACTAAATTTTCTATTTTTATAACCAATTTGAAATGTAGGCATTTTCAGAGAGTTAGGTTCATCTAATACTTTTTTATACCATTTAGTTAGATATTCTTGCATTTCCTTAGCTATATCTTTATGTTCAGCGAATACATTTGTTGTTTCTAGTGGGTCTTTAGCTAGGTTATAAAGCACAACCTTCTCTTGATTACCTTCATTTTGTACTAATTTGAAATCACCATGCCTAACCGCAAGTCTCTGCTCAGTAGCATCAGATATATCTATTCGATAATCAGAAGACAGTGGATAGTAGAACCCTGTAGGATCTAATTCGTGATAATCCACCTTTTGGGTAGAAGGTGAAGCGTAAGCACTCACAATGTAGCGTTCATCCAACTCGCCACCATTTAAAACGTTGACTAATGATGAACCATCTAATTTTTCACTCTCAAATTCAATCCCTGCCCAAGTAAGAATTGTAGGGTATAAGTCTTCAATTTGGCTAAGTTGCTCTGTGTTTTTAGCTACATACTTTTCTGGCCACCGGATAAATAGCGGCGAATGAATACCATTTTCCCAGTTATCCCCTTTCATACCTTTTTTATTATTAGGGTTTCTCAAGGCCCATTCATCTTCGGATAAACCAAACCGGTAACTCTTTATCCAAGGGCCATTATCACTTATAAAAACAACTATAGTATTTTCACTTAGGTTAGCTTTTTCGAGTGACGCTAGTAATCGTCCTATATTTTGATCTAGGTTATCTATCATTGCATATAAAGATGCCATTGCTTTTGACAAACCTTTTTCTCTATATTTTTCAATAATATTCTCTGGGGCTCTCCAAGGGTTATGCGGTGCCATATAAGGCACATAAGCAAAAAACGGCTTATCCTTATTGTCTTCAATAAAATCAATTGCAAAATCGGTAATCACTTGAGTAGCCGAACCTTTAGTTTTAACTTCATACCCATTTAATAAACCAACATTATCAAAGTAATTATATAAACTTGCGTAATAGGCTTGATCAAAACCACGATCCCAAGGGAAGTAGCCATTGGTTTTTCCACTATGCCACTTACCCCACATCCCCGTAGCGTAGCCATTTTTTTGTAATTTTTCTGGAAGGAGGGTTTCTGATAAGTTTATATAATCACGCCCTCCATGGACACCAGACACACCCGTTTTCAAAAAGTTTCTTCCTGTCAGCAAAGATGCACGGCTTGGCGCGCACAATGAAGAAACATAAAAATTATCAAACCTAATAGATTGTTGTGCCAATTCATCTAATTTTGGGGTTTGGAGTAATTTATTACCATGAACTCCTAAATCATCATAACCAAAGTCATCGACCTGTATTAGTAGTATGTTTGGCTTCGCATCTAAATCTTCTTTAATGGAGCTAACTTCTATATTCTTTTTATCAAGATGCGCACAACCACTGATAAATGTAGCCTGTATCAAAAAAATGATAAGCAATTTATTATTAAGCATATTAAATTCTCCTACTTTAATTATCTATATTCAATCGCATTTAAATGTTCTTAAATTGCAGATTTTTAATAGGCCCATAATCATCAAGATAAAACACTGTGAACCGGTTCATTTAAATTGTACAATCTTTATATTCTAATCTCCACTATGTTTTTAGCGTTTACTAAAAACGGATAAAACGGTATAAGAAATGAAGAATCAAAAAATTTTAACTTTCCCCATCTTTTTTATTTACTTTAATTCAAGTTTACAGGCATTTCTTTTCGCGCTAACACTACCTACATTGAGCTACTTCATAGCAGAAAAATTCTCAGCTGATGCATTTTATATTGGTCTTTTTTTTATTTTGATATCACTATCGAGTATCTTGTTTTCTCAGCTTATGGGACATTTTTCAGACAGGTTAAATGATCGACGCCCTTTGATTCTTTTAGGAATACTATGTGGTTCAACAAGCTGTTATTTATTCTCAATATCATCTAGCTATGAAATAGCATTAATTTCAGGGGTATCGTTTTTTAGCTTATCTTTTGCAAGTATACCTCAAACATTTGCACATGCTCGTGACTATGCTGAACACAAATTCAACCGAAAAAACCTTATTATGTTCAATACTATTTTGCGTGCTTGCTCAGCTTTTTCATGGGTTGGCGGCCCTGCAATTGGCTTTCTCTTAATAGATTATTTTAATTTTAAGCAGTATTATTTAATTGTTGCTTTAATGTATCTAGCTTGTGCTACCTCTACCCTTTTGACTCTACCAAAAGTACAAAAATTAGCTAAAAAAAATCATAAATCAGACAACTCTCGAAATAAACAAATTACAATTGCTTTTATTGGTTTTTCACTTATTTTTGGATGCAACCAATCGTATTTAATTTCTTTACCATTATACATAACTCAAGTACTGAACCTTGATGTTAGTTGGTCTGGTTGGCTTATGGGAACTGCAGCGGCTATAGAGATTCCTATCATGATCTTCGCTGGGTGGTTAGGCACACGCTTTTCTCTGCCTTCGTTAATATGTATAGGGTCTGTAGCCTCTATAACTTTATATTTTGGCTTTTGGCATGCTACTGAATTGTGGGTTTTGTTTCCACTTCAAATCTGCAACGCATTAATGATTGGATTTGTCGCAGGGCTAGGTATGACCTGGTTTCAAGATCTTATGCCAGATAGAGCGGGAGCAGCTTCAGCTCTATTTTGGAATACAACTAATGTGGGAAATATTTTAGGGGCTATAACTATCACTTTCTTTGCTCAACTATTAGGGTACAGAAACGTATATTTAGTTAACACCGGAATGGCTTTAATCGCTGCGTTACTACTTATTTATATCGCACGAGTAAGTAGAAATAGTTAGGTATTAATGTTATACAATCAGTAAATAATAATTTATTAAATTTTTTAAGAAGTACCTTGCGCTTATAAGTTAGTATCGTTACTTATCCTCCAAGTTTAGGTGCTTCTTCCGTTATTATGACGGGGGAGTATTCTTAATTTAGAAGTTTTTGTTCTATAACCAATTTTTTCATTCCCTCTGGTTTAGCTGAGCAAACAGTATATTCAATTATTGCGATTTTTCATTATTAGCAGGACCTTTATCACTGTAAAATCAACGTTTTCATAAAGCAACAGCAACCTATAAATAGTTGTCTATCCTTGCCATTGACAATTAAATAAATCGAAATAACAGAAACGGCAGCATTTTCCGAATGCTATGTATGCCATTCGCGCGTGATACCTCATATAAATAAATCCCTGTAATCAATTTTGTACAGCAAAACAACAGACACACAAACCAAAAATGATCGGTTGTTATTGAGTATTGCCTAACGAGAAACCCCACAGCAAAAATAGATATTGAGCTGTACATGATTTCCACGCGTACTTTCCACAACTTTGCAAAATAAAACCCCATCAGAAGTTTTGTCCTTAATTTGTAATCACCGTAGTGAATATTCATTAGTCTATTTGACATTAATGATTCAAGGTAAGAAATCAAGTTTATTTTATTACACTCTTTTAACGCTAAAGTTGAATTCTGCTCGTCTGAAAGAACCTTAAAAACGCATTTTTCGGCACGAAAAACTGCCATAAAAAGCGTCTCAGAATGAGACCAATAGCTCGCGTAATGCATTGTAGGCGCAGCCGTAAATGTATGGAGCAGCGCGAATGTACCGCAGCTGCGTACCAACCGCCATGATGTTTCGCTTCAGCGAAATTCGGTGTGAATTTGGCACAAATTGACATCGAACCCTTATTTTCGCTAGAAAATTACAGCGCTGAAAAATGCAAACTATGGGGCACCCATTGCATTGTCAGACGCGGCATCATGGCGGTTGGTACGCAGCGTAGCTCGTGCATTCGCGCTGGGTCTAAAACGCTAGCGCGATAGCGCGTTGAGTCAGCTCGTTGCAGAGCAACACCAGAGCTGACGGGCGTTTTAGACCCAATGGTTAAGCTGCGCAGCGGCGAGGCCATCCGCTGAAAGCGGCTTGTTTATGCTCATCATTGCACTTTTCATGATGAGGGTTTGTTCAAACAATCTTCTTATCTTTGTTGGCATTTATTAGCAGCATTAGCTTATTCATATAAAAACAGAGGTCGCCCTTTTTTAGGGCGACCTCTGTTTTTATATGAATACTGGATACGAACTGTGCGCATTTTTATTAGAAATAAAAAATATATAAAAAAATAGACTAATAATCGCGGCTCTTCGCCACCGCTGTTTTTAGTTACTAATTCAAATAATAAAAGGAGTTAGTAATGAACGACACACTATTAGACAACCAGTCACAACACACCTCACCGCCTTACAGTGTTTCATTATCAGAAAGCGTTTTTGATATTCTGTACGCAGACATTGAGCCGCCAAAAGTAATTATCCCCAATATGTTAATCGAGGGCGAGGCAACGATGCTAGCTGCCCACGCTGGCGGGGCCAAAACATTCATTTCGCAATATATTGCAGCATGTGTTTCTACGGGCTCTGGATGTTTCGGTGCCCCCCCTTCTAGCCCGCTGAATGTTTTATATATCGATGGAGAACTATCGGCATATCAGATTCAACAACGGTTTAGAGCTATTTTTTCAGATTTAGGATACGCCACCCCTACTCACACATTACAAATCATGCATAAACAGCATCTGCAACAAGTCGGTGCACTACCAGACCTAGCAACTGCCAATGGGTTTTCATCGATTGCGACTGATATTAACAATGCTGACGTGGTCATTATCGATAACCTCTCAGCGTTGTGCCCATCTGCCGATGAGATGACCCAAAATGCATGGAATATTTATAATCACACAATCGATACAATGCGACATGCAGGAAAAGCTGTGCTGATATTGCATCATACCGATAAAAATGGGATTTCATACCGAGGCCATTCTGAAATTGCCCGTGCAGTAGATAATGTCATTATTGCCAAAAAAGATACGACACTGAGTACCCACAATAAAACTGTTATCGATTTAAAAAAAACAAAAAGCCGTAATGCTCCGAGTCGCGAGACTTTTATGTCAATCACCTTTGGAGATTTGCGATATGACGGCGGGTTTTCTATGCAATATCGTCTCTAATGCGGATAGTTTGTCTCGTATGGTGGTAGTTAGTAATACATCACCATATTTCTACAAGGATAGCTCGCAGAATGACAAATGAACCCACTCATTATGAGCGGTATTTTGATATTAATATGAAATACACGTTAGGCGCGAATAATTTCCAAAAGTCGGTGAATAGAACGCGTTTAACTGTGCTTATAGCGACACGATTTTCAATCGTCTCTCCGGTTATTATCCGATGGCTCTACCAGGTGAGCCAGCATCAATCACTTGTGCATCTAAATAAACTGGTGAGTGCAGGTTTGCTAACCATGGTACACACTCATCGCAGCCCCGATAATCGGGTGTATGTCCCGACTCGTGCGGGTATACACTATGCCGAAGAGCTGATGAGCATTAATGTCCATTATCGCTCTCAATCAAATCCTAGCCTGCTGGTGAATCAAAACCACATTATGCACAACCTCATTAACGCATATATTCTGTTGCGTGGAGTGCACAACAGCAATCGAGATGGTAAACCTGCACAGTTATGGTCTGCATTTGTCACAGAGCCTGAATTTCAGCGATTGCACACTAAAAGTAGTACGCGTGCTGTGGATGGTGTCGTTTTACTCGCCGATGGCACCACAGCGGCAATAGAGGTTGAAAATTCATTTAAAACAAAAGCGGTCAGAGAAACCGTATTATTAAAATACTTGGCGTCTCTGCAAGCTGGCCACTACCAAAAAATATTCATGTTTTCACAATCACAACGCATATTTGATGATATTCAGCGGCTACATAACCAGTTGTTTGGCGAATTACCGTCTAAATTTAATAAGCGAAAACAGCAGCCACAGTTAACGATAGATGATGTGGAGCTATTACGTGAGTCTATTATATACCGCACTAAATTTTGCCATGACATCACCGCTCTATTTTATTCATAATGAGAACGATATAACTAAACAATAAAAATGACATAGCCAAAACGACGTTAAACACATCGTTTTGACTATGTGACCTAACAAGCTCTACCGTACATTAGAGGGGTAATATCGCATTCGTATCTCCCTGCTCTGGAGCCGCTCTCTAGGCAGTCCACTCCCTACCCTGACAACAATAATAGTGTAGTGAAAAACCATAAGGCCATTCAGTCGTTTTAACTCAGCTAGGACTAAGTTGGGTGGCATTTTTTGGAGTAATGAATGAGCGAAAATATGTCATATATTAATTAGTCACGCATAATGCAAATTAGAGCGACCCAATGGGCCGCTCAGTGTTTTTATTCTATCATTTTTAACCACATGACTTCTGCGAGTGAAAAAAACTCAGCCGGTGGTAACATGAAAATTAATGCAAACTCCTCTGCAAACAATTCACAAAATTTCGCTATTTCATCCAAATACAAAATCAAAAATGCGAACATCTCCACCCCCTCTAAATAACGCCCTGAAAACTCTGGGTTATCGTCTAACAGCGCTTTCGAGATACTTACCCCGAGCACATTACCTACAGCATCACGATGACAATATATATAACGGGTGAATGAAAATTCTAATGTTTTTTGCTCTATTACATCAGCGAGTAGCAATAGTGTTGAGCTATCATCCCATGGCGATTTGCTAGCTCGTACGTATTGGCGAATGAATAGTGATTTTTTCTCGTTCATATTTTTCCTAGTTAGTTTTGACCTCAGAACTAACTAGGAACATCAAACACAAATTTTTTCGGTTTAAGAAAAAATTTTGTAGCCTATAAATAGCATTTATTAATATAAATAATTAAAGAACACTAAAAACTTAATATGAAGCTTTTCTTTTATTGGATTTAATAAGAGGTTGATTATAAAGTTATTTAATTTATTAGAAAGAACCACAGGAAAAAACATTGACTCCTTCAAATCGAAATTAAGCATATATAATAGATAATTGTTCTTAAATTTTCACAAATCTACAAACTACTTTGGTAAATGAAAGAAAAAATTTAATATAGGCCATAACCCGATAGTAAAGAGTACAACTTACATGTTTATTAAGGAAAAAAAATGAGCCTTCCATCCAGTATGTATTACACAACAAAAGAAGTAGCCGCTATGGAAGGCGTTACCCCAGGGTATTTGCTAGAACAAGTCTCCAATGGGAAATTTATGTCACCAGCCCATTATGGGAAGCCAAACCGTTGGTTAAAGTCTACTATAGATAGCTACTATGAGAAATTAAACGAGCAAGCTACTCTCCATTCAGCATGTTCACCCACTTATCAAGCCATTCAGTGAGTTCGTCGAGCATGGGCGACTTGTTATATATCGCAAGTACGCCTTTCATTTTATGCCCTAGCAATTTTTCAGTGAATTGCAAAGGGCAGCCAGCATCCGTTAAATTAGTTGAAAGCGTCCGTCTTAAATCGTGCATTCTAAATGGCCTGACATCTTCAATATTTTCATAACATGCCTTGGCAATTAAACTCACACTTGATCCGCTAGCTGGCTTATCACCACCTCGATTATGAAACATGTGTACAAAGCCTGGGCTTTGCTTCATTAAATGATAAAGATCATTAATCAATATGCTTGGTATTGGCCTTACTATCGAGTGAGTCTTACCTTTTGTATTTTCTCTTCTAACCGTAAATAACGCATTATCTAAGTCAAAATCAGTTTTGTGTGCAGTGTATAGCTCTCTAATACGGCAACCAAAGACCATAGCGCAACGCAAAATAGTTTTGTTTCTATCTGTCAAAGCTAGATGGTCAATCCTACTCCAGATTAACCGACATTCTTTAATAGACAAAAAGTGCTCTCTTTCCTCGTAGTCACTCGCAAAGTCGCTAGGTCTCAGCGCTTCAAAATCTGAATTTGCTATATAACCCAGCCTAAGACAGAACCTAAGCGCAGAACGCAGCTCGATAATTGAGTTAAATGAAAAGCCAACGCCATTGCCTGAATTAATGCTCTCGTCATTCATTGATTTAAACAGTGCTGAAAAGTGGTGCTGACTAATTTCAGAGATATACTGTTCTTTCCATTCATCAGTGATACAAGACGTTATCCTTTTTAATATCTCATCTGGCCTCTCACGCTTCAACAAGCAATATTGCGTATACCAAAAATTTATAGCGTCCATCAAAGTAGGATTATCGTTACCTAATAAATTGACGTTGTTTACCGCCTTCATCTTTCTAGGATCTAAGTTTTTCCTTATCTGGATCATTTGCCGTTCGCATTCTTCTCTAGCTTTGGCAAGTGTCATTGCTGGGTAAGTGCCGATCTTATATCGCGCCGGTTTACCATTTAGCCTATACCTGATCTGAAATGTTATTTTCCCTTTTGGCGAGATCCTTAATGATAAGTTGTCGCCGTCCGATATTTCAGGCTTGCCATTGTAGGGCTTGCCATTAAGACTTTTTAATTTAGCCGCTGTTATTTTCATTGGCCTTGCGCTCCAAGTGTGTACCAAACAATCAAGTAAAACAACTATGGTACACAGCTTGGTACACATTTGTCACGGATAACAGCCTTTCTTATTCGGTGATAGAAGGTGACACAGCGCATTACAAACACATTAAGACATTGATTTTGAATTAATAAAAGTTATTTTCCGAATATATCAGTTTATAGTGGAGATAAATTAAATGGAATGGATCATTAGGTTTAATAGTTGTTTAACTTCTGTTTGAAAGCCTAATGTTTCTTTTTGTGCTGCAGTCATTGTGTAAATCTCCAATTAGCAAATTGTCTGCGTTATGCACTTAATATGGGGCGCGCAGTTAGAACTTCAAGGGATAAACTAAAAAAGGTTTCTTAATAAACCAAAACAATGCAAATAAAAAAGCCCGCGCTCATAATTAATAAGCACGGGCTTTTTTAGTTAAGCAATAGTTCTATTCTTGGCTAACTGCTTTTCGACCAGAAAATGCATGCATTAGGGTCATGCCATCGAGTAAATCAAGCTCGCCTCCAACTGGAATGCCATGCGCGATTCGCGAGGCATCCACTTTATAACGATGGCACAACTGTGCAATATAGTGAGCTGTGGTCTCACCTTCTACTGTTGGGTTGGTGGCTAAAATAACTTCATTAATACCACCTTGGCTCAACTTATTTTCTAGAATATCTAAGCCAATTTCATTGGGGCCAATACCATCAATCGGTGATAAGTGTCCCATTAACACAAAGTATAAACCTTTGTATTGCCCTGTTTGCTCAATGGCAAGCACATCAGTGGGCGATTCAACCACACATAAAATGCCGCTATCTTGACGTTTAGGGCTTAAACAAATTTCGCATTGCGGTTGTTCAGCAAAGGTGCGGCATGACTGACAATGCCCTACAGCACTCATGGCTTTTGTAAGCGCATTGCCAAGTTGAGCCCCTCCCTTGCGGTCGCGCTCAAGTAAATGAAACGCAATGCGCTGCGCGGACTTTGGGCCAATACCCGGCTGGCAGCGCAGTGCTTCGATAAGTTGGCTTAAACTTTGTGAAAGTTGCATTATTTACCTTAGAACGGCATTTTCATACCTGGTGGTAATTGCATGCCACCAGTTACTTTGCTCATGCGCTCTTGTGTTTCTTCTGCTACACGGCGAACTGCATCGTTACATGCTGCTGCAAGTAAATCTTCAATCATGTCTTTGTCGTCTTCCATTAGGCTTTCATCAAGCTCAACACGGCGAACATTGTGATTACCAAGCATGGTTACTTTTACAAGACCTGCTCCGGCTTCACCGACTACTTCCATAGTAGCGATTTCATCTTGGGCTTTTTGCATGCGCTCTTGCATTTGCTGCGCTTGCTTCATCATATTACCCATTCCACCTTTAAACATAATTCTCTCTCTTTGTGTAATCTTTAATTGTCATGAAGATAAGGGCTATTGTAACTAATTACAATGCCTGGATACTGTTTTCATCGATAATCGCAGAAAATAATTGCTGAAATTGCACAATATTTTCATCACTGGTGATCACATCAATTGCTTGCTGATGACGCCCGGCATCGATTTTCTGCTGAATTAAATAAGGTGAATCAATGACACCTTGTGCAAAGTTAATACTGAGTGTGACATTATGCTCATAAATGCTGGACAGTGCAGCATCGAGTTTTTGTCTTAGCATGGGTGTATCGAGATGCTTTTGTGACTCATCCACATCGATGTGTAAATTATTGCCTTGTTTGCTAAAAATAGAATGTAAGGCAAACTGGCGCATTCTGCCTCCTAGCCCCATTCGCTTAATTAAATAAGCCCATTCATCTTGCTGATGAGCAAAGCGGATCTCACTAATCGGGCTTTGAAAGTCATCAGGAACCGGAACACTTGGTTCTTGTTCAATTACTTCAGGCTTTTTTTGTGGGTTAATTTGCTCAAGTAACTCAGGGGCCAAATTTTCGGTAATTGTTTGATGTTTTTCTTTAAAGTCGACCTTTTTTGTCTCTAACTGACTATTTGCGCGTGTTTCGCTCCCCGTCGCTGGGAGCGCTGGCTTTTTTGCACTTTGGCCTGTTTCACTGGACCAAGGTGGCGCATCAATTTGCTGTGGCTCAACCATGCTTACAGGCGATGTTTGCGTCGTTGTTGTATGTGAAGTGTCAGACTTAGATTCATTTTCATCAGGCTGAGACACAGACTGATTAGGCGTTGGCTCGGCTGAGATATTAGCTCCCGATAACTTGCCCGCGCCAGATATATTTCTGTCACGTAAAATACGTGCTATCGCCGACTGCGCTTGTGACTCTTGCTCAGCTATTGATACTGTCGCATCCGTTGCTAAATTGTGTGCCTCTGGCTCACTTGTATTCGCGGCTTCAGCGCTAAAACCTTGCTCTATCGCACTGCTCATCACATCATCAAACTGAGTCGCTAACGTTTGCTCTGTGTCACTGTACTGCTGATACGCGTCGTCTTGGCTTTGTTGTTGAGCCTCGTCGATATTTACTTGCTCAGTGTTATGCGACTTTGCTGAAACCTCAGCAGTGGGGATGGGTTGTACTGGTTGCTCAAGCCCATCATCCGCGGGGTTATTCGCTACTTCAGTCGATGCTGCACTGGAGCTTTCAACATGGGTGTTTTCAGCTGGTTTAGCATCGTTTTTCACAGGTTGCACGGTATTTGCGCTAACCGAGCTGTTAGGCACTGGCTTATTTTTATTGATAATATCGCGCAAAGCACTAGCACGGCCCTGATTATTTTGCACGGGCTGTGTATTAGTGCTTGGCATTGGCTCTGCTGTGGTGCCTGTCGGTTCAAATGCAAGCAGCCTGAGCATAATCATTTCAAATCCTAAACGCGGCTCTGGAGCCCATTGCAAATCTTTTTTACCGTTGAGTAATAACTGGTAATAAATTTGAATTTGTTTGCTATTACTGGCTTGAGCTACTTCTCGAACAAACTCGCTGTTATAGTCGTCTAGTTTGGCAGCATCCGGCACTAATTGTGTTAACTGTATTAAGTGCGTTAAAGCAATTAGATCATCAAGCAAGGCTGTATATTGCGGGTTTTGGCTGGCAATTTGTTCTATTTGAGCCAATAACGAGGCCCCATCTTGCGCAAGTAATGCCGCTAATAAATGTTGACTGTAATGGTTATCCATTAAACCCAACATATTTTGCACTGACTGATGCTGTATATTGCCGTTGGTCTGGGCAATCGCTTGATCGGTCAAACTAAGCGCATCACGCATACTGCCATCTGCGGCTTTAGCTATTATCTGTAATGCTTGGGTGTCAAAGCTCAACTGCTCTTCATTTAATACATATTCAAGCTGTTGTAAAATTTCGGTTTGAGATAATGCATTTAAATTAAACTGTAAACAACGCGATAAAATAGTCACCGGTAGTTTTTGCGGATCTGTGGTGGCTAGTAAAAATTTAACATGTTCTGGCGGCTCTTCTAAAGTCTTTAATAGTGCATTAAAGCTGTGCTTAGAAAGCATATGGACTTCATCGATAAGGTATACTTTGTAACGGCCGCGCGTAGGTGCATATTGAACGTTATCAAGAATTTCACGGGTATCTTCAACTTTTGTCCGCGAGGCAGCATCTATTTCTAACAGATCGATGTATCGACCGGACTCGATATCTTTACAGCTGCTACATTGGCCACATGGTTGCGCTGAGATGCCTTCATCACAGTTTAAGCTTTTTGCAAAAATACGGGCGATGGTGGTTTTACCCACCCCGCGAGTCCCAGTGAACAAATAAGCGTGGTGCAGTCGGTTCTGTGTTAACGCATTGACAAGCGCTTGTTTCACATGTGACTGACCGACCAATTCATGAAAGGTCTGAGGTCGCCATTTTCTCGCTAGGACTTGGTAACTCATTAATTATTCGCCTTCGAATTCAACCAATTTAAGGATGTTAATTCCCATTTTCTCAATGCGTTGCTCACCACCCAATTCTGGTAACGAGACAACAAATGCAGCATCAGTTGCATTCCCACCGAGTTTGTTGACTAGTTTTGCTGTAGCTTCAATCGTACCACCCGTAGCTAATAAGTCATCAACTAATAACACTTTATCACCAGCAACAATGGCATCAGTATGAAGCTCTAATACGTCTTCACCGTATTCTAATTGATAATCTTGTGAGATCACTTCGCGTGGTAATTTGCCTGGCTTGCGCACAGGAATAAACGGGATACCTAACGCGTATGATAGTGGAGCACCAAAAATAAAACCACGAGACTCAGTACCAATGATTTTAGTAAACCCTTGGTCTTTGTAAGCATCAATAAATGCATTAATGGTTGCTTGAAATGCAGCAGGATTCGCCATCAAGGTAGTGACATCACGAAACATAATGCCTGCTTTAGGGTAATCTGCAATTGTGGTAATACTGTCTTTAATAATAGAAGGAGTAGTCATAATTTAAGCTGTTAGATTGTTTATATTACAAAGCCAGCAATTATAACACTAGATATATCGGTTGTCGGTAAGAAGTTAGAGAATTAAAAGATAAGGCTGCAAATAGCAGCCTAAGATCCGATCAACGCATTAAGATACTGTTGTGATCCAGCCCAAAATTGCGTTTAAACAACCTATTCCTACAAAAATTGCTAAAAATGCGAGGAAATACATTGCATTAAACGGGTCTTTAAAATCTTTATCTTCTGACATGGTACTACCTTTATTAAGCGCGACATTTTAAAGCGCACATAATAGTCCATGTAAAATAATCAATAAAGCCTTTAACCTTGATTTTTTGTCACGATCACAGCTTTATCCGCCATGGCTACGAGAGTTTGATAAGCTCCTTGACGAATTTGTTCAGCACTAAATTGGGGAGCTCGCTGAGTAACCTGTTCGCAAAGCTGCGCAAAAAAAAGACCGGGTGAAGCTTCTATTAGTGAGAGTAATAATGCAGTCATCGGGTTTGTTAGCATAAATTGCACTTCATCTGAAGAGTCTCTATAAACAACATAGTAATGAGGCTGTACACTTGGCTCTGTAGGTTGGTGATCTACACTTATTTGTTGCACAGCGAACTGGTAGCTCAAGTTTCGCGCTGTGTCACTAAAATATAAAGCCGTTGAAGCCAGCTCATCAGTAGGGTTAATGATTATTTCATCTTCGTTATGATGGCAAACAGATACATCAAGTTCAACCCACTCATAATGGGCTAATTCAATGATAAAAATTGGATCAGCCGGTGTTTTAGTGTATGTCGTTGCCAGATAATGGATAAACTCACCTGCTATATCTAAAAAATACGGTGATTGACAATCATGTTCGATAAAAAAACGACGTATCAAAGCATGCCAGTCATGCTGTGAATAAAAGGTTTTTAATACCGGGAAGCCTGATGAAATAAACCCAGCTATATTATTAAAAAATAAATCACGATAGATAGCCATGCGGCGATCTTCAATGCCCTGAGGCGCAGATTGGCTATCAGGGTCGCGAATATGTGCCATAAAATCGTGTTGAATAGCTTGAAAACTCATAAAACAGGGCTCAATTGTTGCTTGCTAGCACCGTGCTTAGCTTGTAGCTTGATGATGATATCTAACTCTTTTGTTAATTCACTCATAGTGGGAATATTAAAATCGCGCTCGAGTAAGGTAGGAAATACGCCATGCACTTCATAGGCTTTATCGAGTAGCTCCCAGACAGAGGCAATAACATCAGCACCATGTGTGTCCACTATTAAGTCATCAGCCTCATTGTAGTGACCAGCCACATGACCATAGTCAATACGCTCAGATGGTAAGCCTTGTAGAAACTCTTGCGCATCATAGCCATGATTTACTGAGTTAACATAAATATTGTTTACATCAAGCAGCAATTTACAATCAGCCTGAGCTAAAATCTCGTTAGTAAATTCAAGTTCAGTCAATTCCTGACCTGGCGCTGCATAATACGACACATTTTCAATGGTAATTTGCTGCTCTAAAATATCTTGCACTTGCTTAATACGTTTAACCACATGGTCTATGGCAGGTTCTGTGAAAGGAATTGGCATTAAATCATACATATGGCCTGTACCAGAGCAATAACTTAAGTGCTCACTGTAGCGTTTAATACCATGCTCTTTAAAAAAAGCTTTTAATGCTTTTACAAAATCAATATCCAGCGGCTGAGGCGCGCCAATAGATAACGATAGACCATGACAAAGAAAATCATGTGCACCTGTGAGCGTTTTAAATTGTTTTTTATAACGCCCACCTAATTTAAGCCAATTTTCGGGTGCCACCTCCATAAAGTCAATTTGCTTTGGTACCTGAATGAGTAATTCATCCAACATCTCACGGCGTAAGCCAAGCCCTACCATACCAAATTCACTTTTATTAGAAACACCCATTACAACTCCTTTATTTAAAAGGGCCATACTAGGCCCTTTTATAATTAAAAATAATCGTATCAATAGCGAAGATTAAAGGCTTCCACCACACTTTCCTTCACCGCATTTACCTTCTTTTTTAGTTTTACTGTCGTTTGTTTTGGCGTGGCCACCGCACTTACCTTCACCACATTTACCTTCCATTTTAGCTTTGCCATCTTTTGTTTTAGCATCGCCACCGCACTTACCTTCGCCACACTTGCCTTCTTTCTTTGTTTTAGCATCCTTTGATTTAGCATGGCCGCCACATTTACCTTCACCACACTTACCTTCAGTGGCATCCACTTGATAACCTGTAACGAGTTCTTGATACTCAAATGGATTAGCCTGTGCATCAGTAGATACTAAACTTGCCCCAGTGATAACAACGGCACCTAATGTTAAAGCGATTGAATTATTTTTTACTGTATTCATTGTCTGATTCTCTCTTTTACTCAACGGGTGTAATTATATAGACCTAGCTCAGGGGAAAAACTTTCATCAATATTCATTTTTTAATTATAACTCATCACAACACTATAAATGATTTATCAATTCCGCTCTACAGGGTACACTACCGCTCCAATTTTACAGATATAGTTATAAGCAATGAAATTAGTTTTAGCACCAATGGAAGGCGTGGTCGATTTTAAAATGCGTCAACTACTTACAGACATTGGTGGTTTTGATTTGTGTGTAACCGAGTTTGTGAGAGTTATTGATGCCTGCTTACCTGATAAAGTATTTAATCGCTACTGTCCTGAATTACAAAATAATGGCTTTACTCGTGCAGGCACACCCGTTCGCATTCAATTACTGGGGCAAGTTGCAAGCGCCCTAGCAGAAAATGCAGTTAGAGTGATTGAGCTTGGCTCCCATGGCGTAGACTTAAACTTTGGCTGCCCAGCAAAAACCGTTAACCGCAGTAAAGGCGGCGCTGTGCTTTTAAAAGATCCAGAGCACATGTATGAAATCATTAAAGCCGTACGTGAAGCTGTGCCAAAGGAGCACCAAGTCAGTGCTAAAATCCGTTTAGGCTTTGATGATGATAGCAACAGTCAAGAAATTGTCGATGCCGTTGTCAGCGCTGGTGCAAACAGTATAGCTATTCACGCACGCACTAAACGGGATGGCTATAACCCACCGGCTTATTGGGAGAAAATTCCCCCGCTCATTGCCGGTAAAGAAATAGATGTCGTCGCCAATGGGGAAATATGGCAAGTTCCTGATGCACTTTTATGTCAACAACGCAGTGGTTGTACTGATCTCATGCTAGGACGAGGGGCTCTATCCCACCCAGATTTAGCTAAAAAGATAAAAGCCCACATCAATGCTGAGCAATACCAAGGACTGCAATGGGAGCATATTCTTTATCATATTATTCATTCTTCTATGCATCATGATCCAAGCAAAGATGAAAAGTATTTTGCATCGCGTACAAAGCAATGGCTGGGTTATTTAAAACGCGAGTATCAACAAGCTCATACCTTATTTGATGAGATCAGGCGTTTAAAAACAAAAGAAGACGTAGCGGATGTATTAAAGAAATACGCAATCGCGCCTTAAATTGATACATATCATAATTAGCCTCAGCGAATTTATGGATAATACGTTCATTAATCGGTGAGGAAACTAACCATGATACAGTCGCAACGCACTTTAGAACGCTTAAACAATGAGCTAACATTAAAACGAACAGCATTAATAACAGCCCTCGCTCAATCAAATAATCTCGCCCACCACTCATTGCTGCATACCCTAAAAATGAGTAATCCTGAACACTGGCTCGAGTTAACTGAGCAACAACTTGGCTCCGAATACCACGAATTAATAACTCGTTTAGAAAAGCTTGAGGCAGCTGTATGCCAAATAGAAATTGGACAATATGGGTATTGTTGCGACTGCGAAGAAAAAATTGATGCACAGCGTCTCATCGCTGATCCAGCCAACCAACGCTGTAGCAAATGTGAGCCAGATTAATTAACCAGAGTTCAGGTTAATTAGTCATTTTTAAAACCGGCGCAAAGGAAAAACTAAAAGCGGGATAAAAAATAATATCTGCCACTAAAAACTGTGCTTGCTGAGGTGAAATATTTAATCTTTTTATTAAGTTTACTTTAGCTTGCTGACTAGTCCAAGCATGGTAATGAACACCTAAATCGGTTTCCATCATCGTAAGCCAAAAGGCTTTATCGCTTTCACTCATCTGCTTTATGTGTCGTGATGCTGTAACCGGTAAATTGTAATAACCTTGCTGCCAGTCGAGTCCTTTGGCTAACGACATTGATTGCTTGCCAAGCCACTGCTCAACTAGTGAATGGTTGTGCTCAAGTTCAACAGGGAGTTTTAACGTTTGTGCCTCGAGCTTTGTAAATTGGTTTTGAACTTTAACCAACCAATTCAGTGGTGCATCGGTTGTTCCAGCAAAGTAATTTAGTTTACTTTGGTACCAAGGCCCGCCATTAGGTAAGCCGTGCAAACCTATACTGCCTCGCGGCGTATAGTCTTCAAGATAACGCGTTAAACTATCGAGGGATTCTATTAACACAGAAGAGAACCCTTCTCTGTCTTCAAGTGCTGTAAGCTGCGCTTTTAACGCCGCTAACTCTATCTTATTCAGTTTTAGCTTACTTTGTAGACCCAGCGTTAATTGCTCAGCAGTAAAATCCACCCACTCAGCAATTTTTGGCTGGCTGATGTCGCGATGTAACATATGTTCAACCACATCAATATGAGCCGGCCATGGAAAATAACGCGCTGGAAATCGCTCAGCAATAGTTAAGTAATCAGCTAGCTTTTGCTCTGTTGGTGATAAATCAAGGCCACGTAATGAGTTATATATCGCATGACGCTTTATCAAATACGACTCAGTGAATGGTAAAGACTGAACAAGTAAGTCTTCATTAATGGCAACCTGCGACTCACATGGTTGTAAAAATTCATTGTGTAACTTTAGCTGTTGCGCAACTTGCTGCCTATCTAACTGCTTCATTTCAGGTTCACTGCAAGCAGTGGTTAACAATAAAAGAGAGCCGAGCACCAGATATTTAATCATTTTTTATCCAATCAATGATTTCCTTCCTAAGAAGGATTAGATTTAAAATTTGTTTTATTTCCAAGCAATAAAAAAAGCCCCATAGGGGCTTTTTAAACTGTGTAGCAATGTCTACTAGATTTTAACACCGTTGCGAGCGGCTTTATCTTTAATGTATGTAGACCAACCTTTTGCAAACTTACGTGTGCGTGGGTCATCCATTGCTTTTACAATCGCTGCATAAGCTTGCTTATACTTTTCTTGATAGTAATAAGCTTCAGCTAAATCTGTGTAAATAGTTCCTTTTTTATCAGAACCTAACTCCAGAGCCTTGTTCAAACGAACAACGGCAGCACTATAATTTTGCGACTGAAGTAATAA
This sequence comes from Pseudoalteromonas shioyasakiensis, assembly GCF_024518675.1. Taxonomy (GTDB): domain Bacteria; phylum Pseudomonadota; class Gammaproteobacteria; order Enterobacterales; family Alteromonadaceae; genus Pseudoalteromonas; species Pseudoalteromonas shioyasakiensis_B. The sequence continues at coordinate 106,104 of NZ_JANIGL010000002.1, forward strand.
TGAACCTGCTTTACGGTAAAGTTCAGCGTCGTCATCAAACTTAGCAGCTTCTTCATAGAACTTAGCAGCTTTTTCGATATCTTTAGAGCGATGATAGTTACTTGCTACTGCGCTAACGTTTTGTTTATTACGCTTCACAATCTTATCATTCATAGACTCTTCAAGGATTTTTGCAGCCTTGAAAGGAATTTCATTCAAAGAATAGAAGTTTGATAAAACTTTATAGTCAACTTCAGCTTCAAAATAACCATTTTTGTAAGCTACTTCCATTGTCGCAAGACCTTTTTTATAGTCTTCCGTTTGTAAGTAGTACTTACCTAAGCTTACCCACGATTTTTTATCGTCAGGCCAGATACGTACAATTTCTTCGCCAACTTTAACCATATTTTTATAGTCTTTAAGTTCAAAATACGAACCTAATTTAAGTTGATAAGGGCCTTTATTTGGCTCTTTTTGAAGTTTAATAGCCTTATCTGCCGGCTCAAAAACGTCGCGGAATTGTTCTAACTGGTAGTTAGCTTGAGCAATACGGGTATAAACCGTTGCATCTTCTTCACCAGTAAAATCCATCCATCTAACGTAAGCTTCTTTGGCTTTTTTGAATTGCTCAGTACCAGCATACATATCACCTAATGTTTTTAAAGCTTGCTGTTGATCAGCAAAGTTTAATACATCAGGGGCAACAGCTAATTCAAGGTGTTTAATCGCAGTTTTATACTGCTCTTTTTGACCATACATACTACCTAGGTAGCGGTTAACTGTCGCTTTGTCAAAGTCATCAGAAGGATCAAGCTCTTCAAGCATAGCGATTGCTTCATCGAGCTTCTCTTCATTGTACAATTCAAATGCTTTAACTACTTTTTTACCAGTGCGCTCACCCATGATTTTAGTTTTTGCTTTCTTACGCTCTTCAATCTTGGCGTAATCTGGCGCGGCTAAAACCGGTGCAGTAATTACTGCACCTGAGAGAGACATAAGTACTGCAAGTGCTGTTACTTTAGATAAATTTCTCATACTTGCCTCCTTAGTTGCCTTGGTTAAGTTTAAAGTCTAGCTGAACTTGTAAACCAACTTGCTTCTGTGGTTTGCCGTCAATGATTTTAGGACGGTATTTCCACTTACGCAGTGCACGTTTAGCTTCTCTATCGAAAATACGTTTAGGGTCTGCGTCAATTACTTCAACGTCTGTAACCCCACCCAACTCATCGATTGAGAATGAAAGTTGTACCCAACCTTCTTTACCATCACGTGCCGCTTGTGTTGGATATTTTGGTTCAATTCGAACGATAGGTGTCGCATCACCATCACGTCCGAATGCACCTGGACCACTTAGGCCACCAGCCGAACTTCCCACATCGATGCTACCCATGTTAAATGACATAGCGCCCGGATTCGGGTTGTTGTTTTCCGGCTGAGGCGGCTGCGGTTTAGGCGGCTGCTTTGGCGGTGGTGGAGGAGGAGGCGGAACACGCTTCCTCTCCTGCACCTTAGATTCAGGCGGATTCGTCATAATTTCGACTACGATCTGCTCTTTTTGCTCCGTGTTACGGTCAGCCCCACCAGAGATGAGGAAAGCCATGAAGTAGAACAAGCCGAAAGTAACTGCCCCACCTGCAATCAGTGAAAACAGAAAACGAATCATTACTGATCTCCAGCTATTGAAATTCTCAGGTTGTCACCCGTCGCTTTGATCTGGTCCATAACTTTAACCACTGTGCCGTGTTTTGCTTCTTTATCAGCTTGCAAAATGATGACATCAGTAGGTTGTTCTGCTAATAAACTTTCGATCTTTGCTGAAACACGTTCAACATCAACTTGCTGTTTATCAATCCAGATCTCGCCGTTGTTACGAATAGCAATAAAAATGTTAGCATTTTTTTGCTTCGTAGCTTGGGCCGCTTTTGGTTTATTGACCTCGATACCAGCCTCTTTAACGAACGATGTAGTTACGATAAAGAAAATAAGCATGATAAATACGATGTCAAGCATCGGCGTCATATCTACCGCTGCTTCTTCTTCTTCACGAAAACGTTGTTTACGTGCCATATTTAATTCTCTCTCTAGTGATGAGGCATGCTATCTATAAGTTTGGCTTTCACCATTCTCGCTCTTGCCTCAAGGCGTGAGCTAAAGAAAACTCCAGATAGTGCCGCAACCATTCCAGCCATTGTTGGGATTGTTGCCATTGAAATACCAGATGCCATTAAACGTGCATTACCTGTACCTTGGGTAGCCATGGTTTCAAAAACCGAAATCATACCCGTTACTGTACCTAGTAAGCCGATTAAAGGACAAATAGCTACTAATGTTTTAATCAACAACATACGCTGATCTAATTTTTCAGACGCTTCAGAAATCCATGCTTCACGGATTCTGTGTGCGTACCAAGACGTAGTGTCTTGGCGGGCATCCCACTTTGCTACAATTTCCTTCGTCATACGAGGAAACTCAGAAAGTAAGAACCAATAGCGCTCAATCATTAAAACCCACATAAGAAAGAGTGCTATCGCGACCACGTATAATACCTGGCCGCCTGTGCCAACAAAATCCCTGATAGATTCCCAGATCTCCATCAGGACTAGCATTAGGCTTTCTCCTTCTCCGCGTGAGTAGCAACGATACCCGCGCTTTGCTCATCAAGGATGTGTAATACCGACTTACTGCGACCCGCTACAACAGCGTGAAGAAGGATAAGTGGTAATGCAGCAATTAGACCTAGCGCAGTAGTTACAAGTGCTAGAGAGATGTTACCTGCCATGATCTTCGGATCACCTGTACCGAACAATGTGATTGTTTGGAACGTTAAGATCATACCGATTACCGTACCTAGTAGACCAAGTAGTGGCGCGATTGCAGCAAGGATTTTAATGATGTTGATACCAGCTTCGATGCGAGGCGTTTCACGAAGAATCGCTTCGTCAAGTTTAAGCTCAAGGTTTTCAACGTCTTGGTTTTTGTTCTCTTGATACACTTTAAGGATACGACCCAGTGGGTTGTTACCATTTGGTGTAGACACATTTTTAAGCTGGCTCTTGATCTTGCCCGTAGTGATAGTTAAATCAACAAAACGAACTAAGAAGATTAGTAGACCAAATGCTAATAAAGCAGTGATGATATAACCAACTACGTCACCTTGATGGTAGTATTCCATTAGGTCTTTCTTCTGCGTGTTGATACGTAAGATAGCACCACGTGTTGGATCCACGTATACGCCTGCATAGCTATCAGCAGAAGTATTTGCTAAATCATCGATACCCGCAAGGATGAAACCATCAGGTTGCTTACCTAGAGGTTGGATTGATTTAGTTTCTGGTGAGTAAATTAGGTAACCGTCGTCAGTAACTAAGTTGAAGTTACCGATACGCGTTACTTTCTTCACAGAAGAGTTACCGTCAAGACCGGCTACTTCAGTTTCAAATGTAGAAACTTTAGCTGACTCAGTCATTTCAGTTTGTAGGGCAATCCAAAGTTCTTCAAGTTCACGAACTGTTGGAAGTTCTTTAGCAGCGGCAAGTGAACGTAAGATTTCAGCACGGCCTGGCTTTTCAGCAGATACAAGTGATGCTTCGATTGAACCGATTGCATCTTGTGCTGCACGACGTACAACACCAAACATCTCACCTAAAGTACCTTGCGCGTTTTGAAGAGCTTGCTCTTTTTCCGCTAAAGTATTTTCGTTTTGTGCGTATTGCTTAGTTAAGTTATCGCCACGTGTTTTTTCAGCTGATAACTGGCTTTTAGCTTTGTTAAGTAACGCTTGCTTGTCAGCACGAGCAGAAAGGAATTCTTGCTCACGTTGCTTATTGATTTTGCCTTCAGAGATACGCTCTTGCTTTACTTGCTCAAGAATTTTATCTAGAGCATCAGTATTTGCATGTGCATTTAACGCGGTACCTGCAGAAACAGACAGTACTGCTGCAACAGCAAAACCTTTAAATAGTTTCTTCATTATTGATTACTCCGCGCCAAAGATAGGTAGTTTAACAAGTTCTAATGTCGCTTGCTTACGCGCCATACGAATAACTTCTTTAACAGGTTTTAGGTATTCTTCACCTAATTCTTTCCACTGTTTAGTGTTGTTATCCCAAACCCACGCATGCTTTAAGTCGAAAGACTGTGCAACATAAGTAATACGACCTAGCTGGCCGAAATCAACATTGATGCTTTTGCCATCGATTTCAAGCGTACCTTGAGAAGCCGCAACTAATGAGCTATATGCAGCTTCAATAGTGTATGACTCTAGTACTTGACGGAATTTCTCTGAAGTAGTTACAGAAGAAGAAACCATAGTATCACGTAATCTTTCAACACGCGCTAAACGAGTCTCAATGTTAAACGGAACGTCCGCTTTGATGAATTGCTCAAGCGTATCGATCATGCGATACATCAAAGGCACAACGTTTTGTTTAGTGTTGTCGATAGTCGCAATTTGGCGATCAAACGATTCAATTTGTGCGTTTTGGTCTGCGACCAAACGTGCAACGTGATCGTTGTATACTTTCAAAAGCTCAGTTTCATCAACAATGCCACGGTACTCAGCGATAAGCTCTTGAGTTTGACCGTATACGTTGTCAATTTTAGTTTGAGACTTAACCGCAGCCGTTTGAATTTGTTGACCTGCTTTTTGCACGTCATTCAAAGGATCTGCAATCACATTGCTGCTTGCGAATGCAAAAGCGCCAACCAACGCAGTTGCTACAAGACTCTTTCTGATTTTAACAGACATAGTTCCCAACCAATTAAGTAATGTTACTTTTATAATTTAATTACCTCCCGAAGGAGACAACCCTGATATCTTTTAATAGATATCAACCCTCCAATAATGCTAAATGCAATGCACGCTGTCAACTTGATGTTTGGAATAAAACGTAAATAAATAACAATTGAGAATAGAAACTAAAATTCAAAAAAACAGAGGGTTAACACATTTGTAACAATACTGAATATGCGCTTTATGCAAACCCACTATTAGTAACGGTTTTATAGCTGGAGTCTAAATGAAAAACATAAATGTAACATTTTATGATGAGTATAGAGCGTGGACAAAAAGTTCAAAAAAAATTAAATAAAGCGTAATCATTCAGTAAAAAAGCGTATTTATTCAGCAATCAATGCAGCAACATCAATAGATTAATGGCTATAATTACACTTTTTATGCAAACGTGAATTGAAGTTTACAGTTAAACTTAATAAGGATCGTCATTGACCAGCTTAGCCAAAGAGATAACCGAGTCGACACCGAGTTTTTCAAAAATCTTGGTTTTATAGGTACTGACCGTTTTATTACTAATAAATAGTTTTTCACCAATATCTTTATTTGATAGCCCCTCAACCAAGTAGCTCATCACAGTGAGCTCTCGCTCAGTTAAGATTTGATCTATATCTTTTTCATTAATAAGTAAATCTTCTTGCGGGAAAAATGTAAATCCTCGAAGGATAAGCTCGACTGCAGAGGTAATATCTTCAAGGCTTTCAGCTTTATTTATAAAACCTTGCGCTCCGAGTTTAGCAGCCGTTCTAATGATGTGTTTATCTTGTTTAGCGGAAAGAAATAATGCCCTTCCTTTATAACCGTCCAGCAAAGCCCGCTTATAAATACTAAACCCGTCTGACTCTTCCAGTTCGATATCAAGAATAATAAGACCAAAATGATATTTTTTTATGTGCTCTATTGCTGATTTTTGACTTGCTACTGCATAGATATCATTCACTAGGGATGACTTGTTTAACGCTGTTTTAATAGCGGCACAAACCATAGGGTGATCATCAACAATTAGTACATCATTTGCTGTATTCATTCAGTAGTAAACCTTTACTTAGTATTTTCTTATTATCTAAACCTAGTGTAAACCATGATTGTGAATAGTTCATTCTAATAATTAGCTATTAATTTTGCACTACAGGCACAAATTCAATAATACGCAAGCCCGCTGGCGTAGCAATTATTAATACGGTATTAGCTCAATAGCAAATACTACAGCTCTAAATTATTGGTTTAGTTGAACATACAAGGATAACGAATTTAATTACTTTGATACAGAATTAAACAGGTTTGCAGAAGATTTTCAGTAAGAAGGCGCGATAAAAAATTTTAAAATAATGATTTAGTACGACAATATAAGAGGGGGAAATTATGGTGAAACAGAAGACTGTTTCACCAAGATGAACTTAGGTTCACATAATCTAAATTATGCTACTTCTACGTTCTCAGCTTCAGGGCCTTTTTGACCTTGCTTGATGCCGAAAGACACTTGTTGGCCTTCGCTTAGAGTGCGAAAACCTGAGCCTGTAATAGCGCTGAAATGTACGAATACGTCAGGACCATTTTCTTGTTCAATAAAACCAAAGCCTTTAGCTTCGTTGAAGAACTTAACTTTACCAGTAACCGTGTTTGACATACTAAATTTTCCTGTAAGTCAATAATTAAAATTCAGCCAGATTGGCTATATCCTCCCTGAGTGAATGCCCAAAAATCTTTGGGGTATAGTACAGGAAGAAGCAAAACCATTAACCGGTAACCTTACACGCCGCACAATATCCGTAAATTCTATACGCAAAAACTCAAAGCAAGATAAGGTTAACACAATAAAAACGTTTTAGCTCTATTAATTAAAAAATATTTTATATGCCATGTAGCAATAGGCAAAACATGGCTTAACTGATTAATTTTAAGGCTAAAAAATCCAGCAACTGATTAAATAATAGTTAATTATTTTACTTGCCAGTCAATAATAGACTCAGCTTTTATTGGCACTACATGATCGCCACCTAACGGGTAACTAGCCGGTACAGTCCATGGCTGTTTAATTAACGTGACTGTATCTGTATTACGAGCTAGGCCATAAAAATCAGGTCCAAAGTGACTTGCAAACCCTTCCAGCTTATCTAATGCGCCAGCATCTTCAAATGCCTCGGCGTACAGTTCAAGCGCAGCGTGAGCAGTGTATGCACCGGCACATCCACATGCGGCCTCTTTTTTGTCTTTATAGTGTGGCGCAGAATCCGTGCCTAAAAAGAATTTTTTACTGCCACTGGTAGCCGCTTCAATCAATGCTTGTTGATGGCTATTACGCTTTAAAATTGGTAAGCAATAATAATGTGGACGAATACCGCCCGCGAGCATGTGGTTACGGTTGTATAACAAGTGATGAGCTGTGATTGTCGCAGCCACATTATCAGACGCATTATTAACAAAATCCACGGCATCTTTGGTGGTAATATGTTCAAGCACAATTTTTAAGTCAGGAAAATCACTAACAACATCACCTAAAATGGTGTCTAGGAATACTTTTTCACGATCAAAAATATCAATTGACGAATCAGTCACTTCACCGTGAATAAGTAATAACATACCCACTTCTTGCATCGCTGCAAGCACAGGGTAAATGTTCTTCATCGAAGTCACCCCTGAATCAGAATTAGTCGTCGCCCCTGCAGGGTACACTTTAGCCGCAACGATTTGGCCCGTCGCATGTGCTTTTTTAATTTCTTCAGGAGACGTGTTATCGGTGAGATACAATACCATCAAAGGTTCAAAATTTCCCTGCGGCCCCGCAGCCATAATACGGTCACGATACGCTAATGCTGTTTCTGTACACACAGCTGGCGGCACTAAATTTGGCATGATAATCGCGCGCCCCATGTAGCGACTAATATCACGTACAGTATCTTTTAACTGATCGCCATCACGTAAATGTACGTGCCAATCATCTGGACGAGTAAGAGTTAAGGTCGGTGTATTTTGAGTTTCTTGATTTGACATTACTTTGTTCCACGGCTGAATTTAGTTGATCATAGGCATATGGCTGATGTGAGTAAAGCACTATTGGTAGTAAAAATTCATATTTTTTGTTCTCACTAATTAGCCTCCTCCTGATGACATTAAAAGCGATATTAATTTGACGGAGCTGGCTTAGTGGCCAAAGCCAAACCTCTTTATCACTAACTTACCCTTAAACATACTTCCCAGATTAACTAGGCAAGCTTTGTTTACGAGCATTTACATTCATAAGCAGTAATTTTGACTTATTTCTTTGTACCTTCGTTAATATTAAGTTAACGTAGTATGCATAATTATGATGACGAAGCAGTTTTCTGACTAATTTCTATGTCTAATAAAGTAGATATCCCCACAGCACTAGAATTAAAAACTGAGCAGTTAAGTATTATTAACCAGTTTTCATCCAGTTTATTGCAGCTGGATGAGCTTGACGAGTTGTTTGAATACGTCACAACTCAGGTGGTAAAGCGCTTAGGTTTTGTTGATTGTGTTATTTATCTTGCTGATCACACTCAAGCTACTTTAAATGAAGTCGCGTCTATGGGCGTCTCTGCACAGGCCGCTGATTACTTTATCGAGCGTAATGTCATTCCATTTAATCAAGGTATTACAGGCTATGTTGCCACAACCGGCCAAGCAGTTATTATTGGTGATGTCAGTGCTGATGTGCGTTATATCGCTGATGCCCGCCCTGCCATGTCAGAGTTATGTGTGCCGCTTATTTATAAACACAAAGTGCTAGGGGTTATTGACTGTGAACACCCCAAGCGTAATTATTTTACCGATGCTCACCTAGAAATACTCACCACAGTAGCCCATTTATTGAGTGCCAAAATAAATCAGGTTCGAACTGTTAATAATTTACAAAAAACGGTCAATCAACTCAATGATGCGCAAAAATTAGAAGCAACCCTATTACAAATAGCCAACTTGACCTACCAAGCAAATGACTTAGACGCATTTTTAGAGTCATTACATAATATTATGACCAACTTACTACGAACAGATAACTTTTTAGTTGGCTTGTATGATAAAAATGTCGATATCTTAGAAATTGTTTACATTATTGAAGAAGGCGTTCGATCAAATGCCCACAAAAAGATTTCTAAAGAACAGCTAAAACATACCGCCTCTTATTATTTACTCACTGCTGAGCAATCTCTATTACTTAATAAAACCGAGTATCAACAGCATATTGACGCTGGCCACTTTAAAATGGTCGGCAGACCTTCTGAGTCATGGTTAGGTGTACCATTTAATGTCAATGATCATACCACGGGCGTCATCGTGGTACAGAGTTATCAAGCGCAATACCACTACAGCGAACATGATAGAGACTTACTAACTTATGTCAGCCGCCAAATCAGTATGGCTATCGATAGACAACTTTCCCGACAAGCCCTTGAGTATAGAGCGCTACACGATGAACTCACTGGATTGGCAAATAGGTCATTATTAATAGAACAAATGCAGCATGCTATTTTACGCCTTGCCCGTGAACCTAAAAAAGTCAGTCATTGTTTACTCTATTTAGACTTCGATCGCTTTAAAAGTATTAACGATTCCTTAGGTCATGAAGTAGGCGATCACTTTCTTATTTCAATTTGTCAGGCTATCAAAGCAACAATTCGTAATACAGATACCTTTGCTCGCTTGGGGGGCGATGAATTTGCAATTTTTATGGAAAACATCAGCCATAAAAACCAAGTTAATGAGGCATTAAAAAGAATCTCGGCCGCTTTAGAAGCCCCCCTGAATATTGATGGCCATTTGCTTCAAGCATCAACCAGTATTGGTGTTGCCTTTACCCAAACTAGTGAAGATAAAGCATACAAATTACTACAGCATGCTGATGCTGCAATGTACGAGGCTAAGTCTTCAGGGCGAGGGCAAGTCAGATTCTTTAATGGCACCATGCGAAAAAAACTGAAAACACATGCAGATATTGAAAACGATTTACAGCATGGCATTGAGCACAACGAGTTTGAGCTGTACTACCAGCCTATTTTTACAATTCAATCTAATAACATTGTTGGTTTTGAAGCACTAGTACGCTGGCACCACCCTAATAAAGGCTTTGTGCCACCAAATGACTTTATACCCGTAGCGGAAAGCACAGGGCAAATCATTAATCTAGACTTGCACTTATTAGATATTGCGGCAAAACAAATAGCTGAATGGACTCAACAAGGAAAGCGTTTCTTGCGCATTACCGTCAATGTTTCTTCTAGGCATTTTGCCAGCCTAGATTTTGTCTCACAAATCCATGCAATCTATAATAAATACCAACTGCCATTAGGCTCATTATGCTTAGAGATCACCGAATCAGGCTTGATTGAAAACTTAGCATTAGCGACCCAGATCATCGAAGGATTAGCCCCATTAAAAGTAAAGTTATGCCTTGATGACTTTGGTACTGGTTACTCTGCCTTAGGCTATTTGCATCAACTACCGATTCATGTGCTTAAAATAGACAAAAGCTTTATTGATAATTTAAAAGATGATGCTAACCCACTCGTCGATGCTATTTTATCTCTTGCCAATTCACTCGAGCTCGATGTAGTTGCTGAAGGGATCGAAACTCAAACGCAACTAGCGATATTACAACGTACCCAATGTCATTTTGGCCAAGGTTTTCTAAAATCAAAACCACTCCCCGCACATGCTGCTATCAGTTTAATAAACGCGCCTATTTAACCTGAAAGCTGGAGGCGGATAAATACATTTGTTATTTAATATCAATATATTAGTACATACCTTAACCAGGATTAAGGTTATTTAGCTCATAAAAAAGCCCTGAATATTCAGGGCTTAGTATTAACTTTTAATGTTAACCAACTAACCAGTGCGCCATCACAGCAATAACAGGTAAAGTCACTAACGTACGTAAAATGAAAATAATAAATAATTCAACAATGTTAACCGGAATTTTGCTACCTAATAAAAGCGCACCCACTTCAGACATATAAATTAACTGGGTCACACTCATTGCAGCAATGATAAAGCGTGTTACATCACTTTCAATTGAACCTGCAGCTAAAATCGACGGGATAAACATATCTGCAAAGCCAACCATGATAGTTTGTGCTGCGGCTTCAGCTTCTGGTACTTGGAGTAACTCTAAAAATGGCACGAAAGGCATACCAAGATACTGAAATATTGGCGTATACTCAGCAATAATAAGCGCAAACGTACCCACAGCCATAACCACAGGCAGCACTGCAAACACCATATCCAACGCATTATGAATACCTTCTTTTAATGTGCCTGCAAAACCTGGAGCATGTTTCGCTTTTTCAAGAGCAACATCGAGAGAATGTTTAAATAAGGTTTTGCCTTCGGGCACAAGCTCTGCATTTCCATCAGGCTCGCTGCCATCAATAAAGCTGTCTTTTTTAAACCGTAATGGTGGCAAGCGTGGCACAATAACAGCGGCAACGACACCCGCTAAACATACGGTTAAATAAAACGGGGCGAATAAATATTCAAGTTTTACTTGCCCTATCACCACTAAACAAAAGGTAATTGACACTGCAGAAAACGTAGTACCAATAATAGCCGCTTCGCGTTGAGTGTAATATTTATCTTCATATTGGCGAGCAGTCATTAAAATGCCAACACTACCGTCACCTAACCATGAGGCTACGCAGTTAACCGCGCTTCGCCCTGGTACACCAAATAGTGGCCTCATAACCTTAGTTAATAATGTCCCGGCAAGCTCTAGCAAGCCAAAATTAAGCAATAAAGGCAGTAATAAACCCGCTAGGATAAAAACAGAAAATAATACCGGCAATAAATCTTTTAATACTAATAAGCCAGTATTCTCTGAACTTATTGCATGTGGGCCAACCTGAAAATAAGTGAGTAACACAAACAGCATGCCAAATAAGCGCGTTACTAACCAAATCCAACTCACATTAAATAAATGATTAAGCAAATGAAATTTGGTTAAACTTTCTGGCTTAAATACGCTAAAAATCAATGACAAAACGCCAGTGATACAGATAATTACCGCAATTAAACCAAGTGCTATTTCACTGAATGCACCTTGGATCACTTTAGCCATAACAGCAATAGGAATGGTCATGACCTCCCCTGCGGGGACAGGAGTCATAAACAAAAACACACCAATTAACGATGGGATCAAAAAAGTTAACCACACCTTCAAATCATATCGTTGCTCTGTGGGTGCAGGTGTGGGTGAATTTAACTGAGACATATTTTCAACCTGTAAAAAGCACAAAAAGAGCAAAGCGCTCTTTTTGTGGTGAGATTTTTATTTTTTAATTAAATTTTTATACCGCGCTGACGCAACGCATTCTCTAATGCTTGTTGTAAGTCATTCATGGTACCTGGCTCTAAGGTTGTTCCCTCATCATCCATCCAGGTTAAGCTTGTGCCACCTTCTTTAGTACGGCTTACTAAAATTTGGTATTGACCATCTTCAATTGGTAATTCAGCTAATTCTTCGCCCCAAATTGAATCCCACACACTTGATTCTGGCTTTTTGTAATCAGCTGTAATCAAGCCACGCTCTTGGTCTATTTCAATAATTGTAAATGACAAGCGCTCTAAGAAACCTGAAAAACGATCAAACACAGCGAAATAGTCTTGTTCAGTGACTAGAGCTGCATTTCCTTTATTATCAAAGCCCATTTCGAGTGAGATAATGCCCTGCTGTTTACGCATTTCAACTTCTAGCTGACGATAACGATAATCAAACTCTCCAATCACTTGATTCAAAGCACGCACTTCTAACTGCTGCTGAAGTAATGGGGTTAACTCTTCATCTTTACTTTTATAATCAACTAACTTAGATGTTAAAGACGCGGTTCTTTGGTGCGACTTTTCTTCAATACTAAATAAAAAGCGCTGCTGAGATACTTCGGTGTCGCTATCCCATAACCAGCCTTCTTCAGGTTGAATGATCGCATACCAATCTGTTTCAACAGTACCTAGTAATTTGTCTTGTTTTAACGGTTTTGTTTGGTGTTCAGCCAACACGGCCTGAATCGAATCCCAAATAAACTCATCTAAATCAACAATTCCGTCATTTTTATCAAAATACACACGGGCTTGTTTATCACCTTCTTCAACCCAACTGCCCTTGGCAATCGTCAACACCTGTGCAGGCGGGCGGTAATTTGTTGAATCAGGATTGTTATCGTACTCTGCCACTTCCATTTTATAAGTGGGATCTTGCGCAGGCTGCGCTAATTGACCAGGTACCTGTACAGGCTCACCTGCTTTATAATTACGTTTATGATGCGCTTCGTCAGTAAAAACGCCACATCCTGATAAACTAACCAATACGCCGACAGTCAGCGCTTTTGGGATCCAATACTGCACAGATAATTCTCCTTAGCATACCCTTAATTGTTTTAACAAATATATGAGTGGGTTATGCCGATTTGGTTCAGTGTAAAATCAAGATTAACTTTACATTTCTTATTTTTATGCAAACTCAATAAAACTGGCGGCTATCAATTACAGCCATTGGTTATGCAAAATTTTAACTATGGTACTTTCCCATGCTATGAAAAACAAGAAACACTGTGCTTTAAATACCGGCTTAATGCATATCAATTGTAGTTTAGCGGTAAATTTGTGCTAAACTTCGCCGCCGTGCATGTGTATTTGCCCTTAGGGCTCACTCTGGCTGTTATTGCTAATATAACCTAGGTACTTGAATTCATGACTGCTTTTTCAAATCATCAAATCGTTTTAACTGCTATAGGCGAAGATCGCCCAGGTATTGTCAGCGAATTAACGCAATTAGTGAGTGATTGCCACTGCAATATTATTGATAGCCGTATCGCTATATTAGGCAGCGAGTTCACATTTATTATGCTGTTAGCCGGTGATATGTCTGCAATCAGCCGTATAGAACATACTTTACCGGTCAAAGGCATGGAGCTGGGTTTGCTCACCATGATGAAGCGTACCGCAAGCCACACAGAGAGTGAGTTTTGCGCTGGCTATACCTTAGAGTACACAGGTATCGACACTCCTGGCACCCTGAGTAAAGTAACGCGCTTTTTTGCTGATAACCAAATTAGCATTTGCTCATTAAAATCAGATACGTATGATGAGCAAGAAGAAACTAAAATGCGTTGCGAATTGGAGTTTAATATTCCTGTTGATGTCAATATCGATGAGTTTAAGATCGATTTTGAAGCCCTTTCTCGTACACTTGACGTAGATTATATTTTTAGACGTATTCGCTAAGGAGCAAAATATGAACTTGATCAGCCCATTACAAGCCGGTGATACTGCACCCGCTTTTAGCCTGCAAAACCAAGATGGTGAAACCATCGAACTCGCTGAGCTACTTAAAGAACAACAAGTATTAGTGTATTTTTACCCAAAAGCCTCGACCCCTGGCTGCACGGTTCAAGCCGAAAATTTGCGTGATGAAAAAGCAGAGCTCGCTAAGCTTAACACTCGCGTCGTTGGCATTAGCCCTGACCCAGTAAAACGCTTAAAAAACTTTGAAACTAAAAAAGAGCTTAACTTTGACCTTTTATCTGATGAAGATCATGCCATTGCGGAAGCATTTGGCGTATGGGGTTATAAGAAGTTTATGGGAAAAGAGTACGACGGTATCCACCGTTTAAGCTTTTTGATTGGCCAAGATGGCAAAATCAAACACTTGTTTAATAAATTTAAAACCAAAGACCATCATCAAGTTGTGTTAGATTTTTTAAAAGGCTAATACTGCATAAATAACCCCGAACTATTATCGGGGTTATCCTTCATTAAAAACTATTATAATCCTAACTCTGCCATAAAATCATCGTCAGCATCACCTGCTGCCTCTGCTTTAGCCGCTTGCTCTTTTGCTGCCTTTTGCTTAGCTTCATTTTCAATAATGTCGTCAGGGTCAACCGCTTCGGTAATATCAAAATCATGTAATTTGATAAACTCAGTTTTATCCATTGCCAGCTCTAAATAAAAAATGTTTTGTTTGCTCGTCGTGAATGTAACGCGCCGTGCTTGTGGTCTATCCATAGTGGTATCCACTGAGATTTGCACTTGCTTATTAATTGCCATCATTTTCGGTTGGTTTTGGGTAATGGAAGTGTGCAATTGCTCGCGAACTTTTGACGTGAAATCACCAACGATTTGGTTCATCAATTCACCGAGTACATTCGATACATCATCAGATAAATGACTATGGGCAATCTCTTCTTCAGGCATACCCATGCTGCGCATATAGTCATGGTATATTTCCATCGCCGCTTGCGAAGTAAAGTTGGTAATTACTAACCCTGTAAAGCCGCCATCGAACAACACAAAACAGCCAATATCTGGCCGCATACAGGTACGGGTTATCTTTTGTACCATTGCTGAGTAACTAATGCTATTGCCGCTAGCCGATGATAAAACCTCGGTTACTGAGTGACAAAGCGTAGATAGAATATCTTCTGTACTAATCACTTTACTTTTGCTCATTATACTTCTCTTTTTGTACTTGTTATTGATAATTCTAGCCAAGCTACTGAAATTATCACTGACTATCCAGCATAAAATGCTAAAATAGTTCTATTATTTTTCAAAGAGACTGTTTGTGTGACTGTAAAAGACAGTATTTATGCCACAGAGCAAGCGGTTAAAGATTTTAGCTTTGACCAAAACGTAGTAGAAGTATTCCCTGATATGATCCAGCGCTCAGTGCCTGGATATGCCACTATTGTTAGCACAATGGGTAAACTTGCTGGTGAATACGCACAAAGTAACTCTAATTTATATGATTTAGGTTGCTCCCTTGGTGCCGTTACCTTAAGTATGCGCCGGAATATCCGTACTGATAACTGCCATATTATTGCAGTTGATAACTCCGAAGCCATGGTTGAGCGTTGTAAATTACATTTACAAGGTTTTCGCTCCGAAGTGCCAGTAACAGTTACTCTTGGCGACATTAACGAGCTTAATATTGAAAATGCATCGGTAGTGGCGATGAACTTTACGCTTCAATTTATTCCGCCAGCCCAGCGTCAAGCCGTACTTGAAAAAATTTACGCTAATTTAAAACCCGGCGGTGTGTTACTGCTAAGTGAAAAAGTAAAAGGCGAAAACGAGCAGTGCGATAACTTGCTGATTGACTTACATCATGACTTCAAACGTCACAACGGCTATTCAGAATTAGAAATAAGCCAAAAACGTACCGCTATAGAAAATGTAATGCGCCCTGATACCTTAAGCTCTCATTACACTCGCCTAAAGAACATCGGCTTTAGCCAAACTCAGGTGTGGTATCAATGTTTTAATTTTTGCTCATTAGTTGCAATAAAATAATTTAGGAAATATTTAATGTCTTCATGGTTTAACCAATTTTATGCAGCCATTGCACAAAGCCCACTGAGTCACTGGCTCGAAGTACTGCCAAGCCAATTAAAGCATTGGCAAAATGAGGCCAGCCACGGTGATTTGCCAAAATGGCAAAAAGTGTTAAAAAACTTACCCGAAGTACACACTAAACACATTAACATCAACGATAAAGTGGAAATTGGCGCGCCGGGCGAAATGACGCAAGGCGAGCAAAAGCAAACAACGCACTTATTAAAGCGCATGATGCCTTGGCGTAAAGGCCCTTTTAGCGTACATGGCATTGAAATTGACACCGAATGGCGCAGCGATTGGAAATGGGACAGACTATTACCTCATATTGAGCCGCTCAAAGGTCGTACAGTGTTAGATATTGGCTGTGGCTCTGGTTATCATCTATGGCGTATGCGTGGTGAAGGCGCTGAATTTGTTGTTGGTATCGACCCATCTGATTTGTTTTTGTGCCAGTTTCAAGCCATTAAACACTTTAACCCAGACGAAAATGTACACCTATTGCCACTAGGCGTTGAAGCGCTACCTGAACTCAAAGCATTTGATACGGTATTTTCGATGGGTGTACTTTATCACCGCCGTTCACCGATTGATTTTCTTGCGCAATTAAAATCCCAACTTAGACCCGGTGGTGAACTGGTACTTGAAACATTGGTTATTGAAGGCGATGAAAATACTGTACTTGTCCCTACAGACCGCTATGCCAAAATGCGTAATGTGTGGTTTATACCCAGTACTGCAGCATTAAAGCTGTGGATGGAACGCGTTGGTTTTAAAGATGTACAAGTAAAAGACTGTGCAATAACCACCCTAGAAGAACAACGAAAATCTGACTGGATGGAAAACGAATCACTGATCGATTTCTTAGATCCGAACGATATTAGTAAAACCATTGAAGGCTACCCTGCACCACTGCGCGCAATTTTAACGGCAAAGGCTTAGGTTCTAGCAAATAGTAAATTCTTTTAATTTAGCGTCGAGGCTATCATCGACGCTAATACAGTACCCTATAGACTATTCCCTAGTACCTTTAAGTCATTATGCGGACAACTGTCCTTGTCAATAGAGCTAAACTTATATTTGAACTAGCCGCGCACCAGCAATTGTTGTAAAATACGCGCGTTTCTAAGCATACACATGCAAAACCATGCAACTTTTTTGAGGAAAACCTGTGAGCGAACAAAAACAGTCTCTAAGTTATAAAGACGCGGGCGTAGATATCGATGCCGGTAACGCACTTGTTGAGCGTATTAAAGGCGTAGTTAAAAAAACCCGTCGTCCTGAAGTTATGGGCGGAATTGGCGGTTTTGGCGCACTGTGCGAAATCCCTGAGGGTTACAAGCAACCTGTTTTAGTTGCAGGCACTGATGGTGTGGGTACTAAATTACGTTTGGCTATCGACCTGAAAAAACACGATACCGTGGGCATCGACTTAGTTGCTATGTGTGTGAATGACCTTATCGTTCAAGGTGCTGAGCCATTATTTTTCTTAGATTACTATGCAACAGGTAAGCTTGATGTTGATACAGCTGCAGACGTTGTAACAGGTATTGGTAAAGGCTGTGAACTTTCAGGTTGTGCCCTAATCGGTGGTGAAACTGCTGAAATGCCTGGCATGTACGAAGGTGAAGATTACGACATGGCTGGTTTTTGTACTGGCGTTGTAGAAAAAGCCAATATCATTGACGGCACTAAAGTAGCTGCTGGTGACCAATTAATTGCTCTTGCTTCTAGCGGCCCTCATTCAAACGGCTTTTCGTTAATTCGTAAAGTACTTGAAGTATCAAACGCTGATACTAACGCTGAGTTTGAAGGTAAAACTCTAGGCGAAACACTGCTTGAGCCTACACGTATTTACGTTAAGCAGTTACTTGAATTGTTTAAGCAAGTAGATGTGCATGCCCTTTCTCACATCACCGGTGGTGGTTTTTGGGAAAATATCCCACGTGTATTACCTGAATCTGCAAAAGCAGTTGTAAAAGGTGATAGCTGGCAATGGCCTGGTATCTTCAACTGGTTACAAGAAAACGGTAACATCACGACTCATGAAATGTACCGCACATTTAACTGTGGTGTAGGTATGGTTTTAGTGGTTCCTGCCGACAAACTTGAGCAAAGCTTAAGCATCTTAAAAAATCTTGGCGAAAATGCGTGGCACCTTGGTGAAATCCAAGACGCTAAAGCAGGCGAAGAACAAGTAGAAATCCTAGGCGGCCGTGATTAATGGCCCCTGCTCGTCTAGTAGTCTTAATTTCAGGTAGTGGCTCTAATTTACAAGCCATCATTGATGCCTGTAATAATGGCGAGATAAACGCAAACATAGCGGCTGTCATTAGTAATAAGGCAGACGCTTATGGCCTTGAGCGAGCAAAAAATGCGGGCATTGCAACAGCAGTGCTCAGCCATAAAGATTTTGACTCGCGTGAAGCCTATGATGCAAAATTAATGAACGTTATTGACTCTTTTACACCAAATCTAGTTGTATTAGCTGGTTTTATGCGTATTCTTACTCCTAGCTTAGTGCAAAAATTTAAAGGAAAAATGTTGAACATTCATCCTTCTTTGTTGCCTAAGTATCAGGGTCTGAATACCCACCAAAGAGCAATAGATGCAAAAGATGACGTTCATGGTGTAAGCGTGCACTTTGTCACTGAAGAATTAGACGGCGGTCCCGTTATTCTTCAAGCCAAAGTACCTGTGTTAGCAGATGACACTGCTGAAACATTAGCAAAGCGTGTGCATGCACAAGAACATATAATCTATCCTTTGGTGGTCAAATGGTTCAGTGAACAACGACTTACGATGGAAGCAGATTATGCAGTTCTTGATGAAAACAAACTCCCAACACACGGCGCAGACTACCCACAATAAAAAACTAAGTGCCCTACTACTGTGTGCGGGCACTTTACTTCCTACTAGCTTAATCGCCAGCGAGCTTACACAATTCGAAGCCAATTATGATATTTTGCGTAAAGGCGAAAATCATGGGCAAGGTGTAAGAACACTCAAAAAAATCTCAGATAATAGTTATCAAGTGAGTTACCACAGTGATATTGAATGGATGATCTTCTCTGATTCTCGCAAAGAAACGTCCAATTTCACTTTTAGTAACAATGAAGTATCTCCTGTGGATTACAGCATGATCCGCACCGGTACCGGTCCTGATAAAGAATATACTTTATCGTTTAATAACGCAGAAAAGCTCGTCAATAGTAGTGAAAGTAAATACCCATTAAAATGTGAATGGAGCGAACACTTCCAAGACTCCATTTCATATCAAGTACAAGTGCGCGAAGACTTAAAAATGGGTAAAACTGATTTGTCTTACCCGCTAGTCGATAAAAAAGGTAACTGTCGCGATTACAATTTTGAAGTAGTAGGCAAAGAAATGATCTCACTTCCTATTGGTAATATTGAAGCGATTAAAGTAAAGCGCCTTTACGATAACGATAAACGTCAAGCCCTTGCTTGGTTTGCGCCTGAAATGGACTACATGCTTGTTAGGATGTGGAAAGGCGAAAAAGGTGTAGAACAATTTGAAGTGCAAATGAAGTCATTCACCGTCACCAGCCCTGTTGCTGTTCCAGAAGCTGTAAAAAGCGAAATAGCCCCAGAGTAAATTTGTTTCTACGTAAGATGAAAGGCCCAAGTATGACAATCATAACTTGGGCTTTTTATTTTACGGTTTATAACTACTTCAAACTTGAAACTGACGGCTGACGGCTGACGGCTGACGGCTGACGGCTAAATTAACTCACCCATTTTAAATAACGCGAATTCCCCCGGTTCCATTTTCTGCCAGCGTTCATCATTGGTCAACGGTCGAGTAGCAATCACAGTCACGACATCATTTGGCGTGGTTTCTTGTTGAAAATCCACTACCATATCTGCATCAATTAGCGTTGCTTTACCAAACGGGGCACGACGGGTGATCCAGTGTAAGTTATTAGTACAATACGCTAACACATAGACCCCATCGGTAAGCAGCATATTGAACACTCCCTTTTCTTTGAGCGTGTGTGAAAGTTTCGCGGCATAACGAAAAACTGATGCCATATTCGATGGGCGTTTTGGGTATTTTTCGCGAATTTTATCGAGCAACCAACAAAAAGCCAGTTCGCTATCAGTGTTACCGACAGGGCGATAATACTCAGGTTTTAAATCATGATAATTTGATAACTGACCATTATGCGCATAGGTAATTTCGCGCCCCCATAACTCGCGTGTAAATGGATGAGTATTTTCAAGACACACTCGACCCCGATTACCTTGGCGAATATGGCTTATCACAGAGACACTTTTAATTGGGTATGCCTTAACTAACTTGGCAATTTCAGACTGGCAGCTAGGCTCAGGATCCTTAAAAGTACGACACCCTTTGCCTTCATAAAAGGTTATGCCCCAGCCATCTTTATGAGGGCCTGTGTTACCACCGCGCTCTAGCAAGCCGGAAAAACTAAAACAAATATCTGTCGGAACATTCGCCGACATGCCAAGCAACTCACACATAAAATAAATTAACCTTTAAAACGCAATTTTCATAAATTAACAACAGGGATAGTGGCTAGCATTGTTAAACATAAGCTAGATCAAGGCAAGCTTATGTTAGCTCTATACCCTATACTCTTTACAAACGGGTGACTAAACTCACGATAATCGTAATTAGCCACTTGATAATTACCGATTCTAGCGCTACTCTAACGAAGGTGGTCTGACCTCTATTAAGGATTAAGTACATGACACTCATATTTACACTTGGTTTAATCGTGCTGCTCAGCATCGCGAGTTACCACAGAGCGAGCTGGAACACTGCCCTTGGCGTTTCTATCGCAACCCTTGTTATTGGTACCTTTGCAGGTGCTTTTGGCGCAATTAGCTGGTTAATCTTTTTAATCATCGCTGTGCCACTTTCTGTTACTGGCATTCGCCAGCAATACATTATAAAACCAATCTTTGCTGCGTTTAAAAAAGTAACGCCGACCATGTCTGAAACTGAAAAATCAGCCATTGATGCAGGTACTACGTGGTGGGAAGCCGATTTATTTTGCGGTCGTCCAGATTGGGAAAAATTACATCAGTACCCAATGCCTAAGCTCACCATTGAAGAGCAAGCATTTATTGATGGGCCGGTTGAAACAGTATGTAGTATGCTAGATGATTGGGAAGCCACTCACGAGCTAACTGATTTACCACAAGATGTTTGGCAATATCTAAAAGATAATAAATTCTTTGCCATGATCATCAAAAAAGAATACGGCGGCCTGCAGTTTTCTGCCTTTGCACAATCGTGTGTATTACAAAAGCTAACTAGTAAATCTACCCTGCTTTCGTCAATTGTGGGGGTACCTAACTCATTAGGTCCAGGCGAGTTACTACAGCACTACGGTACGACAGATCAAAAAAATCATTACCTACCCCGTTTAGCGAGCGGTGAAGAAATTCCATGTTTTGCCCTAACTTCACCTGAGGCTGGCTCTGATGCCAGTGCTATTCCTGATTACGGCGTAGTATGTAAAGGTATGTGGGAAGGCGAAGAAGTTGTTGGTATTAGCTTAACCTGGAACAAGCGTTACATTACCCTTGCACCTGTTGCCACCGTACTTGGCCTTGCGTTTAAAATGCAAGACCCTGATGGCCTTTTAGGTGATACTAAAGAGCTTGGTATTACCTGCGCCCTCATCCCTACGGATATGCCTGGTGTTGAAATTGGCCGTCGCCATTTCCCGCTTAATGTGCCGTTCCAAAATGGCCCAACTCGCGGTAAAGACATTTTCGTGCCACTTGATTACATTATTGGTGGCCCTGAAATGGCAGGTCAAGGCTGGCGTATGCTGGTTGAATGTTTATCTGTTGGTCGTGCCATTACCTTACCTTCAAACTCTGTTGGCGGGATTAAAACCATCGCCCTGGCTAGTGGTTCATACAGCCGTATTCGTCGCCAGTTCCGTTTACCAATCGGTCAAATGGAAGGGGTTGAAGAGTCACTCGCTAAACTTGCAGGTTACGCTTACAGCTCAGATGCAGCGGTAAGTATGTCTACCGGTGCGGTCGATTTAGGTGAAAAGCCATCCGTTGTTTCAGCCATTATTAAATACCACCTGACTGAACAAATGCGTGATTCAACGATTCATGCAATGGATGTTCATGGTGGTAAAGGCATCATGCTTGGGCCAAATAACTATTTAGGTCGTGGCTATCAAGGTGCGCCGATTGCCATTACTGTTGAAGGCGCAAATATCTTGACTCGTAATATGATTATTTACGGTCAAGGGGCTATCCGTTGTCACCCATTTGTTTTAACTGAGTTAAACGCATGTTCAATTGAAGACCGTGAAGAAGCACTTGCGGTATTTGATAAAGCACTAATGGGCCACATCGGCTTTACTATTTCTAATTTAGTACGTACTAAGTGGTTAGCATTTACTGGCGCACGTTTTACTAGCACGCCTTATAAA
Source organism: Pseudoalteromonas shioyasakiensis (assembly GCF_024518675.1). Taxonomy (GTDB): domain Bacteria; phylum Pseudomonadota; class Gammaproteobacteria; order Enterobacterales; family Alteromonadaceae; genus Pseudoalteromonas; species Pseudoalteromonas shioyasakiensis_B. The sequence goes on from NZ_JANIGL010000002.1 coordinate 128,679, forward strand.
GATGAAACAGCTGAGTTTTACCGTATTGCATCGCGCTTTAGTGCATCACTTGCGTTAATGTCAGATATTAGTATGGCTGTGTTTGGTGGCTCACTAAAACGCAAAGAACGTATTTCAGCTCGTTTAGGTGACTTACTAAGTTACTTGTATTTAGTGTCTGCTACGCTTAAACGCTATAACGACGAAGGCCGTAAAAAAGAAGATTTTGCACTTGTTCAATGGAGCTGCCAAGATCACCTTTACCACTGCCAACGTGCATTAGCAGATTTAATTAACAATATGCCATCGGCACCGCTACGTGCAGCACTTAAGCTTATGTTATTCCCGTTTGGTCGCCCGGTTCGTAAACCAACTGACAAACTGGAGCATAAATTAGCGCAAATATTGCAAGCACCTAGCGAAACCCGTAACCGCTTAGCAAGTTATGTATATTTAACCAATGAGCCGCTTAACCTAGTGGGACGTCAAGAACAAACGCTTAAAGACGTGCTAGCCGTTGAGCCGCTATTTGACAAAGTATGCCGTGAAAAAGGCGTTAAACTGCCTTTCTTCCAACTTGATAAAGTAGCGCAAATGGGCCTTGATGCTGGTATTTTAACGCAAGCCGAAGCTGACAAGCTGGCCGAAGTTGAAAAAGCGCGTTTAGACACTATCAACGTTGACGACTTTGACCCTGCAGATTTATTAGCAGGTAAAGCCGCCCGTAAGAGTGCGGACAACAAGGCTGATGCGGCTTAACTGATGAGCAGTTAATACACGGCCAGTAACAAACCTGTTATAACCATCCAAACCAGCGCATAATGTGCTGGTTTTTTTTTGCGCTAAGAACTGTTGTATTAAACACCAAACAATACCAATTGCCAGCAGCAGGCTATTTGCTTGATTAAATAAAGCCCAAAAACCAAACGTTGTTTTACCTTGACCACCTAGTGCTGTATATATATTTCAGTTACCAAAACGATACACGCTTTGTAACACTTTATTGCGTATCCGAGTTGCCAAAAGCTTGCGTTTAAAAAACGTTCGGTTAACACTTAATACACGATAAAATAACGATAATCCAAGGAGTGTGAATCATGAAAAAAGCCCTCAAACTTGCCTGCATCACCTGTGCAGTATCGCTTACATTAGCTGGTTGTAGTCAATCAACTACCTCCACCAGCAGCCCAGTAAAAGCAGAGCAAACACAGCAGGTAAAAAAATATAACGCTAAAACCTTTTTTGATACAACATCAATTATGGGCAGTAGCTTTTCAGCCTCCGGCGATAAAATTTTAGTCAGTAGTGATGAAAGCGGCATTTACAGCTTATATGAAGTCGATGTTAAAACAGGCGATAAACAACGCTTGACCAACTTTGAAGACAGCACCTACCCTGTACGCTACTTCCCTAGTGACAACAGAGTGTTATTCACTAAAGACTCTGGCGGTAACGAACGTTACCATATTTATGTACGGGAGCTTGATGGTACTATCAAAGACTTAACCCCGGGCGATGAAACCAGAGCGAGCTTTGCAGGCTTCACCAAAGATGGCAGTCAGTTTTTTATTACCAGTAATCAGCGTGATGCCAAGTTTATGGACTTATACCGTGTTGATAGTAAAACGTATCAAGTCACCCCAGTATATCAAAACACCTTAGGTTTAGATGTCGGCGCCATTAGCCCAAATGGCCGCTATATAGCACTGTCTAAAAATAATACCAATAAAGATAGTGATACGTTTATTCTCGATACTTATAAAAAGTCCCTCAAGCCACAATTGATTTCAAAGCACGATACACCAGCTCAATATACGCCTGACACCTTCTCTGTTGATAGTAACTATTTATATTACTCTACAGACGCTAAAGGTGAGTTTTCTCAAGTATGGCGTTATGAGTTAGCCACAGGCGAACATACACCTGCATTAAAAGATAATTGGGACGTCAGCTTCATTTATTTTTCTAAGTCGGGCCGCTATCAAGTCAGTGGTGTTAATGCTGATGCCAGTACAAAAGTAACCGTCAAAGATACAAAAACAGGTAAAGAAATTGCCATGCCTAAGCTACCGGCGGGTAATTTACGCAGCGTAAGCTTCTCCAGCGACGAGCAAACAATGGCGTTTTACTTAAACTCAGACACCTCACCTAGCAATTTATTTGTTTGGCAAGTCGGCGATGCTCAAGCCAAGCAACTAACAAATACATTAAGTGAAGATATTGATCAAAACGACCTAGTAGAGAGTACCATCGTGCGCTTTAAAAGCTTTGATGGCTTAGAAATACCTGGTGTATTGTATAAACCAAAACAAGCCAGTAGCAGCAATAAAGTTCCTGCGCTTGTGTGGGTGCATGGTGGCCCTGGCGGGCAAAGCCGAACGGGTTATAGCGCAATGCAACAACACTTAGTGAACCACGGTTATGCTATTTTTGCCGTCAATAACCGTGGTAGCTCCGGATATGGTAAAACATTTTTCCATCTAGATGACAAAAAGCATGGTACCGACGATCTACAAGATATTGTATACGGTAAAAAGCACTTACAGAGCTTAGACTGGGTTGATGCAGATAAAATCGGCATTATGGGTGGCAGTTATGGCGGCTTTATGACTGCAGCAGCCCTTGCCTTTGAGCCAGAAGAGTTCAAAGTGGGTATTAATATATTTGGTGTTACCAACTGGGTAAGAACACTCAACTCTATTCCACCGTGGTGGGAAAGCTTTAAAAAAGCGCTGTACGATGAAATGGGCGACCCCGCCACTGATGGTGAACGTCACCGTGCTATTTCACCGCTGTTTCATGCTGGCAACATCACTAAGCCTTTAATGGTTATACAAGGCGCTAACGATCCGCGCGTATTACAAGTTGAAAGCGATGAGCTGGTCGCCGCGGTAAAAGCCAATGGCGTTCCCGTTGAATATGTATTATTTGACGACGAAGGTCACGGTTTTACTAAAAAAGAAAACCGTATTAGTGCCTCAAACGCGTATCTCAACTTTTTAGATACTTACTTAAAAGAGTTATTTGGCCCACAAGGATAATTGTAAGCCAATTTGAATTAAAGCCTGCTGCATTTCTTGTACGCAGGCTTTTTATTACGTTTTTATTGTTTGGTCAATCTAGGCTCCAGTAAAGCGAGCGCCAAACCAAATACTACAGAAAAAATACCTAAAAACTCAAACCAACTATTGCCTGCATGTGGCATAGTCCGCGAAAGCTCATTTGCAGTATAAACACGTTTCCCTCCCTCGACTTCTTCAACAAATGATTCACCGACATATTCATCCATTAACTTAAAAATTGGTACCCTTCTGGCTAACATTTCCCGATTATTCTCATCTCTTTTCTCTCGATTCGACTCAATAATATAAATATTCCAATGAGTAAAAACATTCAGAGGTTCTTCTGTTTTGATCACACCTAGAGATTTGTATTCGTAAAAGCGTTCATTGAACACATAGTTTTCATGTCCGGCATAAAACAATGCACAACCAATAGATATTAAAAACATTGCGAGATAAATAACCTTACGCTGCGTGGCTGAGCTCTTTACTTCTTTACTTTTATACCACTGCTCGACATCGGGTATTTGCATCAGTCTAGCTTTATCGTGACTCGATACGAGTGGCTTCATAAACTCATCAATTGAAAGATCTAATGCTATCAATAAAGCTCTAAATATTTCATTAGAGGGAATTGATTTATCGTTTTCAAGCTTGGATAAATAACTCTGCTCTATACCCGCTTGCTGGGCAAATCCAGGTTGGCTCAATTTTTTATTATTTCTTAGCTGCTTTAATTGTAGACCTAATGTGCTCATCTTAATGCTTCCTTTTTTAAAGTGAGGTTAGATTCTTGGTAATTCATGCAGATATATGAAGCTGAATAGTGAAGAATAATAAGGAATATTAGCAGGTTAGTATAAAAGAGTCGATCTGATAGCTGATAGCTGATAGCTGATAGCTGATAGCTGATAGCTGATAGCTGATAGAAAAATATATTGGCTGTTATTAATTAGGAAAGTATTTTTTTAACTTGTTATTGAGGAAATAACAAGTGGCGGAGTGGACGGGACTCGAACCCGCGACCCCCGGCGTGACAGGCCGGTATTCTAACCAACTGAACTACCACTCCGCAGTGGTATGTGCATGGGGTAATGCACTTACTAATTTTAATATTGATATCAAGTGGCGGAGTGGACGGGACTCGAACCCGCGACCCCCGGCGTGACAGGCCGGTATTCTAACCAACTGAACTACCACTCCGCAGAGATATCATTATGCTTGTTATTACTTAATTTGCTGGCGGAGTGGACGGGACTCGAACCCGCGACCCCCGGCGTGACAGGCCGGTATTCTAACCAACTGAACTACCACTCCAGCATACAAATTTTGTAATATAACAGTGTTTAAATAGTGGCGGAGTGGACGGGACTCGAACCCGCGACCCCCGGCGTGACAGGCCGGTATTCTAACCAACTGAACTACCACTCCAGCGCATATTTAAACTGTTATTTATCTTATTGGCGGAGTGGACGGGACTCGAACCCGCGACCCCCGGCGTGACAGGCCGGTATTCTAACCAACTGAACTACCACTCCATAATAAGAATATGTTTTACAACCATATGTTGTGTAAGTGTTGGCGGAGTGGACGGGACTCGAACCCGCGACCCCCGGCGTGACAGGCCGGTATTCTAACCAACTGAACTACCACTCCAGCATCTACTTACAAATTGTCGAAAATTGGCGGAGTGGACGGGACTCGAACCCGCGACCCCCGGCGTGACAGGCCGGTATTCTAACCAACTGAACTACCACTCCGCATTTTCGTTTGCTGCTTAGGTCTCCCTTTGCAGCGGCGTGAATAATACGAATCAGCCCCTACTTCGTCAAGGGCTTTTTTGTTTTTTTACAGGTTTTTTAGTCATCTGACATCGAAAGGTTTAAAATTTCACCTGATTTATCACTTTTTGAGCCATTTTTGCCGACTTCATTTTTTTCACCTTTGTCGGACTCATCTTCCACTGCTGTTTTTTTCTGCAAAAAAGGGAGGCTTATCTTAGGTAAAATAGATTTTTTCTGCACAAATACACGAATTGCCAACCAGCCTATTAATAAAACGGCTAAATTGCCACCGATGATTAGACTAATAAACATAATAGTCGACATAGATTCTGCTTCTCTTATCGCTCTGTCGATCTCTTTTTGTTCAGCTTCTGTAATGACTGGCTCTGGTAATTCTGGTACCGCTTCAATTGGGCGTTCAATTTCAAATTTATAAGTAGGCAATGTTGCCATAAACTCTCGCTCATTGACATTAGTACCGAATACCGAGAGTTCCACACTGTAACGGCCCCAATCATAGTTTTTAATCTGTAATTCTCGGGTTAAAGCTGTGCTGCCTTCTAGGTTAAACATTTGTTCTTCGTTGTTGGGGTAATAAATTTTCCCCTGTATTAGCACAGTTTCGGGCTTCACCACACTTGGATCCAAGGTGATAGCCAATGTGTGTTCGTGTGCATCATCTTGCGCAAGTGCAATATCGTAACTAAATGGCGGCTCTTTTACTTCAAGTACATCCTGAACAACGGTACGCTTCAATAAAGGGGTTTCAATGTATAGCTCTGGTTGCCACTGCCCTGCGGGGAAGGCCAACTTAAATTCCCCCGTAAAAATACCGTCTTTTGGTCGTTCGTCAAAACCTCGACCATCATCTTTAAACTGTGCAACGTTATGTGTACCCGCACCAAAATTAGCATAATCACTATTGTTAGTACTTATAAAGTCAACATGCAAACTCACCACATCTTTAAATAAGCCCACGTTGATAGGCTCACCATCATTCAAGATCTGCCCCGTGATTTTGACCGTTTCACCACGAAATAACAGTGGCGGCAAGGGCTCTACCTTTAAGTCTATATCTCCAAGAACCACAATTCTGCTATCCGGTAAAATACTGCCAACCACTTGCCATGGCCCGGCCATCGGCTCTCGGATGGTGATTAAATCGTAACTTAGCTCATCAAACCAATCGACGTTAGGCTCTTTCATCGCAGAAGTAGCATAAAGCTTACTCCCATTAGGCTGGACTAGGACGACAGCAGGCGACCCAGGCTTGCGAAAAAATAATAAGGTGATTTCATTTACCTTATAGTCAATTCGAAATCGGTTATCTAATAGCGGGATTTCATTTTGCTCACCATCGCGTTTTAATAAGGTGATTTTATCTTCACTATTTGCGGTTAATGTAAATGGTGTTAATAACGCCACTAGCATTGCCAATAAGTATATTTTCATTGTGGGCCTTATTCGGCGCGCCATAAGCATTGGCCGCCAGCATCTTGAACGATATCTAATCTTGCTTCGTGCGCTAACTGTTCGTCATCTAACGCTTTTAGTACCATCAAAGGAGCACGGTTTGCATCTAAACGACGAATTTCTTTTTGTTGTTGCTCATTACCCTGATCTTTATTTTGATTCAGGTTAAGCTTCACTTGGCCACCAGTCATGGCTAAGTAAACGTCTGCAAGTATCTCAGAATCCAGTAATGCGCCGTGTAACGTCCGCTTAGTGTTATCTACATCATAACGACGGCAAAGCGCATCAAGATTATTCTTTTGACCAGGATGCAAGTCACGCGCCATTTTAAGTGTGTCGAGAACTTGGCAGTATTCATGGGTGTTAGGATAACCTTGATTAAGCATAGCAAATTCATTATCCATATGGCCGACGTCAAACGGCGCGTTATGAATAACGAGCTCTGCGCCTTTGATATAATCAAAAAACTCCTGTGCAATTTGATGATATAACGGTTTATCACGTAAAAACTCATTGGTAATACCGTGAACATCAATTGCTTCTTCTTCAATGCTGCGCTGCGGATTGATATAAACGTGAAAGTTATTACCGGTTAACCTGCGGTTTATTAATTCCACACACCCGATTTCAATAATTCGGTGCCCTTGTTTTGGGTCGATGCCGGTGGTTTCTGTATCTAAAACTATTTGTCTACGCTGCATATCGAACTTAGCCTGATTCTGGTATCTTTCTATAATCACTTTATTGTACATAATATCAAGGTAAAACAGTGCAAAAAACCGTAGAGATTTACACCGATGGCTCATGTTTAGGTAATCCAGGCCCCGGCGGATATGGTATTTTCATGCTTTATAACGGCCATGAAAAAGAAATGAGCCAAGGTTATACCCTCACCACAAACAATCGCATGGAGATGTTGGCCGCCATTGTCGCGCTTGAAAGTCTTAATCGCCCTTGTGAAATAAACCTCACCACAGATAGCCAGTATGTAAAGCAAGGCATTGAATCTTGGGTTGCTAATTGGAAAAAGCGTGGCTGGAAAACAGCTGCCAAAAAGCCGGTAAAAAATGTCGATTTATGGCAACGCCTTGATGAAGCCTGTAATAGACACACAATTACTTGGAAATGGGTCAAGGGTCACAGTGGCAATAAATACAACGAGATAGTTGACGATCTTGCCCGTGAAGCCGCTGGCAGTAATGACTTATTGATTGATGAAGGCTACAAACCTGAGTAATCAACTTATTTAGTTCAGCACAAACTATTTTACAATTAAGTTATATGATATAAGATTTAGATATATCATATAATGGAGTTGTAAAATGTCAGTGTCGGTTACGTCTTTTTTCCATCAGCAAAGCGCTACGTTTTGTTACTTAGTCTGTTGTTTAAATACTGGTAGCGCTATTATTATTGATCCTCCCGCTGATTTTGACGCACCCAGCGGAACACTGAGTTTTACAACCGCAAATAAAATCATTGATTATATACACGCTAATAAACTCAAACTGGAGTGGCTACTAGAGACTCACGCCCATGCAGATCACATTACAGCAGCCAGTTACATCAAACATAAACTCGGCTCAACTCATCCATGTAAGCTCGGCACAGGTGCCGGTATTACGCAAGTACAAGACTACTTTAGCCAACTATATCAAATCGACATGCCTTGCGATGGTAGTCCTTTTGATGAATTGTTTAACGACAACAGTCACTATCCGTTCGGGGAGTGTCAGTTTGGTGTATTAACAACACCTGGGCATACACCCGATAGCGTGTGTTATTTAATTGATGACAATGTTTTCGTCGGCGATACCTTTTTTATGCCTGACAGTGGCACTGCCCGCTGCGACTTCCCCGGCGGTAGTGCGAAAAAATTGTATGAGTCATTACAGAAAATTTTATCTTTGCCAGAGTATACAATTATGTGGATGTGCCATGATTATCAACCGAATGGCCGTAAACTTGCCAATAAAACAACGGTTGCAGAGCAACGTTTGACGAATGTGCATTTGCAAAGCTCAAAGCAAGCATATATTGAAACCAGAGAGAGCCGCGATGCAACGCTCAGCGCACCTAAGCTATTACACCCAGCAATACAAATGAATATACGTGCAGGAGCGTTACCGAAAGAACTCACACCTCAATTAACTATTCCGTTGACGGTGCTGCTTTGACGTTTGTCGCAGCCCAGCGCCTTTAACCGGCGCAAACTGTGGCCTTGCATGCCACTTTGGTTTAATAGGCGTTAAAGGTGCAACGCGTTTACGTGCCACCAGCATATAAACACTGCCCATAGGTTTTAAATATTGCTTGGCAAAACGTCGCCATGGTGCAAAGCGTGACAGCCTATTACCTCGCGCTAAAGAAGAATAAATAAACCGCTCATCGCTAACAATCTCAAAACCCAGTAAATTAAGCCAATCTTTTACTCGCGCAGGGGTGAAAAAACGCCCTGTCCATGGCAGCTTTTGGCCACTAAATGGCAGTAATTGAGCCAAGCCACATAAACTAAACGGATTAAACCCGGTTATCACAATATAACCACCGGGGATCAATGTACGGTGCGCTTCTCGAAGAATATGGTGGGGATCTGAATGATATTCTAGACAGTGGCTTAAAATACATGCATCAACGCTGTGCTCATAAAATGGTAGTTCATCTATATCTGCAACAACCCCGGTAAACGGGCCTGACTCGGCCACACAGACTTGATGTTTAATTGTGCTTGCAGTGGTGTTAAGCTCGCCACTGAGGTTTCCCAGTTTAAGCATATGATAGCCAAACATTCGGGGCAGCCATTTCGCCATTTTTCGCTCAATATCACAACGTAAGTAGTCGCCATGAGGAAACTCATGCCACGACAGTGGTTTGGGTCCTTCTTGAAAACTAAGGGCTGGTTTCATCTGCTGAGCTCGTTATACTATTAATATCGTCACTTTATAGAGCAATGTAACATGGTGCAAGTCAAAGCAATTAACGCCTTTTCTGATAACTACATTTGGTGCATCACCGATGAGCAAAGCCAACAGGCATGGGTTGTTGATCCCGGGCAAGCTGAGCCTGTGTTAACACATTTAAAAAATGCAGGCTTAACACTTGCGGGTATATTAATCACCCACCATCATTATGATCACACCGACGGCGTAGCCACTTTATGCAAAGCGTTCTCGGGGATTGATGTATATGGCCCCAACGACAGTCCATTTAAAGGGATCACAAAGCCACTGAAAGAAAGTGATATCGTCACCGTGTTTGATACTCAATTCAGGATAATTACGACCCCTGGACACACATTAGACCACATCTGTTATATACACCCTGCCCTTGCATTTACCGGTGACACATTATTTAGCGGTGGTTGTGGTCGCTTATTCGAAGGCAGCGCAGAGCAAATGCAGCACTCTTTTGATAAATTAAAACAGCTACCTGACACATGTAAAATATATTGTACTCATGAATACACACAAGCAAATTTAGCATTTGCTCTCGCTGTAGAGCCTACTAACAGCGATTTAATTGAGCATGCACAATGGGTAGATGCGAAACGCAAAAATGATGAAATTACCTTACCTAGCACTATCGCTTTAGAGCAGAAAATAAACCCTTTCATGCGCAGTGATATTTCGGGTATTAGTCAAAACATTCCCACTGAATATCAATATAAAGCAAAAAATATATTACAAAATAATGAACCTTGGCAAAACTTTGCAGGTCTTAGAGCCTGGAAAGACCACTTCTAAAATTATTACCCTATGATAATCAAATTATTACAGGGTTATAATTGCCACTGTTGCAGTTTTTAGATGGTCATAAAGTGGCAATGTTGGCTCATAACGGGTAGTATTCGCCGAGTTTTTTACCTGATGTATTGGTATTTATGAAAAGATCTCCCCTCGTTTTAAGCTTGGCGTTGGTGCTAAGTGGTTGTCAAACTTTGACTTCAACACAATCTGATGACACTAATGAACAGTTAGTTGTCAATCAATCGGCACAACAATTAGAAGGCGCAAGCCCTAGCGATATCAACAATGCATTAATGATCAATGCACAATACCTACAGGTAAATGAGTTAGATGACGCTCCCCCTATTTTTGACGATGTATGGGAGCGAGTTCGTTACCAGTTATCAATTGAAGTACCGCAAAACCGCCAAGTAGTGACTGAGCGTAATTATTATGCTCGTCACCAAGCTTACTTAGATCGCGTATCAAAACGCGCTGAGCCTTATTTGCATTTTATTGTAGAAGAAATTGAAAAGCGGGAAATGCCTATTGAGATTGCATTATTACCCATTGTTGAAAGTGCATTTGACCCATTTGGTTACTCACATCGCAGCGCCTCGGGCATTTGGCAGTTTATGCCACAAACCGGTGAGCGTTTTGATTTAAAGCAAAACTGGTGGTATGACGGTCGTCGCGATATTGTGCAGTCAACACGTGCAGCCCTTGATTACCTGTCATATTTACATAAAACCCTTGAAGGTGATTGGTTAAACGCCATAGCTGCCTATAATTCAGGTGAAGGACGTTTACTACGTGCAATTAAAAAGAATCGTAAAAAGCAATTACCCACAGATTTTTGGTCTCTTGATTTACCCAAAGAAACCACAGCTTATGTACCACGCTTATTAGCACTTTCTGATTTATTAAAACGCCAAGAAGAGTTTGGTCTTAAGTGGAATCCAATCATCAACGCACAAGTTGTAGAAACCGTTGATGTAGGCTCACAAATCGATTTAGCACTGGCTGCTGATATGGCACAAATTAGCCTCACTGAACTGTACCGTTTAAATCCAGGCTTTAATCGTTGGGCAACCGATCCCAATGGACCTCACTTTTTATTGATCCCATCAGATAAAGTTGAAAATTTTCAACAGCAATTAGCAAAAACTGAAATTAAAGATCGCTTGCGTTGGCAGCAATACAAAGTTGCCAGTGGCGACAGTTTATCAGTAATTGCGAAAAAGTTTTCTACTAGCACCAGTGCGATTAAATCACTCAATAAATTACAATCAAACACCATTCGTGTTGGCCAACAGTTACTCGTTCCTCTCTCCGATGGTGCAATTAATAGTGAGCATTTACCTAAGCAAGTTCGCATGGCTGCGAATAAACAGAGCCAAAAGAAACTATCGCATACTGTTAAAAGTGGCGATACGCTATGGGATATCAGCCGAGAATACGATGTCACCATCAATGAACTGGCTAAATGGAATAAGTTAAAGAAGAACAGCGTTTTACGTTTGGATCAAAAGCTCACAGTTTATAAATCAAGTAGCAACACGCAAACAGCCCTAGTCAGCACCAACCGAACAATCACCTATAAAGTTCGTCGCGGTGACTCACTCGCTCGCATCGCCTCTAAGTTTAACTTATCGGTGAACGATATTATTAAGTGGAATAATCTAGCTGGGCAAAAGTATTTACAACCAGGGCAGAAGCTGAAACTTAAAGTCGATGTAAAAAGTACTTAGCACTATATAATCAACAAGAAAAGCGCTCATGCGCGCTTTTTTACTAAGTTAATTTTGTCAGCCACTGTTTTAACCAAGGCTCTGTCACAGGCCAAGGTTCAAAGTCTTCACAAGCGTCTATTTCTAGACGATGGCCAATTGGCTTTGCTTGTAAATCACGAAACAGTTCATCAAAGCTACGCCCTGCACCACAAAAAGTGTCGCCATAACTTCTGTCACCCATAGCAACAATGCCGTATGGTTTGCCAGTTAACATTGGAAATTGAGTATTAAGCTGATCATAAAGCGGGGCTAAATTATCTGGGATCTCACCTTGCCCTGTGGTTGAGGTAATCACCAATATATGACTCGCTGATTTTACCTCTTCAATCGTTGGCACATTAATCAACTTTGCTTGGTGCTCTGATTGTTCAATTAACCCTATGACTTCATCACTTAAACGCTCAGCGCCGCCATACACACTGCCTACAAATATACTAATAATTGCCATTAATAATCCTTTTCTAGGTTTGGCCAACCGAGTTGCTGGCAAATACTCAGCATTTCGTCACCCAGAGGCGCTTTAATTTTTATATCTTGCTTGGTGTAAGGGTGCACAAAGTTAAGCTCGGTTGCAAATAACATTAACCGGCGCAGTGAAAAATGCTGCCGAAAAAACTGATTATGCTGATTATCCCCATGATTAACATCACCGATGATAGGTAATGATAAATGCTTTAAATGCCGGCGGATCTGATGCTTTCGCCCAGTCTTTGGCAAACATTCCACTAATGAGTAACGCACTGTGGGGTATTTACCGATTGGAATTGGCAAAGCAGCTTGGTATAAACAATTAAACTGTGTTTGTGCCTCTTGAGCTGCCTTGTTTTGGTCAGCAAATTTGTCGGCTATTTTATCTAGCTCTTCTTTGAGCGGTTTGTCTAAAAATACCGCTTCGGGAGCAAAACCACGCACTAAAGCCAAATAACGTTTAGTTATTTGGTTATCAATAAATAATTGATTGATATCACGCGCAGCTTCTGAGCTAAGCGCAAATAATAATACGCCTGAGGTTGGCCTATCTAATCTATGTACAGGAAAAACATGTTGGCCAATCTGATCGCGCAGCATTTGCATAGCAAATTGTGTTTCGTGTTTATCTAAAAAAGAGCGGTGAACGAGCAGCCCTGAGGGTTTATTAATCGCAATGTAATTTTCATCACGGTATAAAATTTCTAATTCACCAAACTCAATTGGTTCAGGGCGTTCACTCATTCGGGCTTCCAAAAACAGTATCTAATTTTTTTAGTAATGCAGTCACTTCTGTGCCACCGGATTTATTAGCGAGCATAAGCTCCGCCATGGGTGCAATAGCAAAATTACTCGGGAGTGGCAGCTGCTTGGCAACAAGGACACGCATTTTTTCAATAAACACAAATTGCAGCCATTGCTCAAACGCCATCGTGTCATGGCAAAAAGGTAGCTTAGAGTGAAATGCTTGCACATCAAGTGGCTCACTTTGCCAAAGCTGATACTGCTTCAATAATGATTCAAGCTGTCTCAAATAGTCTTGAATTAATAAATTCATTGTCACCTCTTCACTTATAATCCCTTATTATACCCTGTTCCCTCAAAAGCAGCTATGGCGTATAATTTCTGCCATATTGCAGTATAAAATTTTGAGACCATTATGACTGAACAAATCGCAACCTTAGGCCAACTCCTAGATGGTGCTGGAACACAATGGCGTGCATTTGATATCGGCCGGCACATAACAAAGCTTGATAAAAAACAATTTAACTCTATCGAGCAGGCACAAATCCCCTACCCATATCCACTTGCAGGACATGCTTGGATTGCAATTCAATTTTGGGATACTAGCGCGAGCAAAGAACCATACGTTTGGTTTTTAAAATTCCCAGTAGATGAACAAAGTAAACTTGTCTGTGCTAGTCGAGATCATTTTGCCAATATGGTTATCGAGGCCCTAGGTAACGATTTAACGAGTGATCGCGCTGAAGGAAAGCTTGATAATAACCCCTATGTTTTTACACCAAACGCCAATAAATTAGCCGCGTTTAATGCGCAACTTAAAGTGTTACTTAAGCAACCAGCTTCACAATATTATGAGTATGCGCAAATGTACTTTAGCGGCAAACTTGGTTTTGATAATTGGCAAAGTGTTGCGGTACAGGGAATTGCAGATTTTGCCTTGCGCCTAGAACACGATAATAACTTAGTTAGCCTAGAAAATGCATGGGAGCATTTGCCTTTAGAGGTATTGCAACCACTGAGTGCTATGCTTGAACATGTAAAAACCCCAACCAGTTTAACAGAGCTGCTATCAAAGTTTGCATTTGACGCTATTAATAATAAAGACACAATTGCATTAATATGCGCACTACGTGCAGCGTCAAAATCTCAAGCACAAGGTTTAACAGCCGAGCTAGTAGATAAGATTTTAGCATCAGAAATAGCGCTTGAGTCTGATGTTTTACTCACCATCGCGGGGCGCTGCTTCTATGTATTAGAAGAGCCTGAACGTTTACATGTTTTTATGGATAAGTGCGCGCACCACCAAGGCATTGACGAATTATTTCCAAGTATCTTTGCAGACTTAGTTGCAATTCCAGCTATCCGCCCGCATCTATTAGGCTTATTAAGAAAAGAAAATCGCAGCGAAACCCTCGCCCGCGCTATTGGAAGGTTATTCTCATAATATGGCTAGTTTGTGGACACTCATTTTTATTGGCAGCGTAATATATTTGTTTTGGTTAAACCGAAAAGTGGCAGAAGCTGCCAATAACCATGCTAAGCGTCAAAGTGAACAATTACAGGTTCAGTTAATGAGTGTCGCATGCATTAAACGGCGTTTTGGGCTGTTGAGAAATGGTAAACCAGGTATTAAAAGTGAGTTTATGTTTGAATTTTCCAGTGATGGTCAAAGCGTCTATCAAGGCGTGTTAGTCATGGAAAATGAAATGCTAAAAAGTGTTATTGTTCCACCGCATAAGCTCTAGTTAGAAAGTTAGAAAGTTAGAAAGTTAGAAAGTTAGAAAGTTAGAAAGTTAGAAAGTTAGAAAGTTAGAAAGTTAGAAAGTTAGAAAGTTATTATGAATAGAGTTTGAATAAAATCAATGCAAAAAACTAAGGCGTAACTTATAGTTACGCCCCAATCTGACTTCATCCATAATCAGGCATCCATACCTACGCCGAAGCTACCTTTTTTATCTTCCCCTGAACGGGTATACATCCAAAATACACCCTCACATCGCTTCTATGCGATATCCTACACGTCCTAGTGTTATCCACTTGCCATCTTGGCTATCCTACGCTTCCAAGCGCTCCTATTACTTCCTGTAATCTAATCCCTTTTGGTAATCCTTTTCATTAGCTCCGCTAATATACTGCTTCCTGGCAGTGTCCTAATTCATCCTTGCTATCCATGTAAGCTTGTCCATATGGCTTCTTGCCTAGCTTCATGCTAATTTGCCGTATTCCATTTCCTTGGCAACAGCTCATTCATTGAGTCTGTATCGTCTTGATGTATTCAAGTTTACTTAATTATGAGTTTTGAGCTAGGTAGTAAATAACAATTATTTTCATGTAACATTTTTGAAAAACAAACAAAGTTATTATAAATCAATACGCTACAACAATTACTCTTAATTATAAATAGTCATTAACTGATTACGCTCACAGCATTGTAAGATATCTCTTACAGCACTGTTTCCAGAATGGCGTTTTAACTTGCCTTAAAATAGGCACTCTAGCTAAGATATACCTGCTAATAAGTTTGAATAATAAAGGCTTGTAACCAGTTATTTATTAAACCAAAAAAGTAATAAATAAACTAGCTACCCACAAACTCTCTAATTTATCCCTAAATACTTATGGACTTGTACTGATAAACGCCAATTTTTCTCGATACAAGTATCAATGGCTAATTTAGTTGCAGTCACTTTCTGGCTAATTGGTTGCAAGTAAACCAATTTAGGGTTCACTCCCGTTTTAGCAAATAGCACTTCCAGCTCTTCTACATGCTTTTTCATAGCAACTGGATGCTTAATCTCGTTCGCTCGCTGCATGGCTGAAGCGAGTACCTCGTAACCACCACGCATATTGATTTTTGGCGATACAGTAACCCAAGTTTGCTCTGGCACTAAAACCTCAAAGGTACCACTGGTTTCTATTTGAGTACTGAACCCATTTGCATGGAGTAACTCACAGACTGGGTTTAAGTCGTACATACATGGCTCACCACCGGTGATCACTACATGTTTTGCACGATATTCTCGCGATTTAAAAAGCGCTAAAATTTGCTCAGCTGATGCATCTGCCCAATGCTCTGAGTCGGCTTTTTTTTCAACCGTCTCATCTAGTGAAACTTTATATACGTTATTAACATCCCAAGTTTGTTTTGTATCACACCAAGCACACCCTACAGGGCAACCTTGCAGACGCAAAAATATTGAAGGAGTGCCAGTAAAACTTGCCTCACCTTGGATTGTTTCAAATACTTCATTTATTTTGTACAAACGTTATCTCACTTACTACTTGGTATTTTATCGGATGAAAATAGCGATAAAATAGAAATCAAAAAGCACGGGCAAAAATTGTTATTTATGCTCCAGCCGTGTAGTATATCGCGCCCTGATATAAACCTCTATTAAAACTAAGAGCAAAACAGATATGACGCAAAAAGTAGTTGTGATTTATTCCGGCGGTATGGATTCATTTACCGTATTAAATAAAGCCCTGCAAGAGGGCCACGATGTTTATGCCTTGTCATTTGATTATGGTCAGCGTCATGTTAAAGAGCTTAAAGTCGCCGCACAAGTATGTGAAAAACTTAACGTTCCACATAAAATCGTTGATATTTCTGCTATCAACCAACTCATTGGCGGCTCATCATTAACTGACGATATTGATGTGCCTGAAGGGCATTACGAAGAAGAAAGCATGAAAAGCACTATCGTGCCTAACCGCAACATGATTTTGCTGTCATTAGCCGTTGGCTATGCTGTTTCACTTAAAGCCAGCCAAGTTTATTATGGTGCCCACTCCGGCGATCATGCTATTTACCCTGATTGTCGCCCTGAGTTTGTGAAAAAAATGGATGATTTATGCCGAATTGCTAATTACGATGCAGTTGAGATTTTTAGTCCTTACTTAAACAATACCAAGATTGATATTCTAACTGATGGTATAAAAATGGGATTAGACTACAGCCAAACTTGGACCTGTTATAACGGTCGAGAAAAGGCTTGTGGTAAATGTGGTGCGTGCCAAGAACGTCTAGAGGCATTCAAACTTAACGATGTCACAGACCCGCTCGAATATGAGCTATAAGTAACAATATACCCAAGCCACCTTATGATACTGAATTCTGCATTTTGAGGTGGTTTGGATATTAAGCCTATCATCGATAGCCTTTTTTATTGCTTATTAACCTATAACCACCGCCTCACTCGATTCATGTAATCAACATATTGTTGGCCAAAAATCTTTGTTAGTGCCCGCTCTTCCGGGATGATCTGAAACTGCGTGATATACGCGATAAAACCTACTATACAAATGATGGCCCAAATAGACATAAGCCATACGCCCCACCCTAATAATATAAACGCAAAGCCAACATACATAGGGTTACGTGATATTCTATAAATGCCTTTAGTTACAAGTTCGCTGGCCTGCTCAGGGTTGTTCGGGTTAACAGTGGTTTTTGCGAGACGAAAACTCACCACACCGGCGATGCAAAAAATAACGCCTATGCCTACAAAAATAACAGCAATGTAAGTAATAAAAGCGCTAAAATCGATAACACTATAATGGGCAATTAAAGCCATTAGTCCGGCGAAAAACAATACAACCAGCACCGGCGGTATTTTATTATTTAACATATATATCCTTTTAGATGGTTACGCTTGTGCCTAAGTTGTATACGATATTAGTGGGCACTTAAGGCTAGCAATACAAATATAGTTACAATTGTCAGCTTTCTAGGTGCGTAAAGCAGGTTATACTTTATACTAATAAAAACGGATAAAGGAAATAAAAGTTATGTCAGGTACTACGATGATTGTGTTAATTGTATTTATTTCTGTTGGCTCAGGGGTCATATACGATATGTACAAAAAACACCTCGAGTTTAAGCATAAAATGCAAAACAACAATAACGATGCAAACAAACAACTCGAGGCTGTGAATGCTGAAGTACGCGCACTAAAAGAACGAGTACAAACACTTGAAGCTATTGTGACCGACTCTAGCTATAACGTAAAACAAGAAATTAATCGGCTTTAAACTGCTTTGAGTACAAGTGTGCGTTTTCTGGCCGCTCGATACCATGAGCGGCTAAAAACCCCGTAATTTCGCTATCACAACCCTGTGGTGCGCGGGCACTGTCGATTTCAAAATTGAGTATATTAGCCTGCTGCTTACCTAGCGAGCATAATTGTAAAACATTGTGCGATCTGAGCTTGATGCTCAACTCCCCTACTTTTTCAACTGCGATGCATTTACTGAAGCGAGCTAATCCTGCGTAGCTAAATTGTTCACTAACATATTCGTGGCTTTTACAAACCAGCGCATTCATTAAGCCATGTAAAAACCCATTACTTGTATTATCAGCAACCACAAATGTAATAATTGCATTATTAAACTCACTAAGCTGACACGCACTACACATAAGCTGAAGACGATATAAATAACAAGCTGAATCAAGATTCTGTACTGATACTAATTTAAGGTGCTCTCCTGCAAATAAACAACGAGTTAAAACCATGTTTATATCGGATCCTTCATCGTCGCCTTGATGCACTAAAGCCGGATTATCTGCCATCAAAGGAAGATCGTGATGATTATTAAATGGTGTACTGGTACCGTGCTCATGATTAAACTGAAATAGCTCCCTAACCTCATGTTCTCTAGCAATTTTTAACGCTAAAAATGCTGTTTGAATTAATTCGGAAGTAGGTAAATTATCTTCAACATACCAGCGGCGACCAAAAAGTAACTTTTTAGCATTCGGGCTTTGTGTATTAGTTTGATAATTATCAGGGCTCAGCACCGCCACTTGTAAATATATTTGGTTATCTTTTTGTGCTGCGAGAACTGTAAAATGAGTTGAAAAATTAATTTTTCCAAGCACTTCGCTTACTGATGCTAACGTATGTTTATAACGTAAGAAATGCTGCGGCACGACCCAATTGTTGTTCGTGAGTTGAACCAGTGGTGCATATGAGATAGGTTGCTCATAACTATGGGGCCATTTTTCATTATTATTGCCCGTAGGCCTCATTGTTTGACGATTCATATTTACTTCAATTCATACAAGGAATCTCTGTGTTACGAATTAAAGGTACGAAATAGATCACTCAACCATTGAGCAGTAGCTTATAATCATTGATCACTTTTTCAAAACGTTGCGGGCTCTGTTGCGCCATTCGCGTATAATGTTGAAGTAGTTTATTTAGGTAATTACTGTGGTCTCTATTACTCAAATCCCACATAGCACTCCCCGTTGCGGTTATTTTAATTGTGCTTGCAAAACTAATCTGCAGTACTTCATAAAAACGTTTGTTTTCCACAATGATTTGTTCTGATATAAGGCCTAAATTAAGCTCATCTAGTCCCTCTCTTAAGCTATAGCTATGATGAACCGGACAGACAATAAAGCTTATTTTAGCTAATACTTGCTGACTATGGTTGGCAATAATTTGTTGTATTAGCGCAAGTAGTAACTCACCACCTACACCTGCAATAATCACCAGCTGCTTTTTATTTTCTGCAAGTGCAATACTGCCAACATCCTTACACAATACTTGCCAATCGCTACCAGATTGTGCTGATGCATAGCGTGTAAGTCTATAATTAAGCTCACTCATTAGCTGAGGTACTATATCAACAAACATGACCTTTTTGGCTATCTCTCGCTTGAGAATGGCCATACCGAGAAGTCCGTGATCGCAACAACAATCCCAAATCACATCATAGGGCTGAGTGATTAAGGCATTGATGGCACTTAAACGACTACTCAGTTTCATTTAAGCCGTGCGTTGCCGAAGTTTTATAAACAAGGGCTTTTAAACTGCGGTCGCTATCAATTTCAATAAAGCCAGCTGTAGGAGCAAGACGCTCGACAAACTCGATTGCGCCTTGTGTATGCTCTGCAATCAAAGCTTTAAATGCATGTTCACTCAGTTCAGGGCTATTTGCACAGAGTAAAAGTTGGCTGCTGCTATTTAGTAGCTCAGGTAAACGCCGTAAGACTTTTTGATAGTCTTTAGTGAGTATGAAACTGCCTTTTTGGAAGCTTGGTGGGTCAACAATGATCAAATCAAATGGCGCCGCTTTTTTTAATTTACCAAAAGATTTTAAAATATCATGGGGTAAAAAACTCACACCACGCTCAAAACCATTTAATTGGTGATTTTGTTTGCCTGTACGTAACACACCTTTATTCATATCCATATTAATGACTGAATAGGCGCCACCTTGCATTGCACTGACAGAGAAGCCACAAGTATAAGAAAACAAATTAAGTACTTTTGCATGCTGACTGTTGTTATATACAAACTCACGGCCACTTCGCATATCAGGAAAAATCCCCGTATTTTGACGGCTCATTAAATCAACAATAAATTCACTCGGCCCCTCTTTAACCGTATGGGGTGTAGGTAGCTCCCCCTGCAATAGCATATTTTTTGTTTGCAGACCTGCGCGCTGTTGGTACACCATTGCTGTAATATGATCGGATGCATGCTTTTGTACCCATAGCCATAATTGCTCGGTGAGTGCACTTATGGTTGCATCGTCTATTTCTGCATACGAAACTAAAAATAAGCTAGGAGGATAAAAGTCTAAGTTTAAATGACTCAAGTGCTCCACACTGTGACCACGACCATGAAAAACACGGCACAATTCATTGGCGGCAAGAGGTGCATTTTCAAGCGCACTGATAAGAGGAGAAAAGTTATGCATTTTTAATCAACTGTTGCTGTAATTCGTGTATTTCATCGCGTACTGACGCGGCTTTTTCAAACTCAAGGTCACTCGCATAGGCGTGCATTCTGCTCTCAAGTTGTTTAATTTGCTCGGCAATCTCTTTTGCACTAAGAACCTGTGTTGTTTCTTTACGAATAAGTTTTAGGTTATCTTGTGGACCTGCTTGCTCACCCACATCCATAATATCGGTTATTTTCTTCAATAATGCTTTAGGCTCTATACCATGCTTTACATTATAAGCATGTTGGATATCACGACGACGCTGAGTTTCATCCATCGCTTTGGCCATCGATTTTGTCACCCGATCAGCATATAAAATTGCTCGGCCATTTAAGTGCCTTGCTGCACGCCCAATAGTTTGTATAAGCGAACGAGCCGAACGTAAAAACCCTTCTTTATCAGCATCAAGTATCGCAACTAACGACACTTCGGGCATATCTAAACCTTCTCGTAACAAGTTAATGCCGACTAATACATCAAACACTCCAGCACGAAAATCACGAATAATCTCAACCCGTTCAACAGTGTCTATGTCTGAGTGTAAATAACGCACTTTTACGTTATGCTCATTCAAGTAATCGGTCAAATCTTCGGCCATGCGTTTGGTCAGTGTTGTGACCAGTACCCGTTCATCTATCTCTACTCGTTTATAAATTTCAGAGAGCAAATCATCAACTTGGGTGCCCACAGGGCGCACTTCAATTTCAGGGTCAAGTAAACCTGTGGGGCGAATAACTTGCTCAGCAATATCATCACCACAGCGTTCTAATTCAAAGTCGCCAGGAGTGGCCGATACATAAATAGTTTGCGGCGCAATGGCTTCAAATTCTTCAAATCGAAGTGGTCGATTATCCATGGCTGATGGCATCCGAAAACCGTATTCAACTAAGTTTTCTTTACGGCTTCTATCACCTTTATACATAGCACCAATTTGCGATACAGTAACGTGCGATTCATCGATGATCATTAATGCATCGTCAGGCAAATAATCCAGTAACGTGGGTGGTGGATCGCCAGGCGTACGGCCCGATAAATAGCGGCTATAGTTTTCTATACCTGAGCAATAACCAAGTTCGGTCATCATTTCTATGTCATATTGGGTGCGTTGTGCAACCCGCTGCTCTTCTACTAGTTTATTAGCACTGAGTAATTGCGCTCGACGCTCTTTAAGTTCGGCTTTGATATGTTCAACAGCATCTAAAATCTTTTCTCGAGGTGTAACATAGTGCGTTTTCGGGTAAATGGTGGCACGTATCACATGCTTTTCAACCGCACCCGTAAGTGGATCAAAAATACTTAAACGCTCTATTTCGTCATCAAACATTTCCACACGTACTGCGTAGGTATCAGATTCAGCAGGAAATATATCAATTACTTCGCCACGCACACGGTAGGTACCTCGGCTAAAGTCAATGTCATTACGAGTGTATTGTAATTCGGCTAGTCTGCGTAACATATCGCGTTGGTCAATGGTTTCGCCTACTTTTAATAACAGCATCATTTTCATGTATGAATCTGGATCGCCCAAACCATAAATGGCAGATACTGAGGCTACAATGATTGTGTCACGGCGTTCTAACAAAGCTTTGGTTGCACTTAAGCGCATTTGTTCTATGTGTTCATTAATGGAAGCATCTTTTTCGATAAAGGTATCGCTGGCGACAACATAGGCCTCTGGCTGATAATAATCATAGTAAGAAACAAAATATTCCACAGCATTATTTGGGAAAAACTCTTTCATTTCACCATATAATTGGGCCGCTAAGGTCTTATTATGAGCCATAATAATGGTCGGGCGATTTAAATCATTAATGATATTCGCCATAGTAAAAGTTTTACCCGTCCCTGTTGCTCCTAGTAAGGTTTGATGTGCAAGCCCTGCTTCTAAACCTTCACATAACTGGGCAATTGCAGTGGGTTGATCGCCACTTGGGGTAAATTGCGACTGCAATTGGAAATGATCACTCATACTTGGCACTCCTTAACTGGTTGCTGATCAATTGCGTTAAGCTCCTTTATAAACCATTTATATGCCACAATCCCGGTCAATACATTACCAATAGCAGCACCAACCAATAGCCCTGCCATTCCAGCGATTAAACTGCCCACATACGCAAACGGTATATAAAATATAAACAAACGGATAACACTCAAAACAAGTGCATTCATTGGCTTGTGTAAGGCATTAAATGAAGAGTTAGATAATATAATCACCCCCTGAAAACCATAGCTCAGTGGTAATGTATAAATAAATAATTTTATAACATCGATAACCATTTGCTCTTTACCAAACAACTGACTAATCAAACCTGAAAAAGCAATCAATAATAAATAAATAATAAATTGCCACACCATGACAAATTTTAAGGTTGTGCTGTAGGCGGTTTTAACCCGGCTTAATTTTCCTGCGCCAAAGTTTTGGCTGATAAAAGGCGGTAATGTCATAGATAGCGCAAGCACCACAAGGCTCGCTATTGATTCAATACGGCTACCAACCCCAAATGCAGCCACAGCTTCTGGGCCATAACTAGCTACTAACGCCGTCATTACTGCCATTGCTATGGGTGTTAACATGTTTGCCCCAGCAGCCGGAAAGCCAATTTTTAAAATCTTTTTTATTGATGCCAATGGTGTTTGGTTTTTAGCTCGTAGACTTAATAAATCTTTTTTCACGGCTAATATATATAAAATGATCACCACTGCAACCGCCCACGCTATAACACTGGCAATTGCTGCACCTTGAATTCCTAGTGCCGGAATTGGGCCAAAGCCAAATATTAATACCGGATCAAGGACTGCATTGATGAGTCCTGCTCCTCCCATAACAATACTGGGGGTTTTTGTGTCGCCACTGGCGCGCAATACCGAATTACCAACCATAGGGGTAATTAAAAAGACACTGCCCAGAAACCAAACACCCATATATTCATGTATTAACGGCAATGTTTGCGACCCTGCTCCGAGTAATGTAAAAATGGGCTCAAGCATTAAGTAACCAAAAAGTGACAAACACAAAACCATCACTACAGCAATAACCAACGCCATGCTGGCATCAAAACGCGCTTCTTCAATGTTGTTACTTCCCAGTGCTTTAGCGATAACCGCCGATGTGCCTATACCTAACCCAATAGCTAAACTAATCACAGTAAAAGTAACTGGAAACGTGAAACTAACTGCGGCTAAAGGTTCTGTGCCAAGTAAACTGATAAAAAAAGTATCAACAAGATTGAACATCATGAGCGTGATCATGCCGAAGATCATCGGAATCGTCATGCGTTTCAGCGTAGGAGTAATGGGAGCATTTAATAAATCAGGTGATGTGTTTGTTTGCAAGTTTGCGCGCATGGGAATAAATAAGCCTCTTTTATTAAGCTTATCATTTTAAAGCATGATGCCCTATCAAGCCATGCATTTATCAAATGATTCCTTGCTTAGCGCAACTTTTGCTTATTTATTATGTTTACTCAATACCTTTTACTAAAACTTACTATTTCAAGCTGTTTAGTTAAAATATCAGTCAATCTAGGGTAAAAACAATAAAAATACATTTTTGTAACCTTTATTACAAAAATAAGGCTGCAACCGCTGTATTTTTACACAAAAATTGCTGGCTTTTAATCGTCACGAATAAATTTGCTCATGAATAGCCTGTTTATCCCAGCCATTTTTTAAATAACTGTTTTAAAAGGAAATAAAAAAACTGTTTTAAATACTTGATATCCTCACAGCGCCCGAAAAATCAGGCTCAGGCAGTGTTCTTAAAGTTTCATAAACAGAGTTATCCACAGAAACCGTGGATAACTCTCGCAAACCCGCATTAATAAAGGCGTACAACTGCACTAAAGTTTTCAGTTTAGCATTATGTTGGCAAATACTAACTTTATCGCATTTCAAGCAAGCCGCTTAAAAAACACACGAAAATGCACCGCTGCAGATTTATGAAGGTATAAAGCTATTTACCGCCACCTTCATAAAACATGCAACATCATGATATTATTTGGCTTTATAGTTTTAAACGCTTTACTACAAGTAATGAGTTAAACAAATGTTTAAAGCAGCTATAAGTTTTCAGAGAAAATTACACGACTCATTAAATAAAATTATGTAGTGAGTGATGCTAAATTAACTAAATAATCTATTTATACCCATAAAGCATACTTTTTGTGATTTTGCTGCGTATCACAAGGATAACCACAATATTTTGTATTTAAAAATGACTTCTCCAGGCAAGTTCAAATCGAAAAGTTTTAAATCACCTATGCTTTTCTAACATATTTATACGTTATAAAGTGTACGACTGTAGCTATAAAACACGCAGATCGAACATAAAAACATCGAATAGACTACTTTTTTGAATTTATGAAGTTTTTATGTTGACACTTTGCGGCTCCATCATTAATATTTCGCCCCGTTGAAAGGCATGACGCTTCCCCCTTAGCTCAGTTGGTTAGAGCGACGGACTGTTAATCCGCAGGTCCCCCGTTCGAGTCGGGGAGGGGGAGCCAAGTTTTTCAGCCATAAACGATTCCCCCTTAGCTCAGTTGGTTAGAGCGACGGACTGTTAATCCGCAGGTCCCCCGTTCGAGTCGGGGAGGGGGAGCCAAGTTTATGTAATATGATTATTGTTCCCCCTTAGCTCAGTTGGTTAGAGCGACGGACTGTTAATCCGCAGGTCCCCCGTTCGAGTCGGGGAGGGGGAGCCAAATCATATAAATAAAGTTAATGTAGTTCCCCCTTAGCTCAGTTGGTTAGAGCGACGGACTGTTAATCCGCAGGTCCCCCGTTCGAGTCGGGGAGGGGGAGCCAACTTGACGAATCCATTAGACTTTTCTGAATAATTCCTCTACTCTACAACTGTCAAATAAATAATTTTTGTTATAATACAACCAAACAAATAAAATCTTTGACTGATCAAGGACTTGATTCCTTCCCTTTGAACGACTGAAAGACTAAAACATGGCTGGTTTTAAAAAACTTATATTTATACAACTAATTTCTTGGCTGTTATTAGCAAGTGCGGGCGGCTATTTTGTTGCTTCTGCTTTCGATAGCGCTGCAAGCTCGGCGCAAAAGAAAGCACAAAATGTTGTGAGTAATTATATAAACAATCATACAATTGACGAAATTTCTCCGCAAAGGATCCAACAAGCTCTAGCAGACGGAACGACCTTTTCATCTTTTATCTTGCGGGATTATGAAGGTAAAGAGCTCATTAATATTCAATCCCCTACTCCTTTGCCTAGTTTCGCAGCATTTATAGCGCAAAGTTTTGACTCGATCCGCCCCCAATTTGCTGTAAATAAAGCATCTGATATTAAAGTTGAATTCTTGATCAATGCCCATAACTTAGGCACGTTGCTTCAGCAAGCACTGTTTATTGTTATTTTAATATCAGGGTTAATGGCAATAATCCCTGTGATTTTTATGAAAGCCATGCTGAAGCGATTGAATCGCAACATAAGTATGACCGTTGCTGAAATTGTTGATGTTTATATAAATCAAAACCAAGTTAGTAATGGCTTAGAAGCCTCTATTGATAATACAAAACTTAAGAAACTTGCCGCCGATTTAGTACCGAGTTTTAATCGGCTTTCTCACTTTTTGCAATCTAAGCATGAAGACATCCAAAATGCAGCCCACTCCATAAAACAAGAAGCCTATAAAGACATAGTTACCGAGTTGGGTAACCGTAATATGTTTGTTGAATATTATGAGAAGCATATTGAAAACAGTGAAAAAAGCACATTTGGCTCGCTTGCTATGATTCGCTGTAGCGAGCTGCAGTCTATTAACCAAACCCGAGGCTACCAAAAAGGTGACGAGTACGTTAAAGCGGTTGCAGATATCATTAAGCATATTAGTGGTACTTATACGGGAAGTAAGGTTTTCCGTTTAAACAGCTCTGATTTTGCGGTCGTTTTACCTAATGTTCCACTAAAAGAGTCAGAGCGCTTTGGTGATAATTTACAGTCACGCTTTACTCAGTATCAGCAAAATCAAGAGTTAAGCTCTGTCGCAAACACAGGTATTGTAGGTTACGAAAAAGGAAAACCGCTGGGTGAATTGCTTTCGGTTGTAGATAACGCCATGAGTATGGCGCAGTCGAAGCAAGCAAATGCGTGGCATGTACAGCGCGAGAGTGACTTAATGAATAATGTAAGTGCTGGGTTTGGTAATCAGAACTGGCGTAAGGTTATTAATGAAGTAATTGAGTCTAAACGTGTCCATTTGGTAATGCAAAGTATTATGCCCATTGGCAAGAGCGTAAAAGCCTATGCTGAAATACAAGTACGCTTTAAAACTGAAGAAAACCAAGTATTACCTACAGCCTCCTTTTTAGCGATGGCTGAAAAGCTTGATATGGCCATTGAAATAGATCGGCTAATTATCGATACGTCCTTAGAAAAAATTAAGAGCCGTAACTTTTCAGAGAAATATTTTGGTATTAACGTAACAGCGTCAAGCGCGCATAACGATCAATTTGTCATTTGGCTTGAACGTCGTTTATTGAAAGACACCAATATCGCTTCTAAGCTGGTTTTTGAGGTTAGTGAATTCGGCCTACAGCAAAACATAAAAGCCAGTAAGCGTTTTATTGATATGGTGCACCGAGTAGGTGCGCGTATTACTGTTGAACGCTTTGGTGTTGGCTTAACATCATTTAAGTTTTTCCGTGACTTAAAACCAGACTTCATAAAAATGGATGCAAGCTATACTCGGGGCCTAGAAGAAGATAAAAATAACCAATACTTTATGCGTTTAATGGTCGACTTAGCACACCGTATCGGTGTCAGTGTATTTGCCGAAGGTGTTGAAAGCCAAGAAGAAAAACACATAGTAGAAACCCTATGTTTAGATGGTGTTCAAGGCTATTACATCGAGAAGCCGAAAGATATCTAATTAAGTTCATTTATAAAAGGCGCTTTTATTCGCCTTTTAAATTTTTATAACTGCCCTATTCGTCCCACTGAAACCACACATTGTTTCTTGCATAAGTATAAATACTAGTAAGTATCATTACAAAAGCCGGTTTTTTCTCGCTGATGTGTTGTTAAACCAGCAAGAAAAAAGGATAATGTCGGCGTTTATTATAGCTTGAGGCGAATATGACAGAATATGTCTTGCTGTTAATTGGCACCGTGCTGGTTAACAACTTTGTTTTAGTACAATTTTTAGGCCTATGCCCGTTTATGGGAGTATCTGGTAAATTGGATACTGCTATTGGTATGTCATTAGCTACCACCTTTGTACTAACACTTGCATCTGTTACAAGCTACTTAGTAAATCAATATATTTTGATTCCGTTAGATATTACTTTTTTACGTACAATGAGCTTCATCTTAGTCATTGCCGTAGTAGTACAATTTACCGAAATGGTCGTAAAAAAGACTAGCCCTACTTTATATCGTTTATTGGGTATATTTTTACCTTTGATCACCACCAACTGTGCGGTATTAGGCGTTGCCATATTGAATATCAAAGAAGATCATACCTTTTTACAATCAGCGGTATATGGTTTTGGTGCTGCCGTTGGTTTTTCTTTGGTATTAGTATTATTCGCCGCACTACGTGAGCGCTTAGCTGCCGCAGACGTCCCCTCTCCTTTTAAAGGTGCATCGATTGCGATGATCACCGCAGGCCTTATGTCTATGGCCTTTATGGGTTTTACTGGATTAGTGAAGTTTTAACATGACCTTGTTTTATGCGTTGCTAGCGCTTGGTTCGCTAGCACTAATTTTTGGCTTGATTTTGGGCTTTGCCGCCGTACGCTTTCGCGTGCAAGGAAGCCCAATTGTTGAGCAAATAGATACTATTTTACCACAGACGCAATGTGGCCAATGCGGCTACCCTGGCTGTCGACCATACGCTGAAGCCATTGCTAATGGCGATGAAATTAATAAATGCCCACCAGGGGGTGAAGCCACCGTTAAAAAACTGGCCGATTTAATGGGGGTTGAGGCTAAGCCTCTAGCTGGCGGCGAACAGGCTGAGCCAGTTAAAACCGTAGCCTACATTCGTGAGGATGAATGTATCGGCTGTACTAAATGTATTCAAGCCTGTCCTGTTGACGCTATTGTCGGTGCAACACGACAGATGCACACTGTACTTATTGATGAATGTACAGGCTGTGATTTATGTGTTGAACCTTGTCCTGTTGACTGTATTGATATGCTGCCTGTAGAAACCACTAAACAAACGTGGAAATGGCAGCTTGATGCAATCCCAGTAACACAAATAGATTAAGGTCACACATGGAAAAGTTAATTCAACAAATTAAGCAAGGTAAAGTGTGGCCATTTCCTGGGGGCATTCACCCACCGGGTCAAAAGGCACAGTCAAACACACAAGCTATTAAACGGCTACCACTTCCTGAAAAGCTGGTTGTGCCGCTTAAACAGCACATCGGCGCGAATGGCCAGCTCATAGTAGATAAAGGGCAATCTGTTTTAAAGGGACAAGCTCTTACTAAGCCTGTAGCTAACTGGTCTGTGCCGGTACATGCACCTACTTCTGGCGTAATCGCTGATATTTGCCAAATGCCATCGGCTCACCCATCAGCTTTGCCTGAGCTAAGTATCATTATTACCCCAGACGGCCACGATACTTGGTGTGAACTCAGCCCTGTAACTGAACCTACAACTCTTTCTCATGAGCAATTAATCGATATTATTCATAATAGCGGGATTGCAGGAATGGGCGGTGCCGGTTTTCCTACTTATATCAAAGCCGATAGCCGTAAACCAATTGAGTTTTTTATTGTTAATGCCGTTGAGTGCGAACCTTATATCACCGCTGATGATGTGCTGATGCGTGAGCATGCAGAACAAATTGTTAAAGGGATAGAGCTGATGCAACAGTTGCTATCACCTACATTGACTATAATTGGCATTGAAGATAATAAACCCCAAGCCATTGCGGCGATGAAACAAGCCTCTCAGCACAATGATAAAATTATCGTGCAGACTGTACCAACTGTGTACCCTTCAGGCGGTGAAAAACAGTTAATCCAATTACTAACAGATAAAGAAGTCCCTAGTGGCGGAATACCCGCCGATATTGGTGTCCTCGTTCAAAACGTGGGTACCTTATTTGCCATTGAGCAAGCTGTTTATCAGGGTAAGCCATTGATTGAGCGGGTTGTTACTGTGACTGGCAATACAATTCACAATGCGGGTAATGTATGGGCCTTGTTAGGTACTGAGATTAAGCATTTATTAGATTGCCAAGGCTTTTCACCTGTACCTCAACAACGTGTTGTAATGGGCGGCCCTATGATGGGCTTTACTTTACCTACAGTACGTATTGGTGTGGTTAAAACTACAAACTGTATTTTAGCGCCAGATCATAGTGAATTAGCTGAGCCTGGTCCTGAGCAAGCATGTATTCGTTGTAGTGCTTGCGCTGATGCCTGCCCTGCATCTTTACTACCACAACAACTACAATGGTTTGCTAAATCTAAAGAATATGACAAATTAAAAGAATATAATCTGTTTGATTGTATTGAATGTGGCGCTTGCGCTTACGTATGCCCAAGTGAAATTCCACTGGTTCAATACTATCGTGTTGCTAAAGTCGAAATAAAAGAGCAACAGGCAGAACAAGTCAAAGCTGAACGAGCAAAAGAACGCTTTGAGCTTAGAAAAGAACGCTTAGAACGCGAACAAGAAGCAAGACAAAATCGTCATAAACGCAAGCCTGCAGCCGCTAAATCAGCTGATGAAAAACAAAAAGTTGCAGATGCGCTAGCGCGAGTTAAAAAGTCAGACGATAAAGCAGACAATAAATCAGCCGTTGCTGCAGCCATCGCCCGTGCTAAAGCTAAAAAGCAAACCGGTGAATTAGAACCTGATAATACTGCAGTTGCACAAGAGCGAGCAGCGCGTAAAGAGCAGGCTCGTGCATATAAAGCACAAAAAGCTGAGTCAAACGAGAATACAAACGATACACCAGCTGATGATAAAAAAGCGGCCGTCGCTGCTGCAATTGCCCGTGCTAAAGCGAAAAAAGCAACTAAAACTGAGTCAACTGAAACGACTGACGCACCGGTTGATGATAAAAAAGCAGCCGTCGCTGCTGCAATTGCTCGTGCTAAAGCGAAAAAAGCTGCACAAAATGAGTCAAATGAAAATACTGACGCACCGGCTGATGATAAAAAAGCTGCCGTCGCTGCTGCGATTGCCCGTGCTAAAGCAAAAAAAGCAGCAAAGGAAAATGAATCGCAGCCAACTGATGAAGTCACTACAGAGTCTGAACCAAGCCAAGAGTCAGAGCCTGCTGCACATAACGCTGAAGATAAAAAGAAAGCCGCCGTCGCAGCTGCAATTGCCCGTGCTAAAGCAAAAAAAGCAGCAAAGGAAAATGATTCGCAGCCAACTGATGAAGTCACTACAGAGTCTGAGCTAAGCCAAGAGTCAGAGCCTGTTTCGCGTAACGCCGAAGATAAAAAGAAAGCCGCGGTGGCCGCTGCTATTGCTCGTGCTAAAGCAAAGAAACGTCAACAAGAAGGAAGTGATCAGTCATGAAGTTAACCATGGCAAGCTCGCCCCATAACCATAGCCACAAATCGCTCAACAAACTGATGTTAACGGTGATTTTAGCCTGCGTACCGGGATTTATCGCTCAGCTTATATTTTTTGGCACTGGGGTACTAATACAGCTACTTTTAGCGCTGCTTACAGTAAGCGTTGCTGAGGCTGTTATTATGCGCATGCGCAAGCGTTCAGCTATTGCCGCGTTGAACGATGGCAGTGCCTGGCTGACTGGTGTACTTCTCGCGTTAAGTATTCCTCCATTAGCACCTTGGTGGATCATAGTGATTGGTAGTGTATTCGCCATTGTTATTGTGAAACAGCTTTACGGTGGACTAGGGTTTAATTTATTTAATCCTGCAATGGCGGCGTATGTGCTGCTCCTTGTCTCTTTTCCTGTGCAAATGACCGCTTGGTTGCCCGCAACCGACTTACTCGCACAACCTATAACATTTAGTCAGCAATTGAGTGTTATTTTTAATGGGTATACATCCGCTGGGTTTAGTGTTGATCAATTACGTGTGGGTTTTGATGGAATGACTATGGCCACTCCCCTTGATACGGTGAAAACAGATATTGCCCATGGCTTAACAATTTCAGAAAGCATGCAATCACCGGTATTTAATCAATGGCTTGGTAAAGGTTGGGGCTGGGTGAACCTTGGTTTCTTAATCGGTGGGATATACTTAATCAAAAGCAAAGTGATTAACTGGCATATCCCTGTTAGCTTTATTGCTATGCTCGCAATATGCAGTGGTATAGGTTATATAGCTACGCCAGGAACTGAGCCCGGTGTTGCTTTTCACTTATTTAGTGGGGCCACTATGCTCGGCGCATTTTTTATTGCCACCGACCCTGTTTCTGCTGCGACAACCAATCGTGGACGTCTAATATACGGCGCATTAATTGGCTTGTTAGTATATTTAATCCGTACCTTTGGCGGTTTCCCTGACGCTGTCGCCTTTTCAGTATTACTATTAAATATGGCAGTTCCATTGATTGATTATTACACACAGCCACGCACTTATGGTCACGGGGTGAAAAAATGATCTTACCTTCAATGACAAAAAATGGTGGCATTTTAACTATTTTTGCACTCCTAACAACAGGAGCTGTTGCCACTATTCATGAGTTAACAGCGGATAATATTGCTGAGCAAGAGCGCAAACAACTGTCAGACCAATTACAAGAAGTACTCAACCCTGCATTTTATAATAATGTTTTATATAACGACTGTGCGCTAATTCGCAATCCTCTATTGGGTAAAGAACCACAACGTGTTTATCGCGCACGTCAAAATGGCGAAGCTGTCGCACTGATCATGCGCCATGTCACACCTAAAGGCTATAGCGGCGATATTGAGCTATTAACTGCAGTGTTATCAAATGGACAAATTGCGGGTGTGCGGGTCACTAAGCATGAGGAAACACCAGGCTTAGGTGATAAAGTTGAAATAAAAAAATCTCCTTGGATCACTTTATTCAATGATAAATCAGTACTGGGTGGAGACGACGCACGCTGGGCAGTGAAGAAAGATGGGGGCAGCTTTGACCAGTTCACTGGCGCAACTATCACACCACGTGCCGTTGTTGGTTCAGTAAAAAATGCCGTGTTATTCTCTCAAAGCCAATTTAACGAAGTATTTAATGCGCCAAACGCATGTACAGCAGGTGAATCATGAGTCAACTTAAAGAGCTATTCAACGAAGGTATGTGGAAAAACAACCCTGCCCTTGTCCAGTTACTTGGTTTGTGCCCATTACTCGCTGTTACCTCGACCGTCACCAACGCAATGGGACTTGGACTGGCTACCTTAATGGTACTAATCGGTTCTAACGTTACAATTTCAGCAGTCAGAAACTGGGTACCAAAAGATATTCGTATCCCTGTTTTTGTAATGATCATTGCAGCATTCGTAACCATTATTCAACTTTTAATGAATGCCTATACATTTGGCCTATACCAATCCTTAGGGATTTTTATTCCTTTGATTGTAACTAACTGTGCCATCATCGGCCGTGCAGAAGCCTATGCGTCGAAAAATCCAGTTCATTTATCGGCGTTTGACGGTTTAATGATGGGCTCAGGGTTTATGGTGGTGTTGATTGTTCTTGGCGCAATGCGCGAGCTGATCGGCCAAGGTACATTGTTTGATGGCGCCGACTTATTACTCGGCCCATGGGCATCTATTTTACGCGTTGAGGTATTTAGCTTTGACAATCAATTTTTGCTCGCCATATTACCGCCCGGTGCCTTTTTAGGGCTAGGCTTATTAATTGCAGGTAAAAATGTCATTGATGCGCAAATAAAAGCCAAACAAGTCGCACCGCCAGAAGCGGAAAAAGGCCCACGGGCACGAGTAACCAGTTTAACTTAAGGGGAAGCGTACAGCTTTGCTGTACGTTTAAGTTGCATGAATAAAGAAAAACGCCACGAGATTTTAACTCGTCTACGCGATGATAATCCACATCCTGAAACCGAGCTTGAGTACTCAAGCCCATTTGAGCTACTAGTGGCGGTGACACTATCAGCACAAGCCACCGATGTTGGTGTCAACAAAGCCACACGTAAATTGTTCCCTGTTGCGAATACGCCACAAGGCATATTGGATCTCGGCTTAGAAGGCCTTCGCGATTACATTAAAACTATTGGTTTATTCAATTCAAAAGCCAATAACGTATACAAGATGTGTGAAATTTTAGTCAACCAGCATAACAGTATTGTGCCTGAAAACCGTGAAGCCCTAGAGGCGCTTCCTGGTGTTGGCCGAAAAACAGCAAATGTGGTACTTAATACCGCCTTCGGCTGGCCGACCATTGCCGTAGACACGCATATTTTTCGTGTTTCAAACCGCACCAAATTTGCTATGGGCAAAGATGTGGTTGCGGTTGAGCAAAAACTTGAAAAGGTCGTGCCAAAAGAATTTAAAGTAGACGTACACCACTGGTTAATTTTACATGGTCGTTATACCTGTGTAGCTCGCAAACCCAAATGCGGCAGCTGTATTATTGAAGATTTATGTGAGTTTAAAGAGAAAACAGAGGGTTAATATGCGTTTACTACATACAATGTTAAGAGTCGCTGATTTAGAGAAATCAATTGCGTTTTACACCCAGATTTTAGGTATGAAAGAGTTACGCCGAGCTAATAATCAAGAGTACCGTTACACGCTTGCCTTTGTAGGTTACGGAGATGAAAAAAATAGCACTGTTTTAGAGTTAACTTATAACTGGGACACTGACAGTTACGATCTGGGTAATGCCTATGGCCACATAGCTATTGAATTTGATGATATTTATAAAGCGTGTGCTGATATAAAAGCAGCGGGAGGGAATGTTAGCAGAGAGCCTGGCCCTGTTAAAGGTGGCACAACACAGATAGCTTTTGTAAAAGATCCAGATGGTTATG
Organism: Pseudoalteromonas shioyasakiensis; assembly: GCF_024518675.1. Classification (GTDB taxonomy): domain Bacteria; phylum Pseudomonadota; class Gammaproteobacteria; order Enterobacterales; family Alteromonadaceae; genus Pseudoalteromonas; species Pseudoalteromonas shioyasakiensis_B. The sequence goes on from NZ_JANIGL010000002.1 coordinate 163,377, forward strand.
CTATTGAACTTATACAAAAGAAAACTAACTCAGACTTTTAATTTTCTAAGTAAATTAAAATTCAAGCTAGTTTATTTGATATGAAGCCATACGTTATGGCTTCTCGAGTTAAACACTCCTCTCCCTTTACTCTAACCTATATGTAATTCATCACTTCCCATTATCGATATAAAATAATTACCTGTTATTAGTCACACCATCCTTAACGCTTTCCTAGTGTATTTTCAGAAAATTCCTAGTCGCTATATAACCCGCTGTATATGATGGAATGTTTATGAAAAAAGTCAGATCTGTAAAGGCTTCGACAGTAAATAATCACGTTTATTATTTGACCAAGCGCGACAAATACAGCACAATAGAACTATAAAATATTAATTAAATGTTAATAACACAGCATTTTAATCATTTGTTCGGGGAATATTATGAAAAACTCAACCTTTAAGCTTTTATCTTTATCATTACTCATTTCATCTAGCTTTGTTAATGCCAATACCGCCTTTGGGGTTAGTGTTGATACTGAACAAACTGGTGCAAATCTTAACCTAGTAGTTAATGGCTCATTTGAAGATGCTGCTGTTTCAGACACGTGGGAATTATTGGATTCACTGGCCGGCTGGCAACACCAAGGTGCTCAAGTAGAAATTCAAAAATCGCTTATTAATATAATTCCCGTCATAGCAGGAGAACAGTACATTGAGCTGGACTCAACTGCTAATTATTCTATCTACCAAGATATTCCTACTAGTGAAGGTGACACGTATGATATTAGTTTTTACTACTCTGCTCGAGTGAATGGTGATTTAGACACTAATATCGCTGAAGTCTATTGGGATGGTCAACTGCTTGATACACTAAATAGTGATTCAGTTGGTTGGAAGAAGTTTACCTACACTGTAACGGGATCAGCAATTAATACCGAGCTAAAATTTAAAGGTGCTGGCACATCTGACTCTTACGGTGCATTTATTGACGATGTAAGTGTAACAGCGCAGGCAGCAGTAAATGAATGTGCAACTGGTTTATATGGTATCAATAACTTTGGCACAAGTGAAGAAGGGTATGTATACCGCTTTGATACTGAAAACAACACCTACTCTATTGTTGCCGGTTTATCAAATACGGCATCAAATATCGCATCTCATAACGGCGTGTTATATTTCATGGAGCAGTTAGATAAATCAACTAAAGAGTCACAAATTTTATCACTTGATCTTCAAAGCAATGAGCAATCGTTTGTTACATCAGCTGAATCGTACCCGATTTATCGCTCTGCTATGAGCGCTGATGGCACGACATTAAGAGCCACTAGCAAAACATACATGTACGACTTTAATATTGAGACTGGTGATAAAACCGTTTTAGGAAAATTAACCTATCCCGGTGACTCGTTTGCTGATGGTGATATCGCTTATTCTGCAGATAATAATGTACTTTATGTGTTAACCGGCAAAGCTTTATACACTGTTGATGAAGGTTCATTAGAGCTTACATTAATTGGTGAACATGGTGTTGCACAAGCATCCGGTATTGCAATTGCAGAAGATGGTAGTATTTATGTTTCAGGCCGAGTTAAGGGTGAAAATGCGAATATCTTTAAGCTAAACCAAAACACAGCTGAAGCGACTTTCGTTATGCAAGGCCCATCACATGTTAACGATTTGACATTTGTTGATGGTAACTACTGTAACTAATTGAAAAAGTTAGTCTCCAATAGCCAGTCTTTGACTGGCTTTTTATTTAAAAAATTAAAGCGGCCTAAAAGCCGCTTTTGGTTTTGAGATATTAGTTAATAAGCTATAAGCTGTAATCAACTACCTTCATATCAAATTTTTCAAGCTCAGGTTTTAATGTTTTTGCATCACCGACGACTAAATAAACCATTTCTTTAGTATTAAGGTGCTTAGCTGCAAGCTCATTAATTTCATCTTTAGTAATAGTACTTACTATTTTACTACGCTCTTTCACAAAGCTCGGCTCTAAATTATGCTCTAAAATTTGTGCTAAAAAGCTAAGTTTTGCATTTGGCGTTTCATATTTAAGTGCATCTTTTTGGTTGATAGCTTGGCGCATAAAGTTTAGTTCTTCGTCACTGATTCCTTGTTGAGCATATTTATTTAATTCGTTTGTAAACTCTGTAATTGATGCTGCTGTAGAGTCAGCTCTTACCGCTGCGGATGCTGTGAAACCACCTGAAGTTGCATCCCCCCAAAAGCGTGTTCTGGCACCGTATGTATATCCTTTATCTTCTCTAAGGTTTAGGTTTATACGGCTATTAAAGTTACCACCTAAAGCAAAATTCATTAAATTTGACTTAAAGAACTCACCGGTAATATCTTCAATCATGTCACGTTTACCAATACGGATTTCAGATTGAGGTGCACCAGGTTTATCAACTAAATAAATAGTATTCCCTTCAACCTTAGGTAACTTAAAGGTAGCCGTTACTGCTGGCGAGCTCCCTTGCCAAGTTTTTAAAGTATTTGTTACTTTAGACTGAAGTGCGGCTTGATCTAAATCAGAAACTACAATAACCTCTGTCCCTACAGGCTTAAAATGAACATCATAAAAACGCTTCACATCATCCAGCGTTATTGCCTCAATACTTGCTTGCGTGCCACCACTTGGTAACGCAGCAATACTATTACCATACAATAATTTACTGTATGCATTAGTAGCTAAATAGCCTGCATCTTTCATTGCATGTTGGATATTTTGCAAACTTTGTTGCTTATTACGCTCAAAGTCTTCTGCATTAAATGCAGGTTTAAACAACTTTTCTTGTACAAGGGCTAATGTAGCATCAAGATTTTTAGTTAAGCTCGATACAAATATATTAGTGTGCCTGTTAGATGCAGAAATACGAATGGAGCTGCCCAATTTTTCAAGTGCATTGGTCATTTCCTCGGTTGTATAGGCTTGCGTTGACTCATTTAACAAAGCGGCAGTCATTGATGCTAAGCCTACTTTGTCGGCTTGCTCATGATATAAACCGCCTGGTACTTTAATTAATAATGACGTTGTTGGCGTTTCTATGCTCTGCGTACCCAAAATTTCAATACCATTTGTTGTTTTCGCATCCCATAAAGTTGGTACATCAACAGCAGGGTTTACACCGGCCATTGGCTGCTTACTACGATCAAAGGTGTCGATTGCTTTTCTCGCGACTAAATCATCAGCAGATGTCTTTGAAGGACCACCAAAGTCATGGCTGATTGGCGTAAAGTTATCAGGTGCCGCAATAAGTTGAATTTGACCTTCAGGCACAACACTCATGATCACAGCAGCTTTACCTTTAATATATTGATTAAATACGCGCATCACATCCGCTTTGGTAACTGCATTGTAACGAGCAATATCATCTTTTATATAATTAGGGTTTCCAGTAAATGTTTCAAATGCTGCAAGTTGTGACACTTTTCCTGACACACTTTGTAAACCGAAAATAGCGCCGGATTCGATTTTAGCTTTGACTTTATCTAAATCATCTTGAGTAACGCCGCGTTCCTCGAACTCTATAAATGAATCTCGGACTATTTTTTCAATATCTCCAAGTGTTTTACCTGAAGCAGGATGCGGCAGTGCATAAATACTCATTGAACAAGCAAGTTCACGGCATGGGTGACTAACGCCCGCTTGAACTGCCAATTGTGTTTTAACTAAGTTTTTATAAAGTAATGAGTTATTTCCGCCACCAATTATTTCAGCAAGAATATCTAATGGGGCTTCGTCTTCAGCACGCGCAAAAGTAGTTGGGAAGCTCATGCTAAGCAGAGGTAAATGTACTTTATCTTCCATGGAAATGTAACGATCAGCATCAAGCGTTACAGCGACTTTTTCGGCATTAACTACTTCTGGACCACGAGGGATCGATGCAAAATATTTACTTACTAACGGTAGTACATCGTCCGGCTTTACATCACCACCAATGGTAATCGTGGCATTGTTCGGCCCATACCAACGTAAAAAGAACGCTTTTAAATCATTAACATTCACACGATCTAAATCATCCATATAGCCAATCACAGGCCAAGAGTACGGATGACCATCGGGGTAAAGCGCTTGCGATACACGTTCGTTTAAACGGCCATAGGGACGATTATCTACTCTTTGTCCACGCTCGTTTTTAACAGTTTCACGTTGTACTTCAAATTTATCTTGTGTTACAGCATCAAGTAAAAAACCCATGCGGTCAGCTTCAAGCCATAATATTTTTTCAAGTTGATTTACAGGAACTGTTTCAAAGTAATTAGTCCGGTCTGAGTTAGTTGTACCGTTTAATTTACCACCTGCTTCAGTGATAATTTTGAAATGCTCTTCATCCGCTACATTTTCAGAACCTTGAAACATCATGTGCTCAAAAAAGTGGGCAAAGCCAGACTTACCAAGTTCCTCTCTTGCTGAACCTACATGATATGTAACATCGACATGCACTAGGGGGTCTGAGCGATCTTCATGAATAATAACGGTTAAGCCATTCTCCAATTTATACTTTTTGTAAGGAATACTAATTTTTTCACCATGGCCATCAACGGCCTCAACTAAGGTAACCCCAGGAACAGTTACGGCTGATGTGATACTTGATTCTGTCGTTTTGAGTGAGTGTTGAGAACATGCTGCTATGCTGCTACTAAGAAGCACAGCGAGTGCAATTTTTGTCAGTTTCATCTGTTTATCCTATTAAAATTAACATTTTTAGTCTATTCGTTAACAGGAACAACAACAACTGCTTAGTAAGTGTACTCTAAATAATTTTGTAACAAACTATTACTTAAAACTGAGATCTCTAAGCTTAAGCAATAACTCGCCTTCAATATTATCAAACATTAACTTTTTCAATGTGTTAAACCCTTCACTGTGAAAAAAGCTTATATGTTGATCGCGAGTTACAAATACAGCCATACCAGAAGCTGCAGTGTTATTTTTTACTAAATCATCTAAACCTCGTAACAAGTACCTACCCAGTCCTTGGCCATGAAAGTGCGGGTCAACGGCTATAAAAGCTAAAAAGTAATAATTTCCCTGATCTTTTAAGGCAGCACGAATAGTCTGCTCTTTTTCTATTAGTTGATTCGTTTGTAAATACCCCGCGCTAAGCATTAATTTTAAACGCCAGTGCCAGTATCGCTCGGCCTGTAACTGACTGTTAGACTCAAATACGCACGCAACTGCTTTGAGCCTTTCATTACGATATAAACCTATTAATGGCTGTTTTACTTGCCAAAAAGTATTTAACTCTTCGCGAATTAAAGCGCGTAATTTTTTTTCATAAGCAGCAGGGTTATGCTCTGTGTAATTTAACACTTGCTGCAATACAGGATCATCATGGTAGGCTTGGTATATCAAACTCGCAGCTACACTGATATCCTCAGCGGAAATGTATTGCACACTGTAAGCATCAGTTTGTGTGGCGGTTGTCATAAGCGATTCCTTTTATTGTTCTTGGTTTTTATCATTTGCTATCACCATTTATAGGTATATTCCTATCTTAAGTAAAACGCAAATTCAGCGAGAGTTAAACTCACTCCCGCCATCATCAAACATTATCGCTATAAAGAGCATGACATGGACACCATAGAGCATGCTAAAACTAGGTTAAACCAACAAGCCTGAGTCAACTGAAACTAACATATTCATGCGCAAGCTTTTATTGAGCGCAGCTGAGTATATTGATATGATAACTGCGCAATACACTACTGTGTTGTGCGTAAATTTAAGAGTTTATAAATTAATGAATTCCATCGTTATTGATGCCATCAAAACCCTTCTAGAAGAAGGTAAAACCCCAACTGTCGCGCTAACCAAAAATAAGTTATCTCAACCAGTCCCTATGCCTATTATTATTGCGGCAGTGAGCCAGTATAAAAATAACCCGGAGTCAATTCACAGTTTGATTCAACAGCCTAGTAAAGAGCAAACGAGTAAATCGAAAGAGAGCCAACTTGATCGCATTGAAGCTAAGCTAGATAAACTATTGGCATTAATAGATAAAAATTAATTGAGAAAATGAATGTTTGTTGTTGATTTAACCTTTGACTGTTACCAAGACACTACATTAGAAGACGCAGAGCAAGCGATTAATCGCGTGGTTAATGCCTTGCGTTTTAATGGTCAAATAATGGGGGAAGAATTTCCCACCGTATTAAAAGACGGCTACTTTGTTACACGAGTAATGAGCCCTACAGATGATGCTATGCATCCGTTAAATCACAGTCCATTTGTTAAACACAGCATAGATAAGTTGCATGATGCAGGTCTGCTCGCTCCTAAAGTTAAGGTCATAGGCCAAGATATCCACTCCAACGGTGCTGATACCTGCCAGGAGCCTTCAAGTTATATTTTATATACAACGTATGTGCATACCTGCAGCCCATTATATTGTGGTGATGATTTTCTACCTGTACCGCTATTTAAGATACCAGCAATAGCCAATGGCGACTACAAAACGCTGATTAAATGGCAAGAAGATTGGCAAGCATGTGATCAAATCCAAATAAATGGTGCAACACGGTGTGAGTTTCCAGCCTTAGATGAAATATCTAACCTCAATAGCGATTTGTCTCGTCGTGGCAGGGACATAGCTAAGCGTATCAAATTCTTAACTAAAAAGCCTGTTTATTATTATTTATATCGGGTAGGTGGTAAAGATAAAGCGTCTGAACGCGCACGAAAGTGTCCAAGTTGTGACGGGGATTGGAAACTGCCAGAACCTTGGTTTGGCTTATTTGATTTTAAGTGCGAGCCTTGTGGCTTGGTCTCAAATATTTCTTGGGATTTTCAATAACATTGATATTATACGCGGAGTAAATCTTACTTACTCCGCGAAATAATCGGTTACACCTTCAGAGCTTGAATAAACTCTTCAAGGTTTGTAGCCAACACATGATGCGGTTTTTTACCGACATACTCTAAACACACTTCACCGCTTTCGAGCAAAACAGAAACCAATAAATCTTCTTGCTGTGTCAGTCCGATAAATACACTAGGCGGTTGTTTTAATTTGCGTTTCATTAAAACATGCCCAGTTATGTTTTGTTGCAGCAAATCAAAATCATCCTCACTCCATGCTTGCAGCAATTCAATCTCATGCTGCTCGATTTTCGCCATTATAGGCCCCGCAAAAAAAGCACCATAAAATTGGTTTAAACTATCAGGAAAATCAACCTCAAGGGCTTTAGCTAAATCATTCAATGAGCCACAGGGCTCTCTTCGCACTGCTTGCCATTGAATGAAACCATCATCTAACGGCTCAGCGACTTCACATGGACTTGGCCAATCGCTGTCATGCTGAATTTGTGGTAATAAATTAGTAAGGTTTAACTTATGCTGGGCAAAATTTTTATGAAGTTGCTCTAATTGGGTAACAATAGACATACTGTGAAACTCATTAGCTTTAGGTATAATGCGGTCATTGTAACTACAAAAGACGCAACATGACAGATTACAGCCATTCTCCTGAACTAAAAGGCAGTGTACTTGGGCAATCAACCGAGTATGTTGATACTTACACACCAAGCTTACTATTTCCTATTGCGCGTAAGCTTAACCGCGATGATTTAAATATTGATGAAGCTCACCTTCCTTTTAAAGGGCAAGACATTTGGACTGGCTACGAGCTGTCTTGGCTTAATAGCAAAGGTAAACCTATGGTGGCTGTTGCGACATTTGCCTTTCCTTGTCAAACAACGCACATTATTGAATCTAAATCTTTCAAACTGTATTTAAATAGTTTTAATCAAACGCGATTTGACAGCATAAAACATGTGCAAAATGCGTTAACAAATGATTTATCTGATGCGGTGTCATTACCGGTTACTGTAACTCTGTACCGTGCAGATGACTATAACTGCCTGCCCTGCACACCATTACCCGGCGATTGTATTGATGATCTCGATATTGAAATTGACGGCTATAATTTGGATGCCAGCTCGCTGGCAAGCGATTGCGATGACATAGTAACTGAAACTTTACATAGCCATTTACTAAAATCGAACTGCTTAATTACCTCACAACCCGATTGGGCAAGTATTATCATCCGCTATACTGGTAAGAAAATCTGTAGAGAGTCACTATTACGCTACTTGATCTCATTTCGAACCCATAATGAGTTTCATGAACAATGTGTAGAACGTATTTACAGTGATTTAACGACTGCACTTTCGATCTCAGATCTCGAGGTTTATGCCCGCTATACACGTCGTGGTGGTCTAGATATCAACCCATACCGTTCTACTCATAATGATGCCGTGCCATTTAATATAAAAATAAATCGCCAATAGTGATCTTAAATTAACCCAAAGTTTATTTGGGTTAATTATTTTTATAGGTTCAGCTTTACTCTTTCGGTTGGGATCGGCATAGCACATACATCGATATAATTTGGGGTTGCAATAAACCAAGCTTCACTGCGATTTCTACGCGCGGCTATCAACGCTTTAAATACTCTTGAATCTGTACGCATAACCTTAAATTGACTATTGTCTTGTCCACTAATGTCTGCCAATACTTGAATATCAGTAATCAGATTAAATGGTGTATCACCGCTAGCCTTGCGTTCAAGACGATTAAAGTGCTCCATACCTTCAAGCACTCGCCCAAATACGGTAATATTTCGGTCTAAATAGCGTGGACTATGGCCAATGGTGACGTAAAACTCAGTGCCACCGCTGTTTATATCATTATCACGCGCCATGGCAAAAATACCATTACAGTGTACTTGCCAAGTTTGCGTTTTATGTTGGTTTTGCGCCACTGCAAAGCCATTTAAAAACCCCGTGATTGCAGCATAGCCGTCATTATGGTCAAGCTCAGTAATAGCTAATGGTTTTTTAGTGGTTAAATAAAACTCTGCAGGAATAGACTTTTTTGCTTGTGTGGGTACTTTTTTGCCACTGGCATCACCGCCTTGTGCAACAAAGCCTTCAACAAAACGATATATATTCAAGCCGTTATAAAATCCCTCGCGCGCTAGCCGTTTTATATTTTTTGTATGTGTAGGGGCCAACAATGGGTTTAACTCTATATAAGCCGCTCCAGTTGGTAGGGTTATTTTGAGTATATTTTGTGCCTCAACAACACGCCAATCCGATGAGTCCACTTGTTGCATAACACTGTTGACCGTCGCTTGCTTAGCAGCTATAGGTAGGGTTATGAGTGAAAATAAAAGGGTAATGAACAACCAAAATTTAAACATAATATGGCTTATTAAAAGTAATTATGCTGATAGGTTATTGATTAAGTGCTTTTTTATCAAGCCAATAATGCGCAGTATTTAAAGGGGCACTTAAAGGTAAAAGTGGGTTTTGTAATTCAATAACACGTCTATTTGTTAAATTGGCATGACTAATTGCGCGGGCAAAATGACGATAAAAAAGCGCATCGAATGAGCCATCGTTAACGGCTATATTTAAGCCTGTTTCAATTTGATCATGCAATTTCTGATTATCATTTGCCACAAAAAAATACACCGCACTTGAGTAATGAATTGCAATATATTGATCATTTACTAAGCTCGTATTGCGTGGCTTTGTCACTTCTAAAATTTCATAAGGTAAAGCATCTACCCGGCCTGTTTCAAGCATTTGTAATGGCTCGGCCCCTTGACCATAGGTTAAAACTTTTAATTCATTACTTTGAAAAATATCCGTGTCGGCCCAGTCTTCCCGAAGACCAAAAGTAACACTGCGTAATTGACGTGAGTGGCGTATGTCTTTAAATAATTCTTTATTTTTTTGATGAACTAAAGGAATGCGATAACCAAGTAACCCCTTTACAATCGGTATTAAAATCGCTTTTGCTTGTTTTTCAGATTCAGAATTAGTGACCTTCCATAAAACATCAATCCCCTCTTTCGCACCTAACAAACGCAGAGCCCGCGTTTGACTCGGAATATTTTCAACCTGTTGTGCATTAAGGGTTATCCCGGATTTACTCAATGCAAGTTCTAATAGCTCTATCGCATAAGGATGCCCACCCGCACTGTAACGTATAGTTAACTGTTCAGCCTTAGCATAGGGTGCAAACACCAGCAGAGCGACTACTAACACAAGTAATTTCATTTTGTTATTAATCGTCCCAATCAAATTTATAGAGTATATCGACATTTTGGGTTAAACCACTGGTAACTTCGACATACAATTGAGAAAGAAGTTGGTAACGAATAGCCACTTCACTCAAGGATTCAAACACCCCCACGCTATACTTCACTTGAATACCAGGGGCAACATAACCCGATATTTCTACTTTGGTGTCATCGCCGCTGCCTTTAGAGCTCAGGCTCACGTCTGATAAACCAAAGGTTTCACCTACTTTTGATACAACCCCTTCACTTCGGCTCATGCCTTGCGCTAATAAAAGTTGCGTGAGCATGGCATCTGTTGAGCTATCACCTTCATCAAGTGGTTGACCGTTTAAAAGATAAGCCAAAGACTGTCCTTGATCCATAGTAGGTTCAGAGAACACTTTTAGCGATGGTTGCTCAACATTTCCTGTTAAAGTAATGCCTGCGACAACATCATCAGCTGTATTTTCAGGGTTACGAATGGCCCTGATATTTAAGTAAGGTTTATCAATTGGGCCACTGAAACCAATTTGGCCTTTGGTAATAATTAAATCCTGGCCAAATGCACGATAGGTTCCTTCTTGTAAGTTTAGCTCACCAGTGGCGATCATGGGGGTTTGTTGATCCATTTTTATACTCAAATCACCTGCTATTTTAGATTCAAGGCCAAAAGAATCTATCCGCACATCGTTTTCAACAATGAGTTTAAGGTTTATATCATAATCAAAAGGTACTGCTGCAGCTTGCTCCACTTGCTGATCAAGAATAATTTCATCATCACTAACCTGCACAGCCCCTTCAGGCAACTCTTCAATAGTAATACGACCATAAGGTACAACAACTTGCCCCGCAAGTTTAAATGCATTGTCAGCTAGGTTTATTTTAAGATCTGGCGACACTTTAAACAGCACGCCTTGTTGTGCTCTAACATAAAATTGCTCGCCGTTAATAGCTAAGTTGACTGCTGGTTTATCTCCCCCCCAATCAACGTCACCCGAGAGCATAATATTCCCGCCTTCTGTGTCGTTAAGCTTGCCATCTAAACTGCCTGTTGTTTTATCAAAGCCAATCTCAATATTTGAATCAACCACCGACACTGGCAACTGCTCACCTTGTAAGCTAACTTGAGCAATATTAACCTTGCCGTTTAATAGCGGATCAGTCAACGATCCGCCAAGGCCTATTTGGCCGCTAATATCACCTTTTAGTTGTTCGAGCGTACCAATAAATGGTTGTAAGTCGGCAAGTAAAATTTTATCAATCGTTACATTTCCTGATAATGTCTGGCTGGCTGGTAAATCTTGCACCGCTATGTCAGCCCTTATATTTCCCAAAACACTGGAACTGAGGTTAGCTTGAAGTTGGCCATTTTCAGCATCCGCATTTGCTTTCAGACTAAAGGTGTCTATTGGCATGCGATAACTTTTTTCGTTATCAACAAGCGTTGCAGCTAGTTGATGTGACTGTAATGATGCGGTTAATGTTTCTAAGGTAGCAGCTTGCCATTGTGCATTAACTTGGCCGCTAAAGCCCCCTTCAGTAGTAATATTTTCCGGGAATAGGTGCTTAAATTCGGCTAAATTTAGGTTATCTAAGTTGGCCACTAAGTTGCCCGCATTATTAGCTTGTTTAAGCTGCTCTATGCATAACTTGCTGCTGTTAGTTTGCCAACAATGCGGAGCGACTGAAAAGTCACCATTCGCTGTATCAAAATTCACCCCAACTTTAGGCACTGCTGTTAACTGTATTGTGTTGTCGGTCACTAATACATCTGTGAGCTGACCTTGCCACACTTTATTTGCAAAAGCTCCCGCAAGTTCAAATTCGGCTTTACCTGCCTGCGCAACTAACTCAAATTGCACAGTATGATCTTTTTTATCCCCTGTTGCATTGAAAATTAAGTCATTTATTTGCTGCCCAGCAAGCTGTGCATCGCTCAGTTTTATACTGGCGTTAGTTTGCCAGTCAGCCGCGTAATTAAAATCAGACTTAATAGATAACGAGGCTACGGTAATATCGTTAAAACTTAAATCTTTTAGTGCTAAATCTAAGTCCACAACGGGCTCTAAACGCGCACCTCGAATATTCAGTTCACCTGAACCAACCCCTGTAAAGGGTAGCTTCTTTTGTTCTGGTTTGTTTAATTGTAATTTGCCATCGATATTCCACTGCTTGGTAATATCGCCAGCTAATGATAGTGTATTTTCACCACTGATTAATTCAAATTCATTAATATTTGCATGCAAGGTATTGTTTAAATCAAAATCCGACTTAAACAAAAAGTTGACGTCATCCAATACACCTGACAACTGAGTATGTTGCATTTTTAGCTGCCAATTATCTTGCGCGCTATTAAAAGATCCTGCAAATTGCCCTGAAATATCACTAGTGAGCACATCAGTCAGGTATTGCGCTTTTAGGTGTTTTAGCTGCCCAGAAAATTGACTTTTTATTCCATCTTGCCAATTAGCCGAAGCTTTCATCGTCGCTTCGCTTTCATTCGCAGCTAAAGCCAACTGATCAATTGTTATTTGTGTTAATCCCCCCGTTAAGTCCGCATTTAAGTTCACTATAGGGTAAGCACCTAACTGGCTATTGCCTTTAAGAGATAAAGCATAATCATCTGCATTGCCCTTCCCTTTTAAGACCACATTTGAAATCTGTAATGGGTTGTTTTGTGCTTCTAGTTGCCACTTTTTTATATTCGCTTCAACAGAAAATGGGAAATTAACTGTTTTTAAATCTGCATTTAGTTTAGCCGTTAAAGGGTAAAGGCCTTGCGTACTCATATCGACCTGTAGATCAGCTAAATTACCATTGGCGAGTACAGTTAATTGATGATCAGAGTTGGTCAGTTCAATCCTACCTTCGACTGGTGTTTGACCTTGTAATTGTGCAGTTAACTCACTTGATAGATGCCAATCTAAGTAATCTGCAGTGAGGGTTTTTATAACCACGTCGCTATTGTGTATTGAAAGTGCTGTATTAATCGCTTTTATTTCGTGTACTTGCTCTGCTTGTGAAATGCGAATTAAATTAATAGCTACTTGCTCAATATCTGCCGCAATGGGGGAACTAAACTCAATATTTGGTAAAGGAGCCAATGCTGTAAGAGGCTCTGCTTGTGGCTGCTCTGTTTCTTTAAGTAGTACCGCAACCTCATTAACAGTTAACGCCTTTAATGTGATCACAGAGTCAGTAGCTTTAGCACTTAGCTGAAATTGCTGGACCGACACATCGGCACTGGCATGTGACAAACTAAAAGATGCGACCGCTACACGCTTAAGCGATATTGCAATTGGGAGCTCAATTGCAGCTCCCTCATCCTGCTCTTCATCTATTGCTACGGTTTTAGCTGTCGCAACAGTCTGATCAGCATTTGCCACATCATTAATGCGTACATCAATTGTTTGTGCACTGAGGTTTTCAATACAAATTCCATCACAGTGCCACCAGTATAAATCAAGCTTTAACTGTTTTGCCTTAAGCTCTATGCTCGGTGATGTATATTCAACATCAAACGCATCGTTATATAAAAAGCGACCTTTGTTTATATTAATTGAAAGTCCGTCGACTAATTTATTCGCTGTGTATGCTATCAGCTGGTTACCAGGGGCGGTGAATAGCAAACAAAAAAGTAACACAAAAAGCGTGCTTACTATTAAGGTCAAAATGGCTGTAATTTTTTTCATTTTTAACATTAGATTTCAGGCCCTATGGTAATGCTTAATCGGGTACTTTTACTTTCTTTGGTTAAGCCCCAGGCGTGATCAACTCGAACCGGGCCGACCGGTGTTAAATAACGAATACCAAAGCCAGCACCTACTTCGACTCTGTCAGAAAAGTCATTGGTTGCAGTACCGCTATCAACAAACAGTGCAAGGCGCCAACTTTGTGCAAATTGGTAATTATACTCCACAGTGCCTGAAAGCAAATATTTACCCCCGATCAAACGCCCTTCATCATCTTCTGGTGAGATAGATTCGTACGCAAAACCACGAACGCTTTGATCGCCACCAGCGTAAAACCTGAGTGAAAAAGGCACATTATTAATATCATCCACTAGCATGGCACCTACATTTGCCTTTAAAAACACCAAATGTTTATCTAGATAAGTTCGTAGCCACGCATTTTGTAATTGTACCCGGACAATATTGGTGGTAGAAAACGCATCCTCTAAGCCAAATTCAGCAGAAATCAGCCATTGCTCGCCCCAGTATGGAGTCGTTCCCCCTTTGGTATCTTTTTTGGCATAACTAATACCTGGCATCAACATTTTAGAACTTTGTTCATCATCACCCAAGCGATAGGTCTCATAATCTCGGCGAATAAAAACTGAACGTATCCAATCATTGCCTGTTAGCCATTGGCGCTGTAGTTGTGCTGTAAATATTTTGCTATAGATATCATCAGTAATTTCATCTTCAAGCTTATAACCGAGTGAATAACGCCATAGATCATCATTTGGATCATCGACGGGGACGGTGTACCCTAGTGATATATCTTGCTGTTTCTCGGCCACATTTAGGTTACTTTCAAGGTAATGGCCATTTTCGGTGATCCATGGCTTTGACCATTTAAACCTAACTTTAGGCCCTAAATCAGTATCAAAACCCCCACCTACTTCAAAGCTGTTGGCGGGTTTGTGCAGCACATCTACATTAATAGGCACTTGTTTATCAGCGCGATTGGCTATATCTGCGTACACTCTAACACTATTAAAATAAGGGGTAGTCGAAAGCGATAAGTTATACTCAGAAACAGTAGTCGCTTGATAAGGTTGTCCCGGTTTAAATTTAGCAAGTGAACGGATGTATTTTTCTGCAGGTGTTTGCTGAGCTAAAATTAACTCACCAAATTGATACCTCTCACCAGTATCAAACGTTAAAATAACTTCTGCACTGTTTAACTTTAAAGAAATTGCGAGTTGATGGGTTTGCCATTTAACATCAAAATAGCCTAATTCAAGCAGCTGACCTTCTATTTTTTTTCGCGCTGCATCGTAATGGCTGTGATTTAGCATATCTCCTTGTTTAAGCTTAATGGAGTTAACAGTATCCATTAATTGCGGATCGGCCTTTCCGGCGCCGTTTACAGTGATACGAATATCTGCAATCCGCGTTACAGGGCCGCGCTCAATAGTAACAACAAGCTGCTGCGACTGATTTTGGTAATCTAGCTTAATATCAGGTTTATAATACCCTAATGCCTTTAAGCTGCTAGCAACTTGTTTTTTAGCATGGCTAAGTAATGTACTCGTTGCCTGTTCACCTTCTAATTGCTTTATGTATAACTCAACATTTTTCTCAAGATCGCCACTAATACCATTAATGTCATAACTTTTTACAGTTTGAGCTGCAGCAACCAGATTAGATGAGAGAAGAAATAGTGCCACCGCAATGAACGTAAATATCCGACTAGCCAAGTAATTTCCTTACTAAAAACAAGTAAACCCGTAATAGATCAAATAATACCACAAGGCACTGCTGTGACACATCAACTCAAATGTGAAAATTAGTACGCTTAGTTGCTTTATTTTGGTTACAATAGCAATAACGAATTTAAGAAAATAGAATAGAGTTTTAAATGCAATTTCCTGATGACGACAATGGCCAATTACTCGCTGAAATAGCTGATGCTGGAATTGATTTGGCACAAATGCACAAAATTGATTTTTACATTTTATTTGAACAAAAAGTAGAAGCTGAAAAGTTTGCAACGATTATCGAAAATGATGAGTTAGCACCAACTACACAGCTTGTGCAATGTAAAGACACTGGTATTTGGGAAGTCGTGACACAAGTTCAAATGGTGCCAGATCACACTCTCCTTGGCCAAACTGAGCAGTACTTAGAAAGTATTGCCAACAGTCATAATGGTTATGGTGATGGCTGGGGCTTAGAAAGCGAATAAGCTTTAAACCAGTTAAGTACTTAATAACTTAGCTGGTTTGCTTTTCTAAAGCTGCCCTGATAATCAAAAAGCTTATCCGCAACTTTCCAGCCATATTTTTTACTTTTGCGCGCAATAACAAAATCCGGAGCTGTTAAATTCAGTTCATCCACAATCACTTCACTGGCTGTTTTATATTCTTTAGGTACTTGCCCGTGTGAAGCACGCTTACCAAACTGCTTATTAAAAATATACCGAGCTCCAGGGTGAGAAAAATCAAAAATCTCATCACAACTCGCCCCGTCTTCATCAAAGTAAGTGAGTTTAATTATATCGCTAGTTGAATTCAGTGGCTGTACACTTAATCCACTACAACGCAGTACTAATGCATTTTTTAAATTTAGCGCCGCACGCAGTTTATCATCGGGATCGGCAAGAATTGCCTCACATGTTTGACATTGCCTTGCTGCAATATCATTTTGTGCCCCACACTGCTCACATTCTTTAAACCTAAAGCGGTAATCGCATTGTTCTGAGTGTTCATTTGATTCTAATAAACCTTGGCAACGTCGACCAAAATGTTCAATTACCTTACCTTGACTATCTGTTTTACCCCAAAAGATATTCGCAAACCCACAACCAGGACACAGTACCTGTACCGGCTCATTATCTGTTTGAGATTTTTTAGTTCCGACCTCAGGATAAAATAAATCAAAGCCATTACCTGCATAATCGATTACCAAGCAATCACGTTTACCTTCACTTAAGCGCAAACCACGACCAACAATCTGCTGATAAAGGCTAACTGACTCAGTCGGTCGTAAAATAGCAATAAAATCAACATGGGGAGCATCAAACCCGGTAGTTAATACAGATACATTAATTAAAAACTTAAGTTTTTTACTTTTAAAGGCAATGATCAGTTCATCGCGCTCAGGCGCGGGCGTGTCTCCTGTTATTAACGCACTTTGCTGTGCAGGGAAATAGCCTAACACCTCTTGTGCATGGCGTACTGTAGCTGCAAATATCATCACTCCTTTACGCTGTTCGCTTAAAGCAAGAATATCTTTACAAATAGACTTTGTAGCACGTGTATTTGCTGTCAATAAGGTATTTAAATCATCCTGGTTATAACGGCCAAAGGAGTCACTACTTAACGATGAAAAGTCATAATGGCTTAATGCAGCATCCACTTCTTTAGGAGGGGTTAAATACTTATTTTTGATCATATACCTTAATGGAAGCTCAAAAATACAGGTTTTAAACGGACTGCTATCATTACCTCTAACAAAACCATGGTAATGCGTATGATATACCCAACCGAGACCTAGCCTAAATGGGGTAGCCGTAAGGCCTAATATTTTTAAAGAAGGGTTATATGATTGCAACCTTGCAATAACTTTTGAGTACTGGCTATTATCATCATCACTGACACGGTGACATTCATCAATAATAAGCAATGAATAATGCTCATTTAATTGTTCTAAATTGCGAGATAAAGATTGAACACTCGCAAAAGTAACTTGATGAGAGAGTGATTTTTGTTTTAATCCCGCAGAAAATATACTCGCTTCAAGACCAAAGCTTGTGTATTTTTCCGCGTTCTGCTCAACAAGCTCTTTAACATGGGCAAGTACCAGTATTTTTTGTTTAGCGATACGGGCAAGTTCTGCGATTACAAGACTTTTCCCCGCTCCCGTTGGTAAAACAATTAATGCGGGATCACTGGTTTTTCTAAAATGGGCAACTGTACGTGATACAGCTTCTTGTTGATAAGGTCTTAAAACATAACTCATAGTAAATACGATACTTAAAACAAAAACGCCAATGAATTATATCATTGGCGTATCTCAGGAGGTATTTATTATTAAGCTAGATGCTCTGTTAGCTCAACACCTTGAAACGCTTTTGGTCGCTTACCGCGCCCAGTCCATTCAACTATTTTCCCTTCATACTCAATGCGGTATTTTGGCATAACTTTTGTACGTTTATCACCAGCAGCATCTTGTAAGTCTTCTAGTGTTAAGCCTTTTTGTTTTAACAACTCGAGTACTTCTTGTTTAGCTTGTTGTTGCTCGGTATATTTAGTAATTGCGTCGCCAATTAATGATTGCGCTTTTTCCAATTCAGTTAAGCTGGCACTTTTTATAAATGAACGTATTTCTTTCATATTTTCGCACTACCTAGGTTGATAAGTTTAAAATTAGATTATCGATTCAACTAGATTATAAACCCATTTTTATAATTAATCCAAGCTGACAAATATTCAATTTAATTTAGCCAGTTATACACAGCTTTATTTAATTCGGATAGTTCTTCAATTAATGTGTACACGTTATTATCAATCTGTTTTTTATTTGAAAGTAACGCTTCACTCAGTTCAATTTCTTTGCGTAAGCTGTCAATTTTAACCATAGCAATTGAGCCTTTTATCCTATGTAACAACATTTCACACTGACTAATATCTTTATTTTCTATCGCCACCTTCAAAGCGGCTAGATCTGCTTTTAATGTAGTGTAAAACACATTGGCCATCGCAATTGCATCGTGTTTATTACCAAATATAGCAACCCAGTGGCTCAAACTATAACCTTCATCTGAATTAGATTCGACAACTTTAAATTTAGTTTTATTAACTGGTTCGATTAACTTAAGTAACAACTCATGTAGGTCATCGAGTGAATAAGGTTTACAAATAACATGATCTATTCCAACATTTTTTGCCTTTGCTAAGGTTTCACTTAAATTATCTGCGGTAATCCCTATTATAGGTATGTTTTTTATGCGTGCGCATGCACTTGAACGAACTTTTTCAGCCAGTTCTAAACCATCAACAATTGGCATATTAAAATCTGTGATAATAGCTGAAAAAGTATCGTGGTTTAATATCTCATAGGCAATTTCGCCATTGCCTGCTAGCGTCACATCGAACCCAAGCGATTCTAATTGCTGTTGAACAAGTAGTTGATTCATTGGGTTATCTTCGGCAATAAGTAATTTAGTCGCTGGGGCCGATAATTCTATGTGATTGGGTGTCGAGAGTTTGAAGTTATGCATAATTTCACTCAGCCCTGACTGCTTAAAAACACTCGCAGATAATCCCATAACCGAGTCTGAAAAATAATAAGGCTGCTCGTTAAAATCACCAACTATAATTACCTTACCCTTAACCCCATTGAGCTTTTCTAACCAAAAATCGCCGTATTTTTTTTCTAAATCTACTTTAGTTATAATAATATACGAGGTGTCAGTTAATAGTCGTTCGAATCCATTAATAGTATTTTTTTGAAAAGTAATTTGATTAAATTCTAACTGCTCTAAAATAGCATCATCATCACTGCAAAGTTGCCAAC
Organism: Pseudoalteromonas shioyasakiensis; assembly: GCF_024518675.1. GTDB lineage: Bacteria > Pseudomonadota > Gammaproteobacteria > Enterobacterales > Alteromonadaceae > Pseudoalteromonas > Pseudoalteromonas shioyasakiensis_B. Next base: position 182,679 of record NZ_JANIGL010000002.1, read on the forward strand.
TCTGATAATTAATATCGCTTTGTACTTTTATTTCAGGCTCTATTAAATCGTCTGTCGCAACGACTTGTTCATGTTCAAGCAGTAAACCTAACCAGTAACTACTGCCAGTTTTATTATCATCTTGCTGGTGGTGCACAGCAATCAAGCGACATTGATTAATTTTATCATTAGCTCGATATCGAAAAAGACATTGAATTTTTTGCTGCTGCCCCGTGTTATTTTTAAACGAACGGGCTATTTTCACTCTATCTTCATCAATAATTGTCGGCGAAATACACCCTGTTAAACCAACCTGGTTTATAGCCTCCTCAGATAAACCCAATATCGCTTTAGCACCTTCTGATAAGCGGTTAAAGCACCCTTCGCCATTACTAAAATATTCAAACTCAAACGTACCCTCAACGAATCTATCTAACAGTAAAAGGCTATCAATATCGTGTTGTATTTCATTAGCACTTACCTGCGTTAACTCAGTAACCTTGTCAAACGTAGTAAGGACACCGCAAACTGTATTATTCGTGTCAAAATAAGGCTGTTTAGTATATTCAACTTGCTGTAATACACCTTTGCCATTGGGTATAACAGCCGTGTAGCAGAGCGCCTGTGAGCTTTGTAAAACTTCTTCATTTTGTTCTTTCAGCATCACAGCAATGGGTAAGCTATCATTAATTTGATTACTGTTTAAATCCCATAGAGCGTTAAACTCTGCTTTGAAGGCGTTATTTGAAAACAATAAAGCATTATTAACATCTTCGATATAAAGCATTAAAGGTAAGCAGTTGAGCAGACTTTGAGTGTATTTACTCGTATTCTCTTGGGTTACAGAGCTAGCTTTAACGCCGCTATGTTTAAAGAATAGTTTACGCCATAAAAAAAACATTATTATTAAAAAAATTGCGAGGTAAATCATAGTATCTTCATATAATTAGTTGGATATTGGTTCACTATGAAAGCTCTTTTGATTTTACCAAAGCGATTTAGTCAAAATTAAAAGGCTCAATAGTTCCAAGCTTACTATATTGACTATAACCTAATTAAAAAAATACTTCCGATTTTAAACAATAGAAATATCTAATAAACAATTTCAGAGCTGATAGCTAAATATTTTCATTTAAGGTTTTCAGGGAACTATTTTAGAATAAAGATGGAGTAAGCAAGCTTGATAGTAATGCTATTGAGGTAGCTTTTCATTAAATCATGATATTAAAGATTTTATGACTCAATAAAAATTTATGGGGCTTAAATTAAGATGAGATTTAAGATAGCTAGTAGTAGAGTTTGAGCTCAGAAGGTTCACTGTTTATGATGGTTAGTAATATGATACACCATTTATAAAATGGTGGGTCGTACTGGACTTGAACCAGTGACCCTCGCCTTGTAAGGGCGATGCTCTCCCAACTGAGCTAACGACCCATATTACTTAAATACTTATTAAGAGTGCTGGACTTAACCAGTGATTTTCTTTTCCAATTGAGTAGATTCATTTGGATTTTGTAATATGGTACACCATTTATAAAATGGTGGGTCGTACTGGACTTGAACCAGTGACCCTCGCCTTGTAAGGGCGATGCTCTCCCAACTGAGCTAACGACCCATATTACTTAAATACTTATTAATAGTGCTGGACTTAACCAGTGATACTGTTTTCAAATTGAGCAAACTCATTTGAATTTTATAATATGGTACACCATTTTAAAAATGGTGGGTCGTACTGGACTTGAACCAGTGACCCTCGCCTTGTAAGGGCGATGCTCTCCCAACTGAGCTAACGACCCATATTATTTAAATACCTAACTATTAATTAATAGTACTGGACTGTAACCAGTGATTATTTTCCAACTGAGCAAACTCATTTGGATTTTGTAATATGGTACACCATTTTAAAAATGGTGGGTCGTACTGGACTTGAACCAGTGACCCTCGCCTTGTAAGGGCGATGCTCTCCCAACTGAGCTAACGACCCATATTACTTAAATACTTAACTATTAATTAATAGTACTGGACTTTAACCAGTGATCCTCACCATTTTTGATAAATAGCAGTGATACTCTCTTGCCAAGTGAGTAAACTCATTTGGATTTTGTAATATGATACACCATTTTAAAATGGTGGGTCGTACTGGACTTGAACCAGTGACCCTCGCCTTGTAAGGGCGATGCTCTCCCAACTGAGCTAACGACCCATATTACTTAAATACCTAATTATTAATAGTACTGAACTTAACCAGTGATTTCCTTTTCCAATTGAACAAGCTCATTTGGATTTTGTAATATGGTACACCATTTAAAAATGGTGGGTCGTACTGGACTTGAACCAGTGACCCTCGCCTTGTAAGGGCGATGCTCTCCCAACTGAGCTAACGACCCATATTACTTACATATCTAACTATTAACAGTACTGGACTTTAACCAGTGATCCTCACTATTTGTAGTAAATAGCAGTGATACTCTTTTCAAATGAGTTAACTACCCACCCAATTCAACACATTGCTGCGTTGTTGTGGGGCGCTATTATAGATAGAGTTGTAAATGTGTCAACACTTGAATGTGTAAAAATGATTTAGATGTGGTTTTTATAATCAACAAGATGGATAAAAGCACACTTTATGCTCATATTGAAGAAGTTTTAGCTCGCTACTATCAATATTTCATTTCCAGATACGTTACTCGCACTGTAAAAATCTCGATGATTTTATTAAACCTAAGCTCTATTTAAAATTCGCCCTCCCTAACAATGCATTAGTTAGCTCCTAACTATAAATAAAAAATGTGCCCCCCAGTCACTTTGCCCCATCATTTCACTCAAACATTAACAAAATACATTTTATAACAGACGGCTCAGACAGAAAATTCAGCCACTTTGGCCTTGGCCAAGCCAAATACACTAACTTAGGGTTTTATATGGACTACTTTCTGGGTATATAAAATTAAAACAACAGCGATACAGTTAGGCCACTTCAGCACTATATTATTTATCTGTTTGAACCAACAAACTACAAAGAGCAAAATTTGCATATAAATGTACACCTTTTATAACGGCAATTAATATCTCAATCACCTCAATAAAAGTGACTATCATTAATAAAAACCACCACACAGCTCAAAAAACAGACTGAAGCGTTTACGGATTATCCAGTTTGTTGAAAAATAGGACATTTGAATAAAGTTGCTGAAAAAAATGTTGACATTATTTAGGTGGCTGCATAGAATGCGCCCCGCACTCAGCGATACACAGCTCGATGTACTAAGCAGTGTAAAGCAAAATAAGTTGGGGCTATAGCTCAGCTGGGAGAGCGCTTCGCTGGCAGCGAAGAGGTCTGCGGTTCGATCCCGCATAGCTCCACCATCTTATTTTTTGCAAGTCCTAGGGTAGCAGTTTTCTGTGTCCCCATCGTCTAGAGGCCTAGGACACCGCCCTTTCACGGCGGTAACAGGGGTTCGAATCCCCTTGGGGACGCCATCTAATTTATTAGAGGCGGTTATACCGAGAAAATAGCGATGCAAGTAAAGCTCGAGTCTTTATTCGCAAATATCGCATAATATAAAGCTCTGATTTGAGTCTAACTAATCATGTCCTAGTGACACATTTATGTGTCCCCATCGTCTAGAGGCCTAGGACACCGCCCTTTCACGGCGGTAACAGGGGTTCGAATCCCCTTGGGGACGCCACTTATTTATAAGTATTGTGTTATGAAAACACTCGCCTGAATCGAGTTTAACTATTCAGTTGTCCTAGTGACACATTTCTGTGTCCCCATCGTCTAGAGGCCTAGGACACCGCCCTTTCACGGCGGTAACAGGGGTTCGAATCCCCTTGGGGACGCCACTTACTTATAAGTGTTGTGTTATGAAAACACTCGCCTGAATCGAGTTTAACTATTCAGTTGTCCTAGTGACACATTTATGTGTCCCCATCGTCTAGAGGCCTAGGACACCGCCCTTTCACGGCGGTAACAGGGGTTCGAATCCCCTTGGGGACGCCACTTATTTATAAGTGTTGTGTTATGAAAACACTCGTCTGAATCGAGTTTAACTATTCAGTTGTCCTAGTGACACATTTCTGTGTCCCCATCGTCTAGAGGCCTAGGACACCGCCCTTTCACGGCGGTAACAGGGGTTCGAATCCCCTTGGGGACGCCACTTATTTATAAGTGTTGTGTTATGAAAACACTCGCCTGAATCGAGTTTAACTATTCAGTTGTCCTAGTGACACAGAAAATGTTTCTGAGAAGATAATGCCATTCGCCTCGCAGGCTTGGTCTCATCTTACGCAGAAATAGCAAATCAGTGATTTGCAAACCAATTTCTGCGTCCCCATCGTCTAGAGGCCTAGGACACCGCCCTTTCACGGCGGTAACAGGGGTTCGAATCCCCTTGGGGACGCCACTTATTTTTATAAGTGAACAGTCATTTAAATAAGAAAACCTTTTATACCCCTTCAAATCTTTATTCATAAAATATACTTGTTTACAGTCAAGTATGTATAAAAAATAAAAATCTCACTAATAGCGAATAAATTTTAAATTCTCTTGTAAGCTACTAGACTGTTGATTATAGTCACCAATACATTCACGTGGTTTTAAGCTTAATGCCAGCAAAGATTTTTTCTAACGCAAAAATACTCATAGTGGAAGAGCAACCTCTTGCTCAAAGCTATATGAAGCAATCGCTCGAAAAGCTTGGCTTTCGGCAATTGCGCTTTGCTGATCATGCTAATTCTGCAAAAGAGCAATGTTTAACCGAGCAATTTGATTTGATCGTTTGTTCGTTCAATTTGAGTAAACATCAGGATGGCTACCAGCTTTACGAAGAGTTAAGAGTTAAACGATTAATTAAAAACTCCACTGGCTTTATTTTTATCTCTGCAGAAACCACGGGCTCTTTAGTACACAGTGTCCTTGAGCTGCAACCTGATGACTTCCTTGTTAAACCCTTCACTATTTATGAACTTAAAACACGTATTGAAAAAATCTTATTACGTAAAACTAACTTACAAAAGGTTTATGATTTCATCGATGATGGCAACGATTCAAAAGCACTCAAATTTATAAATACTGCGCTAGAACATAATACCAGTGCGTATAGTGCTATTTTATTACGTTTAAAAGGTGATGTATTACTGAGATTGAAACGTAATGAAGAAGCTAAAAGCTTTTTTAAATCAGTTCTTGATATACAAAAATTCGCATGGGCAAAAGTAGGCTTAGTCGAAGCACTAATTGCAAATAACGAACATATATTAGCGCAGCGCATGCTTAAAACAATGCTTACGCGCCAAGAAACTCGACTAGTTGCACTAGATTTACTTGGCTCTTTAGAAATAAAACTAAACCAGTTTGAGCTCGCTCAAGACTTCCTCAGTGAAGCGGCCGAAATAGCACCAAGAAACCTTAATCGTCAAAAAGCATTAAGTCATGTTGCACAACTCAATCATGATTACGAAAAGAATTATGCAACCCAAAAAGATATCGCTCAATTTGCCAAACATTCAATTCATGATCACCCTGATGTTTACTTGAATGCAGCCCGCGCTGGTATCGACTTTGCGCTAACGACAGATCAAAGTGATCAAATACAACGCATTACACGCCAAACCAATAAATATCTAAATGATCTAAAAGGGCAGTTTCCTAATAGCCAGAACCAAGCTCAAATCGATGTACTCAACGCACGCTTGCACTATCTAAAGGATGAGCATAAAAAAGCAAAAATGCTTATTGAGCAACTTGATGATGATACCCATATACGATCAATAGATGGCGCACTAGATAAAGCGAAGGCATTTCACGAGTTAGGCTTTCAAAATAAGGCGCAAATACTATTTAATAAAATAATCAGTCATTGTGAAACCCATCCAAATGTGAGTGATCCGGTCTATCTTCGTTATATTCAACAACAACAAAGTGAACGCCGAGATATAAAAATGGGCCCTAAAGAGCTCAATAACCATGCTGTCACTCAGTTTAACCGGGGCCAACTAAATACAGCTTTAGAAGCATTTAGCCAAGCTTTTAGAATAATGCCCCGTAACGCAAGTATTGCACTAAATTTATTACAATGTTTATTCGATAATACAAAGAACAATAGTCAAAGCCTTAATTTGATGATGGCTAAAAAATGTTATGCCTTATTAGTAACAACAAACCTAGATCCCGAGCAACAACAAAGACTTGATAAAATAACACAGCAGGCCAACAGTATGGGGCTGGCCTTAATGAATAAGTAACCACATGGGCATGGGAATACTATTGAATCGTACTTTCACCTTACTGTGTTATGCTTTTATCTTGTGTCATTCTTTAGCCACACAAGCTGAAACATCCTTATCACATTGGCAACAAGCAAAAATAGATTGGCGCGCTCATCAAGGCGCACACATAAATGTTTTAGCTGATCAGCAACCTGCATTTTCGGCATTAAAGCCATACCTGCCTTTATTTGAAGAGCTAACCGGGATCAGTGTTGGCTTTCATGCTTTAGAACAATCAAAAATGCGCCATAGAAGAACGGCCGATCTTGAAAAAGGGTTAGGCTTATACGATGTATTGCCAATGGGAGTGACATTTTTAGGTCAAGCACATGCCAAAGGCTATTTGGCACCACTGACTCCCTATTTAGAAAACCCAACACTTACAGATTTAGACTGGTATAAGATTTCTGATATCAGCCGTAATAGTCTCGCACTATCAAGAATTGACGGTACCCTGCTCTCACTGCCATTTGATTTTTCGGCACCGATCTATTTTTATCGCAAAGACTTATTTACTGAATTTGATTTAGCAGTACCGGATACATATGAGGATTTACTAAAAACGAAACTCGCTTTGCAACACGCCCTCGATACCAGCCCCCAACATAAAGGTGTAAGGGCATTTGCAGCCAGAACATTACCCGGCGCGGGGTTAAATACTTGGACTATTTTGCCAATAATTCGTGCTTATGGTGGGCAAATTATTACTCAGGATGAACAGGCCACAAGTAATTCTCAAGCCGTGCGAACTGCAGTCACACTTTATCGTGATTTAGTAACCGGTTATGGTAACCCCGACAATAGTCAGATACTGCACTTTTACCAAATTCGTGAATTATTTAAACAAGGTAAATTAGCTTCTGCTATTATCGCATCACATTTTTATAATGAAATTGATACGCCTGAAGAGTCTATAATATGGGACAAGTGGGAGGCAGCTCCTTTACCAAAAGGGCCATACTCCCGTGAAACATCCCCTTGGGCCTGGTCATTTGCTATTAATGCCAAATCAGCTAACAAATCAGCTGCTTGGTTATTTATTCAATGGGCTACAAGCGAACAAACTGCAACTTTATTAAGTACTGGAGGCTCCCCTCCTCGCCAACAAATATGGCAAAAACAGCTTTTTAATTTAGTAAATAAACCGGGGTTTAATAATACAATGCTCTGGGTGTTTGAGCATGCGACCCCGAGCTATATCCAATCAGGAATAACATTATTTCCTGAGATCGGCGAAATTATCTCTCACGCATACAGTCAAATTTTTTATGGGGCTGACGTTAGCAATACGCTTGATAGCAGTAATAAAAAAATTACTCAGCTTTTAAATAATAAAAAAGAGCAGCCTTAATTATTATGTATTTCACAATTGCGCACAAAATTTTATTAATCATTGGCTTCACTATTACACTTGTACTCGGTGCAAGTACCACATTGCATGTGATTGAACTAAAAAATCAGAATTTATTAAACATGAGTGAAAAAGCCACTGCAATTGTTTCTCCTATGCTAAGTGAGATAGAACAATTAACCCAAGATGGTAATAAAGGCAGTTGGGTATTAAAAATACAGGCCATAGCAATAGATGAGTTACTCGATGAAAATACATTTAATGATCTCACTAATATTTATTTTGTCGATAATAATGCCAAAATTGTTACCCATATCAATACAGCACTACTCGCGACTCAGTTAATTGACGAGCAATTGATCCAAGCGAGCCAAAACAATAGCCGTACAATACTTAATAAAAAAAACCTTTATAATGTTGTTATCCCTGTAAAAAACCACAATAAAGAAAAAATAGGTTCTGTCATTGTCAGTTTTTCAGATAATGACTTAGCCAAAAAGATTAAACTGATAATTACAAATGCGATTCTACTGTTTGTCGTTTATTTAGTCGCAGCCTTGGCCATCGCTTATATCGTTATACGTAAAATAATACTGCAACCTATAGACCAATTAGTTGAATTCTCTCATGCAATTACCACGGGTGATCTTGATTGCCCGATAAATATCTCTAACCAAGATGAAATTGGCACATTAGCAAGTGGCTTTAAAATGATGCGCGCGGCAATACGCCAACAAATTAATAATATGCATCAGCAGCAAGCGGCACTTGAAGACATGGTGGCACAAAGGACTCAGGAGTATCTCGCAGCAAAAGAGCAAGCCGAGAATTCCAACAAAGCCAAAAGCGTATTTTTAGCCAATATGTCTCACGAACTACGAACCCCATTAAACGCGGTACTTGGTTTTAGCCAATTACTACAAGATCGTGAAATAGAAGCGACAAAACTGCGTTATTTAGAGGCAATTACAGTATCTGGCAAGTCCTTATTAAACATTCTTAACGATATTTTAGACTTGTCTAAAATTGATGCCGGAAAAATGCACTTAGAACTCAGTAATGTTGAGCTTCAGCAGATGTGCAAAGAACTCTCTTTAATGTTTATGCAACAATGTGCGCAAAAAGATTTAGCTTTAAAGATTGAATGCACTCCTGATGCCTCAAAAGCGCTTCTTCTTGATTGCAATAAGCTACGCCAAGTAATGATAAACTTGCTCAGTAATGCTATTAAGTTTACTGAGCAAGGTATTGTAAGCGCACAATTTGACTGTAAAGTAAGTGATACTGGCGAGCATGTTAACCTCATTATTCGCGTTAAGGACACGGGGAAAGGCATTGCAGAAGATCAACAGCAAATTATTTTTAATGCCTTTGAACAGGTCGAAGGTCAAAAAACATCGCAATATGGTGGTACAGGCTTAGGACTGGCGATTACGCTAAAGTTTATTAAGTTAATGGCGGGCACAATAAGTCTAAACAGTGTTGAAAATCAAGGCAGTGAATTTATAATTGAAATCCCTGATATCGCCTATGCTGAGTCTCAAAGTAACACTAATCACATTAACTTCCCTGCTATTAGTAGCTACAACTTCGAGCCAAGTAAAATTTTAATCGTTGATGACATTACTTATAACCGAGATTTTTTAGTCTCATTTTTATCACGTTGGCCATTCGCAATTGATGTTGCAGAAAATGGCAAAATCGCATTACAGAAAGTCGCGAAATGTCAGCCTGACTTAATTATTATGGATATGAAAATGCCGGTTATGGGTGGCTTAGAAGCAACTAAACAGTTACGAAATAACGAGCAATATAAACACATACCCATCATTGCCGTCACTGCCTCAGCGCTAAAAAATGAAAACCTTGAGTTTACTCAACTCACTGACTACTGCATTACCAAGCCAATTTGTCGCGAACATTTAATATTTGCTATCGCTCAGCTTATAGAACCTTCAAAGTAGCGGTTTATTATAACTTTTTTAGTGCTAACGCGTTTACACAATAGCGTAAACCGCTAGGCATTGGACCATCCGGAAAAACATGACCTAAGTGAGCATCACAGACGTTACAAACAGCTTCTATGCGTTGCATCCCGTGACTGATATCACTGTTGTAGGCAATTGCATTTATTTGCGCGGGCTGAGTAAATGATGGCCAACCTGTGCCACTATCAAACTTTTCTCCGCCTTCAAATAACACATTATCACAACACACACAGGCATATTCACCCGGTTCGAACAAGGTGCAGCTATCTGAACTGTGTGGCCGCTCGGTGCCCTTATTACGGGTTACATAATAAGCTTCATCTGTTAATTGTGCGCGCCACTGCTCATCGCTTTTTATTACCTTGCTACTTGGCTCAGGATTACCATTGCTTGCAAAGTCTAAAATATCATTCCACGTCAACATAACTACCTCTTAAGAAAAAATGAACTTGCTAGTCAATTATCATCGATTGTTTTTCTCGTTCAGTTAGTAAAGAATTAAAATAAGCAACTAAGTGCACTTTACTACTTGGCAGGCTTGTTGAGAATACACACTCCTGATTAGCAAAAATAAACACCGAGTCTTCATAACACTTAATATGGTCGATGCTATCAATTGCAAGCCAGTGTGGGCCAGTAGTACGGTCAAAAAAGCCGGTAAGAGAAAAAAGCATTAACTGATGTTGATTCCTCTGTATCAATTTATCTAAGCTATTACGCTCTCTAAACAAAGGGGTAAGACGATAACAACATGAACTAAATACAAAGACCCATAGCGCAAGCAATAACACAAACCATGGCTGCGCCAATAGTGGAGTAAAAATGCAAAGCAAGAATAATACACAACCAATAGCAGCAACTATCAAGGCTAGTTGTCTATTAATTTTGTACATGCACAGCTCCTAAATATTTACTTTGATTGAGCTTTATTTTCAGGCTCAGGCCAATCATTAAAAAATACAGTTAAATATCGGCTTTTAGCCAAATATAATAGCACCCATAACACGACCACCATTTGCAATGCTAAAAACATCGAAAATTGATAATAGCTATGCGCAGCTTGGATAATCAACCAAGTTAAATCAAGCACCGCACAGACAAGTAAAGGCCAGCGCATAAAACGCCACAGTTTGGCTAGCCGTACTGCACTTTGAGCATTTTTTTGCGGCCTGCGTAAACAAAAAATCACCGCGGGGATAATAGCAACAGCGCCAATAGCCAGAGCACTAAAAAAATCCTGTTTTGAGCGAAAAACTAACGACATAATGTCTAGCTCAGGCCGACGGCTTAACGCGGCAATAATCCAAATAAAATACGCCCGTAATAGCACTAACAAGCTTAAATGAAATGCAATAGGAGTACGATATGTGCCGTATTTATCCCAGTATTCTGGACCATAGCGCATTATAACTGATTCTTCTTATCTGCAATCACACCCAGAATGGTAAAAGCAGCTATCGCCATAGTGCCTAACCACTGAGTTCCAAATAGCATGAGTAATTGACTCAGTAAAGGGGTGACAAAGACTACAAGTAAACCAAAACCAAAGCCAGTCACTAACACAAATACAGCAACCCTTACAAAAAAGTGACGGCGGGCAACAAAACGTTTAGTGACTTTGATAATGTCATTTGCATACAAAGAGACAAGGCACACCACTAAGAGCAAGGCTATATCATACAAGTAAGGCCTTAGCCACTGACCAAAGCTCAGGGCAAGACTTGAGAACATAGCTAAAACACTATCCATTATGCTTTACCAACAGTGCAATTAAATCATCCTCGGTAAGAATATCTATGCCTAATTCTTGTGCTTTAGTCAGTTTTGAGCCAGCCTTTTCACCTGCAATAAGGGCATCGGTTTTTGCAGAGACACTACCAGATACTTTAGCACCTAATGCTTGTAGTCGTGCTTTTGCATCATTGCGATTAAGTTCATTAAGAGTTCCAGTCAACACATAGGTTAGCCCGACGAGTGGTTGAGACTCTTCACTTGGGGGGGTTAACTCAGGCCAATGTACACCTTGTTCAATAAGCGCATTAACCACATCGGTATTGTGAGGTTCAGCAAAGAAGCTGTTCACGTGTTTTGCCACTATTTCGCCTACATCACTCACTTCAACCAAAGCTTCAATGCTTGCTTGAGATACTTTTTCGAGAGTTAAAAAGTGCGTTGCTAAATTTTGCGCAGTGGCTTCACCTACTTCACGAATACCTAATGAATATAAAAATTTGGCTAATGTAGTTTGCTTAGCATCTAGCAGCGCATTCACTAAGTTTTTGGCTGATTTGGGTCCCATTCGTTCAAGTGACTCAAAGTGCCCTTGTTTTAGAATAAATAAATCCGCAGGTGTTTTAACAAGCTCTCGATCCACCAGCTGGTCAACAATCTTATCGCCAAGTCCATCAACATCAAGGGCTTTACGTGAGGCAAAGTGCTTTATTGCTTGTTTACGTTGTGCTTGACAGACCAAGCCACCAGTACAACGAGCAACGGCCTCACCTTCAATTTTTTCAATGTGAGAGTCACATATTGGACAAGTCATTGGAAACACGATGTCTTTCGCATCATCCGGGCGACGCTCAAGTACAACTTGGGTAATTTGTGGGATCACGTCACCAGCACGGCGTATAATCACAGTATCACCGACTTTGACCCCTAATCGGGCAATTTCATCTCCATTATGCAAGGTAGCATTTGAGACTGTAACACCACCAACAAAAACAGGCTCTAACCTGGCAACTGGCGTAATTGCCCCTGTGCGGCCAACCTGAAATTCAACATCGAGTAACTGGGTGATCTCTTCTTGAGCTGGGAACTTATAGGCGATAGCCCAACGCGGTGCACGTGCAACAAAGCCTAAACGCTCTTGCATAGCTTTGTTGTTTAGTTTAATAACTACGCCATCAATTTCATATTTTAAGCTGCTTCTACGTTCTAAGATATCTTGATAGTAATCCAGTGCTGCTTTTTCACCTTCCACCAGCTTGGTCTCAGGACATAAGGGTAGTCCCCAATCAGTCAGCTTAGCCAGTTGTTGATAATGATCACTTGGTAACTCACCCTCTGTCACCACACCAATGCTATAGGCATAAAACATCAGCGGTCGTTTTGCCGTTATTTTTGAATCGAGTTGGCGTAGACTACCTGCGGCGGCATTACGTGGATTAACAAATACTTTTTCGCCTCTTTTTTCTGCCTCAGCATTTAGCTTGTCAAAACCTGCACTATCCATAAATACTTCACCACGGATCTCGATTTCTCGCGGGTAATCATCACCTCGTAATTTCAGCGGCACGTTACGAATTGTTTTCACATTTTGGGTAATGTTTTCTCCCGTTTGCCCATCTCCTCGGGTTGCTGCCTGCACAAGCACACCATCACGGTATAAAATAGAAACCGCCAAACCATCAAGCTTTGGCTCGCAACAATAAGTAAGCTCACTATTGTCCATTAAGCGCTCTTTTACACGGCGATTAAAGGCGGCAAACTCAGCTTCACTAAAGGCATTATCAAGCGATAGCATAGGCACCTGATGGGCGACTTGCTCAAATTTAGCAAGGGCAGCCCCACCGACTTTCTGCGTCGGAGAGTCGGCAGTTAAATATTCTGGGTTAGCCGTTTCTAACGCACTTAATTCACGTAACAGGCGATCGTATTCAGCATCTGGAATAGATGGGTTATCGAGCACATAATAATTGTAATTATGATCTTCTAATTGCTGACGAAGCGCGCTAATTTGCGTTAAAACTGGAGTAGACATACAGGCCTCTAAAACATAAAAAAGCCACTTAAACGAGTTATCGCCTAGTGGCTTAAAAAATTCTTAATTAATTAACTTTATTTGGTTACTGCTCACGCGCAGAAGCTTCTCACTTTTTCTACATACTCACGTACACTATCAACGGTCATTTCTTCTCGTTGTGAGTCTAAAATGGTAGCACCGAACTCATCTGCAAGCTTTTTCGCAGCACTATGAAGCATGTTAAACGCAGCTAAGCCATCACCATCACATGGTAAGGTCATAAAGAGGCTGATCCCAGCGGTACTAAATTGTTCCATATTATCAATATCAAACGTACCTGGGTTGTACATATTAACTAAGCGAAATAGTACAGGACCAAGGCCTGCAGGGTCTAAATGACGATTAAAGAAGCCTTCCTCTGAATATTTAAAACCAAGCGTATTAACCGCTGGTAATAATTTACTGCCTTCCATCACCATGCCTTCTGGCATTTGAATGTGCACAATAATAAAGTCAGCTGCAGGAGCCGCAGATTCACTTTCTGCTTTGGGCTCTTCAAGGTCTTCTGGCGTTTGCTCAACGCTCTGCTGTGGCTCAGGCTGTTCATCTGCTGCAGAGAAACTAAGATCACCAAACTGAGGTTCATCACGTTCAGCTGAACGCTCTTGAATAGGCTCTGCCGCTGTTTGTTGTACAGGGGCTTGTTCAGTAGGTTCAACTCGCTCATCAGCGGGTGTTGCAGGCTCATCTTTTTTACGAACTGACCATAGGCCATGTATTAATAATCCACCAATGACAATTACACTGATAATGATTAAAACCCATCTTAATTGCTCGGCCATCCCCTCACCTTTTATTATTTGATTTGCCAAAAATTGTATTATGCATGTGCCATTTGCACCGCTTGTTCAATATCAACTGCCACCATGCGTGATACGCCTGGCTCAGCCATTGTAACACCAGTCAATCGCCCTGCCATTTCCATGGCAATTTTATTATGACTAATGTAGATAAATTGCACCGATTGTGACATTTCTTCCACTAAACGGCAAAACCTGCCAACATTCGCATCATCGAGTGGTGCATCTACTTCATCCAGCATACAGAAAGGAGCTGGATTGAGCCTGAATATTGAAAACACTAATGATAATGCGGTCAGCGCTTTTTCTCCACCACTTAACAGGTGAATTGTTGAATTTTTCTTACCTGGTGGTCGTGCCATTATACTAACACCACTTTCGAGTAAATCATCACTGGTTAATTCAAGATATGCACTGCCACCACCAAATACTTTAGGGAATAACTCACCAAAATCTTGATTTACTTGATCGAAGGTCGCTTTAAAACGCGTTTTAGTCTCTCTATCTATCTTATTAATTGCACCTTCTAAACTCGATAGCGCATTGGTTAAATCATCTAATTGTTGTTCTAAATACTCGCTGCGCTGCTTAGCTTGTTCATATTCATCGATTGCCGCTAAATTTACCGCACCTAAATCCGTTACTCCCTGCACGACTCGGTTAAGTTGCGTTTGCATCCCCGATAAGCTGGCTGACTCAGGTAATTGCGCGAGTACGGTTTTTAAGTTTTGCTCAAGCTCATTTAACGGCTCTAATGCGGCTTGTGCCTTTACAAGCAAGCTTTGCTCTTCGAGTGCCAGCGTTTGCAGTGTCTCCTGCAACATTGTTAATTCACTTTGCGATGACTTCAGCACAGTTTGTTTATCTAATAGTGCCGCTTTAGCATCTGCTAACTGGTCATTGAGTTTACTTAATTCTTCTTCGCCTTGCTGGTGCTGTTCAAGCAATAATAAAATTTGTTCCGCGCTTTGTTCAAGCGGGATCACTAACTCTTCAATTTGACAACTGAGCTCTGATACAGCTTCACTGGCACTCTCATACGCAGTAAGTGCATGCTGAAGTTTAGTTTCACTTAATTGAGATTCACTACGAGCTTTTTGTTCAGCAAGATGCGCTTGATGAGCTTGAGTTTTATACTGCTCAAATACCGCATTGTGCTGCGTGTATTCGTTATCGCATGCTTGCTGATGTTGTTGTGCGTGTGTAAGTTGCGCTGCTAACTGCTGCTTTTGCTGCGCTAAACTATCAATAAGCTGTTGTTGATGCGCAATAGCTTGCGTTACGGATTGTTGTTCAGCAGTTAGTTGCTGGCGTTTTTCAGTTAGCTTTTGTTGTTGAGTGCGCCACTGTGTTAATTGCTCTTTAAGCATATCGCGCCGGGTACTCGCTGACGCTATTTTTTGTGCAAGTTGATGCACCGCTTCTTTTAAATTATCACCTTGAGTTAATAACTCGCGGTGTTTAACTTCATTCTCTGTGACGTCAGCATGCTTTGTTTGTCGTTGCTCCTGCAATGAGGTTGCCCACTCTTTTGCATCTTTTAGCTGCTTATGTTTGAGTAGTAATGAACTTTCTTCATCAGCTTGATTGCTTAGCTGCCAATTACGTCCATAGATTGTGCCATCCCTATCGATAGCCGCAAGCCAAAACTCATCACTGAATAAAGCCTGATCAAAATTATCTTGAACAGCAATTCGCTCTAATAAATCAGGGTAGACGCCATGCTCGATTAGCGCGGCAACAGAGTCAGTTTTGGCTTTATACGTACTTGGCCAAACACTATTGTTAGCCCTATCCGAGCATACAGTTAAGTGCGTTAATCCTAAAAGCGCTTGCTCTACAATTTGTTCACAACCAGACTGCACGCCAAGTTGGGCTAATAAATTAGCGTTACTTTGACTTGTTTGATCTGCCAGCATACTGGTTAAACCGGCAATTTGGGCTTTATTTTCATTAACCTCTTGTGTCACATTTTGCAGTACTGCTTGGCTTGTTGTTAATCTTTCATGCGCACTTTGTGTCGCCTGCTTAACGGTGTTTAACGCACTTTGCTTTGCCGCTAACTCTTTGGTTAGAGACTGCATTAACGCTTGCTGCTGCTCTAATTGTTGGGCAATTGCGTTATCTGCTAGATCTTTTCCCTGTTGCTCAATATCAGCAATTTGCGTATCGAGGTATTGTAAACTTTGCTGCTGCTGTGTTTGTGTATTACACTGTTTATTATGGTTATTTTCTAACGTTTGAAACTGTTCTTTCAGTGTTTGCCACTGTTCATAAGCGTGTTGTTTTTGCTGTTGTGATTGTTCAACTTGCTGTGCAATCTGCTCTACTTGCTCATCACAAATAAGTGTGTGCTCAATTGCATGCTGTAGTGCTTGTGCGAGCTCATCGGTATGCCATTGCTGCTGTAATTGCAGTTCTTGGTTTTGCAGTTGCAGGCTTTGTTGTTTAATTAAGTTTTGGCTCAGGGTTTGATGTTGTTGTTTTAAGCTAATTTGCTGTTGTTCAATTCGGGTTAGCTGAGTATGCGTATTATGTTGTGCATGTTGCGCATCACTGAGATGTTGCTGCTGTTGTTGTACTTTAACTTCTAAGCTCGCCAGTACATCATCATGGCCTGAGTTCGCTTGCTTAAAAAAATCAATTTGTTCATTTAATTTAGCAATCTGTTGATTTTTATCAACTTGCTGCTGATGCAGCTTTTGCCATTTTAAAACCGCAATTTGTCCCTTAAGCGTACGCTCTTGGTTCTTTAGCTCGCGATACTTTTTAGCATTAACTGATTGCACAGCCAATTTATCAACTTGTGTTTGCAACTCTTGGCGAACATCAAGTAAACGTTCTAAATTCTCTCGCGTACTCTTGATCCGAGTTTGCGTTTCTCGACGACGCTCTTTGTACTTTGAAACACCTGCGGCTTCTTCAAGAAATATTCGTAAATCAGCAGGTTTACTCTCAATTAAGCGTGAGATCATCCCCTGCTCAATAATTGCGTAGCTACGTGGGCCAAGCCCAGTGCCTAAAAATATGTCGGTAATATCACGTTTTCGACACTTACTGCCATTTAAAAAATACAATGATTGGCCATCACGAGTGACTAAACGCTTTATAGCAACTTGGTTACGATCGGCAAAAGTATTAGGGAGCTGGCCTTGAGTATTATCAAAAATCAGTTCGACAGAAGCTTGAGAGATAGGTTTTCGGTTAGTTGAGCCATTAAAAATAACATCGGTCATGGCATCGCCACGCAAATTTTTAGCCGAGCTTTCACCTAATACCCAACGCACCGCATCAATGACATTTGATTTGCCACAGCCATTAGGGCCAACGACACAGGTCATTTGATCAGGGAACGGAATTTTAGTGGGCTCTACAAAGGATTTAAAGCCCGCTAATTTTATGGTGCTCAAACGCATCTATTTGGTTTACCGATTGTTATTATTATTTACCAAGTACTAATCTAACCTATTTTGAGACAAAAGGTTAAGCTTGGCGTTTAAAGTTATCTAAAATAATACCTGTAGCCATAGCAACATTTAATGACTCCGCAGCACCAAATGCCGGAATCGTAATTTTATTGCTTACTAAAGCCGCGCATTCACTGCGAATGCCGTGTGACTCACTACCCATAAGTAACACACCAGATTGCGATAATTCAGTCTTGTGTAGGTTCTCACCCTCTAAAAATGCACCATAGATAGGCAAGTTAAGCGTTTTTAAATAAGCGGGTAATTCAACTTGGCTTACTGCTACTCGTACAAATGAGCCCATTGTGGCACTGATTGTTTTTGGATTATATGGATCTGCACTATCAATACTTGTCACTATGTGCTTTATACCATACCAATCGGCAACACGAATAATGGTGCCTAAATTTCCGGGATCTGAAACCCCATCAAGGGCTAAAATTAACCCTTCTGTGTTGGGTAGTTCTACTGTTGGCATTGCTACAACTGCAATTGCCGCATTGTTGGAAACTAAAGTACTGGCTTTTGTTAAGCTCTCTTCATCAGCCTCAATCATAGTGATTTTATTAAACTGAGACTGATACTGACTAATAAATGCAGCTGTGGCAAATACATCTACAGCCGCTAAATCACTTGCTAATAACTCAAGTACATTTTTCTCACCCTGTACAAGGTATTGATTATACTGCTTTCGGTACTTTTTTTGACCTAATGCACGAATTAACTTGAGTTGGTTTTTTGAAATCATAACAGCCTCATAAAATGACGCCGTGAGTATAGCAGATCTAACTAATAATTCTAAAATTGATACCTCATACTTTTTTATAAAAAGCAAAGATAATCAGTAAGTACAACTAATTATGATTGATTAAATAGGATTTATTTAGTAAGTTTTTGGACCTATCTTAAGGAAAGGAATAAAAATGGAACCCAGCACTGATTTTAATGAATCAACAACCAACGGATCTAAACAAAGTATTTTTCAAGGGCGAGTACAGTTTGGCGGCCAAGCCGGCGAATTTTTTGGTATTTGGTCTGTTAATATTTTACTCAGTATTTTAACCCTCGGCATTTATTCGGCATGGGCAAAAGTACGCACCTATCGCTATTTTTATAGCAACACCCGTATTGATGGCCACAGCTTTGATTATTTAGCCACCCCAATACAGATCCTCAAAGGGCGAATTTTAGCAATCATTGCATTCATTATTTACAGCCTAGTCGTACAATTTCTGCCTGTTATCGGTCTTTTATTCGCCCTCGGCTTTTTATTTTCAATGCCATGGATAATCAATCAAGGACTACGCTTTAATCTTCGTATGACCCGTCATCGTAATGTGCGTTTTGCGTTTGCAGGAAATTACGGTGATGCATTAGTTAATTTTGTTTTACTGCCCATAGCAAGTGTATTCACCTTTTACCTATTACTGCCTTATGCACTCAAACGTATTGACCAATATTTACACGAAAACATCAGTTACGGTAATAAGCCAATTAATGTAAACCTCAAAGGGGCCACCTATTATATGGCGGCATTAATCACCATTGGTGTTGCGATTGGCGGTTTAGTTATATTTAGTATTTTTGCTGGGTTAGGTGGTGTTGCTATAAACTTAACCAGCTTTGACACCGATAACTTTAATATCTCTACTTTAATTATCCCACTGTTAATTGCGGCGCTTTATGTGGCCTTTCTAACAATTGTGCGGGCTGTTTATGTATCAATAATTCGTAATCATATTTTTGATAGCAGTGAGTTTGAAGACGTTGCAAGTTTTAAATCTGATTTAAAACCCGTTGAATACGCGGTACTTCTGTTTACCAATGCACTGGCAATTATATTTACTTTAGGACTCGCCTATCCATGGGCAAAAATACGCAGAGCACGACTGCTTGCTATGGCCACCGAAGTTACGATTTACGAAGGCGCACTTGCCATTATTGATACTGTAGAAGAACAACAATCATCATTTGCCGAAGAAGCAGCAAATGTGTTTGATATTGATATTTCGCTTACTTGATGAGTAAACATTATATTAAAGGCTGCTATTACTACCCTAATAGCAGCCAGCACCAACAATGCTTTGCAGCAAGCAATAAGAGCCAAATACAACTTGTTGATTCACAGCAAAGAAATACGCTTTTATCTGTACTTATTACTGAGTGCCAAATTGAAAGCCCGCTTCCTGGTGTGGCTTCAGAATTAAACTTTGCTGGCGGTGGCCGCTTTGTTCCAGAGGATATTAACCATCGCTGGGCATTTACGCATACAAAAACGGGCATGAGTGAACGCCTCGAAAAATCTAAGCCACTCATACTTGCCTCAGTCATTTTAATACCTTTATTACTGTGGTTTATTTTATATCGCGGCATCCCCGCTATCGCTGTGTATAGTGTCAGTTTAGCCTCACCTGCTACTGTAGAGGCCATGGGTAACCAAAGTTTAAAAGTAATTGAAAAAGTAGCATTAGCTCCTTCTCAATTACCTGATGAAACTCAAAATAATATACAGCAACAATGGCAGCAAATGCTTGATGAGCTAAACTTAGATAGCACTATATTTAGGCTCTCTTTTTATCAATCGGATTACTTCGCAGCTAACGCCTTTGCATTGCCGCATGGGCGTGTGATTGTGACCGATGAATTAGTCACTTTACTTAAGGATAAACCGGATGCTTTGCGGGCTATTTTACTTCATGAAATCGGCCATGTTGAGTACCAACATGGGATTCGCTTAGCGGCACAAGCGACTGCCAGTACCATAGTGTTAGCGGTTATTTTTGGTGACTTAGAAGGGATCACTGAAGTGGTGCTTGGTTCTAGTTCTTCTTTTTTGCAACAAGCGTTTTCCCGGGATATGGAGCGAGAAGCCGACAAATACGCTATCGAAAAGTTAATCGCATTAGGTTACTCTAATAATGATTTTGCCGATGCCATACAAGCACTGCAAAACAAATTAGATGAGCAAGCACAGCTTGATGACTCGTGGTTTAAGTACTTATCTACACACCCAAGCTCACAAGAGCGAATTGATTTTGCGAGGCAATACACACCACAATGACACCTGAGTTAACATTAATTACCTTGGTTATTACTGTCATCGCGTTAGGTTACGGAGTTATTTACCCACGCTTTGCTGGCAATAGTTTCACAAAAGTATCGATTCAGGACTTGTTTGCTACCACAATTACATTACTAATTGCTGGCAACCTCTTTTATGATACAGGCGTTGAGTTTAGCTGGTTAGGGTTTAATGTAAATTGGTTTTGGTTCACGTTTTTAACCTACATACTCATCGAGATTCCTGTGTGTTTAGCGTATGCCAAAAAACACAATATGAAGTTCAAGTGAGCTATGTAAATAGACAACAAAAAAGCGCCAACATGGCGCTTTTTATTTAACCTAAGCTCTGGCGGTTTAGTACTTATGCTTTAGCGCCCACAAGTGCAGTAATTCATTAGCAATAGTCGCAGCTGCAATTGCAGTGAGCTCACTTTGATCATACGACGGCGACACTTCTACAACATCCATTCCTACCATATTTATGCCCTTGAGTGCGCGTATAATTTTCAGCACTTTGTCGCTGGTCAAGCCGCCACACACTGGCGTCCCAGTTCCGGGCGCAAACGCCGGATCCAAACAATCAATATCAAAAGTAATATACACGGGTAACTCCCCCACCCGCGCTAAAATTTGCTCAGCAATCACTTGCGCCGATAAATCATTTGCTGCCATCGCATCAATGACTGCAAATTCATGTTTACTTTGATCAAAGTCAGTACGAATACCGATTTGAATGCTGTGCTCTACATCTATCAGCCCCTCCACAGGCGCATGATAAAACATAGTGCCGTGATCATAACGCGATCCATTACTGTAGGTGTCGGTATGCGCATCAAAATGCACTAAAGCCATTTTGCCAAAGCGTTTAGCATGGGCACGCAGTAAAGGCAAAGTAACAAAATGATCACCCCCTAGGCCGAGTAATGTTTTACCCTGACGTAAAATTTGCTCCGCGGCTAATTCAAGCTGCGCAGTAAAATACTCAGGGTCGCCAACTGGGTAAGTAAAGTCCCCAGCATCAGCTAATTTTAAACGTTCAAACAAAGGAAACGTCCAAGGGTACTTAGTTTCTTCCCACGCTAAGTGCACCGATGCACGACGAATTGCGTCAGGCCCCAAACGTGCTCCTGGGCGACCCGATGTCGCCAAATCAAACGGCAAGCCAAGCACCACTACATCTGCATTGATATCAGTGATATTTTGTACCATTGGCTGACGCAAAAACGTCATGCCGTTGGAGTATAACGAATGATCAGTATGATCAAACAAGGTGGTCATATTAAAGCTCTTCTAAATATGTATAACCGTCTAAACCCGCTTGTAATTCATCAAGCACACTTTGCTGTTCGTTTACTGGAAGTTTACTCACCACCAGCTGTGCATAAGAAGACTGAAAGCCTTCAACATCAAGATGAACATAACGCATCATATCTGCCACTGTGTCACCTTGGTTGACCTCTACTATACTGGCATCGCCATGTTCACCCATAGTGATCATAGCACTGTGAGTATCACCAAATAAATTATGCATATCACCTAAGATTTCTTGATAAGCACCCACCAAAAAAAAGCCCATTAAATAAGGTTTTTCAGCACAAAATTCCGGAACAGGTAATGTACTTTCAATACCTTGGCCATCCACATAATGTTCAAGGGCACCGTCTGAATCGCAAGTGATATCCAATAATACTGCTCGTTTTTTTGGTGCCTCTGTTAAACCACTTAATGGTAATACCGGAAACACCTGATCAATCCCCCACGCATCAGGTAATGACTGAAACAGTGAGAAGTTAACAAAAAACTTGTCTGCTAACCGCGCATTGAGTTCATCGATGATCGGACGATGAAAACGGTTTTTATTATCCATGTGTTTATTCAGCTCGTAACACACTCTTAAGTTAATTTGTTCAGCCCATGCGCGTTGAGTTAAATCTAATAAGCCCATTGCAAATTGGTTATGCGCTTCAGCTAAGTCACCTTGGCTATCATGATAAATTTCAATTAATGCACGGTCATCAGTAAGTACATGTAATTGCTGCCACGACTGCCACATATTTTTCAGTAATAACGGTGCATCGGCTGTTGGTGCTTGAACATCCTCGGGTACATAGCTTTCAGTGCCAATAACATTCGAAATAAGCACCGCATGATGCGCGGTTAAAGCGCGACCTGACTCTGAAATAATCGTCGGAAATGGTTGCTCATACTGCTTACAAATATCACCGATGGTATAAACAATATTATTTGCATACTCAGCTAGACTATAGTTCATCGAGTTATGCGACTGGCTCCGTGTTCCGTCATAATCTACCGCTAAGCCCCCGCCGACATCTAAACAGTCTATTTGTGCGCCTAACTTGCGCAATTCACAGTAGAAACGTGCAGCTTCACTTACGCCAAGACGAACATCGCGAATATTGGCCATTTGTGACCCTAAGTGAAAATGCACCAACTGTACTAAATCAAGCTGAGAAGATTCTTTTAATCTATTTACCACATGTAAAACTTGTGATGCTGATAAACCAAATTTTGACTTTTCGCCACCGCTTGCTTGCCATTTTCCTTTCCCTTGCGACGCTAAACGGACACGAATACCAATCCGAGGCATTACATTAAGCTCTTTCGCTTGGCTAAGTACCATATCTAGTTCAGAGAGTTTCTCTAATACGATATACACTTTATGGCCTAACTTTTCGCCAATCAATGCAAGACGCACGTATTCTTTATCTTTATAGCCATTACATACAATCACAGCACTGGTTTTTTCCGCCATAGCAAGCACAGTGAGTAACTCGGGCTTACTCCCCGCTTCAAGGCCTAGTTGCTTCTTTTCAATATTAGCTTGGCTGGCAACTATTTCTTCAACTACTTCTCGTTGTTGGTTTACTTTTATTGGGTAAACCAGTAAGTAGTCTTTTGGGTAACCGTAGCTTTCAATAGCAGTGTTAAATGCCGCACATAAGCTGTGCACACGGTGATGTAAAATCTGCGGAAAACGCACTAAAGCCGGTAAACTAATACCTTTATCTTCAAGCTGTTTGGCAATATCAATGAATGCAATGGTTTGCTTTGGGGCATCGGCCTTGGGCGCAACATAAACATCACCTTGATCATTTATACCAAAAAAACCTTGGCTCCAATGACGAACATTGTAACTCGTGCGAGCTTGTTCTAGTGATGTTGTATCTTTCATTTATCTTTCTCTGTTATTTAATGATGCCAAGAACAAACTCGGCGAATTGCGCGCATTAAAAGAAAAAAGGAAGATTAAGTCCAACAAGTATTTTTACTCGTAACGAGTGAAATTTAGTGTTGATAATTAGAAATGCAATATAGAAACCCTAACCCCATTAAAACAAAGCATTGCGAGCCTACTACGCTAAATAAAACAAAGGTTTCGGCCAGTGGTGGGGAAGAAATGGTGGCATGTTTAATTAATTTTTAGATTTAATCACTTTGCTGATTTCATCTGCTTTTGATGACTTTGAGCCTAACACTCGCCATGCTTGATATTCTTCACCATTGAGCCAAGTTATGCCTATGTATTCTTGCCAATGCTCAAAGTCGCGGGTTCTGTAGCGCTCTTCACCGCAGCCACCTGCGCCTATTACAGTGCGACAAAGAGTAAGGGTTAAGTAAGTGCCATCAAATTGCAATGGGCTTTTGTTTTCTAATTGATTAGGACACGATGCCAGTAATCGAAATGGGATCTGTAAAATGACGCGGGCTGTTTTATCACCATCATTATTAATAACTCGCGTTATAGAGTCACATGATTTTAAGTAAAACTCATCATTCTCAATCACAACATCTGGCTCTAAAGACGCCCACCACGGCTCAGCCGGTATGGGTTCAGAATTCCCTTTGTTATGATCGTCGCAGGCAGTGAAGAAAATAAAGCAGCTAAAAATTAAACAGAGTGATTTTTGGGTTTTCATAACGCCTCTTAAACGTGGGTTATATCTACTCAACTGCTTTGTAAAAATTAAATAAGTTTACTGACTAAGCCCAAGTTCCATAAATAAGCTTTGAGGATTTTCACTGTAATTGCCAAATGGCCCACAAGACTTAAAACCTAAGTTTTCGTATAAATTAATCGATTTTGTTTGTTTTGGGCCTGTTTCTAGTCGGATCAAAGGAATTTGCTCTTCCCCTGCATGGTGCAGCAGGATTTGCATAATGCGACGAGACAACCCTTTACCACGGTAGCTTGGTTTAACATATAAACGGCGAATTTCACCATAGGGAGGAGTATCAAATTGCTTTACTATCGCGCCACACGCAACAATACCATCCTCGTTTTTCAAGCCTATCGCATACACGTTATCTTGATTTAATTGATCAACACTAAGTGATTGCGCTGTGGCCACTGGATATAAGGAGCAAATAAGTCGGTCGATATCAGCAAAAACATTAATCACATCCTGGTCATTGGGGTTTAAATCGACTAACTGCATAGAACATCTCAATTTTTATTAAAAATTTGTTGTCAAACTATACCGAATTGTAACAAATGAACAACCTTGTTCGGCCAGTTTTTATCACTTTAAGCTTATAAATTTACTGTACAACGAAAATAATGCAGTGATAAAGGCGTATAGTGTTCAGGCATAGTCAAAGAATTTTCGATGCTCAACTCCAGCCAAGTTAGCATTTACTTTATTCGGGTGCTTATATTCGCGCCAATTAGCCACGTTCCGGCCAACATTTAATTTAGCAAAATCGGCTTCTCCCTGGGTTGGCAACGCCAAAAACTGCTTTAACTTTAACAAACTCCCTTGCTCGCTCACATCAAGGCATAAAAAATCATCGCGATTTTTAAAATATTCAAATACTGCGAATTGATGCTCTAAAAAATAACGCGTCAAGGTTGTTGTTGATAAAGGATGTATCGCAGGGAACGTTTGATGAAAACTACGCTTAAGCACAGGGCTAAAATGACCGCCTTTGAACTCAAGATGCGGTGCCATTTTTTCCAGTAGCATCTTAATCGACGGTAACCACTTCTCTACATCACGATTTAAATAGACAAATTTAGAATTAGGGAATAACTTGTCTAGGTGCATGTAATCACTAAAACAAGGGGCATCTGATATCGCATCAGCCACTTCAAACGCTTTTTTAGTAAAAGCAGTATGCGCCACGTGTAAACCTAACTCAAGTAACGCAACACTAATGCTAGTAGTCCCGGTTCTTGGCAACCCGATTATAAAAACCTTTGACATACAGCACTCAATTTAAAAAAGAATGAGTATATAGCTAAAGATATAGATAACCTACCAAAAAACCCACTTTACAGGCAGTCAGTGGGTCTACCTTTACTGCAAAACCTTAATCAACTACTAAACTTTAAAAAAGCTTATCAGTTTGGTCATAGATTGTGTCTGCTTAACCAGCAAGTCAATTTGCTCACTGATTGTATGTAGGCTTTGGGCATTATCATCAGCAAGCGTTTTTATTTTAATTACATTGTTATCCACATCTGCAGCAACGGACGATTGCTCTTCAGCCCCAACGGCTACTTGGTTATTTGTATCAACAATTTCATTAATTGACGAGACGATTAAACTCAATGACTGACTAGATTCAGCCGTTAGTTCAACCACTAAATCCCCTTTTTCATTCGATGTGGCCATGACTTTAACAACGTCCGAAGCGCCAGTTTGAATTGCTTCTATAATATTAGTAATCTCACTAATAGATTCTTGCGTTTTTTGTGCTAATGTACGTACCTCATCAGCTACCACCGCAAAGCCACGACCTTGTTCGCCAGCTCTTGCTGCTTCTATAGCTGCATTTAATGCTAATAAATTGGTTTGCTCTGCGATCCCTCTAATAACATCTAAGATTCCTTCAATGTTTGCGCTATTTTCACTTAAGGTGTTAACTACGGTAGATGCATGACCTAAAGCTTGTGCTAGCTCTGTCATGGCAGACTCAGTCTTAGTAACAACCCCTTTGGATGTTTCAACACTTTGCTCTGCCACTTGACTTGTATTAGAGGCATTACTAGCACTGTGAGATATTTGCATAGCTGCCGCAGCCATTTCATTGATAGCGGTAGCAACCATGTCAGTTTCTAATTGCTGATTTTGCACCGAGTTACTCGCGCCTGATACCGAATGCAAAATAGTTTCGCTGGAATTTTCTAACTCCTGGGTCACTTGCTTTAGTTGTTCAACTACATTTCTTAATGAGTCTGCAGATTGTGTTAGCGCACTATTTAATTGGCTAAATTCATCGCTTCCAGAAACTTCAATTCGTTGCGTTAAATCCCCCTTAGCAATGTTTTGTGCAAAATTAACCGACAAGGCTAACGGACCCATAATTGACTTTATTAACCACCAGCTCAGTAGTGCCGCAATTACAAATGCAAAAACCAACACCACTATCATAATCGTTTGCGCTTGTTCACTTTGTTTGTCTGCAATTACCATTTCCTCGCTAACAAGCGCTGACATTCTATTAGATGCATTCCCGGCAACTTGCAGCATCGCTGTCTGCATGTCGTTTAACTGGGTAAAAGCGGCCACTGTGTTATTAAAAATAAGTTGATATTCACTGAGCTCTTGCTGTAATTGAGAGAGTAATTGCAAAGTTGCAGGCGACTGCATCATGCCTTTCATCTCATCAATCAGCAGCTTTAACTTTTGGATGTTATTTGTAATTTGAGTATTCGTTTGTTGGTCTTGTGTTGTTGAGTATTTCCATACAGCCACTCGCGTTTCATTGAACAAATCACGAAATTGCTTAGCTTTTAAGAAACGGCTAAATTCTGTAAAGTCTTGCTGGTTTTGCTTAAAGTAAGCTTCAATACTCGCTAACGTTTCATCAATTGCAGTACCAACATTGAGCGCTGCCGTATCAAACTGTGTCCGTGAGCTTATTAGTGCCTGTTTAGCTTGGCTAAACTCTTTAAATAGCTTGATAAACTCATTGATGTCAGCCTGTATGCTATCCACTTGACGAATACTTGTATCGACTTCCATTTTCTTTTTAACACTCGCGAGTAAAGCTAACGCCTCACTGGAGTACTCTATTGCTTGCTGTTTAAAGCTCTCGGATTCTTGAATCATATAATCAGCTTGAGCTAGCCTTGATGCATATAAATCAGCATCTGCAAATGTGATATCAAGCATCATATCTGATTGCTTAGCCTGAGATTTTAAAGAAAGGGATGCGAACACACCTAACACTAAAGTTAAAGACAGAATTATGCCAAAAATAACATAGAGTTTTTTCTTTACTGTAAACTGACCCATTCGCGTTTCCTAATAAGCATACATAACTAATTGACAAAATTGAGTTCTACCCCTCAAATATTATAGTACACAATTTAAATTATGTATGATTAAGCCAGCTAGGAAAATTCAGATATTTCAAAATAAAAACATAGTGTTACAAATATTTATGAGAATTAAACGAATCTTGAAATACGTTAAAAGTACCAGATAATAGTTTGTTACTTAAAAGTACTGTTAAAAATAACTGAGCAATTTATAATTTAGCCATATGATAAAAATAATCTGAGGTATTTTTGTGCAGTTTACCCAAGGTATAGAGTACTTTTTTTCCGGCTTCAAATTGATCACACAAAAAGGTTTAAAACGATTTGTGTTTATTCCTTTATTAATAAATATTGCGCTTTTTGGTAGTTCGCTGTTTTTTTTATACGGATGGCTAACTGAAGGGTTTACTTATTTAACCAACATGCTGCCAAGTTGGCTGAGCTGGCTTGAGTGGCTAATGTGGCCTATTGCTATATTAGTCATTCTATTTAGTTACAGTATGCTTTTTACGGTGATCACTAACTTTATTGCAGCCCCCTTTAATGGACTGCTAAGTGAAAAAGTAGAGCTGCATTTAACCGGCCAAAAAATTAATGATGACGGCTTCGCTGACTTATTAAAAGATGTTCCGCGAATGCTTGGCCGTGAATGGACAAAGCTGTGTTATTACCTGCCACGGGCGATTGGTTTCTTTATTTTATTATGGATATTACCCGTTATCGGCCAAGTTTTATGGGTGTTGTTTACTTGTTGGATGTATGCGGTGCAATATAAAGACTATGCATTTGATAACCATAAGATCTGTTTTAAACAAATGAAGCAAGATTTAAAACAAAAGCAGGGCTTATCCTACGGTTTTGGTTTAGCTGTTATGTTACTTACGGCAATTCCAATCGTTAATTTAATTGTAATGCCTGTGGCTGTGTGCGGAGCTACGCGTTTATGGGTAGATAACTACCGACCAAATTACCGAAATTAATTTTAAAGCACAGCTGTTTTGCTGTGCTTTTTTCTAGCTAAAAAATTAACTATACAAACTCTGTGGTACTTTGGTGACATTCAAGTGCACCGTTATCTCTTCTCTATCATGATATAAATGCTTTGCTTGTAATTCATAGCTGATACTGTATTTATCAAGTTCTTCCCTTATCATGGTTAAGCACTCATAAACGCTGTCAAAACGTTTTTTCATAGGGAGTTTTAAATTAAATATGAGTTCTTTAGCATACGCGTTGACAGCCCAGTCAATCATCAAGTTTGTTACTTTGGTGGGCTTTTCAACCATGTCACACACTAACCATTGTATATTGCGCTTTTCTGGCCGGTATTTAAAACCATCTGCTCTAAAGTGCTTAATTTGCCCCGTTTCCATTAAATCATCGTTCATTGGGCCGTTATCAATAGCACTGACAAACATGCCGCGGCGCACTAGCTGATATGTCCATCCTCCTGGGCATGCCCCCAAATCTACGCCGCGCATCCCTGCTTGTACCCGTGACTCAACTTCATTAGGCGGTATAAATACATTAAATGCTTCATCAAGTTTTAAAGTCGAACGGCTAGGCGCATCACTTGGCATACGCAAGCGCAAAATACCCATAAAGAATGGTGAATTATTGTAGCTGTATGAATGTCCCACGTAGGCTGTATTGTTAGTCAAAAACATCACATGCATAACCGGACGATTAGCTTTGGGCTCACGCAGTACGGTGTTTTGTTTTTCTAACGCTTTTTTGAGAGGAGTTGATATTTTTTTACAAAAGGTTAAAAGCTCTTTGCCTTCATTAGTATCAGGGGTTTCTACACGTAGTTCTGAGCACAGCGGAAAATCGGCTGCTGCGGTTTTAATTTCACCAACCCGGTCTTCAACGGGCATATTCTCAAGTAACCTTCCTGCGAACCATTGGCGTGCAAACACCATATTTTTAAAATCGACTTTTTTGATGATCTCGTCACTGTGTGATGCTTCAAAGCACTCATAAACCACATAACCTGTGTTAGGTTTGGCTTTCACATAACCGGCAAATCCTTGCTCTGCAGCATGAAAGGTTATTTCTGCTGCGGCATCACTTTCAAACCCGCTTCGACAATAAATCACTACGCTTGACATAAAAACCCTTAAATTGCGCATTCCACGCTAATTTTTTTATTAAAATTTAAACCGTGCAACTTGCACTAAAATAATCAACCAGCCAACAATAAAACACAGTCCACCTAAAGGTGTAATTGGTCCAAGCCATTTATGCCCCGTTACAGCCAGTAAATATAAGCTCCCACTAAAGAGTAAGATACCTGCAATAAAAAACCAGCCTGCGGCAGTTAAATTTAAGCCCCACTTTATTAAAATAGCCACGGCAATAAGCGCAAGGCCATGGAACATTTGATACTCAGCAGCGGTTTTAAACACGCCGATTGCATACTCAGAAACGCGACTTTTTAAACCATGGGCGGCAAATGCGCCTAGCACCACTGATAACATACAAAACAAGCTACCAGCCATGAGAAATAGTTTGATCATAGCAATCTCCTTTAATTCGACTAACAATGCTGCTTAATAAATTTACTTGCGTGCTCAGCTGCTACCTGTAAATTTTGCTCAAGCGTTATGCCACTTTTTTTCCGTGGTTTTAAAGAGTGATCGCCATCCGTTAACCAGACAAATTCGGGGCGTTTATCAAACGTTAGTGCATTTAACTCTTCACGGGTACCAAATGTATCTCGCTCACCTTGAAGCACCATAAATGGACATGGAATATCGCCGAAATGCTCAATACGTAACTTCTCGGGCTTACCCGGCGGATGAAATGGATAACCAAAAGCTAACACACCATTGATCTTTTTATTTGTCTCACATACCAGCATTGAGGCCATTCTGCCCCCCATTGACTTACCACCTATAAATAATGGCAATGTTGGCTCTGTTTGTTCAATAACTTGGGCAAAATAAACAAGTAATTTGGGGGCTCGCTCAGGCGGTCTACGTTTCTTGGTTTGTTTAGCGATTTGCATATATTCAAAGTCAAATAGCCCAACATTAATACCTTGCTCGGCTAATAAACTTGCCATCTGTTGCATAAACTCAGAGTCACTGCCCGCACCTGCCCCATGAGCAAAAATAAACTGTGCGTGGGCTGATTGTTTTGCTTTTATCCATTGTATTGTCATTTTAAAACTCTTGTTCTTGCTCTACTAAATCAAGCATCCATTCTTTAAAGGACACTATTTTACCCAGCTCTGATTGTGATTCACGGTTAACCAAGTAGTAGGCGTTTTTACTTTCTAGGCTATGGCTAAAGGGGATCACCAAACGTCCGGCATCAATATCTGGTTTTGCTAGAACACTGTTACCAATTGCAACGCCTTGACCATGAACAGCTGCTTGAAGCACCATAGATGAGTGACTAAATATAGGGCCTTGGTTCACTTGCACGTTACGCACACCGGCGGTTTTCATCCAAGTTTTCCAGTTTTTCCTTGTCGTATCATGTAACAAGGTGTGATTCGCCAAATCGCTCGGTTGGTTAAGGGGTTTAGGCCCTGTTAACAACATAGGGCTGCACAGTGGTACTAAGTATTCAGTATGTAACTTATGGGTTTGTACGCCGCTCCAATGACCGCGACCATAATAAATGGCAACATCAACGTCATCTGAGAGGGAGTTTTCATCTTGATCTTGAGCTTTTATTCGCACATCTATTTCAGGATGTAACTCATTAAATAAACTAAGTCTAGGTACTAACCATTGGATTGCAAAACTTGGCGTTAGGCTCACCGTTAGGGAGCCTTTGGCACCTCTCGCTAGCAGCTTTTCTGTGGCATCAATCAACTGAGTAAAAATCTCTTTGATATCTAAAAAGTAACCCTGCCCTTCTTCGGTGAGCAATAACGAGCGATTTTTGCGTAAAAAAAGTTTTAAACCAAGGTGTTCTTCAAGTGTTTTTATTTGATGACTCACTGCGGCCTGAGTGACATAAAGCTCTTCGGCAGCTTTGGTGAAGCTCAAATGGCGAGCAGCTGCTTCAAATGCTTTTAATGCATTTAATGGCGGGACGCGTCGAGACATATTAACCACTCTTAGAATTAGTTTTTCTTATGAGTGGATTATATACCCATGCCAAGGATGTGTATATTCGAGAGATAAAAAAAGCGACTTACGTCGCTTTTTAAACCACTTATTTTAGTTACAAATCGTTGGCACTAGTATCCAGCGGTGCAAAGCTTTTAATCAAATCATCAACCGCTTTCATTTGGCTCAAGTAGCCTTCTAATTTACTCAATGCAAGAGCACATGGGCCATCGCACTTTGCTACATTCGGATTAGGATGCGCTTCAATAAATAACCCTGCAAGCCCCAATGCCATACCACTGCGTGCAAGCTCAGCAGCTTGTGCACGGCGTCCGTCGGCAGAGTCTGCACGCCCACCAGGACGCTGTAAGGCATGAGTGGCATCAAAAATAACCGGTGCCATAGGCTTCATGTCGTCCATACCAAGCATATCAACAACTAGATTATTATAACCAAAGCTAGAACCACGCTCACATAGGGCTACATTATTGTTGCCAGCCTCATTGAACTTGGTGATGATATGGCGCATTTCATGGGGCGCTAGGAACTGTGGTTTTTTAACGTTGATCACAGCGCCAGTTTTTGCCATTGCTACCACTAGGTCAGTTTGACGAGCTAAAAAGGCCGGTAGCTGAATCACATCTACCACTTCAGCAACCGGTGCTGCTTGATGTGGTTCATGTACATCAGTGATCAAAGGCACATTAAAGGTGGTTTTGATCTCTTGAAAAATTTTCAATCCTTCGTCCAAACCTGGACCACGGTATGAGTTAATAGACGAGCGATTTGCTTTATCAAATGATGCCTTAAAAACATAAGGAATGTTAAGCTTGTTCGTTACTTCTACGTAGTGCTCTGCGATACGCATCGCTAAATCACGCGACTCTAATACGTTCATACCACCAAATAGTACAAACGGCTTTTCGTTCGCAAGTTCAATATCGTTAATTTTAATTAAATGATTGTTCATTTTTAGTCCTTAAGGTGCAACTGCTTGCATCATTAATCCACAAATATATGCCATGTAAGTACCGACTCCGTAGCCCATTACTGCTAACAATACGCCCACAGGGGCAAGCGAAGGGTGAAACGCTGATGCAACTACAGGCGCTGAAGCGGCGCCACCCACATTTGCTTGCGAGCCAACAGCCATATAGAACAACGGCGCTTTAATGATTTTAGCAACAATCAACATTAAGCTTGCATGAGTTAACATCCAAATTAAACCAATCACAAAGTACATCGGTGATTCAAGAATGGCTGTTATATTCATATGTAAACCAATTGAGGCAACCAAAATATATAAAAAGCTCGATGCCACTTTGGATGCACCAAATGACTCAATATGGCGTACTTTAGTAAAAGATAAACTAATACCAATTGTGGTTGAAATAACAATTAGCCAAAAGAACTTACTATTTAAACTGTATTCTTGCGCCCATGGGAAATTCGCACCAAAGAAAGGACCTAAAAAATCAGCACAAAAATGGGCAAGCCCCGTAATACCGAATGCGATAGCAATGATCGTCATATAATCATTAAGTGTAGGCATACGGGCATGTTCTGCTTGGTATTTTTCTACACGATTTTTTAAGTCTTCAATTGCGCTGGTATCTGCCCCTGTTTTAGCGTCAATCGCTTTATGGTTAGCCGCCATTAATAGTAAAACTGCCATCCATAAGTTTGCCACAATGACATCAACAGTCACCATAGCAGAGAATATATCGCCGCCGACATCAAACATTTCTTTCATTGAAGCTTGGTTCGCGCCACCGCCAATCCAACTACCGGCAATGGTCGTCATACCGCGCCAAACAGCATCAGGACCGTGGCCGCCGACCGCGTCAGGGTAAACGGCACTCATCACAAGTATGGCTAAGGGGCCACCAATTACGATACCCACTGTGCCGGTTAAAAACATGATCAGGGCTTTGGGGCCTAAATTAATAATCGCTTTTAAATCAATACTAATGGTGAGTAGAATTAAGCACGCTGGTAATAAATAGCGCGAGGCAACGTAATACACGTTAGAAGAATGACCATCGACAATACCAAAGGTATTCAATAATGATGGTAAAAAATAACACAATAATAATGCAGGGACATATTTGTAAAACTTCTTCAGCGCTGTATTTTCACTATGTGATGTTTTAAAAATAAAGCCGAGAATTACAGCTAATAAACCAAATACAACAGCATCATTGGTGATCAATGCAGTATGGGCGTCAGCCATGTTGATTTCCTTTAAATTTAGTGGTGAGTTTTATTATTATCTTCGAGTTCTTCAATCTGATGTTGAATAATTTCAATGGCAGGATCATCTGGGCATTCATCAATAAAAAATTGCAGATCATCTCGTGCCATCTTTGGACAATCTAACTGATTTAGTAAATAACCGCGATCGCGACGTTCATACGGATCATCCCCTAACATTTCCATTAGCATTTCGACACAAGTCAGTGCATGGCCAAATTTATTTTCACTAATAAACGCCCATTTCTGTTGTGCTAAGTAAAGCTTGTAAACATCTTCATCAAAAATCAGCTCAAGGGGTTCTTGCCCATCGCCGTTTTCTTCGCTGGCATTTTCAGGAATGATATACCAACTTTGTTGACCTGAGCTTGGCTCTAATACATAGCCTTCCTCGTCGCTAATTGCAACATGGACGTTGACGTCATTATTACTAATGCATACGCTGGCGTCATAATCAGCATGCTGTAAAAGATGGCATAGCAAAATCCCCAAGGTAGTAGGTGAGCCGCTGCGCATTGCCAAAGTATAACTAAAGCTATTGAGAGTGTATTCAGGTACTTTTAAACTAGAAACACTAAACATCCACTTGGTATAAAACATATCAAGCAAAGTATCGAGACGGTCATGAATGTCGTTTTCTTGCTGGCAAAGCTCAGTAATTTGGTTTTCAAGTTCACTAAGAGTTGCAAAGCTTTGGCTTAGATGAGCTTGCGGATCCCATTTGGCTTCTGCACTTATACAGCGGTACAAAGCCGCTGGAGTAAATGCACCATAGTTTTCATCTTGATAGGTTTCGTTTTCATCTTCAAACCAAGGTGTGGTCATTAATACTGCAACATCTATTATTAATACGAAGAGTTAGTTTACCTAGTTTTTGATTCAGTTACCAACGCGTTTACAGCCCAAAGAGAGGAAGATTACTCTTTGGGCTAAATTTTTTAAATATGGCGGCGTTTGTTAAAGTAGCAGCGGAGTTTTCGTAACGGCCAGCTTACCGATTAAAGCAATAACAGCTGTCGTTACAACTAAAAAGCCAATTTTAGCTGCCATTGCTTTTTGCTTGCTAGCAATAATACCAAAAGCTATGTACGCGACCACGAGAATAATTTTCTCTAACAGCCACATCTGTTCCAGCGGGTTTATTTTCGCAATGGCCATTAAAACAATGGCTGATATCAGTAAAAAGGTATCTGTTGCGTGGCTACCAATAAAAACCACTTTATTTTTCGCAATGGCCCCACTGCCCATACGTGAGAACGATCGTACATAAAATAAAAGTATACTTAAAACGGCGATTGCCATATGTGTGTGTTTTACTGCTAAATAATCCATATGCCCCTAACTACTCTTTAATGTTAATTTTAAATTCGGTATTAATTTTTTAATCTGGATATAACGCTAATATTTTCTCTAATTCACCTACTTGCTGATTAAACACCTCAACTAATTTAGGCTCAAAGTGTTTACCTTTTTGTTCGTTAATTTCACTCACTACCGACTCAACACTCCACGCTTCTTTGTAACAACGTTTGTGGCGCAGTGCATCGTACACATCGGCCAGTGCCACAATGCGACCAAAAATATGAATGCTTTCGCCTGCTAACCCTTGCGGGTAACCGCTGCCATCCCATTTTTCATGATGATCGCGGGCTATTTCAGCTCCTGCTTTTACAATATCCCGCTTCGAGCCCTGTAATATCGCATAGCCTTTTTGCGCATGGGTTTTCATTATTTCCCACTCTGCCTCTGTAAGCTTGTCAGGCTTATTCAAGATAGCATCAGGAATACCAACTTTACCTACATCGTGTAGTGGTGAAGCTAAACGTATTAATTCAGCTTCGCGCTTAGATAAACCATAACCAAGGGCTAATGCATTACAAATATGCGACACCCGTTTAACATGATTGCCAGTTTCTATAGAACGTTGCTCAAGCGCTTCACTTAAACGAAGTACCAACTCTTGTTGTGTCGCTTCGACCTCAGCTTGCAATTGGACATTTTCATACGCTAACTGCACATTTTGCGAGAAGATCTCTATTAAATGTCGTTGGGTGTCTGTTAAATGTTGGGGAATACCTGAAATAAACAGCATTGAGTTATGGTTATACTCACTACAACAATAAGCAAACAAATAGTTATTTTTATAAACTATCGTTTTTTCTTGCAGGGCTTGCTTACAAGCGAGTAATTGCTCACTATTGAGCACTTCTTCAATTGCTTTGCCTTCGCTGCGCTCAAAATCACCGCGCCCCGAGAAAACGACTAACTTTTTTTGATTTTCATCAGGGTTGCTCGCCACTAGGCTGGTCGCATACATTGCTTTATCAACGGTGCCAAGCAATGATGTGAGCTGCTGCATGACTCCCTCAATAAAGTTTTCCAGCGAATGAGCTGAAAAAATATCCCGTGAAGCTTTAATTATTTTTTCAAGGCCCTGTCGAGATTGTTCGATAGATAAAATATCGCGGTATGAACGTAAACTCGACATAACCACTGTAAACAGTTTCTGGGCTGTCAGCTCTGTTTTCGACTTGTAATCATTTATATCATAATTAACAATAACTTGACGTTCTGGAGCTTGCCCAGGCTGACCGGTCCTAAGAATGATTCTGATATGGTTATTTTTGGCGGTTTCGCGAATATACTGAGCGACTTTCAAGCCTGCGTCATCAGTTTCCATGACAACATCAAGCAAGACAATGGCCGCATCGGGGTGACTATCAATCATTACTTTAGCTTCTTCGCCAGAATAAGCGCTAATAAACTCTAACCGTTTATCTTGAAACTCAAAGTCACTTAAAGCGAGTTTAGTAACAGCATGTACTTCAGGTTCATCATCGACAATGATAACTTTCCATGTTCCCTGAACAATATTACTTACTTCTTCTTGTGGCTCATCCGAAAACAAAAAATCATCCATCACACTGGGTCCTTTGAGAGCATTTACATTGTATTCTCACAGCGCTTTGTTGTTTATTTTGGCCACTGTGCGAACGTTACACGATCGTTATTTGCTAAATCTTTCACTGTAAGTATATTTGTATACGCCATTTGTGCAAAAAAACTATGCACTTTAGTACTTTGTTGATAACCATGCTCAAACAATAGGTAACCATTTGGCGCTAAATAATCCCTTGCTTGCGAGATAATATGCTTAATATCTGCCATGCCGTCATCATCAGCAACCAGCGCAGAACGTGGTTCAAAACGAACATCACCTTGGTTCAGGTGTTCATCATCATGCTCTATATAAGGAGGATTACTTACTATTAAATTAAACTTTTGATTACTGACTTCACTAAACCAGTTACTTTGTAAAAATGTAACGTGCTGCAATCCTAATCGCTGTTTATTTATTGTTGATAATGCAACTGCTTGCGCTATGCGGTCAACCCCTGTGATTTGCCAATTTGATTTTTCAGAAGCTAATGCCAAAGCAATTGCGCCTGTTCCTGTGCCTAAGTCAAGAACTTTGGCATCATCATTAAGCGGTAAATCAAGGGCAACTTCAACTAAGGTTTCGGTGTCTGGGCGAGGTATGAGCGTGGTGGCATTAACCTGTAAAGGCAAACTCCAAAACTCGCGTGTGCCGGTAATATGCGCAACAGGCTCTCCCTTTAAGCGGCGCTGACAATAACTATCAAATAATTGTTGTTGTTGCGCAGAGAGGTGTTTTTCAGGCCAAGAAAATAAATAGCTTCGTGGTTTTTGTAATACATCAAGCAGTAAGACTTGAGCATCTAACTTGGCGCTGTCAGTGCTATTTTGCAAAAGCAAAGTAGCACTGTGGATGGCTGACTCAACCGTGTCTGTCACCGTTATTCATCACCCATAGCAGCTAATAAATCAGCTTGGTGTTCTTGCATCAGCGGCTCAATTACACACCCTAAATCACCTGCAACTACTTCGTTCAAACGATACAGTGTTAAGTTAATGCGGTGATCTGTGATACGCCCTTGCGGGTAGTTATAAGTACGAATACGCTCAGAGCGGTCGCCACTTCCCACTAAGTTACGACGTTCAGAGGCCTCTGCCGCATGGCGTTTTTCATCTTCAGCTTGTTGTAGGCGTGCAGCAAGTACTGACATAGCTTTGGCACGGTTTTTATGCTGTGAACGCTCATCCTGACACTCAACCACAACGCCCGTAGGAATGTGTGTAATACGTATTGCTGAGTCGGTTTTATTAACGTGCTGACCACCGGCACCCGATGCACGAAAGGTATCAACCTTGATATCTGCGGTGTTTATTTCAATGGCTTCCGCTTCCGGTATTTCAGCCATGACAGCAACCGTACAGGCTGAAGTATGGACACGTCCTTGAGATTCAGTCTCTGGTACACGTTGTACACGGTGCGCGCCAGATTCAAATTTAAGTTGGCCGTAAACACCTTCCCCACTGATATTAGCAATGACTTCTTTAAAGCCACCGTGCTCACCTTCGTTGGTGCTAACCACTTCTACTTTCCACTTTTTAGTTTCAGCGTAGCGAGTGTACATACGGAATAAATCACCGGCAAAAATTGCGGCTTCATCACCACCCGTGCCAGCACGCACTTCAAGGAACACATTGTTATTATCACGCGGGTCCTTTGGTAGCATCAGTACTTGAATTTGATCTTCAATAATTTGAATTTGCGATTTTGCTTCTTTATATTCTTCTTGCGCCATTTCACGCATGTCAGGGTCTGAATCTTTTAGCATTTCTTCAGCGGTTGCAACATCGTCTTGTGACTGTTGGTACGATAAAAATGCTTTTACAATTTCTTCAAGCTCTGAATATTCTTTTGAAAGAGCACGAAAGCGATTTTGGTCGCTGATAACAGAGGGGTCACTTAGCAGCGCTTGCACTTCTTCATAACGCTCAACTAAGGTTTCTAATTTACGATAAACGGACTCTTTCATGTAACTGCTATTCCTGATCAATACCTAACATTTTCTTTAATTGGCTTAACTGATCAACTTCACCTTTTTTCGCCGCATCTTGAATTGCACGGGTAGGCGCGTGCATTAAACGGTTGGTTAATTTGTTGGCCAGCTCTAATATTACTTTTTCTGCGTCTTTTCCGGTTGTTAATTGGCTAATAGCCTTATCAACCAGCTCAGACTTAATATCGTGTACATCTTGACGATAACTGCGAATTAAATCCACAGAGTCAAGTGAGCGCATCCACATCGCAAATTCAGCACTGCGATGGCTAATAATCTTTTGTGCTTCTTCTGCTGCTTGCTCTCGTGAGGCGATATTCTCGCTCACAATGGCTTGTAAGTCATCAACGGAATACAAATACGCAGCATCAAGCTCCCCGACTTGGCTTTCAATATCCCGCGGCACCGCAATATCTATAAATAACATTGGTTTATTACGACGCTGTTTGAGCGCTTGCTCCACTACACCTTTACCAATGATAGGCAAAGTACTTGCGGTGGAACTAATCACAATGTCGGCTTGGTGTAAACGCTCAGGTAACTGGGCTAAGGCAATTACATCAGCTGATACGTCTTGCGCTAAAGAGCGTGCACGCTCTATGGTACGATTAGCCACGGTGATTTGTTGCGGTTCATTTTGATATAAATGTTTAGCAACCAACTCAATAGTTTCACCTGCACCTATAAGCAGCACTTTGGTTTTATCAAGCTTTCCGTATATATGCTTTGCTAAATTAACCGCAGCATAAGCAACAGAGACCGCACTTGCGCCAATGTCAGTTTCAGTGCGTACTTGTTTTGCCACTGAAAACGTTTTTTGAAATAAACGGTCAAATACCACATCCACTGAGTTGTGGTTTTTTGCACTATTATAAGCCTGTTTAATTTGGCCAAGTATTTGTGGCTCACCTAAGACAAGCGAATCTAACCCGCAAGAGACCCGCATTAAATGGTTTATGGCCTCATTATCTTGATGGCAATAAACATTTTTGCTCAGTTCTTGTTCATCTAAACCGTGGAAACTAGCTAACCATTGCAACAGTATTTGGGAATTTTGCTGAGCAAGGCTACAATAGATTTCTGTGCGGTTACAGGTTGATACTATAACCGCTTCATTAAACTGATCATGATCACTCAATTGCTGTAAAGCTTCTGATAATTGTTCTGGTGAAAAGGCGACTTTTTCACGCAGTTCTACAGATGCGGTTTTATGATTAATACCAAGTGCTACTATGGTCATATGTGCCAAATATTGCTAAGCCATGCTCGAAAGGCAGTAATTTTATCAAAAATCAGCGGAATATGGAAAGTAAGGAACGACATTTGATTCGACTATATTTGATTTTACTCACATTTTTTTTATTTTTAAGTGGTTGTGCGCAACGAATTAACCCACAAACAAGCCTTTATAGCGACTGGAAAGCAAAACTAGCAAGCCAAAACACTTGGCAGGTTGAAGGGAAGCTGGCATTTATTAGCCCCGATGAACGTCAATCAGCTAATTTAAATTGGCAACAACAAGATGACTTTAATGAACTGATACTCACTACTTTTATTGGCACTCGCATATTAGCACTTAAGCAAGATGTTCAAGGCGCAGAGCTTGAGTATGACGGTGATACCTATCACGATACGAATGCGGCTCGCTTATTAACTCGTTTAACAGGGTTTACTATTCCGCTTGATAGTGCCGATGATTGGCTTAAAGGCACGGTCACGAATGAGTCGCTACAAGTAGATGAACTAGGTCGCGCCAAAAGCGTAGTATGGCAATCAATTAATGGCCAACAATGGCATATTAGCTACGCTAATTACCACCAATACGCGGGCTTTTGGTTACCAAAATCACTCACTCTAAAACATCAGAATATCAAAATAAAAATTCAACTTTACCAATGGTACTTCAATTAATATGACTGATAGCACTTTGACCCAGTTTTCATTACTCGCTCCAGCTAAGCTTAACTTGTTTTTACATATAAATGGCCGTCGTGATGACGGCTATCATGAGCTTGAAACCCTGTTCACATTTTTAAATTATGGTGATCAGTTAGATTTTATTTTATTGAATTCTCCCTCAATTGAAGTAACCGGTGATACACAGAACATCCCTTTAGCAGAGAATTTGATCTACAAAGCAGCTGTTTTATTGCAAAAACACACAAAAACCCCTTTAGGTGCAAAAATAAATTTAACCAAAACTTTGCCAATGGGAGGCGGTGTTGGCGGTGGTTCTTCTGATGCTGCAACGACCCTTTTAGCACTCAATACTTTGTGGCAATGTCAGCTTTCTATTGCTGAATTAGCACAGCTTGGTGTCACACTTGGCGCAGATGTTCCGGTTTTTATAAATGGTCGAAGTGCCCTAGCGCAAGGGATTGGTGAGAAGTTAGTCGATGTTGAGCTTGAACAAAAATGGTATTGCGTGGTTCACCCAAGTGAGCATGTTAGTACCGCAAAAATTTTTACTCACCCTGATTTGATACGC
This sequence comes from Pseudoalteromonas shioyasakiensis, assembly GCF_024518675.1. GTDB lineage: Bacteria > Pseudomonadota > Gammaproteobacteria > Enterobacterales > Alteromonadaceae > Pseudoalteromonas > Pseudoalteromonas shioyasakiensis_B. The sequence goes on from NZ_JANIGL010000002.1 coordinate 224,426, forward strand.
AATACACCTAAGCTGAAAGGGGATTGGCAACAGCAAGTTTTACGTAACGACTGCGAGCCATTAGTTAAAAAGCTCTGCCCTGAGGTTGAAAAAACCCTCCAGTGGTTGCTAAAATACGCTCCGTCTAAGATGACTGGCACAGGTTCATGTTGTTTTGTTGAGTTTGCAACACAAGCTGAGGCTCAACATGTTCTGAAAAACCTCCCCCATAATTGGGACGGTTTTATTGCCAGTAGCGTTAATACCTCTCCTGCCCATACGCAGTTGAACGCAATTCATTTAAGCAATCAAGTAACGTACAAGTAAAATACAATTTAAGTTAACAAATGACGCAACTGCCTCATTTGTTAGTCCAAAAATTCAGTGCCTGAGGAACCCTACCGTGCCTGACATGAAGCTCTTCGCTGGTAACGCAACACCTGAGTTAGCTCAAAAAGTTGCAAAACGTTTATATATTGAAGTAGGCGATGCTGTTGTTGGCCGTTTTAGCGACGGTGAGATCAGTGTTCAAATTAATGAAAACGTTCGTGGCTCGGATGTTTTTATTGTGCAATCAACCTGTGCCCCAACTAACGATAACTTAATGGAGTTAATCGTTATGGTTGATGCATTACGTCGTGCGTCTGCAGGTCGTATTACAGCCGTTATTCCTTATTTTGGTTATTCTCGTCAAGACCGTCGTGTACGTTCTGCTCGTGTGCCAATCACCGCTAAAGTTGTTGCCGATTTCCTATCAAGTGTAGGTGTTGACCGTGTTCTTACGGTTGATTTACACGCGGAGCAAATCCAAGGCTTCTTTGATGTGCCAGTTGATAACGTATTCGGCAGCCCAGTATTATTAGAAGATATGAAAGAACGTCAATTTGATGATGTTGTTGTTGTATCTCCTGATATCGGTGGTGTAGTACGTGCCCGTGCTATTGCTAAACTACTCAACGATACTGATCTTGCTATTATTGATAAGCGTCGCCCACAAGCAAATGTTTCTCAAGTAATGCACATTATTGGTGATGTTGAAGGCCGTGACTGTATCATTGTTGATGATATGATCGACACCGGTGGTACTTTATGCAAAGCCGCTGAAGCATTAAAAGAGCATGGCGCTAAGCGTGTTTTTGCCTATGCAACGCACCCTGTTTTATCTGGCACTGCAGCAGAAAACATTCGTAACTCTGTTATTGATGAAGTCATTGTTACTGATTCAATTCCTCTGTCTGATGAGTTAAAAGCGATTGATAAAATTAAAGTACTGACATTAGCAGATATGCTTGCTGAAACAATTCGTCGCATTAGCAACGAAGAGTCTATTTCAGCGATGTTTGAACATTAAGAACACTATTTTACAGTGATTAAAGCGCCTATTTGGCGCTTTTTTTTTACCCTGTGTTTCTTTTACTAATGGGTGGTGTTATGATAGCGCGCCTTTTGGCTAGGGACCTTGGTCGCAAAGGCCCTAACACTTTTAAATTATTGGAGACATTATGTCTGATACAACTTACACTTATGACGCTGAACTTCGCGTAGAAACTGGTACTGGTGCGAGCCGCCGCCTACGTCGCGAAGACAAAGTACCTGCAATCCTTTACGGTGCAGATAAAGAAGCAGTAGCGCTTACTCTTGCTCATAAAGATATGATCAAAGCACAAGAAAGCGAAGGTTTTTACACTCACATTCTGACGCTTAACATTGGCGGCGAGTCTGTTGAAGCTATCTTAAAAGATATCCAACGTCACCCATTCAAGCCAAAGCTTACTCACCTTGATTTCCAACGTGTTGACGCTACTCATAAACTTCATACTAAAGTTCCTCTTCACTTCATCGGCGAAGATATAGTAACTAAACTTGGTGCAACTGTTGTTCACCAGTTAACTGAAGTTGAAATCACATGTCTTCCAAAAGCACTTCCAGAATTCGTTGAAGTTAACGTTTCTGATTTAGTAGCTGGTGATTCAATCCACCTTTCTGACCTTAAACTTCCTTCTGGCGTTCAATCAGTTGAACTTGCTAAAGGTGAAGGCCATGATCAGTCAGTAGTTACTGTTAAAGCTAACAAAGCAGCTCCAGCTGAAGACGAAGAAGCTTCAGACGCTGCTGAATAATATTTAAGGTCTTGCACCTTGAATTCTATTCAAATGCTTGTGGGCCTGGCTAATCCAGGCCCCGAATACGCAAACACACGCCACAACGCAGGTGCTTGGTTCATCGAGCAACTCGCAGCACGCTACAACTGTACGCTTAAACACGATCCTAAATATCACGGCCTAACAGGCAAAGTGATCATTCAAGGCCAAGAATTCAAATTATTGATCCCCACCACCTATATGAATTTAAGTGGTAAAGCGGTCAGTAGTTTAGCCAATTTTTTCAAAATCCCGATTGAAAACATCTTAGTTGCACATGATGAAATGGATTTAGATCCCGGTGTCGCCAAATTAAAAAAAGGGGGTGGACACGGTGGTCATAATGGCCTAAAAGACATTATGGCAAAAATGGCAAATCAAAAAGACTTTATGCGTTTACGCGTCGGTATCGGTCATCCTGGACACCGCGAAATGGTCACAGGTTGGGTGCTTGGAAAAGCAGCCAAAGAAGACCAAGAGAAAATGGATGCCGCTGTTGATGAAGCAGTTCGTTGTATGGAAATACTTGCAAAAGACGGTGTGTTAAAAGCACAAAACAGACTTCATTCGTTTAAACCCTAGTAACATTGTTATTAAATTGGTTGAACGGATCTAAACAAGGTATCTTACTATGGGTTTTAAATGTGGTATCGTTGGTTTACCTAATGTTGGTAAATCGACACTATTTAATGCATTAACTAAGGCGGGCATTGAAGCCGCTAACTTCCCTTTTTGTACCATCGAACCAAACACAGGTGTGGTTCCGGTTCCTGACGCTCGCTTAGACGAACTAGCAAAGATCGTTAACCCACAACGCATCTTGCCTACAAGCATGGAATTCGTTGATATCGCAGGCTTAGTAAAAGGCGCATCGAAAGGTGAAGGGCTTGGTAACCAATTTTTAGCCAATATTCGTGAAACAGATGCGATAGGCCACGTAGTTCGCTGTTTTGAAGACGAAAACGTCATTCACGTAGCCGGCACTATCGACCCTGCAGACGATATTGACGTTATTAACACTGAGCTTGTACTTGCTGATATGGACAGTGCTGAGAAGGCGCTTTTCCGTAACGCTAAAAAAGCAAAAGGCGGTGATAAAGACGCGAAAGAGCAAAATGCAGCACTTGAAAAAGTAAAGGTACACCTTGATGAAGGGCTAACTTTACGTTCTTTAGAGCTAACTAAAGAAGAAAAAGCAGCCATTGCTTCTATCAACTTTTTAACTATCAAACCAACTATGTATATTGCTAACGTTGCTGAAGATGGTTTTGAAAATAACCCGCTCCTTGACCGCGTTCGTGAGATAGCGGCTGCAGAAGATGCCGTGGTTGTTCCAGTATGTGCGGCGATTGAATCTGAATTGTCTGAGCTTGAAGAAGAAGACAAGCTTGAATTTATGGCTGATCTTGGTTTAGAAGAGCCAGGCCTTAACCTTGTTATTCGCGGCGGCTATGAACTACTCCATTTACAAACTTACTTTACCGCTGGTGTAAAAGAAGTACGTGCATGGACAATTCCTGTTGGCGCAACGGCACCACAAGCAGCAGGTAAAATTCATACCGACTTTGAACGTGGCTTTATCCGCGCGCAAACCATTGCTTATGATGATTACATCACTTATCAAGGTGAAAGTGGCGCAAAAGAAGCAGGTAAAATGCGTCAAGAAGGTAAAGAATATATCGTTAAAGATGGCGATGTTATGAACTTCTTGTTCAACGTATAGACATCATTATTGCTAACTCTTGTTTAGCAATAACTTTAAAGACTCGTAAATACGAGCCTTTTTTGTATCTGTATACTGGTTCATAACACACAGCTTTAAGTTAAAAGATATTAAAGCAGTTAAAAAAACACCGTTTTTAATAAAAAATAGCCGCTTAGCTTAATTTTCCTGCAAACAAACCCTGATAAGTGTTTTTTTGCAAAAAAGGTGTTGACGGATTTAGGTCATATCAGCATAATACGCCCCGCACTCAGCAATGAAGTGTTAACAAAAAAGATGGCTAAGTAGCTCAGTTGGTTAGAGCACATCACTCATAATGATGGGGTCACAGGTTCAAATCCCGTCTTAGCCACCATTCTTTTTTGTACTCAATGAAGAGTTTAAAATAACTACCAAGTGTTTAATTACACAAAGTATGCGGGAGTGGCGGAATTGGCAGTTGCCTTGAATTAGACGCTGGATTTAGGTTTCAAAACATTATTGCCTGTATATGCTCGATGCGGGAGTGGCGGAATTGGTAGACGCGCTGGATTTAGGTTCCAGTAACTTCGGTTGTGAGAGTTCAAGTCTCTCCTTCCGCACCATGTTCTTGATAAGAATTAAAACTATCAATTGTTTTCTGTTGGGATATCGCCAAGCGGTAAGGCACCAGGTTTTGATCCTGGCATTCCCAGGTTCAAATCCTGGTATCCCAGCCAACAATGGCTAAGTAGCTCAGCTGGTTAGAGCACATCACTCATAATGATGGGGTCACAGGTTCAAATCCCGTCTTAGCCACCATTTCTTCTTTTAGAAGTGGCTCTGCAAGAGTAAAATTGCACTCAATGAAGAGTTTAAAATAACTACCATTTCTTTGATTAATTCAAAGTGATAATGCGGGAGTGGCGGAATTGGTAGACGCGCTGGATTTAGGTTCCAGTAACTTCGGTTGTGAGAGTTCAAGTCTCTCCTTCCGCACCATGTTCTTGATAAGAACTAAAACTATCAATTAATTCTTAGTTGGGATATCGCCAAGCGGTAAGGCACCAGGTTTTGATCCTGGCATTCCCAGGTTCAAATCCTGGTATCCCAGCCAACTTCTTCTACCAAAGAAATGTTGTTTAAGAAATCTCTGTTAAGAGTTTAAATATAAGCTTATATGCGGGAGTGGCGGAATTGGTAGACGCGCTGGATTTAGGTTCCAGTAACTTCGGTTGTGAGAGTTCAAGTCTCTCCTTCCGCACCATGTTCTTGATAAGAACTAAAACTATCAAATAATTCTTAGTTGGGATATCGCCAAGCGGTAAGGCACCAGGTTTTGATCCTGGCATTCCCAGGTTCAAATCCTGGTATCCCAGCCAACTTCTTCTACCAAAGAAATGTTGTTTAAGAATATAGAACTGTGGAGTGGCGGAATTGGCGGTTGTCTTAAATTAGACGCTGTATTTTGGTTCCAAAACGATTAACTGCATTCTAAGAACTGCGGGAGTGGCGGAATTGGTAGACGCGCTGGATTTAGGTTCCAGTAACTTCGGTTGTGAGAGTTCAAGTCTCTCCTTCCGCACCATGTTCTTAATTAGAACTAAAACTCATCCAAATTTAGAGTTGGGATATCGCCAAGCGGTAAGGCACCAGGTTTTGATCCTGGCATTCCCAGGTTCAAATCCTGGTATCCCAGCCAATTTATTAACCCTCTCTCTTTAATCTTTAATCTTTAATCTTTAATCTTTAATCTTTAATCTTTAATCTTTAATCTTTAATCTTTAATCAAAAATTGTTTGAGTGAGTTTTCACCCACTCTGGCGTAAAACTATTATTTTATTTCACCACTAATCGCGTATTTCAAAACCCAGTTTTTTACCGAGCCAGTATTATTCGCTAATTTCAAAAAGCGATTACGCGCCCATTGCAACGGTGTAAGTTGATTCGAAAAACCAAAATAACACGCATCCATCATACTCATCATCAACAAGTTTGCTTTGCGACGGGTTTGCTCGTAGCGTTTAAGGTGTCTTACAGCACCAATATCATCTGCCGTAGCTAAAATATCAGCAAGGGCCGCCACATCTTGAAAGCCTAAATTAACCCCCTGCCCAGCTAAAGGGTTTATCGTATGTGCTGCATCTCCAACTAACACTAAACGCCCTGTTGAATATTTATTAGCGTGTTGGCGAGCAAGTGGGAAGACCGCTTGATTATCAATTTCAAAATCACCTGCTAGCGGCGCAAAATTTTCAATTATTTGTTGTTTTAATTGCTCTTTGGTTAATTTATTTAAATTTTGTAACTTCGCTGCGTCGTCGTACCAAATTAAATTAGCGTAAGGTGCCTGCATAGGTAAAAATGCAACTGGGCCGCTAGGTTTAAACTGTTGCCATGTTTTAATTTGCTGCGGGGCATCCAATTTAATTAAAACGCCCATACAGTGTTGTTGGTATTGCCAACCAGTTACCCCAATATTTGCTTTTGCGCGCAATTGCGACTGACCACCATCTGCTGCAATAACTAAATCAGCACTGTAGCGCTGCTCACCATAAATTAGGCTAATATCTTGCGCCGTTTGTTCAATTGCACAAATCGGCGATTTAATATCAATTACCTCAATACCGTATTGCTCAAACTGATGCCATAAACTGGCTTGAATTAATTTGTTCTCGATTAAATGACCTAAGTGCGATGTGTTAATGTCGCTGCAATCGAACAACAAATTATCGTCAAGACGTTCAAACGCTTCTAATTGCTGGTATGGCGCTAAGCGAGATTGTCTTAAAAGTGCCATAGCACCTAGCTCATCGAGTAGTTTCTCAGAAAAACGATTGATAGCCGATACGCGTATATCGATAGTTTCGCTTTGCAGTACTTGCTCAGCATTGATAGGTCGTTGCTCTATCACACGTACATCACAACCTTGCTTCGCTAATTTTACAGCCATTGCAGCGCCGACCATTCCACCACCCACGACGATAACTTTGTTTTTTTGCATATTTTTTATCACAACTAAGGTCAATTACTATGAGATTGATTGTAACGTACTTGGCTGAAAAAATGCGAGTTGCTTTGCTGCTCTGGCCCCTTAATGCAAGGTTTGTTTGATTTCAAACCACAAAGATCAAATCTATACTTGGATCTGAGCGGGTATCCAGATAAAATACGCGTCCTTTAAGTTAGCGGGCATTTAAATGCTCATGCCACTTAATCCTGTTTCTAGCACATTTTAGTGCCACTACCGAATTGAAAACGAGGCTATATTTCAATGAGTAAAAAGCTGCATATTAAAACTTGGGGTTGTCAGATGAATGAGTACGACTCTCAGAAAATGGCGGATCTCCTCGATGCAACCAACGGCTATCAGTTAACTGAAGAAGCCGGTGAAGCAGATGTCATTCTACTCAATACGTGTTCAATTCGTGAAAAAGCACAAGAAAAGGTGTTTCATCAACTGGGTCGTTGGAAGTTATTAAAAGATGACAAGCCAGACTTAATTATTGGTGTAGGTGGCTGTGTTGCTTCGCAAGAAGGTGATTCTATTCGCCAACGCGCCCCTTTTGTTGATGTGATTTTTGGCCCACAAACTTTACACCGTTTGCCTGAAATGATTAAACAAGTGCAAGGCAATAAAGGCAGTTCAGTGGTTGATATTTCATTCCCAGAGATTGAAAAGTTCGACCGTTTGCCTGAACCAAAAGCTGAAGGCCCAAGCGCATTTGTATCTATTATGGAAGGTTGCTCAAAATACTGTACTTTCTGCGTGGTCCCATATACCCGCGGTGAAGAAGTAAGCCGCCCACTTGATGACGTATTGCTTGAAGTTGCTCAACTTGCAGAGCAAGGCGTGCGTGAAGTTAACCTGCTTGGTCAGAACGTGAATGCTTATCGTGGTGAAACTTACGATGGCGAAATTTGTTACTTCTCAGATTTAATTCGTTATGTAGCAGCAATTGATGGTATCGACCGTATTCGTTATACCACATCGCACCCAGTAGAATTTACGCCTGATATTATTGACGCCTACGCAGATGTACCTGAGCTTGTTGATCACTTACACCTACCAGTGCAAAGTGGTTCTGACCGTATTCTTAATTTAATGAAACGCGGCCATACTGCCCTAGAATACAAATCAACAATTCGTAAGCTGCGTAAAATCCGCCCTAATTTAAGCATGTCGTCTGACTTCATTATTGGCTTTCCGGGTGAAAGCAAGATGGACTTTGAAGCCACCATGAACCTTATTAACGACATCGGTTTTGATATGAGCTTTAGCTTTATCTACAGTGCACGTCCAGGTACTCCAGCTGCGGATTTGCCTGATGATGTATCTGAGCAAGAGAAAAAAGAACGCTTATACCTACTACAGAACCGCATTACTCAGATGGCCCAGCAAATCAGCCGCCAAATGTTTAATACCGAACAACGCATACTCGTTGAAGGTCCATCAAAGAAAAACCCGATGGAATTACGTGGTCGTACAGAGAACAACCGCGTGGTAAATTTCGTAGGACCTCATAATGTGATCGGTCAGTTTGTTGATGTACGTATTACTGAAGCACTACCAAACTCTTTACGTGGTGACTTAATTCGTACAGAATCAGAAATGAACTTGCGCCGTGACGTTGCCCCTGCTGATATTTTAAGTAAAGCAGCACAACCTGAACCACAAGCCGCACCGAACGAAATTGGTGTTGCGACATTCGTTCCGTAGGCGATAATGATTGTGCCAGCAATAGCTGGCACACCACAACAGGAAGCCATTTTGAGTAATCAGTTAAAAAAATTAGAGATTTATTTAGAACCCTCCGACAATAAGCGCCTATCTTCTTTATGCGGCCCGTTTGATGAAAATATCAAACAAATTGAACGCCGTTTGGGTGTAGAAATAACTCATCGTGACAACTACTTTAAAATTACCGGTAAAACAACAAGTGCCTTTGCTGCGATGGAAATCGTCAAAGACTTGTATGTTGAAACCCAGCCTGTACGTGGTGTGGTTAACGATATTGAACCGAACACAGTGCATCTAGCCATTACTGAATCAACCGCGCTTGAACAAGATGAGCTAAGCGAATACGGCAAAGAAGTAGTGATTAAAACGCGCCGAGGCGTGATTAAACCACGCAACGATAACCAGGGCCATTACGTATCGAATATTTTTCGTCACGATATTACCTTTGGTATCGGTCCCGCTGGAACTGGCAAAACATACCTTGCTGTGGCAGCGGCAGTTGATGCATTAGAACGTCAAGAAATACGCCGAATATTGCTTACTCGCCCCGCTGTTGAAGCCGGTGAACGGTTAGGTTTTTTACCTGGTGATTTAAGCCAAAAAATCGACCCATACTTGCGACCATTATATGACGCGCTATTTGAAATGCTAGGCTTTGAAAAGGTTGAAAAACTGCTTGAGCAGAACGTGATAGAAGTTGCTCCACTTGCTTTTATGCGTGGACGAACCTTAAACGACGCCTTTATTATTTTAGATGAAAGCCAAAATACCACCGTCGAGCAAATGAAAATGTTCTTAACCCGTATCGGTTTTAATTCTAAAGCAGTAATAACGGGTGATATTACCCAAGTTGATCTACCACGCGGTGCCCGCTCAGGCCTTCGCCACGCAATTAATGTATTGAGTGATGTGGATGAAGTCAGCTTTAACTTTTTCCAGTCACACGATGTGGTACGCCACCCCGTTGTAGCACGTATTGTTGAAGCCTATGAGCGTAATGACGAAGCTGAGCGTACTAAACGTGCCGAAAAACAACGTGCAAAAGATTTACTCGCCAATGCCGAGCAATCTGACACTGAGACTAAAGAGTAATACTGTGACAACAGAACTTGATTTACAAATTGCCTGTGAGTTTGACAACTTACCTAGCCTTGAACAATTTGCGTTATGGGCTAACAAAGTGCTCAGTCAGTATCGCGATGAATCTGAATTAACGATTGTGATTGCAGACGAAGAGCAAAGCCAGCAACTTAATAATGATTACCGTGGTAAAAATAAACCAACTAATGTGTTGTCATTCGAATTTGAGGCACCACCAGGGATAGAGCTCCCACTAGTTGGCGATTTAATCATTTGTCCAGCCATTGTTTTAGCTGAAGCAAATGAGCAAGAAAAGACCTTTCATGACCACTTTGCCCATATGGTGATCCACGGATGCTTGCATTTACTTGGGTTTGACCATATAAAGGACGAAGATGCGAACGAGATGGAAAGCATAGAAAAGCAATTACTTGCCGATCTAGGCATAGCAGACCCATATCGGGACGATATTTAATTTAACGGAGCAAATAGACGCAATGAGCGACGATAACTCGCAGACTAGCCAGGGTTCTTCTAGCAAGACCTGGTTGGGTAGAATTACCCAAATGTTGCAAGGGGAACCCCAGAATAGAGAAGAGCTGGTTGAAGTAATTGCCGATGCGCAAGAACGGGATGTCATTGATCCTGAAACCAAAGAGATGATTGAAGGTGTGCTTGGTGTATCTGAGCTTAAAGTGCGAGACATCATGATCCCGCGCTCACAAATGATCACCTTAGAGGTTGATGCACAGCTAGAACAATTAATACCTATGATGGTTGATTCAACGCATTCACGTTTTCCTGTGGTTTGCGAAGACAAAGACCATGTAGAAGGTATTTTATTAGCAAAAGATTTACTGCCGTTAATATTAAACAAAGACGATCAATTACCGTCTTTACGTGACTACTTACGCCCAGCTGTTGTGGTGCCTGAGAGTAAACGCGTAGACACATTACTGAATGAATTTCGTCAACAACGCTACCACATGGCTATTGTTATTGATGAGTATGGTGGTGTATCTGGTTTAGTCACTATCGAAGATATCTTAGAAATCATCGTAGGTGAAATTGAAGACGAGCATGACGAAGAAGAAGAGCAACAAGATATTCGTCAACTTGCCAAACATGTTTATGTAGTGCAAGCGCTAACACCTGTTGATGACTTTAACGAAAAGTTTAAAACAGGCTACAGCACACAAGAAGCCGACACTATCGGTGGCACTGTGTTGCACGCGTTTGGCCATATGCCAGGACGCGGGGAAACCATCGAAATTGATGGCCTACAATTTAAAGTAACCAATGCAGATAGCCGTCGCTTATTGCAACTACAGGTTACCGTACCTAAGGCTGATGATAGCGACAGTGAAGACAATACTGACTAACTGCCTAAACTTAGCAAAAGATACAAAAGCATGGCTCGCACTCGTTGCGGGCCTTCTTTTAACTTTAAGCTATGCTCCTTTTGGGATTTGGCCCCTGACCTTTGTTTGCCTGCTATTGGCAATTTACACCACACATAACCTGCAATACGGTAAACAACCCAGTAAACAAGCCGCCAAATATGGTTTTATTTTTGGTCTAGGCTGGTTTGGAGCAGGTATAAGCTGGGTACATGTGTCTATTGCCACATTTGGTGGCATGCCACTGGCAGCCTCAGTGCTCCTTATGGTGCTGCTATGTGCCTATCTAGCTATCTACCCTGCCCTTGCCTTTATGTTTGCCACACGCTTTGCTAGCGGTTCACATAGCTATGGCTTATTACTTATTAGCGGTTTTGCTGTTACTGAGTATTTACGTGGGGTGGTGTTAACCGGTTTTCCATGGCTAAGCTTTGGTTACACACAAACTGATAGCCCATTAAATTATTTGGCCCCCACAGTCGGCGAATTTGGCTTAACATTACTCTGTATTACCATTGCATTTTCACTTTACCAACTCCTGTTCAATCGCAGTATTAAGGGCGCGTTAGCCACAGCAGGCTTAATCGCACTCATTTCACTAGTTGGCAACTTAAGTCAAAACCCTCACTATAACGATAAAACCATCAGTACATTACTCGTTCAGGGTAATATTAAACAACATTTGCGGTTTGAGCCCAGTGAGTTTTGGACCACCATGAGTAAGTACCAAGACATGACGCGCCCTCACTGGAATGCTGACTTAGTCGTTTGGCCAGAAGCCGCTGTGCCTGAAATAGAGGCCCTTGCTGACAGTTTTTTAGTCGGTCTTGATAGCGCGGCCTCATTTAATGAAACCGCCCTTATTACGGGTATTGTCGACTACCAGCTTGATACTAAAACTATCTTCAATACCCTCATAGTACTGGGTAATAAAGAACGTGACGACAAGCACGGCCATTATCAATACCTAGGTAAAAACCGTTATCAAAAACACCAGCTACTGCCTATTGGTGAGTTTGTACCGTTTGAAGATATTCTGCGCCCTATCGCGCCTTTGTTTGATTTACCCATGTCATCATTCACACGTGGGGATGAAGTACAAAACAATTTACGCGCCAACGGCTTAAATATTCTCCCTGCTATCTGCTACGAAATTGCCTTTGCCAACCTTGTACGTGGCAATTACCATAGTGAGTCTGATATTTTATTCACAGTAAGTAATGATGCCTGGTTTGGCGCCTCCCACGGTCCGCACCAGCATATGCAAATCGCCCGTATGCGTGCCCTTGAATTACAACGCCCGCTTATTCGAGTCACAAACAACGGCATTAGCGGGGTTTACGACCCAATCAGTCAAGTTCAAGTCAGCATGCCACAGTTTGAAGCCGACGTACTTAAAGTCGATGTTAAACTCATTCAAGGGAATAGTATTTACAGCCAATATGGTAACTGGCCGGTTTGGATTGTAGTGGTGTTGATGGGGGTTATAGGGATAGCGGTAAGCCGTAAGCCGTAAGCCGTAAGCCGTAAGCCGTAAGCCGTAAGCCGTAAGCCGTAAGCCGTAAGCCAGTTTATTCGTAGGTTGGATTGAGTGCAACGAAACCCAACAACTTAAAAAGATTTATTTTGCGCAGATCATTAATACTATACGTGATTTTTTAAGCTCATATTTCATTTATTAGCTTGAAAACCTTAGTTAGACTAAAACATGTAGTTTTATAACAATAGATGTTATTTACTTCGTTTCATCAGTTTTTTATGCACTGCATCTTTATCTCGTTTGCCGATAGCGAGTACATATACTACAACTTCATCATCAATCACTTCATAGGCGAGCCTGTAGCCTGCTGTGCGCAATTTTATTTTATATACGCTATCAAAACCTCTTAATTTCGATGCTGGTACATGAGGATTTTCTAGTCGCTCTATGAGTTTCTTTTTAAACTGACTTTTTATCGGTGGAGCAAGTTTGTTCCACTCTTTTAGTGCTACGGGTAAAAATTTGAGCTTATAAGTCATCAATATTAACTTCAACAGCCTCTGATAAGTCTGCTCTGCGACTTTCGATAATTTTTGCTAATTCAATATCGTCGATAAGTTCCATTAGAAACTCATACGTTTGCGCAGGTACTAAATAAGCTGCTGGTTTATTGTGATTTAAAATAGCTATCGCTGAACCATCAGCTTCATTTAATAACGCTGTTGGGTTTTTCTTTAATTCTGAAATACTTGCTGAACAGTCTGCTAATATTTGTCTCATAACTCACCAAAATGACCATAAATATGAGCTAAATTTAGACCTTTTTTAGTTTTATAGCTAGCTATTTTTGCAGCCTTTTATTTTAGGTACACCCTACTTCGTAAACAACTTCTCAAACAATAGCTCGGCTTGTTTTAGGCCTTCTTCGGTCAGTACGACTGATTTAGCTTTACCAATAGGGTTATCTATTAAACCTTTATCATGCAATCTATTAGTAATATCCCAATCAATTTGCTTCCATGCACGGCAGTGATCGTGCAAGGTTAGATACATCAGCGCTAATGCAGCGTCATCTATTTTATCTTCATCAATTTGTGTTTCAGTATTCATTGTCCACCCCTCATTTGATTGCATTATTAAATCTTAAGGTTGCACTGTATTGTCCAATAAAAGCGCTTTTTGCCATAAATGGCGACCTACAATTTATAGCTAAATGCCGAAGTTTGAGCAAACCAGAACTAAAATATTTACCCGTTCGAATTTATAATTCATTCCTTAATCGCCTTTTCTATTATTTCTGGAGTGGCGGGCTAATTCATACTCCCTTTTATAACAACTGTTGCTGATATTTTATCTTGAATGGCTTGACGGTTTGGGTCCCAATATACTTGTAAGAACCCCAATAAACCAGTTGCAAAGCCTGCGCCATAACCACCGTAACGACCAAAGCAATCAAGTAAACCTAACGCCTCTCCATTCAAAGCGACTACACGAATATTACACACCTTTTTACCCGGCGTTTGCCCTTTCCATAAAAGAGAAAACAAAGTGAAATAAATCGCAGCCCAGCCAAAGCCCAAACCTAAATCCTCTATGATACCTATAGCCCACTTTAAAATACTATGAGATGTTGTTGAGTTTGACTGTGGCTCTATATCGTCAACTCCCTCTAATAGTTGTTCATCATGTGATTGCTGGCTTGACTCAATGAGCAAATACAGCAGCCCTTTCGCCATATTAATATCTTCAATCTCGTTAACTTCGCTGAGCTCATCAAGTTCAGCGAGCTTTGGTACTTGAGATACTAAATTAGCCAACTTAGCTGTTTGACACGCTTGATCGCACAGCTGCTCACCTGAGGTTTGTTTTAAATACGCCTTAGCAACCTGTATTTCTTCTGGGCTTAATACTATATCTTGCTGAACACCCGCACTTTCAGCCACAGCGTCACCATCAAAGTAATCAATTGCGACTGACAATAAATACAACGAGCTAAAAAACAACAAGGTAGCTGCCGTTAATTTTAATACTCGCCGCCAAAATGAGTTCATTTTAGGTAAGTGTTTTTGCGCAGTGCCTTTATAAAAAGCCACTGTAGCCACAAATGCAATTAAAGCGGCACTGAGCTTTGCCGCAAGAAAGATTAACATAACATCAATAATCATCGCTGACGCTCGCCTTGTTGGCGATGCCAGCGATAACCCTAATAATGCTTCATCTATTTTAAATGCATAAGGTGTAATGACTTCTTTGGTTTCAGAGTGTGTTAACTTCAACTCTTCTATTTGTTTAGCCTTCATAAAGTTCTTATATCCTTGAGCTATTATTAGTAGCTAAACCATTAACGCAAGATTATCAATAAACGGTTTATTCTGTTCATCAATAATTTGAATAATGTCTTTGTGTAATCGTTTTTTATGCTCTGCAAAAATAGGCCGTTTTTTGTCAAATGTAGCGGCGAATTCCATCACATCAGCAAGTAAAGTATCGTTATCTTTTGAAGCCTTTTCGATAATGTGATCGACCGCTAACTCTGCGCCTGGGACGCGTCGGCCGGTTAGTTTCATTTCATTAAAGCGGTAATAAGGCATCGCTTTTTTTACAAAAGCTATCATGCCGGGTAAAAATGGAATAGATAAATCAACTTCAGGGAAGCAAAAGAACCCGCGATCTGCTCGCATAAATCTAAAGTCACAGGCACACGATAAAATAGCTCCGTTACCAAAAGCATGGCCATTAATCGCCGCAATAACTGGCATCGGGAACAGTAATAATGTTTTAAACACCTCATCCATATCATACATAAAGCAACGTATTTCATCCGCCTTTTGAGCTTTCATTGCAGGCATGAGCCAATCTGTATCTATGCCTAAACTCCAGCTTTTTTCATCATTTGAGGTAATAACTAAGGCTTTATGATTTTCGTTTTCAAGCACTTCACTTAATAGCGTCTTTAGAGTCGAGGCAAAAGCGGGATTCTGGCGGTTTTCACCATTGGTCATTGTAATAACTGCCACGCTCCCCTGCGTGGATAATGTCATAATACTCATAGTCGTACCTTTTAATTTTTATTGTGTGATTAGATTGCCCCTTTAACATTACAGGCGCTTATTGTTAATAATGCCATGGTTAATGTTTATGTTACTAGGGCTAAAGCTAACGAATTGTTTGTCTAAAGGATTAAAATTGATCACAATGCTCACTCAATCATTTAACTGCAGTGGTAATTACATATGAATAAAACAGCAATTGTTATTGGTGCCACAGGATTAATAGGTAGCCATTTAGTTGAGCAGTTAATTAGCGCAGTCCATATCAATAAAGTGATTACACTTACTCGTCGCCCTGTTAGTTATAACAGTAATAAAGTCATTAATTATGTGGTGGACTTTGCACAATTAGAGCAACACTCAAGTCTTTTTAAAGCAGATATTCTATTTTCATGCTTAGGTACAACCAAAAAAGCCGCGGGCTCAATTGATGCACAGCGAAAAGTAGACTTTAACTACCAACTTCATGCAGCTCAACTTGCTGCAAAGAACGGGGTTGAACACTATTTATTAGTGTCGTCCAGCGGTGCAAATGCTAACAGTCGCAGTGCGTATTTAAAAATGAAAGGTGAGCTTGACCAAGCGGTAACCCAGCTTAACTTTAAACAGATTAGCATTATACAGCCCTCTTTATTACTTGGGGAGCGAGATAATGATTTTAGGCTTGGCGAAAATCTTGGCAGCGTATTTTTACCTGTATTATGTATGCTCCCAGGCCTTAAAAAGTTTAGGCCAATAACTGGCAAACAAGTCGCTATAAAAATGTGTAATAGCAGTGCCCAACCAGCTCAGGGACTAAAATATTATAAACTAGATGAATTATTTCAATAATAAAAAAGCCCCATCAATAAAGTGATGAGGCTGTCAGAATAGTTATGGTATGTATTACGGCGTCACAGCTGGGTAAACGTAGCTTGCATCAAGACCAAGCGGGATACCAAGTGCCCAGTAGCCCAGTAAAAACAAACTCCAACCAATCATAAAGGCAATTGAGTACGGCAGCATCATAGCGATGAGTGTACCGATGCCAGTGCCTTTAACATACTTTTGACAGTACACCACTACGAGCGGAAAGTAAGGCATTAACGGGGTAATAATGTTTGAGCTTGAATCACCTACACGATACGCGGCTTGCGTTAAATCAGGTGAAATACCTAACTGCATGAGCATAGGCACAAACACCGGGCCGAGTAATGCCCACTTAGCAGAACTTGAGCCTACAAATAAGTTAACAAAGCCTGTTAAAAAGATAATGCCTACAACAGTTACGGCGCTAGGTAGCTCCATCGCCTTTAACAGCTGCGCCCCTTCAATAGCTAGAAGCGCTCCTAGATTTGATTTACTAAATGCAGCAATAAATAACGAGCAGAAAAATGCCATAACAATATAATACGACATACCATGCATTGCTTTACTCATCGCATCGATCATATCTTTAGAGCTTTTAAAAGTACCAACGGTAAAGCCATAGACCGCACCTGGTATCCAAAACAATAAGAAAATTAACGGTACGATTGATTGCATTAAGGGTGATCTAAAGTTAGTGAGTGAACCATCAGCGCTGCGCATGGCAGAATCGGCTGGTGCTGATACAAACGCGAGTAACGCAAGACCCGCGACCATTACCGCACTTGCAATAAAAAATGCGCGTTTTTCATCGCTTCTAGCATCTTCGAAAACAGGTAGATCCTCACTATTACCATCAAGTTCAGTATTCTTTAATCGAGGCTCAATAATTTTATCAGTGATATACCAGCCTAATAAAACAATAAATAAGCTAGAAGCCGAGGTAAATGCCCAGTTATTTAATGGGTTAATCGACATCGTCGGATTAATGATTTGCGCCGCACTTTGGGTAAAGCTTTGTAATAACGGGTCGATGCCAGATGGAATAAAGTTAGCTCCAAAGCCACCACTAACACCGGCAAATGCCGCAGCAATGCCTGCAAGTGGATGACGACCAGCCGCATAAAAAATAACACCCGCTAATGGAATAACTAATACATAACCGGCATCGGTAGCGGTATGGCTAACAATCGCAACCAAAATAATAGAAGGCGTAAGTAACTGTTTAGGCGTTACTTTTAGCATAAGTTTTAAGCCAGTATTGATAAAGCCTGAATGCTCTGCAACACCAACCCCTAACATAGCAACTAATACCACACCTAATGGCGCAAAACCGGTAAAGGTTTTTACCATCGAAGACAAAAAGGTGGCAAGTGAATCACTGGCCAACATGTTATTAATTATAATGGCTTCGCCTGTACGGGGGTCAATAGCGTCAAAGTTAACGCCTGAAAACCACCACGACAAAAACCAAATTAGTAACATGGCAAATAAAAATATAATTGCCGGATCAGGTAGTTTGTTTCCAACCCTTTCGACAAAGTTTAAAAACCGTGCAACTAGCCCTGTCGGCATCGTTGCATCATTATTGTTATTCATTTCGCTTGTTCCCTAGAATTTTAACCTGCATACATTACCGTAAATGCCGCGTTAGGTAAATTTTAAGTAAACAATAAAATCACAGTTCAGGGACAAATGTTGTGTGCATGAACAAAAAAACGGCCATTCAGCCGCTTTTATATCTATTCGCATGAATTACATTTACGCCAGCGCTTTTACTTCTTCCCAAATACGTACAACAAGCGCTTTATCGTCTTCATTAAGTTCGCCATTGCGATAGGCTTTCACTAAGCTTTTTTCAACCGTTTCATTGAGCTCTGATACTTCTAAATTAAGCTCTTCAACTTGTGCATACCCCACAGCTAAATCAAAATGACCGCGTAAATAACCACCGGCAAACAACTCGTCATCAGTGGCTTTAATGACTAAATCATCAAAGTATTGCTGCGCTGCATCTATATAACTTACTAAACTCATTTACTTCTCCTGTACTTGCAGGGTATCTTGGTGACCCACAGCATACATAACATGGTCGTTAAATCCGGTTGTAACACGGATATAACCGCTTAATTCATCATCTAACTCACTATCGCCAGTATCAGCAATCAGTGGTCGGCCATTTAAGGCTTGTAATTTGGTTTTGGTTGCCACAACAATAATATTTTCTTTACCGATTGCACGAATAAGTGCAGGACTTAATTGTTGGTTACCACGGCCAAAAATATGCCCTTGGCCACCAATTAAAGTGATCACTAATTTAGTATCAATGCCATTAGTTGCATCCAGTAACTGTTGCGCCGTTAAATCTTGACCAATAACGGCTTGATCTTGTACTAAATCAACACCTAACAAGGTGTTTTCAAGACCCATTTCTTCCATTATGGCCTCAACGGTTGAGCCACTGCCCATAATATATTTAAAATCTTCATCCATTTCAGACACAACATAGGCGGCAATATCTGCCAGCACTAATTCGTCAGTTTCTTTACCGCCATTTTTAACGGCTTGTACATAACGTACTTCACTCGGCACTTGCATTTCACCATAGCGCTTTGCTTTGACTGTTCCTTGACGAAAGGCATCTTCATCAATATCCATAACATCTGCATCTGCTAACGTTACCAGCTCACCTTTTACCAGCATCTCAACAACACGACCCGCCGCTTTAGGAGTAATGGCATAAACACCAGAGTGAATTTTGCAGCCTGCTGGAATGCCCAGCACAGGAACACTGTCATCCACCGCATGACAAATATTGCGCGCTGTGCCATCACCACCAGCAAATAAAAGTAAATCAACACCAAGCTGTTGCAATGCTTTGGCTGCAAGCTCGGTGTCTTCACTGGTTGTAGAACGTTCGCTACGATAAATAACCTGTGTCGCAAAGCCCATCGCTTTTGCTGTATTTTCACCCATAGCATCATTGACCGTGAAAATCGTTATTTGTGCTTTATGGGGTAATAATACCTCAAGAGCGGCTTTAGTCCGTATGTTAGCTTTAGGCTGTGCCCCTAATTCAATTGCCTTTGCGGCGGTCTCTACACCGTCACTGCCCTTTAATGCAACACTGCCACCTAAACCTGCAACAGGGTTTACAATTAAGCCTAATTTAAACTGCATTCTTTAGCTCCTTTGGGTGCTGCCATGCAAACTGAGTAGCACTCATCGGCCACGGTGTGTTATAAAATTCACTTAAGGCCTTAAGTAATTTATGGGTACGCACATTAAAGCCGTTACTCAGTAAATATAAAACTTGCTGATGAACTCGTGCTTGAAAGTCAAAGCGACAGGTTTGCTCACCATTTAAATTATCAACCGATACATTAAACTCAAAACCGGCGGCAACACTGAGCGCCCATTCAATTGCTTGGGGTTTTATTTCAACGCTTTCAAACTCAGCCTGCTGGGCTTTATCTCGGCCATCAGGGCAATACCAATAGCCGTAATCTTCTAATAATCGTCGCTTATCACCTGCCACTAACCAATGAGCCACCTCGTGCAGAGCACTGGCATAAAAGCCATGGGCAAAAATGATTTGGTGGTAAGGCGTTTGCTCGTTTGCTGGCATATAAACAGGCTCATGCTCCCCTTTTACCAAGCGCGTATTATGGCTTTGATAAAAATTCGACTCAAAAATAGATATTAGATCGGCTATTTGATGCATATAGATCTGAAAAGGCCTCGATAAACGGTAACTAGTACGCTGTAAAAACGAGGCGAATTGTACGAGCTTTTAAAGATAAAGTAAAAATCTTGCGCTATAAAAAACCTAGGCATAGTCAATTAACCGCTTATACTTCACCTACATTGGCGCTTTCACTAAGATAGCGTTTCAAAAGCTGAGTATTACGCGTATTCGCTTTAAAATAAGCATCAAAAATATCGCCAAAAAACGGGATCAATCCACCCACAAAATCAATCAACATATTTATAATGATGCGTGACTTTAGTTGCGAGCCCACACCTAGGCGCTGGGCTTCAAAAAGGATATAGCTTGATAATATCAGCCCCGCTAAATCACCAATGCCGGGTATAAGCCCTATAAGTGCTTCAATACCAAACTTAAAACGAGTAAAGGGTATGCCTATACTGCTATCAGTGAAACGACTAAACCTTTCTAAGCGTTTTAACGTTGCTTGGTGATCAATGTTATTAATCATAAACCCTCATACACAAAAGCAGCCTATCAAGATAAGGCTGCCCCATATCAATGAAATTGACTAAATAACATCAACGCCAGCTTCATCCGCTTGTACAATATCTGTTTCAGTCCTAGATTCAATGATCCAACGCTGTAGTACAGAGCAAGCCATTACAGTGTCACAATATTGCTGTGCTAACGGGGATAAGTTAAGTTGATATGTTTTTAACCGTAATACAACTGGGGCATACATAGCATCTGCAATACTAAATTCACCAAACAACCAACTGTTTGGATAAAGCGTTTGCTGTGTGGAAAATATTTCATCGATGCGTGCAAGGTCTTTTTTTGCTGCATCGGATAATTCAAGGTGACGCGTTGCCCGTATATTCATCGGCATTTCATTACGAAGTGCCATAAACCCGGAATGCATTTCGGCACTTATACTTCGCGCTTGTGCTCGCAAAGCGACCGCTTTTGGCCAGGCTGCATTAGACAAATAAGCATCATTGATGTATTCACAAATGGCCAACGAATCCCATATTTGCAATTCGCCATCTATCAATGCAGGTACTTTTGCTACCGTAAAGCGTTTTTGCAGTTCGCTATAAAACTCAGGTGTATCTAAAACAAGTTGTTGCTCAGCAAACTCAATATTGAATTTACTCATTAAATACCATGCTCGTAGAGACCAGCTCGAGTAGTTTTTATTACCAATAAATAATTGCATTGATTATCCTTTTACAAAGCGACAAAAAACGCGATAAAAATCGCGTTTTGAAGAGTAAAAACTGAGGTTTATAAAAACCCAACCCGTTACACTGAGCCGTTTATTGGCCCATGTTCATGATTAACATGTGGGTTTTGCCCGCGTTGGCGCAGTAAATGATCCATCAGTGTGATTGCCATCATGGCTTCGGCTATTGGAATGGCACGAATGCCTACACACGGGTCATGGCGACCTTTAGTGATCATCTCAACCGCTTCATTTTCAGTATTAATACTGTTACCAGGGATAGTAATACTTGATGTTGGTTTTAGCGCGATTGAGGCGATAATATCTTGCCCAGTCGAAATTCCCGCCAATACGCCACCAGCATGATTTGAGGTGAAGCCGTCCGGTGTTAACTCATCGCGGTGCTCTGAACCTTTTTGCTCAACCACATCAAAACCATCACCAATTTCAACACCTTTTACTGCGTTAATACTCATTAATGAGTGAGCAAGTTCAGCATCAAGCCTGTCAAAAACAGGTTCACCTAGGCCTACAGGAACATTTTTGGCCACAACTTTGACCTTAGCACCCACTGAGTCGCCTTGCTTTTTTAAATCCCGCATATATTCATCAAGGGCTTCAAGCTTGCTGGCATCAGGGAAAAAGAATAAGTTGTTCTCTACTTCATTCCAGTCGTAATTTTCAGCTTTTATTGGCCCAAGTTGGCTTAAACAGGCACGGACTTCAATACCATGAAACTGTTTTAGGTATTTTTTAGCAATGCTGCCTGCCGCTACGCGTATTGCGGTTTCACGAGCCGATGAACGACCACCGCCACGGTAATCACGCAAGCCGTATTTATGCCAATAGGTATAATCGCCGTGGCCAGGGCGAAATACATCTTTAATTTTACCGTAATCTTTTGAGCGTTGATCGGTATTTTCAATCAGTAAACCAATACTAGTACCTGTGGTTTTACCTTCAAAGACGCCCGAAAGAATTTTAATTTGGTCTTCTTCCCTGCGCTGCGTTGTATAACGGCTTTGCCCTGGTTTACGACGGTCTAAATCTATTTGTAAGTCGGCCTCTGTGATTTCAAGGCCTGCTGGTGTGCCATCGACAACCCCGCCTAAGGCGACGCCATGGCTTTCACCAAAAGTGGACACTTTAAATAATTGCCCTATGCTATTACCTGCCATTGCTTTCCTCATTCCTAATGACTACTAAGTACCGAGCCTAAGGCTCGGCTTTTATTTTTTATGCTGCTCAGTCCGCGAAATATTCAACTAGCTGCTTTTTGCTGATCACAAATACGCCTAGGCCGCCTTGCTCAAACTCGACCCATTCAAACGGCGCGCCTGGATATAGTGCATCCATGTGTACCATAGAGTTACCCACTTCGACAAATAACAAACCGTTATCAGTTAGATGTTCTGCTGCTTCACTTAATATTGTGCGGGTAACATCGAGGCCGTCATGACCCGATGCAAGACCTAGTTCTGGCTCATGGTGGAACTCACGCGGTAAGTCGGCCATATCTTCAGCATCAACATACGGTGGATTGGCAACGATAAGATCGTATTTTTGTCCTGGTACACCACTAAATACGTCTGATTGAATTGGTAGTACACGATCATTTAGCTGATAATCGGTAATATTAATATCAGCCACTTCAAGTGCTTCATATGAAATATCAACTGCATCGACCTGTGCAGTCTCAAATGCTTGTGCAAGAGCAATTGCAATACATGCAGAGCCAGTACATAAGTCTAAAATGCGGTTAACTGACTCAGGTTGCTGCAACCAAGGTGTAAAGCGATTATTAATCAACTCAGCAAACGGTGAGCGAGGAATTAATACGCGTTCATCCACATAAAATGGCATATTTGCAAACCAGGCTATATTGGTTAGATATGGAACAGGTGTAAAATCATTAATTCGCTCTGCAATTAAACCCGCTAGGCGATTTTTCTCTGTGCTTGTAAGCCGTGCGTGCATTAATTCTTTTGGTGCATCAATTGGTAAACTTAATGCTGGAAGTAATAAGCTAACCGCTTCGTCCCATGCATTATCGGTCCCATGACCAAAGAAAATACCACTGCTGGCAAACTGACTGGTTGTCCAACGTAACCAGTCATGCAATGTTGAAAGTTCTGCAACAGCTTCATCTAAGGTTGCTTCTTCTATTAGTAATTCGCTCATGTGTGTTATCTGCCTGCTTACTTTCAAAAAATGTATATTCAATCGAGGTGGATTAACCTCTTGATTGCCCTATTGTAACTCGTTTCAACATCGGTTTTTACTCGATTTTTAGCATTTTTTTGTTTAGACTGCCGCTATGAAAAAAGATCCTCACTCAAACAGCCAAATCAGCACTGACGACATTGACTTGTTTCGTCAAAGTATTAACGGTGCCCGTGTATTTAAACAAGACACCCATCGTTTTGCTAATAAACCTAAAGTGTCACAAGCGAAGCAATTTGCCCAGCAAAAAAAGCAACAACAATCAGAATTTTTCTTTTCTGATGAGTATGTGCCAGATATAGACACTAACGGTACAGTTAATTATGTGCAAGATGGTCAAGACCGCTTTTTAGCTAAGCAATTGCGTCGTGGGGATTTTATTCCTGATTTAACCTTAGACTTGCATGGCTTGAATAAAGAAATTGCTAAAGACGAGTTAGCAGGCTTAATCCATGAGTGTAAGAAAAAACATTACTACTGTGCGTGCGTTGTTCATGGTATTGGTGGGCATATACTCAGACATAAAGTACCACAATACCTTGTACAACACCCCGATGTGATCGCAATGCATCAAGCCCCCCTTGAATACGGTGGTAAAGGCGCAGTGCTTATTTTAATTAACTTACCACAAAGTGATGAATTTAGACGTTAACCATTAGTTAAGCTCGACATTCACTTTTTACTTTAAGGCAATAAAGCAGTGCACATTTTTTCAATTATCTTTCCGCTGATATTTATTGTTGCCCTTGGTTACAGCTGCTGTAAATTAAAATTTTTTCAACAACAACACATTGCAGGACTCAGCAAGTTTACTTTTTATATCAGTTTACCTGCTTTTCTATTGCTTAATATGTCACGTATTGATCTGCAGCAAAGCATTAGCTTATCTGCATTTCTTAGCTTTTACATCCCGGTATTATTGGTGTTTGTCTGTGGCATTGTTATCGATCGCTTTTATTTAGCAAAGCAAAAAAATTACCAAGAACACAGCGTATTTGGCTTAGCATCAAGTTACTCAAATATGGTGCTGGTAGGTATACCTATTGTTATTGCCTCATTAGGTAAAGACATGATAGCCATCGCGTTTATGATCATTACTTTTCACAGTACCTTATTATTTGCTTTAACCTATCTGATCGGTGCAAAAGGCAGTGAGCACGCATTTTCATGGCCGACATTTATTAAAAGCATGGTGTTAAACCCGATAGTGTTAAGTATTGGCTGTGGGCTTTTATTAAACGTAAGCGGGATTCACTTATTTGATAATATAGCCAATAGTTTAGAGTTATTAGCAACGCCAGCGATTGCCTGCGCATTATTTGTACTGGGCGCAAACTTAGCATTTTACAAAATCGCGGCTAACTGGCAGCCCGCTTTAATTGCGTCATTAATGAAGATTCTTGTACTTCCTGCTGGGGTATTTTTAATCGGCAGCTATGCATTTTCACTCGATAGAGAGATTTTAAATGTGTTGGTACTGTTAAGTGCCTCTCCCGTCGGGGTAAACGCCTACCTCATTGCTAGCCAAATTGGTAAGCATCAAGTTACACTGGCTGGTGCCGTGGTGCTTTCAACCGTGCTGAGTGTGGTAAGCTTTAGCTTTTGGTTATCGGTGCTTTTGTAAGTTTAAAGCCCGCCTGCAACATCAATAAAACTTCCGGTAGTAAAAGAGGCTTGCTCAGACCCTAAAAAGTAAATTGCAGCGGCCACTTCTTCAGGCTCTCCGCCGCGTCCTAAAGGGAGCTTTTGCTTGAGCCTATCGACTCGTTCAGCTTCACCACCATCACGATGCATACCGGTATATATAAGCCCTGGCCTAACACCGTTCACACGAATATTTTGCTGCGCTACTTCTTTGGCAAGGCCAATAGTTAAAGTATCCAGCGCACCTTTAGACGCGGCATAGTCGATATATTCATTAGCTGACCCTGTTTTTGCTGCACCCGACGACACATTAACGATACTACCACCGTTATGCATACGTTTTATCGCCTCTTTACAGCACAAAAATGCACTGGTGACGTTCATCATCAGTATTTCATTGATACGATTGGCATCCATATCAATTAACTTCATTTGCGGCTTTAAAATACCGGCGTTATTGACCAGCACATCTAGCTTAGTAAATGTATTATCAATACTTTCGAACATGGCAATTACATCTTCTTCGCTAGAAACATCAGCTTGCAACATAACAACCTTCACACCAAAACCTTCAACTTGCTGCGCTACTTTTTTCGCTTGAACGTGATTTGTTTTGTAATTAAGACAGATATCGTAACCATGGCGAGCGAAATGAATGGCAGTCGCAGCACCTATTCCACGGCTAGCACCGGTTATTAATACGACTGGATTTGAGCTCATTGTCTATCCTGAGGGTTAAATTTTAATCTACTGTAAGTTTTTAAGCGACCTGTTGAGTTTATACTTTTCGATCAAGCCGCTTTAGGGGATTATTTAATTGCAGCGACAACTGATATCTCTACTAATAAGGCATCTCGCGCCATTTTAGCTTCCACACAGGCACGAGCAGGAGCGTGTCCTGCTGGCACCCACGCATCCCACACCGCATTCATATCAGCAAAGAAGTCCATGCTTTTTACATAAATAGTGGCACTGAGCATATGCTTTTTTGAGCTTCCTGCTTCATCTAAAAGTGCTTCTACTTTATCAAGCATAGTTTGGGTTTGTTCTTTAATACCTTGCTCTGCATCTGCACACACTTGGCCACATAAGTACACCGTGCCGTTATGTTTAACGATGCGGCTCATACGCGCACCCGTTTGAAGACGTTCGATAGTCATGTTCATTCTCTCGTTAATTTATTTGGCACTAATTTAGCAAAGTAAGACCAAGAAAGTTAACAATTTAGGATGAAATAATTTCTAGACCTCAACACTGACTGGGGAGTGTATACTCAAATATTGGCTTTTTTGCTGAGTATCATCATAACTGATCACCGCAACAGCTCCCGTGTTAAATATAGGCATATTGCCATTACTTAGCTGATCAACTAAATAACTAACTATCGGCATATGTGCTACCACTAACCAAGTCTCACACTCGGGGTGTAAGGCAATTAGGGTTTCAAGGTAATCCGCAGCCACTTGCGGGTTGCCTTCTGGAGTGATGTCAGTGCAAGTTTCTTCGTATACAAAAGCATTATTCTTTTTAACACCCATTGCCGTTTGCTGAGCTCGCACGTAGGGGCTAACTAATAAAGCATCTGGAGTATGCGTTTGCTGTAACCACTTTCCCATTTTTTCTGCTTGCTGTTGGCCAACTAGGGTCAAATTTCTACTTTCATCGTCAGCTTGCATCGGTGTTGCTTCGCCATGACGCATAATTAAGATTGTTTTCATAAAAAATCAACCGATTAAAGAATATAAAACAGTAGCCAGTTTGCCTGTTTGTCCGCTATATTAAAACAACGTAACACCAATCGCTTATGATATTCAGGCATTTAAGCATTGCAGTACAATTACTGCCCTGAAGATATCATCTGTTGTTAACAAGTAAACGTAAGTTTCAGGAGCATCATTTGAATATCAGCCGCAATGATAACAGAACCTACCACCCTCTTACACTGGACAATGGTCTAAAAGTGCTACTAGTGCAAGATAAAGATTCAACTAAAGCTGCCGCTTCTATGGCTGTAAACGCTGGACACTTTGATGATCCTGTTGATAGGCAAGGCTTAGCACACTTTTTAGAGCACATGCTTTTTTTAGGCACTGATCAGTTTCCTGAGTCAAACAGCTTTAGTAATTTTGTATCTCAATCTGGTGGTAATACCAATGCGTGGACTGGTACTGAGCATACCTGCTACTTTTTTGATATTAATAATCAAGAGTTTGCACATGCGCTAAAACAATTTAGCCGTTTTTTCATTGCTCCACTGCTCAACCCTGCCGAAACAGAAAAAGAACGTAATGCGATAGAGGCTGAATTTAAATTAAAAATAAAAGATGATGGCCGTCGTATTTATCAAGCTCATAAAGAAACCGTCAACCCTGCTCACCCGTTTGCTAAGTTTTCGGTGGGTAACCTGCAAACATTAGCCGATCGTGATTTGTGTATCAGTGATGAATTAAGGACTTTTTTTGATTCCCATTATCAAGCCCAATGGATGACATTGGTTGTTTGCGCAAACGAAGAAATCACTACCATGCAACAGTGGGTAACAAGCCTGTTTAACGATATCAAAGGCAGCAACACTAAAAAGCCAGCTATCGAAGCTGATCTCTATCGTGAGCAGGATTTATGCAAGGTGCTTCATATTGAGCCACATAAGCATATGCAAAAACTCATAGTGAGCTTTGCGATGCCAAATATCGATGAGTTTTACCGCCATAAAACGGTGAGTTTTATTGCCCACTTATTAGGGTATGAAGGACAGGGATCATTATATTCAATTTTAAAAGAGCAAGGTTGGATAAACGCACTCTCAGCCGGTGGTGGTATAAATGGCAGCAATTTTAAAGATTTTAATATCAGTATGGCACTCACCGATGAAGGTATTGAATATTACGAAGACATTGTTGAGATGGTATTTGAATACATATGTTTAATTAACCAAAATGTAGAAAAGTTACCGCGCCTGTACCAAGACAAAAAAAACTTACTCAAAATAGCCTTTGATAATCAAGAAAAGGCACGACTTATTGATTGGGTAAGTAATCTAAGCATCAATATGCAACATTATGATGAAGCTAACTATGTCCAAGGTGATTACTTAATGGAGGGCTTTGACGAGCCATCACATAAAACAGCAATGCAGTGGTTAGTTCCTAAAAACATGCGCATTGTGCTTATTCACCCGGATGTTGAGCCCGAGCACAAAACTCAGTGGTACCATACTCCCTATCGTGTTGAATCATTATCGAGTTGTTGGCTAGATGCATTAAGCGAAATAAACGTGCCATTGCCAGAGATGCTATTGCCCACAGCAAACCCTTACTTAACCAAAGATGTGGCTTTATTTGATGTAGCACAACCGCAAACTAAACCAACGTTACTAGTAAAAGAGCCCGGGTTTGATTTTTGGTTCAAACAAGACAACACCTTCCGTGTTGCTAAAGGACATTTTTATTTAGCAATGGACTCTGACTACGCAGTTAAAGATATTAAGCACATGGCGCTAACACGACTATTTGCCGATTTATTTATGGATAGTGTAGCAGAGCAATTTTACCCAGCTGAGTTAGCCGGTTTAAGCTATCACTTAACTTCACACCAAGGTGGTCTCACATTACACACTGCGGGCCTTTCATCAAGCCAATTAGAACTAGTTGATGAGTTATTAAACGCGTTATTCAATGTAGAGATATGCGCTAAACGTTTTGCTGAATATAAAAAGCAATTGGTAAGACACTGGCGTAATAGTAATCAAAACAAGCCTGTTGGCGAATTATTTAGCGTACTTGGCGCTAAAGTCATGCCATGGAACCCTGAGCCAGAAGCACTTGCAACAGCACTAAAAGACACAAGCTTCCATCAATTCAACTGTTTTAGAACTGAGTTTTTCAAAGCGTTACATGTTGAATCATTTTTACACGGTAATTGGCGCGAGAGTGATGCTCTTCAGTTTCAAAAACAAGTCGCCAATCACTTAGCAAAGTCGGCTACTATTGCCGATTTAACACGCCCCTTATACGAAATAAATAAAATCACGCGCGCACAATTTGAATTAAACTGCAGTGACAATGCAATGGTCGTTTATTATCAAGCAATCAGCAGCGATGTCAGCGAAAAAATTATGATGATGGTGCTCAATCATTTAATTAATCAAGACTACTTTAATGAGCTACGAACAAAACAACAGTTAGGTTATTTAGTCGGTGCTGGGTATGCTCCTTTCAATACTCGCGCTGGCATTGCTTTTTATGTCCAGTCACCAAATCATAGCGCTACCACATTGCTTGAACGCCACAATGAGTTTTTAGCTCATTTTATTAGCAACCTAGACACACTTGATGAGCAGCAGTGGCAGCAACAAAAACATGGCCTAAAAACACATATCGCAGAAAAAGATAAAAACTTACGTTTACGCTCGCAAAGGCTTTGGCTTGCCATAGGCAACCAAGATCACAAATTCCATATGCAGCAAAAATTATTAAGTGCATTAAATGAATTAACACTTGAGCAAATGAAACAGTATATCTATGCAACATTTGATGATGATAGGGCAAGATATGAGCTATTAAGTGTGGCAAAATTGAAGAAACAAACAAAACAAGCTGTTTATTCTCATTCTCTTTGACACAACCCAGTGCTTCTATTAAATTATCTGGTGAGAATTGAAGAAGCACATAATGATAATTAAAAAGACAATAAAAAAAATAACATCGAAACTAACCTTATTTGTATTTTTACTGTTTAGTTATAACCCTTTTACTTATAGCGAACAGTTAATCGATCAAAAAACTATAATGGTTTATATACCCAGTGCCTTTGTAGCGCTGGTTTTACCCTATTTGTTAGTTACCATTTATAGATTACGCCGTTCGCGTAAGCAATTACGTGTTTCTGAACACCGTCTAAAAAGTACGGTGGAAGGCAGTGGTGATACTCTATGGGACTGGAATATAGACTCAGGCACCGTACTGCGTATAAATGACAAGTACATGATGGATAGAAACTCTGCGAGTGACTTCCCGCCTAATAAGTCGCTTATCCACCCTAACGATCTAGCCACAGTTGAACTTTTACTTAAACAACATTTTGCTGAGCAAACCGCTTTTTTTGAAGCAAGTTACCGAATTAAAGATAGCTTTGACCGTTGGCGCTGGGTACTCGATCGTGGCAAAATTATTGAAAAAGATGCCAACCTTAACCCACTCAGAATGACCGGGACTGTCCGCGATATCACGCTATTAAAATCAACCGAAGCCCGCTTAAATTTATTTGCCAAATGCGTAGAGTCTTTAACTGATGCTTTAGCAATTTACGATAAAAACTTCAACCTTGTGGATTTAAACCCTAGCTTTTTAAGTCAATTTGGTGGCAACCGCGAAAACTATCTCAACAAACCATTTACCTTACAAGGCTACGAAGAAAGCTATATTGCAGAAATAAAAAATACCGTTCGCCGTACCGAGCATTGGCAGCAAGAAGTAAAACTACGCAATAGCGACCGTAAAGTATTACCTATAGAAATTTCCATTGATGAAATTAAAAATGAATACAATCAAGTATGTAACTATGTGGTGGTATTTTCAGATCTAACTGAGCGGAAAAAAGCTGAGTCGCAATTACACAATTTATCAAATCGGGATAGAACAACCGGTTTGCCGAACCGTAACCTATTTTTTACTGATCTAAAAAAGCTCGCTAAGCAAGACGACCACCATGCGCTATTGGTTTTTGATTTAGATAACTTCAAAAAAATCAACGACTCACTGGGCCATCAACTCGGCGATAGTTTATTAGCAAAATTAGCTATGCGGCTAAATAAGCTCACCCGTGAAAAAGATGTATTCTATCGCTTAGGTGGTGATGAGTTTGCTCTTGTAATGTCTGGTACAAACGATATTCACACCATCACTCGAATGGCGAAACAGTTTTTAGCCGCTATCGCGACACCATTTAAAATGGCGGGGCATGAGTTGGTGATCACTTCTAGTTTAGGCATCGTGCTGTTTCCTGAAGATGGAAATACGCCAGAGTTACTGCTTAAAAACGCCGATACTGCGATGTACCACGCGAAAAAGAAAGGCAATAGCTATTTATTCTTCAACGATACAATGAACCGCCAAGCGGTTAAGCGTCTGCAAATTGAAAACTTAATGCGATTTGGGCTAAAAGAAGATCATTTTGAAGTTTATTATCAACCTAAAATGAATATTCGCACAGGTAAATTTACCGGCATGGAAGCCCTTGTACGCTTTATCACTCCTAAAAAAGGCATTATTAGTCCAGGTGTGTTTATCCCAATTGCCGAAGAGACAGGTCAAATCATTGAAATCGGTGAAGTAGTATTAAACAAAGCGTGTAGAGATGTAAAAGAATGGCTTGATGCCGGTTTATTTAATGGCCGTGTTGCCGTAAACCTGTCAGCCAAGCAATTTAGCTTACCTGATTTAACAACTCGCATTGACGTGATTTTACAAAAGAATGAACTGCCTTCGTACTTTTTAGAGCTAGAAATCACCGAAGGTACTGTAATGGATGACCCACAAGA
The DNA here is from genome assembly GCF_024518675.1 of Pseudoalteromonas shioyasakiensis. GTDB lineage: Bacteria > Pseudomonadota > Gammaproteobacteria > Enterobacterales > Alteromonadaceae > Pseudoalteromonas > Pseudoalteromonas shioyasakiensis_B. The sequence continues at coordinate 256,166 of NZ_JANIGL010000002.1, forward strand.
AGCCATCTCAATTATGCGCTCACTCAGTGCGCGTGGTATTCATTTAGCAATGGATGACTTTGGTACGGGCTACTCATCACTGGCGTATTTGAAGCAATTTCCGCTTAATACTTTAAAAGTTGATAAAGCGTTTATTGATGACATGGAAAATGAACGCGGACGCAATATGGTTGATTCAATTGTCACCATCGCCCACAACTTAGACTTACATGTCGTTGCAGAAGGTGTCGAAGAAGCCGATCAAATAGCTATTTTAGAGCAACTTAACTGTGAGACCATGCAAGGCTATTACTACTCTAAACCCTTATCAAAAACTGAATTCACTGCGTTTTTACAAAAACAACTCAATGAATCAGCGCCCAGTCTAATCCATCAAGCTTAGGGGCGCCAAATACACGCGTTAGCCCCTACACCGCGAAGAAATGCTCTACGATAATGTAAATTAAATAAACACCATGCTATTGGCCCTAGCAAGCCAGCAAGCACAAGCCAACGCTTCACCGGCATACCCTTTTTAATCACTTCTAAATACATTACGACAATAAAAAATACACAAATAAAGAAATACAACCAAGCCTCGGCACTGCTGAAAAATCAAGCGCGCAGTTTAGCGAAAGCTAACCATTTTTGAAACCCTAAGACATAAATAGCGAACATATTTTCACATTGATACACATAAAAAAACCGGCAAAAGCCGGCTCATTTAATAGGGTGTTTGAATTATTTCTCAGCACGGCCCATAAATTTTTGCTCGGCCGTATTAATACGAATGCGATCACCCGTTGAAATATGCTCTGGCACCTGAATTATTAAGCCTGTAGATAAACGCGCTGGTTTTGAGCGCGCACTTGCTGAAGCGCCTTTAATCGATGGATCTGTTTCTTCAACTACGAGCTCCACACTTGATGGTAAGTCTAGCCCCACAGGCGCACCATCAATAACAATTACGTGAACGCCTTGTGTTTCTTCATTAACGAATAAAATCTCTTCGCTGATTGCACCTTTATTTAAGTTATAAGGTGTGTAATCTTCATTATCCATGAACACGTATTCATCACCATCGATGTAAGAGAACATTGACTCACGACGAATTAAATCAGCAAGTTTTAGCATATCACTGTCTTTAAATGTTTCGTCAACTTTAGTACCAGTTACTACATCGTATAAACGCATACGGTATAAGCTTCCACCTGCACGGCCTTGTGGCACAGAGCGAACAATGTCTTTAACTACTAAAACACGGTTATTAAACTCAATGGCAGTACCTTTTTTTACTTCACTTGCCTTAGGCATTTGTATAATTCCTATAATTTATAAATCTTCAGAAACATACCACGGCATTATATTTCTGCAACAACAAAATCTCTGTATAGGGACTGACGATTGATAATCCTAATAAATTATACCTATTAGACGATTTTTCATGACTAAACTACGAAAAAGCTGCTATGGTTACTATACCGTAAATGACTTCAAGGACTGGATCATGGATCAACACATAGCACATGAGTATTTAACAAGTAAACCTCTGGTTTTGGTTACCAAACCTTTTGGCCAAGAAGTTGATGTATATAAAGTAAACCACAAAATGTTTGCCACATTATCAGTAGGTAAAGAAGGTCAAACAGATGAAGATGGCAACCCAATTTGGTGGATGAATTTAAAATGCGATCCTGATGAAGCCCAAGCTTTGCGGGATATGTTTCCTTCTGTGATACCTGGTTATCATATGAATAAACGGTTATGGAATACTGTTATTCTTGATGGTTCTGTACCACAGGGAGAGATTGAGCGCATGATCGATAATTCATTTAACTTAGTTGTTGCAAACATGCCTGAAAAAGATCGTAAAGCGATAGAAATTCACATGTAGTAACTCTTGTTGCACTGAGTGCTTTACTCAGTGCAATACTTTCCCCTCAAACTTTCCTATATGCATACCATAACTTTAGACTGCTAATAAATATAATTTATAAATGCTACTTTATGCACAAGTGTTTTAGTTTAGGCATAAAAAAACGCACCTCATGGGTGCGTTTTTATTAGATTGAAAACTTAAGACTTTTGATCATCTTGTTGTTTTTCTTCTGTAATGTCAGCGTCACTATCAGGCTCAGGTGCTGCCGTGATAATCACCTCATCCTCAGCGGCTTCAACTGGTGTATCTTCAACAGCGTTTGGTTTTTCATCAGCCTCTAGTGTACTCTTGGAAACGACAGGCTCTAATTGATAAAAACTTGCGCCTTTATCCGCCATATCAACCAGTGTAGCGCACGGCGTAAATACAGGGTTGTAATTAGCAAAGGTTGCCATTTCAGAACTTACTTTGCTTGCACCCAATTTATCCATATAGCTAAATGGACCACCTAAAAATGGTGGGAAACCAATACCAAATATCGCACCAATATCACCATCTCGTGGGCTTGCGATAATGCCATCATCTAAACAGCGTACTGCTTCGTTAAGCATTTGAGCAACACAGCGCTTAGCGATTTCGTTTTTATTTAAACGCGGTGAAGGGCTAACACCTAATAACTCATAGATTGATTCATCGACTTTTTTGGCTTTTTTATCGTAGATATAAAAACCACGGCCGGTTTTACGACCTAAGCGTTTTGCGTCAATTAAACGGCTAAACGCATCAGGGGCTTTAAAACGCTCACCCAGCTCCTTTTCAAGAATTGGTGCAATTTTAGATCCTATGTCTATACCTACTTCATCCAGCAGCGCTAATGGCCCTACAGGAAAACCAAACTCAACCAATGCAGCATCAATTTTATCAATTGGTTCACCCGCTAGCAGTAAATTAGCCGCTTCATTTACATAAGGTGCTAAAATACGGTTTACATAAAACCCTGCCATGTCTTTAACAACAATAGGGGTTTTACCCTGCTTACGGGCAAAGTTCACTACGCGTGCAATGGTTTCTTCTGACGTGCCTTCGTGTGGAATGATTTCAACCAATGGCATTTTTTCAACCGGCGAGAAGTAATGCAAACCAATTACATTTTCAGGGCGAGCCGCTTGTGCCGCTATTTGCGAAATAGGTAACGATGACGTATTACTCGCAAAAATAGTGTTGTCTTGGCATTGCTGCTCTACATCTGCAACCATACCTTGCTTAAGGCTTAAATCTTCAAACACCGCTTCAATAACAATATCAATATGCTTAAAGCCACTGTAGTTTGTTGTGCCGGTGATCTTACTCATGGTTTGCTGTAAATCGGCTTTAGATAAAATACGGCGCTTTTGCTTTTTATCTAAAATTTTGTAGCTGTAATTCATGGCATTACTAATACCCTGCTCTGCTACATCTTTAATACGAACAGGTACACCTGCTTTAACCGCGCTAACATGAGTAATACCTGCGCCCATTAAACCACCGCCTAATACGGCCGCTTTTTCAATGGCTGGGGCATCATCGTTGCGCCATTCTTTTTTCATTTCAGTGGTCGCGAAAAAAATACCGCGCAATGATTTTGACTCATCGCTCATTACTAAGGTTGCAAAACCTTCGGCTTCTGTTTTGTAAGCTTTTAATTCATCAAGCTCAACACTTGCACGCACTGCTTTAATGATGGCCAATGGCGCTGGGTAATGGCCACCGGTTTTTTTCAGTACGTTTTCTTGGGCTTTTTTAAAGATAATGTTACGGCCAAATGGGTTTGACTCAAGTAACTGGCTAATACGGTCAAGTTTTGGTTTAGCTGCTTTTGCTTTGCCTTTTAGTGCAAATTCTTTAGCCACACGTAGTAAAACTGTCTGCGGTACGCAGTCATCCACTAAACCCGCTTTCTTAGCTTGTTTAGCACGAACCTGCTTACCTGTTAACATCCACTCCAAGGCTTTTTGTAAACCCACTAATTTTGGTAAACGCTGCGTACCGCCACCGCCGGGTAATAAACCAAGTTGTACTTCAGGCAGGCCTAACTTGGTAATATCACTGTTTGAACACACACGGTAATCACACGCTAGCGCAAACTCTAAACCCCCACCGAGTGCAGCACCATGAATCGCGCTGACTGTTGGGAACGGGAGTTTTTTCATATCAAAAAACGCGCGATGACACAGCTCACTGATAGCAAGTGCATCTTCGCGTTTTTCAACGCTATCAAGCATCTTAACATCAGCACCAGCAATAAAGTTATCGCTCTTACCGCTAATAAATACCATACCTTTTACTGCTTGCTGTTTAGCATCATCAAGCAACACTTTTAAATCATCGGCAAAGGTATCGCGCAGGGTGTTCATTTTCTCACCCGGCACATCAATAGTAACAACGACTATGCCGTCTTCAATTGCTAAACTAAATACTGAGTCTGTCATTACGCACTCTCCAATACAAAGGCTGCACCTAAACCACCGGCCGCACAAGCTGTTGTTAATGCTAAACCACCGCCACGACGGTTAAGTTCGTGTAAGCTTTGAGTGATAAGTCGTGCGCCGGTTGCTGCAAATGGGTGTCCATATGCAAGCGAGCCGCCCATCACATTAAACTTATCCATGTTAATTTCGCCTATGGCTTTGTTACGGCCAAGTTTTTCTTGGGCAAACTTATCTGATGCAAACATTTTCATGTTAGCAAGTGTTTGCGCTGCAAATGCTTCATGCATTTCAATTAAATCAAGATCAGCCAGTGTGATCCCTGCTCTATCAAGGGCAATCGGTGTTGAATGCGCAGGCCCCATTAGCATGTCTTCATGCACACCAATTGCTGAAAAGGCAAAGCTACGAACATAACCTAAAATATTGTAACCCAATGCTTTGGCTTTACTTTCGCTCATCATCAATACAGCAGCAGCACCATCTGTTAATGGCGTAGAGTTTGCTGCGGTTACTGAGCCATGTTGACGGTCAAATGCTGGTTTTAATTTAGCATAGCCTTCAACGGTTGAATTATGGCGAATGTTGTTATCTTGCTCGATAAAGCTTTTATACGGTGGTAAGTGCGCCGTCATTACTTCATCAGCTAATTTTCCTTCAGCCCACGATTGGCTAGCAAGTGTGTGCGAGCGATGTGCTAAGGCATCTTGATCAGCGCGGCTAATATTATGCGTTTTAGCCATTTGCTCGGCCGTTTGTCCCATCGACAAACCTGTTGAGTACTCGGCTACTGCAGGTGGTACTGGCATAAGATCTTTTAAACGCAATTTTGAGAATATTTTTAAGCGTTGGCTAAAAGTGCGTGCTTTATTTAAATCAACTAAGCTGCCTGCTAGTTTCTTACTTACACCAATCGGTAACACCGATGACGAATCTGCACCACCGGCCACACCGACTTGTACAGAGCCTGCCATAATAGACTCAGCAACATTTGCAATGGCCTGAAAACTAGTCGCACACGCACGTGATACTGAATAGGCATCAACCGAAACAGGCATACCTGTACCTAACACAATTTCACGAGCAATGTTTGGTGCTTCAGGCATTTGTACAACCTGACCAAAGACCAGTTGATCTATTTCGGATTTGTCGAAATTCAATCTTTCAAGCATTTCATTTACGACCAGCTTACCCATATCAAGGGCTGGTACATGGTGAAATGCTGTGGCTTGTTTTGCGAACGGAGTACGTAAGCCACTAACGATAGCGATACGATCGCCCTTTGCTGTTTTAAGTATGTTTTGTTCAGACATTTATGCTCTCCCGCTGACAGGTCTGACCTGTTTGTTTTCCTCGATTCTAAACAACCCGTGTACTAAAGCCAATAGCGAAATTGAAAATAGTGTAATTAGTTATCAACCATAGGCTTTTTTTAACCTATTTACAAAAATATCGGTTCTTTATATGTTAGGGTAAAAATCGTTAAAAAATAACGAACTATTTTGTAAATTTAAGTCTAACACTTGTGTTATACCTTATTTACCCATATTAAAGGTTAACTAACCCTTACTTTTATTAAACCTTGCTAACGAGGACACTCTATTTACTATGGCCGCTAACGCATTCTCACAACTAAAAACCTATTTAGACAGCCAAATTATTGGTCAGCCAGAGTTAACCCAAGCATTGCTAATTGCAATTTTAGCCGATGGTCACTTATTAGTAGAAGGCCCTCCAGGACTTGCTAAAACGCGTGCCGTCAACGCATTAGCAAAAGGTGTTGAAGGTTCATTTCAGCGGGTGCAATTTACCCCTGATTTATTACCAGCAGATGTAACAGGTACGGATATTTATCGCCAACAAACCAGTGAGTTTGTATTTGAAAAAGGCCCTCTTTTTCATAATCTAATTTTAGCAGATGAAATTAACCGTGCACCGGCAAAGGTACAGTCTGCATTATTGGAGGCGATGGCTGAGCGACAAGTGACCGTGGGTAAAAATACCTATCCACTGTCAGATTTATTTATGGTTATGGCAACTCAAAACCCGCTTGAGCAAGAAGGTACTTACCCATTACCAGAAGCCCAACTTGACCGTTTTTTATTACACTTAAGCATTAATTACCCTGGCGCTGAGCATGAGCGCGATATTTTACGCCTAACGCGTGGCGAGGCGCTAAGCGAGCACCAAGTACCAGCGCAACAAATAAGCCAAGCTGATTTATTTGCTGCCCGCAAAGATATTTTGGCTTTATACCTAGCAGAACCACTTGAACAATATTTAGTGCAGTTGATCATTGCGACCCGCGAAGGCGCTGAGCTAGATGAGCAACTAGGACGCTGGATTGAGTATGGCGCAAGTCCGCGTGCAACAATTGCGTTAGATAAATGCGCCCGCGCGCACGCTTGGCTTCATGGCCGTGATTTTGTTGCCCCTGATGATATTCAAGCAGTACTGCACAATGTTTTACGCCATCGTATAATTTTAAGCTACGAAGCCCAAGCAGATGGCGTAACAAAAGATCAAGTGATCAGCCGAATTTTAGAACTTGTTGCCGTACCCTAAATTATGCAAAGCGAATTAGATAATCAAAGCTGGCTTAAAACCAGCCATAGCCATGGCGTGAACTTAGCATTAAAAGAGCTAATGTATTACAAAGCAAAGGCTCGGCTATTAGAGTTAGCACCTAAAGTAAAAATAAAAAACAGTTTGGCTGGACAGTATCTTGCTCCTCATAAAGGCCGCGGTATGGAGTTTGCCGAGGTGCGACATTATCAACAAGGCGATGATATTCGCTCAATTGATTGGCGTGTCACTGCTCGAACAGGTCAAACCCATACAAAGCTGTTTCAAGAAGAAAAAGAACGCCCTGTATTTGTTTTTACTGATTTTTCTAACTCTATGTTATTTGGATCAAAGTTATTACTTAAATCCATTCAAGCCGCGCATATAAGTGCCTTAGTTGCTTGGTCAGCGTGCCAACGTGGTGACCGCATTGGTGGCATTGTGTTTAACCAACACGGGCACTTAGAACTCAAGCCCAGCGCTCGAGAAAAAGCCGTGCTAAAGCTCTGTCATAATTTATGTGACAGCCATCAACAAGCACTGAGCCAAATAGATCAGCCAGCAAGCAATAATTTCAGCGACAACTTAAAGCGTCTTAATCATTTAGCAAAACCAGGAAGTTTAGTTTACTTGGTTTCCGATTTTAGCGCATTAGACGATGCTAGCTTTAAACAGTTAGAGATACTCAGTCGCCACTGTGAATTGATTGGTTGCCACATAAGTGATCCATTTGAGCACCAGCTCCCTGCTTTTCAGCAAACGGTGACAGTGAGTGCCAATGGTAGCGACTTTGCACTGCCGTTAATGGATAAAGGTTTTCGTGATACTTTTGCCAAAACCGCAGCTCAGGCTTTCAGCGCACGAATGGATAGGTTAACTAAATCAGGCCTTAATTTAATATCATTCAATGCAGCCTCCCCACTCGAACTGCAATTAGTGAGAAAGTAATATGCAAGCATCACCATTAGATGGCCTTCATGACGTCATTGTGCCAGAGCAAGTCGCCTGGTGGCCGCTCGCCCCAATTTGGTGGGTTATCATTGCCGCTTTAGTCATTGCGGCTGCCCTCGTGGGATTAAAGTTATATCGAACTTGGCAATTTAAAAAAGCCAAACGTTACGCTATTGCCCACAGTGACAGCATGGCAGATGATAGCGCTCAGTTACATATATTACTTAAGCGCTTAGTTTTACATTACTACAGCCCAGAGCATGCCAGTTCTGCGACCAAAGACTGGTGTAACACATTAAATAAACTCACTGGGCAACAATTTAGTGAACAAGAAATCATGAGCCTTTATCAAGCTAACTCTACACAACCCGAATTAGCCACAAAGCTAAAAATGGGGATCAGGCAATTTAAGCTCAAGGAGTCACTAAATGTTTGAATTTAGCTGGCCTTGGCTATTCATTTTATTACCTTTGCCTTTATTGCTGCGCTTATTCAAACCGGCTACCAATGAATCGCAAACTCGTTTACGGATCCCAAGTTTTGCTAAACATAATTTAGCCAGTCAGGTCGCAAAGCAACACCCACGCTCTATAAGCTTAGTCGAATGGGCTATTTGGTTGTTGCTAGTATGCGCGTTAGCCAATCCAACATGGCTTGATGAGCCTATCACACTGCCCAATGAAGGGCGTGATATTATGTTGGCGGTGGATTTATCAGGCTCGATGACAGAGCAAGATATGGCTTATCAAGGGCAATATGTAGATCGCTTAACCATGGTAAAAGCCGTACTCAGTGACTTTATTGAGCAACGCCAAGGTGACCGCCTAGGACTTATTTTATTTGGCGATACCGCATTTTTACAAACACCACTCACGCGAGATGTCAAAACCGTAAGTCAAATGCTCTCTGAAGCGCAAATAGGTTTAGTTGGTCGTGCCACTGCAATCGGTGACGCGTTAGGTTTGTCTGTAAAGCGCTTTGCAAATAAAGATGAGAGCAATCGTATTGTCGTACTCCTTACCGATGGTCAAAATACCGCTGGTAATTTAGACCCAGACGAAGCGCTGCTTTTAGCTCGAGAAGAAGGCATCAAAGTCTATACCATAGGTGTAGGCTCTGATAATCCCCGTGGCTTTAGCTTATTTAATATGGGGGGAGCCAGTGGTGGAAGCTTGGACGAAAGTTTACTCAAACGAATTGCAGAGCAAACCGGTGGCTTATATTTTCGTGCTAAAGACGTTGCTGGATTACAGCAAATTTACCAAGAGCTCGATAAACTAGAGCCCATCAGTGCCGATGAGCAAACTTTTCGGCCACAAAGTTCGCTGTTTTATCTGCCACTATTAATGGCGCTTGCCATCATAACTCTGCGAGTAATAGTGATCACTGCTCGCACTTTTAAACAGGAGGCCTAATGGACTTTGAATTTATACGCCCAGCTGTTTTATGGTTACTGCTCCCTGTTGTGGCTTTATTTGCTGTTGCGTTAATCAAACATAAAAAAAACCAACAAGGTGATTTAATTGCCCCTCATTTGGCGCAATTTGTTATCAGTGATAATAAACAAACCAGCGGTCAACCTATGTGGCTCGTGGCGCTATTTTGTTTGTTAGCAGTACTTTTTAGTGCTGGCCCTAGTTTTGAAGAAAAGCAAGTTCCCGTGTTCCAAAGTAAAAATGCCCGCGTGATTGTAATGGATATGTCACTGTCTATGTACAGCACTGATATAGCACCGAACAGACTCGTTCAAGCTCGCTTTAAAGCACTTGATATGATTGACTTATTTAAAGAAGGTGATACTGCGCTGGTTGCCTATGCAGGCACCGCCTACACTATTTCACCACTAACAAATGACGCCACAACTCTTGAGAACTTAATTCCCAGCTTAAGCCCTGATATCATGCCTGATAAAGGCTCAAACGTACTCGCTGGTTTAGATGAAGCAAAAGAATTACTGACCCAAGCAGGTTACTTAGAAGGCGACATTATTTTAATCACGGATGGCATTGAGCAAAATGAGCAGTCCGATATAAACCAGTTTACCGCTGCCAGTCGTTACCGGCTCAATGTATATGGTGTCGGCACAGAGCAAGGCGCACCTATAAAACTCCCTGAAGGTGGCTTTTTAAAAGACAGCTATGGTCAAATAGTCGTTCCCACTATTAACACGTCTCGCTTATCGAGTATTGCTAATAACAGTGGCGGTAAGTTTGCACTTTACCAACCAAGCCCACGGGATATTTCGGTGTTTGCTCCCAGTGCCAATACTGAAACCCTCAAAGATGAAAAACAAAGCCAAGCATTATGGCGTATTGATGCGGGTATTTATGGTTTGTTTATTTTATTACCTTTGATGTTGTGGATGTTTCGCAAAAGCGCCCTACTCGGCGCATTTATGGTGGTCTGTTTTTTACCGCAGCAAAATGCCTATGCAGTCGAATTACCCAGTATATTTAAAAACCAAGATCAACGTGCATTAGATGCCTACCAGCAAGGCGAGTTTGAACAGGCCGCAACAGAGGCCCAATCAAGCCAACTTAAAGGAGCTGCGCTATATCAACAAGGTAATTTTGATGCTGCATTAAACACATTTAGCCAAGATAAAAGCGCCACAGGTTTATACAATTATGGTAATGCGTTAGCTAAGGCTGGCAAGCTAGATGAAGCCATTGAGACATACAAACAAGCACAAGCCCTGCAACCAGATTTTACCCAAGCGAAAGAAAATCAAGCCTTGGTTGAGCAATTGAAAAACCAACAGCAGCAACAAAACCAGGATTCGCAAAACGGTGAACAGGGCGAAAACCAAGACCAACAGAACGAGCAAAATCAACAGCAACAAAATCAGCAGCAGTCACAACAAGGTGAACAATCTCAAGACTCACAATCACCGCAAAGTGATCAGCAAAGCGAACAATCTGATGAGCAAGATGAGCCACAAAACGGTGACCCTTCTACTCAGCAAAGTGATGAACAAAACGAACCTGAGATGCAAGCAGAGCCTGAGCAATCACAGCAAAGTGAATCAAGTGATTCACCACAAGCACAAAATGAAGAGCAAGCGCAGCCAAGCGAACAAACTCAACCGCAAATGAGTCCAGAGCAACAACAGGCTGAAGAAGCGGCAAAGCAACAAGCAATGCAAGCACAAACTGCTGAATTAACAAATGAAGAAAAAGAAAAAGCCCAGCAACTCAACCAATTGCTGCGTAAAGTACCTGACGATCCTGCAATTTTGTTACGTAACAAAATGCAATTAGAAGCACAAAAACGAAACTATCAACGTCGTCCACAAGGAGTCGAAAAATCATGGTAATGCGATTATTTTGCTGTTTATTGCTTATCAGCGCTATGCCCCTGTGGGCAATGACACAACTGCAAGCCAGTGTTGACAAAAACCCTGTATTAGCGGGTGAGTTTTTTATGCTAACAATTAGCGCCGATGACACTATAAAAAACGATCAGCCCGACACATCAGTGCTACTTAAAGACTTTGTGGTTGGCCCAACAAGTGTGAGCACCCGCACCAACATCGTTAATGGTAGTATTTCTAAACAAACTCACTGGTCGGTTAAATTAATGACCCGAAATGCCGGCGATTACACAATTCCTGCATTTACTGTGGCAGGTATCAGCTCACAGCCAATCGCGTTAAAGGTGTCAGAGCGCAGCAAAGCGACGGATCAAAATAACGACATATTTATTAAATCATCTATGTCATCTGACTCCTTATTTGTGCAAGAAGCCGGTTTATATACTATCAAGCTCTACCTCGCAAAAGAGTTACTTGATGGTAATTTAACTGCGCCAAGCATGCCTGACGCGCAATTGAGCCAAATAGGCAAGCAACAAGAAGAATATGAACTAGTTGATGGCAAACGTTACCTAGTGATCACCCGTGTATATTTAGTACAACCACAAAAAAGCGGTGTGTATACCATTGAGGCCCCTGTTTTTCAGGGCCGAGTTAGACAAAACTACCGCCAATTAGAAGTCTCGGCGATGGGTGAAAATACAGATATTGAGATCAAGCCAATACCGGATGATTATCAAGGTGCATGGTTACCAAGCGAGCTTGTCAATTTAGACGAGCAATGGCAACCTGATAGCGATACCGTTGAAGTAGGCACACCGATCACCCGAACATTAACCCTGACAGCCTTGGGCATTACTAAAGAGCAGTTGCCTGATATTGAGCTGCCCGAGATCAACGGCATTCGTAGCTACCCTGACGAAAAAGAAAATAACCATTTAGTTCGTGATGGTCGTGTTATATCACAGCAAACAGCTTCATATGCCTTGTTGCCACAAACACCTGGCACTTACACCCTGCCTGAAGTCAGCGTACCGTGGTATAACACCAAAATGAAGCGTATAAGTTATGCAACTCTGCCTGAGCGTACAATTACAGTCACGCCAAGTAGCAACTCCCCACTAATGCCACCACAAGCACCTGCGCAAACAGCAAATTCAGCTGAGCCCAGAGAACACCTAGCTAATGTAGGCACTGTTAAAATAAACCATATCCCACTTTGGCTTATCATCGTCAGTGTTATTGGCTACTTACTTTGGTTAATTACGCTTCTGCTATGGTGGCGTAACAAAGGGAGTCGCACACTTGTTATGCAACCTCAGCAACAGCAGGTAGCCGCGACACCTTCTTTAGCTGAGTTAAAGGCGCAGAGTAAAAATCACGACTTAGCTGCATTCCATCACGCACTTAATGCATACGCGATGCAAGTTACTAAGCAATCAACGAATGCACTCGATGCATTAATTCAGCAAGTAAATGATAAGCAACTTAGTGAACAAATTGCTAAACTCAGGGCTGCACTCTATAGTTCAAATAGTGAAACCGTTGATCTTAGTGTGATAATTAAAGCGTTAGAGCAACACATAACCACGACTACAAATAATCAGAAAAATGTTTTAAAAGGACTTTATTAGTATACTCAAGAGCTTGCATAGTAAATATGCAAGCTGACGATCCCTTAATATAAAAAAGTAATGATGCCGGGAAATAATAATTCTAAAAGTCAGGTCTTAGTTGATATGGCAGAGAAAAAAATACGCTATGAAAAACTCGTTCATGTTTATCATAGCGAATTATATCGCTTTGCCTATTGGTTATGCCGCGATCCTAATATAGCCGAAGATCTCGTTCAAGAAACCTTCTTGCGAGCTTGGCGTTCACTTGATTCACTATTAGATCAAAAAGCAGCAAAGCCATGGCTATTGACGATACTTCGCCGTGAAAATGCACGGCGTTTTGAACGCAAACAATTTGATTATAGCGATGTTGAAAACGACACTATCGTCGATGAAAAGAGCATCACCCTAGATGACGAAATGGAACAAACCGTGATCCAACGTCATATCGCTAAGTTATCTGATGAATATAAAGAGCCGTTACTGCTTCAGGTAGTAATGGGTTGCTCTGGAGATGAGATTGCAGACATTTTAGATTTAAACAAAAACACGGTAATGACCCGGCTCTACCGTGCCAGAAACCAGTTAAAAGAGGCGTTAAGCCGTGATGATGAACAACTTAAAGGGGCATCAAAGTAATGGATGATCTCGAGTTTCGTCGCCGAGTAATCGCACAGCCAAGCAGCGAAGATCAAGATATTCTCGATTTTGCTGAGCAAGACCCTGAGCGACAAGAACTAATTGAGCAAATGCAAGAGTTTGACAATACATTAAACCAAGCACTGGATATTCCTGTGCCTGAAGGCTTAGCTGAGCGAATTATAGCAAATACAGAGCAATACGCTGATGAGCAGACTTCTGAACAAACCAGTGCAACTGATGAAGCCGTAGCTGATAAAACTGCGCAGAGTAATGTAATAGAAGCGGGCTCTCGCTTTAAGTTAGGTAAACTTCCTCTTGCGATGGCAGCTTCGTTGTTAGTCGCTGTCGGGGCGTTTTTCTTTAGTCACGAACAAAGTGTTAATTATGGTGCAGGAGAGCATGCACTTGCACATGTGTATCATGAGCTTGGCTCACTAGAAAAAACCAAAGAGATCAGCTTAGAGTACGTTAATGAGAAGTTTGCCAAGCTCGGCGGTGAACTCAAAGAACTGCCAGGCAAAGTAACGTACTTAATGTTTTGTGACTTTAAAGGGCAGCGTGGCTTGCACTTAGTGTTTGAGTCTGAGCATGGCCCGATGACTGTTTTTATCGTTCCTTCGCAAAAGCAATCATTTGGCGCTGGAGAAAGTGACTTTCGTGATGAGCGTTTTTCCGGACACATTGAACGTGGCTCGCAGGCTGATACTATTTTAGTTGCGAGCTTAGGCAGTCCTGTTGATCGCTATACAGGCAGAATAAACGACGCCATACGCTGGTTACATTAACCCCTAAGGTTGCCGCTGCTTTAGCGGCAACGTCTTAAATTTCAGCGGTTTGTATTAAATACCCACCTATCCCTATATCCCCAAACTATCTAGCTATTTAAAGCGCGTTAATTTTACTAGCTGCGGTAACACAGAAAAGTAAATCATTAATGCCATCAACATATACTGCCACCCCTGGTATTGCTCATTTAATAACACAACGGCGCAAATAATACCCGCAATTGGGTTAGCAATTGTACCAAAGGTAAATTCAACTACACTCATGCGCCCAAGCAGCCACACATATAGCGCATAAGCCAGTGCAGTATTGGGCAAAACTAACCAAAATAGTACAAACCATTGGCTTGGAGTGAATGCGTGCGTAAGAACCTGATAAGCCTGTGGCTCAATATAAAATGCTTGCACTAATGCCGCAATTGCTAACAGCGAGCCACCTAAAATCAATTGCCAAGTCAGCACTGTCCACCAATGGATGTGGGTGGTAATTTTCTGTACCAATGTACTGCCAACAACAATTGTCAGTAATGCCCCTATCAATGCAATAACCCCGAATAAGTTAAGTTCAACATGTTGTGGGTCGAATAATCGCCACGCTAAATACACTAAAGTGAGCGCGCACACTGACTGGAGTAACGCGGGTCGCTGCCCCTTAAACAACCAAGCATACAACAAAGCCACAACAGGTACTGATACCATACCCACGCCTGCAATGGCGGCTGGTAAATTAACCGCCATAACAAAGATAAAACTAAAAAATAAAGCGATATTAACCAAGGCTAATACAATTAAACCTCGCCACTGTCTTAATTGCGGCCAAGTCGGTTTGATCAATAGTAATAGTAAACCAGCTGGTAATGCTCGTATTGCGCCAAGTAAAATAGGCGGCCAATCCGGCGTTGCGTACTTAGTCACGGCATAGGTCGTACCCCATAAAAATGCTGGCAGCATAGCAAGTAGAATATTCATTTTATTCCTTTAAAAACAATAACAGACGCAAAGATAAAACCTAAAGTTAAGTTGAGGTCAATATACAAAAACAAAAAAGGTTGCCAATTTGGCAACCTTTTAAAACGAGGAGTAAAGTTAACTTACGCTTTACGCCACGTAGTTTTACCGGCAGAGTCTTCAAGTACCACACCTAAAGCGTTAAGTGCATCACGCGCTTCATCTGCAGCGGCCCAGTCTTTATTAGCCCGAGCCTCATTACGCTTAACAATTAACGCTTCGATTTGAGCAACTTCATCATCAGCTTGACCACCTTGTAAAAACGCTTCAGGAGCTTGCTGTGCAACGCCGAGTACCTCACCAATGCTACGTAAAATATACGCCAGTTTACCTGCTTGTGCTGCATCAGAGTCTTTAACACGGTTAAGCTCTTTAGCAAGCTCAAATAGCACAGGTAGTGCTTCTGGAGTATTAAAGTCATCATTCATGGCTGTTCTGAACTTAGCGACATACTCGTTACTTTCAAGCTCACAGGCGATAGGCTCAACACCACGAAGCGCAGTATAAATACGTTCAAGTGAAGAACGTGCTTGGTCTAGATTCTCTTGCGAGTAATTTAGCTGGCTACGGTAATGCCCTGAGATCAAAAAGTAACGTACTGACTCAGCATCGTACTCTTTAAGTACATCGCGTACAGTGAAAAAGTTATCTAATGATTTAGACATCTTTTCTTTATTTACCTGCACCATACCGGTGTGGATCCAAGTATTTACGTATTTACCATTATTGGCACAGCATGATTGTGCGATTTCGTTTTCATGGTGAGGAAACTGTAAGTCTGAACCACCGCCGTGAATATCAAAATGCTCGCCTAAATGCTTAGAGCTCATTGCCGAACATTCAATGTGCCAACCAGGGCGACCCTCACCCCAAGGTGACGACCATGATGGCTCACCTGCTTTGGCTTTTTTCCAAAGTACAAAATCTAACGGATCATCTTTATCTTGTGCCACTTCAACACGTGACCCGGCTTGCAGCATAGTTAAATCTTGTTGCGATAGCGCACCATATTGCTCAAATGTAGATACGTCAAACAAGACATCGCCATCCGCAGCGACATAGGCATGACCTTTTGCGATTAAGCGCTCAACCATTTCGATGATTTCATCCATATGACCGGTAACCGTTGGTTCAATATCTGGGCGCAACATATTTAAACTATCAAAGTCTTCATGCATAGCTTTGGTCATACGCACAGTTAGATCGTTAATCGCTTCGCCGTTCTCGTTCGCGCGCTTGATTATTTTATCATCGACATCGGTAATATTACGTACATACTTTAAGTTGTAGCCTAAATGGCGAAGATAACGCACGATCACGTCAAAACCAACAAAGGTACGAGCATGACCAATGTGACAGTAATCATAAATGGTGATACCACACACATACATGTCGATTTTGCCTTCGACCATAGGTTTAAATTGCTCTTTTTGACGCGTGAGTGTGTTGTAAATATTTACCATTTATTTTTAATCCTTGACTGTTTGCTTGATTGGCTATGTTACCACTTGAAAAGCCCCTGCTCTAGCGCTTTATCAAATCAATAAGCACTTTGTTAATCTTAGCTAACTAAGATAAAATAGCGCGAAATAAATCAGCTAATAGGAAACCTCATGGTTGTTCTACACACAAACTTTGGTGATATCACCATTAACATGCACAAAACCGAAGCGCCAAACACCGTTAAAAACTTTTTACAATATGCAAATGCAGGCTTTTACGACGGTACAATCTTTCACCGTGTAATTGATGGTTTTATGGTTCAAGGTGGTGGTTTTGAATCTGGCATGATTCAAAAAGAAGTACATGATCCTATTCAAAACGAAGCAAACAATGGCCTTTCAAATAAAAAAGGCACATTAGCAATGGCACGTACACCGGATCCACATTCAGCAACAGCACAGTTCTTCATTAACGTGAACGACAATGACTTCTTAAACTTTAGCAGCGAAACTTCACAAGGTTGGGGTTACTGCGTATTTGCAGAAGTTGTTGAAGGCATGGACGTAGTTGAGAAAATCAAAGCCGTTGCAACTGGTAGCTCAGGTTTTCATCAAGATGTACCACTTGATGATGTTATTATCAAAAGCGTAACTGTAAACTAAGTTAGGCTTACCCACGTAACGTGGCGTTTTAGCGGGTATTTATGCTATGCGTAAATGCCCGCTTTATTTATTTTTAAAAGACTTACCTATGACTCGCCAAACATACTTTATAGCCGATCTTCACCTCACTGAAAGCCGCCCTGATATAAGTGCTGCGTTTTACCACTTTTTAAACAAGCATATTGTGAAGAAAGATGTCGATGCGTTATATATTTTAGGTGACTTTTTTGAAGTCTGGGTAGGTGATGATTATGTCACGCCATTATCGAGTGAAGTCGCAAAACGGCTCAAGCAGGTCAGCGATAACGGCACGCCGGTGTTTTTTATTCATGGGAACCGTGACTTTATCATGCGTGAAGGCTACGCCAACAAAGCCGGTATGACTATACTCGATGAACAAACCGTGATTGATTTATATGGCACACCTACTGTCATTTTGCATGGCGATGAAATGTGCACCCAAGATATTGAGTATCAAAAATTTCGTAAAAAAGGCCGCGGTTGGTGGTGGCCACGTTTAATGCTAGCACTCCCCCTTTGGTATCGCCGAAGTGTTGCCAAAAAAGCACGCGAAAAATCCAAACAAAACCAAGCAGGCAAATCATTAGACATTCTTGATGTGACCGAAGAAGCAGTCCTTGACGTATTTGCTAAGCATCAAGTTACTAACATGATCCACGGCCATACCCACCGTCCTGATGTACACCATTATAATGTAGCTGCTAGCCAACTGACTCGCACCGTTTTAGGTGACTGGTACAACCAAGGCTCCTATCTCGTTGTGACTGAAAAACAACAAACGCTAATTAACGAGCCATTTGTAGGTAATGAATAATATTAATTAGTCTGGTAGTAAAAGGTATTATCAGCTAATTTTACAACATCATCGTATTCAAACCCTTGTAAATTTCGCTCACCGAGCACCGGCTTATAACTATTATCAGGACTAAAAACCACTCCCCACTGGTTATTACTAATACCCGAAACGATTATACGTAATAATGAATCGTCGCAGCGGTGTATCACACTCATGCCAGTTTTAAGCATAAGCTGACGAATAGCCAATGTTTGCTCTTCAATTTTATAATATGGGGTTCGTTCAATGGCACTAAAATACTGTTTAAAATCGGCTGATGGTACAAAACCAGCTTCAGCAGAAGGGGTATAATCAATTACGCTAGCTGGAGTATAAAAAGCATTATTTACACGATAAACATACTGGTCTAAAACGCTCACTAAATTTATCGTTGGATTTTCAGTAAAAAACGCCTCTATGGTATTTATATGAGCAATAAGTTCTCGCGCATATGCTAATCTCGGTTTTCTGCAGCTGCTTTGATGACACAAAACACGATTCGGTAAATCTGTTGTATAGCTTTGCTTTGTATCAAAAATAGCAGAACCCATTACACCCATATTAAAATTAGAGAAACTATTCTTATCTAAATCATCGCTAAACTTAGTTGCCTGTACATCCAATAAACCATAAGGAGAGGCTAATACACTTAAAAAGTTAGGATTGCCATTTTTTGGTAGCACATCAACAAGGTGCTCTATGAGCGCAAGGTATTCTTTATTTGATTCTGAATTAAAAAAGGCAGGAGCCCCTCCTTCAGTAGCCCAAACAGATACACTAAAAAGTGATAAAAACCCAATTAACTTCTTCATTAAATATCCATATAATTTTTATAATATTAGGGTCGAGTATAGCGCACTTACAAATTAGGTACACCCGAGTGGAACTTAAAATCAGTATCTGAAGTTATGATTAGCTCGCGTTCTTTTTCAGCAAAAAATGTCACTCGCTCCGTAATATCAAAACCTGCAATTTCTTGTGCCAATGTTAAGTAATCTTGGTAGTGGCGAGCTTCAGAGCGTAGCAATGAAATATAAAAATCACCTAAACGTTTATCTAAATGCGGTGCCAGTTTGGCAAAGCGTTCACACGATCGCGCTTCAATGTAAGCGCCTACTATAAGCTTATCGACCAATGCGTCTGGTTCATAGGTTTTAACATGCCTGAGCATGCCTTTTGCGTAACGACACGGCGTAATACTTTGATACTCAACACCGTACTCATCCATGATCTCGAGTACTTGATAAAAATGGTGCAGTTCTTCTTTTATCAGCATTACCATTTTATCAACCAAATCTTGCCCATAAGGGGAATCTGATTTAGGGATCACCGACTTATTCAGCTTATTTTTAGCCGCTAAATCTTGCCAATTACCTTCACGCTTATAAATGAGTGTTTCAAATGGTTTAAGCCACTCAAGCAATGCATCGCTACTTTGTTTATCAACCGCGTATTTGCGAATTAAGAACATCGCCGACTGCGCAGCCTTAAGCTCACATATCAAATGATCAATCAGTAAAACATTTAAGTTCTCTGGTTTTACTGCTTCATCTATCCATGCTTGTGGGGTTTCGCACTGAAGAAAATTATTGATTGGTTGTAAAAGTTCGCTGTAAGGCACGGTTTGAACTGCTTATATAAATGGTCTTATTGTCACTATTTTACCACGAAAATAACCAGAGAATAAAATAAAGCCAAACTTTAAACTAATGTCTAATAGCCCCTGCTAAAGAGCTGTTCCTTGACAAGCCCCAGCAACTGAACCATAACTTAATACAAGCTGTATAAAAATAAAACAGCAGACAACTTTTTTAAGGGGCACACACAATGATTTTAAACCATTTATGGGGCATATATGCTCATCCACTCGAAGAATGGCAAACCATAGATAACCGTCACGAGAGCTTAACCTATAGCTTATCGCATATTTTGCTGATAGCGTTGTTTCCCTCCGCTATGGGCTATTATTCATCTGTATACTTAGGTTGGAGTATTGGTACCGGCAACCCCGTATTTTTAACTCATGACAGTGCACTATTAATTGCCATCGCTATGTATGCAGCACTGATTGCAGGAGTTTTTGCACTGGCGTATTTAGCCCACTGGATGGCTGTCACGTTTGGCGCGAAACCAACCTTCACACAAACCCTAGAGCTCGCAGCATACACCTCTACACCGGTGTTTATGTCAGCACTAGCTGCATTTTTACCTGAGCTTTGGTTTGTTGTATGTGTCGGCATCGCGGCACTGGCCTATTCAGTGTATTTACTTTACACCGGCGTACCAATTTTAATGCATATCCCCCAAGAGCGCGGCTTTATATACGCAAGTTCAGTGGTGACATGCGGGCTTATTTTATTAGTTATTATTTTGGCAGTAACAGCAATGCTTTGGACTAATGGAATTGTTGATCCCACCTTTACTTAGATAATTTACAACAATTTGAGAGTTATATTGTGAGCATAGTACTGTTCTATTAATTTCTTCACAGATCTTACTTACTACATTGGGTCGGAGGGGTCATGTCACTCCTCTTATCCAAAAAATATTTTCACAGCTTACAGTTTTGATTAAATTTACTAAGTCAGATTTAGCTATTTAACTCCCCCTGTACCTACTTTGATTAATTCGTATTTCAAGGCGCGCAAAGCAAAAAAGCCGCCTCAAATGAGGCGGCTACTTAAAATAACAAGTTAATTAGGGGAAATAATGTTTAAGGGTTGGTTATTTCCCTTCTAGCAAGTTACCACTGCCAATTTCAATTTTGCGTGGCTTTAATGCTTCTGGTATTTCACGCTCAAGGTCAATACTCAACAAGCCGTTAGCTAAATCTGCGCCAAGTACTTTAACATGGTCGCCTAGCTGAAACTTACGCTCGAAATTACGTTCTGCAATTCCTTGATGAATAAATTTACGCTCTTGTGTTTCACCTTTCTCAGCTTTTTCGCCGGTTACCTTTAAGGTGTTGTTTTCAGACTCAATGGTCAGCTCATTGTCACTAAAACCAGCTACAGCCATAGTGATACGGTATTTGTCTTTATCGAGTGCTTCGATATTGTATGGAGGAAAACTTGGCTGCTTGTCTGTGCGAGCCGCGGCATCCATTAAAGATGCTAAATGATCGAAACCAATGAATGAACGATAAAGTGGTGATAAATCTACTGTACGCATAATAATATCCTCATATTTAAGCGATATTTTGCATGTGCTTTTCTTTTGAACAAGCGCAGGCAAAGTTAAATAAATAATATAAATTTCAATTACTTCTGTTTAGTTTGGGACCCATCAGGCGTCCTCACTAAACTATATATGGACGGTAAAATTGTTTTCAAGTAAAAAAATAAAAAAGTTTTAAAAAATAATGAGGGGCATACTATTCATATGCCCCACTGTTCTATTTATGGCGCGAATGTGCCACGAATTGGGTAGTCGTTTTCACGAATAAACTTAATGCCTGAAAGTAGCGCATTTAAATCAGGACGCGAAAATGGCGCGTTAGATTTATCAATGATCTGAATTTGATTGTCTTCATTCAGTACAAATATCGCAGGCTCTGAAAATGGGTGATTGGTTTCATTCTCATTACGAGGTTCACTAATGTATAAACCAAAATCAGTCATCTGCTCTAATGTAAGGCCAGTGTATAGTGGGAAGTTCACATCTAAGTCATTAAGGTGCTGCTGTAATTGTTCCTGACTATCGGCACTGACTGCTGCCAATTCAACGCCAGCGTCAGAAAAATCACTTTTCATTTTCGCTAATGCATTTAATTGCTTTGTACATAGCGGGCAATGCACACCACGGTAAACAACTATCATCTTCCAAGGTAATTCGGTTTGGCGCTGCGTTATATCAAAAGTCTTGCCATCAATATCCTTTGCTGTCAGTAAAGGCATCTTTTGTGCTGGCTGTATTGCGTTATTCATAATCATGATCTCCTTTGTAAGAATTAAAATCTAAACATCTTCATGGTTTCCATTAAAATAGCTTAGGGTTAAACTTAATAATTCAACCATGAAAATGTAATCGGCCTTGGAGATATGTTTGAAATTCATCCGCAGTACACTGATAAATATAAGTTTAGCCGCCGTGATATTTTTTCTCGTCAGCGCGTTTCAAGAACGTAATTTACTTAACACGGATCACAACCCTGCACCGTATTTTAATTTACCTGTACTAAAGAGTGTTGAACAACGTTTGAGTATTGCCGAGCTGAAAGGCAATAAAACTGTCATTTATTTTTTTGCCCCTTGGTGTACTGTTTGCAAATATAGTATGCCGAATTTAGAAGCTGCTATCGCGGGCACAGACATTAAAGCGATTGCTATCGCACTTGATTACACAAGCGAAGCTCAAGTCAATACGTTTGTAACCGATTTACAACTGACAATGCCAGTACTGCTTGGGAATAATCAAACCCAAACAAATTATAAAGTCTCTGCCTTTCCCACATACTACATAGTCAATGAAGAACTGAAAATTACTGCGCGCTCTATGGGTTATTCAAGCCAACTAGGTATTGCTTTACGAGCAATGTAACTTAAGTGTGCTTTAAATAACCAATCACGTATTAGTGTAAACTCACGATGGTATAAGTTTTTTATTCCAATCATATAAATAGAATTAACTAATCGATTTTCTGCACTTTTATTATTTTTTTAATTCGCTACTATGAACACACACTAAATCGAGGAGAGCGATATGTTAACTGTAATTTTTGGCCGTGAAGGCTGCCCATTTTGTGTTCGTGCAAAAGATGTTGCACAGAAACTAGCTGATGAACGCGATGATTTTAAATTTCGCTACATTGATATCATTAAAGAAGGGATCAGCAAAGCGGATCTAGAACAATCAGCTGGTAAGCCATGCCCGACTGTTCCACAAATTTTTGTTGACCAAGAACACATCGGCGGATTCACTGAATTTGAAGCTTACGCAAAAGAAAACTTAGGTCTTTATCAATAAGCTTTGTTTCTAACTTGTTAATCAGTTTGATTTGCGCAAAAATCAAACTGATTAAATTTCAACCAACATCAACCACATACAAATTAGTTGTAATTTATACAAGCAATTGCCTCGTATTTCCTATACAATGCGCGCCTCTTTAAATTCGTTGAGGCGTATTAATGTCAGAACCAGTCACGTTTGAATCTCTAAATCTTTCTCCTGCAATTTTAAAGGCAGTTGAAGAGTTGGGTTACAAGACACCATCTGAAATCCAAGCTCAATGTATACCGTTATTGCTAGAAAGAAAGGACGTACTGGGACTAGCGCAAACGGGTACAGGTAAAACAGCAGCATTTGCACTGCCATTACTTAATAATATTGACCCGTCTGTGAAACAGCCACAGATCCTTGTACTCACACCTACCCGTGAGCTTGCGATCCAAGTTGCTGAGGCATTCGAACAATATGCTAAACACACTCGTGGTGTTGAAGTGTTGGCACTTTATGGTGGCCAGAGCTACAGCATCCAATTAAGTGCACTTCGTCGTGGCGCGCAAATTATTGTCGCTACACCGGGTCGCTTAATCGATCACATTAACCGCGGTACTATCAAGTTTGATGCGCTACAAGCGCTAGTACTTGATGAAGCCGATGAAATGTTACGTATGGGCTTTATCGATGATGTTGAAAACATCATGGAAAAAACGCCGCGTGAAAAGCAAACATGTCTTTTCTCTGCGACTATGCCTAAGCAAATTCAAAATATCAGCAGCAAGTATATGAATAACCCTGAACAGGTTCATATTTCTGCACGTAACTCGACTGTATCTTCAGTTGAGCAAGTATTTTGGAATGCTCACGTACATAAAAACAAAGCCATCGTTCGCTTCTTAGAAGCTGAACAATACGAAGGTGCTATTGTTTTCGTACGTACACGTAACGATACAGTACAACTTGCTGAGTTATTAGAGCGCGAAGGTTTCTCTGCTGCGCCTCTTAACGGTGATATGAACCAGCAAGCCCGTGAACGTACTGTTGATCGCTTAAAAAGCGGCATGCTAAACGTTGTTATTGCAACAGACGTAGCAGCTCGTGGTCTAGATGTTGACCGCTTAAGCTTAGTTATCAACTACGATATTCCGCAAGATTCTGAAGCCTACGTTCACCGTATCGGCCGTACAGGTCGTGCTGGTCGTACTGGTAAAGCAATTTTATTCGTTAAGCATAACGAACGTTATTTACTTAAAAATATCATTCGTCATACTAAATCTGAAATTGCCCAAGTTGAACTACCAACAGCTAAAGTTGTTGAAGAAAAACGTATCAATGCATTACAAGAGAAGCTTACCCTTGCTCTTGAAAATAAAGATATCACTTTCTTCAATGAAGTTGCTGCTAGCATGGCACAAAAACTTGACCTTGCTCCTGAAGACTTAGCGGGTGCATTACTGTGTTTAGCACAGCAACAATCGCCAATCAAAGTTGAAGAAGTTAAGATTCAGCCACGTGAGCGCAATGAGCGTAATTCACGCAATGAACGTGGTGACCGTGGTCGTCGTAACGAACGTGGCGGTGAGCGCGCTGAGCGTAAACCTCGCGAGCGTAATAGCCGTGATGCAGGTCCTATGGATACTTACCGTATCGAAGTAGGTCGTGAGCATGGTGTTCAAGTTAAGAACATTGTGGGTGCAATCGCTAACGAAGCTGATATCTCAAGCAAGTTTATTGGTGACATTCGTCTTCACGACAGTCACAGTACGGTACAATTACCGCAAAACATGCCTAAAGATGTACTTGATCACTTCCAAAAGGTGTTTATTTGTAAACGCCCAATGGGTATGACATTGACTCAAGATCAAGGTCCAGCTGAGCCACGCGGCGAACGCTCTGAACGCCCTAGTGGTGACAGAAAGCGTAACTTTAACAAAGACAACCAACGCGGTGATAAGCGTGGCGGTCCTCGTAAAGAACGTCGTCCAGTGAGCTTTACTTCTAACTAAACACTGCGATTTAGATAGAAAGCTAAAAACCTCGTCATGTAAATGCCGAGGTTTTTTTGTGTTTGGAGTAAAGTGAATGAGAAGCGAGTTAGTGGGTTGGCGAGTTAGCAAGTTAGCAAGTTAGCAAGTTAGCGAGAAGTAAATTATAAACATGCCGTTAGGTAAACTTTATAATTAATGTATTTCAGTTAATGGCCTACTCTTCAATTTCAGCCTGCTTTAGCCAGACGTTACTAAATACTAAAAACAAAAAAACAAGTAATAGCACTACATTAGTGATAACTATAAAGTAAAACATCGGCGGGTTATCAGCTAAGGTATAATCACTTTTTCTGAATGAAGCAACGCCTAGTTGCCAAGCTGAGTATAGCTCTGAGGCGAAAAAGCAACTTAGCAGCGCCATAATGATCTTGCTAAAGATCAAGTTGTTGAGGTGTTTTTTTCGCTCCACTAAAGCAAGCTGCTGCGGATCATGCTTTTTAAATTCTATTTCTGCGCACAGCTTTTTATAGCGTAATGGAAACTGTGCTTTATCTATTATTTCTTGCGCTTCAAGTAGCTGTTGCAGCGTGTAATCTTTATAATTAGGTTTGATCATTACTGAATACGACTACAAATATAAGTAATAACTTTAAGATTCTACTTTTAACAACTCTACTTCAAATATTAGCAGTGATGCAGGTGGAATACTGCCAACACGCTTTTCGCCATACGCAAGCTGATGCGGGATATAAAAGGTGTATTTATCTCCTTCGCTCATCAATTGTAAGCTTTCAGTCCAGCCTTTAATTACTTGATGCAGGCCAAAGCTAATGGGGCTGTTTCGCTCAACAGAGCTGTCAAAAACACTGCCATCAAGTAAGGTACCGTGATAGTGAACGTTCACCATGCTAGTCGGGCTAGGTTTTACATCACTCCCACTGCTGTGCTCAATTTTATATTGTAGCCCTGAAGCAGTCTCAGTTATGCCTTCAACTTTACTATTGGTGGCTAAAAAATCACTGCCAAGCTGCGCATTGGCAAGGGCTTGTTGCTTAGCTTTTTTACTATTTTGAAAAATTAAATAGCAAAATATAGCAATGATGATTGCTAAAATAATATTAATCATGATTCTTCACTCTGTTGTTCTTTTTCGTCTTCGTCACTATCGCCATTTACGATATCGGCAATATTATTTAAGCGTGCTAAAGCAATGCCATTAACCGAGTCTTCAGGATAGTGGCCATCCACTAGCTCACCGGCGTCAATATCCATTAATGCGTTGAGGGCTTGATCTACCGTTTCAACGGCATAGATGTGGAACTTACCCAACTCAACCGCTGCGAGTATTTCATCATCTAATACCAAGTTAACTTGGTTAGATTTAGGCACAATCACCCCTTGCTGGCCGGTTAAACCACGCATTTTACATAGTTTAAAGAAGCCTTCTATTTTTTCGTTTACACCACCAATGGCTTGTACATCGCCATGTTGGTTTATTGAGCCTGTCAGCGCAATTGACTGGCTGATTGGTAAATTAGTAATTGCTGAGATCAAGGCACATAACTCAGCCAGTGACGCGCTATCACCATCTATGTAGCCATAACTTTGCTCGATAGCGATATTCGCACTGAGGGTTAAACTAAATTGCTGGGCGTATTTATTACCCAAATAACCCGTTAATAACATCACACCTTTAGAGTGAATTGCTTTACCGAGCTCGGCTTCACGCTCTACGTCAATCACGCCATCAGCACCTGCGTACACTGTGGCAGTAATACGGGCAGGCGTACCAAATGATGTATCACCAATGTGCAATACCGTTAAGCCATTCACTTTACCAACCGCTTGGCCATCAGTGGCGATTAAGGTGTGCCCTTCTTTGATATCGCTGAGCATGTTTTCACTAATTTGCCCAGTGCGATACTGCTTACCTTCGATGGCTTCATCAATATGATGAGCGTCAATTAAACTTAAGTTATCTTGTTTAGTGTAAAAGCTTGCCTCTGCCACCAGCTCCAGTACATCAGCAAAACGCGCTGATAATTTATTATGGTGCTCTGCTTGGCGATAACTAAATTTAAGTAACCGCGCCATGGCAGCTTCGGTTAAACTGCACTTGAGTGTATTTTGGCAATACTCGATTACTTTAGTTATAAACTGATACTGCAATTTATCGCTGCTTGGTAAATAGTAATCAAAATCGGCCAGTACTCTAAACAACTCGGCAAATTCTTCATCGTACTCACCAATGGTGTAATACAAATCACGTGAGCCCAATAGAATAATTTTTACATCAAGTGGGATCAATTGTGGGCGCAGGGTAAAACTACTGCCCACTGCGCTATCTTGGTAAGGTAGATCATTTTTAATTTGATGAGTTTTAAGCGAAAGTTTTAAGCCGTCCCATACTTGCGGGTTGGCCATGACTTTTTCGGCATCCATGATCAAATAGCCGCCATTAGCACGATGTAATGCACCAGGTTGTATTGAGCGATAACTGGTGATTAATGAACCCTGTGAGGCTGCGTATTCAATTTTACCAAAAATGTTACCAAACGTTGGGTTTGGCTCATAAACAACAGGCGCGGCATCTCCCTCTTTAAACTCAACTAAGATATTAGGCGCAAAAAAGTCTGTTAGCATACCTTTGCTGTCAAAATCTTCTTTATTTTCTTCGCTCTCATCTTCATCATCAAGCCACTCAAGCACTGCATCGATAATTTCAACACGGATATCTTTTAAGTAACGCAGTACGCCAATATGAGCAGCGTATTTGTGCTCTAAATCTTTCAAAAGGGGCTTAGTAGCAAGCTCAGCTGTGGATTTTTTTAAATTACGTAGTTTTTCCGATGACTCTCGCTTCCAACGCGGTAACTCTATTAATGCTTCAATCAATGCATCTTCTAGTTTTTCGATAACTTCGTAAAACTGTTCACGTAGTTCATCATCGAGAGCTGCAAATTCGGCATCGCTTAATTGCTTGCCATTCACTAAAGGAGCAAACCCCACTACGCTTTTTTCTTCAATTAAAGCAACACTCTGCTCAAGTGCAGTCATTTCAACTTCGGTGATTGCCGCGTCATAAGCATCGTTAAATTCACGATCTATTTTTTTCTTTTTACGCTGGTAGGCAGGGTTATCAAATGCCGCCGGAAAGGTATCTAGTACTTCATCAATAAATGAATCAATATCATCAGCTAATTGCTTGCTTTGCCCTGCCTGTAAAAACATCGCAATGGGCTCACGGTGATCATCGTAATTATTAACATATAACCACTCTTTTGGCGTAGGCCGACCTTTACTGTGTGCCTCTAATTTATCTTTTACTAAGGTAAAACGACCATGGGCAGCTTCACCCATCACATAAACATTATAACCAGGTAGTTCCATACCCAGCGAGAAATCCAGCGCGCTTTGTGCACGCTGTTGACCAATAAAGGTCAGTGTTTCAGGGTATGGATTATTCATGCAGGTTTGCACATGATTAAACGAGATTGTCGGCGCCAAGGCAGACACAGGTAAAGGCAACAGTTTTTTCGTCATTCTAACTTCTTTTTGTATCAGCTAATTTGCTGATTTATTTAAGTGTGCGCAGCGCATGAACGCTGCACACCATTTTACGGTTGTAATGCCCGACGGCTAAAGTAGATACCGTTACACTGTGAACAAGCTCTAATTTGCGCGGCATGATAAATATCATAACTATGATTGCAATTCTTACATACTAATGTGCCCATGGCTATCCATTCACCTTGGTGATAAACACCATTATGTTTAAAATCTTGATTTAAAGCCTGCCATTCTAACTGAGTTTTATCTTCAATGTGGGATAGCTCATACCATAAAGACTCTTTAAGCTCTTGCCATGCAAGCGAATTGTAGTGTTTATCGTGCTCTTGAATATGCTCAATATCGCGCTTTAAGTAATTTCGATACAGCTCAAGTTTTTCTTGGCCTAAGTTTTTTAGCGCTTGCTCTGATTCGACAAATTTGTCTATCGCGTCCTTTAGTTCATGATCTTTTACATCTTTAAGCCAGTCGGTTAAATCGTTTAACCAAGTTTTGTAATCAGCCATTTTATACTCCTTCAAAACTGCGTTATATCAGTATTCAACTTACTAGAGTATAGGTTAACCTGCCCTGAAAACTAATTTAGTCATGATTTTATAAAATCCGTTTATTTGCCGCTGTGATTAGCGTTTATTTTGGGGTATCCTATTCGACAATTTTTTATTAGTTTGCAAGAAGTCTGGAATCGTAGATGCAAGAGCAATATAACCCGCAAGACATAGAGTCAAAAGTCCAATCCTACTGGGAAGAAAACCAAGTATTTAAAGCCACTGAAGACGAGAGCAAAGAAAAGTATTACTGCCTTTCTATGTTCCCATACCCAAGTGGTCGACTACATATGGGTCATGTGCGTAATTACACAATTGGTGATGTTGTTTCTCGTTTCCAACGCTTGCAAGGCAAAAACGTTATGCAGCCTATGGGTTGGGATGCGTTTGGTCTACCTGCAGAAAATGCGGCAATTAAAAATAAAACAGCCCCTGCAAAGTGGACCTACGAGAACATCGATTACATGCGTACCCAGCTTAAGCAATTAGGTTTTGGCTATGACTGGGATCGTGAAATCGCAACCTGTCACCCTGACTATTATAAATGGGAACAATGGTTTTTCACTAAGCTGTACGAAAAAGGTTTAGTGTACAAAAAAATGTCAACGGTAAACTGGGATCCTGTGGATCAAACAGTATTGGCAAACGAACAAGTTATTGATGGTCGCGGTTGGCGCTCAGGTGCTGTGGTTGAGCAAAAAGAAATTCCGCAGTGGTTTATTAAAATTACTGACTACGCACAAGAGCTACTTGACGACTTAGACAAACTAGAAGATTGGCCTGAGCAAGTTAAAACCATGCAACGTAACTGGATTGGCCGCTCTGAAGGGCTAGATATCGAGTTTACGCGCACAGATAACAACGAAAAATTTAGCGTTTACACAACCCGCCCAGACACTTTTATGGGTGTAACCTACCTTGCGGTTGCTGGTGCACACCCTATTGCCCAAGAAGCAGCTAAAAATAGCGACGCTGTAGCAATGTTTGTTGAAGAGTGTAAAAACACCAAAGTTGCCGAAGCAGATATGGCAACCATGGAAAAGAAAGGTATCGCAACCGGCTTTTTTGCAACGCACCCGCTTACTGGTGAGCAAGTACCAATTTGGGTTGCTAACTTTGTACTTATGCATTACGGCTCTGGTGCTGTTATGGCCGTGCCAGCACACGACCAACGTGATTATGAATTCGCGACAGCCTATGGCCTAAATATTAAACAAGTTATCGCACCTGTTGCGGACTCTGAACTTGAAGTAAACCTTGAGCAAGAGGCCTACACTGAAAAAGGCGTATTAGTAAACTCAGGTGAGTTTGATGGCCTTGACTTTGACGCTGCATTTAACGCAGTTGCCGATAAGCTTGAAGCACTTGGCGTCGGTGAGCGTAAAGTAAACTTCCGCTTACGTGACTGGGGTGTAAGCCGCCAGCGTTATTGGGGCTCACCAATCCCTATGCTTAGCGACGAAGACGGTAAAGAACTTGCAGCCAGTGAAGATATGCTGCCTGTACGCTTACCTGAAGACGTGGTTATGAATGGTGTCACCTCACCTATCAAAGCAGATCCGCAGTGGGCAAAAACCACTGTTAATGGCGCACCTGCATTTCACGAAACAGACACCTTTGATACCTTTATGGAATCATCTTGGTATTACGCGCGCTACTGTAGCCCGCGCCATGATGAAGGCATGTTAGACCCTGCGGCGGCAAATTACTGGCTACCGGTAAATCAATACATAGGTGGTATTGAGCACGCCATTTTACATTTATTGTACTCGCGCTTTTTCCATAAATTATTACGCGACTTTGGTTTAGTAAACTCAGATGAGCCATTTGACCGTCTACTTTGTCAAGGTATGGTACTCGCTGAGACTTTCTATCGTAAAGATGAGAAAGGCGGCGATGTATGGATTTCACCAAGCGACGTAGAAACTGAAACAGACGACAAAGGCCGTGTAACCAAAGCGTGGCATAAAGACGACGGCGAGCCTGTGTTCTCATCGGGCATGAGCAAAATGTCAAAGTCGAAAAATAACGGTATCGACCCACAACAAGTTATCGCTCAATACGGTGCCGATACAGTACGCTTATTTATGATGTTTACTGCACCACCAGAGCAAACCCTTGAGTGGTCTGATTCAGGTGTTGAAGGTGCACATCGTTTCATTAAACGTATTTGGAAATACGCCGTTGACGTAAACACCGTAGGCTACCAAGCACTTGATAAATCAGCGCTAACCAACCCGCAAAAAGTTTTACGTCGTGAACTTCACAAAGCGATTGCAAAAGTAACTGATGATATTGAACGTCGCCAAACATTCAATACTGCGATTGCAGCTATCATGGAAATCTCAAACAAATTGTTAAAAGCGCCACTGGCTGATAAACAAGATGTTGCGATTGCTAACGAAGCACTAGAAGCCCTATTGATCATGCTTGCGCCAATCACACCGCATTTATCACATCAGTTGTGGCAAGAGCTTGGTAAAGAAGGTGACATTCTTAATGCTGCTTGGCCAACTGTTGACGAGTCTGCGTTGGTTGAAGATGAGAAACTTATTATTGTTCAAGTTAATGGTAAGCTACGTGCCAAACTAACGGTGGCTGCTGATGCAACGAAAGAGCAAGTAGAAGAGCTTGCGTTTGCTGAAGCGAATGTTACTAAATTTACTGACGGCGTAACCATCCGCAAGGTAATTTACGTACCGGGTAAACTACTTAACATAGTTGCTAACTAATATGGCATCACTTAATGCCTTTAAAAACGGACTAGCCTTAGTGCTAGTCTGTTTTTTATTAACCAGTTGCGGCTTTCACTTAAAAAAAGCATCACGTTTACCGGATGACTTAAAAATCATTACGCTTAGCGGTGATGATGAAAAGTCCGCCTTATTTGCTATGCTCGAAAAAGAGCTGCGCTTAAGTGAAGTGGAAACCTTATCATCGGTGCAAAAAAATGTAGCACAGCTGTATTTATCTAAAGACCGGTTAGAACGCCAGATTTTGTCGTTATTCAAAAACGGTCAAGTGGCTGAATACGAGCTAGCATACAGCGTGGCTTATACGTTAAAACGCCCAGGTGAAGAACCAATTGAGCAAAGCTTTGAGCTGTACAGAAATTACCAAGACGATCCTGATAACGCCCTAGCCAAAGCAAAAGAGTTAGATTTACTGCTTAATGAAATTCGTATGCAGGCAAGTCGTCGCATCGTACGAGAGCTCTCACAACTATAATGCGCTGTTACGCTAATCAACTCCCCAATGAATTAAAAAAGGCGCTCCAGCCCTTCTATTTAGTGTTTGGCGAAGAGCCTTTTCAAATAGCGCAATGCGCGCAACAAATCCGTACTTGCGCTAAGCAGAAGGGGTTTGACGAAGTCATAAAATTTACTTTAATGCCCGGCTTTGATTGGCAAGAGCTCATAGCACAATACCAAAGTATGTCTTTATTTAGTGCGCGTACCTTAATAGAGCTTGATCTTAACGGTCAAAAACCAGGCACTGTTGGCAGCCAAACATTTAAAAAACTCGTTGAGCTAAATAACCCAGACACCCTGTTAATTGTCACAGGTGCTAAAGCAAGCCAAGATATTCAACGCAGTGCTTGGTTTAAAGCGCTGGATAAACATGGGGTGTTTGTGCCTTGTTACCCGTTGTCGGGGAGTCATTTACAACGTTGGTTAGATGAGCAATGCGCACGCTTAGCCATCAACATGCAAAACGATGCTAAACGCACCTTGATTGATGCAACCGAAGGTAATTTACTGGCATGCTTTCAAGAGCTAGAAAAACTCTCGCTGCTGCATGGTAATGCGTTAATTGATCAACAATTAGTGCTGCAAGGCCTGCTAAATCAAGCCAAGTTCGATATTTTCGATTTAAGCGAAGCATTATTACACGGCAATAGCCGCCAAGCGATCAAAGTACTGACGAAACTTGCCGCTGATAATACCGAAGCGGTCAGTATTTTATGGGCTATCAATAAAGAAGCGAATACCTTGTTGAGCCTGCAATTAGGGTTACAACAAGGTGAAAGCTTGGCTGCTTTATTTAAACAAAAAGCAATTTGGAAAAACCAACAAGGGCCAATTAGTCAGGCGCTTAATCGCTTAACAGTAGACACGCTTGAACATATCATTAGCTTACTAGCGCAATTTGATGCCAGCTACAAGCAAGGTAACTTAATTAAGCCTTATCAAGCTCTGGCGCATATATGTTTGGTTTTTTGCCAACCAGTTGCTGTCGCACTCCCTGCCCACCCGCTCGACTCATAATAAGGAGCCAATCATGATTGCAGTTTTTGGCGGTACTTTTGATCCAGTGCATTTAGGCCACCTTAATATGGCGCAGCAATGTGTTGAGCATTTAAAACTGGTGCAATTGCGCTTCATGCCCTGCGCTATTCCCGCTCATAAAGCCCAACCGGGCATTAGTAATGCGCACCGTGTTGCTATGTTAGCAGCCGCCATTGCTGATTTTCCAAGTTTTTCTTTAGATTTGCGTGAGCTAAAACGCCAAGGCCCTTCTTATTCATTGTTAAGCTTTCAAGAGTTACGCCATGAACACCCAAACGAACCTATTGTGTTTTTGATTGGCCTTGACTCATTTAATAGCTTAGATAGGTGGTATGAATGGCAAGTTATTACCCAACTGTGCCATATTGTGGTGTACCAACGACCTAATCAAACGACCAATTTAAGCGCACAACTGCAGCACTATCAACGCAATGCACAGACCACTTCACTTGAAGTATTGCACACAGAGCGTGCCGGAAAACTGTATTTTTTACCTGGCCAAGTGATAGATGTAGCATCGAGTGAGATTCGCCAAAAACTAAAAAAAGGTCAATCTTGTCGGGAACTTCTGCCTGCAGCTGTGAGTCACTATATAGATAGCCATGAACTTTATCTAAGTGATGAATAAAAATCATCAGCGTGATAAAATAGTAACTATTCCCTTTATTAATGAGATAACACTTTGGATTCGAAACAACTACTCGCCTTTGCCCTAGACAAAATTGATGATATGAAAGCACGTGATGTGGTTCAGCTTGATGTAACAGGCAACTCAGACATCACTGATTATATGCTGGTGTGTTCTGGTAATTCAAAACGCCACGTACAATCGATTGCTGATCACGTTGCTAAAGAAGCACGTCATGCTGGTGAAGAACCACTTGGCTATGAAGGTCAAAACGAAGGCGAATGGGTACTGGTTGATTTAGGCGATGTAGTCGTCCATGTTATGCAAGATCAAACACGTGACTATTACGATCTAGAAAAGCTTTGGAGCTAACGGCGCTTAATTTAAACTGAGTTTGGAAGTACACCCGTGAAAATACAAATGATTGCCGTTGGTACCAAAATGCCAGCGTGGGTTGAAACCGGTTTTGCTGAATATCAGCGCCGCTTTCCAAAAGATATGGCATTGGAATTAATAGAAATCCCAGCAGGTAAGCGCGGTAAAAATGCCGACATTAAGCGGATTCTACATATTGAAGGTGAAAAAACCCTCGCCGCAATACCTAAAGGCAATCGTATTGTGACCTTAGAGGTGACCGGCAAAGCACTTGATACCCATCAATTAGCAAAAAACATGGAGAAATGGCAATTAGATGGTCGCGATGTCAGCTTGTTAATTGGCGGCCCAGAGGGACTAGCACCTGAATGTATTGCTGCTTCTGAGCAAAAGTGGTCGTTATCAAATTTGACCCTGCCGCACCCATTAGTGCGTATTATTGTTGCTGAAAGTCTGTATAGAGGATGGAGCTTAAACAACAACCATCCTTATCATCGCGAGTAATTAATTCATGCTCAAAAAAAGGCCCACAATTCGAGATCATTCAGCAGAGGCTAATCTGTTTGCTCGTCGCGCATTTGTGGGTTTTGTTTTTGTTACTATTTTAGTGGCAATCTTATTATCCAATTTATACACCATCCAAGTTGATGATCATCAAGATTATCAAACTCGATCTAACGATAACCGCATTAAAGTCATTCCAATTGCCCCGAACCGTGGCCTTATTTATGATCGTAATGGTGTATTACTGGCTGAAAACAAACCCGTTTATAACCTTGAAGTGATCCCCGAAGAAGTTGACAATCTCGATAACTCGTTAGCTGAAATAAGTAAAATAATTGATATTTCTGAGCAGCAACAAACTGACTTTGTTAAAGATATTAAGCATAACCGCCGTTTTAAAAGTCAGGTATTAAAAGCGCGCTTAAACGAACAAGAAGTTGCAAAGTTTTCAGTTAATCAGCATAAATTCCCAGGGTTTAGTATTGAGGCCCGACTTGCTCGGTATTATCCATATGCTGATACCCTCACCCATGCATTAGGCTATGTAGCTAAATTAAACCGTAAAGAGCTCACTAAACTTGAAGCCGAAGAGCAAGCAACTAATTACCGCGCGACTCACGATATTGGTAAGCTAGGCATTGAAAAATACTATGAGCAACTGCTGCATGGTCAAGTGGGTTCACAACGTGTTGAAGTGAATAACCGTGGTCGCGTTATCCGTACTTTAAGTATGACCCCACCAGAGCCTGGTCATGATCTTGTACTTACGCTGGATATAGGGTTACAACAAATCGCTCAGCATGCACTCAAAGACATGCGTGGCGCAATTGTCGTACTTGATGCAAAAGACGGTGGTGTACTGGCTTTGTATTCAAACCCAAGCTACGACCCGAATTTATTTGTTCATGGTATCAGTAGTAAAAACTATAAAGCTTTACTCAACCCTGATCGGCCATTAATTAATCGAACCACGCAAGGTCGTTATGCACCGGCATCAACTGTTAAGCCGCATATGGCAATATTAGCGTTGGAAGAAGGCTTAGTCACAGAGCACACAAAAATGTGGGATCCGGGCTTTTTTCAGATCCCCAATGTTGAACACAAATGGCGCGATTGGAAACGTTGGGGCCATGGCCATGTGGATGTTTATAAAGCAATAGAAGAATCCTGTGATACCTATTTTTATGATGTGTCTTATCGTTTAGGTATTACAAAAATCAGTGACTTTATGGCGCAGTTTGGCTTTGGTGATCTAACAGGTATCGACATACACGAAGAGACCACGGCAATCTTGCCTTCTAAAGAATGGAAAGAAGGCCGCTTTCGCGAGTCATGGTGGCGTGGTGATACAATATCAGTGGGTATAGGCCAAGGTTATTGGACAGCAACTCCAATGCAAATAGCTAATGCCACCAACATTTTAGTGAATAAAGGGCTTCACCACCCACCTCATTTAGTGCAAGTGGCTAAAAAAGAAAACGAAGTTACCCAAATTAATAATGACGAAAAACCCCCTGTGGTTTTGAAAAACCCTGATCACTGGCGTATCTCTTTAGATGCAATGCACAATACGGTGAAAAAGGTTACGGGCACGGCGCATAAAGCATTTAAAGGTGCCACTTATGACCCTGCAGGGAAAACCGGCACGGCACAGGTGGTGAGTATTGCTCAAGGTGAACGTTATGATGCTAAATCGCTAAAAGAACGTCAACGTGATAACGCCATTTACATTGGTTTTGCGCCGTTTGACGATCCGCAAATTGTGGTCTCAGTGGTGGTCGAGAATACCGGTGGGGGTAGCTCTGTAGGTGCACCTATTGCCCGCCAATTAATGGATTACTATTTTTCAGCGAACCCTGTAACCCTTGCTGGGAGTGCACAACAATAATGCAATTAAACGATAAGCGCTCAATTTGGGACAAGCTACATTTAGATCTGCCATTACTCATTGCCCTGCTCACCATGATGGCGGCAAGCCTTGCCATTGTTTATAGTGCCAGTGGGCAAAATTCAGCCATGATGATACGTCATGGGACGCGAATGGCCGGCGCAATTATTGGCATGTTTGTTTTAGCTCAATTTAGCCCTGCAACTCTTAAGCGACTCGTCATTCCATTGTACTGCGCAGGCTTACTGATGCTGGTTGGTGTATTGTTATTTGGTGTTAGCTCAAAAGGTGCTCAACGCTGGTTAGATTTAGGAGTGACGCGTTTTCAGCCATCTGAATTAATGAAAATCGCCGTGCCTATGATGGTCGCCTGGTATATTGGCCGCAACCACTTACCCCCTAGGGCATTACATTTGGTAGTGGGCTTTACCATTGTAATGCTGCCTACTTTGCTAATTAAAGAGCAACCTGATTTAGGTACTTCTATATTAATTGCAAGCTCTGGTGTATTTGTTTTGTTTTTATCTGGCTTGAGCTGGCGGCTAATCGGCTTTTTAACTGGCTTAGTAGCCCTTGCTGCTTGGCCATTTTGGCACTACGGTATGCATGCTTATCAAAAGCAGCGAGTCCTCACATTGTTCAACCCTGAAAGCGACCCACTTGGCTCTGGTTATCATATTATTCAATCAAAAATAGCCATAGGATCTGGTGGTATTGAAGGTAAGGGCTGGTTGCAAGGTACGCAATCTCAATTAGAGTTTTTACCAGAGCGCCACACTGACTTTATTTTCTCCGTACTCAGTGAAGAGTTTGGGTTATTTGGCGTATGCCTATTGCTGTGTATGTATTTATTTATTATTGGCCGCGGTTTATACATTGCTGTGAATGCCCAAGATGCCTTTGGCAAGTTACTGGCCGGCGCACTCACGCTAACATTTTTTGTTTACGTATTCGTTAATATTGGCATGGTATCTGGGCTTTTACCCGTTGTTGGTGTACCTTTACCGCTAATTAGTTATGGTGGTACATCCATGGTTACGCTCATGGCTGGTTTTGGCATAATCATGTCAATTGCGACCGATAAAAGGATGCTTTTAAAATAATGAATTGGATGTTGAAGTACATAAGTTTAACGCTCATTGCGGTTATTTTGAGCGGCTGTAGTAGCTCAGGCAATAAAACGGATCACAGTAGTCGTTATACGATGAAACACGATGCAGCCCCCCTACGCACACCGACAACACTTGAAATGCAAGATGCGGTAGTCACTGAAGTGATTAAAAGTTCCAGTGCCGGGCGTCCCTATACGGTACTTGGTAAAAACTATACCCCTATGCTTGATGAAACAGGCTACAAAGA
Source organism: Pseudoalteromonas shioyasakiensis (assembly GCF_024518675.1). Classification (GTDB taxonomy): domain Bacteria; phylum Pseudomonadota; class Gammaproteobacteria; order Enterobacterales; family Alteromonadaceae; genus Pseudoalteromonas; species Pseudoalteromonas shioyasakiensis_B. The sequence continues at coordinate 294,417 of NZ_JANIGL010000002.1, forward strand.
AGAAGGCATTGCCTCTTGGTATGGCCGCAAGTTTCATGGTTACCATACCTCAAATGGTGAAATATATGACATGTTCGCCATGACCGCGGCGCATAAAACCTTACCCCTGCCCAGCTTCGTTCGGGTTACAAATACAGCCAATGGGAAATCTGCGATAGTACGAGTTAATGACCGTGGCCCTTTTCACGATGATAGAATTATCGATTTATCCTATGCAGCGGCTTATAAATTAGGCTATTACAACCATGGTACAGCCAAGGTTAAGCTTGAAGCGATTACCCTAGAGACTTCGCCCACACGTCCAAGTTATATTCAGGTTGCAGCTGGGAGTAAATTAGCAAATGTTGAAGCACTTGCCTCAACCTTGCGCCAACAATACCAATTACCAACAAGTATAGTAGAAAAAGATGCTATCTATAGGTTACGACTCGGACCAATTAAAGACGCTGAACAAGCTCAACAAGTGCTCAAAAAATTAAAACAAAGCCAATTTCAAAACGCGTTCTTGCTTTACAGCCAATAACACCTTTAAAATGAGTAACGCGAATCTTTAACTTTAACCATTAATGAGTATGATGAAATCATTTAAATACAAAATTCTCAACGGTGTGTGCGGCTTAGTATGTTCTGCTGCCATTTTCTCTGCCACTGCACAAATCATCCCTGCGCCTCCACAAATTAATGCAAAAGGTTATTTCCTTGTTGATTTTACCACCGGTAAAGTCATTGCTGAAGGTGAGCCAGACACTCGTTTAGCACCTGCAAGCTTAACTAAAATGATGACCAGCTACGTCATCGGAACCGAAATTGAAGCAGGCAATATTGCGCCTACTGACATGGTTACCGTAAGTGAAAAAGCATGGGCTAAAAACTTTCCAGATTCTTCAAAAATGTTTATCGAAGTGGGTAAGCAGATTAGTGTTGAAGATTTGAACCGCGGCATCATCATTCAATCAGGCAACGATGCCTGTGTTGCCATGGCTGAGCACATTGCTGGTAGCGAAAGTGCTTTTTCTGATTTAATGAATGCTCACGCTGAAAAATTAGGCATGAGTAACTCTCATTTTATCAATAGCCACGGCCTAGATACCAATGAGCATTACACTACGCCACGTGATATGGCGACCTTAGGTGCAGCTCTCATTCGTGATGTGCCTGAAGAGTATGCTCTTTACGCAGAGAAATCATTTACCTTCAATGGCATTAAGCAGTATAACCGTAATTCACTGTTATGGGATGAAAGCTTAAATGTTGACGGTATTAAAACCGGCCACACATCAGAAGCAGGCTACAGTTTAGTTACCTCTGCAACGAAAGACGATATGCGTTTAATCGCCGTTGTTATGGGCACATCAAGTGAACGCGCTCGTAAAGTTGAAAGTAAAAAATTACTTAACTATGGTTTCCGCTTTTTTGAAACAACCACACCTTATAAAGCCGGTGATAGTTTTGCCGAACAACGTATTTGGATGGGTAACAAAGAAAACGTATCGCTGGGTATTTTAGAAGATACACCTATTACCATCCCTCGTGGTCAACGTAAAAACCTAAAAGCGAATTTCGAATTAGACAAAACGCTAGAAGCACCTCTGGCTAAAGGCACTAAAGTAGGTACTTTGTTCTTACAGCTTGAAGGCGAAGAAATTGCACAGTATCCACTTGTAACCCTTGAAGAAGTTGAAGAAGGTAGTTTCTTTAGCAAAATTTATGATTACTTACGTTTACAAATAATGTAAAAGTATTCTAAACAATCTAAGCGCCTTGCACTGCAAGGCGTTTTTTTTTGCCTGAAAAATGCTAGAATGCGCACCATATCTAACCTACAAGGTCGAGTGTAGGTTTATTAGTCAGTTATTAGAGCATTAAGTGAGGAGTCATCGTCGTGGCTACACCTGTAGAAAATACTAAATTTGATGAGTACTTAGAGTACCCTTGCCCATTTACATTTAAAATCATGGGCTTAGCAAACGTAAATTTAACTGACCAAATTCTTGAAAAGTTACAACCGCTGGCACCAGGCGATTACTCACCAAAAGTAAAGCCAAGCAGCAAAGGCAACTACGAATCAGTAACAGTTGTTGCAACCGTTACCAGTGGCAAACACATCGAAGAAATCTACAACGTGATCAGTAATATCGATGACGTCCGTCACATGCTTTAAGCCATAATTGGAGTTTGCAGTGAGCGAAAACACGCTAATCGTACGCCAATTAGGCCGCCAGCGTTACAAGCCGATATGGCAAAAAATGCAAGATTTTACCGACACTCGCGATGATACCGTTGCCGATGAAATTTGGTTAGTTGAGCACGACCCAGTATTTACTCAAGGTCAAGCGGGTAAAGAAGAGCATTTGCTTGCCCCTGGTGATATTGAAGTGATTAAGGTTGACCGTGGTGGTCAAGTCACTTATCACGGTCCTGGCCAACAAATGATGTACGTATTATTTAATTTACGCCGCTTAAAAATTGGTGTGCGCGAATTAGTAACTTGGCTAGAAGAATGTATCATTGATACATTAAAAGAATATGACATCGATGCTTACGCAAAAGCTGACGCACCTGGGGTTTATGTTAACGATAGTAAAATAGCATCTCTGGGGCTTCGCGTTCGTCGCGGGTGCTCATTCCATGGCTTAGCTTTGAACGTTAACATGGATTTAAGCCCATTCTTACGCATAAACCCGTGCGGTTATGCTGGTATGAACATGGTGCAAACAACTGATTTAAATGGTCCACAAAACCTAGAGCAAGCAGGTAATGGATTAGTTAAACACATGATAAAAAAGCTTAACGCAACACAGGTTAAGCATACTGAAGGGTTTGAAAACGAATGAATAAACCAGTCAAGATGGAACCAGGGGTAAAACTTCGCGACGCAGAAAAAATGGCGTTGATCCCAGTTAAAGTATTACCGACTGAAAAAACTGAAATGTTGCGCAAGCCCGAGTGGCTAAAGATACGTTTACCAAAATCAACTGAACGTATCGACGGCATTAAGCAGGCTATGCGTAAGCACGGCTTACACTCGGTCTGTGAAGAGGCGTCATGCCCTAACCTGTCTGAGTGTTTTAACCACGGCACCGCAACATTTATGATCTTAGGGGCTATTTGTACCCGTCGTTGTCCGTTTTGTGATGTAGCCCATGGTCGCCCATTGAAACCGGATGCCGCAGAACCTGAAAAGCTCGCACTGACAATAAAAGATATGAAGCTTAGCTACGTGGTTATTACCTCGGTTGACCGTGATGATTTACGTGACGGTGGCGCACAACATTTTGCCGATTGTATTCGCGAAATTCGCAAGCACAACCCAACTATTACCATTGAGATTTTAGTGCCTGATTTCCGTGGTCGTATGGACCGTGCGCTAGAGATATTAATCGAGACGCCACCTGATGTGTTTAATCACAACCTCGAAACTGCGCCGCGTTTATATAAACTTGCGCGCCCAGGTGCGGATTACAAATGGTCATTAGAATTACTGCGTCGCTTTAAAGAAGCACACCCAGAGGTAAAAACTAAATCTGGCTTAATGGTTGGCTTAGGTGAAGAAATTAGCGAAATCGAAGAAGTATTGCGTGACTTACGTGAACACAACGTCGACATGCTAACTGTAGGCCAATACCTACAGCCATCAAAACATCACTTACCAGTCAAACGCTACGTGCCACCCGCAGAGTTTGACGCACTGAAAGAATACGCTGATGAAATTGGCTTCACTCATGCAGCCTCTGGCCCGTTTGTTCGTTCAAGCTATCACGCTGATCAACAAGCCGCAGGTAAAGAAGTAAAATAATTACTTTTTACAACACATAAAAAAGCCCTAAACAATTAAATTGTTTAGGGCTTTCTTGTTTCGACCTAATTTCCAATAGCTGCTAGAAAGCCCTTATTAGGATTTGTATTGCTCAAGTTCTAAAACTTTGTAGCATTCCTTCTCAATTGTGATGAAATATTATCGTTTAACTCGAGCCAACTAAAGTCCTTATTCCAAGCCTGTTTAAAGCTTTCTGTGCCTTGAGAATTATCCAACATTTCTTTTAAATCAAATATTTTTGAGAAATTATCTTCGTTTACGTCGTAACTTGACCACCCCCTAACTCCCAAGTCAATGTGCTCTAGGAAGCTCGATTTAAACTCCTGAGCTGCGGCCACAAAATCCCCGTTGTCATTTAATTTTTCAGATATAAGACTTTTCTCTTTATCACTAATGGAACCTGTAACTTCTAGCTCACCTGATTGACTGATTGATAACCCCCAATCTTTATTCGCTAATGATGGTTGTTCGGCCGCTATTTCAGCCATAATATTGTCATACTGAGTAAACATTTTTTCAACCGAGTTAGAAACTTCACCACCCGGCATATAAAGATTGACAGTAGCGATTCGAATATTATTTAACGCTTTTTCTTCTGCTTCTCTTGTTGATACAACATTATTTGTTGTTATATTCATTGGCTTATCATAGATCGCTTCAGGCTCTTTAGGCTGATCTTTATGATATGCATCCTTCGCTAGGCGCTCCATTTCACTATTTAACTGCTCTTTACTATTGACAGATTTATTGATTTTCACTTCTGAACTAGTCAATATAAACTGCGATGCTAGATTGGTATTATTTGAATTAACTTCCATATTATTTTCCTTGCTAATATCACTATTAGTTTATATCGGCTGTCAGCACATTTTATTTAGCAAGCTATTACTACTGTGCCAAGGTACCTTTTTTAATCACAAAATCAGCAAATCGTACCTGCTCTTCTTCAGCGCGAAGACTATCGGTTTCTACTATTGAACGATAGATGCCCCATTTAGGGCGTGCAAAATCATCATCGTCAAAGCCTCGCCACATGTCGATGTGTTGTTCATTAATATTAAATATTTCTTCATTATCACTTAACCGAGTTAACATCATTTCAAACTTGCCATCTTCATTAAAAGTTGCTTGTACGAAAACTTGTACCCATTCGTCGGTGATCAGAGACCAGTCGGTTTCAATGAGGTTTTTATCAAGCCCTGTGCTGTTACCACTTTCATCAAACCCAGCACTGTAACGCACTTGTAGTTGATTACCTGTACTGTTTTTTTGTGCGCCAGAGAGCGTGATTATCGGCTGGTCGTCATTACCATTACTATTATCGTTACTTGTATTACGGGCTTTTATTTGAAAAAAATGGCTAAATTTACTGGTTAGTTCAAGTTCGCTACTGACTTTAAACTTCCAGCTATATTGAAATGTATCACCTTTATAAGCGAGGGTCTCTTGAGGCGATTTATCATACGCCTTTATTTCATTGCGTTGCCTGTCACTGGGGCCTTTGTCTTTATCTTGGTCTTCATCGCGATGAGCTAAAAATACAAAGTGATCACCTACGATTGAATCTGTATCTTCTATTATATGTTGAACATCTTGATGATTACCTGCGTATATATCAGGAGCTTCTATCGCCCCTTGTGCAAACACATTCTCAATTAACGTATATGCATCAAGCCCTGTATTAACACCGTCAGACTCTAAGCTGACTTCTGAAGAAGCGACAAAGTCACTACTGGCTACTTGTTGACTGCCATTGATTGTAATTTCAACCATCGCGATTGTGCCATCAAGTGAACTCACAGTAATACTGTCTTGTAATTGTTGTTGCTCAAGCAATTGCTTAACAGCAGTATTTTCTATATCTAAGCTGTATGACCAATTTCCTATACTACTTAAGGTAAAAGCACCATACTCAGTGCTAAAATTAGCTTGCTCTACAAATGCGGCTTCGTCACTTTGTTCATCCGTAACATTTAATTTCCCACTAACAGATACCGTTAATATTGCTGTAATGCTCGAGCTTAAATCTCCCGTAATAGTCGCAGGAGTTTGGGCCGACACTTCGGCTTCTACGTTGGTTTGAGTCGATGAACCCGAACTACCACATGCCATTAAAGTACTTGCTATAAGCAATGTAACTGACGCAGTTTGTAATTTAGATTTATAGTTGTTCATAGATAACCTGCAATATTTTGGTAAGGACAAAACCGAAAATACAAATTACCAATTAGCACTTTAAATAACCACAAAAAATTAACCAATTTACAAAAGTTTTTACAAAACCATATTCTCAGTAAAGTATTTTCTTGTATTTTAATTAATCACTAGGTCAATTGAGGTTTCCTTGAGACAATTAGGGCAATTATTTTAAAACATGGTTTATTATGAAACTATTAGTAAGAAATCTTGCCCGCACAACTACAGAGCAAGATATACGTACTTTATTCACCGCACATGGCAAAGTAGCAGAGTGCACGCTAGTGCTAGATAAAGAAACAGGTAAGTCAAAAGGCTTTGCTTTTGTTGAAATGCCCATTGAAGCAGATGCAGCTAGTGCCATTAAAGCACTTAACCAAAGTAATGTAGATAAAAATAAAATCCGCGTAAAGTTAGCAGACGCTTAGACACGATTCTGCGATTGATACAAAATCAGGTTTTGTATCAATCACTACACCCCTATATTCCCCTCTATGACTCGGTTTTTTTAGCCCGCTGAGAGTTAAGCAATAATGTTTCGGCCTTAGCACCAAGGTACACGTATACAGCTAATGCCACGAGTAAACCAACTACCGCAAGCATCATATAAATTGCCGGTAGTAAGTACTGTGATTGACCTAAAGCAGCTTTAAACATAGTTAATAACGCTTCTATTGAAACCGCGATTAAAATCGTTGATATAAACCGCGTGATCGTTCGCCGTGTAGAGCTATGCCTAAAAATATCTTTATGCATGAGTATTTCTTCTTCAAGTATGGTTTTACCTAAATCAAAAATAGCCAAAGCAAGTGTTATAAAAATAATGATACTAAAGGGCTCTAATGGATCATCTGCTTGGGAGCTGGTAAATAGCAGATTGTATATATCACCAAAGACCTTATAGAGTAAAAACAGCACTAAACAAAATAAACAACTAACAATAACGCCGTAACCCGCTTTAAAAAATGGTGTCATATTTGCGCGTGTACGATCACCCATTATAAACTCGATCAATTGAGTCAAACATACATCAACAACTAAGTAGCTTTCCTGCGTTTTAGCTGAGCGAAGTGGCTTTATGGCTGAAATACATAAATGTTGCGTGGCAATTGAAATATAGGGTGCGGTAAAGCAAGTTTGTTGGTGTATAAGAATTTCTTGAAAATAAGGCCGATCGCTTAAATCTTGCGCGTTACCTTTATTATTGAGCACCTTCATATATTCACGTTTAAAACAGACATTATCGCCTTGCTGTAAGCCATCTTTGTCTAAGCAATACTGTAATTCTAAAAATGGATACTGAGCTATCAATAAGCGGTTATCTTGCTGCTTTTTAATGCCCTCTTCTAAGGTCGCTAGAATTGAGTTTAATAAATCATGAATAACGGTTTGATATTCCTGATATCGCTCAACACTACTAATGTAACTCATTCTTGCCATTGTTGTTTCTCCAAACCACTCCCTACAAGGCTGAGCAATAATAGAACCAACTTTTTAAATAGATAAAGATCAAATAGTTAAATTTAATAACGGAACAATATTGAGCCATTTTGCACCGCATTTGTGCGCCAATGACTCATTATCGCAAATAGATTAAGGCTGTATGCTGATATTTTTAACTGCAATTATGGCTTTGCCACCCAACGCATCCTTTAAATCTGGCACTAAATAAATAGCGCTAACATGCTCTTTAATAATACCTTTATCAATTGAGTTGGCAGGCGTCCAGTTTGGCCGAGAAAAGTCTGCTAAATTAATACATTTAGTTTGCCAATGACTTTGGGCAGGTAAAGTAAATTGATAATGAGCATAACTTTTATCACCCTGCCCACCATAATCTTGTTGCGATAGTTTAACGACGAGATCGGTACTACTTTTATATTCAAGCATAATGCTTGATTGGCCAGCGAGGGTTTTATTCGGTAAGTCGTAAATCAATTCAACCCATGAGTTATTACTGGCATCGACTCGAGGCACTCGATTAAAAGCCACCCATACCTGTTCGCCGTATAATAATGTTTGTTTGGTTGATGCAGTACTACCATGAGGGTCAGTTGCATAGCGCCAGTCACTGTCACTAAGGGAGTGGGTATTCTTAGGGAATACACAGCTTTGTTCAGCCACAACAGATAATGACAGCAGTGAGCCCAAAACCAAGATAGGTAAAATTCTTATAAGCATACAATTTCCTTTTAATTTTTCACTAGCTTACCCTAAACTCGGTTTTATTTCAGGCACAAAAAATGGGCACTCAAGCCCATTCTTTTAGCAATGAAAGCAACTTATTGCTTAATCATCTGCTTCGTCATCAAAATCATGTGACTGGCGCTGTGCAGGCCTTGCAATGATTTCAACATAAAAAGACGATAAACCCTGCTTTTCAATTTCGCTGATACAATTATTAATTTCAGCAACATGCACAACCTGTGCATCTTCGGCTGTGTTGCCAAATTTACAATCAAATGCCCAATAATCAGCATCGAACGGTAACGTTTTGTTACGCTCTCTTTTCAAATATTTTTTCACTTCATGCTTTGCAGCGTCAACCATGCGAGGGTATTTGATTTTCTCGTGATTCAGCGTGAATGTTTTCTTCATTACGTTCCTAAATTACCTTGGTTTAATGATAATGGCATTATTGAATCCCATTTATGGGCATTATAGCAACTGCGATTAAATTTTGGGTGCTTTTTTTACAGTTAACGAAATAAAATACCTTAAAGGTACTGTATTACAAATAAATGTCAGGCTTGAGCTAAATGTAAAGGTTGGTGGATAGCATCATTAGTCAGGCTATCATAAAAGGCAGCTGCATCCATTTGCGGGTTATCCAGTTGAGTTTCTTTGTACTGATGGCGTTTACGAACCACTGGCTCACAGTTATCAATAATGTGTAGCGGAATATGATTTTTATCATCTCGCACAGCAAGAGGTTCGGGTGATAAACAATTATGCAAACGGATTTCACTCATTCCGGCTTGTTGCAAACGTTGCGCATTATGTTCACCAATCAGCATATCAAATTCATCTGGTGCGAGAGGTTGTTTCGGCCCAGCGCCTAATTCTGTTCGTAGTTGATCGTCATCATAATGTTTAGCATCAGCACCAAACGGTGTTTTAGGTAGATGAAACTGGCTAAAGTCCAAAGCATCATGAGAAAGCATGGCTAAAAGTAAAGCAAACTCACCACGACGTGATTCACTCACGCTTTTAGCAAGGCGATTACCTAGTTGACTCTCTGTGATTAACAATTCATCGATCTGCATAGACTTTAGACGATTATATTCATGAATAGATATTTATCGGCTTTATTTGATATTTCTTTAGCTTTTTTCTTTACTTAAATAATAAGTTTGCTATTATCGGCGCCGTTGCATTGGAGGGGTTCCCGAGCGGCCAAAGGGATCAGACTGTAAATCTGACGGCTCAGCCTTCGCTGGTTCGAATCCAGCTCCCTCCACCACTTTTCTTACCGCTAAGTTAAGTGGGGCCAAATGTAACAAACTAGTGTGGAGGGGTTCCCGAGCGGCCAAAGGGATCAGACTGTAAATCTGACGGCTCAGCCTTCGCTGGTTCGAATCCAGCTCCCTCCACCACTTTTCTACTTAGACTTCCTAGTGTAATCCACTGCTTATATTTTATTTTCCAAAACAAATTAATTAACTATTAAATGCATCTCCATAGTTTATTTCAGCTCTGTTATTTTTTGATTCACACTGTAATTAAATCTTTTAAACGTTTCTAAGCGCCATATATTTTAGCGCCCTCAAATAGCGCCAGAAAAAGCGCCGTAAGCCTTTGTAAACCTGCTTGCTACCAAGTTATGATGTTTGCTTTATGTAGCTCACGCGGGCTCTGCGACTCAGTTTATCAAGCTAAGCTATAATACTAACGACTGCTGATAGTTTTGGTGTAAAAATAGAGGGGAAAATACGACTTAAAAGCGTATTACATATTGGGTGAATCTTGATTGCAGAAATAGATATGGTCTAATTGACTTACTTTACTCTCGCTAACTGCTTTAAACAATCACAGCTAAAGCTGGTTCCTACGGGGCTATTTCAACTCGCTAACTTTACTCTTGCTAACTACTTTAAAACAATCACAGCTAAAGCTGGTTCCTACGGAGCAATCTCAACCCGTTAACTTTACTCTTGCTAACTGCTTTAAAACAATCACAGCTAAAGCTGGTTCCTACGGGGCTCTTTCAACTCGCTAACTTTACTCTTGCTAACTGCTTTAAAACAATCACAGCTAAAGCTGGTTCCTACGGGGCTACTTCAACTCGCTAACTTTAGCCAACGTACCCCAAAAACCAAAACAGGTTGTAACCCGAGGGCTACAACCTGTTTTATCTGCGTTGATAAACAGCGCGTATTAGTTAAGTTTTTCTCTAATACGTGCAGATTTACCAGAACGCTCACGTAGATAGTAAAGCTTAGCACGGCGAACTGCACCGCGACGCTTAACTGTTACGCTATCGATAAGAGGGCTGTGCGTTTGGAATACACGCTCAACACCTTCACCGCTCGAGATTTTACGAACTGTGAATGCTGAGTGAAGACCACGATTACGCTTAGCGATTACAACACCTTCAAAGGCCTGTAGACGCTCTTTAGCACCTTCTTTTACACGTACCTGTACAACTACTGTATCACCAGGGCCGAATGCTGGTACGTCTGTTTTAAGCTGCTCATTTTCAAGCGCTTTAATAATATTTTGGTTTACTTTTGCCATTATGTTTCTCACTTTCCTAGGTGTAACTGTCTTCTAGCCACAAGCTTTTTGGTACTCTTGCTGAAATTTTGCGAGTAATACCGCTTGCTCCTCAGTCAGAGCTAGGTTATGCAACAAGTCAGGACGTCGTAACCAAGTTCTACCTAATGACTGCATTTGCCGCCATTTAGCTATCTCTTGGTGGTTTCCACTGAGTAATACAGCAGGAACCTGTTTGTCGTCCAATGTTTCTGGCCGTGTATAGTGAGGACAATCTAGCAAGCCATCCGAAAATGAATCTTGCTCTGCTGACTGGTTATGCCCTAACACACCTGGCACTAATCGCGCTACTGCGTCAATTAATGTCATGGCAGGTAGTTCACCACCACTCAAAATAAAATCACCAATTGACCATTCTTCGTCAACATATGACTCTATTATTCTCTCGTCTATACCTTCATAGCGACCGGCAATCAAAATCAGCTTTTCGGAGTTTGCGAGTTCGCTCGCCCCTTGCTGATCTAATTTGCGCCCTTGCGGGGACATATAAATTACTTTTGCACCATCACCTGCCGCTTTTTTTGCGTCAAGAATGGCTTGTTTCAATGGTTCAACCATCATTAACATACCGGGTCCGCCCCCGTAAGGACGGTCATCTACGGTTCTATGCTTATCAGTTGCATAGTCTCGCGGATTCCAGCAGTTAAAGTCGATTAAACCACTTTTTACTGCGCGACCTGTTACACCTTGCTGTGTAATTGCATCAAACATGTCCGGGAAAAGGCTGATAACCCCTACCCACAACGAACTCGTTTGACTCATTAAAAGCCAGGATCCCAGTCTACGGTAATTTCTCTCGCTTCGTGCTTAACTTCTTTAATAACTGAATCAGTTAAAAACGGAATTAAACGCTCAGCTTGACCAAATGCATCTTTATTATTTGCTTTCACAACTAATACGTCATTTGAGCCTGTCTCCATCAGGTCATCAACAGTGCCTAAGTTATAACCTTTATCAGTTACAACCGACATGCCAATGAGATCTCGCCAATAGAACTCACCTTGCGGTAGTTCTGGTAGCTGCGCTGAATCAACAGAAATTTCAACATTGGTATAAGCCATTGCTTGGTCTCTGTCGTTTACTTGCGCAAACTTAGCGATAAAGCCTTTGTTGTGGCGACGCCAGTCGACCACTTCTAAGGATTGCCATTTACCTTGTTGCCCTATCAACCACGGGCTGAAATCGAAGATCCCTTGGGGATCATCAGTAAATGAATGTACCTTAAGCCAGCCCTTTATACCATACGGGGCGCCGAGCTTTCCTACGACAATTATTGATGAGGTGTTCTCTTGACTCATGGTTACACTTACGCCTATTAAGCCGCTTTACGAGCGTCTTTAACTAATTTAGCTACACGATCTGAAAGACCTGCGCCTTGACCTACCCAGTGATCAACACGAGATAAATCTAAACGAACTTTTTCTTCCTGACCTGAAGCAATTGGGTTAAAGAAACCTACTTTCTCGATGAAGCGACCGTCACGCGAGAAACGGCTATCCGCAACCACAATTTGATAGAAAGGGCGTTTTTTAGCGCCACCACGTTGCAAACGAATAGTTACCATACCGTCCTCTAAATAGATTGACTGTTTTCATTAATAAGATTTACTCCCCAGTATGGGGAGCTGGGGAATTGTACGAGTTTTTAGCAACAATGCAAGTAAGAAGTTAGCGAAAATTCCAGTTTAGTAGATTAAACACTGATCTGTGCGCAAAATAAGGCATCGTAAGCAATTGAATGCATAAATTATCCACAAAAAAAGAGGCTTTTTGCCTCTTTTTAAAATTATTTTGATTATTTAATATGCAAAAGTCAGTGCTATATTAAAATTTAGGACCGCCGCCGCCCATCATACCCGGTGGCATCATGCCTTTCATACCGCGCATCATTTTTTGCATGCCGCCTTTGCCTTTCATCTTTTTCATCATTTTTTGCATTTGGGTGAACTGTTTTAGCAATTTATTGATGTCTTGCACTTGCGTACCCGAACCTGCTGCAATACGTTTTTTACGCGAGCCTTTAATGATTTCTGGGCGCACACGCTCTTGCTTGGTCATTGAGCTGATAATTGCCTCCATTTGAATAAAGGTTTTATCACCCATTTGGCCTTTAACGGCATCAGGCAAATTAGACATACCAGGCAACTTATCAAGCATAGACATCATGCCGCCCATATTTTTCATTTGCTTTAATTGCTCTGCAAAATCTTCTAGGGTAAAACCGTTACCTTTAAATACTTTTTCAGCAACCTTGGCCGCTTGTTCCTTATCGACTTTCATTTCGACTTCTTCGATTAATGAAAGTACGTCGCCCATACCTAATATACGTGATGCGATACGGTCAGGGTGAAAAGGTTCAAGTGCATCGGTGCGCTCGCCCACACCCATAAACTTAATTGGTTTACCAGTAATGTGGCGAATAGATAAAGCGGCACCACCACGGGCATCACCATCTGTTTTGGTTAAGATGACACCGGTTAGCGGTAATGCTTCATCAAACGCTTTTGCCGTATTAGCCGCATCTTGACCTGTCATTGCATCAACAACAAATAACGTTTCGATTGGGTTAATAGCACTATGCAGTGCTTTTATCTCGTCCATCATGTCATTATCAACATGCAAACGACCCGCAGTATCCACTAAGACTACATCGATAAACTTTTTCTTGGCGTGAGAAATTGCGGCATTGGCTATATCTACAGGCTTTTGCGAAATATCACTGGGGAAGAAATCTACATCAACTTCAGTGGCTAACGTTTCTAACTGTTTAATCGCCGCAGGACGGTATACATCGGCACTGACTACCAGCACTGACTTTTTCTTACGTTCTTTTAGAAATTTAGCCAGTTTACCAACACTGGTTGTTTTACCCGCACCTTGCAGACCGGCCATCATAACCACTGCTGGCGGCTGGGCATTTAAACTTAACTCTTCGTTCGCTTCGCCCATGGCTTTTTCAAGTTCTTCGCGTACTATTTTTACGAAAACTTGGCCTGGGCTTAAGCTTTTGGTGACTTCAACACCCACTGCGCGTTCTTTTACTTGTTTTACAAACTCACGAACAACAGGTAGCGCAACGTCAGCTTCTAAAAAGGCCATGCGTACTTCACGCAGGGTATCTTTTATATTGTCTTCTGTTAGGCGTCCGCGGCCGCTAATATTTTTTAAGGTTTTACCTAAGCGTTCTTGGAGATTCTCAAACATATAAAGGGTCCGATAAAACGTGATACCGATAACATAAATACTCACCAGCTCGAACAAAGAGCCAAAAATTGCATGTATCAGTATTGATTTAAATTTTAATTAAAAACAGTATACCGTAAATTTGGGCGCACAATACAGTCTTCAAGTGCCCTGTTTGAGTTTCTTTTTACAAAGTCTAGGCTTTTGCCTTGCTATAAAATACAATGGCCTTACTTTAACAAGGATTATTTGACTCAAATTGAGTGGCCCAAGCACTATGCTGATTATTAGTTTAACTATTATTGCCAGTTTATTTTACGTATTAGCGACATCTCATGTGTTGTCTCGGTTGTTTCATCAACAAGGCCCGAGCCAAAAGCTTACTGTCATTCTCAGTACAGTAGCCATATTAGCGCATATGTTGTTGCTGGTTAATTCAGTGTTTCGTGCTGATGGCCAAGATTTAAGTATTGTAAATGTCGCTCTACTTACCTGTTGGGTCATTGTCGTTTCTGTTACAACCGTGTCTTTAAAATTCCCTGCAACGCTGTTACTTCCGGTTGTGTATGGCTTTGCTGCAATACTGACCTTTGCCAGCTTATTTATTCCTCACCACATTTTACTACAAAGTATTGAAGTCGAAGTTGCTTTAGTTACCCATATATCACTTTCTTTATTAGCCTACTGCGTGCTAATTATTGCCACTTTATATGGTGTGCAGTTTTACTTTATTGATAAACGTTTAAAACGCAAAGACTTAGCAATTGTTCACAGCCACTTACCGCCATTAATGGTGGTTGAACGCCAGCTCTATCATTTGTTAACATTGGGCACTGTTTTATTAAGCGCCGCACTGCTTTCAGGCTTTTTATTTTTAGATGGCATGTTCGCTAGTGAGTTTATCCATAAGACTATTTTGTCATTGCTCGCATGGGCTATATTTGCAATTGTGACACTAGGACATATAGTAAAGGGCTGGCGTGGCAAACCTGTTGTGCTGGCTATAATGGCTGCGGCGTTTGTTCTTACATTGGCTTATTTTGGTAGCCGTTTTGTACAAGAAGTTATTCTGAATAAGTTTTAACTTGACTCAGGCAGCTCACTACCGCTTAATACGCATTGATTTATAATAAAAGGATCCTTCTTTGGACAGCATATCTACGAGTGTTTTATTTATAATACTCGGTATTCTAATTTTATGTTCTGCATACTTTTCTGGCTCTGAAACCGGCATAATGTCAATCAACAGAATTCGTCTGCGCCACCTCGCTAAAGAAAACCATCGCGCCGCCAAACGCGTTAATAAGCTACTGAGCCGCCCTGACAGACTCATCGGCTTGATCCTAATCGGTAACAACCTCGTTAACATCGCTGCCGCTCAGGTTGCTACGATTATTGGTATTCGTTTATACGGTGATTTAGGTATTGCTATCGCAACCGGTGCACTGACCTTAGTTGTGCTTATTTTCGCTGAAGTCACACCAAAAACGCTCGCAGCGCTCTACCCTGAAAAAGTAGCATTTCCAAGCTCAGTCGTCCTCAAAGGTTTACTAAAAATATTGTACCCACTGGTCGTCATTGTTAATTGGATGACCAATGGAATGTTACGTTTGTTTGGTATCAGTGCCGAACAAATAGATGAGCACAGCATGAGTAAAGAAGAATTAAAAACCGTGCTGAATGAATCTGGAGCTCTTATCCCTGCTCGCCACCAAAGCATGTTGACCTCTATTTTAGACTTAGAGCAAGTCACTGTTGAAGATATTATGATCCCACGCAATGAAATTATTGCTATCGATATCAATGACGACTGGAAACTAATCAGTAAACAACTAACGCATGCTCAGCATACTCGTGTGCTTTTATACCGTGACCAAATTGATGATGCTGTTGGCTTTATTCACTCACGTGACGCCCTACGTCTATTAACAAAAGAACAGTTCGATAAACCATCGTTATTACGCGCGGTGCGTGAAATTTACTTTATTCCTGAGGGTACGTCACTCAATACACAGCTTTTCAAGTTCCAACAATCAAAGGAACGTATTGGCTTAGTAGTAGATGAGTATGGTGACATCCAAGGTCTTGTTACGCTTGAAGACATATTAGAAGAGGTAGTTGGTGATTTTACTACCACACAAACGCGTACCCCAAGCGAAGAAGTTATGCCACAAGAAGACGGTTCATTCTTAGTTGATGGTAGTGCCAATGTGCGCGATCTCAATAAAGAGATGGATTGGGAATTTCCACTGGATGGTCCAAAAACCCTCAGTGGTTTAATCATCGAATACTTAGAAGATATTCCTGACGCAAACTTAAGCTTACGAATTTCAGGCTACCCTATTGAAGTCGTTGAAGTTAAAGAAAACATGATTAAGTTAGTCCGTATTCAAGCAAACAAACGAAAAATATAAGTATCTAAGGTAGAGTAGTACTGTACTACTCTACCCCTCATTTTTAAATTTCTGAATTTTCCGCTGCAATTACTCATTTAAGTCATAAATATTAGACTATTATATAACTGCTAATATTATACTTAACGGAGAATCCTTAATGGACGAAATTTCTATCGAAGCCATTTACACCCAAGCTATCGAAATGCTGATGTTGTATGGCCCTAAATTTTTACTCGCAATATTTGTTTTAATTATTGGTTGGTGGTTTATTGGCCGCATTGCAAATATGGCCGAGAAATCAATGGCTCGAGTTAAATTTGAAGCTGGACTGACACACTTTTTAGTATCCTTTATCTCGGTTATTTTAAAAGTATTATTGCTGATCTCAGTTGCATCTATGATTGGCATAGAAACCACTTCATTTATAGCCATGCTCGGTGCAGCTGGGCTTGCGGTCGGTATGGCGCTACAAGGCAGCTTGGCTAACTTTGCCGGTGGCGTTCTTATATTGTTCTTTAAGCCGTTTAAAGTCGGTGATGTCATCGAAGCTCAAGGTCATATGGGGAAAGTGGTTGAAATACAAATATTTGTTACTGTATTACTTACTTATGATAACGAAAAAATCATCATCCCCAATGGCGCGCTGTCAAACGGCTGTGTTAAAAACAAATTTGCAGAGCCTACGCGCCGAGTCGACATCGAATTTGGTATCAGCTATGGCGACGATGTCATAAGAGCCCGTGAAGTGCTTATGAGCGTATTAAACGATTATGATTTAGTACTAAAAGAAGAGAATAAACAACCTGTGGTACACGTGAGTCAACATGGTGACAGCCATATTGGCATGTTGGTATGGGCCTGGGTTGACTCTGACAACTTCTGGCCGGTTTATTTTGGTTTATACGAGCGCGTTAAAATTGCCTTCGATAAAGAAAATATCACCATCCCATTCCCACAACGAGATGTGCATATTCACCAGTTTCCTGGTAAATAATTACATAATAGTAATCGTAAAAAAGCCCGCAACTGCGGGCTTTTGGTTAACTTAAACTTTATAAATCAGCTAAACAAACGCTCTAACCAGCTCTTATCTAAATCATCTTCACATTTTTGTAACTGCGCACCGTAACGGCTTGCGCGGTTTTTTACTTTGTTAGCAACATTCATTAACCACTTTTTTTGTTTATAAGTGCCGCGTTTGTAACCACCCCAACCTTCATGATAATTAAGGTATTGCGCGTAGGCATCCCATTTTGATACCCCATTTACTTTATTGGTTTTATAAACAAACCAGGCCATAAAATCGATTGCGTCATCAAAATCATCACGATCAGCCCCATTATTACCCGTTTCGCGGATATAATCAGACCAGGTGGGGGTTTTTGCTTGTGAATAACCATAAGCAGAGCTCGCACGCCCTATAGGGATCACCCATAAAAAGTACTCCATGGGTGGCGCAGCATCATGACGAAATGAACTTTCTTGATACATCATGCTCATGAGAACATGTTTTGGCGAGCCCCATTTATCTTGGGCATCTCGTGCATCATAATACCAATCGTTTTTTTCTTCAAAAATCTTACAGATATCATTAGGTTGCTTGGGGGGAGCAGTTGCACAACCAGTTAAAATGGCTCCCAGCGATAAAATTATTAAACTTTTTTTCATTTTTTTGAGTTCTCGCTGAACTTTTTATAAAAGTATGAGTCTTATTTTTTGAATGCGCAGTTTAGCATTGTTTCATCCCTGAAGAATCTTTACGCAGCCACCTTGGGCTGCGTTTTTTTTGCCTGCTTATTTGCGGCTAATTACCGTTAAAGTAATCCGCTAAAAATGATTTAAACGACTGACTATCTGCCGCGGTAATCGCCTGCTCATCGGTTACCGACTGCATAGCCTGCTGCTGTAAATAATCATCTGAATAAACATGATACGGTGTCGCCTGATGGTTTTGCTTGTATTTTTGCGCAAGCGCTAAGGCAAAATGGCCGTTATCAATATTTGCTTCTTTTAGCTGGCTCACATACTGCCCAGAGTAAGTTAGTGATGAATCATGTAACCACGTTCTTAAACGGTTCACAGTGGTAACATAATGCTCAGTACCATATGCATTATCCATATAAGCAGCGACATCAGCGAGTTGGCTAAATATTTCTTCGCCCCACTGCACTAAACTCGTTGCCACACCTGATTTATTTAACTCTAATGAACTATCACGTCCATTGTTGACAACGGAGTCTAGGTTTTCAGTGCTGCGGGTTTGCGAATCCCAATCCATATCAGGGGAGTCTTTTAACAAGCAGTAAGTTAAAAACACATCTAAAAAGTGGATTTGTTCTAATGAAATACCTGTTTCACTAAATGGGTTTACATCCAGAGCGCGGATTTCGATATATTCAATACCACCACGTAACAATGCATCAGTTGGGGTTTCACCACTTTTAGCATTACGCTTAGGGCGAATTGGTGAGTAAAATTCATTCTCGATTTGAAGAATGTTTTTGTTTAATTGCTTTGGTTGCTCGCTTTTGTAATCATCAATACTACCGTAGATATCTGACGGGGTATTGATTGCACGTTTAAGCCCAGCTACATATTCATCTAACGAGTTGTACATTACCTTTAACGACGATTGTGCGCTATTGGTGTAACCCAAGTTGCCTAATCGCAGCGCGGTGCCTGTTTCCAGGTATAATGTCCCTTTACCTAATTTTTTAAAAGGTAACTCTGTTTTACGCCCTTGTAAAAACGAATTACATAACGCAGGGGATGCGCCAAACAAATAACTTATCAACCATAATTCGCGCTTGAAATTACGGATCAGGCCTAAATAACCTGCTGAAATAAAATCACCTAGCTCGCTTTCATCACCTTTAATGGTTTTTAAGCTTTGCCAAAAACTGGTTGGGAATGAAATATTAAAATGCACCCCAGCAATCGCTTGCATCATGCTACCGTAACGGTTCTTTAAACCTTCACGGTACAGTGTTTTCATACGACCAATATTCGAGTCACCAAATTGAGCTAACACAATATCGTCCTGGTGCTCAATAAAGCAAGGCATGCTAATAGGCCAAAGCAACTCTTCACCCATTTTTGATAAGGTAAATTTTTGCAAGTCCTGTAACTGGGCCAAAGTTTCTTGCGCTGACTCACTCACTGGTGTGATAAATTCTAATAATGCTTCAGAAAAGTCCGTTGTGATATGACCATTCGTCAACGCACAACCGACCCCTTCTGGGTGTCCTTGTTGTGAAATAACGCCATTGGCTTTAATCCTTAAGGCTTCTCTTTCAATGCCACGTTGAATACCTTTAATTGCGTATTTATGTTGTTCTGGAGATAACGCTGTTAACGTTGAAGTTAGATCATGTGTTGTCAAAAAATATTTCCTCGAGCCACGTGGCTTAATCCTAAGTCTATGGGGGCAAAATGATAATACTCAAGGCTAAATAATGAGGATCACACATTCCTTCACTTTAGCATTCTGACCATTATGCGAATTACAGCAAAAATACAGACCTTGCCAACACTATACCCAACACTTTTCGGGCAGTTTTGCTTTACAGTAATCTTGCCATTGAAAGGCCGAATATACAATTGCTTTAATCGCACCACTGCTGTGCAACTGAGACAGCTAATTAATAAAGACCGACTAAATAGCGATACGTATTCAGCAAAGCACAGAAAAATAAATTTGCCGTTTTTTGTTTTAGATCATAAAAATAGCAGTTAACACCTGGTAAATACCAATTTTCGGTATTTTCCCTTTATAAACTATGTATTAACTTTATAATTGGCATTAATAAAAAAGTATGTTTAAGGAAAGCCCATGCGTCGGGGTCAAGAACTAATCAATGAAGAAGTTTCTTTTTCACAGCAACAAGAGCTAGTCTCAACTACAGACTTACGCGGTGTGATCGCTTACGCTAATGATGCTTTTTGCAATATTGCAGGGTATTCATTAGAAGAGCTAGTAGGCAAAAATCATAATATTGTGCGTCACCCAGATATGCCTAAAGCTGCATTTAAAGAAATGTGGGAAAAACTCAAAGCTGGGCACTCTTGGCGAGGCATGGTAAAGAATCGTTGTAAAGACGGCCGCTATTATTGGGTTGATGCTTTTGTAACGCCAATTTTCGAAAACGGCCAACTTGTTGGCTACCAATCAGTACGAACAAAACCTTCAGAACAACTAAAACAACGAGCCATTGCGCTATACAAAAAAATAAATGAAGGCAAGTCCGTCACCTCATTCAGAGAGCAAGTTGGAGTCAGACAGCTGCTTTGCATTATTTTGGCTATCGTAGGTTTGCTAGGACTCGTTGTTTACACATCTATGGCAGTAGCACTTTTTGCGACGGTTTTTTTAGCTTTAATTATATTGCTCAATTACGACGAGCTGATTGTGACACCGTTGGCTTTAAAGCAACAGAAAGCAGAGTTTGACTCGGTCTCTCGCTATATTTACGTTGGTGCTCACCCTTTTAGCATTAGTGAGTACAACCGCGAAATGCTCAGCGCCAAATTGCGTACCGTACTTGGCCGCATCAAAGACGCCACAGTAACATTTAATAGTATTGCTGTAAGCTTAGATAATCAGTCTTCGCTCACCGAGCAAGGTATCTCAGCACAAGGACAACGTTTAGGCCAAATAGCCACTGCCATGTCACAAATGAGCGCTACTATTGGTGAGATATCAAACAACACGCACCACACCGCTGAAAAAGTAAGTGTAACCTATCAAAGTTGCTCTGATATTAAAGAGCATATCGCGGACAATAGTTCAATGGTGTCCGATTTAGCCTCTCAAGTCGAGCAAGCAGCCAGTACTGCAAACGCACTCGCAGCTGAAGCAGATAAAATTGGCCAAGTAATGACTGAGATTGAAGGTATCGCAGAGCAAACCAACTTACTGGCATTGAATGCCGCAATTGAAGCAGCCCGAGCGGGTGAACATGGCCGAGGTTTTGCCGTGGTTGCTGATGAAGTAAGAGCGCTTTCTTCGCGTACGCAAAGAGCAACGTCTCAAATCCACAGTTCAATTAAAGAAATTCAAGACACACTGTTTAGTTGGTCAACGGTTATGAAAAACACCAAAGCCCAAGCTGATGAATGTGTTAATACCACTGGACATACACAAATTGAGCTAGATAGTATTTTTGCTCAAATCAGCGAAATATCACAACTTGCAACACAGATTTCAGCCGCCGCGGAGCAGCAACAAACGGTGAGTGGTGATATAGGTGTGAATGTCGAACAGATTAAAGGCTTTAGTGATGAAAACCTAAGCTTGAGCTTTAATGTAGCCAAGGATGCAGCACACTTAGTGGAAGGCTCTAGTAAGGTGAAAGACATTCTGCATACGTTTAAAGTCTAGTATTGAGTTACTACTTGTACATGCATTTTAAGTTACAAACTTAAAAGTTCTGATAATAAAATTAAGGCCAGCAAATTGCTGGCCTTAATATTTGATAGCTAATACTCCTAGCGTGCGCTAAATATCAGCCCATTTTCATCGGCGTCAATAACTATCATATTACCACTTTGGTAATCACCAGCGAGTAGCTTTTGTGCTAATGGGTTTTCAATTGTATGCTGAATGGCTCGTTTCAGTGGTCGTGCGCCATATACTGGATCAAAACCGCTGGCTGCAATTCGCTCTAAAGCTGCATCGCTAATATCTAATAAATATCCCATTTCAGTTAAGCGCTCTCGTAATTTAGTTAACTGAATATCGGCAATCTCTTTAATATGCTCATTCGCCAATGGGTGGAACACCACCGTTTCATCAATCCGATTGATAAACTCTGGTCGAAATTGGCTCACTAATACACCCATCACTTTTTCTTTGAGCGTATCATAATCATTACTTCCCGCCTGCTCTTGAATAATATCTGAGCCTAGATTTGAGGTCATAATGATCACGGTATTTTTAAAATCTACAGTACGTCCTTGACCATCGGTTAAGCGGCCATCATCCAAAACCTGTAGCAAAATGTTAAACACATCAGGGTGCGCTTTTTCTACTTCATCAAGTAAAATTACAGAGTATGGACGTCGACGAACGGCTTCGGTTAAATAGCCCCCCTCTTCATAGCCAACATAGCCTGGAGGTGCGCCCACTAAGCGAGCTACTGAATGTTTTTCCATAAACTCTGACATATCAATGCGTACCATGGCACTTTCAGTATCAAACATATAAGTTGCCAGTGCTTTGGTCAGCTCAGTTTTACCCACCCCTGTTGGCCCTAAGAATAAAAATGAGCCAATTGGGCGATTGGGATCAGCAAGTCCTGCGCGAGAACGGCGTATCGCGTTTGATACGGCAACCACGGCTTCGTCTTGTCCTATCACTTTTGCATGGAGTTGATCTTCCATTTGCAGTAACTTTTCACGCTCACCCTGTAGCATTTTAGAAACCGGAATACCTGTCCAGCGCGATAAAATCTCTGCAATTTCATCTTCGCCAACTTGATTTTTTAACAAGCTCATATCTTGCATTTCGGCTTGCGAGGCAAGGTCTAACTTGCGTTCAAGATCAGGGATTCGACCATATTGTAGTTCTGACATTCGCTGTAAATCGGTTGCACGTCGTGCTACTTCTAAATCTAAACGCGCTTGTTCTAGCTCCGCCTTGATCACTTGAGTGCCCTGTAAAGAGGCTTTTTCTGCATTCCACACTTCATCAAGTTCACGGTATTGTGATTCAAGTTCACCGATCAGCTCTTGCATCTCTGTGCGACGTTTTTGACTCGCTTCGTCTTTTTCCTTTGCAAGTGCGTTGTCTTCGAGCTTTAACTGAATGATACGGCGCTCTAATTTATCCAACGATTCGGGTTTTGAATCTATTTGCAGACGAATTGACGAACCAGCCTCGTCAATTAAATCAATCGCTTTATCGGGTAACTGCCTATCACTAATATACCGGTGTGATAAATGCGCTGCGGCAACAATGGCAGGATCAGTAATATCTACACTGTGATGTAATTCATATCGCTCTTTTAGGCCACGCAAAATAGCAATGGTATCTTCAACGGATGGCTCCTCAACTAATACCTTTTGAAAACGTCGCTCAAGGGCTGCGTCTTTTTCGATGTATTGGCGATACTCATCCAACGTTGTTGCACCCACGCAGTGCAGCTCACCACGGGCCAGTGCAGGCTTTAACATATTACCGGCATCCATGGCGCCATCAGTTTTACCTGCGCCGACCATAGTATGAATTTCATCAATAAATAAAATGACTTGGCCTTCTTCTTTAGCCAGTTCATTGAGTACTGATTTTAAACGTTCTTCAAATTCACCGCGGTATTTTGCCCCCGCTACTAGCGCACCTAAGTCAAGAGACAATACGCGTTTGTTTTTCAGCCCTTCTGGCACTTCGCCATTAATAATGCGCTGAGCTAACCCTTCGGCAATCGCCGTTTTACCTACGCCTGGCTCACCGATGAGTACTGGATTATTCTTCGTGCGACGTTGTAATACTTGAATCGTCCGGCGAATTTCATCGTCACGGCCAATGACAGGATCCAGCTTGCCTTGTTCGGCACGCTCGGTGAGATCAATAGTGAATTTTTTCAGGGCTTGGCGAGTTTCTTCAGCATTGGGATCATCGACTTTTTGACCACCACGAATCGCTTCTATTGCCGCTTCAATTTTACTCGTTGTTACATTCAAAGCACGGAAAATATCGCCCAGCGGCCCTTTATCTTCACAGGCGGCAAGTACAAATAATTCGCTAGAAATAAACTTGTCTTTGCGCTTTTGCGCGTATTTGTCACACAAGTTGATCAGTGAAACCATGTTATTAGACAATTGAACATCGCCACCAACACCTTCCACTTTAAATAACTTTTCAATCTCTTTTGATAATTTGGTGTTAAGTTCATCTGCACTGACACCTGCCTGTGCTAGTAAGGCACGCACACTCGAGCCACTTTGCTGTAGTAACGAATACATCAAATGTACAGGTTCAATAAATTGATGATCTCGACCAAGCGCTAATGATTGAGCATCTGAAAGCGCAGATTGAAATTTACTGGTAAATCTATCTAAACGCATAAGGGGTTACCTATAAAAAAAACTAATTGCTTAATTAATGGGTATGTTTGCTGATTTGTTCAAGGTTTTACAAAAAATATAATAACACTTAATTAATATTATTAGCGCCAGATCAAAGTAGCCATGCGACCGGTTCGGCCATCACGCCGGTAAGAAAAAAACTGCTCTTGTTGGGTGACAGTGCAATATTCACCACCTGAAATGTGTGTTACACCAAATTGTTTTAATTGGCTGCGAGCAATCATATAGATGTCAGCTAGATATTTACCACTTTCAATGGCTTGAAAAGCGTGTAAATGTTCAGCTGATTGTTGGCAAAATGCAGATTTAACCTCAGCGCCAACTTCAAATTTATCTGCACCAATGGCTGGCCCAAGCCATGCAATCACTTTGTCTAAAGGCGTGGTGAACTGCGCAAGAGTATTAGCGATTATGCCACTATTGAGCCCGCGCCAACCACCATGAATTGCGGCAATTTCCTGCCCACACCCAGAACTGAGCAAAATCGGCAAACAATCGGCAGTCATTATTGCTAAAGGTTGCAAAGCTAAGCGTGTGTACAAGGCGTCAGCATCAGATAAATGTGCCTTATCAAATGCCTCATCAACAATTACTACATCACTGCTATGAACTTGGTTTAACCAAATAGGTTTAGCGGGTAAATGAGTTGCTAAACGCTCACGGTTTGCTAAAACAGTTTGTTCATCATCACCTACATGTAAACCTAAGTTAAAACTTGCATAAGGAGCACTCGAAAGGCCCCCTATTCGCGTGGTACTTAGGGCGCCAATGTTACTTGCTGCCTGCCATGTAGGTGTGATCATCATGCTTACAAATCAATATTTGGATTAGCTTTAGTGTCTTCACGTAATGCGTGTGTCATAGCCACCATATCATCTGGAATAGGTGCCTGCCATGTCATCATTTCGCCCGTGATTGGGTGAGCAATGCTCAGTTTAACTGCATGTAATGCTTGACGGTTAAATGCTCTGAGCATTTCAAACAACTCTGGTGTAGCACCTTTTGGTGGACGCGGACGACCGCCGTAGGCTTTGTCACCAATCAGTGGATGATTTATAAACGCCATGTGCACACGTATTTGGTGCGTACGGCCAGTTTCTAAGCGCAAACGTAAACGTGTATGAGCACGGAACTTTTCCGCTACACGGTAATGAGTGATAGCTGGCTTACCCTGCTCATGTACTGCCATATGCGTACGTTGCGTTGGGTGACGGCCGATTGGTTTTTCAACCATGCCACCTGCGGTCATAGTGCCATTACAAATCGCTTCATATTCACGAGTGAAGTTCTCGCGTTTTTGTAAGGCAGTCACTAAATGAGTTTGTGCAGGAATTGTTTTGGCAACAACCATTAATCCAGTGGTGTCTTTATCAAGGCGGTGTACAATACCTGCACGCGGGACGTTGATAATCTCAGGATAATGATGCAGTAATGCATTTAGTACAGTGCCGTCTGGGTTACCTGCACCAGGATGCACAACTAAACCCATAGGTTTATTAATAACTAAGATATCATCGTCTTCATAAACGATGTTTAATTTGATATCTTGCGCTTCGTATTCACGTGGCGCTTCGATACTGGTTTCGACATTGACCATTTCGCCACCTAAGAGTTTTTCTCTTGGTGTGTTGAAAATTTCACCATCCACGGTGATTTTATCATCCAAAATCCACGTTTTTATGCGTGAACGTGAATAATCAGGGAACAATTGCGCCAATACTTGGTCTAGACGTTTACCGCCTAACTCAGTTGGCACCTCGGCTTGAAGAGAAATTTGTTCTGACATTAGTAACTTTACCCAATTTACCAGTGCAAGCTGTGCTCGACTGGGTTAGAATCGCTTTTAATAAAAGCATTTATATAATAAGCATAGTTTACTCGGTTTTACCCAGTTGGCCTAGCCGAAGACATCGAAGGTAACAAATAAAATGATAAATAGAATAGGGAAACGTGCATTCGCCATTGTTTTTACAGTTTCATTACTTGGTTTAGGGGCCTGTTCGTCAGCGCCAGATGAAGAAGATATCCAACGCGTTCCTAATAAGTCAGCACAAGCACTTTATGAAGACGCAAAGCAAACGTTAGATTCAGGCCTTTATGCCCGCGCAATTCAATTATTAGGTGCTATTGATTCACGCTATCCGTTTGGTCCCATGTCTAAACAAGTACAAATGGATTTAGTATATGCGCATTATCAAGCAGGTAATACGGAGCAGGCACTGGCGACTATAGACCGCTTTATTCGCTTAAACCCTAACCACAAAGATTTAGATTACATGTATTACATGCGTGGTTTGGTTAACATTAAAGCGGATGAAAATGCTTTCCAAGAATATTTTGGTATCGACAGAGCCGACCGTGACGCTAACCGTACACGAGTTGCTTTTACTGATTTATCAACCTTGGTAAACCGTTTCCCACAAAGTGGCTATGCGCCTGAAGCAAAGCGCCGTTTAGTTTGGTTACTAAATAAAATGGCTCGTTATGAGTTAAAAGTAGCTGATTACTATTTTGAGCGCGAAGCTTACCTTGCGGCCGCTAACCGTGGTAAATATGTGGTTGAGCATTATTCACAAAGCAGTTATTTAAATGAAGCGCTTGAAATAATGGAAAAAAGCTATGAAAAGCTCGGATTACCAGAGTTGAGTGAACACGCAAGAGTGACCCGCGAGTTAAATCAAGACCAATAAGTTTCAAAAACCAATAAAAAAAGGCGCTAACTTTTTTCATTTAGCGCCTTTTTTATATTGAGTGAAAACTCATTTACTTAAGTTAACATACATTAAATAGCGTCTTCATCTTCTTCTGCTGTACGGATACGAACAACACGCTCGACATCAGTGACGAAAATTTTACCATCGCCAATTTTACCTGTTTGCGCCGTGTTAACGATAACTTCAATGGCACGATCGACATTTTCATCACCCAATACGATATCGAGTTTTACTTTAGGTAAAAAATCCACCATGTACTCAGCACCACGATAGAGCTCGGTATGCCCTTTTTGACGACCAAAGCCTTTAACTTCACTTACTGTCATTCCCGTAATCCCTACTTCTGACAATGCTTCACGTACGTCGTCTAGTTTAAAAGGTTTGATGATTGCTTCTATTTTTTTCATTGTTTGTTGCTACTTTTAAATTCTGTTTGAGTCGATTTTAGACAATCCTGCAGTTCATAGCAAACAAAGCAATTGAATTACGGTGATTTAATCATCAACAATGGTATGATTATTAAAAACCTAACAACTATCGCTATAAAATACGTTGTTAGTACCACTTGTTTGTGAGTTCCTAGTATTTAGAGGTATATATGAAAAAAATACAACGCGGTTTTACGCTTTTAGAGCTAATGGTCACCATTGCCATTGTCGGCATTCTTGCAGCAATTGCTCTATGGGATAGCAGTGATATGCTAGAGAATAATCGAGCTGAAAATTTTTTACTAGAACTAAAACGCAATATAAACTTTGCGCGTTCTAAAGCCACTAGTTCAGATTCACTCGTTAAAGTTTGTAGCGGTGAAACTAGTAGTATCCAGGATAATGCGAGTGTTTCTTGCCTAAGTGACTGGTCATCTGGTTCAATTTTTGTTTTTTATGATAGTAACTCTGATGGTGTTCACAATCCTTTAGATCAGGATATTATTTTAAGAGTTATGGAAGAAATACCTGCACATAGTAATTTTACTTTTCGAAATGGTGGAAACTCACTAATATTTGACGCTAGTGGCAGAGTAACAACAAGTGTGGGTACATTTATATACTGCCCTAATTCCAATAACGAAAACAATAAAGCCTTATCTATATTCTTGTCTGGGACTGCATTTTATAACGGTGATACAGATGAAAATTGTGATTAATTTTAAACTCTAACTTGAATCTATTTTAGGTCCAGCTATTTTTAATATATCGATCATAATTGAGAACTTCATGGATGAAGGATATACACTCTAGCACCCTTTACGGCACAACATTAATTGAAACAATCATTCTTGTAGCCATATTATCAATCTTGTGCCATCTAGTTTTATTTAATTATCAGCCGCTGCTTATAAATAATCGCCTCGATAACCACATCGCAAAAATCAATCGTGCTATAAGCTTTACCCGTTTAAAAGCCATAATACACAGCGAAAACGTTACTTTTTGTCCACTTAAAAATAAACAATGTATTCATGATAGTTGGCACCAAGAGCTGACAATATTCACTGATAGTGATGAAATTGGGATTTTAGATGGTACCGATAAAATATTATTCAATATTGACCCAACCCATCATAAAGATATGCTCACCTACCCAAGAACATTTTTAACCTTTCGCAACGATGGTACGCCCATGGGCTTACACAATGGTACATTTTTATATTGCCCTGAATATGAAAAAGCAAGCCATAAAGGGCTTGCTATTTCTATCAGTCATACTGGCAGATCTAAAGTTAAAGACACTGAACGCTGTTTAGAGTAATGTTATTTACCCCAGCAAAGCGAAGAGTTTGCCTTAGGAGTAGCTGTTTTCAGCCCTGCATCGTCTATAGTCAACGTCTTACACTCGTCATCTTTTAACGGTGGACCTGCAACAGGTGTCGCGGTAAAACTAAACGATCCCCCATCATTATCAACATCAACCGTTATACTATAAAAGCCGTGCTCTGTTGGGCTAGTAACGCCTAAGTTATCCAGGCTAGCTGTATATTCTCTATTATCAACAAAAAACTGCTCTTGCTTGTTCGCGGCATCTAACAATGCTGTTATAGCTTCTGTACGTGATGTACGTTTTACATGCTCAAAATAGCTAGGTAACGCTATCGACGCTATAATTCCTAAAATAGCAACTGCAATCATAAGCTCAATTAATGTAAACCCTAGCTGAGTATTATTTTTGATTGTCATTTACTTCTCGCTTATAAATAAAAGTTTGTTGTGTATTAAAGCCAAAGCCAATAGGTATAGCATCATCAGTTAGGTCAATTTTTCCGTCTTCATCAAATGAGATACCCGGGCCATTTATTTTTTTCGGTATGAATGGGTTTTGCGCACTTAAATCACTACTATCGCTCGCTTTAATACCCGGCCCTATCATTAAGAACTGACTTGTTGTTTCAACTTTTTCATCTTCAGTCTCTCCACTTTCAGTATCACAATAACCATTTGTGTTATTGTCGGCACAACTGTCAACACTGCCAAAGTAAAGTTGCGGCGTATCTGGCACATCATTACTGGTAATAAAACTAAGCTGATCATAGACCTTGGTACCATAGTGCAAATGGAATGCATATAATGAGCCTGAGCCCCCAGTCAAAGAACACTGGTTAACCGTTTCGGTTGCTGAAGCTGGAGTATAACTTGTATAATAAGCCACACCGCCGACAACAGTGGCAGCCGCTAGCGACTTCTCTCCACTTGCGGGTAAATCATAATACCAACCATCTTTATTACCTAAATCAATCTCTTTTTCTGTAAACTCTTCAATATCATCTAATGCGTTACCAAATGGATCTGAGTTAACGTTCATAAGATCTGCAATCGTTATAGCTTCTGGTATATCAGCACTTTTAAATGTTTTTGTTATCGTGTTGGTATCACGAATCATGTATAACTGGTCATTTGTAATTGTGCCTATAGGGTTCGAGCGATTACCACTACCGATAAGAATTGCATCAAAAGGGGTATCTTTTCTTGTAACAACTGTGTCTCCGTTGTAACTGGTATAAGACACTTTACTATACATTGTGCGCGCAACCATTGGCTTATAGAAAAAGCGCCTATCCAATGCATTAGTAGTACCATTGAGTTTAGCAAGTTCAAAGTGACTCCATTCACTTGTTTTATCACTTGGCATATCAATACGCCAAATACTACCACTAGTATCCGCGGCATAAATACGATCAACATAGCCATCATAGTCAGAATCGAGTGCTGTAAGTGAGGCTGCAATACTATTTTTACCTTTAAAACCTCCATTATCAGGTGTTAACTCCCACAGCAAACTACCATCAGAAGCCTTAACAATGTATATGCCGCGTCCTTCCTCATCCTCACCTAAAACGACGGTATCTTTATTAGTGTCATAGCCGGCACCAAAAATGAGTACAGGTTCATCACCAAACGCCTTAATAAATGTCACTGTTGGTGCCGACCATGTTTGTGCTAACTCTTTAAAAGTACCACTGCCACCTTGTATTTTCCACTTTAGCCTAGGGGAGTCCGGATTAGTAATGTCTAAACCATAATAATTATGGCCACCACGACGCATACCAAAAAAAGCCCACACTCTGTCACTATTATTAACAACACCATCTTTGTTTGCGTCATCAAAATAAATTGTTATTGGGCCGTCTATACCATACTTTTTAGTGTCTGCTTGATTTTTACGAATAGGATCGATAATTCCATATACACTACTTGGTATAAATGCCCAACTCTCACTTACCGTATTACCTGCATCTTTAAACATATGTAAAAAGCCGGCATTGGTACCAATTAATATACGTACATCATCGTTGCCGTAGTCAATGGTCACTGGCTTTGAGTGTAAAGGGTCGCCAAATATATCTGCACGCTGATCACTGGAAGATGAGTCACCATCTTCATTATCAACATCAATACCACGAGCCCAATCTATAGTATCTTGTAAGTCGTTTTTGTTTACACCAAATGCAGCTGCGGCTGCAGTATCACCACCATAAGCAGAAGAGACATTATTTTTTGTGAAAGCAATTAACCCGCTAGACCCCGCATCAGTGAATAGTTTACGGCCACTACTTGCTGTAGTTGAAAGCATAAGATTTACACCACCGTTCTCTACAGAGTTACCGTCTGCGCTCGCAGTGCTTGGTAGCCAAAATGTTCTCGCACCTTTGTCAATTAAACCATTACTATCAAGCGCTTGGTTGCTTGATGAGTCAACAATTTGTGTACCTGACACTTTTAACTTTTTCAAGTTACCACGCCAACGTGCACCACTATCAGGATAAAACATAGCGTAATAAATGGAATCTCGGCTGCGCGTTTGATCCACATTATTACTAGCCACTGAAGGAGATGTAAAAGTATCGTTCACTTCACGAATACGAGTAATTGTATTTTTTAAGGCTTCTGATAGCTGTTCAGCAGTATCCGCATGCAGATATTGCCCACCACCATACGTGGCAGCTTGCGATAACAGCTCTTTCCCTGAGTTACTCATTCCCGTGCCAAAGCCTATAGGGAAAACCCGACCAAACTCACGTACTTCTGTGGTTGGGGTATATAAATCTACTTCAACATCTTTTGTGCCACTGATAACTTTTGCCAGAGCGGTTAGGTAACTTCCACTTACTACCGGAGGGCTCCCCGTAAAATAAGAATTATGTAAATCTTTGATATTATTATTTCTATTTGAGTCACTAGTTGGATCACCATCAGTCATTAAAATTATATTCACACTGTTATCACAACGAAGAGGTTCCCCTACAACAGGTATAAAAGGTGAAATGTAACTCCCAGAAATATCTGCAGTTCTATCCCGACTACTAACAGACCCGGCAAAGTCCACACTTTTACCTGAAATATATCTATAAGCTTCCCACAGTGTTTCCGTAAGCGGTGTAGAACCACTTGCTGGCAACCCTTCAATTTTATTTAACAATGTTGATTTAGATGAACCTAACCTAGCTAAAACATATCCGCCATTAGCGCCATTAAAACGCATAAGACCAAATTCAATATCGTCATTGTCATTAACTAACTGCTTTATAGCGCTTTGCGCAATATTTAATCGACTATCGTTACATGTAGCGGCAGGGTAACCACCGCTATAACTGCCTGAAGAGGTACTTGTACTATTATAAAACCGGCTATACCGTATCCCCTCATAGCTAGAAGACTTTCTAAAACACTGGTTAGTATCATTGACATTATTACTCTCAAAACAGGTTATTTGAGAGAAGCGAGGAGTATTTCTTGATACCCCATCCCACTTGTAGCACTGCCCACCGTCGGTCACATCCCAAGCCATACTACCTGAAGTATCAAACACCATAAGTACTCGTGGTTTTTCATCAAGCTCGACATTATGATTTACATATAGCTCTATATCTTCTGCATAGCTAAATGTAGTGACACTTGCTATTACAGCAAGCAATAACTTTAATAATAGAGGGTTTATTTTCATAATATTTCTCACTTAACCACCGGTGTTTAGGCTAGCCATTTGCTGCGCTATACCAGTAGTGACCGTTATGGTGTGTTTACTTTTAGAGCCATAAGTTATAGTTGAATTGATTTGTACCATGTTACAAGCAATACCTGCGGTATAATCATAATCGCGCGGACAAGGCAAATCCATGGCACCATCATTCAGATTACTTAGCTCACTTTCAGTTTGCCCAATCGTCTCTAACGCGATTGCATCACCTGGAATTTGTTCTTTAGTATAAAGCAGCTTACTGGTTCCATCTTTTGCAGCCTCTACGGCAATGACTCTTTGTACATTGCCCATCAATATATTTTCAGCTTCTTCACGCTCAAACGCAGCATTTGTAATTTTAATATCAATACTAGAGCTACTCATTAAGGTAACAGCTATACCCGATACAGCTACAACCATAATAAGTGCAACTATCAATACAACCCCTTGCTGTTTAGCGACAGGTTTTAAATTCGCCATTGACTAGCCCCTATATTGTTTAACCGAATAGTTGTGGTAAATAATGCCCTGCGAAATCGGTCATCAAAAACTAACACGCGTTGTTCAGCATCTTCACCTAATGTATATGTTTGATTTAATTGGTTTAGATTTGCATCTTCTTGTAATGACCTTACTAAGATAAAAACTTGAACAGTTAAAATAGCCCTTCGGCTTTCCCAATCACTTGCAGTCATGCTCTCGACACTACGATAACTATCAACTTTACTGTCAGCATTAGTATCTAAACCAAACAGAAAACGCATGTTTTCAACACCTTCCATAATAGTCTCTGTTCTCATGCCGCCTGTTGGTGTAAGCCTTTTGCGCATCAATACTGGAATATTTAAATCTTGCCCATTAAATTTGTAAGATTGCTCCGCGATATAGTAAGTATGATGACGATATCGCCATACGGTGGCGTTAGGGTTAGCTGGGTTTGCGGGACCTCGGGTGAACTCACCCCATTCTTGCTCAGCGATAAAATAATAGTTATCGTCGTTATTCAAACTCGTGTCAGTAGGCTCAATTTCTAACCCTTCTAAAAATTTAATCTGTAAGATATCAGTGTTTTTGCTTGAGCCTGTTATGCAATTTAATTGCGAACCACCTGATGACTCAATCGCATACACTGTACGAAAATTACTATTTACAGAATTATCAGGAAAGCTTTTATTGTTTAGTCCTGCGGTACAATCTTTACTTGGATTAACAGCAGTTGCATCAACAATAGTGTTTTCATCTGAAAATGAGTCTTCATAAAAAGTCCCCCAAAAACCAATTTGTTCTATATCTCGCTGCATTATATTAAGAGCTAGACGTCCAGTTTCTTGTAATTCACCAATGGTCATGGTGTCTTTGGTCGTCACTTTCATACTTATGTATGTAAACATAACCCCACCTAAAACTAAGCCACCTATAAATAAAGCGACCATCATTTCAATTAAGGTAAAGCCTTTCTGGTTCATATTATGATGCCCTTAAGTACATAAAACTATTGAGAACAACGACACGACGTTTATTATTTGAAGTGCCACATTCTATAGCGACAGTATCGTTAGAGGCTGTAAACTCTTGACGCCCCTGCCAACTAATAACAACTTGCAAGGTAAATGCATTACTACCACTGGCTATCTCTGGCTGATTGTTAATACACACAGTTGCATCATCTAGTGCACCTGTATTTTCACGGGCTTGTATTGCTCTTATCCATTGTTGCTTATCAAGTGCTGCAATTTCAGCAGCGGAACAGGTATTTGAATAACAACGACGTTCCTGTTTTAATTTATCATCACTGGAAAAGCTGCCATTATAAAGTGCCGCAAAGCCAGTAGTATCACTAGCACGCATACGCTGCAAAATATCATTACCTAAAGCAACAGCTGCTGCCCTTTGCATAGCATCAAAACTTGCTTGTTTAGCTTTTGCTTGTAATGCCACTGCACCAAGTAAACCAAAACTTAAAATAATAAACGCAATAAGGACTTCAATAAGTGTAAATCCACGCGTTGCTGAAGAAGGTGATAAGCCCATAACACTGCCAAAAAAATTATCGTACTATAAGAGTAATAAAATAAGTGAGGAATACAATGTATAGCAGTATGAGCGGTGTTTTTAGCCGATAAGCGGCTTAGGAGAGTGCTTGTTTGACTGTTTTAAACTCACGGCGGCTGATTTCTAGCTCTTCGTCACAATCAATTAAGGTGACTTTATGGCTACTATCTTGACACCTTTTAACTGTTGCGATACGTGATTTATTAACCAGTGTTTTGCGATGTATTCTTAAAAAATAGCTAGGATATAGCTGCTCGAGTTGCTTTAAACTTTGCTCAACTAATGCATTACCGTTATCAAAAACAATTCGAGTATATTTATCCTCTGCTGCTGCATATATTACGGTATCTAACTCGATAGACTTTAATTCACCAGCTATTTGATAACAAAGGGTCTGAGGTTTTTGCTTTTGAATATGAGCACGGGTTATCCGGCCTAATTGTTCAGTGACTTTTAGTAAGTCGCTCTCAGTAACCGGCTTTACTAAATAGCCAGCCGCTGATAATTGCAGTGCATCTAATGCGTGTTCCGGGTGCGCAGTTACAAATACAACAGCCGGAGGCACTGGCAACTGGTTTAGCTGCTGTGCTACAGCTAAGCCATTCATTTGCGGCATATCAACATCCAAAAATACGATATCTGGCGGTTGCTTTTTCAATTGTGCCAACGCCTCTTGGCCATTACTTGCTTGTTCTATAAAAGTGTACTGGGAAATACCTGCTAACAAGCGCTGTATTCTTGCTCGCGCTAAAGGTTCGTCATCAACAATTAATGCTTTCATGCCCCCTCCTCTATTACTAATGGCAGGACAAGTTTGACTCTAAATACACCATCACGAGTGGTTGTCGTTAATTGAGCATTATTTTCATAAAATAAATTTAACCGTTGACGAATATTATCAAGCGCCATGCCGTTTCCAATCCGTTTTTGTAATTGAGTTGAAATCGGGTTTTCTATAATAAAAGTGAGTGTTTGCTTGCTGATAAATTGCTGTACTGTGATCTGTGCACCGTTTAATGCAGGCTCGACCCCATGACATACTGCATTTTCAATAATTGGCTGTAAAGTCAAACATGGAATAGTAAGCTCAGGGAGCGGCTCTAACAATTGCCAATCAACCTTTAACCGTTCACCAAAACGCCAGCTTTCTAAACTTATATATTGTTTAGTTAATGCTATCTCTGCGGCTAAAGGAACACCTTTGCCCACCTTTAGAGCGGCTTGCGATAATGCAGCTAATGCTAAGATCGCTTGCTCTGCAGCATCTGGATCGTAATGAGTCAATTCGGCGGCGGTATTAAGACTGTTATATAAAAAATGTGGCCGAATGCGCGCCTGTAGAGCATCCAGCTCAGCTCTTGCTAATGCATTGGTTTGCAGCTGTTTTTCAACGTAAATTGTTAAAAATTGAACAAATAAACAAGCTACTAAAACAACAATAAGTAAATTTCGCAATATAAACGCGATGGGATCAGCGATTTCAATCACGCTGCCAGCGAAAAAGATCACCGCGATACTCATTAACAATGTGGTTAATAAAAGAGAGGTGAATAAACTAACACTTTGAATGAAGCGCGAATATCTCTGCAAAATAGAGCGTAGTAAAAAAAGCCATGACAGGCTCAATAAGAAGGTAAGCTGTAAAAATAAACTAATTACACCTAGACGTATCCAGATATCTTGAGCTGCTGTAGGTGCAAACGCTAATAGAGTAGCAATAACTTGCACCACAACTAAGGTAGCTAATACACCTCGCTCAGTAAAAAGAGCCGCAAAAAGCAACGCATTAGTTTGCATCGATTTGCTCACTGGGCTCTCCTTTAACTAGGTTACGCTACAAAACTAGCGTAACTCAACAGGGACAGCAAAAACAATGTTTTCTTCTTCACCTGGATTTTCTATTACTTGTTTACCACCAAGCTCTTGTAACTTACTGATCACTTGTTGCACCAATACCTCAGGTGCAGATGCACCCGCGGTGACGCCAACAGTATTAGCATTGTCAAACCATGCATTTTCGACACTGCTAGCATCATCAATTAAATAAGAGACAGTGCCCATTTTATCAGCAAGCTCGCGTAAACGATTTGAGTTTGAGCTATTTTTAGCACCAACCACTAATAACACATCAACTTTATCTGCTAAATCACGAACAGCATCTTGACGGTTTTGTGTGGCATAACAAATATCATCTTTACGAGGGCCATCAATAGCAGGGTATTTAGCGCGCAAAGCATCAATAACATCAGCAGTATCATCAACCGACAAAGTTGTTTGGCTACAATAAAAAAGGTTATTTGGATTCTTCACATTAAGTTTAGCAACATCTTCTGCCGTTTCAACTAGATAGATACCGCCGTTGCTATTATCGTACTGTCCCATCGTCCCTTCAACTTCAGGATGACCATGGTGACCAATTAAAATACACTCAGTTCCCTTACGGCTAGCGCGGGTAACTTCCATATGTACTTTAGTAACAAGTGGGCAGGTTGCATCAAATACCTTAAGCTCTCTGCGTTTTGCTTCGCTACGAACTGCTTGCGATACGCCATGCGCACTGAAAATTACAATACTGTCATCAGGTACTTGATCAAGCTCTTCAACAAAAACCGCACCGCGGCGTTTTAAGCCATCAACCACATAGCGGTTGTGTACAACTTCATGACGTACATAGATTGGCTTTTCAAAAATATCTAAGGCGCGCTCAACAATGCTAATTGCACGGTCAACGCCCGCACAAAAACCGCGAGGATTAGCTAATAAAATATCCATTAATCATTTACCTTAGGTGTGTTATCAACTTCTAAAATTTCAACTTCAAAGGTTAATTGCTGACCTGCTAAAGGATGATTAAAATCAATGGTGACTGACTCACCTTGCACTTCACGTACAAGTCCAGGTAGTTCAGTGCCATCAGGTTGTGTAAACGCAATGATCGAACCTACTGTCGCCGGGGTTTCTGGACCAAATTTACTGCGCTCAACATAATAAATATTGTCCGGGTTTGGTTGACCGAAGGCATCTTCTGGCTCAAGTTCAAACGACTTGCTATCCCCTGGCGCTAAGCCAAATAAGCACTTTTCAAAGTTTGCCGTTAAGCTACCATCGCCCATCACCAGCTTAGCTGGTTTATTATGTACTTTGGTTGAATCAGCTGCAGAGCCATCAGAGAGTTTTATAGAAAAATGAAAAATCACTTCTGAGTTTTCAGCGATAACTGTTTGGCTCATGCTTTATGCTCCTTTGGACTTTCGCCAGTAAAGGCATCAAATAATAACAATGCTGCACCAACACAAATTGCACTATCAGCAATATTAAACGCTGGGAAATGCCAGCTTTCATAGTAGAAGTGCAAAAAGTCGATGACATAACCATAATACATACGGTCGTATAAATTACCGATCGCGCCAGCTAATACAAGCGAATAGGCACCACATAATATCTTATTAGACGCCGGCAAACGCTTCAACCACCAAATCAGCAAACCACTAATCGTGATTGCTATTATGCTTAAAAACCAACGTTGCCAACCGCTTTCATCACTTAAAAAGCTAAACGCTGCGCCGTAATTATGCACATAGGTCAGGTTAAAAAACGGTAATATATCAATTGAATCACGCAGATTCATGGTATTTACAACTAGCGTTTTACTGGCAAAGTCTGCTACTAAAAGTAACAGACTTAACCAAAGCCACACTAAACCACTTTTTTGGGCTAGCTTGCTCACTGACTACTCCTATGCGAATTGGCGGGTTTCGCCTTCGCCATCTACGTTGCTTACACAACGACCACAGATTTCAGGATGAGCAGGGTTCGCGCCTACGTCATCACAATAATGCCAGCAACGCTCACACTTTTGCGCATCCGTTGCCGCAACACTGATGTAAAGACCTTCAATTTCAGTTGTTTGAGTACCTTTTGGTTGCTCATTAACTGCAGTTACTGTTACTTGAGAGGTCAGTAATACAAAGCGTAACTCATCACCTAATGCTGCTAACTTATTGGCAATTTCTGAAGTAGCAAAGATACTTACATTCGCTTGTAAGGTCGCACCAATCACTTCTTCTTTACGTGCACCTTCCAGAACGCGGTTTACTTCATCACGCACTGTTAAAATAGTTAACCAGTCATCATTACTAAATTGGCCTTCAGTTACGGCTTTTAAGCCATCATACCAAACTGAGGTAAATACATATTGGTCACGCTCACCTGGTAATGCTTCCCAGATTTCTTGCGCTGTAAAGCTCATGATAGGCGCCATCCAGCGGGTCATTGCTTCAGCAATATGATACAAAGCTGTTTGACATGAACGACGCGCATGGCTGTCACTCTTCGCTGTATACTGGCGGTCTTTGATGACGTCTAAGTAGAACGAGCCTAACTCACCCGTACAGAAGTTCATTAGCTTTTGCGTAACTTGCAGCATCTGGAAGCTATCATAAGCGCTCACAATTTCATCTTGCAATTGCGCTGCACGACCTACAATCCAACGGTCAAGTTCAACCATGTCTTCAATAGCCACTTGATCAGTTTTTGGATCAAAACCACTTAAGTTAGCCAGTAAGTAACGGCTGGTATTACGAATACGACGGTAGCGATCCGCTGAACGCTTAAAGATTTCATCAGACACCGTCATTTCAGCCGTGTAATCAGTTGAAGCAACCCATAAGCGTAGAATATCTGCACCTAGTTTGTTCATCACATTTTGCGGTGAAATTACATTACCTAATGATTTAGACATCTTACGGCCATTCTCATCCACAGTGAAACCATGAGTAAGCACTTGGCGGTATGGCGCATGACCATTAATTGCAACCGAGGTCATCATTGATGACATAAACCAACCACGGTGCTGATCAGACCCTTCAAGGTATAAATCAGCTGGGCCTGTTAACTCTTCACGAGCGTCAACAACACACGCGTGAGTTACCCCTGAGTCAAACCAAACATCAAGTGTGTCTTGTACTTTCATGTATTGCTGAGCGTCTGCTTCACCTAATAAGGTCGCAGGCTCTAAATCATACCAAGCTTGAATACCTGATTTTTCTACCAGTTTTGCCGCTTCTTCAATCAATGATTGCGTATTAGGGTGTAATGCACCGGTGTCTTTATCAACAAATAAAGCAATTGGTACGCCCCAGGTACGCTGACGTGAAATACACCAGTCAGGACGCCCTTCTACCATATTTGCAATGCGGCTTTCGCCCCACTCTGGTAACCACTGGGTGTTTTTGATTTCGGCTAATGAATCTTGACGCAAATTAGCTTGATCCATGCTCACAAACCACTGCGGTGTTGCACGGAAAATAATCGGCGTTTTATGACGCCAACAATGCGGATAGCTATGCGTTAATGCATGGTGATGCATTAGCGCGTTACGCTCAGTTAATACATCAACAACACTGGCGTTTGCTTTAAATACGTGTTGACCTGCAAACAGTTCGGTGTCTGGTAGGTAAACGCCATTGGCACCTACTGGATTAGCCACTTCTAAACCGTATTGTAAGCCCGCCACGAAATCTTCTTGACCGTGACCCGGCGCGGTATGAACAATCCCCGTACCAGAGTCTGTCGTCACGTGTTCAGCCACAATTACAGGTACGTTAAAATCATAAAATGGATGAGCAACTTGAAGGTTTTCAAGCACTGCACCTTTCACATAACCTAAAACGTGATAATGGCTAAAGCCATAACGGTCCATAGCATCTTTTACGAGCTCTGAGCCTAAAATCAAACGCTGTTGCGCACCTTCATCGTCAACTTGAACAAGGGCATATTCTAAATCAGCGTGAACGGCAACCGCGCGGTTAGCTGGCAGCGTCCACGGTGTGGTTGTCCAAATCACGGTGCTTACAGTGCCTGTGCCTTCATGATCTGCTTTTAAGTCAAATGCGTTAACAACCGCGGCTTGATCAGTGAACTCAAAACGGACATCAATTGCTGGCGATTGCTTATCTTGGTACTCAACTTCGGCTTCAGCCAATGCTGAACCACAATCTGTACACCAGTGAACTGGCTTAGCGCCTTTATGTAAGTGCCCTTTTTCGATAATGCGGCCCAATACGCGAATTGCGTTGGCTTCAAAATCAAAGTTCATTGTTAAATACGGCTTATCCCAATCAGCAAAAACACCTAGGCGCTTAAAATCTACTTTTTGGCCTTCAACTTGCTTTTTAGCATAAGCACGGCATTTCTCACGAAATTCGGCCGCAGTGACTTTAACACCAGGTTTGCCAACCTTTTTCTCAACCATTAGCTCGATTGGTAAACCATGACAGTCCCAACCTGGTACATAAGGGGCATCAAAATCAGATAAAGTTTTAGACTTTACAATAATGTCTTTTAAAATTTTATTTACTGAATGGCCTAAATGGATATCGCCGTTTGCATACGGAGGGCCGTCATGCAAAATAAAGGTTTTTTTGCCTTTTTTAGCGTTGCGAATTTGACCGTACAGGTCGTCTTCATACCATGTTTTAAGCATTTTTGGTTCACGTTGTGCCAAATTGCCGCGCATTGGAAACATTGTTTCCGGTAAATTCAAAGTATGTTTGTAGTCGCTCATTAATCCTACTTTCCGTATCGGCTACCTAATTTAAACCAAAACACTGCTTAGCGGCAGCAACATCAGTTGCTATTTGTGCCGTCAATTGTGTTAATGTCTCGAATTTTTGCTCATCGCGAAGTTTTTCAATCAACTCCACATGCATAAACTGTCCGTATATCTCTAGCGCAAAATCAAATAAGTGCACTTCTAATAATGCGCGTGTTCCATTAAATGTGGGCTTATTGCCTATATTTGCAACCCCATATATTGTTTTATCTTTTAGCGTTACTCGCACTGCGAACACCCCATTTACTGGGCATACTTGTCGCTTTAAAGCAATGTTAGCAGTTCTAAAACCCAGTTCACGGCCACGTTTCCAACCATGTATCACACGCCCTGAAATCGCATAGTTATGACCGAGCATTGCCTTTGCTTGCTCTAACTGACCATGGGCAAGCGCTTCACGTATCAAGGTGCTGCTTACTCTAGCATTTAATTGGCGAAAACTCGCGGTGCTTTTTACATCCATTTGCGCCGCTTGGCCCATTTCAGATAACAACCTGAAATCTCCCTGACGCCGCTTACCAAAACGAAAGTCATCGCCAACGGTTAATGCTTTAACACCAAGTTTATTAATCAAAATTTCGCTAACAAACTGCTCAGCCTGCATATTTGCAAATTGTTGATTAAAACTGATGCAAATCACACGCTCTATACCCAAATTGGCCAACAAATTTAGCTTATCACGTAAACGTGTTAACCGAGCCGGCGCGTTATCTTTGGCAAAAAATTCTTGTGGCTGGGGTTCGAATAACATCACCGTGCTTGGCAGCTTGTATTTTTTAGCGTCATTAAGCAAGCCTTTAAGCACTTCGCCATGGCCTAAATGTACACCATCAAAATTACCAATGGTCAACACACAACCGTGATGCTGAGTGCGAATATTGTGAATACCTCTGATTAACTCCATACCACCTAATTGCCTTTACGAACCCGCCCGAAATTCTATTTCAGCCGTAGAAACGCCGATTATAATCTTTTTTTTAATTTGATTCAGTAGTTGCTACGTTTTTTATCGTATTTAGTCGCACACCGAGTATGAACATGGATAAGAAATAAACAACCCCGGCCAAAATCAATAACCCACTGAGTAAAATAACTTGCTGCGTAAAGTGCCATTCACGCCATAAAAATTGCGCAGCAGTATACCACACGCTCAGTCCCATTATCGCGCTTGCCAAAATACACTTAAAAGTAAAACGCGCACTAAAACCTGAGAAATGATACACCTGCTCTTTGTTTAATTGCCGGTATAGTAAATATGCATTGCAGCTAGCCGACATAGAAGTAGCTAAAGCTAACCCTAAGTAGCCAATAAACGGCGCTAACATAATATTAAATAACATATTCAACACCAGCGTTATAATGCCGATGCGCACCGGGGTTTTGGTATCTTGGCGGGCATAAAAGCCTGGTGCAAGTACCTTGATCAACATAAAACTGACTAAACCAACGGAGTAAGCCATTACACCCAAGCTCACAGCTTGAACATGGTCAATATCGCCTTCTTTAAATGCACCATGATCAAATAATACAGAAATAATAAGCGGGCTTATAAGCATGAGTCCGACCATGGCAGGCAAACCGAGAAATATTACAAACCGCACACCCCAGTCTAAAGTGTGCTGAAAATCACTGCCTTTATCGCTGCTATGTAATTTAGACAAAGCAGGCAAAATAACAGTGGCAATGCCAATGCCAAATAAACCTAATGGAAATTCAATTAATCTATCTGAGTAATAAAGCCAAGCAATTGAGCCTGTCATCAACAATGAGGCAATCATGGTATCAAGCAACAAATTAATTTGACTAATAGATACACCAAACAGCGCAGGGATCATCAAGGTGCGGACTTTTTTTACGTTATCGTCCTGCCAAGCCCAACGCGGCTTACTGAGCATCTTTGCTCGGTATAAAAACGGCAATTGAAACAATAACTGCACAACTCCACCCACAAATACCCCTATGGCAAGTGAGTATGCCCCGACTGAAAATTGATCGTGCAATAAAATAGCGCAGCTGATAATTGAAATATTCAGTAATACCGGCGTAAATGCTGCTACAGCAAAGCGGTTATAAACATTCATAACCGCGCCACTTAGCGCTACGAGACTCACGAAAAATAAATAAGGGAATGTCCATTTAAGTAATTCGCTGGCCAGCACAAACTTCTCACCTTCAGGGTTGCCTTGATACCACTCAATAAACCAGCCTGTACCAAATAAGGCCGCTATCACTGGCGATGCAATCACACCAACTAGGGTAACAATCAATAAAATGGTACCGAGTGTGCCCGCAGCTTGGGCAACAAAAAAGCGTACTTTATCGTCTCCCTGTTGTTCTTTTATTTCAGATAAAACCGGCACAAACGCTTGTGCAAAGGCACCTTCAGCAAATAAGCGGCGCAAAAAATTAGGAATACGATTTGAAAACAAGAAAACATCCGCTGCCGCATTGGCGCCCAGCAAGTTTGCCACCACAGCATCACGTACTAAACCCAAAATACGCGATATCATGGTCATTGCACTTACAATCATACCGGAACGAAATAATCCTTTTGCCACACTAAAACCTGCTTTAAAACCAATGAGAAAGTTAATTATGCCACAGACTTTTTTAGAAATCGCTCTAAAGCACTAGGCTCAGCGGATGGGCTTTGTTACAATAGCGATATTAACTGCTAAAGCGGCAAATTGATGTTCGTTACAAAGGAGCAGTTTTTCTTGTTATGTCAAATTTTTATTGACATTCATGATTAAAAAAGGCATATTCCACGGCCTTTAAATTAAGCTTATTTTAAGATTGTTAGGAGCAAACCTTGGCTAACATCAAGTCTGCAAAAAAACGCGCTATCACTAGCGAAAAAAACCGTCAGCATAACGCAAGCCGTCGTTCAATGATGCGTACATACTTCAAAAAAGTAGTTGTTGCTATTG
The DNA here is from genome assembly GCF_024518675.1 of Pseudoalteromonas shioyasakiensis. Taxonomy (GTDB): domain Bacteria; phylum Pseudomonadota; class Gammaproteobacteria; order Enterobacterales; family Alteromonadaceae; genus Pseudoalteromonas; species Pseudoalteromonas shioyasakiensis_B. The sequence continues at coordinate 338,632 of NZ_JANIGL010000002.1, forward strand.
AAGCGGGCGACAAGGAAGCTGCACAGCAAGCTTTCGCAGTTGCTACACCAATTTTAGACCGTTACGCAACTAAAGGTCTAATTCACAAAAACAAAGCTGCTCGTCATAAGAGCCGTTTAGCTGCTAAAATTAAAGCACTATAATTTGTTTTTGTAGAATATAAAAAACCGGCCTCGGCCGGTTTTTTTGTATCTAAGACAGCTTAACAGCAGTTTGTTAAGCTATTTCTAACTCCGGATAAAACTTTTTCAGCATCGCTGCTATCTTCTTCGGCGTAAATGGTTTAACAACAAAGCCCTTAGCCCCTTTATCTATCGCATCTTTAACATTCTCAACAGTTGAATGAGCGGATACCATAACAACATTGGTTGCAGGATTAATTTCATTTATTTTGGCAATAATTTCTTTACCATCACCATCAGGCAACTCAATATCTAAAAAAATAATATTATAGTTAGCTGCTTGGCATTCACTAATACATTGCGCTGCTGTTGAGGCCTCCGTGACATTGTCGATACCTAAATGCATCAGTGTCTGATTAAGAAAGCTACGTACCGTACCTACATCATCCACAATTAATATTGAAAGCTGCGCATTCATTCTTGATCCCCATAGGCTATAAGCTAGGTTTAAGTTATTATACTTAATATATAAACTTTTTTAATTCACTGATCTTATTATAGAGACACCTGCTTAAAAGGCCAGATTTGCTTCATGACAAATAAAATAAAAAAACAATCACTGCTTGGTAAAACACCGCAACGAAAAAAAACGCAACCCGTTAGCAATAAAAGAAAAGCACCAGCAACGACAACACAAACTGCCGCAGAGCAAAGCAACAGTGCTAATACCACTGTGCAAGCTAAGCCAAAAAGCCGAACACTGGTGATAACTTTGGCTATTTTACTATTAGGCTTTTTAATTACACCAAAGCCGCAATTAATTACCTATCAAAAGTTAGGCTTAGTGACCCAAAGTGTTTATTGGCCAGGAATATTCGGTTATGGCGCTAACTTGTTCGACTCGAGCTTAGAACCTAGAGCAGACTTAGAGCGTAATACCTTATACTTATGCCAAAACCTCAAACAACCAGAAAGCTGTCAAAAATACCGAATTACCGAGCAAAAAGGTGTTTTTTCAGCAATCAAGAAACTAATTTTGGATTAAAAAAACTAATCTGAGAATTACAAAATTACTTGGTTGAAAGGTGTGTAAAAGATCACCATAATGGCGCTCCTTTTTCAACACAAGTACACTGAAACGACCATGTTAAATGAGCTAGATTGGCTTTTAAACTTTACACTATTAGCCCTAGGATTAGGGGCACTATTTATCAACCAATTGACTTTACTGCGTGTTGCCGCTGTTAGCGCCTGCGTATTATTGTTTTTATCGTTTAGTTTAGACCTGATGTCATCAAGTGTTATTTCAAATATGAGCTTAGTGTTGATCAACACATTTTACTTGTTCAAGGTTTATACCTTTGGCCAATTGAATGTGACACCAAATTAATATCTCTCCCAAGATAATTTGATACCCCATTGAGTTTGCTCATTGGGGTATTTTTTTGCCTATAGAATGACTAACATTATGAACTAAGCTAAAATTCGCTGTGTATTAACTTATTTTGAGGTGGCTTATCTTATGTCTTTATCTGATTTTGATTTATTTTTATCTTCTATGGAAGATGTAGAGCCACTTAGCCACGATACCGTAACACTGCAGCATTTGAAGACATCGCCCTCACTTGCACAACAAGAAAAACGTAAAGCCGCCGAAGCAGACCTAATGATTGATGAAAACTATCTTAGAAGCGAACTCGTCGAGCTGTTAGCCCCTGATGCGTTACTAAGTTATAAAAATACCGGTGTACAAGAAGGGGTATTTAAAAACTTGCGCTTAGCAAAATACCAAATTGATGCCACACTCGATTTACACGGACAACCTCTTAAATCTGCCCGCCAAGCATTATTTGATTTTATACATGATTGCCATACTAAAAACATACGTGTGCTCTTAATTCGCCATGGAATTGGTATAAAAAACATAAAAACACCAGGTATATTAAAAAGTTACACTAATAAGTGGCTGCAAGAACTCAGCGCTGTATTGGCGTTTCATACCGCTTTAAAACAGCACGGGGGTATAGGTGCAACATATGTTTTACTGAAAAAGAGTGATGAGAAAAAACATGAGAATCGAGAGCGCCATGCGAAGCGCTGAGCTCTCGGAAGCTGTCTGATTAATCTTGTTGGGTGATTTCAGCTTGGTTTGGCTCATCGGCATTCGCCTGATTAAACCATGCTGATACTCCCATAAGAATGACCGATAGAACAATGAGACTAAATTTAACGCCGCCTTGTTGGTGTTTCATAGTTAACCTTGTTTTTTATTATTATTTTTATTTACTTCATTAGATTAGCTAAAATCACATATGTTAACAAGATGTACGCAGTATTAATTGTTCAAATTTTAATAACCTTTTGTTCTATCAACCTGATGATTTAGTTCTAACCCTTTATCGAGTAGCTGAACATTGTCTGCTATTTGCTGTGCAACACTGGTAATACTCGACAAAGCAGCGCAGTGCGGAGTGACTGTAATTGCATCATGAGACCAAAATGGGTGCTCTTTCGGTAATGGTTCTTGCCTAAATACATCTAAGGTTGCGGCGCGTATTATTTTATTGTCGAGTGCCCAAATTAAATCCTTTTCAACAACATGCTGACCACGAGCCACATTGATCACAACGCCATGCTCAGGGAGCTGAGTTAATAGCGCCTTATCAATAATATTTTCAGTCTGGGCCGTTAAAGGCAATAAGCACACGAGGTAATCTGCTTTAGACAAAATATTTGTCAGCCCTTCTTGGCTATGAACGCAGGTTACATCGGTAAATTGTTTCGGGCTTTGTGAAAAAGCACTTACAACAAAATTATTAGCAAGTAAGCGTATAGCGCAGTGTTGCCCTAGTTGACCAAACCCTAAAAATACTACATGGTTAAATTTATGCGCTCGTTTAGGCTGCCAAAGCTGAGCTTGTTGCTTGCCAAAATACTCTTTTAGTTTTAGCTTTTGCGCTAGAATGTGAGTTAACACATATTCAGCCATATCATCGGCTAAGGCTTCATCAACGATTCGTGTTACCACAACATCATCAGCTAATAAATCTAAGTTTATACTATCAACCCCAGCGCCGAATGATGAGACAGCTTTTAGATTGGGCAATTGTTGCCACATTTGCTCAGGCGCGAGCCAAGCAACGACAAACTCTACAGTATGTAAATTACGACAATCTGGCCAGAGCGAGATTTCTACACCTGGTAAATATGCTTGCAGTGTATTAACTAACTTTGTGCAGTCTCGGTTACTAATCGCGATGAGTAAGTGCATGTTTTTCTCTACCGTTTTTTTTTCATTATATTAAACACGTTAATAAACACCAATGTTAAATACCCTCTTTAAAAAGTCATACAACTGCAACCTAACTGTCATAGCAAACTTTTAATCTGTTCGTATATTGATCACCAGAGACAATGAGGTAATTATGATCAGTGTTGATAAAGTCATTGCGGCTAACCTTCCACAATTAGAAAACTCTCCGAAGGTAAAAGGATTAGTAAAAAAAGGATTAGGTTATTTGCTTCATGAGCAAGAGTTTGTCGCATTTGGCGACGCTTACCCTCATTTACAAGGCATCGAGTTTGTTGAGCAAGTGCTTGATGAACTTGACTTTGATACCCGATACAAACCAAAGCAGATTGAGAACATCCCGAGCGAAGGGAAGCTAGTAATTGTGGCAAACCACCCCATAGGTTCATTAGATGCATTAGCGCTGATCAAGGTTCTTTTTGGCGTTCGACAAGATTTAAAAGTGGTTGCCAATCGTATGCTAATGTCGGTCACTCCCATGCACTCGCTCTTATTACCGGTAGATAATTTATCTGGTACGAGTAAAAAACAAGAACTCAGCAACATCCACCAGCACCTAAAAGATGAAGGTGCTATTTTAATATTCCCGGCTGGGGAGGTCTCTCGCCTTAGTCCCACAGGTATTAAAGACTGTAAATGGAATAGTGGTTTTTTACGCATTGCTAAAAAAGCGAATTGCCCAATACTGCCTATTTATATTAAAGCCAAAAATAGCCCTCTATTTTATGGTACTTCGATGATTTATAAACCTCTGGCGAGTTTACTATTAGTAAAAGAAATGTTTAAACAACGGCAAAAATCGTTAGAGTTTGAAATTGGCGCATCGATTCCTCCCGAATCATATTTGATTGAAAATCTAAAAGATAAAGAAGTCGTCAATTTAATTCGCAAACAATTGTATGCGTTAAAATCCAAGAAAACATTGCCGCTAAAAACCCAGACGCCTATTGCCACATCAGAATGTCGTAAAGAACTTAAAAAAGCCATTGAAAAGTGTCAACTACTGGGCACCACTCAAGATGGTATGCAGATATACTTATATCAATACCAAGGTAGCTCAGCTATTTTTAGAGAGCTTGGCAGGCTACGAGAGATTTCATTTCGCACTGTCGGTGAAGGTAGTGGTAAACGTCGCGATATTGATAAATATGATATGGATTATCAGCACTTAGTATTGTGGGATCCTAGCCAATTAGAGTTAGTGGGCGCTTATCGCTTGGCGTGCGCGCAAGATGTTATAGATAAACATGGTCGCAAAGGTTTATATACGGATAGTTTATTTTCATACAGTGATGACATGGCCCCTTACTTTAAAGCAGGTATTGAGCTTGGTCGCAGTTTTGTCCAACCTAAATATTGGGGCCGTAAAAGTCTTGATTATTTATGGTATGGCATCGGTGCTTTTGTTAAAAACTACCCCCAATACCGCTATCTATACGGCGCAGTGAGTGTATCAAACGCCCTGCCTGATCAAGCTAAGGCTATGCTTGTGCATTATTATCAGCACTATTATGGTGCTAAGAACACTATCGCTACTCCTAACAATGAATTTAAAGCCACAGAACAGCAAATCAAACAATGCCAAAGTATATTTTGCGGGGATGATGTTAAAGAAGACTTTGTTGAACTCAAGCATATCCTAGCCAATATGGGCGCACAAGTGCCAACACTCTTTAAGCAATATACTGAACTATGCGAGCCTGGTGGTGTGCAGTTCTTAAGCTTTAGTGTTGACCCTGAATTCAATAACTGTATTGATGGTCTCGTCTTGGTTGATCTTGAAAAAGTGAAGGCAGGTAAAGCAAAACGCTACTTAGGCAAAGAATAACGCCTATTTAACACTACGTTATTAAAGTAAAAATGCTCGCTATACAACGCGAGCATTTTATTAACCATTAAATAAATTGCTTAGTATCTTAGTATATATCTGTTCTATTTTTATTAAATCAGCAATCGGCACATGCTCATTCACTTGATGAATCGTATTATTGCGAACACCGCACTCAATCACTTGCGTGTGGCTATTAGCAAAAAAACGGCCGTCGGACGTTCCCCCACTCGTGCTCAATAGAGGATAATTCCCTGTCACATTAAGTACTGCCTGCTCGACTTGTGCCAATAAGCAATGACTACCTTGGTGGGCAGTATAAAACGATTCACAGGGGCGCTCCCACTCAATATTAAGATTATTTGCTAAATCTCCCAGTGCAAATTGAATCTCATTTTTTATATCAGCACTTTTATAGCCATGGCTATAACGCACATTGAATGTCATTTCACAGTGCGCTGGCACCATATTATCTACCACGTTAGCAATATTGATCCCTGTAACCTGTAAACTGGTGTTAGAACTTGCCTCATCTTGCTGCCAGTCGATATTAGTGAGGCGTTTTACCACATCAGCACTCAAGTGAGCAGCATTGACTGTATTGTCAGGATAAGCAACATGACCCGCTTTACCGGCTATCGATAAGCGCGCAGAAAGTGCACCACGGCGACCATTTTTAATGGTATCCCCCACTTGTACATGACTAGTTGGTTCACCAACGATACAACCATCTAGTTGAATACCCTGTTGCGCTAAACGCTCAGCTATAAGTAAAGAACCATATTCAGCCTCGCCTTCTTCATCAGAGGTAATCAACCAATAGAATGTACCTTGCTTATGTGCAACATCAACCATCAGTTTTTGCGTGGCGCATAACATAGCAGCTACGCCCCCTTTCATATCGGCAGCTCCGCGACCATACACTGCATTATTCACAATTGCGCCAGAGAATGGCTCGACCAACCAATGTTCAGCACAAGCAGGCACCACATCTATATGCCCTGAAAAGGCATAGATAGGCCCCTCACCAAAACTTACTTTCGCAATTAAATTTGTCACACCATTAAAAGTAAACTGCTCACAGTCAAAGCCAAGTGAGTTCAACTGATATTCTAACCAGTCAATTGCGCCAGCTTGATTGGGCGTGATAGATTTGAAACCAATAAGTTGTTGTAAGTAAGCAACCACTGCCTGGTTCGGTTGAGTATTACTTGTCGTTGAAGTTTGAATAGCTAAGGTCATCATTAATACACCTAATCAATATCAAAGGTGTATTAATTAAAACCTGAATTTATGACCGCTTAATGACTGCCTTCTTCAATAAATGCTTCTTGTGTTACTTTGGCTATGTCTTTGTCATCTTTGGTTAAATTAGTTTGTTGCCAACGGCCGCGAGAAAACCAAATATAGGATACCAATGCCACTAAAACATTGGTTACAGCAAAAGAGTACCAAATCCCGTGATCGCCTAAGTCCGTGTGCTTAGACAAAATATACGCGGCAGGAAATTGCACTACACATTGTGAAAATAACGCTAACACCATCGCATTTAGCATATTTCCAGATGCCCTAAAAGCAGCCACAACACATAACTGCACGCCGATCCCACCCCATGTTAAACACATTACTCGAATAAACTGCGCTCCTTTATTAATTACCCCTGTATCATCTGGGATAAAAAATGCGACTAACATCGGGGCAAGTAGATACGCCAGAACTCCAATCACGGTTAAACCAACCAAACCCCATATAACAGCAAGCTGGGTTATTTGCTCTGCACGCTTGATATTTCCTGCCCCCATATTTTGCCCGACTAAAGTGGATACTGCCATCGATAACCCCATAGCGGGGATCATCACCATCTGCAAAATATTAGAGCCAACCCCATAGGCCGCAATCGTTTGCGTACCAAAGCTTGCTACTAGAAAAGACATAATAATTAAACCAAATGCACGGGTTGATAGCTCAACAGAGCCTGGTGCACCTAAAAAGAAAGCCTGTTTAATATATGTATAATCAGGAATAAAACTAGAGAGTTTTAGTTGAATACCGTGACGGCCCCGCATAAAAATAACGACACCCGCTATGGCTGCAATACTTTGCGTAACAAGAGTGGCTAATGCCGCGCCCATTACTCCATAGCCTGAGAAACTGCCGTAACCAAAAATAAATAATGGGTCTAGAATAAAATTAAGTAACACAGTTGTACTGACAATAATCAACGGCACCTTTGTTTGACCTATCCCCCGCATTAAGGCTTGGAACATAGCGTAAATGAAAACAAAAATAACGCCAATAAACGACACATGCATAAACTTAAGTGCATCAGCAAACACGACCTCATCCACACCAAGCAACTGCAAAAAATAAGGCGATAATACATAACCTAGACAGCCTAATACAGAGGCTGTAATTGTCACCATCAGCATAGTTTGCGCAGCAACATGGTTAACCTTATCTTGTTGTCCTGCTCCCATGTACTGTGCCGATAGAATAGCCCCAGCCATTGCAAGACCAGAACCAATAGCAATAACTAAAAATGTTACTGGCATACTGACAGACACAGCAGCAACTTGAGCAGCGCCTAAGCGTCCCACCCAAAAAGCGTCAGTTAATTGATATGCAGATTGCAAAATATTGATAAGAATAATAGGGACTGCCAGTTTCAGCAGCGCTTTACTGATTGAGCCATTTAGGAAAAGAGAATTAGTATGGTTCATGGTGCTCCTTGTCTATGGCTATTTATTATAGCTTAAAACCATGACCTATTGATGAACAAGTTAGTCAATATTTTTTAGCCATAACCGAGTAAAACTTTAATCTAAATCAAACAATTTAAAAACCTTGCCGCACAGCCTTATAAAGCTTGATCTAGAACAGTTTTTTATTTTTTAGTTACCCGATAATAGCTGCAATTAAAAAATAATCGTTCTCGGAGAACAACATGAAAAAACAACTAAGCGCAGCTTTATTTACTTCTTTATTGATCGCGTCTCCTTTTGCCAGTGCAAACCTAAGCGTTAATGTGGGTGCCATTAATGTAAACCCAGACAACAGTAGTTCAGCAATCAATGAGAATCCTGCTTTGGGTTTAAAGCCAGACTCTGACACGCAATTAGGTATTACTCTAGATTATGCGTTTAATGACCAATGGGTACTGGAGTTAGTGGCTGCAACCCCTTTCTCCCACGACGTAAACGGGACTGGCGGTTTAGCTGGTAATAATATTGCTAACATCAAGCATTTACCGCCATCGCTTATTGCTCAGTATCACTTTTTAGAAGGCAATTCTGCATTTAGGCCATTCGTTGGTGTAGGTGTTAACTACACTGTATTTTTTGATGAGCAGCCTTCTGCGGCACTTAAATCAATACTTGGTACTGAGAATGTTGAAGTTAAGCTAGATGATTCATTTGGTTTTGTCGCACAGGCCGGTTTCAATTATATGATCGACCCACATTGGGGGCTGCACGCCATGGTATCTGTCATGGATATTGAAACTGATGCGACCGTCTATGCAGACGGTGCTCAAGCGCTTACCTCAACAGTAAAAATTGACCCTGTTGTGGCTATGTTAGGTGTTAAATATAAATTTTAATATTACACATACTAAAAAGGCCGCTAGGCCTTTTTTATTACCTTATGGAGCCAGAGCCAGGTTAGTGACTTTTTTCTGCTCGAGCATTTCTTTCCAGTGCATCACCTCAGCAGGTAAAATAGGTGCAACACCATCAAAGCCTGCTTCTTGTAGCATTTCCTCCACACTGACAACACCCGCTTTGCGTTTAAACACACCACGCACATAGGCAATTGCATGAAGGCCGCGCTCAGAGTGAAATTTTTGCTCAATATAAAAGTACTTATGATCCCAACCGACCAAACGCGTACTAATGGTATAGCGTTGCATTGGTTTTATATCTCGTATGTAAGTAATCGCCGTCGCATTTACTATCGGAAACCAACGCTTTTTCATAATAACGCTAAGTAAGCCAACTCGCTCTGTCATCCACGTTCGTGCTAAATCCATCATGGCTAAATAACGGGAGTTCGTAAGATGCAAATTAATATCGCAATCAGAAGGCAGTGCTTTATAGTCAATATCAATCGTCTCAAGTAACGATTGATAGGTGCGGTTGCGTTTAATTTTAAAAAATAACAATAAAAGGCGAAAATAAAGGTTCACAATAAAGGTCTTACCAGTTAACAATACATTGAGTGTAGCACAGCAAGTTGCATTGGAGAATAATCTACTCTAATCTCACTGTTACGATAAAAAATAATATTTATAAAAATGATTAAATTAATATCTTCTTTAGCCGTCGCTTTATCACTTTGCAGCACCGCTGCTTGGGCAGACTTTGACTACCCAGGTGATGGCCAAGTTCGTTACCCTACGGGGGTTGAAAAACCATTTAAATTTGGCTTTGCTTGGCAAGCAAATGAGCAAAAGTTCACCATAGGTAAAAAAACCTATGATATGCAGCTACCTGAGTCTTATTCTATTGCCATCACTTTAGCAAAAGATGAACAGCAAATTTGGGTGCAAGAGTTTAACAACGGCTTTATAGAAGGGTTTAACTGGCAAATAGGTGAGCATACTCTGCAACTTAAAAAGCAAGAATTTAAAGACCCCGTAAAAGGCGACTACATTATAAGCTTGGATAACAAAGACTACTTTTTTGCCCGTAACAATATTAGCATCATGGTCAAATTTACTGATGATGGCATTGAAAATATTGCCATAGATGGAGTGACAAAAAATATGGGCACTAAACAATAGTGCCCATCGTTATCACAGTTATACCTTCACTGTTTTACGATTAATGCCATAATCCCGTAGTTTATTTGCTACTGCAGTGTGGCTTAAGCCTAATCGTTTTGCCAGCTGTCGAGAGCTTGGGTATGCCGGATACAGTTTACGTAACAGCGTTGCCTCAAAGCGTTTAACCGCTTGATCCAATGACCCCTCAAAATCTGATTCTAAATAACCTAAATCATGTGTGAAGGTAGGCAGCTGTAAGTGCTCTACTCGTAATTCATTATCATCAAGTAATGAGACCGCTCTATAAATAGCGTTTTCTAACTGGCGAACATTACCAGGCCAAGGATAGTCTTGTAAAAAAGCCAAACACTCTGCTGACAATTCAGGTATAGCGTGACCATTTTGCTGCGCATACTTTTGAATAAAGTGCTCAGCTAATGGTCCTACATCTGCTTTTCGGTCGCGTAAAGGGGCTATCTCAAGCGTTAATACATTGATGCGGTAATATAAATCTTCTCTAAACGCCCCTTCTTGCACCATGGCAGGTAAATCTTTTTGAGTCGCGGCAATAATGCGAACGTTTACCTTAACTTCATTCTCATCGCCAACCTTTCTAAAGGTACCATCTTGTAAAAAACGAAGTAATTTAGTTTGTAGCTGAGTCGACATTTCTCCCACTTCATCTAAAAACACAGTGCCACCATCGGCTTGCTCTAGCACGCCACGTTTCGGCGCTGCATTTTCTTCGTAACCGGCGTAACCAAATAACTCGGACTCAGCAACATCATCTGGCAGCGAAGCACAAGATAAGGCAATAAATGGTTTTACTGAGCGGTTAGAGGCGTAATGACAGGCACGTGCCAATAATTCTTTACCAGTGCCCGTTTCACCAGTGATCAGAATAGGCGCTTCAAGTTGTGCCATTTTACGTGCTTCACGAACCACTCTACGCATTGCGGTACTAAAGTTATGAATAGTTGCAAAACTTTCTTGGCCATATCGTCTAAATGCACTCACCTGCTGACCGAGGCGGCTTTGCGATTTAATATTAATAACCGCACCAGCAAGTACATCGCCTTCAATTCCTTGCGGCACTGCTATAGGCAAAATATCCGCAATATAATCCTCGCCAGCCACTTCTACTCTAGTGGTTTGCCCAAGCACTTCTTTACTTTCTAACCAACGAGTAAAATTAAATCCTTTCAGTAAGTTATTAATATTTGAGCCAATAACTTCTTGCTCTGTGAGTTGAAGGTCTTTACAAGCAGCATCGTTACAAAGTCTTACCCAACCCTTTGCATCAATCGAGATAATGCCATCGGGTAAAGCACGCAATAGCGTATTAAGCTCATTATGTTCACGCTCGGAAGGGAGGAAAGCTGTAGTACGGACATCAGTTACCCCATCAATCAAACGAATTGATGGCATTATTTTTTGAAATTGTTCAAACTCTATCGGCGGAAAACTCACATACATACGACAGTTAACCGAATCAACTTCAATTCCTTTTAAGTCAACTTGATAGTTGACTAAAATATTAAGTATTTCCTGAGCAATACCGATGCGGTCTGCACAATGAATATCTAAACGCATTTCACCCTCAAAAAAGAGAAAATCAATATGAGGCGAATAATACGCGAACTAGGTGGTTGTGGATAGTAGATTGTAAAGATTACTGAACGATTACACTTAATTTTTAAAATACATTTAATTCCCTGTAGATTTACTATAATTTAGTATTAAAGCTGTAAAATCAATTCACATTTTTTCCTTGTTGTAATTTTAAATAGAAAGCAAGTATAATAAAAACTAACTAGCATATGTATAAAAAATGTTAACGAGGTTACCTTGAAAAGAACATTTACTTTAGTAATATCGGTAATATTTATTGCTTTCCTTAATGCCTGTAAAGTAGAAGACCCTTACGACGCGGGTGAAACTGAGGCTCAAAAAACAGAATCACAAATCCGTGAAGAGTATTTGCAAAAAACACATTCAATTACCATCACTATTGTTAACGAAAACAATGAGCCAGTGGTTGGTGCTACAACAAGCTTCAATAACACGGTTTATACCAGTGACAATAACGGCAACATTCTATTTGAAAATATGACCACTGGGAATTATCGCTTAGCTATAAACACCCCTGATTATCTACCACATACAGAAACAATTCGTTTTAATAATTTTACTAACACAAAAAAAATTACACTATTAAGCAAAAGTACCAATGAGGTCGAACTTTTATTTGCTGGTGATACCATGTTTGGTCGGCGCTATTTAGACCCTTCATTAACAACCATGACTGCGGATATCCCCGATGTGGATGACGCACTTATACGTCCAGCCACTGCTAGTGAAGACGCCAAAAAGCTATCCCAGTATGTTGCGCCTTTATTTTTAGCCGCAGATTTTGCCTCTGTGAATTTAGAAAGCCCTGTTACAGCTACACCGCAAACGGCACACCCTAGTAAAGAATTTTCCTTTTTCTCTCTCCCTGAAAGCTTAGCTGGCTTAACTGAAATTGGGGTCGATTATGTAGCACTTGGTAATAACCATGTGTATGACTTTTTAGAAGATGGCCTAGTTGACACGATTCTTGAAGTCGACAACGCAGGGCTCGCCCACAGTGGTGCGGGTAAGGACAACCTAGCATCTTATACGCCTAAATTCATTGATGTCAGTACCATAAAGTTAGGTTTATTTTCTGCGACCTCTATCCTTGGTAATGAGCATGATATTAATTACGTCTCGGGTGATAATAAAGGCGGAGCTGCGGACTTGACTAATACACCATTAGTCATTGAGGCTGTTGAGAATGCCAACGCTAATAGCGATTATTCTATTGTACAAATGCACGGCGGCAATGAGTATTCTTACGCCCCCACGCCCTATATTGCTGAACGTTTTCAAACAATCTCCGAATATGACGTTAACTTATTAATTGCCCATCACCCTCATGTAGCCCAAGGCTTTGCAATGTACAATAACGTGCCTGCAATTTTAGGGTTAGGTAACTTTATCTTTGATCAAAATCGTCTAGAAACCCTGTTAGGTGTCGCAGTCATGGTTAAGGTAAACAAAGACAGTAGCACCCCCACAGAACGTGCCGTGGTATACCCTGTGTATATCGAAGAGTATCAACCTAAATTTACTCATGGTTTTTTAAGCAACTACTTAATCCGCCGACTCGCAAACTTATCTGATGACAATATAACACTCATACCTAGAGACGGTTATGCTGATTTATTTTTTAGCAAAGACCAAATGCAGGTAACAGAGTACGCTGAAACAATTACAGTAAGTGCAGAGCAAAGAATTATTGACCTGAGAAATTATGCCCCTTCTTCAGCTGCATTTTTATCAAAAATCGAAGTTATTGAAGGTAGCGCCCCTATCTCATTAAAGTTCGGCCGCGATATGATGATATTTGGTGACTTTGAAGACTGGGACAACGATGATGAGCAATTTGAGGTCGCGAGGTGGGATCACTCCAGTGATAGCGTAACGCCATGTATTAGTAATATACGCAGTGGATTACAGGCACTTTGCTCTGCGCGTACTCAATTTGACAACACCCCTTCGCTAATTCCATTTCGTCAGACTATACGCACGATGGAGCTTTATGATAATGAAAATAACCTGGAAGTATTTAAAGACTTCAGTGTGTTTGGCTACATCAAAGGTGATAATGCAGGCAAAGTCGATTTAAAGCTGGTCACAACAACGGCAGAAGACGCATTAGAGTTTTCAACCCAATACATTGATATTGCCAATGCAGGGAATTATTCATGGCAAGCATTTAATTACAACTTTACACTCCCACCGGACACAACGACGTTAGGGCCAGACAATTTACCTGCTCGCGGGGTAAAAGTAACCTTTAGACATTTTCCACCAGCAAATGATGAAGCCAATTTAGTACTCGATGATCTTGCAATGATCCTTTGGCAAGATACACTCGTAGTGAGTGATGGCATTTGGCAAAGCAATAAAATGCATGGCTTCGATTTTTTATATGTAGATACAAACGCACCTGTGACCTACAAACTAACGTTTAGTACCTTTGAATAACTTTATTTGACCGGAGCTTTTGTGGTTTTAAAACAACAACTATTTTTATTGCAGCAACAAAAGAACTTTTGGTTAATAATGGCACTGTTTATTACCATTATCGCTGCAAATACATTGTCATTTTTTAATGCTACAAATGCTTTCTTTTATAGTCAAATAACCTCCTTAACGCACAGCCAATATAGTGATGTGGTTTTAATTGAAAGTGAGCACTTAAGTCGTGAACATACTGACCTAATAAAGCAGTTGCAAACTTATGAGCCAAGCAAAATAATAGTGGTATCAAATGAGCAACTAACGTTAAATACAAGCGTAATAACCAAAAACCAAGATACCATTTTCTATCCTCACCCAAATAATGACTATTGCTTGCCAACTATCAATGATTGGGCTGGGTATAATGTTGAAATAAAAATCCACGCAAATGCGCATTGCGATTCCATTTGGCCAGTTTTGTTTCAACATAGCGGTGCTGATTCAGCTTCGTTAATTAATTTTGCACTCTCACCTTCTGCTCTACCGAAATTTACAGCTACTCGCTTAATGACTATGGACATAATGGCCAGCCAGTTACAAAATAAGATTATTATAGTGGGGCAAAAGAATGCAGGGTTAGGTGTCACACTCAACGCCCCTAAAATATCGCAAAGTACTAATTACCTTCTACTCGTCGCTTATATTGCAGATACATTGCAAAAAGAAAATGCGATCACCTCCCTTAAAGAATGGCAAAGTACATTACTATTTTTGCTTATTGCAATTGCCTTACTGTTCGCTTTTCAAAAACTATCTATAAATTACAGCTTAGTGCTAACAACGTTGCTCAGTCTGGTATGGGTCGGTACTGGTTATTTAATGTTATCGATACAACAAATTTTTCTTCCGATTGGGCAAATGATGATTGTATCTTTATATACCTTGATTTGGGTCATTATTGTCAGAAAACTGAATGAGGATAAAGAGCTTGCTAACCTAATTGGTAACATCCAACAAAAGATGATCGGCCGCTATTTACCAAAATCATTTACTTCTCAGAGCTCGCCGTGGGACTCGATAATCCACTTAGTTAACCAGCAGCTGGCATTAAATAAATCAATATTTTTAGCACGTAAAGAAGGCGATCACCGTTTAACTGAAATTAGAGCAGTTAATTGTCAACTTACCGATATAAAAGAAATGCGTCGTGATTATAAACGCCCTCCTTATTCTGACGCACTTAAAGCATTTAGTCTTGTGAAAATAGAAAGACCTTTTTTTGAAAAGTTAGATGACGGTGAAGTGCAATATATAGTGCCTTTAACATATGCTGGTGATGTGCGCGGCTTTTGGGCTATGACGGTGACACCAAACGAAAACTTTAATCAACAAGCCTTTGAAAAGAACGTAAATGCCTTTGCGGCACAAGTGGGTGAGCTGTTGTTTCACTATCGTATTTTTGAGTCTCAAGCAATGGTAAGCAATAGCACCTTATCACAATTGCTTACGCTGAAACTGCAAGAACCTTTAAGCCAAAAAGTAAAAACATCCATAGCTGAAATGGAACAAAAATTAACTACACTAGAGCACGTTTTTAATCACATCCGCTCAGCCACTGTATTGTTTAATTTATTCGGCCAAGTTGTACAAATTAATAAATCATTAGAAGAGCTCGCTTCTCGCTACCACTTTTCTATATTTGAAATGACAGCACTGGATCTATTATGCCAGGTGACCAACCTCGATATTGAAACAGCCAAAGGAAAGTTACGTTACCTTACTTTACAAAAGGGGGAAGCATACTTAGAGGCAAAACTTGGTGACCAACTTTATATATTGAATGTAAGGGCGATGGATTCGAGTAGCATTCAAAGCGCATCGGGAGAACCTTTTCAAGTATCTGGCATTTTATTTGAATTTATAGATATCGCTTTTTTTATAGACAAAATGCCAAACAGTAAGCAACTATGTGATGCTTTGAACGAAAAACAGCAGCGCTATACAAAAAGTGCAACGGAGTAACTTAACCAGTGGGTGATTTAATTCTACAACTTTTCCCAACTGGTGGAGGCCTTGGCCAGTCAGTTATTACCACTGTATGGGTAGGAATTGCTGTTGTTTGTTTACTTAACTTGCGCTTTGGTTTCCCTTTAACCGGATTAGTTGTACCCGGTTATCTAGTTCCTTTACTGATTGTCAGCCCTACTTCTGCTGGTGTTATTTTAATAGAAGCCATAGTCGTTTATGCCCTGATGCGCTTTAGCGCAAAATATATAATGGAAAAGTTTGGTTACGCCGAAATGTTTGGTCGAGACCGGTTCTTTGCCATTATTTTAATTAGTATTTTAGTTCGGGTTGTAATGGACACCCTCTTTTGGCCACTTATTGCAGCTATCTTAAGTGGCTGGGACATTACTTTTGATTACTCCTCCCAACTGTATTCACTCGGTTTAGTCATTATTGCGCTAACAGCGAATGTTATGTGGAATGGTGGCTTCAAATATGGCATGAAAGTGACCATTATTCAGCTTGCAATTACTTTCTTACTGGTACGTTTTGCTTTAATGCCAATGACCAACTTTAGTATTGCAAACCTGGCGATCATGTACGAAGCCGTTGCCGCTTCAATTATTGCTGCGCCCAAAGCCTATATCATATTAGTAATTACAGCCTTCATTGCCTCTCGCGCAAATATAAAATATGGCTGGGAATTTAATGGCATCATGCTCCCAGCATTGCTTGCATTGCAACTTATGGAACCAACAAAGTTACTAACTTCTTTTGTTGAAACAGCCATTATTTTAATTATTGGGGCATCGCTGTTAAATTTTACCAAACTACGTAATGCCAACATTGAAGGGGCACGATTACTGCTGTTTTTCTTTAATATTGGGTTTATATATAAACTATTTTTAAACTATTTGGTGGTGCATTATTACCCAGAAATAAAAGTGACAGATACGTTCGCCTTTGGCTATATGTTATCCACTTTATTAGCATTAAAGATTTACCAAAAAAGTGCACTTGGACTCGTTATACGGGCAACCTTTCAAACATCAATAGTCGGGGGCTCATTAGCTATAGCTATGGGCTTTCTTATTATGTTTATCCCTTCTTTATTTATAGATACCGACATTAAAGATCTTAGTTCAATACAAAAAACAACCACGCTAAGCCAACAGATCAGTGAATATAAAAGCTATTTGTATACTGATAGTAAAAGTACTGTTGAAATAAGCAGCTACCAAGGGAATCAAGATAGAAACAATTTTAAGCAAGCTATTTATGAAATTAGTAAGGCACCCGATAATATTGCAAACATTCAAACGGCGAAACAACGCTTAGCTAAGCTGGATTTTCAACTTCAATTTGATGAGCAGTTCATCTACATCCGCGATGCGAGAAAAACATCTCAACGCGGCTTATTTATTATAGCGCGCAAACCCACTGCAAAATTTTTAATCACTGTGCCCTATCCCACTTCAGAAAGTTTAGCGAGTGACTCTGCCGGGCTTATTTTTAAGCACTTTGCTGCACAAGCTTTGGTATTTGGTACCAGCTTGACACCGAATACGGAGCTTTCTCAAAACAATGAGCAGAGCACATATTATTACGCATTTATTGATGCCATGGGGCTTGAGCAATTGTTTCAAGTCCGTGAAGTCAACAGCCGTACGAGCCGCTTGCTGGCTAAAACACCTTTAGGGGCCACAAGCCAGTATTGGATTTATAACCAATTACCAAGTGAATTGAGTCAACGCCTGATCCAACAACTGCTTGGTTATCAAGAAACCTTTTTTGGCCAAGCAACGAAAAGCTCTTTACCAGATGCTAGATTTGATGGTCAGTTATTTGAAGCCTTTTTGAATCGTGAAAATTACACCACCCTATTAGCAAACGTCGCACGCAATAATCAAGGTGATCAACAAAACGACATAGCATATGTAAACCAACCGCTAAATGAGTTAGTCGATAGCTATTCAGATCACATTACCGCAAAAGGCAGTAATGAATACCAGCCGCTAACAGCTAATCAAGCAGCTTTATGGGAGTTTGAGATCTTACGTCCATTATATAACTTAAAAACCAGCTTAAGTGAACAGACTGTAGATAGCGATATTATCAACATATTAAATCAAGTAAATACGGCAGTGAGACTGATGGGTTATCAACTGACGTTGATTAATAATAAACAAGGGCGATTTTTATTAATTGCACCAGCCTTAGAAGGGCCGGCAGTCAAATATGGACAAGGCTTTTATATTTTAAGCCTCAATAAAAGTGAACATTTCAATATTCAAGTACCTCGACCACTTTTTGAAAGTAATACACTAAAGTTTGCCACTGAATTATTTGTAAAAACTAAAGCAGATCAACTATTAATAGCCGGCGCTCACCCCTACGCCCATCCACAAGCAAATGTGCTCGCCCCTAATAATATAGACGCCCTATTCAATGTCGTACATCAGAGCTATTTACGCTTTACAAATAAAAACGAAAGTCTAAGTTTACAAATTCGCAGCCACAGTGCACCATCTTGGGTAAGGCCGACTGCACTTGCATTTCAATATACTCAACCAAATGCTAAACAACGCCCACTTGTTGAGGTACTTGATGGCAGCCTAACCGATCTTGCAGTTAATTATCAGATTGTAGAAGGTCAAAAAGCGACTCGCGGTCTTGAGATTGGTACATCGCCGCAATCAGGCTATCAAACCTTCACCTCACGCAGTGACTTAGCAACATTATGGTTAGCATCCGATTTTAAACAACAGTTCTCTGTCAACCAACAAGGCTTGGTACAACGGCTATTAGCAATATCAACACAGCCTGATATTAGGGTACTCAACATAGCAACGTTATCACCTTCTGATTGGCTCACCTTAACCTCAGCTCAAGAGTCTTATTTTAATAGTGTGTTGCAACAATACACGCAAACGCAACGACTAACGGCACTAACACAGCTTTGCACACCTATTGCTGATTGCAGCTTGCAAACCATTAAGTTTGAAAATCGGGCTGAATATGCATTAGCAATAAAATTACAAGGCAAGTTATTGGCTATTTTTAATCCCGTGACAAACAGATTAACTGATCAGGCTCGTTTTAATAAGATGATGATGGAGGGCTCTTATGCAATTTATTAAGCGCCTACTAAAAGCATTTTTCTATCTTGCATTATTAGCAATAGTGGCATTTTCACTATTCAGCCTCTCATTGTGGCTAAAATCTGCAGAGCCGGTGGATACACGCTCTGATGATGAGACTCGCTCTAATGTGCAATGGCTGAGTACAGAAAAACCTTTAGTCTACGCTCTATCGCCGTCACGCACGCATTCAATTCGAGTTTTATCAAATGCTATATTTGAGCAACAGTTAGCTCTTGATAAACCAATAAATTATGCAATTGAATATTCGCTACTGGACAAAGAAAATAAAGCTCTCTCGACGAGTACTTACCACCATGCAAGCAAATTAACACCGGTAGATAATGAACTTCAAATTAAGCAAATTATAGAGAAACAAAAAGCCTTATTAGTTTCATCAGGGCAGTCCTTTTATATTAGCCCTGAACAAATTACGGATGTGTCTGCAATCTCACTTAAATTAATACCAGAGAACCCACAAGTGATGGGAGTCGTTGTTAGGGTTCATGCTAAAACGATTAACGACTCTATTGATACTAATGCTGCATGGCTGAAGCTCCCTTTGGATAAACGAGAGAGAGCCACTAATTATTTGAGCTTAGGTACTAACGCGCTATCTAATAATGAAATGAGTAATGCCGTTGCCTATAGGTGGCTAAAATTAGCGCCACAAGGGATACCCAGCATCGACTTTAAGTCTGATATACTCTATGAAACACTACCATACAATGTTGTTACCTACGATTTTAGTCAGCAGCAATTAAACCTAGATGACTACTACACTGATGAGAATTTATGTGCAAGTATCACCCTTGAGCAACCAGATCGTTTGCAATTCAGCAAAAGTAATAATACACCCATTAACATAGTATGGTACGACCTTAATCAGTTTATCCCTCCCAAAACTGTTAATTATGAGGAAAATAACACCTCGCTTAATTTTATCACCGAGCCCCTCAATGCCGGTTTAGTAACCATCTGTAGTTCACAAGGTGTACTAACAAATTGGTCGCTGCAATCAAAGCAACCACTTTTAACATCACAAGATAGTTTTTATCAAATAGATTCGGCTACACCCGCTATTTATACAATTGATAGTAATAGTGACATCAGTATTGAACTACGAGCAGCAAGAAACAGTGAAGCCACAGTCAAAGTTTATGATAAGAATAAACGCGAAATTGATAAATTCAGTGTTTTTTATGATGGCGAGACATCTCAGTTTGACCGAATTATTTTAGATACAACACAACGCCAACTAACAAAGAAGGCTAAAGCATTATTTTTACGCGTAGGTGAGAATGCGGCGCGTCTTGAAGTGACGACAAATCAAACCGCGCTCGTTAGGGTAAAATCACGTAACAGTCAGTTTCACTATCAACGTAGTGTTTGCCATACGACTTGCACGCAATCACTTGATTTTTATAATATTGCAGCATGGTACGAGCAACAAGCTGACAATCATTATAGCTTCACAGAAAATGATGCCTATATTAACATTCGCGTCTTTGCTGAGCCCCCAGAGGTGATAATTGAAGATACCTTTTATCAATCAAGAGAATTGTTTTCAGTGTTACCGATTTCGAATGTCGCGCTAGTTAATAGCCCTGATAAATATTACGCCCCTTTGACTGAGCCAACGCCATTTAATTTTGCGAAAATAAACGCCAAACAGTTATTACAACTCTCTGCACACGTGCCTGATACCATTGCAGCCAATATTGTTTACCAACAGAGTAATAATAGCGCTAGAGATATTGACTTTGATGACACGGATTTTGAAAAGCTCGCACAGATTGAGGATACAGCGAAAGCTGTTTACCAAAACTGGCATGGTCATAGACCTTGGGTTAAACAACGTTTGTATAAGTTAACCGCTGGCAAAAAACTAACATTAACTTATCCTCAGCTACGCCCTAAGAGTGTTGTTTTTAAAGCATATAGTCATAAAGCTCATCAAAATGTGACTATCACTACAACACAAAATGCGCGTTATCACAATGGTGTTTCAAGTGAGTACAGCATAGAAAAGAAACGATTACGCTTGCAACCTAGCGCGCTAAGCGATGCATTTTTAATTCATCCAAAAGACAGCTCTTTATATGCTTATCCTGCAATTACTAATCAAATCAGCAATGATATTCGTGCTATTAATAGTATTACTTTAAGCAGCGACAAAACGATCTGGATAGCAGTTCTGGAAGAGTATGAAAACGAAGAACAAAAAATAAGGTGGTGGAATGATGAAACGTTTTAGTTCAACCTTATTGTTGACCGTGGTGTTAAGCTTTGCGAGCCATGCAACTGAGCCAAGTGTTGCCGACCAATATGCCATGTTAAAACAGCAATTTAGTCAATGGCTTGTGAATCAAAAGATGATGCAAATCAATTATAAACTCAACGCTGAAATCACCTTAGACGATAAGCATGAGCTCATATCTGGTGCGCAAATACGCTATAATACCCAAGCAAATGAATGTATTAGCTATGCCCCACACCGCTTTTTTGATAAACATACTTTTGCCATTGCCAGCGCGCTGTCTACTCAGTGCCAAGTATTTATAACAAATACCGCTCATCGAAATAACTTAAATAAACTAGGTGAAAAGAGCGACTTAGGAAAATCACGCTACAGCGTCGCCAATGCATTTATTGAAGCGTACGCAAGTACAGTGCCCAGCACCCAGATTTATCAAATCCATGGGTTCGATGCGTCAAAGCGTCGAACTAAGCAAGCTCAATCGCTCGATGTCATTATTAGCCAAGGCGCTCGGCCTCCCTCTGAAAAAATCAAGCAAATAAGTCAATGCCTAAACGATAAGGTAAAGTTTAAAAGTGCCGTTTACCCATTAGATGTGTCAGAACTAGGGGGCACTAAAAATATCTTAAACACACTAACATTGCCCAAAAATGAGTTCTTTCATATAGAGCTTAGCTACTCGGCACGCAAAAAACTTATTCAACAGTCTAATTTAATGAGTGGATTTAAAAAATGCATTACACTCTAATCGCTTTTATCTTCAGTATCTTATTTATTGTAAGTCCACAAGGGTTTGCAAGTAACGACGCAACGCTAAACTCACCAATTTGGCTGGATGTAAAAACAAAATTACTATTAAAAGATACACAACACACTCAGTTTATCGAGGCCAAACAAAGTCAATATTTATGGTTACCTAAAGGCCAGTGGCTTGATCTTGATAGCAATAGCTTCAACAGCTTTATTTTAAGCGCTGGTACCAGCCATATTGCGCAGCAAAGGTTAAACCTGCAGCGCGACTTTATCTGCCAGCAAGCACGCTGCCAATTACCAAGCCAACCTTATAACCGTATCGTGAAAGTTACCAATCATCTAGACACTGGCGAATCGTTTGATGTAATGGTTGGTGAAACCCTACGTCATAGAGATAGTTTTCGTCGAGCCGTAAAAATGCCCAGACACGTTACTCGCCTAAACTACGGCCAAGACGTAGAGAACTATTACCATTTCAAAGCTGGGGAGCAGGTGAAATTATATTTTCAACATGCTAAAAAGCTTAAAATCACAGTACGAAAAGACTTACTCAACAAAGATATTAACGGCAAGATCTATGCTTATATCAATGAACAACCTGCAACAATCATTGGCGTACTTGCAAGCAGGGCAAGCGAATACCGAACGCAACAAATTGGCTTAGCCAAAACTGACTATATTGCTATAGGCAAAGGTGAATACTTAACACTACGTAGCGAAACAGATGCCTATATAAAGCTTGAGCAGAGCCATCGTGCAATCTATGACGATTTAGCATTGGACAAGCAGCAAGAAAAGTATTTTCAGCCATACTGGATTGATAACTTAGATAAAAAATTAAAAAGAATCTATTTAGAACAAGACTTGACGGCACTTAACGCAAGTGTATATCAAAGTAATGACTTACTCGCACAAATACGCTATCAAGACTTGTTAAGAACCGTTGCGAAGAGCCATTATTTAATTCCGGACTCAGCGCATAAAACACAATTTAGTAGTCGCTTTCATCATTTTGATAGTTTAAGCGGCATGCGCCTTGTCGATGACATTGGCTACCCAGTATTAAGCGAAGAGTATGCGCAAATACACTCTTTAGATAAATTTCCCCACCAGTTTTCCCTTAATGTAAAACAACGGGTAAAACCTACGATTACTTTCCATGCGCGCAGTCCCGTTGATAGCCAAATTTTAGTCAGAAGTGGTAATCAGCAGTGGCAATTGACCTTACTTAAAAGTGAAAATTTCTCTACTTTTGAGTTAAATATACCGCTTACAGCAAGTTCATTAACTATTCAAAATTTACAGCAAAAGCGTCATCCTATAGAGTATGTAATGCAAAGCTCTCAGCTATTGGATTTACCAAATAATGAATTACTTTACTCTCGCTCCGGTCAACTCAACGAAAAAAGCCCTGTAATAGCGAGCTTATTAGAGCAGCAACTTACTTTATTAGGCGAGGAATACACTAACAACTTAGTGCCATACAACCCGCACGTTATTGGTGAGCTTGCCGTATCTGCACAAGAATCAATACATTGGCACAACAAGTTGGCTGAAGCTCACAGCTTAGTCAACAGTGACCCCTTAAAATCATTACAACTGCTCAAGCAGTTAGTCAGTGTGCCAAACACTGCACTTGCAATTGAAGCGTGGCAATTACGCATTTCATTACTGGCGCAACAAGGTCGTACAGTGCTTGCAAAAAGCTACCTTGAAGGACTATATAAAAGCAGCACCATACCCGAGATCAAAGAATTTGCAGCAACCAAGCTGTTGGAACAATACACCGCTTTTGGGCAAGATTATAAATTATTAGGCTTTTGTGCTGATGCCATAAACTTATTAGAAACATGCCAACAAGTTATGATAGCGCTGGCAATTAAACAACAAAAAAACATTTTAGCCTTGTGGCTAAGCCATAACTTAGCCACAGAGCCCACACTAGAAAACAGCTACACTCGCTTGAACTGGCGGGATTATGCTGAAGTAGATATTAGTCAAGAGCGCTACCATTTAAGCCACTCAGGTAATACAACACTAATAAGTGCCAATGGCTTATTAAACGCCTATGCGATGAATAGCCAACAGGCGATTACCCTAAGGGCAACCAGTAAACCGCTTACTTTTGCTATTAGAGCGCGCAGCCAAAATGTCCAAAATGGTCAATATAAAATGAGCTGGCTGTTCGCAACCAAAGGCCAACAACAAAGTATTCTGCCTATTTATTCTGATATTAGTTCAACCACGGCATTGCAAAGTAACGGCCAATTACTTTCAATTGCAAGTGAAAGCTTAATTAGCTTAAATCCAGGAGAGTCAGTTCGGTTATACAGTGATAATCCCTCTTTTATCAGCATTAAATTGGTAACAGAAGCACTGCTAGAGGATTTTGACTATCAAGATATGGCATCGGCCCATCACTGGCAAATGCCATTTATGAACTTACTTTATGATCAGTCAATAAATGAAAAAACCTTATTGAATAACACCCTATTTAAATTGTCTGATGGCACATTATCTATCAATGAATACACACAAGCACTTGCTAAATTAGCTTCAGTAACCCTATCTGCTAAACTTGAAGCATTGCTTTCTCGAGTAAAGAGTTATGGCCAGTGGGTTCCTGTTAATGAATACCTCGACTTTGCTGGTACCCAGTTGCTTACTGTTGACTCATTGAGTGAGGCGAGTCTTAGCGATCAACTCTCGCGTAGTAGCACTCAACATGACTTTAAAAATGGTTTAATGCTTCGCCCACTTCATAGCCTGAACCTTGATTTATCACAAACACGATCATCACAAATACGTTTAAACTTTCATTTTTCAAGTGCTGAACTGTCGCAAGGTAACATTGCTAATATTGCAATTGACTTAGGTAACAGCAGTAAAACCTGGTCTGTAGAGCCGGGCAAAATAACAGCTTTTGGCTTTAATAAATCCGAGCTAGTTAACAATGTCATTTCACTTAAGTGGCTTAATCCATATTTATCACAAATCATAACACTCAATGCACAAGAGTATCGTGATGGTCGTTGGTATGATCTGCCTTTACCGAACAAACTATTATTTTATACGGTATTACCTAATGAGCACTTAATAGCCAAATTACCTGCCGATAGGCTAGTAAAACTAGAGCAAATGCTAAAAGAAAATGGCAGTAATGAGTATGCGCAAAGGATAGAGCGTACGTTCTTTCACCCTGCTGGTAAAGTCGAAGTAAGTACTGATAAGCTAAAGTATGTAAGACTGTACACGTGGCAACTGAGCAAAACTAATCACAAAATTTCAAATTACCAAGCTAAGCCCAAACTCGATGTGGAAAAGCTCACCTATACATTACCCGAAAATAACCACGTAATTAACGATGAGGTGGCTCTGTTTCACCCAGAAGATTTAAGTTGGCAAGCTTTTATCAACTACGATCGTCGTGGTATTTTTGAGACCAGTGAGGATATCCCAACGCGCCATAGTGTAGATATTGGTGCTCGCTTTCGTCTAGCTGAAGATGAGAACTGGTATCGTCTTGACTTAACCTATTCGCTTAGTGAGCAAGACGCAGAAATATTCTCAATTGATGGCTATCATTCTTGGCAAGATCATGACACCCCATGGTATATAGACAGTGCAATTCAAACATCATGGCAACCCGGTAGAGACAATGCTTCTAGCCAATATGGGGTTAATACTTATGTGCAAATTGGCCAAATTTGGCGAGTAGATGAAAGTCATCGCCATCAATGGCAAGTCAGCCCATTTTATAGTTATAGTAGTGCTTCACTAGATGATTTTCTATTTGACTCTCATTTAAATTCAGACATTTACAATTTCTATCGGGAAGATCATCCACATGGGTGGCGAGGTGAATATCAATACCGTTACCAACCTTGGGTTGACAGCTACTTCAACTTTCTTGCTGGGAGCACCACAAACTCTGATTGGACAAGCCTAGACCTATTACGCTTTGGTGCTTCATGGAACCAATATTTTCGCGGGCATATTTTTCAAGCAGGTCTAACTAGTTATTACAAATTTGCAGACGACGATCGACCAAACAGCACTTGGCAATACATCACCAGCTTAGGTTGGCGAAAACAGATCCATCTCGGTGATTTTTCACAAGGCTGGATAAAACTACGTTGGGATCAAGATTGGTTTAGAAATGATCACAATGTCAGCCTTGAGTTCTCTACTGGTAATTTAGCTGATACCAGCTTCAGTGTATTCTCACATGATGAAATTATCTTTGAATCACTGCAACTCAATCACTTTTTAGAGCAAAACTAATATGGCAACTACAAATAAACACATGACCCAGCAAGAGTTAAAACAGCGCCTAGAGCATCTGTTATTTGCTGATATTGCCAATTTCTGGCTCGATTTATATCGGCAAAAATACCGCCAACTAGTGGATGATCTTTCAAAGTGGGAGTTACTGCAAAACATACCCGATAATGAAAATGAAGATGCATGGCTATTGCGTCAGTCAATTGGCTTTTTGCGACACCAAGTTGAACAAAAACAGCAAGCATTGCAAGCACTCGATGCTGGCTACTATCTGTTTATTGAAAGGTTAAGCCATGCTGAAATAAGCGCTGAGCGAGAATTCCACATTCTAGATTATGCTCAACAACTTGGTGCCACAGCTGAGCAACTAAAAAAAGATAAGCAAGCCTTTTCACGCTGGTTTGATGAAGGTGCTGTGATCAATCGATATCAGGACAGTGTGGCAAATATAGAGCAGAGCCTAAAGTTCCTAATTGGTAAGTTGGGTGATTTAAGTAATCGATATTTAAAAGAGTTTGCAGAAGATACAGCCAATGCTTGGCACACCCTCGATTTAGAAAGCTTCTTTTTACATCTATTGTCTCAGACAAAAAGTGAGCATGTAAAAAATGCCTTGTATCGCGCGTTAGCAAACCAAGTACACCTCATTCATAATAAAGTCGGCGAACATGAATTAAATGCAAATTTAATAGAGACACTCGTGTTAGCTTTAGAACAACAGCATACGCCGCATTTAGCACGATTAGATATTCTCGAAATTCTTATTCATCAAAGACCCACTTATACCCGGGGCTTTATGACACAACTCATAAAATGCCAAGATGAGTTTCAATTAAATGATGAGCAACGACTATTTATTTTGGCCGCCTTAGCAAAAATATTAGTCAGTCAATTAAACCTCACATCACAGTGTGAGAACTTACTAACACTTTTAGCCAATCACGAATACCCAAGAGTCAGGCAAAGTGTGATAGAGCAGTCATTATATTTCTCTTTACCGTTTTGGCAAAAGCTACTCGAAGAGCGATTAAAAATCGAGCCTGAAGACTCTGTACGCTTCACTTTAGTTAAGCAACTAAGCAGTGCTCGAATTGCTGCTAATGGGTTAGCATTCAGATTATGGAAAGCGCTTTTAGAATCACCGCAAAGCATACAAATAAAGCGGTTAACACTTGAGTTGAGCGCAAGGATAATGCTCAACCAACAACTTGAGGCAAAAGAACCTGAAGTCGTATTTAAACAATTTATAGATTGTTTGAATAGCCAACTCAATCAAGAGCCTAGTATTGCAATACGGCGCTACATTGCTCGCACACGTGAGCAACTTGTTGCATTTGCCCACCAAAATGTCATGGCAACGCTTGAAAGCTCAATACCAAATAACGATAAGCCCCTTATCGCAGAAACCGATCTAGATGAAGAGCTATTAGGTCGCTTGCTAAGTCGTAAAGCGCAACAACATGAAGGCTTTAATGTTAAAAAACAAAAACGCCACTGGCATATAACTAAGGGCTACCACAGCGCATTTCGAGTTTGGCGATTCATTCATGAATTACGTAATCCCAGTACAGATAAACGACAAAGTTTTAATCATAATACTGCTCGTAAGCCATCAGCATATATGCATGTCCCTAGTTGCACAGTGGCAGAAATAAGCGCAACAACCGTCCCTGGTGAGCCACTCTTTGATGCTAACGAGCATTCAACTCGACCTCACCTCCCGCTCCCTGATTTTTTGTTATCTGTTTTAAGCCAAGATGATTTAAAGCAAGCAGCAAAAACATATACTCCCGATGGAATTTTATGTGTTAGCGCACCTAAATCACTTATTAAACGAGTAAAGACCTACATATGGTTATCTTTGCATATTGAGCGCCTTGATAGTTTAAGAAAAGGTAATGAAATAGAACAAAAAAATTATATTGAATCTTTAGAAAAACAAGGGTTTAAATTTGAGTTTAAAGCGTATGGCGAACAACTTGGTTGCCACTTTGTGGTTGAAGAAGGGATCAGCAACTTTTATAAAAAACTAAGTGTCTCTCCATTGCTTGTAAATCTTTGGCTCAGCTTTAAAGAGTATACCTATTCAATTTATCAAAACAGTATTGGCCAACTGGTTTTCTTTGTTGTTGGATTTATGCTTTATTTTTGGGGCCGTCATGTACATATAAGCAAAAGAATAAAAAGTGACCGAAAAGCGATCCCAGTGAGTATTGGCGGCTGGGGGACGCGAGGTAAATCAGGTACTGAACGACTAAAAGCCGCACTTTTTAGCAGCTTAGCATTAAAAGTTATTACAAAAACAACAGGTTGCGAAGCAACAATGATCTATGCTCGCTCTAACGGAGAACAGTTTGAAGTCCCTATTTTTAGGCCATTCGACAAAGCGAGTATCTGGGAGCAGAGTGATATTCTGCATTTTGCAAAAAATGTAAAAGCAGATGTTTTTTTATGGGAGTGCATGGGTTTAACACCGCGCTACGTGAGAATTTTACGCCAATGGATGCAAGACAACTTTTCAACTATCACTAATGCCTATCCTGATCATGAAGATATTCTTGGGCCAACGGGAATTGATGTTGCAAAAGAAATGTCTAATTTTATCGCACCAAACAGCCTAGTGTTTACCAGTGAACAAACCATGATGGCTGTGCTTGAACAGGATGCACAAAAAAAGCAAAGTACTTTAATCCAAACCCACTGGGGAGATGGCTATCAAATTACACCGGATATCAGAGCTCTCTACCCTTATCAAGAACATCCTGACAACATCGCATTAGTTTGTAAAATGGCTGCACACATAGGTTTAGATAAAGACTTCGTTTTTAAAGAAACTTCACAACGGATTGTGCCTGACATTGGTGTTTTACAACACTTCACTGAAGCGCCTTTGACTGACTTTAGCATGTCTTTTGTCAACAGCATGTCTGCAAATGAGCGCTTAGCAACATTGGAAAACTGGCAACGGTTGGGACTTTTCGAACTATCTTCAGATCCAACCAAGCAAACCATTGCCCTAATTAATAACAGAAATGATCGTGTCGCTCGCTCCAAAGTATTTGCTGACATTCTTGCTGACGATCTACCCTTTGATAAGATGGTTATAATTGGCACTAATGTTGATGGCTTTTATAGCTACTACCTACAAGCTTTTACAGCACGTTTAGATAGAATTATAAACAATAATGACTTAAAAGAGTTGCATGCACTATGCAGCCAGCTGCATTGTATAAAAAATATAGATTCCCTAGTTGAGCTATTTAATATTGCACTAGATTCCCATTATTTAAACAGTGACCTTCAAAACATCAATAACCAAGCTGCGTTAGATGAGTGGTTTATCAAACAAAATATAAACTTGCCAGCTGAACGGCGAACCAGTCTTAAGGAGTTATTTGAGCATTATCTTAGCTACCAACAAATCGCCCCACTGTTAAGCGAGCTCATAAACAATCAAACAACTATTAAAAGCACCTTACTAGCACTTGCGAAAAGTAAATGCGTGTTAATAGATAATGCACAAATTAGTGCAGATCAGCTCACACTTGAACTAGCAGCCCTTGCAAGACCTCATTGCCACCAAGTTATTGTCGGCATGCAAAATATTAAAGGAACTGGCCTTGGTTATGTCTATAGCTGGCAACAATGGCAACGTATTTACGATACCACGCAAACTCTACTAGATACTGACAGCTCTGTTGACCAATTTCGTCAGGCCTTAACTCGCCTATCTTTAATTAACCAATTTTCACAGCTTGAATTAGCTTATTTAAACGATACGCTGATAAAGATAAAGAAAGCGCATCATGCACAAAACGAGTATAGCCAAGCCGAGCTGCAGCATATTAGTGAGCGCCTAAATAAACAACAAAAGGTAAAAAATGAACCTGTAACACAAAGCCAGCAAAATGCAATCAAACGCTTTGCAATTCAGGTCGCTGAATCCTTCTTGGATGCTGGTGCTGCGGTAAAACGAAAAAAAGTAGCAATGCAAGTCTATAGCGATATTGCAAATAGCCGCATAACACTAGAAAAAGCAATTGAAGTACTTGGTCAATTAAATCGAAACCAAACGCCAGGTTGGTTAAGTTTTTCACGGAATAAAAAATAGTCTAGTTGTATAAGCCTTATACAAGTTATAAAAAACTCTATAAACTCATATCAGGCTAACAGGCGCTTAACTGCCTTGCTCCTAATTTCTAGAGGGAAATATAGTGTAAGAAGTTGTCGATTTTATAGATAAATCTAATCATGCTAATTAAGCATTTGATAGATATACTAAAGTAGCTCAGGTACCAGTAAGTTAAATTGATATGTTATATGTTTACAACCGTCGGATAAAAAGCTTTTAATAAGAGGGGAAAAAGCATTATTAATCGGGAAGTGCCTCAATAACTCAAATAAATAGAGGCGAATATATAAATGGCCCTGCCTTAGAGGTAGGGCCTTATTTATTGTAAGGTTACTAGTTAAAAAGCAATCATCCAACTTATTGCTAATTGCAAAAGCTTACAATAAGAAAAGTAAGCTTAAATTATAGCTCACCTTCATTTTCAGAAAGGAACTTAGCAACACCTTCAGGGCTTGCATCCATACCTTTTTTACCTTCAGTCCAGCCAGCAGGACATACTTCACCGTGCTCGCTGTGGAACGCTAGCGCGTCAACCATACGTAGCATTTCGTCGATATTACGGCCAAGCGGTAAATCGTTAACTACTTGGTGACGTACGTTACCTTCTTCGTCGATTAGGAATGAACCACGAAATGCAACGCCAGCTTCAGGATGCTCTACGTCATATGCTTTACAGATTTCGTGCTTAACGTCTGCAACGAGTGCGTATTTAACTTCACCGATACCACCGTCAGCAACAGCAGTTTTACGCCATGCATTGTGCGAGAATTGTGAATCGATAGAAACACCAATTACTTCAACGCCACGCTTTTGGAACTCTTCATAACGCTTGTCAAAAGCAATTAGTTCAGAAGGACATACGAAAGTGAAATCGAGTGGGTAAAAGAAGATAACTGCTTTTTTACCTTTGATTGTTTCGTGAAGATTGTAGCTATCTACGATCTCGCCGTTACCTAGTACTGCTGCAGCGGTAAAGTCTGGTGCCTGGCGGCCTACTAATACACCCATTTTATTCTCCAAATATTTAGGTTTATTTCTAATTGCTTACGCAATGCTTGCTTTATTATGGGATCTAAAAATTAAATACCAAGGGCAAACATGCATAATTGTCGAAATATTTTAGAGATTATAAGTTTAAATAGATAATCGTATTTTTGAATCACTACAATCGAAAATTCAGAACGCTAAAATGTACATCTGCCAGAGACAAAAAAACCTGTAAAAACAGGTTTTTTTAACGTTATTCGTGTATTAATCCATGATATCTTCTGGCATATCACCACGGATTTTCTGCCAGACTTCACCCGTTTGATGACCATACTTACGCATCATAGAAATTGCACCATCATGCTCTCGATTTTCGGCCAGTGTTGTTAAGTCTTTATAAAACTGGCGTGCTAACTGACGAGTACCTGGATCTGAAAAATAATGGCAGCCAATTTTAGAGTAAAACCCTTTAAACCCATTTAAAATGAGTACGTAGATACGATTATTACCTGCAACAGCTAATTCATGATGTACTTTGTAATCATAGTCAGCAAATGCTTGCGCGCTGTCTTCTAACTCATCACTTTGTGAAAGAATTTCGATAACTCGCTCTGGCGCTAACTTAATAGCTGCACGTGTGTATATTGCACTTATATTAGTACGAGCTGATAACAATTGG
This sequence comes from Pseudoalteromonas shioyasakiensis, assembly GCF_024518675.1. Classification (GTDB taxonomy): domain Bacteria; phylum Pseudomonadota; class Gammaproteobacteria; order Enterobacterales; family Alteromonadaceae; genus Pseudoalteromonas; species Pseudoalteromonas shioyasakiensis_B. The sequence goes on from NZ_JANIGL010000002.1 coordinate 370,946, forward strand.
TCGGTCAGCTCAGGCATTTTGTCTTCATCAAGGCGGGCTAAGGTTTCAAGAATATTTAACCCCGATGTTTCCCAAAAGTTGTTTACACGTGTTGGTTTGCCATGTTGGATGGTAAGCCAGCCGTCGCGTGCTAAACGTTGTAGCACTTCACGCAAAGTGGTACGTGTAACACCTATTAATTCTGATAACTCGCGCTCAGCAGGAAGAATAGAGCCGGGAGGGAAATCGCCATTCCATATTGATTCAACAATATATTCTTCTGCAAATCCTGCTGGACTTTTTGCTTTAAAAATTCTCATTCAATTCCCACTCGAGTTATCAATATTACTTCACTTAAAACGATTAACTGACTGATTGTACCAGACGATGCAAAACTAACAAGCAAAGTAATCAAGAACCCACTTATTTTTAAGCCCAATGCGCCATTGCTTTACAGTTGCTTTCAACACACAAATTCCCACGTCTTACCTTCAATCAGGGTTATCTTATTGCATTGGCATTATTTTTTATAAGTTCTCGTACGGTTTCCTCTTGCACCTTGATTAAAGACTAAGCCATAATCTCTCTAATAGATTAATTATTGGAAGTACTATGAACTGGTTAGCTGATTTAGCAGATAAGCGCACCCCTTGGGTTTTATTAGCATTAATTGCATTGATATTTGAAGTCACGGCTTTGTTTTTCCAATATCAAATGGGGCTTGAGCCCTGCATCATGTGTATTTATCAGCGCACAGCTATGCTTGGGCTATTAATAGCGGGAGTGATAGGCGCAATTAATCCGAGTAACATGGTGATACGTATAACGGCTTTTGCTAGCTGGGCAATAGCAAGCTTCTGGGGGTTTTTATTAGCCCGTGAACATATTAATATGCAAACCACAACGGATCCATTTGCATTTAGTTGTGAGTTTGAGCCTAATTTTCCTGTTCCATTACACGAGTGGCTCCCCCATTTTTTTGCCGCTACGGGCGATTGTGGCAATATTGATTGGCAATTTTTAGGCCTGAGTATGCCTGCATGGATGGAAGTGATTTTTGGGCTATTTAGCCTCGTATTAATAGTCGTTATGGTTTCACGTTTAATTATTAAGAAGCGCTTATAATGTTTGTTTTTTTCACCAGCCAAGTCGAAGAACTTAGTCACCTAAAAGTCAGGCAGCGCCAACAAATTATAGCCACAGCACTGTCTATGCTTACTCCACTTAGTAAAGTTTGGTTGCGAGTTATTAAGTTATTACTGTTAACACCGGTATTTACATCTTTGATCTACATTGAAGGTTGGCTCATGTTGCCCGCATTATTACTCACAGGCTTAAGCTATCCGTTACTAACAACACCCGTTGAAATTGCCTTTGCTAGACCCTATTTAACGGATGCACTCAAGCAGCACACTACACAGCTTGATTAATTTCAGCAAAAGCTACCTAAGCCATTAAAAATGGCTTAGGTTTATCACTATAAAGACACTTTTCCTTCAAGTTTAGCAAGTAACTTATCACCAATCCCTTTAACCTGAGCTAAGTCAGCAACAGACTTAAAATTGCCGTGTTTTGCACGGTAATCAACTATTGCTTGCGCCTTTGACTGACCTATACCCGATAATTGCATTAGTTGTTCAACACTTGCTTTATTAAGATTAATAACCTGTGCTTTTTCTACTACTTTGCTTGGCGTAGTTGCTTTACTATCTACAGCATAACTAGGCGAGATCATAACTAACCCAGCAAGAACTGCTAATGCACTCAATAATTTCATAGTATTCCTCCATGATCTTAATAAATAGATCCAATAAATTGTGAATGAAATGTCCACCTTTACACTGAACTTCAGACCACTCAGTACCAAAAAGTGATACTTTATAAATAAAGTAAAGAGCAATTACTTTGTCAACTGTACCGATAATAAAAAATAAAAAAGTTCACTTGCAAATAAGCCCACAAACAATTACTGTACATAAAAACAGTAATCAATAACAGTGCGTTAGTTCGCACTAAGCAAATTGGCAGGAGAGATCATGGCTGTTGTTGTTAAATATGTTGTAGAAAGAAACGGAGTTGAGCGAATGACGTTTACTACTAAAAAAGAAGCTGATGCATATGATAAAATGCTCGACATAGCAGAGTCGCTTGAAGTGATGCTAGAAAAAGTAGATGTACCATTAAGCGAGCAACAAATTGAATCTCTAGCACTTGAAATCGCAAAAAATAAAGATGGTTTTATCAATGTGTTAAAGGGTGCCAAAGAGCCAGTGAGTAAAGCCCCAGCAAAAACAAAGAAAGACACGGCAATCACTGAAACAAAAAATCCTGAAGATAAAGCCGCAAGTTAATAAAGCTTAATTCAAGAAAAAAGGAGCGATTAAGCTCCTTTTTTTATGTGTGTTTTATTTCTTAACCTGAATTTTAGTTACTTAGAGTGACTTTTCTACTTCGTCGAACAGGTTTGTAATGTCAGAGCTTGGCGGTGGTGTCGCTAAACTAACCACTACAATGGCAATACTAGACAGAATAAAGCCTGGGACAATTTCGTAAATAAGACTACTTAGCTTTTCGCCATCGATAGTAATAGGCGCATATATCCAAATCAGAACGGTAACCGCCCCCACTAGCATACCTGCTAAGGCACCGGCAAAGTTCATTCGTTTCCAATATAAGCTAAACAATACTAATGGGCCAAATGCAGCACCAAACCCGGCCCATGCATTACTCACTAGGTCTAATATCGAGCTGTCACGGTCATAAGCTAAATAAATTGCACATAATGCCACTGCAGCCACACTAATACGGCCAACTGTAACTAACTCTGTATCACTGGCCTCTTTACGTAAAAAGGTTTTATAAAAGTCTTCTGTTAATGAGCTCGAACTTACTAGTAACTGTGATGAAATCGTGCTCATTATTGCCGCTAAAATCGCCGCTAATAAAAAGCCAGCTATTAATGGATGAAACAATAACTCTGATAAAATCAAGAAGATAGTTTCAGGATCGTCTACAACAATATTGTTCTCATAGGTATAAGCTGCGCCAAACAAACCAGTACCGACGGCACCAATGGCTGCAATAATCATCCAACTCATACCAATACGACGTGCAGCTGGCATATCTTTCACGCTACGAACAGACATAAAACGTACGATAATATGCGGCTGGCCAAAGTAACCTAAACCCCATGCCATCGCCGAAATAATTCCCAATGCAGAACCTGCACCAATCCAGTTTAGCATTTCAGGGTTAACACTATTTAGTGTTGACTCTAATGGTTGTTCTAATAGTGAGTAAGCAACGGTTGGCACCAAAATTAATGCTACGAACATAATACAACCCTGCACAAAGTCAGTTAAGCTCACAGCTAAAAAGCCACCGAACAAGGTATATAAAACCACCACACCAGTTGTAATGTACAAGCCCATTTCATAACTTAAGCCAAACGAGCTTTCAAATAATTTGCCACCGGCAACAACACCCGATGAAGTGTAAAGGGTGAAGAACACGATGATCACAACCGCAGATACAACGCGAAGTAAGTTCGATTTATCAGTAAAGCGATTTGAGAAGTAATCTGGAATAGTGATAGAGTCATTCGCTTTTTCAGTGTACACCCTTAGTCGTGGGGCAACTAACAGATAGTTAGCCCATGCACCTAATACCAAGCCAATTGCTATCCAAGTACTACTGAAGCCAGTTACGAACATCGCACCCGGTAAACCCATCAGGATCCAACCGCTCATATCTGATGCACCCGCTGAGAGTGCTGCTACAGAAGGTGACAAACTACGTCCACCCAGCATATAACCAGATACATCACTGGTAGACTGTTTATACGCATATAGGCCAATCCCTAACATAACGATAAAGTACGCAGCTAAAGAGATAATCATTCCTGTTTCCAAATTTGCCTCCGCTTAAGAAGTTTAAATCTGGCTTTTAATCCTAATAATGACTCATTAATCAATGTAATACAAAAGTCATTATTGGTGTAAAAACCAACTTAGGGACCGACTATATCATGCCAAGGGCGAATAACTCCACTCTCTGCGTTAATCAAATAAATAGCTGAGGTTAATGAATTTTTAACTAATTTTTTTATTTCAGAGGATAAAAATGGAAATTTGATCTTAATTGCCTTACGATTAGATCAATATATTTATAAAAAATCAGTACTTTAGCAGTAGCCTTTGGAAAGATAATTAATGCTATTTTCGATATTTTATCTTATATTGCACATGTCATTGTTTCAATCAATCGGATCTGTTGTTTATGTATTTTTACGCTGCGCGCCAACCTATATTAGATCGTGAAAAAAAACTCGTCGGCTATGAGTTACTGTTTCGAGATGGCGTTGATAATGTTTTCCCTGATATCGATGGTGATGAGGCAACATCAAGGCTAATAGAAGGTAGTCAGTTCAATTTTGGCTTAGAAGATTTAACTAACAACAAACCCGCTTATATTAATTTCACCTTAGAAACACTGCAAAAAGGCTACCCAACATTACTAGGTAAAGAGCAAGTGGTGGTTGAAATACTTGAAACCATACAGCCAGGTAAACGCTTATTAGCACTGGTTAAAGACCTTAAAAATAAAGGTTATACATTAGCCTTAGATGATTATATACATCAGCCGGTATGGCGTCATTTTTATCCTTTTATCGATATCATAAAAATCGACTTCTTAACCTGTGATGTTCAGACCATCAAGCAAATTATTGAAGAAATTAAGCCTCATAGCCATATAAAGTTATTGGCTGAAAAAGTAGAAACCTACGAGAAATACCAATTAGCTCTAGAGCTTGGGTTTAGCTATTTCCAAGGTTTCTTCTTTTCCAAGCCTGAAATGGTTCAAAGTAAAGCATTACCGCCATCACAGATGGCACTAGCGGAGCTACTTTATGAAACGTCTTCTGTAGAGCTTAATTTAAAAAAAATTACTAATGTGTTTGAGCGAGATGTCACGCTTTCTTATAAATTACTTCGCTATAGTAACTCAGCGGCCTTTAAACGCCGCGCTGAGATCAGCACCATTAAGCAAGCACTAGTCGTGCTCGGCGCCCAAGAGATTAAAAAGTTTTTATCTTTGTTATTTGCATCCCAAGTCGCTGCTGATAAACCTGCAGAGCTGATCCGTTTATCGTTAACCCGTGCCCGCTTTACCGAGCTTTTAGCCATCAATCACAATCAACTAAAAGATACCGGTATGGCTTTTTTAACTGGCATGATGTCACTAATGGATGCCATTTTAGATGAAACAATGGAGGGAGTAATGAACAAGCTACCTCTATCAAATGATATCAAAGTAGCTCTTGTTGAAGAGCAAGGCATACTCGCGCAATATTTACGCTTGGTAAAACTATACGAGCAAGCAAATTGGCAAGGTGCAAACGCGATAAAAGACGAATTGGGTTTGGCTGCTGAAGAAGTTCCCGACTCATACCATGAAGCGCTTAGCTGGGCTAATGAGCAAATGAAAGTGCTAGGTGAATAAAGAAATATTAACGCTAATTAAATGCCAGCAATTTGCTGGCATTTTTTATAACGATCTATTTAAGCTAACGAAACTAAAGGCTCTCTAAAAAGTCTTCGTCAAAATCTTCAGGCTCTTCTTGAATCGGAGGATTACCATCATGTAGTTCATACAATTGACGTTGGAAGTAAATATCTTTCATAAAAATATAAGGATCAAGAGACTCATTCAATAAGCTTTCTTGCGGGATTAACGAGGCTCTTGCCTCTACTGCCTTAAGTGCAAAAACCAGTATTGTCTGCGGTGTGGTTAAGGTGATCTCTGGTAGTACAAAGCTATCAACCACATCTCCCGTCAGGTTACGTGCGGTAGATGGCCCCATACCTGGTAGCATTAGGTAAGCACCGTCACCAATGCCCCAAACCCCCATCGTTTGGCCAAAATCTTCATCAACTATTTCAAGCCCTAGTGAACTTGCAACATCGAATAGACCCAAAATACCAACCGTGGAATTAACTAAAAAACGTGCAACACTAATACCCGCATTACCCGCCTTACCTTGTAAAGTCGCATTAATCACATCAGTTGGTGCACTAATATTGTCGGTGAAATTCACTAAGCTTCGGCGCACTGGAGTTGGAGTTATAGCCACATAACCGACAGCCGCTGGCCGCAAAATATAAGCATCTAACACATCCATATTAAAATCATACATAGGACGGTTAAATGACTGCAGCGGATCTCGCTCATCCTCTTTTTCTTCAGGGACTTGTGCACAACCCGCACTGATCAATAACCCTAAAATTAGTAAACTTTGTTTGAACATCTTTTATCCTTAAGGGAGCATCTCATCAATGAGTAGTGTATGTTGAGTTATATTCGCACGCTCTAGAACCTCTGAACTCCCTTCTAATTCACCTGTAGAGGGCATTACAGACCCATCGTTTGATACACGCGCGGTAATAATTATTTGCTCTGTTGTAGATAACGTTAATCCATCTACCATTGAGTTACTATCACTTAATTGCACTTTAAGAGGAAAACTAAACTGGGTCAACTTTACCACTGCAAGCGGCATTGGTGGGCCATTCGCAGCTTTAGCAAATACAAATAAAGTGCCGTTTTCTGGTAGCTTATCATCAAGCGTTGGTGATAATTCAACAGTCACCATAATTGCACTATCATCGTCAGCTGGCGTTTTCTGTGCCGCATTTGCCACTGGAGTTATTGTGCTCGATTGCTCTGCTATCTTTTGCTCAATATCTGCTATACGCTGCTCAACCATAGTATAACGGCTATCATCTGGCCCCATAGTGCTTAGTAATACTTCGAACGCGGCTTTAGCTTGCGTCCAGTCATGGCGCTCGTAAGCTATCAGAGCAAGTAATGAAATTGCATCAATGTTAGTTGGCTCGTTTTTTAAAACCCGCGATAACATACCTGCAGCACGGGTCATATTTGCTTCACTTCCTTCAAGTAACAATACTTGGCTGTAGCTAACTAATACACCTAAATGCTCTGGATTAATTTGCAATACTTTATCAAACGATTGCTGCGCCATATCAAACTCATTTAATGACATGGCCACCCGCCCCAGTAGCATCCACGCAACTTGGTCATCGCCATTTTTTGCCAATTTAGTACGCAAGCCTAATGCAAAAGCTTGTAACTCATTTTGCGTTAACGGTTCACCTTGTTGCATCACCGCACGCTCACCATATTCAGGCAAGTTTTCCATCGCGGCATACCAGTTTTCAAGCTGCTTTTGTGAGCCAGTAGCAGAATAAAAAATCACTGTTAGCACAATTAGAAACGCACTTCCTGTCAAAGCAAAAATCACATTATTACCGCGACTGTACAATGATTTTTCTGGCGATAACTCATTTAAAAGTCGGCGCTTTAATTCAATAATAGATTCGTTATAGCTTTGCTGCTCAATCCTTTGCTCTTGTAAATCGCTGGCGAGTTCTTCCAAACGCTGCTGATAAATTGCGATCAGATCTGAATTAGCATTATGCGTTACACTCTGCACACGTTCTTTTTTTAAAAAAGGTAAAGCCACAAATACCACTGCTACTAAAGTTAGTAGCGCAAAAGAAGCCCACATTAAAATCATTTAGCTCTGCTCCTGACGTTGATTTTGAGCAATTAATTTTGCTAATAACGCTTCGTCTTGTTCGTTCCAGGTTTGCTTAACAGCAGCCTTACGTTGGCGAATAACAATAAAGCCTAGACCAAACACAACAATCAATACCGGAAACACCCACAGTACTAATGTCGCTGGCGTTACAGGTGGATCGTAATGAACAAAGTAGCCATAACGGTCGATCATGTAGTCAATGACTTCATCTTTTGATTTACCCTCTTGAACCAAAACCAATACCTTGTCACGCAAGTCTTTAGCAACCACAGCGTCTGAATCTGCAATATTTTGATTTTGGCATTTTGGGCAACGTAGCTCTTTGGTCAGTTCGCCAAAGCGTTGTGCTTGTTCATCATTGGCAAATTCATACCTGTCTTGCTCTGCAGCAACGGCAAAGCTAAACAATAAAACAATACCGACTAAATAATATTTCATGGCTGCAACTCCTGCATGATCGGTGCAAACTTCGAGCGCCACACACGTGGGTTAATATCGCCAGTGTGATGTAGTAAAATGGTGCCTTTGCTATCAACTAAAAATGTTTCAGGCGCACCTGATACACCTAAATCCAATGCCAAAGTCCGTTCTAAATCTAAAATATTAAATTGATACGGGTCTCCAGCTCGACTTAACATACTTGATACCTCTTCACGCAGCGCAGCCATATCGAATGCGCCATCAAAATCAGCATCGTAACTTTGCACGTAATACAAGCCAACGATTTTTACACCTTGCTCGCGTAATTTAGTTAAGTAATCAAGCTCTGCTAAACAAGTTGGGCACCACGTGCCCCACACGTTGAGTAAGTAAACCTCACCTTGAAGATCTGTATGTTGCCAGCGTTTGTTATCTTGCATTAAATCCGGCAAGTTAAATGCGGGCATCGTATGGCCAATTCGCCCTGTTTGTAACTCACGTGGATTAGCAAATAATCCCTGATATAAAAATACACAGACTAAAATGAATGCCAGCAATGGCAATATAGCTAAAAGTTTACGGTTCATATTGCCTCCTGCGCTGCAGTTTGCTCACGTTTTTTATTACTACGGTAACGTTTATCACCTAAAATCAGAAAGCCCGCAAGCGAAACCAACATACCACCAATCCACATCCAGCGAACAAATGGCTTGTGATAGATACGTAATGACCAACCACCATTACTAAGTTGCTCACCCAATGCCAAATATAAGTCTCGGGTAAAGCCTGCATCGATTGCAGCTTCGGTCATAAACTGCATACCAATATCATAACGACGTTTTTCAGCATGTAATATGGTTTCGAGTTTATCATTTTTCAAAACACTTACTTCTCCCGCGTGGCCACTATAATTAGCCCCACGAATGGTATTAACCCCTTCAAAACGATACTGGTATTGGTTTAACTGAACAACTTCACCTGGCTTCATAGATACATCACGTTCAACAGAATAGGCTGAGGTTAAAGTGACGCCAGCGATGATAAAAGCAATACCTACATGCCCTAATACCATTGCCCAATAGCTTAGGTCTAAACGTTTCAAGCCTTGGCTAAAACTAGTTTGTATGGTTGCTTTAACATACAAGTCAACACCAGTAGTCACCACAATCCATACTGCGAGAGTGGTTGCCAATAACGTCAAAGGTGCTACAACGTCATAGCTTGAAAACAACCACGCTGACGTAACAGCAATGCTGACGATAGCGCAAAACAACATTTTATTTTGTAAAAACCCCCACTTATTTTGCTTCCAGCGTAGTAAGGGACCAATCCCCATTAAAATGGCAAACGGCACTAAAATAATGGCAAACATTTTATTAAAAAATGGTTCACCAATTGAAATACTGCCTAAGCCCATTTCTTTATGAACCATAGGCAATAAAGTACCCAATAAGACAACAAACGTGGCAACAACCAAAAATATGTTATTGAGCCATAATGCAACTTCTCTAGACACGAGTTTATAACGTCCTTCACTGCGTACCTGAGCGACTCTAAATGCATATAGAGTAAGTGCACCACCTACCACGACAGCCAAAAACGCCAAGATAAATAAACCACGGTCCGGATCAGTTGCAAACGCATGTACTGATACAATAATGCCAGAACGAACAATAAATGTACCAAGTAAGCTTAATGAGAATCCCGCTATCGCCAAGAGTACGGTCCAAGATTTAAATACACCGCGCTTTTCGGTGACGGACAGTGAGTGTAATAATGCGGTGGCCACTAACCAAGGCATAAGAGCGGCATTTTCAACTGGATCCCAAAACCACCAGCCCCCCCAGCCAAGCTCAGAATATGCCCACCAACTACCAATAGTAAGGCCAAGAGTTAAAAAGCCCCAAGCGGTCATTGTCCACGGACGCGACCATTTTGCCCATGAGTTGTCGAGCTTACCTGTCAATAAAGCTGCAATAGCGAATGAAAACGATACAGAAAGCCCAACATAACCCATATACAATAATGGCGGGTGGATAATCATTCCAGGGTCTTGTAATAACGGGTTTAAATCTCGCCCTTCAACTGGGTAGTAAGGTAACAACAGCTCAAATGGGCTCGACATCAACAAAGTGTAGAGCATAAAGCCAACACCTAAAAAGCCTAAAACGCCAAGTACACGTGCTCGTAAAATCCACGGCAGTGAGCGTGATCGCATAGCCACTACCGCAGTCCAACCGGCTTGCATCACTAACCATAGTAAAATGGCCCCTTCGTGGCCCCCCCATGTAGAGGTTATTTTATAATACCAAGGTAATGTGCTGCTTGAATGGTAAGCGACATACGCGACGGTAAAGTCATCGGTTAAACTGGCATAGATTAGGGCTGCAAATGAGATTAAAACAAACATAAATTGCCCGACGGCTAACGAAGGCGCTGCACGCATTAATCGCAAATTACCGGTGTGCGCGCCCCATAACGGAAAAATACATAATAAAACACTCAGCACCAAGGCCAGTGTTAGGGAGAAATAACCAATTTCAGGGATCATATTAATTGCCACTATCTAAGTTATATTTAGGTTTCTCGTGCTTAATCCCTTTAACAGCTTCGGCGACTTCTGCAGGCATGTATTCTTCATCATGCTTTGCTAATACCTCAAACGCTTCTATCACATCAGGTTCAACCAACACGCCTTGTGCGACAATACCTTGTCCTTCGCGGAATAAATCAGGCAAAATCCCCTGATATCGAATCGTCACTAATGGGCCGGTATCAATTAATTTAAAGCTGACCTCTAAGCTGCTCTCGTCACGAATCACCGACCCTGGCACAACCATCCCGCCAATACGTAACTTTTGACCTATATGCGGCTTCTCATGATTCGGCCCTTTGCCATCGATGAGCTCACTTGGGGTATAGAATAAATTAATATTTTCTTGTAGTGCATACAGCACTAAGCCAATCACCGCACCAATACCAAATACAACTGCAGTGACGGCTAAAAGCCTTTTCTTACGTCTTGGATTCATACTTGCGACTCCTGTTTAGCCTGCTTAATGCGCTGTTCACGGTCGGCTTGCTGCTGAACAGAGGTTAAAATACGCTTTGTATCATTTAAAGAACTAAATAAAATACCTAATAAAATCAATGCACACGTGCCAAAAGACAACCATACATAAAAGCCATATCCACCCATGGCTATAAAATCAGAAAAAGAATCAAACTGCATAACTAGCCCCTATTTAACAACTGACGCACCCAAGGACGGTGTTTTTCGCGTTGTAAAATTTCATTTTTAAGACGTATCAATGTCACTGTGCCCACAAACGCAGCAAACGCTACAATGTTAAGCATCAACGGCCAAAACATACTTGGATCAATCGCCTTAGTATCGAACTTAGTAATGGTTGCCCCTTGATGAAGGGTGTTCCACCACTCAACGGAGAAATGAATAATGGGTAAATTAATCACTCCTACAATAGCAAGGATAGAAGCAGCTCGACCCGCTGCTTTTTTATCCTCAAAGGCGTGATACAAAGACAACACACCTAAATATAAAAATAATAAAATAAGCTCAGATGTAAGGCGTGCATCCCACACCCACCATGCGCCCCACATAGGTTTGCCCCACGCAGCACCAGTGATCAACGCGATTGCTGTGACACATGCGCCCACCGGCGCTATAGCAATAACCGCAAGCTCTGCATTACGTAGTTGCCAAACTAATGCCACCACGGCTGCAATAGCCATTGATGAGTAAGCGCCCATAGATAAAATAGCTGAAGGAACATGAATAAAAATAATGCGATAGCTGTCTTTTTGTTGGTAATCTGCAGGGGCATAAGCCAGCCCCCAAACCCAACCGACAACCATGCATACAACCGTAACCACGGCAAAATATGGCAGTAACGTATTACATAATTGATATGCACGATCTGCTTTAGCGTAGGGATGTAACCACTTCCACATATTAACTTACACTCACTTTTAATGCTGACGATATGGCAATTGGTGCGCTTATAATAGCTACGACAAGCATCGCACCAAGGATGGCAAGCTGCCCACTATAATCCAGCGACATAGTACTGGTATCAATAGCAGACGTTGCAAAAATTAATACAGGGATATACAAAGGCAAAACTAATAAGCTCATCAAGATCCCCCCTTTTTGTAACCCCACAGTCAATCCGGCACCAATAGCGCCGATAAAACTCAATAATGGAGTCCCTAATAATAAAGTAATTACAGTCGCGACCAGCGCTTGGCTATCTAAATTTAATAGCAAAGCAAAAACGGGTGTCAACAGCACCAAAGGCAGCCCAGTAATCATCCAATGGGCCAGCACTTTTGCTAATACCGTTAACGGTAATGGGTACGATGAAGCAATTAATTGCTCTAAGCTACCGTCATGAAAATCATCACGAAATATTTTATCAAGCCCCAGCATGGTCGATAAAAGCGCTGCGACCCAAATAATGCCAGGAGCCATTCGTGCAAGTAGACCGGGCTCAGGGCCAATAGCTAACGGAAATAATGTAATAACGATTAAGAAAAATAAGAGTGGATTAACGATTTCAGCTCGCTGGCGAAACGCCAACTGTAAATCTTTTTTACATACGGCACTAAAGAGCTGTAGATAAGAGTGTTGTCGTTGCATCAGTGACGATACTCCAAGGTAACAGTCTGCAAATCGTTAAAATGCGTTGTTAGGTCTTGGTGGGTAGTTATTAAAATTGCACCACCGGTTGCTAAATGGCCAACAAACCGCGCCTGTAAAAATGCCACACCCGCCTTGTCTAATGCGGTAAACGGTTCATCTAAAACCCAAAGCTTGGCATCATTAAGCCAAAGTCTTAATAATGCAACGCGCCGTTGCTGACCTGCAGATAGAGTGCGAACAGGCACGTCTTCAAGGCCAACTAAACCAATTTTTGCCAGTAAAGGATACAAGTCTTGATTATCGTCATACCCTTGGATCTGTAACCAAAAGCGTACATTTTCCAACGCAGTAAGCTGAGCATTCACACCGGTTTTATGGCCAATAAATAATAGCTCGCGAGCATATTCGTCATAATTCTTTGTTATTGAGCTATCGTGCCAAAAGATATCACCTTCATCAGGAGCAGCAAAACCTGCAATAATGCGCAATAATGATGTCTTACCGGCCCCGTTTGGGCCTGCTAATTGCATAATTTGTCCCGATTTCAAACTGAAATTAAGATCCTCAAACAAACAGCGCTCTTGTTTGATGCAAGTGACGGACTTAATGTGTAGCAAGATGACGATTCTCTATACCCAAAATTAGGCGTTAGTCTACCATAATGATAGGGTAATACGAATAACGCAATGAAACCGATTAGTGAAAATTTGATTTAAAATAATGAATGAACCAACGCAAATTTCTTTAGCTAACTCATTGACTGTAAAACAGTCAATAAACAATGCTGGGCAGCCAAGTATTAACTTAGACGGTCAAACGCTACACGCCAAAAACATTGTGTTTGCTAAAGGGTCTGTGCAATTGGATATTTTGGTCAATGATCATTGGCAAACATTACGATTAGCAACCAGCCAATCACCTAGCAAGATGCAAACAATTCCTGCGGCAGAGATACAATTAAGTACCGATGGGAAACAGCTCACTATTTTACCAACACACACTTCATTTGCATTAAATCAAGCAAAGCAATTGCAAGGTTTGCTCAATTTTATTCGCTCAGGCAGCGCCATTGACAATCAGCCTTTCGCTGTGAGCGCGACCACTCAGCCCACAGCTAAACTACAAATACCACAATTAAACGCTAACTTACCGATAAATAAAGAAATAGCACAATTATTACAAAGTGAGCAGCCACTAAAAGCCATCATAAACTCTGACAGTTCAGGGTTAAAGCTTGTGGTTCTTAATCGCTTCGCAGATAAACTTCATCAACAGCCGATCAGCCAAACTAAACTTGCCACTTGGTTAGCTAATCTTGCGCCACAAGGCCAGCTACAAAAAAGTAGCAGTACCACCTTGCTTACGCTACCGGTTCAAAAAAACGCGTTTAATATTCCCCTTAAACCACTACAAGCGCAGCAATTAAGCTCATCACCGCAGGCCGTGACTATAACAGCAAGTAAAGATCAGCTGACATTTAAAACACAAACGGACAAAGTGATTATTGGTCTGAAAAACTCGCTGACTCATACCTTTCATAGCTTAGTAAAAGCACAAAAAACAGTGAGTGAGCAACAAATAAAGCCCACTGCACAACCAGCTCAGAGCCCGTTAATAAGTACTAGCAGCCCCATAAAGTCGTGGTTGCAGAACAGCTTTGCCGATTTAAAAACACGTATTACCGATGCTGTGCGCTACTTTGAGCATAAACCCTTTAGCCAAACACTCACTGCGACTAGCAAACAGGCAAAGCCCGCCTCAGCGACACATCATGAAAAAGCGCAGCCTAGTTTGCTCCCCAAATCAGTATCACAAATCAACTTAGCGGCTCTAGCTCGAGACAACGCTAACCCATTATTAGCGAATATCAGTGCAGGCTCAGCATTACCCAAACAATTCCACAGCTCAGCACCACTGGTACAATTTTTCCAACAAGTAAAAGCCTCACTGAGCGCAGTGACAGCACCGGTCAGTAACCTAGCGGGAAGTCAAACAACTGGTGGGGCTCAGCCCATTAATCTTAAAGGCCCTTTAACGGCAACCCCCGTGCCAAGCCAAATTACCCTACCGATTGAAGCAAAGCTTGTAACTACATTAGTAAGCTCACCATTACTACCTGTAAAAGCATTTACCAGTCCGCATACTGGTCACGAAGATTTTTCAAAGGCCCAGTTAAGCCAAAAAATTGAACAGCTAGCGCAAGGCAAGGTATCTGATAATGTGGATTTAAATCGACTAGTTAACCAAGCATTTAACCGCATGATTAGTAGCCAAGCGGTTAATCCTTCAGTAATACAACGTGAGCTATTAAGTATAATTTCTCCAAGCACCCTCTCAACAAGCGCCATGCAAAATAGTTTTAGCCAAGGGCTCGAAAATCTAACCGTTGCAATGTTGGCAGCTGTGCCACTTAATAACATTAGCGCACTCACCTTTAATGGCCAAAACTCGCTAGATGCAATACTGCAAGTATTGGTACCAAACTTTAAAGCGCTCAATAGTGAAAAACTACAAGAGCAATTGCAGCAAGCTAGCAGTCAAACATTAGCGACCGAGTTGGGACAAATTAAAAACACTGTAAGTCAGGTTTCTACACCAGTGATTAATCAGCAGAGTGATACTAACGCCTTGGTACAGTTTTTTTTACCCATGCGTTTACCCCCAGAAGCTGCACAAACTGACATCACCTTGGGCCAATATAAAAAGCCGAGTAAAGACAAACCTGAAGGAAAAGATGTGTGGTTTGTCAGGCTCAATTTTGATTATGCAGCCCTTGGCCAGTTGCAAATTACCGCAGAGCTGATGGATAAGGCGTTAGACTGTAAGTTACTAGCATCAAGCCAAGAGGTCACAGCAATAGCTCACCCTCATCTAGAGAGCCTGCGACATAAGCTGTCAGCGCATGGGTTACAGGTGGGTGAGTTAAATTTAAGCCAAGGTGCACCACAACACCAAGCATTTTATCAATCCCATGCCATCATCAATATTAAGGTTTGACTATGAGTAAAACAGAGCATAAATCAGCCATAGGTTTACTCTATGAAGCTGGCCATGCGCCCACTGTAAGCAGTAAAGGCTTCGGTGAATTAGCCGATGAAATCATTAAAGCGGCTAAAGAAAAAGGAATTTTAATACATCAAGATGAAGCACTTGCTAAAACACTGTCACATTTAGAATTAGGTGAAGAAATCCCAAAGGAGCTCTATTATGTTATTGCGGAGCTCATTGCTTTTTCATATGTATTACGAGGCAAGTTTCCGCCAGGCTGGCAGGACTTTCAGGGCAAGTTAAATATTAAGGCTTAAAACTAAGTTTAAGCCTTAAAAAATACCGTGCTAATTTGCACCTTTTTGTTGGTGTAATGACATAAGTAATTCAGCTTCTGCGCGAGGCAATTCACATTCACGAATAATCTCTTCAATATCAGCTCCGAGCTCAACCATTTTCACTGCTCGCGAATAAATTTTAGCGTCAGGATCATCATATTTTTGCGCATCCTGTTGCTGAGCAAGCTCTTGATTGCGCTGCTCTACAGCCACTAACCTTTTACCTATGCTTAGCATACCCGCACGCATTTCAGCCACTTCGCTGCGTAAAATGCTGTTTTGCTGTAGCGCATCACCAAGTTGTTGCTGGGTTTTATCAGCAGCATAGGCTATTTTTCTATTCAAACCATATAAAATAACAAAGCACACAAGGACTAAAGCAAGTGCGCTTATAACTAAAGAGAGTAACAACATAGTTTATCCGTAAGCATTAAATATTGCTTAACTCATCCCACTCTTCATCATTTAATAGTTTATTTAAATCAACCAAAATCAATAACTCACCATCACGATTACTGACACCTTGGATAAATTTAGCGCTTTCTTCAGTGCCAATGTTTGGCGCACTATCAATTTCAGAGCTGCGTAAATACACGACTTCTGCAACACTATCAGCTAGGATTCCAATAACTTGTTCTTCCGCTTCAATAATCAATACTCGAGAGTTGTCAGTCGCTTCTGCCGACATTAAGCCAAAACGTGCTCGCGTATCAATAACTGTGACTACGTTGCCACGTAAGTTTATAATACCTAACACATAACTCGGTGCGCCTGGTACGGGTGCTATCTCAGTGTAACGTAGGATTTCTTGAACCTGCATTACATTGACGCCGTAAGTCTCCGACTCAAGCTTAAAGGTAACCCACTGCAATACTTCATCATTGCTATCGGCATTTTTACTGTTGGATACTAATCTTTCTTCGCTCATGCTATTACTCCGAATATCGTTACTGCTCACGGCTATCTAAGCCCTGCTCCAGTAATTGATTTAAATTTTCTACATCAATTAGGGCACACATTTTTTCTTTTATTACACCGGCTAACCAAGGTCGCTTACCTGTTTTTGCTCGCCATTTTACATCTTCAGTACGAAGCGTAATGTTGTTTACTAACTTTTCAGCTAATAACCCCCACTGGCTATCACCAAGCGTAATTAAATACTGATAGTTTAGTTTTTCTTCTAACTCTTGGGTATATTTTTCCGGCATCACCCAACGCGCTGTATCAACCACATTAAGGTTTTCATCACGGTTAAGCATAACCCCTTTAAACCATTTAGGTTTACCAAATAATTGATTAACCTCACCAAGCTGATGAATCCCGCCTAATGCTTTGAGCGGCACAGCTAAAGTAAGCCCTGCAACTTCAAAGAATAAGGCCTGAAACTCACCATCAAAATAATCTTGCTGACGTTCGACCGGTGTTTTTGCATGAACAACCGCTTCTGCACTGTCTGCTTTAGCTACATCTTTGATTTTAGCCTGAATTTGCGGTTTCTCAAGCGCTGCTTTAGCTGTCGCTGGTAATTCAGGCTCTGCCAGAGCATGGTGTTCAACAATTACCTGCTGCGATGCCTTTGCTGGCATCTGTGTTTGCTTTTGTTCTAGTGCAACTTGTTCAAGCAACTTAGCAACAGGCTCTAGCTCCTTAGCTTCTTCGTCCTCGCACAGCAAAGCGCCCAAATATTGGGTCATTACTTTTTCATTAGCAAACAGCTGTTTACTCATTAATTAACCTTGCTCAATCAAATAATCTAATAACGCACGATAGGCAAATACACCTCGTGAACGAGGACAAAACTGAATCGGCACTTGTTGCGCTAAGCTAGCATCTCGGAACTTTGTATCTACAGGGATCACCCCAGGCCAAACTTTATCGTTATACGTTTTTTGTAGTGTTTTATATGCTTCCAACGATGCGTTAGTACGTTTATCATACATTGTTGGAATAATGGTATATTGATACTGCTTCGATTGCGAGCTTTGCATTAATTCCATCGTTCGCATCATGCGATCTAAGCCTTTTAACGCCAAAAACTCCGTCTGTACAGGCACCAAAATACGTTCACTTGCCGCCAAGGCATTCACCATTAACACCCCTAATACTGGCGGACAATCTAAAATAGCATAGTCATAATGCTCACTAATTTTTGCTAACGCTTTTTTTAGTATCAACCCCATACCGGTTTTATTGCCCATACTACGATCAAGGGTCGCAATCGCCATTGTCGCAGGCATGATATCTAAATTAGCAATATTCGATGGGCACAGCGACTGCAATATTTCTTCGCTTTGCATGGTATTACCACGGGCAAATATATCATAAACACTTACTTCTAAGTCTTCAGAGTCAATGCCAAAATAATATGTCAAAGAGGCGTGGGGATCTGTGTCTATCAATAACACACGCTTTCCTTGCAATGCTAATGTACCAGCAAGGCTAACTGCAGTTGTGGTTTTTCCTACACCGCCCTTTTGATTCGCCACTGTCCAAATTTTCACATCACACCTTTATTATTGTTCATTGCGCGTTGTAATCCGTATGCCACCATGGGGTAATTGAATCACTTTAATCGTGTTATCGTCCGAAGGCAATTCAATTGCAGCAGGCTCTGTTGTTTGTTGTTCTTTCGCCGCTTCAGTATCAGCTTTTTTAGGTGGTAAGCCATATTTTGATAATGCGACCACGACTTTACGATTTTCTGATCGGCCTTGCTCGGTACTATTATCTGCAAATGGCGAGTATTGTCCGTAACCTTCTATTGCCATTCTAGCAGGGTTAATGCCCAATGATTCAAGCTCGACTAAAATAGATGTTGCCCGTGCAACCGAAAGCTCCCAGTTAGAGCGAAAGATTTCGTTACGAATGGTTTCATTATCAGTATAACCGCGCACCCGAACATAATTATCAACCGGTGCAATAATCTCGTTTACCATACCAATAACCGTTTTAGCTCTGCTATGTGCCACAGCACTGCCACTGGAGAATAACATGCCTGAGCTCAACTCAATGATCAACCAATCTTGGTGCAGCTCTAGGCTTGCTTCTCCATCACGGATTTCATCAATAAGTGCTGATTGCAGTTTAGTCAATAAGCTATCTAAGGGTTTACCAAAATGCTTTTGTTTAATGTTGCTGGTATCACTTTGCCCATCTAGTAACTCTGGCCCAGCTTCTTGTTTTTGAATACTTTCGCCATATAACAGTTCTTTTTCTGGGCTGACTCTATCTGTTAATAAACCTGTCCCCGTAACACCGGTGCCTTCTTGACTATGCTGACGCGCAGATTGATCAAACACTTGCTCAAGGGAGTCTGATAAGATTTGGAAACTTTCTTCTTTATTAATTGCAATTGCATACATCACTACAAAAAAAGCAAACATGATAGTCATGTAATCAGCATAAGATACTAGCCAACGCTCTGTGTGTTGATTGTTAGTCTGTTGATGACGAAGGCGGCGACGTATCATAACTTAATTGGCTAATGAGTTAGGGCGCTCAACTCGGTAAGCTTCTAGTTTTAGCTCAATATTAGCAGGGCTATCGCCTTGGCTGATGGCTATAATTCCTTCCGCGAGTAGCTCATGAAACAACATTTTTTGCTCAACTTGTTGTTTTAATTTATTGGCCATAGGTAAAAACAATAAGTTTGCTAAACCAACACCGTAAATTGTCGCAATAAACGCAGTGGCCACCCCGGCGCCAAGCTTTTGCGGTTCGGTAATAAATGACATCGCCTGAATAAGTCCAAGTACTGCACCTAAAATACCAATTGTTGGGCTATAGCCGCCTAAAGCTTCATAAACACGACTTGCCTCAAGAAGCCGTTCACGCTCTAACAGCAAATCTATCTCTAAGGTGTCTCGTAATTTTTTGTCACTTACGCCATCAATAAGCAAACTAAGGCCTTTTGCGGCATAACTATCAGGGTGAGTCAGTGCGGTATCTTCAAGTGATAAATACCCTTCTTGCCGCGCTTTATGGGACCAGCTTTTAACTTCTTCAATGGCTGCGTCAATATCATGACGAGGTGGAAAAAACACCCAGTAACTTATCTTTAAGGCTTTTAAAAAGGTGCTTAAAGGCGATTGCAGCATGACGGCACCTAGCGTACCACCTAATACAATAATGAGAGCTGGCGCATTAAATAGCGCTGCAACAGCCCCCCCTTCAAGTGTATAGCCTAAAGCAATAGCGCCTAATGCGATAAATAAGCCTAGAATTGATAGCTTATCCACAGCCAATCTCACGTACTAATCGGTTAGCTACATCATTGAGCGCAATACTGGCACTGGCAAGCCCTGCAGCAGCAACCGCTTGTGGCATACCATAAACCACACTGGTACTCTCATCCTGTGCCCAAATAGTTGCTCCAACTTGCTTAAGCATTCGAGCACCATCACGGCCATCAGCCCCCATGCCTGTTAACACGACAGCCAAAACATCGCCTTGAAATGACTTCGCAGCACTGGCAAAGGTTACATCAACACTTGGCTTATAAGTGATCCGTGCACTGTCATCTTCAAAAACTCGCAACGTGCGATTACCACCTCGCCCTTCTATTAACATTTGTTGACCACCAGGCGCAAGGTAAGCTGTACCGGGCATTAACTTATCCCCTTGTTGCGCTTCTTTAACCTTGATTTTACACAAGCCATTTAAACGAACCGCAAACGCGGGGGTAAACGCAGCCGGCATATGTTGGATCAATAAAATAGGGTGCGGAAAATTCGCAGGTAACTGGGTCAAAATAGTTTGTAATGCCACAGGCCCGCCAGTGGACGTACCTATTGCTACCACTTGGTATTTTTTTCCTGAAGGTCGTACTGTTGCGGCATTGTTATCAACAGCCGGAGCTGGACGATTAAAACTACGATCTGGCTGTACTACTGTTGCCCGTGGAGGCATAGTTTTATCAACTGCGGGCTTACTAATCGCAGGAGCTGGACGACTAAATCGAGATAAACGCCTACGGCCAATTTCTTTGACTTTATTTTGCAACAGCTTAATTGCGTCTTCATTATTTCGCGCGATATCTTCAAACTTCTTCGGTAAGAAATCTAAAGCACCGGCATCAAGTGCATCAAGGGTGGCTGTTGCGCCATCACGGGTTAACGACGAAAACATCAAAATCGGGGTTGGGTCAGCGGCCATTATTTCTTTGACTGCACTGATACCATCAAGCACCGGCATTTCAACATCCATGGTGATAACATCAGGGCGAAGCTGGCGCGCTTTATCTACAGCTTCACGGCCATTTACCGCAAAACCAATTACTTCGATATCCTTATCTTGTGTCAGAATCTCACTCACCCTACGGCGAAAAAAACTCGAATCATCAACAACTAATACTTTAACTGCCATTGGCGTACTCTTGTTAAATTTTTATCTATAGGAGCCTTAGGCTCCCATAAAAGATAAAGATTGCGCTAACCTGCGTAATACTTTAGCAAACTTGGGACATCTAGAATTAATGCGATCCCCCCATCGGAAGTGATTGTCGCACCAGCCATACCAGGCGTACCTTGTAACAACGCATCCAGCGGTTTAATTACCACTTCTTCTTGACCTATCAGTGAGTCCACTACAAAGCCAACTTGTTGTGTACCAATTTGAACAATCACGACATGCCCTTGCGCTTTACGCTGCGATGTATCAGCCCCTTTAACAAGCCAATGCTCTAGATAGAATAATGGAATCGCTTTTTTCCGCACTATGATAGTCAACTGCCCGTCAACGACATTCGTTCGAGTAAGATCTAAATGGAAAATCTCATTTACCCCGGCCAAAGGTAAAGCAAAAGTTTGCTCACCAACCACCACCATTAAGGTTGGCAGAATAGCCAATGTTAACGGCACTTTAATTTCTAATATAGTGCCAACACCTAACTCAGATTGAATACTCACAGAGCCATTCAGTTGGGTTATTTTAGTTTTCACTACATCCATGCCAACGCCACGGCCTGAAATATCTGAGATCTCTTCTTTGGTCGAAAATCCTGGTGCAAAAATTAGGTTATAGGCTTCGGTATCAGATAAGCGACTTGCCTGTTCATGATCAAGAACACCTTTGCTAATTGCTATTTTTTTAAGTTTTTCAGCATCCATACCAGCACCATCATCACGGATGGTCAAAAGAATATGGTCACCTTCTTGCGAGGCCGATAAAGTAACCGTACCCGTTCTTGATTTGCCAGCGGCTTCACGAACATCGGGCATTTCAATGCCATGATCAACCGAGTTACGTACTAAGTGAACTAAAGGATCCGCGAGGGCCTCTACTAAGTTCTTATCTAAATCGGTCTCTTCACCAACGAGCAACAAGTTTATGTCTTTTTTCAAGCTGCGTGCTAAATCACGAACAACTCGTGGAAAACGACCAAATACTTTCTTAATCGGTTGCATGCGGGTTTTCATTACCGCGCCCTGCAAGTCAGCAGTTACAACGTCTAAGTTAGAAATTGCTTTGCCCATTACCTCATTATTTGTATTAGTCGCTAAGCTTACTAAGCGGTTTCGCACAAGTACCAGCTCACCAACCATATTCATAATTTGATCTAGGCGTTTAGTATCAACCCGCACGGTTGTCTCGGCTTGCGGTGGAGCAGGCTTCTTAGCTGCGCTTGCAGCGGGTGCAGGCGCTTTATTTTCTGCAGCTTGCGGTTTGCTCGTCGCAACGGGCGCTGGCTTCTGTGTTTGCGGTTGTGTCTTTGGTGTTGGCTCACTTGGTGTGGCGGCCTCTTCTGCACCATTTTGTTCTATTGCTTTAGGTGCTGTGCCTTTACCATGCAATTCATCAAGTAATGCTTCAAATTCGTCGTCGCTAATTTCATCATCAGAGGAGCTTGATTCTACACTTTTAATTTCAGTGTCTTTAGTTGGCTCAGCAGATGTTTCTTGCTCTGCTTGAGGTTTTACTTCACCAAAGTTACCTACCCCGTGCAACTCATCAAGTAGACTATCAAATTCATCATCGGTAATATCACTGCTACTAGCACTATCTAGCGCTGCGGTATTGCTATCCGCTACAGGGCTTTGTCCTTTTCCGTGTAGCTCATCAAGTAAGCTTTCAAACTCATCTTCTGTAATCTCATCAATTTGATTTTCTTGCGGCTTATCATCAACTTGACCATTGAACAGCATATCAAAAGCGAAAGGATCATCTTCATCGATACCGGAATCTGTTGGCTGCTCAACAACCTCAGGCTCGGCCTCTGTTGCCGTGTCTACAACTTGCTCATTTTCACTAGGCGGCTGACTAAGTTTATGCAAAATAGCCAATAACTCAGGATCTGCAGGTTCCGGTTGTTCACGATTTTGAATGGTCGCAAACATCTCATTGATTGTATCCAGCGCTTGTAAGATAACATCCATGAGCTCTGAGTTTACTTTGCGTACGCCTTGACGTAATAAATCAAATACGTTTTCGGCACCGTGACAAGCATCGACTAGCTCAGTCATGCTTAAAAAGCCTGCACCACCTTTTACAGTATGAAAGCCACGGAAAATAGCATTTAGTAACTCGGTATCATCTGGATTATTTTCAAGTTCTACTAGCTGTTCTGATAAAAGCTCAAGAATTTCTCCAGCTTCAACTAGAAAATCTTGTAAAATATCTTCATCGACTTCAAAGCTCATGCAGTGCTCTCCTCTTAGAAGCCCAAACTTGACAGTAAATCGTCAACATCATCTTGCCCATTGACAACATCATCTCGCGATTCTTTATCAATAATTGGTCCTTCAGGACCTGCCAATGTCGCAGGTGGTGTTTCTTCTATGACTGGTGTTTTTGTTTTCGTTTCGCCAATTTCATGACTACCAAACGCAGTCAATAAATGGATTAAGCTATCTTCAACTTCTCGCACTAACTCAATCACGCGGCGAATCACTTGCCCAGTCAAATCTTGGTAGTCTTGAGCCATTAAAACATTGGTCATCAGACCTTGCAGTTCGTCGGTCTTAGTATGAGAGTGGTTCATAAACTTATCCAAACTATGACAAAGCGTTTTAAATTCACCCAGCTCAATTTCACGACTCATTAAACGATCCCAAGTCGGCTTAATATGAGAAATCTCATCAGCCAATTCTTGCGCTAATGGAAGACTTGCCTCAACGGCATCCATGGTTTTATTCGCAGCATTTTCTGTCATTTCCATAACATAATTTAAACGCTGCTTAGCATCTGGGATAGCATCTGTGGTTAAATCCGCTAACCGTGTATCGAGCTCAAAGTTTTTTAACGCGTCATGAAGTTGGCGCGTCAATTTACCAACCTCAGCAAAAAGCTTAGACTGTTCTTGTGTCGCCGCATCAAGGATGAGCTGATCAGCTTTATCTTGCTCACCATTTTCAAGGTAAGCGACAAGCTGACGGGCTTGCTCTAAAGTGATCTGAGGCGCAGCAGGTGCTGACATAAGCCTCTCCTATTTTTAGCCTAGGCGCTCAAACACTTTTTCCAATTTGGTTTTAAGTGTTGCAGCAGTAAAAGGTTTTACGATGTAGCCATTAACGCCGGCTTGAGCAGCAGCAACAATTTGTTCTTTTTTAGCTTCTGCTGTAACCATCAATACAGGGATATGTTTAAGCGTGTCATCAGCTCTGATCGCACGTAATAAATCAATACCTTGCATACCCGGCATATTCCAATCAGTCACTACGAAATCAAATTCTTGATTTTGTAGCATTGGTAAAGCTGTTGAACCATCATCAGCTTCTTGTACATTTGTAAAACCTAAATCTCTTAACAGATTTTTGATAATACGTCTCATCGTCGAAAAATCATCAACAACAAGGATTTTCATGTTTTTATCCAAAACATCCTCCGGTGAGGTCTGAACCTATATTTACTTACTACTAATTTATCCAGTCATTGATTTTTGCTTTTAGCTTAATCATCGCCTGACCATGTATCTGGCTCACACGCGACTCGCTTACATCGAGTATGTGCCCTATTTCTTTTAAATTCATTTCATCATTGTAATAAAGCGAGAGAACCAGTCCGTCTCGCTCTGGTAACGACTTTATTGCCGCTAACAAAGATTCATTAAAGCGTTCATTCTTAACGTTATTAAAGGGCTTGTCCAGCGCTAAGTCTTGGCCAACAGGGGTAATAACATCTTCATCAACCCCTAAGTCTTCAATGCCTAATACTTTGCTAGAGTTTACATCACTTAGAATATGATGGTACTCATCTAGCGTAATATCAAGTTTTTCAGCAACTTCACTATCTTTTGGTTCACGATTATAGACACTTTCAAGTTCTGCGATAGCTTCTGCAACCATACGGCTATTGCGATGAACCGAACGAGGAGCCCAGTCACCACGGCGCATTTCATCTAACATAGCACCACGGATACGAATACCAGCAAAGGTTTCAAAACTGGCACCTTTAGTTGCGTCAAAGTTCTTTGTAGCTTCGATTAAACCTATCATGCCCGATTGAATTAAATCATCTAACTGTACACTCGGTGGTAAACGGGCTATTAAATGGCACGCCACTTTCTTCACCAGTGAGGCGTGCTTTTCAACGATTGCATTTAAATTTGCTGTGGTTTGATAGCCCATCGCTTTATTCACCGATGCAGTCATAGTTAGCCATTTACTAATTTTTCTATGAAGAACTCTAAATGGCCTGAAGGTTGGTTAGGTATAGGCCATTTAACTGCTTTTGTCGCCAATGTTTTAAAGGCAACTGCCGCTGGAGAGTTGGGGAATAACTCCACAATCACTTTTTGCCGGCGGGTCGACTTGCGCATGTTTTCATCGTAAGGAATGGTTGCCACCAACTCCATGGAGACATCTAAAAATCGGTCGGTTACCTTTGATAATTTAGCAAATAGTTCATGGCCTTCACGCATACTGCGCACCATATTTGCAACAACTTTAAATTTATACACGCCATGCTCACGGCTGAGCACCTTTATGAGCGCATAAGCATCGGTAATTGAGGTAGGTTCATCACACACTACCACCATCACATCTTGAGCCGCGCGGGAGAAACTCAATACCATGTCAGAGATACCAGCAGCGGTATCAACAATTAAAATATCAAATTCAGTGTTTAATTCACTAAAAGCACGGATAAGGCCAGCATGTTCAGACGGAGATAATTCCACCATACTTTGTGAACCAGACGTCGCGGGAACTATTTTTATCCCTGCAGGGCCTTCAACTAAAATTTCGTCTAACTCGCACTCACCCGATAAAACATGGGATAAGTTACGCTCAACACGCAAACCAAGCATGACATCACAATTTGCTAAACCTAAATCGGCATCCAGTACTAAAACTCTATTGCCTAGTTGGCCAAGCGCGATTGCAGTGTTCAATGACACGTTGGTTTTGCCAACTCCGCCCTTACCACCGGTAACAGCGATAACTTTTACACCGTTATTATTGTTTTGACTCATTTTTCGCAGGCCACTTGCTTGATCTAATACTGTGTTAATCATACATCCCTACTGTGCTTGACGCTACTGCTTGACGTCGTGAATGTTGTGCTTTTGTTCTTTTTAAATACAATTGTTCAGCTTTTTTTACTAATTTCTCTGCATTAGCGACACGAATGTCTTCTGGAACACGTTGACCATTAGTAAGATACCCTATTGGAAGACGATTTTGAATCGCTACGCTAATAATCTCGCCTAAACTTAGTGATTCATCCAATTTGGTGAAAATACAGCCACTTAATTGTACTTTCTTAAAGTGCCTTACCGTTTCTTGTAAAACATTAATTTGTGCTGTTGCACTTAATACTAAATAGTTACGAATATCAACTCGCTGATTACGCATCAAGGTATTTAACTGCTCGGTTAAACGTAAATCACGCTGACTCATACCCGCGGTATCAATTAATACTAGTCGTTTATTTCGTAAATGGTATAACACTTCTGCTAATTCATTAGCATCTTTTACTTGTTTGACCCCACAACCAATAATTCGGCCATACGTCGCAAGCTGTTCATACGCGCCAATACGATAAGTATCCGTTGTGATCAATGCCACTTTATCAGCACCGTATTTTTGCGCACCAAGTGCCGCTAGTTTTGCCACCGTAGTGGTTTTACCAACCCCGGTTGGCCCAACTAATGCAAACACACCACCTTGGCGGAGTATTTCATTATTTGTTGTATGCATTTGATTTTCAACCATTTGCAAAAGCGCTTGCCAAGCTTGTTGACGCGATACATCATCCGGAATAAAACACGCCATTTGCTCAGCGACATCATGCTCTATACCCATACCTACTAAGCGATCAATCATGCAAGCGCGAGTTGGATCACGGCGTGCCATATCCTGTTGCATTAAGCCAGATACTTGATGCTCTAATAATTGACGAATCGCATTCATTTCATCACGCATTGACGAAATTTCATCGTTTTTACCACTGCCAGACTTTGCAGAAGAATGTAAAGGCGTTTCTAAATCATCAAAACCGTTTTCTAACTCATCGTCAAAACCAAGACTGTGAGCTTGCGTATGAGCTTTGCTAGACGCTTCACGGCGAGCAAAATCTGGATGTGCTTGCGGTTCACTTGTTCTATATTGCGCTTGAGCTGGTTGTGGCTGTTGCTGCGGCTTGCCCTGATATTGAGTAGCAGTATCAATACCCGATTGGCTAAACATAGACGCAAGCTGTGGCGACTTAGGTTGTGGTGACTGACGTTCTAATAAAGCCTGTAAACTATCAGCAACTGCTGTTTGCGGCTCTTGCTGAGCTCGTTGTGGTGCAGGTTTTACAAAGTTAGGGTTACTTTGAGCTTGTGCTACAGCGGGTTGTGGTGCTGATTGTTTTGGCGCTGCTTTGTCATAGTCAACAGCAGCAACAATTTCAACGCCATTAGCTAGCTTTTTATTCGAC
Source organism: Pseudoalteromonas shioyasakiensis (assembly GCF_024518675.1). Taxonomy (GTDB): domain Bacteria; phylum Pseudomonadota; class Gammaproteobacteria; order Enterobacterales; family Alteromonadaceae; genus Pseudoalteromonas; species Pseudoalteromonas shioyasakiensis_B. Next base: position 398,814 of record NZ_JANIGL010000002.1, read on the forward strand.
ATAATCACTGCATCTACACCAAGTTCATCTTTAACTTCTTTTAGTGCGGTACGCATATCTTTAGCAAAAAAACGTTTTATTTTCATGGTTCACAACCCTTTTAAAATCCGATTATTGGCCTACTGAGCTAACAATCTTGATCTGTCTTTCGTCTGGTACCTCTTGATAAGACATCACTCTCAAACCTGGAATGGTGTACTTAACAAATCGCGATAACACAGTGCGTAACATTCCTGATGTTAGCAATATCGAAGGTTCACCGGCCATTTCTTGATTCTGATGCGCTTCGTTTAATGATTGTTGAAGTCGCTCTGCAAGTCCTGGCTCTATTCCGGCACCTTCGTCGCCTGCATTCTGAAGTGACTGATGCAACATCTGTTCCAACTCAGGCGCCAAGGTTATGACAGGTATTTCTGATGACATACCAACCGCATCTTGAACGATTAATCTACGTAATGAAATTCGTACTGCAGCCGTTAGTACATCGGGGTCTTGGCTACGCGGACCATACTCTACTAAGGTTTGAACAATGGAGCGCATATCGCGAATTGCTACGCCTTCATTTAATAAGTTTTGCAGTACTTTAACCACTGTCGTTAACGGAAGTACATCTGGCACTAAGCCTTCAACTAAACGAGGATGACTTTTAGCTAACATATCTAATAGGTTTTGTACTTCTTCATGGCCAAGTAGCAATGCTGCACTGTTAGTTAGTAATTGACTGATATGCGTGGCCACGACAGTCGCTGAATCAACCACAGTGTAACCTAATGATTGCGCTTCATCTTTTTGATTTGGTTTGATCCACACTGCATCTAAGCCAAACGCAGGATCCTTAGTTTCAATGCCTTTGATTGGGCCAAATACTTGGCCTGGATTAATCGCCAGCTCATCACCGTGTTTTAGCTCCCCTTCACCACTGGATACACCCATCATAGTGATCCTGTATGCATTTGGGTCTAATTCGAGGTTATCGCGAATATGCACAGGAGGGACTAAAAAGCCCAGCTCTTGTGATAACTTTTTACGCACCCCTTTGATTCGATTAAGTAGCTCACCACCTTGAGATTGATCAACCAGTGGAATTAATCTGTAGCCTACCTCTAAGCCAATGACATCAACTTGTTGTACATCATCCCAGCCAAGTTCTTTTTGCTCCTGTTTATTTGCAACACCAGTGCCCGCGGCTCCACCATTAGCAGCCTCTTCTTCTTTAGCCGCAGCTTCTTTAATTTTGTTCTGCTGTGTGTAATATGCAAGATAACCAAGAAGAGCGCCTAAACTTAAAAATGCAAAGTGTGGCATACCTGGCACTAGGCCCATAACAATGAGGATACCCGATGCAATAAACAGTGACTTCTCGTTACCAAGCTGGCTTTTGAATTGATCCCCCATATTGAGAGATTCATTTTGGCGTGTTACGACAATCGCAGTACCAATTGATAAAAGTAATGAAGGTAATTGCGCAACTAAGCCATCACCAATCGTTAGCAGGGTATAAACCTCCATCGCACGACTAAAGCTCAAGTCGTGTTGGATCATGCCAACAAATAAACCACCAATAATATTGATGATCAAAATCACGATACCGGCAATGGCATCCCCTTTAACAAACTTACTGGCACCATCCATTGAACCATAAAAATCCGCTTCGCGAGTGACTTCTTCACGACGATCTCGGGCTTGCTCTGCACTGATAAAACCGGCGTTTAAATCAGCATCGATGGCCATTTGCTTACCCGGCATGGCATCTAAGGTGAAACGTGCTGATACTTCAGAGATACGCCCAGCACCTTTAGTAATTACAACAAAGTTAATAATAATTAAAATTAAGAACACCACTAAACCAACAGCGTAGTTACCACCTATCACTACCGAGCCAAAGGCCTCAATAACTTTACCGGCAGCGTCCCCCCCATTGTGGCCTTCTAGAAGAACAACTCGAGTACTGGCAACATTGAGTGCTAAGCGCATAATAGTTGCGATAAGTAATACTGCGGGGAACATACCAAACTCAACTGGCTTCATGGTGTAAACAGTCACCAGTAAAACCACTAAAGCAAGGGCTATATTAAACGAAAAAAGAATATCGAGTAAAAATGGCGGCAGCGGTAGAATAACCATACCCAATGCAGCGAGCACAAGTAAAGGCGTTCCAACCCCTTTAGCATACTCTTTTTTATCTTTATTAAGTTGTTGTAATACAGCTTTAAATTCCATAACTCACAATTTCAAAAAATTGACACTGCACGGAATTTGCAATAACTATTCCAAGTTATTGCAAAGCTAGTATTTATACGCGTCTGGAATAGGCAACTTTTTATTAAGTGCTGTAGGACGTTTACCGCGGCCTTTTTGAAAACGCTTTAATTGAAAGACATAAGCCAGTACTTGCGCCACTGCGGTAAATAATTGATCTGGAATTTGCTCCCCAACTTCTGCGGTATGATAAAGCGCTCGCGTTAACATGGGCGACTCTACTAATGGTACTTCGTTACCTTTGGCTACTTTTCGTATTTGCATCGCCATTTCATCAATGCCTTTAGCAAGAACAATCGGCGCGCCTGCACGCTCTGTATCGTATTTAAGTGCTACCGAATAGTGAGTTGGATTGGTAACAACAACATCGGCATCTGGCACGTCTTGCATCATTCTGCGCTGAGACATCTGTCGTTGTGTTTGCCTAATCCGGGCTTTTATTTGTGGATCACCTTCGGAGTTTTTATATTCGTCTTTGACTTCTTGCAAGGTCATTTTTAGTTCTTTATGGTGTTTATGACTCTGATATGGCGCATCAATAGCAGCAATAATCGTTAAGGTGCAAGTTAACCCTAAAAACATCCAGGCAAGAATTTCTAAAGCATGAATAATGTTACCCGGCGCACTTTCTATACTTAGGTGTAAAATTTCATCAAAGAAGGTATTGATTAGAAAAATAGCAAAGCCTGCCACCACAGCAAACTTTAAAATTGACTTGACTAGCTCAACCCCGGCTTGTGGGCCAAACATTCGTTTAATTCCTTTCGCAGGTGACATCTTACTAGCTTTAGGAGCCGCTGCTTGCCAGCTAAAGTTAAAACCACCGAGTAAGGTATTACCAATAATACCCGCAAGAGCAATAATAAACACAAACATTGCCATCGGAAAAACAAGCGCGTCAGCGACTGTCCCCCATACTGAAAACATCTTGGTCGTATCATAAGTCTCATTACGATTTAGGCTCAGTAAACGCCCCATCACATTGTACAAACCTTTGCCTATTTCGGGACCATATAAAAGCAATGATATTGCAGAAAAAATAAGCACAAACATGGTACCAAGCTCTTTAGAGCGTGCTATTTGGCCCTTTTTCTTGGACTCATCAATTTTCTTCCCCGTGGGTTCTTCGGTTTTTTCTTGACCTGAATCTTCAGCCATATCGCGCTCCTAAGGTGAACATCCAACTAAAGTACACATCAACTCAACCATTTTCAGCCACTGAAATTCAAACTGAGTAACAAAGTTACCTAGTGTTGCCCAAATAATGACTAAGCCGGCAACTAGGGTAAATGGAAAACCGATAGAGAATATATTTAACTGTGGCGCTGCACGAGTCATTACCCCAAACGACATATTAATAACCAGCATTGCCGTTAGGGGAGCTAAAGATAACACGAGTGCAGTAGTAAACATCCAACCACCCCAAGTAACAATGTCCCAATAATGGTCAACCGCCCACCAGCTGCCATCAATAGGAAGCACATTAAAGCTATGTACCACCATTTGGATCATCATTAAATGACCATTAAAAACAAAGAATAATAACGTAGCTAAAATTAAATAGAACTGACCAACCGCAGGCACACTCATACCATTTGATGGGTCAACAACGGAGGCAAAACCTAAGCCCGTTTGCATTGCTAGTATTTGCCCCGCTAACACAAAGGTATTGAGCATGAGTAATGATGCAAATCCAATTGCGACCCCTATCAGCATTTGCTGAATCACCACTAACACCATTTGAAAGGAAAACAGATTATTAAAACTTGCAGGAGGAAGTACTGGCACCACTAAAAACGTAATAACCACCGCCAAACCCATTTTGATTCGGGCAGGGACATTTTTAGCACCAATACCTGCCATAATCATGATCATCGAGCTTATACGCACTAATGGCAGTAAAAAATCACTGAGCCATTGAATAATAACCGAAAACGGAAATTCCATATTAGCCTGCGATTTCAGGGATGATCATGATTAAACGGGTAAAGAAGTCCATTAATTCCTGAGTTAACCAATGACCGCCAACAATAAGTGCACTAATCGTAATTAATAAACGCGGTAAAAAGCTCAATGTTTGCTCATTGATAGAGGTAGCAGCCTGAAATACCGCCACAACTAAACCGACGAGTAAGCCTGGTACAACAATTGCGGAGACCAATTTAATAACTAAAAACAATGCATCACTGAGAATATCAACAAAAATTTCCGGTTCCATATTCCCTCCTAGTAATGCTTAAGTTTTAATGGGCACGGCATGGCTAAACCCCAAGCCCGAAGCTTTTTGCTAAAGTGCCCATTACTAGGCTCCAGCCATCAACCAAAACAAACAACATTATTTTAAAAGGTAAAGATACGATCATCGGCGATAGCATCATCATACCCATTGCCATTAATACAGAGGCCACCACTAAATCGACTATTAAGAATGGAATGAAAAACATAAAACCGATTATAAAAGCGGTTTGCAACTCACTGGTGACGAACGCTGGGATCAATACAATCATAGGCGTATCTTCAGGTGAATTAAGTTGATCATACCCCGCTATTTTGGCGAATGTTTCTAAGTCTTTAAGGCGCACTTGTGACAACATAAACGCTTTCATCGGCTCTTTAGCAAGCTCTAACGCTTGTACCGATGTAACCTGTTCATTCATATAAGGCTCTATAGCTTGCTCATTCACTTTTTGATAAACAGGCGCCATAATAAAAATACTTAAAAATAAAGACATACCCAATAATATTTGATTTGATGGGGTCTGTTGTAAACCTATTGCTTGGCGTAAAATAGCCAGTACCACAATAATTCGCGTAAAAGATGTCATCATGATCACCGCCGCGGGAATAAAGCTCAGCGCGGTCATGATAGCAAGTACTTGCAGTGTTACAGAGTAGTCTTGTGAGCCATCAGGGTTGGTGGTGATATTGAGCGCTTCAATCCCTTCAGCGTTTACTTGAGGGATAAACACTAGGGTAAAAAGTATCAGCAGCCATTTCAGCATATTACGGGTTCTTTTTATTATAGTGAGTGTTTGAGTTTAATAGTTTACCAAAACGCTGTGCCAAAGCGGGCAACTCTTTTTCTGTTAACGGCGTTTCTAATTTATGTAAGTAATTAATACTATGAGGCGTTACTCCCAACAAATGCTGACTGTTGTCTATCTCAATGACCATCAAGCGTTCACGCGTGCTCAAAGGGAGGCTTCGCACCACTTTAAATTCCTCACTATTTGCCAAATTAGGGTTTAGTTTTTTAACAAAAAATGCCAGTACAATAATCAGTACCAACACCATGATTAACGACATTGCCATTGAGACAATATCTCCCATTGGGGTGGCTGAGGGAGCTACACTCGTAGTAGCTACCGAAAGTAAAATCCAGCTATTCATCGTAACTTTTTGATCCTTTCCACTTGGCTTATAACATCAGTCAGACGTATACCAAACTTATCGTTAACCACAACTACCTCACCGTGGGCAATAAGCGTACCGTTGACCAATACATCCAGCGGTTCACCCGCCACACGGTCAAGCTCAACCACTGAGCCTTGATTTAACTGCAATAAATTACGAATATTTATTTTAGAGCGCCCTACTTCCATCGAAATAGTCACCGGAATATCTAAAATAGTATCAAGCTTACGCTTTTCTTCGTTACTCATCTCATGCTTTGAGTCACTTAACTCATCCAGTTCAGCCACTTTTGCATCTGCACCGTCGTCAGCCCCTTCAGCTTCAGCTAAAGCTGCTGCCCATTCGTCCATCGTATCTTGGTCATCACTCATACTTAAAAACCTTAATCTTTACCAGTCTAAATCCACACCTTCAGAAAGGTGTAAATCGTCTTCTAATTCTGCTAATTCTGCATCTGAATCGAGTTTTTTACCGCCTTTGGTGAAGACGTGTAATTCTGATTTGACAGATTCAGGGCGTTTAATTTTTTCACTAATTTGCAATGCAACATTATCCCGAGAACGGCCCATTTTAGCTCTAAATGTAGGCAGTTCTTCAACAAAAACAGTAATATGCTCAGGCATCTCAACAGGAATAATATCCCCGGTTTTAAGCTCCATAATTTGTTCTAAGCTTAAGTCCACTTCTAATAATTGAGTTGAAAGCTCAACCTCAACATCCATAATTTCATCGCGTAATGCTTTGCTCCAACGTAAATCAGTATCTTCGGTGTCAGATTGCACACCAGCATCAAGTAATTCGCGAATAGGTTCCAACATAGAGTAAGGTAAAGCAATATGAAAATCGCCGCCACCGCCATCAAGTTCAATATGAAATGAACTGATCACCACCACTTCTGTTGGACTGACAATGTTTGCCATTGCAGGGTTAACTTCTGAATCGAGATACTCAAAAGACACATCCATCACCGGTGCCCATGCTTCTTTATAATCCTCAAAGATTATTTTTAACAACATTTGCACAATACGGCGTTCAGTGGGGGTAAATTCGCGGCCTTCAATTTTGGCATGATAGCGACCGTCACCACCAAAAAAGTTATCAACCAAAATAAACACTAAGCGTGCTTCCATGGTGATTAAACCCGTACCTTTTAAAGGACGAAAACGCACCATATTTAAACTTGTTGGTACAAATAAAGTATGAATGTACTCACCAAACTTTATCATTTGCACACCATTAATAGATACTTCAGCGGTACGGCGCATCATATTAAATAAGCTGATCCGCATATGACGAGCAAACCGTTCATTGACGATTTCTAACGTCGGCATTCTACCGCGAACAATACGGTCTTGTGATGAGAAATCATATTGTAGCGTATTGCCACCATCCCCTTCATCACCGTCCTGTATATCTTCCTCTTCGACCTCATCAACACCGTGTAAGAGCGCATCAATTTCGTCTTGGGATAATAAATCGCTCACGCAGACCCCTTATTGCATTACAAAGCCGGTAAACAGTACCCGCTCAATTACTTTGCTGCCTTCAACATCACTTAATGCTGTTTGTACTTTCTCAAGCGCGGCCACTCGTAATGTTTCTTTGCCTTCGCTAGTGCCTAATTCATCGGCAGTTGTGGTAGAAAATACACTTAAAATAGTGCCTTCAATCAGCGGTATATGCTTTTTAGCAATTTCTTCATTAACATCACCGCGTACTAAAAGTTGAACTTTAATTTGTACAACACGGTCTCTGCTCGCCCCAGGTACATTAAAAACAAACGGTCTTGGCATAGCTACATATAAAGCACTACCAACTTTTGCTGAATCAACATTACTCTCACCGTCACTGATAACTGCCTCATCGACTAAGGTTTCAGCTGGTGCATCTGAACCTGACAGAAAAAAATATCCCACCCCACCCGCAATAATAAGCACAACCACAGCAATTATAATAATTAGCTTTTTCTTACTTTTTCCACCATCTTCAATTTCTAAATTTGTTTCTTCAGCCATGATATTTCCTTTGCGCCTTAAGACCTGCAGATATTACGAGCGTCGTTTCGAGCCGGCAAGTTATTTATTTTTATCTCATTATAATAGCAGGTGTTAGGCATAGTAATCTATTGATGATGAAGATTGTTGCTCGGTATTCTCTGTTGATGCATGAACATCTGTTGCTTCATCATCTTGTTGAGCAAGTTGTCCTTGGGCGTTTTGCTGCTGTTGTTCAGCCATATTTTCTTGGCTATCACCTTGCTGAATACTACTTTCACCGAGTTCTATGCCTTGCTCAGCAAGCATTTCACGTAATTTAGGCATTGATTGCTCAAGCGCCTCTTTTGCTTGTTGGTTTTGTACCACAAAATTTATTTGCGCCTGCTCAGCATCACTGCGAATACGGATTTGCATGCTCCCCATTTCTGGTGGATCTAAACGAATTTCAGCTTCCTTATTATTAATATTTAATAAGGCACTAACGCGTTCTTGCAATAACTTAGCGGCATCACTCTTAACAATATTCAGTGCCTGCAACAAAGTTGGGTCAACATTTATTTGTTTGCTCTGAGATGTAGCCGTCGTTTGCTGCGCATTAAGCAGTTGCATATCAGCAATTTCTTGCTGATAACGCTGATCAATAACCTCATTCATCCCCGTCACTGCTGAATTTGTAATTTGATTAGCCGCAGTCGTAATTTGAGCGAATAACTGATTTACCCGAGCTACAGGTGTTTCCCGTGGAGCTAATGCTTCTGCGTTATCTTTATCAACCATTACTTGTTCTTTAACAACACTTTGTTGAACAACTTGCTTATTAGCTTGGTCTTGGCTCAATGCACCGCCCGTAGCACTGTGCCCAGATGTCATTTTACTTGATTCAAGTGGTGTATTATTTTCCACTTGCATAAGCGTTTGTCCGTTGACCAGCGGCTCTTTGCTCTTTGTTACCGACTTGCCTTCAAGCTCAGCTAAAGCCGCATTAACCTGATTGAGCACCGTACTTTGAGGCTTTTCATTCGCAACGAATTGCTGTAGTTGCTTTCCTAAAGCCTGTTTTTCTGAGGTTGAAAGCTTCGCAATTTCATCACCAAGCTGCGAAGTATCGAATGCAGTTGCTGCATCTTTGTCTGTAGAGTTTACAGCCCCATTATTTACCAAAAATTGTGCGATTGTTTGTTTTAGTATGGTGGTACCTTGTGGTGTCACACCTTGCGCTGCAAGGGCATCTACCTGCGCTTGCAATTTAGTTTGTTGCTCCGTGCTAAAACTAGTTAATATTTTATCATTTGTTTTTAAAGCATTTTCGTCTAAATTTAGTAATGTTTGCACCGTTCGACTTATTTCGGGACTTTCAGAGAGTGCCGCAGTTAGTACCGCAGACTTCTCTGAAGGTGGGTTGCCCGACGCTCCCGCCACCGCCTCTTTTAAAGCTTTTGCTGTATCTTCGCTAAGCTGATTTAATGTATTCTTATCATTATTTGTTGATGTTACCAAGCTCCTTTCAGGCGATTTTAAACTGGCCGCTTCTTCTATACTACCCGTTTCTTGTTTTAGGACTTCTGCCACTGTAGTAGTATGCTCAGAACTTTTACCTATATGAATACCATCAAGAATTGGTGTAACAGCATCAATAGGACGTGGCGCATTTACTTTTACTAAACCGGGATCCAGCTTTTCTTGTGAATACTTGTCTAATAAATCAATTACAGAAGTCGCCGATTGATCACTTCGCGTGCTGTTTACATTGGTATCTAAATTATTGGCAGCATTAATTTGCGCAAGCATTTCATCACCTGAGATAGCAGGGTCGCGCTGTGTTTTATTAGTTTCTTGGTTTGACTCAGTCTCCACCGCGTCTTGCAGCTCTGGCGCACTTAACTTATTGTTTGGTGTTTCAACAGCATTATTGGCGCTTTGTAACTGTGAAAAAAAGTCACTCTGCGAGCTTTGAGTTTCTTCTTCGCTTATTTTCCGCCCATGATCTTTGTTAGCTAATTTAACATCTTGCTCTGCTGAAATGAGTACTGATAATTCGCTAATCGCCATAATTCACCTACATTAAACGTGGCAATTTGCCGCCGCAGTTTGCCAAAATAAAGACTTCATGAGTCAATAAAGCAATATATATGCCTAAATTATAATTTAGTTTAAAGTGATCGACGTCTTTGAAAGAATTGATTAGAAGAAAATTCATCCAGCATTTTTTGTTCGTTTTTTAACATTAATGCATTTGCTTTTTGTTGTTGTTTCTCAATCAGTTTAGCAACAGCTTTGGCTTTAATTTGCTGCTTTAACCATAAACTTTGACGCTGACTTACCACTTGCTTTGCAGTATTCACTGTCGTGGCTTGTTGCCGGATGGCTTCTTCTATTTTTGCAATAAAAGCATGGTATTGGCTAAAGCCTGCACTACTCAAACCAGACTGACCTTTTAAATGAAGTTGCTGCGTATATTCCATACGAAAATCATTTAAACCTTGCAGCTTTTGTTGATTCGCTTGAAAATGTTGCTGCGCCTGCAAGTAGTTCATCCGCAAGGATTCTTCTTTGTCTTGTTCTAATTTGAGCAGTAGATCAAGTTTATTATTTGCCATTATGCTTGTCCTAATAATTGAGCAAGCCCTTGTAAGCCTTCGTCATAACTGATCACATCTTTCATTCCCTGCTGCAAAAATGCATTGACCCGAGGCATCATATTAATAGCCTGATCAAGCATTTGGTCGCTGCCTTTTTGATACGCCCCTAGGGTGATCATATCTTTATTCTGTTGGTACATGGAATAGACTTGCTTCAAGACCCTTGCTTGTTGCATATGCGGCTCTGATACAACTTGGGGCATCACCCGCGAGATAGACTTTTCAATATCAATCGCCGGATAATGGCCGCTATCAGCTAAATCACGCGATAATACAATGTGGCCATCTAAAATAGCACGTGCAGCATCGGCTATCGGGTCTTGCATATCATCCCCTTCACTGAGCACAGTAAAAAACGCAGTTATTGAGCCTTGCCCTTCCCCACCATTACCAGCACGCTCCACCAGCGCCGGTAGTTTTGCAAACACAGAAGGCGGGTAGCCTTTGGTTGCCGGTGGTTCACCGACCGCAAGTGCTATTTCACGTTGCGCCATGGCATAACGTGTTACTGAGTCTAGTAACAATAAAACATTTAACCCTTGATCACGAAAGTACTCCGCAATGGTCACAGCACTTTCGCACCCTTTAAGGCGCATAAGCGGTGAGGCATCTGCGGGAGCTGCAACGACAACGGATCGTTTACGCCCTTCTACACCTAAAATTTCTTCAATAAACTCTTTAACTTCTCGGCCACGTTCCCCTACAAGACCAACAACAATAACATCGGCTTCTGAACCACGAGTCATCATACCAAGCAATACAGATTTACCCACACCAGAGCCAGCAAACAAGCCCATGCGCTGCCCCTGCCCTACGGTTATTACAGAGTTTATTGCTCGCACGCCCACATCCATAGGCTGACTAATTGGTCGCCTTGATAACGGGTTTATAGTGTTTTGGGCAAACTTTAAATGCTCTTCTGCGTTAATAGGACCCAGTCCATCCAATGGACGACCTAAGCCATCAACGACGCGTCCCAGCAAACACATACCAACAGGCAAACCGGTTTCATTAACTTGTGGGATAACTCGAGCGCCAGGCAAAACACCTGAGATATGGTCGTTTGGCATTAAAAACAGTGTTTGGTCATTAAACCCGACAATTTCAGCATCAACAAAGCCATGCATAGTTTCAATTTTACATTGGCTGCCCACCGGTGCTCTAAGCCCTTTAGCTTCCAAAGTAAGGCCCACAACACGTGTGAGAATCCCCGCTACAGCGGGTGTCGGGCTATGAATATGTTTTTGGTAGTCTTGTAAGCGTTCGCTTAATGGCCGAAGTTGAGAACTCATTGCAAACCAATTATTGGGTTAGATACCACTACTATGCAAAAAACTATCCAACGTTTCTTTGACGCGGGTTTTCATGGTCATATCAATGGATGATTGGGGGGTTTTAACTTGGCAGCCACCACGCTCTAAGGTTGGCTCAGGCACAAGCTGCCAATTACTTTGTGAGAGTGCATCTTCGCCATAGCTGCTTTTAATTAATTCGATATCCTCAGGGTTCAAGTGAATACGCACACTTTGTTGCTGCTCACCGAGCGCATCAATGGCTTGTTTGAGGCTATGCAATAAAATCTCCGGAGAGGTTTTCACTTCTTGGTAAATCAACGCCTCAGCCAGCATAACAGCAAGTTGTATTAACTGCTTTTCAGCGTCTTCATCAACTTTACTAAGGGGGGTTGTTAGGCTATCTAATAACGTTTTTAGCCCCGTTAATTGCTCATCGATTAGGGGCTTAACTTCCTCATGTCCCTGTGTTTTTCCCAGTTCAACACCTTCTTTGTAACCAGCTTCTTTACCTTCAGATACGCCTTTTTCAAAGCCATCAATATAACCTTGCTCATGGCCTTGCTTTAAACCTTCTTCATACGCATCTTGGCGAATTCGCTCAAGCTCAGCCATGGTTAAGTTTGGCAGCTCTTCTTCGGCCTCAGGCTCTTCAACAGCTTCCTCAACTTCTTTTTTATAAAGCTCGGCAAGTGGTGTTCCAAATGCTGTCGAACGACCATCGTACTGTCGCGTATCTTGAGTAACATCAGGAATAGGCCAGTTTTCTAATAACTCATCAACCGCTTCATTTGCATGCAGTGGCCTACCTTGAGTTGAGCGAGGTTTATTCATGGTTTACAAGAACTCCTCACCACCGCCGCCGCCAAGCATAATCTCACCTGAGTCAGCTAAACGTCGCGCTGTTGATAATATTTCTTTTTGTGCCGCTTCTACTTCACTAATACGCACCGGTGCCATAGCTTCTAAGTCATCGGCAAGCATATCTGCAGCACGTTTTGACATATTACCCAATATTTTATCTTTTAATGCTTCGTCCGTGCCTTTAATCGCTTTCATCAGTACATCTTGCTGCACTTCACGTAAGATAGCTTGAATACCTCTGTCTTCAACATCTAATAGGTTTTCAAATACAAACATCAAGTCTTGAATTTGTTGCGACATCTCTTCGTCATGCTCTCGGATAGAGTCCATTAACTGACCTTCGATATTGGTATCTAGGTAGTTCATTATGTCTGCAGCAGCTTTTAGGCCGCCCATTTTCGCAGCTTGTGCACCCGCTTGACCTGCGAATTGTTTTTCCATGATCTCGTTAAGCTCTTGCAATGCCGCTGGTTGAACTTCTTCAAGGTTGGCTATCCGCATGGTTAAATCTAAGCGCACTTTTTCAGGAAACTGCGCTAATATTTCGGCTGATTGCTCTGGCTCTAAATACGATAAAACAATGGTTTGTATTTGTGGATGCTCGTTGCGAATAATATTAGCAACTTGTTTTGAGTCCATCCATTTTAATGAATCCAAACCTTTCGCGCCTGACCCCATGACTATTTGGTCAATTAAGCTGGCGGCTTTATCTTCACCCAGCGCTGCAGTAAGCGCCTTTTTAATAAAGTCTTCAGATTGGAAACCAATAGTACTAAAGCTTTGTATTTGTTCAATAAACAAGTTGTGGACTGCACTTATTTTGGCTTGTGATAAATCATCTATTGCCGCCATCGCCATGCCCACTTTTTGCACCTGCTTAGGTTCAAGGTGTTTTAAAATTTGCGCTGCGTCTTCTTCCGATAAGCTCAACAATAAAATTGCTGCTTTATCTACGCCGTCTAATTTATCAACATCAAATGCTGCTGGCAGTTGTTTTTGTTCTAAGTCTTGATCAGTCATCTTCGGTTAACCACGCTTTCACAACCTGTGAGGATAGTTCTGGTTCATTCGCAACTAAGGCACGAACGGCTTTGAGTAAGTCTTCGTCGCCATGTAAGTCTGGTAGTTGCAGTGTACCATCACTTGAGAAGCCAACCGAAGCAGAATCAAAATCTTTATTTAGCATATCTAGCGTGTTATCGCCAATATCAACGCCTGAGCTTAGTGCATCATCATCATATTCTTCAAGTGTGTCGTCTGGGTAAATTAAGCGTTTCAGCATAGGTTTAACCACAGCCATAATCAATACAATAATGACTAATGCGCCGAGCACTAAACGAACCACTTTCATAAACCAGCTTTGCTCCCAAAGCGGTATTTCTTCTAACACGTCTAATTGCTCACGTACAAATGGCACCGTAACGACTTCTAATGCATCACCACGTTGTAAATCAAAACCAACCCCACCTTGTAATAAGCGACGGATATTTGACAGCGCTTCAACGGAGCGCGGCACCATAGTGGTTTCACCGTTTTCACCCACAGTGGGCAAGTAGTCCACAGCCACTGATACACTGATGCGACGTATTACTCCACTTTGCTGACGCTTGTGAGAAATTGTGGTATCCAGTTCATAATTACGGGTAGCTTCTTTATGGCTGCTACTTGGCGTAGTGCCAGTGCCTGCACCACCTTGGCCTGCCACTTCTGGAATATTAGAGTTTGTAGGTGGTTGGTTGGTGAGCGCACCTGGTATACCTACCGCAAGGCCACCAATGTTATTCTCTTCAAAAGTTGTTTCACTTCGAACCGCAGGTAAATCTGGGTTATAACGTTTTTGTGTTTCTTCAACTGCACTAAAGTCCATGCTTAAATCAACTTGCGCAGTATAATTGCCCATACCAACAACTGGCATCAAAATGCTGTCGATTTTTTGTAAGTACTCTTGTTCGCGCTTACGTTCAATATCATATTCTTTACGAGAGCGTGCCGCTAATGAGCTTTGTGAACCTGAATTAAGTAAGCGGCCATTTTGATCAGTCACTGTGACCCGCGTAGGTGATAAGCCTTGTACCGCTGAGGCAATAATATCAACAATTGAGTCAACTTCTTCACTATCAAGCATTCTGCCGCGCTTGAGTGTTAAAACCACTGTAGCAGAAGGTTCTTTTTCACGACGAGCAAACACATTTTCTTTTGGAATAGCGAGTAATACTTTAGCGCGGGTGACGTTTTTTAATTCTTCAATAGTACGTGCTAATTGCTGCTCACGGCCATGCTTTAAGCGTTCACGCTCTAAACGCTGACTTACACCAAAGCCCATATCTTGCATTATAATATCAGTGCCAGAGCTCGGCGCTTGATCTAGCCCTTCACGGGTCATAAGCAGTTTAATATTCTGATATTCCCCCTCTGCAACTGAAATGACATTGCCATCCAGCTCATATTCAATCTTTTGCGCATCTAAAAAATCAAGGGTTTGAATTAACTCTTCTGTTGGCATTTTACCCAGCGGGCGCATATCTGGCTGACGAGCCCAAATAATCACAAAAATTGCGATAGCTAAACAAATAGCGAGGGCGATGATCAAAGTCACTTGGCGTAATACATCAACACCATTTAATGCGCTTAAGTAGCCTGACTTTTGCTCTTGTTGATCGTCATTATCAGCTTGGTCGATACCGCCACCAGCTAATGCTAAGTCGGTTGATTGATTAGATTGCGCCACAATAATTCTCCACTACCTAATTAAACAGGCATGTTCATGATTTCTTTATAAGACTCAACAAGCTTATTACGAACTTGAACTGTCGCCTCAAAAGCAACTGATGATTTTTGCGATGCAATCATCACTTCAGCAAGCGATACACTGCGATCTCCCATTTCTAAAGCCGTTACTTTTTGTTTTGCTTCTTGTTGATGATTATTAACGGTGTCGAGAGCGTTAGTTAATAAGTCACCAAATTGTGCTGATGAAGTAGGTTGAGCTTGCGTTGGGATCACATTACTTGTGTTACTACGGCCAGCTTCTAAAGCCATTGACTGCATTTCTTGGAATAACGCGCTATTTTGAATTTTCATAATTATCTCTGACGATGCACTTTACTAATAACCTAATAAAGCACAAACCATGCCATAAATTATAATTTTAAAATTCAACACCTTAGCGTGGATTTAGGCGTGTCAGGGTTTTGACATAGTAACGCTCAGCAGTGCTGAGCGTTACTTTATAGTGGAGCTCGTTGCGGATTAAGCAGGTAATGCAATTCCTAAGTCGCGCATTTGTGCTAGCTTATATCGTAGAGTTCGAGGACTGATCCCCAAGGTTTCGGCTACGTCTTTACGCTTACCTTGGCAGCGAGTGAGTGTTTCAAGAATAATGCGATGCTCTTTATCTTTTAGCTCATCTTTATAGGTGCCCGAATCTAAGCTTGGTAATTCAGTCACCGGTTCTGCCGGCTCTGTTTTTGCTGCAATAGTTGGCGTGACTGCATCATAATAAGCTTGATTGGTAGTAGCGGTTTTACCTGCAAAAGCAGTTGTTGTTAGGTTTTCAATAAAAATGGCGCTTTCATCTATTACATCACCTTGGCGTAAAATCAACGCTCGTTGGATCACATTATCGAGTTCTCGAACATTACCCGGCCATTCATGAGAGAGTAACTTTTGTTGTGCTTGCTCACTAAGACGGGCAATTGACTCTTTGCTCTTAGCTAAATGTCGCTCAATTAAGTGATTGGCGAGTACAACAATATCACCAGGGCGCTCACATAAAGGCCGCCACATTAAGGGGAATACATTGAGCCTATAATATAAATCTTCTCTAAACTGATGCTCACTTACTGCCTCTTTTAAGTCTCGGTTACTGGTTGCAAGTACGCGAACATCAAGCTTAATCGTTTTACGTCCACCTAAGCGCTCAACTTCACGCTCTTGCAGTACACGTAGTAATTTAGCTTGTAAGCTCAAATCCATCTCGGTAATTTCATCCAATAATATAGTACCGCCTTGGGCTTGCTCAAACTTACCAGGGCAAGCCTGAATAGCCCCGGTAAACGCACCTTTTTCATAACCGAATAATGTGGCTTCAAGCATGTTTTCTGGTATTGCCGCACAATTAATTGCTACAAACGGTTCACTTGAGCGCTCTGACTTATCATGAATATAACGAGCCAGCACCTCTTTACCAGAGCCACTTGGGCCTAACACCATTACGCTGGCATCAGATTTTGCCACTTTGCTGGCAAGCTCTAATAATTGGATACTTGATGGATCAGCGACAATTGGACCATCAGTTTCTTTTTCCGGCTCAGGCAAATAACGGCTGACCATATTTAATAGCACTTCAGGTGCAAATGGTTTTGCCATGTAATCAATGGCCCCCAAGCGCATGGCTTCAACTGCATCATCGATAGTGGCGTATGCCGTCATCATGAGTACAGGTAAATCAGGGTAGTTTAAATTAATGCTGCGTAATAAATCGAGCCCGCTCATCGCCCCCATTTGAACATCACTAACCACTAGCGAGAAATTATCTTTTTTTAGTAGCAACATTGCTTGCTCAGCACTGTCGGCTGCAACACATGCAATACCCGACATTTCTAATGTATCAATCAGCGCTTCGCGAAGACCTGCGTCATCTTCAACAACTAAAATAGTGTTATTACTCATAATGCCTCCACCGGTTTAGGTTCAGTACAAATAGGCAGTAAAATGCTAAAGCATGCGCCGCCTTGTGTATTGTTAGCCACTTCAACTCGCCCTTGGTGAGCACTTGCTACGGAGCTCACAACAGCTAAGCCAAGGCCTGTCCCCTGACTTTTAGTGGTAAAGAAAGGTTCAAATAGTTTTTCCGCTTGACTCATATCAACCCCAGGTCCGTTATCGCATACACTGATACGCACATGACTTTCAGATTGAGTATCTCTCACTGCATTTACTTTCACTAACGCACTTGAGCCAATTACTTGAATGCTGTTATGAATTAAATTTTGAATCGCACTGGCTAAGGCCGTTTTATTGCCCATAATGGCAATATCGGGCTCCGGTAAATTAACCTCAAGTTCACTATTATTAAGTGCAACCATGGCATCTGAGCCGGCTTTGACTTCACTTAGCAATTGCTGCATAGAGACTTGCTCTACAACTTGCTGGTCACCGCTTTTTGCAAACAGCAGCATATCGTTTACTTGTGTTTCAAGATCTTTCAAGCGCGACATCAGCTTAGTATGAAAATTACCACGAGAAGTTTCAGGTAAACGTTTAGAGCCCAAATTAGCCGCGTATAACATAGCTGCAGATAACGGTGTTCTAACTTGATGTGCTAACGACGCCACCATTTTACCCAATGCACTCAAACGCTGCATGTGGGCAACACGCGTTTGTAAGCGCCGTGTTTCAGTTAGATCCGTCATCAATATTAACTGGCCAGGCTCTGGCGCTAACGCAGTAATATCTAACTTGATTAATCGACCATCTTTTAAAGAGACTTCATGACCATCATCTTGCTGAGGACGAAATGATCGCTGAATAATGCTGAACCACTTTTCACCTTCTAATGGCTCACCTAACATATCAATGGCAATTTGATTAGCCTTAGCAATCATGCCACGGCCGTCAAGTACGATAACGCCAGCAGGCATAGTGTCGACCAAATGACTTAACCAACTCGCTTGTTGACGAAGCTCACTCAACTCCCCTACATACTCTTCTTGTTGCAGGCATGGGTTATATTGATTAGTTGTGATAAATTGTGGTTTTAACACATTTGCAAGTGCCATAGTTAACTCTCTAAAAGGTTCTCTATGGTGATAAATGCACGATCTATACCAAAATTATATTTACTAAAATTCATGGACTTAGCGTGAAAGTAGCGCGACAATAAACTGACACAAGGAAAACACACAATGACGAAAAAAAAGCTGTGCCGTTGCCCATGGCTAGATACATCAAAGCCAGATTATGTCGCCTATCATGATGAAGAATGGGGCGTACCTTTATATGACGACCAAAAATTATTTGAGTTTATAACACTTGAATCCGCCCAAGCAGGACTAAGTTGGTACACCATTTTAAAAAAACGAGATGGTTATCGCCGCGCATTTTTAAATTTTGACGTAGAAAAAGTAGCGCAAATGAATGAGCACGATGTTGAGCGGTTAATGCTGGATGAAAGCATAATACGCAACCGCTTAAAAATTGCTGCCACTATCAATAACGCGAAGCGATTTTTAGAAATTCAGCAAGAATTTGGCAGCTTTAGCAACTATCAATGGCAATTTGTTGGCGGTAAGCCATTAGTGAATGATTTAGATATACTCAGTGACTACCCCGCAATTACCGAGGCATCCACAGCTTTCGCTAAAGATTTAAAAAAACGCGGCTTTAAATTTTTAGGCCCAACCACTGTTTACGCGCACATGCAGGCATGCGGTATGGTTAACGATCACAGTAATGATTGTTTTCGTAAAGCAGAATTAATTTAAGTATCTAATTAAAAGAATAAATGCCTTTAGTGCCTTAACTTTAATTTAATTAGTACCACCGCGTGATCGCTGCTTTGATCATCACGCTCAAATTCTGGGTTAATTAAATGCCGATCGTAGGTGTGATAATCACTGACTGAAAAAAAGCTATCGTCGTAGCCTGTGTCAAACTCACAAGATAGCAATATATAATCAAGTACCGAGCTACTTGCGCCATAGTAATGTGTCGGTGTGCGTATCAACTCTGTGGTAGCTTCTTGTTGTACGTTAGTTGTTATGCTGTTTTGAGATTTTACGAATAACTGCCACGCATCATTTAAGCAATATTTTTCAAGGTAGGTTTTACTATCAAATGCTGGGGCAAAACGCAGTGAGTTGGTGATTAAATGACTAAGCACACCATCGCTTAAGTTATTATTAAAATCCCCCATTATCAGCATAGGGTTTTGTGTGGCCTCACGACGCTTGATCATTTCAACCATCAATAAGGTCGCTTCGCTACCCCGTTGGACGGTTGACGCCCAACCACCCGCAATGTCCGCCTTCAAATGTTCAATGATATTCTTTTCAGGTGTTGCAACTTTACACTCTACAACTTCTATCATCGGCCGCTTTGATTTAAAGTGCACCACATAACAATCACTTTGACCTAGATGTGGCAAATCTATTGTTGCTCTGAGTACTTGGCGGCTAAAAGTAAATTCACTCAAACCAAGAGCTTTGGTAAGTTCAGTATCAGGTTCTACGGCCGCCACTGCAACAATTGGGAATCGAGACGCAATAGCTACAACTGGGCGCTTATAAATAAAATCATCTATCACCTCTGGCTCGTCAACGACTGCGAAATATTCATAACCAAGCCCATTTAGTAATAGCTTGAGAGACTCAATACTAAATACTTCTTGAAAGCCAATTATATCAGGCCGATTTTCAGTTAAATAATCAGTGATCCAACACTGTTTTTTAGCCCACTGCTGCGCACTATAAATGCGTTCAAATTCATAAAATGCATTCGGCGGCTCAAGGTAGTTAAACAGATTAAAGGTAGCAATTTTAAGTTGCGTGTTTTTTATCAAAATTCTCTCGGCTGAGTTATCATGGATAGCTTTTCATAATGAAATATAACTTTACTTCCCTTGGTCTTAATGATCAACTAGGATGGGTTGTTCGTAATGGCATCTATACCTTGATTTAAGCAACCTTCATTTAAGGAGTTTTGATGAGTAACAACGACGACTATACACCTCCTGCAGTTTGGCAATGGGATGCAGAAAGCGACGGTGAATGGGCTAAAATAAATAGGCCAATCGCAGGCTCAACCCACCAGCAAGACTTACCCGTTGGCGAACATTCGCTGCAGCTATACTCTTTAGCGACACCAAACGGACAAAAAGTCACTATTATGCTCGAAGAGCTATTAGAGCTTGGTATTACTGACGCTGAGTATGACGCATTTTTAATTAAAATCGCTGATGGTGACCAGTTTGGCTCAGGCTTTGTCGGCGTTAATCCTAATTCAAAAATCCCCGCTTTGATGGATCATAGTACGACCCCTGTAACTCGCGTGTTTGAGTCAGGTGCTATTTTACAGTACTTAGCTGAGAAATTTGATGCACTTGTACCAAACGATCACACCAGTAAAACTGAATGTCGAAACTGGCTATTTTGGCAAATGGGATCGGCGCCGTATTTAGGCGGTGGTTTTGGTCACTTTTACGCTTACGCACCTTTTAAAATGCAATACCCTATTGACCGCTTTACCATGGAGGTTAAGCGTCAACTAGATGTGCTGAATCGTCATTTGAGCGACCATGATTATATGGCTGGCAGTGAATATTCAATTGCCGATATCGCGATTTGGCCATGGTATGGCAATTTAGTCCTTGGCAACTCATATGATGCCGCCGAATTTTTAGATGTTGAGTCTTATACCCATGTGGTTCGCTGGGCTAAACAAGTTGAACGCCGCCCTGCAGTAAAACGCGGCAAAAAGGTTAATCGCGTCTGGGGTCCTGAAGAGGAACAGTTGGCGGAGCGCCATAGCAAAAACGACTTTAGCTAGCCTTTTAGAAATTGCTCGCAGCGTTTGATAATGTTGCGAGTATAATTTTTACAAACTCAATTTTCCTTTCTCATATTTACACATACAGATTTATTACACTTGCTTACAAAACTAAGATTGTAAAACCATTCATTTTGTTAACAATGTATTTACAAATATTATCGACAATTAAGATTAAATGGAACTTACTATGCTTAAGTCACTGTTAGCCACATCAGTATTACTTTTATCACCCCTTGCAATAGCGGACCAGCAATTAGTGATAAAAACAACAAAGGGATTAATTTCAACAGATTCACCCATTGCATTTGCTTTTAATGACGAACTAAAACAACTTGCTAAGGTTGATTTAGCGAATAACCAAAACCACATGTTAAGTTTACCTAAAAATCTAATTGGCTTTGATGCCGCAACACTCGCAAATACGTTAGAACCTCAGGCACTTATTTTAACCACTGATGGCGTCTATTTAAGTGCGCAGACTAAAAGCACATTACTGTTTGAATTTAAATCAGTGTTAAATCAATTAGAGCTCGACAAGTTTACTAAAGTTAACTTTGTAATTGATGCTAACGATGACGGGTTAAGTGATATTTTACTACCTGATATTGAAACGAACACGCTGTATATTCAAGATCAACAAGGTCAGTTTCACCCTCACGTATTTACTAAACAAGCGCAATTTCAGGGTGACTTTAGATCTAAACGATTTAAATTAGATATTGATATTAGTATTACCCCACAAGTCATCGATGTAAATCAAGATGGCCATACTGACTTAGTCTTCACTAATGATAAGCAAGCCCACGTATTACTAACTAAAGGCACCACCTTTGCCGATAAAGTGACAGACATTAGCTTCCCTGTAAAATTTGGTAAAATAGAAAACGATAATTACCATTATATAGACTTACTAAGTGATATTAATAATGATGGCTTTGTAGATCTGATCACCAAAATTATGCCTGATGCTGATGGTATGGATGCCATGAGTGCTACAGTGCATCGCAACCTTTATATGGGACTTGCAAGCGGAGGCTTTTCATCTCAAGCGGCCACATTGCCACAAACAAGCATGATAGGTAACTTAAAATTTGACGAAGACTTTAATAACGATGGCTTAATGGAGTTACAACGATTCAATATAGATTTTGGCTTTGGCACATTGGCTTCTATGGCTATGGGCGGCGGTGATACCGATGTGGATGTTGAATTTTCTGTTCATAAGCAGCTTGCAGATGGCACATTTAGCGAAGAACCTAATGCCGACTTTGAAGTTGAAACCCCACTTTCTATGTCAAACAATTCGTCATTAAAGCCTTTGTTTTTAGCTGATATTAACGGAGATGGTAAACTCGACGCTATTTATAAAAGCGGCAGTAAAACACTGTCGGTATATTATAGTGATGCTGATGATTTGCTCAGCTCTAAACGCAAAAAAATCAAGCACAAACTTCCTGATAACAACGGCGATATACTGTTAGTCGATATAAACAATGACAACAAGAAAGACTTTGTTTTTAAATTCACTGAAGAAGATGGCAATAGTACGATAAAAACCGTTATCAATTAACAAAAAGCCAGATGCACACAACTGCATCTGGCTGTAATTGTTTAACGCTATAGCACTTTTATTAAAAGTTAATATTGAGCTTTAAATAACCACGACGACCGAGTAAGTCATAGGTCATTACATCGGTATTGGCGTCATTCCATGATGTTAAAAACGGCGCTTTTTTGTCGAATATATTATCAATCCCTAAAGATAACGACGTACTTTGCGTAATAAAATAGCTACCTTGAATATCATTATAAATAATACTCGGTACTGAACGCCCAATTGGACCGCCACCATTGACATCATCAGCGGTGCCAATATAGCGCATTGCATAATAGGCTGACCATGACTGCGCTTTTACACTCAAGCCTAAATTTGCTCGCCATTTGGTATAACTGCCCTGATCTTCGGTGATATAACCTAATAGACTTTGCGTATCTTGCCCTGCAAACGGCGTATTTTCATGTTTAAGTAGGCGTGTCGCATCAAGTTCAAACTGGCTAGTTAAACCAAAAAGCTCTGTATTGTAGCGTGTATTAAAATCAATCCCACTGACTTTTTCAAATGCCGCATTTACTGGGCGTTGACTCAACGAGTTAACTTGCCCTGTTACTGGGTGACGCGTAAATGTGTCGCAATATGCACTGTAAAGCTCAGGATCGGTATAACATAACTTTAAAGTATCTGAACCATTAACGGAGGTAATGGCGTCCTCCACTTCTATGTCAAAGTAATCAACGGTTGTAGAGAGCCCTTCAACAAAATTTGGCTGCCAAACCATACCAAATGTAAAGGTATCTGCTGATTCAGGGTTTACATCGGGGTTGCCGCCAACTGAGGTGCGTATTGTGGTGCCATCTTGCACAAAATCAACAGGTAGCCCAGCTGCTAAACAGTTTGTTGCAATAGTACCGGTGGCGCCTTCACAGGGGTCTATCGTACGCAGGTTTTCAGCATTTGTGCCGCCAAATAGCTCCGTGATCATCGGTGTTCTAAACGCCGTAGATTTAACCCCACGTAACATCAAACTATCAACCACTTGCCAAGTAAGCCCGAGTTTATAAGTCATCTTACTGCCAAACGTACTGTAATCTGAATAACGCGTAGCCACTTGTGCTTCTAGGCTTTCTAGTACTGGAATTGCTAATTCAATAAAACCTTCTGTAACGGAGTAACTGCCATCAATGGCATCTTCACCACCGTTTGCAAGAACAGTTGAATCCGGGTTACGCCAGCCTTTTTCATCACGCTTTTCAACCCCCGCAGCAAAAGCTAAAGCCCCTGCTGGTAATTCAATAATATCGCCTGATAGATTAAAAGTAAGCGACCTTAATTCATTGCCACCATTGCCTTCACGGCGATACTTTACATACTCGATAACATCTGGCGTTAGTTCGTCGACACCAAACCAATCACCACACGGGATTGCTGCGCCGCTTTCGTAGCTACAAACATTTTCATCTAACGTATTAGCAACTTTGGCTATGTCTTGATCGAAAGTCCAACCATCAGTGCCAGTATTGCGGCCATAGTTGTAAGCTAACTGCCAATTCCAATCATTATTTAATGTTCCATCGAGTCCAACAACAATGCGTGCGGTATTGGTTTCTTGAAAAAAATACGGCGCACCAAGCTCAACATTACGACGTCGTGTTATTTCTAAGTCTTGCCCTGTTGGGTTATATAGAAAGTCTTTTGACACCATAATACCGCTGATACTACGCGGCGTTACAATCTGTTCAGATTGACGATTGCTATATTGCGCTTCAGTAAATAGATTTATATTACTAGTTAGCTGATAAGTAAAATTAGTCGATAAGTTAATACGTTCGCTTGGGTTAACGGCATTTAAGTAACCGATGTAATTAAAGCCGTGTTTAGCTGAGTCATATGCTTCATAACTATTGCCATCACCGTTTGGATCTTGATTAAACTGCACACTGCTACCATCAGCTAATAATGCCCGTCCTCCAGCGGTTGTCGCACTACCAAAACACTCTAACTGGCTGCTGCCATCAGCATTTACAGTTTCGCTTTTAGCACAATCAATACGGTCAGATTGCCTTACCGCTTCGGTATTTATGTAACTTGCGCTAAAAACAAAGTGTCCTCGGTCAAACTCTCCACCGACATTAAAACTCAGCTCTTGGCTTTGCCCTTCACCATCATCGGCAGCGCCTACTTTAGCGGTGAACTCGGCGCCATCTAGCTGTGTTTTGGTAATGATATTAACCACTCCCGCAACGGCATCAGCGCCGTAAATAGCCGATGCACCGTCTTTAAGTACTTCGACTCGTTCAATAATTGAGGTAGGTATCATATTTAAATCAACTGAACTATTTGCCCCTGTACCGCCATTAACTATACGTCGCCCATTGAGTAGTACTAAGGTACGTTTAATCCCCATGCCACGAAGGTTAACTTGAGCCGTGCCATAACCACCACTGGTCCAATAGGCATTAGTAGCATTGCCTGCAACCCCAGCAGAAAATGACATTCGCTGTAATAAGTCTTCAACATTAACGATACCTGTTTGCGCTATTTGCGCAGCATCTATTACAGTTACTGGGCTGGCATTTTCAAAATCAGTACGTTTAATGTGTGAGCCAGTAACATTTATACGTTCAATATTATCGTTTTGATTATTAGCAAATACGTTAAAGTTTATCAGTGCAAGTGAAATGGCAGAAAGTGCCATGAGGTTATTCATAAATATGACCTATTAAAATTTTTATTTTAAAAATAGGTGCTTATGATAAAGATTTTAGGAATATTGAGAATGTGACAAATTGTCGCAGTATGAAGTGAACCTGTGAATGAAAGCCATCCACAGGTAATTTAAAATGCTTAAACTTTTAAAGAAAGCAGGGAGTCGCTTTGTGATAAGCCAAACTTTTCTTGTACAGATGCTAAGATAGATTCTTTATCTTCGTCATTTAGTTGCTCAGAATAGTTTTCAAGTAGTTCATCTAAATAACTAACAACATCTTCAGTATTAACTTGCTCTACACCACCTTGAGGCGGTGGACCTGGTGGTCGGCCGCCTTCAGGACGCCCCATTTCACCAACTTGAGCCGCATCAAACCCAGCATCAGCCATCAGCTCTTGCATTTCTTGACCTGGCTGGATCCCCGCTTCCTGAAAAGATGTAACGATAGACTGTGCATCAGCTGAAGATAGGTTCTCAGGGTCAAACTGAGCTAACGTTTCGTTTAGTAACTCTGTTTGTTCACTTGTAAGTGGCTCAGCTTTTTGGCGTTGCATTGGCTCAAAATTAGCGCCTGATGAAATACTATTAATCATGGTTATTCCTTATCTTTGACGACGTGGTGGTTTATGGTTTTGAAGTTCTTGCTCTGAAATCTCACCATTTTTATCAGCGTCAATCTCATCAAAGATAAGTTGAATATCGTCAACGCCTGGCGGGAGCTCTTGTTCACTAAATTCGGCAAAACTAATCACGCCATCTGAGTCACTATCAATGCTTGAAAAGTCAGGACGTGGTGGCTTGTTCTCACGACCTTTGGCATCTACATGCGCTGTAAACCCAACACATAATGCTGTTAGTAAAGCGATTGCTGTTAACGATTTCATATCTCAACCTCTTGTAAAATAGAGTTAGTGAAGTAACTAATTACAAGAGTATTCTTAAAAAGCGCAAACAATGTGCAAGAAATAAGGAAGTTTAGGGTTTTACAAAACGATAACCAACACCATAAACAGATTGAATAACGCTATCTTGCTCGCACACTTCATCCAATTTTTTACGTAATTTTTTAATATGGCTATCAATGGTGCGAAAGCTAACAATGCGCTGATCGTCGTACATATTATTCATTAAGCTCTCACGATTAAATATACGATTTGGCTTTTCAAATAACGGCTTAAAAAGCTGAAACTCAACACTGGTGAGTTCAACCGAACGCCCCTTAAAATGTACACTATAGGTCGTTTCATCTAAATGCATATCTGAATTTTGTTCCGGTTGAGCTAGTTCACTTCGCCTCAGTAAAGACTTAACTCGGGCAACCACTTCTGCATAACTAAATGGTTTACAAACATAATCATCAGCACCTAATTCTAACCCAAGTAACCGATCTATTTCTTCTACTTTGGCCGAGACCATCATAATAGGCACAGTTGAAAACTGTCTTATTGCTTTACAAAGCTCGATTCCACTTACACCAGGCAGCATGACATCAAGTAAAATCACACTCGGGTGGTTTTCTTTAAGCCAAGGAAGTACTTCATCACCTCGGTGAATTTGGTGAGTCTCAAAATGTTGGCTTAACAAAAAATCGCTCATTAAATTAGCCAGTTTCACTTCATCTTCGACAATCAATATTTTAGCCGATGCTGACATATTATTGCTCCACGGGTATGTTAATAATTATGGCCAAGCCGCCTAATTGGGATCGCTGTGCAGTGATCACTCCTTTGTGTGCCTGCACAATATGCTGACAAAGTGATAAACCTAACCCTGACCCACCTTGTTGGCGATTACGAGCATCATCCACGCGATATAAATATTC
This sequence comes from Pseudoalteromonas shioyasakiensis, assembly GCF_024518675.1. Lineage (GTDB taxonomy): Bacteria > Pseudomonadota > Gammaproteobacteria > Enterobacterales > Alteromonadaceae > Pseudoalteromonas > Pseudoalteromonas shioyasakiensis_B. Next base: position 425,916 of record NZ_JANIGL010000002.1, read on the forward strand.
AAATAAATGCGCTAAGTGAGCGTCATCAACGCCTACACCATTATCTTCAATACTGATATGTATATTTTTTTGCTCAACCACAATGAGCGAAGTGACTTGCAAATCTAACCGTGAACACTGAGCATAATGAATCGCGTTCATTAAAATATTACCAAACAACTGCATGAGGCGAGTTTTATCTGCCTTGAAGTCAATATCATCAGAGAGCGTTGCTACATTAAAAGTAATATTATGTTGATGAAAAATAGGCATATATTTTTTCTTCACTGCATTTAATAGCTCATTCATTAATAATGGTTGCTTGGTAAAGTACATCCCCCCTAACTGGGCACTATTGAGCATATGCAGGTCGTCAATTAGGCGTGTTAGGTGATCGGCTTCATCATGCGCAGAACGAATATTATCAACTGTCAGCGGTCTCACTCCTAACTGCATCGCTTCAAGTTCCCCCATTAAAATGGCAATCGGAGTGCGTAACTCATGCGAAGTGTTAGCAAGCCAACGCTTTCGAGCTTGTTCGTTACTCGCCAAAGTTAATGCCAGTGTATTAAAGTCTTCACTTAATTGGCCTAGCTCATCTTGCCGCTCGAGCTTTAACTTATACTCAAAGTTACCTTGGCTGAGTTGCTGCATTCCATTGGCAATTTGTTTTACAGGGCCAACCAAATTGCGTGCTAAAAAGAACGAAATAAGCAGTGTAAATAACACCGCAGCTATGCCAATCAGCCATAAATAGCTGGTTTGTTGCTCTAAAAAATCCAGTTCATAGCCATCTATTAAACCATGACGCTTTGATACTGCTAAATACCCTATAACGACTTTATTTAACTCAATAGGTATATTTGTATAATCAAGGTCACCTTTGTAACGCCCTGCGACTAAAGCCTTTTTACTATCGAGCAGTGCGTAATCCGCTTCATGCCCAGGTGGAAGTCTATGCTCTGGTGGTTTGGGTTCGTGCATACGTTGATCTTGATCGTCAAATGCACGCGGCGCTCTTTCTCGCATAGGTCTGCTGGGTACAAACTGGCTATCTCTTAATTGCTTTTGTATTAACCTAAAGAATTGTCGGTTATCCCCTCGGATAGATTGCCATGATGCCTCAGCCTCATATTGTTGCGAAAAACTAGCTATAAGTGGCTGTAGTGCTTTAACTTCTTTTGCATTTACATAATTAATCATGCCTTGGCCAATACTCCATTGCATTAGCAGTATTAGGCCTGCGATCAGTACAAAGCTGAAACTAAATAAAATAAAGAATAACTTGTTATGTATTTTCATCGGTCACTTATAAAAGAAAAAAGTATCCATACTTTTTTAATATTTAGCCATCAATTGGAAAACTTTCAAAACGGTAAGTCACTAATGTATCGATTTGGTCATTAATATACAAAGTAGCCACTATTTTTTTGTTATTTGCTGTCCAATACATGTGTCCATGGTTATTTAATGTGATAGAAATGGTATTCAAACCTGCACTAAACAAATCAGCAGGTAAATGTACGTACTTGCCGTACACTCGCTGAATTTTAACCCCATTGATGTATAAATGGGCATGTCCTTTTAACTGGTGGGTCGATTCGTCAAGGTCTGCGGACATTAACTGCATCATATTTAGCCCAGTTGGTGGTGGCATAAATATATAACCTTTAGTATTTATACTTAAGTTATAACCTGACATTACATCAGCCTCAAGTGTTAAACTAAGTGCAGGCACAGTGGCATTATCTGGCACAGCGATCGGCAAATGAGAATGATCCATTTGCATTTGTGCCATGCCTGTAGTTAGCTTAAATAGTAATACCAAACAGATACTCAAAAGCGTTATTTTCATATTACCCCCTAAGAGCGCGGCGGCGGGCCCATAACATTACCTGTGCTGCAACTGCCGATTGAATTTTCAGGTAACTGACCTTTAAACCGCGGCCCTATTTGATAAGGGAATGAGGGCTGTAATTTACCATCACCGTCTTGCACTAACGTTATATGGTAATGGTAGCCTTTACCGTCATTGGTATCATGGCCATTATGCTCGTCTAACTGTGCCCCAGTCACTTCTTTTTGCGCGTAATAGTAATCTTCAAAGTAATAGCCATCATCGGCAGCCAAAGTATTTCCTGATAAAGTAGAAACTGATTCGCCAATAGCAGGTCCAGCTTGCGTGGTTTCAACCCCTTTGCTAACATCATACTGATCCACCAAAATACAACTACGCTGACCTTCGCTCGCACATCCACCTTCGCTTGTTGGTGCGCCGTAATCTCGTATTTCCCAGCCGCTTAATGCGAGTTGCTCTTTACTTTCGTAAGGACCATACAATGGATATCCATCTGCTGCGAAGCCATAAATAGGTGAGTGAGCAGAACCATCATCATCAAGCATATATGCCAAGCAACTTGTATAAAAATGATGATGATACTCACCATTAGCAGCATGCCCCCCGCAAACATCTACATCATATTGTTCTGCTATCGGGGCTAAGTTGTACCATACTCCTTGACCATAACTCATACCATCACCCCAGTTAAATATGCTGGTGCCATTAACCATTAAACCAATTGTGCCAAGCCCTGTTTCACACTCGGTTTCGTTCTCTGTCGGTTCAAGGGTGAAATATGCATCAACACTTTGCTCCGTTGGGCAACCTGGGCCTGGCGGCCAATAACCACTGCCACCAGTATCATCACAGTTTTCAGTGCTACTGTTATAGCCAATGTCTTCACCAAATAAGATAGTTTGCCCTACCTCTGCACTGGTAACCCCATTAGTGAAATCTGTGGCAGCGCGAGGACGTTCATTAAGCCAATCAATTTGCGTCTGGCTGAGTGTGACATCATAACGCGGTATACCTGTGGCATTAACATGCATGTACTCTACATCTGATAAGCTAACAACTTCAGCAACCTGAACACTTTCTGTTACGCCAGTACTACCATTATTAATGTAGGTTGATGTTGTATCATTATTAATAATCCAATTTGAAACTAAACTATTATCACTGCTTTGGGCCACAGTGAGTGTTATTTCTACACTATCGGTGGCTGCTTCATTTACACCATCATCAACGGTTAAAGTAAATACTAAGGTTTCGGTTGCCGACAAAGTGGGAATTATTATTTGTGTTGCAATATCATTTGGCGAAGTGATTGTTACCGCAGTACCTGATTGCTGAGCCCATAAAATACTCACATACGCATCATCATCGGTATAACTACCTTGTAAATAAACGTTTTCGCTGTAGGTTAACTGTTGATCTACTCCAGCATTAACAGTTGGCGCGGTATTTAAAATATCATCACCAACGTCGGAACTGCTATTACATGCGGCGACACTTATACATAACACACTCAACACAAACACTTTCAAAATAGGTTTTATTAAAGACATAGCATCCCCCTGTTTTTAAATTGTCAATCAGGGTATACAAATAAAGTGTAAACATTGTGCAAAAACAAAAATTATTTAATAAGTGGCCGCTTTAAACTAAAAAGATCAGTTGTTTTGGTATAGTAATCGCCTCCCATTTTACCAATAGTGCTTAACCCGTCTTGGTCAATATTACCATTGGTTAGGATCGAGTCATCAATATACACGCCAACGACATCAAGCAGCATTATTTGCCCTCCACTGGGTTGCTTACTAATTGTCAGCACATCTCGAAGTGTACATTCATAACGTACTTTTGCAGACTTAACGCTCAAAGCTTTTACATTGTGACTCGCCACTGACTCAATATTTGCAGCATCAAACTCACTCACTGAAGGTGGATAATTTGCACAGCTTTGATTCATTTGCTCAACTTGATGTTCACTAACAATATTGACTACACATTCTTTAGAATCCATAAGGTTACTTAGGGTGTCTTTACTTTTATTATCTCGCGGGTTTACTTGAGTGACACTTAATACGGGAGGGTTCACACTAGCGACAGTAAAAAATGAATAAGGCGCAATATTACTCACGCCATCACCACTTACTGTACTTACCCAAGCAATTGGCCTAGGCGTTATCCCGCCAACTAGCTGGCTATAAATATTAATTTTTTCATTTGTATTCGTTAAATCTAAATACACCGAAATCTCCTTTTTAAAAACAACACTAGCAATAAAAACCGATATTAAATGTGACTATCGCTCGCAGCCAACGAATCACCTTGGATTAGTTTGCTTAAAATTACAAGTTAACAAAATAAGGCATGCTTTAAGGTATTAATTTTGCAACCTAACTCACACGATGGCCTTTTACGCATAATTCAGTACGTAAACGTGAAAAGCTTACAGCTTAACAGCACTAATTACATAGCAAGGAGATATTATGACGATTAAAAAATCAGCATCATCTAACTGGACTGGCGATATTAAATCAGGCAAAGGATTAATTAACAGTGAAAGCGGCGCGCTCGATCAACAGCCTTACGGCTTCAACACCCGTTTTGAAGGTAAACCCGGTACCAACCCTGAAGAACTTATTGCAGCAGCGCACAGCGCATGTTTTAGTATGGCGCTGTCACTCGCACTAACCGAAGCTGACTTTGTTGCCGATGACATCAAAACCACGGCAACTGTTAGCCTAGATGAGGTAGATGATGGGTTTGAAGTAAGCCATATAGCATTAAACGTTGAGGCGAAAATAGAGGGTATTTCACAACTAAAGTTTGACGAACTTTGTTTACACACAAAACAAGGCTGCCCTATTTCAAAACTGATCAATGCTGAGATTTCATTAACCGCTCAGCTTAAACAATAAAACGGTAAATTCCACCGTCCTGTTAGGCACTGAACCTCTGAGCCTAGCAGGCTTTTACCTGCCCATTTATCCACTTTGAAGAACAATTCGCTCGGTCATTTTCATATTAAGCTCAGTGAATATAACAACCAGTTTGTTGCACATTAATATCATTAACATTGACATCCATTTCAATTATTGCTCTTAATGGGTACTAAAATTATGCTTGCTTTGGTTAAAACTACCTATAAGTAAATACCTACTTATAATTAAAGTTCATGAACAAGTATTCTTTTCAATTTGCAGCCCTAGACAAACTCAACAAGTAACAAATAAAAATACGAGGGAATGATGAAAAAACATTTAATTATTTATGCAATGATGCTTATGCTAGGTGCATGCGGTAGCGGTGGCTCAAATAACACGACAAAAGATGCAACTCCAGTTGGTGATGGTGCAACTCAGCCAATCAAATCAACGGATAATTTAGCTATTCCTGATAACAGACAATTAGATACTTATGATGTTTTAATAATAGGTAATAGCCATGTTTCAGGTGTTGGGCTTTTATTAGAAAAAATATTCGCCCATGCTAATAAACCAATAAATATTGAAACCCATGGAGGGATGTTTCTCGATACCATAGTTGATAACGACAGTATTATTAGCACCTTACAAAATAAGCAATGGAGCCATGTTATTTTACAAGGGCAAAAGTACTCACAAAGCCAGTCTACTTTATACCCTACTGATGCCACTGAAACCTGGATACAACGGGTGAAAGCGGTAGGCGCAACCCCTATTCTTTTTCCTGAACATCCACTGGTTAATAACCCACAAGATGCCGTATACGTGCAGAGTATTCATGAAGGAATTGCAGAGCAACAATTTAGTTGCGTCGCACCTGTAGGGTTAACATGGAATCAAGCATTAGCAATATCGCCTAGGTTAGATCTTCATCAGAACGATGGCAACCATGCAACACAGTTAGGTAAACTACTCTCTTCGCTTGTATTTTATGAAACCATAACAGGTGAACCTGCCGACTTACTAACATTTAGTGATACGTTACCAGGTGATGCTGCTACTCAAGCACTGTTCGGTCAAGTAACGTCACAATCGATTATCGATAACCCACCTTGTGATTTTTAAATCAAAGTAGTATCCATGCTTTTTTCAGCATGGATACTACTAGTCATAGAGTGGTCAAGCTTTAAGTACGTTTGTATAGACTAAATTAGAGTCATCACATATTACCCAGTTTGATCATCATCGCGGTGTACATTTTAAGATTGAGTTTAAGTTGTGCAACGGTTATAAACTCATGCTCTGAATGCCCTGTGTATTTTTTGCCGGGCATAGATGGGCCAAACGACACAGCATTCTCAAATAACTTAGCATTGGTGCCGCCGCCGATTGATACAAAGCCTGCATCGCTATCACCGGTAAAATGTTTAAATATATCCAGTAATGCTTGGGCGTGTGGCGCATCATCCAGCAACATAGGCGTGCCGATAATAACGTTAATCTCTTTTATTTGAACAGTATTGTTCGCCTGCCAGTTTGCTAGAGCAGAATCTATTTGCTGCTTAAGTTGCGCTTCGGTTTTGCCTACTGGGCGACGCATATTTACCGATAAAGTAATGTCATTGCCTTTGCGCTTTAATAACGTTGGTGACACCGTCATCGGCCCCATAAAATCATGGCTATACGCAATTTCACCAAACTGTTTACCGTATAAATCAAGACCTATAAGCTGATTAATAAACTCAATAGCTTGACCGTCGCTATTATCCTCAAGCTCAATTCCTTTAAAGGCTTCTGCTAGGTGGGCAATGGCGTTAAAACCAGCTTCTGGCTCTGATGAATGCGCTGAAGTACCTTTAACCGATACTTTAATGCCTTGATTAACCTCAGTAACAGCAACTTTTACATCCTTGAGTGTGGCAATATTAGAATTAAGTGTTTCAATGTCTGCTTCCGTTGCATTATGTAAGATAGCGCTGGCGTCCTCTGGAATTTGGCTTACAAATGCACCGCCCTCTAAATTGCTCACATATGTGCTTGTTTGGTTTGAGGTGCCTGAAAACGTTGGCGCAATTAAGCTCCAGCCTTTTTCTGCTACAACAACTGGGTACGACGCATCAATGGTTACCGCATATTTTGGCTGCTCATAGATTTTCATAAACTCTTCAAGCGGCGCCCAGTCAGACTCTTCAGCTAAATAAATCATCAACTCAATACGGTTATCAAGTTCAATATTTTGATCTTTTATTGCTTTCATTGCATAAAGTGCCGTGGCAATGGCACCTTTATCATCTTCTGTACCGCGGGCTATTAATTTACCCGGCTCTGACGTGCTATCTACTTTAAATGGGCTTTGTTGCCACTTACTCGCATCAGCCGGTTGCACGTCGCCATGAGTTACTATGGTGATTTTTTCAGCTTGCTGACCCATGCCAATTAACACAGTGTAGCCTAAATCTTGATAGTCAAAGCCAAGCTCTGCCGCTTTCATTTTTAACAATGCTTTAAAGCTAATAAAGTCTGGGTTTGATGGTGTAGCCACCCCTTCTTTATTAACTGTTGGGTATGACACTAAGTTAGTCAAAGTATGGATTTGTGCATCCTGATATGTATTTACTGCATATGCAGCGGCATCATCACTGATTTGGTCTAAGTTGGCATGGGCGCTGACGGTGAGTAATGCTAGGCTGGCTAAAACAAAATTTTTCAAAGCAAATTCCTATAAAATGAAAGGTAGGCAAGAAGTTATAATTGTAACGCTGTTGACTCCCTTTTAGCTAGCTTTGCACATTGAATATTTAAATAGCTAAACGTTACTTATACGCTGTATACTACGCCACCAATTTTAAGTAGCCGTCGGCGCAATCAAACATGAACCGTAGAAAGAAGATCGTCACTAAATTCCAGAAAAAAGATAAACGCGCTAACGCAAAATTACATAAAAGTAATAAGCCTGCATACATTTCAAAGGCTGAGCGCGAAAAGTTAGCGTTAGAGCAAAGCCAACTTAATCATGTAGATGAAACTGAAGCAAAATAAAGCTATTTTTAGTCATAGCTTTATTCTTAATTAATAATTAATTATTAATAATTCTAAAAACTATAACTCATAGCCAAATTAATCGAGCGGCCCTGTCCTGCTAATTGCGTAAAGCCTTGGCTCATATCCACCTTATATTGGGCAATACTGACCCCACCTAGTGGCTGTTGGTAGTATTCATCAAGTAAGTTTGTTACAGCAAGTTTAACGGTTAGCTTATCCCACGTAGCTTTCGTCTGTAAGTTTAATAAGCTATAGCTAGCTGTTTGATTTTCGAGTCGGCGAGGATCAACGCGGGTTTTACTATCAACCCACTCCCAACTGAGTGAACTCTGCCAATTACCTCTTTGCTGAGCTAATGCGATTTTAGTGTGTAATGGCATAATTTGATAAAGTGGCTCATTACTGTCATCACGTTCACCATGAGTACTGGTAATTGCCGCCGTTAAGTCCCATATACCTGCGCTTTTGCTATCACTGACTCGTACAGCCGCTTCAATTCTTCCACCGTATAATGTAGCGTCTAAATTAGTAAACTGGAGCGTATTTCGCTGCGTAATAGCCATTTCAGTTCGATTAGTGCTACCCACAACCGTGCCATCAATATAGTCATTAACTTGGGTATACCAAACATTGGCGCTTATCTGCCAAGTCTCATCTTTCGCAGATTTAGTATAACTGCTACTGAGTGTATGTGCGGTTTCTGCTTCTAAATCAGGGTTGCCGATATAACCGTTACCATCACCAAACCAGCCAATCATGCTGGTCGACATAGTACTCACTCCCCAACTATAACGTTCATATAAATTAGGGGCCCGGTTTTTACGTGCTAGACCAAATTCAAGCTCATCTTCATTTGTCATTTGATAACGAAAGAGTAGGCTTGCATCAACTAATGTATCGCTGCGTTCTCTATCGATAGCATTAAATGCCATTGCTGCATCTTGGTTTGGATCATCCATCATCGATGACATGTCGCTCATACTCGACATATCACCCATTGCATCCATATCTGACATATCATCCATGCCGCCAGCCATGCTCATATCGCTATAAGGCTGTACTTCACCGGCATTGGTTTTAACATGCTCAATACGTGCGCCCGCTGATACCCACCATTGTTTATCTAGCTGCTTTTGTAACTCTGCAAAAGCAGTGTAGCGATCGCGTTCACCATCATTTATATTTACATAATCATTTGGTCCCATCATCATCGAACCTTCAATCGCAGGCCACCAATCATCAATGCGATAGCCAAAATATTCTTGTCCTAATAATAATGTGGTGTCTTTGTCGAGTTCTAAACGCCAGTTAAGTTGATAACTGATATCTTGCGCATCGGTATTCATCGGCATCATGCCGGTTTTTTCATCAGTGAAAAAACCCATTTCATGCTTTACATCATTATAGTTAATTTGTGCTTGGAACTCACCACTGTCGATCGAGCGTTTATATTGGCTGATCAAACCGTAACTGGTGTTATCGGTCATATCCATATATTGATTTGGAAAGCCCTGAAACGGTATTTTTTGATGAGTTAATTTAACCACCAGCTGTTGCTTTTCATCACGTATTGCCGCTGTTAATGCATGATTCTGTACGCGATAAAGTGTATCTAGTACCAAATCACCATTGCCATCTTCATAGCTGTCAGCATCTTCAAATGAGCCTTGATAATTTAAGCTAAAGGTGTCACTAGCAAGCCTTGCTCCAACGCCTACTGCTTGGGAGTTGTTGACACTTTGATACTGTGCCGACACGTAACCTGAGTGCCAAGCTATGGAGTCACTTTCACTATATTGCGGAGCAATAGTGTTGACTTGAATGACACCGGCAATATTATCGCCCCCCGCGCTTACAGGTGAAATTCCCGCAACCACTTGATACGACGACACCTGATTAGCTGAAATATATGATAAAGGCGGGTTCATCTGATTACCACATGCCGCTGTAATATCAGCGCCATCAACTAACACTTTGACTCTATCGCCCATCATGCCATTTAAAATAGGCAAACTAGACACGCCACCTGCCGCCGAAAAATCAACCCCCAGCTCACTTAGTAGCTGATCTGCATTACCTAAATTTGCATGGGAATTTATATATTGACCTTGAACTTCAATATGCTCAATTGAATCATCAGCAAACGCATAAGGTGAAAGCAAACATGTGATACTAATTGCTAAAGGAGAAAGTACATACTGAGGATAAGAAAGTGATAATTTGCTGCTCATTTTATTGTTTAATTACAACGGGTTTAAGATGAACAAAGTATATAACTTGGAGACAGACCTGAACACGCGACAAATTGTCGCACCCCAGTTCTATGCAATAAAAACTAATAGCGGGCATGCTACCTAGTAGCATGCCTACATAAGTCTGTTAATTATAGCTGGCTAAGCTGTGTGTTTAAGAGCGTGATAAACTGACTTATACGCTCAGCGTTTTTACCTAAATCGCTTTTACCTACCCGTGACTTACTGCGGATATCTAGCTCACTGCCATCGCCTTTGGCTGTCACTCGGATAACAACATCATCTTTAAAGCCAAACCACAAGGTTGTGTCTGTGGCTTCAATAATTCCACCTTCCACATCAGCACTGACAAGCTCCCAGCCTAAACTCTTTACCGAGTCAATGGATACACGAATCACATGTTTTGTATTCTCTTTAAATGTTAATGTGGTTAGACTTGGGTAGGCTTTTAATTGCTGAGCTGCAGTTTCAGCTCCTGCGTACTTTGCAGGGTTAGGTGCATCGGCTCGTAATTTTGCTATAGCAACAAATTCAGGAGGCGTGACTACATCGGTCGAAATATCATGAATAGGCGGTACACTTTTAGCTTTACTCATAATACTTAAAGGCATGACAATCGCCACAACAGCAAACACCCCACTAATAGCAAACAAAGGCCAATGGATGGTTTTACGATAAAAGCCTGCTTGCACAAGCAGTAAAACAAGCCCTGCAATTGCAGCAAATACACCATATCGAATACTGGTAAAAGCAGTACCTAGGTCAAGAAACTGCCATTTATATAAAGGCCCCGGCAGTACTACAAGCAGGATAGCCAGTAAGCATACTAAGCTACTTAATTTTTTCATTTAACTACTCCATAATATTTAATCTGTACATACAACTCACACAATACCTTATTTCTCTATTAGTAGATCAAATTAATGATTGATTATTTAATGCTGGACTGTAGAATTCACAGTCAAATGGAACGTTCCTAAATTTTAATGAATCATATTAATTAGGAATATCCTTGATACTTAAAGTCGCAACTTTAAGTAAGTTACTCAGTTTTACTTTGGCTATATTCTTTCTTACAGGGTTCACCTATGTTTTCACAACCTAGCAATGTCACTAATACGCTAAGTACTTCTGCTATTTTATTGGTATTGGCACTTGGTACATTTATTTTAGGTCTTTCTGAATTTTCGATGATGCCGATGCTCCCGTTGATCAGCGAAACATTCGCATCAACACCTTCACAATCAGGTTTTGCTATAAGCGCCTATGCATTAGGTGTAGTGGTTGGCGCACCTATATTAATGCTCAGTACGGCTAATATGCGTAAGCGTAAAGCTTTATTAATTTTTTTAGCCATGATGTGTATAGCTAATGGTTTAAGTGCTATTGCGACATCATTGCAGCAATTAGTACTATTTCGATTTTTAAGTGGGCTACCCCATGGCGCTTACTTTGGCGCAGCTATACTACTGGCAGCAGACATTGCTCCATCAGGTAAGCGAGCAAGTTTTATGTCGAAAGTATTTATGGGCCTGACCGTTGCAACCATTGTGGGTGTACCCGTAGTTACCTTAATCGGGCAAAATTTTAGCTGGCGCTATTGTCTGGCTGGCGCAGCTGTATTGGCTTTTGTTGCATTCTTTTTAGTTTACAAGGTGGTGCCAAATAAAGATAACCAACACGCATCAAATATAAAAGGTGAAGTAAGCGTACTTAAAAACAAATTAGTGTGGTCTATTTTAGGTATCATAATTATTGGTTTTGGCGGTGTGTTTTGTATATACACATATATAGCCGACACAATCTTACAAGTTACACACACACCAGCCTATACAATTTCTATTGCAATGATCATGTTCGGTATTGGTTGCACTCTGGGCAATTATATTCTCGGTAAAGCCGCAGATCACTCACCGTTATATACAACGGGTATTGCACTGTTAAGTGCTATTGCTTTTGCTGCTATGTACGTCAGTGCAAGTGAGCATATTTGGCTCATGTACGCAGTTATCTTCTTTATTGGTTGTAGTGTAGGTTTAGGAACCGTTATTCAAACTATGCTGATGGACGTATCACCAAACGGCCATGCCATGATAGGAGCATTAGTACAATGCGCATTTAATGTTGCCAATGCTATTGGTCCTTGGGTTGGTGGGCTGGTTATAGCAAATGGTGCTCTACCCAATCAAACTGGCTACGTTGCAGCAGTATTATTTGCTGGTGGTTTTATAATGTGGCTTATAAGCGCGATGCAAATGGGCAAAAATAAAAATTTAACAGCCGCAGTTTAATCTTGCCAGCCTCATTAACCTCATAATATTGTATTAAATTTACTCTTGCAGTAGGATGCTAATAGAGTAAATACTGCTTAAATAACAATAATGAGCAAAGCATGAGCACACCTATCTTTTTTGTTGGTGATTGGCAGGTAACGCCAGCGACAAACACCCTTCGCTTGGGCGATAGCGTCAAGCAACTAGAACCCAAAGCAATGGATGTACTGTTATTACTTTGTGAGAAACAAGGTGAACTACTCTCCAGTGACGACATAATAAATCATTGTTGGCAAAATATTGCTGTAGGCGATAACCCGTTACACAAAGTTATCACTCAATTACGTAAAGCCTTTGATGATAAAGCGAGCGACCCTAAGTACATTGAAACCATTCGAAAACGTGGTTATCGTGTTATTGCTCCTATTAGGTTCCCCCTTAATGACGAGCAAAAAGCCAGTAATACAACCTGGCAAGGTGACTTGCCCTTTGTTGGCTTAAGTGCATTTTCGCCTGAGCAAGCCAATGTATTTTTTGGTCGCTCCAAACAAATCGCCACCTTACTCCAACGTGTTTCAACGCAAATAAGTTATGGCCGTGCATTTTGTTTATTACTTGGCTCAAGTGGCTCTGGTAAATCATCATTAGTCAACGCCGGTGTTTTACCAGCATTAATGAATGGCGCAGGCTACGACGGTTTTAGGGTTGAATCTTACTGTCAGCTCGATTTTGCCGATATTAATAAAGAGCGATTGTTTCTTGATTTAGCCTCGACCTTACTTGATTTAGAAATTAGCCATGCCCCTGTTTTTAACGATATCAGTGCTGATGTGCTATGCGAGTTACTATTAACATCGCCAGAGCAAGTAATTGAACTATGTAAAAAAGCACTAAAGCAGCAAGTAAACCAAGTAAAACCCTATTTATTTTTGTTTATTGACCGCCTTGAGGTATTACTCTCATCAGCGTTATTTAGCGAGCAAGAGCGCAGTCAATTTCTTAGCCTTATAGAATTGTTTGCTAGCAGCGATTGTATGATTGTTTTTAGTGCCTGTCGTAATGACTTCTATCCGCATGTTGTCAGCGAGCCAAGCTTAATGGCAGGCAAAGCCAACGGCGCTCATTTTGATTTGCTCGCGCCAACGCGCGCTGAACTCAAACAGATGATCCGCCTTCCCGCTTTAACTGCCGGCCTAAAATGGCAACTTGACCCTGAGCACCAAACACCACTGGATGAAATACTCTGTAACGACACAATTAATAACCCAGACGCCCTGCCAATGTTGCAATACACCTTGCAACAATTGTATTTACAACGCAGTGACAATGATGAGTTATTAGTTTCACACTACCAAGCATTAGGTGGTATTGAAGGTGCTATTGGTCAAAAAGCCGAACAAGTATTTACGCAATTACCCAAGTCACAACAGGCTGAACTGGGTTTAATACTGTCAAGATTAATTACCTTAAACGCCGATGGTGAAACCCTCACTAGCCGCGCTGCACGTTGGGATGAGCTAAACAACTCAGCGCAAAAACAACTAGTACAAGCTATGGTCGATAGCCGCTTATTTGTTTCACACCTTAAAAATGAGCAAGCCTGTTTTAGCTTAGCCCACGAAGCATTACTGCGTCATTGGCAACGTGCTATTAGTTGGATAAGTGAGCACCAAGAAAGCCTTGCTATGAAAAGCCGATTGCAACACGCTACCGAACGTTGGATAAGAGAGAAAAAACACTCTGACTTTTTATTAGCCCAAGGTAAACAACTACAAGAAGCGCAAAGTATTGCCAACAGTTCACTGTTTAGATTATCAAACTCAGAAACTGCACTACTTAAAGCCTCAAACAAAAAAGCTAAACGTAATAAACGCTTACTACAATTAACCACTGCGGTGTTTTTTGTTATCAGTGTCATTGCCATTACAATGAGTGTACGCAGCTACCACGCTGAGCAAGTAGCCCAGCAAAAACGACTAGAAGCAGAAAGTTTGCTCGGCTTTATGGTAGGTGAATTTGCTGACAAACTACGTAGCGTAAAACGTATGGACTTACTCGATGGTATAAGTAATAAAGCGCTGGAATATTTTACTAACCAACAGCATAACGACTCGTTATTTAATTTCACCGATAACCAAGCTGACTTTAACAACCGCTTTCAATATGCACAAACCCTAGAGGCCATGGGGGAAGTGGCCTATTCCCGCGGTAAAACCGACGAAGCTTTCACCGCCTTTGAAAACGCCCGCACTCGTCTTGAGGCATTATTAAAAACCCAACCAAACAACATAGAGCTACTCACGCTTGCAGGGGCTAATGCCTTTTGGTTGGGTCAACTTAATTATGATAACAGTGACTACGCGGCCACTGAGCCATTATTTAAAAAATACCACGCTTATAGTGAAACCATGTATTCGTTAGCACCGAATGATTTTAACTCCATTATGGAGCTATCGTACTCACATAATTCACTGGGGTCATTGTATTTAAAGCAATTTAACTATAACGCAGCAAAACAAAGCTTTACAGAGTCGCTCGCCCTTAAAAACAAAGCCCTTAAACTAAAGCCAAACAATAAAAACTTATTGCGCGACAAAGCCGACACCATCAGCTGGCTTGCAAAAACAGAAGAAAATTTAGGTGATTTTAACGCAGCATTTAATATGCTTGATCAAGCAATAGCTCAGCTAAATACCTTATTAGCTATAAAGCCAGATGATGCAAGCCTACTAAATGATATTTCAAATACATATATGCAACAAAGCTACCTTTTAAGTTATTTCCCGCAAAAGAATAACGCCTATATAAAAGCAGTGAAAGCAACGGATGCAATAGAGCAAGCAAAAGCTCAAGATCCAGAAAATCAAAACTTCATACGAAAGCACTATCGGTCTCTAGCATATCAGTTGATGCTGTTAGATAACGACAAAACGAGTAACAGACTCGAAGAAATTATAGGTTATGTCAATCAGCAGGGGTTTTCAAACACAAGTATTATCAACATCCAACTTAGCCTAGTTCACTACTTTATTAATCGTAAATATTTTGATGAAGCGAAAGAGCTTTTAGCCAAGCTTGAAAGTAGTTCCGATTTTAAAGAGAAAATTAATGACATGAGCAAAGCTGAAAACTATTTAAACTTTGTAAGAATAAATATAATAAAAGCAAAACTTGCTAGCAATAAATTAGAGAAACTGGCAGCATGCAATAAAATTATAAATACGAGCAATGAAAAAAATCATGGCAGTAAAAGTATAAATAAAATTTACCCTCTCATTCAGGCATACAGCTGTTTAAATAAAGCAAGTAAACTAGACACACTAAAAAACAAACTTATTGATTTAGGAATTAGTGATTTCACATTATAAACCACATTAAAAAGGAAGTAACATGAGCGAGAATAAAACCTATAACTTTACGGTAAGCATTAAATTAGATAGTAATAATGAAGCGGTATTTACTTATTATAAAAATGGTCAAAAAGTATCTGGCGGTGGTACAGTTAACGAAAGAAACAGCCTAGGGGTTTACACGTTAGATGATGCAACAATTGAGCAAGGTTTTGCATTTACAGAAGCAAGCTTTACAAATGTTGAAGGCGACTGCGCTCAAGATTTTAGTTTCTCTTTGATTGAGAACGGCCAGTCAATACATATTGCTGATACAGATAAAAATACTGGTGTAGTGTGTATGATTTTCATCGTAGAGTGCAACGGAAAGAGCTATAAAAGCCGCGATCCTCAAGTTAAAAATGAAGAAGAGGTTTAATTAAGGCGCTAGTACTCACTAAGTTTATATAGTTCACAGGTTTTTAAGAACCCGTGAATATTTATAAAAGCATTAAAATCAATAACTTAAAACCAGAAGGTTACCAGAAGGTATTTTTGCTGTTTTTTTCATAAATTAGTAGACACCAAAAACGTATAGCAAAGCGTAAAGGAATTAACGTGTCTAACCAAACTAATAATAACAGCCAACTGCTGGCTACAGATGCACAAACAAAGCAAGTTGGAAGTAGCCTGTCTACCTCTTTGTCTCATCTGCAATTTGGTTCTTTAATTGAATTGTTTAACGGCACAGCTGAGGGCATGTTTGTAATCGACCAACATGGTAATTTTGAGTTTGTAAACCCAGTAGCCGCTCAATTGCTAGGAGACTCACAACAAGCGTTAATCGGCCAAAGCTTATTAGACTTTTTATATAATACCGACCGCGACAAATACATGTATACATTATTAAATTGGTTAGATATTAAAGACACTCGGCTTAACTTTGGCCCAAACGAAGTGAAAATAGCTAAATCTGATGGCAATATTATTGAAGCCGACTTATCAATATCAAGCATTCCAAATAGTATAGCGAGTGCACAAAAGCTGTATATATGTATTTTGCATGATATAAGCTCACATAAAGCTATGTATAATAAATTAAAAATACAGGCATCGACCGATCACTTAACTGGTTTAGCAAACAGGTTAACGCTCGATGAGTCATTAGAAAAATACTGGGCTGACAGCATTCAAAGCAAACAAGCACTAAGCAGTATACTCATTGATGTGGATCACTTTAAAAAATTCAATGATACCTATGGCCATATTAAAGGTGATAAATGCCTGCAAAAAATAGCCAAGGTGATATTAGACTGTATCCCTTCAAGAGATTGTTTAGCTGCGCGATACGGCGGTGAAGAGTTTGCAGTGATATTACCGCGTTGTAACCGAGAAAGTGCAAACGTAGTGGCAAAACATATCCAACAACAAATAAACAGCATGACCTTTACCGATATTGGTCTACCGCCTGGCGTTAAAATTAGCGTGAGCCAAGGTATTGCCTGCGAAAACAATAACCAATACCGTACCCATGAAGCATTAATCTGCGCAGCCGACACCGCCTTATACCGGGCGAAAACCGACGGCAGAAATAAAATAATTGTTAGCGTATAAATATATGATTAACAATATAAAAACTAGGTTAACAAGTCTCGCTTGTTACACATATACTATATTTTAATGTTATTTGTTTGTTCCTAATAGGCTATATACACTGCGCTACAATATGATAGCCACACGGGATCAACAATGACATTTTTTAAAAAGTTACCTTTGCAACTTGCCATTGCAACTACGCTTGGGACATCAGTGACTGCAATCGCTGCTGAGCAAACAACTGACAACACAGCACAAGACATTGAAGTAATTTCGGTCACAGGCACACGCCGTAGTCTGCGCAGTATTGCCCAAAGCACAGTGCCTGTAGATTTATTAACAAGCCGTGACCTTGCAACAACAGGCCAGCTTGAAATCAGCCAAGTTCTTGCTGCCCAATTACCGAGCTTTAATTACCCAAGCGCAACCCTTGCTGATGGCACTGACCATGCAAAACCTGCCGTACTTCGTGGCCTCGCGCCAGATCACACATTAGTATTGGTTAATGGTAAACGTCGCCATTCAGGTGCACTATTAAATTTAGGTGGTACTGTAGGGCGCGGTTCAACCGCTGTTGATTTAAATAACATTCCTACCTCTGCGATAAAACGTGTTGAGGTTCTTCGGGACGGCGCTGCAGCACAGTATGGCTCTGATGCCATTGCAGGCGTTATTAACATCATTCTTAAAGATGCCGATGACGGTGGTACGGTTAGCTATACTTATGGCGAATACGATACCCAAATGGCTGGCTCACCTCAACTTTTAGATACCACAGCAGATGCAGCAGGTAACTTAAGCTTTATTAAAGGCAGTGATCGCAAGTTAAATGATGGTATTTCACGCACGGCCAGTGCAAATGCAGGCTTTTCGTTGGCTGATAACGGCTTTATCAATATCTCTATTGAGTCGCGTAATAACGAGCCGACAAATCGTTCAGGTATAGACGAACGCGAGCAGTATAACCGTGATGAAACTGGCGCCTTAGATTCACGAGAGTTTGACTTTGACCGCTATAATCACCGCTTTGGTAAAGCCGATATTGAAGATATCGCACTGTTTTATAACCTAGGTTACGATTTTGACAATGCGCTGTCATTGTATTCATTTGCTAGCTATTCAAATCGTAAAGGTAACTCAGCAGGATTTTATCGCCGTGCGAAAGACTCTCGTAATTTACCAGAGGTTTACCCTGACGGCTTTTTACCACAAATTGATACTGACGTAGACGACTACTCATTTGCTATTGGCCTAAACGGCGAAACCAATGATTGGGCGTGGGATGTAAGTACTAAATATGGTTTAAATGACTTTGCTTTAGGCGTAAGTAACAGTATAAATACCTCAATGGGGATAGATAGCCCTACCGAGTTTGATAACGGAGCATTAGTTTACGAACAATACCTAGTAAACATGGATGCAAACAACAGCTTTGATTTTGGCCTACCTGATGATGTGTTTGTTACTATTGGGGCTGAGTACCGCCACGAGAGATATCAAATAAAAGCCGGTGAAGAAGCTTCCTATATCACTGTGCTGGATGAAAACGGTGATCCGGTTGCTGCTGGCGGTGCACAAGTATTAGCGGGTTTTTCTCCAGAGAACACCACAGATAAAAGCCGCCATAATATAGCTGTATTTGCTGAGTTTGATACTTACTTAACCGAAGATTGGAATGTTGTACTAGCCGGGCGCTTTGAAGACTACAGCGATTTTGGTAGTACCTTTACCTCAAAACTCGCATCACGCTATAGCATTAACGAGTCATTATCGCTACGCGGCGCAATCAGTACAGGGTTTAGAGCACCTTCTCTTGCGCAAACCAGTTATAAGTCTGTGAGCACGGTATTTGAAAACGGCGTTCCTAGTGAAGTAGGTTTATTTCCTGTCGATGAACCTGCGGCTAAAGCACTCGGTGCCCGTGAACTTGATGCGGAAGAGTCTGTTAACATGACTGCTGGGTTTATCTTTACTCAAGGTAATTTAAGCCTAACGCTCGATGCATATAGGATTGAGATAGATGATCGGATTGTCTTATCAGAAAATCTACAAGGCCCTGAAGTGGAAGAAATTTTAGCTCAAGCAGGCGAGCTAAATACACAAAGCGTTCGTTACTTCACAAATGCCATTGACTCACGTACTCAAGGTATTGATATTGTTGCGACTTACTCATTAGGGTTAGACAACTATGGTGATTTACGCTTAAGCGCTGCGGTGAACTTTAATGATACCGAAGTGACTCATGTTAAAGAAAATCCACCAGAGCTAGAAGCCCTAGGCGATGACTACGAGTATTTTGCTCGCCGTGAGATCACCCGATTTGAAGAAGGCACTCCTGCCGATAAATGGAATTTATCTGCAACGTGGGACTTCGCTAATTTTCAAACAACATTACGTGCTACTCGCTACGGCGAAGTCACGGATACTTCAAGTACGCCTGAAGGCGATGAAGTGATTGCAGCAAAATGGATCACAGACCTTGAGGTTGCTTACTTACCAACACAGCAGTGGAAGTTTGCAATTGGTGCCAATAACCTGTTTGATCAATACCCACAAGATACTGTAAGTAACATTGGTTATAGTGATTTTAATCAAATATTTAGTTATAGCCCATTTACACCATATAGCCTAGATGGCCGTTTTATTTATGGCAATATTACGTACAATTTCTAAACTTCACCGAAAAAATAGAGTGCTAGTATGCTAAAGCGTACTATCACTCATTTGTCATTAACTCTGTTTTAAGCTGGTTATATAAACTCAAATGCCCGGGTTTCAAACCCTCTGTTTGTACTTTTGCTAATAAAGAAGCGGCCTGCCCTACATTACCACTTTGCCAGTTCAACTCTGCTAGCCTGAGTGTATAAACAGCCTTACTACTATTGTGCTTAGGAAATTGCATAAAACCAAAAGAATCTGTGTAATGTTTAATTGCAGATTCATACTGCCCTAATAACTGATATGTTCGCGCAACATTGCCACTTGCCACAACAATTTTACTATTATGCTCCGTATTCTCAATGGCATAGAGGGCTAACAAACGATACTTCAGGGATTTATCTAACTCATCCCACACGTAAAAAATATTGGCTTTATTAGAATTTAATTCAAAGTGAAAAATAGCATCTTTGCTTTTTGCAAACCGATTACCCACATGCAATAACAAGCTATACGAGCGCTTTCTATCACCAAATACATAATGAAGATTCGCCAATTCTAGCAACCGGTACGGGCTTTCGAAGGCTTCATACATATTTTCTAGTTTTGCAATTGCTTTATCGGCGTATATCTTTGCATTGACTTTATCACCTTTAGAATTCAATGCTTTTGCATAGTAAAAATAAAGCTGTGTTCGAAATACGGTAGGTGCTGAAGGCAAGTCGATGAGTGGCTCGATTTGTGTGATCAACTCACTGTAGTCAGCAATATCGTATATGTAATCTAATTGAATGGACTTCAGCTTATACCACGACTTAGAGTAAAGAGTTTGAGCAGTAAGTTGAGTGTTTATTAAGTCTAAACAATTTTCACTGGTAAAATTTAAGCAATATTGCTCATGATCGCTAAGGTGTTCGGATGAATGAGCTAACTGACTCAATAAACAGATACTTAAAAACAAGAATAAATTAATTGGATTCATTACATTTAACACTAATAATTTCTACATTAATGTTAGCACAAAGTAATGACAATAATTTAACAAAGCTGTGAGATTTCCGCGGGGTAAAGCTGCAATGATGGTAATGGCACCATCATTGCGTAAACTCAATACACTTACAATGCAGTGAGTTAGCAGTTAAGCATTAAGCTGACTTTTTAAGCTCTTTTTTTAGCTTACCAATTTTAGCTTTTTGCTTAGCCACTTTTTCTTTACGTGCGCTAATTTCTTTTTTGATAGA
The DNA here is from genome assembly GCF_024518675.1 of Pseudoalteromonas shioyasakiensis. GTDB lineage: Bacteria > Pseudomonadota > Gammaproteobacteria > Enterobacterales > Alteromonadaceae > Pseudoalteromonas > Pseudoalteromonas shioyasakiensis_B. Next base: position 447,059 of record NZ_JANIGL010000002.1, read on the forward strand.
TTTAACTTCTTTTTTAGCAAGTTTTACGTCGTTTTTCTTAGCTTTAGCTGGTTTCTTAGCCATTATCTTTCCTTTTAAATAGATGAGTCTCGTATTAGTGAGATAGCTACAATATTATATAAAAGTAGTAGTTAATAGCCTGCAACCACTTATTCACGAAAAATTCATAAACTAGCAATAAAACTGAAATTAATTGAATTGATAGGCATAACCTACACCAATGAACTGATCTGAACCATAGTCATTATCTTGAGCTGATCCATAAAAATTGACTTTTTGCTGTTTATCAATTTGATAACTCGCTCCTAACGCAGCAAAATAACCTGAATAATCATCAGATCCCATTGAGTAAGCAGCAGCTGTCATTATTGTCCAATTGCCAGCTAAAGGCTTTAATGCAAAGGCACCTAAATAGCCACCGTTTGATGAGTTAGGCACTAACACCCAACCATCTGTAGAAGGCATTTCGTTAACTGAGCAGTCATATAAACCGGTATCACAGGCAATATCCCCATCCGTATGACTGTAGCCACCCATCGCAAAAATCTGCCACCCCATAGGCTTAATATCAAAGTAACTTAAGGGTACAAATGTTCCGATACTGTAACTTGTTTTTTCAGCACCGTGGTCAAACTGTGTTTTACCTAAGTTAAAGTTTACAATACCAATATCAAACAACCACGAACCGCCAAACCGCCATTCATCACCATCGGTATTTGCACTGGCATTGAGCTTTCTAACGGGATCTAAACTTAGTGAGCCACTGAACTTTAATTCATCAGTATAACTAGCTCCGATTTGGGTCACTACTTTAGTTGGATCTTCAGCTAGCTTATCTTGTGCAGTCACTTGGCTACACATTATAAAAACCAAGCTAGTTATTAACCCTTTTACTATTTTTGTACTCATCCTTTACTCCATTTTATTAATAACCGGTTTATTTTTTAAAGTAGCAACAAACTACCCAACCCTAAGAAAGTTACAAAACCAACAATATCAGTTACTGTGGTTAGAATTACTGACCCTGAAAGCGCAGGATCTATTTTCATTTTATCTAAAATTGACGGAATAATGACTCCTGAAAGCGATGCTGCCACTAAGTTTAACAATATAGCCACGGTAATCGTTATACTGAGCATCACATCATTAAACCAAAGATTAGTCAGCACACCAATCACTATTGCCCAAACGCAACCATTGACGGCCCCAACCCGCAATTCTTTTTTAAGTAATGCTTTGCGGTTTGAATCGGTCACCTGCCCCAGCGCTAAACCACGCACTATAACGGTGAGCGTTTGGCTACCGGCAATACCGCCCATTGAAGCCACCACAGGCATTAATACAGCTAATGCAACAACCTGCTCTATGGTTGCACCAAACAAACCAATAAACCATGAGGCTAAAAACGCTGTTGCCAAGTTAATTCCTAACCAAATACCACGGTTTTTTGCTGATTTAGTTACACTTGAAAATAAGTCTTCATCTTCTCTTAAACCACCCGCTTTGGCAGCGGCCTCGTCCGTAACCTCCTGACGTAGTTCGTAAGCAGAGGACACTGTTAAACGACCAAGCAACTTATTATCCGCATTGACCACTGGCATCGCCATTGTTTCACTGTGGATCACCACTTCTGCAGCCTCGTATAAATCATCGTCAGCGTGCAGTGAGGTAATATCTAAATTAGCAAAGTCGAGCAAACTATCCGAGTCTTGTGCTTTAAATAACGCATTAACTGATACTTCGCCTATTAAGGTGCCTTTACGGCTCACCAAATAAATCACTTCAGTAAATTGCGGCAGCCCTTTTTGTAATATTTTGCGCACACCGCCTACGGTAAGCTTTTCAGATACTTTAATTGAGTCAAAGTTAAGCCAGTGACCTAGCTGTTCTGGGTTATATTGCTGTGCTAAATCATATTGCTTGGTTTGTACTTCATCAAGTTGCCTGCGGGCATAATCTACAAAGCGCTCAGGAATAACTTCTTCTAATTCCAGTAACTCTTCAACACTCACTTCATCTAAAAGCTTAAAGCCTTCAACTTCATCCAGAGTTTGTAATAACCAACGGCAGCTATCAGCACCTAAATTAATAAAAATCTCGTGTTGGGTGTCTTCATCTAGTAATAGCCATATTTCTAGGCGCTGCTCTTTCGGAAGCGCCTCAAATAATAATGATAGATGTTCAGTTGATAGCTTGTCCTTGGCATCTGCCAACAGTTTGTTTTTGCGGGAGGTGGTGTCGCACTGTAATAACTCATCAATGAGTTGAGGAAGTTGGTCAACTGGGTACTCGATCATAGGGATCTCAATTAATTACATCTATAATCAGAGTTTAACGTAGCTTGACAAAAAGTGGTGTTAAAACTTTCTTTAAAAAATAAAAATAAGCAATTTCACATACGTCATTTACTTTATATTTTTAACTGACTTGGTGTAATACCAGTCCACCGCTTAAAGGCACGACGAAAGTTGGGGATATCATAAAACGCTAAACGCTCTGCAACTTGTTCATTGCCTTGTTGGCGCACGCCCAGTAGATAAAGGGCTTTGAGCTTATTTTGTTCGTCTTGTAATTGCGAATAACTAACCCCGTGTTGTTTGAGCTTACGTTTAAATGTTGCCGGGCTCATTGCAAAGTATTCGGCGCTACTAACTAGGCTATTATTTTTATCTTGATGAATTCGTTGGCACACAGCCTCGACAAACGTCACCGCTCGCCCTTGCACTTGAGCTAAACACTGCTGCCAGCGCAACGGGCTTGATTCTGGGTTTGGGCACTTCAATAATTGTTTATTAAAATGCCATCGAGTATAAGGCTGCTCAAAACGTATCCGTAAACCTAAATGCTGTTCATACTCTTGAATATGCCGTGGACGCTTACAAGTAAAATCAAAATAGCAGTGTGGGTAATGATTACTGACTCTTTTGATTAAACTCATAAACGCAGCACTGTATATTTCAAAACAATAGTTTTTTAACGATTCATCCATGCCAACGCTCGGCTGTAGATACAGGTAAAAGTCATCTTGAAAAATATGCTGACGAGTAAAAAATAACGGCGTAAGTGTGCTACGTATTTTTTGTAATTGCTTTAAAGCACTGCCAAGATTTGGGCTTAAACGCACACTTTGCATTGTAGGACTAACATCATTAACCAGTTGATGCCCTAATAAAAAGCCACTGTCATTACTTTTCATTAGGGTTTTAAATTGGCTAATTAAAGACAATAACTGCGATAGACTAAAGCGCTGAGATAAATCATATAAGTCTTGCTCAAAAATCCCGGTACCACGTAGCAATTTATGCAGCGGGATCCCACGACCTTGCGCTAACTCCACCAGCGCAGTGACCATTCCTGCAGCGCTGATGTACTTATCATCTAAACTAATATACTGCTGCACCAATTAGCGCCTTTTGTTGTTGTAGTTGCTGATGTAATAGGCTGGTTTGCTGTACGGGATCGTGCTCAAAATGTAATGCAGCGGTAGCGGTTAGTATGTGCTGAAACTGCGCACCTTTGCTTTTTGCTACTTTAAAAGCACAATGATTAAGTGCAGCTTTCATTTGCGCTAATAATTCTTTGCCTTGGCTTTGGCTAGTTCCCGGCATTAGCACAATAAAACAATCGCCAGCGTAGCGGCATAACACATCATTCAAACGGCAATTCATCACTAATAAATCACTGATTTCTCGAAGCAATCTATCGCCTTCAGTAAAACCAAATTGAGCGTTAAACTTGGCGAAGTCACGAATATCAATGATACCTAAAGTGGCTGTTCGCTGTTCACTTTGATGTTGCTGCATTAACGAATGCAGGTAATTCACACGATATAAACCCGTCACTGGGCAAACTTTATCATGCTCTCTTAAATGTGCTTCGCGACGGCGTAATTGTCGGTTTAAAACAAATTGCTCTTGATGCCAATAATAAAGCCCAACACTTGTGAGCGACATGCCAAAAGGAGCTGGTAATGATTCAAACCAAGTCAACCAAAGCTGTGATGGTTGCTTAAGCCATTCATCGAGTAAATCCAAAGTCGCAGAGAACATAAACAGGCCTAAACCAAGCACTAATAAACTGGTTACTTTTCCTGGTGGACGAGAGATCAGTAGCGCAATGATCCAACTTAATGTCATCAACACAATGCCGCCTTCACCTAAAATATCGAGCCACGCAATTTCTTGCCATTGTTTTAATTCGCCAAAATATGCACATATTGCTACAGCAATCACTAACAACGAAATGATGGTGTTAGTAAGTTTTACGTGGCTGGTAAATGGGTTATATCGCATTGTTTAAATCTTCTTCAGTTTACATTAATGCTAATGCTAGCTTAGCTGCACTTTATAAGGCAGGGTCATTTTGGCTCATTGATATGACATTGAGATTAAAATTTGTAAATAAAAAAACTATAAGCTGCCATTTATAGCGGCTTACAGCGATGTTTTAAAAGCTCAAATATATTTTTTAATGCTGTAAATTAGCGCTTTAGCAAAGATTATCTTTATAACTGTCACATTAGCGTCATTTACTTTTTTTAGTTTGCTCACCAAACCAAGGACAACCGGAGCAAATCAATGAAACAATTTAAATTAAACGCTGTAGTAGCAGCACTGGCATTAAGCCAATTTAGTGTTAGCGTTAATGCAGAAGAACAAACATCGCCAAGAGAGCCTGAAGTAAAAGTATCAGAAGAGCTTGTGGTATATGGTGAGATTGGTTATCGCAACCGCTCACAAGAATTGGCCCCTACACTTGAATACTCACAAGAGTACTTTCAGCGTTTTGAGCCACTAACAGCAGGTGATGCACTAAAGCGTGTACCTAGTGTAACGTTTTTATCTGACGTACTTGAATCAGACGGCGCACGTATGCGTGGCTTAAGCCCTGCGTATACTAAAGTACTCATTAATGGTGAAGAAGTACCGGGCGCAGGCGCTGACCGTTCATTCTTTGTCGACCGTATTCCTGCCGAATTAATCGAGCGTGTCGAAATAATTCGTTCATCAAGTGCAAACCGCTCTGCCGATGCTATTGCGGGAACGCTTAATATTGTACTACGTGATGGCTACAGCCTAGACGGCGGCTATATCCGCGCCGGCGGTCTGCGTTATGATGACGGCGAATTAAAAGAAAGCTTTGCAGGCGTATACGGCACTGAGTTTGCTGGCGGCCGCTTGCTAGTAGGTGCCAACTTACAAGGTCGTTATAACCCAAAACAAAAATCAAGTATTCGTTATGGCGATAGCCCTGAAAATAATCCTAATTATGCAACAGATGATTTTGATAACCGAGAAGATCAATCAGATACTCGTGATGGCGATGATACTTCACTAAACGCTAGCTTTGAAAAGGCGTTTGATAACGGCGGTAAATTTGATATTAGCGCAATGTGGGTCGATACCGACCGTACCGAAGATGAGCGCTCTTTTGAATATGACGACGCGACAGCCACATCTAACTCAGTGGTTGAAGGCGGTAACTTGCTTTCAGACAACGCAAATGTTTCCTACATTGACCAAACCAACTACAACATAAACTCAGGCTATCAACTACCGCTTTTAGGCGGTACCAGTAAGTTTAAAGTAGGTTACGCCAGCTTTGAAGAATCTGTATACGAGCAAGAAGTTGAGCTTGATACGTCTGAACTACCAATGGTTTTTGAAGAAGCCGAAGAAACTGTTGATATCGATGATAAAGAGTGGTCATTGCAATGGCAGCATAGCTTGCTTGTAGGCGACTCAAAAGAAGTTCAATTCGGTGCTTTTGTACAAGGTAAAGAGCGCGACACAGCAATTTTTGAAGCTGAAGATGAAAATGAGCAAACACTTACTGGCTGGGATCAGTTTAACCAAACGCCTATGTCTTTAGCTGTATTTAATAACGAATTTGAAGCAGTAGACGGCGGTGTGAACACCCTCGAAGAAGACCGTTTTGATTTGTTTGCTTTAATCAAACACGAAGCCGATGTGTTCTCATGGGAAATGGGTGTGCGCTGGGAGTCAACTGACTCAAGCATTACCGATACCAATGAAGGCGTTACTGCCGAAAATGATTATGACTTTATTTTACCGTCGGCTCACTTTCGTTACAGTGTAAGTGATAACGGCCGAGTCAGCGCCTCTGTTGCTCGTAGCTTACGCCGCCCAGATTTTGATTACATGACACCGGCTCTTCTTGAAGAAGAACTCGCTGATAATGACTTTTTAGGTAACCCAAATCTTAAGCCAGAATCTTCTTGGGGTATCGATTTAGGTTACGAATACCGTTTAGGTAAAAGTGGCGTTGTCGGTGTAAACGTATTTTACCGTGACGTTAGCGACCTAATTGAAATTGCCAGCACAGGTGTTGAAGGCTCAGAAGGCGAAGGTACATTTGTACTGCAACCACAAAATACTGGCGATGGCACAGTACAAGGTATTGAGTTTGATTTATCAACGCCACTGAGCGCAATCAACATGCCAAATACTGGTATTTTCTTAAACTACTCTTGGCTTGATAGTGAAGTTGAAGACAGCTTTGGTAAACGTAAGTTTAATGACCAATCAGATTATGTTTATAACATTGGCTTTATTCAAGATTTACCTGACCTAGGCGCATCATTTGGTGCAACATACCGTAACCAAGGTGATGCTTACGGACGTTTTGTAGGGGAAGAAGTAACAACCTCTTACGGCGCTGACTTGGAGTTATTCGTAGAAAAACGCTGGCAAGATGTAACACTTCGCCTGGTGGGTTCAAACTTACTAGATGCTAGTAAAGATGAAGTTTTCAACAAGTTTGACTCACTTGATGACCAAAACAATCGTGACTTTGATGAATATGAGCTTGAGTCTGAAGAAGCAGGCCCAGTCATTCAAGTAATGCTACGTTACGCATTCTAATCACGGGTATTGTCATTTTAAGCACGTATTGGCAAGCCATTACGTGCTTTTTTGGAGTTAAAACATGTTTAAACTGTCTTTTATCATGGCTGCATTATTAGCATCTCATACGCTTAGTGCTGCCACGCCAGTTATTTATAAAGATGAGCTTTATCAACAGCAAAAAATTGCCAAGTTAAATACGCTACCAGATAGCCTTAACTTTATGGTAATTGGCGACTGGGGACATAACGGCCACTTTTATCAAAAAGAAGTCGCACACCAATTAGAAATAGCCATGTATCAAACCGATGCTGACTTTATCGTCTCAACTGGTGATAACTTTTACCCGAATGGGGTAGCAAGCGTCAACGACCCTTTATGGCAATCCGCTTACGAAGATATCTATCATGGCCCACATACATTTGAAGACTGGTACGTTGTATTAGGCAACCATGATTACCTTGGCAACGCCCAAGCACAAATTGACTATACAAACAAAAGTCAGCGCTGGCAGTTACCCGCAAGGTATTACAGTAAAACCTTTGAACTTGAAAACAATGAACAAGTTTTAATGGTGTTTTTAGATACCAACCCAATTCAGCCTGAATATAAAACCCGTGAAAAATACCGCTCAACTCAAGGTCAAGGTTATCAAACACAATTGGCTTGGCTTGAAACCCAACTTGCCGGCAGTAAAGCAAAGTGGAAGATTGTGGTCGGTCATCACCCACTTTATTCCAGTGGTAAACGCTTTGGCCGTAACCAAGGTATTCGCGATATTTTAGAGCCGATTTTAGAACGTCATAACGTGCAAGCCTATATTGCTGGGCACGAGCATGACCTGCAATACAACCAACCAAAAAATAGCAAGGTTGCTCACTTTGTCTCTGGCGGAGGAAGCGAAGCACGTTTTGTAAAACAGCGTGAATTTACCCGTTATGCAGAAGCAACCCCTGGCTTTTTAAGTGTATCTATCAATGGTGAAACGCTAAAAATGAGCGCAATTAATCACCTTGGTGAAGTACGTTTTAGCACTGAAAAGCATATTAATAAGTAAAGGATAAAATAATGAACTTTAAATTAAGTACCATTTCAACAGTGCTCTCAAGTGCGCTTCTGGTTACAGCTCTTAGCGGCTGCACAAGTAATGAGGAACCTAGCAGCCAAAGCAACGCAGCTATGGTACAAGCAGCAATAGCTGTGGAAAAATTTGGCCCTCAACAAAATATGCAAGGCTCACAGGCAGCAGCGCTGGGTAATAACCAATGGTTGATTGCCAGCGAAAGCCAGGGCTTATTAGTGACAGATAAAGACCAAAGCAGTGTGTTATTAGCGGGTAACTTTGAATCTATCTCACTGAAGAAAATCACAGAGCAACAATTTTTATTGGCTAGCCTAGATAACAATCAAGACAATGTGGCTATTTTTAAGCTCCTGAAAACGGATTCATCTTGGCAGCTAACTGAGCTTACACGTATCAGTCCACCACAAGCACAACCAGATGCAGTGTGTTTATTTAAAAACGATAATAATGCAACTGTATCAGCGTTTGTGCCAGATGTTCGCGGCTTGATCAGTGAAACCATTATTTATGACTTAGCGAGCAAGCAAGCAAAAAACATCGCTGTTCGTGAATTTTCAGCCGTTACTGAAGCCTCAGGTTGCGCAGTTAATGACGAAACAAAAACCTTGTATGTGGGCGAAGCTGAACTCGGCGTTTGGGCTATCAATGCTGACGCTGAATCCGATGCCAATAAACAGCCAGTGGCATTAGTTGAGCCTTACGGTGAATTAAAAGCTGAAATCGGCGCGTTATCTGTATCAGACGATGGCACCTTGTGGCTGACAGCCACTGATAACAATGAAGTGTATGCCTACAACGCACAAACAGAAAAACTTAGTCAGTGGTCACTTAACGGTGAGTTGGCAATTGAGTCTGTGGCAGCAGAGCTTATTAATAATGAGCAAGCACAGTTGGTATTAATTGATGATGAAACGGGCGCTTACATTACCACAAAAGTTAACTACACAGCGCAAACGGCGGCTTCTCAAAACAAGGCGGCGATGACTCACATTACAGCGAGCGCACAAACCACACCCGTAGCCGCGTTTGGCGATGCAGCGGATGATCCTGCAATTTGGATAAACCCGCAAGATGCTAAAAACAGCTTGATTTTAGGCACAGATAAACGCCGTGGCTTAATGGTTTATGATCTTGATGGCAATAAAATACAGTCACTCAATGTTGGACGTTTAAACAATGTTGATGTTCGCCAACATCAAGGTATAAACAATCAAACTAACACCTGGATCACTGCCAGTAACCGTACACTGAACAGCATCAGCGTTTTTACAGTCGATAACGACAACAAGGTACAACATGTAACAGAAGTGGCAACAAACCTAGCTGAAATTTACGGTATGTGTATGTATTCATCTGATTCTGGCCACTATGTTTATGTAAATGATAAATCTGGCTTATTTCAGCAATACAAATTAACCGGTGAGCAAAATAATGTCAGCGGCGAATTAGTTAGAGAGTTTACTTTACCAAGCCAACCTGAAGGCTGCACTGCAGATGATAAACTAGGCCAATTATTTGCTGGCGAAGAAGATCAAGGTATTTGGTATATCGGTGCAGAGCCTACAGCGGGTAATTCACCAGTTATGCTGCAAGGTGTTAATGAACAACTTGTGGCAGATGTTGAAGGTATGGAAATTTACCATGGTGATGATGAGCGTTATTTAGTGGTATCAAGCCAAGGCGATAATAGTTATGTGCTTTATAATATCTCAGATGATACTCAGCCAAGCTTGAGCTTTGCGGGTAAGTTTAATGTCATCGCGAATCTTGATAAAGGCATTGATGGCGCAGGTGAAACAGACGGCTTAACTGTTACCTCGAAGGCTTTACCAGGTTACCCTGAAGGCATGCTAATCGTTCAAGATGGTTACAACCGTATGCCACTACAACCACAAAACTTTAAAATTGTTGACTGGCGTGAAGTAAAAAAAGCCATTAAATAAACAGTAAGTAAAATTTATAGATAAAAAATGCCGCTTCATTGCGGCATTTTTATTTGTCAGTTTTGACGGTGAATATGTTACTTAAACCAACCTTGAAAGCGTTCCATCAACATATAGTTAACTGGCACCAGTAACAAAGTAATAAAGGTGGCAAAGATAATACCAAAGCCAAGACTTACAGCCATCGGTATTAAAAATTGTGCTTGTGTAGCCTTTTCAAACAATAGCGGCATTAAACCTATAAACGTAGTTAAGCTCGTTAGCATAACGGGACGAAAACGAGCCGCACCAGCGCGTTTTACAGCTTCAAGTAAATCGCCACCTTCACTGCGCTTTTTATTTATATAGTCAACCAATACCAGAGAGTCGTTAACAACAACCCCCACTAGAGCTAACATGCCAAGTAAACTCATTATGGTTAAATCCATACCCATGATCCAGTGCCCCATTACAGCACCTATCATACCAAATGGGATCACACTCATTACAATCAGTGGCTGCAAGTATGATTTAAATGGGATCGCCAATAGAGCATAAATGATAAAGAATACAAACAATAATCCCCAGGCAAGTGAACCAAACGACTCTCGTTGCTCTTTCGCCTCACCTTCTAAGGTGTAATCTACACCAGGGTATTGTTGCACAAGCTCGTCTAAATACCCTTTCAAGTCAGCTTGAAGTACCGTCATATTGGTGTTGTTTTTCTCAACATCGGCGGTCACACTAAGTGTGCGATAACGGTCAACACGACGAATACTCGACGGGCTCTTACCTGTTTTGAGCTTAGCAACATGAGACAGTGGTACGGTCCCCCCATCTGGTAAATCAATGAGAATGTCGGTTAAATCAGCCACCGAGCGGCGCTCTTCAAGTGGTAGTCTTACCATCACCCGAACATCATCTCGACCACGTTGTATACGCTGTGCTTGCGAACCAAAAAACGAATTTCGAATTTGCTGTAACACATCAGTACGATTTAAGCCCAGCGCTAAGCCTTGATCTGTCAGTTCAACCTGCAGCTCCTCTTTACCATCAGACAAACTATCAGCGATTTCAAATACTGTGGGATAAGTAGCGAGTCGCTGTTTAATTTTCTCAGCAACAATTTCTAAGGTTTCAATTGTGCTACCGGTGAGCTGAACATCAATGGGGTCTGAACTGCGGCCAATTTCAGCCCTAAAGGTCATACTTTCTGCCCCGGGTATTACACCAATTAAATCACGCCATTCACTAGCAAGCTGTTGCGAACCGATTGTTGAATCACGTTCTTCAGCAGGTGTAATTTCAAAACGCACAGAGCCGCTGTTTGATGTGCCTCCTCGGCCACCGGTGCTGGCCAAAATATTCAAGATCACACTTTCGCCATCTTCATCGCGGTATTTATCTTGTAACTCTTTGGCTTTATCTGACATAAGCACTATGTATTTATTTGTTACTTCAAAAGGCGTACCGGCAGGAAAAGTAAGACTGGCTCTCACCGTTTCACTTGGGATCCGAGGGAAAAATACAAACTTAGTCCAACCACTCGAAATAAGAGTTAAAATAATTAAAAATATGCCAACAAATGAACTCACTGTGGCTAATTTATTTTTTAACGCCAAATTAAGTATGGGCTTATAGTACTTCATAATTGCCATTTCAAAACCATCAGCGAAGCGCTGTTGTAATCGTTCGAGTTTTGATGGCTCTGCTTTTTGGTTACGTAATTTGATATATTTTAAATGGGCTGGTAATACAAACTTAGATTCGATAAGTGAAAATAACAATACCGGAATAACCACCACTGGAATTTGCGCGAATAAAGCGCCTCGCCCACCTTCGATAAACGCCAAAGGCAAAAATGCAGCCACAGTTGTTAACACACCAAATGTCACCGGGGTGGCAACTTCTTGGGTTCCTCGAATAGCCGCTTGCTCACCGGATTCTGCTGTTTTTAAATGGGTATAGACATTCTCACCGGTCACAATCGCATCATCAACCACGATACCCAAAACTAGAATAAAGCCAAATAAGCTCATTATATTTAGCGTTATACCAAACAGTGGCATCGCTAAAAAGGCTCCCATAAAAGATACTGGAATACCAACAAATACCCATATCGCAATCGCTGGACGTAAAAATAACGTCAGTAATGCTAGAACTAAAATGCCGCCTTGAATCGCGTTAGTCGTTAGCGTTGCTATGCGCCCTTTCACTATTTGCGAATCGTCATCCCAATAGCTAAGCTCAAATCCTACAGGCAGACTTTGCTGTTGTTGATCAATATATTCTTTGACTGCACCAGCCACACCAATAGCACTTTGTGGCCCAATACGGTAGACATCAATGAATGCAGCTTGCTTACCATTAAAACGAGTGCGAACTGGGGTTTCTTCAAAATCATCAGTAATACTGGCAATGTCACCTAAACGAATAATAGTGCCATCTGCTTGTTGTTTAACGACAATTTTCGCAAATTCATCTTTACGGTAAGCTTGGCCTTTTGAGCGAATAAGCACCTCACCGCCCTCGGTTTTTAAGTTACCCGCAGAAACATCGGTACTTGAACGTGAAATAGCTGAAGAAATTTCCGCTAAGCTTAAATCGTATTGACGTAACACATCTTGGCTTACTTCAACGGAAATTTCGTAATCACGTACCCCACTTAGCTCTACTTGAGTTATTAAAGGTATGCGAAGTAAGTCATCACGTACTTTTTCTGCATATTCGAGGGTTTCTTTTTCGCCATATTCACTCGAAACAGTCACTGCGATTACTTCGCGAATACGTTGATCAAGCGCAACAACTGGCTTTTCAGCATCAACAGGAAAAGTGTTAATAGCATCAACTCGGCTTTTTATATCAGCCAATAAGTCTCGCGCATCATAGCCGGTTTCAACTTCAATACTCACTGAGGATGAACCTTCAGAAGAGCTACTTGAAATTTGTTCTATACCTTCAAGATCTTGCACCGCTTCTTCAATACGAATGGTGACACCCTTTTCAACATCTTCAGGGGTTGAACCACGTAACGTTACTTGCACACTAATTCGGTCTGCTTCAAAAGAAGGAAATACTTCTAGAGGTATTTGGGTCGATAAACTAAATAGCCCAGACAACACAATACTAATAAGTAATAAATTGGCGGCTACATGGTTTTTAGTAAACCAAGCTATCATTGCTTAGCTCCTTGGCCGCGAGCTTGGCGACGTTGCTTCATAAGCTCTTGAACTGAAATACCCTGCTCTTTTGCCATTTGCTCAAGTTGCTCTTTGCTTGGGCGCTCTCCCCGTCCTTGCTTATTGCCACGGGTAGTCTGATAAGCTTGCTCACCCATTATGTTCACTTGTGTGCCTGAGCTAACTTGGCCAAGCGGTGTTATCACTAAGTTATCGCCTGCTTTAAGGCCTGATGCAATAATCGCATCATTGGCATTTTGCCACCTTAGGTTAATATCTTTACGTTTTAAGATACCTTGCTCTTCGATATATACATAGCTGCCTTGGTAAATAGCACTATTAGGAATTACAATCGCATCTTGCACCTCTACCCCTTTAATTTGCGCTGTTATATATTGGCCAATTTTAATTGGGTATTGATTATTTTCTGTTGCCTTGTATGGGTCATTAATTTGACCCACAACATAAAGCTGCTGTGCTGATGAGTCTATAGCGCCTTCGGTTCTTACAACCTGACCTTGCCATTGCTGTGAGCCAACCAAATCAGAACGAAAAACAACAGGTGATCCTTGCTCATTACTCACACCATCACGAAACTGCTCAGGCAATTCGATAAAAGGTAAATCTTTGTTTTTAATTGGCAAACGGATTTCAACACTGTCAATAGCATAAATAGAAGCAAGCTCAGTGTTATTACTTACCACTTGGCCTAAATCAACACTGCGGCTTAAAACTCTACCTGCATAAGGTGCACTGATTTTAGTGCGTTCTAAATCAAGCTCAGCTTTTTCTAGTTGTGCTTGTGCTGATAACACCTCAGCTTGCGCTGCAGCTAATTGTGGTTTACGCAGTACTAATGAACTGGCTTGTTCACCATTGCCTAAGCGTTGCCAATCTGTTTGCGCTTGATTACCACGCGCTTCTTCTTCTAATAAAGCTTGTTGTGCACTTAATAAATTAGCTTGGGCAGATTTAACTTCTGCACGATGATCTCTATCATCCAATTCAAGCAGCACATCGCCTTTTTCAAAAAAGCCACCTTCACGAAATTGCTCGCTAATTTTAATAATTTGCCCCGAGGCTTGTGACACCAGCATGCTTTGCGTTCGCGGTTTTACCGTGCCAAAACTATTGATCATAATTTGATAAGGTTGCGCTTGTAGATGAGAAACAGCGACAGTCACATTTGCTTTTGGCGCTGAGCCAAATCGTCGAGTTTCTGGTGGGTTGTCCTTGATAATCACAATAAGTGTCGCGGTCGCTGCGATAATAATAGTTGGGATTAAAAATTTACGAAGTTTACTGTTCATAATTATTGCTCTTCTGGCTCTTGGTTAGGCTCGGAAAAATCGCCACCAAGGGCAATATGTAGCTTTATTCTATTAAGGATGAGTTGATTTTTAATGTTTATCACTGAGTTTTGAGCAGTGAAGGAGCGATCTTGTGCATCAAGTACAGTGGTATAGTCGACTAACCCACTTTGATATTGCTCAAATGATAGCTGTTCGGCAGCAATCGCGTTGGTTTGTGCTTCGAGTGTTTTCGTATATCGCTGCTGTAATGACTGCTCTTGCGTAATCGCATTTTCAACATCGTTAAACGCATCATACAATGACTCAAGATATACTTGCTCTTGACGCTTTACGGTTAAACGAGCTTGTTCTTCATTAGCCTTTAAACGTCCTCCGTCAAAAATTGGCATTGCTATACTACCCACTAATGACCACGCTAAACTAGAAGGTGAAAATAGATCACTCATCCGGTCAGTACTATCACCAATTGACGCTGATAAATTTAAGCTAGGAAAACGTTGCTTGTGAGCATATGCTAAACCTGCGTCAGTACTGAGTAACTGGTACCAACTCGCCATTAAGCTTGGCTTACGTGTAATAAGTTCCGATGGCAACCCCATAGGAATTGGTTGGTCTAATAATGGTAAGTCCGCATCTATACTCAAGGCACCTTTAGGATATTCGCCTGTTAAACGTTCAAGAGTGCGAATTGCTTCAGTTAATGTTGCTTGTTGTTCGGCAATATTTGAGCGCTCAGTATTTAATTCATTGCGGGTCAAATATACGTCTAATGCTTCATTTAAGCCTTGGCGGTAACCAGACTCAATAATCGAGAGGTTCTGTAGAGCAATTTTTTCTCTTTGTTTATAAAGATCGAGCAATTGCTGCGCAGTGATAACATTAAACCAGCCACTAACTACATCCGCAACGAGCTGTTGGCGTGACTGCTCATAGCTGGCCTTTTGTGCTAAATACTCCAAATTTGCTTGGCGTTCAGCCGCCGATAACTTACCCCACAAATCCACTTCATAACTTAGTGAAATATTAGCCGAGCTTGCATTGTTATAACTAACAGGGCGATTATCTTTACTACGATTTGTACTTGCTGATAAATCTAGGCTTGGCCAAAGCGCTGCCCCCGTTGCGAGTAACTGCTGTTGTTTTATTGCGACATCATAGCCCTGCTGTAAAATTGCCTGATTATGCGCAAGCGCCTGCTCTACTAATGCAAATACTTGTGGATTGTCTAATTGTTGTAACCAATCATTAGCAACTGCATCAACTATGTTTTCGTTAGAATTTTGCTGCCAATTAGTTGGCAGCGTTTCGAGCTGCTGCACCCGCTCTTGTTGAGTAGGTTGTGTTGTACATGCTCCGATAAACAACACAGATAATGCAACAATACTCGGCTTTAATTGCCAGTTCATGTTTAACCCTGAATACATCTATTACTGAGTGTAATTCAAGCACTCATGCACGAATAGCTCAACTGACTTTACATAACATTACAAATTCTTAGCATACAATACGTTAAAGTGCTGGATTAGTAAGATGAAAGGTTAAAAGTGAAAGGTGCTAGGTGCTAGGTGCTAGGTGCTAGAATTAAAAATCACTGCCAAGTAGAAGGCAAACTTTATTATCTAAATAACAACTTATTTCAAAAACAAAAAAGCCCTGCGAGTGCAGGGCTTTAGTATAAATGGTGCCTCGACGCGGAATCGAACCACGGACACGAGGATTTTCAATCCTCTGCTCTACCGACTGAGCTATCGAGGCACAACAATTGTGCTGATTCACTGTTAACTTAACAATAAATCTAAATAAATGGTGCCGACTAACCGAGTCGAACGGTTGACCTACTGATTACAAGTCAGTTGCTCTACCAGCTGAGCTAAGTCGGCACACTAAACTGTGTGCTAGGCACGTATCAATTTTAAAGATTGATTAACTTTAATAAATGGTGCCTCGACGCGGAATCGAACCACGGACACGAGGATTTTCAATCCTCTGCTCTACCGACTGAGCTATCGAGGCACTTAATAGTGCTAATTAAATGTTTAAAACATTTAATTTAAATAAATGGTGCCGACTAATCAAGTCGAACGGATAACTTAAATGAATTACTGATTACAAGTCAGTTGCTCTGTTCAAATTATCAAATAAATGGTGCCGACTAACCGAGTCGAACGGTTGACCTACTGATTACAAGTCAGTTGCTCTACCAGCTGAGCTAAGTCGGCACACTAAACTGTGTGCTATGGCACATATCAATTTTAAAGATTGATTAACTTAAAACCACTAAATTAAAAAAGCCTCGCTATTGCGAAGCCTTATCTAATAAATGGTGCCTCGACGCGGAATCGAACCACGGACACGAGGATTTTCAATCCTCTGCTCTACCGACTGAGCTATCGAGGCACTTAATAGTGCTAATTAAATGTTTAAAACATTTAATCTAAATAAATGGTGCCGACTAATCAAGTCGAACGGATAACTTAAATGAATTACTGATTACAAGTCAGTTGCTCTATTCAAATTATCAAATAAATGGTGCCGACTAACCGAGTCGAACGGTTGACCTACTGATTACAAGTCAGTTGCTCTACCAGCTGAGCTAAGTCGGCACACTAAACTGTGTGCTTTGGCACGCGTAATAAGGTTTAAAATTAAAGCTTAAACATTATTACTATAATAATGGTGCCTCGACGCGGAATCGAACCACGGACACGAGGATTTTCAATCCTCTGCTCTACCGACTGAGCTATCGAGGCAAATTCAGTTCTACCTATAAAACTTATAGGATTTTCAACACATTCCCGCGAGTTCTACTGACTGAACTGCCGAAGAAAGTCAGATTTAACTAAAAACCACATAGGATTTTTAATACTCTTCCCAAGCACTCTACTGACTGAGCTATCTGGGCGTGCGGCGTATTAAACTGGTTTTACCCCGGCAAGTCAACTTTTTTTTTGTCTAACCCCATCGTTTGCACAGTTTTGCAGCAAAGTGGTTAATAAACATTATAAACGTTGTTTTTTAATGCACTTATATGAGCTTTTCGTAGCTACAACCTGTTTTTTTATAAAAATTAGTATTTATTACATTTAATAGACATTAACGTAGTGAATTATTTCTGGTAAATGTTAGGATGGATTTAAAATACACAAGCAGCTGTTTAGCTTGCGATTACATACGATAATCTTGGAAAATAAATGCAGAGTAAATTTTCTTCTCCAGTTAAAGGCTTGCAGCCACTGGTTATAGTCATAAACCTTGTTGTCACAGCGCTTGCGTTAGCTGCCTATTCTTTTTATCCTGTTGAACAAGCTAATGGGCCAAAGGCCACAGGTTCTATTACTTTAAATGAGCTCACGGACCAATTAACAAAACCACTAATAACAGCTTTAACAGAGCCTGGACAAAACAGAGCATCTCAGTTACTTAATTTAAGCGCTGAACTTAATAATCAATTTGAGTACTACTTATATAGGTATACAGCAACAAAACAATCGGAGCTTGTCTATGCGAGTAAAAAGCCTGCGATTGAACCTTCAAAGCTCAATCAATACAGTAAAGATGATAATACTATTTATCAGCAGTTAAGCCTTAACGATCAGCCGGTTGGCGAATTGATAATCAAAAAAGTGGCTAACACTCAAATACCAAGTCATTCTGCAGGGCTTACTTATGTTCTTGTCGGTTTAGCTTTACTTAGCCTAATCATTTTAACCTTCTACATTAATGCATATTTAAATAAACGGATCAGAAAAAGTAGTGATTCTCTAGCCTCTCAGTTGCAAGTTATTACAGAGTCAGCAAGCTATGATTCACATGTACAACAGCAGTTAGATTTAGGGCTTAGTGCTGTTGCTAGCAATATCAACAAACTACTCGATCAAGTACAAGATGCGATAACAAATAATAATGCCGCGCAATCCGATTTAATAAGCCTACAAAGTGATTTAGAAACAGAAGTTCAAAAGCGAACTATGGAACTTGAAAAGGCGACTTTAAGAGCAGAGCAAGCTAGTGATTCGAAGACAACGTTTTTAGCAACAATGAGCCATGAAATACGCACGCCAATGAATGGTGTAATAGGCACAATTGATTTACTAAGACAAACAGAGCTTAATGGTGCACAGCATAGACTTAGTACCATCATTCGTGAATCGGCTTTTTCATTGTTAGGAATTTTAGATGATATTTTAGATTTTTCTAAAATTGAAGCAGGCAGATTAAATATAGACCCAACCCCTTTTTCAGTGGCTGACACTATCGAGGAAGTTGCCCGTGTATTGTCGTCTGTGGCAAAAAAACGTCAGTTAGATCTTGAACTAGCTATAGCGCCTGATATCCCTACCAACTTAATTGGCGATACTATTCGGGTTCGCCAAGTACTATATAACCTATGTAGTAACGCGATTAAATTTACCAGTACCGATGAAAACCGCCGCGGCCATGTTCGCATTGCCGTTGAAGTTGCGCAAAACACCACCGATCATTTCACCCTACGTTTTATTGTTAGCGATAATGGGAAAGGAATGAGCCAGTCACAGTTGCGCGAAATTTTTAATCCATTTATTCAGGCCGAAAACTCTATAACACGTGAATATGGTGGTACAGGTCTCGGTTTATCTATTTGTAAAAGTTTAACCGAGCTAATGCTTGGCACAATAAATGTGACTAGCGATTTAGGTATTGGCAGTGAGTTTGTTGTCGAACTCCCATTTAGCACTGAAGGGACTATTAAATACGCTCATAAAAATACATTAAAAGACCAACATGTGGTTTTAATAAGCGATAACAACGCGAGAAAGCAAACACTGGCTCGTTATTTATCATTTATGGGGGCAAAAACAAGCCAAGCAGATACGTTATCTGAAATAGAGCGGCATCAAGAAAGCTTTGGCATTGTTTGGGTACTTGACGGTGTTGACTCCATCGAGAAAACTAATTCGTTATTGCGCCGTCTTATGTACACGCTTGAAGATCACAAACAGCAAATTGTTGTGTTAAGTAAATTAGATGAAGCAGCGATAAATCATAAAAATATATTTTATCTAAATGCAACACCACTGTGTAAATCAAACTTTATGATGTCTCTACTTGTTGCTGCTGGGTTGCACACACCTAAACAGGTAAAACCGGTTAAAACCTTTAATAACTACTTAAACGTAGAGCAAGCCAGAGAAGAAAATAAACTTATATTACTAGTAGAAGATAATCTTCTTAATCAGCAAGTTTTAACCGATCAACTCCACCTATTAGGCTATGGCGTTGAAGTGGCTGAAAACGGCGAGCAAGGTCTGCAAAAATGGCGAGAAGAGCGCTACTCTTTAATTCTTACTGATTTACATATGCCTAAGATGTCTGGTTATGACATGGTTGAAATAATCAGAGAAGAAGCATCAAAGCTGGCTGATATAAACGCACAACCCTACGTAATTGCTATCACTGCAAATGCGTTAAAAGGTGAAAAAGAGCGATGCTTGAATGCAGGTATTAATGACTTTATCACTAAACCTGTAGAACTAAATGCCTTAGAAGCAATTTTAGAGACTTGGACACAAAAAAGTAAGCAGGGCACTGTTTCTGTCAGTGATGTCAGCGAAAAACCGGCTGCCCCTGTAAATTTAGAAATGCTCGCTAAGTACGTCAATAACGATGAAGCAAAACAAATCCGTTTCTTTAAAATGTACTTAGAACAAAGTAATAATTTGACCAAAGAAATTAACAGTGCGGTTATGGTTTCAGACTATCAAAGCATTGCACAAGCTTGTCATCAATTAAAGTCTATTTCTAAAACCATTGGTGCAGAACAAGTTAGTAAACTAGCTGCAGACTTTGAAGAGCATTGCCATTTAGAAAACTTATCAAGTGATGAACTAATTGAGCAAAGGGATACGTTAGAAATTGAATATTCACGCGTTGCTCAATTTTTAAAAGAGCAAGTTAAACAAGCAGACGAGCAAGAACAAAGTAATATTTAAAACTCTGCGTTAAAAGGGCTTAGGCCCTTTTAACGCTCGAGCTAATATAAAATTACTTTTCAGGGGGACGATAACCTTCGATTTCGACCTCTTTATCTTCAAACAAGAACCCTACCATTTGTTCTTCTAAAAACGTACGGTGCTCAGGGTCCATCATATTTAAATGCTTTTCGTTAATTAGCATAGTTTGCTTATGCTGCCATTGACCCCATGCTTCTTTAGAAATATTGTTGAAAATCTTTTCTCCAAGCTCACCTGGGTATAGTTGAAAACCAAGGCCTTCGGCTTCTTTTTGTAACTTTTGACAAAATACTGTACGTGCCATAATTGCTCTCTTCTTAATATTCGTTTAAGACTTAACACTAGTGTAAACCATTGTGCTGATTTGTTTAACCAGCTTTTTAGTTGGTGCGGCTAAACCGACCTCAATTGATTGATCTAGAGGGTACCAAACTAATTGCCGTTCATTAACAACATCCGGCATGTTATGAAGCTTAAGCACATAGGGCTTAATGGTTAACTCAAAATGCGAGAACACATGAGTAAACGGCTCAATTTCAAGTGTATTTAATGCCAGTCCCTGCTGGACTAAAAAGGCCTCGAGTTGAGCTTTTTGTGCAAACTCAAAAAAGCTAAATAAGCCACCCCAAATACCTGAGTTAGGCCTTTTTTCCATTAACACTTGGTCGTCACATTGAATAATTAATTGGTAGCATTCTTTTTTAGGCACTGCTTTTTTAGGCTTTGAATGTGGAAACTGTTTTACTACGCCAGCATTATGTGCCTTACATCGAGCTTGCAATGGGCAAAGTTCGCACGAAAATTTACTACGCGAACATAAACTTGCACCTAAATCCATCATAGCTTGATTGAACTCGGTCACATTTTCTTTAGGTGTAAGCTGCTCTGTTAGCTGCCATAACTGGTTTTCAACCTTCTTCACCCCATACCAGCCTTCTACCATAAAGTAACGGGCTAAAACACGCTTTACATTTCCATCTAAAATAGGATGGTGTTGACCAAGGGATAGTGATAAAACAGCCCCAGCGGTAGAGCGGCCTATGCCAGGTAATGCAACCACTTGCTCTAAACTTGTTGGAAAAATGCCTTGATATTGGTCACGTACAATTTTGGCAGTTTTATGTAAATTACGTGCTCTTGCGTAATAGCCAAGTCCAGTCCAATGATGTAATACAACATCTTCATCAGCATTCGCCAAAGCTATAATATCAGGAAAGCTTGCCATAAATTTTTCAAAATAAGGAATGACTGTCACAACTTGAGTCTGTTGTAGCATTACCTCAGACACCCAGACTTTATAAGGTGTTTTATTTAACTGCCATGGTAAAGTTTTACGCCCATGTAGTTGATACCAATCAACTACCTGCTGTGAAAACCAACTTGCATCATTATCGTCTAACTTCAAAATAACTACTTTGTATAACTCGCCCTTTGATAGCGGGCAGTCTATTGCAGTGAGCTAAAATATCAAGTTCTAAACATCCGCAAAGGATAAAGCCTTGTGATCAAGCCCACGGTCAGGGATAATACGCCACCATTTTAAAACATGTTGTTTTCATCAGGCCAAAATATATGAGTGATTCAAGTAACGATAACCTTGAGCAAGCAAAGCAAGAAGGTAAATATATTCGTACAATTCGTAGCTTTGTTAAACGTGAAGGTCGTTTAACCAAAGGACAAGCAGCAGCAATTGAAAAATGCTGGCCAACAATGGGGCTTGAGCACCAAAATGGTATGCTTGATTTAGCCCAAGTATTTGGCAATGATAACGATGTTGTTTTAGAGATTGGCTTTGGTATGGGCAAATCTTTAGTTGAAATGGCTAAAAACGCACCGCATTTAAACTTTATTGGTATCGAAGTGCATCGCCCTGGTGTTGGTGCCTGCTTAATGGATGCAGATGAAGCTGGTGTGACGAATTTACGCGTTTTTGAACACGATGCTGTTGAGGTCCTTGCCGATTGCATTGCTGATGAAAGTTTAAGTAAATTACAATTGTTTTTCCCTGATCCATGGCATAAAAAGCGTCACCACAAGCGCCGCATAGTGCAGCCTGCATTTGTAGAGAGCTTGCGCAGTAAGTTAAAAATTGGTGGTGTTTTTCACATGGCCACAGACTGGGAAAACTACGCCGAGCATATGCTTGAAGTAATGCAAGCTGCTGAGCACTATAAAAATCAATCACAAACAAATGATTATGTGCCGCGCCCTGATTTTCGCCCATTAACAAAGTTTGAGCAACGTGGTCATCGCTTAGGTCATGGTGTTTGGGACTTAATGTTCGAACGCATCAGCTAAAATTAAACAACACTTAAGGTAAAGCCATTTATGAGCGCATTAACTAACCCAAGTTCATTATTACTGCGAAATAGCGAATCACTCAATGCTGAGTCTATTTTGGTAGTCAATTTTGTGCAAGATGGCTTTTTATCTCAACTTAAAAGTTTAAACCCAAACAGTAAAATTACAGCTTTTAGCTACAACCATGCAAATGGCCAGTTTGCTAAAAGCCTCAATGACATAGATGTTTGTATAAGTCATGAAATAGCTGAGCAACAATTTGATTTGGTGATTTATTATTATCCAAAATCAAAGCCCGAAGCATTAATGACGCTCGATAATATTCGTGCCGTGATCAATGCGGATGCAGACGTACTGGTTGTTGGTGAAAATAAAAGCGGTGTCAAATCAATCGAAAAGCAATTCGCTGGACACTGTGAGTTTGGTCGTAAAATTGATAGTGCACGCCACTGCGCACTCTATTTATTCTCTGGTATTGCACAACTAGCAGAGTTCAATATTAGCCGGTATCACAAGCAATTCACTGTTGAAGTAGCGGGAACGCAGTTTAACGCAATTAGTATCCCCGGAGTATTTAATCACGGTGAACTTGATGCCGGGACTAAAATGCTATTAGAAAACGCGCCAACGGTTAAAAATGGTCAAGTGCTCGATTTTGGTTGCGGCGCAGGTTTAATAGCCACATTTTTAGGCCTTAAAAATGTGGCCCTATCCTTTGTTTGCTCTGATGTGAGTGCGCTTGCAGCTTATGCTACTACACAAACGCTAGCGCTCAATAACATTAATGGGCAGGCTATACTTAGCGACGGACTTGCGAGTATTAGTGGTAAATTTGATTTAATAATTTCTAACCCACCATTTCATACGGGGATCGCTACGGATTACACGATTGCTGAGCAATTTTTAAGTAATGCAAAGCAACATTTAACCAAATCAGGTAAACTGACTATCGTTGCCAACTGTTTTTTAAAATACCCACCTATTTTAGAATCTCAATTCGGCGAATACCAAACAGTTCATAAAAACAATAAGTTTGCGGTTTATAGTAGCTAGATAAATCTGTAATTTAGCTTAGGTAACCGCCTTTTTTAATGTTTAACAACAAAAAGTGACAATTCTTTGATATTTCTTCGTCACTTTTCGTTGCTTTTGCTAGACTTAGAAAATGAAGTCACCATGATAAATATCTGGCTATAACAAAAAAATGCCTAAATCTTTACCACAAACGAGTATTCGAAAAGCGCTGATCAGTGCAGTCATGTTTGTTACTGCTCTTTGTTTATCGCTGTCTATTTCAATCTCGACCTATCTTGATGTTAAAGAGCAAAAGCAATTAATAATTAATAAGCTAAATATCCTTGCTGAAATCGTCGCATTTAATGCACAAATCACTGTTTTATTTGATGACATAAAAACTGAAGAGCAACGTTTAAAGTCATTTGAAACTATTCCTCTAGTTAAAAACATACATATTTACGCTATTGATGAAGTGTCAAATAAAGCGGTGTTTTTTACCAGCTTTAATGCCAAGAAAACCGCGCCGGTACCTCTTCGGGTTGATAATATTGACCAGTTAAAAGAAGCTAAGGTGACTGGTGATCAAGTTGAGCTCATAAAACCAATACTCTATGAAGGGGAAATAAAAGGGTATGTATATATTCGTGGTGGTTTAGAGCGCCTCAATAACTATATAAACAAAAAAATACTCATCGACATTTTATTAACCTTATTTGTTTTAGTGTTAGTATATTTTGTTGCTAAGCACATTCAAAAACGTATCGCCAACCCTATTGATGAATTAAGTGTGTTATTACAAGATGTTTCTAAAAACCACAACTACAATGCCCGTGCTCCAAGAACCAACATAACAGAAATAAATACCCTCGCTAATAGTTTGAATATCATGCTTACCCGTACGCAAAACCAGATTGAGCGTCACAAAAATGATAAGCAAGAAATTAAGCAACTTAACCAAAGTTTAGAAGAAAAAGTTAACCAGCGAACAATTGCCCTACGAGAAGCAAATCAAGAACTCCTCAATACACTAGAGCGCATGCACCAATATCAAAACCAAATTGTAGAGAGTGAAAAAATGGCTTCACTTGGACAAATGGTGGCAGGTGTTGCCCATGAAGTTAATACTCCTATTGGTTTAGGTATTACTGGCTCAACGCTATTACGTGACAAACTTGCCGAGATAAACTCAGGGTTTGAAAACAAAACCTTAACCTCGAGTCAGTTAAAACGCTTTATTGATGATGGAATAGAAAACCTAGATTTAATTTATCGTAACTTAAACCGAGCTGCAGAACTGGTATCGAGCTTTAAAAAGGTGGCAGTAAACCAAGATGGCGAATTGAATGCCATTGTTAACGTTAAAGAGCTCATCAGTGATGTCTTATTATCGATGCGTACAGAAATCCAAGAAAAAGACCCTGAGGTGACTGTTCATTGCCCGTCCGAGTTAATATTCGAAACGAAAGTAGGCCCGTTGCAACAAGTGCTACAACAGTTGATCAGTAATTCAATCATTCATGGTTTTAAGGATGATATAGGCAATGAAATTGAATTCACTATAGAGCGCACTGAAAGCAGCCTGATTATTCACTACCATGATAATGGGATTGGCGTTGATAAAACCATTAAAAAACGTATTTTTGATCCCTTTGTCACAACTAAACGTGGTGAAGGTGGCAGTGGTTTAGGTATGCATTTGGTTTATAACCTAGTAACCCAAGCCCTAGGCGGTAATGTTTACTACGATGAGCAAGAAAAAACAGGCACCCGCTTTATTATAACGCTGCCTCACAAGCAGGCTGGTATAAAATGAGTTTAAGGCTGGCGTTACTGAGCATTGTGTTATGTGCTCCATTTAGCATTTTTGCAAAGTCTCCTGAGCAGGTGAAATCCGCTTTTTTATACCAAATAAGTAAGTTTGTTGAATTCACCAAAGCTGACGAAAACCAAGCAATGAGCTTTTGCTTTTATGACATCAAACAAGGTTTAGGCGCCGTTTTAAAGAACACACCTTCATTAAAAATTAACAATAAGCCCATCAAGGTAGTTTTAATAGATAAAAAACAGCAAATTTCTGAACTTTCTCGCTTTTGTGATATCACATACATTGATGAAACAGAAGAAGATGATATAATTCCACTTTGGATCGATACCATTTCGTCAGACACCTTAACAGTTGGTGAGAGTATCAATTTTTTAGAAAAGGGTGGCATTGCTGCTTTGATCCAAGAAGGGAATAAAATCCGACTGTATATCAATAAACAGCAGTTATTGCGTAGTAGTTTTAAAGTGCAATCTCGGTTATTAGCTGTTTCGAAGTTTTATCCAAATTGATTTACTTGTTAACAAATGGATATACTCCTATAATCTCTGTATTCGGTTTTATAATACAATGCCGAATTAATTGTAAATAAAATATTCCGAAAAGGTTAATTAATAATGCAAACGCCAGTCATTCTGATTGTAGAGGATGAAGACGTAACTCGACTAAACCTCGTTAGTTTATTTGAAGCTGAAGGTTATAAAGTTATTGAAGCCATAGATGGCGATGACATGCATGACAAGCTTACAAATAATGATGATGTGAATCTTGTAGTTATGGATATCAACCTACCAGGTAAAAACGGGCTTATATTAGCGCGTGAGTTACGTCAAAAGCGTAACGTTGGACTCATTTTCCTAACTGGTCGTGATAATGATGTAGACCGTATTTTAGGCCTTGAAATTGGTGCTGACGACTATATTACTAAGCCGTTTAATCCGCGTGAACTTACTATTCGTGCTCGTAACTTAATTTCTCGTACTGCTCTTGGCGGTGAAGAAACTAATATCGAAACGAATGGTGTTATCACGTTCAATGGCTGGGAGCTTGACGAAAATAGCCGTTGTTTAACATCTCCAAATGGCGATGCTAAACGTCTTCCTAAAGGCGAATATAGAGCACTACGTTTAATGCTAGATTCTCCAGGTCGTATTTTTAGCCGTGAACAGCTAATTAAGCATATGACTGGCCGTGAATTACGTGCTAATGACCGTACAGTAGATGTTACTATTCGTCGTATTCGTAAGCACTTTGAAAGTGACAACAGCACCTCTGAATTGATCAGTACTATTCACGGTGAAGGTTATCGCTTCATCGGTAAAATCGACAGCTAAAAAGTTGTTGTTTAACCTACAGCAGTTACTTATCTAACTGCTGTAAGAATAAATGAAGGGCTTGCTGTCCTTCATTTATTTTTTCTGTAAGCTGTGTTAACCAATCTTGTAAAACTTCATCACTTTGCTCAAGCGCACCATGCTCCATCATTTTAGCATGTAGCTGAACATCATTAAGCCCCACGGAACCAGCTGCACCTTTAAGCTTATGCGCAACCGACTTATACTCTTCTCTATCACCTTGCGCTAATGTATTTGCCAACTCCTGCTGGTATTGAGGGTTTAACTTGGCAAATAAGTTACTACTACGCTTGAATACCTCAATGCCCATTGAATTAACAAAGTCTTCTATAGTTTCAATATCTAATAAATCGACATTTATCTGAGCATAATCCGCTGCTGATACAGTTAAACGGGTTTCATCGCATTGTTGTGCTTGTTTAATATCAAACAGCTCAGCAAGCATTTTATCCAATTTAGTGGTGTTGATTGGCTTTGCAAGTGCACCTTGAATTGAGATGCCCTCTAACTCCTCTTCTGCGCTGCGCACATTTGCAGTTAAAGCGACGATAGGAAGTTTATCAAAGTAACTATCAGAGCGAATTTGTCTAGCAACCTCATCACCATTTATATCTGGTAATTGCATATCTAATAGGACTAAATCGAGATCATCCTCAGTTTCAACAAACGATAATGCATCTTCACCTGTTTCAGCCCAAATGACTTCATGACCGCGTTGTTCAAGCAAGTTAGTAGCAATTTCTGCATTGAGCGGCACATCTTCGACTAATAATATATTAAGGCTACGACCGGCATAACTTTGCTCTGTGGGAGCTACACATAAAGCCAGTGGCACTTCAACGGCAAAGCAGCTTCCCTCTCCTTCTGTACTGTTAACCCGAATTTGGCCATTCATCGCAGTAACAAGTGCTTTAGTAACTGCCAAGCCAATTCCTGAGCCGATAGCATTCGTACCATTTACATCTGGTGCTTTATAGTACATGTCAAAAATGCGTTGTAATTGTTCTTGCGGTATCCCTTGTCCAGTATCGGTGACTTTCATCACTAACCACGTACCGTCAGCGCGGTTCTCTCTAATACAAGATAATTCTACTCGCCCTTGCTGCGTAAACTTAACGGCATTATTAATTAAATTCCAAACAACTTGGCGCAAACGGGTAGGATCAAGCGAAGCATAAATATCTAAAATGCCTTTACGTTCTATCTCAAATTCAAGTCCTTTTTGCTCTGCAATGAGGCCAGCAAAATTCACAACATCATTAATAAAGTCAGAAACATTAATCGGCGCAGTAACTATATCTAGCTGCTCTCGGTCTATTTTGTCCAAATCAATAATATCATTAAAAATATTACCTAAGGTTTCAGCACTCGAAAAAACCGTGTTACACCAGCTGCGCTGCTGCTTATCAAGCTCAGTATCTAGCAGCATACGAGTGAGACCCACTATCCCATTAAGTGGAGTTCTTAGTTCGTGACTTAAAGTCGCAATAAATTTACCTTTGTCTTTATAAGCTGTTTCTAACGCTTGAGCAGCTTCTTTACGACTTGTAATATCTCGGCCAAACGCCAGTAAACCGATGTATTCGCCTTCATCGTTGATGAAAGGTAACTTACGCATTTCAAACCAGCGATTTTCTTTGTCTACTGGGTACTCCACATCTAAGGTGAGGGCTTGATGTGTCTCTTCAACCTTGTTATCTGTTCTTAATACCTCTGGTAAATAAGATTTTGGGTATATTTGTTCCGCTGTTTTGCCAATCAGTTCGGTAGCTGGTTTGCCAATGACTTTCTCGAACATTTTATTACAACCAGCAAATACACCATTATTATCACGGTAGTAAAATAGATCGGGCGATGAATCAACAATAGAGCGCAATAACATGCCTTGTTGAGCAAGCTCTTGCTGAGTTTTCTTACGTTCAGCAATTTCGCGTCTAAGCTCCTCAATTGCACGGTGCTTGGCATGAAATGCCATTTTACGCTCATCAATCTCGACATTAAGTCGAGTGATATTATCTTTTAATGTTTGGTTTAATAACTTTTCTTGCTTGGTCGCGCTATCAAGGTAGGCGTAAGAGGCATCGAGCTGACGGATTGAGTTAATAATTACACTAATCATGATCGGTGAAACAACCGCGGTAAAAAATAACATAGCGAGTACATCAACAATGACTACGTGACCGACTGCAACATAATAAAACATACAGGCTAAAATCAACGAAACAACTAACAGCAAGACGTAACAAATGGCTGCTGTTTTAAATTCACCAAAACGAGTGATTAAACTTGAAAGCATTCGAGCCCAAGGGCTCAAAGAAGAATCGATCATATATAAACTTGTCTCATGACTTTGGGTTATACCACCAATAGATAAATAACGTTTATTTAATTGATGTAATTATATAAAAATTAAACTGACTCTACAGCTGTAAATAAATATAGCCAAATCCTAAATGCTATTTCTACAAGCGAACAATGTCAGATAAACTGATTTAAGTACGGTAAACGTGCCCATAACTTAATATTCAACATTTTCAAAATGTTAAAAAAGGGACTTGGTATATTCATTTGTATAGCTATTTTAGCATTTTTACATTAGCAATTTTCATGTTCCGCGACGAAAACATAAAATTTTCATCTACTACGTACTTTTTAATTATTTCGTGTAAAATACCGCGCTTTACAATTGCCAATAACGAGATTTTTCATGCAAAGCAATATGCCCGATATAGCAGATACGGCTCCCGCCTTACAAACTGGTAAATTAGACTGGGTTGGTATGGCCGATATTGAGCTGCCATTTATTTTTGAATCTCGTGGCCTCGCTCCTGTTAATGTGAATGCTAAGGCACGCGCTTTTGTGAACTTACATAAAGAAGACGCCAAAGGTATCCATATGTCGCGCTTATTTTTAGCGCTAGATACACTTTCAACTGAGCAACAAGTAAACCCGCAAACAATTGCTCAAGCACTCGATACGTTTATATCAAGCCATGAAGGTTTAGCGAATCAAGCTAAAATAGAGTTTAAATTTGAACTGCCACTACGTAGAAAGTCATTACTTAGCGGTAAAGCTGGCTGGAAGAGTTACCCTATATTATTAGAGGCAAAAATTGACCGCGGGCAACTAAGCTTTGAGTTAAGCTTAGATGTTACGTATTCTTCAACATGCCCATGCTCTGCTGCTTTAGCACGCCAATTGATACAAAATGCTTTTGTTGAGAAATTTGAACAACAAGCACTAAACCATGAAGAGATACTGGCTTGGTTAGGCAGCACGGATGGCATTGTTGCCACCCCGCACTCCCAGCGTTCAATCGCTAATGTAAAAATAAAATTAGATCACACGATCACTGAGTTTGATATTTTAAGCTTGATAGATACCCTTGAGGGAGAGCTGAAAACCCCTGTACAAGCGGCAGTTAAGCGTGAAGATGAGCAAGAGTTTGCTCGTTTGAATGGGCAAAACTTAATGTTTTGTGAAGACGCAGCACGCAAAATAAAAGCAGTACTCGAACAGAAAGAATATGCGGATTATTGGTTACAAATAAACCATTATGAGTCTTTGCATGCCCATGATGCTGTAGCCATTGCTGTAAAAGGCGTTGCTGGCGGTTACCAACCATAAAAAACATGTAACTCCACAGCAACTAGGCACATTAATTGCTAAATAAGCTTAGAGTGTCAATTTGTTGTTGTGGAGTTACCGTATGGAATTCGCTTTATTATCAATTTTAGTGTTAGTTGTTGGGGCATCTTTTGTTGCATCGAAGTTTACCGATGATGGCGGCAATCCTTATCCCTTTACTCGTAAAGAAAGTGTGTTCACGCAAGTAGAAAGTGCATTTTTAAACTTACTGGAGCGTGCTGTTGGTGATCAATATAAAATTGTTAGTCGTGTAAAACTAATTGATATTATCGATTGTAAAAAAGGTTTATCAGTAAAAGCCAAGCGCGCAGCCATTGCCAAAGCTAAAAACAAACAGCTTGATTTTGTGTTGATAGACAAAGAAAAGCTAACCATTGTTGCCGCTGTTGATTTGGTCAATAATGCCAACAAAGATGGCCACAAAGCACAGCGCGATTGGTTTGTTAATGGCGCGCTAGAAGCCGCTGGCATTCCTCATATTCGTATGAAAGTTAAATCGGGCTATCGCCCTAGTGAAGTGCGTGATGCTATTATGTTTAAACTTGGTAAACCCGCGGTTCAAGCTGCGCGTCCTACTCGCAATAGAGCAACCAAGCCTGCTGTACTATCCCCTTCACAAGCAAAAGCACATTCAACGGCATTAGCAGAAATATAACAGCAGTAAATAAATCATATTTAAAAATGCGAGTTTAGGCTCGCATTTTTGTTTTTTATTACTAACTTCACGTATAATCTTATCTATTCAATTCGAGGAATCAAAAATTATGAATGTTGGTATTATTGGAGCAATGGAGCCAGAAGTTAAAATTTTGCGTGAGGCAATGCAAAACCCGCAAATCTTAACTAAAGCAGGCTTTACTTTTTATACGGGTGAATTAGCTGGCAACACTGTTACTTTGGTTCAATCAGGTATTGGTAAAGTAGCATCCGCTATAGCAACAACATTATTGATTGATAACTTTAACCCCGATTGCGTGATCAACACAGGCTCTGCCGGTGGTTTTGATCCATCACTTAGCGTTGGCGATGTGGTTATTTCGTCACAAGTACGCCACCATGATGTGGATGTAACTGCGTTTGGTTATGAAATTGGCCAAGTTCCGCAAATGCCAGCTGGTTTTGCTGCACACCCTAAATTGATTGAAGCAGCAGAGCAAAGTATAGCTCAAATCAGTGACGTTAAGACGTTAATCGGTTTAATTTGTACTGGCGATTCATTTATGTGTGACCCTGTACGTATTGATAAAGTGCGTGCTGATTTCCCAACTATGCTAGCTGTAGAAATGGAAGGTGCTGCGATTGCTCAAGTATGTCATAGCTTAGCAACCCCTTTTGTGGTTATTCGCTCTATGTCTGACATTGCAGGTAAAGAATCGCCGCAATCGTTTGAAGAATACTTAGAAACAGCATCAATCAACTCATCTAAAATGGTTGTTGCCCTTCTTGAAAAGCTAACAACGGTTAGTTTATAAGGTGTTACCCAATCTAGTTCAACAACATTTGGACTTTATTGTATTTATGATAGCGCTCCTGGTTGAGCGCTTTTTGCCTTTGAGCAGCTGGTATCATCCAAATACCTTTTTAAGTGTGGCTTTTCGCGCTTTAGGTAAACGTATTTATCGTGCAAAAGAACCTAAAAGCTATCACTACTTATCATCAACATTATGTTTCAGCTTAGTGATTCTTGTAATCATGACTATTACAGTACTGCTGCTAGAATTTGCTTATTATCCTGAGTTACTCGCAGGTTTAATTTTATACATTTGTCTACAATGGCAAAGCCCGCAAAAAAAAGTGTTACGTATTGCTCGCTTAGTTAAACAAAATCAAAAAGCCACTGCACGAGAACTACTTAGCCCACTTGTAGCAAGAGATGTGAGTAAGCTCTCTAGTGCAGGAATATGTAAAGCTGCGATGGAAACATTTGCATTAAGAGTTGCTCGCCATTATTTTACGGTTATTTTTATCTATTTAGTATTTGGTGCTATGGCCACATTAAGTTATCACTTATTAAGCTTAATGCATCAAGCATGGCGTACTGACTTAACACCAAACAATCGCTTTTTAAAAACAATTTCAGCCCTATTATTTTTAATTGAGTGGCTACCTTTACGCTTACTTACCTTAACCATAGCTAGCAGTAAGGCCACGAAGCAAAGTATTCACTATATCAAACATTATGGTCGTCACTTTTATCAAAGTAATTCAGGTTGGTTACTCAGCGCATGCTCAGCATCCCTTGCTGTACAGTTAGGTGGGCCTGCAATCTATCAAAGTCAACGTTTCAACAAAATGCGCATTGGCATAGATAGGTTACCAAAAGCGGATGATTTAGCGGTACTTGTCAGTCGCTTTAATCAAGCTAGAGGATTTTGGTTATTAGTGATTATTGCTATTGAAATTCTAAAAACGATATAAAAAAACCAGCCGAAGCCGGTTTGTGGATAGCCAAACCACCTAGATGATTTGGCTATATTATTACTGAATTTTCATTCTTAGCTAAAGATTCTAATTAAGCAACGGTAATATTGGCAAATTTACGTTTACCTACTTGGTAAATAGCCGTACTGCCTTTAGCAATCTCTAATTTTGAGTCTGTTACTTTTTCTTCACCGTTAATTTTAACTGCGCCTTGTTTGATCATACGCATCGCTTCAGACGTACTAGCAACTAATCCCGCTTCTTTAAGCATATTCGTTACAAACACAGTGTCTTCATCAATGGTTACTGTTACATCTGGGATATCATCAGGTAATGCATTCTTTTGAAAACGCTTGATGAAATCTTCATGTGCGCCTTGCGCAGCGTCATCACTATGAAAACGAGCGATCAGTTCTTTTGCTAAATCAATTTTAATATCACGAGGATTTGTGCCCTGTGCTACTTTTTCTTTTAACGCGGCAATTTCTTCAATTGATAAGCTACTTAGTAAATCGTAGTAACGCCACATTAATTCATCACTAATTGACATCACTTTACCAAACATGTCATTCGGCGCATCTGTAATACCAATATAGTTGCCTAACGACTTAGACATTTTTTGTACGCCATCGGTACCCTCTAATAAAGGCATCATTAGTACCGTTTGCGGCTTTTGACCTTCATCTTTTTGCAGCTCTCGGCCCATAAGCAGATTAAAACGCTGATCAGTACCACCTAATTCAACATCTGCTTCTAGCGCAACTGAATCCCAACCTTGTACTAATGGATATAAAAATTCATGAATAGCAATTGACTGGCCACTTGCATAGCGCTTTTTAAAGTCATCACGCTCAAGCATACGAGCCACAGTTTGACGTGCTGCTAATTTGATCATACCCGCTGCGCCTAAGTTTTCCATCCAAGATGAATTAAACGCAACCGTGGTCTTAGCTGGATCTAAAATTTTAAACACTTGCTCTTTATACGTTTCAGCATTTGCTAATACGTCATCTCGAGTTAGCGGCTTACGTGTTACATTTTTGCCTGTTGGATCACCAATCATACCGGTGAAATCACCAATTAAGAAAATCACCTCGTGACCTAAGTCTTGGAAGGTTTTCATTTTATTAATTAACACTGTGTGGCCTAAGTGTAAGTCAGGTGCGGTTGGATCAAAACCCGCCTTGATCTTCAGCTTTTTACCAGACTTTAGCTTCTCGACTAATTCGTCTTCAATTAATATTTCTTCTGCACCGCGTTTAATCTCTGCTAGAGCGGTTTGTAAATCCACTGTGTATTACTCCAAAAAATTCAGTCAACCTAGGGATTCTAGCGTAAATTAGCGACAGTTTAAATCCACAAAACACTGGTATTAACGCTTTATTAGGTATATCCTGCAATATTAGTGATTAATTATCTTGACAGCAGAAAAAGGCACGTTATGGTTCACGTTGTGCACAAACTCCCAAAAAAACACAAATTGCTTATTCTAGGTTTGGTTTCTGCTATTGCTGCCCTGACTCTTATTCCTTCTGAAAAAGCAACCGCCTCTAAAGACAACAGTGCAGATGCGCTGGAAATTGGCAAGCGCTACGAGTTACAAATTAAAGTTGATGATGCTGAGCAATTAACTGAATTAAATTCGCAAGAAGACGCAGCAAAATTACCAGAATATGACCTAGTCGATTTTGAAGTAAAGAACGGTGACAATTTAGCACTTATCTTTAAGCGAGCGGGCTTTAACGCGCAGACCGTCCATAAATTACTGAACACCAATGCAGAAACTCGTAAGCTAACTAAAATTCACCCTGGTGAAATCCTTAGTTTTGCCACCGCCGAAGACGGCTCTTTAGCACAATTACGTTATGTTATTTCAAAGACAGATACTTTGTTTGTAACTTTAAACGAGGAAGGTAATTACGATACCTCAATCGACAGCAAAGAAATTGAAACTTTAACTAAATCCACTGGTGGAGAAATCAGTAACAGCTTTTGGACCTCAGGTATAGCTGCAGGTTTAAGCGAACGCCAAATTATGAACTTTGCTGATATCTTTGGTTGGGACGTGGATTTTGCTAACGACATTCGTAAAGGTGATCAGTTTGGCTTAATTTATGAATCACATTATGTTGATGGCGAGTTTATTGGTACAGGTAAAATTATTGCCGCTGAATTTATAAATCAGGGTGAGCGTTATGCCGCTATTCGCCACAGCGATGGTAATTTTTATACCCCTGAAGGCCGTAGCATGAAAAAAGCATTTTTACGTGCACCGGTTAACTTTAAATATATTAGCTCAAGTTTTAACCCGCGCCGCTTACACCCTGTTACTGGGCAAGTGAAAGCGCACCGCGGTATCGATTACGCAGCACGTACTGGTACACCAGTTGTTGCGTCAGGTAACGGTAAAGTAATTAAATCAGGTTACAGCAAATACAATGGTAACTATGTATTTATTAGTCATGGCACACAATACGTGACTAAGTACTTACACTTAAACAAACGCGCAGTAAAAACTGGACAGAAAGTTAAGCAAGGCCAAAAAATTGGTACTGTCGGTGCAACAGGCCGCGTAACCGGCGCGCATTTACACTATGAGTTTTTAGTTAACGGCGTTCACCGTAACCCTAAGACTGTTAAACTTCCAAAATCTGAGCCTCTACCACGCGCAGAGCTTGCTAAGTTTAAACCAATTGCAGACACATTCTTAGCGCAGCTAGAGCGCAACAGAGAGCTACAGTTAGCGCTTAAATAATAGCTGTAAGCTGTAAGCTGTAAGCTGTAAGCTGTAAGCTGTAAGCTGTAAGCTGTAAGAAATTATAAAAACCGTTGTTACGTAAGTAGCAACGGTTTTTTGTTGTGAGGGGGGATTTTTTCGTTGGGTTTCGCTGTACTCAATGCAGCTCATGTAGCCAAGTTTAACGCCGAGCAGCTTAAAACTTACAGCTTAGCGCTCCCAGCTCCCCTGACGGCTGACGGCTGACGGCTGACGGCTGCACTCTACCGTACCAACATATAAATCAACTGCACAACCAATGAAATCATGACTAATGGCCAAATATATTTCGCATATTTAGTTGCGCCCTCTAAGCCCATTTTTGATTGGTACTTTTCAAGTAGTGGCACAAGAATGACAAGTGCGACAAACAAAGAGATTAAAATCACAAAGATATTCATACCACTCCTTTTAAAATCAGGTTATTAGTAACAAAATTCGAGTATACCTAAAAAGCAGGCAAAAAAAAGCGCAGTATAAACTGCGCCAGTCGGTTGGAAGTAAAAGTTTACTTCAGCAGTACTCAAAATGAATGAGTACCTGAGTTGTGTTTTAACCTACAAGTGCTAACAAGATACCCGCAGCGACAGCACTGCCAAGTACGCCTGCTACGTTTGGTCCCATTGCATGCATTAATAAGAAGTTATGCGGGTTATTTTCAAGACCTACTTTATTAACAACTCGAGCTGCCATTGGTACAGCAGAAACACCTGCTGCACCAACTAATGGGTTTATAGGTGACTTGGAGAACTTATTTAAGCCTTTAGCCATAAACACACCTGATGCTGTACCAATAGAGAACGCGAGTGCTCCTAACGCTAAAATACCCAGTGTTTCTACAGTTAAAAACTTATCCGCGGCTAATTTAGACCCTACAGCTAAACCTAAGAAAATCGTGGTGATATTGATAATCTCATTTTGTGCACTGTTACTTAAACGATCAACCACACCTGATTCTCGCATTAAGTTACCTAAACAAAACATACCGACTAATGGTGTTGCCGCAGGTAAAAACAGCATAGTTAAACCCAATACCATAAGAGGAAAAATAATCTTTTCCTTTTTCGATACAGTGCGCAACTGTGGCATTTGAATTTTACGTTCTTCTGGTGTTGTTAAGGCACGCATAATAGGTGGCTGAATAATTGGCACTAAGGCCATATACGAATAAGCAGCCACTGCAATTGCACCTAATAAATCTGGCGCTAACTTTGATGCTAAAAAGATAGCTGTTGGGCCATCGGCACCACCAATAATTGCAATCGCTGATGCATCCTGCAGAGTAAACTCAAAGCCAGGCACATAGTTAAGTAAAATTGCACCGAATAAAGTAGCAAAAATACCAAACTGAGCAGCTGCACCAAGTAACATCATTCGTGGGTTTGCAATTAATGCACTAAAGTCTGTCAGTGCCCCCACACCCATAAAGATTAATAACGGAAATACACCGGTATCAATACCAATATGATAAACGTAGTACAGCAAACCACCAGGGTCTGATAAGCCCGCTACAGGGATATTCGTTAAAATAGCGCCAAAGCCTATTGGCAATAATAATAATGGCTCAAAGTTTCTTGAAATTGCGAGATACAACAATAAACACCCTACTGCGATCATGATCAATCCAGGAAAGGTGAAGTTTGCTATGCCTGTCGCTTGCCAGAGGTTCAATACCGCTTCCATCCTCTTTACTCCTAAGCCATAGCAATCATTGCATCGCCAGTGGCAACAGAATCGCCCTCAGCAACTAAGATTTCAGCAATTGTGCCGCTGTTTGTAGCGCGAATTTCGGTTTCCATTTTCATCGCTTCCATGATCATCACGACATCACCCGCATTCACGGTTTGACCTGCTTTCACTTTGATTTTGAAAATGTTACCTGCAAGTGGCGCATTCAATGTTTCACCAGATGCAACAGAGGCAGACTGTGGAATTAACTCACTGTCTTTGAGTGTAACTTCTTTTAACTCTCCACCTTGAGCAACAACAACGTCATATACCTTGCCATCAACTTTTACACTGTATTGCTCAGCTTTAACTGTCTTGCTATCAGGTTTACTGGTGCTCGGTTTCTCTTGCTTATTAGACTCAGCACTCGGAACTGCTTCAAATGCATCTGGGTTATTACGATTTTTAATAAACTTTAAGCCAATCTGTGGGAACAGAGCGTAAGTTAACACATCATCAATTTGCTCATCGGCAAGGTCTAAACCTTGTTCTTGTGCTTCTTTTAATAAGTCAGCTTGTAAGCTTTCAAGCTCTGGTTGTAATACATCTGCTGGGCGGCACGTAATTGCTTCACTACCATCAAGTACACGTTCCTGCAGCTCTTTATTCATTGGTGCTGGCGTTGAACCGTACTCACCTTTAAGTACACCCGCAGTCTCTTTAGTGATGGTTTTATAACGTTCGCCGGTCAGTACATTCAATACTGCTTGAGTACCAACAATTTGTGACGTTGGTGTAACGAGAGGTAAATAGCCCAAATCTTCACGTACTCTTGGGATCTCAAGTAAAACCTGGTCCAATTTATCAGCAGCGCCTTGCTCTTTTAGTTGATTTTCCATATTGGTTAGCATGCCACCTGGCACCTGGGCTAACAATATACGGCCATCAACCCCTTTTAAACTTCCTTCAAATGCCGCATACTTTTTACGAACATCACGGAAGTAAGCTGCAATCTCTTCCAGCTGATTTAAATCAAGCTCGGTATCACGCTCAGTGCCTTCAACAATAGAAACGATAGTCTCAGTCGCACTATGACCATAGGTCATACTCATAGACGAAATAGCGGTATCAAGCATATCAATACCCGCATCAATGGCTTTTTGGTAGGTTGCAGTGCTTAAACCAGTTGTTGCGTGACATTGCATTGCGATAGGAATAGAAACGGTTTCTTTTAGCCCTTTGATCAATTGCTCACAATCATAAGGTTTAAGCAA
This sequence comes from Pseudoalteromonas shioyasakiensis, assembly GCF_024518675.1. GTDB lineage: Bacteria > Pseudomonadota > Gammaproteobacteria > Enterobacterales > Alteromonadaceae > Pseudoalteromonas > Pseudoalteromonas shioyasakiensis_B. The sequence goes on from NZ_JANIGL010000002.1 coordinate 485,696, forward strand.
ACCAGCCATATCCTTAATACAGATTGAGTGACAGCCTAAATCTTCTAATTGCTTAGCCAGCGTCAACCACATATCAAGTGTATGAACTGGGCTCACAGTATATGAAATAGTTCCTTGTGCATGTGCACCGACCTTTACCGCAGCTTTAATAGCGGTCTCAAGGTTGCGAACATCATTCATAGCATCAAAAATACGAAAAACATCAACACCATTTTTATGTGCGCGCTCAACAAACTTTTCAACAACGTCATCCGCATAATGACGATAACCTAATAAGTTTTGACCACGAAGTAACATTTGTTGCTTCGTATTAGGCATGGCTTTTTTAAGCGCACGTATACGCTCCCATGGATCTTCGCCTAGATAACGAATACACGAATCAAAGGTGGCTCCACCCCAAGATTCAATTGACCAATAACCTGCATTATCCAGTTTTTCTGCAATGGGTAGCATATCGTCTAAACGCATGCGTGTTGCTAATAAAGATTGATGTGCGTCTCTGAGTACTAGCTCAGTTAATTTTAATTTAGCCATGAGTCACCCCTTATGATTTTTGTTTGTTTTTGTACTGAGCGATTGCAGCACTGATAGCAGCAACGTGTGCAGCTGGCACACCTTGGGCTTTAATAGATGGTGTACGAGCGGCTTGAACCACAGGCTCTTCAAAGCGGCCCATTATTTTAGACATAAAAATAATTGCTGAAATTAACAGCGATAAGAATACGAAAACGCCCACCATTCCAGTGATCATTAAATTTGCTGCTGTAGCAAGTAATTGGCCTATGTCCATGCTGCTCCCCTTGATTATTAAAGTATTGTGTTAATTCGCCACCAAAAAACAGGTAGAAAATCACTTTATATAAATAATTATTCACCAATCATATCAAAGAACCAGACCAAGTCCAACACTTTGTAAATTGGTAAAACCAATTAATAATAAACTAACATACCCACATCAAACTTAACACTCTACATTTTGTTATTATTTTCCGGGATATAGACAATAAAAATAATGAATATAGTTAAAAGTTATAACTATCTAGATAGAAAATCATAGATCAAGTACCTTTTTTCACTAATCACTTCATAAACAGGAGATAAAACAAGCCACAAGTTAAATTGGTCTGACCAAGAACCTATGAATTTAAAGAGTTAATTTCTAAGAACAAGAATAAGTTACACGCAACAAAGTAAATATTACTTGAAACACCTAATCTTAAGAGTCAAAAAAAACCGTAAGCTCCTGAAAATTAATAATTAAAAATCATGGCATGCAACTAGCATTATCTTTTTTGTACAATTTAACAAACCAAGGAGACGACAATGTTACGCTGGACAATTACATTTTTAGTTATTGCACTTATTGCTGCAGTGTTAGGTTTTGGTGGTATCGCAGGTGCCGCAGCAGGAATTGCCAAAATTATATTTTTTATCTTTTTAGTATTATTAGTTATTTCACTAGTTTCAGGTGCGCTACGAGGCAAAACACCTTAGTCGAAACACAAACATACTAATTTATTTATTATTTACAAGGAATTACATTATGAAATCTACAACAGTTAAAACAGCCGTTATCGCACTATTTGCTAGTTTTTTTATTATGGGTTGTGAAGACAATCACGCAGAAGAGGCTGGTGAGCGCATTGATGAAGCTGTAACAGACGTACAAAATGGTGTTGAAGACGCCTGTGAAGAAGTTAAAGAAGGCGTAAACGCTGAAGAAACTAACTGTTAATCCATAATTAATAGTGAATAAAAAACGACTCAACTGAGTCGTTTTTTTAATTCACAGCTTAAGCTCTTGCTTCAAGCATTAAGCGTTTCATATCGCGAACGGCTTTATCAAGGCCATCAATGGCTGCACGGGCGATTACCGCATGGCCAATATTGAGCTCATAAATCTCTTTCATCGCAGCAATAGGCTTAACGTTATGATAATGCAGGCCATGTCCTGCGTTTACCGTCAATCCTAAGCCTGCCGCGTATTCAACACCTTGACGAATATGCTCAAGCTCTTTTTCCATGTCAGTGTCATTTTCGGCATCTGCATATGCGCCGGTATGAATTTCAACATAAGGGGCATTACATGCTTTCGCTGCATCTAGCTGGGCTTTATCTGCATCAATAAATAATGAAACTTTAATACCTGCCGCGGATAGTTTTGCTGTAGCTGCTTTAATTTTTTCAAGATTGCCGACCACGTCTAAGCCGCCTTCAGTGGTAAGCTCTTCACGCTTTTCTGGCACTAAACATACATATTCAGGTTTAACGTCCAATGCGATATCAAGCATTTCATCTGTCACGGCAATTTCTAAATTCATGCGTGTTTGAATTGTTTTGGCCATAACATAAACATCGCGATCTTGAATATGACGACGATCTTCACGCAGGTGGATTGTAATACCATCAGCGCCAGCATGTTCTGCAACACTGGCTGCATGAGCAGGATCAGGGTAATTTGTTCCGCGTGCTTGGCGTAAAGTTGCTATATGATCAACGTTAATACCTAAAAGAATGTCTTTCATTTTTTACCTATATTAATTATTTAATAAAAAGCTCGCGGCTTTTTAATGGTTTTTTACCAAGCAGTGGCTTCATTAAGTGTCGGCTCAACTGTTTTGCCATATATAGCACATCAGGCGCACTAAAGTCATGATCTGCAATTGCATTTAGTTGTGCACCAGTAAATCCACTGCCTTTTAAATCCTGAATCACAAAGCCATATTCAGCAAAATAACTATACGTGTGCGCCGCATCAATTGGATCGCCCGCCGCATCAAAAGTAAAATCAACACCATAGCCCAGCAACTCTAGTAACTGAAACTCATAAGAGCGTAGTACGGCTTGTAAGTTCGGATGCTGGTTTAGTTGCCTAAGGTGAGTTTTATATAGCTGATAAGCATGATCAATTGGCTCATTAATTGGCACAATTCGGTTAGTGAGTTCATTTAAATAAAAGCCACAGTAAAGCTGATCACCCACAAGCGGAGATTGTGTACCGTGCAATTCAAAACGTTGAATATATTTTAAATCGTGCTTACCAGTATAGTTAACTAGTAAAGTTTGGAAGGGTTGTAATTGTGCTTTATGTTTTGTTGCTTGTCGGCCACTAATACGGGCTAACATGCGTAACTGACCAACGCCTTCTACCAGCATATCTAGCATTACTTGTGAGTCACTATAAGGACGTCGGTGTAATAAATATGCTGTATAGAAGTCGCTATCCATGGGCTATTATCGACAAAAGTTAATCTTCACCATAGCCTAAACTACGCAGAGCTCGTTCATCGTCAGCCCAACCAGATTTTACTTTTACCCAAAGCTCTAAGAACACTTTGTTATCCAGCATTTCTTCAAGATCTTTACGTGCTTCACGGCCAATAACTTTGAGCTTTTCGCCTTTGTTACCTATAACCATGCGTTTTTGAGTTTCACGCTCAACCAAGATCAAACCATTGATATGCCAAACACCGTTGTCTTGCCATTTAAACTGCTCGATTTCAACAGTCACTGAGTACGGTAGCTCTTCACCCATAAAGCGCATCAGCTTTTCACGAATAACTTCAGCTGCCATAAAGCGCATAGAGCGGTCTGTTACATAGTCATCAGGAAAGTAAAACTCACACGGTGGAAGGCGTTTCGTTACTTCATCTTTGATCAAGTTAATATTTTTACCCTGTGTCGCTGACACTGGCATAATACCGACAAAATCAAATTTGTCGCCTAACCACTTCATATGCGGAAGCACTAAGTCTCGGTCTTTCACTTGGTCAATTTTATTAATGACTAATAATACGGGTTTGCCACTTTGGCTTACTTTGTTGAGTACCATTTCATCATCGGCATTCCAATGAGTGCCTTCAACAACAAAAATAATGAGCTCTACATCACCAATAGAACTTGACGCCGCACGGTTCATTAAACGATTAATAGCGCGCTTTTCTTCAACGTGTAACCCTGGAGTATCAACGTAGACAGCTTGATGCTGCCCTTGTGTATGAATACCCATAATACGGTGACGTGTTGTTTGTGGTTTACGCGAGGTAATACTAACTTTTTGCTCAATGATTTCATTAAGTAAAGTTGATTTACCAACGTTAGGACGACCAACAATGGCTATCATGCCACAAAAGGTATCTAGCTCACCTTCATGAGGTTGGATCAGTGTATCAAGATTCATTTTTGAGTATCTTCAATGCTTTTTCAGCGGCTTTTTGCTCGGCTTTACGACGTGAGCTACCTACTGAGATAATGCTATCCATACCTTCAACAATACATTCAACCGTGAATGTTTGATTGTGTGCTTGGCCTTTCGTATCAACCACGGTATAACCTGGCAGCGATAATTTACGGGCTTGTAGGTACTCTTGCAGTAAGGTCTTAGGATCTTTTTGATTGAGGCCTGGTGAAATTGCATCAAGGCGTGCTTCGTACCATTGTAAGATCAGCTCACCACATACATCAATACCAGAGTCTAAGAAGACAGCACCGATAATTGCTTCTACTGCATCTGCAAGCGTAGACTCGCGTCTAAAGCCACCACTTTTCAGTTCGCCTGGACCTAAACGTAAATAGTCACCTAAACCAAATTCAAGGCCAAACTCAGCCAAAGTTTGACCACGCACTAAAGTAGAGCGCATACGGCTTAAGTCACCTTCACGGGCTTTTGGAAACTTGCTATAAAGTGCATTGGCAATGACGAAGCTAAGAATTGAGTCTCCTAAAAACTCTAAGCGCTCATTATGCTGCCCTTTATGGCTACGATGGGTCATTGCCTGCTCAAGTAAACCTTGATCAGTAAATGTATACCCTATTTTGTTATATAACTCTGTTACATTTTTTTTCATTGTTACTGAATATTACCTAGGCGTTCAAAACGAACTCCAGTTGGAACCCAGCCTGGTAAAATGTCATCTGGGCCATTATCAAATTCAAAACTCATCCATATAAAGACGGCTTTACCCACCAAGTTCTCTTTTGGTACAAAGCCCCACACACGACTATCTTGGCTATTGTCGCGGTTATCACCCATCATAAAATAATGATCAGCCGGTACTACCCATTCATCAGAACGTGTACCCGGTTGTTGATAGTAGCGCCCTTTCATTTCCAGCGCTTCTGGGTTAATTAAAATATCATGGTTCAATGTTGTTAAATTTTCATTTAAACGCACTAAATCCATAGAGCCTTGCTTAAATTCGTCACGATTGATGATTTCCATATCAATCTTGTTAAACTCATTACACAATAAATCACCTTGTTGCGTTTGTCCTTGTTCACAATTAGGTTGGATGTATAAGCGCTTATTACGATATACAATTTTATCACCTGGCAGACCAATTGCTCGTTTAATATAATCTACTCGCTCATCGAGCGGATATTTAAACACCACAATATCACCGCGTTCAGGTTCTGCTACATCTAGCATTTGCGTGCGCCATACAGGGTCTTTTACTCCGTACGAATACTTTTGCACTAAGATAAAGTCACCCACCAACAAAGTTGGCATCATCGAACCTGACGGGATCTGGAACGGTTCAAACAAAAACGATCTAAAAATCGTAATTGCAGCAATCATCGGAAAGATAGACTTCGCCGTTTCAGTAATTGTAGGCTCAGGTGCAATTAAAGAAGCAGTTTCTTCATCTAATTCGCCACCGGCTGAACTTGTTGCCAAGGCTAAGCGTTCTTGTCTTTTTGGTGCAAACATAAAATGATCAATTAACCAGATTAAGCCTGACCCTAAAGTTAATAACACTAAAAATATTGAAAAATAACCTGCCATGCATTCATTCCTTTATCTTTCTAAACTGGGTTCGAAACTTATTTACCAACTTTAAGAATAGCTAAGAACGCATCTTGTGGCACTTCAACATTACCTAGTTGCTTCATTCGCTTTTTACCGTCTTTTTGTTTTTGAAGAAGTTTCTTCTTACGGCTCACGTCACCACCATAACATTTTGCGATTACATTTTTGCGTAACTGCTTAACCGTCGTACGGGCAATAACATGCTGACCAATTGCAGCTTGAATTGCAATATCAAACATTTGGCGAGGGATCAGCTCTTTCAATGCATCTGCTAATTGGCGACCACGTGATTGCGCACTTTCTCTGTGTACAATAATAGCAAGGGCATCTACTCTGTCACCATTGATTAAGATATCTACACGCACCATGTCAGACACTTGGAAGTGTTTAAAGTTATAATCAAGAGAGGCAAAACCACGGCTAGTTGATTTTAATTTATCAAAAAAGTCCATCACCACTTCAGCCATTGGTAGCTCGTAGGTGACCGCAACTTGCTTACCGTGATAGCTCATTTTTGTTTGCATACCACGTTTTTCGACACATAAGGTGATCACACTACCTAAATACTCTTGCGGTACAAGAATATTTGCTTCAACAACAGGCTCACGGATTTCTAGAATATCATTTACTGGTGGTAAGTCAGACGGATTGTCTATCTGCTTAGTACCTTCTTTGGTTACTACTTCATAAATTACTGTTGGTGCCGTAGTGATAAGGTCAATGTCGTATTCACGCTCTAAACGCTCTTGAATAATTTCCATGTGTAGCATCCCTAAGAAGCCACAACGAAAACCAAAACCAAGCGCAGTTGAGTTCTCTGGTTCGAAGAAAAGTGAAGCATCGTTCAAGCTTAACTTGTTAAGCGCATCACGGAACGACTCATATTCATCAGATGCAATTGGGAACATACCCGCATAAACTTGCGGTTTAATTTTCTGGAAACCAGGCAAACGCGCAGGTGCAGCATTTTTTTGATGAGTGATGGTATCACCAACTGGAGCACCGTGAATTTCTTTGATACCTGCAATGACAAAACCAACTTCACCGGTTTTTAATACACCGGTATTTGTTTGCTTTGGTGTAAATATACCTACGTGATCAGCAATATGTACTTGCTCATTCGACATAATCTTTATTTTGTCGCCGGCGCGTAACTCACCATGTTTAATACGAACCAGTGATACAACACCTTGGTATGGGTCAAACCATGAATCGATGATCAATGCTTGTAATGGAGCGTCTTTATCACCTTCTGGTGGTGGTACATCCTTTACAATCATTTCCAATACTTCAGCAATACCAACACCTGTTTTAGCACTGCATTGCACAGCATCTAAGGCATCAATACCAATAATATCTTCAATTTCTTCAGCTACACGTAGTGGATCAGCTTGCGGTAAATCAATTTTATTGAGAACCGGAATAACTTCTAAGTCCATCTCTATCGCAGTGTAGCAATTTGCTAACGTTTGCGCTTCTACACCTTGCCCTGCATCAACAACTAATAATGCACCTTCACAAGCGGCAAGTGAACGCGACACTTCATAAGTGAAGTCAACGTGTCCTGGCGTATCGATAAAGTTTAGCTGGTAAGTTTCACCATCATTGGCTTTATAATTAAGGGTTACACTTTGCGCTTTAATGGTGATCCCACGCTCGCGCTCAATGTCCATAGAATCCAATACTTGTTTTTGCATTTCACGGTCGGTTAGGCCACCACAAACTTGGATCAAACGATCAGAAAGGGTCGATTTACCGTGGTCAATATGGGCGATGATCGAAAAATTACGGATATGCTTCATAAACTGGATTCTAAACTTCTATTTTAATGGACTAAGTGTATAAAGCCGCAATTTTACATTTAATTGGCTTTAATCACCATCTATTTGAGTTAAAGGGAGGCTAATTGGGTGAATTTTTATTACTTTTATATCGTGCTTAAGGCTTTTTACCTGACTTTTAGCAATACCAAAGCCTGTAATACCACCACCTACAGCGGCAATTATCTGTACCCACTCAGCAGCTTTAAATAATTCACTCGCAATTAAAGCAAATATCATACTTAAAAACAAAGGTAACATATACACAGCAAAAGCATGTTTAACCATATGGCTATCGTCTAATGCCAATGTTACTTTTTGACCAACTTCGACGGGAGTTTCAAATTGATATGGAAACGTTTTCTTTGCAGTACCAAACAGTTTACCAAAAACTTGTGAACCACAACGACCGTTGCAGCCTTCACAGGCTTTTTTTTGTTGTGCTTCTAAATGAGCAGTGGCGCCTGAGATAGACACCACTGTAAGAGTTTGTTCAATCATGAGGTTTTAAAGGGGCCGTGCGACTGATTCTGCAATCGCTTTTGCGGTCATAGCTGGAATATTCCCGACTACTGACACGTCAAAGCTACCCGCATTATGCACATAAATAGTGGTTGCTCCTGAAGATAAGGATCCACTTGGTCTGCGTCCTGGTAACGGGCGCTGCACAAATACTGACACTTCAACAAAACCATCCGAATATAAATAGTAATCGGTTAATTCATTATTTAAATCAAGTTTATGCCTGTCTGATTTTAATAAGCTAAAGCCGTCGGGCAACCAGCCAATCTGCCAGTTATTGCTAGCAGCGTTAGTCTGCTCTGTTGCAACTGCATCACGGGGTAATGGTGTTGGAAAATCACGGTTTAACATTTCAAGTAACAGTGGTGCAGGCTCTTCAGTCACGCTGATATGTGTTAGCTGTAGTTGCTCAAGCATTTCACCATCGTGATTTACATACGCTGACTTTAAAAGTAATGACGACTCAGCATCAATCCAGAGCCAATAATTAAACTTAAATTCATCTTTTGATTCAATACGTACTAGTTGTGCTGCACGCCCTGCTATGCGCCCTTTGCCACCAAGGACAAAATCATATTCGCTGCTTAAACGTTCTATATCTTTAAAAAGCACTTCAGGGATTGGCCCAGCGATTGAGTCAGTCGCTATAGAATACGGGGCTGATTGCGGTTCAAAATAGGTGACTTGATCATCAACCCTAACCATTTCAAGACCAGCACCATTGAGTAAACTTAGATGCTCAAGCTCTGTATCACCTTGCTTTGCATGCAACCAACGGTAGGGCTCCATCGATTTACCTTTAACAACAACAAAAGACGCATCAAAGTTACGGTTGTGGACGGCCTCAGCCATATTGAGCAATAGCTCTTTTGCAGGGGTTTCGTCGCTAGCATAGGCGGGTGCTAATATTACCAACGACAAGATAAAAGTAATTACTTTCATTTAATTAGTTTTTTTCCTCTTCGGCTTGCGCCTTAGTGTGAGCCTTTTCAAGAGAATATGCAATGCGTGCTTGACGTTGATGCTCTAAAACCAATGCGCCAATGCGTTGTTGCTGTAATTCGCGTAAGCCTTGTTCAGCATTTTCCAAAGCAGGTTCTGATGAATAGCTCACAGGAGATGCAACCCCAGTTAAAGGTGTGCTTTGTAAAATTGGAATTTCATTCGCAGGAGAGTCTTCACCTTGTGGTAGCGTTTGTACCCCAACGATTGCAAACATTGCCACACTTGCCGCAATAGCTAACTGCGCTACTGGCTTACGCCAGTTAAAGGCAACCACATTATCTGTACCAGTCGCTGCGACTTGCGCATCTTGCTTTTGACTAAAGTCAGCATATACCGGTTCACTTTCTAATGCTTTAGCTACGCTATCACTTATATCAAGTACAAAGGCGTCCTCTGACTCAGCACGCATTACATCGCCTATCAGTGCATAGCGCCCTAAGGTTGCCGTATCCTGTAAAGCAATTTCCTCATTACTTAAAGGTTGTTCGCCGTCAAGTAATGCGGATAGGTCTTGATTATCCAACTTGTTAACGTGTGCTTTTGTCATATTAAGACTCGCCTATTAATGGGTTTAATTTGTTATCAATTGCTTCACGGGCACGGAAAATACGCGAACGTACCGTCCCGACTGGGCAATCCATTACCACGGCTATTTCTTCATAGCTCATCCCTTCGATTTCTCGTAAGGTTATCGCGGTTTTAAGATCTTCAGGCAAACTATCAATCGTGTTAAAAATTACAGCGCGAACTTCGTCGCTTAATAATAAATTCTCAGGGGATGCATTAGAACGCATAGCATCCGCGCCGTCATAAAACTCAGCCTCATCAGCGTCTACATCATTTGCTGGCGGTTTGCGGCCCTGAGCCACTAAGTAATTTTTAGCACAATTAACAGCGATACGGTATAACCAAGTATAAAAGGCGCTATCTCCACGAAAGTTAGGAAGTGCACGATATGCTTTAATAAAAGCCTCTTGCGCAACATCAGCAATATCACCTTGGTTTGATACGTAACGAGAAATCAAACCGGCTATTTTATTCTGATACTTCTTTACTAATAGATTGAAGGCATTTTTATCACCTTGCTGAACCCTTTTTACTAGCGCTAAATCTAAATCCTGCTCGCTCATTCGAGCCGGTACTCCTATATCTAGTTATTACTTGTTATTCATATCTTAGCCATTGTTTACAAATACTCTGACTGAGGCATGAATGAAAAGTTCATTTAATATTATTTTTTTATAAAAAAGCGTGTAAATAAATATCTAAAAGTTGAAAATCACTAATAGTGTAGTGTAAAAATATGATACATATACGCTTATCACAATAATATTGATTGCTCGTACCAATTACTTTAATTAGTATCCTAGAGCATTGTAACCGCAAAGACCACGGACATGAACCAAAATAAACACCACACCACAGATGTTGCTATAATTGGTAGCGGCGCTGCTGGACTTTCTTTGGCACTTTCATTAGCTAATCATTGTAAAGTTACTGTAATTAGTAAAGGTGAATTAAAAGAAGGTTCCACTCTTTATGCGCAAGGCGGCATTGCAGCCGTGTTCGACAAAAAGAATGACAGCATTGAATCCCATGTGCAGGATACCCTAGATGCCGGTGGTGGTTTATGCGACCGTGAAGTCGTGCATTATACTGCAAGCAATGCGCCCGAGTGTTTAAATTGGCTTATTGAACAAGGCGTGCCATTTGATATGGAGTTTGATAGCAAAGGTAAAGAGCGCTTTCATTTAACCCGTGAAGGCGGACATAGCCACCGCCGTATTTTGCATGCAGCAGATGCAACCGGGCGTGCTGTGCAAACAACCTTGATCAGCCAAGTACAAGCTCACCCTGACATCACTTTACTTGAGCAATACAATGCTATTGACTTAATTGGGGATAAAAAACTAGGTAAATCTGGATCTCATATCCATGGCATCTATATGTGGAACCGCCGAGAAAAACGGGTTGAAACCATTGCTGCTAAATTTGTTGCTTTAGCGACTGGTGGCGCGAGTAAAGTATACCTTTACACGTCAAATCCCGATGTTTCCAGTGGCGATGGCATAGCCATGGCGTGGCGTGCCGGCTGTAAAGTTGCGAACATGGAGTTTAACCAGTTTCACCCAACCAGCTTATACCATCCGGAATTGCAGAACTTTCTGATCACAGAAGCCATGCGTGGCGAAGGTGCCTATTTAAAACGCCCTGACGGCACCCGCTTTATGAAAGACTTTGATGAGCGCGAAGAACTTGCACCCCGCGATATAGTAGCCCGCGCAATCGACTTTGAAATGAAACGCCTCGGTGCAAACTGTGTTTATTTAGATATAAGCCATAAAGATAAAGATTTTATCATTGAGCATTTCCCGACCATTTACGCAAAGTGTTTAAGTGTTGGTTTAGACATTACTAAAGAGCCAATACCTGTCGTGCCTGCCGCTCACTATACTTGTGGCGGGGTAATGACCGACTTTAATGGAAAAACCGATTTAGACAATCTATACGCGGTAGGTGAAGTTGCTTACACAGGTTTACATGGCGCAAACCGAATGGCGAGTAACTCATTGCTTGAGTGTATTGTATTTGCTCACGCAGCAGCAAAAGATATTCTTGCAAAACTTGCTAGTAGCCCGCCACAACAAATTTTACCCCAGTGGGATGAAAGCCGTGTCACTAACTCAGATGAAGAAGTTGTTATAACGCATAACTGGCATGAATTACGCTTATTTATGTGGGATTATGTAGGGATTGTTCGCTCAACAAAGCGTTTAGAGCGAGCATTACATCGTGTTGAATTATTACAACAAGAGATTCACGATTATTATGCCAACTTTAGAGTGACGAATAATTTACTCGAGTTACGTAATTTAGTACAAGTTGCGGAGTTAATCATACGTAGCGCGATGGAGCGAAAAGAAAGCCGAGGCCTGCATTACACCATTGATTACCCAGCGCAAAATGACAACCCTAAGCCAACTATACTAACCCCTACTAACGCTTAGCGCTTGCCAATACTGCCCGCTTTAACCTAATAAAGCTTTCTTCATCAAGCCCATTGGCATTTATTATAAGCCACTGGGCTTGGCTAAAACCTATAAGGTTTAACCAAATACAGTGTTGATAAGCTCGGCTGCGACTACTTATCATCCCATTTATTTCCTGCTCAGCATTAATAAAGTGACAGTTTGTGCCGTCAAGCACAAATGTGCCTTGTAGTGGGTGTGCGCGCCTAAACCAGCGCCAGCACAAATAGCCAGTCATACCTGTAAAGAGGATACAAAGAAACTGCATAAAGGAAGTGCTAAGGAAGGGGGTAAAGCAAACTACAAACAAGCTAAAACAGACCACTAAAGGAGTGTGATCTGCTTTGTTATCCGTTAGCCTAAATCTATACACGAACTCGGTCTAAAATTAGCTTAACCATTTGCCTAAGCTCAGGGTCTTGGCACTCTTGATGGCCCATAAACCACGCAAACAAGTCAGGGTCATCTGCTTCTAATAAACGCTGAAAGACTGCTTGTTGTTGTGCTGATAATGAGTCAAACGCTTCTTCAACAAATGGCATAAACAATACATCAAGCTCTAACATACCACGACGACATGCCCAACGAATACGTGCTTTACTATGAATTTCAGTCATTTTCTACCTCGTACTAAGTTGCCGTTGAGTTTACCAAATTGCCTGTGAATAAACAGCTATAAATAGCGTATTAAATTATTTTCAAGGTGCCGACATATCATTTGCTTGCATCTATACCCATAGCATCAACTACGTTATCATAAGCATCTCAATTTCTCGCAAAGAAGGTTTTTATGTCAACTGTATATGCATGTCCTTTATCACATAAGCTGATCAGTATAAGTGGTGTTGATAAACTCGCTTACCTTCATGGCCAAATTACACAGGATTTAAATCTGCTCAAACACGACAACTTTTTGTGGGCAGGTCACTGTAATGCGAAAGGAAAGCTTTGGAGTGTCGCTAAGTTATTTTCTCATCAAGATAGTTACTATCTTGCGGCCACAGCACATGAAGTAGAGCAATCTTTAGCTGAATTAAAAAAGTATGCAGTCTTTTCTAAAGTCGAGATCCAGCAATCACCTTTACAGTTAGTCGGCATATTAGGCGACGACCTAACAACAGTACAAAACAAGCTAGGAATTAAATTTGTAGAACCAGCAACAGCCTGTGACTTTAGCGGTGGTAAAGCACTAAAATTAGCTAAAGATCGTATTTTATTAATGGTCGATAGCGATTTCTCTTTACCTGAAAGTATTACTTGCTTAGACGATGATGCCCTTTGGCAACAGCATGCAATTTTAGCCGGTGAGCCAGCACTTAACCAAGCCGCAATTGGTGAGTACGTGCCGCAAATGGTCAATTTGCACGCCATTGGCGGTATTAGCTTTCGCAAAGGCTGCTATACAGGACAAGAAACCGTCGCTCGCATGAAATATCTAGGTAAAAATAAGCGTGCTATGTTTATTGTCTCAGGTCCAAGCGAAGGTCCCTTTGATGAGCTTGATTTAGAAACTCAAGTGGGTGACAACTGGCGCCGCGCTGGAAAATTAATTAGCCAAGCCTACAATAAACAATCGAAGACTTTTTATGGCCTTGTTGTGTTGCCAAACGACAGTGAACCTAGTCAATCACTACGTGTAAAACATGAACCGCAGGTAGAGCTCGCAATTCAACCTCTACCCTACTCTCTAGAAGACGAATAAATAGGAATGACTATGATCATTGCACCAAACAAAGTGGTAAAAATGCATTATTCTGTAACGGATAGTGACAACAACTCAATTGATAATTCATTTGATGGCGAGCCACTCATTTTTATTGTTGGTACAGGTTATTTAATACCAGGCCTAGAAGATGCACTACAAGGTAAGCAAGCTGGTGACACGCTAAGTGTTACTGTTGAACCTGAAAACGGTTATGGCGAACGTCACGATGAATTAATGCAAGCTGTGCCTAAATCGATGTTTGAAGGTATGGAAATTGAAGTAGGTATGCAATTTCGAGCAACCACTGATGACGGCGACCAGTCAGTTATGATCATCGATATCCAAGATGAAGAAGTTATCGTCGACGGTAATAACCCACTTGCAGGCATTACGCTAAAATTTGACGTAGAGGTTCTTGAAGTACGTGACGCAACAGCTGATGAATTAGCCCACGGCCATGTCCATGGTGAAGGTGGCTGCGGTCACGAGCATTAATCATTGTGATTAACATATAAAAAAAGCGCCTCGGCGCTTTTTTTATGGCTAACTCTAAGCAGTCTCAACTGCTGCTGACGGACAAATTTTACCATCGAGCGCGCTAAGTAACCCCGCTTGATCATTAGTACCTAAGCGATACTGGCTACCATCTTTCATCGTTAGCTGCACCGCACTAAACCCAGACACAGTATAAACCCAGCCATCATGAGTGATACGTAAGCCAATACCATGGCGAAAAGAATTCTCAACAGGTTTTGCTTCTACAATATCTGCAAGCATTAACGTTTGGCCAAATAAACCCGGACCAAAGCCCCAACCAATAGTCTCATTATCAACTTTAATGGTTAAACCGTGGAAAATAAAACCCACTAAAACAAGTATCCCAGCAAATACCATTAATGGCATATCTGCGCCAATTAAATACCATGCAAGGCCGACAAAACTGCCAATCCAAGCCAAGATCACAAAAATAAATAAAGCGTACTGCTTATGTTGATACATAAAAATCTCTACAGAGGTTAAAAACTATATACAAAAGTCGCGCTCAGCTCAGAGTCATACTTCAGCTTGTCGTCTTCTGGCTTTGAATTATATCGATATAGGTAGGCAAACTTTAATGATACAGCCCCCATAACTTGGCTGATCAACGATGTTTCTGACTTTAGCCGCGAATTTAATCCTGATAATGATTGTTCTATACTGACATCTTGATTAAACCGTGTACGCTTTGACACGGTACGCTCCCACTGTAAAGCAACTCGCAATAAATAACCCGTTTTAGTGGCATCTTCATCCATTTCTAGCACAGTATCATCATCCGCAACTGAGCGGTATAAGCCTGGTCCTATATCAAAATCCACTTGATTTTTTACACCTTGATACAAGCGATTACCATAACCTGTGGCAAGTGTACTTTTAAACGCTAGGCCGCTAAATTCATCATTTTCATAATCACCATAGACAAAGAAGGAGGCATTCTTAACACCCACTTTATAGTTTCCCTGTGCTGATATAAATATACGGTTAGCAGAGACTTCATCATCGCCTGTTGTGTCATTGCGATCACGTTTATAAAGCGTATCGATTTTAAATTGGTTTCGCCAACTTTCTAAATCTTGATATAAGTTCCCTCTAAGCTTAAAACTCGTTGAGGTTGTATTACCACGGCTAACGATAAAACCAAACTCGGTGTCACCATAGAGCATTTCACCTTGGTGAATTTTATGGATTTCTTCTTCGGAAAGCTGACCATACTCATGAAAGTCTTCAAACGGGTCAACCGACCAACTTTTGTAGCTTATAAACAAGCACAAAAACAGTAAAAAACGCTTCACTGTTGGTTCTCTGGTTGATGGTAAATAATGTTAGTAAGGAACCCTAAACACTGCATTATTTTATTCGCTATCTTTCCATAGAATATGACAAAACGGTGCGTCTTTATCGCGGCTTATTAGGATTTTAGCAAATAGTATATCTTGATTCTCAAACTCGAGCCCCACTAGCACTTGTAAAAAGTGCTCTGGTTCTATTTCTAATGCAACAAAGTCTTGCCATTGCTCATCAGGTTCACCTTCTTCAATAAAGCCAAGGTTTTCGCGATGCATATTAAAATCTTCAATATCCTGCTCGGTTAAGTTATCTGGCGCTAACTCTAAAAAAATATCGTACGCTTGGTGCGTCACTTCTTCTTCGCTGTATAAACGTGGTCCTGTCATTGCCATCAACCCTTCAACATGATAATCCCCGTATAGTATCAAACCTCAGCAGATTTTTGACAAAAAAAAGCCAGGTTTCCCTGACTTTTTTCTGCATTCTATCTTTTTACGACTCAGGACTTGCTGTCCCTTTTACTTTTTCACGCATCGTTTGTACTAAACTATAAAATAGTGGCACTAACAAAGTACCAAAAATTGTTGCCGCTAACATACCTGCCAGCACTGTGATACCTAGCGATACCCGACTCGCAGCCCCTGCACCACTGGCAAACACTAAAGGAAGTACACCTAATACAAATGAAAATGCGGTCATCAGCACAGCCCGAAAACGCATTTTAGCGGCACTAAGTGCGGCTTCAAAAATGCTTTTCCCTGCAAACCGTTCTTCCATGGCAAACTCAACGATCAGAATCGCCGTTTTAGTAGACATACCTATCAGTAACACTAAACCGACTTGAGCATATATGTTGTTCTCTAAACCAATTACATATAACGCTAGCATGGCGCCAAACATCGCCAGCGGTATAGCCGCAATAACAGAAAAAGGAATCGTCCAGCTTTCATACTGTGCAACTAAAAATAAGTAGACAAAAATAACCGCTAAGCCAAAGAGGATTGGCGCCATGTTACCTGCTTCAATCTCTTGTTTTGATTGGCCTGCCCATTCAAACGTATATCCACTAGGCAATTGTCCCGCGAGTTCCTGCATTGCAGCTATCGCATCACCGCTTGAAAAACCTGCTGCGGCTTGACCACTGATACTAGCACTACGATACAAATTAAAGTGATTCAAAGTTGTTGGACCAAGTATCGGCTCAAGCTTAGCTAATGTTGTTAATGGAACCATATCGCTTTGATCATTGCGGACAAAATAATGTTGTAAGTCAGCAGGGTCTTTGCGGAACTCACTTTCAGCCTGCATAATAACCTTGTATGTACGACTAAATTGATTAAAGTCATTAATATACAAAGAGCCTAACTGTGCTTGCAGGGTGATAAAGATATCGCTAAGAGCAACGCCTTGCGCCTTTGCCTTATTACGGTCTATTTCTAAAAAATACTGTGGTACGTTGGCACGAAAGGTACTATATACATTGCTGAGCGTCGAATGCTGATTAGCTTCATAGACTAACCCATTAAGCACTTGTGCCAATTCAGTCGGATCACGTCCTTCACTGTCTTGTAACCTAAATTCAAACCCCGAACTTGTGCCAAGCCCTGGAATTGGCGGCGGGTTAAACACCATAATTTGGGCATCAGGCATTGCCCACATCTGTCCCATAAGGCGGCCTATCGTGGCTTTTAGCCCTAATTCAGCTGTTGTGCGCTCTTCCCAGTCCTTTAAAATAACAATACCTAACGCGTTATTTGACCCTGCTCCACCAATTAAAGAAAAGCCAGACACAGCAATAAAATCAGTTGCTGAGGGTTCGTTTTTAACTATATCACCGATTTTTTTCATCACATTTTGCGTGCGTCCTGAAGCTGCGGCATCTGGTAATTGCACATCAACAAATACAAAGCCCTGATCTTCAGCAGGTACAAACCCTGTCGGAACACTTTTCGCAAGCCATGCTGCAGCAACAAATAAGATGACCGCAAATAAACTCATTCTCCCTGCACGCTTAAGAATAAAATGAATAACTTTGCTATAAACGGAAGTGGAACTAGTAATACCACGCTCAACGGGGGCGAGCCATTTAAT
Organism: Pseudoalteromonas shioyasakiensis; assembly: GCF_024518675.1. Classification (GTDB taxonomy): domain Bacteria; phylum Pseudomonadota; class Gammaproteobacteria; order Enterobacterales; family Alteromonadaceae; genus Pseudoalteromonas; species Pseudoalteromonas shioyasakiensis_B. The sequence continues at coordinate 503,504 of NZ_JANIGL010000002.1, forward strand.
CGGTTTCATTGCTTTTTCGTTTAATAGTAAAGCACAAAGAGCTGGACTTAATGTTAAAGCATTAACCGACGAAATAAGCACCGCAAATGAAATCGTCACCGAAAACTGTTTATACAGCTCACCTGTGATCCCCGGCATAAAACCGACAGGAACAAATACAGCTAATAGTACCAGTGTCGTTGCAATAATAGGCCCTGTGACTTGCTCCATTGCTTTGGTTACTGCTTCTTTGATTGGTAGCTTTTCTTCTTTTAAAATTCGCTCCACATTTTCAATCACGATAATGGCATCATCAACCACTATACCTATCGCTAATACCAAGCCAAACAGAGTAATCAAGTTAATTGAATAATCCATAGCCATCATAAAAGCAAAGGTACCGACTAAAGAAACCGGAATTGCGATAGTAGGAATTAGCGTTGCGCGCCAGTTTTGTAGGAATAAAAACACCACTAATACTACTAACCCTACAGCTTGAAACAGGGTAACGACCACTTCTTCAATAGAGCGATTAATAAACTCGGTAGTATCATAAGGAATTGAATACTCAACACCGTCAGGGAGTTGCTTTGCAAGCTCTGCCATGGTTGCTTTTACATCATTGGCAACTTGCGTAGCGTTCGCATCTGTTAGCTGATAAATCACCACAAACGCCGTATCTTGCTGGTTTAATTCAGCCGTGGTGCTGTAATCTGCAGAGCCAAGCTCAATTCGCGCAATATCATTTAAACGCACAAAATTGCCGTCTTGATTAGCGCGAATAATAGTTTGCCCAAATTCAGCCGGGGTTTTTAACCGTCCTTTTGCTTGTATTGAATACTCGAACTGCTGGCTCGGCAAGGATGGCGCCGCACCTAATTTACCAGCCGCGACTATGGTATTTTGTTCTTGTAATGCGGCTTGAACCTCAGTCACAGTTAAGCCAAGAGATGCCATTTTATCTGGACGCAGCCATAATCGCATTGAATATGTCTGCTCCCCCATTACTTCAGCAGATGCAACCCCTTCAATTCGTCCTAACGGCTCAGTTAAATAATTTGTGGCATAGTTACTAAGAAAGATAGCGTCAATGTTTTCTTGATTAGAGTAAAGGTTAATCCCCAACAGCATTGAACTCGATTTTTTCTTAACAGAGACACCTTGACGCGTTACTTCATTTGGCAGGCCGGGTTCTGCTAACGCCACCCTATTTTGCACATTAACTTGGGCAATATCGGTATCTGTGCCCACTTTAAAATAAACTGTAATGTTCGCAGTACCATTATTAGTCGAGCTAGACTCTATATACATCATGTCTTCCACACCATTGACTTGCTCTTCAATGGGTCGGATCACTGACTCTTCAACTATTTGCGCACTTGCACCAGGGTAGACAGCGGTTATTTGTACTTGTGGCGGTGTTATTTCTGGATACATGTTTACTGGTAGTAAGCCCATGGAAATCAGACCCGCTAAGGTAATGACTATTGAGATCACTAAGGCAAATTTAGGCCGCGCGATAAACGTTTTACTTATCATGAACGCTCCTATTAGCTCGCTGAGTCTGTTTTATTGGAAATAGTACCCGTTGTATGATCAACCCTTTTCTCAACAGGTTTAACTTCAACACCCTGACGTACTTTTTGTAAACCTTCAACAATGACCATTTCACCGTTTTGTAAACCAGATTCAACGACCCACATCGCATTAATACGACGTCCAAGTGTCACAATACGTGTTGCTACTTTGTTGTCATCTCCCACCACCAATACAAATTTGCCTTGTTGGTTTTCTTGCACCGCTGCTTGTGGGATTAAGGCCTGCTCTTGTTTATCTTTACTCTCAACGATTAAAGTGACAAACAACCCTGGCATCACAATACTTTTCTCATTCGCAAATGTGGCACGCAGCTCAACTGTACCAGTACTGCGGTCGATTTTTGTGTCAGCGAAATCAAGCTGACCTTTTGACTCAAAGTTAGTATTGTTTGGTAAACGTAATGCTAACTCGATAGGTACATTTTGAGGGTTATTGCTAGTGTCTTGATGCTTTTGGCGATAGCTAATGTAGTCAGCTTCCTCCACTTGAAAGTTAACATAAATAGGATCAACATCTGTTAACACTGCTAATTCATTAGACGATGGCCCAACAATATTACCCACATCAAAATTTACTTTACCGATACGACCAGCAAAAGGCGCACGAATTTCAGTGTAACTTAAATTTAATTTAGCCTTTTCTAAACTGGCTTGGGCTGAATTCACTGCAGCTGTAGCTTGGTCATAATTGGTTATCAATTTGTCGAGATCAGATTGCGAGATAAAGCCTTGCTCAGCGACTTCTCTACCCCGTTTCAAATCACGCTCAGCGCCATTCGCCCCTGCAATTTTACTTTTTATATCAGCTTCTATTTCAGCCACTGAGGATTGGTATTCTGACGGGTCAATGCGTAGCAGTAACTGACCTTTCTCAACATAAGAGCCTTCATCAAAATGACGCTCAATAAGCTCACCTTCAACACGTGCCCGAATAGCAACTTCTTGATGCGCTTCAGTTCGCGCAACAAATTCGCGATAATCTCCCACTTGCTGCGAAATAACTTTAAATACCGATACTGCAGGTGCAGGAGCAACCTGTTTAGTCGCGTTATCATCAGAGCAACCAGCTAATGAGACAATAAATGTTGTGCCCAAGACGCCTTTAGCAACTAAAGACATATAAGTTCTTATAATGCTTGGCGTGAACCTTTTAAGCATGGTTTTTCTCCTCGATAATGTTTTTAACACTACCTTTTATGATTATTTTAAGTTAGCGCTGAACGCCTGATATGTATGGGGCTAATATTGAGCGTTAAGATAACAATTAGTTCCATTAAAAATATACACCACTTTGTAATCTTTTGTAGGCTGGACTTACAATTAGCCGTATATTTTTTAGTTAAAAAGCATCACTTTACATAGCTCCTTTTAATTCGTAAGCTAAACTAAAATAGGTCCGAGGAGTTGACATGATTAAATTAGAAAAACAACAACAAATTGCATTTGTTACTTTCGCTAGGGAAGAAAAACAAAACGCGCTCAATTTCATCATGTTTAAACAGCTCGCTGACGTAATTAAACAGATAAAAAAAGGTAGCACCCTGCGTGCCGTCGTTATTAAAGGGCAAGGTGCGCACTTTTGTGCAGGCCTTGATGTCGCATCGGTAATGAAAAGCCCAATGAATATTATTAGCTTGCTGTTTAAATGGTTACCGGGCAATTGTAATTTGGCACAACAAGTTGTGTTAGGTTGGCAGTCTTTAAGTATTCCTGTTTTTGCTGTTATTCAAGGTAATTGCTTTGGTGGAGGCATGCAGATAGCTCTTGGGGCAGATTATAGAATCGTTCATAACGATGCGAAACTCGCAGTCATGGAAGCCCGTTGGGGATTATGCCCAGATATGGGAGCAAACGTTGTATTACCAAACTTAATATCAAGCGACCAAGCTCTTTGGTTAGCCAGCCATGCATCTACAATTGATGCAAAACATGCTTTACGAATAGGCTTAGTGACCGAGCTAAGTGATGACCCATTACAAACGTGTTTAGCCATGATAGATACTTTACTTACACGCTCCCCAGACACCTTAGCAGCAATTAAACGCGTTACTCAACAAAGCTATACAACGCCTAGACGTAAGATCCTTGCCAAAGAAACGTTTAGCCAAATACGGTTACTCCTCAATAAAAATACAAAAAAAGCAATAGCGAAAGCAAAAGGCGACGAAAGCACCCAGTATTCAAAGCAAAAACGCTGGTGATTATTTAGCAATATGTCGCATAGTGAAAAGCCATAGAACATGATTAAGTTTAGTAACAGATATGATCACTGAGCAAGCGATGACTCAACTAAAAAAACGATTAAAATCTAGCATCCAGTTTCTGTTAAGTTGTGCAATTATTTTAGCCAACTTATTCATAGCTAAGTTAATTATGCATACAACGGGCGGCAGTTTTCCTGCTCCATTACTTGGAATGCTGCTATTAGTCACATTATTGTTAACAGGCATTATCAAAGAGGCTCAGGTAACCCCTTTTGCATCTCCTTTGTTAAATTTTATGCCACTATTTTTTATTCCCGCGGGAGTAGGATTTATCGAACATTTAGAATTGATACAGCAATATTGGCAATTCCTTATGACGGCACTGTTACTCATTCCTTTAACGAGTCTATTATTGATTAGCCATATAATTAGCCATTACAAAAGCAAGGACCAGCATGATTAACTATTGGTGGTTAAGCTCCTTTGCAGTCGTGGGTCTATTTCTAATACTAAAATGGTTGAATGGTTATAGTGAGAAGCCAATTATAAAATCTCTCACAAACCCTGTTTTCCTCGCTATAACTATTATTGCTGTATTATTAGTGAGTTTAGATCTGCCCTATAAACCTTTCTTTGAGCATACTCAGGTGCTCAGTGTTTTATTAGAGCCCGCAATTGTTGCCCTTGCCATTCCGTTATATCAGCAGTTTGTGCATATTCGTAAAAATGCGCTGTTGATTTTACTTAGTTGCGCCGCAGGCATTATAAACGCAACTTTTGTCGGCGCTCTTTTAGGTCTATTCTTTTGCGCACCATCGGAGCTAGCCGCGTCGGTGGCAGCTTTATCAGTGACCACACCAATCACTCTATTAGTAACGGACTCATTAGGCGGCATCGCTTCACTTGCAGCAGCAATGGTTATTTTTATTGGAGTATTAGGCGCTGTCTTTGGTTTTATAATTTTTCGGCTTTTGGGCATAGGTAATGACCAAGCTCAGGGCGTAGCCATTGGCACAACTTGTCACGCAATTGGCACTGCAGCTGCATTGCGTGAAAATCCCAAAATAGGTGCGTTTGCATCGGTTGCAATGGCCTTAAGTGCATTGTTAACCGCATTAATCGTGCCTTGGCTTTATCCATTTTTACAGCAAGCTCTGCTATGATATTCACTAATTTAATTACATTGCATTTTAATTAATCACTTCATGGATTTTAGATGATCAAGTCAGAAATAGAACAAGTCGAAAAATACTACACAATGATCAGCGAATACTTGGTCAAATACAGTATGCAGCTCGTCGGCGCATTACTCATTTTAATTTTTGGTCTTTGGCTAGCACAAAAACTATCAAAAATGGTTGCCGGTATTATGACCCGCAACAATATCGACGTTACGCTCACTAATTTTGTCAGTAATGTGGTCAAAGTCTTGTTGATCATCATGGTGGTAATTATCGCATTGGGGAAAATTGGCATCAGCGTCACCCCATTCGTTGCGGCAATCGGTGCAGCCTCCCTCGGTGCAGGTTTGGCATTGCAAGGTATGCTATCAAATTATGGGGCGGGACTGGCTATTATAGCAACACGCCCATTTATTGTTGGCGACACAATTGAAGTTAAAAATGTCAGTGGCCAAGTAAAAACTATTGAACTGGGGCATACAGTACTTATCAATGAAGAAAAAGTCGAAATAACTATTCCCAACAAACATATTGTTGGTGAAATACTACACAACTCCTTTAATTATTCGTTGGTAAAAGGAGAAATAGACATCGCTTATAACGCCAGTGCTGAGCATGCAATTGAGTTAATAGAAAGCGTATTAAAAGAACATGAACTTGTCGCTGATGACCCCCACTCACAAGTCGGTATTGAACGTTTTGCTGATAGTGGCGTTACTATTAGCTATCGCTATTGGGTTCCAACAACCAAAATTATTGAAACCAAGCTCGCAGTGAACGGTGGTGTTTACAATGCAATTCAAGGAGCTGACATTGAAATACCATTCCCTCAGCGTGTAGTGACCCTTAATAAAGAGTAGCTTTTTAATATACAATTCCCCCTGTATAAGGAACATTTACCAAACTTAATTGAGTTCCTTATATCTTTAATAGTACAATCGCAAAATACATTGAGAATTCTTACTATTTACATCAGGGGTTAACATGGCAAAAGTAAGCCAGCGGTTTTGGTTTCAGTTGCATGGCTGGTTTTCACTGCCAATTTGGGTTTTATTTTGTTTTATTTGTATTACCGGCACAATTTCGGTAATAAGCCATGAGTTAACATGGCTTACCAACTCAGAGGCACGCGCAACCAATCCTAATAATTTGCCTGAAAAATCTAAGCAAACATTGATTGCAAGCTTAAAAGCTCAACACCCTACGGCTGATGTCATGAGTGTAGTAAGTTATGAACCATACTTAGTCAACGCACTCATTTTTACTGATACAGATAAACCTTACGCAACAGCCTATGTAAACCAATACACAGGTGAAGTACAAGCGATAAACCAAACCACCTCGTTTATTGAGTTTATGCGTACTTTACATGGTTGGTTGTACTTTCCATGGCAAGAAGGCTACAGCGTGGGTTATTACCTAGTCAGCACCATGGCATTGGTTATCCTCGGAGCATTAATTACAGGCCTCATCATATACAAAAACTTTTGGCGGGCCTTTAGCCAACCGAAAATTCGCTTCAACCAGGGCCGTAAAACATTATTAAAAGATTTACACACAGTGAGTGGTGTGTGGTCTATTTGGTTTATGGCTATCATGAGTTTAACGGGGCTTTGGTACTTGGTTCAATCAATTATGTGGCATAACGAAATTGATATAGAAGAGCATGCGCCTTTAGTAAGTGAGGCTCAACTACCTAGCTCTGCAAATGCCCAAGCAATTGATTTGGACAGTGCGATTGCGTTGACTAAAAATAAATTTGCTGATTTTAAGCCGACTTATATCATGCTGCCCGAGCATAATCGCGGTATGTATAACATCATGGGCGCTGGCGATACTATTTTTTATGATAATTACTCATACTCTACTTCGGTAAACCCGTGGACTGGCACAATTGCAGCGAGTAAAAGCCCTGAAACAATGACCACGTTACAAACATTATCACACATAGCAGATCCTCTGCATTACGGCACAATTGGCGGTATCTGGACCAAGATAATTTGGTTTATTTTTGGTGTTATTTTAAGTGGCATGTCAATTACCGGGTTTATGATGTATTCAAAAAAACTGGTTAAAGCGGAGAAGCCAAGTTCAGCAACTATAAGTAATTCAGCGGAGGCAAGTTAATGGCTCGTTTACAAAGTACCTGGTGGCAACAAAAAAAATACGTACTTAACGCACTGATTTTGATTTTACCTTGTGTGTTTATTTACCAAGCTTTAAATCCGACCTTTCCTGATTTATGGCAAGAGCAAACTGTTGGCGAATTTAAAATAGCCCCTATGCCCCTAAATATGGAGCAACCCTATTCACACCACAGCGAATACGTTAAAGATTTTTATTTAGCGTTTAATCAAGGTGATATTAACGCTATTCGTCAAGCATACTTAAATATTGGACCCGCTCCATTGCCACTGACTGCTTTTGCTAAAGGTGATGAAGGCATAATGCATGGCACTGATCACGGTCAACATGCTCATGCGATTGCACCTGAAACAATTAGCCAAGATGATAAGCTTTGGGTAACGATACAAACATGGCAAAATGAATTATTACAGCAAAGCTGGGATATTCCACAACAGCTAATTATTAATAAATAATTGGCAATGGGTGTTGTTCTCTTTATAGTGAATAACACCTTGCTATTTATTTAGAGGTTCGCTTGCCTTTTTCTTCACACCAAGTCGTTAAGTATATATTGCTAAGTAGCTTAGTTTTACTAGCTTGGTTACCTCAGTTTCAACACTTTATTCTCGATTTCATCGACCAAGCCTTAATACAATCAGGCATAGTGTATGCCTCAGCTCGTTCTATCAATGCGGCCATCTCATTGTTACAATCGGCCGAAGTAGGCATCGGGGTTGCAAGCATCCAACCGGCACAATTACTGGATCCTATCAATGATTTAGCTGAATACACGTCTGATGCAATGCGTTTAGCTATTGGCTCATTGTTTATTCAGCGCGTGCTTTATACCATCTCATCAGGCGTGATTTTTAGCGCTTTATTTACCTTCGTTTTAGCGGGTTATTTTATTTGTGTATGGCGTGGTTATTTACCTGTGGTACGAGATAAAATTATATATACATTGATCTTAATTCGCTTTTTAGTGCCGGCGATCGTTTTAAGTACCGGGCTAATGAGCCAATTATTTTTAGATGCGCAAATTGATCAGCAAAACATGCAAGTCAGTGATAAAGCAACAACCATTAGTAATACCGCTAATGCCACCTCTGAGTTATCAAATGAGTTTAAAGCACAGCTGCAAAGCCGCAAGCAGACAACACTTGATAAGCTGACCTTATTGCACACACAGCAAGTGCAAATTCATCAACAAATAACAACGCTTAAATTGCAGCTTTCTCAGCTTGAACAACAAATAGAGAGCATTCAACAGCAACGCAGCTTCACAGAAAAACTGACTTTTACTGAACTTGAACAGGCGCAACCTTTACGACAGCAGATCAACTTAAAAGAAAATAAAATTAGCCAACTGAAACAAAAACAAGATAAACTCAACCAACAAAAATACTCCCTTGAAGATGAGTTAAAGTCGTTAAATCAACAGCTCACAGGTGATAATAAAGGTCAAATTAGTCAGGTCATTGCAGCTGTAAGCCAAGGAATGACAACCATGCTCGACAATATTGAAGACTTATTTAATGACTTTTTAAATTTACTATCATTGCTTGTACTCAAATTACTGTTAATGCCATTGTTATTTTTATACTTGTTCAAAAAAACCTTTACTGCAATATGGCAACGTTCATTTACCCCAATATTGTTAACCGGTAAAACACAGCAAACAAACTTACAATAAATTTATAAAGTGCTTAACCACCAAGCGGCTAAGACAAGTATGGTCAGGGCAATTAAGACTTTGGTTTTATGCTTTTTAATTACCTTCTCTGCTTGATCACCAGCATAGTAAACCACTAAAGCTAAGCCAAAATAGCGAATAGCTCGCGCTAGCGTTGTCGCCAATAAAAATAAAGCCAAGGAGTATTTTGTTGCTCCAGCAGCCAACATCGCTATTTGAAATGGGATAGGAACAATACCTAAAGTCATAACAAACCAAAAACCTTGGGCTTGCATTTTTTGTTTTACGCTTTCAAATTGCTCAGGGTTAGAGAAAGTATTGATCACCCAGTCACCAATTAAATCAAACAAGTAATACCCCAAAGCATAACCAAATAAGGCGCCAATTATGCAGCCAAGAGTGGCCATTAATGCTATAAGCCACAATTTCTCTCTTCGCGCCTGCATGAGTGGCACCATCACAGCTTCAAGAGGAATTGGCACTATGGTTGACTCCAAAAACGACGCCACCGTAATGCCACTAAGCATATGCTTGGAATCTATAAAGTGGCGTGTTTTCTGTTTAACATTACTGCCAAAAGACATTCTTACTCCTTAAGTAAATAGGTTAAACTATTTCATAACGATTTCGACCGCCATTTTTCGCTTTATAAAGAGCTTGATCTGCACGTTTCATTATTTGATCTAAATTATCCGAATCATCTTTAGTTGCAATACCAATACTTACACTTAAATTACGAGTCTTAGCAACTAAGACTGTGTTTGCAAGTACAAGTAACTCACTTGCAACTTTATTTATCTCATAATGTTCTGTTGTCGGGTAAAAAACCGCAAACTCCTCACCACCGATGCGTGCAAATACCCCTTCAGTGCTAAATGCTTGCTCAAACTTTGCTGCAAACTCCTTTAATACTCGATCACCTTCATCATGGCCAAAGTCATCATTGATTAATTTAAAGTGATCGATATCAATGATAAAAACACTATAATTTTGGGCATAGTTTTCTCTCGCCCATTGATAAAAATAACGCCTATTTGCAACTTGTGTTAAATCATCTGTAACTAGGTCTTTTGACAGTTGATGATGTGCTTGGCTCAAATTTTGTAATGCTAAATACAAACCGTAGCCTGTAATTAACATTCCTGAAGTACGAAACAGATCTTCAGCATAAATACCAATCCACCTAGGCTGAAAAAATATTTCGTCAAGTAAATCAAAAACAAGCCCAGTGCTCCAACACCACAAACCTAAACTTAAATAAAAATATGTTTTTTTAGCTAATTGCGAACATTGAACCATTGAAAATAGAATGATAACAATGCTTAAATTAATCCCATCTGAAAACACACCATTTGGATGGATCTCAGTATCGTATTGGTTATAAGCCAACAAATAACCAGTTATCACGATGGAAATCATCGCAATAAAAAATAGAGTAAACACCCTTTTTAAGGATTTTAGACACATAAAATTCAACATTTTGTAAAATGATTACTTACCTAGACCTATAAAAAGGTTTTATGGCCTTAGTTATAGTCTGAAATTACTGTACATCTAGGTATACTTTTTGAGAAGAAATATACCACAATCACACGGCATCAATTTAACAGGTAAACAATTAATTTTATCTCGCATTATTTAATGATATTTTTTACTATCGTCATATAAACAAGCATGTAATAGCGCATAAAATGGCATACGATAGATTTATTCCTTTTTCCAAATACGATATTGTTAACTTATGTGCCAAGCTGCGACCCGAACCAGAGTCATTCAAACAGTTTAGTCACCTGCTATCGAGCTTAATTCACCATCAATATCATGCTCATCTTGAATCATTAAAATATCACTACACGCCTTTTGATCCTAACAGCGATACACGGCCTATTCGACACTTAACAACACAACAAAAAGCATTACATCAACGCGAATTTGCGAAAGAGTTTGCGTTAATACTCAATGCGGCTAACTATGAAAGAATTACCGCTGAAGATCTACAAGACGCGTTAAATGAAGAATCTTTATTTAAAGTCCGCTTAGCAGTCGAGTTTGACGACTTTGCGGAAGTGGTGTTTTATCGTCGCGGCGAATCACAAAAAACCGAGACTTTAACCTCATGGTGGGGACTAAGAAAAAAGCAACTCCAATTTACCAACTATGACCGCGTAGCTGTTTTTATTCGATTCAAGGATGCAGAGTATTTTGCTAGAAAAAAAACCTCTTCTCTTGCTTTTGAGCCCAGCTCAACCATTGTTAAGCTATTTCAGAATGTACCAAAAGCCGATTTAGAGATGCTGTTCCCAAATAGTGAAGTCAAAATGCGCCCTATCGATAAAGTCGTTATTGCCTCTTCTGCGCTTGTGGGTGGAGCAGTCGTGTTAGTGACTAAACTAGGTGCATCAATTCTACTATTAGCTGCATTACTGTCATTTTGGCTTGGTTGGCGCAGCGAAGCTGTCACTATGAGCCAACAGCACTTTATTACTTTTGCTATTGGTATGGGTGTATTCGGCAGCTTTATCTTTAAAGAGTGGAGCAAATTTAAAAACCGCAAAATTCGCTTTATGAAAGCACTGTCTGATAATTTGTATTTTAAGAATCTAGATAATAATGCGGGTGTTTTACACACCTTAGTCGATGCTGCACAAGAAGAAGATGTGAAAGAAGCTCTACTTGCTTACACCTTTTTACTCAACTCACCGCAAGGGTTAAGTGCATCCCAGTTGGACGATGAAATAGAAACGTGGTTCAAGCAGCAACATGATTGTGTACTCGATTTCGAAATTAGCGATGCACTGCAAAAATTAACTAAAATGCAATTAGTTAACAAACAAGATGAGCAATTTACAGCGATCCCTTTGCCGCAAGCGAAAGTTCAACTTGATAAACAATGGGACGACTTATTTAAATATAACTAATTTATTCATCTGGTGCTTGAGCCGCTTTTATGCGCTCTTGATTTTCTTGCATTTGTTCAAACGCGGCTTTGATTTCATCAAGCACAGAATCAACATCTGCCGCGCAGTTGTCTTCTTCAAGATCGCCATACAAGGTTGTCTCTGGTGTTAATTCACCCGCTTGGTATAACGCCCACATTTCTTCGCCAAAGCGCGTCGCTAAAATTTCAGGCGCATACTGGCCATAATATTGGCGCATATTACGCACATCGCGCAAAAACATTTCTTGGGCATTATTATTTGCAGCAGCATTAACGGCCTGAGGTAAATCAATGATCACTGGGCCATAGCTGTCCACCAGCACATTAAACTCAGATAAGTCACCATGAACAATACCAGCACATAACATCAACCGAATGTAATGCACCATAGTGGCATGATCTTCAATTGCTTGCTCTTTACTCATACTTACATCATTTAAGCGCGGAGCGACGTCACCCTCATCATCTGTGACTAAATCCATGATCAACACACCGTCGTAGCAGCCATAAGGTTGGGGGACTTTTACCCCCGCTTTAGACAGCGTAAATAAGGCATCAACTTCCGCATTTTGCCAAACACTTTCTTGTTCTTTACGGCCAAATTTCGAACCTTTTTCCATCGCTCGCCCACGACGGCTATTGCGAACCTTGCGGCCTTCTTGATATTTAGCTGCTTGTTTAAAGCTTCTATGTTGCACGTCTTTATAAACTTTGGCGCAGCGAATAGCCTCCCCGCAACGCACTACATAGACCGAGGCTTCTTTACCACTCATTAGTTGGCTGATGACTTCATCAACGATACCGTCTTCTATTAACGGTAAAATTTGTTTAGGTGTTTTCATACCGCTCTTATACCGCACTTAGCGTATAGATGAAATGCTCTATTGATAAAATTATAAAAAACTTGACTAATTAAGCTAAATGCACAAACTGCGTGGTAAAAATATTTCAACGTCGAGCGTTAATATGAATTCAGAAATACGTTATCGTTTTCAGTCAGGACAAGTCGCTAATCGCTTTTTAAATGAACTTAAAGATTGGCATGTTGCGAAAGTAAAAACAACCCTACTCAACGGTGGTTTGGATGTAAAAGTAGGCTATCAATTTGATGGCACGGGGTTTGATTATACATGCTCTGAACTTGATGACTTAGCAGCTAAGCATCAAGGTACTGAAGTTAATTAAATGTATGTGACTCATTAATACTGGCAGCGATTATTTCCTTGTTCACAATAGATTAATATACTTTTTATAACGGCTCAGCTATGTTATGTGCTGTGCTAAATAATTTTTAAGGAGTGAACATGAATAAGCCACAGCCTAACCATATCCCTCAAGAAGCCTTTGATTGGTATGACGAGTATGCCCATGGCATGATGGATAGACGAACCTTTATGAAGAAACTTGGCGGCCTAGCGGTGCTTGGCTATTCAATGGCCGTACTGACTTCAGCTTTATTGCCAAATTACGCCCTCGCAGAGCAAGTGTCTTTTAATGATGATGATATCAAAGCAACATACCAAACATTTGATTCACCAAACGGTCATACTACAGGACAAGGTTATTTAGTCGAACCAACTAATGTAGAAGGTCAGCGCCCTGTGGTTTTAGTTATCCATGAAAACCGCGGTTTAAACCCTTATATTAAAGATGTGGCGAGACGCTTAGCAAAAGCCGGGTTTATTGCTTTTGCACCCGATGCCTTGTTTGTGCTAGGTGGTTACCCTGGTAATGATGATGAAGGTAGAGCAATGCAACGGACTATGGACAAAGAAAAAATTCAAAATGACTTTGTCGCCGCCGCGCAGTTTTTAAAATCGCACCCTCGCAGTAATGGCAAACTAGGTGCGGTCGGCTTTTGCTTTGGTGGCTATATCGTAAATTACCTTGCCGCCGTTGACTCGACTTTATTAAGTGCCGGCGTGCCATTTTATGGCACACCCGCCAGTAAAGAATTACGAAAAAATATAAAAGCCCCATTAGTTATCCAACTTGGCGAGCTAGATAAGCGCGTTAATGCTACTTGGCCTGAGTATGAAGCCGATTTAAAAGCAAATGACGTACCCTATCAAATGCATATGTACGAAGACGCACATCATGGTTTTCACAACGATTCAACCAGCCGCTATGATAAAGCTAACGCAGAACTTGCTTGGCAACGTACATTAGCCTTTTTTAACGAGCAGCTTAGCTAATTATAACTACTTCATATATGGCAGAAATAACACCCTACTAACTCATAGCGAACGTTGTTATTTTCTGCCTTATAATAATCCCACAAACATTTAATATGTTGCTACTGGCCCATTTAAACTCTATTAAAAAAGACCATGCTATAGCTAATTTGCACGCTGTCATTTACTCTACCCCACATGAGTAAATTCTTTGTTTTAAAATATATCGCTTTTTTTAGCGGCTGTGCTGCGTGCTTTATTTTGCATACGCAATTTAACATACCAGCCGTTGTTGCTTCTTGTTTAGTTGGTCTGGTTGGCAGCTTTATACCCATGCCTAAAACCTATGGACAACACCCTCACGCTGCTATATATGCTGGTAGCTTTGCTGGCATGTGTTCTGACGGATTAATCAACAGCTATTGGGAATTAGCAGGCATATCGCTAATTGGTGCAATTTTATATGCAGTAACAACAAAAGTATTCACAGGCTTTGGTGGTAAGCTTGGTAGTATTGCCTTTGTCAGTGTTGCTCTGTATATGCTAGCAAAAGGCGTAATAGTATGAGTTTAGTAACGATACTAATCTCTCTGCTGGGGGCATTTTTAACCTACTTTTTAGCCAAACATGATAAAGTTGGCGCCATAAGGGCATCGGCTATTTTATCGATTAGTGCATATATTACCTTTGCTATCGCAGGGTTTAATTCAGAGCTGTACACGACCTTGTTTTTTGGTGGCACTTTCATTGGCATGAGCGCGCCAAAACGTTTTGGGCTCTATACTCTATTTTCAGCCAGTATAATATTTTCTATACTTTATTATTATTTTGTACCTTTAGTACAAAGCTATGGCGGGGCATTAGGATTAAGTGCTTTTATCTCTGTATGTGTTTGCCATCTAGCTATCTTACTTGGTGCACCAAGAAGTCAAAAAAGCTAAATAGCAAACCTTAAAAAGTTACCTCATATAACTTAACATACAACAATGGCTAGGCATCTTGCTCTTTACTCATCAAGTCAGCCATTCGTTGATTGATTTCTGCATCGGTCAAGTCTTCTTTATGTGTGCCAATAGTCCAAACATGACCAAATGGGTCTTGTAAAGTACCCGCCCTATCACCGTAAAACTGATCATGTATCGGGCGTACTTCTGTTGCACCTAAAGATATAGCATTACTGAATACTGCATCAACGTCTTCAACATACAACATTAAGCTTACCGGTGTGCCACCTAACTCATGAGGGCTTTTAAAGTGTGCTTCAGGGCACATATCTGACAGCATAATATGAGAGTCGCCAATTTTAATCTCGGCGTGGGCAACACCGCCATCAGGTAAAGGCATCTGCATAATCAACTCTGCCCCTAATGCTTTACAATAAAAATCGATTGCTTTAGCAGCCCCATCGATAATTAAGTAAGGTGTAATCGCATGATAACCTTTTGGTATTGCTGAAACAGCCATGTCACTCTCCACAATAAAATGTACGTTTAAGCATAGCTGAAAACCATAGAAAGTCAGGTTATTCAGCAGCTCAACTATCTTTCAATGAACTAAATGCTAAGCCTAACATGCTTGCAATGCAAAATAGCTGTACCGCTTCTTCTTGAGTGAACTGCCCTGCACTACGACCAACATTGATAGTACCAAAGCAATGTTCGTTATAGAGGATAGGTGCATCCATACAGGTTACAATCCCCCCTTCAACTAACATTCTACAATCATGCTCTTCACTTAAACTAAGTTGGTGGCAAGCAATTAAGGTTTGAGATTTAAAAACCCTGCCGACTAAAGTGAAGTCCACGGGTAAAGGAATTTTTGCAGGAATTGCTTTATTCCCTATCACCGATACTAAGCTTAAGTACCCTGACTGTAGTCCAAAAGCGATACTGGCTCTGTCCCAGTTAAACATATGCGGCAACCACCGGGCAACCACCTGAAGTATATCTATTCGTTTATGAGCATATGTTAATTCAATAATAAATTGCGGCGGTAAACTTACTCGCTTATATAACGAGTGATCTGCAAAGCATTCACGGCTAAGGGTATATTCATTCTCTAACATAAGCATACCTCTGTTATTTGCTTTAACAAAAGTATAGGCTCGTGCTGATTAAAAGCACTAAGAAAATTCAGTTTTACTGTTTTTATTCCATACTTGCCTTAATCGATTGCTTATTCGATAAAACGATTTCGACAAAAGCAGCAACCGTTGCACTTAGCTGTGTATTTTTAAACTGTAACTGAGTTGGAATGGCTTTTTCTATACCTGATAACTGTAAAAAATAGCACCCTTCATGAAATAACTTGCGAATACAATATGGGGCTATTGCGATACCAAGCCCTGCAGAAACTTCTGTTAATAAGGTTTGCATGTGCCTTGGTTGACTGACAATGTTTGGCGAAAACTCAGCTCTTTTACACAAACTAATTACATCATCGAATAAGCCAACTGCTTCTTCTCTATTAAATAAAATGAACTTATCATTGCTTAATTGCTGTAGGTGGGCTTCTTCATTTTGCCAAAGAGGATGATACTTAGGCACCACAGCCACCAGCCGATCAGTATAAATTTCATGACTTGTAAACCCCTCAACGACTTCTTGAGGTAACGGCCTAGAAAAACCAATATCAATTAAATCATCTTTAAATGCTGAAACTTGATCTGAAGCGGTCATCTCAAATAAACTCACATGCACATTTGGGTACTGATGCTTGTATTCTCTAACTAAACTTGCCATAAAACTTAAGCATGCCGAGCTTAAATAGCCGATTCTTAACGTGCCAACTTGTCCATTTTGCGCTTGTTTTACTTGGCTTTTAGCTTGCTCAGTTAATGCCAAAATATGTTTTGCATCTTTTAATAACTGTTCCCCAGCACTTGTTATATTTACTTCCCTAGAGTTACGAACAAACAATGTAACGTGTAAATCAGCCTCAAGCATTCCAATATGGCGACTAATTGCAGGCTGAACTGTATGTAGTTCACGGGCAGCTGCAGAGAAACTCTTAT
Source organism: Pseudoalteromonas shioyasakiensis (assembly GCF_024518675.1). Lineage (GTDB taxonomy): Bacteria > Pseudomonadota > Gammaproteobacteria > Enterobacterales > Alteromonadaceae > Pseudoalteromonas > Pseudoalteromonas shioyasakiensis_B. The sequence goes on from NZ_JANIGL010000002.1 coordinate 520,411, forward strand.
GAGTTGCCACACTGACAAAACTTCTTAGTATTTTTAGATCCACACATCACCCATACGAATTTGTTATAGATTCTATAAAATAACATCATTTTTATTATAGGCTAATACATTTTATCCTAGTACTACACTTACTAAAGATAAGAGCAAGATGAATACGACGCCCACTATCAGCAAACTATTGTTATTTTTGATGACCGCCGCTATTGCGGCCACAGCAGCTAACTTATATTACAGCCAACCCATATTGCCATTAATAGCGCAAGAGTTTGGTTTAACAAATACAAAGACCGGCAGTGTTATCGCATTAACTCAATTTGGCTATGCCGCGGCGTTATTATTTATATCGCCATTAGGTGACTCAGTCCCGAGAAAACGCCTTATTGCTATACTCTCTATTTTACTTGTTTTATCTTCTTTACTCGCTGTGACAGCACCAAACTTAACAGTCTTACTCATAGGCGTGTTCTTTATAGGTTTAAGCGCTAATATTACCCAGCAGCTTATCCCATTTGCAGCATCTTTAGTTACACCAAAAGAAAAAGGGGCAACGCTAGGCACCCTAATGATGGGCCTTACTGTGGGTATTTTATTATCAAGAACCCTTAGCGGCTCAGTTGCTGAATACTTCGGCTGGCGCGCTGTATTTGTGATGTCTGCCTTATTAGCTACCATATTTGGCTTATTGCTTTATAAAGCACTGCCTCACAATACAGCTCATACAAACTTAAAATACACCCAGCTGCTTAAAAGCACATTCGTCCTTTTTAAAAAACACAGGTCATTACAAATATTTACCTTTGCAGGCGCCAGTTGGTTTGCTGCTTTTAACGCACTTTGGGCAACGCTTGCAATTCATGTTAGTCATGCGCCATTTAATTATAATGCGCAACAAGCGGGGTTATTCGGTGTTATTGCTTTAGCTGGCGTCATGGGCGCAAAATCATCCGGTAAATGGGTGAACAAATTAGGCTCTAAATCATTGGTAAAAATTGCATTATTTATCATTGCAATTGGTTTCATAATAACTGGGGTGTATGCAAATAGTCTAACCGCGCTGATCATAGGAATTATCTTAATTGATTTTGGTGTATTTAGTGCACAAGTAGCCAATCAAGTACGAGTTTTTTCAATAGACCCAAACGCGCAAAGCCGGATAAACGGAGTCTATATGCTCGGCTACTACCTAGGTGGTGCACTCGGCTCACTGGCTGGTGTTAAAGCATATCAATATTATGCATGGCCAGGTGTTGCCTGCTTAAGTATTGGCTTTGTATTACTTGCCTTAACGTTTAATTACTTTGCACCTAAACAACAGGAGTTATAATGAATAAACTTTCTAGCCTTGGCGGATTCAGCCTACTTTGTATCGCCAGCTTAACGATTATGGTCGGCTCGGTCGTTGCCCCTGGCTTATTAAATATTGCCCATGCTCTAGGCGTAGCTGAGCATTCATCATGGTTGATAACCCTCCCCTCACTAGGAGCCATATTATTTGCGCCCTTTGCCGGTAAGTTGATTGATAAGTATGGCGCATACCCAAGTTTAGTCATTGGCTTAATTTTATATGGTGGCGTCGGTGCTGCTGTATTTTGGCTTTATGGACCAGAACTGGTCTTTATAAACCGAATTTTCCTTGGTGCCACCACAGCCGTTGTTATGGCCAGTGGCACGGTATTAATTTCACAGTGGTATCAAGAAAAACAACGCTTGGCGATGATTGCTAAACAAGGGATGGCTATTGAGCTTGGCGGCGTATTATTTTTGTTTCTTGGTGGTCAATTTGCAGCATCATACTGGGGGTTACCGCTAACCCTTTATTTGTTCGCATGGGTGTTTTTAGCTATGTTGCTATTGTGGGTTCCAAGACAACCGCCAAAGTCAACTGAGTCTATTGAGATAGATACACCGGCTCAAGTATCTCGCAACGGTTTATCATTATTTGGCGTGTACCTAGTTACTTTACTCGCAATGGTTACATTCTTCTCTGCATTTATTTTGTTACCAAAAAGTATGGCTGTCCAAGGGTACAATGAAAAAGTAATCGGGTATGTGTTAGCCTTTATATCTTTAATAGCAGTCATCACTGCCCATTCAATACCTAAAATTGAGCAGCGGATCGGCGAAATCAAATTACTTGCTCTGGCGTTTATTAGTTATGCCCTTGCATATTTTGCTTTTAGCTACGCAACGGGGTTACCGCTTTTAGTCGCAGGCGCTATTTTAATGGGTATTGGCTTTGGCTTCAGTATTCCGTTACTCAATTTCCTAACAGTACAAAAAAGCCCAGCTTCAGTCAGAGGTCGTAATTTATCTTATTTTACTATGGCTGTTTTTTCTGGACAGTTTTTAACGTCATTTCTCGAGTTTTTAAATAGTGAGACTAGCACTACCTTTATCTCATACATGTTGCTGGCCGGTTTTATCTCCGCGGTATTATTGGGTCGTGAACTCTTTATCAAAAAAGATAAAAGCGTAATTAATTTACATTAAAGACTTTAAAAAGCAATTTAACCCCCAAGGTCTCTTGTAGGTGATAAATTTAATCAGAAGGAGTTAATTATGAGCAAAACTTTAATAATCGGCGCCAGTGGTCAAATAGGAAAAATGACCGCTAAGTTATTACAATCTCAACAACAGCAGGTAGTTGCGCTTGTTCGAGATAAAAGTAAGTTAAGTGATTTAAGTGACTCTTTTCTTACTATTGTTGAACAAGATCTTGAAGGTGATTTTAGCCAAGCCTTTACAGGCTGCGATCAAGTTATATTTGCAGCTGGCTCTGGTGGAAATACTGGCGCTGATAAAACGATTTTAATCGATTTATGGGCCGCTACTAAAGCGGCAAACTATGCAAAAGACCATGATATAAAAAACTTTATTATGGTTAGTTCGATTGGAGCAGATGATCCAGATGCTATTGAAAGTGAGTTAAAACCCTATTTAGTTGCAAAGCATAGGGCTGATGAGCATTTAAAGCAAAGCGGCTTAAATTACACGATAGTAAGACCTGGCGCGCTTACTGACGAAAGTGCATCCATGAAGATAAGCACTGAGCGCCCCAGCGACAGAAGTGACGCAAAAATTAGCCGAGAAAATGTTGCAAATTCACTGGCGCATATTGCCTCTAAGCCTTCCTCGAAGAAAGCTATTTTCGAATTATTTGACGGCGATCAAGCAATATCATCACTGTAAAAACTTTAAAGCGGCCACAATGGCCGCTTTATCACTTTCCTTGCCTGCCTTTTCCTGACTTTTGTATTTTATAATACGCTTATAAACCAGCATTCAACCCAATGCAAATGCAAACAATTATTGATTGAGTTCCTTTTTCGTGTATTATGTGCGCCGTTGTACCTAATTATTGCAATTAATAAAGGAATGAAATCAATGTCAAACCTATTAAAGCCAAGCATAATCGCTGTTGCTGTGGCCGCTAACTTTTCTGCTGTAGCTGATGAAAAAATCCCCGAAAAAAACATGGAACGTATGGTTGTAACCGCTACGGGCTTTGAACAAAAAGTCACTGAAGCACCTGCGAGTATCTCTATCATTACTAATGAAGACATTAAGTCTCATGCTTTCACATCCGTATTAGATGCTGTGCAATACCTAGAAGGTATTGATGTAGGTACAACTCGCGATAAAACCGGTCAAGGCAGTGTTAGCATGCGTGGCCTAACTGGCGAATACACTTTATTGCTCATTGATGGCAAACGTCAAAATAACCATGGTGATATTTACCCTAATAACTTTGGCGGCAACGCCTTTAATCACGTCCCTCCTGTTGATGCTATTGAACGTGTCGAAGTGATACGTGGCCCGGCATCGACCCTTTATGGCGCAGATGCACTCGGTGGCGTTATCAATATCATCACCAAAAAGCACATGGCTGGTTGGAGTGGTGCTGTTTCATTTAGTCGCTCATTGCAGCAAGACGATAGCTTCGGTGACGATATTACAACCGATTTCAATGTATCAGGCCCACTAATTGAAAATGTATTAAGTCTAGGTGTACGAGGCAGTATTTATGAACAACAAGCTTCATCACCCACTTTTGAGCCTGCAACAGATCCTAATGGTGATGTACATCTACGTTCACTTGGTTTTGGTAGCGGTGGCCGTACTGTTGATAACACCAATGAACAATTTGGTTTTACTATCAACTATTCGCCTTTTGAAAATCATCACTTAAGTTTTGATTACGATAATTCTAGCCAAGTGTATGACAATACACCTAGTTATAATATCGCATCTGGGACTATCACATACCCACTAGGCACAAAGGATAATATTGAGTCTATCTGGGCAAGCCGTGGCGGCAAAGTAAACCCACGAGCCGGTTATGCTGCAGACCAAAAATTTGACCGTCAATGGTGGTCACTTAGCTACGATGGCGATCTTAGCTGGGCAACAATGAAAGCGTCCGTGTCTTATGTGGATACACAAAATAATGGCCGAACCTTACCGCTAAGTGTAGCAGAGCGCCTGCAGTTACAAGAAATGTATGATGGTACTGGCGAATATGCCAATATGGATGAGCAAGCGCGTAAAGACCTTGCTGAAGAAACATTCTTACCACGCCCTGTACGCCCACTTGAAAGCAGCCAATATACTTATGACCTTCGCTTTGATATACCTATTACTGGCGCATTAGGCGATCACAACTTTGTGTTGGGTGGTCAATTAATTGATGGCGAGTTAAAAGATGGCGTGTTTGGCTTAGAAAGCAATGAAGCCGGTAAAGTACAAGAACAAAACATGTACTCTATTTTTGCTGAAGATAACTGGATGATGACTGACAACTTTACACTTACAGCCGGTGCTCGTTTTGATGATCACGACGTGTTTGGTAGCCAAGTGTCACCACGCTTATACGGTGTGTATAACGTAAATAACAGCTGGACTGTTAAAGGTGGCATCAGCACGGGTTATAAAACGCCACAAACAACTGATTTATACGATGGCATCACAGGCTTTGGCGGTCAAGGTACCAGCCCATTTGCAGGTAACCCTGAACTTGAGCCAGAAACCAGTGTGAACTCAGAAATAGCTTTATATTGGAATTCATTAGAAGGTGCGCATAACTTTAACATCACCTATTACAACACCAAGTTTGAAGATAAAATTGCCCGTGGTGATACGATTTTCAGCTGCGAGCAAACCAACGATGTTCGCCCTTGTGTTAATTTAGGCCAATATGATCAACTTGGTTATCAAAGCTATAGTCAAAAAATCAATATTGATGAAGTTGATTTACAAGGTATTGAAATTGCGGGTCAATATACAATCACTGAGACAGTTTCATTAAATGGTAACTACACGTGGACTGATAGCGAGCAACAAAGTGGTCCAGAAGAAGGACAACCACTAACAAACAGCGCTGAGCACATGGCCAACATAACCCTGAACTGGGAAGCCACTGACTTCATGGAAATATACCTCCAAGGTGTCTATCGTTCAGATCGTTACCGTGGTTGGGATAACGTGCACGACCAAGCGCTTTACTATAAGAACTACAACCTATTTAACCTAGGTGCACAGTTCTACGTTAATGAATATGTACAAATTAATGCCCGTATCAATAATTTATTAGACGAAGACTTTACCTCGTATAGCACCAGCTACACCGACTTAAATGGTGACGGTCAATACGAGTATGCTTCTGGTCGTGGTGCAGTGAGTGAAGTGAGCTTTACTGATGACTACAACGTTAAAGATAAAGGTCGTAACTTCTGGTTTGGTGTGACCGCTTACTTCTAAGTAAAGCGATTAAAAACGACATACTAAAAAGCGGCCAACTGGCCGCTTTTTTAATCACTACTTTTTATAAACCAAATACCACCTTTTCACTTTTCAGCATTCTTGCACTTAAAAAACTAAACAGTGCACATAATACCAGTGTAATGAGTGTTGATAGCAGTAACTGCGGAACAGGAATAGGATTACCTTTTATAAATTCCATTAATGCAAATTGCTGCGCGGCTATAGGCAGCCATTGCACAACATCTGTCGCAATGTCATAAGTTGTGATCATACTTAATGCCATTGGAATAAATAACACCATGGTGACGTAAGATTGCGCTTCTTTAAAAGATTTTGCCATAAAAGAGACAAACACTTGCAAGCTTGACGACATCAAAGCAATTGGGAAACATATCGCAATACAAAACAGCATAAACTCTGGCGTAATCGTTATGCTAAACCCTAATTGCTCCCACGCAACCATAGGATAAACCACTTTAGATACAATCAAAATAATAACCAAACCTAACATTGAAAACGCCGTAATTGCGCCCACTTTAGCTAGTACTATATGCAAACTACTTAAAGGATGGCTTAGTAATAAACTCAAAGAATTACGCTCTCGCTCGCCCGCACTGGTATCAATGGCTAAGCTCATTGCCGCATAAAATAACGTTAGAATAATAGTGAATGTTGCCAACCCTAAGATCATCCCGCCTTTAGAATCTGGCGTTGCTTGATCATTAACTTCAATCGCGAGTGCACGCATTAGATTTGGGTCTATACCGCGAGATACCAAACGTAAACTGGCAATCTCTGAGCTATAAACAGCCATCGCTTTTTCAACGCGATTAATATGCTTAGCCAGTTTATCATCTGACTTATCCGCAATAAGTGTCACTGTCGCTGGGCGACCTTCACTCAAATTTTGCTTATAATCATCACTAATAGACAGCGTAATCGGTTTAAGTAGAGGATCATTTTTATCATCCGCTATTTTAATATCACTACTGGCTAAATGAGCAACTAAACCCGGTGCATTACTGGGGTTTTCAATGGTAATTTTAAGCGCATCAGGAGAAGCGAATTGCTGCAGTAGTACACTCATCAGCAGACATATACCAATCGGCGCACCAATTGCGTAATACAGTCCAGCCATAACAGAGCGTTTATCACGACTTGCATCCATGACTTCTTTTTTAAACAGTACTTTTAATATATTGATCATGCTGCAATCCCCTCATCGCTACCGATTAACGCAATAAATGCTTCTTCTAATGTGTCTTTACCTGCTTGCTCACACAGCTGCGCTATAGACCCTTGAGCAATCACCTGCCCATTTGCCATAATGACAACGTGGTCGCACAAAGCCGCGACTTCTTGCATCACATGGGATGAAAATAAAACGCAATGCCCTTGTGCTTTAAGTAGCAATAGCAGCTCTCTTAAAATACGTGTACTCATTACATCGAGACCACGCGTTGGCTCATCCAAAATAACGTTTGTTGGATTATGAACAACGGCTTGTGCTAATGCCGTTTTCATTCGTTGGCCTTGCGAAAAACCTTGGCAACGGCGATCGGCAATATCATTCATACTTAATTTATCAATTACTTGCGTAGTCGCTTCCTTTGCTTGCGAAGCACTAAGGCCACTGAGCTGAGCAAAAAAGCTGATATATTCCCGCGGCGTAAGTCGCTCATATAAACCACATGGATCAGGAAATAATCCCAAGTTCTGTTTTGCTTGCATGGGCTGTTTTGCAACATCAATACCGTCAATTTCAGCAAACCCGCTGTCTGCTTTTAATAAGCCAAAAACAGTGCGTAAACAGGTGGTTTTACCGGCACCATTAGGGCCTAGCAAGCCAGTAATTTTGCCATTCTCTGCACTAAAACTTAATCCGTTTAATGCGTTAACATCACCAATCTTTTTGCTCAAATTAGATACATTAATCATGACTTACTCCTTGTTCGCTGTTGCTGTTGCTGTTGCTGTTGAATGAGTGTTTGCAACCCCATTAATATTCATAAAAAATTGCTTATCATTTGCTTCATTAATGCAATCGGTGTTAATACCTTGCATGGTTTTTTGCTCAATAAACTGGGCGACAATCTTTGGTGCACACGTTTGTGAACCAATGCCATGAGTGGCGGTTGGAGCAACAAGATGTGTTGCATCGGTCATATTTACCATTGCAAGTTCTGCCCAGCTTGGTGGTGTTGCCGGGTCGCGTGCGCCGGATAACAATAAGGTTGGTGAATCACTTTGTAATGGTTTATAAAATGCTTTTTCAGCGGGTTTTACTGCTAAAATTGGGCAGACAATATCAAGGCCTTCAATCATGATTTTACCCATGTATGTATCACTGTATTTAGTGCGCAGTTGAGGCGTCAATTGGGGCCAATCTTCTGAGCACACAATGGCATTATGCATGCCCATTGCCAGCGATTGAGTTAAGTCAGCGTTTGCCATTAAGCCTGCCAATGGGGAAAAATCACCTTGAGCCGCTTTGGTAATCACTAAAGGCACTATTGAGCGGGTTGTGTGACTATAAAGCGCTAAACGAATGGCACTGTAAAACTTCATTTTAGTAACAGTAAAAGGGATTAGTTCATAAGTGCGAGGGTGCCTGACTTGCGCCTCTATGGGTTGCTGCTCAAGTCTAGCTAGGAACTCATTAAAACGTATTTGCAAAGAGGGAAACTGCTCATTACAGGCGGCATCACTCTCACAACGTTCAAACAAAGCCTGCAATGATGCGTCTATTGCCTCGCCGATTGCGGCTAAGCTTTGCTGCATGGGAACCACACCATCTAAGGTGCTCGTTATAACCGAAGCAGGAAATTGGCGGGTGTATTCTTGCGCTATACGTGTTCCGTATGACACTCCATATAAATGAAAGCCTTTATAGCCCAGAGCAACACGCACAGCTTCAAAATCTTTTGCCGCAGCAGAGGTAGTAAAGTGGCTTAAATCAACGTTGAGCTTCACTTTACATTGCTCGGTGTCTTGCTTACTCATGGTTTGTAAATCAGTGATGGCATCATTAAATGCAAACTGTGTTTTTAAATCATCGCTGTCACATTGCAGCTGATTTGAATAACCTGTACCGCGCTGATCGACAAGTACAATATCTCGTGTTTCCCGGGCAAACCGTAAGTTATGATCAAATACTCTAGCTAAATCTATCGCTCCTTGACCAGGTCCACCAGCAAAACCCAACACAGCTTCATCTGGGTTACTAGGTTTTATTGCTGGTATAACGGCAAAGTGAATATCAATTTCACCATCGGCAGGGTTATCTGATAAAGGCTGAGCAATACTGCCACACATTAATCTATCTGATAGGCCTTCCATGTAACATGGCGTTAATTTTACAGGATTATTATCATTTTCTTGTCCCTGTAAAATTGCTGAATTTGCGATTAAAAAAGGTAAAATAGCTAATTTTATCAGCCTATTACGATATTTGATTGTACTTATCATTGCGCTTTCCCTTATTTGCATTTAACACCTAATGTGATAACTTATTACTTAGTGTATCGGTGTATTAACGTATTAATACAGTAGAGAAAGAGTAATGCTAGAATTTATTAATGTCAACCCTAATAGTGGTGATCCAATTTACAAACAGTTGCACGAGCAAGTTGTGCGCTTGATTGTGGGTGGGCAATTGTCGGCAGGAGATGAACTTCCGTCGGTACGAAAAATAGCCGATCATTTTGCTGTTAACCCAATGACTGTTTCAAGAGCGATAGGCCAGTTAGTCGACCAAGGTTGGCTTGAACGCCGTCGCGGTCAAGCAACGAAAGTGGCACAAAAAACAGTACAGCAAACTGATCAGCAAGAAACCTTACTTTTCAAAGCTATTGATCAACTTATTCAGCAAGCAAAACAGCTTGATGTACCCCAAGCAATATTATCCGAACTAATAAAAAAACGGTGGGAATTATAACAATGACACAACCACTTCTTAGCTATAAAAGTGTCTCTAAACATTACAACCAGCGCCTAATATTAAACAACATAAACCTAAGCGTTGAGCCTGGCATGGTGATTGGTTTATTAGGTAAAAATGGCGCAGGCAAAACAACCTTATTGCGCAGTGCACTGGGTTTAATAAAGCCAGACCAAGGTGAGGTAGAAGTATTAGGTGAATTAAGCCATCAATTAAGTGCCAGCAATAAAGAAAAAATTGGTTATGTCGCACAGCAAACATTTGGTTATGAAGGTTTTAAAATTGCTGATGCGTTAGCATTACACCGTAGTTTTTACCCTAATTGGGATCTGCAATTAGAAGAAAAATGGCTCGCGCGCTTCGAATTAAATAGGAGCAGTGCGGTTAATGATCTCTCGATAGGTCAGCGTCAGACCCTCGCCCTTATTATGGCCATGGCTTATAGACCTCAGTTGCTTATTTTGGATGAGCCGGTAGCAAGTTTAGACCCTATTGCTCGGCGCGAATTTATGAGTGATCTGTTCGATTTAGCGTTAGATTCGGGCTCAGGCATTTTATTTTCATCCCATATCACCTCAGACATAGAGCGCGTCGCTAGCCACATTGCACTGATAAAACACGGTGAATTATTATTACTCGACGAACTAGATGTCATTCGCGACACCGTTAGAAAAATCAACTTTAAAGCATCGACGATAGACCTTAGTGCATACAAGATACTGAACAAACAGCAAAATAGTGCCATCATTTATGGTTATACGGGTGAAGTTATTCCAGATGCTTTAGCAATCAATACGCTATCTCTAGAACAGTTGTTTGTGGAGCTACATGGATGATGCAAGTCAGTAAACGCCCTTGGTATCAAGGAGCGGTCAACTTTTGGTTAAAAGATGTGGGTTCTGCCAGCTATTTTATCGGGGCAATTATCACGTCTTTGCTGTGCCTCATAGCTACTGGTATTGAAGAGCTGATTACGTTAACGATCATGTTTTCAATTATCTGTATGTACAGCGCGATAGCCTGGCAAAGTATTCGTATGCAAGCTACTGAATGGCAAAGTTTAGTTGTTGGTTATCGTAAACATGTGATGTTCCAAGGTAAGGTATTCATAATATTGAGTAACTTAATTGCTCTGTTGAGTATCATAATTGCTGGCAATATTAATCTATTAGCAACCCTCACAGTTGCCAATCTTGTTGGCATTAGTATCTGGTTTTTAAATCGGTCATTCAGCCACTTATTTACCCCAGTATGCTATTTTAGCTTTTTTATTGCGACCTTAATATGTGTACTTATCGAGCAAATTCCTGTTTGGCTGATCCCCGTTAACATCATTGCTTTTATTTCTATTGCGTTATTACATAATAACTTTTCATCTGCCTATGTATGGCGCCCTGACGCATTAATAAATTATCGTAATGGTTTGCAATCAGGTTGGTCTCCTATTCCCAGTGGCTTTTTATCAAATTACGGCAGCCCTATTAATAAAGGGTTATTCCCTCTTAGTTACTTTGTTGGCTCAGGGCTTTCTCAGTATCTTATTTTGCTTACACTTTTATGTATTATCGGTGTTGCAATAAACTTATTTCACAACATCACTGAACATGTCATTTTTGTGTTAACACTGACTTTATTCGCAATTGTTACACTCAGTTTATGGAGCAAAGTACAAAAACAAAACTCATGGGAGCTGTTATTTACGCTGCCCATTTATAATAGTAGCCACAGCGCAAAAATAGCCCTTAGTAACAGCGTTCTAAAGCTGGCTGTACTCGTTATGGGCCTATGTTTTTTGACGGCTTCAGCGCTCAGCTTAGCTAACTCAACATTTTTAATATTTAATATATTAAGTTACTCATTGGCTTGCTCCGCGGGGTTATTACTCAGTTTTACTATTGGGAATGTATGCAAGAATATTAATTTACTCAGTCTGTTTTTATGCCTTTCTTTTGGCTTAAGTATGGCCTTAGCAAACTACATGTTTGATCATGGCGACAGCGTAGTTAAACTCGTTTTAATAGCTGCTTATGCTTTATTCATGGCGGGGTTAAATCGAGTCACTGTCAGATATATATAATTAAAAAAGCCCTGTGGAGTGTCCAGGGCTTTAACAAAATAATTTTTATTGTAGATACTTGCTACGTAAAGTAAGAATGTCTTTATCAGATACATCAAACTCTTGTTTTACATACTCAAGCATTGAACCATGTTTAGCTTCCATTGCGCTAATTGCCGACTTAATCAATGGCTCTGTAACACCTAATAAAGGCTGAGCTATGTCTTCAGGTAGACTAGCAAAAAATTTCATCATGGCAGCATATTTTGGATCCATATGCTCATCTTCTTTAGGAAGTAAAGAACGCGGATCAAGATATTGGTTAGTCGCCATGTAATCGTCAATAATAGTCTGTTTATCTACCCCAAGAGCAGCTAATACTAGTGCAGCACTAATACCAGTACGGTCTTTACCTGCAGTGCAATGAAATAACAAGCTGCTGTCTTTTTCAACTAAACTATCAAACATCGCGGTGTAATTCTCAGTTTGGTCGTCTAAAATACTTGGGTACATTTTTGTCATCATACTTTCAAGCATTTCACGACTTAAATTAGGGTCTTTTAATACTTTACCCAACTCTGCCATATCAAAGTCCATTTCATAATCTTGCGAGATCATTTCTGGTTGTTTAGCTGCCCACTTAGTGACTTCTGAACTACGCTCTGTCGTTGTTCGAAAATCAACAACTGTACCAATATCAAGCTCGTTGATTATGGTATAATCATCCGCTGTTAAATTAGATAAAGCACCTGAGCGATAGATTTTACCCCATTTAACTGTTTTACCTGTTGTGGTTTGATAACCACCAATATCCCTAAAATTACGACCTCCTTCAAGCGGCACTAAACGCGTTGTCGTCATAACCGGTTGTCCATTTTCTGGTTTAATAAAAAAGTAATACCGCTGTTCACTATTATCCGGCTGCCACTGAAAGTTACTTGCACTGACATCTTCAGCGATCACTTTAGCATCCATAACAGATGAAGAACCTGATACCAAAATATCAACCGGGGACGTTACCGATTGCGACCAAGTTAATTGGTAAGCTTGCTTTTCATATTGCGCCTGTGCCTGAGTAATTGATTCGCCACTCTGTGCAGCGACACTCGTTGATAATAAACCACAAAGTGCTAAATATTTTAATGTTGTTTTCATTGTAACTATCTCATTATGTGGGGCTTAATACAGCCCCGATAAAAATTAAAAGTTGATACGAACGCCGCCCATATAACGACGACCATAACGCTCTATTTGATTAGGCGTTGCTTCTGTCCCTACATAACGAGTATCAATTTCATCTGTGAGGTTATTGATGTTTGCATAAAAACTGACGTCAGCACCGTATACAGGATCTGCTAGGGTGTAGCTTAGTGAGAAATCCAAACGCTGCTGGGCAGCCCAGTATTCACCCATACTGTCGTTTTCAGTGGTTGATAACCAGTCATCACGGTATTGGTAGTTTAAGCGAGCAGAAAACAACTCATTCTCATAATATACTGATGTATTGAAAATCATGTCTGAGGTACCCGGTAGGCTAAAGCTTGTACCAGAGTTTGTAGTGAACTCACTATCAAGTAAGGTGATATTTGCTGATAGGCCAAAGCCTTCTAAATCTTCTGAAATAAAATCAGATGCTTGGCCTATAAAGTTAACTTCAATACCTTGGAAGTGGCCTTCATCACCATTTACAAAGCCCGTATATTGCCACTGCTCACCAGCAAACTCAGGAACATAATTGCCCGCATCAACTAAAGTGCTATCTGAGTAGATAACATTATCAATGTGACGATAAAATGCACCAACAGCGATTAAACTTGCATCACCTGCATACCATTCAAGTGATATATCACTTCCGTATGATGATTCAGCTTCAAGATAGGGGTTACCACCTGAAATTGTTTGTTCAGTGGTGTCTATGTTTGCTGATGCACGCCACTCGTTATAAGTCGGGCGGCTAAGGCCTGTTGAAATTGCAGCGCGAAACATTAAGTCGTCAGCTAAATCAACATTCAAATTTAAGCTAGGTAGTACATCTGTAAAGCTATCTGAATGTTCACCTTCAGGGCCTGTACTTGAGTAATCAGTGCTTTCAACTCTCACACCAGAAACAAGCGAGCCCCAGCTAAACTGAGTCGTTACCATTGCATAAGCAACAGCAATGTCCTCATTTATATTGATTTTAGTATCATCAGTAGGTGTTACTCCTAACCCGCCAGATGCAGCGTCTAAATCAGCGCGTAATTGCTGATTATCGTAATAAGTACCACCTATGCTATTGGTAAAATCGGTATCCCAAGGCTGTGATGTTACGTAATCACTTGGATTTAGGTCATACAGTGAGCCTGTTCCACCACTGGTGCCGAAACCTTCGGCTTCACGTTGGTCGTAGCCTGCGCCTATTCTTAGTGTGTTACTTAGGCCTGATAGTGTGAAGTCTGTTTCTGCATCGAGTTTAAATTGCACACTATCAATGGCGAGTGAACTACCATACATAATGAGCATGTTTACTGGGTATTCAATATCATTGATTGAGCCGCCTTGTGTTAAGTTAACAAGTGGGTCTTCAATATTAGTTAAATCATAATCTGCAAATGTGGTCCCACCTAAACTATATGGTAATGGTAATAACATTTCATTTTCTGTTTTGGTGTAGTTAACACGGCCTTCGACTAGCCAATCATCTAACTGTAAATCCGCACCTAACGTATTTGTCCACGTTGAGTTTTCATATAAGCCGTACTCAAGAGCACGGGTCATAATCGCCAAGCCACTACCTGTTTCACCAGGTTGTACGCTTGAGCCCATCGCCTCGGCACCACCGGCAAAATCAAATACAAATTGATTACGTTCTTCGTGATCTTGGAACTTGCTGTATAGCGTACTGAAGAAAAAGCGATCCATCGAGTTTGAAGGGCGATACTCAAAACGGCCACCATACGCTTCATCTTCACGTTTTACCTTATAGTTACGAATATCAATCTCATTAACTAATAGCTCGCCATCTTGTTGTGCTAAATCAAACTCACGGTTATCAGTTATTTGCTCACGGCTATTTTGTGATGCGAATAAACTCACACCATAATTTTCACCTGACCACGATGTGCGAACTGAGAATTTAGTAATATCTCCGTCCCCTAACTCTTGATTACCTAAACCAATGTCTGTAGATAAAGAAAAGCCATCAACATCAAATGGGTTAAACGTTTCAATATTAATAAAACCAGCAATAGATTCACCTGGCATATTAGGCATAATCGCTTTGTTCGCCTCAATACGACTGGTAATAACCGAAGGGAAACTATCAAAACGAGGTATACGGCCGTTTTCAGCACCTGGGATGGTGATGCCGTCTATCGCGATAGTTGTATAACGAAATGGTGCGCCACGGAAGTTAATATACCGTGCTTGCCCTTGGTCACGCTCAATTGCTAAGCCAGGAATACGTCCTAATGAATCAGCTAAATTTTGATCAGGGAAACGGCCTATCGTGTCAGCGGCTACTATATCAGCAAAATTAGACGCTGCTTGTTTAGCTGCTATCGCTGCTTTTTGGCTATCTTTTATAGGTGAAGCAATCGCAACTACTTCTTCAATTTCATCAAACCCTGCAGTATCTTGTTGGGCTTGAACGGCAGTTGAGGCAAGTGCTACAAGCACGCAGGTAGCCAATTGAGTTCTGCTAAACTTAGTCATTAAAAATGTACTCCAGTTGATAATTATGTTTGCACCATGTTTTTGATGACGGACATGATGGGCAACAATTATTGCAACTGAGTTACAGTAATTTACGAATCTGTAATAGAGATATCCCCAAAACAAATATAACTAAATTTCATATAGTTAAGTAATTCAACTGGCATTTTATAGATATTTATAAACGACAAACAGGCTTATTTAAATCACATTTCAACTTTACAAAACGTAAAATACAGCTGTCATCATCAACAATATAAACACACTAAAAAATAATAGCCTGTATAAGCTTTACTGAACTGCAGCAGGGTTAGTGGCGCTCATGATTGTCATGAAAATGACATGTTAATGATATAAATTTGTTACCAATTTCATCCTGTTACAGACACTATGCAATACCGACTCTTACTACACAGCGCTAAATTCTTGCTTATCGGTATTATTTTATCCTTTATAGTGTGGCTGATTTCATCACAACAAGTCGAAAATCTTGAGCTTGGGCAGCTAAACACCTATGAATGCAAGGTCGCAGCTTCGCAAGGAGAGCTGGACTTTAATCTTTATATCCCTTCTAATTGGCATGTCTTTTCTCTTGCTGATGAGCTCTGTCGCAACACCCTTAAAGGCAGTGTTTATAATAAAGTTATGATTTCATGGCAACCGCGCGACACCTTTAGCAGTGAATTGATAATGAAGCAGACATTTAATGTTATGCTCTATAGGGAGCACGCATTAACAGGCTTATTGCCAAATTGGCAAGACTTCTATCAACATGCTCTCGATTTACCTAACTACCAACTCTATTGGTTTTCTCACCAAGATAATATTGCCATAACACCTGAGTTTTTTGCTCACAAACATGTCGGCTTATTAGCCGATAAAAAGAGTGCCACGGGCTATTTATCTCCGCTGAGTGAAATGAGCCAAGCGGGTATTAACTTGCCCGCACAACAAATACATTTATACCCAAATCGAGAAGCGCTGATTGATGATTTTCTAAAGGAAAAACTAGATTTAATTCCCAGTCCTGATCATCACGTAGATTTAATAAACTGGCCAAAAAATAAAAAACATTTACTGACTGAGCCGTATTCCCAAGTTGGCTGGCTAGTTAGTAAAAACACTGAACAAGCTGTATTACCTAAGATTAAAAAATCGATAACAAAATATCAAAAGCAGCTGTTTAGTGAAATTATACAGCCGACGGTTCGACAACCTGAGTCAACACCACAATGAAGATAAGATATACCTTACTCTATATTCTG
Organism: Pseudoalteromonas shioyasakiensis; assembly: GCF_024518675.1. Taxonomy (GTDB): domain Bacteria; phylum Pseudomonadota; class Gammaproteobacteria; order Enterobacterales; family Alteromonadaceae; genus Pseudoalteromonas; species Pseudoalteromonas shioyasakiensis_B. The sequence continues at coordinate 537,125 of NZ_JANIGL010000002.1, forward strand.
ATCGGCTGTTGCTTAAGTCTGCACGCTTGGTATAGCGCATCTAAATCGTTAACAACAACATTAGAGAAAACGCTCCCTGCACTCACGGTTGCATCGCTAAAAAACTCAGTAGACGACAGAACAGAGTTGTCTAGAATGAGTAGCCACTTACTCGCAAAGCTAAAACTAGTGGATGTTGTTTCCTCTTCTCCCTTAGCTTTACTTGATAAACTTGAAGTAACAGAGCTTGCACTAGCAAAACATGGCACTGCAGATAACGACCAAGCTGATTTAAGCTGGGTATTTGGCGAGTATGCAATTGCATTAACATTGAGCACTAAGCCTAGATTTAAATTGTTCAATCTTATGGTGTTAACTTTAATACTCACACTTATCACTGTTTTACTAGAGAACCTTTTAAATACAGTTATTTACAAGGCTCAGCGTTTTTTTGCAGAAAAAAAAGCAATATCAGCCAATCCTGCAACTGAGCCCGAATACTCACCTTTATATGAACTACTAAATAACCAAACCGAGTTAAGTGCTAACGAAATAGACACCCTTTGTGAAAACGAAGTAGTTAAACAGCTTTGTGCAACGCAGTTACAATGGCTGATAGCCGCTATCAATAATAAACTAGATATTGAGGCTGCAATAAATGTTGCAACAACGAGCGATTCAATCAGCTTCGATCTAGCCAATCAGCAAGTGTACATTCATGGTTTAGCTATTCGCTTAGCGAAAACGCCTTTATTTTATTATTATTGGTATGCGCAACGTGAAGTTAATCAACTTCCCCCCTATATAAACCCACCAACAAATAAACCTGATACGCAAAACGGTGAACAATTAGCGCAATTAATGATTGAATACAAAGGTCACCAAAAAGCGATTAGAGACTTACAAGAAGAAGGCTTAAAAGGTAAAACTCTAGACCAGAACCGTAATAAAATTAAAGCAGAGCTGCAAAAAGCGATTGGTAAATTGGCAGAAAACTACCTATTTATAAGCGAGCGAGATATAAAAACTGCACGCTACAAATACCGTCTAAACAGCCAAGATAAAAAAATAACTTTGTAATACATGCAATTATAAAATAAAGATATCTCTAAAGTGACAGAGATATCTATTTCATAAAAGTGTAAATCAAACTTCCTAAGGTAGCTACACTAAACAAATCTTCAGGAATAACTATGAAAATTTACACTTTTTTAGCTGCTGCAATTTCAGCTGCTACATTCTCCATGCCAGCCAGCGCACTAAATATTGTGCTTACCAATGATGACAGTTGGAATACCCACAATATTCAAACCATGTTCACGGCGTTAACCAAAGCAGGGCATAATGTTGTTATGTCAACTCCTTGCACAGGCCAAAGTGGTAAAGGCGGCGCTATCCACTTCTTGAAAGCAGTAAATATTGACCGTTCGAAAGTTAAACAAAACCAAGTGTGCGTGGGCGACACTGATGAAAGTATCGCCCACGATAAATTTGTCGAAGGCACTCCAGTCATGGCTGCTTTATATGGGATTGATGTGCTTGCTCAGGAAAAATGGAGTAAAGCCCCAGACCTTCTTATCTCAGGCCCTAATGAAGGAAATAACCTAGGTTATGTAACCAATAACTCAGGTACTCTTGGTGCCGCAAACGCAGCAATTGCTCGAGGAGTACCAGCAATTGCGGTCAGTGCCCACCATGAAATGGATAAAAATTCAGCAGGTTTAGTTGCTAAGGCTGTTACTGAAATAGTTGCTGAACTGGTAAAAAAACAACAGCCAAATCAAGCAATCCTTCCTAAATTTACGGGTTTAAATATCAACACACCAAAAAACATGGTCGACCATAAAGGATATAAATTTTCTCAAGTTGGTTGGAATGCAGGTGGCCTTGAATTTAAATTCACATCAGATATGTCACAAGATAAACTTGCTATGGGTTTTGTGGCGCAAGGGATGATTGCTAAAGGCTACGCAACAGATATGGCGCAAGCCACTAAGATAGCAGAATCGCAGTATAAAGATAAACCAGGTGTGTCAGCAGCATTTAATCAAGGGTTAGTGGACGATAATAACCAATTGAGTGAAGGCATACTCATTAATAAAGGCTTTATAACCATCAGTACTATCGATGGGACAATGCAAGCAAGCCAAGCAAAAACCACACAAACTCAATCAAAACTTACTAACTTAGTAAAATAACAGAGATTACAAAACTGCTTTTAGTCAGTATTGACTTAAGTATATGGCGCGCATGTATTTAGCACAATTCATGCGCGTGCATTATTCTCGCTATTGCCACGTTATATTCGCTTTTGCCCATTTACTCAGGTAGTATCAAATTAGTTTAAATAATCATCATACGTTTTCAATGGTTTAACAAAGGAGCTTGGCATGTTTACCATTAAAAAAACTGTTTTCTTTTGCCTACTACTTTGTTTTGCAAATAAATTAGTTGCCGTACCAGCTGTGGTTAACCCCAATTTAAAAACCATAAATATAAGTGCCGGAGAATGGCCGCCTTTTCTAGGAGAGTCCCTTCCCTATCAAGGTGTTGTAGCGCACCTTATCAGAGACATTTTCGCCCAAGCAGGTATACAAGTTCACTTTACTTTTTTACCTTGGGGCCGTGCATATCACGATACTAATAATGGTAAGTACGATGCGACAGCAGTATGGATGCACAGCAAAGATAGAACCAATGCTTACCTATTTAGTAATGCTGTTTTAAGTGAACAATTCGTCTTTTTTCACTTGAAAAAGAACGACTTTGATTGGCGTGATCTTAATGATTTACGAGGGCTAATAATTGGTGGAGGGTTGAACTATAGCTATGGCCCTGTATTTGACCAAGCTATTGAAAAAAACACTTTTGAGCTTTCACGAGTCAGTAGTACTGAGCAAAACTTCCGTCGGTTATCAGTAGGCCGAATAGATATTTTCGCTGAAGAGAAAAACGTTGGTTACTACACCCTTAATAATCAACATCCTGAACTTGCAGATACCATAACCCACCATCCCACAGCATTTTTAACTAATGAAAGCTTTGTTTTATTCCCAAAAAATACAGAGCAAAGTGAACAACTACTAACAACATTTAACCACTATTTACTGCAATTTAAACAAGATGGCCGATACCAAGCCTACTTTGAAGGATTGCAGAAAGGTGATTATCAGCTAGCCAAATAGCGACTAAGTACCCGAGCTGCCACACCGCCTCGCTCTGAACAGTTATAAATACCGCTCAGTAAGGCAACTTACGCCTGCTGAACACGACCCCAAAAAAGCTCCGTACAAAATGCTACATAGAAACAGTTGGAATTCAAGCCTAAAAAGTTAACCATATTTTAACATTAAACCAAAATAGTTAACTTTAACGAGTCATATGCAACTGATATCAAAGATAGTCTTTATTTTAATTTCTACATTTTGCTGTGTTCTTTATGCCAATGACTTTGAAAGAAGCAACATAGTGCCAACCATGCAGTCGCCATCAAATTTAAAAATCACCTTGATCACTGGGGATACTGTTAGCTATGAAAAAAATAGCACATCAACCTTTCGTGTCTATGAAAAAGGCAGTTCCAAGCTAGTACAACATAAAAGTCTCAGTATAAATGGACAGCTTTATCTCATCCCCTTAAAAGCACAACCATTGATTAATTTAAACATCTTAGATCAAGAATTTTTCAATATAAATAAGCTCGTTAATTATGAGCTAGATGACGCTAGCAGTAGTCTTTATCCAATATTAATCAAATACAAATCGCCTTTTAGCCAAGCCAATTTAATAACAAATGCTAGCGCTATTACCTATGAAAAAATCCGTACACAGTACATAGAATTAAAAAAGTCAGAGTTAGTACAAACTTGGGCTGAAATCACAAAAAATTTAACCATCGAAAAAATCAATTTAGATGAAAAAATTAATCATCACTAGTAGGTCAAGCTCATCCCCTACTCATCATTAAACACTACCTTACCAGGGAATATAAAATGAATAAAAAACTAAAAATAGCTAAAGTAGCACTCGCATTGAAAAGTGCCTTATATGTTGGATTAATGTCTACATTAACTCCACAAGCTATCGCCAATGACAAACAAACCGAAATCAACAGCTCGGAAAGAAACTTAAGCTTTACATTAATCACGGGTGATAAAGTATCGGCGCGTCTAAACCAAGATGGCACTATTGGTGGCATTCGCTTACTTGCAGAAGACGGCCAAGAAACCATTACTAGTCTTTTTAAACGTGGCGGTGAAAGCTATGTGATCCCGGCATCTGTACAAGAAAAAGTAAACTCAGGTGCATTAGATATGGAGCTTTTCAATATTGATAAGCTCTATCAAGCCGGCTTTGATGATGCCAACTCTGACTCCCTACAAATCATTGTTGAGTACCGTGATAATAGCTTTGATGAAAAGCCATTCTCAATGGCGATGCCTGGTGCCAAGGTAAAAGCGCAATTTAAAGTAATCGATAGCGTGGTAATGGAGGTCGATAAAGATAACCTTGAAGGTGTACTAGAAGGACTTTCAGTGAATACTGCCGTTGAAGGTGTTTGGCTTGATGGCATGGTTTTCGCGCATAAACAGCCTGCTAAAAACAACCCTGGTCACAATAAGGGCAAAGGTAAAAAAGACAAAGATCACTGGTGGAAAAATAAAATAGAATCAGATGCAACATCACCGACTGTGCCATTAACTGGGGCTTACGGTCCATATGCTGAGGATTACGATGGTACAGGGATCAAAGTAGCCGTTTTGGATACCGGCTTTGATACTGATCATCCAGATCTACAAACAAACGTATTTATGTACCAAGACTTTAGTAGTTACAACGCGCCCAATATTGATGACTTAAATGGCCATGGTACGCATACCGCCTCAACCGTTGCTGGGTCAGGTGTTGAAAGTAACGGTAAATATGTTGGCATGGCGCCAGGGGCTGATCTGCTAATCGCTAAAGTACTTGCCGACAATGGTTCAGGCTCAACATCGGGCATCCTTGCAGGTATGCAATGGGCTGTGGATAACGGAGCTGATATCGTTAATATGTCATTAGGCGGCTCAGTCACTGCCTGTGATGGCCCTATGGTTGAAATGGTTGAAGCATTAAAAGATGAAGCATTATTCGTCATCTCTGCAGGTAATAACTTTATTCGTGAAACTATTGGCTCTCCTGGTTGTTCACCTTATGCGTTAACAGTGGGCGCTGCTGATCGTGAAAATGTAACCGCTGAATTTTCAAGCCGGGGCCCTTCTCCTGATGGCCATTCTGCAAAACCTGATATTACCTCACAGGGTGTCAATGTCATTGCTGCAGCATCGGGTGGTAAAGGAGAATATGCATACCGTGCTAACTCAGGTACCTCAATGTCAGCACCCCATGTTGCTGGTGGCGCTGCTTTAGTATTACAAGCTCGTCCTGAACTTACGCCACAACAACTAAAAGCGGTTTTAACGTCATCAGTAACCGAAACTCGCGCACATGTGCTTGATCAAGGTGCTGGTCCAATGGATGTTAACCAAGCGATGGTGCAATCTGTAATTGCACAACCAAACCTTGAATTAGGTTTCTTTGATTCAGAAAACCCGGTTGAAAGCCACCAAAGCAGTGTTACTTTAGAAAATATCAGTGATGAAGATGTGACATTTGATTTAGAGGTGACTTTTGTTGGTGAAGACGACAAGCCATTATCAGCCTACAACCTTGCTGGTCTTGATGCTAAACGCATCACGATTCCTGCTAATGGAACCGCTGAAGTACCTGTATGGATAAACCCAACTGTAGCATTAGAAAACGCAGCATACGGCACGATAACAGGTCGCATTAAAGGCACCGAGGTGAAATCTCACCACGGTAAAAAGAAAGGCCATTATAAAAATGGTAAGTTTGACGACTTACAAAAGATCACTGTGCCAGTATCATTTTGGGTTGAGCCACCGACAATGAACTTAACACTGAATGCCACTGACCGCTTAGGCCTTCCGGCAGCAAGTCCATCAAAGTTTTATATCATGAGTGGTGAAGATACTTGGGGTCAATCAGGCCAATTTACCAATGGTACAGCGACTGTTGAATTACCAAAAGGTGAATATAGCATCGTCAGCCATATCATGACCTATGATAACCCAACTCCATACGGTGGTTTGGTAGAATCAGCAACCATGATGGCCGAATTAGGTGTAGATTTAGACGTAGATACCAGTATTAGTTTTGATGCAAGCACCGCTGAGCCGGTGAGCTTTAAAACGGATAAACCGTCACAAATGCAAGGTTTCTCATTTGGTTTCACTTATGCGTTAAGCGAAAAAGACACACTGAAGCTCGCTGCAATGGAACTTGCACCTGACTATGTAACTGGTTTTTATACAAAATCAACTGGCTATGATGAGCGTTTTAGAAGCTTTTTAACCACCCGTGCTTTTACGCCAAAACCCGTTATCACCACTGAAAACGGCACTCAACTTGAGTACATTTTAGCAAGTGCTGCAAAGTCATTTAATGGACAAGGCAGCGCTGAAGTTGTTGCGGTTGGCGATGGAGGTTACTCAACTGATTGGAGTCAATTTGATGTAGCAGGTAAAATTGCCCTTATCGATGCAGACTTTTATATTACCGGTGTCCAAGTCAAAAACGCGCTAGAACATGGTGCTGTTGGTGTGATTGGCTCTGTTAATAATCGCACTGGTCGCTATAAACCAAACATATCTGGCCGCTACGATATTCCAGTGGCAGCAATTGCGCAAAGTGAAATGGAAAAAATTTACGCTGAGCTTGAAAATAATGAATCTCTGAAGATCAATTGGTCTGGTATTGCGCATGAGCACTCGCCTTATGTTTATAACTTAGCGCACTTGAATGATGGTAAAATCATGACAGGCAGCATTAAAGTTAAAAACAAAGATTTATCAGCCATTGAAACAACCCACTACACACAAGGTGAAGCCCGCATTAAATATTCTGATATTTATGCAAACCTACCAAGTACGGGGGAGTTTTATGCCACAGGTAGCCCACAGCTAATTGCCACGCCAACCGTACGTACTGAGTACTTTACGGCGACTAAAACTGCTGAGCCACTAAAAGGTAAAGATAAGGTATTACCAAGGATCGCTTGGACTAATCAAGTTATGCCAAGTATTAACTTTAACACCGATGGGGGCTTATTTGACGGTGCTCGTGAACATGTAATTGGTAGCCACACAGCAACAAGTTGGGATAAAGCCCCTTGGGGTGCCGCTTTACTAACCAGTGGCCGCTCGCGCGCTTATCGCGATACAAATCTATTGCATATTGCGAATGCTGCATATGGTGATAGCAGTGGTCATGATGGTGGTGTAGGTTACAGCATAAGTTCATCGTATGGCTTAACACTCAACGGTGAACAAGTTTATTTAAATAATGGTTACTTAGAGCTACCTGATGAACCGGCTATAGTCGACTATTCGATCAACACCTCTAAACGTGCAATAGGAGCATCTCACCAAGCTAATGAACAGCTAGGTGCTGAACTGTTTGTCACTCACAAATTTACCACCAGTGCTGACAGCCAAGGGCCACAATCAATGTTAATACCTTCTATTGATGTACCTTTAGACTTGCAAAATACTGCAGCTGCTAATACACCAGTAAAAGTCAAAATTGGCGCAATATCAGAAGCTGATGGCGTTGTTGATTTAACTAATGTACAAGTTAGCTACCGCTACGGTCGTGAATGCAGAATGTATGGCTATGGCAGATGTCGCCAAGACGAAAGTCAAAGCTATCCAACCCTTAATGACCGCGTACTACCTGAAGATATTGCAGAAGTTGCGCAAGTTGAGAAGATTGATGGTCAGTGGTACGCAACCATTCCAAATACCGCCGAGGCAGGTCAATTTGTACATTTACGTGTGATTGTGACGGATGCTAAAAACAACAGCACAGATCAATCAGTACTAAGGGCTTACATGATCGACTAAATCGATAACGTAGGTTAATAAAAAAGCGGCCATGTCGTCATGGCCGCTTTGCTGCTTAAACAAAAATGTTAAAAGGCTTTAGAGCGAAAAAGTACGTCCGACTGAAAGCACTATACGCTCATCGGCTGTATCCCAATCTAAACTGGTATTTTCACCCGCTACTTCAATATCGAAACCAGCGAGGCTTGTTTGATAAGCTAAGCGATAGTGGTTATATGATTTACCATCGGTTCCATCCCATGCGTACTTGTCACCATCCAAAGAGTTTGAAATATCAAAGCTAGCCCGCAGTGCGTGGTTAGGTGCAAGCTCAATGGTATGCGCAACCATAGAAATCACATGCCCTGCCCCTGTGCCAAAGTAATCCCAGCTGTACCAAAAATTAAGTTCTGTTTGGCCTAAATCGCTGGTATAACCAAACTTAGTGTAAGCTTCAAAATAATTACCATCACTTGAATTGCTCTGGCCATGATAACTGTAATACGCTAAACCATAATCAACGCTGAGTGCATCATTTAGCTGCGCATAACGGCCAAAGTAAGCATCCCACTCAATGTTAGTATCGTCACCAAAATCCACGTTTGATGCCCATGTACCTGCGTACATACCTGAGTCACCAAAAGAATAATCTAGACTACCTTGAATGGCTGGGTCGTTTTGCGTTTGGCTCACACCATTAAAGGTATAATCCGATACGCCCGTGATGGTCGTTGACCAGTCAGCTAATGCAGAAGTTGAAAAAAGGGCAAATGGTAGTGCAATTGCAAGTAGTGTTTTTTGTGTTGTCATGTTAATTCCTTAGCTTACTGATTCAATTTTGGTGTAGTCAATTTTGTTATCTTTTGGCGAACTATCAATGTTGCTCACTGTTTTAAATTTGCTATAAGCAATAAATGCAGCGCAACCAAAGAACAAGCCAATTACCAGCGCCCCAACCCATTGTATTTGTAAAAAGTTTAGTTTAAATAGCAGAGTTAACAACGAAAGCGCTACAACATTAAGTGCAATATAGTTAAATTTACCTAAGCGCTTAACAGTCATATTTAGGTTGTCAGTGTACAAACGAATGAGTGAATCCAGCGAGTTGATGACAAATACAACCCCGACAAACACCATGGCAATATTTTTAATTCCCTCAGTCGGTATACCTGCTTCGTGATATTGATAAAGCACGCTAAACCAAATGGCTATTGGGATTGAAGGGAAAATTAACATCGCGCCAAGCACTTGATAGGTCTTTAATCCACCGACAAAACGTGAGGTAAACTGGCCAATCATGATGCTCCAAGCAAACCACCAAAATAAGTAAAACTCATGATAATCATTAAGCGGTAAAACAAACTCATTGATGTTGCCAAAATAATTTCCGATTAAGGCAATATTATTTGTAAAGTCAGAAACCTGCCCGTTTTCACCCATGAATGCGCCAAACCACATAAAAGCAATTAGAGCAATAAACAACCAAGTAGTTGAAATACTTAAAAAGCGCACGTACTTAATATCTGTGCTTGAATACACAGCAAAGCAAATTGCGGCAAAAACAATCAGATAAAACGAAGGAATAATCGACTCGCCATCACCTAAACCCGGTAAATACCAAGGTAAGTTAGACAGCAATAAAAAAGCAGTAAATGCACAAGTACCAATAATTACAACATTATTGATTAATTTAACCCACGGAATTTCGAAAAACTTCACTTTGGGTTCTATTACACAGAAATAAAAGCACGTAAGGAAATAAAATCCCCAGATCAGAAAGCCCCAATATCCAAACTCTATGGCTAAAGGATTGGCAAACGCATACTCTGGGCTTGCTTTTATGTCTGCATAACCTGCAAACTCAGTCAGTGGAAACATAATCAAGCCAACGTCTAAGCCTGATGTAAATAAAATAGCAATAAAGGTAAATGTTCTAACAGGTGTAACGCCTACACATTGAACATTTCCCCATTTTACTAATATTGCGATAATTGCTAGTAGGGTAAAAATAATGCCAGCACTAAGCCATAAGGTCATAATTTCCTCCCCAAAATAAATGATAATACGTCATTTTTTCTCCGTGTGTTTTAGCCTCGCATTAACGCACTACAAACAACTTATAGTGCGCGCCACTGCAAGCCCCACAGCACAGAATATGCTGCAGGTGGCATTATTAAATCTCCGAACTACGCTGCTTTGTTTGCCATTGTGAATCGATGGCAACCGCTGCATGCGATTTACTAAGTGGTGGCTTACCTAAAATTAAGTCAGCCGCTTTTTCTGCCACCATAATGGTTGGCGCATTTAAATTACCGTTTGGTATCGTTGGGAAGATTGACGAATCAACTACACGTAGCCCTTCCATACCATGAACTTGCGTGTTTGAATTAACCACAGCTAGTTCATCTTCTCCCATTTTGCATGAACATGACGGGTGATAAGCACTTTCTACCGCTTGGCGCACAAAGGCATCTATTTGCCCATCAGTTTGCACGTCTTTACCTGGCTGAATTTCATCATCGCGGTAATCATCAAACGCGCTTTGCTCAATGATTTCACGAGTTAAGCGTACGCACGCTCTAAACCCTTCAATATCATCTTGATGCTGTAAGTAGTTAAATTGAATTTTCGGTGCAACTTTGGGATCTGCCGATTGTATAATTACACTGCCGCGACTTTTCGGCTTGTTATGACCCACATGCACTTGGAAACCGTGGCCTGCAAACGCGCTTTTGCCATCATAGCGAATAGCGGCCGGTAAAAAGTGGTATTGAATATCAGGCCATTCAACGCCAGCTTTTGAACGAATAAACGCACACGATTCAAAGTGATTAGTCGCACCAAGGCCGCTTCGGTTTAATAACCAACGAGCACCAATCAGACCTTTTGAAATAAGCCCAAGCTTGCCGTTTAAAGTAATGGGTTGCTTACACTTGTATTGAAAATAAAACTCCAAATGATCTTGCAAGTTCTGACCAACACCTGGTAGATGGTGCTTAACTTCAATGCCTGCTGTAGCCAGCGTTTCGCTGTCGCCAATTCCTGAAAGTTGTAACAAGTGTGGTGAGCCGATAGGCCCTGCACTCAATACAACTTCTTTATCAGCATAGGCCTGCTGCTTTTGACCATTGATACTGTATTCAACACCGGTGGCTTTTTTACCTTCAAGCAATACTTTTTCGGCTAATGCGCCAGTCACAATAGTTAAGTTACTACGTGATTTTACTGGGTCTAAATACTCACGGCTTGCCGAGCTGCGCACACCGTCTTTAACGGTCATATGCATCGGGCCAAAACCTTCTTGTTGCCCTGCATTGTAGTCGTCAGTAGCTGCGTAACCTGCTTGCTGGCCGGCATTTATAAAGGCTTTATACAGCGGGTTGGCCATTTCATTGCCGTTATTGACACCCAAGGGGCCGTTATCGCCTCGGTAATCATTTTTACCTAAATAAAAGGTTTCCGCTTTTTGGAAATACGGCAAGCATGACTGGTAATCCCAACCCTGTGCACCATGTTGTTGCCATTCGTCAAAATCTTTTGCATGGCCACGTACGTAAACCATGCCGTTAATTGACGACGAGCCACCTAACACTTTACCCCGAGGACAATGCATTTCGCGGTTATCTAAATAAGGTTCCGCTTGAGTATGAAACTGCCATGCGTATTTATCCGTATTCATCGGAATTGAAAGCGCTGTAGGCATTTTAATAAAAATGCTTTTATCACTGCCGCCAGTTTCTAATAGCAACACGCGGTTGCTGCTATCTTCTGATAATCGATTCGCCAGTACACACCCTGCTGAGCCTGCACCAACTATGATGTAATCATATGTTTGTGCAGTCATTAGAATGGGCTCTCTATATCAGTCATACCAACATAAATTGATTTAGTTTGAGTGTAGTGATCAAGTGTTTCGATACCGTTTTCACGGCCTATACCCGATTGCTTATAACCGCCTACAGGCATTTCTGCAGGTGAATTGCCATAGCTATTTATCCAGCAAATACCCGCTTGTAATTGATGAATAACACGGTGCGCACGTTTAATGTCTTTGGTAAATACACCCGCTGCTAAACCAAGGTGGGTATCGTTAGCACGACGAATTGCATCGTCTTCATCATCAAACACCAGCACGCTCATTACAGGGCCAAAAATCTCTTCTTTAACGATAGTCATGTCGTCAGTGCAGTCTGTGAAAACCGTAGGCGCAACAAAATAACCATTAGGTGCAGAATCCGGCTGCAGTGCTTTACCACCCGTGAGCAGTGTTGCGCCCTCAGAAACCCCTTTATCAATGTAACCCATTACTAACTGTTGATGGTTCTTTGAAATTAGCGCGCCTAAGTTCACGTTTGGATCCATCGGATCGCCAGCAATAATGTTTTGTTCAGTGCGCGTTTTAAGTTCATCAATAAATTGCTGATACACGTTCTTATGTACATAAATACGTGTGCAGTTAGTGCAAATTTCGCCTTGAGTATAAAAATTACCCAGCATTGCCGCACTCACCGCTTGCGAAATATCAGCATCATCAAATACTAATAATGGCGACTTGCCACCCAACTCCATGGTCACATCTTTTAGCGAGCCTGCGGCACTAGCCACCACTTTTTTACCTGTGCCGACTTCACCAGTAAACGATACTTTTTCGATATCAGGGCTTTGTGTTAACCATTGGCCTACCTCAGCCGCGCCTTGTACAACATTAAACACGCCCGCAGGTACGCCCGCTTCAATAAAAATTTCAGCAAGTTTAATTGCGCCAAGTGGCGTTTCTTCTGAAGGTTTAAAAATAAGTGCGTTACCGGCAGCCAGTGCAGGCCCTGATTTCCAACACGCTATTTGCAGTGGGTAGTTCCATGCGCCAATTCCCGCACAAATCCCTAATGGCTCTTTACGCGTGTAGTAAAAGTCTTCACCAACCATTTGTTGTTGGCCAACTTGCGCAGGGGCAAGACCTGCAAAATATTCAATAACATCAGCGCCGGTTTGTACATCAACGCACTCAGCTTCTTGCCAAGGTTTACCTGTATCGAGTACTTCAATTTTTGCTAATTCATCGTTGCGTGCGCGTAGTAATTCAACGGCTTTTAATAAAATACGGCTACGCTCGATAGGTGTCATTGCTGACCAAGTTGCAAAACCTTGTTTTGCACTTTCAATGGCTGCATTTTGTACAAATGCATCAGCGATTTCTACATGGTAAATTACTTCATCTGTGGCAGGATTTTTAACAGCGAAAGTGTCGCCGCTTTGATTCTTTAAAAAATGACCGTTGATAAAATTTTGATAAACAGGCGTTGTCACATTAAGCTCCATACTGTTTGATAAGTGAATTTACATAGCCTTTGGCTAATTGCTCGCAATGTTCAAATTGATCTTCGTCAGACTTACTCAATACCGCCCTTAACCATAGTCCATCGATCATGGCAGCGCATAGTTCTGCAGCAAGTTTAGCGTCTGCTTCACTCATGAGTTGTTTAAACGAACTCATTAAATTACTAAAAAGGCGACGGCTATTAACATTTTGCAAACGATGCAATTGCGCATCATGCATTGATTGCGCCCAAAAACTTAACCACGTTTTAGTGGTATCGCTTTGCAATTGTAAGCGTGCAAAGTTTGCCTCAACGATAAACATTAACCGTTGCTCAGGCGTTGTAGTCGTTGTTACACGTTGAATTAGTTCACGCTTTAAGTTGGTTAATAAATAGCGCACAGTGGCTTCTATCAACCCCTGCTTACCACCAAAATAATGACTAATAATGCCTGACGACAAACCAGCTTTTTTACTAATAATGTTAATGGTTGTGCCTTGTAAGCCAAGCTCAGCAACCGACTCAATCGTGGCGTCAATTAGCTGCTGACGACGGACAGGTTCCATTCCAACTTTCGGCATAATTTTTATTAATTGAACGTTCAATAAAAATAAAGGTTAGAGTAAGTGAACTGATAATTCAAGGTTGACAAACTGTGAACAGTTAAACCTAGGCTTGCAAAATATACGCTAAGTGGTTGTATTGGCTTTTATAAAGTGGAGTCGAAAAAAGTTGTAAAAAATATTAAATTAATCGATAAATTGGCGGGAAAAAACGAAATAATCAACGAAACGATGGTTTTAAATTTACTAAAACCATCGCTATAAGGGCTATTTTAAGGAACCAGTCTATCCCCTAAAATGTGTTGTAGCTAAAAATCATTAAACATCAATAACAACTTTGCCTAGCGCTTTACCACTGGCTAGGTGATCGTGTGCTTTACCCACTAATTCTAGGCTGAATTCGTTAGCATCAACAATCGGAGTCAATTCACCTGCATCAACAATTTTGGCAAGTTCAGTTAAAATATCACCATGTTGTTGACGCTTAAAGTTATGCAACATCGGAATCAGCATGAACACAACATGTAATGACAGCCCTTTAAAGTGTGCAGGCGTCAAATCTAAATCAAGCATGGCAACTGTGGTAGCAATTTGCCCATTTAGCGCAGCAGCTTCAAAAGAGTTGCTGATATTAGCGCCACCGACTGAATCAAATACAACGTCAAAACCATTGCCTTGAGTGTGCTTGGCAACATAATCTGCAACTTGTTCAGTTCGGTAATTAATAGCCGTTGCGCCTAGCTTTTCCATTAATTTAAATTGCGAGTCAGCGCCGACCGTAGTAAATACGTTAGCACCAAAGTGTTTAGCTAGTTGTAAAGCAATATGCCCAACGCCGCCAGCACCACCATGAACAAGAACGTTTTGACCTTTACTTACACCAGCACGAACTAAACCTTCATAGGCGGTAATTCCTACCAATGGGATTGCAGCAGCTTCACGCATAGAGAGAGTTTTAGGTTTATGAGCAATTAATCTTTCATCGGCAAGCATATGTTGCGCAAGCGCGCCTTGTAAATCCGCTAATCCACCAGCACAACCGTAGACTTCGTCACCTACAGCAAACTTAGTAACACCTTCGCCTACTTCGGTAATTGTGCCAGCAAAGTCCATTCCCAGTACACCCGGTAATGCCGGAGATAATGGTGCAAGTGCTTCACCCATTTCACGGATCATCATATCAACCGTATTTACACTGGTAGCGGCTACTTCAATCACAACGTGACCGGCTTTAACTTGTGGGTTTGCAATCTCTGCAGCAGTAAAAACATCACTGTTACCAAATTCATTAATTATCATTGCTTTCATGTTGAACACCTCTTTATTGTCAGTGCTTAAAAGTATATTTACATATGATTACTTTGATAATATAGTTTTTATAACAATCAGTTTTTAGATTTCATTGATAATGAACATAGATCACCTTGCCTTATTTGTACGTTTAGCCACCACCCATAATATTAGTATGGCTGGCAAAGAGCTTGGCCTATCAGCTGCGGTTTCAAGCACTTATATTAATAAATTAGAAGAATCTTTGGGCGTAAAGCTGGTGCACAGAACCACCCGAAAAGTCTCTTTAAGTGAAGAAGGTCAAGCATTTTTGCCTCATGCAGAAGAAGTATTGGCAAACGTTGCTTTAGCCCGTGCCTCAGTTGGCTCAGGAAGTTTAATCCCGCAAGGGAAGTTAAGAGTGACCGCGCCAGCATCGTTTGGCCGAATGCATATAATCCCAGCATTAAATGATTTTTTAACTCGCTATCCCGATCTCACATTAGATTTACGGCTCAACGATAGTATAGTAGACATGGTTGAAGGTGGATTTGATATTGCTATCAGAGATGCGGCTCTGGCTGATTCAAGTCTTATTGCGAAAAAGTTAGCCCGTGATAAACGCATTATTTGTGCTTCGCCTGCTTATTTAAAAAAGTATTCACAGCCTCAGACCCCCGAGCAATTAAGCCAACATAAATGCGTAAACTTACATGGTTTAGATACCTGGCAATTTACAGTGGATAATAAACCGCAAAGTATAAAAACCAATACAGTTTTATTTGCAGATAATGGTGAAGCAGTGAGAGATGCATGCGCACAAGGCATTGGTATTACACTTATGTCAACGTGGTGCGCATACGAAAAACTAAAATCCGGCGAGCTGGTGCAGATATTAGAAGATCATCCGCTGATTTCTCACACTGCTATTTGGGCAGTCTACCCTAGCGCAAGGCTACTTGCGCCAAAAGTAAGAGCATTTATTGATTACTTCAGCGAGTATTATGGCCAAACCCCGTATTGGGAAAGCAAAACTGATCGCTAATATTAACTAAGCGCTTTGGTTGCTAATATTTGCTCTAATGTGGCCACTAGCTTAGCGGTTAACTCAGGCTTTAATGCATCACTGTGTGGCTTAGCAAACTGACCTATATCGTTGTCATAATATAAGCCATTCGCACTTGCGAACTCCTCTGAAAGCGCAGCTTTCATTAATACATCGGCCCCTATTTGCACATCTGAGCCCGCGACCCCATACGCTTGTTTTACCATTTTACTGCCTAAAAATGATTTAGGGTTGACCGCTACAACCATCGGCCCTTTACCTTCGAGGCTAAGCGCCATATCTCGTGACCACATAGTTAATGCTAACTTACTTTTAGCGTAAACGGTTGTATCAGAAAGCGTGCTAGGCTGACTGAGCTCTTGTGCTAATAACGAACTTTGCGCTGCTGACGATAAGTTAACCACGCGGCTATGTGACGTTAGAATAGTGAGCAAACGTTTTGTCAGCAAATATGGTGCAATAGTATTAACCACAAAACGAATATCCAATGTTTCATTGGAACCGTATTTGGCATAACATAAACACCAGCATTATTAATTAAAACATCTAACGATTTGTATTTAGCGATGATGTTATCGGCTAAGGTTGCCACATTTTGCAGTAGTGATAGATCAGCTAGAAATGTGTCTACCGTCGCATCCGGCATCAAAGTTAATAACTGCGCTTTCGCCGCGGCTAATTTTTCCTCACTTCGACCATGTAATAATACTGTATAGCCTTGTAAAACCAGTGATTTTGCACAGGCTAAGCCAATGCCATCTGTTGCCCCTGTAATTAAGATAGTTTTATTCATAATGATTGTTCCTAAAGTGAGGTAAAACATTTTCTGCTAATAAGTGCAGGGTATCGGTTATATCGGCTTGATTAAAGCGTAAATTCAACGCCACGTGATTAACTCCGGCTTGCTCCAATTGCATTAAATAGTTAACGAGGTACTCGGTTGAAGCTCTAAACCCTAAATGCAAAGGTGAAGGTGAAGGTGCTTCATTATCACCAGCTAAATCGAAATATAGCGGCTGCATCACAGGTTGTGGACCGCGGCCAAGCGCTGCCAATTGTTGCTGCCAAGTACCAATTAACTGCCGCTGTAGCTCAACCTTATGAGGGTATAACATACGGCCATCAGCATGCTGTGCAATCCACTCATCACTTTGCTGGCTTTGCCCTGTGATAAGTAAGGGTATTTTGCCAGATGTCGCTTTTGGCAGCATATCGATTTCCCCATTAAACTGACCATAGTCGCTTTTAAACACCGGGTTTGACGTCTGCATCTGGCGGATATAGTCAACACTTTGCGCAAAGCGCTCGCCGCGATTTTCATACTGTAACTGCATTGCTGGATACTCTTGTGGTCTATCTCCAGATGCAACTCCGAGCAACAGCCTACCTTGTGAAAGCACATCAACGCTCGCCGCCGACTTGGCAACATGAGCAGGATGACGCAGTGGTAATACAATACTCGCCACTCCTAACGCAATTTCGCTTGTTTGAGCCGCTAAAAACCCCAGATAAGTAAAGGGGTCAAATAATTGTCCAGCATCGCCAAATGAAGGAACATTAAATGGCACATCCCTTAGCCACACAGCAGAAAAACCAAGTTTTTCTGCTAGTTTAACGCGCTCAAGGTGATGCCTCATGGATGGACTATTCTGCGTTGGGTAACTTTCAATTGGCACAACTAAACCCACACTCAAGGAGCCCAACTTAAATACACTGTTATATCCTTTATTTAAGGTTTGAAATTGTGGTTGCTGTGAATTGTGAGCCATAACTACCCTAAAAAATATGAGTCTAAAATATAGGGCAATAGTGTAATTACTCAGCTATAGATTGATAATAACGAAAATAAACGAATCAGTTTATAGCTAGCATTGATAATCAATGACCTTATTGAAAGTTATTTAAAAATACTGGATACTGTTTTTTTATACAGCAATTACAAGTGGTAAAAGTTTTGAAAAAAGAGCTGCCTGCAAAGTATTATTTAGCCCACTTTAAAGAGCTAATAACTTTTATCGAGTCTCAATGTAGACACCTATTAGAACAGCACCACATTGAATTTATTTACAAAGTGAACCTTTTGAGTGAACAAGGGCAGTGTATGCTCGCGCGTATATTTTCACGTAAACCTGAATTAGTAACGATAGCGAGTCTTAACTACGATGAAATAGCCAACCCTGTACAAGCACTCGACGAATTAATAGAGACTGAGCTTACAAGTCACCCCAATGCACGTCACTACCAACAGGTACTTGCTCATTTAACCAAGCCTGCCCTACTTGCGCTACTAGCTCCTTTTGACGCGCAGCTAAGTATAAAAAAAAGCGCCACAAAAGCACAATTAGTAGCACAAGCCTGCGATTTTTTTGCCAATAAACTTGAGTATTTAACCCCTGTATATAATCAATTTATTATTAATAATAGAGCCGATATATATGAATACTTTGAATTTTTATACATCGGCCGGTTAAGCAGTGGTGATATCAATCACCAAAATAGTTTTGTCCTACGTGATTTAGGTGTTAGAGCAACCAGACAAAGCCATAACCAAAGCTTAGCGCGTTTCGACACTTTCGATGAAGCCAAATCAAACTATGCGTTAAACCGCTTTCGCTTAGCATTTAAAAGAGCACAAACTGATGACGACTATCACGATTTAGCTCACAACGTAATTGCACAACAAGCACAAGGCACACTGGCAATAAACCTTAAAAACAAGCTATTGCTCAGGCTCTATCAGCAACTAAAAAAAACAGATGAAATATTCAGTTTTAATATATTAAACGCCTGTGAAAACAGCCCTGAAGCCACAGAAATACAATTACGTGAACAGTATCGTCAAGGTAATAAAGACTGGGTAAAAGCCAAACTTGAAGAGATCATCGAAGATCCACTGACCGATGATCTACTCTATTTTGCTGATGATTTTCTGATGCGTAAGTTTAATAAACAAACCCGCTCTCGCTTAAGTGCAATGCTTGCGGATACACAGTGTGTAATCGAAATAGATGAAGTTTACCGCGGTGATGTAGAGCAAGGCGTTGCCGAGCATTACACAAAGCAAGGACTGCGCGTATTTTATACAGAAAACACCCTATGGCAGAGCCTGTTTGGCCTCGTATTCTGGTACGAACTTTACGTTGAAACTCCTCACCCACCGTGTAACGAGTTTGATTTATTTCCACACGTTTTACGCACTAACAGCTTTTATCACACGCAACACGGGCAGATTGATGCACTACTGGCGCAGTGGCACACAACTGATGATTTACTAAAGCATGTATGCAAAAACGCAGCGCGCTATTTTGATCAAGCAAATGGCCTATTTCGTTGGCATAGCGAGCTGTTAAAACCACTAGAAGTACTGATTTTGAATACCTCTTTAACATCACTAAAAAATCATTTGAAAAATATGACAATGCGCTTTTTAGAACTTAAAGACGGTTACCCTGATTTAATGGTTTTAAAAAATAACACAGCTCATTTTGAAGAGGTAAAAGCACCGGGTGATAAACTCAGACGTAATCAGCTAACCACCATCGACACCCTAAAAAAATCAGGATTCGATGTACACATTGCAGCGGTAAATTGGGTTAATGATCCAAACCGTATCTACAGCGTGGTCGATATTGAAACCACAGGAAGCTTAAAAGGCGGCAACAGGATCACTGAAATTGGCCTAGTTAAAATGCAGAATGGCAAGGTTATCGAAACCTGGTCAACATTGATTAACCCGCAAATGCGTATTCCTAAATTTATTGTCTCCTTGACCGGTATTACCGATGCCATGGTAGCCTCTGCACCTAGCTTTAAGCAAATTGCCGATACCTTAGTGAATAAGTTACAAGGCAGTATTTTTGTCGCTCATAATGTCAATTTTGATTACGGCTTTATTCGTAAAGAGTGTGAAATGGCGGGCATTAGTTTTAAAATGCCCAAGCTGTGTACTGTGGTGGAATCGCGCAAAGCCTTCCCTGGCCTAAAATCATATTCACTGGGAAATTTATCCGCACATTTTGAGCTATCTCTGACCAATCATCACCGTGCACTGGCCGATGCAACTGCAACTGCTGAGCTATTGCTATTAATCCAATCTGAGTAACATTTAACTAAGATGGAAGCAGGTTACTGACTAACGTTATTGCGACCTTTCTTTTTAGCTCGATATAAAGCTAAATCAGCACTTTTTAAAGCCTGGTCAAAACTTTGCTTTGATGTTCGTTGAGCCACACCGATTGAAACAGTGACATTAACTGTTTTATAGTCATTGTTCTTCTTCGTATTTCTAGCAGATTTATCTGTTCGTTTTGGGTTACGGATGACCATATCATAATTAGCAATGCTTTGACGTAAGTTATCCAGTTCTGGTATCGCTTGTTCGACTGTTTTCCTTGGAAACACAATCGTAAACTCTTCTCCACCATAACGGTAAATTTTACCGCCACCACTAACCCCAGTCATTTTTGCAGCAACTAGCTTCAACACTTGATCGCCAATATCGTGACCATAGGTATCATTAAACTTTTTAAAATGATCAATATCGAGCATCGCCACGGTATACCTTCGGCCTAACGATAACGCTAACTGGTTTAGCGCTCTGCGTGTCGGTAGGCTAGTTAAATCATCTCGATAAGCCAAATAGTATGAATCTGTACTCACGGCAAATAAATAAAAAGATGACAACACCACAGCAATTACTGACCACGGTAGAGCAACTATATTTAATTGGTTAAGACACCAAACAATAAGTGTAATCAATAATGCTGTAAGCGTAAGGTTATTTTGGCTTAAACTTCTCCATGTTAATAAAAGGCCAATGAAAACTAGAGGTATAGTGACTGCAATGTAGGGTAGCAACTTCAACCAAAAATCGGTCTGGGGTAATAGAAACTCAAAATTTTGGCTTAACTTCAACCAGGCAAAGGTCATTACACCACATAAAATAATAAAGATAAGCCGACTAATGCTGTGCACCGAAAGTAAATCACGATCTTTTATAATAGCTAATAACATTAATAAACTCGCCCCACAAAGGAGCAACCACTGTGCATCATCCATTAATGAATTTGAACTAAATTCTGGATAACTCTTTGCAGTCAAAAAAATCACCCAAAACGCGCATAAAATTGCTACTCGGCTTCTATTAAACTGAGCAGAAAATACGGCGGTGATCACAAGTAGCGGGTAGACAAGGTAACTAATCAGGGGAAGTTGCCCTTGCCATTGCGCCTGAAAGTAAATTAATAAAGCAAGTAAACACGCAACGCCACCAAGGCTCAAAAAAGTTGACTTTACCCCTTTTAACTTCACCTAACAGTACTCCAGAGTAGTTATATACAATTAGGGTATCATTGTATTGAAATAATTTTTTATTTCTACTTTTTAACTATACATTAAAATAAAAATAATTATTTATACTTATATTTATAAATACCTTTGCATTCTACTATTGTAAATTTAGGCATAAGCGTGAAACCCATTTTTTCTACCATGTTTAACCAAGGTATGCGCTAGCCTCCATTGCTATCACAGGAATCCAATGCATTAGCGCCTACCCAACGAAAAGACTCAGGTCGAATAAATACTGGCTGCGTAATACAGTGTTTGGTGATGAAACCGGTGGGGTATGCTCTAAATTAATAAAGGTATTATGTGGTGTAGTTACTTTGTCTTGGAAGCAAGAAAAGGCAGTAACTACAACTATAACCGCTATGACAGCTCAAATACACATGCATTTCATGCTCTGGCTGGTCATAGTAATTGTTTTGACTATCGAGATAATCTTCTAAGTGCTGAGTATGCACACAGTTTTGGTGTTCTTAATCGGGCAGGCAGAAAAGCGCACTCATGCAGCTAAAAAAGCTGTGTATAATAAAAATAAGCACATAAATCAGAGCTTCGCCTTTTTCAAACTTAACCTTCTACAACTATGAGTTGTGACTTTTCCTACATAGTTTAACCAATAAAACTCAGCCCAGAATGAAGGAAAAAACGTTGGTTAGCCGTTTAATCTAGCAAAAGTATTTTTATAACGGGAAAAATCCAGTAAAAATTAAACTAACCTTGAATATACTGCGCATAAATTGTAAACAGAGCAATTTTGTTCTAAACCTAAATAGTCGCTTTAATTAAGGAGTACTTTTATGCCGTCATCGAACACACTTGATAAACACACAGAGTTTGCACGTTGTTTAGAGTGCAATAAAGTAAGTACTTTTGCAGCGTTTCATTGGCTCGCTCTTGCTTTTAAAGACATGATGCAGGCGCCAATACTTAGCTTAATTTATGGGTTAATTTTTACAATTATCCCACTGGCCATTGTTTATAGTGCCGTCTATGCCGGCACCTATATTGTTATATTGCCTGCAACAGTCGCGTTTGCCCTAATAGGCCCTGCATTTGCAGTGGGTTTATATGATGTTGCATGGGAGCTTGAAAAAGGTCACTCCCCTACATTATTGCATTCATTAAAATCAATGTTCAGAAACCCAGTTGGTGAATGGGGGTTTGCCGTACTACTTATGGTGATCATGATCATTTGGATGCGTCTTGCAGCTTTAGTGCATGCACTATACCCCAGTCATGCCAACCCTACGTTTGAAGAACTCTCAGCATTTTTAACCTTAGGCAGCATCATTGGCGGAGTTTTATTGGTTAGTGTATTTGCGATTTCAGCATTTACGCCGCAAATTATGATGGAAAGACGGGTTGATATCATGACCGCTGTGATGTCATCGATGAATGCTGTTAAAACTAACTTCAGTGCTATGGTTGTATGGTCTGGTTGTATTTTTATATTAGTCGCTATCGGTTTTGTCACTGGCGCAACAGGCTTTATTGTCATTATGCCGCTACTTAGTTACGCCAGCTGGCATGGCTATATTGCGGTGATCAAAACTAAAAAATTACGTGGTTATGAATAGCTTTTTTGTAGCCAAATCAAAAAAGGCCCAGAATTTGGGCCTAGTTTATGTACGTAACCGAATAGATTAAAATTGATAACTTAACGAGATTCTATAATTTCTCAATTTCGTGCGTACTCAATTAAACTTACCCACACTTCACAATCATTAAAGTTTAAAGCTATCCCATGGGCCGGTAATTGCAAGTGTTCGTGTTGGCGTAAACACATTAACAAACAAAGTGTTACCATCTGGTGAAAAACACGCCCCGGCTAACTCAGTTTGAGTATTAAGGCGCGCAAAGTTATACACTTCACCTTTAGGTGTTACACCACGTAAATGGTTATCGACGATATCCGTGTATTGATCTTCACAGACGATTAAATGGCCGTTTGGTGCCACTGTTAAGTTATCACCAAAGTTATAAAGTGAACCATCGGTGCTTTCTACAAACAGTTGAATTTGCCCTGGAGCCGTTTGTTCTTTACTCGTGCCTTCAAACTGCGATGGCACATACTTCATGACTTGGCCAAGTTGCTTTTTACCGCCATTGGTACAACAAAAGTACAGTTCATTATCGCCCCAATGAATGCCCTCACCGCGAGCAAATAATGCCGCTCCTTGCTGGTATCCACGTAAACGTAAATCATCTTTCGGACTTTCAGGGTTATCTAAATCAACCCACTCAACATCCATGCTCTGGTGTAATGCCATATTAGCGCCAGCCCAATTTCGGGTATCAAATTGTGGCGTAGTTTTTATCACCATTGCTTGAAGTTGGCCGCCTTTGTGTAATTTACCGTACTCATTAGGAATGAAGCGATAAAATAAGCTGTCGCCTTTATCTTCAGTAAGGTAAACAATACCTGTTTTCGGATCTATCGCGGCAGCTTCATGGTTAAAGCGTCCCATCGCTTTTAATGGCTCAGGTTTCACTAAGCCTTTAGCATTTGCTGGGATTTCAAAAATATAACCGTGATCTTGGCCAAAACCATCGGCTTTAGTTAACGTTGTTTCTTCACAGGTAAGCCAAGTTCCCCACGGCGTAATACCACCAGAACAATTTCGAATAGTGCCAATTAGAGATAAGTACTCTTGCTCTTTTTGACCTGTTTTAAGGTTATAGATAATATGGCTTGTGCCACCAGGCAAAGCCACACCATGTTCATTACTATCATAAGCTAACGGTGTTTTATGTGCTTGCGCGACAGTATCTGCTTTAGCCAAATCTGTCGGTTTTAGCTCATGGTTTCGAACCAAGGCAACCCTATCATCATCTAGCGCAAAACATCCCATGCTATCGGCTTTATCTGGCACAAATTGGCCGTCATCCATTTTCTCACCAAGCTCAGAGATCACCTTGTAACTAAACCCTGCAGGTAAATCTAAAAGCTTATTACTATCTGCAATCAACGGCCCATATGCAGGTAAATTACTGCCTAAATCAGTGACAGGGACTTTACCAAATGCACTACGAGATAACCCTACAAACGCAAGTGTGCCTGCACTAAATAAAAACTGCCTTCTGTTAATCATGTCTGCTCTATGTATAACTACTGATAAAATTTGCCAACATCATAAATTAAAATCAGCAACAAAAATGGGGCCAGCATGCAAATTCATAGAAATGTCATAATCTAGGCCGTGAATTATTTACAAAGCCATGCAGCTTTTTCATATTAACAACCAGCTAGCAACCTCTAAAAAACAATAAAACCATGATTTAAAAAGATATTTAAACAATCTAATTACGGCATGGCCATTGCTTTATCAAAGATATGCTCGCTTAGCGATATTTATCTCTAAGCACTTAGTTTTTAATTTAGGAGGAAGTATGAGTAATAGTAAAGTCGCTGAATTTACCGCCCCAGGCATGAATAGTGAATCTGCTGAGCAGACAATTGCCCAACTCGATAACCGCATGGTAGCGCTAATTGATTTACAACTTACCTTAAAACACATTCACTGGAATGTAGTCGGCCCTAGCTTTATTGGTGTACACGAAATGCTCGACCCGCAAGTGGCCGCAGTACAAGAAATGACCGACACTATCGCTGAACGTATTGCCACATTAGGTGGTGTTCCTGTAGGCACACCTAAGTCGATTGTTGATCGTCGCTCTTGGGAAGATTATTCGATTGGTAAAGGGTTAGTGAAAGATCACCTTGTTGCCCTTGATAAAGTATACAATGGTGTAAATGGCGATCACCGTAAAGCCCTTGAAAAACTATCAGAGCTTGACCCTGTCTCAGAAGATATGATCATCGCGCAACTTGCTGATCTTGAGCAATTTCAGTGGTTTGTACGTGCTCATATTGAATCATCAACTGGTGAATTACAAAGCTAAATCCTCTAGAAGCCTAAGTAATTAAATTACTTAGGCTTTTTTAGTTACTAAGCGCGCTCATCTTTAGGCGAGTCCATTACTATGTGTGATGTTATGGTTCGAACTTGTGCAATTGAGCCAAGCACATCAGCATGAAACGCTTTGTAAGATTTTATATCAGCTGTTTCTATTCTCAGTAAATACTCAAATGCGCCGGTAACGTTATGGCACTCTTTAACCTCTGGCACAAACTCTAATGCTTGCTCAAATGCTCGTTGAGAAGACGTCGAGTGCTCGCTTAAGCCTACTCCAACGTAAGCCACAAATCCAAGTCCCAGCGTTAGGTTATCAATAACCGCTCGGTATCCTTTGATCACTCCTGAGTTTTCAAGTTCCTGTACGCGACGTAAACAAGCCGACGCCGAGAGCCCGACTATTTCAGCCAACTCAGCATTCGCAATACGACCATTGCGCCTTAGCTCTTGCAATATTCTGTCGTTAATTCTGTCTTTTTTCATTTTTATTGCCAAATTAGAATTCAAAACAATTAATAAAGCGCGAAAGTTGCGCTAGTTACTACTTATAATTGCATAGTCATTTAATAAGGAGCAAGTTATGAATTTAGAGTTAGTTTCTGCGTTGGCTTTATTTGCCTTTGTATCTTCTGCCACGCCAGGTCCAAATAACCTTATGTTAATGAGCTCAGGGGCTAACTTTGGCTTTAAGCAAACCCTCCCTCATTTATTTGGCGTATCGCTAGGGTTTGCTATTATGTTGATACTCGTAGGTTTAGGCGTGTCGCAACTATTTGACCTGCTACCAATCAGCTATACTATTTTGCAAGTACTCTGTATTGGCTACTTATTTTATTTAGCGTTCAAAATTGCCACTAATACTTCACCCATAGGTGAAGCGCAAGTAAACAATAAACCGTTTAGCTTTACTCAAGCTGCATTATTTCAGTGGGTAAACCCCAAAGCATGGAGTATGGCGCTCAGTGCAATTAGCCTTTATGCCCCGAGTAAAACTCTTTTATCTGTGCTGTTAGTTGCACTAATATTTGGTTTAATAAATCTGCCCTGTGTAAGCTTGTGGATCCTACTTGGTCAAAAGCTACAAAGAGTATTAGCAAAACCAATTCGCCTACGTATTTTTAACGTTTTCATGGCCCTGCTATTAGTGCTCTCGGTGCTATTTAGTATGTTCTAAAGCACTAATAAGCATAAAGAAGCTGGGTAAATATCTAGCTTCTTTATATACTTAAACCTTGGGTTTATAAACCATCAACAACAAAGCAGGGAGCACAGTTAAGCTTACGATGGTGGATACGCCAATACCACATAGCACGAAACTCTCTTACTACGTCTCACGATACTCTTTAGGGCTCTCAGCTGGAACTTAGCGACTAAACCACAATATTGACAACTAGTGATTGCATTTCCAAAACTGTTAGGTATTTTTTACTTAAGTTCAAAGAGCTAATTGCACACTATTTACTGGGTCAAACATTAACAACTCGATATTAAAATTACAGCCTATGAGTAACAGGCAACTCACCGGTTTGCCAGAATGTGGCTACTATAATGCAAACCTTATAAAGCAAACAAGAATCATTTGCAAAACAGTGACTTTAGCAGCAAAATAGTGGCCAATAAAAAGCCATTAAACAACTGGAGTATGTATGCGGCAACAAGCCCTTTATGAGGCCAAACAATTAGTGTTTCAAAAAAGTAGCGGTGTTATGTCTACCCTTTCTCATAATTTAAGAGGCTACCCGTTTGGCTCTGTTGCCCCTTATATGTGTGACGAACAAGGACGTATTTACTTTTTTATTAGTGACATAGCGCAACACACTAAAAACTTAAACCACGATATGCGTATGAGTTTAACGGTTTTTGATGCAGCTGAACAAGGCGATCAAAACGAACATGGCCGAGTCACTATTGTCGGTGATGGTAGCTTAGTTAGCCAAGAGCATGCCGATAGCCTAATTAATAAGTACGTTACCTTATACCCAGAGGCACAAAGCTATCGCAATGCTCATGATTTTAACCTGTGGCAGTTAGATGCAATTCGCGTTCGTTATATAGGCGGCTTTGGTAAGATATTCTGGCTAGAGCAAAACGAATGGCTCCAATCAAGTAAACAGTGGGACGATGAACAAGAGCAAAGCATGATTGAGCACATGAATGCTGATCACCAAGATGCCATGAGCTTGATTTTAAAACAATACTATAACCTTGCTGACGCATCACCAATTATGAGCGGTTTATTACCGCAAGGCTTTTACCTACAAAGCCTAAAACGTAACTACTACATTGCATTTGATGAGCCATGCGACAGCCCATTGGCAGTACGTAAAGCACTGGTAAAAATGACGCAAGATGCTCGAGCCAGCGCAAGTTAAAGCTTAATTTGACAAACATACAAAAAGAAAAGTC
Organism: Pseudoalteromonas shioyasakiensis; assembly: GCF_024518675.1. Classification (GTDB taxonomy): domain Bacteria; phylum Pseudomonadota; class Gammaproteobacteria; order Enterobacterales; family Alteromonadaceae; genus Pseudoalteromonas; species Pseudoalteromonas shioyasakiensis_B. The sequence goes on from NZ_JANIGL010000002.1 coordinate 564,932, forward strand.
AGATTAACTGACTTTTCCCTCATTTAACGACTAAACTTTAGGGTAATTTGATGGGAAAAAAGCACGCCGAGCTTGATCATCAAACTCTTTTTTAAAATCGATATCAGTGCCTACTTTACGCGCTCGCGTAACTGCAGGGCGGCTATCAATACTGGCAAACCAGCGCGCTATATTTGGGTACGGTGCTAGTCCTTCTTCGCCTAAAACAACCGTCGCCTTATCAATCCAACCCCAAGCAGATACATCAGCAATAGTAAATTCATCACCAACTATAAAGTCACGCCCTTCAAGGTGTGTATCTAGCACTTCATAATGGCGCTGTGCTTCACGTAGATAACGATTGATTGCATAATCTAGTTTTTCTGGGGCTGCATGTCTAAAATGTACCGACTGACCCGAATATGGTCCAAGTCCAGAGGCTATAAACATTAACCACGACAACATTTCTCCGCGTTCTTCTGGCTTGCCCGCTAGTTTTCCATATTTTTCTGATAAGTACATTAGAATAGCGTTTGAATCAAATACTCGTGTTTGTTCATCAACAATTGCTGGAGCTTTCGCATTGGGATTTATTGCTTTAAATTCTGGCGTATGTTGTTCGCCCTTTAACGTATCCAGTGGAACAACTTCATAAGATAATCCGCTCTCTTCCAAAAAAAGTGCAACCTTCATTGGGTTAGGTGTATGGTGAAAATAAAACTTAATCATGCTGAGCTCCTCAATAGTTGAATATTGATTAAAACACAACTTGAGCAGTCGTTCAAATAATAGTTAAAGCCAATTAATTAAGCTTTTTTAACAAATTTAGCGGTTACCATCATTTCACCCACGCCATCAACTTTGCAGTCTAATTGGTGGTCTTTGCTATCTTTGATCCAGCGGATCACTGCTTTAGTACCAATTTTAATTACTTGCGAGCTACCTTTAATTTTTAAATCTTTAACCACTGTGACTTTATCGCCTTCAGCCAAGAGGGTGCCGTTAGCATCTTTCACTGTAATTGCATCTTCGTCATTATTATCTGTAGGATCCCACTCGTGAGAACATTCGGGGCAAATAAACAAGCTTTGATCTTGATATACGTAGTCAGATTGACATTTCGGGCAAGCAGGTAACGACATAATGACACTCACATTTTTAACTAAATGGGTATGGTAATCGCTGAAGGTTTATTTGTCTATTTGCAGACATTCGCTGTTAAGCGCTTGGAAAACGGCTGTAGTTACTCTAGTATCTAAAAGTCAGGCCTTACTATTTGTATTTAAATGAAATCATTTCCTTCTCTTTATTTTGCTAACCTTTTTCTAATTAGTGGCACAGGTTTATTAACCACTTACCTAGCCCTTTACTTAGGGCAACATGGTACCTCCACTTTTTGGATAGGCTTAATGACTTCATGCTACTACCTTGGTTTATTACTCGGCGCCAAGTTAGGTTATCACTTAATCAAATCAGTGGGTCATATTCGTACTTTTGCCGCCAGCACTGCGGCCGTATTAGCTTGTGTTGCCGCTCATGGCGTTAGCGATAATATTTATATTTGGCTTGGCCTTAGGCTATTCGTGGGCCTGGGTATGATGTGCAATTTTATGGTGCTCGAAAGCTGGTTGAATGAACAAGCCGCTCCAGACTCTCGCGGTCGTGTGTTCTCGTTTTATATGATCACCTCTTATTTAGGAATGATTTTAGGGCAACTCGCATTGGCGCAATTCCCTGAGCTTGGTTATGCCCCGCTCTTTTTAGTTTGCATGGCACTAGCAATTGGCATTATTCCCATATCTATCACCCGAAGAATTCACCCAAAACCATTAAAGCCGATTAAAGTAAGCTTGTTTGATTACTTTAAAAAAGTACCACAATCATTAACCGCCATTCACTTTGCAGGTATAATAAACGGTAGCTTTTATGGCCTTGCCCCCACCTTTGCTAAAGCATCTGGGTTCGACTCAGCACAAATCGCCTTATTTATGTCGGCTACTATTTTGGCGGGGTTACTCGCCCAGTGGCCGATGGGAATGTTGTCTGACAGGATCAGACGAAGCGTACTCATACGTAGCAATGCTGTTGCCATTGGTGTTATTAGTCTGGTGTTATTTTTATTACCAGTAACGCAAACATCAGCCTATGTATTGACGTTTTTATTTGGCTTATTTGCATTTACTTTATACCCACTATCATCGGCGTTGGCTAATTCTCGAGTAGCAGATGAAGAGCGCGTTGGCGTATCATCAGCACTGTTAGTGGTCTTTGGTGCAGGAGCTGTACTGGGCTCAACAGGTAATGCGCAAATTATGACTTATTTTGGCCATCAAGCTTTATATGCATCAATTTCTCTGCTGACTATAGTGATGTATTTATTACTTACCTACATCAACTCTAAACAAAAAGTTGAGCAGCCTGATACCCGTGATTATGTCGTCGGCACTTCAGATGTAACCAATTCGCCACTTGCAGCAACTATGGACCCACGGATTGAAGAAACCACTGCCCATGACCAAATGCTGGTAGTCGATGATATTGATGAAGACACAAACTATGGCGAGTCAGATGAAAACGTAGAGGCTGATTTTTCTCAGCCTGATCAAGGTGAGTTATTTAAAGAAAAACAAAGGTAAGTATGTTACTCACCTTTTAATGCTAATTGTTGTGGTCAACTAATGGGGCTTTTTAGGCCCTCGGCGAACCAGTTCTTTGCCATTTTCAAACACTTCTTGAGTAACCCACCGGCCCATTAGTAGCTTATGATCATCATCCAGTACTGCGATAAATGGGCGACCATCGGTGTTACTAGTTGCTAATGCCAAACCAGCTACATTTTTAAGACCAAGACCACCGCCTTCGACTAAAATTAAAAATGCTTCAAGCTCTTCAAGGGTGTTAATTACATCATTATTGTTAATCATGCTACTTGCTCAATTACTATTTCAATATAGGTAGAATATCAGTTTGCTAGCATCGCCTCTAGAGGTTAGCTAACTATCGTTTTAATTTGCACTCATATTAGATCAGTAGGATAGTAGGCATAAGTCGACTCATTAGCAGATAATTTTAGGACACACATGATCAAACTAGTTTTAAGCTCAAGTTTACTTTTAATGTCTTTTTCAACAATTAGTGCCTCTTTAACTGTAGAAGAGCTACGTATAAAAAAAGCAAACACGGCGATCCCTCAAGTATTGAGTGCATTTTCAGATGATATCAATCAATTTGAGCAAAGCTGGAAAAGCCTAGAAAGCTATAAAAATGCCACTGACCTAATCCATGATTACTCAAAACAACTTTGGCGTACTGCTAAACACCGCATTAGCAAAACCAATAACTTCGACGACCGTGAACTGTACTGGGCACGCTTGCAATCAAGTAAAGTTATTCGCTCTCATAAACCTAATTTTGCTATCACAGATGCTGAGCTAACGGCTCTTTTAACTATGTTAGAAGATGGCAGCCGCGGCAGAACTGAGCTTGCTTATACAAAAAACACCGACAAAAAAATCTTACTCACTGGCTTTGACCCATTTTTACTTGATAGAAATATCAATCAGAGTAACCCATCCGGTGTTGCGGCATTATTACTTGATGGCCAAGTTATTAGCTACAAAGGAATAACTGCTGAAGTAAATACCGTGATGGTACCTGTACGTTATGAAGACTTTGATCAAGGTATTATTGAGCAATTACTCGCACCCTATTACGCATTAAATAACGTCGACATGATTGTCACCGTAAGCATGGGTGGTAAAGAGTTCGATTTAGAGCGTTTTCCAGGTAAACGTCGCAGTGTTACAGCGCCAGATAACGCCAATATTGTTTATGGTGGAACGGCCACAGACCCTAAAATATCGCGCTTAAACGATCGTCCCTTACCTGGTAATGAGTTTGTTGAGTTCAGCTTACCAGTAAAGCAAATGCTGCAAGCCAAAGGGCCATTTAAAGTAAATGATAACCATAAAGTGATCACACTAGAAAAAGCGTTTGAACCTAAAACATTAACAGAACTTGATGGCGCCATAGCCGTAAAAGGTGGCGGCGGTGGTTATTTGTCTAACGAAATTTCTTATCGCAGTATTCGTCTGCGTGATGAGCTTAATTCAGATATCCCAACAGGGCATATTCACACCCCACGCATTGCGCAATTTGAGCCAAAAACTGAAGCAAAGATAGTGAAGCAAATCCAAGCTATGTTAGAGCGCAGCTTAGAGGCGTTATAATAAAGTAAAGGCCAGTAAAACTGGCCTTTCAATGCATAAAACTACCTTTTCCAGTATCTTAGATTACCAAGAGTGTTAATAAATTCAGCAGATGGAATTTTAGCTAAGTTCAACCAACCATCATCGCTTTGTTCTTTTAGACCGGCAGCTTCAATTAACGCTGTTGCTTCGTCAGTGAAACCTATGTACTTCATATGGGCATGTGCGTCAGAGATAAAATCCTTCGCTTCGGGTATTTCAGCTAATTGCTTTGCTCCTTCTGCAGTGGTTAATAACATCACTGCATCATAAAGTACTGACGGTCCGCCATTAATCACCTGATCTGCTGTAATATGATCTCCATCACTATTTTTAGTGCCGCCAACTTGAGGTGCTATCACTTCATAGTTCGCCCCTTCACTGGCAAGACTTTTCGTTAAATCAGCAAAAATCTTGGCATCGAATCCTTCACTCACTAATATACCCAGCTTTCTTCCCTTAAACGTATTAGGTGCATTTTTTAAAATACTAAGTGCATCCGATAATGGTAAATCTTGGCGAGTTTCACGGGCAGCTTCTGCAGGCTCTGGCATATGCTCTAACCCTAACCCTTGCGCTACTTGCTGGGCTAGGTGCACATCAATATTTAGTAAATGAGATACCAGTCGCTCTCTGATCGACAAGATTTCTACTTTTGACAGCTCAAATACCAATGCATCTTGAATATGGGTTTGCTCAACCTCGGTTTGGCTCAGGTAGAATTGACGTGCTTGGCTGTAATGGTCGCTGAACGTGTCAGAGCGGTAACGTAATTTACCCCCTTCAGTTTGCCCATCAGAGCTTTTAAAGCCATGTTCTGGGCATTCTCTAGGGTTATGCTCATCGCCACTGAACGAATTCGGTTCATAATTTACTCGGCCTTTAGGATTTTGCATTGCCATGTGGCCATCTTGCAAAAAGTGCCGCATTGGGCATTTTGGCGCATTGACAGGAATTTGTGTGAAGTTAGGGCCGCCTAACCGTTTAGTTTGTGTATCTAAGTATGAAAAATTACGACCTTGCAATAAAGGATCAGGAGTAAAATCAAGACCAGGAACTATATTTTGCGTACAAAAAGCCACTTGCTCTGTTTCGGCAAAAAAGTTATCAACTACTTTATTTAACACCATCTTACCAATGATTTTTACTGGCACTTGCTCTTCAGGGATCAATTTAGTAGCGTCAAAAACATCAAACTCAAATTCATCGGCAAATTGCTGATCAAACACTTGTACACCTAACTCCCACTCAGGGTAATCACCTTGGTTAATTGACTCCCACATATCACGACGATGAAAGTCAGGGTCTGCACCATTTAATTTAAGCGCTTCATTCCACACAACTGATTGCATGCCACCTTTTGGCTTCCAATGAAACTTAACAAATTTCTCTTCGCCTTTGCTATTTATAAATTTAAACGTATGTACACCAAAGCCTTCCATAAATCTTAGCGAGCGAGGAATTGCTCTATCCGACATTGCCCACATCACCATATGCATTGATTCTGGTGATAGACTGATAAAATCCCAAAAAGTATCGTGAGCAGTTTGCGCTTGTGGAAAACCACGATCTGGCTCTGCTTTGGCACTATGGATCAGATCAGGAAACTTCATTGCATCCTGAATAAAAAATACCGGAATATTATTACCTACTAAATCCCAGTTTCCTTCTTGGGTATAAAATTTAACAGCAAAGCCGCGCACATCTCGTGCTAAATCTGGTGAACCTTTATTACCTGCAACAGTGGAGAAACGTGCAAATACTGGGGTTTTTTCGCCTTTACGTTGAAAAATATCCGCAGAAGTTAAATCATCTAAAGCATCATAAGTTTCAAAGTAACCATGAGCGCCATAACCTCGCGCATGAACAACCCGCTCTGGAATACGCTCATGATCAAAATGAAACAGCTTTTCCCTAAGTACATGATCTTCCAATAACCCTGGCCCGCGTTGCCCTGCTTTTAATGAATTTTGATTATCACTTACAGGACAGCCCTGCGCTGTCGTCAGCGTAGGGTGATTGTTATCAGCACTTTGATGCAGCTCACCGCCGTGCCCTTGCTTGTTTGAATATTTAAATGACTCTGCCATGATTTTCCTTCCTAAATAGATTTTTCAAGTAGCGATATAAAACAGCGCTTGTTAACAGCAGATAGGAGTAAGCAAAATAAAGACCAGAGAAAAAGTTATTTAAAATCAATAAATAAAAACAAATTAGGGTAGAGAATAGTTTGAAATATAAAAAGATTACACGCTCAATGTAATCTTTACCTTTTCGCATCACGAATTTATAACTATAAAGGTTTTGTTGAACAGCATATGTTGTAAAAAGTGAGGAATATCGCAAAGCAACTACGAAGGACAAGAGATCACTCCCCATCACACAGCAGAGCACTTATATCAATCCCTACCGATTTGTACATTTGATTTAAAGCTTTATCTTCTGAGCAGCTTATTAGCACTAACAAGTTTAGTTTGAAAATTATTCAAACACTTTGTAAAGTCTATCAACCTCAATAAAAGAAGATGAATTAGCATTTAAATATCAATAACCTACAAACGAAAAGCAATGGAATATATTTTGCTTAAAATCATATATCGTTTTTAAAAACATAAGGTTCTTTTATTAACCGGCAGTTAAAAGAGCTTAGATATAGGTTATTTAAGTTATGGATATAGCACTATTTTTCAAATCACTACTATTACTAGCACTGTTTTTAACCCTAGGTAACCTCATAAAGTACACATTATTAAAGGGTTTTATTATTCCGTCCTCATTGATTGCCGGGGTGTTAGCTTTAGTCTTAGGTCCACAGCTATTAGGGCAGTATATAAACCTTTCGCTGCAAGACACTAATTTATGGATAGATAAAACTGTCACAGCTGTGTGGAAAGAACTACCCGGCTATTTGATTGTGGTGGTTTTTGCAGGTTTATTCTTAGGCAAAGAAATCCCTACCATTAAGCAATCTTTAAATCAGAGCTTACCCAACTTGAGCTTTGGTTATAGTATTGCTATAGGGCAATATGTTGTGGGTATGATCACAGCTTTATTAGTCTTAGCGCCTTTATTTGATACCGACGCTGTAGCAGGGGCGTTAATTGCAGTAGGCTTTCAAGGCGGGCACGGCACAGTCGCAGGCTTGCAGTCTACATTTGAAAATATCGATTTTGCTAAAGGCATGGATTTAGGGCTTGGGATTGCAACAATAGGCCTGATAAGCGCGATTGTTTTAGGCACACTTATGTCTAACCGTACAAGTGGCGGTAATCAAGAACTAGAGATAAGCCACGATGAAAAAGTCCAAGTCAAAGACCGTCCCTTTGGCTTACACTTTGCTATTTTAGGCTCTGTTATTATACTTGCTTGGCTGACTTTAAGCGGTTTACAAGTGGCAGAAAAAAGCCTCTTTGCCGATTCATCAGTAAAAATACTTGAGTATATGCCTTTATTCCCCATTGCTATGATGGTTGGTCTAGTTGTGCAAATAGCGCTTAATAAATCAGGAATGGGAAATTTAATTAGCCACTACCAAATAAACCAAATTTCTAACCTCGCACTGGATTTACTAATTATTGCGGCTCTTGGCGCACTTAATCTATCGGTTCTAGCGAAATACTGGCAAAGCATATTAATTTTAGGTGCTGTTGGGGTTGCGTATAGTTCAGCCATTTATTTTTTCTTCGGCTCTTGGTTTTTCCAAAAAGATTGGAAAGTTAGAGGTATTGGGGAGTTAGGCCAATCAATGGGCACAACAGCCGTAGGGCTATTAATGTTAAAACAAGCCACAGCAAGCCCAAGTGAGCACATCCGACCCTTTAGCTATAAACAACCGCTTTACGAGCCTGTTGTGGGTGGCGGTATTGTCACAGCCCTAGCCCTTCCTGCAATTGCCAACTTTGGGCCTTGGGTATTCACTAGCATAATGTCTGTTATTTTAGTGTCGGTTGTAGTTGGTTTTGCATTTTATAAAAAACGTTTAAAAAATAGCTAAGTAATACAATAAAAAGCGCCGCTTAAAATTGCGGCGCTTTTACAATTGCTCGATCAATGCTGAATTTAATCACTCGACTTCACCCAATTACCCCGCTCATTTTTATGATAGCTGTTTTTAACCGCAGACCAAGCAACTTTATGTGCAGTTGTTTCACGGTCGTCATCGTTTTCTCTATCACTGGGATCCTCGTAAGTATCCCAAGCGCTATTAAAAGCCTCTTGATATATCTCTTGAGCATGTTTAGGTAAGTTACTTTTTACCGACTCAGGTAACTCGCTTGTATTTTGAAAAGGCATAAATAAACTCCCTATTACTTAATTACGCCACAAGCAACACGTTTACCGCCGCCACCTAATGGCTTAGGCTCATCGGCATAATTGTCGCTTCCTTGGTGGATCATCACTGCATGTTGCTTAAGCTGCTCAAGCTTGAGCCTTGGCGCTAAAACAGGCGATTTAGCTTCGCCACGCTCATTAACAAATAACGCAGGTAAATCGCCTAAGTGACCGTTACTCCATGGCTCATCATGGTGTTCAGCGCTGTTTGGATCAAAGTGCCCACCAGCAGCCCCTGCAGGAACAACTTTCCCCTCTTTTTCCTTAGGCTCACAACTAGCAAATTGATGAATATGAAAACCGTGCTGCCCAGGAGTTAAGCCTTTTAAATCGGGGGTAAAAGTAACACCGTGTTCATTTTCTGACAGCGTGATGATGCCTAATGATTGCCCCTGCCCGGCCTTGGTTGCCTGATACATTTCAACGTCAATATTCGCCAAGGCGCTATTTTGTAGACATATACTGGTAAATAATACGGCACAAGCAGGTTTTAAAATACGTGTCATACTTTTTTTCATCATTGAATTAAACCGCAAGTTTTTCATCATAATCTCCTCGTTTGTATCAAGTTAATAAATCAATAACGCTAGATTTAGCGACTATTTTACAAAGAGGTTCAATGTCCATACCAAGCTGCTAGCATGACTGACCGCCGCTCAACAAATAATTTTAAGACATTGATTTATAAGAATTGTTAAACTTAAAGGAAGTATATTAAATATTCGCTGCTCGTTTTTTATTAAAAATCGCACAAAAAGTAGGGCAAATTTACAAACTAATAGACAAAGTTACATCCTTAACAGAAAGGTCATTTTCTTACAATAAAGCTGCTACTGCGCGAAGGTTAAAGCCAGAGTTTTTAAACTCTGCTGTCCGTAGTATGAACACTGTGGTTTTAAGTTACACTTGAACATGAGTTTAGCTGGTTTTATTTGCTAACTTCAGCCTAGGCTCAAGTGAAATAGATTACTTAGTCCATGTAATTTCGGCTAGTTGATTGGTTGCTGTTTGATGGATAATAAGCCCATTATTGCCCATTCGCATATGCCTTATTAAGCCAGAATAAACGCCCTCTTTACTGGGTATTTGCCAGCTTTGCATTGTTTCACTCTTAAGATCGAACCTAACAAGGGTTTCAGGTCGTTTTGCTGACTCGTTAAACCAAATAGCATCATCAGCATATTCAATGGCATACGGGTGACTATCTTCGCCACTGGGGTTATCCCACTGAGTAATTTTGCCTGTTTTAGAGTTGTAACGCCCCAGCTTACCCATGCCTGAGTTCACATAAAAAATCATATCATCAGGGGTAATTGCTAGTCTACGGGTATGCGTACTCGCACCGGGTAGCTCAATTTCAGTCAGTTTCATAGAATTTCTATCAACCTTAACCAAGCAGTTGCTACCATTACACGACACCCAAGGAGTCCCGCTTGAGTCAAGTTTTATACCATAGGGGCGAGAACCTTTAGTGGGTAAAGTTGCCAGTTGTATATCGCCATTTTTAGGGTCTAATTTACCAATCATATTGCTATGTTGCAGAGTAAACCAAAATGTACCGGCATCATCAAATACACCTGTATGCGGATCACGGGCTTTTTTATCTGGCATTTCATAAACTTTAAACTGCTCAGTTGCCAAACCTAAATACCCTACAGTGCCATTTTTATTGCCTAAAAACCAAGGCGTCAGGTTTTTATCAAGGGACACACTATGAGCAAACGTTCCACTTGGCAAAGTATACTCTTTCATCTTTCCTGTTTGCGGGTCTAACCGACCAAGGATATTCCCCCATTGGCCAACCCACCAAATAATTCCGTCTTTACCCTGTACTGGATCCCGCGCACGTTGGCCAAGTGTTGGCATTTGCCAATATTTAAAGTTTAACTTGAGATCTCCATCAATTACCTTTGAGTCACGCTTAGCGTTAACTGGATAATGTTCTGCTAAATAAGCACTTATGTCTTGAGTTAATTGCGTGTCTGAGCCAGTATCAACCATATAGCTAATAAGCGTTTTCCAATGTTCTTGACTATAACCCGCACTGCGATCGAGATTCTTAAGGCTATGGCAACTACTGCATAACTGTTTAACTAATTGCTTCGTCTCTTTGGCCAAAACAGATACTGGTGAAATTAATACTCCTGATACGGCCATTACAGCTACATATTTATTAACTACAGATTTATCCCTACTCATAACGCCCCCTTACTTTTTTATTATTAAAGCATAGGGTAAAAACACTTACCATCAATGTTTATTTTGCAATAATTACCGAGCTTTAGCGCCAATATTAAAAATAGTTTATCGTCAAACTAAACCTCATTATATAAAAACCTTACCGCCACATTGCTGGCTGCCAACAAGCTCAGGTATAATCACTTTTTCAGGCTTTATTTTCAGCCTTCTAACTTGGATTACACAATGAAAAAACTCTCTGCCGTGCAAATCAAGCAACAAGCACTTGTACTGAATGTTGCCGACACAATAGAAGAACAAGGCCGCAATGAACTCCCAGGTATGCTGCAATGCTGGTTTGATGTGGAGTATCACTTATTCCCAGGCTCCTTACTCATGTGCTTTCAGTTTGAGAATGAGCAAGCGTTAGCTGCAGCAGAACCAGAGCTTTTAAAATGGCAAAAACGCTTAAGTGGTGCAATGCTTAAAAAAGGGGTTATTTTAAAAGATATGCGCAAGCATTTAGTGTTCACCCTTAAAGGGCCTGATGATTAATTTATTAAGCAACGAGAAACAGGTTACGAGCTTCGGAATTTTCGGCTCGTTCCTCTACTCTTGTAACTACTGAAAACTTAGACCTTTTCAATCCCCTGCTGCTTCACATGCTCAATAAGTTCTGGAAAAAACGCTAAAAATAGCGCATCTAACTCACGGTAATTACGATCGATATCCTCCACCGCACCAGTAAACTGATTAGTAAAGCGAATGCGTTTTGCAATATTATCAAGTGCTAGCCCCACACCGTCGAGGGTTTCGTATTCTTTAAACCAATCGTTTTCGGTCAAACTGATGACTACTCGCTGCATTTTACCCGGCATAACAGAAATACGCTGTTGTAAAAAGCCATAACTCATTTGCTTAAAGTCACACAATGATTGCGTGTTAAAAGCATGCCAATGTTGAATTAAAAAATGATCAAATAGCACATCAATCGCCACCCCAGCAAAGCGCTTACGTTTAGATGAAAAGTACTGCTTAGCTTCTTTTACTAAGGGGTGAGCATCGGTAAACCTGTCAACCAAGTAGTGGTTGTCTAACCCATTTTCCACCGTCATAGGTAACCGCTCTATATGCTTACGACCACCAAAATCACCGAGTAAATTTCCAAAGTGTGAATCGGCCGTAGGCTTTGCTAAATAAAGGTGAGCTAAGTAATTCAAGAATGTTCCTACATTTCAGTTTCTACTAAAGTAGCTACTCAACCACTACTATCATGCTTTCGCTCTGGCTGTAACCGTTTTGTTTTCGATACTCATTAGGAATACCGCCCACAATACTTTTAAACACACGATTAAACGTTGCAAGGGAAGAAAAGCCGCTCTCAAGTGCAATGCTCAATATACTCCATTCTTTAGCTTGCTCACTTGCTAATAACCCTTTCGCATAATTTACACGGTATTGGTTAATAAACAGATTAAAGTTAGCCACCTTATAATGATATCGAATAGCGCGGCTAATTTTGTATTCAGGCACCTGAAGTGCTTGTGCAAAGTCTGAAATTTTAAGATTTGTTTGTAAGAATAACTGCTGCTCGTTCATAAGTTTAGAAATGCCTGCCACCAACTCGGGTGGTATTTGCTCTTGATGATTACTATCACTGGAATGCTTTACTTCATCACTATCAAAACCAACCTCATTCTTATCAGTTTGATCTCGCGTTTGCTTGTTTGAGTTACTTACTTGAAGAGTCATGACCGTGTGCATTGCAAATACAATTAACAGCGCAGAAGAGGTGATAATTAGCGGATTATAGAGCGCAATCTCCTCTGGGCTAAATATAAATACAGGTAATATACTGGCATTAACAACCGCTAAAAAGTACGCACTAGCAAAAATCACCGACTGCACTTTTTGAGCGTGTGTTTTGCTATTGAAACCTCTCAGCGATTCCCAAAAAGAAAGCACTAAAATGCACGACGAAAGTAAACCTGTTATTTCATTCATGCCTTGTTTTAATCGCCACATTATTTGACTGCTAGAAAGTGGTTGCGGGTCAAGGCTAACCAAATAGTGCCATGTTTGATTAAACATGATCAAAAGCGCGATAGTTGCAGCAACGGCCACATGTCTGCGTGAAATAGGATTGTGTTCGCGAAATAAGGCCCGTGAAATTAACCACGAAACATTACACGTTGCGCAAGTAAACAAGCCAATAAAATACTGATATTCACCCACGCTCGGTGCACTGAGTTTTTGCGCCCCCACCATACACAGCGAGCCACAAAATACGACAAATAAATAATGAACCAGCTGCTTATCTTTTTTAAGCGCATTTACAAGCATCAAACTCATACAAATGAAAACCAGCAGAAAATAAGGAGACGTATTTTGCATAACAGTGCGCTTTTAACCTGACGTATAAACTTACCTAGTTAACATAGTACAAAGTAACTTTTCAGTTAGCAAAAAGACTTTGTTAGGGAATGTGTCTGTAGAAGTTAATTAATTCTCAAAATTACCCTTATATCATTGCTCAAATTTCAAATTTGATAAGAAACCGCCCTTCAAGCCCTTTATATTTGCGTTATTCGTTTAATGTAGAAAAAGAAAAAACACATGTATAAAATCAAACTTAACCCAAATTCACTGCTTAATAACAGTAAAAAAATATGGTTTACGTGCCTTCTCATGGCGCAGTTCTGCTTTGTGACATACCTCACTTTGGGGTACGGGCTTACGGGCGCCACTAGCGGAATGTCTGATTGGAATCGGCTAAATAGCACAGCTTATGTTGCTAATGATGCAGCAGGAAACTTCATGTATGCGGCACATGTATTATTAGCGATTGTGATGATTATAGGCGGCAGCTTACAATTAATCCCCGCTATACGAACAAAGCATCCTCGCTTTCACCGTTATAACGGCCGTATTTTTGTGCTATTAGCCTGCACCATTTCAATGGCAGGTATTTACCTGATACTCGCCAGAGGAACCGTTGGCAATACCTTGATGCATGGGTTAACTATCTTTGGCGGCGGCGTGGTCATCTTATCAAGTCTGTTAGCTGTAACAGCAGCCAGAAAACGTAATATTGCTCTTCATAAAATATGGGCAATACGCTTATATCTCGCAGCAAATGGGGTATTATTTTTTCGCTTGATGATTTTTGCTTGGTTCTTAATATTTGGTACTTTAGGAGTTGATACCACCACGTTTACCGGCCCAACGGTGTTAGCTATAAGTATTTGCTCATATGTGCTCCCTTTGCTTATTGCTGAGCTGGTACGATATGCAGAAAATACCACGAATAAAGTTATTACACTTATCACTGCAAGCTTAATGGTATTGATAGCCATTGTATTTTTAGTGGGTTTATTTGGGGTCGTGTTAGCCAACTGGTTCCCAGCGATAGTTAACTTATAGACATGCTACCCTCTATTTAAAAGGGAGACTTTTCTGATTAACGTCCAATCAAAAGCCACTTTATTAATCAGTGGCTTTAGCTGATAAATCAACGCTAGGATCTGTAATGCGCGAAAAAATGAGTTCGAGCTTATCTAGTGGAAGCCTATTATTCAGCTTTTGGTAACCCCCAGTAACCCACTGCTGATTACGTTGCTGTGCAACCACAAACGAGAATACATAATAACTTTCTTGACCCATTCTTAAGTCACTCATTATTAACTTTTCATCTTGTTGATACACACCGTAAAGGCCTTTGGTGAAGTTTTGCAATAATGTGATGGGCTTTTCTGTTTCAAACTGAGTTAATAATGCGTTTGTTGTCGGGTAAAAATCTATATCAATATTTTCTATTACATCAAACACTGACGCATAAATCTCATAATGACCTTGCTCAGTTATAGCGACAGCTCGCCAAAGTAGCGTATTTAGCGCTGTGGGCGTACTTTCAAAGTGCGTAAATGCAATATTTTGATTCTGTAGTGCCTGATGAACCTTGTCATTGATATGCCATTTAGCTAATAAACTCCAGCTTAAATAAAGCGAACTTACGATAAGGGCACAAATATTGATATGTTGAGCATATGGCTTAAAACGTACAAAACAAAGTGCGATAAACGAGATTAACAACGGCACAGTGTACGCAGGATCAATAATAAAGATACTCGAAATACCAAACGGGTATGTCAAAAGCGGCCACAGTAACTGTGTGCCATACACTGTAAAACTATCTAGTAGTACATGGGTACTTAAAATTAAAAAAATAGCGACTGTCCAACGCCGTTGTGACACACCTTTAGCCCAGCTCATTTTTAGCAATAGCCAAGCAAATAAGGGACTGAGCAATAACTGTATAATTAAAGAATGACTAAAACTGCGATGATAAACAAAGTTCTCAATCTCAGAACCAAAATTTATCAACACATCTAAGTCAGGCAAGGTACCTAATACCGCTCCGATCAATAACGATTTTCGGCCTAGTTTATTGCCAAGTACTGAATAAGCAACTGTGCCACCAAGTACAACCTGTGTCAGCGAATCCAATGAAAACTCCTTTACAAAATAGTTTACCGCCTAGCTATGTTGTACTGGTTTATGGCCAGTGTCGATCTCTTTTCACATATCGCTATAACTGAGCGGTATAAATCCAAGTGGTAACGACCAAGCCAACAGCTCAATTACAATTGTATTTGAATAATTCAGTAAAGAGTCAGCCCGACATTGCTATCACTGTTGCTGCATTAACAAGGTCACGTGAGCCTTAAAGCAAATTGCGTAACCTTATTTTCCAATTAGTAGAGATAGCCAACACCTTATGACAACGACTTTTTTAAGTAAACCGCAACAAACTGCACTGCAAGAGGCACTTGTCACCAACAAGCTGCTAAGCAATAACAGCCTCACTAGTTGCTCGAGCTCAACCGAACAACAAGCTTATAGTCATATCGCGGTGACCCTTTACCGGTTTAATTTACAAAAAATAAAATGGCCGTACTTTTTAAATACAGCAATTAATACTGCGACCGACGTGTGCCAGTGGTTAACCTGTGAACTTGTAAGGTGCCAACAAGAATACCAAGCTCAACCTAATGAGAACGCAGTAATTGAACAAAGTGCATTTTTTAACGGTATTTTTAGTGAGGAGCTCACCTATATAAACACTATTGTTGAAGCTAACATACACGTTGAGTAGAAACTCACTTTATAGTGGAGCCACATAAGAATAGCACCTATAAAGGAAACAACCATACCAACTCAAACCAATCGACACCTTGTTTATCGCCCTTAATGACTCAATAAGTTTAGAAGTAGTAGAAACATTAAAAAAATGAATCGCACAACCTAGGTAAAGCTTCTCCTTACTAACCCAACCAGTAATCTAACGATTAATACCCATCCTGTATCAATTGTAGCTTGTAGGAAATAGCGTGCGAGTATTTCAAACGGGCGTAGGCAGCTCTTCATAAACACCATTTTGGGAACGCACGTATAATCTAATTAGCCCAATTAAGGCTGCTTACTCCAATCAATTTGGTTCATAATTGTAGAGTTGTATATCGTAATGCAGAACCAAAATACTTGAATGACACTTTATTCTTCAAAATTATTCACCCAATAATCCAAAGCCTTATCATACGTTTAAAGCCCCTAATAATTAATACCTATTAGGTAAGCCTAAAAGGGTATTAAACTTATTAATATGCTTCAAAAAATTAGCATAAATGTAATAATATTAATTAAAAGGCACAGTCAATATAAAGGTTTAATATTTATTTCCAACTTATAACCATTAAAAATTCCCATACTTATCAATAAGTCTAGATAAAAAAATTTGTAAATGAAAATTCTCTCTGCCCTAGAAAATACCAAACGATATAGTTTTATAACTTTAATAAAAAATTAATGATAAATAAGGCAATCCGCTTATTACCTAAATACGGTAATGCGATTAAAATTCGCCCACTTCACAGATAAGGGTTGAGTAATATGAAACTAAATATCAAATTGTATTGTGCATTTTCATGCATTATAGCTTTAATGCTAATTTCTAGTACTGTTGTATGGTTCAAAGTTTCAACAGAAACAAATAGAGCTTTAGAGATTAAAAGTGATGATCTGCCGGGGCTTATCCTATATATGACCCAGTTAAGTGAGCTCTATCAAATGCAAAATAATGTACTCGAATATCTTGCTGGCGATGTGAATAAGGCAATTGAGTTTAGTAAGCAGTATGACCTTTTTAAACAAACCCTAAATGAGTTAGAAAAATACGAATCTGCGAATCAACGAGATCGTGAGAAAATGATCCGCATACATCACCTTATTGACAATTTTCATCAGAAAGTTACTACAAATATTTTTGCGCGATACAACCCTAAAACTTTTAAGAAAGCACAAACACGTGCTGTTGCCTTAGCCAATACAACAGGCAAAGAACTTGAAGCATTATTAGAAAAATTGAAAAATAAAGAGCTTGCTGATGCCCTCCAAGAAACCGATATCAATGAAACACTAACCAACAACTTACCTAGCGTACGTTATTATTTAGAGCTTGTTGATGAAGCCAGTGATATGTTGTCGTCTTTATCAGCTCATTTAGATGGCAATTTAAATGCAGGTAAAAATTTTGAAGAAAACACCGCAACTTTCAACAAATATTTGAATTTATTAAATGCACTTGAGCATAAGCCTGAAGAACTTTCTGATATTAAAAGAATAAATATACTCTTTAATAAATTAAAAAATAATGTCAATGAAATATTTAATGATTACACACCACAGCAACATACTTTAGCGAAGCATGAAGTACAGCGTTTGGAAATGAGTATAGTCGATGAGTTAACAAAAATACTGCAAACCTCTGCAACCGAAGAGCGCGATGATGCAATATCTACATTAGCGTATTTAGTGAGCGGCCTTAATGTATCGCTTACAATTATAATTTCAATTACGCTAGTTGCTACCTTTGTTGGATTTACTGTTGCATATTTAATAAGTCGTTCAATATTAACTCGCCTGTCTCTAGTACTTGAGACCGCAAATAGCATCAGCGATGGTGATATTTCAAAAGCAGCAATTGTACATAAAGGGAAAGATGAAATAGATGCTTTAGCTGACGCGACTAATAGAATGTCAGTATCACTGAATAGTTTATTAGAATCAATTAGCACAGTGGTATCAGAGGTGAGAACCTCTAGCACAGATATAGCCGACACAAACAACCAAATTGCAACCAGAAGCCAAGAGTCAGCGGATCAATCAACTCATGTTGCCACAGCGATCGAAGAAATGAGCTCTACGGTATCTGAAGTTGCACGTCAAAGCCAGCAAGCCTCAAATCAAGCCGAAAATGCAAGAACACTAGCGAGCAATGGTGGTTTATCTGTAAAGAGTACAGTGTATGAAATTAAAAGTGCTTCGAACCGAGTGCAATCTACTGCAGTTACTGTAACAGAGCTTGGTGAGTTAAGTGCGCAAATAGGTAATGTGATAAGCGTTATTGGTGGAATTGCAGAGCAAACTAACTTACTGGCATTAAACGCTGCAATTGAAGCTGCACGAGCGGGTGAACAAGGTCGCGGGTTTGCTGTCGTTGCAGATGAAGTAAGAACGTTAGCTGAACGTACAAGTAAAGCAACTGAGGAAGTTGCGAACACCGTACAATCTATTCAAAACCAAACTCAAATTGCAGTTAACTCAATGCAAAGTAGCGTTGAGCAAGTAAATGTGAGTGTTACTTTAGCTGAAGAGGCTGGTGAACAATTAGAGAGCATAGTGTTAGGAGCCAGTGAGATTGCAACTATGATTCAGTCAATTGCTACTGCAACAGAGGAGCAGTCTGTTGTTGCCTGCGAAATGGCTAAAGATGTGTCAGATATTGAACAATCTAGTCAAGGCTCACTTCGCGATACCCAAATTGCAGCCCACTCAGCTAATACTTTAAATAACCAGGCTGAGCAACTTGCACAACTCGTTACGAAATTTAAGTTACGCTAAAGGCTATTCTATTGGCCCAAACTAACAGTTTAAAAGGTCGTTTTTAGAGCCATGTGTCACTTCAGTATAATTAAAATACACAAGTGACACATGACTCAACCTTTCGACTTTAACAAAAAGGTTAAAGAGTTCAAAAACACAGGAAATAGCTGTTATTTAGGTACATATAAGCATAGCTAAAACTAACATGCAAGGATAAATAACAACACTTAATTTTTTGAATGAAAAGGTCAAAAAAACAAAGCTGCCTGCTTGACCGGAACTTTCTAATGGGTGACCCACTTGGTTCTAAACTACTCATTTTTTAACCACTAAATTGAGCTTCGCCATTGAATTACTTGTCTTTATAGCGCGTTATTTTAAAACCTTCTTTGCGTAAACTCTTATATAACTCACGGTAGCCTAAACTGGATCTAATGCATCACCTTCTAATTGATCATTATTAGGCTTAAATTCCCTTATTTTAATTTTATTATTAATTATATTTCTAAGTTGTTCATTGTTGGATACAAAAAACATTTCTAGAGAAAATGAATCTTGAAAAACAAGTTTTTGCACTTTATTCTCGATTACAACGGCTTGTATAAGCTTATAACCATCAACAATTACGTTGGGTCGATAATAAATTGTATGCTGACTATATTCAGGAAAATCAAAAAAAACATTAACAGCCTCATTAGATATAATCTCACAACCACCATTTATATGTGCAATATCATTCCC
Source organism: Pseudoalteromonas shioyasakiensis (assembly GCF_024518675.1). GTDB lineage: Bacteria > Pseudomonadota > Gammaproteobacteria > Enterobacterales > Alteromonadaceae > Pseudoalteromonas > Pseudoalteromonas shioyasakiensis_B. The sequence continues at coordinate 584,350 of NZ_JANIGL010000002.1, forward strand.
CTCACAAATTACTGCAATGGGAGCCCCTGTTTCGCCAAAAACAGCTATTTCAGATAATATAGCACCATTATTAGGTTCTATATCTAATACGGCTATACTTAAATTATCAACCGTTTTATGGAATGACTTTTTTTTTGAGTATTGCTGGTACTTATGCTCATCGGCACTTAAATTAAAAGCCAACACCAGCATTAATAGAAAAACAATCCTTAAATTCATATATCCCATCATATAAAAGTAACATTAACGCAATCAAAGTACCTTAACTGGATACTTATTGCACTTGTAAATTTCATAAAATGCCAATCTCACGTTGAACACCCTTCCCCCGTCATCACACCCTGAAAATAAGCAATTGATGAGTAATTCATTTCATGGATGAAATGAAAGCCATGCTTGCACATGGATGTGCTTTCATGGCGTTTACGTTCACATCAATTAATTATTTGAAGGAAATAGCGTGATGCTCGGGTGGAAAATATTCGCGGCTAAAGTCAGCTCCTACAGAGTGTCCAGAGAGGGGTCAGCGGCAGCCCCTCTTTGACTGCCGTCGCCAGCGCGACAAAACCTTGAATAAGGTTTCTATTCTCTAAAAAACAGATAAATTCGCGTTATCGATGATAATAACCTCAAACACCTATTCAAATACTTATTTGGGCTTCGCCCAACACGCCAGCAAGCTGTGCGTCTACAATGTTTAAACGCACACAAAAAAACCGTTGCATTGCTGCAACGGCTTTTAAAATTTTATCAATTCCCAATCTTTAATTGGAATTTTTTAAAATTTAGTCTCTGTATGTCTCTACCGCTGGGCATGAACATACTAGGTTACGGTCGCCGTATACGTCATCGATACGCGTTACTGTTGGCCAGAATTTGTTTTTTGCAACAGCTGGTACTGGGAATGCAGCGTAGAAGCGGTCATATGCTCTGTCCCACTCATTACCAAGTACGTCGCCTTGTGTATGCGGTGCAAAAACTAGCGGGTTGTTTTCGATAGACCATTCGCCAGAGATCACTTTGTCGATTTCGCCTTTGATTGACACCATCGCTTCGATGAAACGGTCAATCTCAACTTTAGACTCAGATTCAGTCGGCTCAATCATCAGCGTGCCCGCTACTGGGAACGACATAGTTGGTGAATGGAAACCGTAATCTTGTAGGCGCTTAGCCACGTCCATTTCAGTGATGCCTGATGCATCTTTTAATGGGCGTAAGTCAACAATACATTCGTGAGCAACACGGTTGTTGCGACCACGGTATAAAATTGGGAAGTGCTGGCTTAACTCGTGAGTTAAGTAGTTAGCATTCACAATCGCCATTTCAGTGGCTTGTTTAAGGCCTTCGCTACCCATCATGGTGATGTAAGCCCATGAAATAGGTAAAATAGCCGCAGAGCCGTATGGTGCTGCTGATACCGCGCCGTTGCCTACGTTAGTGCCAGGTACGTTAATTACGCTGTGGTTTGGCATAAATGGCGCAAGGTGTGATTTAACACCGATTGGGCCAACACCTGGGCCACCGCCACCGTGTGGAATACAGAACGTTTTATGCAAGTTTAAGTGCGATACGTCAGAGCCGATAGAACCTGGGCTAGTAACACCTACTTGGGCGTTCATGTTTGCGCCATCCATGTAAACTTGGCCGCCGTGCTGGTGCACGATGTCGCAAATTTCACGGATTGTTTCTTCGTATACGCCGTGCGTAGACGGGTATGTGATCATGATACATGATAGGTTTTCTGATACTTCTTCAGCTTTCGCTTTAAGATCAGCCATATCAACGTTACCGTTTTTGTCGCAATCAACAACCACGATTTTCATGCTCGCCATTTGTGCAGATGCAGGGTTTGTACCGTGCGCTGAACTTGGGATCAAACATACATTACGGTGTGCATCACCACGCGACTCATGGTATTTACGAATCGCGATTAAGCCTGCGTATTCACCTTGTGCGCCAGAGTTAGGCTGTAGTGATACGGCATCGTAACCGGTAATGTTAACCAACCAATCATGTAGTTCGTTAATCATGATTTGGTAACCTTCTGCTTGGTCTAGCGGGCAGAATGGGTGAAGGTTAGCAAACTCAGGCCACGTGATTGGGATCATCTCAGCTGTCGCGTTTAGTTTCATAGTGCATGAACCTAACGAGATCATTGAGTGGTTAAGCGCTAAATCTTTGTTTTCAAGACGCTTAATGTAACGCAGCATTTCAGTTTCGCTGTGGTACGAATTGAAGTTCGGGTGCGTTAGCACTTCGTCATCACGTACTAGGCTTGCCGGAATTGACTCGCTACCGTTTGCTTCAATGTCAGCAGCAATTGCATCAACACTTAAACCATGGCCTTCACCTAGGATGATGTCGAATAACTCGGCTACGTCAGCACGGGTTGTGGTTTCTGATACTGCAATTGAGTACTCGCCATCATGGTTAGTTGCAAAGTTAACGCCATTAGCAACTGCACGAGCTACTACGTCGTCTTTGTCATCGCTAACAACAGTTAGGGTATCAAACCATGTGTTGTGCTTCAGGTTTACGCCTTTAGCTTGTAGGCCAGCGGCTAAAATATCAGCAAAGCGATGAATACGCTGTGCGATTGTTTTTAAGCCTTGTGGACCATGGTACACCGCGTAAAACGCTGCCATGTTGGCAAGTAATACTTGCGCTGTACAAATGTTTGAGTTGGCTTTGTCGCGGCGAATGTGTTGCTCGCGCGTTTGCATTGCCATACGTAGTGCATCGTTACCTAAACGGTCTTTAGATACACCAATAATACGACCTGGTAATGAGCGTTTGTACGAATCACGCGTGGCAAAGAATGCCGCGTGAGGACCGCCGTAACCCATTGGCACACCAAAGCGCTGTGCAGAACCAAGTACTACGTCTGCACCCAGTTTACCCGGTGCTTTTAATAGTAATAAGCTCATGATGTCGGCTGCAACACAGGCAATCGCTTTTTTGCTTTGTACGCCAGCGATTAAATCAGTGATGTCTACCACTTCACCTGATGTTGATGGGTATTGGAATAACGCACCAAAAATTTCGTGATTTACGGCATCAGCCGCAGGACCAACTACCACTTCAAAACCAAACTGGTCGGCACGCGTTGCAACTACGTCGATTGTTTGTGTGTGTACGTCATCAGCAATAAAGAAGATGTTGGCTTTTTTAGCTTTAGAAACACGCTTTGCAAGGCCCATTGCCTCTGCAGCTGCGGTTGATTCATCAAGTAATGATGCACTTGCTAAATCAAGACCGGTAAGGTCTAAGGTCATAGTTTGGAAGTTTAATAATGACTCTAAACGCCCTTGAGCAATCTCTGGTTGGTATGGAGTGTACGCTGTGTACCAGCCTGGGTTCTCAAGTACGTTACGTAAAATTACGTGTGGTACGTGAGTTGGGTGGTAGCCTTGACCAATATAAGATTTGAACACTTTATTTTTATTGGCTACTGATTTTAAGTAGCTTAGTGTTTCAACTTCAGTGCGGCTTTCGCCCACTGTAAGGCCTTGCTCTAAGCGGATGCTTGCAGGTACAGTTTGACCGATCAGCTCTTCAACACTCGATACTCCAAGAGCACTTAGCATATCGCTTACTTGTGCTGGGCTTGGCCCAATATGGCGGCGAATAAAATCTTGCGTTTGCTCTAATTGTTCAAGAGATTTGGCGTTTGACATTTGTCCAGATTCCTATGATCCAAAAAATAAATGGTTATCGCTAATGGGTGACCAGCAATAACTTAAAAGCTTTTGATTTAATGACTTACAATGTATGGAAAGGTAAGCGGTAAAATCATAAAAGCCCCAAGTTTGTGGGGCTTTTAGTCTCAACAATAACTAATAATTAGTCTTCGTCGATGGTGTTTGCATAGCCTTCAGCGTCAAGCAGATTTTCCAGCTCAGACTCATCAGATGCTTTAATGCGGAATAACCAACCGTCGCCGTAAGCGTCGTTGTTTACAGTTTCTGGTGCATCTTCAAGCTCTTCATTGATTGCAATGATTTCGCCACCGATTGGTGCGTAGATATCTGATGCTGCTTTAACAGACTCTGCAACTGCACAATCTTCGCCAGCGTCTACTTCGTCACCAACTTCTGGTAATTCTACAAAAACCATGTCGCCAAGAAGCTCTTGTGCATGCTCAGAGATACCTACAGTGAAAGTACCGTCACCTTCGTTGCGAACCCACTCGTGTGAAGAGGCATACTTTAAATCGCTAGGGATATTGCTCATTTTTTGTTCCTTTGGTTTTGATACCAATCAACTTAAATATTTAACCATTCTAGCGGTCTAAATAAAGCGCTGACTGCGTTATTAATTTATCAGGTAGAACAACTACATATCAAAATTAATGCTTTGTTATCACTCTATTTATCTGTCGCTATAAGTGGTTAATAACTCAACATGATTGGTATTATTGGGTGATAACACCAAATTTTAATTAATACTTTAAAGTACAGACTTACCGTTACGTACAAAGCTTGGTTTTACTACTTTTACGTTAACTAATTTTTTACGCATTTCTACTTGGGCTGTCTCGCCTGTTGAACGTGGTACACGTGCAAGAGCAACACTAAAACCAAGTGTAGGTGAGAAAGTACCAGAGGTAATAACCCCTTCGCCACCTTCAACGATTACTTTTGAACCGCTACGCAATACGCCTTTTTCTTCAAGCACTAGGCCAACTAATTTGTCTGTGCTTTTTTCTGCGCGTTGCTTAACTAATACATCACGACCGATAAAGTCACGATCTTCAGGCTCCCACGCAATGGTCCACGCCATGTTTGCTGCAAGTGGTGAAACGCTTTCGTCCATATCTAGGCCGTAAAGGTTCATACCTGCTTCTAAACGCAGTGTGTCACGTGCGCCAAGGCCTGCTGGTTTAACACCTGCATCTAGCAGTTGTTGCCAAAGATCAGCAGCTTGCTCGTTCGGTACTACAATTTCGTAACCGTCTTCGCCAGTATAGCCTGTTGTCGCAATAAATAAATCACCAACTTGAACACCAAAAAACGGCTTCATACCTTCAACGGCTGCTTGTTGCTCAGCGGTTAAAAGTGTCGCTGTTTTTGCTTTAGCGTTAGGGCCTTGTACTGCAATCATGGCAAACTCTGGGCGCTCCGTTACTGCAACGGCAAAATCGGCTGATACTTTAGCCATATGCGCTAAATCTTTTTCGCGAGTTGCTGAGTTAACCACTAAACGGTAATCCGTTTCAGAGAAAAAGTAGATGATAAGGTCGTCGATTACGCCGCCTTGTTCGTTAAGCATACCTGTGTATAAGGCTTTACCTGGAACAGTTAATTTAGCCACGTCGTTAGCAACTAATTTGCGTAAGAATGCTTGTGCTTGCTCGCCTTTAACATCCACAATCGTCATGTGCGATACGTCAAACATGCCAGCATCGGTACGCACTGCGTTGTGCTCTTCGATTTGCGAACCATAGTTGATTGGCATTTCCCAGCCGTGAAAATCAACCATTTTAGCGTTAGCTTCAAGGTGCTTTGCATGTAAAACTGTTTTAGAAGTCATAATATTCCTTCACTTTATAATTAACCCAATTTTGGGCGTGGCCTCAATTTAATGAGGGGGAATAACATGGGCGGCGATTATACATAAGTTGTACTGCACTGACACCCAAATTGCGAATTTGTTACTATAAACTCGGTTTAAAAACCGAATTTTAAAATCTGGTTAAGCAACCTCTGCCAAGGTTAAATCAAACCCATGCTGCTGTAATGTTGCCTGCCACTTTGCAAGCTCTGGGGCCTTAGCCACCAGCTGAAAATACTGCTGAGATTGTTTATCGATGGCGGTAATAAATACTTCGCCACTTTGTGCGCCGTAACAGCTTGTTGCGTTAGATAAGCGCAAGCCCGGTGTTAGCTTAAAAGCGTCAATCAAAGTATCAAACGCTTGCTCACCACCTAACGTTAAAACAGCTAAGTCGCTACGCACAACAAACTCAATATCGTAACGCAGTTGCTGCTCACAAATCAGTGACTGTAATTGGGCGCTGGCATCACTATGTAAAACAAATCTAAATGCGGTCTCGCTAAAATAATATAAAGCAAAACTATAGGTGCTATTTAAGTCGCCGTCTAACGTGCCTTTTAAGCCTAAGCCACTGGCGGTTAGTTTATTTAAATCTAACCCTAAAATAGCCGTTAAAAATGGGATTGCCTCAGTGCCACTAAAATCAATGACCACACTATTATTATCGGCCTGTAGCATATTGCTTTGCGGCGCATCTAGCTGGCTGTGACGAGCGAACATTATTGGAGTAAAAGTCATCATTGACACCTATCAATCTATAGTCACAAAAGTATATTGCGGGTGGCGTGCAACAACAAATTGTAATTTCTTATCAATTGATAAATAATAATTATGTATTTAACCTTATAAATTGAATTTTTTTATATGAAGAATATTTCAACAGATGGATTACGCACCTTAATTACCGTGGTTGAGGTAGGTGGATTCGCCAAAGCCGGAGAATTGTTAGGTTTATCGCAACCTGCTGTGAGCTTACAAATTAAGCGCCTTGAAGATATGCTCGGCCATAAACTATTTAAAAAACAAGGTCAGCGCCAAGTGCTTAATCAGTATGGTGAATTATTATTGCCGATGGCAAAACACATGCTGTTGCAAAACGACAGTATCTTACAGTTGTTTACTAAAGAAAACGTTACCGGCAAAGTAAGGTTAGGTATTCCCAGCGAATTTGCCGCGCGTATATTGCCCTCTATCATTGGCGATTTTATCGCGCTATACCCTGATGTATCGCTAGAGGTTAAATCACGTTTAAGTAAGCATTTACTTTCAGTGTCACGTGAAGATCAATTTGATTTAGTATTGGCGTTAAATGAAGATTTAAACTCTGAGAAATTCCCGGTATTTATGCAAGACCAACTTGTTTGGGTGGGTGACTTATCATTGGCGCAAAACGAAGTGGTTACTTTAGTTACTGCGCCAGAAGGTTGTATTTACCGCCGCCGTGCTATAGAGGCGCTGCAAATGGCCGGAATAAAATACCGCATAAGTTATAGCAACGCCGATTTAACCGGCCTCACCGCAGCGCTCAAAGAAGGCTTAGGCATTACCGTACTTGCCAAAAGTACCGTGCCACATGAGTTAAATTATCAGTTACACACTAAAGATTTACCCGAACTTGGCCGCATTGGTATTAGCTTAATAAACCGTGTAGAACACCCTGAACATGCGGTAGCTAAACTCGCTGAATTTATCAGCCTACGTTTAAGTTAACAGGCCAACGTTGTTATTGGTTCAAAGTCTAATAAAAAAAGCGCGGTATTAACCGCGCCTTTGCTCACTTACAAACTTTCCTAACTCGCTAACTTTACTCTCGCTAACTGACTAACTTTATTCTACTTCCAACTTTTCATTTTATGGCCTTTAAGCGCATAGAATAAAATGAATAAATAACTTGGGATCATCACAACGTAAGCACCTTGCGGGCCAAGGCCAACGACATTTCCTAGACCAATCAATAATGGGCCTAAAGCGCCACCAGCAATACCCATAATTAATAAGCCTGAAGCCGTGCCTGTTAAACGCCCTAACCCAGCTAACGCTAAAGGCCAAATAGCAGGCCACACCATAGCATTAGCAAAACCGAGTAATGCAATGCATAACAATGGGTCTGGAAGTTCAGGGCCACCAAATGGGACTAACAACAGGTTAGCAATAATAAACGAATCATTGCTCCCCATAATAACTGCAAGCACAGTCACTATGCCTGCAACGCCCGACATAACGAGAGCACTTTGTTGTGACATAAAACGTGGAATAAGTGCTATACCAATGGCGTAACCAATTAACATACACGCCATAGTGTATGAGGTCATTACAGAGTAGTCGGCGACACCTATTTGTAACGCGTAAGAACCAATAGTATCAGCGGCAATTACTTCCACAGCCACGTACAGAGCTATGCCAATTACACCAAATACTAGGTGAGGATGTTGTAAGGCTTCTTTTACTTCTCCTTTGCCACTCCCTTCAGACTCTTCGAAGACTAAATCAGGTAATGGTGCAAATTTAGCAAAGAGTGCAAACAATAGAATAAAGCCTGCAATAGCTAAATAAGGTAAAATTAAACTATTTGCCATCGCATCTTTTTGCGCTTGCGATAATTGCTCTCCGTCGGCAACGACACCACTTACTACTACGGCAGCAAAAATCACCGGTACAATTACACCTGCAAACTTATTTAATAAGCCCATAATACAAACACGTACTGCAGCTGATTTCTCAGAGCCCATTTTTACCACATAAGGGTTAATCGCTGTTTGCAAGATTGTTTGCCCCACACCAATCATTAATTGAGCAAATAAGAATATTTCAATCATTTGCAGCTTTGCAGCAGGGATATACATTAATGCAGAGGCCGCCATAATAGCACAGCCGATCGCCATACCATTTTTATAACCAACCCGCTTAATTAGCATGGCCGATGGAATACCGGCAACCGTTACGGCAATGTAAAATGAAGAGATAATAAACGAAGCTTGTAATGGTGATAACACCAGCATTTGTTGTAAAAATGGAGTAATTGCACCATTCAGCCAGGTTATACACCCTAAAATAAAGAACATTGATCCTGCCAATGTCATTGGCAGCCAAATACTGTGCTTAGTATTTGCTTCTAACTCGACGGTTGCTTCCATAGTTTTATCTCAACAGTTTATTTTAATTAATTATTTTAGCCGTACACCATAAAAGCTTGGTAAACCCGAGGTATAGCAATACTAAAACCATTTTTATTACATAAAATTAATCATACACCAACAAAAATGACAGCGCTATCATTTTGCGTAAAAGTTACTCAAAAACGACTTTTACGGCGGCTTAAAATAAAAAATAGAGCTTATTTACAACAGGTTAGATAAATACTGGAATTATATTTATGAAAAATTCATATCGAGGACAAAAGAATGTGCTCTAAAAGTATGTTGATTGGCTGATCCTTAGCACCGTTAAAGTCGTTATTTTTTTGCTACAGCTTTACGCCCTTGGCATGTTGCAAGTATTTGTTCTTTTCGACTGATTGAAGCGCTATGCCATTCAAGTATTTCCTCAAGGCTGCGAAAACAGCCAATACAAATATCTCTACTATCTAAGCAGCAACATCTAATGCAGGGATTTTTCGGATAAAGCTCATTGTTGTCACACAAACTAACCCCCCACTATTCAAGATCAAGTTTACCTAACTTTAGTTTGAATTTAGTTGTGTGTCAGTTAAATCCTCTGCATCAATGCGTGTAAATTAGTATTAAGGTTAAGTAAAAAGTACATTATACAAAGCGCATTCCGGCATACGCTTTGTATCTATTAAGCGAGTTTAATCTTGGCTATCCTGTTTTTGACTAATCATCGCATCAAGCTTTTCACCCCCTTTAATTCCAAAATCGAGCGTGCGAATTGGGAATGGAATACTAATGTCAGCTTCTGCTAATGCTTGTTTAACGGCAACAACCGCTTTGTGCCTTACGGTCATAAAATCCGCTTCACCGGGGTATTTTATCCAAAACCAAACTAATAAATTAACGCTGCTATCGCCAAACCCTTCTGCATAAACTGCGGTTTCGTCTTGCTTTATAACAAAATCAAACTCATTGATTTTTTTAACTATCACCTCAGCAGCTTGTTCTGGATCATCACCGTATGAAATCCCCACAGGCACTTCAATGCGGCGAACACCTAAGGTGCTGTAGTTACGTAATACATTACGAAATAGGATTTTATTTGGCACTAGAATTAATTGACCATAAAAGTTTTCAATCAGGGTATTACGTAAATTAATTGATTTAACCGTACCAAAAGCATCATCGGTTTTAATGACATCGCCAGTTTTAAAGGGTTTTCGAATACCCATGGCGATGCCTGCGATGAGGTTTTCGGTCATATCTTGAAACGCAAAACCAATTGCTAAACCAACAATACCGGCACCTGCAAGCAATGAAGTAACCGTGCCTTTTAACCCCATAAAATCCAGAGCAATAAAGACCCCAACACATAAGACGACCATCTTGAAGATGGACGCCATTAAATCGGCTATTTGCTTGGAGTCTAACGATCTACGTAAAACCTTACGCACCATGGAGCCTAAAAAGCGCGCGAGAATTGAAAATACAATGGCAATCAGTACTGCGACGATAAAGTTAGGTATATGGCTTATAACAATATCAAACCAGCCTCCGAGCTTTTCTTCGATAAGCTTTTCGGCTTCACTAATTGAAGGGATATTTAGCATGATTGATCCTGAAAACTATTATTTAATAATCAGGTTATTGCAAAATAAACGCCAAAAATAAAAAACCACGCATTTGCGTGGTTTATTTAAAGCTTAAATGTCGCTTAATTTTGCTCGTCGCGTAAAAATACAGGCTCAAGTTCTTTACTTGTCGCTTCTTCACTAAAATAGTAACCATCCACTGTAAACTGTTTTAGTTGACTCAATTGAGTTACTTTATTTTCGATAATATAACGAGCCATTAAGCCACGCGCCTTTTTAGCGTAAAAGCTAATAATTTTATATTGACCATTTTTACAGTCTTTAAAATGTGGCGTAATAATTTGCGCAGATAAGGTTTTTTTATCAACCGCTTTAAAGTACTCGTTTGAGGCGAGGTTCACTAAGTATTGGCTGTCTTGCTCAGCAACAACTGTATTGAGCTTATTAGCAATAATACTGCCCCAAAATTCATACAAGTTCTTGCCGCGGCTGTTATGAAGCTTGGTGCCCATTTCAAGGCGGTACGCTTGCATTAAATCAAGCGGCTTCAGTAACCCATATAAACCAGACAAAATACGCAAATGGCTTTGCGCGTAATCAAGCTGCTCAGCTGTGAGTGTATCGGCGGCTAAACCACCGTATACATCACCGTTAAAAGCGAGCACGGCTTGTTTTGCATTTTCTGTAGTAAACGGCTGTGACCATTCACTAAAACGAGCAGCATTAAGCCCTGCTAGCTTATCGCTGATTTTCATTAAGCTACTAATTTGTGCAGGTGTAAGCTCACGACAAACACTCATCAGCTCTTCACTGTGCTCTAGCAGCTCAGGGTGACTGAATTTATCTGTAGTAGGTTGGCTTTCAAAATCTAAATTTTTTGCAGGTGAAATAACAGTGATCATAGTTAGCTATTGACTTGTAAATTATTTAATGTCAATTTCAACATTAAATGAAACGAAATGCACGTTTTGTTTAGTCCTACCTTACTTTTGCGCGGCAAAATTTGCATTGCGCCTTCGTTCTTTACTGATACGGACATATGACCTATCAAGCGCTGTCACAGTGTTGCAGTATAAGGTAGTTACAGTAGATTTTCTTTTAACTTGCTTGGAATGAGGAAAAGCAAATGACTTCAGCTCTACAAAGGCTCAAACAACATTCTTCTATCGTAGCCGACACCGGCGATATTGAAGCGATTAAAAAACACCAACCAGAAGATGCGACGACAAACCCATCTTTACTTCTTAAAGCCAGCGAGATCGAAGCGTATAAGCCTTATTTAGATAAAGCATTTAGCTATGCTAAAGAAACCGAGCAAGATGCCGCCAAACAACTTGAACTAGCTTGCGATTACTTTGCCGTATTACTAGGTAAAGAAATCAGCGAGATTGTACCGGGTTATATCTCTACCGAGGTCGATGCGCGTTTATCATTTGACACCCAAGCAACTATCGATAAAGCCCATACTTTACTAAGCCTTTATGAAAAAGAAGGCGTGAGCAAAGATAAGATATTAATTAAAATCGCTTCTACGTGGGAAGGCATTAAAGCCGCAGAGCAACTAGAAAAAGAAGGCACTAAGTGTAACCTTACTTTATTGTTTAGCGACGCCCAAGCACGCGCCTGTGCCGACGCAAACGTATTTTTAATCTCACCGTTTGTCGGCCGTATTTTAGATTGGCACGTTGCAAATGGTATGGAAAAACCAACCGACCCACTACAAGACCCTGGTGTGCAATCGGTTCGTAGCATTTTTGAGTTTTACAAACGCCATGATTATAAAACCGTGGTTATGGGCGCAAGCTTCCGTAACACCGGCGAAATTATCGCGCTAACGGGTTGTGACAAGCTAACTATTAGCCCTAACCTGTTAGAAGACTTAGGCACGCTTGAAGGCGCTCAAGAATACTTACTTGAAAGTGATATTCCTAAAGAGCCAAAACCTGAGCCACTTACAGAGTCTCAGTTCCGTTGGTTACATAACCAAGATGCTATGGCGACAGAAAAACTAGCTGAAGGTATTCGCTCATTTGCTGACGCGCAAGAGCAATTAGAAGCACGCTTTATGGCAATGTAACCACTAAAATAATAAGTGAATAAACACTTACTTTAAAAAACGCCACATTTGTGGCGTTTTTTATTTTTTAACGTTAAAGATTTAATCCAGCCATCACATTTACGTAACATTAGTGTCACTTTTTTATTCTATTTTAGTTTGGCCTGTGATATAGGTATTTCCGAGGTTCAAAATTCAATAGGAGAAGTTCATGGATAGCCTAGACGATATTTTAGAAATATTAGAAGGTCCTAGTACAACAAAAAAGACCTCTCAGAAGAATAAAAAGAGAAAATGGCGCGAAATCGAAGCTTTGAAAGATAAGCAACGCTTACGCAAAGAACTACAGGAGTTAGACTATTTTGCAGACAACATTGCGATTGATGAGTTAGATTTTTAACTTAACAAGTAATAAATTAAATGGCCGCATGCTTAACAGCTAACGGCCTTTTTAATTTTTAACCTCAGGTTACTTACAGCTGCCAATTTATAGCGGCCTTGCCTTGCTGCTCAAGTAGCTTATTCGCTTTAGAAAAGTGCTGACAGCCAAAAAAGCCTCGGTGCGCTGAAAGCGGTGATGGGTGTGGGCCATTCAGCACAAAGTGTTTGGTTACATCAATCCCCTTACCTTTCTTTTGCGCATGAGCGCCCCATAAAATAAACACCACACCGGTCGTATTATCGTTAATATGGGTGATCACCTTATCGGTAAATTGCTCCCACCCTAAATGTTTATGAGAGTGCGCTTGACCTTGTTCCACAGTCAGTACGGTATTTAATAAAAATACGCCCTGCTCAGCCCAGCTTTGCAAGTAACCATGATGTGGTACTACAAAACCGGGTATATCAGCAACAAGCTCTTTATAAATATTTTTCAGCGATGGTGGTAATTTAATCACCTCAGGTTGTACAGAAAAACATAGGCCATGAGCCTGTCCTTCGCCGTGGTATGGGTCTTGCCCTAAAATAACCACCTTTATATTGCTAAGCTCCGTGGCCTCAAAAGCACTAAACACTTGATGCTCAGGTGGGTAAACCGCAACGCCTTCACTGCGCCTTTGGGCAACATAAGCAAGGGTATCTTGCATATAAGGTTTAGCACATTCGCTTTGTAAAAATGTTTGCCACTGACTCATTTTGCATCCTCTATAACCGCTCTAGATTGATCTATTTTATTACACATATCATCTAGCCCATCAAGCATACGGGTGGTGAATCGGTGTAGTAAGTCGGCGTTAACTTGAATAAACTGATTAAGCTTAACCGCGGGGACTTCAGGCCACTGCTGCCAATCAATAACTGGTTGTTTGATTTTTGACTTTTCTTCAGGAAGAATAATCACCTCTGGTTTTGCAACGATCACGTTTTCAATACTTATAAGTGGGTAATCTGTTTGGTTATTAGCAAATACATTGCTGCCATGACAAATTTCAATAAGTTGATTGATCCAGGTATTTTTACTGACCGTCATCATCGGCTCAGGCCATAGCTGATAAAATATAGCAACACTCGACTTTGCTTGTTGCTTTGCTTTTATAGCTCTGAGCTTTTGCTGGAACTGATTTGCAGCGTGTTTTGCAGATTCTTCACGGCCGGTGATCTTGCCTAACCTTAATAACTCATCGGCTACTTTCTCAACTTCATTAGCTTCACTGTATGAAATTTCGACACCCATACGTTCTATCAAAGCTAAATCGTCAATTTTACTGCCTGTTTTCCATGCCAAGACTAAATCAGGCTTAAGCGCTAAAAGCTTTTCTATTTGAATACCTTGATGACCACCTAAACGCGGGATCGTATTTGCCGCCTCTGGAAAATCGGCATATTCGACCGTGCCGACAATTTGTGCGCCAGCACCGATCGCATATAAATTTTCCACAATGTGGGGCGCAAGGGCCACAATTCTCAATTGTTGCTTATTAGTGTCAGCCAGTAGATTAACACTGGCCAAGGCAAAACAAACAAATAATGCGAGTCTTAACACCCGCATTAGTAATCAAAGCCAATTTGCGCTTTTACACCGGCATCAAAAGCATGTTTAACGTTACGTACTTCGCTTACTGTATCGGCTAACTCCGTTAATTTACGATGTGCGCCGCGCCCAGTTATGATTAGAGATTGCATCGGAGGACGATTGGCAATCACCTTTAACGCCTCTTCTAAATCAATGTAGCCATAGGTGATCATATACGTAATTTCATCAAGCAATACGAGGTTAATTGATTCATCAGCAAGCATGCGTTTAGCTTCTTGCCAAGTCGCTTGCGCGGCGGCGGTGTCTGACTCTTTATTTTGCGTTTCCCAAGTAAAACCGGTATTCATTATAACAAACTCAACACCTGCCCCCTGTAATATATTGCGTTCACCACAAGGCCATGTACCTTTTATAAATTGGCACACGGCTGCTTTCATACCATGGCCGACACAGCGTGTTACCGTACCAAAACCTGAAGTTGATTTACCTTTACCATTACCGGTAATAACCTGAAAAACGCCCTTTTCTGTTTGCGCCGCAGCGATGCGTTCGTCCACTTTGTCTTTTACTTTTTGTTGCCGTTGTTGGTGCTTGTCGTTATTTGTGTCGCTCATCTGCTCGCTCCTTTCCAGTTTTGGTAAATTTTAATAATTTGTGGAATGTCTAAATGTTGTTTGCACATATCAGCTAAGCGCGTTAATTGCTGCTCTCGATGTGTATTTATATCTATATGCTGTTCAATATCACTATTCGGTTTCACCCAATTTAGTATTAATTGGCAGGCTGAAGCGTTATCAAATAGGCCATGTAAGTAAGTACCCGCTATATTATTGTCATCCGATATAAAACCATCATGAGCCACATTTTGTGGGTGTAAGGTAAATCTTAACAATGGCTGTTCAAGTGCAGGACCACAGCTTTGTCCCGCGTGAATTTCATACCCCGTTACTTGGGCTTCACTGCCACTTAAATGCATAATAGCTGATGCTTGCGTCAATACTTTTTCAACGCCTAATTGAGTTGTGAAATCAGCAAGTGCTAGCCCTTTACACTGCTGGGTGTTTGATTCAACTCCCGCAGGGTCGTAAATATCGGTGCCTAACATTTGTAAGCCACCGCAAATACCGAGCACTTTACCGCCATAGCGAAGGTGGCGCTTAATTTGCTCCTCCCAGCCTTCATTTTTTAGAAAGGCTAAATCACTAATGACATTTTTACTGCCAGGGATAATAATCAGATCAACATTAGGAATAGACTGTGTGTGGCGTACGTAGTTTATATCTATTTGTGAGTTTAACCGCAGCGCATCAAAGTCGGTATGATTACTAATGTGTGGCAACAATAACACCGCAATTTTGACTTTCGCTTGCGTGACTGTGTTATCAATAGCAACGGCGTCTTCCGCATCTAAGGCCAGATCATGCAAATAAGGTAAAACGCCAAGTACAGGTTTGCCAGTGTACTTTTCAAGCCAATCAAGGCCACCTTGTAGCAGTGCAATATCGCCGCGAAAACGATTGATAACAAAACCTTGTACTCGCGCTTGCTCTGACTCGCTCAGCAAGGCCAAAGTACCCACTAAGTGGGCAAACACGCCGCCTTTATCAATATCGGCAATAATAATTACAGGGCAATCCACCGCTTCGGCATAACCCATATTGGCAATATCACCGGCGCGCAGGTTGATTTCAGCAGGGCTCCCCGCTCCTTCAACAACCAGCAGCTCAAACTCTTCACTTAATCTGTGTTGTGAGGTAAGCACAGCATCCATCGCGACTTTTTTATAATCGTGATAAGCACCCGCTTCCATGTTGCTAATCGCTTTGCCATGAATGATCACTTGGGCGCCAGTATCGCTATTGGGTTTAAGTAGTACCGGATTAAAATCGATTCTTGGCGCAACCTTTGCCGCGATTGCTTGTAACGCTTGAGCACGGCCTATCTCGCCGCCATCTTCGGTTACTGCGCTATTAAGTGCCATGTTTTGTGGCTTAAAAGGCGCAACATGAACACCTTGCTCGGCAAACACCCGACACAAAGCCGCAACAAGGGTACTTTTACCAGCATCGGATGTGGTGCCTTGGATCATAATTGTTTTCATCATTTGCTACTTTTTAAGGTGAGCGGCAAGCCTGCCATTATAAATTCAACCCGAGCAACTTGTGCTGCTATTGCCTGATGTAACCTGCCTGACTCATCAACAAAGTCACGGCTTAATTGCCCAAGTGGTACAATGCCGTGCCCCACTTCATTACTAACAAAAATAACCTGGCCTGGTAGTACATTTAGCACATCAAGTAATGCCTGCTTTTGTTGCGCCCAGCAGTTATTATCGCCGCATAGGCAGTTTGTAAGCCACAGGGTAAGGCAATCAACTAAAATACAGTTGCCAGCTTTACTGTGAGTAAGTAAAGCCTCTGCTAATTCAATAGGCTCTTCTATCACTAACCAATGTTGCGGGCGCTGCTGCTGATGATGATGAATACGCGCCTGCATTTCATCATCACGCCCTTGTGCTGTTGCAAGATAAATAACCGTCTTTTCGGTTTTACTTGCTAACTGCTCTGCAAAGCGACTTTTACCGCTGCGAGCTCCGCCAAGTATTAAGGTGTGCTTAGGTTTCATAATGCTGTACTCGTCATTACGGCTACTAACACGATATAAATACTCAACTCGCTTAGCTGTTGCGCCGCCCCTAAGCAATCTCCAGTGTAACCACCTAGCTGGTGCTTAAACCATGCTATCATGGTAAAGCGCACTAGCAGTAAACTAACAATAATGAGTAATAACCCTTGCCAATTAAGCAACTGTAAAAACACTGCAAAAGCACATAAAAGTGCGCCAGTTAATAATAAAATAATGAAGCTTGTTGTAGATAAATGCATCGCTAACGGTTTCACTTTTGCAGTTGCATCTTCGCTGACATAATCCATGCTTAAAATAATACTGGTCGCAACAACACGGCTTAAACACTGCCCAGCAACAATAGCAAATACCAACAAATTCATTTCATCAGCTAAAATCAGTAAGCTTTGATATTTAAGCAATATCATAATAATAAGCGCCGCTGCACCATAAGTGCCTAAACGACTGTCTTTCATGATGTTTAACTTTTGTGATACCTGCCAGCCACCACCAAACCCATCCCATACATCGGCCCAACCGTCTTCATGAAATGCACCGGTCATGAGTAAACTCAGCGCCATAATTAACAGCACGGATATTGAATTAGGCAATATCAATTGTAGGCAGTAAAAGGTCAAAGCCATTACGACACCTAAACCTAAGCCGACCAGTGCAAAATAACGGCTGGCTTGATTTAAGTGCTCCCCAGTTACCTCAAAGCGAAGGGCTATCGGGATGCGGGTTAAAAAACTGACTGCTAGTTGTAACAGCTGCCACTGCGTGATACCTGTTTGGGTTTGAAAGCTCAACGGTTACACCACGTCATCTACAGCGGCATCTGCAAAGCTTGCCATCTTATTATAAAAGCCGAGTGCACTTTGCAACAAAGGTAAACTTAATGCTGCGCCGGTGCCTTCACCTAAGCGTAGCTCTAGTTGCAATAAGGCTCTAACTTCCAAATGGGCTAGCATTTTACAGTGGCCTTGCTCGTTTGAGCTGTGTGCAAAAATTAAATAGGCTTTTACATCAGGGTTAATTGCAATCGCAACTAAAGCTGCCGCAGTACAAATAAAACCATCAACAAGCACCACCATTTGCTGTTCAGCAGCACTGAGCATAGCACCCACAATATGCACTACTTCAAAGCCTCCAAGTGCGGCAAGTAATGTGACTGGGTTATCTAGCTGAGCTTTGTGTAAAAGCAGCGCTTGCTCCACAACCTTTACTTTACGAGCAACCACCTCATCACTCACACCGGTGCCTTTACCCACGCATTCACTGGCAGGGAGTTCAAGCATAGCCGCCATAATAGCGGCTGCACTGGTGGTGTTGCCTATGCCCATCTCACCCAAGGCCAGGGTATTACAGCCACTACTTTTAAGCTCTAATACAAGTTGTTTAGCATTACTAAACCCTTGCTGTACCTGCTCAGTACTCATAGCCCTATGTTGATTAAGCGGCTCGGTGATATCCCCTAAACGGCAATCACGAATACCCGCGTTGCGTACTTTAGTTAAAGTACCGCAATCAGCTATTTCAAGCTGCCAACCTAGCTGGTTACAAAATACATTAATGGCCGCACCGCCAGCAACAAAATTAGCGAGCATTTGCGCTGTTACTTCACTAGGCGCGATAGATACGCCTTGTGCAGCTACACCATGATCACCAGCAAATACTATCAATGTAGGTTGATTTATCATTGGCTGAAAACCTAAAAACTCGTCTTCATTTTCAATCTGCTGACTCAGGATTTTCACTAAGTGTTGTGCCAAAGGCTCAAGTAAACCGAGTGCGCCAAGTGGCTTGGTCTTTTGCTTTATTTTATCGCTGATAAGCGCATCAAATTGCGGGTTTAATGGTTTTATTGCAAACATTATTAATACACCTTTTTGCGAAAACACAATAACGATAAAAAGAACACGCTGCCAATCGCCGAGGTGATCACCCCGATTGGTAGCTCTTGATTACTCATCACAATACGTGACAGTACATCTACCCAGACCATAAATGCTCCACCAACCAGTGCAGTCATCGCAAGGCCTGTTAAGGTTCCTTGGGATACGAAAAAACGCACTATATGGGGTATCATCAAACCCACAAAACCAATCCCGCCACATAACGCCACCAAGAGCGCTGTAATTAACGAACTTAACAGCAACATTAATAAGCGAAAGCGCTGCACTGGAATGCCAAGCGTTGTTGCACTTTCATCACCGAGTAGCATGGCATTGAGCTGACGCCGAAAGCTCATTAACAACGCCATGCAACAAAGAATGATTAAAGCGGGCAACATTAATGCTTGCCACTGCGCTCGAGCAAAACTACCTAACGTCCAAAACAAAATCGCCGTAATAGCTTGCGGATCGCTAAAATACAAAAGTAAGCTGGTCAATGCACTGAATAAAAATGATAGTGCAACACCTGCCAACAACATGGTTTCAACCTGACTCGAGCGTTTACGCCCAGCAATAAACATGAGAACCAGCATGGTCATCATGCTGCCAACAAAAGCCGCTAACGACATTGAAAACCCAGCACTAATACCCGTAAAGGTAATAAAACACACCACACCGAATGAAGCCCCAGATGAAATACCAAATAAATACGGATCGGCTAATGGATTACGGGTGACGGTTTGTAAAATGAGGCCTGCAATTGCTAACCCAGAGCCGGCTAAAAATGCCAGTAAAGTTCGTGGCAAACGTAACTGCCAAATGAGCCGTTCAACAAACGAATCATTACCCTGCATAAACAAGTGGCCTATTACGCTGTTATAAACATCAATAAATTTTGTCGGGGCCGCACCAAAACTCAATGCAGCAAAAATGCTGAGTACGCTTAATACAATACTTAGTGGAAGTAACAGGTTATTTTTCAGTGGCATGGAGCTCTCCTGATTGATAACCATAAAAATACGTTACATGTGGAATGGGTTGCGCTTTACTTTGCGGGTGAGTTGATACTTGTGCACACACACCAAATACATCACTCAGCATTTTCTCGGTTATCACCTGCTGCGGCTTGCCAGATGCAACTATTTCGCCGTGACCGATTACTAATAATTCGTCACATAAGCTCGCAGCTAAATTCAAATCGTGAAACGATGCCAGTACTGTCACACCGAGCGACTTAGCTAATTCCATCAATTGAATTTGATACTTAACATCAAGGTGGCTTGTTGGCTCATCCATAATTAAAAGTTGCGGCTTTTGCACTATGGCACGAGCTATTAGAGCACGCTGTTTTTCACCACCGGAGAGCGAGTCAAATGCTTGGTTAGTGTGCTCTGTTAGCCCGACTTGCTTAATTGCTTGCAGAATAAGTTGCTTATCTCCATTTGTAGTCGCACTAAATAACCGCTTATGAGGAGTGAGCCCTAGACTGACAACATCATACAGAGATAGATTAAATTGCGAGGGGGTTTCTTGCAAGACCACGGCAACTTGCTTAGCAAAATCATCAGCGCTCAATTGCCAGATATCTTGGCTTGCAAGTCTAATTTGGCCTTGGCTTGGCTTATAAAAACGATAAAGACAACGCAGTAAACTCGACTTACCTGCCCCATTAGGCCCTAGCAAACCGACAAATTGCCCCTGCTCAATGCTGATATTTATTTTTTTAAGAATTGATGTATTAGCAACAGCCCATGATAAATCGTTGACTGTGAGAAGTGGTATTGATGTCTGCAATGTTTATCTCTGCTTGTAAGCGAAACCCCATGCAGTCAGCACAAACATTATGCTTGCGTAAAAGTGAGTTAACCCGCTCAGTTATTTAAGTTGATTGTAACGTATTTAGTATCTGACTTATCACTGAAGTGACTTACAGTTGCGGGAACAGTTGAGGACTTGCACCTCATTCCTAAATACCCCTCTATTATGAGCAGGTGAGTTTATATTTCAATTAATATCTTTCTAGATGGCTAAATTATATCAGAAAGCAATTTTCGGCCAGGGTTCACCCTTTTCATCAATATACAACTCAATGCATACATAGCCAGCGTAAGGGATTGAAAACACATTATGGCTAATAGTTGATTCACGCGGGAGCTGACAAACAAATGCTAATATTTGTTTAATAACGCCAGCATGGGTTATGACTAAATGCGCACCTGCATTTTGTGTCGTTATTGTCGCTAACAATTGCCGCCACCAATTTTCAACTCGAGAATAAAATTCACTCATTGACTCACCATTGGGTGGCGTTGATTGCCAAGGAGTTTGCCAGAAATCACCAATCGTTGGTGAGCAAGTTTGTTGCCAAAGTGCTTCATAGCTTTGCCCATCCCAATCGCCAAAATCATACTCTGCAATCGCTGCTTCAATACTAAGTGGTAACTGTCGAGTTTTTGCAAGTGCTTGAGCAAAATGCTGGCAACGCATTAAAGGAGAGCTAGTTATCGCTGTAATATCACCAAGCTGAGACACAGTATCTTGTAGCTGTTGATAGCCTTGTTTAGTTAATAAAAAATCACTCTGCCCAGCCAGAACATTTTTTTGTTCCAGCTCGCCATGGCGCAATAGATAAATCTTAGTTGTAAATGGTTTCATTAACCCTGGCTCTTAAAAGATACAAAAAAAGCGCCAATGGGAAGGGCGCTTTTTACTCTAGTTTATCGAGATTATAAAATTTGGTTTTCTTTCCAAACTTGCTCTTTTTCCATGCGCTTTTTACGCTTGTCACATGGGTCGTCACAATCACAAGCTTTATCAATACCTACTGAGCCTAGGCCACCACAGCTGCTCGCCATAGATTTTTTCTGCATAATAATGCCAATGGCCATTGCTGCGACAATTAAAATAAGTAAACCAAAAGTAAGAAGAAAAAGTGACATTGCTTAGCCCCTATTGTTCAGCAATTAAAAAGTGCTTGATGCTAACCATCAAGCTGTGTGTATTATAAACCGCTTTGTGCTCTGCTACAAATAGGGTTTAAATGCTGGGCTCGAATAAGTCACTAAACCATCCTTCGATTTAGCTATTAGATAGACCGCTAAGTCATTTTTTTCTGCATAGGCTTGAGCTTTTTCCATACCCATTACAGTCAAAGCAGTAGCAAGGCCATCTGCGGTCATGGCTGACGGGTGTAATACGGTTACTGATACTAGATCATGGCGACTCGGCATACCGGTGACTGGATCAATCAAATGGCTGTAAGTCACACCATCCATTTCATAAAATATACGGTAATCACCCGATGTTGCCATGCCATTGTTACCAGGCGCTAAAATATGGTGTACTTTGCGTGTGCCTGGCTCTGCATCAGGTTGCTCAATCGCTATGCGCCAATCCTGTTCGTTAGGCTTTTTACCTGAGATACGTAGCTCACCGCCGATCTCGACCATATAATTTGTTAAACCGTGGCTTTCTAATAGCTCTGCAACTTTATCTATACCATAGCCTTTTGCAGTGGCAGAAAACGAAAGCTCTAAGCCGTCAACCGTTTTTGCTAAGCCTTGCTCTGTCAGTTTTAATTTATCAACACCAATTTTAGCAATCATATTAGCTAATGCGTCATCGGATGGACGCTTAGTTGGTTTTTTATCAGGACCAAAACCCCATAAATCAATCAAAGGTCCCATTGTCACATCAAGGGTTTTAGTTGACTCCCCTAGGCGAATTGATTCGCTCACCACCGCTCTAAAGTCACTACTAATTGGCATGACTTCACCAGCAGCTAAGCGGTTAAATTGATTAATCTCAGACTCTTTAATATAAGTCGACATTGATAAGTTAATGCCTTTTAACAGCTCTGTGATTTCTGGCAGTAAATTAAGTGTGTCGAGTTTTTCTTGCTGGGCAAATACTTTGATGTGATAAGTCGTACCCATGGTTTTACCTTCAAGATAAAGCTCTTGCGGTTCATCACTTTGACCACAGCCCGTTATGAGTAAAGTGAAGGTAAGAATAAATAAGGCAATTAATGCCTGCGGGTGAAAAACTCTATTCATGGCAGCCTACTTTAAATTTGATATAAAAAAGCCTCGTAACAAGCATTGCTACGAGGCTGATATTCTAACCAAAACTAAACTGTTTTGGTATCAGTGTTAGCCACCGAAATCATCTAGTAAGATATTTTCGTCTTCAACACCTAAGTCTTTCAACATTGTGATAACAGCAGCGTTCATCATTGGAGGACCACACATGTAGAACTCACAATCTTCCGGCGCTTCGTGATCTTTAAGATAGTTCTCAAATAACACGTTATGGATAAAGCCAGTGTAGCCTTCCCAGTTATCTTCAGGTTGTGGATCTGAAAGTGCTGTATGCCATACGAAGTTTGAGTTTTCAGCCGCTAAGCCGTCAAAATCTTCTACGTAGAACATTTCACGTTTAGAACGTGCACCATACCAGAAGCTCATCTTACGCTTAGAGTTCAAACGTTTAAGTTGGTCAAAGATATGTGAACGCATTGGCGCCATACCAGCACCACCACCTACGAATACCATTTCAGCATCAGTTTCTTTTGCGAAGAACTCACCGAATGGACCAGAGATAGTCACTTTATCACCTTCTTTAAGTGACCAAATGTACGATGACATTTTACCACAAGGTAAGCTTAAATCTCTTGGCGGCGGCGTAGCGATACGCACGTTAAGCATGATGATGCCTTCTTCTTCCGGGTAGTTAGCCATTGAGTAAGCACGAATTGTTTCTTCGTCTACTTTTGACTCTAGGTCGAAGAAACCAAAATGGTTCCAATCGCCACGGTACTCTTCAGGTACATCGAAATCAGCGTATTTAACGTGGTGCGCAGGGGCTTCAATTTGAATGTAACCACCGGCACGGAACGGTACTGATTCGCCATCAGGGATTTGTAGCTTAAGCTCTTTGATGAAGGTTGCTTTGTTATCGTTAGAGATAACTTCACAATCCCACTTCTTAACACCGAAAATTGACTCTTCAAGTTCAATTTCCATGTCATTTTTAACATTTACCTGACACGCTAAACGGCAGCCTTCACGGGCTTCACCTTTAGAGATGTGATCAAGCTCTGTTGGTAAGATATCGCCGCCACCTTCTTTGATGTGTACACGACACTGACCACAAGAGCCACCGCCACCACATGCAGATGATACGAAAATACCTGACTCAGATAGTGCACCTAATAGCTTACTACCTGCTGATGTTTTAATGGCTTTATCTGGATCGCCATTTACGCCGATGATGATGTCACCGCTTGCAACTAACTTAGATTTAGCACCAATGATGACTAAAACTAGTAGTACAACGATAGCGATGAAAACACCAACGCCTAAGAAAATCTCATAACTCATGATTTATCCTCGCTACCTATTAAAGTGAAATACCAGAGAATGACATAAAGCCAAGACCCATTAAACCAACAGTGATGAAGGTAATACCTAAACCACGCAGGCCGTCTGGCACGTCTGAATATTTCATTTTTTCACGAATACCAGCAAGTAATGTAATTGCTAGCGCCCAACCTACACCAGAACCGATACCATAAACAACAGACTCGCCGAAGTTATAGTTACGCTCTACCATGAAAGATACCGCACCAAAGATTGCACAGTTAACTGTGATCAATGGTAGGAAGATACCTAACGCGTTATATAGTGCAGGGAAGAACTTATCTAATGCCATTTCAAGAATTTGTACTAGTGCTGCAATAACACCGATGAAAGTCAAGAAACGTAAGAAGCTAAGGTCTGCTTCAGGGTAGCCAAGCCACTCAAGTGCACCCGGTGCAAGAACCGCATGATAAACCAAGTTGTTAACTGGTACTGAGATACCCAATACCACAATAACTGCCACACCTAGGCCGATAGACGTTGTTACTTTCTTTGATACTGCAAGGAAAGTACACATACCTAGGAAGAAGGCTAGCGCTAAGTTTTCAATGAAAACCGCTTTTACGAATAAACTAATATAATGTTCCATTGTCTGCCCCTTACCCTTTCGCTTCTACTTGGTCTTTCTTATAAGTACGAAGTACCCAAATGAATAAACCAATGATGAAGAAAGCACTAGGTGGTAAAATCAATAGACCCATAGGTTGGTACCAACCACCATCTTGTACGAGAGGGATAATGTCAGCGCCAAACAAAGTACCTTTACCAAATAGCTCACGAATAAAGCCAACAGTCAGTAACACTACAGAGTAACCAAGACCATTACCGATGCCATCAAGGAATGACATGATAGGTGGTGATTTCATTGCGTATGCTTCTGCACGACCCATTACGATACAGTTAGTAATAATTAGACCAACAAATACCGATAACTCTTTTGCCGTAGCATAAGAGAAAGCTTGTAGTACTTGGTCAACAACGATTACCAATGATGCAATAATAGTCATTTGCACGATGATACGAACAGATGACGGGATCTGGTTACGGATCATAGAGATAAATAAGCTTGAAAACGCCGTTACCAATGTCAATGCGATTGACATGATTAACGCATTTTTTAAGCTAGACGTTACCGCAAGCGCAGAACAAACACCTAGTACTTGTAGCGCGATTGGGTTATTTGCGAATACCGGTCCAAATAGAACCGACTTCATTTCTTTAGTATCAGCCATTATTTCAACGCTCCTTCACGTACTCTCGCAAGGAAAGGACCAAAGCCGTTTTCGCCAGTCCAAAAATCAACTGCATGATCAACACCGTTAGACGTTAAAGTTGCACCTGATAAGCCATCGATTTGATGCTCATTCTTAGCGCCACTTTTTACAATGTTGATTGGTAACTCTTTACCACTCCAACTTGCAGTCCACTGTGGGTTTTGAATTTCGCCACCCAAGCCTGGTGTTTCATTGTGCTTATAAAAGTTAATATCTTTAACCGTTTCGCCATCGCTTTCAAGCGCTAAGAAACCATACATTACACCCCAAAGGCCGTAACCTTGGATTGGTAAAATGATAGCATCTGTAGAACCGTCTGCTTTTTTAGAAATGTAAACTGGCGACTCTTTAGTCATACGCTGAATGCCGGCGATATCTTTGATACCCTGTTCTTTCAGTGCAACACTAATTTTTTGGTCGAATTTACTTTTCTCAAAGTCAAAGCTATTAGGGTCAGTTTCAACAAACTCACCTGTGCTCATGTCAACAACACGTGCTTCGATTTTTGCGTTAAACGTATCAGAGATATTTTCAACTGCGTCAATACCTGCCGCTGCTAAGATATTTTTTTGAATATCTTGCGTTTTGTTAGCTTGCTGTAATGGGCGAAGCTGAACTGAAGCAAACGATACGATGATTGCACACACTAAACATAGTGCTACAACAACGGTTAGCGTTTTGCCGATTGATTCGTTATTACTAGACATTACGTGCCAACCTCCGCTTGATATTAGCCTGCACTACAAAGTGATCGAATAATGGTGCAAATAAGTTAGCAAATAAGATTGCTAGCATCATACCCTCAGGGAATGCAGGGTTGACTACACGGATCATTACTACCATCACACCAATTAGTGCGCCGTATGCGAATTTTGCTTTATCTGTAAATGCTGCAGACACAGGGTCTGTCGCCATAAAGAACATACCAAAAGCAAAACCACCAAGAACTAAGTGCCAATGCCAAGGCATTGCAAATACTGGGTTAGTGTCAGAGCCAATTGCATTTAATAAGAATGCAGTAGCAACCATACCCAAGAACACACCTAGCACGATACGCCAAGAGGCAATTCGCACGTAGATTAAGAATAAACCACCGATTAGGATAGCAAGCGTAGAAGTTTCACCAACTGAACCTTGAATGAAACCGTAAAACGCATCCCACCAAAGAGCCATGTTGCTGTAATCTAATGAACCAACAAACGCTTGACCTAGCATAGTTGCACCAGAGAATGAATCTACTGCTGTCCATACTGTGTCACCTGAAATTTGTGCAGGGTATGCGAAGAATAAGAACGCACGGCCCGCTAATGCAGGGTTTAAGAAGTTACGGCCAGTACCACCAAAGATTTCTTTCGCGATTACTACACCAAACGTGATACCTAACGCTACTTGCCATAAAGGAATCGTTGCTGGAAGGATCAACGCAAATAACACTGACGTTACGAAGAAACCTTCGTTAACTTCATGCTTACGCACCGAAGCAAATAATACTTCCCAAAAACCACCCACAGCAAAGGTTACTGCGTAGATTGGTAAGAAGAAGCATGCCCCGTAAAACATTTTAGCGCCCCAGCCTGAGTTAGCGGTTAACTCACCACCAAATAACTGGAACAAACCAACTTGCCAAGAGTTTGCTAGTTCAAAACCTTGTGCTAGAGCACCCGCGGCCTGATGACCGATATTGAACATACCAAAAAACATGGCAGGGAACGTCGCCATCCACACTAAAATCATCATACGTTTTAGGTCGATGTTGTCACGAACGTGTGTCGCGCCTTTATTTACATAGCCCGGAGTATAAAAAATCGTTGCTGCTGCTTCATACAGTGCATACCACTTTTCATGTTTACCACCGGCTTCAAAATGCGGCTCGATATCTTCTAGAAATTTCTTTAAACCCATCTCTCTAGCCTTCCTTCTCGATCGTAGTCAAGCAATCGCGTAGGATTGAACCATACTCGTATTTACCTGGACAAACGAAGGTACATAACGCTAAATCTTCTTCATCAAGTTCAAGTGCGCCCAATGAGATAGCACCATCTAAATCACGTGCGATTAAGTCACGTAATAAAAGCGTTGGTAAGATATCTAACGGCATTACACGCTCATAGTTACCAATTGGCACCATGGCACGTTTTGAACCACCTGTTGACGTTGTCATTTTAAATAAACGACTTGGTGCAAGGTGAGATAAGAAAGTACGTGTCACTGAGAATTTATCACTACCTGGACGGATCCAACCAAACAACTCTTTTTCGCGACCTTCAAGTAAAACTGATACTTGAACATGGTAACGACCTAAGAATGCTTGAGGACCTGCAGAAATAGCACCCGCTAGAACAGAACCAGAAATTACACGGTTATCACCGTCTTCTAATTCGCCCGCAACTAAATCATCCAGTGCAGCACCTAGTTGAGTTTTCACTAAACGAGGGTTTTTAACACGTGGACCGGCAAGAGAAATAACACGATCTGTGTTGATTTCACCAGTAAGGAATAAGTGACCAAACGCAATAACGTCTTGGTAACCAATATGCCAAACTTGCTTACTTGCAGATACTGGGTCTAAGTGATGGATATGTGTGCCAACAAGGCCAGCCGGATGTACGCCACCAAACTCATGTACTTCTACTTGAGGGATTGATGAGCTAGGTACTTGGCTACCTGCTTGTTTACAAACAAATACTTTACCGTCAGTTAAACGAGATACCACAGCTAAACCCGCTTCGAATGCTTGCACATTTTCGGCAATAATAACCGCAGGATCTGCAGCTAATGGGTTAGTGTCGATAGCCGTCACAAAAATAGAGCTAGGATTTGCATCCACAGCCGCTACCTTGCTGAATGGGCGAACACGAAGTGCTGTCCATTGGCCTGACTGAATTAGTACTTCTTTGGCTTTTTCACGGTCTAAGCTTGAAAGCTCATCGGCCTTGAAAGAGTCAAAGGTGATTTGCTCACTGCCATTTACTTCAATAACGACAGATTGCAGCACACGTTTTGCACCACGATTAATTTCTTTTACTGTACCAGCAGCTGGGGCAGTAAATAATACACCTGGGTTCTTTTTGTCTTCAAAAAGTACCTGGCCTTTTTTAACTTGGTCATCCACACGAACATGCATGGTTGGACGCATACCAATAAACTCTTCACCTAACACAGCTACACGTTTGACGGCTGAGCCATCATGAATAACTTGCTGAGGTGCGCCCTCTATGGGTAAGTCCAGACCTTTTTTTATGTTGATCATACGCACTTGCACTACATTAACGGAAAGAAACTGAAAAATCGTACCAACCACGTCGCTTTTTGACTATTCAAGCAAATTCAAGATATCAAAGAACTGCCTGTTTAAGACACAAAACAAGCAACGCAGTAAAACTCCTCACATATATTGCCCGAATTTTAACACCAATCAGGGTCACTATGCGAGTGTAAATATGAAATTTATACGACAGGAGCAGTAATTTAGCTCAATAGGCACATTTGAATAAAATTCAATATAGACCAAAGTGTAATTGCCCGCGAGTAAGGATGAAAATTAAACAGAAAATAAGCCTAACAATAAATGACAGGCAATAAAAAAGTCGCCGTAGCGACTTTTTCAATTAACAAACAGAATTAGTCAATCATGTTTGCAATGTCTGCAACAGGTTCTACATCTTGTTCGTAATCTACGCTGTCGATACCAAAACCAAACAAACGTAAAAACTCATTGTGATAGCCTACATAATCAGTGAGTTCATCAATTGTTTCTGTGGTTACGCTATCCCACACAGTTTGAATACGCGCTTGAACATCATCTTCCAACTCTTTGTAGTTTTGGAATAAATGGCCGCCGTCATCAAAACGTGGTGAATCACCATATAGATTCTCAGTAAATAAACTATGAATTTGCTCAATAGTACCTTCATAAGTACCATCGGCTTTCATTACTTTAAATAATGCTGAAATGTAAAGTGGCATAATAGGAATGGCTGAACTTGCTTGCGTAACAACCGCATTAAGTGACGATACATACGCTTCACCGTTAAGTGCTTTTGTTGACTCTTTAATGGCTACGGTGGCACGGTCTAAGTCTTCTTTTGCTTTACCAATCGTTGCATGACCGTAAATTGGCCATGTTAGCTCTTTACCAATGTAAGTATAAGCCGTGGTTTTGAAGTTATCAGCCAATACGTCAGCTTCTTTAAGGGCGTCAATCCACATTTCCCAATCTTCACCGCCCATTACTTTAATAGTATTGTCGATATCGTCTTGGTTTGCAGCTTCTACTGTTATTTCATCAATTTCACGCTTTGACGTATTAAGGTTTTTAGTCGTCACCGCATCGCCAATTGGCTTAAGTGTAGAAGAATATGTTTCACCAGTATTTGGATCAGTGCGACGAGGAGATGCAAGGCTATAAATAATTAAATCAACTTTGCCTAAGTCAGCTTTAATCGTATCAATTGCTTTTTGCTTGATTTCGTTTGAAAACGCATCGCCATTGATATTTTTAGACCAAAGGCCAGCTTCATCAGCGGCATTTTGAAATGCAGCCGTGTTATACCAACCCGCAGAACCTGTTTTACGTTCAGTGCCTTCTTTTTCAAAGAAAATACCTAAGGTTTTAGCACCACCACCAAATGCAGCAGTAATACGCGATGCAAGGCCATAGCCTGTAGACGCACCAATAACTAGTACATTTTTAGGCGCATCTTTAAGTTCACCTTGCTGTTTTACATAGTTAATTTGTTCTTGCACGTGCTCTGCACAGCCTACTGGGTGGGCGTTAGTACAAATAAATCCGCGAATTTTAGGCTTAATGACCATTGATCATCCTATATCTATCTCAATAAAAATTAGCGCTAGTTTAAAGGCTAATTGTAAAAATACAGGTCTGATCAGTATTTATAACTCTCAGACCTGGCCGTTAATCTAATTTAGAACCGCCCAAACAGGTTGGCGAATCGGCAACATTGCCTTCTTGCTCACTAAACTCCTCGGGGGTAAAAGTATGAATGGCCAACGCATGAATATGATTCGCCAACTCATCTTTTAATACTTCATTAATTTGACGATGACGTTGCAATAAGCGTTTGCCGCTAAATTCTTCACTAACGACAATAACTTTAAAATGTGAATCTTCACCACGGCTGTGCATGTGGCTTTCGTTAACGACGTTAAGGTGTTTACAAGCAATCGCTTCTGCAATTTTACTTTGTATTTGTTGCTGCATTGACATAAAAGGGCCGATTCATAACTAATTCATTGTATTACTATAACAAGTTGCA
The DNA here is from genome assembly GCF_024518675.1 of Pseudoalteromonas shioyasakiensis. Classification (GTDB taxonomy): domain Bacteria; phylum Pseudomonadota; class Gammaproteobacteria; order Enterobacterales; family Alteromonadaceae; genus Pseudoalteromonas; species Pseudoalteromonas shioyasakiensis_B. The sequence goes on from NZ_JANIGL010000002.1 coordinate 615,129, forward strand.
AAGCGCCTTGGCTAACAAAATTAGTGAGTTTGCTTTATATACCTAAACGTCAAACTAATACGCGGGTGAGCCAAGGTGGTTTGTTTTGCTATTGCATGCTGAAAATCTCGTTGGCTATGACCATGCATCACTAAACAACTACCACTGTGTAACTTAATTTCACTGACCTTATTACTAGCTTTATGTTTTAACTTAAGTGCTCGCTCTGCACCGAGTGAAATACACACTATTGTGGGCTCTGCACCCAGCTCAATTTCGTCATCGCTATGCCACCCCATGGTATCGTTGCCATCACGGTAGTAATTGACTAATAAAGAATTAAAAGGCTGCTGTAAATGGTGTTCCAAGCGTTGACGCATAGCCAATAATACCGAAGGCCATGGTTCAACTATTAATTTACTCTGCGAATAACCATACTCAATGTCATTATCACTGATAAAGCATTGCAACCGTGGAATAGGCCCTGTTCGGCCATACACTGTGGTGGTGGGTTGTTGCCAAGGTAAGTTTTGCTGTAAATGATAAAATAAATCGAGGCTTTTTTGCGCACTAAGCGCCCTTCTTTGATAAGAAAAGCCATTTGGTAACTGTTGGGGGTTGGCGTTTGGCCGTTGCATGTTAGAATTTACCTATCATTTGATTACTGATCACTAAACTATTATGACCACGCAAGCACAGCTCGGCGATACATCCTTTACTCTTGAACGTTTTCCGCTAGATCAAAAAAACCGCAGCCTACAAGCATGGGATTCTGCTGATCAGTACCTCGTTGACTATGTTACTGAACATTACCCTGATTGTCGCTCATTGCTGATTTTTAATGACAGCTTTGGGGCTTTATCTTGTTATTTTAGTAAACAAGGGTTAACAGTTTGTTCAGTCAATGATTCTTATATTAGTCATCAAGCCGCAGCTTATAACTTAGCTGAGAACAAAATTGTCACAGCGAATTTTAGTCAACTGGACAGTTTATCAGCGCTACCTGAAAACGTTGATTTAGTACTTATGAAGGTGCCACGTACGCTCGGGTTTATGCAATACCAACTATCAGAGCTCAGCGAAGTGTTAACGCCAGGTACACCCGTGATTGGCGCAGGTAAAACTAAAGATATTCACAATTCGACCATTAAAGCGTTTGAGCACTATATTGGTGAAACTAAAACCAGCTTAGCGGTTAAAAAATCACGTTTAATTATCAGCCAAGCGAAAGGCGGCTATAAAGCGGCTGATTTTCCTGTTAATTGGCCGCTGGAAGGCACTGATTTTACCATCAGTAATCATGCAAATGTGTTTTCTCGTGACTCGTTAGATATAGGTGCGCGGTTCTTTTTTAATTATTTACCACAAAGCAGTAAAGCAAAGCATATTATTGATCTAGGCTGCGGCAATGGCGTTATTGGTTTAATGACATTGTCACATTGCCCTAATGCCCAAGTCACCTTTGTTGACGAGTCTTATATGGCAGTGGAGTCTGCACGATTAAATGTAGAACTCAATATGGAAGATAAATTTGAACAGTGTTCATTTATCGAAAACGACTGTTTAACCGGGTTTGAACGTGAAAGTGCTGATATCGTTTTGTGTAATCCGCCTTTTCACCAAGCTCAAGCTGTGACGGATCACATTGCTTGGCAAATGTTTAAACAAGCAAAAGATACCTTAAAAAATGGTGGCGAATTACGTATCATTGGCAATCGTCATCTGGACTATCATGACAAACTAAAACGCATGTTTGGCAATTGCAAATTACTTGGCTCAAATAAAAAGTTTGTCGTTTTAAGTGCAACTAAAAATAATGGAATGCTATAGCAATGAAAAACTACATTTTACCGTGCTGTGTTTTGTTAGCCCTAGGAGGCTGCAGCAGTAGCCAACCAAATCAATTGATCTTAAATCCGGTTTACCAAAGTGGTAAAGTTAGTTCAATTAGCCAAAGCCTTAGTACCAGTGTTATTGATTTACGTGGCGACCCTGCAACACTTAAATTAATTAAATCAGATAAAACACAAACTATTGCCAGCCAAGGTTTAACTGAATCCATTAAAAGTATTTTAGATAGTGCTTTGAGCCGAAATGGTGCCAGTATTTCAAACTTAGCAACAACGCGCTTTGAAGTAGATATACATACGCTGCAAGCGGTGGTTACAGAAACCATGGTTACTCACTCAAGTAGTGCAAAAATAGAGTTAGGTGTGCGTGTAATTCGAAGTTCAAGTAACTTCAGAAAAATTTACCGAGGTAATGCAAACCTTGAAGGCCCGCTTAGCCACGATAGAGCTAAAATAGAAGGTCAGCTTAATAAGTTGACTGAACAGTTAATTACCCGCATGGTATCAGACCCTGAATTATTAGCATTTTTAGAAGGTTAAACATGAAACGTTTTTTTATATTTTGTGCATTATTAATGATTAGCCAAAGCTTACTGGCCGCTACAGAAGGCCGCTTTGTGCAAAAAAATAACATGTTCCCCCGCGTTGAAATTACTACCACTATGGGCAAAATCGTCATTGAGATGGACCGTTCTAAAGCCCCTATTACAGTTAATAACTTTTTGACCTATGTGATGGATGGCAGCTATAAAGGGACCGTATTTCATCGAGTAGAACGTGATATGGAAAACGACCGCGACTTTGTGATTCAAGGCGGTGGTTATGACAAAGACTATGAGGGTGTTTATGAAGGCGACCCAATCTTTAACGAGAGCGGTAACGGCTCTAAAAACGATATGTATAGTATCGCAATGGCTTACCAAGATAGACAACCTCATTCAGGGACTCGCCAGTTCTTTTTTAATATGGATGATAACGACCACTTAAATCCAGGCCGTGAATGGGGCTTTGCGGTATTTGGTACTGTGATGGACGGCTATGAAACACTAGATAAAATCATGCAAGTTGAAACCGGCTTTAATGAAAAAATTGGTTACGACTTTGTACCTAAAACCCCTGTGGTTATATTAAATATGGCCGTGTTAGAGCCTACACCTTTGTAATTTTAATTGGGGCTTAGTTTTAATAAGCCCTAATCTTTCCCTCTTTGCCAATGAAGGCGTTATGAAAAGCAGCTTATCAATCACTGAATATTTTTCTTATTTTAAAGACAAACGGTTAATCAACGTTTTCATATTTGGTATGAGTAGCGGTTTTCCATGGGTACTGATCGGCTCGGTTATGTCTGCTTGGCTAAAAGACGAAGGCCTGAGCCGCAGCATGATTGGCCTGTTTGGTATTGTATTTGGTGCCTATAGCATTAACTTTTTATGGTCGCCTTTGGTTGATCGCATTAAATTGCCCCTGCTTTACAACTGGCTTGGTCAACGCCGCAGCTGGATTTTGTTGTGCCAAAGCTTTATTTTACTTGGTGTGGTACTGCTTGCAGGACTAAATATCACACAACACCTCGCAATAGCCGCCGCTTTATGTTTACTTATCGCTGTAGCCTCTGCAACGCAAGATATCGCTATTGATGCCTTTCGGATTGACACTTTAGATGAAAGTGAAAGCCATAAAGCCACCGCTGCTGCGGCAATGGCAACTTCTGGTTGGTGGAGCGGTTACGCCCTACTGGGTGCCATCCCTTTTTATATGGCTGATATTCCAACTATTGATTGGCCACAAGTCTATTATTTTTTAGCTGCTTTAATGCTCTTACTTATGAGCTGCGTGTTTTGGGCAAAAGAGCCTGAGTCAAATCGCGAAGCAGTCCATGCTGAACTGGAGCGCATTTATCAAGCTAAGCTTGCTGCTAATCATCAAGACTCACATTCAGCTAAAGTCGTAGCCTGGCTAGCGGTCACAGTAATAGACCCATTTAGAACCTTCTTTGCCCGTAACGGAGTTAAGACCGCGCTTGCCCTACTTGCCTTTATATTCTTATTTAAAATTGGCGAAGCATTTTTAGCGCGTATGTCAATTGTATTTTATAAAGAGGTCGGTTTTAGCAATACCCAAATAGCGAATTACTCAAAGCTAGGCACAGGATTAATTACTATTGTATTTGCTTTTTTAGGCAGCATTTTTAACCATAAATACGGCATAGTTAAGGGCTTATTTATAAGTGGGGTGGCTATGGCTGCCTCTAACTTAATGTTCTCATGGATTGCCGTAGCAGGCCCACAAGAGCATTTATATGCTATGGCTATTGTTGTTGACGGTTTTACTCAAGCTTGGTCACTTGTGGCTATGGTGGCATTTATATCTATGCTTTGCGATAGGGCATTTAGTGCGACCCATTATGCGCTATTAGCGTCTTTAGGTAATTTAGGCAGAACATTACTTTCAAGCTACAGTGGAGTGGTTATTGATGATTGGCTGGGTGGGAACTGGTCGTTATTCTTTATTTTAACAGCATTAATGGTATTGCCGTCGCTGGTGTTTTTATACTTAATTAGGAAAAGGCTTTATGAACTTGAGAACAACTACCATAAAAATGCAAAGTAACTAGTTGTTTTATTTGTGAAAGCGCTTCCTTGCACTGACATAAAAATTAATTAAAGAGATTAATTATTAATCTTCTTTTAATAATCCTAACCCTTCATACGGGTCAACTTCTAATGCATCGCAATAGCGTAAAAATTCAATCACATCTAAACGACGCTCTTGATTTTCAATTTTACCAACAAAAGAGTGAGGCGTGCCAAGTACTTGTGCAAGGCTGCGCATTGTGTGACCTTTTTCATGGCGTTTTACTTTAAGCCATTTTGTCAATTTTGAGTTTTCTTCCGAAGAAACTGTTTTACCCATCATAAAAAACATCTCCTACTAGATGATTTAAAATTCAATTAATACAAGAGTGAAATTTGCCCGTCTCACTCTTGGGTATATTATATGCTATAACAAATCTTGTGACATAAAAAACTTAGTCTAGGTCCATTTTTAGTACAAAGTGAAATGACACACAGCTATTGCGTAACGCACAATAAAGAGTAAATACTCGATAATGCGTCAATCTTTAATGTATCAAATAATGTATGTAATTGAACCTATTTTGAGATAAATTATTTTTAACTTATATATTAATGAGTTAAGATATAAACAGTGTAAAATATAAGCAGTAGAGGCTATTATGTTCCGATTACTTTTTTTATTACCCATTGCACTTTGCTTGGTTTGGTACTTTTTTCTTAAGAAAAATGGCGTACCCATTAAACAAGGTAAAAAAGGCTTTATATACATTTTAAGCTTTTCAGCCCTAGTGTTAGGCTTTTTTGTTCTAATGATTCAAGTCACCCACCAATAGTGAGTGACTTGATTTAAACTATTGGCTGCTTTTTCGCTCACGTAACATCAGTAAACATGGGGTCAAAACTAAGGTGAGCACAGTTGCAAATGTGAGTCCGCCAGCTACAGCGGTCGCTAATTGCACCCACCATTGTGTTGAAGGCGCGCCGAAATCAATAGTACGGTTAAATAAGTCAATATTGATTTGTAGCACCATCGGCATCAAGCCTAAAATCGTCGTCACTGTCGTTAATAGCACAGGCCTTAAACGCTGCGCTCCTGTTCTTAAAATGGCATCTTTCGCTGCTAGTCCCTGACGTCGTAAAACATTGTAGGTATCGATCAATACTATATTATTATTAACAACAATACCGGCTAACGAAATCACGCCAATGCCTGACATAACAACCCCAAATGGCTGCTGCAATACCAGTAAACCTAGAAACACGCCCACAGTTGAAAATAACACTGCACTGAGTATTAAAAATGCCTGATAAAAGCTGTTAAATTGCGTGACCAAAATTATACCCATTACAAATAACGCCACTAAAAAAGCGTTTTTCAAAAAGGCTTCTGATTCATCTTGATCTTCAGTTTCACCACGCACCTTAATTTTAACTCTAAGGTCTAATAAACCTTGCTCTTTTAATTGCGCCTGTAATCGGGGTAGGGCTTTTGCAAGTTGCTCACCTACCTTCATATCAGCATTAATGGTCACAACCCGATGAGCATCTACTCGGCGTATAGTGTCAACTTTTGGCGCGGCATGACGCTCAACAAAATGCGTGATGGGTATTTGTCCATGCATGGTTTTGATACGTAATGTTTCTAAACGCCCTAAGTCGCGTTTATCATGAGGAAAGCGAACACGGATATCGATTTCATCATCAACATCATCAGGGCGATACTCACCAAGCTTTAAGCCGTTGGTTATTAGCTGCACATTTGCACCAAGCATGGCAGCATCAGCACCAAATCGCGCAGCATCTGCACGGTTTAGTTTTAATTGCCATTCAATACCGGGCTTTGAAGCTGTATCGTCTACATTGCGAAAAGCCCCATCTTCTTCAATAGCTCGGCGAATAATATTAGCTTGTTGATTTAACACTTCAGGAAATTTTGAGCTTAGTTCGATACTAAGTGCTTTACCGCCGCCGGGACCATTCTCATCCTTTCGCAGCTCAATTTCTACGCCGGCAAAGCTTGCTGTAATTTCATTAACCTGGCTTATGATATCTTCAGCCGGAGCGCGCTCATCCCAATCCTTCAGGTTCATTCTAAAGCTGCCAATTTGATCCGTACCACCGGTGCGTGCATAAAGAGTTTTAATTCCTGGCACCGCTAATATACGGGTTTCAATTTCTTTCATGATCACGTCTTTTTCATAAATAGACAGATCACTGTAGGAGCGCACCTTTATATTGACTCCATTTGGTTCTACATCGGGAAAAAACTCAACACCTAATTTTGATACACCATAGCCAAAAAATACCGCAACAGAAAAAACAATCGCTACGAGCAAGGTCCACCAAGGCTTGTCAATTGCATGGTTTAATAAACGAACATAACGTCCAGAAAAACCTGATAACTGTGTTAAGTCACCTGACTCAGCAAGCATCAAATCACTTTTTTGCTGTGTAGTTAAAGGCCGTGTTTTACCAATTAAACCACCAATCGTTGGTACAAAAACAAGTGCCATTAATAATGACGCCGTTAGGGTGGCAATTAAGGTAATAGGCAGATACTTCATAAACTCGCCCATCATACCCGGCCAGAATATTAATGGCGCAAATGCAGCAAGTGTTGTCGCGGTAGAGGCAATGATAGGCCATGCCATACGCTCTGCAGCAATCTTGTAAGCCTGCTTACGTGACTTGCCTTCACTCATGGCTCTATCAGCAAACTCGGTCACTACTATCGCGCCGTCTACCAACATGCCCACCGCCATAATTAAAGCAAATAACACCACAATATTAACGGTTAAGCCAAACAGTGAGATCACTAATATGCCAGTTAGGAATGAGCCAGGTATTGCAATACCAACTAAAAATGCAGTGCGAGCGCCAAGTACTGCAACGATAACAATAACCACCAGCAACACTGCTGAGAGCACATTATTTTGCAAATCTGAGAGCATCACCTTCACGTCTTTAGACATATCACCGGTGTAATCTACCTTTATGTGCTCAGGCCACATTTTTTTTGCTTGATTAACAGTCTCTTTAACGTGGGCTACGGTGTCTATAATATTCTCACCGGCACGTTTTTTAACTTCTAAAGATACTGCTTGGCGACCATTAATACGCGCTATAGAGCTAGGATCTTTATATGCGCGACGAATTTTTGCCACATCCATAAAGCGTACAACCCTATCACCCACAACTTTAACCGGTTGCTCCATAACATCTTGAATAGTTTCAAATACAGATGGAATTTTTACTGCAAACCGCCCTTTACCTGTATCTAAAGTTCCAGCGGCAACCAAGCGGTTATTATTAGATAACAATTGAATAATATCGTTAGGTTCTAGGCCATATGAAATCATCGCTAATGGATCAACCTCAATTTCGACCATGTCTTCACGATCCCCTCCCACATCAACTTCTAAAACACTATTGATGCTTTCAAGCTCATCCTTTAAATTACGCGCTAGAGTTAATAAGCCTCGCTCAGGTGAGTCACCAGAGAGTGTAAGTGTAATTGTAGGTTGCTCATCTTCCATTAGGATTTCATGAACCTCAGGCTCTTCTGATTCAGAAGGTAGCTTCGCTTTCGCTAAACTGACTTTATCACGTACATCCGCTAAGGCCTCTTTAGGGTCCATCCCCGCCATAAATTCAAGTGTCACCGATGCATGGCCTTCACTAGCCACCGCAGTCATTTCTTTGACCCCTTCAATAGAGCGCAATTCAATTTCCATCGGCCTTACCAGTAAGCGCTCTGCATCTTCAGGGGAGATGCCATCATGAATAATCGACACATAAATAAATGGAATCGTTACATCAGGGTTGGCCTCTTTGGGAATATTTTGATAGGTCACCCACCCCGAAATAAGCAGTAAAATGAATATAGACAGTACTGTACGTGTATGGTTAAGCGACGCTTCAATTAAATTTTTCATCGGTTACTCGCCGGTTTTATCTGCAGCATCAATATACACAGGTTCAACAATATCACCCTCGCGCACAAAGCCTTGACCAAGCGTAATAACATTGGCAGTGTCACCAAGTCCCCACAACCACACTCCCTGCGCAGATGACTTAGCCAGCTCCACCCGTTTAAAAACAACGCGGTTATTTTCATCTATAATTTTGACGCCAATATTTCCCTCATCATCGAGCGCCATATAAGCAGGACTTAGTAGCATTGCAGGTGCCGATTGCAGTTCAATATCAAGCTGTGTTGAAAAGCCGGCTTTAAACGCCATACTTGGGTTTGAAAATGCAGCTTCAATTCTAAAAGTATTGGTATTTTCATCAGCGACTGAAGCGATATAACGAATTTTACCAGGGTACGTTTTATCATTGAGTACATGAGCGTGCACACTTTGCCCAACGGCTAAGCCCACTATTTCTTTTTGTGTTGCATCTGCACGTACTACCAGAGGGTCTAAATCCGCTAACTCTAAAATAGCATCGCCAACGCCAACATAATCACCAATTTGTACTATGCGTTTATTAATGATGCCGCTAAATGGGGCGCGAATTTCTGTACGCTGAAGTTGCAGCTCAAGGCCAGCTAAACGCGCTTTCCCTTGTGCAAGCACGGCTTCACTCCGCATGGTTTGTACTCTGTCTTGTAACCCTTGATCACGTAAAGACAACGCCCCTTCGTATTCGGCAGTGTATTGTTTTAATAAGGCAGTTGCAGAGCCTATTTGTGCATCTAAGTCTGATTTATCAAGCTCTAATATTAGTTCACCTTGTTTAACAAATTGACCTTCTTCGACATAAATTTTTTCAACTTCGCCAGCTTGTCGAGCGCTCACTTTAGCTAACTTATCAGGCTGAGATTTACCGTAAAACGACAATGTTTTTTTCAGGTCTTGCGCCACAAGTTTAACAACTTGCACTTTTGCAACCTTTTCTGCGGCTGTTGGTGCTGTTTCATCACTCGCTTGCGAGCTGCCGGAGCTCATCCAAATCAAAAGCAATAAAACAATGGTTAAGGCAAGAATATAGGGCTTTTGTTCTAATTGTTGGACGAGCTTTTTCAACGCAATGTTTCCTTATTAGGCATCTGGTATCGGTGCATAAGTATGTTGTAATAATAGGTAAGGAGTAGTCTTAGGGCAACATTTATAGTACAGGTACAAAAAAGCCGCTTTACAGCGGCCTTTACATAATGTGTTATACGCTAAAACTAGCGCCACACCCACAAGTTGTGGTCGCATTAGGATTAGATACAAAGAATCGAGCACCTTCTAAGCCCTCAGTATAATCAACTTCGCCATCGACCAAATACTGAATACTCATAGGGTCAACGACTAAAGTGACCCCGTTTTTTACGATTTCTAAATCGCCTGGGTTAGCTTTTTCGTCAAAAGTAAAACCATACTGAAAACCAGAACAACCACCACCGGTCACATAGACACGTAGCTTTAGCTCAGGATTTTCTTCTTCATCAATTAATTGTTTAACACGAATAGCCGCAGCATCGCTAAATTTAATCGGTAACTCTTCTGACATACCAAACCCCTCAATTCCTCTAATTGCGCGATTATCTATTACCCTAGTGTTTTAATCAAGTATAGCCGTGTGACAGTTTGTTAAATCAGCACCCAACTTTGTGGTACTAAGTAACCAAAACCAATACAACTCAATAACTTAAGCGAAATATAAATTGAAATTCAATGGCTAACTGCAATAATTAAGCTACACTAGTTAATGCCTTAGTAGATTACGCAAAAAGGTATAATGAGGGAACATTTTGATACATCATCTTAAATTACACTTTGTATCACCAAGTACATTTACCACAGAGCAAATTACTGCACAGTATGACTATTTATTAGTATTCACGTCTATTCTCATTGCTATTTTTGCATCCTATATTTCATTTCTTTTATCTGCTCGCATAAAAAGTTCACAGCTAAAAAATGAAGCTGTGATTTGGACTTTTTTATCCTCATGCTTTTTAGGGGTGGGTATTTGGGCGATGCATTTTGTTGGTATGCTAGCCTATAAATTACCTGTTGAGGTTAATTACGATTTAACCATTACTTTATATTCAATTCTGCCCAGTGTATTTGCCAGTTACATTGTTATTTCTACCGACTTGGGCCGCGCAAAAAGCTTATTACTACGTAGCCTATTAATGGCAGCTGGTATCGGTAGCATGCACTTTTATGGCATGATGGCGATGATCATGCCCGCTCATATGACCTATGAGCCTTGGTTATTCTCATTATCCATATTAGTGGCTGCAGTGCTGTCAGGGCTGGCTTTAAAAATTAATGATTTACGCCAAACCAGAACTGCAATATCACTTCATGCAAATTTATTATCAGCCTTGGTAATGGGGTGCGCGATTTCTGGTATGCACTATATTGGTATGATTTCAATGTATGTGTTCGAATCAAATCAAACTGTGTATATCCCCGCAAATAGTAACCCAGAGTTAGCACAAGTAATTATATTAGTATTAATAGTTTTGAGCTTACTGCTAGTAGGTATTATGGAGTTAAGAGCTCGAAGCTTATTATCAGCTAAATTGAAAGCGGTATTAAATACCGTGCAAGATGCAGTAATTAGCTTTGACCACCAAGGAAATATTGAGTTTGCAAACCCAGCAACAGTCGCAATGTTTGGATATACACTTGAAGAACTTATTGGTAAAAACATTACACTTTTGATACCAAAAACACACCGTGAATTTCATAGCCTGTTCAGTCATAAGCAAATTAAAATAAAACAAACCGAGCTACTCGGTAAAAGCCGATTATTACAAGGCTGTAAAAAAAATGGCAGCAATTTCCCAATTACGCTTTCACTCAGCCCGATAGATAATAATGTTAATGGCGCTTTTGTTGCAACGATCAAAGACTTAACTGATATTCAAAACCAAGAAGCATTTACCCAAACCATCTTTGATACTTTACCTAATATACTTATTGTTAAAGAAGCTCAAGAGCTGTCGATTACGCATGTCAATAAAGCCGCAGAAACCCTACTTGGTAAAAATAAAGAAGCATTAATTGGTTTAAAAGATGCTGAGTTGTTTGTCAGCAAAGAAGCAACACTTTTTAGTGAAGCTGATAGAGCCGCATTAAGCTCAGATCAATGCGTAACTATTAATGATGAACCCATCACTATAAACGGAAAAACCCATTACCTGCGCACCAGAAAAATAGCTATAAAAGATAATAATAATGAAGCGAAGTTCTTACTTGCAGTATCCGAAGATATCACTGAGCTAAGGGCTGCAAAAGTTGAGCTTGAAAACTTACATCAGCGTATGTCTATGGCTGCTAACGCTGCTCATATGGGAGTATGGGAGTGGAATTTTAAAAGTAATCAATTAATTTGGGATGACTGGATGTTCAAATTATATGGCATTAATAAAGAAGACTTTTCTGGGAACTATTCATCTTGGTCTAAAGTTATTCATCCAGGTGATTATGAAGCTATTTCAACAAACCTTACTCGGGCTATAATGTGCCAAGAAGATTTTCATGCAGAGTTTAGAGTGATCTTACCTAATGGTGAGGTACGTTATCTCAATGCCGACGGTCGAATTTATGGAGATAAATTAATAGGTATTAATTTCGATATTTCAGACCGTGTTATCGCCAAAAATAAAATATTAGAACTCGCCCAAACTGATTACTTAACAGGTTTAGCCAACCGCAGTTCATTAGTGAAGTTTGCCAAAAGCGAATTTAAAAATGCCAAGCTGAAGGGTTACCAAATTGGCTGTTTATATTTTGATTTAGATAATTTTAAACCAATTAATGACACCTATGGACATTATATTGGTGATAAAGTGTTAGTAGAAATAGCAAATCGCTTAAAAGCAACCGCAAGAGAGAAAGACTGTGTTGCGCGGATGGGGGGAGATGAATTCGTCGTTATGTATATACAAACCCGTATATCGCAAACGCAAATTGAAAATACGCTTGATAGATTCATACACGCAATAGAACAACCTATCATTACAGAGCAAGGCGATTTTTTAATTAGCGCAAGTATTGGCTATGCCTTATTCCCAGATGAAGCGAGTGATTTGGATCAGCTACTAACAAAAGCTGATGCGAAGATGTACACCCATAAAAGAACTAAATCACAAAATGACAGTGATTATATTAATTAGCCCTATAAAGCCAAATAATACAACTTATGCCCTAATAAATTTTAGAATATTAAAACATTTTTAAAAATCCCAACGACTTAATCCTACACTTTTGATAAACTCTCGCTAAATAAATGGCGAGGAAGAATGTATGTGGCTTGAAACGCTTCGGCGTCGCTTGGCAAAGCCAAAAACATCGGTGCAATTGTGCTTACTAGGCGTAAGCGCAGGGTTAATTGCCGCGTTTTTAATCATTCTATTTCGCTTAACCATTTTATTTTTTCAGGGATTATTTCTCGAAACGCCTGATGACTTTAGCACTCTGCCCCCCCTAGAACGTTTACTAATGCCGGTTGGCGCCGCTTTTTTGATAGCATTATTTGCCGCATTCACAGGTTTTAAACACTACCGCCTAGGTATTCCTTTTGTAATTCACCGAATCAAACATTACTACGGTCAAATGCCGCTTTATAATACGGTAAACCAATTTGTCGGTGGCGCACTGGCTTTAATAAGTGGCTTTTCAGTGGGTAGAGAAGGCCCTTCTGTTCATATGGGGGCAACGGGAGCAAGCCTATTAGCTGATAAGCTTCACTTACCTCACAATGCAATGCGAACACTCAGTGGATGTGGTGTTGCAGCAGGTATTGCTGCATCTTTTAATACCCCCTTAGCCGCAGTAATATTTGTTATGGAAGTGGTATTGCGTGAATATAAAGTTCATATTTTTGTACCAATAATGCTTGCAGCTACAACTGGCGCCTTGGCGACTCAATTTGTTTTTGGTGACGCCTCTGAGCTTGAGCTAATCACCGTCACGGCATTGAGTGGCTGGCATTATCCGTTTCTAATTTTATTCGGTATGGCGTTAGGCGCAGTCGCATTTGCTTTTAATCAAAATCTAATGCTAATTATTCGCACATTTAAACCCCTAAGCATGTTTCCACGTCTGCTTCTAGCGGGATTAATTGCAGGCTTAATTGCCTATATGGTTCCCCATTCTATGGGCTCAGGCATGAGTGCAATCACCATTGCTGTTGAATCTCCAGATGATGTACAGCTGCTCACCACGATTTTAATTGCTAAGTTGTTTGCCACTTTATTTGCTATCGGCTTGGGCATTCCCGGTGGTATTATAGGGCCAGTTATTGGGTTAGGCGTTTTGATGGGCACATTAATGGCATTTTTTGCTCAGTTTATTAGCCCGGGTATGGATATATCAGGTACTTACAGTGTCTTGGGCATGGCAGGGTTACTTGCCGCGACACTACACGCACCGCTTGCAGCCCTTACAACCGTTATGGAGCTAACATCTAGCCCAGAAATAATCGTGCCGGCAATGTTAGTAATTTCGACGGCTTATGTCACTGCACTACAATTTTTTGGTAATCGTTCTATTTTCTTACAACAATTAGATTTTCAAGGGCTTAACTACCATGTATCCCCCGCCACTGAAGCCTTACAAAAGGTTGGGGTGATGGATGAAATGGATGAGAACTTTAAGCTACTTTACTCTGATGATAAAGAACAAATAAAAGCCAGTCTTGATGCAGTAAACAGCCAAACGCCACTGATTGTGTATGATGAAGAAAATGGCTACCGTTTAGCTGAGTATGATTTGAGTTTAATGTCAGATCAAAACATCGCTATAAACTATATCAGCCTGCAAGGGATCAGCAGCCAAGCCACGCTTGCTGATGCGTTTGATATATTAAAAGATAAACGCACAGGCGCAGTGTATATTTACAACTTACTCGATAACCAACAAATTATGGGAATTATGCGCTGGGATCAGATCCGCCACATCCTTACAATACGTAATAGCTTACTGTAATAACTAAAGAGAAGATTATGAGTGCCTTACTTGTCTATAAAGCCCTGCATGTATTTTTTATGATAGCCTGGTTTGCTGGCATTTTTTATTTACCTCGGCTGTTTGTCTATCATGCCATGAACGAAGAGAAATCATGCAGCTCAATGCTAAAAATAATGGAACGCCGGTTACTCCTGTTTGTTACTCCGTTTGCTCTATTAACAGCGGTTTTTGGCATTTTGATGATTGTGGAATACGGGCGAGAATGGTTTAAGTACAGCATGTGGCTACACTATAAACTGGTTTTAGTGATTATTTTGTACCTTTATCATGCATATTGCTTTAAGTTATTAGCTGATTTTAAACATGACCGTAATAAGCGCAGTGATCGCTTTTATCGTATTTTCAATGAACTCCCTGTATTAGTGCTACTTGCTATCGTGTTTTTAGCCATAACTAAACCAAGCTTGTAAAATTTGCTATAATACCGCGCGATTGCGTGCCCATGATGAATGGTTGATCGCGCCCCTTTTCAATGTAATAGGAATAACCCCAATGTTAAGTTTCGAAGGTGAAAATATTCTTTCTGTTAATCAGCTCAACCGAGACTGTATTGAACGTATTTTTTCAGTAGCCAAAAAAATGGAACCTTACGCTAAAAAGCAAAAGCGAACCAATGTGTTAGAAGGCGCAATCTTAGCAAACCTATTCTTTGAACCAAGTACCCGTACCCGAGTTAGTTTTGGTACAGCCTTTAATTTATTAGGCGGGTTAGTACGTGAAACAACCGGTATGCAAAGCTCGGCTTTAGCAAAGGGTGAGTCGCTTTACGATACTGCTCGTGTAATTTCAGCTTATGCTGATGCTGTAGCAATGCGTCACCCTGATGCAGGCTCAGTGGCAGAATTTGCGACCGGTTGCTCAGTGCCTGTTATTAACGGCGGTGACGGCCCGAACGAACACCCAACTCAAGCACTACTTGATTTATTAACTATCGAACGTGAGCTTAACCGCTTTAAACAAGGCATTGATGGCATGCACATCGCCTTAGTGGGTGATTTAAAATACGGCCGTACTGTTCATTCACTGTCTAAATTACTGTGCCATTATAAAGATGTGAAATTTTCAATGGTCGCTCCTGATGGTTTACAAATGCCGAGCTATATTTTAGACGCAGTTGATAATGCCGGTCATAAAATCGAAATTGTCGATAAAATGGAAGGCAACTTAGCTGCCGACATTGTCTACCAGACTCGTATTCAAGAAGAACGCTTCCCGTCACAAGAAGAAGCCAATAAATACCGCGGAGGTTTCCGCATCAGTCAGTCAATTTATAACGCTCACTGTAAACCTAACTCAGTGCTCATGCACCCGTTACCACGTGATAGCCGCTTAGAAGCGAATGAGTTAGATAATGACCTTAATAGTAATGACAACCTAGCCATTTTTCGTCAGGTACAAAATGGCGTGTTAATTCGTATGGCGTTATTTGCATTAACGTTAGATGTTGCAGACAAAGTAGAGAACTATGAAGTTGAGGTACCGTGGTTTAGCCGTAAACGCAACGACTAAGCAACGACTTCAGTATAACCATGAAACTCAATAGGAATATTCATGACAATTAGCCAAGATTTATTTGCCCGCGCCCAAGCTTCAATTCCAGGTGGCGTAAATTCACCCGTTCGCGCTTTTAACGGCGTGGGTGGCACACCACTTTTTATCACTAAAGCACAAGGTCCATTTACCTTTGATGCTGATGGCAATCGCTATATTGACTACGTTGGTTCATGGGGGCCGATGATCATGGGTCATAACCACCCAGCCATTAAGCAAGCAGTACTTGAGGCTGTTGAAAATGGTTTAAGCTATGGTGCCCCTACCGAAACTGAAATTTTCATGGCTGAAAAAGTAAAACAGCTTGTGCCATCAATTGAAAAAGTACGCATGGTTAGCTCAGGCACAGAAGCCACCATGAGCGCCATTCGCTTAGCGCGTGGTTATACTGGCCGTGACAAAATCCTTAAATTCGAAGGTTGCTACCATGGCCACGCCGACTCTTTATTAGTTAAAGCGGGATCTGGCGCACTGACTATGGGCGTACCTAATTCCCCTGGTATCCCTGAAGATTTCGCAAAACATACATTAACAGTTTCGTTTAATAACCTAGACGAAGTGAAAGCTATTTTTGCAAAATACGCCGATGAAATCGCGTGTATTATTGTTGAGCCAGTCGCAGGCAACATGAACTGTATTCCTCCGGTTGCAGGCTTTTTAGAAGGCTTACGAGCAATCTGTGATGAATACAAATCAGTGCTTATTTTTGATGAAGTAATGACTGGTTTTCGTGTAGCTCTTGGTTGCGCACAAGCGTATTACAACATCAAGCCAGACTTAACCTGTTTAGGCAAAGTGATTGGCGGTGGCATGCCAGTCGGCGCGTTTGGTGGTAAAAATGAAATCATGGATTACATTGCACCTGTAGGCCCTGTATATCAAGCAGGCACGCTTTCTGGTAACCCTATTGCGATGGCCGCGGGCTTAAAAGCGCTTGAGCTACTTGAGGTTGATGGTCTTCATGATGCGCTTGAAGCAAAAAGTAAAGCACTTTGCAAAGGCTTTGAAGCGGCAGCGAAAAAAGCAGGTATACCGCTGACAACTAACTACGCCGGTGGTATGTATGGCTTTTTCTTCACTGAGCAAGAGAAAGTAACCACTTACCAACAAGCAACACAGTGTGACTTAGAACGTTTTAAAAAGTTCTTCCACTTAATGCTTGAAGAAGGTGTCTACTTAGCACCTTCGGCATTTGAAGCTGGCTTTGTTTGCTCCGAGCACTCAGAGCAAGAAATTGCCGATACCATTGCAGCCGCTGAACGAGCATTTGCTAAGCTTTAGTGCATTGTTTAACGCTCTGTCGAAAAAAGCCGTTAGGGCTTTTTTTGTTTAATGAATAAATTTAAGACTTAACAGTAAAAGTTAAGTCTTAAATTATTTTAGCGCTGACAACTTGGCCTAGGTTCAAACTCTGTTGCGCGCAGTGGCAATTGGATTACCTTGCCACACCCAGGTGGTGCTTGCATCCCTGTTTGCTCATTAACAAATGCCCAACGAATTGTGGGCGGACGAGTATCAGCTATTGATTCAGGGTTTAAAGGTTTTAAGTAACGTATATAAGCCTCTAACGCACCAACACTGCCTGTTAGTCCCATGCTTTTATTATCATCGCGGCCAAGCCAAGCTACGGTTACTGTACTTTGATCAAACCCAGCGAACCAACTATCACGTAGGTCATTACTAGTGCCTGTTTTGCCTGCTAACTGAATAGATGGGAAATGCGCATTTAAACGCTTCGCTGTACCATCTTTAGTCACTCGCTTCATGGCATATTTAGTCATATAAGCGGCGGCTTTATCAAATCGAGGTTCTGATTTAACTTGATGTTGATAAAGCACTTTACCCACTGAATCAGTAAGCGCTGAAATTGATGTTAGTTCCCTATATTCACCATCGGCTGCCAATGTTGTATAAAGTTGCGCTACCTCAAGACTCGACATTTCAACAGCGCCTAATAACAGTGATGGATATTGCTCAATACGTCCCTTGGCACCGAGCTTTGTTAATGTCGATGCCACTTTATCCACACCAATATCTAATCCTAAATTGACCGCTGGAATATTAATACTGTTACTAAACGCTTTATACAGCGGCATCATGCCACGATATTGGTGATCAAAGTTTTCTGGTTGCCATACTTTCCCCTGCTCGTTAGTTACTTGAACGGGTGAATCATCTAATAAAGTCGCTAAATTATAATTTGCTGACTCCAGCGCCGTTAAATATACCGCAGGCTTTACTAATGAACCGATATTGCGCTTGGTATCAAGTACGCGGTTAAAGCCTAAGAACCTAGGATCTCGCCCTGCAACTAAGGCTGTCACGCCGCCTTTATCAACATTAACAGACACCATGGCTGCTTCTAGCTGCTCCGTTGTCGCACGCCTTTCAAGGTAGGGTAGACTTTTCGTGATGGCGTCTTCCATCGCCGCTTGTTTTTGTAAATCAAAATAGGTAAAAACTCTCACACCGGCATCCAACACATCTTGATCTGGAAGCAGACGTTTCAATTCACGGTCCACTAGCTCTAAGTAACCTGGATAAGATTTAGGCAAGCTATCTTTCATTGGCGCCACATCAATTGGGCGTTTTAGTGCGGCACGGTATTCACGCGTGTCAATGAGCTTATTATCAACCATAAGCCGTAAAACTAAATCGCGACGCTCCATCGTTCGCTCGCTGTATCTACGCGGGTTATAATATGATGGCCCTTTTACCATGGCCACTAGTAACGCGATTTGATCAAACTCAAGTTCATCAACTGGTTTTGAGAAATAAAACTCAGAGGCTAAGCCCATGCCATGCACACCTTGGTTATAGGATTGACCAAGGTAAACTTCATTTAAGTAGGCTTCTAAAATTTGATCTTTAGAGTAACGGTAATCCAAAATCAATGCGATAAGTGCTTCATTAAACTTACGAATTAAGGTTCGGTCACGGGTTAAATATATATTTTTAGCAAGCTGCTGGGTCAAGGTACTGCCACCTTGAACAGTACGGCCTGCTTTAATATTGCTGTATAAAGCGCGCATGATAGACCAAACAGACACCCCATGATGTTCGTAAAACTTTTGATCTTCGACCACCAGCAAAGTGTCTTTTAACATTTGTGGAAATTTATCCAGCGGTACAAACTCACGATCTTGTTTTGAATCATTACCAATGCGAGCAATTTGTACTGGCTCTAGCCGCGCGCTGTTTAAGCGCCGACCAAACTTATCTTTAATCGTTGCCAGCTTTTGCCCTGCAAAGCGTAGCTCAATAACTTGGGCGCTTTCTAAACCATCAAAAAACTCAAACTCACGGCGGAAAACCTTAATACTATCGCCAGCTTTAATATACTGGCCGGTACGAGAAAGCTTATTTACTGAGGAGTAATTTAACCGCTCGAGCTCCCACAATACTTCTTGGCTTGATAAAAACTGTCCGGGATAAAAACTCATTGCCCGTGCGTAAACTTGAGCCGGTAACTGCCACTTATTACCTTCAAATTGGCGGGTGATTTTGGCATCAAGGTAAATTAAATAAAGCCCCATAGCAACAACAGCTGCCAAGCTTAATTTTAAAAAAATTGAAAAAAGCTTTCGACCAAAACTACGCTTTTTAGCACTTTGAGGGCTTTTTTTTCTAGCTGTTTTTTTTGCAGTTGTAGCCGTTTTAGTTGCGGCTTTTTTAGCCGGGCGCTTTGTCGTGGTTTTAGATGAGCGAGGTTCTTTTTTATCAGCCATTGACGTTGTTATTACTATCCAGAGGTTAATTTACAGGTGCGAGCTTAGGATACACTAACACCTGTAAAGTTAACAGTAACTGAAACGCCACCAATTATGTGACTAGCGTGTGCATAACCAAAGTGCGTGGATCACTGCAGGAATAAAAAAGATAAAACACAACACAATATTGATAATTAAATCTTTACCTACTCCCGCTTTTAAAAACACAGCTACTGGCGGTAAAAATAACGATAATATAATCAGAACAAGCTTGTTATCCATGATGGGCCTTTTAATGGTAATTAATGTCTACTAAAGAATAGTCATTAAATAACGCTTTTCCAGCTGAACATTCTGAATTTAATAAATAAATTAAATATAAAAAAAGCCCTAATCTACATTAGGGCTTTGCTTTGAACACACAATGAATTTTACACTATTAGCTTATTAGTTGCTGCGTACAGAAACAAACTCAGGGTAAGCATCAACACCACAATCGTGCTGGTCCATACCGTTTAGTTCTTCTTCTTCTGTTACACGAATACCAATAGTCTTTTGTAGAATTACCCATACAATTAATGATGCGATAAATACAAAACCAAGGATACATACTAAGCCGATAATTTGATTAACAAAACTTGCATCAGCATTTGATACTGGTACTAAGATAATACCTAACATGCCACATACGCCATGCACTGAGATTGCGCCAACTGGGTCATCAATTTTCATTTTATCTAGCGCTACAATGCTAAATACAACCAGCGAACCACCTAGAATACCCAGTAAACACGCCATTAACGGAGACGGAGATAGTGGATCAGCAGTGATAACAACTAAACCAGCCAGCGCGCCATTTAATACCATAGTTAAATCTGCTTTACCCCATAACACTTTACATACAAACAGTGCAGCTATTGCACCCGTTGCAGCGGCAGCGTTAGTATTCAGTAAGATTTGGCCTACAGCCGTTGCATTTTCAGCATCAGAAATTAATAACTGTGAACCACCGTTAAAACCAAACCAACCCATCCATAGGATAAATGTACCTAGAGTTGCAAGTGGTAAGTTAGAACCTGGAATTGGGTAGATTTCACCATTTTTACCGTATTTACCTTTACGAGCACCTAGCATTAATACACCAGCAAGTGCTGCAGCTGCGCCCGTTCCATGTACAATGGCAGAGCCCGCAAAATCAACAAAGCCCATTTCAGATAAGAAACCGCCACCCCATGTCCAATAACCTTCAATTGGGTAGATAAAGCCAGTTAGTACAACAGCAAAAGCAAGGAATGCCCATAGTTTCATTCGTTCAGCAACAGCACCTGATACAATCGACATAGCCGTTGCAACAAACACTACTTGGAAGAAAAAGTCAGACTCTAACGAGTGATCGGCATCAGCAGCTTGCGTACCAATCAAAGCACCGAGTGATGGCACTAAACCGCCTTCGGCATTGTCTACATACATAATGTTGTAGCCAACGAGTAAAAACATCGTACATGCGATTGCATATAGCGCAACGTTTTTAGTCAAAATTTCAGTGGTATTTTTTGAGCGAACTAAACCCGCTTCAAGCATGGCAAAACCCGCTGCCATCCACATTACTAAAATACCTGAGATTAAAAAATAAAATGTATCTAACGAAAACTTCAGTTCTACAATTGTGTTTTCCATAATGTGGCCCCTTAAATTGCTTCTTCATCTAATTCGCCCGTACGAATACGAACAATTTGATCTAAGTCGTAAACGAATATCTTACCGTCACCAATTTTGCCTGTTGAAGCAATCTTAGTGATGGTCTCAACGACACGCTCACAATTCTCAGTACGAGTAGCAATTTCGATTTTTATCTTTGGAATAAAATCGACTTGGTATTCTGCACCACGGTATAGTTCCGTATGTCCACGCTGACGGCCAAAACCTTTGACGTCAACAACTGTCATCCCCTCAATGCCTAAATCAGCCAGTGCTTCACGCACATCATCTAGTTTGAATGGCTTTATTATTGCACTAATCATTTTCATAGTGGCCCCCTTCGGACGCTTATTGTTATCCTGTTTCCTTAGATAATCCAACCTTTGTGCCACTATTTAAAAATATTTATAAACAACAACTTAAAACTAAAAGTTAAAATTAAGAAATAAAAAACGCACCATTTAGGTGCGTTTTTTTTACATTCTTACTGCGCTGGTGCAATTATTAGTTTTGTTTAATCACACAATCTCTATTTTGTTCTTTTGCTTGATAAAGCGCTTTATCAGCAATGCGCATAGCGTTGGTAAGGGTCACATTTTGGAAGTTAGTCAGACCAACACTGACCGTTATTGTGAATGACTGCCCATTAATGACAAAGTCGTAATCGGAGATACGGGCTCTAAAGGCATCCATCAATGAGTAAGCTTGCTCGATATTTACATCAGTTAAAACAATGGCGAATTCTTCGCCCCCGACACGGGAAACTGTAAAGTCTTTAAATGAACTGCGCAGTAAAGAGGCAACTTGTTTAAGTGCCTGATCACCCGCTTCATGGCCGAATTTGTCGTTGATCATTTTAAAGAAATCAATATCTAATAATGCTAAGCAATTTTTGCGAGCAGTTTCTTTTAACAGTTTTTCTGCAAACTGATAAAAATAGCGACGATTATACAAACCGGTTAAATCATCCCTGTAAGCACTTTCTTTGATATCCGCTATCAAGGATAGCTGCTCCATGGTTTGCAAAACACGACAGTGAAACTCTTCGTTCATAAACGGCTTGGTTAAAAAATCGTTTGCCCCATATTTTATAAATCGTGCTGATAAACCATGCTTGCCCGCTCCTGATAAGCCAATGATCGCTAAATCATCGCGCCCCCTAAAGTTACGCACGGCCTTAACAAGCTCAAAGCCATCCATCGTCGGCATGGCATAATCTGTCATTAATAATTTTATTTCAGGGTCGGCTTTGAGCATTTTTAATGCTTGCTCACCATCGTAGGCGTCTTGCACGTCGAATAGCTGCTTTTCAAGCATTTGTTTCATCAACGAGCGGCTCAACATAGAGTCATCAGCAATCAGTGCTTTACACCCTTGGTTACGAAGTAATTGCGCAACCAACTTAACGGCATAATGATAAGAGTCTCGGTTATCTTTAATAACATAATCAACCACCCCAAGCTCTAGCATTTGCTGACGTTTATATTCATCAATTTTAGAGGTTAAAACCACGGTGGGTACATTTTGTTCTAAGGTATATTTTACGACTTCCCCATTGGGTGCATCGGGTAGTGTTAAATCTACTAATGCCAAGCTGTATTCATGCTTAGCAACGAACTCTTTCGCCTGAGCTAATGACCATGCAAAATCAACAGCGACATTTAAATAATGAGCTGATAAATGGCGCAGAACTTGTTGAACAACTTTACTATCTTCGACGAATAAAACTCTTTGCATAACCTTCTCAATAACTTAGATGGAGTTGCTTGCCTAAGACCATCCATGTACTAGCGCAAAACTAAAATCAGCTAACGTAATAACAAAATGCGGGTAAATTAACGTAACCCACCAAATATACTTTATTGTTAGCCTAATCAAAATCTATTAACGTTAATTTAATCAAAAAGAATAACTTATTTTATTTTGACTAAGATTAACTTATGCCTCTTACCGACTAATATTGGGCTCTAGTCTCAATAACTTTGTTATTTGTCTAAAAATTATCTTTAATGGCTAAAAGATTATAAAAAGGATCCCTCATGAAACTTGTAAGTATCATTAGTATTTCACTCGCAGCGCTAACTGTAACGGTGCCGCATGCGAGCTTTGCCGCTGAAAATCAGCGCCGTATAGATGTTGATAGCACAGTTGTCACTGAGCATAAAGCACGCATTAACGGCGAACGTTTTTCATATACAGCCACTACGGGCACCCAACCTGTATGGGATGATAAAGGCGATGCCGTAGCAACATTACAGTACACCTATTATGAACGTGACAAGGTTGATGACAGAACTAAACGCCCTTTACTTATTTCTTTTAACGGCGGGCCCGGCTCGGCATCTGTTTGGATGCACTTAGCATATACTGGCCCACGGGTATTAAAAATTGATGACGAAGGCTACCCGATTCAGCCTTATGGCGTAAAAGATAACCCATATTCAGTACTTGATGTAGCAGACATTGTTTATGTAAACCCAGTAAATACCGGTTATTCACGCGTTTTAGAAAACGAAAAGGGTGAATTACCAAGTAAAGACGCACAGCAAAAAATGTTTTTTGGTGTAAATGCCGATATTAAATATTTAGCCGAGTGGTTAAATACCTTTGTAAACCGCACTGAGCGCTGGCGCTCACCTAAGTTTTTAATTGGTGAAAGTTACGGCACGACCCGTGTTTCAGGCCTTGCCCATGAACTACAAAATCGCCAATGGATGTATATTAACGGTGTTGTTTTGGTATCTCCTACAGATATAGGCATTAAACGTGATGGCCCAGTAAAAGCTGCAAACCGCTTACCTTATTTTGCTGCTACGGCTTGGTATCACAAAGCTCTAAGCCCTGCTCTACAAGCAAAAGATTTAGACGAGCTACTTCCTGAAGTTGAAGACTTTACTATAAATAAGCTGATCCCAGCAATTGCTAAAGGCGGCTTTATTGGCGATGAAGAAAAACGCGCTATCATAAAGCAAATGGCACTTTACGCTGGCGTGTCTGAAAAGTTTGTTGCGCAAAATAACTTAGACATTCCAACTAATTTTTTCTGGAAAGAGTTATTACGTGAGCGCGGCCAAACATTAGGCCGTTTAGACTCTCGTTATTTAGGTATGGACAAACGTGATGCCGGTGAATCACCAGATTATTGGGCAGAGCTTACCTCATGGCTACACTCATTTACCCCAGCAATTAACCATTACTTACGTAATGAATTAAATTATAAAACCGATGTGAAATATAATTTATTTGGCAACGTGCACCCTTGGGATCGCAGTAAAAACAAAACGGGTGAAAACTTACGTTTAGCCATGGCACAAAACCCATACTTAAACGTACTCGTACAAGCAGGCTATTATGACGGTGCAACTAATTACTTTGATGCTAAATATACAATGTGGCAATTAGACCCAAGCGGTAAAATGCGCGACCGTTTAAGCTTTAAAGGCTATAGAAGTGGTCATATGATGTATCTTCGTCACGCAGACTTAGAAAGCTCAAACAATGATTTACGTGAGTTTATTGAGAACTCATTACCAAAAGAAGGTGAAGCAGCGAAGTATTAATTGCTGATATTTAGACTATATTTACTCAGCCCGTTTACACGGGCTGTTCTTTTTATACCCAAACTACCTCAATATGCAGAATTCAGCGTTTCACAGGGGCTTAATATCAAGGCGTTACTTTGCAAGAATGGCAATCCCTTTTAAAAAGTAACAACACCGAGAGTAAGCTCCTGTGAAACGCCCAAGGGGTTGGTTTAAAAGCGATTTATACTGCGTTATTGATTTAAACAATAGAACCACTATTACTTGCAATCAATGCCTTGCCTAAAGCGCTTTTAATTCCAACTGAAACTCGTATCTTGAGGTGGTTTGGGTATATACTCAATTCATTGATTTAACATTTTTGGAAAACAAAGATGTCAGAAAACTATCGCGTAATGTTCGCAGGACTAGCACAAGATACCCAAGCAGACGATGCCCAAACAAAGCTTGCAGCAAAGATAAAAGCACCTCATAGCAAAGTGACTGCATTTTTTCAAAACAAGCCATTATTTGCTCCATGTGCAAAAGACAAAGCCCTAAAACAAGCAAAATTATTGGCAAGTGTTGGTATAAAAACAAAATTACAACCAGTCAAAATTGACCAACCCGCTAGCCTAGCTGATACAGCTTCACAACAGCGTGATGAACATATTTTTAATGCCCTTGATTACATCACCAGTAGCTTAATTCGAATTGAAGAAAAGCTAGACGACCTAGAGCAACGATTACCAGCAAGCACTGAGCAAGTTTCAGCAACCGATGAAGACGCGTGGCAAAACGATGATTTACTGCTTGATGAAGAGCTAGATACAAGCATAAAAAAACGCAGCAATACGTTACTTTATTCTCTCATTGCCATGGTTGTAATATTACTTGTCGTACTGGGGTTATCATTCGCTTTTCCTGATTTATTCTCTTTTTTAGACGCATAACAACAAAATTAACGATTCACAATGAACAATAAAAGAGCACAAATACGCCAAGAAATTCGAAGACGACGTAATTCTTTGTCAAAAATTGAGCAAAAAGAAGCAGCAAAACTGCTAAAAATGAATTTTACTCAACACCTAAAACAAGAAAAAAGCACTAAAACCCATCATATAGGGGTTTATTTTAGCAATGACGCAGAACTCGATACCTCATTGTTAATAAAAGAACTATGGTCAAAAAATCACACTCTATACCTGCCTGTAATTCACCCATTTAACGGCACTACTTTATACTTTCAACGCTATGAAGAAAATTCACCCATGAGACCAAATCGCTATGGTATCTTGGAGCCCAAGTTAAATTGTAGTCAGATATGCCCATTACAGGAGTTAGATTACTTATTAATGCCATTAGTGGCATTTGATAGTTTAGGTAATCGATTAGGTATGGGAGGTGGTTTTTATGATAAAACCTTGGCGCGCTATCACAACGAAAACTGGCAAAAACCTCAACTTATAGGCCTTGCACATCAATGCCAACACGTTGAAAGTTTACCTGTTGAATCGTGGGATGTGCCATTAAATTTCATCATCACACCACAGAAAATCTACCATTGGTAAGCAATAAATTTGTATACTAAAGGTAAGTAACTCCACCTATTGAGCAAATACCATGACACAAGATGAACTTAAAAAAGCAGCAGCTTGGGCTGCCCTAGAATTTGTAGAAGAAAATACCATTGTTGGCGTTGGCACGGGCTCTACCGTTAACCACTTTATTGATGCTTTAGGTTCAATAAAAGACACCATAACAGGTGCGGTTTCAAGCTCCGATGCATCAACCGAAAAGCTTAAAGCACTGGGTATTGAAGTATTTGAGTTAAATGACGTAGCCAATTTAGACGTCTACGTAGATGGCGCTGATGAAATTAACGCCAATAATGAAATGATTAAAGGCGGCGGCGCAGCACTCACACGTGAGAAAATAGTTGCAGCGGTTGCAAAACAGTTTGTGTGCATTGTTGATGACACAAAACTTGTTGATACCTTGGGTGATTTTCCACTTCCCGTTGAAGTTATCCCAATGGCACGTAGCTATGTAGCGCGTGAATTATTAAAACTTGGCGGCGACCCAGTTTACCGTCAAGGGGTTGTTACTGATAATGGCAACGTCATTTTAGACGTTCATAATTTAGCTATTACTGACGCCAAACAATTAGAGCAGACAATTAACCAAATTGTCGGTGTAGTCACCAACGGCTTATTTGCCGAGCGTGGCGCAGATAAAGTCATCATAGGCACCAAAAATGGGCCGCAAATAAAATAGGAATGAGGATTATGAGTAAGGTATCGTTAGCAAAAGACAAAATTAAAATTCTCTTGCTTGAAGGTGTGCACCAAAGTGCGGTTGAAACACTAAAGCGTAATGGATACAGCAACATTGATTACGTTAAAACGTCGTTACCTGAGGACGAACTACTAGAGCGCATTAAAGACGTGCACTTTGTAGGCCTTCGTTCTCGTACTCATATTACTGAAGCAGTACTTGAAGCCGCTGAAAAGCTAGTGGCAATTGGTTGCTTTTGTATCGGTACCAACCAAGTTAATTTAGAGGCAGCACGCCAACGCGGTATTGCAGTGTTTAACGCACCGTTTTCTAATACTCGTTCAGTGGCAGAGCTGGTACTTGGCGAGATTTTACTGTTATTTCGTGGTATCCCTGAGCGTAATGCTATCGCTCATCGCGGTGGCTGGTTAAAAACAGCCAACGGTTCATTTGAAGCTCGTGGTAAAACCCTAGGTATTATCGGTTACGGTCACATTGGTACGCAACTTAGTATCATGGCTGAAAACATCGGTATGAACGTTGAGTTTTACGATATTGAAGACAAGCTAACCTTAGGTAATGCAACACAAGTACACAATTTAACTCAGCTGTTGCAACGCGCCGATGTAATTAGTTTACATGTACCTGAAACACCGCAAACTAAAAACCTAATCGGTAGTGCTGAAATCTCAGTAATGAAACAAGGCGCTATTTTGATCAACGCCTCTCGCGGCACGGTGGTTGATATAGACGCCCTTGCTGAAGCGCTTCGCGATAAAAAACTCAGCGGCGCAGCAATTGATGTGTTCCCAGTGGAGCCAAAATCAAACGATGACGAATTTATATCACCACTGCGTGAGTTCGATAATGTGATTTTAACACCACACATCGGCGGCTCAACGCAAGAAGCACAAGAGAACATTGGTATAGAAGTCGCGGGTAAACTGGCTAAATATTCAGACAATGGCTCAACTATTACGGCGGTTAACTTCCCTGAAGTATCATTACCAGAACTTGCTAATCGCAGCCGTTTATTACACGTACACCACAACCGTCCTGGCGTACTAACTCAAATTAACCAAGCATTTGCCCAACACGGTATTAATATCGCCGCACAGTACTTGCAAACAGACGAAGCGATTGGTTATGTGGTCATCGACGTAGACACCGATCAGTCAGAAGTGGCATTGAAAGAACTCAGTGCAGTAGAAGGCACTATCAGAGCGCGTATTTTGCACTAACAGCGGTCAGCGGTCAGCGGTCAGCGGTCAGCGGTCAGCGGTCAGCGGTCAGCGGTCAGCGGTCAGCGGTCAGCGGTCAGCGGTCAGCGGTCAGCGGTCAGCGGTCAGAAATAATAAAAGCCGTGCTTGTTAAGTCAAGCACGGCTTTTATTTTGAGTGAGATAAATGCTTTTTTGCAAAGCGCTGTTTAGACTCTGTTCAATTAAAACCTTTAATCGCTACGTCCCTAAAAACCATACTACAATGAGAGCGCAATAAGAAAATACTGCGTATTGTGTTTGTCGTATGTTGATGTTTTGGCGGGTGTTTGATTGGCTTATTTTAGGGGGAGCAGCCTAATTCTTAATGTATCGTGTTTTACGCATGCTAATTAGTCTCCAAGTTATCCTCATTTACTTCTCATTCTTTTCTCTTTGTGCAAAAAATTTTAGTGAATTATTCACAAAGAGATTAAGAGGCGCTGCGCTTTAGAGTAATACAGATTTTAGACCCAAAAGTATTTCGTGCCTGTTTTTCCCCTAGCGCCTAAATCCTAGTCCCTCAAACAAAAAAAGCGCGAGATTAACTCGCGCTTTCAAATAACTCAAAACTGTATTTTGTCTTAAACTTACCGCTTAAGACTTACGACTTATAGCTCTTCGAGCTATTCCCCTTTCGCTTTAAGGTTTATAAACTCAGCAAGCTCATTGGGTTTACCCATCAGGGTGATAATCTGTTGATTAATTTCGTCCATGGTTTGCCCCTCTGGTAGGCTTGCCGATACTGTTAATGAGCCTAAACCTTGAGTGAAGTTTTTAATTGCTGCTGCCAACTCGTCGCTCACTGGGGCTTGCTGTAATTGTACATCAACCATTTGCTGCATCTGATCAAGGGTCATACCTTGCTTCTCAAGTACTTGTTCAACAAGTGCTTTAAACTCACCTTGGTTGTTTAAGTTTATTTTAATTGTACGTGGCTCAAGTTCAGCAAGTGCTTGCATCATCAAGGTTTGTTGCTGTAACTGCTGCTCTAATGTTAACTGTTGAGAACCGCTTGCTTGCTGTAATTGACTAACCGCTAATGACGCTTCCATTAACGCTGTTGATTTGGCTAGACCTAAATCAAAATTAAAGGCAACAATGTCATTGGCATCAATGTTTAAAGCAATATCACTGTCGCCTGAATCAGCATCGTAATTCATTAAGGTGTGTAAGTCATAACGTGCACTTGCTAACTGATTATTAGCGTCAGCAGGTAATTGAGCTATAAAATCATCACTGAATTTAAACCCATTAACAGCGACTTCAGTTCGCGGGGCTATTTTTTCTGCGTCATAACCGGCCACTAAAATACTGTTAATGCGGGCGATTTCTTTATTATCAAAACCTGTAATATTGACACTAGAAAGCTCAACGCTTTTTGAAAATACACTAGCCGATAAATCGTCATAACTTACTGTTGAGCCTGTTTGCTGGCTCAGCATCGCAAGTTGGCGATCCACTTCCACTTTGACTTCTTGGGTTAAGGCGTGATTGGCGTAACTAACACCACCGATAGCAACAATCACAACGCCTGCAATAATAGCCAGTTTTTTCATTTTATTTCCTTATTCTATTCTTTATCGCCGTTGTTATGTGTAACGTCTTTAACGGCTTCATACTAAAAATTTACCTAAGCCTATCACTCAACAATCCCTTTAGTAAGGGCTTGCGTTGATTCGGGGCACCAATGTGCCCTATTTATTAGCGGCTAATTAATTAAACTTAACAGCTCATGTACCGTTTTAACCGGAGTGATTTTAGCGCCTAAACCTTCCATGGATTTATGGTAATTACGAAACGGAATAAATATCTCTGTAAAGCCGTGCTGTGCAGCTTCTTTCACCCGCGGTACACCACTGTCGATTGGACGTACATCGCCGTTTAAACTCAATTCTCCCATGATACAGGTAGTGCGTGGCACGACAAATTCATTGAGACTACTGAGCAATGCGGTGACTAATGCTAAATCAATACAGGTTTCGGTTTCATCGATCCTGAGGCCTCCAACAATATTAAAAAAAGTATCGTGGAAAATTTTAGTTTTAGTGTGCTTTCGTAAAATACCAGTCAACATTTTAATACGATTCATATTTAAGCCAACGCAGACTCGCTGTGGAAATTCAGCTTCGGTTTCGGTGGTTAGGCATTGAATTTCAAGTAATAAATTTCGATTCCCTTTACGAATACAGGTGATAGCGGAACCGGGGGACTCAGTGCTTGATCCCGATAAAAATATTTCACTGGGGTTATCAACACTGAGCATCCCTCGTTCACACATTCTAAATATGCCCACAGTGTCTATATCACCGAAACGGTTTTTATTAGCTCTCAATGTGCGTACTTGACCATCATTAGTATCAATATGTAGCAGTGCATCGACTATGTGCACTAGAGTTTGCGGCCCTGCAATTTCATTATTTTTGTTTACATGGGCAATGATGAACATAGTAACGTCATTTTGCTTACAATATTGGGTCAGTGCTTGTGCCGCACTTTTAACTTGTGACGGGGATCCAGGGCTACCATTGGCTGTATCAGTTACAACAGCTTGAATCGAATCAATGACAGCAAACTTTATTTTATTGCTTTCAAGCTCTTCAATAATGGCTTCAACACTGGTTTCAGATAATAAATACAGTTCATCTGCGTTGTAGTCGAGCTTTAAACGATTCACGCGGTTTTTAAACTGCGATAAAGACTCTTCAGCTGTACAATAAAGCGAAGGCATACGCTTAGACATTCTTGCCACTAAATCTGAAAGTAATGTGGTTTTACCAGCTCCAGGGTCGCCGGAAATAATATTGACCGAACCTGTGGTTACACCACCGCTTAAAACCCGGTCTAACTCACCAATTTCGGTAAGTTGTTTTTCAGCTTCAGTGGTAGCAACATCATTAATTTTTTTTGAACCACCGCTCATAGCACCGGCATAACCGGCAACACTTGCTCGGGCTGCACTTTTTTTGTTTTGCCCAGCTGAAGGCTTAAATTCGGCCAATGTATTCCATGCGCCGCAGCGGCATTGCCCTTGCCAACGTTGATAGTTCATACCACATTCGGTACAAACAAACTCTACTTTTGCCGCTTTCGCCATTTATAACCTTACCTATATTCTCATAATTTAATTTTTCACAGATTTACACTGTTATTCTGCCAGTTTACGCTTTTATAATGCAACACTGCCTTGCTAACTAACTAAAGCAGCGCCACAATCTAACTATCGCTATTAGATTTTGTTACAAGGCACACTTTTTGCTTTATTTTCACTTTAGATATGGTTTAAAGTAATGAGCCATTTATTTGGCAACTTATAATAATAAAAGCTAAAAGTAGCTATCGAGTAACGCCTCGTATACTTATTTATGCGTAATACGCACAGTGTATAAAATAATGTATTATCTAATACTGGTGTAAGTATACCTACTTTTAAAATAGACGGTGATGGTTTTATAGATGAGTGAAGACATACTTCTTAAATACGAAGATCTCGTGGAAGAGTTAAAATCGTATTTAGGTAACGCCAAATTTGATGGGATCTTTAAGGCAAAAACAGCAGGCTTAACTAAACCTGAGCAGTTTTTACTTAAGATGGAAATGTCGCGTCTGTCTCAACCCATCGCTCGGTTTATTGATTTACGAGGGCAAGTCACAGGCCAAGTAAAACCTTACGAGTATAATGGTAAACAGCATTTTATGGATGAGACGGCCATTGCTGTGTTTGAAGAAGCAATCCAACGCCATGGCGGTTATACCTTAGCGGTCTATGAAGCGGTCATGAATACCGATAATAACCACAGGGTTATGCAAAAAAAAGCGGCCCAGCTTGCAAACCAACCCGAGTTATCACAACAACAATCCCTTGATTGCCAAGTCATAAAATTTGCCTCTTACGAAAGTCGTCGCGAAGAGCGAATGAACTACTCGATTAAAATTACCGTCGAACTAAAAGAGGGCAGTAAAGTAGCCGCGACCACATCAGATATTTCTCTGAGTGGCGCAAAAATAAAGCTCGCACCACGCTATAAAGTCGCCCGCGGGCAGTTACTCGGTTTGAGGCTTGTCGGTCTTGAGCAAGACTTTGAGCTTGGTCTAAAAAATGGTATTCAATATGAAGTGGTTGCCGTTGAAAAAGTATCCGCTGAATTTAATCATGTTCGCTTAAAGCGTACTTTCGTCGAGAACAATGTCAAATTTGACGAATTTCTCGAAAGCTTTATTCATGGCAATAAACGCCGTTACAAGGTTAACTTAGACAATACATTAGATGCTGTTGTTTCAAAAGGTTATGAGCAGTATTACATTCCACGAGTCACTTCTCTGTATACCTTTTTTAGTTTACATGATGATAAGCTTTACCCAAGCCTAGTATTAACCACTGAAAATAATATTTTTATTCAACGGTATTTTTGTGACGAGCGAAAGTTATCTTGCTTATACACAATTTTAAACCAACAACGATTAACTGCGCTATTAAACAGTCCTTCCCAAGTAAAAGAAGAGTACCTATATACGTTTACTCACGTTGTTGCAGGCAAAGTGTATTATTATTCTGCAACCCGCAGCGAACTAGCTAAAGAGCCTGAATTAAGCAATTTATTTTTTGGCTTTGGTAGCCAAAAAGACAGCTGGCAGTGTTTTAAAGTACAGTTGATGCCAAGCCACCCGGAAGATTCATTTATTCCATTAAGTTTACCAAACACCGCTGGCAAAGGTATTGAAAAACTTAATAAACCGCCATCTCCTCGGGTGCAGGGAATGATTAAGGACGTAAAATATTTAGTTGTAATAACATCAGTAGGAACGAAAGCAGAACAAAATCATTACCAAAGTTTTAAATATGAAAAAAGTTTGATTAACCAACTTAGGAAGTTTGGCCATGGTAAGCACAAAATACCACCCAAACTTGAAATGGTTGATTTAGAGTACGTTAACCTTCGTGCCCATAAACGTTATTTATATAAAACAGATGTGGTTGTTAATGTAAGCCCTGAGCAAGTTATTAATGCGCATAGCCGTGACTTTTCTGTTATGGGTTTACAAATTGAATGCGATAAACCGACTGACTTAAAAACTGGTGACATTGTTGAATTAACTTTACCTGAGCTACAAAAAATCACCAAAAAACATAAGCTGTCCAAGCTAAAATATGAAGTAATGGCTGTGAGTAAATCACTTACGACTATTAACTTAAAAGCTTCACGGATTGCTGATACGCCACATATGGGGGTGCAGTTTTTTACTCAGTTAATTGAAAATAATAAAGATAAATTAAAAGTGTCAGAAGAAGCACCGAAAGTACCTGGACTGTCCACAGCACTACGAAATATGGTTACTAAAACCGTGTGTCAGTTACCTTTCTACCTTCATAAAGAAGCTGCTCACTTTGCCACAGGTGCCATTGGCCAAGGCTTATACCCGAATGCAATCCATCTTATTTTACAAAGCTTTGGACTTTTAAACGATAAAACGAGCTTAGAGGCATTTTTATCGACACAACAGATCACCGAAACGATTACTCCATTGATCAAAGACCGCAGTCGACAAGACCCGCCACTACCATTTACGTTGTTTATTCGCTTTAACCCTAAAAAAGCAACAATCGATGATGCGGTGACAACCCAATGCACTGCAGTTGATGATTTTTCTCCGCATTATTTATTTTTGAAAAAAGGCCTCAGAAATGAAATGGTGTTTGTAATGCGTTTATATATTTCGCGAACTGGACGCCCTGATA
The DNA here is from genome assembly GCF_024518675.1 of Pseudoalteromonas shioyasakiensis. GTDB lineage: Bacteria > Pseudomonadota > Gammaproteobacteria > Enterobacterales > Alteromonadaceae > Pseudoalteromonas > Pseudoalteromonas shioyasakiensis_B. The sequence continues at coordinate 649,266 of NZ_JANIGL010000002.1, forward strand.
CAGATTACCTATCTAATGAACTTAAATATGTCAGCCAATATGCAATGCACAAAGCCAAAGATTTAGAAGAAGCATTATGGTCGGTCGCGGGTGTAGGTGATATGGTAGATGTAACAGAAGAAACGCTTAGCCACCTTGATTTTAAACCAGAGCTGCTTGAACAAATGGCTGCGCGTAAAAAAACCTGGTTAAACAGGTTAAGTTAAGGCAATAATTACCTTAACTTAGTTATTATAGGTTTTCTATTAACTACTTAAACTGATCAACTCTGGTTAAGAGATGCACTAATGTACTGACATTATAAAATCAGTACAGGTTATTTAGGAAGCGTAAGCAGATAAAGTAATTGTAGCAGTGAGCCTTGACATATTGCCGCCTGTGCTTGTTCAACCACCTTAGGCTTACCGTGTACAGCGACACCTAAGCCAGCTTTAGCCATCATGGTTAAATCGTTTGCCCCATCCCCGATTGCAACAGTTTGCTGTAAAGGTAAATTTAATTTTTCCCTTAAACTCCCTAACACTTGCGCTTTTTGATTCGCATCAACAATCGTACCAAGCACTTTACCAGTCAGTTTCTGATCTTTGAATTCAAGGACATTAGCGTGCACTTCATCTAAATGAAGTAATTTCTGTACTTGCTCAGCAAATGGCACGAAGCCGCCAGATGCGATAGCTAAATACCAGTTATGCTGCTTAAGTACTTGGCATAATGGCTCAATACCAGGCATTAAAGGTAAAGTACTTTTCAATTGCTCGATTAAGCTTTGCTCTATTCCCTCAAGCTTAGCCACTCGTTGATGTAAGCTTTCACTAAAATCAAGTTTGCCTGCCATCGCTTGCGCTGTGACCGCAGCCACTTCATCATACACATCCGCTAAACGGGCAATCTCATCAATACACTCAATGGTTATGGCTGTTGAGTCCATATCCATAACCAGTAAACCAGGCTTATCTAAACTTGGCGGAGACTGTAATTGAACTAACTGAAAGCCTCTTGCATGTGCAAACTCATTTAAGCTTAATGGGTTGAGTGATTCGGTCGTGTCATCACTATAAAAACAAATTGCAGGGGTTAACTCAGGAGCAGGCTGATACCGGCTTAAGGCACTCACCAAAATGTTGTTAGTGTGTAAAAATTCACTCACGGCTGCTACTTGTTCACCGTCAAAGTCGATACCAAAAGCAATTGTAAAAGTCCCTTTTGGGGTTACGGGTAAGTTTGCTTTTTCAAGTTCAGCCTCACTATACTTATACCATGTGCCTAATAATAATTGCGACGATATTTGCGCTGTTGTCATTGCCGCAAGGCGTTCCATTGTCATGATGACTCCAAAATGAGACTAATGTCTCCCCACTAATTTTGCGCTAAATTCGCCATCAGTAGGGATTTAAGGTTATAGTTAGCTTAGTTGTAACATCAAAATCAAAAGCTGTCAGCAGCGTAAGCAATGACTATGAAAAATAACCATATTAAAAACCCAATTTCAGCATCTTTAAGGCAGCGACTCGTGCGTTTAAGTCTTGCTGCCGCCTGTTTTTTATTATTAACTTGGGTTGCAGTAAATAGTAGCTTTCAGAGTCACCAACTGCTTTACGACAATGCTGACAGCACAGCAAAAAGCTTAACCCGTTTAATGGCGCTTAATGCGCAAACACCATTACAAGAAAAAAACAAACCCGCGTTAAATAGGCTTTGTAATAATATTAGTAAAGATGAGTTTGTTCTTGCTGCCACGATTTATGATCAGCAAGGCGTTTTAATCGCCAGTAGCGATAATTGGCAACAACACCATTTACTTGGCAAACTTCCTCACTCAACACCGGGGATCAGTAAGTTAAAAACCCCTTTTGTAGAACCTGTGATTAATGCTAATGATCGCCCGATTGGCTTTGTTTCCATCACTTACTTAACTCGCTCAGCCATTTCACAAAGCCATAATCACTTTCATGATTTAGGCAGGCAAGTATTACTGATGTTAGTTATTACCTGTATTTTTACTTGGCAATTAGGCCGTGGTTTAAAACGCTGGCAGGTCAGTCGTTATATACAAAAAAGTGCCGAGCACGAATCGTAAAGCTGCTGTTTAAATAGCTGTTTATCACGCCCATTCAGCTGCTTTAATTGGCATAGCTGCTCAAAGACTAGGGGTAATTGTAGCGGTGTATTAATTTGCCCTTGAAAACCCGCTAGTGGCATGGATGGCGAGTCTGTCTCTAATAATAAATGCGCTGCATCTAGTTGAGCAATCACTTGACGAGTTTTTTGCGCACGTTGATAGGTTATCACCCCGCCCACACCTAACTTAAAGCCTTGCTTTATATAATACTGTGCTTGTTGTAACGAGCCTGAAAATGCATGTATAACTCCACCAAACTTAGGTTGGCAACGTTTAAACGACTGAGCAATTAAATCATGACTTTGCCGGTGATGCACAATTAAAGGCAGCTCAAGCTGGTTGGCAAGCTCAATATGATGTTCAAAAATCTCAATTTGTAAGGCAATATTAGCAATACTTCGATCTATTCCACATTCACCAATAGCAATAAGCTGCGAACGATATCGATGAGCTAGCTCAGACAACTGATTTAAATGTTCAGCAACATATTCACTCATAAAATAAGGATGTAAACCAACGCCGATATGAATTGCACGATACTGTTGCTGAAATGAAATAAGGGAGTGAGATTGTGCCAAGGTGATCCCCGGCACAATAAATTGATTGACCCCCTGCTGCTGACATTGCGCAATTAACGGCTCACGGCAAGCGTCAAATTCAGCAAAATCTAAATGGCAGTGGGAATCTATAAATGCCATCGTAGTTAAGGGTTGAGCCGCGTAACTTGCCAGCTATTATCTGCTTGGCGTTGATACATAAAACGGTCATGCAGACGATGTGCTCCCCCTTGCCAAAACTCAACTTTAGAAGGTACAACACAATACCCGCCCCAAAAATCAGGTAACGGGATCTCGCCATTAGCAAACTTGTTTTTCATGTTTGTAAAGGTTTCCATCAATACCTTACGTGACGACACAGGACGGCTTTGCGCTGATGCCCAAGCTGCTAACTGGCTTTCTTTTGGTCGAGATAGAAAGTACTTAGCTACCGCTGATGTTGGTAATGGCTGCGCCTCACCATACACGATTACTTGACGTTCCATATGATGCCACGGGAAATGCAGCGATATTTTATTATTAGCTTTGAGTTCCTGTGCTTTGCGCGAGCCAGTATTAGTAAAAAATACAAAACCGTTTTCATCAAGGTGTTTTAATAGCACAATACGTTGTGAAGGCTGCCCAGTTTCATCAACAGTCGCCACCACCATCGCCGTAGGATCAGGCATTTGTGTTGCCACAGCATTTTCAAGCCACGTCTCAAACTGTTTAAACGGATCATTAAGTAAATTATCTTCACTTAAACCAGCTTGCAGGTATTCACGACGAATATCTTCGAGTTTCATAAAATTCTCTCTAAAAAGCTATCAGCTATCAGCTATCAGCTATCAGCTATCAGCTATCAGCTATCAGCTATCAGCTATCAGCTATCAGCTATCAGCTACAAAGTTCATGAGTAAAAACTCAGTGTCAAGCGCCTAGCACCTAAAATTATCTGCAAGTGAAGGAGTGCTGACAAGGCCAAGTGCTTTTTTATGCCAAGGAGCATACGTATTTTGTATGTGACTTAGCATTTTGGGTTTCGTTGCACTCAACCCAACCTACAACAGAGCCCACCTAAGTAGTTTAGCCTAAGACAAGGCGGAAAACCGACTTATCCCTATGAGCATACGTTGTTGTATGTGATTAGGGTAAGTAACTCAGTGCTAAACTCCGCACCTGCAAGTGTAGGAGTGCTTTTTTATGCCAAGGAGCATACGTATTTTGTATGTGACTTAGGCTAAAAAAGCACGACAACGCAGTCAAAGCGAATTACACGCAGCAGGTTACATTTGCTCCATGACTTCGATGCCTAACAGGTCTAACCCTGTACGCAATGTATCAGCCACTAAATTACACAGCACTAAACGGCTATCACGAACACTTGGCTCTACACCTTCTTTTAGCACTGGGCAAGCTTCATAGAAGGTCATGTATAAACTCGCTAGTTCATATAAGTAACTACATAATACGTGTGGAGTTGCTTCGTTGATCATTTGATCAAGCACTTCTTCTAATTGTAGCAATTTAAGTGCAAGCGCTTTTTCTTGTGGTTCAACGATTGCGACAGCGGCACTTAAGCTTGCTGCATCAACGCCTGATTTACGGAAAATACTGCGTACACGAGTGTAGGCATACTGTAAGTAAGGAGCGGTTGCGCCTTCAAAACTGAGCATGGTATCCCAGTTGAAAATGTAATCACTGGTGCGGTTTTTTGATAAATCAGCGTATTTAACTGCGCCAATCCCTACTTTACGAGCAATTTCGTTGCGCTCTTGCTCACTTAAATCAGAGGTGCGTTCTGCTAATTTTGCACTGGCACGAGCAATCGACTCTTCAAGTAAATCGGCAAGTTTTACCGTACCACCAGTACGGGTTTTAAATGGTTTACCATCTTCACCCATCATGGTGCCAAATGGGCAAAACTCGTAGCTGGTTTCATCACGAAGAAGACCAGCTTTACGAGCTGTTAATTCTACTTGGTTAAAGTGCAGGCTTTGACGCGCATCAACAAAAATTAGGATACGCTCAGCGCCTAATTTATTTGAGCGGTAGTCACATGCAGCTAAGTCAGTTGTTGCATACAAGAAACCGCCACCTGACTTTTGTACAATGAACGCTGATGGCTCACCATCTTTATTTGCCAGCTCATCTAAAAATACAACTTGTGCACCTTGTGACTCAACAGCAATTTCTTTATTTTTCAACAGGGCAATAATATCGTTTAGCTCTGCGTTATAGGCACTTTCAGCCATGATGTCATCAGCTGTTAGGGTGACATTTAAGCGCTTGTAAACTTCTTCAGAATGGTTAACTGAAGTTGCAATAAACAGCTTCCAAAGTTTTTCGCAGTGTGCATCACCACCTTGTAATTTAACAACATAATCACGTGCTTTATCAGCAAACCCGTCTTCATCATCAAAACGTTTTTTTGCATCGCGATAAAAGGTTTCTAAATCAGCCAGTGCCACTGTGTCTAAGTCAACACCTTGATTAATTTGGTCTTCAAGGTGGGCAATCAACATACCAAATTGCGTGCCCCAATCACCCATATGGTTTTGGCGAATAACCTTGTCGCCACGAAACTCAAGCGCACGTACAACAGCATCGCCAATAATAGTTGAGCGTAAGTGGCCCACGTGCATTTCTTTGGCAAGATTAGGTGAAGAGTAATCAACTACCACCGTTTGTGGATTTGCATGTTCAGCAACCGCTAGTTTTGTATCTTGATTTGCCGATACAACACTTTGTGCAAGAAACTCAGGCTTTAAATGAATATTAATAAAGCCTGGGCCAGCTATTTCGGTTTTATCTGCAATGTCGCTTACATCTAGATTATCAATAATTTTTTGTGCAAGCTCACGAGGGTTGCTTTTCATTTTTTTCGCAGCACCCATTGCTCCATTAATTTGATAGTCACCAAATTGTGGGCGAGTGCTTTGGGTTACTGCTGGGTTAGTATCTGCCGGTAAGCCTGCCGCAGTCATCGCTGCGATCGCTTTATCAATTAATAACGTACGAATGTTCATGTAATTTGTTACCTTTATCAGCCTGCAATTGCAGGCTTTAATTTAATTTTTGTCTAATTTTCACGTGTGTGGTTAAACGTCACTTCAGGATAGCGCTCAATTGATAAATTAAGATTTACACGGCTCGGTGCAATATACGTTAAGTTATCTCCGCCATCTAAGGCTAAATTGCTTTCGCACTTACGTTTAAAGTCTTCAAACTTCTTCACGTCAGTTGAACTTACCCAACGTGCGGTATTAACGTTTACACCTTCATAAATCGCATCTACGTTGTACTCAGCTTTTAAGCGAGCAACAACCACGTCAAATTGCAGTACACCAACCGCGCCAACAATCAGGTCATTGTTAATAAGTGGCCTAAATACCTGTACAGCCCCTTCTTCAGATAACTGGACTAACCCTTTTAGTAGTTGCTTTTGCTTAAGGGGATCTTTTAAACGGATACGACGGAATAATTCCGGAGCAAAGTTTGGAATACCACTAAACTTCAGTTTTTCACCTTGGGTAAAGGTATCACCAATTTGAATGGTGCCATGATTGTGTAAACCAATAATATCACCCGCAAAAGCATCAGCAGCACGTTCACGATCACCCGCCATAAAGGTCACCGCATCAGAAATACTGACTTGCTTACCAATACGTACATGGTTCATTTTCATACCTTGGCTATATTTGCCTGATACAATACGCATAAATGCAATTCGGTCACGGTGCTTAGGATCCATATTTGCTTGAATCTTAAATACAAACCCTGTGAAGTTGTCTTCTGTTGCTATAACTTGACGGTCTTCGGTTTCACGAGGCAACGGAGTCGGCGCCCATTCAGTAAGGCCATCAAGTACATGATCAACACCAAAGTTACCCAATGCCGTACCAAAGTATACAGGCGATAACTCACCGGCTAAAAATAGCTCTAAATCAAATTCGTGTGATGCGCCAATTACAAGCTCAAGTTCTTCGCGTAATTGTTCGGCCAGCTCGCTGCCAATCGCTTCATCTAGTTCTGGGTTATCAAGCCCTTTGATACTACGTACTTCTTGAATAGTATGGCCTTGACCGGTTTTATATAAAATCGTTTCTTCACGGTGTATGTGATAAACACCTTTAAACTCTTTACCACAGCCGATAGGCCAAGTAATTGGGGCACAGGCAATGTTTAACTCAGTTTCAACTTCGTCTAACAACTCCATTGGGTCGCGTATATCACGGTCACACTTGTTCATAAAAGTAACAATTGGCGTTGTACGTAATCGCGTTACTTCCATTAATTTACGGGTACGATCTTCGACACCTTTTGCAGCATCAATAACCATTAAACATGAATCTACCGCGGTTAGTGTACGATAAGTATCTTCAGAGAAATCTTCGTGCCCTGGAGTATCCAGCAAGTTAACTAAACGCTCATTATACGGAAACTGCATCACTGAGGTCGTTACTGAGATACCACGCTCTTTCTCCATGTCCATCCAGTCAGATTTAGCATGTTGATTTGAGCCACGACCTTTTACGGTACCGGCTTTTTGAATTGCCTGTCCGAATAAAAGTACTTTCTCAGTAATAGTGGTTTTACCCGCATCTGGGTGAGAGATGATCGCAAAGGTGCGTCGTTTATTAATTTCGCTAGATAAATTAGACATGTAAGCCGCTTTAAGTAAGAACAACGTACAGCTAAAACAACCGGATAAGGTCATTTTAAGGCGTTGTAAATATAAAATAGAATTATCGGCATTATACCTTGTTTGTTCTAGCCAAAAAAGCAGCGATTGTAAGTAATTAATGACTTGATAAAATTCATACAACTGAACCGTATTAAGGCTATTTTTCTATTCAAATAACTACTTTACAAAGCTCAAATACAAATAGCATTTAATATTGTGGAATATAGCAATACTCGGCACCATAATAATATGCATTACCACAGCTGCTAAAGTTAGTCTTTTACAAGCTTATTGTGTACAAAGTTTCTACAGGCATAAAAAAACCCCAACCAATTTGGTTGGGGTTATCAAAAGTGGTACCAGCGGCCGGACTCGAACCGGCACGCCTTTCGGCAGGGGATTTTGAATCCCCCATGTATACCAATTTCATCACGCTGGCATCATTTTTCTTTAACCTTCTAAACACGAGAAGATAAAGAAAAACCACTTTAGAGCTAGGACTTATCAAACTGTCTTCGTCTCTATGCCAAGCATTATACAAACAATAAGGGGGGCGGCAAGCTGTTTTTTACAATTTAATGATCAACAGCTTAACAATTGAGCAACCATTAACATTGACTGATTTTACGAACCTAGTATTTGTCACTCTATTTGCTAAACTAGCGCGCATATTAACTTTGTGAGTGTATTTATGTCTGGTGAGTTTCCACGTGCGGGCTTTTGGCGTCGCTTTGCTTCATTAATTTACGACTCTTTAGTCGTGATTTCATTATCAATGCTAACAGCCATTTTATATTTTGCAATCATTCAAGGGTTAGTTGCAATTGGCCTGCTTGTACAACCCAAAGAACTAGATCCTGCGGCTTTTATTGATGGCTCGACGTTATTATACGGCCTTCGTAGTGCCCTATTTGTAGGCGTAAACATTGTGTTTTTTGCTTATTTTTGGACTAAGAGCGGACAAACAATTGGCATGCGAGCATGGCGTTTAAAAGTACAAACACTGGATGGAAAATTGATAACTTGGCCGCAAGCAATTATTCGCAGTGTCACTGCGTTACTTGGCATAGGTAACTTAATCGTATTAGTTGATTTTAAGAACAAACGTGCATTGCAAGATTACCTCTCACGCACCGAGGTTGTTGCATTGACAAAAGAAGAAAACAAACGAATCTATCGCTCATTAGATTAACTTTCAAAGTAGCGCTAGGAGCCTTGTTAGTTCCAAGCGCTATTCACTATCGACTATATTCGTTTGTTAAGTAAGTAGGTCGCAAAGCCTATAAATAAAATACTCGGCACGGTCGCCCCGACAACAGCAGGTATTTGATACACCATCACCACAGGGCCAAATATCTCATTAGTTAAGTGAAATACGATCCCAGTTACCACCCCCATCACGATACGAGCTCCCATGGTCACTGTACGCAATGGGCCAAATATAAATGACAGCGCCACCAGCAGCATAACGGCTATAGATACAGGCTGCATAATTTTACGCCACAATGCCAATTCATATGTACTGGTGTCTTGTTCGTTTTGCTTAAGGTAACCTAAATAAGACCATAACCCGGTAAAAGATAAAGCTTCGGGTTTTACCGAAACCACTCCTAGTTTTTCAGCTGTAAGTTGTGACTCGTAGAGTTCTTCGTCTTGCGTTTGTGTGCTAATTTGCTCTTCGCTTAACTGCACTTTACTAACATCGCGAAGTAACCAACCTTCGTTTCTACTTACCGCTTCACGCGCTTTTGTTATTTGTGTTAATTGTAATGACTTATCAAAATGATACATATTAACGCCATGCAGAACACCATCTTGATCGACATCTTCAATGTTTATAAAGTTACTGCCATCTTTTGCCCATACACCTTGTTGGGCATTGAATACGTCACCGCCATAAATCGCTTGGTTGCGCATCTCTTTCGCTTTTTGTTGCGCTTCTGGAGCTCCCCACTCGCCAAGAGCCATCATGCAAACAGCCATAAAAATTGCAGTTTTCATCACAGATATAATAATTTGCAAGCGCGACATTCCCGCCGCTTGCATAACCACTAACTCACTATTCGAAGCAAGTGCCCCAAGACCTGTTAAGCCACCAATGAGTGCAGCCATCGGGAAAAAAATAACCAAATCTCCAGGCATGCTATAGAGGGTGTATAATAGTGCGGTAGCAATGTCATAAGTGCCACGGCCAACTGATTTCAGTTGCTCTATAAACTTGATTAATGTACTGATCCCAACCAGCACCATCAGAGCAAAGCCTGTGGTTTGTATAATGCTGCGGCCTAAATACCAATCGAGTGTTTTCATCATGCGCTTAACTCCCGTTTGCTAATAACCGCTTTAAACCAAGCGCCAACTGGCCGCCCTTTTATAATCAAAAAACCACCAATAAACAGGGCGGTAAAGTGAATCCACCATAACCCTATTGAAGGCGGGATTTTACCGTCTTCCACGGCAAATTTAGCGGCATTTAGCAAGATAAAGTAACCTAAATATAGGCTGATAGCGGGGACTAACTTAGCAAACTTACCTTGTCTTGGGTTAACCACGCTCAATGGCACAGCAAGTAATGTCAGTAATGGGATTGATAAGGGTATTGCTAAGCGCCATTGCCATTGGGCTATCGCTTCAGAGGAGTTCATCGCCATTAAATCCATGGTTGGCACAGCTTCGAGTTTTCGGCGTTGATGTTCGATCTCTTGCTCGCGAATTTGTACGCTATAGCCATCAAATTCCGTTAAATTAAGTGCAGGTGTTGAGCCATCAGTCTCATAACGTTTACCATCGTTGAGCACCAGTTGTTGCTCGCCGTTATCTTGTTCTACAACAACACCACGCTCGGCATAAACCAAGCGAGCTAAGTTATCTTTTTCAGTGTCAGGTAGTTGCGCAACAAATACTTTGTTTAACTCTTTACCACCATTTTCTATATTATGAATAAACACCACCGCTTTTTCATTGCCGGTTTGCTGGAACCGTCCAGCTCTTAACGCAGATAAACCAGCATCAGCTTTGGCTTGCTCTTTTAGTTGGTATTCAAGTTCACTCGCCCAAGGGGCAACATATAAAGTCAAAAAGCCGGCAAGTATTGCAAGTCCAACACTGGAGATTAGGGTTACTCTAACTACATACCATTCACTAACACCGCATGCTTTAAGTACGGTCATTTCACTGTCGGCGTAAATTCGGCTATAAGCTAGGATAATCCCTAAGAAGATACTTAGCGGTAAAATTAAAGAGGCCAATTGTGGTAGTTTCAGTGCAATCATAGAGAGCACTAGCTTAGCGGGAATACCACCTTCGGACGCATCACCTAAGATAACAACAAATTTTTGTGATAAAAATATGGTCATCAAGGTTAAGAAAACGGCGACCTGAGACTTTAGCACTTCAGTGGTCAAATAACGGAAAATTAGCAATGCATGCCCCTGTTAAACATCTTGTTTTACTGCAATAGCGGGAAAATATAAGTAAACTTAGCGTTTTACTCAGTTTATTATATGCCATCAGCATTATACCAAACAAGTTTATATTATATTGTCGCATTAGTGGTATTAATCGATACAAAGGTATAAAGTTCAAAAACACATAATGAGTTATGATTTTTAGACTAAGATTAATGATATTAAATAACTTAGCACTAGAAATATATTTAATTACCCATATTTAAGGGTTCTATGACTCAAAATTAGGAGTGACAATGGAATTTAGCGTAAAAAGTGGTAGTCCTGAAAAGCAGCGTAGCGCATGTATAGTAGTTGGCGTTTATGAGCCACGTCGTTTATCCCCCATTGGTGAGCAACTCGATAAAATCAGCGATGGTTATATCTCTAATTTACTGCGTCGTGGTGATCTTGAAGGTAAGCCGGGACAAGTACTTTTATTACATCATGTACCGAATGTGTTAAGTGAACGCATTTTGTTAGTTGGCTGTGGTAAAGAGCGTGAACTGGACGATAAACAGTATAAACAAATCATTTCAAAAACTATTAATACCCTAAACGAAACAGGGTCAATGGAAGCTGTTTGCTTTTTAACTGAACAACACGTAAAAAGCCGCGATACCTATTGGAAAGTACGCCAAGCAGTTGAAACAACACAAGACTGTTTATACACGTTTAACCAGTTAAAAAGCAAAAAGAGTGATCCCCGCCGACCACTTCGCAAAATTGTATTTAACGTGCCAACACGTCGCGAATTAACGATTGGTGAAAGCGCCATTGAACATGGCTTAGCTATAGCAGCTGGTAGCAAACTATGTAAAGACGTCGCCAATATGCCACCTAACATTTGTAATCCTGCGTATTTAGGCGAGCAAGCACAAGAACTTGCCACCAATTTTGAAAACGTGAGTGTTGATATTATTGGTGAAGAGAAAATGGCTGAGCTTGGTATGAATTCATACTTAGCTGTAGGCCGTGGTAGTGACAACGAATCGGTTATGTCAGTGATCAACTATCAAGGTGGCGCAAAAGATCAAGCCCCTATCGTATTAGTTGGTAAGGGTTTAACTTTTGACTCAGGCGGTATTTCAATTAAACCAGGCGAAGCCATGGATGAAATGAAATACGATATGGGTGGTGCTGCGGGTGTAATTGGTGCAATGCGTGCATTGGCACAAATGCAACTACCTATAAACGTAATTGGCGTATTAGCGGGTTGTGAAAACATGCCGAGCTCAAACGCTTACCGCCCTGGTGATATTTTAACAACGATGTCAGGCCAAACGGTTGAAGTACTTAATACTGACGCAGAAGGCCGCTTAGTATTATGTGACGCGCTAACTTATGTTGAGCGCTTTGAGCCTGAAACCGTGATTGACGTTGCCACCTTAACCGGTGCATGTATTGTTGCATTAGGTGCTCACGCTACTGGTTTGCTATCAAACCACAATCCACTTGCCCATGACTTACTTAAAGCATCTGAGCAAAGTGGTGACCGCGCTTGGCAACTGCCACTGTGGGATGACTACCAAGATCAACTAGAGAGCCCTTTTGCTGATTTTACTAACTTAGGCGGACGTGCAGCCGGTACCATTACCGCAGCCTGTTTTTTATCTAAGTTTACTAAAAAATATAACTGGGCCCACTTAGATGTTGCAGGAACTGCTTGGCGTAGTGGTAAAAACAAAGGCGCAACCGGACGCCCTGTACCAATGTTAACCCAATACCTACTTAATCGAGCGGGTGTGAGTGATACAACACACGATTAAGTATTCAGATTTATAGTCACCTTAAAGGCGCTTAATTAGCGCCTTTTTTATTGCTTATTATTTAGTGTGTAGATTCGCGTATTCATTGAAGCAAACCCTGTTTTATGGCAAAATCCTTGCTCTAATTTATGTGTGCTAAAAAGTCACATATGCAATGCTATGGGAAGCCCCGATACAATGAGCATAAATGCCCAATTTTTTGTTCTAAAGCAACAAGATGAATCAAATGCGAAAGCCGATGATCACTTTGCCTTAGCGGCACAAATTGCTGCAGATCAGTATCGTCTTGGTCACCGTGTTTTCGTTTTTGTAGATAACACAGATACAGCCCACGCCATTGATGAAACGATTTGGTCATTTGACCCAGACAGTTTTGTGCCCCATAACCTCCAAGGTGAAGGCCCAAAAGGTGGTGCACCTATTGAAATAGGCATGACACCTCCAGTCGGTAATCGTAAAGTTTTAATAAACTTGGCCGCTCAGCTCCCGGATTTTATTCGTCGCTTTAACCAAGTTTTTGATTTTGTACCAGTAGAAGCAGTCGCGAAACAAGCTGCCCGCGAGCGTTTTAAAAAGCTCCGCCAACTCGGTGCCAATATCACCACGCAAGATATTAATAGCTAGCCACCCTTTGTTAAACTAGCTAGTCAACTCATTTAAGTACTTATTTAAGGTTCTGTGTAATGGATAAAACCTACAATCCGCAAGATATTGAACAGTCGTTATACCAAGACTGGGAAGAGAAAGGCTACTTTAAACCATCTGGTAAAGGCGATGCATATTCAATTATGATCCCACCACCAAATGTCACGGGTAGCTTACACATGGGCCACGCCTTTCAAGATACCATTATGGATACCTTAACGCGTTTTAAGCGTATGCAAGGCAATAATACGCTATGGCAAGTAGGTACTGACCACGCAGGTATCGCAACACAAATGCTGGTAGAGCGAAAGCTGTCTGCTGAAGAAGGTAAAACACGCCATGACTTAGGCCGTGAAGCTTTCATTGATAAAATCTGGGAATGGAAAAACCAGTCAGGCGGTACTATTACCAAACAACTTCGTCGCCTTGGCGCATCAGTGGATTGGGAACGTGAACGCTTCACTATGGATGACGGCTTGTCTGAAGCGGTTAAAGAAGTATTTGTACGTCTACATAAAGAAGATTTAATTTACCGTGGTAAACGTCTGGTAAACTGGGATCCTAAATTACACACAGCCATTTCAGACCTTGAAGTTGAAAACAAAGACAAACAAGGCCACATGTGGAACCTACGCTACCCGCTAGCAGACGGCGTTAAAACCCAAGACGGTAAAGATTACATTGTCGTTGCAACAACTCGCCCAGAAACCATGCTAGGTGACTCAGGTGTTGCAGTAAACCCTGATGACGAACGCTACCAAGATTTAATTGGTAAAGATATTTTACTGCCCATTGTTAATCGTCGTATCAAGATTGTTGCCGATGAACATGCCGATAAAGACAAAGGCACGGGCTGTGTAAAAATCACCCCAGCCCATGACTTCAACGATAATGAAGTTGGTAAGCGTCACCAAATGCCAATGATCAACATCTTCGATAAAGATGCAGCTGTCTTAAGCCAAGGTGAAACTTACACCTTTGATGGTAAAGAGCTTGAGTTTGATGCGCCAATTCCTGAGCGCTTACACGGTCTTGACCGCTTTGATGCGCGTAAAGCGATTATCGCTGAGTTTGAAGAACTTGGTTTACTTGAAAAAATCGAAGACCATGCGTTAACAGTACCTTACGGCGACCGTTCAGGTGTGGTGATTGAGCCGCTACTTACCGACCAATGGTATGTACGTGTTGCCCCGCTTGCAGAGCCGGCAAAAGACGCGGTTAAAAATGGCGACATCCAATTTGTGCCGCAGCAGTATGAAAACATGTATTTCTCGTGGATGAACGATGTACAAGATTGGTGTATTTCACGCCAGCTTTGGTGGGGTCACCGTATTCCTGCCTGGTACGACAACGAAGGTAATGTATTTGTTGGCCGTGATGAAGCCGAAGTGCGCCGTGAAAACAACATCGCCGATGATGTTGCGCTAAGCCAAGACGAAGACGTACTTGATACTTGGTTCTCATCTGCATTATGGACTTTCTCAACCCAAGGTTGGCCTGAGAATACTGATGATTTAAAAACTTTCCACCCGTCTGACGTGTTGGTAACCGGTTTTGATATTATTTTCTTCTGGGTGGCGCGTATGATCATGATGACCATGCACTTCATTAAAGATGAAAACGGTAAGCCACAAGTGCCATTTAAAACAGTCTATGTTACTGGTCTAATTCGCGATGAAAATGGCGATAAGATGTCAAAATCAAAAGGTAACGTACTTGATCCAATCGACATGATTGACGGTATCGATCTTGAGAGCCTAGTAACCAAGCGTACTGGCAATATGATGCAGCCACAGCTTGCGAAAAAAATTGAAAAGAACACCCGTAAAACATTTGATAACGGCATCGAAGCACACGGTACTGATGCCCTGCGCTTTACTTTAGCCGCAATGGCGTCAACAGGTCGTGATATCAACTGGGATATGAGCCGCCTAGAAGGTTACCGTAACTTCTGTAACAAACTATGGAATGCTAGCCGTTACGTACTTATGAACACCGAAGAGCAAGACTGTGGCTTTGCCAATGATGCCGCTAAAGAATATTCACTTGCTGATCGTTGGATCTTAGGTCAATTTGAGTCAACAGTTAAAACCTACACTGAGCACTTAGATAACTACCGTTTTGACCTTGCCGCTAACACGCTTTATGAATTTACTTGGAACCAGTTTTGCGATTGGTACTTAGAACTCACAAAGCCTGTATTATTTAAAGGTAATGACGCACAGCAACGTGGTACACGACATACGCTTATTACTGTGCTTGAGAGCTTACTGCGCTTAATGCACCCAATGATGCCATATATCACGGAAACAATTTGGCAGCGTGTTGCGCCACTTGCAGGCCTTGAAACAGAAAACACCAGTATAATGGTTCAAGCCTTCCCTGTTTATAATGCAGCAAGTGTTGATGCTAAAGCGATGGAAGATTTAGAATGGGTTAAACAATTCATTGTCGCTATTCGTAATATTCGTGGTGAAATGGATATCAGCCCAAGCAAGCCACTTTCAGTGCTACTTGCTAATGCATCAGATGAAGACAAGCGCCGTATAACTGAGAATGAAAGCTTCTTAGCGTCACTTGCTAAGATTGAAGCATTCACATTACTTGATAATAAAGATGATGCACCAGCTTGTGCCACATCGTACGTTGGCAATCTTGAGATCATGATCCCAATGGCAGGTCTCATTGATGTTGATGCAGAACTTGCTCGTATAGCTAAACAGCTTGAGAAAGCTGAAAAAGGCCTAGCTCAAGTGCAAAATAAACTTGCGAACGAAAAGTTTGTAAACAATGCCCCAGAAGCTGTACTTGCTAAAGAGCATGAAAAACTAGCTGAATTTTCAGATGCTAAAGCTAAACTGCTTGAGCAAAAAGCGAAAATTGAAAGTTTATAATATTTATACAAAGCATATAAAAAGCCGCGTTACTGCAAAGTAACGCGGCTTTTCTAGTTTCTAGTTTCTAGTTTCTAGTTTCTAGTTTCTAGTTTCTAGTTTCTAGTTTCTAGTTTCTAGTCAAATATTAAAACGTGTAGTTATACTGTGCACCAATTAACACTGCATGCCCTTTAGATTCAAAGCCCCAAGAAACGTCTTGGCCTAGTGCTTCCCCTAAGCTGTCTTTTTCAGTAAAGTTCTGTGTTTTACCACGTAAAATACTCGCACCTAAATCAACATTTGAGTTATCACTAAAGGCATAGTTCGCACCAAACGAAAACCAAAAACGATCTGTATCTGGAATAGAAATCGACATGTGATTTTTATCTGCTGGCGACTCATCGTAAGCTAAACCTGCACGAAGAAGTAAAGCATCAGTGTACTGGTAATCACCACCGATAGAGTAGCGTAATGAGTTAGAGAAGTTCTCTTTTTTAGAAAAAACAGGTGCTTCCTGACTTGGCGTATAGGCTTCTAGTTTTTCAAAGCTATTCCATCCAGTCCATAACACACTATAATGAACTCCAGTTTTGTCATCTAACTGATGTGAGCCAGAAAATTCAGCAATGGCAGGTAAAGTAAGTTCTAATTGACCCGGTACAGTCATGCCATTCAATCCACCCACTTGAGCAGGTAATTGGTTAGAATATTCACCTGAAAAATCGATTGTAGATTCACTACGGTAGTTAAAACCAAAGCGACTATTTTCATCTAATTGATACATAGCCCCCACATTCCAGCCAAAGGCATAATCATCGCCTTCAAGGTGAGCAGTTTGCGTTTGTGCCGGAAGTCCGTACGGGTTTTCACCTGCATTACGAATCACTTTTGCATCAGCATAAATATAGTTTAAACCAAAACCTAAACTGACTTGCTCAGAAATTTTGTACGCCACACTGGCATTCATATTCACAGTCACGATTTCTGTTTCACCAGCCACTGAGCCTGCTTCATAAGCTTGGTCAAACTCAGTCGCTAAACCAAAGTTCGAAAAAGCACCAAAACCAATTGATACGCGCTCATGTACAGGCATAGTAAAATACCCTGCTGGTACAAACGCACTTGGCGCAATGCTATCATCATCTAATGTACTTGGGTCTGAGCCATACGCTGTGCTCTCACCTTTTAGGCTCACATCTGGAATTACTGCAATACCAGCCACAGAAATTTGCTTATCTTTAAATAAAGTCATAAGTGCAGGGTTACGCGCAACAACAGAAGCATCATCAGCTACAGCTGCTTCACCTGCGTATGCACGCCCTAGACCAGAAGCACTATGCTCTGCTAATTGAAATGCAGCAGCAAAGCTATCAGTAGATAACACAGCTAGTGATGCTGCGATTAGAGTTTTAGTAAATTTCATTGTGTTTCCTTAACCAAAGCAATGTTTGGATACCCATTTAGTTGTTCTTAACCTGCGCACAGGTTGTTTAAGAGCAAGTTATTATTTTCAAAACTTCGCTACACTACCTTAATTTTTTGTAAAAAACTTCATGAAAATGGTAAAAAACGGCAAAAAACAGGGTTTTTAACTACCTTTTAACAATTTTTTAAAACTCATCGGATGAGAAATGTGATATTAGAGTCAAAGCTCTAATTGTAATTAATTATCATTTACATTGACTTGATTAATCTGCACAATTAGACTATTTGCAAACACCAGTTAAGGGGATAGCTGTGGAAATAGCGTTAATTATTACCGCTCTCATTTTTTGTGGAGCCAGTGTATTCTGTTTTTGTAAAGCAAACTTTTGCGCATGCACAAAAGCTGGTGAGTGCGATAACCCCGTTAACCATTATTGGTTAGGGGCAATAGTTTCAGCTTTTATTGCCTTGTTATGCTGCTGTGCAGCGCTGCACTCAGAAAAAGGCACATTATTGTGGTTAGTTTTAATGGTAAGTTGTTTTAGTGGTGCATTATTATCTGCAAGACACTCAGCTAAAAAGCGCTGTGATAAGTCAATTACAAAAGCTGCTAAACCAGCAGATGCTCTTTTAACAAACGAGCCAAATTAAGCTGATAGTCTAGAGGTTTGATGCTGGCTGTAATTTTTAAATCATGATCCTCTGAAGTTAAATCAACGTCTTTTGGTGTTATATGATGGTTATGCTTTGCATTGTAAAATATTTTAATTTTCGGCTTAATTGGGTTTTGATGGTTACCCTCAGTGACCAAAGCTAAACGTTCATTAGTTAGCTTAACAATAGTCCCAACCGGGTGTACGCCTAAACATTTTATAAACCGCTGTACTAATTCACTATCAAATAAATGCTTACTTTCGAGTAAATAGCGTAAAACATTAATTGGCTCATCACCTAATTGATGCGGTCTATCAGAGCACATAGCATCATACACATCAACAATAGCCATAATCCTAGCTGGGCGACTTAGTTTCTCACCGACTACTCCTCGCGGATAACCGCTGCCATCTAAACGTTCATGATGGTTGACTATCATATCAAGCATTAATGGGGTGATCCCCTTTTCACCTTTAACTAGGCCTAAGCTTTGCGCGACATGTTTTTTTATTGCCTGCATTTCTAGGTCATTCACGTCCTCAGGCTTAGAAAATATCCCCTGCGGCAACTTAGCTTGTCCTAAATCATGCAATAATGCACCCATAGCTAGCTCTTGCACTGTTTTTTCTTTATAACCTAAGTATTTAGCAAAAACGGTTACTAAAATCGCGCAATTGGTCATATGACGCCAGTTATACATATTCTTATCTTTGAGCCGAGTCAGAATAGTCATGGCATTGTGGTTACGAAATACAGAAGCAACAATATCTTTCGCAATATCGTCTAAAAGTGCAATATTCATTTTTAGACCAGAAGTAACATCGCCATATAACCCTTGTAACTTGCGGTTGTGCTGCTCATAACTAACGCTAGCTTTGGCAAATTCTTGTTCAACTGAAATGGCTTTTTTAACTTTTTTCTTTGTTTTATCTGGTTGCGCTTTTTCTGCGGTGGTGTCAGGTTTTTCCTGGTACTTAGCAGGAACCCCCACGTCACTTTGGGTAAAGTCTATCAGTAACTCTTGCACACCTTCAGAGACAAGGCGTTGAATAATCGATTTATCGCGGACTAAACCACGAGTTTTAATTTTTATACTGTCAACGCCCTCATACTGCTTGCTAACACTGTCAACAAACATACCTGGCACAAGCTCGGAAATAGGAAGGTTAATGAGCATAAATAGAAAAGTTACTTATATTAATAATGGCTTTTTATTATCAACGATCCAGCATAAATGTCTATAACTAATAGCAGGAACAGGAAATAAGTATGAGGTAAATTTATGATTACTTGTAGATAGTCTGAGTTTGCGTTTATTTGTGGGTAATGCGAGCTGGTTTTTACCTACGGATAACGCAAGTTGACATTTACACATAGGGCACGAGTTGGCATTTACTTATGGGGAGCACGAGTTGGCGAGTTTTCAAGATTAAAAACCAACCAACACAAGGGTCAAACGCTTACTCGCTAACTTTACTCTCGCAAGCTTTACCCTCGCTAACTCCCCCTCGCCACTAAAGCTTATTCTTGAAAATAAGTACCCCAGCCGTCGTACTCAACACCAGTATCTGCAGCTAGTTGGGCAAGCTTATCAACGTCTTCCATAATGACGTCTACGTCTAACTCAGCTTCAACAACAATATCAAAACCCCAGATTTTGGCGCCATCTTCTAGCTCTAACTCAGCAGGCTCTTCAACATCATAGCCTAACTTGAACGCTGCAAGTGCTGCTTGCTCAAGCTTCACAAAGTCCTCACAAACAAAATGATGCTCTACTTCGTAAAGGATCTCAGGATCAGAGCCATCTTCTAATAAAGAAGTTACGATGTCTTCACTAATTTCACGCCAATTTTCCATTACTTTTCTCTCACTTGCGCATCTAATTCGGATATTCTAGCTGCCATTATAGCGTGAATACGGCTTGCGTGCTCACGTGCACTTAGTTCTTTATCTAGGTGCTGTGGTGCTAACATGTCAATGTATATTGTACCATTGTCCCAACGGTTTAGCTTAATGGTTTTCTCTGTGGTGCTCATACATACAGGTATTACAGGGACTTGTGCATTTAGCGCTGTGTGAAAAGCTCCTGTTTTAAATGGCAATAAACCACGCCCGTAGCTGCGTGTACCTTCTGGAAACATCCACACAGATAAACCATTTTGCTTAATTTTCTCAGCCGCTTTTGAAATAGTGCCCGCAGCTTTTGAACGATTAGTCCTATCAATGAGAATATTGCCTGATAACCAATAAAGCTGGCCAAAGAACGGGATCCACTTTAGGCTTTTTTTACCCAAACTAACGCAGTTTTCGGGCACAGCCGCTGGTAATGTAAAAAGGTCATAATTATTTTGATGATTTGCTAAATAAACGGCTGGGCCAGCATTACTCACATCACTGTGGCGTGTAATGACAAGTTTAACTCCGAGCATTTTAGCTACAGAGCCAAACCAGCTGGCAATGATATGTACATTATTTTTATGAAATGGTTTTATTAAACATAAAATTAAACCGCATAAACAGCTCAGCAAAATAAACAAAGCCATGATTAAGATACGAATAAAAGCTAGCAAAAAGACTCTCCAATAATTAAAGCGCGGGCATTATAGCGTTATTTTAGCTGCTAAACGAGAGTTTAGCGCACACATGTAAGCTTAAATTTATTTATCCTTTAAAAACAAACGGCCTGCATTTAGCAGGCCGTTAATTTTCGTTTTAAAACGCGTTTAAGTTATTCCTCAGGCTGTATTGAATCACTTATATCATCACTCGGGGTGAGTTCAACTTCAGCCTCATCAACACGCTGTAAGCCACGAGGTAACTTATTACCGCGGCGTCCACGTTCACCATGATAATGCTCTAAGTCACTCGGTTTGAGAGTTAGCTTACGTTTCCCTGCATGCAAAGTGACACTTGAGCCTTGCGGAACAACCGCCAGTACTTTTACAAACTCCTCACGAGCTTGCACTTTTGCGCTAGGAATCGAAATAATCTTATTCCCTTTACCTTTACTAAGTTTAGGTAAGTCTCGTAGTGGGAAAAGCAACATACGCCCTTCATTTGAAATAGCCATGCAGTAATCTGTCGCTACATCATTTACTCGCACAGGTGCAATTAACTGCCCGCCTTTAGGTACACTTACTAACGCTTTACCATTTTTGTTTTTACTAACCAAATCAACAAAATCAGTGATAAAACCATAACCTGCATCTGATGCCATCAGAAGAACTTGCTTGTCTTCTGCCATAACAACATGTTCAAAATTCGCGCCCGCGCTAAGATTAAAACGCCCCGTCATTGGCTCACCTTGGCTTCTAGCTGAAGGTAAACCATGCGCGTCAGTGGCAAACGCTCGACCTGTTGAGTCTAAGAATACAGCAGGTTGGTTACTTCGCCCTCGGGCTGACGCTTTATATTCATCACCGGCTCTATAATTTAAACCTTCAACGTCTAGATCATGGCCTTTACCAACTCGCGCCCAGCCTTTTTCTGAAAGTACAACAGTAACTGATTCTGATGGTATTAGGTCTTTTTCACTTAATGCTTTTGCTTCTATGCGCTCAACTACAGGTGAGCGGCGATCATCACCGTACAGTTCAGCGGCTTCTTGAATTTCTTTTTTCAATAACGTCGACATACGACGCTCTGAGCCAAGAGTTTGCTCAAGCTTGTCACGTTCTTTTGCTAATTCATCTTGCTCGCCACGGATTTTAAACTCTTCAAGTTTTGCTAGGTGGCGTAACTTAAGCTCTAAAATAGCTTCAGCTTGAATATCTGTAATACCAAAGCGCTCCATTAACACCGGCTTTGGTTTATCTTCAGTACGAATGATTTCGATGACTTCATCTATATTTAAAAAGGCAGCTAATAAACCTTCTAAAATATGTAAGCGTGCGAGCACTTTATCTAAACGATACTGTAGGCGACGGCGTACCGTTTCACGACGAAACATCAACCACTCAGTTAATATACTGCGTAAATCTTTAACTTGCGGACGACCATCTAGGCCAAGCATATTTAAGTTTACACGGTAGTTTTTTTCCAGATCGGTGGTGGCAAATAAATGCGCCATTAAAGGCTCGACTTTAATGCGATTAGAGCGCGGAATAATGACAATGCGTGTTGGGTTTTCGTGATCAGATTCATCACGTAAGTCCGCAACCATTGGCAGCTTTTTAGCATTCATTTGCGCTGCAATTTGCTCTAATACTTTGCTACCTGAACATTGATGCGGTAAAGCGGTAATAACGATATCGCCTTGCTCTTGTGTATAAACAGCGCGCATTTTTATAGAACCGCGACCAGTCTGATAAATTTTCTGGATATCAGCTTTAGGGGTAATTATTTCAGCGTCAGTTGGGTAATCTGGCGCATGCACAAGCTCAAGCAACTCACCCAGTTCTGTTTTTGGTTTATCAAGCAATAAACAACACGCACTGGCAACTTCACGGACATTATGCGGCGGAATGTCGGTTGCCATACCAACGGCAATACCCGTGATGCCATTTAATAAAATGTGGGGTAATCGGGCCGGCAAGACTTGTGGTTCATCCATGGTGCCATCAAAGTTAGGCGTCCAATCAACCGTACCTTGACCAAGTTCTTTCAGCAGAACTTCAGAGAATTTAGATAAACGAGCTTCAGTATAACGCATTGCAGCAAATGACTTAGGATCATCCGCCGCGCCCCAGTTACCTTGACCATCCACTAAAGGGTAACGATAAGAGAAAGGTTGTGCCATTAGCACCATGGCTTCATAACATGCGCTATCACCATGTGGGTGGTATTTACCTAGCACATCACCCACGGTACGGGCAGACTTTTTGTATTTAGCCGCAGCTGAGAGCCCAAGTTCGCTCATCGCGTAAATAATACGACGCTGTACGGGCTTTAAGCCATCACCAATATGGGGTAATGCCCTATCCATGATTACATACATGGAATAATTCAAATAGGCGTCTTCAGTAAAACGCCCCATTGTTTGTTGCTCAATTCCTTGCATCAGCAAGGTATCTGTATCACTCATCAAAGCCTACCTAATTTTTTTTATAGCTTACACGGTAGATCACATTGGCGTAATCATCAGAGATCAATAAGCTGCCATCGGCAAGTTCTGCAAACGCAACCGGCCGACCCAATGTTTCTTCGTTTTTCATAAAGCCCGTTATAAACGGCGTGTACTTTATCACACGTCCTTGCTCAATAGTGGCGACAGCCACTTTATATCCTGACTTTTTACTACGATTCCATGATCCATGCTCAGCAACAAACAGTTGCTGTTTATAGTTTGCAGGAAATTGCTTACCGTTATAAAAATGAATACCCAATGGAGCGACGTGAGCGCCTAACGCTAATGCCGGTGCGCTGTAATCTGCGGTGCTTTTCCCCTTACCAAACTCAGGGTCTAAAATAGCGCCAGCATGAACATAAGGAAAACCAAAATGCTCACCCTCACGGGTTAAACGGTTTAACTCATCCGGTGGTATATCATCCCCCATCATATCGCGACCATTATCACTAAACCACATTGTTTCTGTGCTTGGGTGAAAATCAAAGCCAACTGAATTGCGAACACCTTTGGCAAGTGTGGTGAGCTGTTTAGTTTTCACATCAAGGGCAAAGATTCGACCAAAACGTTCATCTTCGCCGCAGATATTACAAGGAACACCAACCGGAATAATTAGCTCTCCTGTTGGAGCAAAACGCAAAAACTTCCAACCATGGTGACGCTCTGTTGGTAATGCATCATACACAACCTCGTATTTTGGTGCTTTGAGATGTTTATCTATGTCTCTAAAGCGAATAATACGGTGCACTTCACCAACGTATAAGTCATTATCTTTAATCGCAAGACCTGAGGGCATAGTTAAGCCACTGGCAACCAAAATTTGTTTGTCAGCAACGCCATCACTATTATGATCAATTAACGCATAAACATTGCCAGCTTTACGCGAGCCTACATAAACAATGCCTTTTTTAGACACCGCAAGTTGCCGCGCATTTTCAACATTATCAGCAAAAACACTTACCTTAAAGCCTTCCACAACACTCAGCTGTTTGAGTATCTCATTGGCAAAAGCCGGTGTGCTTAGCAATCCGAGCGTAAGAATCGATACTAGTAATTTATTCATAAATTTCTACTCTATTTCGGCCATTTTCTTTAGCAGTATATAAGGCTTTGTCTGCTTGCTTTAGTAAATCTTTAAATGTGTTCGTTTGTGTACTTTTTTGCGTCACCCCTAAACTAGCTGTGACTTTAATGATATGTTGTTCACTGTTTATTTGCGCTTTTTCAATCGCACTTTTAATTCGATAAGCTATTTCTGTCGCCTCAACTTGATCCGTATCAACCAATACAACTAGAAACTCTTCACCACCAATACGCCCTAAGAAATCATGTTCACGAATAGCCTGCTGGGCCACGGTAACAATGGTTTTTAGCACGAGATCACCTGCAGGGTGTCCGTAATTGTCATTCACTTTTTTAAAGTGGTCTAAGTCAAAACTGATTAGTGCAAATCGATTACAACCTGGTTTTAGTTCTAACCATTGTTGCTCAGCAAAATCCATCACTTTTCGTCTATTTGCCACGCCTGTTAAATAATCAGTGTTAGCGAGTACAGTAAACTTCCGTTTCAATCGATACTGTCGCCATGCAAAAATAAGTAACACCAACGCTAACATTAATACGCTAAATATCAGGCTATGGTGTAACGCTTGTTCTTGCTTTATTTCTAGCAAAGCAAACTCATTAAGTTCTTTATCTTTTTCTAGCAACTGCTTCTCTAACTCCAATTTTTTAACATCAAACTGGGCTTTACTCTGAGACCGAAACAGCTCTCGTATATAATTATAATGTTGCTCATTAAGCGTAATATATGATTGATATTCCTGAGTGGCTCGTTCAAAATCGCTTTTTTTTATAGATATTTTCGCTTTTAATTTTTTTAACCGTAGTAACAAAGTGACCGTATTTTCAGCTGGGACATTACTCAAAATCTTATTGATTTTCGCAACTGTTTGGCTGGCTTGTTCAAGTTTTAATTGCGTTAATTCAATCTCAGCTTGAATTAATAAATGGTCTATCTTCTTATAGACATCTTCAATACCGGCCACAAACTGATTACTTAAATTTAAAAACTTAACACTTTGTTCAATATTACCTAATTGTAAATACGCTTGTGTGAGAGTGATATATGCATAATAGTTAAATTTTGGGCTGGATGAATCTGACTTTGCATTAATCTTTAAAATTTGCTCAGCATTAAAAATAACGTCTGAATTACGTGAAAGTTTTAAATAAATTTTAGCTAGATGATAATAAGAAACCATCATATCAAACGATAAGTTTTTACTACTAAAATAAGACAGTGCTTTTTTTTGCAGTTCAATTGCTTTATCAAAATCATATAAAGCTTCATAAGATTGTGACATTGTAGATTCGATATAAGCAAGCTGAAGGTCATCGCCACTTTGAAGAAATACTTTGTAGGCTTTATAATAATAATTTTTCGCTTTACTCTCGTTGTGATTACTAACATGGTAGTTAGCAAAAGCAGCGTATAGATTACCTTTCGTCTTATCATCTAACAGCGGTATTTTTTCTTTAGCTTTTTCTAATTCAGCTAAAGCTAACTTATACTCCCCTTGCAGCAAATATATATCTGATTTTACAATAAAATAGCTAACTGCTGAAGTCTCATCAAGTAACTCATGGTGCTCTTGTATTTGTTTAACTAATACAAGCGCTTTATTCATATCACTATTAAGTAGATAGTTTTCAGCAAGCATGACTTGTAACTTAATACGTTGAACCTCAGTTAACGTTAATGAGTTATCCTTTAGTATTTTATTAAGATATGTAACAGCAAGAGTTGGGCTCTCAATGCTTTTCTCTTCGGCAATTGCCAGCCTTTTCTCTAACCATTGCTGCTCAACTGAAGTATTCGCATTAGCTGCGCTAAAAAACACTGCTAATACGAAGCTAAAAAAATAGCGGTTTAGAAAAGCCATTAACAAAGCCTACCAAGTTGAGGGTGCATAAGTTACTTCCTTTGTAGTTATACTTGAGCGCGGTTCCCGTGATCTTCTAACCACTGACGGCGATCAGAAGAACGCTTTTTAGCAAGCAACATATCCATCATTTCAATGGTGTGCTGCTCCTCATCTAATGTTAATTGCACTAAGCGACGGGTATTAGGATCCATCGTCGTTTCACGCAACTGCAACGGATTCATTTCACCCAACCCTTTGAATCGTTGTACGTTTACTTTACCGCGTTTTTTCTCAGCCTCTATGCGAGCCAAAATACCTGACTTTTCATCTTCATCAAGTGCGTAGTAAACGTCTTTACCAATATCGATTCTAAATAACGGTGGCATAGCCACATAAACATGCCCTTCTTTTACCAAGGTAGGAAAGTGGCGAACAAACAAGGCACATAATAAGGTAGCAATGTGTAAACCATCCGAGTCAGCATCCGCTAAAATACAAATTTTATTATAGCGAAGACCGGATAAATCATTAGAGTCAGGGTCTATTCCCAACGCAACAGAAATATCATGCACTTCTTGAGAAGCGAGTATTTGCCCTGACTCAACTTCCCATGTATTTAAGATTTTACCGCGCAGTGGCATGATAGCCTGAAAATCTCTATCACGGGCTTGCTTAGCAGAGCCCCCAGCAGAATCACCTTCCACTAAAAACAGCTCGGTACGATCATTATCAGCGGCGCTACAATCTGTTAATTTACCTGGTAATGCAGGCCCTGCAGTTACTCTTTTACGTACAACTTTTTTAGCAGCTCGAAGACGACGCTGCGCGTTAGAAATACACAGTTCAGATAAAAGCTCTGCAATTTCAGTGTGCTCATTTAACCATAAACTAAACGCATCTTTTACCACCCCCGAGACAAAAGCAGAGCAAGAGCGAGAGGAAAGTTTCTCTTTCGTTTGTCCTGCGAATTGGGGGTCTTGCATTTTTACTGATAACACGTAGCTACAACGCTCCCAAATATCATCAGGGGTTAATTTTACGCCTCGTGGTAGTAGGTTTCTAAATTCACAAAATTCGCGCATTGCTTCTAATAAGCCTTGGCGTAAACCATTTACATGGGTACCACCTTGCGCTGTTGGTATTAAGTTAACGTAGCTTTCAGCTATAGATTCACCGCCTTCTGGTAACCAAACAACAGCCCAATCAGCGCCTTCAGTCGAGCTTGAAAACTCCCCTGTAAAGGGTTCTTTGGGCAGTACTTCATAACCTTTAACGGCTTCATTTAAATAGTCACGTAAGCCAGTTTCGTAGTACCACTCTTGCGTTTCTTTAGTTTGTTTATTGATAAACTTAATGCGTAAACCAGGGCACAATACCGCTTTGGCTTTTAATAGATGATGCAACTTAGTCAGTGAGAAATTAGCGGAATCAAAATAGCTAGCATCTGGCCAAAAACGTACCGTGGTGCCGGTATTACGTTTGCCAACAGTACCAATAACATTTAAGTCTTCAACTTTATCGCCATTTTCAAACGCCATCATAAATTGCTGGGCATCTCGGCGTACCAATACTTCCACCCGGGTTGATAATGCATTTACAACTGAAATACCCACACCATGAAGGCCACCTGAGAATTGATAGTTTTTATTTGAAAACTTACCACCGGCATGTAACTTTGTAAAAATCAACTCCACCCCTGGAATGCCTTCTTCTGGGTGGATATCAATTGGCATGCCACGACCGTCATCGCTTACTTCTAGCGAGTTATCTTCATGGAGTATGACGTCAATTTTACTAGCATGTCCGGCCATAGCCTCATCGACACTATTATCGATAACTTCTTGGCCTAAATGATTTGGCCGCGTAGTATCAGTGTACATACCTGGGCGGCGTTTTACTGGTTCTAAACCATTTAAGACTTCAATGGCTTCGGCGTTATAATTTTGCTGACTCATAGTTTTTATCTTTTTTATGCGCTTAGCTAAGTTTTACGTGATTTTAAGAAAATCCACAATGTTTGCAAAGGTGCTTTCTACGTTTTTAAAGCTGTGATCGCCACCAAACTCAATATGCTGTTTGCACTGTGAATAATATTTAACTGCCTGTTCAAAGCCGAGAACTTCATCTGCTGTTTGCTGTAACAAATACAGTAAAGAAGGACAAGTTAACTCTGTTATAAACAGCGATTTTAACGCACTAATATGACTTTCATTTAGCTCGTAGTGGCTATCCTGATAAGGGTTATAATTAGGGCCTAAAAATGAATTCAATAATAAAAAAGGCTTCACTGCAGGGTTAATCACCACTGCACGAAGCTGATATTTTTGCGATAAATACGTGGCATAAAAGCCACCTAGCGAGCTACCAACTAACACAGTATCAGGCGTTAATAGCTGCTCTAACTGAATAATTGCATGTAAAGGCTCATGATTTAAACGCGGCACCAAATATTCAACGTCATAGTTTGCCATATACTCACCAAAGCGCACAGCTTTATATGATTTTTCGCTACTATTAAAACCATGAATATAAATTACTCGCTTAGCCATACTAGTTCCGTTTCACACTCAAGCATATTTGTCGCCGCCCTTTGCGATAAAGTAATTAATCGATACGCAGGGCCTAAATTTTGTTGTTGCCAATCAGGAGTATGCTTTGTAAATTGAACTGAACTTGCTGGTGTTGCAATAACTTGGATGTTTCGATAGTTATGTTCGTAAGCATTATGTACATGGCCATGAAACAACCAACTAACACAATGACTATTATTAAGTGTATTGAGCAGCTGCGGGCCATTTTCTAACATGTGTTTATCTAAATAGCCATTAATTGGTAATGGGTTATGATGACAAAAAGCCACTGTAGGCCGCTGAGTTTCTGCTAGGCATTGGCTTATCTCAATTAAATGCTGCTCACTCACCCAACCTGCCGGAGTGGCCCCTTTTGAGTTTAATAAAACCACCTCAAAATTTGCCGTGTGCAAACGCTTTGCATTTGAAATTTGCCCATTACCAAGCTCGGTGAGTAACGCTATATCGTCGTGATTCCCAGGCGTCCAAAACACCGGACAGGTCAAAGACGATTCCGCAATCAATTGGGCAAACAAGGCATACGATTGTGTACTGTGATCCTGCGTTAAATCACCACCAAAAATAACGGCATCGAGGTTTTTTACCGCAATATCGGATAAGCAGGCTAAAAAATGTTCTGCTGTGTTAACCCCAAAATATTCACCATCGCGCTTTGCAAATAAGTGGCAATCCGTGACATGGGCCAATTTTAAAGTATCACTATCAAACTCAACACTTTGCTTAAACCAAGCCATTATTAACATCCCAATTAAGCACAGCACGGCCATTTTCCACACAGGCGACTAACCAATCATATAAAAAAGCATTCAGCTGATACTTTTCATCTTTTTGATGCATTAAAGGATTTGGGTAACCATAGGAAGGTTTTATTCTTTGGTGGTAATCATGGTGAACAATTTCAGCGACGTTTGCATCATGATACAAACGTACAGTTAAAAACAATGGGGTCATTCCTTTAATCACGCCTGATAACTGCGTGATCGAAATATCCGTAGTGTATTTTGCACAGCCATCAATGTTAATTTCAAATTGATGATTACCTAGTTGTACGTGCCGTTTTTGATCAACCGATTTATTGCTCGGTAAAAGCTTTATTGCGCGCACATAATTATGCTCACACAAAGTAAGGTACTTAGGTAGGCTTTGAATATACCGTTGTTTCACTGCTATTGCTGTCAAGTTACCGCCATAAGGTTAAGGGTTAAAGGTAGTCGATGAATGCTAGGGCTTCACTTTTTTATTATACGATCACGATTCAATGCTAACCACTGTAATGAAATCACAGTTGCTGCATTATCTATTTCTCCACTGTTTAAGCGCTCTAAAGCATCAGCAACATCGATGACGTGTGTTTTAATATCTTCCCCTTCTGTTTCAAGACCAAATATCCCACTCGTATGTTTACTTAAATCTGTTTTTGCTAAATAAAGATACAGTCGTTCAGTGGTGCCGCCAGGACTTGATAAATACGATAACATATACTCAAGTTGCTGTAATTCAAGTCCCGCCTCTTCAAACGCTTCACGCCTAACAACAGCTTCATAATCAGTGCTACCATCGGTCATGCCAGCAATACATTCTAGCAACCAAGGAGACTGTTTACTGCGCATGGCCCCTATACGTATTTGCTCAATGAGTAATACTTGATCAGTAATAGGGTCATACGGTAATACCGCAACCGCATCACCACGCTCTAAAATTTCACGTTTGATGGTCTGCGACTTTCCGCCAGCAAACAAAGCATGTTCAAATTGATATAGGTTGATTTTAAAAAAGCCACTGTATAAATTTTCAATCGGTGCAACGTCAACATCATCGTTACTAAATTGAGCAATTACTTTGTTAGTCATTTATTTTCCTAATTGGTTACTTAACTCAAAAGGTTTGCGGTTTATTATATTCTGTTACACTTGTTTGCGCTGTTTTACACAAAATTTTTTTTGTTATTTGACAAAACAGGTTACCATGCTTTTAGTACGCAAACTGTCTAAGGACTGAACATCTAATGAAAAAGAACATTCTTGCTGCGCTGATTGGCTTATCATGCGCATTAACTGCTACAGCTTCAAATGCTGAAGATTTATTACAAGTATACGAAATAGCCACTGCCAATGATCCAACGGTTTTAAAAGCAAAAGCACAAGCTGACGCACAAGCTTACAACAGTGACCGTGCATTAAGCGCCCTACTGCCACAAATTGGCTTTTCAATGGGTTACGATAAAACTGATAGCACGACCTATGAAGGCACAGACCCGCTGGGCTATGCAAAAATAGATGGTGACACGGATACATTTAGCCGTGGTCTAAGCTTAAGCCAGACTCTTTTTGATTTAGGTGCGTGGAACTCTTTAGATATTGCTGATAAACAAGCTTTACAAGCAAAAGCACAGTATGATTTTGCTCAACAAGATCTAATTGTCCGAGTTGCTGAAGGCTACTTCAACGTGTTAAGCGCTATTGATAATCTTGAGTTTGTGCAATCAGAAAAACGCGCAATTGAGCGTCAATTAGAGCAAACAAAACAACGATATGCCGTGGGCCTGACTGCAATTACTGATGTACACGAAGCACAGGCACAATACGATAACTCTGTAGCCCAAGAAATCGTGGCTAAAAATGGCGTTGAAACCGCCCGCGAACAGCTTCGTGAAATCACCGGTAAATATCACGCTAAGCTAGATACGCTAGACACGCAAACGTTTTCTACAGTAAAGCCAAGTAAACAATCAACCGATTATGTGAAGCTTGCAGAGCAAAATAACTTAAACTTACAAGTTGCTAAAGTCACAGTTGATATTGCTAAAGATCAGATTGATCTAGCGCAATCAGGGCACTATCCAACCCTCACGTTAAATGCAACTTATGGCGATTCATTAACGGATTATAATAGCAACACAATGAAGCCTCGTGGCGATAGTGCAACTGTTGGTCTTGATTTCAGTGTGCCTATTTACACCGGTGGCGCAACTACCGCAGCGACTGATCAAGCTCGCGCATTTTATGTTGCAGCCAGTGAAGATTTAGAATCATCACTTCGTGGCGTGACTCGCTCAGTAATCATTTCTTACAACCAAGTGGTATCTGATATTGCGACTTTTAAAGCTTTAGAGCAAGCGGTTGTTTCGGCAGAAAGTGCATTAAAAGCTACTGAAGCTGGGTTTGAAGTTGGTACTCGTACCATCGTTGATGTGCTGATCAGCACCCAAAATCTTTATAACGCCAAAAGTAATTTAGCCAATGTACGTTACCGCTATGTGGTTTCAACATTACGCTTAAAACAAGCTGCTGGTACCTTAACAAGTGAAGATTTGATTGCAATTAATCAAGGTTTAAAAGCTATTTAAGCTTTGTTATCATCCTTTTAAAAGCCAGCCTCGTGCTGGCTTTTTTGTGTTTTTAAACACATACAGTTAAACTACTTCTTTTATTTGTTGAGATGTTTTTTGTGGTTAACTCCTCTCCTTTCAAGCTGTCTTTTTTAGGCCCTCGTTATTGGCTAACCTGGGTTGGTGTGTTTTTTTTGTATGTGATCTCATGGCTCCCTCACAAGCTCCAGTTAACCATGGGCAAATACTTAGGCCGATTAGTGCATCGCTTTATGAAAAAGCGTCGCCATATTGCCGAAGTGAATATTAAACTCTGCTTTCCTGACATGCCTAAACAAGAGCAGCAGCAACTGGTGTTGGAGAATATGGAAAATACCGGCATAGCTATGATGGAAACGGGCATGGCCTGGTGGTGGCCGCAATGGCGGGTAAACAAAGTATTCGGCTCTATAAAAGGGTTAGAACATTTAGAGCAAATTCAGCAGTCGGGGAAAGGAGTGCTACTGTTAGCCCCCCATATTTTACACCTCGAAATGGCAAGTCGGGTGATGGGGATAAAACACCAAGGTATTGGTTTTTATCGTCCGCACAATAATCCATTAATGGAGTACTTTACCACCAATGGCCGATTACGCTCTAATGAGTACTTAATTGCTAAACGCGATATCAAAGGGTTATTGCAAGCGTTAAAAAATAAAAAAGTTTGCTACTATCTACCAGATCAAGATTATGGCCGCAAACGTTGTGAATTCGTGCCTTTCTTTGCGGTAGAGCAAGCAGCGACAACAACAGGAACCTTATTATTTGCAGCCAGTAAAAACTGCGAAGTAGTCAGTTTCGCCAGTCACAGGGACAAAGACGGTAAATACCACCTAGAGGTATTCCCTATGTTAGAGGATTTTCCTAGTGGCAATGATAAACTAGATGTAACACGTGTAAATCAGCGGATGGAACAAGCAGTAAAAATAGCGCCTGAGCAATACATGTGGTTACATAGGCGTTTTAAAACACGCCCTGACGAAAATGCACCGTCTTACTACAAGTAGTGGGTGACTTTCGTTATTTAATATGATTTTATAAACAAACATCAAACAAGAGTATGAGTCATGTGGTTTTGGGTTAAGCACTTATCACTAGCCGTTATATTAATAGTCGCCGCCATCTATTTTTTATTTGGCCGTGGTCCAATTATGGATATGAAAGAAACAAAAAATGCAGCTGCACAAGGGTTATCACGTTTTTATTCGGCATTGCGTAATCAGGTAAACAAAAGTAATGAGCGGGATAAATATGTTTTAAAACTACCAAAACCTGAACTAAATATTGATGCTGCTTTAATTGAGCGAGCTCGGGTGGTTGAACCCTCATCGCCAAACTGGACCGGTGAATTTATACCACGGCGCTTTAAAAATGGCTCAACCCTGAAAAAAACCATGTCTGAATACGCCCACAATGAAGACATTGTACTGTATTGGTATTTAAGTAAAGATTACGTAGTAAAAGACCATTTTCGGGTTGATAGCAACTTTAACTCAACTTTGTACCAAGTCGGCCGTGCTATCAATGATGACTTTGAGAATGAGGTCTATACCTTTTTTTGCTTTAAACAAAGAGCAGCGGTGATAACCGAACTGCCCTCTGAATATGTACGCGAAAACTGCCGTCGTTTAAAAAGTTAACTTGTTAATGCAAAAATATCCTGCCAAGCAGCAATCACCAAGCGAATATGCTGTTCCAGCTCTTCGCGACTAACGCAGCGTCCTTGCTGATTTAAACTCAACACATGATAGCGTGAGCGATATTCTATATAAGCTGCAATCATATCTTGCTTCACTTGTTTATTAATGCAACCTAACCTAGCCGCATCAGTCAAGATCCTTACATTGTCTGAATAGGTAGTTAATTGAGAAAAGGTATGGGCATTTTTAAGAACAAGATACTGCGTAATAAATTCAATGTCGGCCATACCGCCAGCATCTTGCTTTAAATCAAATTGCGCCTCGTTACCCTTAGCCAAATGATTACGCATTTTTTCGCGCATCTTGATAACATCCTCTTTTAGAACCGCGTAATCACGTTGCATAGATAGAATTTCTAATCTAATTTCAGCAAAGCGCTGTTGTAACTCCACTTGGCCTAAAATCATACGAGAGCGTACGAGTGCCTGATGCTCCCATGTCCATGCTTGTGTTAGTTGGTAATGATGAAAGCTTTCTAAGTTGATGGCCATCAGCCCAGAGGCACCTTCAGGCCTTAACCTTGTATCAAGTTCATATAAAATGCCCGATGCTGTGCGGGTATTAAATAAATGCATCAGCCGCTGTGCTAATTTTAAATAAAACTGTCTAGAAGATATGCTTTTTTCACCATTGGTTTGGCTGGTGCCGTCATGGTTATGAACAAACACTAAATCTAGATCAGAATCATAACCCACTTCAAAGCCACCGGTTTTACCGTAGGCAATAACACCAAATCCCTTATTTTCGTCATCAGTATTTGGGGGACTACCAAATCGCGACACCATCTGCTGCCAAGCGATGTTTACTGCTTGATCGACAATAGCTTCAGCAAGTGCAGTTAAGTGATCGCTAACTTTCATTACATCCAACACACCTGTTGCATCTGCGGCAGCGATACGTAACTGATGAGTTTGTTTAAACTGGCGCAGCGCTTCCATTTGCTGCTCTAAATCTTCATTATCTATACGTAAGAAGTACTGCCTTATTTCATCTTTATAGGCAGTTAATAAGGTTGGCTTATAAAGTACTGCAGGGTCAATAAGCTCATCGAGTAAAATTGGATAACGAGAGATATGCTCGCCAATCCACTTACTGTGACAACACAAGGTCACTAATTGTTTTAGTGCTCCAGGGTTTTCATACAACAGCTCTAAGTACGCTGTGCGCGAGATAATTTTATTCAGCACCTGACTTATCATTGTAAAAACGGCACCTGAGGCATTACATTGTGAGAGCTGTTTGAGTAGTAACGGCATCAATTTATCAAGAATATCGCGACCACGTAAGCCGATTTTAGCTTTCGCCAAGTGCGCTTTAAAATCACTTAAAGGCTGCTGCCAGTCATCATTCGGGTCAGTTAATAAACTAACATCATTATGCTCCCAAGCACTGACAAACGCACTTTCGCACGGATCCTCGGGCTCATTTTCATAGCCTATCACTAACTCAAACTCGCTGTGAACAGATGCCATTACCGTATTAATTTCACTTAAGGTCTGGGCAAAATCAGTTTGCGCTAACAGAAAATTTAAACGCTGTTGGTTTAGCTCGTCATCAGGCAATGTTTGTGTTTGTTGATCATCAAAAATTTGTAGGTACTGCTCTACTTTACGCAGAAACAAATAATTACTTTGTAGTAGTTGCGCTTCCTCTGAAGCGATTACATTAGTGGCACTAAGCTGTGCAAGAGCTTTAAGCAATGACTGCGTTTGCAAATTAGCTTCACGTCCGCCACGCACCATTTGTAATGCCTGCACAACAAACTCCACTTCTCGGATGCCACCTGCGCCGAGCTTAATATTATTGGTTAAGCGTTTACGTCTTACTTCTTGGGCGATCATCTGCTTCATTTTACGCAGCGATTCTATCACTGAAAAGTCAATATAGCGGCGATACACAAAGGGTTTTAACAATTGGTAAAACTCTTCACTATATTGGGTTTGCTCGCCAATTAAGCGGCCTTTGAGCATAGCATAACGCTCCCACTCTCGACCTTGCTCTTGGTAATAATCTTCTATTGCGGTAAAGCTCATCACTAAAGGGCCACTTTCACCAAAAGGTCGAAGCCGCATATCCACCCTAAACACTTGCCCATCTGCGGTGTTTTGGTTCAGTGAAGCAATCAATTTTTGCGCAACTTTAGTATAAAATACTTGTGCTTCGAGTGAGCGTCTGCCACCTTGGGTTTTTACACTTTGCGGATAGGCAAATATTAAATCGATATCAGAAGAATAATTAAGTTCTTTGCCACCAAGCTTGCCCATACCCAATACTAGCATCTGCATTACATTGCCATGCTCATCAATTGGCTCCCCATTCACTTTAGCCACCTGTGCAAACGCCCAGCGGTTTGCAGCGTCAATAAGTTTGTCTGCCAACAGAGAAATATAGTTGATGCTATCCGCTATTTCGTTGTTACAACATAAGTCTAAAAAAGCGACCTTAAGCCAATAGCGTTCTCTGTATTGGCGCAGTATTTGATAGCCCTCTGCCTCATCGACATTAGCAAGGTCGTAACCAACAAACGGACAAGGGCAATCACGTTGTAACATTTCAGACTCTGATATTAATACTTCAATGAGCTCAGGTTGCGACTCCAAACAACGCCATGCAAATTCACTCAAGCCAAGTAATTTTATAATTTGCTCATTAACAGAGCGCTCAGGAAATAATTCATTAAAGCGTTCCATACCAAGGGCATGTATTTGGGAGGGGAGTTGTTGGAGCTGGCTCATTAAATACTCTCTTTTATATCAGCAGTAATCATACTAGAATAAAATTATTAATTATTATCTAGGTTCAACATGTCATATTTGTCTTTATCTAACACTAGTTTAGTCGCGATTGCCATCTGTTTTGCGGTTATTTGCTTAACTGTAATAGGCTTACGAGGACTAAATCATTTCAAGGCTAAACAAGCTTTGAAAGAAGAGCTAGCCCAACATGACAATTTTGCCATGGGGATCAGCTTTGCATCTGAGATAAGTGTGGTGGTGGCAACCATTGCTTTTTTATTTGATGAAATAAGCATTAGTGCAGCTCAATCTAATCCATTAAAAGTCATCACTTTAATTGTCTTATTGTTTAGCTTTATTAAGGTAGGCCATTTAATCCACCGTAAATGGATTTTACATAGGTTTAATGAAGAGGCCGCCATCTTAAAGCAAAATGTCTGTGCAGCCTTGGTCGATTCGGGCATGTTGATTGCAAACTGTATCATTAGTTTAGGTCTATATAACTGGTCCCATACCCAAGGATTCAGCAGCTTGCTCATTGCGTTTGTTAGTTTCTTTTTATTACAAGGTATCTTTGCTTTAGACAGTAAATTGCGTGAATACCGCTTTGCTAGAGCCAATCAAGGAGCTTCACTACAGAGTAATTTTAACTTAGAAAATACCTCTATAGGGATTCGCTACGCAGGTAAATCAATAGGTTTAGCGTTAGCTATTTATGCAGGGCTGGCCAGTGCTATTTTTCATAATGGTAAAATGGTCGAAAATTTATTCACATTAGCTTTACATTGCGGCACGATGTGGTTATTACTGTATATATTAACGACCATTATCAAGTACATTTCACTACCCAATATAGATACAGCACTTGAAATTGACCATCAAGATAACATTGGTATTGCCTGTATCGAATTTGCTGTTTTTTGTGTTATAGGCTATTTACTTATTAGTATGTTTTCAATTTAGATATTGAAAATACCAAAAACGTGGGGCCGCATGCCGTTTAAAGTAAACAACTATCTATTGATCGATAATGACAGTGAGTTCAGCCGACAATTCACTGAACACTACTTCGGTCAAGCTGATACCGAAAACCCCAGCACTTTAGTTATTGCTGGCATTAATACGCGCCAGCTTGTCAAATTGATGTTCGATGAACTGATAAAAGATTATTGTTATTGTGACTTTAATAACGAAATTAGTGTCTCTGAGTTAGCGAGTTATTTACACGAACATCACGATATTGCCGGTGTATTATTTAACCAGACTGATTATCTATTAGCAGATGACAAACAACGCTTTATTTTTAATTCCCTGCACAGTGTGCGCTTTTTAGTAAGTGAAGTTGATGGCGGCTATCACTTTGAGCCGGTTACTGAACAAGCACAAAATAACCACCTATCATGCCAAACCGATATCGCTGAAACACCACAAAACCTAGAAGCATTAAACGAAAAACTAAATAGTTAAAGCTCAGTTCTGCTAATAATATTTGCACCCAAGCAGCGCCTTACTTAAGATAGCGCTATTAGCTATCTATATTAAGGCCACCATGCGCATTCCTCATATTTATCAAGCAAGTGATATCGTACTTTCCACCCCTGTCAGCTTAGACGATGACGCTGCCGGGCACATTGGCCGGGTTTTACGTATGAAGGTCGGTGAGCAAATTTCATTATTTAATGGCCAAGGTGGCGAATACTTATGTGAGCTTATTGAAGTTGGTAAAAAATCCGTTGTCGCTATGCCCCTTGAGTTTAACAACATAGATGTTGAATCTCCTCTAAGTATTCATTTAGGGCAAGGTATATCGCGCGGCGATAAAATGGACTTTACCATTCAAAAGTCTGTCGAGTTAGGGATCACCGAAATCACCCCTATTTTCAGTAAACGTTGTGGTGTAAAGCTCAGTGCTGAGCGTTTAGCAAAGAAACACCAGCAATGGCAAAAAATAGCCATTTCTGCAGCAGAACAATCAGGCCGTAATCGTATTACCACCATCCACCCTCCTATTGATATAAAAGAGTGGCTAGAGCAACACAGTGATGAAATTAAGCTCACCCTACACCCTCGTGCTGAGCACTCAATTAAAACGATTACCGTACCACACAGTG
This sequence comes from Pseudoalteromonas shioyasakiensis, assembly GCF_024518675.1. GTDB lineage: Bacteria > Pseudomonadota > Gammaproteobacteria > Enterobacterales > Alteromonadaceae > Pseudoalteromonas > Pseudoalteromonas shioyasakiensis_B. Next base: position 687,919 of record NZ_JANIGL010000002.1, read on the forward strand.
GTGTACGCTTTTTAGTTGGACCTGAAGGGGGTTTTACCGACGAAGAGATTGCACAAACTAAACAACAAAATTTTACTGATATTCGCATCGGGCCACGTGTACTGCGAACTGAAACCGCAGCTTTAACGGTCTTAAGTGCATTACAACTGCAATTTGGTGATTTAGCTAATTGAAATTACTAAAAGCACCCTCATATCTATTGCAACATATTAAGTAAGGCAACGACATGGCAATTAAGTTAGGTATAATTTCAGATCCTATCAGCGGATTTAACATCAAAAAAGACACAGGCTTTGCAATGATGATGCAAGCTCAAAGTCGTGGCTATGAAATTTATTACATGGAAATGGATGATTTATCGCTACGTAAAGGCAAAGCCTTTGCAACTGCTGCTAAAGCACGCGTTTTTGATGATGAAAGCCACTGGTACGAACTTGAACAAAAAACCACCATTGCACTTGCTGATTTAGACGTCATTTTAATGCGTAAAGATCCTCCGTTTGACACTGAATATATCTACGCCACTTATATTTTAGAACGTGCCGAGCTGGAAGGCACATTAATCGTCAATAAACCACAAAGCTTGCGTGATGCTAACGAAAAGCTCTTTACTGCGTGGTTTAGTGAACATACACCAGATACCTTGGTGACCCGAGATAAAAACCAAATAAAAGCGTTTCTTGCCCAGCACCAAGATATTATTCTCAAACCATTAGATGGTATGGGTGGCGCATCTATTTTTAGGGTAACGCAAAACGATGCCAACATAGGTGTTATTTGTGAAACGCTTACTGAACATGGCAGCCGTTTTGCCATGGCGCAAAACTATATCCCAGAGATCAAACAGGGCGATAAGCGCGTATTAGTGGTTGATGGCGAGGTTATTCCATATTGTTTAGCGCGTATTCCACAAAATGGTGAAACCCGGGGCAACCTAGCCGCTGGCGGTCGTGGTGAAGCTCGCCCGATCAGTGATTCGGATCTAAAAATAGCCCAAGCAGTTGCACCAACATTAAAAGCAAAAGGCTTGATTTTTGTTGGGCTAGACATAATTGGCGATAAACTAACAGAAATAAACGTCACGGCACCAACTTGCGTCAAAGAGATTGAAGCTGCCTACGATATTTCAATCACAGGTATCTTATTTGATGCGATAGAGAGAAAACTGAGCCATACTTAATTTTCAACATAATAAAGGGGTAACGTTATGCAATCATTAGAAAATCACTTTTTAATCGCAATGCCATCAATGCAAGACCCTTTTTTTAAGCGTGCTGTAACGTATATTTGTGAGCACAATGAAGACGGGGCTATGGGGCTGGTAATTAACCAGCCTATCAATATCACTGTGGGTGACTTACTTGATAAAATTGAAATCGATAACGATAAAACGAATCAAGCATCACAAGTCGCCGTTTTTGCTGGTGGGCCGGTAAAAACAGACCGCGGGTTTGTTTTACACTCACCTAAACCTGGTTACGCTGCCAGCCAAGAACTAAGCAGTGATATTATGATCACCACCTCCAAAGATGTATTAGCAAGCCTAACAACTACGCAAGCACCTGAGCAATTTATAATTACTTTAGGTTATGCCGGTTGGGAGCAAGGCCAACTTGAACAAGAGCTACTTGAAAATTCATGGCTTATCATTAAAGCGGATCCTGACATTATATTTAACACCCCAGTGGAGCAACGCTGGGAAAAAGCCGTTGAAACGTTAGGTTTTGATATTAGCCAATTAAGCGCTGAAGCAGGCCATGCCTAAACGCAACTCACTTTAAATAGAAAGAAGCAATGAGCAAAAAACAACTTAAGCCCAAAGGTGAACGTACCGTGATGGGCTTTGATTTTGGTACCACCAGCATTGGTATTGCAATTGGCCAAGAGCTGACTGGATCAGCCTCAAGTCTCAGCGCTGTAAAAGCCAAAGATGGCATTCCAAACTGGGACTTTATCAAAAAGCACGTTGATGAGTGGCAACCCGACCTCTTAGTGGTCGGTCTGCCTCTTAATATGGATGGAACAAATCAAGAAGTCACATTTAAAGCGAAAAAGTTTGCCAACCGCTTACATAATAATTTTGGCCTACCAGTAGAGACCCAAGACGAACGTTTAACAACAGCAGATGCTAAAGCCAGGTTATTTGCACACGGCGGTTACAAAAGCTTAGGCAAAGGTAATGTTGATAATATGTCTGCGGTGATTATTTTAGAGAGCTATTTTGAACAAGCTTACGGGTAAGAGGTAAGTTAATAATCAGCTGATCGGTTAGCTCAGGAATAAACCCAGCTTGCCGATACGCTCTTTCAATTGCCCCTTGTTCGCGCATTATTTTCAAGCCTTTTTGTAGCGCAGCAAACGCCCTGTAGCCTTCTGGGTGAAGTTTTGATACCACAAAGTGGCGACTATCATCTAATAACATTAAAACCTTAGGAATTGCTTTTAAGGTGATATTTTCAAGCTCATAATGATTATTAATCGCTGGCATTAAGGGCATCAGCATAAAATCAACCCACTGCATAGAAACCATTCTAACTTGACTTAACCATTCATCTTCACGAATAAGTTTTTTTAACGGTAATTGTGCGAGCGTACGCCAATCGGTACGCCAGCGTGGCGTTGAAACACTGGTAAGTTCATTAAAATCAGATAAATGCTGTAATTTAAAAACAGCGTGATTTTCTTCAGCGGCATAAATACCAGCAAAGTATTCACCTTTACGGATCACCGGATCACTGATCAATACTTCTTCTGATAGCAATTTTGCATCTTGATACCAATACGTATCAAAGCTGATCAGTAATTCACCTTGCTCTAATAACTTGGTATTTCTAAAGTTTACCTTGCCAACTTGGTAATCAAAGCGCTTGTTAAACCCACCTAAGTGCATAGCTTGTTGCGCGATGATCATATCAACCACATCACGACGAATAAACTTACCGCTAAAATCGTTTATTTGATCGGGGGTTTTACCCGCTAAAAAGCGCGAATAATCATGATATACATCATCGCGTAAATAAATGGTGATCGCATCGCCTTGGCTAATAGCAAAAAACGGGGTCATTAAACAATGAGTAAGTAGCAATGTTAAACACCATTTTAAGCTATGTTGCATTTTATGAACCTTTTTGATCTAAACCATCTATCGTTACACCCTGTAAGAAGCCTGCACCTTGCTGTTCATTGTTTCTTAACTTAATCATCAAACGTAAATCGTTAGGTGAATCAGCATGATGCAGAGCATCGGCGTAATTGATACGTTGCTGTTTATAGAGCTCAAATAATGCCTGATCAAAGGTTTGCATGCCCATATCTTTAGATTTTGCCATCGCCTCTTTAATACCGCCAATATCACCTTTTTTAATAAGTTCACCAACGATGGGGGAGTTCAGTAATATTTCAATCGCAGCGACCCGGCTATTTCCATCCGCTGTTGGTACTAATTGTTGCGCGATAATTGCCCGCAGATTTAATGATAGGTCATATTTAAGCTTGTCGTGCTTTTCTTTTGGTACTAAATGCATGATACGGTCGATTGCTTGGTTAGCGTTGTTCGCGTGCAAAGTAGCAACACACAAATGCCCTGTTTCAGCAAAACTAAGCGCGTATTCCATGGTTTCTTGCGAACGTATTTCACCGATCAAGATAACATCAGGAGCTTGACGTAAAGAGCTTTTCAAAGCTGACTCAAAGCTTTCGGTATCAAGCCCGACTTCACGCTGAGTTATAATACTTTTACGGTGCTCATGAACAAATTCAATCGGATCTTCAATCGTTAAAATATGGCCTCGCTGATTACGATTGCGATAACCCAAAAGTGCAGCCAATGATGTAGACTTACCGGTACCCGTTCCCCCCACAAACAACACCAAGCCACGCTTTGCCATAATGACGTCGGTTAGCGTTGAAGGTAACCCCAGCTCATTTACATCAGGTATGGTAGTCACAATGCGACGAATAACCATACCTGCACAATCTCGTTGCCAAAATGCTGAGACCCTGAAGCGCCCTTCATCCGTCGCAATGGCAAAGTTACACTCTTTAGAATCATGAAATTCAGCTTTTTGCTTTTCACTCATTGCTGATTCAACTAACGCTAATGATTCCTCATCAGAAACTTTGTCGTCTCCCAATGCGATTAATTCACCATTAATTTTCGCGCTGACCGGTAACTGACTCGAAACAAACAAATCAGAGCCTTGCTTGTCTATCATCAGTTGTAAAAAATAGTTAAGAGAATGAGTCATCATATTCCTTATCCTTTGGCCTAGCCGCCAAAATTAGTTTTATCTTGCGCTTTAGCACGCGCTTCTACGTTAGAAACCACACCGTGATTCACTAAATTAATCAAACATTGATCCATCGTTTGCATGCCATGAGATGAACCCGTTTGAATAGATGAATACATTTGCGCAATTTTATCTTCACGAATTAGATTACGAATAGCCGGGACACCAATCATAATTTCGTGGGCTGCAACTCGCCCACCGCCAACTTTTTTCAACAATGTTTGCGAAATAACTGCACGCAGTGATTCAGAGAGCATTGAGCGTACCATGTCTTTTTCTTCACCGGGGAACACATCAATAATACGGTCAATAGTTTTAGGGGCTGAGGTAGTATGCAGTGTACCAAAAACTAAGTGGCCTGTTTCAGCGGCAGTCATGGCAAGACGAATGGTCTCCAAATCACGAAGCTCACCGACCAAAATGACATCGGGGTCTTCACGTAATGCACTACGTAATGCGTTGGAGAAACTGTGGGTATCGCGATGAACTTCACGCTGGTTAATGAGTGACAGTTTATTGTCATGAACAAATTCAATAGGATCTTCGATGGTTAAAATATGATGATGTTTATTTTGGTTAATATAATCGACCATCGCCGCCAAAGTTGTTGATTTACCCGAGCCTGTCGGCCCAGTCACTAACACTAAGCCGCGCGGATTATCAGAAATCGTTTTGAAAATATCAGGTGCCCCTAAATCATCCAGCGTCAGCACTTCACTTGGGATAGTACGAAACACCGCTGCAGGACCACGGTTAGAGTTAAATGCATTCACACGAAAACGAGCAAGATTAGGAACTTCAAAGGAAAAATCCACTTCTAGGTTTTGCTCGTAGTCCTTGCGTTGATTATCGTTCATAATATCGTAGACTAAGCTGTTTACATCTTTGTCTTCCAGTGCTGGAATATTAATTCGACGCACATCGCCATCAACTCGAATCATCGGAGCAACCCCTGATGATAAGTGTAAATCGGATGCTTTATGCTGCACACTAAAGGCTAATAATTCGGTAATATCCATTTATGACTCCACAACTAACTGATAATTATATGGTTACAATAGCAGAACGACTTAAATCCGCCTACGCTAGAATTGCATTAGCGGCAAAAAAAAATAACCGCAACGAGCAAGATGTTTGCTTACTCGCAGTCTCTAAAACGAAACCTGCTGACTTTATTTTAGCGGCTTATCAGCAAGGCCACCGAGAGTTTGGTGAATCTTATGTTCAAGAAGCTGTAGATAAAGTAACCCAACTGGCAGATTATAGCGATATTGTTTGGCATTTTATTGGCCCAATTCAATCAAATAAAACCGCTTTAGTTGCCACGCATTTTGACTGGGTGCAAAGTATCGACCGAGAAAAAATAGCCAAACGTTTAAATGACCAAAGGCCGGACGCTAGAGCACCACTGAATGTATTAATTCAAGTTAATATTAGTCTAGAAGAAGCTAAGTCAGGCTGCCACCCGGATGCACTCCCTGCCTTAGCGAAGTTTGTCGATGATTGCCCTAACTTGGTTTTGCGTGGGCTGATGACTATTCCAGAAAAAACCGACGATACGCAGCAACAAATGCAATATTTTGAGCAATTACGCGCTTGCTTTGATAGACTTAAGTCCCAATATCCTCAAATAGACACCCTGTCGATGGGGATGAGTGGTGATGTAGAAGCAGCCATTGCTGCAGGCTCCACCATGGTACGCATCGGCACGGATATTTTTGGCCAACGAAGCTAAGGTGATAACTAAGATATGTCAGATAAAACAATTGCATTCATAGGCACAGGTAATATGAGCTACGCCATCATTGGTGGCATGGTAAAAAATGGGTTTAAGGCATCAAATATTATTGCCACTAACCGCAATCAAGAAAAACTTGCTAAGGTAGCAGCGGATTTCGGGGTCAATACCACCTCAAACAATAACGCAGCACTGCGTGATGCCGATGTGATTGTGTTATCTGTTAAACCGCAAATGATGGGTGATTTATGTCAATCATTCCAAGATTCAGGCATCGATTTTAGTGATAAGCTATTTATTTCTGTGGCTGCAGGCCTAACCGTTAGCCGCCTTCGTGAAATGCTCGGCCAAAACGTAAAAATGGTCCGTTGTATGCCGAACACCCCATCATTGCTTGGTCGTGGTGTATCGGGTTTATTTGGCGACGGTGAGACCGCTGATGAACATACCTTTGTACAACAAGTATTTGAATCAACTGGTATTGCGGTATGGGTTGAGCAAGAGTCTCAAATCAATGACGTGATTGCTGTTACGGGTTCATCACCCGCTTATTTCTTCTTATTTATGGAAGCCATCGAAGAGAAAGCCAAAGCCCTAGGTTTTAATGATGAAGATGCCCGCCGCTTAGTCCAACAAACCGCATTAGGCGCTGCAGAAATGGCACTCTCACAGCCTGATATAAGTATTTCTCAATTACGTGCCAATGTAACATCTAAGGGTGGTACAACTCATGCTGCGGTCGAACATTTAAAAGCACAAGGTTTAACAGCTACTGTTGCTGATGCAATGGATGCATGTATTGCCCGTGCCGAACAAATGGAACAAGAACTTTAACTAAGCGATAATGCTTATTTTTCGAGGTAAATTATGAATGCCATGCAATTTTTAGTCGGGATTGTATTTGATCTATTTTTAATGGTGGTATTACTGCGCTTTTGGCTGCAAGCAGCCAAAGCCGATTTTTACAACCCATTAAGCCAGTTTGTGGTTAAAGCAACCTCATTTGCTGTAAACCCACTACGTAAAATTATTCCCGGTTTTGGTGGGTTAGACTTAGCCTCACTGTTATTGGCATTCATTGTTGCAGTAGCAAAAATTTCTACCCTATTGCTCATGTTTTATGGTGGTTGGGATGCGCAAACCGTATTTGTATCAGCCTTGATTACTGTTATCAAAGAGGGTTTAAACTTATTATTTTGGGTATTAATAATCCGCGCTTTGTTAAGCTGGGTAAGCCAAGGTTACAATCCTATTGAAGCCGTTTTCCACCAGCTCACTGAGCCAATGCTTAAACCTATCCGAAAAGTTTTACCGCCTTTAGGTGGCTTTGATTTATCAATTTTAGTATTGATAATCGCATTACAGTTTGCACAAATTCTATTTATGGATTTTATCGGTTAAACCATCTCACTACCAGAGGCCTAAATAGGCCTCTTTCTTTAAGAGTCATTTATGAAAAAGCTAGCAAGTATATTATTTTTCGCACTGGCAGGTATCACCTTTACTGCCCACAGTGAACAAATTCAAGGCGCGCAATATAAAGAACTTGGCCCTTGGCAAGTTCACTATATCGCCTTTCCTTCCACCTTTGTTCAGCCAAAAATAGCGCAAGCTTACGGCCTTGAGCGCAGTAACTATAAAGGCATAGTTAATATTTCGATTTTAAAAAATGATGCCGATAATACAGCGCAAACAGCATCACTTTCAGGAACTGCAAAAAACTTATTAGGTAATAAACAAGTTTTAGAATTTAAAGAAGTGGTTGAAGGCGATTCTATTTACTACCTCGCTCAAGTAAAATTTACCAACGAAGAAATTTTACGGTTTGATATCGAAATCAAACAAAACAATCAATTTCAAAAATTGCAGTTTCAACAAAAATTTTACGTAGATTAAATCATGAAAAAAACCTTAGTTTTAGCCACTGGTAACCAAGGGAAGGTAACAGAATTAGCACAGATGCTAAGCTCTCTCGAGATAGAAGTGTTACCACAAAGCGACTTTAACGTCCCTGACGTGCCAGAAACCGGCACTACATTCGTTGAAAACGCCATCATCAAAGCTCGCCATGCTGCCAAGCTAACAGGATTCCCTGCTATTGCTGACGACTCGGGATTAGAAGTCGACGGGCTAAATGGTGCACCCGGTGTATATTCCGCCCGCTTTGCAGGGGAAAATGCCAACGACCAAGCCAATATAGACAAATTACTCGCTGAGCTGGGCGATAACCCAACTCGTAACGCACGCTTTTGGTGTGTATTAGTACTAATGCGCCACGCCAATGACCCTACCCCACTAATTTGTAGTGCCAGTTGGGAAGGGCAAATAACCCAAAGCCAAGATGGCCAAGGCGGCTTTGGTTATGACCCTATATTTTATGTACCAGAGCTTGGCTGCACCAGTGCACAGCTTAGTAAAGAACAAAAAAATGCCATTAGCCACCGAGGTCAAGCATTACAAACCTTACTAGCAGAGCTTAAGCTTAAAGGCGGCCTGTGAATTTACCACCGTTAAGCTTATATGTGCACATACCTTGGTGTGTGCAAAAGTGCCCTTATTGTGACTTTAATAGTCATGGCCAAAAAGGCGATATTCCAGAAAAAGAATATGTACAACATTTAATTGATGATTTAAAAACTGACTTACACCTTGTGCAAGGGCGAAAAATTCATTCGATCTTTATCGGCGGTGGCACCCCAAGTTTATTAACTGGTGACGCCTATGTCAGCTTATTAAACGCCGTTGATTCACTGATAGGCCTTAGTGATAACTGTGAAATCACGCTAGAAGCTAACCCGGGTACGGTAGAAACTGGGCGCTTTAAAGAGTATGTCGCCGCGGGGATTAATCGAATATCAATTGGCGTGCAAAGCATGCAAAATGACAAGCTAAAAGCCCTCGGCCGTATTCATGGTGCTGATGAAGCCACTTACGCAGCACAACAAGCTCACGAAGCCGGTTTAAACAGCTTTAACCTCGACCTAATGCATGGTCTTCCAGGGCAATCTGTAGATGATGCCCTCAGTGATTTGAAAAAAATCATTGCGCTAAATCCGCCCCATATTTCTTGGTATCAACTCACCATTGAAGCCAATACGCAATTTGCATCAAAGCCCCCGACTTTGCCTCCCGATGACACGTTGTGGGATATCCAAGAGCAAGGCCAACTATTACTCGCTCAAGCAGGTTACCAACAATATGAAATATCCGGTTATGCAAAACCCGGCTTTCAATGTCAACATAACTTAAATTATTGGCGCTTTGGCGACTATTTAGGCATTGGCTGCGGCGCTCATGGTAAAGTAACTGATGCAAACACAGGTCAAATAACCCGCACTATGAAAGTGAAACATCCGCGTGGGTATATGGACTTAGCTAAACCTTATTTATTTAAGCAATGGCCAGTTGAGCAAGACGATTTACCCTTTGAGTTTTTTATGAATCGTTTTCGCCTATTTGAAGCCTGTCCAAAAAGTGATTTACACGAACTTACAAATTTATCACTACAGAGCCAGTCTGAGGCCTTGAACAAAGCGATAAATACAGGCTTACTAATCGATATGGATAGCCATTGGCAGGTAAGCCAAAAAGGTCACCGTTTTTTAAATGACCTGCTAGAATTGTTTGTATAGTTGTAAGTGCTTAGGCGGTTACAACTTCATATTAATAATAATTAATTTATAACCTTTATTGGTTTCTAACAACAAAAGGGAAAACATGCGTAAACTTACCTTTATCGCTGCCGCAGTGAGTATTGCACTGCTAGGTGGCTGCCAGCAAACGCCTGAGCAACAAAACACACCGAGTGTACAAGCACAACCTGTACAGAGTGAAATCGACAAAGCCAATGCCTTTTTTGAAGATACTTTTAACCGTGATGTAATGAGCAGTCCTGTTTATCAAACATACATGGGTATCAAAAAAGATTACGACAAGTGGGATGATGGCAGCGAAGAGCGCGCACTTGAAGATTTACAACAAGCTAAGGACGACTTAGTTGCATTAAATGCGATTAATCGTGACTTACTTGATGAAAATACTAAAGTGAGTTATGACCTTAAAAAGCAAGATCTTGAAAACACGATTGCTGATTTTAAATGGCGTTACCATAACTACCCGGTAAACCAAATGTTTGGTGTTCATTCAATGATCCCAGCATTTTTAATCAACCAACACCAGATCACCGATGTTGCTGACGCAAAAGCATATATCTCGCGTTTGAACGGCGTGACTACAGTTATTGACCAACTTATCAAAGATTTAGAGGTTCGTGCTGACAAAGGCATTATTGCGCCTAAATTTGTATTCCCTCATGTCATTGATTCAAGTAAAAATATTATTATTGGTGCACCATTTGAAAAAGGCGAAGACTCAACATTACTCGCTGACTTTAAACGTAAAGTAACAGCATTAGAAATAGAACAAGCAGAAAAAGACGCCTTAATTAGCGATGCTGAACAAGCATTAAAAGCGGCTATAAAACCTTCTTACTCTAAGCTTATCAATTACCTGGCGCAGCTTGAAAAGCGTGCCGATGATCGTGATGGCGCATGGAAATTCCCTGATGGCGAAGCGTTTTACAACAATGCGTTAGCCCGTACTACAACCACAGACCTAACGGCGAAAGAAATTCACACCATAGGTTTAGCGGAAGTATCACGCATTCATGATGAAATGCGTGAAATCAAAAATAAAGTTGGCTTTGAAGGCGACTTAAACGCCTTTATGCAGTTTATGAAAACTGACAAACAATTTTATTACCCAAATACTGCTGAGGGTAAACAACGCTACCTAGATGAAGCAACTGCACTTATTGATAACATGAAGACCCGTTTAGACGAGTTATTCATCGTTAAGCCAAAAGCTGGCCTTAAAGTAAAAGCTGTTGAGGCATTCCGTGAAAAAGCGGCGGGTAAAGCATTCTATCAACAACCTGCACCAGATGGTTCTCGCCCAGGTATTTACTACGCTAACCTTTACGACATGGAAGCAATGCCAACGTATCAAATGGAAGCTTTGGCGTACCATGAAGGTATTCCGGGTCACCATATGCAAATTGCTATTTCGCAAGAGCTTGAAGGCGTGCCTAAGTTTCGTAAATTCGGTGGCTACACAGCGTATATCGAAGGCTGGGGTTTATATTCAGAGCTTGTACCAAAAGAAATGGGCCTTTACGAAGACCCTTACTCTGACTTCGGTCGTCTCGCGATGGAACTATGGCGTGCATGTCGTTTAGTTGTAGATACCGGTATCCACGAAATGAAATGGACTCGCCAACAAGGTATTGACTACTACGTAAATAACACACCAAACGCCACCTCTGACGGTGTTAAAATGGTTGAGCGTCACATTGTCATGCCTTCACAAGCAACAGCCTATAAAGTGGGTATGTTAAAGATTTTAGAACTACGGGAAGCGGCAAAAGTTAAACTTGGTGATAAGTTTGATATTCGTGAATTCCACGACGTAGTACTAAAAAATGGCGCAGTGCCACTTAACGTACTTGAAAGCTTTGTTGATCAATGGGTAGCAAGTAAATCAGTTTAAAGACTCGTTTACTTTAAAACCTAAAAAGGCCGCATTTGCGGCCTTTTTACAATCAATTGGCCTAATGCAAAGAATTGACCTATAAGTAATTTCCGTTAGGATAGAACAAATAGATAATGGAGGAACAATAATGGATGCTTGCATAACTCGACTCTCACAGCAATTACAGCAACACCAGCTGCAATCTGTTGTCGATGACTTTGCCAAATTAACATCACAACAGCAAACTTTGCAGTTACTCCATCTGTATCAAAGCGCGCAGCGTATGGATGTAAAATATAGTTACCTGCAAAACGTTGCCACTCGTATTTTAACACATCAACCGCTACCACAGCTGTTAATAAAGCAGTTTAACGATACTGATATATTGAGCTTTTTTACTCCAGGGCTTAAATTCAATAATGGCTTTGCCTTACTTGATGAAGCAAACAATAATGTAATTCATACGTTATTTAGCCACTGTAATATAGCTAAACTGCCATTTAACTACGTTCGTTCTTTAATGCTATTTGAAAGTAACGAAAACCTATTGTTAGCATTAACTCAACAGAATAATCAGGGCCTCACACCCGTTGCAAGCTATATAACCTGTAATCAATATCAGCAAAGTCTGCCAAAACATGAATTTTCAGCACTGTTAGCTTTAATGGAGGCTGAGCTAAAACAAAATAAAACGATCAATACCGCCGCATTTTTAAAAGCTTTACTCACATTACAGAGTACATTGGCTGACAAAACCATCAATGAATATACCATCTTGCTTGCGAGTGCGTATTTAGGTTGTAAAACGGAGCAAATAGAAAACTACTTAACTTGAAGTTTGGTTACTTAGTCCGATAAGTAATACTCAATACTGGTTACTACACGCACTTTTTTAAGCTGTGGCGTATTTGAATCGCGATCAGTGATACTGAACTGCCCTTGTCGAGCGGTTTTAATTTTACCTAATTTTGATTGTGAGTCTTTGGCAAATTTAATTGCTACTTCACGCGCTTTTTCAGTGGCCTGCTGAACCATTGCGGGTTTTACATCATTGAGCCCTGTAAATAAATATTCAATTCGGGTTTCGTAGCTATCTTGTACAATTGCAATACCTTGCTTTGCCAGCTGCCCGACCTGAGCTAACGCATTTTGCACCTTACTCGGTTGAGTTGTATATACAGTAATATTAGCGCGCGCAATATAACGGTACTGTTGATTTTCGCTGGAGTACTCTCGTGCTTGTTTATCAATGATTGATTGCGCACCACGGCTAATTTCATCATCATCAAAACCATGCAGCTTCAAAAAGGCGATAACGGCATCACTCTTGTGCTCAACCCGCTCAACCAGCTTTTCCAGATTATTGTCTGCGTCACTAAACTGCAGTGGCCAAATAGCGGTGTCAGCTAGCACTTCTCTTTCAGCAAGCCCCTTCACTGTTACTGTGCGTTCCATATTTTTTACTTCAATGGCTGTGCTTTTAAGGATAAGACCGAGTCCGAGTAGACCAATAACAAAGATAACCGCTGCAATTACTATCTGGGAACCATTCGTGTTTGTCATTTCTAATCCTTGATATCGTTCGACTATAAGTACTCGAAAAATAGCACTAAACAGTGTTACATTGAATTTTAAATGATAGAGTTTAAGTGATTAACCTTAACCGCCCCTTTACAGCGAAGGAAAAGCTATGAGTGTAAAGCGCATCAGCCAATTTTTTAACCCCACCTCGGTTGCCGTTATAGGCGCATCGAATAATGCGTCTCGTGCGGGTTTTATCGTTATGCGAAATTTACTTCAGGGTGGTTTCAAGGGCCCTATTATGCCAGTCAGTCCGAATCACAAAGCGGTCCACGGTGTATTAGCTTACGCTTCTATTGCAGCATTACCTAAAGTACCGGATTTAGCTGTTATTTGTACCAATAAACATACCGTGACAGCAATTATTAAAGAGCTTGGTGAGTTTGGTTGTAAAAATGCGGTAGTCATCGCGGCGGGATTGAGTATAGAGCAAAAGCAAGCATTGCAAGAGGCTGCTAAAAATGCCAACGTCTCATTACTTGGACCAAATTGCCTCGGGTTATTAATTCCTCATATTGGCTTAAATGCGAGCTTTTCACACACAGTTACAACTCCCGGTAAAATAGCCTTTGTCTCTCAATCTGCTGCAGTATGTTCAACTATATTAGATTGGGCAAAAAACAAAGAAATTGGCTTTTCATATTTTGTTTCAGTCGGTGATTGTTTAGATATCGATTTTGCTGAATTGTTAGATTTTTTAGGCAGAGACGCAAAAACCAAAGCCATTTTATTGTATATAGACAATATAGAAAACATTCGCAGCTTTATCTCAGCAGCTCGTGCTGCCGCATTTAGTAAACCAGTTATTGCAATAAAAACCGGCAAAACCACTGCTGGGGCACTTGCCGCAGAAATTCATACCGGTGGAAAACAAAGTTCAGATGCCGTTTACGATGCCCTATTCCAACGCGCCGGTATGCTAAGAGTAAGCGACTTAACAGAGCTCTTTGCCGCGACGCAAACATTAGCGATGCACCCAAAGTTATTACAAGTTGAGCAACTTACTATCTTAACGAATGGAGGCGGCCCTGGTGTAATGGCTGTCGATAGCTTATTGCAAAGCTCGGGAAAGTTAGCGCAGCTTAGTGAAGAAACGCGTATCGCACTCAATAAAGTTATTCCGCAATCCGATATGACTTCTAATCCGGTTGATATCTTTGGCGATTCATCCCCAGCCCGTTATAAACAAGCACTGGAAATATTGCTGCATGCTAAAGAAGTAAAAAACTTATTAATTATTCACACTCCTTCAGCGATAGCACCCAGTGAAGAGTATGCGCAAATTATTGCGCAGACATTAAATAAGCTGCCCAAAATGGCTCGTCCTTATGTGATCACTAATTTTATGGGGGAAGATGCAGCCTACGCAGCCAGAAAACTCTGCAGCAACTTTGCAATTCCAACTTACCGCACACCTGAAGGAGCGGTCAGAGCTTTTATGCATTTAGTTATTTATCGACGCAACCAAAAGCACCTGACCCAAACACCTGAATCCAATACTGATGATGCTCAAATCAATAAACAAGCCGCTAAAACTCTCGTTAATGAGTTTTTAAACGATGAACAAAGCTACCTTTCAACTCATCAAGCCAGCCAAGTACTTACTCATTATGGCATTGAGTGTATTCAAACTGAGGTTGCTTTCACTCCTACCGAAGCAAAAGAGCAAGCTATTGAACTTGGGTTTCCTGTAGCGCTAAAATTAATAAGCCCAAGCATTCCATCTAAATCAGAAGTCGGGGGGGTTGTATTAAATCTTAATGATGCTCAAGAGGTTGAACAAACAGCATTCGCCATGCTGCTACGAATTAAGAACACTTACCCTGATGCGATTATTGAAGGCTTCTCGTTACAAAAAATGGCACCGCGTGCGGGGGCAAATGAACTGCGTATCGCAATTAAAACTGAGCCTAACTTTGGCCCAGTGATTTTAATTGGTGAAGCAGGAACTGGATTAGAGTTTGGCCAAGCCGCCGTCGCTTTACCACCGCTAAATATGAACTTAGCAAAATACTTAATTGCCGCAGCGCACGACAAAGGGGTACTAAAAGATCGTATCCTGCCAGAAAAAGTAGATAAATATCGATTATGCGCTTTGCTAACTCGCGTATCACAACTTGTGATTGATCAACCTGATATTACTTCTGTAGAGCTAAACCCTATTCTAGCGAGCAATGGGCAATTTTTAGTGCTAGATGCAACCATGACTTTAAATCGCTACCAAATACAAAGTCACCGCAAACGTTTATCGATACGCCCTTACCCTATCGAACTGGTAAAAAGCGTAACGTTAAAAGATGCTAGCCACGCAATTTTACGGCCTATAAAACCTGAAGATGAACAAGCCCATCAAGCATTTGATCAGTCACTAACCAAAGAAGATCGCTATAAACGTTTTTTTGGCGAGCTACCGCAATTTAATCATGATCAACTCGCAAAAATGACGCAAATTGATTATGACCGTGAAATGGCTTTTATAGTGACGCAACAGCAAAACGAACAGCAACTTACTTTAGGCGTATCAAGAGTACTGATGGATCCTGATAAAACTCGCGCTGAATTTGCAATAGTTGTACGTTCTAACTGCCAAGGGTTAGGACTCGGTAGTATGCTAATGCGTGCTGCTATTGAATACTGCCAAAGCCAAGGGGTGCAATTTATTGAAGGGATCACCTTACCTGAAAATACCGGTATGATCGAGCTTGCTCGCAAGCTAGGCTTTAAAATTAGCCGCGATTTTGAAGAAGGTAGCATCAATATGCTGCTGGAATTAACTACATAGCATTAACTAAATAGATTAAATACGGATACAAATTTGAACACTTTAAGAAAACGCACAGCCCTTTTGCTTGAGGGTAATGGCGAATACACCAAAGCCGGACACATACTAGACATTTTTTTAATTACATTAATTATGATTAATGTAATTGCAATTGTCCTTGAGTCCATAGTAAACCTAGCACAAACATACACCTATGAATTTCTCATGCTAGAAATTGTCTCAGTAAGTATCTTTGCTATTGAATATGGACTTCGGCTTTGGTCTTGTGTTGACCGTACTGAATATAAAAGCATGGCAACAAGTAACTTTAAACGGCGAATTAAATTTATATTTTCGCCGTTAGCCCTAATAGATTTACTTGCGATTTTACCAACCCTATTAATGTTCTTTATCGCATTCGATTTACGCTTCTTAAGAGTATTCAGGTTGCTACGCGTATTCAAGTTGACCCGTTACTCCCGCGCAATGCAGCTGTTATTACAGTCGTTTCGTGATGAAAGCAGCTCTCTAATGGCCGCCTTTTTTATCATGGCCGTGGTACTTATTTTAGCTTCTTGCGGTATTTACCTAATTGAGCATGATATTCAGCCTGATAAGTTTGGCTCTATTCCCGCTGCGATGTGGTGGGCCATGGCAACACTAACAACCGTAGGTTATGGTGATGTGGTGCCTGTCACGCCTCTGGGACGCTTTTTTGGTGGAGTAATTACCTTATTGAGCATGGGTATGGTGGCCATTCCTACCGGCCTATTAGCCTCTAGTTTTTCAGAGCAATTACGTAAACGCCGCCTTCATTTTAATGATGCGGTCCATGAAAGGCTCCATAACGGAAAATTAGATAATGAACAAATTGAACACCTAGAAACACTGCGCATTAAACTGGGATTAAACAAACAAGAAGCGAATAAAATAATCAAAGAACAGTTAAATGCTCGCACTCAGTACATGTATTGCCGCCACTGTGGTGCAAGACAAGACTAGGTTATAGGTACATAATAAATCGTTGTTAACGCTATAAAAATTTTACTATAGCGTTAATCTTACATTGATAAGCTAATCTATTTTTAAAACTGTGCTCCAATCCTGATCCAATAACGCCGTTACGTCATCCCCAGGGACTGGTTTACTAAACAGATAACCTTGGAACATATTACAACCCAGCTCACGCAAAAACCTCAATTGCGCTATGGTTTCAACACCTTCAGCAACACACGCCTTACCTAAGCTGTTGGCAAGTGCCATCGTTGATTCAATAATAGCTTCATCACCACTATCTATACCAATATCGTTGACAAAGCTGCGATCTATTTTTAAAACATCAATTGGAAAACGTTTTAAGTAAGTTAATGACGCATAACCAGTGCCAAAATCGTCCATGTATAATCGACAACCTAGTTGCTTTAATCTCTGCATGCTTTTTAGCGCGTACTCGGACTCATTCATAAGCATAGATTCCGTGATCTCAAACACCACAGTATCAGGACTCACATTGGCACTACGTAACGCCGTATTTATTTCTTCCACTAAACCTTGGTATTCAAAATCTAATGCTGATAGGTTGATTGATACATACAAGTTAGGGTTGATTAATTGCCATTGTTTCAACTCAATTAATGCGCGAGACAAGGTTTGTAGCATAATTTTAGTGATCAATCCCATGCTTTCAGCCACAAGAGAAAACTCTTGTGTGCTATTTTCTGTGTTGTCAGGCCAGCGTAATAACACTTCAAATCCCTCAACTTTCTGCTGGTCAGCATTAACAATCGGCTGATAATGATTACAAAACTTATGTTCTTTATATGCTTTCGTTATTTGAGACTCTAGGTGCAAAGCTCTTTGCACATGTAAATTCATCTCTTGCTTATAAAACTGGTAACACCCTTCTGCACTTTTTTTAGCATGATACAAAGCCACATCGGCGGCTTTAAGTAAATTCTTACTTGTCTGTGCATCATAAGGGTACATGGCTACACCTATACTTAGGTTCACACTAACTGTTTGCTCTGTTAAAACAATACCTTCAGCAACACTATTCATTATTTTTGCACATAGCAGTACAACTTCTTCAATCTGTTCTACATCTTCAACAAGTAACATAAATTCGTCACCATTAAACCGGGCAATACTGTCATTACTGCGTAACCGTGACTTAATACGCTTGGCTACCATCTTAATAATAATATCTGCCGCTTCATGACCGAGTGAGTCATTAAAGTGCTTAAACCGCTTTATATTGATATTTAACAGGGCAACCTTACTATGGTGTGACTTTGCTTGCTCTAGGGCGTGAAGTACACGGTCATTAAATAAAGTTCTATTAGGTAGCCCGGTAAGACCATCATAGTTGGCTAATAAAAACAGTTCGTTTTCAGCCATTTTTTGTGCATGAATATCAGTTAAAATAACGACATAACTCTCAAGGCGGTTATCATTGCCCGCTACAGCACTTATTTTAATA
This sequence comes from Pseudoalteromonas shioyasakiensis, assembly GCF_024518675.1. Lineage (GTDB taxonomy): Bacteria > Pseudomonadota > Gammaproteobacteria > Enterobacterales > Alteromonadaceae > Pseudoalteromonas > Pseudoalteromonas shioyasakiensis_B. The sequence goes on from NZ_JANIGL010000002.1 coordinate 706,296, forward strand.
AGTACATGGCGTAGTTCACCATTTGCTAAACGCACACTATCTTCTGCACTATAATGCTCGCCCACTTGTTGTTCTCTCATTATCCGTAAGTAGTTGATTCGAGCAGTACGGCTCATACCAAGCTTCAATGAACGACTTGAGTGAAACTCTGCAGAAAAGTTAAACGCCGTTTGCAGTGATTGATTGGTCGCTAAAATCCGTAAATTTTTATCCAGTATAAACACCCAATCACGTGTTTGCTCAAATGCGGCACCAAACAAACGGGCGTGCTCTTCAAAAACCAGTTCGCGAGTCATATTTGTGTAAGTACCCGCAACTTTATCTGGCGTACTTCCCTGCCAAGCGACGACCTTGCCAAAGTCTTTATACCAACGCCAATTACCTGCTTTATGGCGTAAACGATAAGTGCAATTAAAATACCCTTTATCTGTTGATAAAAACTCTAACCATTCAAGACGAAATTTTTGTTTATCTTGTGGATGGATTTTCATCAAGTAATCATCTAAATTTACCGCGTCAACATTGTAGCCTAATTCATCTTTTAAGCGTGGCTGATAGATAATAGGGCTTGATGACTGCCAATCCCACACGCCTGACTGACTCCCTTCAAGCGCTAACTTTAACCTCGCTTCACTTTCTTGGCTTTCTCTGTGCGCAAGCATGAGAATTTGCTGAATTCGATTGCGGCGCATAACCCATGCAGTCACAATTACAACCAACAGCACGGCATAAAGTGCTATAAACATAGGCGAACGCCATAATGGATATTTCACCTCGATGTCCAATGTTGCAGGGTGGGTATAATCTCCCGTGAGTGGATCTTTAGCCCAAATTTTTAATTGATATTCACCTGGGTTGAGCTTAGGAAATAATACTCGGTTGTTATTTCGGGTATATGATTTTTGTCCGTCAGATAACTGGTATTCATAGATAATTCGCTCTTGATAATTAAAAGCCATTGCTGAGAAAGCAACTTCAAGCCCAATATCATCATGCTCTAATACCACTTTTTTTATGGGTTGCTTTAAATCAACGGCTAACTCCCGAGACATAACATCAACACTGGTAACGTTCACGTGTTCAATGAGCGCATGCTCAGGCGTATTATCTTTGGGATAAAAGTATGTCAGCCCTTTAAGTGTTCCGTATACAATTTGCCCTGTTTTTAAGCGGGTAAAAGCACCACTATTAAACTCAGTCGACACCACGCCTTCGGAGGTAGTAAATTGTTGAAAATGTTTATTCTCAGGATTTAAGCGCCAGATACCTTTGTGGCTACTCATCCAAATCATCCCAAACTCATCAAGCACCATATCATACAGTAGCGTACCTAATTTATTTTTATCTAAGTCAATCGTGTGTAGCAGTTTATAGTTTGTAGCATCGAGTCCGATTAATCCAAAATTAGATAATGAAATCCATAACACATTGTTTTTATCAACAATATAAGACATAACATTAACGGCTACATTTTCGTGCTGTTCGGGAACAGTGTAAATTTTTGATAATGCGTAAGTATCTGGATCAACATGATAAAGTACTCCCGCATTATAAAATAGTGGGGATTTTGGCCGAGTCGAAATAGGAGGCAAAAAGCCATACGCTAAAAAAGGTTCAAAGTTTTCAAACTCACCAACTAAGGGAGTAATCGTTTGTGTATCGATATTATAAATAAACATGCCATGTTCAGGATGAACATAAAACAGCTGTCCATTGGGCATTAACACCGAGCCATGTACCCAGCCATCAATTAAATGCTGTTGACTTGAATCTTGCGTTTTAGCAGGCAATATTTCATAACTATGTGGGTCAAAACTAAAAACACCTCGGTTTGTATGTAACCACAACTTATCTTTATAAGGTGTTACTTTGTAGATACTAAATTCAGTAGTAAATAAATCGACCTGATAGTCTTTTAAAAAGACCTCACTTTCTAGTGTTGTTAAATCAACAGCGGTTAAACCATTATGCGTTGCTAACCATACACGCCCCTCAAATTCAGTGATACTCCAAATTGACGGGTGAGATAGTCCATCGCCTTTAATTTTACTCTCATCAAGATTCTCAAAATGATAATTATCTAGCGGTAAGTAAAAAGCGCCATCACTTTTAGTGGCAGTCCACATTGCGCCATTTTTATCTTTAACAATATCAATAATACTCGTATCTGAAAGGGTATACTCACTTTGCTGAATTCGTGTGTTTTTGATCAACTCGCCGGTCTTTGCATTATATTTAAACAGCCCTTTATCTGTGCCTAAGTCATATATTCCTTGTTCGTTAATAATTTTCCAAATATTAAGATCAGGCAATAATGTCGTATTTTTAAAAGGGGTATCAGGTCGTTCAAACATACTCGGTAAATCACTAATATCAACCTCGTATAAACCGCGTACAGCGCCGACTAAAAGTTTATTATTTTCACCTAAAGCAAATGACTTTATATAGTTTTGATAGATGTGCTCAGGCTCACTGCTAAGGTGTTCAAGCGGGCGATATTGCCCTGTGCTAATATGATAAACGTAGGCGCCGCTACTCGTGGCGATAAAAATATAACCTTGATGATAAAACAAATCTCTAATAACTGTACTTCGAGTTCGCTCTGGTAGTTCAAATATAGTTTCGATTGTGCCAGTGGCTAAATCAAGGCGAGCAAAATCCCAGCCTCTGCCAATCCATAATGTTTTATCGTCAGCGGCAATCATACTGAACACTGATTGGCTTAATATTTGTTCTTCACTGAGGGGTTTTGATAAATATTGTTGATAGCTATCGGTTACCGGATCATAGCGAAACAAACCCGCTAATAAAGAGGCTATCCAAATGTAACCTTCAGGATCTTGATATATTCGATCAATGATAACTTCATCGAGTTCGCCATTAGGACCTGCAATATGCAGTACTTGGTAACCATCATAACGATTTAAACCGCCTTCCGTAGCTAGCCAAAGATAGCCATTATTATCAATGAGCATTTTGCTTACGTAGCTTTGAGAGAGCCCTTCACTGGGAGATAAACGTTTAACCTTAGCAATTGCCTGATCAGTTATAACAATGCAGCTGGCGATCACCGTAAAAATTAAAATTCTTAACCAGGTACCCATTTATTATCCCAATTCTTATTACATGTTATTTAGGCTGACACTGTAAAGCGACGACATTACGCTGCTGATACACTTTAAGTAGTGTCGATATAGGTGGTGGTAATGTTAACACAAAGTTAAACCCAATTGAGCGATAAAAATCAATTAAACTTTGGTATGCAAAAGTAAAAATCACCTTTTGCTGCTCAGCTATCAAGGCTAGCAATAACCTTTTTGCAATCCCCTGAGCCCGCCAATTAGAATCGACAAATAAAGTCGATAAAAACAAATGCTCATCACGGTTCTGAATGCGACACGCCGCAATAATCTCAGCAGCAGAATAAACAACCCAAACATCATCTTGTTTAGTTGCCCGCCCTCTTGCTCCATGCTTATCGTAAAACTTATTTACTAATGGCGTTTTAATAGGATCTAAACGAACTACACGGATCACACATTAGCCCTGCATTAAGGCAAGATATTGCTCAAACTGTTGTTTCAAAAATGTTTGCTCCGCAACTGGGCGACTATTAATAGTGCTGTACACGTTCTCACGCGTATTTTTACCGCGTTTAATTTGGTATGCCCAAAATGACGCTTCATAATCGAGTTGAATTTGATATTTTTGTTCACGAGGCAATGAACATAAGTTGTATGACATAACTTCCAACTATTTATAGAACAATACGTTAGTTCTAAGTATATCAAACATTTTGTTATTGTAAGTAAAAGACTCTGCTACGGCCCTTGCACTAAATAAAATTTAACAGTAAATTAGTGGCGATTTTTCGTCCCATTTTGGAAACACCTTGTTAAAAAAGCTGCTTATTTTAATCTACCTAGTTCCCCTGCTATTTCCCATTTTTGGCGAAGCGAAGAGTAAACATTTACTGTTTAACCGCCCAGCAGATTCATCTCAAGCAAGGTATGTTATTGATTTAATGTCAATAGCTTATGATAAACTTGGCTACAAAATGCATATTATCGACTTTAATCACCAAAGCGCATTAGCTGCCGCTAATAATGGCACTTTAGATGGTCAACTAGGCCGTATCAGTTCAATTTCTGAGCAGTATAAAAACTTACACCTTATAGACTTTCCGCTGTTTGAATTTAATTTAATCTTATTAAAAAATTGTCTTCACTGTAGCTTTGAGCAATTAAACAGTATTGCAATACAAGCAGGTTACCCAGCAGCACAAGATTATTTAGATAACAATCCCTTTATTGGTAATGTAGTACGGGTTAAAAGCGTGACAGCACAGTTGAATTTACTCACGCAAAAAAAAGTCAGCGGTTTAATATTATTAGACTTTATACTACACACAAAACACCCCAGTTTTGACATGTCACAATTTCAAACAGAAGTATTTACACCAATCCAAAGCTTTCATTTTTTGCATACCCGGCATAAAGCATTGATACCTAAATTAGAAGCTGAATTACGCAGGCTGAACGAAAATGGTACTGTGCAATTTTTAAGAGCTAAATACCAACTTGATTAAAAATCAAATCCGCCTTGCTCTGGGTTTTGGGGTTTATCAGCGGTCGTTCGTTGCTTTTGTAAGTAGCGCTTATAGCGTTGTTGGCAAAGGTTAAGCACCTTCTTTTTTTCCGCGTTTGTAAATGAATTCCATGCAAAGCGCTCTTCACGGCTGCGATAGCAACCTTTGCAATACCCCCGGTTATTTACTTCGCAAATACTTTTGCAGGGGCTAGGAATTTCAAATATTTCAATTTGTTGCATTAACAATACGCGGTAGATTCAATATACAAAGAGTATAGCCCGTTTTTTAGACAAAAAAAAAGCCGCTATCAATGCGGCTTAATTCTCTGAGCTACGTTTTAATCACAACTCTCACTGCTGTTTATTTCTGCTTTACGATGAAATGGCTTGGCATACATAGCCATCACAAGAGGTTTAAGCTCTTGTGGCACATTGGCCATGCGCTGTTCGAACGCTTTAGCATCGGCTTTATCAATAACCGCTTGCTGACAACCACCAGCAATATAATTTCCTGGATGCAAAAAGAATGAATCAACTATTTGCTGATCGATTGTTTTCGCTAATTGCTCTGGCGAATCACAGCCTGATTCAATAGGTTGACCAAAGGCTAAATGTACATGCCCTTTAGCAGCACTGAAGCCTTCAACAATACTAGCAATATCTTCACCTGCCGATTTTACATACTGCCCATGCTGCTGTTTATGATACAACTCTTTCGCTTTCGCTATAGCACATGGCTCGTATTGGTAAGAAATAGATACAGGTACAATTTTTAACTCTCTAACATAGTCTGCGAATTCTTTCTTCTGCTTGCGCCCTTGTAACTGAAGCATTTTCAATAAAGCGGGGTCGGTTTGATCGAAACCATCTTTAGCACGCCCTTCTTTTTGCGCAATCCAGATTGAATTGCCTTCGGTTAGTGAGTCATAAATGTAAGCAGACAACTGTGAAAGCGCTTTAAGCATTTCTTTCGGTGCTTTTGCCGAACGCTTTACAATAAAACTTTTATTTAATCGCATTAACTCTGTGATATACGGAATTTGCAGTAAATTATCACCAATGGCAATCCGAACCGTTTTCATATTGTGGCTAAACAAACCCCAATTCACTAATGCAGGATCAAGTACAATATCGCGATGATTTGAAATAAATAAATATGCCTGCTTAGGGTCAAGCTGATCAAGCCCAGAAAAAGTTACTTCTGAAGTTGTACGTTTAACTAATAAGCCAAGGTATTTAGCTACGACTTGTTGTACCTGTTCAACTGAGCTTATATCGCCCCATTTTTTTTGTAACTGCCGTCTGACTAAAAAGCGCGAGAAAAAAGGAATAGCGGAAACAAATCGCGGTAAATTATATTTCGCTAACACATCAATAAATGCATTGTCATTAATTAAGCGCGTAACCGAATCGGCTACTTCATCGTCATTATAAGGTCTTATATCGGCGTACTTATCCACTAATTCACTCATTACTGCATCTATAAAGTTAAAAAAACGGCACGCAAAGTACGTACCGTTTATAATCTATTGCCGATTATAACTCAGGCAAACTAAAATGCGAACTAAGTCGCACTGACGAGTATTAAACTTGGTTTGTCATATAATAGAAAAAGCAATTAATAACAGAGCATTATGCAATGCTCTTACCAGTTGCAGTAAACCTTGCCCGAACATCAATGAGCAGCAAACGCAGCATTAACAGTATTAGCACTAGCCCACAAATCATGCTAAACCAATAAGGAAGTATCTCATGCTCTTCACCTAATAATGGGCTCACCACAAAGCCAAATTCAGCCACTAAGAAATCTGTTAAGAAGCCAAATGCTATGGCAACACCAATAACTCCTGTTAAGTAGGCCACCACTGCCCGCCTGCCAAGTTCATTCGCTACCACTCCTAAAGTAGCTACATTAGTGGCAGGTCCAGCTAACATAAATACAAGTACTGCACCTGGCGCAACACCACTTAATAGTAACCCCGCGGCTATTGGTGTAGATGCTGTGGCACATATATACATAGGGATGCTAATTAAAATAACCACAGTCATTGCCAAAATACCGCTCCCCCACTGCGTTAAAAACGACTCTGGTACATAAGTTTGCACTAAGGCCGCAAAAAATAAGCCGATCACCAGCCAGATCATAGTATCAGACAGTAACTTATTACAACTGAAGGTAATCGCTTGTTGTATTTTTTGCCACTGCGTTGGCTTTTCCTGCAGCTCACTTTCACAGCAAGATGCTGAAGTTACTGTTTCTGTATTGGTTTTAGCACAACACGTAATTTTAGGCTCTTGCTGCTTGTCATCATCAGTTGCACAACAACTTGATGTACTTATCTGTTGTGGCTGTTTACTCGCACAACCTGATGTTGACACATGAGACGTTTCACTTTTTGTACAACAACTTGCTGGCGTATGTTGATCAGCATTTTGTTTTTTTCCACCTTTAACGGCATCGCGCCCAACTAAAACACCCGCAACAATGGCGCTACAAATAGCCGCTATTGGCCTGATAATGGCCATAAATGGGCCAAGCAAAACATAAGATACTGAAACTGAATCAACGCCAGTTTCGGGGGTTGATACTAAAAACGCTGTAGTCGCGCTTTTAGATGCACCCGCGCGGCGCAGCCCTATCGCAGCAGGAATAACACCACATGAACACAGTGGCATAGGCGCACCTATTAATGCCGCTTTGACTGTCGTCCAAAAGCCTTCTTTACCTAAGTGTTTATTTAAGAAGTTAGCCGGCAAATAAACGTTCAAAACCCCAGCTATTAATAAACCAAGCATTAACCATGGAGCAGACAGTAAAAATAATTGCCAAAAATTAGTCAGTAAGTCCATCTATATCCTCCAACGTTGTTAAAATCGAACAGTTGTCAGCAAGCTCTTCACCGCCACAACATTTATCCGCTAATACTGATAATGATTGGTGAAAGCGCATAAGCTCTGCAATGCGCTCAGCGACCAGATCACGCTTTTGAATCGTTAAACTTTTCACCTCTTGGCATGAATGCTGGTGCTTATAAAGTTTAATAGTTAGTAACTCTTTAATTTCAGTTAAACTAAAGCCAACACCTTTGGCCCGTAAAATAAACTGCATCTGCTTAAAATCAGCGTCACTGTAGTCACGATACCCCGCCTGCGTTCGTCGAGAAGGCGTTAACAAAGCATGCTTTTCATAGTACCTTAGGGTATCTGTAGATACACCTAGCTGAGCGGCAAATTCACCTATTTTCATCATCCTCTCCGATGAGTGTATTTTTAACTGATGCCCAGTATAAACCTTAGAGTACACACTAAGGTCAAGCATTTAAATTTTTATTTAAGGAAGTATATGAACATTACCCTACTCGACTCAGCCACACTGGCAAAGACTTCATTAGCTCCTTTTGAAAAACTAGGTCATTTTAAGCACTACACACACACAAGTGCAGAGCAAGTTGTTTGTCATAGCGAAAATGCGCATGTGTTAATTACAAATAAAGTCATTCTAAATCGAAGTACGCTGGCGCAACTACCTCAGTTAAAACTTATCTGCGTGGCCGCTACAGGCACAAACAATATCGACCTCGATGCAGCTAAAGAGCAAGGTATTGCTGTCACAAATGTAGCCGACTACTCGACGGCGTCGGTGGTACAACATACTTTTGCCTTAATAACCAATTTGCTAGGCAACAGCCACCGCTACATTATTGACAGTCAACAAGGTATGTGGCAAAAAAGCGCGATGTTTTGCAGGCTAGATTACCCAATTAACGAAATTGCAGGTAAAACATTTGTCATAATTGGCTATGGCTCACTAGGTAAAGCTGTTGCAGATGTAGCCAAAGCATTTGGTGCAAATGTGGTAATTAGTGAGCGTAAAGGTCATAGCCCTCGAGAAGGCAGAACTGAATTTACACAAGCAATTAAACAAGCAGACATTATAAGTATTCACTGCCCACTTACCGATGAAAGCCGCGATCTAATTAGTGCCCCAGAGCTTTTGCTGATGAAACCAAATGCAGTGTTAATAAATACAGCCCGTGGCGGGATTGTTAACGAAACCGAATTAGCTTACGCGCTAAGCCAAAGTCAAATTGCTGGTGCTGGGTTTGATGTATTAACAAAAGAACCGGCAGCTGAAGATAACCCCCTGGTGAATTACTCCGGTGATAACTTAATTTTAACTCCCCATATAGCCTGGGCGAGTGCAGAATCGATCAACCGTTTAGTTAGCCAAGTAAGTTTAAATATAAAAGCGTTTGCTCAAGGTGAGAGCCGTAACAGGTTGGTTTAATTTGCAACTTTTTGGTTATTAACACTAAAACCAGAGTGAAATTAATAACCAAAAAACTTCAATAGTTTATAACCAATTGATTATAAATCATTTAAAAAACTGGCCAACTATTTGCTATTACTAAGCTAATAATTTCACAATTAATTAGAACTTAGGAATAATAAAATGAAAAAATTGATGTTGGTAGCAGCACTTAGCGCCCCTCTACTTACTGGTTGTGTTATTGCAGTGTCAGATGGTGAAGCCGAAACTCATTGGGCAGGAGATTCATCAACTAGTTGGCAAAAACAACATAAAAACAATCGCGAAATAATTGCTAATTTAGCATTAGATAGCAACTATCAAATGGTTTTAAATCGCCTACATACACCCAATTTCACCGAGTTATTGAAAAAAGATGGCAATGTATACCAAGTCCTATTTTACGCGACTCACAGTATTCATTCAGATGGTAAGATGACCAAGGATGAATGCACCCCTTTAGTGTTTGAAAATGATAAATTAATTGGTGTTGGCGATACTATTTATCAATCACTTAGTGGTGAATAAAGTCAATTACCTTGATACAGATACAGTCCGGGCGACGATTTGATCTCGCCCTGAATCTTTAGCTTGATACAAACCTAAATCAGCTTCTTCAAGCAGAACTTGCTCAGCATATACTTGACCGGTTTCACTAGTGGCGATACCTAAGCTAATAGTGACATGTTCAGCATTAAGTGACGCTTTATGAGGGATATTTAACGCGTTGACGGCATCACGCAGCTTATTGGCAAACACCAATGCTTCTTGCTTATCCATACCAGGTAGTACAGCAGCAAACTCTTCTCCACCATAACGGGCAACAAAATCGCAACCCCGCTGGCAGGCGCCAACTAGGGCATGAGCCACGCGTTTTAAACAGTCATCGCCAGCTCGATGGCCATAGCAATCGTTGTAACGCTTAAAATGGTCTATATCCATTAAAATAACGGATAATGGAGTCCCACTGCGGCGGCTTCGACGCCACTCTCTAGACAGGTTTTCGTCAAGGTAGCGTCTATTCGGTATTTCGGTCAAGCCATCAATTGAAGCAAGCATTTCAAGCAAATCATTCTTTTGCTTAATTAGTAGTTGATTGCGAACCCGAGCTCTTACAATAACAGTGCTAAATGGCTTAGCGATGTAATCCATCGCGCCTAATTCAAACCCTTTGGCTTCGTCATCGTGACTGGTGTTTGCCGAAATAAAAATAACTGGGATCGTTTGCGTTACTGGGTTTTCTTTCAGTTGCACTAATACTTCGTAACCATTTATGCCAGGCATAACTATATCAAGGATGATTAAATCAACGGTTGTTGTTTTTAAAAACGTGAGTGCTTTTTCACCGTTTTCGACTAAAAAAACGTCATGCTCATCGGCTAGCGTTTTTTCAAGTACCAGTCGATTCAATGGATCATCATCGACTATCAGTACTTTTGCTTTTTTCAACATCTGCTGTTCCTTGTATTTGAATAAAAGCCATGACTTGCTCTAATTCAATTATAAGCTGGTTAAATAGTTGCTGCTCTATATTTTCTGAACTGCGCAAAATAGTTTCAAGTTGCTGTGCAATTAAGGATAGCCTAATAAAACCAAGGTTTCCTGACACACCTTTTATACTATGCACTAAGCGTTCCAAATTTTCTGGCCGTTGCTCTTGTTGCAATTGTTTAAGCTGTGTTTCGCATACTTCAGTAAACTTATTTAGCATACCTAGCAGTAAATCATTATCACCTGCAAACTGAGATAATGCAAAAGTTTGATCAAAGAAAGCCGAACCATCAATTTCAGCTTCGCTTATTGCTTGCAATAATATATGCGCAACAATTGGCTTGGTCAGGTGCTTATTCATTCCCGCTGCGAACGAACGATCCTCATCTTCTTTTTCACAATGGGCGGTTAAAGCAAAAATGGGCAGTTGTTGTGAAGTGTATTTCTCCCTCAACATTCGAGCCGCTTGCAGGCCATCAACTTCTGGCATTTGAATATCCATTAATATCAAGTCAGGCTTTATTTTTTCAACTAAGTTTATGCCTGCTAAAGCATCATTAGCAACTAACACGTTAATGCCTGCTTGAGTTAGCACATTAGTCATAATATCTAAATTAAGCTGATTATCATCAACGACTAATACTAACAGGCCATTCAAATCGGTTGCTGGTTGCTGAGTGTCGATAATCTGGTTCTGCTTATTGGTAGCGCTTGTTTCATTCAATAGCCGCTGCGCCAAAGCAAACGTTTTTAAATAGGTAATATTTAAATCACGGCAGTGCTCAGTCACTGTGACATCGCGATCCTTAATAACAAAAAGTTTAGTTTGCTGCTTTACTAAAACTTCTTTGTTGGTTTGACTTGCAAGCAGCTGTTCAAGTTCAGCATAATTAACAATTAAATTATAGCCAGCGACTTTCTCTATGCACTCACTTAACTGGGTCAAGCTCTTAAATTGCGGGCTTTCTACAGCCATAAGTATCGTGTCGATAAGCTGTGTTTGTTCAGTCGCAGTGGTTACAACCAGCGTATTTTGCCAGCTGAAATCATTTCTTTTTTCGTAACTAGCTGTATTAAATGTGATATCAAAATAAAACTCACTGCCTATATTTTTACCACTGTTAAGCTTTATTTCAGATCCCATTAAGCTTAGTTCATGCTTAACAATGGCTAAGCCTAACCCGACACCTTGGTGTTTACGGGTCAATGATTCATCACCTTGAGTGAAAGCGTCAAATAACCGTTTCTGCTGTGCCTTCTCGATACCAACACCAGTATCTTTGATACGAAAAGTAATGGTTTGAAAGGCGTTGTCATCAAGCAAAGCTTTTTCAAGCTTAAGTGTCACGCTTCCTCGCTCTGTAAACTTCACTGCATTAGTTAGCAAGTTGCCAATCACCTGCTGTAAACGGATATAGTCGCCAACAAGATAGGAAGAAATTGTAGGTTCAACCTCTATATTAAACGCCAATCCCTTTGGTTGGCATAAGCCAAGTAAGAGACTTTCGCAACTATCAACCAATTCCACTATATTAAAGTCAACAAGCTCAAGCTGAACTTGATTATTCTCTACACGAGCAAAATCCAGCATTCGATTAAGCATGGTTAATAAATTTTGCGCTGAATCTTTCGCTTGAGCTGCATGAAGCGTTTGCTGAGGCGACAAGCCTTGCTGCGCTATCATATCTATTAAGCCTGTTACCGCGTTAAGTGGTGTGCGAATTTCATGGCTTAAGTTAGCGATAAAACGACTTTTTGCTTGTGTTGCCCGCTCAGCATTTTGTTTAGCTTGAGTTAGCGCACTTACATCTTGAATGTGGAAAACATAGTAATAGGGCGCTTGTTGCTCATCCCATACTAACGACACACTTAACTGCCACCAGCGACTTGCTTCGTGCTGAGCTAAGGTTAAATGATATACCTTCTTTTTTTCTGTTAGTAATAGGCTAAGTAGTGACTCTATTTCTTGCCATTGCGCGATAGAAAAAAACGAACTCAATAACTGCGAGTGATCATGCTTATTAATATTGAACAAATGCCGTGCAGCTTTGTTTAACTGCAAAATAGTGTGCTCTAACGATAATAGTACAACTGCGTTTGCAGCATATTCTATTGCGCTACGAAACTTTGACTCGGATGCTTTTAACGCCGTTAAAGCACCTTGCTGTACAGTAATATCACGACCGACCCCCATAGTACCGAGTAGGTGATTTTGCTCATTATAAAATGGCGCAATTGTCAGACGGTATATTTTTTCATGCCTTTCTACTCGCAACTCAGTTTTTGTCCGAGTTTTCAATACTTGACGCTCAAGTTCAGCAATATGGCTGCTATCCTCACTAATATCACATAACTGCAAGCCAACTAATTGACCTTGTTCAACCCCGATATATTGCTCGAATGCGCGATTACAACCTAAAAATGAACCATCAATATTTTTAAAATATATTAAATCAGGCACACTGTTTAGCATGGTATTTAACAAAGCTAAATGACGCTCTTTCGCTTCGTAGCTTCGTGCTAATTCTCGCGTTTTAGCTTTAACTTGGTTATCTAATGCTAGATTAGACTGCTGTAATGAATCTACTAGCTCTTTATTTTTATTGAAAACTTTTTTTATTTTACTAAACCAAGGCTGCCAATTAACGGGGATCCGATAATCAAAAGAGTCTGAGTATTGCTCATCGTTCTGTTCTAGGTACGCCATTAAGTGAGTGATAGGTTTGACAAAAATGCGGCGGCTTAACCAAAAAACGCCGCTAAACATCATAATTAAAAATACGCTTAAAAAAATAAATTCAATAAAAGCTTCATAGCGAATGGGAGATACCAACTGTTGCTGAGGCTCATAAAAACCGGCATACACAGGTTGACGTTCAGGGGATTGAAAAATCACTAAGCTATCATCATCCAAGCCCGTATTACCTGTGATAGACATGGGCCAGTATTGTTCGAGTTGAGCATATTTTTTAATCGCTCTAGAAGAGCTGGCAATGACTTGCTGTGAATCGGTGACAAAAATATACTCTCCACTATCTAAAGATATTTTTTCTAACCAAGCAGACACCGCCTGCAAATCATAAATCAAAATCACATAATCTCGACTGGTAACACTTCGACGCTGACCGAGAGCTAAATAATCTTTTCCTTCGAGCTTCACTACGTTACTAGAAGCAAGCATGTCGCCTCTAAATTTAGGTTCGAACCGATTATCCAAAATTTGCGTAAGAAACAAGCTTGCGGTCTCATCGCGGCGTTTAACATAAGCAAAACCTTGCTCATTAACGTAAGCGACCGCTGATAGCGATTTGATTAACGAAAGCGCAGTATTAAAAGCAGGCCCTAATGCAATGACTTGCTGCCATTGAGCAATAGCTTGTGGAGTAGAAGAAAATCGCCCCTGTCCTACTATCTCCCCCCCTTGCTGAGGGATTTTACGATAGTAATAGTCATTAAATTGATTAACATCCTTCAGCCATTGTTGGTCAAAGTGATAATACAAAGGTTGTTCGTACTGTGCTAACAGCGTTTTTACTAAGCTTTCAGCAGCCTCCATTCGAAAACTCAGTTGTGCGGCTAGATTATCAAAATCAGCATGATGCTTGGTAATTGTGCGCTCTAGTTTAATATTATACAGGTGCAAGCAAAGCACAAAAGCAACTAATAAGGGAACTATCAGTGCAACCGTTAGGGAGCGGTAATAATGCTTTAAAGGTAAAAAGTCCAACCTATGTTCCGTTGTATGGCTCAATAATCTAGGGTTAGACTATCGAGCCATGTAAATTGACGCAAGTTATAAATTTTCCTCGGCAAAGGAGGCTAAACGACTGCGCACCACGCCGTTTAAGTTTACTGTTGCACTGCCTTCAAAATCTTTAAAACGCTCAACAATATAGGTTAAACCTGAAGTCACAGGAGTTAAGTAGTTACTGTCTATTTGCGCCAAGTTACCTGAGCAAATAAGTTTAGTGCCTTCACCGCAACGGGTGATGATGGTTTTTAACTGTGACGCTGTTAAGTTCTGGCTTTCATCGAGAATGACCACCGCATTTTGAATGCTTCGGCCTCGCATAAAGTTAACTGACTTAAACTGCACATTGGCCTTTTCCATAATATAATTACGGCTAGATACTGGGTTTTCATCACCTTTGTGTAAGACTTCTAATGTATCCGTTATTGCAGCAAGCCATGGCGCCATTTTTTCTTCTTCAGTGCCAGGAAGAAAACCTATGGATTCGGCTATTTCAGGTGTATTACGGGTCACTATGACCTTATCGTAAATGCCTTTTTCTATGATCATTTCAAGAGCACTGGCCAGTGCAAGTAAAGTTTTACCGCACCCAGCTGGGCCTGTTAAAATAACTAGCTCGATACTTGGGTCAAGTAATGCGTCAAGCGCCATGCCTTGATAAATATTCTTGGGTTTTACTCCCCAAGCAGATTGATGCATTAAGCGTTCAACCCCCATGTCTTTTAGCATAATGTTATCATCATCATAAGATTTAACACGTGCAGCAAAATGACCACTACCATCTAGCAGGTACTCATTACAAAATACATCTGGTATTAAGCTCTTTGCTACTTTGTGAAACGTATCTCGGCCTTGCTGCTGTGTTTCACATTCACCGACATGTTGCCAAAAATCCCCTTCGATTTTTTTATAACCGCTACTCAGTAAAGCGATATCATCGATTAGTTGGTCAGTCCGATAGTCTTCAACAAACTTAAGACCCGCGCCCTTTGCTTTTAAGCGCATGTTGATATCTTTGGTCACCAAAACGACTTTGGCTTCACTATGCTGCTTTTGTAAATGTACGGCGCAGTTGATGATCCGGTGGTCATTTTCATTACCTGGTAAACCAGAGATGGAATCGGCAAATAAATGATCATTTACAATAATTAACGTACCTGTCGAAGATGCCTTGGCTTTTTTATTACTCGGTAACGCGACTCCTTGTAACATTTGCTCTGGGGTTGCGTCTTTTAGTACCTCATCTAATCCACGTATAGCAACTCGTGCATCACGGCTAACGTCGTGTTTACGGTCTTTAATATGGTCTAATTCTTCTAACACCGTCATTGGGATAACAACGTCATGTTCTTGAAAAGATAAATAAGCGAGGGGCTCGTGGAGTAATACATTGGTATCTAGCACATACATTTTACTATCAAGGTTCGAAGCTTTTTCCATAGCACTTTCCTTACGTTTTATGATTTTTATGCTATACCAAACTAATCAAATAAAACGGGCTGATCACTCACCCTGTAAAATTTGATTGTTAAGGTATAATCTAAGTTTAGCTTAGATGTCGTAAAAGTCTGTTTTATGACAAACCTTTTTTTGTTTTGAATTAGTCTGTAAAGCACAGCCTTTAATAAGAATAATTCACAGTTATAAAATTAATTAAAAGTGAGCTAGTTAGCGCCTTGCAGTGGTGTTAGGTTACAGGTAACATAGCCGCCTTTTTCTTCATAGACGAGACATACATGAATTTTTCCTTAGGTCAGCGTTGGATCAGTGATACAGAGTCAGATTTAGGATTAGGCACAGTCGTTGCCCTTGAAGGCCGTCAGGTCAGCATATTATTTCCCGCCAGTGGCGAAAACCGCGTTTACTCAATGACTGAAGCGCCGGTTACTCGCGTGGCATTTAATCCTGGCGATGTGATCAAAAGCGTTGAAGAATGGGAACTTGAAGTCGAATCTATTGAAGTACAAGGTGAATTACTGTGTTATCACGGCACCCGTGTTGATAACGGTGAACAAGCACAATTAAAAGAAACCTTTCTTGATCACTTTATCAAGTTTAATAAACCACAAGACCGCCTTTTTGCTGGTCAAGTTGACCGTTTTGATCGGTACACATTACGTTACCAAACGTGGCAACATCAGTTTGAACGCCAACAATCACCTATTAAAGGCTTAATTGGTCAACGTGCTAGCCTTATTCCTCATCAGTTATACATAGCTCAAGAAGTGGGTAAACGTTTTGCCCCTCGCGTTTTGCTTTCTGATGAGGTTGGCTTAGGTAAAACCATCGAAGCGGGTATGATCTTGCACCAACAAATTATCAGCGGCCGTGCCAGCCGTGTTTTAATTGTTGTGCCTGAAAACCTGCAACATCAGTGGTTAGTTGAAATGCTACGCCGCTTTAATTTACATTTTTCTATTTTTGATGAAGAGCGTTGTGACGAAGCCTTTGCAGACTCACCAAACGTATTTGAAACAGAGCAGTTAGTGCTGACCAGTCTTGAGTTTATTACCAAGAAAAAACGCTGGTTTGAACAAGCAACACTTGCCGATTGGGACTTATTAATCGTAGATGAAGCGCACCATTTAAGTATCAATAATGGTAAACCAAGTACTGAATACCAACGTATGGCTGAGCTTAGCCAAGATATTCCAGGGCTTATTTTATTAACAGCAACGCCAGATCAACTCGGTCATCGTAGCCATTTTGCTCGCTTACAATTACTCGACCCTGATCGTTTTTATGATTACGATGCATTTGTTGAAGAAGAAAGTAATTATAAACAGGTGGCTGAAGCTGCTAACCAGTTATTGCAACATCAAGCACTTGATGACAGTGCCAAAGCAACCCTTATTGAGTTACTAAAAGAAACAGATATCACCACTGTGCTTGAGCAAGCTCAAAATGGTGATGACGCTGCCCGCAAAGAAATTTTGTCTATGCTGCTTGATCGTCATGGTACGGGGCGTATTTTATTTAGAAATAGCCGCAGCGGCATAGATGGTTACCCAAGTAGAAAATTACACGCCTACCCGATGACTATGCCAAAACAATATAAAACGGCAATCTCGGTACTGGGTAATATGAGCGGGATTCAAAGTGCTGAATTAAGCGCACAACGCGCTTTATTCCCAGAAAAAATATTCCAAGAGTTCGAAGGCGAAAGTGCCAGCTGGGGCGCGTTTGACCCGCGTGTTGATTGGCTAATTGAAACACTTAAAACGCTTAAACATGAAAAAGTACTATTAATCTGTGCTAAAGCAGAAACTGCGATTAGTCTTGAGCAAATCCTGCGCGAGCGTGAAGCGATTAAAGCCTCTGTATTCCACGAAGGCATGTCAATTATTGAACGCGACCGCGCAGCTGCATTCTTTGCCGACGAATATGACAACGCTCAAATTCTACTTTGCTCTGAAATTGGCTCAGAAGGCCGTAACTTCCAGTTTGCTCACCACTTAGTATTATTTGATTTACCACTTAACCCTGACTTATTAGAGCAACGTATTGGACGCTTAGACCGCATTGGCCAAACTCAAGATGTGAACATTCATGTGCCATACTTTGAAGACACAGCACAAGAAGTGCTACTGCGTTGGTACAATGAAGGCTTAGATGCGTTTGAAACCACCTCAACCACAGGTCAATTACTGTATAAAGAGTTCAGTGAAGACTTGCTTGAATTTATTGCCGCTCATAACTGTGATGAAGATGAGCTAGATCCACTGCTTGAGCAAGTTGCCAGTCAAAATGCTACATTGCGTAAGCAAATGGAAAACGGTCGTGACCGCCTATTAGAACTACACTCATCAGGCCAAGGGGCTGCAGATTCGTTAGTCACTGATATTGAAAAGCTCGACAACCAGTTCGAATTACCAAGCTACATGATCAACGTATTCGATACATTCGGTGTAAGCCAAGAAGATAAAGGTGAAAACACTATTATCTTAAAGCCTACAGAGCACATGCTAAACCCATCGTTCCCAAGTTTAAAAGATGATGGCATCACCGTTACTTTTGACCGTGACACCGCACTTTCACAAGAAGACGTGCACTTTATCAGCTGGGATCACCCAATGGTGCAAGGCACGCTCGATATGATTTGCGATGATGACTTTGGTACCGCCTCTGTGGCACTGTTGAAAAACAAAAAACTACCTGCAGGTACTTTCTTTGTTGAGCTTATTTTCGTAGCTGAAGCGATGGCGCCTAAATCTTTACAGATTGGCCGTTTCTTGCCTCCTACCCCGATCCGCATCTTGCTTGATAAAGCGAGCAATAACCTAGGTGATAATGTCGGCTTTGATGGCTTTAATCAGCAGTTGTCCGCAGTCGGTCGTCAAACAGCGAGCAAACTTGCGGGTGCACTGCAAAGCGCGATTCACCCAATGATTAAATCAGCACAAGAGATGGCGCAGGCTAAATTAGAAGTTATTCGCACCGAAGTCCTTGAGCAAATGCAACAGTCGTTAGCACAAGAGCAAGCCCGCTTAGCAGCCTTGAAGCAAATTAACCCTAATATTCGTGAAGAAGAGCTCACTTTTTACGATAAGCAACGTAGTGAATTAACCACGCATATTGAAAAAGCCCAGTTAAAACTCGATGCGATTCGCTTGATTGTGGTATCACACTAGGGGTGTAGCTTTCAGCCGTTAGTTAGATATTATTAAAAAACACCATTTCAAAAAGCGCGGTATAAACACCGCGCTTTTTATCTTATAAATAGCCAAACAACAATTGCCCCAACTAACAGCGTCAATATCATAAATATTCGCCTTAACCTTCTATTTAATTTATAAATTTGTCTTTTATAATTTCTTCTTAAAAACACAGATTCTAAGTTAGAGACCTCTTTGCAGTGATGGCAATAGGATTGGCGAACATTAACCTCTAAACCGCAACGTGGGCACGGCTCACTCTGTATTGGCTGTAACATCGCAGTTCTCTATTTTTACTTATTATCGTTCAACATAAAATATAGCAAATAAGGGATCAAGTTTGGTGATTGTGTAATGCCAATGACTTCTTTAAAATAACCCCTTACCAATTGCTGAGGCTAACCGTGTTAATTAATTACAATCCCCCGCTCGATCCGTATTTGACTATTTTATATCAAGATGACGATTTACTGATTGTAAATAAGCCCAGTGAATTATTAACCGTTCCTGGCAAAGACCCTAAACATGCAGATTGTTTAATTGCACGTGTGAACCGTGTATTCCCAACCGCTAAAATTGTTCACCGTTTAGATATGGCAACCTCGGGAATTATTTGCTTAGCCATGAATAAAGCCGCACACCGTCATTTGAGTATGCAGTTTCAGGAGCGTCAAACTGCAAAACGCTACATTGCCCGCGTTTATGGCAAATTAGCACAAACAACAGGGTCTGTTGATTTACCGCTAATTTGTGATTGGCCGAATAGACCAAAGCAAATGGTGGATCACGAAAACGGCAAGCCTTCTTTGACCCATTTTCAAGTGCTTGAACATGAACAACACGCCACTCGTGTAGAGCTGACACCGATTACAGGGCGCTCTCATCAGTTAAGAGTGCATATGTTGTCGTTAGGCCACCCAATATTGGGCGACCGCCTTTATGCTCACCCAGAGGCGTTAGCCGCAGCACCTCGCTTACAACTGCATGCACAAATGCTAAAGCTGACACACCCTAGCAGCGAGCAATCAATGACCTTTGAAGCAGAGCCAGATTTTTAGGCCCTGCAAAATACATTAAACTTTTAGCTCATATCGCCGATAACTAATTATTAGTTTTTATCGGTGTTATTGTTTATGGTTTCAGCTGCTTTAATTAAGCAACGAACACGCTTAGCTTTATCAATCAGCTTATTGGCTGTTTTACTCATTAGCCAGCAAGCGCGTGCGGCTGAGCATATAGCACCGACTCCTTGGTCAACAATTACAAGTAGCGACATATCTCGTCTAATCCCCCATGGAGAAATAAAACCGCTGCAAGTCGGTGAAGATGAGTTTATTAGCCTATACCGCGAGTATATGAGCGCCGAGCAGCGTGGCGTAGTTTTAATTATTCCAGATTGGCAACATTTACCAACGAATAACGCTGGAATTAACTTTTTACGCACTCATTTAACTGATTTTGGTTACACAACTATCGCGATGACAGTGCCTGATATCAATTGGCAGGCAAGTGCAGAACAAAGCACAGCTGAAGACGGTAATAACACTGAAGAGGCTACAGTTGAGAAAAAAGAGGTAGCCACCGATTCAAATTCTGAAACTGATAAACAAACTGATGCTAGCGAAAACATAGTTACGCCAAAGCACGTTGATGCGCTTGCATATATTAATAATGATGTAATTGATAACTATAAAGAAAGCTTAATTGCCCGCTTTGAAGCCCTTTACCAAAGTGCCCTGGATGAAGGTGGTAAAATTGTGGTTATTGCTCAAGGAGCCAGTGCAGGCGTACTACTGGAACACTACGCCAGCTTTCCAAACACTAATATCGATGCCTTTATTAGCTTGAGTAGTTATTTACCAAACCATGAACGCAACCAGCAATTAAACACCTTAGTCTCGACCATTAGCCCGCCGCTATTAGATGTTTTTTACAGTAATGATAATCCTGATTTGTTACTTAGTGTGGCAGATAGAAAACGTTGGGTTAAGCGCCACAGTAAATATGATTACCGCCAGCGCGAATTATTTGGCCTACGCTCAGAGCCTCAGCAACATGAGCGTTTAAGCAAAGAAATTGACGGTTTTTTACGCCGTCTTTTTTAGAAATTCATAGGCAGATTGAATATCTTGGCTCTTTTTAACTGCCAGCTCCATCATGTGCTTTGGCAAACCTTGAGAAACCAGTTTATCCGGGTGATGCTGGGCCATAAGCTTGCGGTACGCCACTTTAATATCCCGTGCGCTGGCTTCGTTATTAAGTCCTAATAATGCCAGTGCTTGAGTACGATTCATGCCATTATTATTAGGGGGAACATGATGGCCTGACCCTTCTCGATAGCTACTACTTTGTCCTTGTTGGCGCTGTTGTTGTTGGTGGTAACGTTGTTGTTGCTGACGAAAATTAAATTCTGCCTGATAACGTTTTAATACAAATGCAAAGTGGGTTTTAGAAATCCCTAACTGCTTACTCACTTCTTGCAATAGCTCTTTTTCTTGAGCGGCTAAGACCCCGTCTGAAAACGCCATTTGAATTTGAATCTCTAAAAATAGTTGAATCAAATCATGACGACGTGCAAACCGCTCTTTAAAATCGTACACCGTTTCTTTTAGAGAAAAATCGGCTTCTTTACCTGCTTTAAAAGCATCTTGGGCTTCTTTACGGTTTTCACCCGTTAACCCCATCTCATCCATAAACAAACTAGCAGCACGGATATGCGTTTCACTCACACGGCCATTTGATTTCGCAATATGCCCCATTACCGCAAAACAGCTGGTAAAAAATAATGCTTGGCGCTGATCAATATCATCATCACCATTAAACAAACTTGAAAAGCCACCTGCTTTATCAAAATTTTGCTTGAGGCTTTTATCAAACATATGACCTAAATAAAGGCCGATGAATAAACCTATTATGCGGCCAAACATAAAGCCAAAACAGGCCCCTAAAATCTTACCCCACATGAGGCACTCCTTTTAGTGTTTCGGTTAATTGCCCATTTAACTGTGTTAAACGCTCAGGCGTTCCAATATCATTCCAGATGCCAATATAAAGCTCTGTTGATACATCAGCTGAAGCTAACCGCTCGCGTAATAGCGGTCCCAACGGTAATACACCATCTGGTATACCTTGAAAAAAAGACGCTTTAAACCGGCTAATACCAGAAAACGTATACTTTTGGCTTTGTGGCCCTAGATGGCGCAAAGAGAAATCCCCCATTGGATTATGTGGCGGGTTTTCAACTAAAACAATATGCCCTTCACCATCATCTAAATGCAGCTCTTTTAAAGTACTCACATCATAATCGGTAAATACATCACCATTAATAACAATAAAATCATCACCTAAAAGTGGTAACGCACGAACTATCCCACCGGCCGTTTCCAGGCCGTGTTCGGGCTCTTGGCTATATTGAATATTAACACCGAAAGACTGACCATCAGCAAAGTACTCTGTAATTTTATCTCCCTGCCAAGCAAGATTTATAACGATATCCGTAATTCCCGCCGTTTTTAGTCGCTCAATATGATATTCAATCAATGGTTTAGCCAGTATTTTTAACATAGGTTTTGGCATTGACGCAGTCAAAGGCATCATACGTTTACCGCGTCCAGCCGCTAAAATGATTGCTTTCATACTAACTACCTACCCGCTCAATTATAGCAATCTGTGTAGCAGGAATAATCTCTTGCTCTATCCAACTACCTAGCTCAGCTAAAGCTCTATGCTCTTTTGAAACATCAACAATATAACGAAGGGTGGGTAATACGTTATTCATATAGCCCAGCTTGCCATCACGCAAGTTTAATCGGCAAAATATACCTGCCGCCTTTAAATGGCGTTGGACACCGGTTAAATCAAACCATTGGGTAAATTCGGAGAAGTCCACATCTTTGATCAGGCCTTGCTGCTTAAACTCTGCAAATGCATGCTTAAGCAAGTATTCAAGCTCATCATGGGGTAATTTAAAATAGCAATCACGCAGTAGCGACACCAAGTCATAACACACAGGACCTTGTACGGCGTCTTGATAATCAATAATGGCCCATTGTTGATTGCTACGCATAATATTCCGGCTATGGAAATCACGGTGAACAGTCACCGTCGGTTGTGCCAAAATATTTTCTATCAATACTTCGCAGCTACTTTGCCAAGTAGCTTTTGTTGCATCGTTTAATTCTAAAGCTAAAAAACCTTCTACTAGCCACTCTAAGAATATACTCAATTCAAATTCTAAAAAGTTGCGGTCAAAATCTTTCATATGCTCGACTGGCGGCATCTTTGCCCACTGCGCACTTAGATTGATGAGATGTTTGTAATGATTAGTGCGCTCTTTATCACCGAGTAAGTCAGCAAGGTGAGTGTTACCCAGATCACTTAATAAGAAAAAACCTTGTTTTTCGTCAGCGTGGAGAATTTTAGGTAGGGTAAAACCATGCTCTGAAAATACTTTATTAAGTTCGATATACGGAGTGTTATCGAGAACTTGCGGATCGGAATCCATTACAATATAGCTATCTTGGCCTCTATTTAAGCGAAAATAGCGACGAAAACTGGCATCTCCCGTGATCGCAGCTAACTGATATTCGTCATCATTAAAGTGCGGGGTTAAAAACTGTTGTAAACTTTTAAAACGATTCATTACACTCGATATCTATTTTTCACTAAGTCAAATACTGTATTTGCCATTGTTTTCCTTTATTATGTCAGGCCTATATTCAATGACAGCATATTAAGGTTAATAAATGAGCAAAACCTGGGGCATAATGATGCTAAGCGTAATTAGCGCACCATCGCTTGCCGAAACTGAGCTGACACACAACTTTTGTGGCAATTCAATGCAAACCAGAGCTTGGCAACCGCTTGCTGGCCTTGACTTGGGCATGGTCGATATCCGTTCAGATGATATTGAACTGCTTGGTACCCAAAGCGCAGAATTTACCGGCAACGTTGATATTAACACCCTTACTATGACTTTGTCCGCACAAAGTGCACTAATTGACAAACAGCGTGGGTTACTTAATGCCACAGGCCCAATTACTTACCGTGACGCTGTGAGTGAAATAAACAGCGCCGGATTAAACGCTGATTTAAATAATTCACAAATAAGTTTACTTGGTGCTGATTACAAATTAACAGAGCAACAAGGTCACGGTGGGGCTGAAAAGCTCACAGTGAACGAGTCTGGCTTAAACCTGCTGAACGCAAGCTTTACTACTTGCCCTGGGGATGTTCCTTTGTGGGCGATTGAAGCGGATGAAATTGATTTATCTCGTGAAGAGGGCTGGGGTGAAACGCATGATATGGTGTTGCGCATCATGGATACCCCCGTGTTGTACTTACCTTATTTTACATTTCCCATTGATGACCGTCGAAAGTCTGGCCTACTAACACCGAACTTTTCAGCTTCCGATCGTTATGGTATCGAGTCAGTTACTCCTTATTACTGGAACATTGCGCCCAATTACGATGCTACGATAACACCCAGGTATATGTCTAAAAAAGGACTGCAATTAATTACCGAGTTTCGTTATTTGAGTGAAAGCAGTGAAGGTTTATTAGGCTTAGAATATTTAAATAAAGATGATTCAGAGCCTGAGCTAGATGAACGCTACCTTTTTCACTGGCAGCAACAAAGTTACTTTGGTGATAATTGGCGTGCCAGCATAGATATAACCAATGTCAGTGACGATAACTACCTGACTGATTTAGGTTCGGATTATGCCACCAGAACAGATACTCAACTTTACCGTACAGGGGCTCTATCGTACCTTGGCGAACGCTGGCGCACCGATATAAAAGTGCAAAACTTTGAGGTATTGGGTAATCACGTTGAATCCTATGCTGCTTGGCCGCAAATTAGCTTCTCTCAAACCGCACCTTTTCGCTTTAGTGATATTGATTTAACGTTAGACGGTGAGTTAAGCCATTTTACTAATAGTTCAGCTGTTATTGACAGAGCCACACGGTTACACCTTGAACCAAAGGCTAGTTATGGCTATCAAGAATATGCATGGTCGTTTTTATCTGAATTTAGTGTACTTCACACAAGATACAAGCAAGAAGGTGATTTAGCGGGCAGCGGCTTCTCTGATACAGTATCTCGAACCCTGCCTAAAGTTCGTTTATACAGCCAGCTAAATTTTGAGCGTGATACTAAATTGGTCGAGAACGGTATTCAAACACTTGAGCCTCAAGTGCAATACCTTTACACACCTGATGAAGATCAGTCTGATATAGGTTTATACGATACCACCAAACTACAAGATGACTTTTTTGGTTTGTTTCGCGATAGCCGATTTTCAAGTATTGACCGTATTGCAACGGCCAATCAATTTACACTCGGTGCCACAACCCGGCTATTTAATGATAATAGTGAAGAATTATTTAACTTTAGTGCCGGGCAAATCTTTTATTTAACTGACTCAGCTAAACCAACGGAGCAAGGTTTGAACTCCGACACCAACTATAATGCCTTGTTTGCAGCACAAAGCATGATACATTGGCACCGTCGTTGGTATTTATCTGGAGGTATCCAATATGACACCGATGGTAAACAAGTTATCCAATCTAACGTTACGTTAGACTATAAAGGTGACAATAATCAGCTTGTGCAATTGAACCATCGCTATGCAAATGATGTCTCAGGCAATACAATCGAACAAGTTGGTTTTTTTACTAGTTTTCCGATTAGTGAACAATGGCAGTTCGTAAACAGCTACCACCGAGATTTAGAAACTGGACGTAGCATAGAAATGTTTACTGGATTGCAATATGAATCATGCTGTTGGGCGTTCCAATTAACAGCTAGTCGCCAAATTGAAACCGATTTAAACCAGGCTATAGGCCAAGAACAAGCTACATTTGATTCAAGTATAGGCTTTAATATTGTCTTGAAAGGATTAGGTAGTAAAAGCCGTTATGATGCACAAAAATTATTACAACAAGGTATTTTTGGCTATCGTAGACCGTATTTTCTTAATAACTAGTATTACCGTACTATTAGCAAGAGTATTAGAAAAAGTATGAATTTAAAAAAATTATTAGCATCAGCTTTATTAAGCTTTGGCTTATGTCAAAGTGTTTTCGCAGCCCCAGTAGAAATAGACAAAGTGGTAGGCATCGTTAACCAGGGTGTAATTTTACAAAGTGAAGTAGACACCATAGTTAACCGTGTTAAAGCACAAGCAAAAGAGCAAGGTCAAGAGTTACCATCTGATGAAACCTTGCGCATTCAAGCAATGGAACGCTTGGTTAACCAGACCCTGATGATGCAATTGGCTGAACGTATGGGCCTTGAAATCTCAGATAGTCAACTTGATCAAACTCTAGTCGGCATGGCAAAAGAGCAAGGCGGTACTATTGCTGACTTACGCCGTACTATCGAAGCATCAGGCGAGAGCTTTCAATCTTACCGCGAAGAAATTCGTAAAGAGATCACCACGCAGCAAGTAATGCGTGCAAATGTTGATCGTCGTATTTATATCAGTCCTCAAGAGGTTGATAACTTACTCAAGATTATGGAAAGCCAAGGACAAAACACCGAAGAGTACGATATTGGTCATATCCTAATAGACATTCCAAACAATGCCACTGCTGATGAAATAGCCAGTGCTAAAACCCGTGCTGATAAAGTAATTGAGTTTTTGCAAGACGGCAAAGAATTTAAACGTATCGCAATTTCGTCTTCAAGTGGTTCAAAGGCCCTTGAAGGTGGTCAGCTTGGCTGGATGAGTATTAATGAAATGCCCTCTTTATTTGCAGAAGCCGTAAAAGGCGCAAAAAAAGAGGCTATTATCGGCCCTCTTCGTTCTGGCGCTGGTTTTCATATTGTAAAAGTACAAGATATTCGTGGTCGCCAAGTTGTTGAAACAACTGAAGTGCGTTCGCGTCATATTTTAATTAAGCCATCGATTATTTTAAGTGAAGAAAAAGCCCGTACCATGCTAAATGGTTTCGCTAAAGAATTACGCGCCGGTACTGCCGATTTTGGCGAGTTAGCCAAAGAGTACTCTGAAGACCCTGGTTCAGCGCTTAAAGGGGGGGAGTACGATTGGACAGACCCTACAACTTACGTTCCTGCCTTTAGAGATACTTTATTATCGCTTGATAAAAACGAAATAAGCGATCCGTTTAGAACAACTTTTGGCTGGCATATTGTGCAACTACTTGATAAACGAGTTGCAGATAAAACAGAAATAGCTAAACGAAACCGTGCACATGGCATGTTGTTTAACCGTAAGTTTAAAGAAGAAAGTTTTAACTGGCAGCAAGAAATGCGTGAACAAGCCCATGTTGAAATTTTCCCAATTGATGAGTAACTAATGACGTTACGTATTGCAATAACGCCCGGCGAACCCGCCGGGATTGGCCCAGATTTATTACTTAAGTTAGCCCAGCATGACTGGCCTGCCCAACTTGTGGTGATAGCCGATGGTCAATTATTAAAACAGCGTGCTGAACAACTTGGCTTAGACATTACATTAATTCCCTTTGATGAGTCAGCTCCTGCAGCCACGAGCCCTGCTGGCAGCGTATACCTGCATCAAGTAGATTTAGGCGCACAAGTACAATTAGGTGTACTTGATGATGCTAATGGTCAATATGTACTTGATACGCTTAGGATTGCATCAGAGAAAAACATGGATGGTACTTTTGATGCAGTGGTAACTGGTCCTGTACATAAGGGCATCATAAATAAAGCCGGCATTTCGTTCAGTGGCCATACTGAATACTTTGCTCAGCAGTCGAATACCGCTGACGTAGTAATGATGTTAGCGACCGAAGGCTTACGTGTCGCCCTAGTGACAACACACATTCCTCTGGCATATGTATCTCGAGCTATTACCGTTGAGCGCTTATCGAAAGTAGCGGGCATTTTAAATCACGATTTACAAACTAAGTTTGGTATTGAAAAGCCACGGATCCTAGTGTGTGGCTTAAATCCGCACGCTGGTGAAGATGGTCATCTAGGCCGTGAAGAAATTGAAACTATTACGCCTACTCTTGAGCTATTAAATAATCAGGGAATGAATCTCATTGGTCCATTGCCTGCTGATACATTGTTTCAAGATAAATACCTTGCACAAGCAGACGCTGTACTTGCAATGTATCACGATCAAGGTTTACCTGTGCTAAAATACAAAGGATTTGGTAAGTCAGTGAACATCACTTTAGGTTTACCTTTTATTCGCACCTCAGTTGACCATGGTACAGCATTAGATTTAGCTGGTACTGGCCATGCTGAAGTGGGTAGTTTTGAACTAGCGATCCGCGAAGCAATTAAGCTCGCCCATGAAAAAGCACAGAATCAATGACAGATAAAGTACATTTAGGACACCGCGCCCGTAAACGTTTTGGCCAGAACTTTTTATTCGATGAATCGATCATCGATAAAATCGTTACCGCTATCGACCCAAAACCTGAAGATAACCTAGTAGAAATTGGCCCTGGTCTTGGTGCTATCACTGAGCCTGTAACTGAATTAAGCGGTCATTTAACCGTTGTTGAACTAGATAAAGATCTTGCCCAGCGCTTAACAGAACACCCATTTTTAGGCCCAAAACTGACCGTGCATCAAGGTGATGCAATGAAGTTTGATTTTGCCAGCTTAGTACGCGATGACAAAAAATTAAAAGTGTTTGGTAACTTGCCATACAACATTTCAACACCACTGTTGTTCCACCTTTTTGAATTTGCAGATAATGTTGAACACATGCATTTCATGCTACAAAAAGAAGTTGTAAAGCGCATGGTTGCAGGCCCAGGCAGCAAAACATTTGGCCGTTTAAGCGTGATGACTCAATATTACTGTCATGCAATGCCAGTGGTAGAAGTTCCACCTGAGTGCTTTAAGCCAGCCCCTAAAGTTGACTCTGCGGTTATTCGTTTAATTCCGAAAAAGCCAGAGCAACGCACAGCTAAAAGCGTAAAAATATTAAACACGGTATGCTTAGAAGCCTTTAACCAGCGCCGTAAAACACTGCGCAATAGCCTAGGTAACCTACTAACAGCAGATGAACTGACAAGTATTGGTATTGATATTACACTTCGTGCTGAGAGCCTTTCATTACAACAATTTATAGATATAGCTAATTGGATTTATGACAACAAGCAGTAATTTGGGCTCGCCCATTAAAGTATCGGTTGAAACGTTTTATGTAGAAGGTCAGTCGCAACCTGAACTTGATAAATACGTTTTTGCGTATTCTATTACCATTAAAAACCACAGTTTATGTAGTGCAAAGTTGGTTAGCCGCTACTGGTTGATAACGGATGCAAATGGTAAAGAAGTAGAAGTACAAGGCGAAGGCGTAGTGGGTGAAAAGCCAACTATTGGTCCTGGTGAGAGCTACAAATACACCAGCGGTGCCGTACTCGATACACCAGTAGGCACTATGCAAGGTTACTACACGTTAAAAAATGAGTTTGGCACTGAGTTTGATGCCCCTATTAATGTGTTTAGATTAGCTCAGCCAAACATTTTGCATTAATTTACTATGGCTAACTATGCGATAGGTGATTTACAGGGCTGTTTTGATGAGTTTCAAGCCCTGTTACAACAGGTTGACTTTAATCCGAGTAAAGATCACCTATACTTGGTAGGCGATATTGTGGCGCGAGGTCCAAACTCGCTTGCATGTTTAGAGTATCTATATCAAAACCAAGATAGCATCACAGTGACACTGGGTAATCATGACCTACACCTGATTGCTTGTTACCTGTTGCATAAACCAATAAACCCCAAAGATAAACTACACGAGGTCTTTGCCTCAGCTGCACTCCCCGCTTATATCGACTTATTATTAAAACAACCTTTAGCCTTATGGCTTGAACACGAAAATGTGTTTATGTCTCATGCAGGGCTAAACCCAGATTGGTCAATAAACAAAGCACTCGAACACGCTCAATTTGCACAAAAATGTTATCAAGGTGATCAGGCTACGGTATTTTTCCAGCGCATGTATGATCAGCACCCGACTCTTTGGCATGAGCAATTAACTGACTATGAGCAGTTTCGCTATATTATTAATTACTTTACCCGAATGCGATACCTAACTGTCGATGGCCAGTTAGACCTTAAATGTAAGGGAGCGATTGCTGACTCAAATACAATAATCCCTTGGTTTTCACATCCGCGCTTTGAGGATTTTAAAAAACATATCGTATTTGGTCATTGGGCTGCTTTAGAAGGGAAAACAAACCACACAAATATTCACGCCCTTGATACAGGCTGTGTGTGGGGCGGTGCGATGACTTTAATGGAACTAAACAATAAGCAATGCTTTAGTGTTATTTCGAGGCATTCTAACTAATTTAACTGAAAAAAAAGCGTTCTTCTGTTAGATTTAGTATAATAATTGTTAAAAGTAATGAAATTTAATTACTTAACTTATCTGCAACTATGCCGATAAAGTCTAATTACTACTCTTTTATGGAAATTCATATGAACTTAACTGTTAGCCAGCGTATTTGGGGTGGATTCATTTGTATCACCTTATTGCTTCTTTTAATTGGGGGTAACTCACTGTTCAGAATTGCAAATATAAACAATTCTTCGCAACAGGTTAATCAACTATCACTACCTGCATTAGAGGAAAGTTCAGATCTTCAAGTTGAGTTCATATTAATGAGTAAAGCCGCGCAGGCAAGTTTTTACACCACGTCAGCTGCAGAACTTGCGCCGGTAAAAACAGCTATTGAGCAACGCAAACAAGCCTTTGCCAAATCAAAAACACAATTACAAAGCATTGTTGGCGACCACCCACAGCTAAATCAAAGCAGCCAAGAGGTTCAGCAAACATACGATAGTTTTATTAAAGCTGTTGATAGCCTATTAAGCGATAAAGCGACTGAACTTGAACTTAAC
Source organism: Pseudoalteromonas shioyasakiensis (assembly GCF_024518675.1). Lineage (GTDB taxonomy): Bacteria > Pseudomonadota > Gammaproteobacteria > Enterobacterales > Alteromonadaceae > Pseudoalteromonas > Pseudoalteromonas shioyasakiensis_B. The sequence goes on from NZ_JANIGL010000002.1 coordinate 736,961, forward strand.
AAAAAGCTACGTAACCAATTAGAGAATATTGAGCTTGCTGCTGAAGACGCCAATTCAGTGGTATTAGATATTATCGATATAGATGGCCTTGAAGAAAACGATGCGCGCGCCTACCAAGCTGCTAATATGCTTGAAAATAACTTTTTGTCTTTAGTGACCAACAGTACCGATATGCTAACGGTGCGCACTCAAAATACCCTAGATATCGTAAAAAATGAACAACTATATTATTTAGAAGAAGTAGAGCGTAGCGTTAACTTATTAAAGCCAGCTGTTGAAGCGGATAATCCTGATTTATTTGCCGATTTAAATAATTATTTAGTCGTTATTCGCGATAATATCCAAGGCGCCAATAGTCTATCTGCTAATAAAAAGCGTCTAATTGATGTAATTGCAATGACAAAGTCAGAGCTTGCTCAAGCTGATGCGGCCACGACAACCGCATTAAAACAACTTAATGAACTCGTTGACCAAGCAAGTAATGTGGCTTTTGAACTGCAAAAAGGTGTGAGTAATGATGTAAACTCGGCCAATTTATGGACATGGATTGGTATGATTACTGCGACTTTACTAGCTATTGTTGTTGCCTTTATTACTGTTAACCGCATTACCACACCACTTGCTGAAGTTAACCGCATTTTAGATATCGTAGCCAGCGGTGATATGACACAACGCTTAGATGACTCAGCTAAAGATGAGTTTGGTGAACTATCTCGTAGTTGTAATACTCTAATAGACAGCTTAAGAAGCCTAATTCAAGGGATTATTTCACGCTCGACACAACTTGCGGCCGCTTCCGAGCAAACATCAGCTATCACTGGTGAATCTAGCCAAGCCATTCGTAACCAACAAGCTCAGGTGGAACAAGCCGCTACAGCAACCACAGAAATGAGCAGCACATCGCAAACAGTAAGTAACAGTGCACAACAAGCATTGAAAGAAATAAAGAATGCTGATAAAGAAGCCGATCGTGTTAAAGGAATCTCAAGCCAAAATAAAGCAACCATAGAACAACTCGCTCGCGAAGTTGATGATGCATCGCAAGTGATCAACAAGCTACATCAAGACAGTGCTTCTATAGGCAGTATCCTTGATGTTATTCGTGGTATCGCTGATCAAACCAACTTACTTGCTCTAAACGCCGCTATTGAAGCAGCCCGTGCCGGTGAGCAAGGTCGTGGTTTTGCCGTTGTAGCAGATGAAGTACGTTCGCTTGCCAGCAAAACCCAAGAGTCAACCCAAGAAATTCAAGCTATGATTGAATCACTACAAAGTGGTGCAGAAGCTGCTGTATCTGCTATGTCAAAAGGCAAGCAACAAGCAGAGTCATGCGTTGAGCAATCAGATCTAGCTAATACTGCACTTGACTCGATTACCGCAGCTGTCGCACAAGCGCATGATGTGAGTGAAGAGATTTCAACCGCAGCACAAGAGCAACAGCAAGTATCACAAGAGATAAGTGAACGCCTAGAGTCTATTGTAGCCATTGCAGAACAAACGGCTGAGGGCGCGAACCAAACCAATATTTCAAGCTCAGAGGTTGCTAAGCTTGCAGAAGAGTTACGCTTATCAGTCGATGAATTTAAAGTATAAGAGCGTTAAAAAACCATTAAAAAGCCCAGCAAATACTTAGCTGGGCTTTTTTCTTTAGCAAAGGCCTATCAAAACAGGCTTAAGATTAATCTCTAAAGTTTTTAAATTGGAATGGCTGACCTAATTCAGCAGTACGCACTATTTGCATTGCTTCTTGTAAATCATCACGCTTTTTGCCCGTTACACGCACTTCTTCACCTTGAATCGCTGCTTGTACTTTTACTTTTGAATCTTTAATTGCTTTAACTAGCTTTTTAGCAACGTCTTTTTCAATACCTTGTTTAAGCGCAACATTTCTAAATACGTTTTTTCCGGCGCGAGAGATATCTTGCAACTCAAGGCTAGATACATCCATGCCACGCTTTGATATTTTATTTGCTAAGATATCAAACAATTGCATGACTTGGGCGTCAGCTTCTGCTTTAAGTTTTATGGTTTTATCGTTTAGCTCAATTGATGCATCAACGCCTCTAAAGTCAAAACGCGTTTCTAGTTCACGTTTGGCATTATCAACCGCATTTTGTGCTTCATTCATTTCTACTTCAGATACGATATCGAAAGAAGGCATTAGTCTCTCCTAGCAAGATTTTTTAAATAAATATGGGGTGATTATAACGCCTATTTTATAAATCTTTACATTTTTCTGCGTTTCGTTCAGGTGCGATAAGAAATTTGTTTGATATACTACGGGTCTATTTTTAGACGATTTAGGATTTATCGTGACCCGGCGCGTATACCAAGCTCTTTTTTTAGTTAGCATAGTGGCTTTCACAGTTTTATTTGCCAAGGAAGTTAAAGGCGCTGCTAACCTATTTCCCCATATTGATAAGGTTGCCCATTTCGGTATATTTTTTATTCTTGCGGTGGTCATGGACAAAGCATTTAAAATCCCACTATGGGTGCAAATTTTAATGCTGGCAGGTTACGGCGCAGCAATAGAGGTAATGCAGGATATGCTCCCATACCGCCAAGCCTCAATAGGTGACTTTATTGCTGACTTTGCAGGTGCTGTCAGTTACTTCGTCATCAAGCTGGCTTTCCATTTAGGTAAAAAATCAAGCCATGAGTAATATTGCAATTGTTGGTGATGGCGCCATTGGTTTACTGTATAGCCAGCTTTTAAGTACAGATAATCAAGTCACTTTAATTACGCGTAACGCCAAGCCTAAAACCCAATATTATTATCAAAGGGGTGAGCTAAAGCAGGCGATCAACGTGGAGGTTTTAAACAGCGCTAACTTAGACCAATTAACGGCAATAGAAACTGTCATATTTGCCGTAAAAGCCTACCAAGTTAACGATGCTGTAGCTCAGTTAATACCTTATTTAAGTTCATCGTGTAAGCTTATTCTGTCTCACAATGGTATGAGTGATTTACAGCCTATTTTAAGTAAGTTACACAGCCAACAAGCACTATTCTTTTTAATTACTCAGCTAGCTGGATTCAAAATAGCATCAACGACAGTGATTCATACTGGTAATGGCCAAAGTATTTTAGGTAGCTGCAATAACACCGCGGAAAAAAAAGCTGACACACTGCTGCAACAGTTATCAGCAATACCGCAGATTAGCTACACAGGGCAAATTAACCTGATACGCTGGAAAAAGTTATTAATTAATATCGCTATAAACCCTTTAACCGCCCACTATAATATTAAGAATGGTGAGCTCGCAGCTCCTAAATACAGTAGTGAGGTTTTAAACTTACTAACTGAAGCTTGTATGGTGGCTAATGCGCAAGGGATTAATATTAAGCTTTGCGATGCCTTAGCAAGGGCATACCAGGTCATGACGGCGACAGCACAAAACTATTCTTCGATGCAACAAGATATCACTCACACGCGCCCCACAGAAATCGATGCTATGTGCGGTTATATTTGCCAACAGGCAGCGAAGCTGGGTATTAAGACACCTTACAATCAATTGTCCCTAGATAGGCTCACAGATAAAAAAAGCGCGAATTAATCGCGCTTTCTTGCTCTTTACTAGACCGTTATGGGCGATACACTTTCACATTGGCAAAACCATTTTCATGAAGTATCAATGCCTGTAATTGACTCATAACGCCTTTTGCACAATACAAGTAGTAATCTTTATCCTGTGGTAAATCACCAAATTTAGTCGCTAAGCGGAAGAAAGGTAAATGTACAACCTCAACATCGGCAATATCTAATGGGTTGGCATCTTCTTCTTCTGGAGAGCGAATATCAACAACTACGGCACCAGCAGGTAAGTCTGTAACTGCTTCCGCCTCTTTTAGCTCTTGTTTTGCTTCTACGTCAATATCGCGAATGTCCATCATACGGGCATTCGAAACGACTGTATTAAGCACATCAAAATCGAACTTTTGCTCTTCAGCTTCTATTACTTGGATTTTAGCCTTTACGGTTGGCTTTTTAGATATCACACCACAGTATTCGGGCATAGTCTCAGCCATTTCTGCAGTGCCAATTTTACGAGCGATATTAATAATTTCTTGTTTATCGTGTTGAATTAATGGGCGCAATATTAAGGTTTCGGTTACACGGTCGATCACGCTTAAGTTAGCCAGCGTCTGGCTTGATACTTGCCCAATACTTTCACCGGTAACGAGAGCTTGAACCCCCATTTTTTCAGCTATTTGACTGCCTGCTCGCATCATCATGCGTTTAAGCACCACGCCCATTTGGCTGTTTTCTACATTTTCTAGTATTTCAGCAACAACAGGTTCGAAATCAACACTAATAAACTTAACTTTATGGGTGGAACTAAATTGCTTCCAAATATAATAGCTGGCTTGCTTGACACCGATCTCGTGCGCAGCGCCCCCAAGATTAAAGAATAAAAAGTGAGTACGCGCACCTTTACGGATCATTTGATAGCTGGCAACGCCTGAGTCAAAGCCACCTGACATTAACGAGAGAACATCTTCTTGAGTTGGTAACGGGAAGCCTGCCATACCTAGGTGAGTCTGCGTAACGATATAGGCCTTATCATCTTTAATTTCGATACGAATAGTAACTTCAGGGCGACTAAGCTGTACCCGAGCCCCTTCAATATGCTGATTCAAGCCGCCACCAACATAACGCTCTACATCTGTCGAGGTAAAATCATGCTTACCTTGGCGTTTACAACGCACACAAAACGTTTTACCCGCAATGGTGTGACCAATAAGATCTAAAGCGATTTCATAAATGTCGTGAAGGTTTTCATAGTTGGTTTCTGTTACTTCAATGAATTGTACAATGCCAGGAATACGCTGCAGACCATCAATAAAATCGAGTCGTACTTGCGGATCATCACTAAGTGTAACAACCGAGATATTATCCCAATTATTTTTAACTTGTACTTTTTCGTCTAGCTTACGCAGTACAATTTTAATGTTATTTTCTAACACTTTAGTAAAACGTTTACGTACTGAACGGCTTTTAATAGCTATTTCAGGGTGAAGTTTGACGATAAATTTAAGCATAGTTTACTCATTTGACAGTTTAAGAATTCACGCGCCCACATACGGTGGGCGCGCGATTATAGCAAAAAATCTAACGTCTAGGAAATAAACAAATTTAGCTAAAATCTATTACCGTTTAAGCGGGCTCAACCTGTAGCGATAATTGTGTGTACTTTTCTTTTAACTCGGCGAGTTTAGATAGACTTTGCTCTGCAGCATAAGCTTTAAATAAAGCCAACACTTTTAAAATTCCTTTATAAATATCTTGCTGTAATAGCTCACCGCTTAAACGCCGCGCTTTTATATAAGGAGTCCAAAAACTAACCGTCAGCTTTAACATGTGCGCCAGCTCTGTTGCATCATCGTCATCAAGTTCCATTAAGCCACTGTCACGTAAACTGATAATAATCCCCCTCACTTGCGTGAGTAAGGCTGATTGAAACTCTATATAGTCTTTTTTTAGCACTTCATCTCGAGATAAAATATCACCTAAGTTGTCGTAAAAAAAGTGAAAACGCCACATCAATTCAAACAACGCATCAAGATAACCACTGAGTTGAACAAAGCCATCACTATGCCCACTGACAGGAGTAAACTGCGTATGTAAATGCTCACTATAAAGTGCAAATATATGGCGAATTATGTCTTCTTTATTTTTAAAGTGATAATACAGGTTGCCAGGGCTGATCCCCATATGAGAAGCAATATGGTTAGTCGTGATCGCACGTTCCCCGTGCTGGTTAAACAGCTCAATGCTGGTCTTAATTATTTTATCCTTGGTACTCATATATTCAGCTACTCTAGGTTGTTATTAAAGTAAATGCTCAAAGTTTATGCAAATTATATTAGCCGCCGAGTATATACAAATCCAATCTAATAAAATACCACCTTGAAAATTTCTATCTTAAATCTCAGTGATTCAATGTCGACCTTGAATAATACTAACGTTAAACAATAACAAGTGATTACTTTAAGAAGGCTGATCTGTAAGGCAAACACTGATAATATAGCGGCAAAAATAACACGAAGCTAAAGCATATGAAAGTTACAGCAATCTATCCGGGCACCTTTGATCCACTCACTAACGGGCACACAGATCTGATCCAGCGTGCAGCGAAAATGTTTGATACGGTAATCGTCGCTATTGCCCATAACCCGAGTAAAAAGCCTTGTTTTAGCTTAGGTGAACGTGTAGATATTGCAAATAAGCTATTAAATCATATAGAAAATGTCAGTGTTATAGGTTTTTCTGGCTTACTTGCGGATCTAGCTCGTGAGCATAAAGCCAATGTATTAATTCGAGGTATTCGTGCGGTCTCTGATTTTGATTATGAGTTTCAATTGGCTAATATGAACCGACGTTTAAATCCCGATTTAGAGAGTGTATTTTTAACACCAGCGGAAAAAAATTCATTTATTTCCTCAACTTTAGTTAAGGAAGTAGCCCGCCACAAAGGTGATGTCAGCGAATTTGTCAGCCCAATTGTTGTTAAAGCTTTAGAGGATAAATTACACGGATGAAGTTAACTAAGCTTGCGAGCTTTGCCGCATTACTCTCGCTTTCTGCCCCCGGCATAGCAGGTCCTTGGATTGATAGTGATGATCCGCTTTTACGTGCTTCAATTGAAATGCTCTTCAATCAAGGCATTATTAAGCAGCCAATTAATAGCTACCCCTTGATGTGGCAAGGAATAGCTCGCGATCTTAATAACCTAGATGCAACTAAGTTATCTAGCCAAAGTCAATTCGCTTATCAACATGTAAAACATGCTTTGGCAAATGCCAAACAAACGACCAGCTCTGGCATGAGAGTAAACTACAATAGTGATACAAGCTTGCAACAGAGTTTTGGCAGCCGTGACCAACAAAAAAGCGGAGTAAACAGCTATGGCTCGATCACTGGCAATAGAGTCAGTGCTAAAGTCAGCGTTAACTATGCGGATGAAGCCCTAGATGGTAAATACACAAATTATCAGGGCAGTTACTTAGCGGTACTGCTTGCCGATTGGTCAATTAGCGCAGAGCAAATAAGCCATTGGTGGGGACCAAGTAATGATAATGCCCTACTGCTATCAAATAACGCTGCACCAATGAAAGGTGTGAGAGTTAACCGTGCTAATACGCAATACGATGGACCGAGCTTTTTTTCATTTATTGGTAACTGGCAACTTACCGGTATTTACGCGAAACAAAAACCGACTCTTACCACTAATGATGAAGGTGATTATTGGGCAATGCGTTTTGCCAGCACACCATTACCTGGATTTGAGATTGCGTTCAGTACATCGGGGTCAGATTTCTTAACTAGTTCATTTGTTGAGCCTACGACCCTAGAAACTGAGACTAAAAAGCAGCAACTGACTAGCCTAGATGCCAAATATTCTACGCAAATAGCAGGGCAGCCCGTTGGGTTTTATGCTGAGGTAATGGGCCGTAATGACAGCGGCTTTACCCCGAGTGACCCATTTTATACTGTGGGCATTGAAAGCTTTTTTGGCGACCAAAAGCGTTTACTTAAAACCTATTTTGAGTATACCAATACTCAGCAAGAGTGCGTTACAGCTATCGATTGCACATACGGCAACGATACGCTAACCAGTCTTAGCGCAGGCTACACTCATAAAGACCGTTTAATAGGCAGCTCAACACCTTATAACAGTAAATCTGCAGTTATAGGCGCGCAATACCACACAATGAATGGTTACGCAGGCTTTGCTAAAATACGTTGGTTAGAGGGCGACTCACTTATTACAGCTCCGGCAACAGAAATCGGCTCGTTTAAACGAGTACAACTTGAGGCTGGCTATCAACAAGCGATATTTAGCGGACTTTGGAAGGTAAGTGGCTCAGTGTTTAAAGATGAGTTAAATACTGACTCAGATACAAACACGGCGGTTAAAACCAGCTGGGAATACCGCTTCTAGCGTTTATTAGCATCGTATTATACAAGGTTAGACTGCTTGTTTGATCTTGTATAATGTTCATAGCCTCGCAATAACCCTAAAAAATCTTTATTAGTAAGCAAAGCTAAAACCATCATCACATCCATTAAATTGACAGTCACAGAGTAAAAGCTCCAGAACCACCACTGTTCATAATGATGTAAGTAATTGAGGTCGATATGCATGCCCAGAAATAACAGCATATTTACTGTTAAACCAATCATAACGTAGAGCTTCGCCGGTACCTCAGATACACTCGCTCGGTTAGAAATAAGTAAAATTGTCAATAAACAAATTAAATCAAAGAAAAACCAAAGCAAATAGGTAACCTGACTATGAACGAGATCAAGCCCAAGGCTTAATATCATTAGAGGATCAGAACAAAAGTAGGAAAAAAAGATTGTTAGCGAAATCCACATTAAGGTTTTATCACCATTTGGTGTCGCCGATTTTTTTACTAGGTTATAAAGAAATGCCATTAGAAAGCTCCACATAACCAGTGAAGCTAAATACATTGCAGAAAACTCTTGGAAGAATTGCATTCAGATCAGAAACTGCTTTAACAGTTTTTCAAGCTACTGATTTGTTTTTTCTCATTCCTTTTAGAAAACAACTTACCAATTCGCAACCAATCTTTTCCAAAAATAAGAGTCACGACCATGAAGAAGTCAACGGCATTTATTCCAACTGAATAAAAACTCCAAAACCACCAATATTCAGCGTTACTAAGATAAACAATATCAACATGTATCCCAAAAAATATAAGAGTATTTATTGTTAAACCTACTAATATATATTTTAAGGTAGCGGTAAATTGTAACTTTAGAAGTTTATGTGATGCAAGAAGAGTAATTATTGTAATAACGTCATATTTAACCCAAATGAGGTAAACATACATGCCCGCATTTAGATCAACAAACTCATAGCTCAAGCCATAAGAGAGCAGCATTATTATAGATATAACGAGAGGTGAACTACTTCTGTCTTCTACTGTAAACTTGAGCAACAAATTGTACAAGCAAGCCATTAGAAAACCCCATATGATAATCGTATCAAAGTGGATTCCTAAAGACGTTAAATCAAAATACATACACCATCTCGTTTTGCTAAGCCTTACTTAGCAGTTTATGCAGGTTTACGGCGATCAGGATCGGTAGATAAGCCACCGCCACCACGCTGAATCTCTGCTTCACCACTTGCTGCTAATAAGGCCTCATTAGATATAGACACTGTATCAGATTGTAGTGTTTTATTGCTAGTGCTTTGTTCTAAAGCTGGCTTTGATTGTTGCATAGAGTTGTATGCTTGCATTTGCAGTTGGCTGTTACCTGTAACTTGCATGAGAGTGTTCCTTTCATTAATTGTTGAATTTTACTTAAGCTATTTAAGTGCTTATTGCATAACGCTATGATATTTTTTTGGCGTATTACAAAGATAAACTCTTACTGAGTTATCTGTTAAATATAAAGCAATTAATGATCCAACTTTTAACAAACACCGATCTTTTGTGAGCTATTATTTATTTCCTACAGGTAATTAAGGTTGAGGTCATACCAGTTGAAAAGACCATAAAAAAACGCACAGGGGTAACCGTACGTCTTTTACATCCAGGGATTTTAAGCTACGTTTTTACACGGGATCTCCGTATTCCGACTTGGCTTCAAAATAAATTCCATTGCGACTTCGTCACAATTGTCTTTGCGTAAACAAAGTTCACAGTCTTTCATTACCTTTTCCGGTAAGCTTTCTTTAGTACAGAATGTAAAACCTTGTTTTTCAAAAAAATCTGGTACACGCGTCAATACAATGATGCGATTGAGCGCCAATTTTTTGGCTTTTGCGAGCAAGTGCTCAACTAACTGTCGACCTTGCCCTGTAACGCCCGTTTCAGGGTCGATACCCAAAGAGCGTATTTCAGCTAGGCCGGTGTCATAAATATACAAAGAGGCGCAGCCTGCAACAGTAGAGTTGACTTCTGTTACTGCGAACTCATTAATTGAGTGCACCATATCACTTTTTGCACGCGGTAAGTTTTCACCTACGGTTGCCCAGTGCTGAATAAGCTTAGCAATAGACTCAACATCATCTAAATTTGCATCACGTACTGTTATTTGCTGTTTTTTTTTCGCATCTTTAACAGCGTTAGTCACTTGCTCTAAAGATGTACCGCCGAGTGCTTGACGCGCTTTGAGACATGCGTCTATTTCTAATACAGGATATACATCTTGTTCAAAAATACTATGCACAGACTTAAATTGTTCTAAACTTAAATCTTCTAAGTTATTACCTTGTGCAATAGCCATTTGTACTAGCACACCCACAATGTGGTGACCTTCTCTAAATGGGATACCTTTGGCAACTAAGTAATCGGCTAATTCAGTCGCATTTGAGTGTCCGCCTTTAGCTGCTGCTAATGTGCGCTCAGCATTGACCTTCACACCTTTAATACATGCTTGTGCCATATGAATGCAGGCAAGCCAAGTAGGCATTGCATCAAACAAGCCTTCTTTGTCTTCTTGCATATCTTTATTATAAGCAAGTGGCAAGGCTTTAAGGGTCATCATCATTGCACTGAACGAGCCAAACACACGGCCAGTTTTACCACGAATAAGCTCAAGTGCATCAGGGTTTTTCTTTTGTGGCATTAAAGATGAGCCAGATGTCACGTTGTCAGCCAACTCAATAAACCCAGCTTCACCTGAGTTATAAAAGATCAAGTCTTCTGCCATACGCGATAAGTGAATCATTGAAATCGAAGCGCAACTTAATAGCTCTACAACAAAATCGCGATCCGATACCGAATCTAAGCTATTTTTAGTCGCAGCGGTAAAACCTAACCCCGCGGCAAGGGCTTGCCTATCTATTGGGTACGCAGTCCCTGCAAGTGCACCACTGCCTAATGGACAAAAATTCATTCGTGCTTTAGCGTCACTTAAACGACTCTCATCACGTTCCAGCATTTCCACATACGCCATACACCAATGGCTAAATAACAGGGGTTGAGCACGCTGCAAATGTGTGTAACCAGGTAAAATAGTACCTAGTTCACGCTCTGCTAGAGCAATAAACTCAGCTTTAAGTTGCCCTAATGCTTCAAGTAAGTGATCGGCAGTATCACGGCACCATAATCTAAAGTCAGTCGCTACTTGGTCGTTACGGCTACGTCCTGTATGTAGTTTTTTAGCTAAATCACCGACTTTTTCAATCAGTGCTGCTTCAACATGTGAATGAATATCTTCAGCGCCCGACGTCGCCACAGCTTGTGGGTCCGCTTTTACTTCATCGAGTAATTCATATAATGCTGCAACAAGCGATTCATACTCGCTACTCGTTAGTACATCAACTTGCTTAAGGGCACCAGCCCACGCCACAGAGCCAATAATGTCTTGCTCTGCTAATTGATAATCGAAGGGAAGTGAATCGTTAAATTGTTTAAACGCTTCATCTGGACCCGTAGAAAAACGTCCGCCCCATAATGCCATGAAATATCTCCAAACCCTGAAACTGCCCCGCGGTAACGGGGCGTATTAAATTACTTCTTCGCTAATGCCGAAATTCTGCTTGAAAGCGAGAACAAACGAATAAACCCTTCAGCATGCGATTGGTCATACACATCATCTTCACCAAAGGTTGCGAAGTCTTCGCTATATAAACTATTTGGTGACTTCTTCTGAACCGCAGTGACTTGCCCTTTATAAAGCTTAAGAACAACTTCACCCGTAGCCAGTGTTGATAACGCTTCGGCGCCCGCTAAGATTGAGTCTTTAAGCGGTGTGAACCAACGACCATCATAAACTAGGTGTGAAAACTCACCGCCCAGAACTTCTTTCCATTTACGGCTTGATTTATCAAGCACTAACTCATCAATTGCTTGTAGTGCAGCCATGATCACGGTGCCACCTGGTGTTTCATAACAGCCACGTGACTTCATACCTACTAAACGATTTTCAACAATATCAACCCGCCCAACACCGTGTGGTGCAGCAATATCATTTAATTTAACTAAACAGTCGTAAGGTTTTAGTTGCTCGCCATTAACCGAAACAACTTCACCTTCAACAACATTTAACGTCACTAACTCTGGCTCATTCGGTGCTTGCTCAGGCGAATTAGTCCAGGTCCAAACTTGATCACTTGGTTGACACCATGGATCTTCAAGCTCACCACCTTCATGAGAAATATGCCATGCGTTTGCATCACGACTGTAAATTTTAGTTGCTGATGCTGAGCATGGGATATCACGCTCAGCTAAGTAATCTAATAGCGATTCACGGCTTGATAAGTCCCATTCACGCCAAGGCGCTATGACTTTTAAATCAGGTGCAAGGGCTGCAAAGCACGACTCAAAACGAACTTGGTCATTACCTTTACCTGTACAACCATGAGACAATGCATCAGCACCTACTTTACGGGCAATTTCAACCTGTGCTTTAGCGATAATCGGACGTGCCATTGAAGTACCGAGTAAATAAGTGCCTTCGTAGATTGAACCGGTTTTCAGCGTCGGGTAAATGTAATCACTTACCATCTCATCTTTTAAGTCAACCACATAACACTCTGATGCGCCTGATGCGATAGCTTTTTCTTCTACGCCTTCAAGTTCCTCAGCGCCTTGACCTACATCAGCCACGAACGCGATAACTTCACAACCGTAGTTTTCTTTTAACCATGGCACGATAGCCGATGTATCTAAACCACCAGAATAAGCTAATACGACTTTTTTAATTGAACTCACAGGTATTCCTTAAACAAAATTTGGATTTAATAATGTAACAAGCAGTGCGTTTTGCGCATGCATACGGTTTTCTGCTTGCTGTATAATTTTTGATGCTGGGCCATCCATTACCTCTGAGGTAATTTCAAACTCACGGTGCGCAGGCTGACAGTGCAATACAGTATCTGCTCCTGTTTGCTCCAGTAATGCGGCATTTAACTGATACGGCATATACTTTTCTTTAACTTGTTCAAGCGGAGTGTCATCGCCCATTGATACCCAGGTATCGGCATAAACAACATTCGCACCCACAGCAGCTTCAACACGGTCACTGACCATCACAGAAGCACCATTCATAGCAGCAATTTGCTCTGCTTGCTTTAATATTTGAGAGTCAGGTGAACTTCCTTTCGGACAAACCGCAACAAAGTCAGTACCCAATGTTGCTGCAAGCAACATGAGTGAATGTGTAACATTGTTACCTTCACCTAAATACGCTAATTTTAATTGACTAACATCACCATACACTTCTTGTAAGGTTAAAAAGTCAGCCAAGGCTTGGCATGGGTGATATAAATCACACAAGCTGTTGACCACTGGTACACTGGAAAATTCAGCCAGTGTTGTTAGAGTTTTGTGCTGATAAACACGAGCCACAATTCCATCCGCCCAGCTGGCAATATTTAAAGCAAAGTCTTTTACTGATTCACGGGCGCCCATGGCCCCATTTTGTGAATCAAGATAAACCGCGTGACCACCTAGCTTGTTAATGCCAATATCGAACGATAAACGCGTTCGTAAGCTAGGCTTTTCAAATAATGTAACAACGGATTTCCCTGCGAGCGCTTGGCTAAAATCAGCAGGGTTTGCTTTAATTTTTTGCGCTAAATTAAGTAACTTAAGTGCGCCTTTTTGGTCTAATTCAAGACCCGATAAAAAATGATTAAACATAGTATACCTATGGTGTAATTTTTGTTCCGACGTGCTCACCGTTAAGTAAAGCAATTAAATTATCTGGCTTTTGCCAGCTCGAAATATACACACCTCGTCGTAAATGTTGGGCAGCGTGAAGACTGGTCTTAACTTTGACCTCCATCCCGCCCACAATGACTCCTTCTGTAATTAAAGTATTGATCTGATTTGTGTCAAGTTGATGTAACGGTTGCTTATTTGCATCAAGCACCGCTTCAACATCAGTCATAAAAATAATTTCAGCATCAAGCTCTTTTGCTATTGCAGCAGCCGCTTCATCTGCATTTACGTTATACCAAAGGCCGTCTTCGCCAAATCCAATCGAACTGACAAGTGGTAAACGGCCCAATTTTAGTAACTCAGGTAAAACGCTTGGCACACCACTTTCACATTGGCCAACTTGACCCAATGCTTTTAATTTCTGAGAAGAAATAATACCGGCTTCATATAAACTAAGGCCCACAGGCTTATGCCCTGCAACAATTGCTTGACTCATTAACTGTTTATTAGCACAACCGGCGAGTGCACCGACAATATACGGCATTTGTTCTTTCGGGCTAATACGCAACCCTTGGTGTTTAGCACTGGCAAAACCAGCTTCTTTTAACCAACTATCTACTAGTGCACCACCACCGTGCACAATCACGTATTGCGCTTGAGTTTGTGATGCAAGCGCAGCAAACAACGCTTTTGCGGCATCTTCAGTATTAAGTACCGCACCACCTAACTTAATAACCCATGTTTGCATTACTCAACTACCCTTTTAAACCAGTGCTATGAGGTAACCCCATAACTAAATTAATACATTGCAACGCTTGACCAGCAGCACCTTTTAATAAGTTATCAATAGCAGCCATAACTATCAGTTGCTCACCTTGTTGTTGCCATGCAATATCAACATACGGCTGCTTAGCAACGCCTTTGATAGACGGAATTTTATTGCCTAGTAACCGAATCAGGGGCTCATCAGCAAGTACCTGGTAAGCTTGAGTTACTTGTTCTGGTGTTACACCTACTTTTAACTGCACATAGATAGTTTCTAAAATACCGCGGGGAAAATTGCCCAAGTGCGGTGTAAATAATACTTTATGGCCTAAATGCTGTTCTATTTCGGGGCTGTGCCTGTGAGTAAATAAGCCATAAGGAGCTAGCGATACCTCACAAAAATGCGTGCCGACACTTGCTTTACGCCCAGCGCCTGTTACACCTGATACAGCATTTATAATGACGGGTTGCTCTGCTAATAGATTGGCTTGCTGTAATGGCTTTAATGCATTCAATGCTGCCGTGGGGTAACAACCCGCAACCGCAACAAGTTGCGCCGCTTTAATTGCTTCGCCATTCCATTCAGCTAAGCCATAAGCTGCTTGGGCTAATAAGTCTGTGTGCTGGTGTTCGAAGCCATAATAGGTTTGGTAATCTTCATTACTACTTAAACGGTAACCACCGGATAAATCAAATACCTTTTTGCCCATAGCTAAAAAGCGCGGCGCTAAGTCAACACTGACCTTGTGATCTGTACATAAACAAACAAAGTCAGCACTGTTGCCAATATCTTTATAAGCACTTTCACTAAGAGGTAATAAAGGAGTATCTAGAAGCCCTAAATGCTCTGGGTATAACTCACTTAACAATTTACCTTTATCTAAGCTTTGCTCAGAGATATAACAACCCGTTAAAGTTAATTCTGGGTGCTTAACTATTAAGCTGGCTAACTCAGCACCGCTATAACCACTTGCGCCAATAATTACTACTTTCATTCGATACTCTTTTAATCATTAATACTGTTATACATATAGGTTTTAAGTGCCAGCAGGAGCACTATATTTAGGAATGAAATTTAGTTATCGTCGTATAATGAACATAGCTCTACTTAAATATATTTATGCTTAAAAAGTGAATTGATATTCATCATAAATACTTTTATATTGTTATGCAATTAGAATGAATAATTATTTTGGATTTTTTTATGCCTTTACCGTCTTTTTTATCTATGTACCAGCAATTAATTGCTGCGCCTTCTATCAGTGCCATGGACGAGTCGCTATCTATGAGTAATAAGGGCGTTATCGACTTGCTTGCTAATTGGTGCAAAGAGCTTGGGTTTGACTGTGAAATAACCGAACTTTCAGGACCAAAAGGTCGCTTTAACTTATTAGCAAAGCGTGGCAAAGGCGATGGCGGTTTAATGCTTGCCGGCCACACAGATACGGTCCCTTTTGATGATAGCCGTTGGAATTATGATCCGTTTAAGTTAAGCGAACATGACAATAAACTTTTTGGTTTAGGTAGTATTGATATGAAAGGTTTTTTTGCCTTCGTTTTGCAAGCGATTAGCGAGCTGGATGATAGTGAGCAAAACCAACCTATATTAATTTTAGCGACCGCTGATGAAGAAACAACCATGGCCGGGGCACAACAAATTTGCCAACACCCAAACTTAAAGCCTGCGCGCTGTATTATTGGTGAACCTACGGATATGACCCCGGTATTTACTCATAAAGGACATATGAGTACAGCCATTAGAGTAATAGGTCGTTCAGGCCACAGCTCTGATCCTGAGCGTGGTTTAAACGCTATTGAGGTCATGCACAAAGTCACTTCAAGGCTCTTAGTATTAAAGCAAGAATTAAAGAATAAATATTCAGTTGAGCATTTTGTTATCCCTTACCCTACCCTTAACCTTGGACATATCCATGGTGGCGACAATGCCAATCGCATTTGTGGGTGCTGCGAAATGCATATCGATATGCGCCCGCTACCCGGTTTAAGTGTGCAAGAGCTACAAGCCATGTTGTTAGCCATAGCCGCTGATATAAACAATCAGTATCCTGATGCCGTCAGTGTTGTAGACATGCATGAACCTATCCCAGCATTTACTGGCAGCACGGATTCTGCATTAGTAAAGTTAGCCGAAAAAATTTCAGGGGAGCAGGCGGTGGCAGTAAATTATTGTACTGAAGCACCATTTATTCAACAGCTAGGCTGTGAAACGATCGTAATGGGACCGGGCTCAATTAATCAAGCCCACCAGCCAGATGAGTTTTTAGCAATGGAGAAAATTAAACCGTCACAAAAAATCATTAGTGAAATGATTAAAACGAGCTGTTTTAATTAAAAAACGAAAGTGGGAGCCAGCACTGCTAGCCCCACTCTAACCCATATATTTAGAAAGAAACTTTTTAAATAGCGGATCCGTTTTCGCAAGCTCTCTTTGTTCAGCCAAAATATCTTTTAAAATCGCTTCTGAGGTCAATGGGTTTGCAAGTACCACTCGAAATACAACCGTTGGTTGGTGATCATACTTTGCCGGTGTAAGACGAGTACGTGATACAAAAGAGCGCCCAGCTTCACGTTGCCGTTTTTGCATACTCGCGGTGAAACGGTTTAATGATGCGTATATATCTAAGCGGGTTTGTTCGTCTGCTTGTGCTATTTTTTGCTGGATTTGTTTAGGTACATAACGGTATGTCAGTAAACATAGCTCAGGCTCAGTGATCAGCTCAAAATCTTCATCGGCTTTAATTAGCTCAGCAAAGAAGCGAGCTTTTTCAATCCCTTTATCAATTAAAATTTCATAACCTTTACGGCCAATTACCCGTAAGCAAGCATGCACTAACATAGCCATACCAGGACGGCTTCCCTCAAGCGTATGACTGCCTAAGTCTTTTGATCCTTTTCGCAAAATGTATTCTGCATGATGTTCAATTGCATCCGTAGCCGCAGGGTCTTTAAATAACACCAACCCCGCCCCCATTGGTACATACATTTGTTTATGGGCATCGATGGTGATTGAATCTGCACGCTCAATACCTTTAAGTAATGCACGGTATGTATCTGATAATAAGGTGGCTCCGCCCCATGCAGCATCGACATGAAAATGACAACCCAGCTCTTGGCTTAAGTCAGCCATTTCATCAAGGGGATCAATACTGCCAGTCTCGGTGGTACCAGCGACCCCTACAATTGCCATCACTTTAATGCCTTGTGCTTCAAGCTCATTAGCTTTGTCGCGCATTGCTGCAATATCAACTTTATTATTATTGGCTGTTTTAATAGCAATAAAATTGTCACGACCAATCCCCAATAAATCGGCTGATTTACCTAACGAATAATGGCCACGCTCAGAAACCAGTACAGCAAGGCCTTTATATCCATAATGAAGCATGGCACTTATTAAACCTTGCGCACCAATACCTTTAAACTCACCGTCAGCTTTTAGTAATCGGTTTCGAGCTATCCACAAAGCGGTAATATTAGCCACAGTGCCACCAGAGCAAAATGCACCTAAAGACGTTTTTGCACTGTGCATCCACTTACTATAAAACGCATCATTTTGGCCATAAGCTAAATGATGCATCATACCCAGCACTTGACGTTCTAATGGAGTAAAAGCTTTTGAAGTTTCAATTTTAACGAGGTTTTGATTAAGCCCCACCATCAACTTTGATAAAGGCAAAACAAAGTGTGGTAAAGCCGACGTCATGTGACCAATAAAACTCGGTGCAGCCGTATGTACTGAATGAGCAACTAATTGCTCCATAATATCTTGCGCATAAGCAGATACAAACGTTGGATCTTCTGGGATCACCGCTGATTGAAAGTCTTTTTCAATTTCATGCAGTGGCTTTTCAATTGCCGCTATATTCTCATTTAAAAAACCTGCCAAATTACTCGAAATCTCAAGTTCTATTTTACTCAAGGTTGAGTCAGGTGCTTCTGGCACAGTAAATATACGCATCAGAGTTTCTTTAGAGGCGACGGCACAACGCTTTTGATCCATCTTAATACCCAGTAAATGCAGCTTTTCACAATCAAACACCTAAATAAAATAGCTTTCGATCAATAAAGCAAACTGCAGTGTTGCTACGAAATGCGCTAACTTTACTGCAATATAGTATAAATGTCTCGTATTAAGCCATAAAAGCCAACAATTGCATGACAAATTAATGATAAATTGATTAATTTTTTACCTTACATACATATTAAATATTTATAGTGGTTGCCAAGTTTTTTTGTATAATATCGATGTTAATATATAAGGGACTAAAATGATAAGTGCACGTTTAAGGACAAACTGGATAATTACAGGTTTTTTGGTATTCCTAATTAGTTTATCTAGCTACGTTTATTACACATATCACAGTACTCGCGCAGATATTATGCATCAGGTCGATGCCCGCTTACTCAATGCCGCAGTGGGTGTTAAACACATTTTGGGCAATGACTATCACGATAAAATCAATGCGGGAGTCTCTGTAACGCGCACGACCTATCAACAAAAAAGTCGCCAATTATCTGAATTTGCCAATGCACTGAATATTGCTTATGTGTATTCAATGGTGCTAAAAGAAGGTAGCGTCCACTTTAGTTCATCTAGCTATACTCAAGATGACCAAAACACCGGTAAAGTGACCCAATTTCTTGATTTATATCCTGAAGCGACTAAAGCTAATGTCAGTGCCTTTTACTCTACCGAACCAGTATTTGAAATATCAAAAGATCAATGGGGACACTTCAAAAGTATATTTGTGCCTTATATAGATAAAAACGGCAATACTTATTTAACCGGTGCTGATATCACCATCTACGATTTAAATCAGCAACTTAACGAAAGCGTATCTAAAGCAGCGGTGCTAGCGAGCTTTTTCTTTTTTATTGCATTGCTAGTAGCAGGCATTTATATCTATTTACTTAAACGCGCTTTATCGACTGATAGTAGTAGCGGTTATGCTAATCATATAGCTCTTGATTATTACATAAAAAAAGCATCAACCTACTATATGCAAGTTGCCGTGGTTTGGGTTAATGAAATTGAAGACATTAACAGTTTCTACGGCACTGAAGTAGGCGATAAAGTGATGAAAAGCCTGCTTGAACACTTTGCTTCACGTCGCCCAGTTGCCAGTGATGTTTTTCGCTTAGCAACCAATAAAATAGTCTTGATCGGCCCCTTCGAAGAAGAACATACCGGCTTTAGTGAGCTTATTCAAAACTACAATTGCAGTACTCCCCTACTCACAGACCCTTTTATCTACATAACACTCTGCGCAGGTATAGCAAATGGTAATAAAGCGGTGTTACTTGAGAACGCCCATATCGCGGCATTGCAAGCAAAGCAAGGGCGCTTTAATGTTGTAAACTACTCTGTGGCACTACATGATGTTAAAAACCAATACCAATACAATGTTGAAATGGCCAAAGATGTTCGCGAAGCATTTGAAAATAATCGTATAGTTCCGTACTTTCAGCCAGTTTATGACTACAGTAGCAACACTATCACTCAATATGAGTGCTTAGCGCGGATGATCACAGCGCAAGGTGAAATACTTCTACCTGATGCCTTTATTAATGTCGTGAACCGTTCTCGCATGGATGGTATGTTAACAAGAGCAATGCTGAGCCAATGCTTTGCACGATTTAGAAAAACCAGCACCTGTTGGAGTATCAATATCACAGCACAGGACATGCTTGATCCTAGCTTAACAGAGTTTTTAGCCGACGAACTAAAACGTTATCCGCAACCGAGTAACATTACCCTAGAGCTTTTAGAAACTGAAGCTATTGCTAACTTCTCCGAAGTAAAAACATTTATTAATATGGTTAAGCAACGTGGCGTCAAGGTGTTTATTGATGATTTTGGTACTGGTTACTCGAATATCTCTAATGTCTTAAAATTAGATGTCGATGGTATTAAATTAGATGGCTCACTAATACGCCAAGTAATTAATGATAAAGATATATATCTTTATATTGAACATATCGCTAGTTTTGCTAAACAATTAAATTTGCAGGTAATTGCAGAATGCGTTGAAAGTAAACCTGTCGTGAACGCACTTATAAAAGCAAAGGTGAGTTTAATGCAAGGCAACTACTTTGCCAGTGCAGCTCCTCACGTATCAACTCACCAGCAACTTCTTAAAGCAAGTCAATCACTAGTCGGTGACTCTGTTGACCACTTGCCCAATATTTACGTTCGAACGGAGTAATCGCTTCATCGCTTTCAAACAATTGAACCTCCGTTGTATGCCCAGCTAATTGCAATGCTTGGGCAAACTCCTTTACATAAATATCCCAATTACTGCGTACCTCTAAGCGCCCCCCTAATTTAACAATAAAAGGGAATATCGCTGCACCATGCCAACGCCGTTGAATATGCTTAGCTTTAGGCCAAGGGTTGGGGTAAAGTAAATAATGGTGTGTTGGCTGCCAGTTAGCCGCCACAGCTAAACGCCAAAAGTCATTTAAATCGGCCTGCACCAACATATACTGACCCAAATCTGTTTGTTTGTACTCAACGTCATGTTTATCCAAGCGATGCGATGACTTATCGATGCCAATCACAAGTGCATCAGGGTAGCGCTTAGCTAAGTTAGCGGTACTTTCGCCTACACCACAACATGAATCAAGAATAAGCGGCCCGTTAAAGGCCTGTACTTTTTCGTTAACTTGATCGAAAGCTGTTTGCGTATGTGCTGCAATCGGCTTTTTAAACTCAGCAGTTAAATGCTTACCAACTATTTCATCCAGCTTTTCATGTAAACCAGTTTGGTTTGATACAATACTACGTGAATTTGCATCACTCATCAGTGTCTAAGCCCCACACCTTTTTTAATTAGCGTCAGTGCTAATGTAAACAAAGCCGTAATAAATAAAAACAACACACCAAATGCAACGGATAAATCGACATCTGACACACCTAAAAAGCCATACCTAAACGCATTAACCATATAAATAATTGGATTAACCTGCGACACTCCTTGCCAAAAATCAGGCAACAAGGTGATTGAGTAAAACACCCCACCTAAATATGTTAGTGGCGTTAAAACAAACGTAGGGATAATACTTATATCATCAAAGCTATTGGCATAAATTGCGTTTATTAAGCCACCTAGCGCAAATACTGCTGAGGTTAAAATAACGGTGGCGATAATAACAAAAATATTATGAATTTGAATATCAACAAATAACAAGGATACGCACGTCACAATTAAACCAACCATCATGCCGCGCGTCATCCCGCCACCCATGTAGCCAAGTACAATAATATAGTTTGGTACAGGCGCAACGAGGAGCTCTTCAATACTCTTTTGGAATTTTGTAGAGTAAAAGCTTGATGCCACATTGGAATATGAATTAGTTATAACCGACATCATAATCAAACCTGGAACTATGAACTCCATATAACTAAAGCCCCCCATTTCTCCAATGCGGGAACCGATTAAATTACCAAAAATAACGAAATACAAACTCATTGTTATCGCCGGCGGTACTAAGGTTTGCACCCAAATACGTAAAAAACGAATACATTCTTTTATCCATAAACTTTTTAAGGCTACGCCGTATTTAAACATCTACTTGTCCCGCCCTTGCTCTAGTAAACCTACAAATAACTCTTCTAAACGGTTAGCCTTATTACGCATACTCAAAACTGTATTACCTTGTTCTGTGAGTGCTGTAAATACTGCATTCAACCCTTGCGCTTTAGCGACTTCAACCTCAATGGTATGATCATCCACCATTGAAAATTGATAACCTTCAAGCGTTACCGGTTGCACTGGCTGTTTTAAATCTAGAATAAAAGTTTCTTTATCAAGCTTTGCCAATAAAGCTTTTATTGTGGTGTTTTCAACGATAATACCCGAATCAATAATCGCGATGTTTTTACACAGTAACTCGGCCTCTTCAAGGTAGTGAGTGGTGAGAATAATCGTCACACCTTGATTGTTTATTTGCCTTAAAAACTCCCACATTGAACGACGAAGTTCAATATCAACTCCTGCTGTGGGTTCATCTAAAATAAGTAATTTAGGTTCATGCATCAATGCGCGGGCGATCATCAAACGACGCTTCATACCACCCGATAAAGTACGTGCTTGTTTATCTTTTTTCTCAAGTAAGCCAAGCTGAGTCAGGTACTTATCAGCACGCTGATGAGCTAATTTACGAGGTACGCCATAATAACCGGCTTGATTTACTAGTATCTGAGTCAAAGTTTCAAATTGGCTAAAGTTAAACTCTTGCGGAACTAAGCCAAGCTCAGATTTAGCCGCTTCTAAATGGGTATCAATATTATGGCCAAATACCTCTACCTGACCTGCTGTTTTATTTACGAGTGAAGAAATCACCCCTATTGTTGTTGATTTACCAGCCCCATTAGGCCCAAGTAAGGCAAAGAAATCACCTTTTTGTACTTGTAAATCAATATTTTTAACGGCTTCAACGCCATTTTTATAAACCTTTTTCAGGCCTTTGATATCTAAAGCTATTGTTTGTTCGCTCACTGTTTACCTTCCCCATAGCCCCAGCGTTTAGTGAGGGTATGCTCAATGTTTAAATGATCTAAAATGCGGGCCACCATAAAGTCGACTAAATCACGAATAGACTCTGGCTGATGATAAAACCCTGGTGCGGCTGGCATAATAGTGACACCAAGGCGGGCTAGCTTTAGCATATTCTCAAGATGAATTTCGCTAAATGGTGTTTCTCGAGGTACTAAAATAAGCTGCCCGCGCTCTTTAATAACGACGTCAGCTGCTCGCTCTAATAGGTTATCAGACGCACCCACAGCAATTGCAGAAACAGAGCCTGCGCTACATGGGCAAACAATCATTTTTTTCGGCGCCGCTGAGCCTGACGCAACCGGACTAAACCAGTTATCTTTACCAAAAACTTGAAGCTGCTCAGGTGAGGCATTAAAAAGCCCACATAGCTGCTCGGTGGCTTTATCTTCATTCGCGGAGAGTTTAATGTTTGATTCAGTATCAAGCACGACTCTGGCTGCGCTAGAAATTAACACAAATACTTTAAACTGCTGTGCTAGCAGTACTTCTAACAATCGTAAGCCATAGGGTGCACCGGACGCCCCGCTAAATGCGAGGGTGATAGTATCTTTATATTGCACGTGCGCTCTCACTTTTAAATTAATGAAATTTGTTACTTAATGCGCTAATTAATTGTTCATGTAACCCATTAAAGCCGCCATTACTCATAATTAAAATATGTTGTTGCGGCTGAACTTGATTTATTACTTTAGTCAGTATTTCGTCAGTACTGGTTAAACAATTCATGCCCGCTTGCTGGGCTTGCTCGCGCAAAGACCAACTTAAGTTTGCAGGTTCAAATAAATAGACTTCATCTGCATCGGCTAATGAAGCGAGTAAGGTATGCTGATGAACTCCCATTTTCATGGTATTAGAACGAGGCTCTAAAATGGCGATAATTTTTTCATTCCCTACTTTCGCGCGCAAGCCAGCAAGGGTTGTTTTAATAGCCGTGGGGTGGTGAGCAAAATCATCATACACCTTAATATTGGCAATATCAGCTTTAAGCTCCATTCGTCTTTTTGGGCTGATAAACTCAGCCAATGCAGCAATACTATGCTCTATAGCAATACCCACGTGACGCGCTGCAGCAATTGCCATAAGCGCATTTTTAACATTATGTACACCAATTGCTTGCCACTGAACCGTACCTATCGACTCGCCATTAAGCAAAACACTAAATTCACTGCCGTCAGGCTTAAGTAAGTTATAACCCCAATCACCGCCTAGTGTTTCGCTTTCACTCCAACAGCCTTGTTCAATGACCTCATTTAATGCCTTCTCATCTGATGGCCATATTACTTTGCCAGTACTTGGCAGTGTACGCATCAAATGATGAAATTGTTTTTTTATCGCATTTAAATCGTCAAAAATATCTGCGTGATCAAATTCTAAGTTATTTAAAATTAACGTACGCGGGAGGTAATGAACAAACTTACTGCGTTTATCAAAAAAAGCAGTGTCGTATTCATCGGCCTCAATAACAAAAAAAGGGGTTTCCCCTACACGGGCGGATAAACCAAAGTTTTGTACAATACCACCAATTAAAAATCCTGGTTTTAGACCTGCGTATTCAAGTATCCAAGCAAGCATACTTGCAGTGGTGGTTTTACCATGAGTGCCCGCAACAGCTAGCACCCAAGAATCCTGTAGTAAGTTATGCTTTAACCATTCAGGGCCAGAGGTATAAGGCAAACCTTTATCTAATACATACTCTACACACGGGTTTCCTCTGCTCATTGCATTCCCAATGACCACCATATCTGGCGCAGGCTCTAGTTGAGAAACCTCATAACCTTGAGTAAGTGTGATACCAAGCTCTTCAAGTTGGGTACTCATTGGTGGGTATACGTGTTGATCAGATCCTGTAACGGTGTGACCTAATGATTTAGCTATTGCGGCAATCCCTCCCATAAAGGTACCGCAAATACCCAAAATATGAATATGCATGTTTATTCCTTTGCTGCGTGAGTTAAAAGCAGCATTGTTTTTATTACCCGCCATAATGCCAAAATTAGCCCCTAGTTACCATTGCCATATCGCATTACAGTTTTGCTAAAAAGCAGCTAATTAAGTTACTAATTGCAAAAAGTTCCAGCGCATTTGTTTTGATGATAAAAAACTAGCATCGTTTTTTGTATAAAATTAACGCCCACTCAAATAAACGACATTAACTTTTATAGTTGATTTAATAGATAAAAACTATTTTATAATGGTGTTCTCGCGTCAAGCTGTTATTCATAACACATGCAACAATAAGCTACCAAGTATCCATTCTTACAATGAAGGTCAGTTTTTGTTCTAAAAGGCCGCCTCTTATCGTTATGCGCTAAATACACTTTCTAAATTTGTAGTTAGCTAATAACAAAAAAACGCCTTAGTTCAGTAAGCTAAGGCGTTTTTATTTGTATTGCATAACTGCCTAAATCATTAAAAATACAATTAAACCAATACCTAGTAATAAACGATAAATAACGAATGGCATCATGCCCATACGTTCAATGATTTTCAAGAAGAAGAAGATACAGGCATAAGCCGAAATAAAAGATAAACCTGCACCTAGAATTAACGTAGTCCAATCAACAATATGATCGCCCAATGCAAGTTCAATAGTGTAATAAAGACCCATCATAGAAATAACAGGAATGGCCAGTAAAAATGAAAAACGTGCGGCGCTTTGCTTATTCATACCCAGCATTAAACCTGCCGTCATGGTGATACCAGAGCGCGATGTACCAGGGATCATTGCCATTGCCTGTGCCATGCCAATCATTAATGCTGATTTCCAGTTTAATTGATAGATAGTTTTAGTTTGTTTACCTTTTACATCGGCATACCAAAGCAAAAGGCCAAAAAGAATTGTTGTTACAGCAATGACCCATGCACTGCGTAAATAAAGCTCAATCAAATCTTTAAAAATTAATCCAAGTACAGCTGCTGGAATAGTACCTAAAATAATCCACCAGCCTAGTTTACTGTCATCTGTTGCACCTTGTGCGCCAAACGATTTAAACCACGCACCAAGTATATCCACAACTTCTTTTCTAAAATAAATGACAACAGCGATTAATGTACCAACATGTACTGCGACATCAAATGCTAAGCCTTGATCTTGCCAGCCTAAAAGTTGTGAAGGTAGAATCAAATGAGCTGAGCTTGAAATAGGTAAAAACTCAGTCAATCCTTGGATCAGGGCTAAAACGATAATTTCTATAATACTCATGGGTTAGTAAACTCCACCTTCCATAGTTTCTGATTCGGGTTATTGTAATCACGCCATAGCTGGGCAATCGTTTGCTTGGCAACTGGGTGATAAAAATCGGGGGCTATTTGTGCCAATGGTTGCAACACAAATGCATTTTTTGTTATTTCATCTCGTGGTAATTGCGCGGGCGTGTCGCAAATAAGGTCATCATAAAACAGTAAATCTAAATCGAGTGTCCGCGGGCTAAATTTTTTATCGCTTGCTGTACGGCCATTATCTCGTTCAATATTTTTTAATAGCATGCATAACTGCTCAAGTGGAATATCCGTATCTGCACCTACTACTGAGTTATAAAAATTGTTGCCAGAGAAACCAACAGCTTCACTTTCAAACACACTTGAGTGCTCAAGGCTGGCAAAATATTTTTTCAACGTTACTAATGCTTGACGAATATAGTACGCTTTGTTCACATTCGATCCAAGGCTGATATAAATTTTCGCCATAGCTAGTTAGTGGCCTTCATTCGCGTAATTTGTACGCCAACAGTTTGTGCTTGAGCAACGGCTGCGGGCTTACTCACCTTTATGGTAACCTGTTGAGTATTAAACTCATTTAGGATAATTACCGCGAGCTGTTCAACTAAAGTTTCTAGTAGTTCAACAGGCTGTGCTGTGCTGTGTTCAATGATCCGTTCACTAACTTTTGCGTAATCTAACGCCAAATTGATATCGTCAGTTTCGGCTGCTGGTTTTATATCGCAAAGCATCTCTATATCGAAATATAAACTCTGTTTACTTTCTTTTTCAAAATCATACACGCCTATGATAGTGTCAACATGTAGTTGCGATATAAAAACTTTATCCATAACTGCTCCAATTGAAAAATTTAAACTCAATTACCGAGTTTTCACACGCTATAATTAATGTTTATAACATTTTAATACTTTAACTGTGTTTTATTATGTAAAAATTACCCATACAATGGCATAGGGGTACAGCAAATAATTGCTGCATTGTTGAACATACATATATGCAATGTTATTTTGCGGCTTATGTTAGGCCTGAGTTGTGGCCAATGATAGCTGAAAAAGCGCGATTAAAAAATAAGGAAGCGTGTGATAGCCGTTTTAATGTTAGTTTTAGCCTACTTACTAGGGTCGATTTCATCGGCTATCCTAGTGTCGCGGCTATTCAAACTACCCGATCCTCGCTCTCACGGTTCAAATAACCCTGGTGCTACAAATGTTTATCGCTTAGGTGGTAGCTTTCCTGCTTGTTTAGTTTTGGTATTTGACATTCTTAAGGGCACAATCCCAGTCTGGGGAGCTTACTTTTTAAAGCTTGATCCACTGATGCTTGGCTTAATAGGAGTGGCAGCTTGCTTAGGCCATATGTTTCCAATATTTTTCCGCTTTAAAGGCGGTAAAGCTGTCGCCACAGCATTTGGTACATTATTACCTATTGGTCTTACTTTAGGTGGGTTGTTAATATCGACTTGGGTTGCCGTTGTTGCTATCACCCGCTACTCATCTTTAGGGGCACTCACTGCCGTAGCGTTAGCTCCCATATATACTTGGTGGATTAAACCGCTTTACACTTTGCCCGTTACATTTTTAACTGTGCTCATTATTATTCGTCACCATGGTAATATAAAACGTCTTTTTAGCGGCGAAGAACCTAAAGTTGGTGACAAAAAAAAGCCACCAACCAAAGAGCAGCCTAAATAGCTTCTAAACTATCAATTGGCCAGCGTGGCTTCGTTTTCATATCAAGGCTGGCAAATTGCCCTGCTTTTAAACGCTGCATACCCGCATAAGCAATCATAGCACCATTATCTGTACAAAATTCAGTACGCGGATAGTAGACCTGTCCCTTCATACCCTGCATTACTCGTTCAAGTTGCGCTCGCAACTGTACATTTGCACTTACGCCACCAGCTATTACAAGGCGCTTAATTCCGGTTTGTTTTAATGCCCGCTTACACTTTATAACTAAGGTATCAATCACTGCCGTTTGAAATGCATGAGCAATATCGGCCTTGGTTTGCTCATCATCATTGTTATCACGAATTGTGATTGCTGCAGCCGTTTTCAAGCCGCTAAAGCTAAAATCAAGCCCCGGTTTATCTGTCATAGGACGAGGAAAAATAAAACGCTTTGCCTCGCCTTGCTCGGCAAGTTTAGCTAAACGAGGACCGCCTGGATAATCAAGGCCAAGTAACTTGGCTGTTTTATCAAACGCCTCACCTGCTGCATCATCTACCGACTCGCCTAGCACTTCATATTGGCCAATACCTTCAACCTTCACCATCATGGTATGGCCGCCTGATACTAACAAAGCAATAAACGGAAACTCAGGCACATCATCTTCAAGCATAGGTGCCAATAAATGCCCTTCCATATGATGCACAGCAACGGCGGGGATATTCCAGCCATAGGCTAACGAGCGTCCTATTGATGTGCCTACCAACAGCGCTCCGACAAGCCCTGGCCCTGCCGTATATGCAATACCATCAATATCCTCAGCAGTACAACCTGCTTGGGCAAACGCTGCATCAATCAAAGGCAAGGTTTTACGTACATGGTCTCGTGAGGCTAATTCAGGAACTACACCGCCGTAATCAGCATGCACTTTTACTTGGCTATACAATTGATGTGCTAACAACCCTTTCTCATCGTCATAGATTGCAATACCGGTTTCATCACACGATGACTCAATGCCTAAAATTCGCACTGCTGTTTTCTCCTACGAAAAAGTGTTACAAGGCTAAACCGATGTTGGTTTGCCCGTCGGCTATAGCATGTTGTTTCAGCGCTTTTACGCTCTGTGACGTTACACGTCCCATTTGCTCAACAAAATCAATCATTTCACTGAGTACTTCAATTTCATATTGCATTAACGGATGCTCACGAACCGTTTTATTGTCTGCAATTTCACCTTCAACAGTTAATTGATATTCGATAAAACGAGCAACCGTAGCTTGTGATATCTTACTAATACTGACAAATTCACTTTCATCTTGTGTAATTAAGCCGTGCATTAAACCAAGTAAAGCCGTTGCTGCATCAATCGCAGGGTACGTACCAAACATATCAAAGTCGGCTAATTCAGGCACATTAGGCTCAATTTTTTCAATTTGCTTCTCTAAATCAATTTTACTTTTAGGGAGCAAGATTTTTTCCCAGCATACATTCAGTGCACTGCGAAGCGTTGTTTCATCACCAAACCCTGTAGCTTCACTAAACAAGCCATAATTAGGTAGCATACGCTCAATCAATGCAGCCGCTAATACAGCTTGTTGTAAATAATTAAGCTCTCGAATTCGCTGAAAATTATTCGCTTTAGTCATTCCTAGGAGTCCTACAGGACCAACAAATTTCAAATGTTGACCCATTATGCTCATTACAGTTGGGACATACCCAATCTAGAGCTGATTGCTGTTCTTGACTATAGTTTACCAATAATTCTCGCGCATGGCGCTCTTTTATCGCATAAACCTGTACTCGCACCTCAGTTTGAGCAAAGGGAATTTCACCTACAGCACTTTGCAATGACTCCCCAAGTAACTGACAATCTATCTCGTTTCCTAACAGCAAGCCTTTTACAATATTCGCCTCAACTGCATCTGCCGCGCTATATACTGTTACCCAGCGAAATGGTTCATTGTTCATAAGATTAATTCCTGCTTATATTATTTATCTTTACGGGTGCTTTTACTTTGTTACTAAATTCCCCTAAGCTACTCTAAGAGAAGCATTTGTTTTTAGGAATAATCATGACACTTACCACGCCAGGCTTACTTTTCCCCGCCATATCATTACTACTGTTAGCCTATACCAATCGATTTTTAGTATTAGCACAATTAATACGAGAATTAAATGCGCGAGAAGGTGAAACCATTCGACCTCTCGTAGTTGCACAAATCGCAAATTTAAGAAAACGCATAAAACTCATCAGAACCATGCAAGTTTATGGCGTAGCATCCTTTTTACTGTGCACAATTTCAATGTTTGCGGTTTTTATTGAGTTTAAAACCACCGGTATCATTTTATTTGGCATCAGCTTAGGCTGCTTAGCTTTGTCACTGTTAACATCACTTTATGAAATACATATTTCGTGTGATGCAATTGAAATAGAGCTAAAAAATATTGAAAAAAAACCATTAAGTGACAACACAGACTAATTAACAGCCACTATACTCTTTAAATGAAGTATTAAATTAAGGGGCTATATGTGACAGATTTTTTATTTTCAGGTGACACCACAAACGAATCACAACCGCAATCAAAACAATCATTTTGGGATATACTTGTTGTTGATGATGAAGAGGATATCCACCAGGTAACAAAACTTGTGTTATCGGGTTTTAAGTTTGAAGATAGACCCCTGCGTTTTCATCACGCCTATTCTGCACAAGAAGCCAAAGCACTGCTCCAACAAAATACTACGTTTTCTGTTGGTTTAATTGATGTAGTCATGGAAACTAATCATGCAGGTCTTGATCTTATTAAATTTATTCGAGATGAATTAAACAATCATGACATTCGTTTAATTTTAAGGACTGGGCAACCGGGCGAGGCCCCTGAAGAAGCAGTAATTCGTGATTACGACATTAATGACTATAAAAACAAGACAGAACTTACCGCAATAAAAATGAAAACCTTGTTGTATTCAGCTCTTCGCGCCCATCGAGATATTCAAATTATTGAACGCCACAAAAAAGGCCTAGAAAAAATTATTAATGCTTCAAGCTCATTTTTGATGTGCGAAAGTATACAAGAATTTGCCTCGTCGATTTTATCTCAAGTTTCCAATGTTACAGGCTTAGATGGGACTGAAATTTATTGTGTTGCAGCGGTAAATAATCAATCCTCTCCAGCCTCTGACTTTAAGTTGCTCGCCGCATCGGGTGTTGAACCCGAGCCAAGTAACCATATACTACCCGATGATGTACACAGCTTACTTGTCGACACCCACAACCAAAAGGTGTCTCGTAAAACTAAACATGACTATATTGGTTACTTTCCAACTCAAGCTGGCTTAGAAACCATGCTCTACGTTCGAAAGGGTTCACAGCTTGAACCTACTGAACATCAACTATTAGAATTTTTTGCCAACCACATAGCCCTTGCTTACGATAATTTAAAATTAAGAGAAATTGTAAAAGAGTCGCAAAAAGAGCTGTCTTATATATTGGGTGAGGCTGTTGAAAAACGCTCAAAAGAAACCGGCTCCCATGTAAAAAGGGTCGCGCTATATAGTGAATTACTCGCTAAACTTTCGGGTTTAAAAAGCTTTGAATGCGAGATTATCAAACTCGCTTCCCCACTTCATGATATAGGCAAAATCAGCATTCCTGATCAAATTTTAAATAAGCCCGGAAAGCTCGATGCCCAAGAATGGGAGATAATGCAAACACATGCACAAATAGGTTATGAGATCCTAAAAAATTCTAACAACGAAATACTCAAATGTGGCGCTATGATTGCTCATTTACATCATGAGAAGTGGGACGGCACCGGTTACCCCAATAAACTCGCAGGAGAAGATATTCATATTGTTGGACGCATTACAGCCCTTGCAGATGTGTTTGATGCGCTGGGCAGTGATCGTTGTTATAAAAAGGCTTGGCCTATTGAAGACGTACTAGCATTGATAAAAGAGCAACGAGGTAAACAGTTCGACCCTCAACTTGTTGATATATTCATCAATAACTTAGCACTTTTTCTGGAGATAAATAAACGCTACCCTGACTAAAAGTTGTAACATTAGTGTAAAAATAGACTTTTCAAATTAGGTACAATGCATTACTATCTGTTAAAATTAATTCAATGATTATGTTCGCCATCGAGCGGCTTACTTATACAAAGGACTATAAAAGTGAGATTTGAACAATTAGAACAGTTTGTTGCATTAGGTCAGCTAAGGCACTTTCGTCAGGCTGCTGAAACCACTAAAATTAGTACCTCTGCGTTAACACGAAGCATTCAAACCCTTGAAGATGAAGTTGGTTATGAGCTAGTTAAACGCTCAACACGCTCAGTTAAGCTCACTGCCGAAGGGGAGCTATTTTTAGACTATGCACAAAATACCCTAACGGCTTTAGAAACGACCAAAAAAAGCTTATTTCAATCATTCAATGGCTGCTCAAGTGAGAAGTTAATAATTGGGTATACGACTAAAGCAAGTGCTATTGTTCCTGTATCGTGTGGTCAGTTTTTAGCACAATACCCACATGTTAAGATAGAAATGCAACTACAAGAGCAAAGTGAACTCGTTCGTAAACTACAGTTGGGTGAAATTGATATAAGTGTTTGCTCGCAAGCTGTAAACAGTATAGGTACGGATATCCACTTACCTGATCAGCTCATTCTGTTTGTATCTAAACATCACCCATTAGCTGAAAAAAGTGATATCAGTAAGCAAGACCTTATCGATTACCCTATGTATGGTTGTTTTTCTCAATCCAAACAAGTTCAAACCATGCTCAATGAAGCCATAGACAGTCTAAGTAAAGCATCAAGCATCAAAGTCGGCAGTATCGAGCAAGTAATGGACGGTCTATGTAAATCTAACCACTTTGCGATTGCAAGTATTGAACATGCCAACTCAGTGGCAGAGCACCCAGAATTAGTCCAGTTGAAAACAAATAAAGACTTGGCTCACGAGCAATTAGTTGTGAAAACCAGCCAGCAGATCTCTCCTGGTGAGCACATTAATCAACTTCTATCACTAATAGAAAAGACAGCGCTGTCCTCTGCTAGCGAATAGTATATTTAGAAGCCTGATTCATTCAGGCTTTTTTTACATTAAACTATAAAAAACTCGCTTTAATCTTCTTTTACGCTAAACTGGCGCACCTTCTCGTATTTAGTATATAAAATGAACGCTCATTTCATTTCTGAAATCTATTTAGATGATATTGAAAGCCGTGGCTACACAATTATTCATAATGCAATTACTAAAAGTTTAATCGCAAGCTTAATGCTTGATTGCTACCGCATTAATCCCGAGTTTAGCATCGCAGGTATTGGCCGCAAAAACGATTTGCAGGTTAATAAAAATATCCGTAAAGATAAAACATACTGGTTTGATGGTAGTAGCCAAGCCCAACTGGATTATTTAGCATTAATGGCAGAAATGAGGGTGGTACTTAATCGTAATTTCTTTTTAGGATTATTTGATTATGAATGCCACTATGCAAAGTACCTTACAGGTGACTTTTACAAAAAGCACTATGATGCATTTAAAGGTCGCTCTAATCGCGTTTTTACTACTGTGCTTTATTTAAACACTCCGCAAGCTGGTGGCGAATTAGTCATCTATAAGCCAAAAACAAAGCAAGTCGAAGTATGCATAAAGCCACAGGCTGGCACTTTGGTTATGTTTGAAAGCGAGCGCTTTATGCATGAAGTATTACCTGCAGGTGATGAGCGCTACTCCATAGCCGGATGGTTCAGGATGAATGCCTCTATTAGCGGCGTAATTGATCCGCCGCGCTAGTAAACTAAACACAAGCGATGAAATTTACAAGTTTAGGGGTAAGGACGCCACTAAACCAACGAAAATGACTAAACCAACGTAATGGTTATTTAAAAATGCCTTAAAGCATCTAGCACGTTCACGAGAATGAATCAAAACCTGCTGATAAGCTAAAAACCCAGATGCGACCACTATGCTAAGCCAATACGGTGTATCAAGTTGTTCACTTAGGCCAATATAGCAAAGCAATGCTATAAAACAGCTATTTAAACACAATATGATTGCTCTATCTGCGCGACCAAACAAAATTGCCGTCGATTTTACGCCTATTTTTAAATCATCATCCCTATCTACCATGGCATACATTGTATCGTATGCGACTGTCCAAATAACATTTGCCGTAAACAATAACCAAGCAGTTAAAGGCACCTGGCCGCTTGCCGCCATGAACGCCATTGGAATAGCCCAGCTAAATGCAGCACCTAAAACTACTTGCGGTAAATTTGTATAGCGCTTCATAAACGGATAACTAAACGCAAGTATTAACGCGCCAACAGAGAGTAATATTGTTTGCCCGCTGAGTAACAATACCAATATAAATGCTATGGCTATTAATAGTACAAACAAGCTAAGCGCTTCGCCACTGCTGACAAGCCCAGCAGCCAATGGGCGCTGCGCTGTTCGTTTTACAGAGCCGTCGATGTTACGATCAGCGTAGTCATTGATCACACAGCCTGCACTGCGCATAACAAACACACCCAAACTAAACACAATAAAGTTTAATAAGCTTGGTATGCCGTCACTGGCCAGCCATAGAGCCCAATATGTTGGCCATAACAAGAGAAGCGTGCCAATTGGTTTATCGGTACGCATTAATTGTTTGTAATATGGGATGTTGACAGTCTTTAACGCGGCTAATCTCATTGGTATATAAATGCCTTAGGTAAAAATACTTCACATACTAGAAAACGGCTGTGTGCTAATGAAAACACACTACGGCGAGCCCATAAAGGTTTAATACTTTGTGCAGGTTGCTCAATTAGCTGTTGCACTGCATGATGACAGTCAAAACGCGCAATTTCTATCTCTGTACGCTTTAATTCAGGGTGCTGAAAAATCACATCTCCTAATGGTTTATCACCGAGTTCAAGCAACTTCTGCTGTTGCATGTTTTGCGTTACCGGTAACCAGCTTTGCGCATAAACCATAGGTTCACCATTACACCAAAGTAACACTTCACGGTTAATACCTTCCGATAAATGGCAATCAAGTAATTGCTGCTGCTGTGGGCTTAAATTGAAACGCTTTTCACTCAATACTTGAACTGAGAAATCACGACCATGGCGCTTTAACTTAGCCGTAAGAGAGTTTGGTTCAAGCAACCAATTTTGCTCTTGCTGTGAAAGTGTTGTAACTGTGTTACCACGTTGCCAGCTAGCTGTCAGGGAGAGAGGAAATGTAATCACAATAGCTCTATTTAATAAAAACCGTGCAAATGATAACACTGCCTAAGCTATGGAAAAAGTAATTGAAGATATTCAATAACAAATAGCCCTTTCAGCCTGTATATTAATCAGTATTACGTATAAACTGGTAGCATGAAATATGAATTACTCTACTCAATATGAAAAAAACGCTTTACTCAGGCATTTTAATAATTACATTATCATTTAGCTTACTAGCCAGCTTTACCAGCCGTGCAGAATCTACCGTGGGTTACTTTGGCTTTGAGCCTGACATCATTGCAAATTACATCGCGCAGAATAATAAGAAATTAGGATATGTTCGCGTGACTGTAGATTTAATGCTTACCGATATGGCTAATATTGCCGTAGTAGAGCACCACACTCCGCTATTACGCGATGCCTTAGTAGAAATTTTATCAAAAGAGCCTGAAGAAAATATCAAGTCACTAACAGGTCGAGAAGAAATTCGTAAACGCTGTGCAGAGCGATTAAAAACCCTGCTTAAACAAGAAACAGGGCAAGAAATCATTCGCGAAGTATTATTTACTAAATACCTTTATCACTAGTTTTAAAAAGCTGCGCGGTATAGGCATAAGCCATGCCGCTAAGTAAACCACCTAGATGCGCCCAATTAGCCATATTCACAGGTAGCATATTGGCAAACCCTAATATAACCCAAATAAGCATAAAACCAATGACTGCGTTACTCACCAAAGCAGGCTGTTGCGGATTGAGCGCTCTGTAAATCCAACAGTAACCCAGCAAACCATAAACTACGCCACTCAAACCACCAAAATTAGGGCCTATCATTAAATACTCACCCCAATTACTAAACAAAGCCGTTACTATAAACAACCCAATTAAAGTGCTTTTACCAGCAAGCTTTTCAATACCATCACCTAACGAAATCCACCAGATAATATTAAAAATTAAATGAATCGCACTAAAGTGCACTATCGCAGGCGTCAACCACGTGAGGGGTTGATTAGGATTAAATTGTAATACACCATAAATTGACTCAAAACCACCGAGTAAAAAGGCAACATAAATTCCTATACATAATAAGGTGACGGTTTGATTGAGCCAGCTGAGAGCCTTAAATCGCTCTTTTAAATTAAGTGACTGACCTTGGTAACTAAGAGCAGATTGCGTGTTACCAACTTGCCATGATGCATCTTGATAGCGTGCATGATTGGGGTTTTCAACAAACGCTTGCCACAAAGGTTGAGCTTGGTGAAAATGCTCAGGGGCAATACAAATAATCACATTTTGACCGTCACTTGAGCGTAACTCACCACTTAGCCCTTGGCTTTTTATGTAGTCGATAAAACCTTGCGCCGCACGTGGATTATTAATACTGCCAAGCTCTATCATTTTTCAACTAGCTCCGGTAATTGCACTTCCCACTGTGTAAAACCACCATCCATGCTATACACGTCTTCAAACCCCTGCTCTGATAAGTAGTTAGCAGCACCTTGGGAGCTCATTCCGTGATAGCAAACAATAATGATTGGCTGATCAAACTCTTTATTCATCATAAATTCGCCAATATTCGTATTCGACAAGTGCTCAGAGCCGGGAATGTGGCCTGCTTGATATGAATTAGGATCACGAATATCTGCAATCACCACGTCTTCTTTATTAAGTAACTCTTGAGTTTGGGCGATTGAAATATGTTTAAATGCCATTGCTGCCTCTTAAAATAATACTTTTTAACTGATAAAAAAGGCGGCTATAAGGCCGCCTTCTTCCATATTAGAAAAGTTAGTCCCAATTAAGGATAACTTTACCTGATTGGCCTGAAATCATCATATCAAAGCCTGCTTGGAAGTCATCCACTGAATACTGATGAGTAATGATTGGGTCTAAATCTAACCCTGATTGAATAAGACTGGCCATTTTATACCAGGTCTCAAACATTTCACGACCGTAAATACCTTTGATCACTAAACCTTTAAAAATAACTTGGTTCCAATCAACCGCCATATCTGATGGTGGAATACCGAGCATGGCAATTTTACCACCATGGTTCATATTATTTAGCATGGCATTAAATGCCGATGGCACGCCTGACATTTCAAGACCAATATCAAACCCTTCGGTCATACCAAGGTCGGTCATTACATCTTCTAGCTTTTCGTTGGCAACATTTACAGCGCGAGTAGCACCCATTTTGCGGGCTAACTCCAAGCGATACTCATTTACATCAGTGATTACTACGTGGCGAGCACCTACGTGCTTAGCAACTGCTGCAGCCATGATACCAATTGGACCTGCACCAGTGATTAGCACGTCTTCACCCACTAAATCGAACGACAACGCAGTATGAACAGCGTTACCAAACGGGTCGAAAATTGATGCCAACTCGTCGCTAATATTATCAGGAATTTTAAATGCATTAAAAGCAGGGATCACTAAATACTCAGCGAATGCGCCTTCTCTATTTACACCGACACCTGTGGTATTACGGCATAAATGTACACGTCCAGCTCGACAGTTACGACAATGACCACAGGTAATATGACCCTCACCAGAAACGCGATCACCGACATTAAAGCCGCGTACTTCTTGGCCCATATCGACTACTTCGCCGACATACTCATGACCCACAACCATAGGGGTTGGGATAGTGTTTTTTGCCCACTCATCCCATTTATAAATATGTACGTCGGTACCACAAATAGCCGTTTTACGAATTTTGATTAATAAATCGTTATGGCCTACTTCAGGCTTAGGTGCATCTGTCATCCAAATGCCCGGTTCTGCTTTTAATTTTGATAATGCTTTCATGATCACACACTCAATAAAAACCGCGATAACATCACGGCTTTAAAATAATTAATTAGATAACACCCATTTCTTTACCAATGCGGGTAAAGGCAGCAATTGCAGTATCTAGTTGTTCAATACTATGCGCCGCTGAGATTTGTGTACGGATACGAGCTTGGCCTTTTGGTACAACCGGAAAAGAGAACCCCGTGACATAAATACCTTCAGCAAGGAGTTTGTCAGCCATAGCTGAGGCAACTTTTGCGTCTCCTAGCATAACAGGGATGATCGCGTGGTCTTTACCTGCACAGGTAAAACCAACGGCTTCCATTTGCTCACGGAAATACTTAGCATTTGACCACAATTTAGCACGCAGCTCACTGCCATCAGCTAGCATTTCAAGCACTTTAATTGAGGCTGTAACAATTGAAGGAGCAAGTGAATTTGAGAATAAATAAGGACGCGAGCGTTGACGTAACCATTCAACAATTTCTTTTTTACCTGAAGTATAACCACCGGATGCACCACCCAATGCTTTACCTAAAGTACCTGTAATTATATCAACGCGATCTAACACACCGCAGTACTCTGGTGTGCCTTTGCCGTTTTCGCCGACAAAACCCACAGCGTGCGAGTCATCAACCATCACTAATGCATCATATTTATCTGCTAAATCACAAAGCGCTTCTAAATTACAAATGACTCCATCCATTGAGAACACGCCATCTGTTGCGATGAGCTTAGTTTTAACACCCGCCTCATCCGCTGCAATTAATTGCTTTTCAAGATCTGCCATATCGTTGTTAGCATAACGGAAACGTTTGGCTTTACATAAACGCACACCATCAATGATTGAAGCATGGTTTAAAGAATCTGAGATGATAGCGTCTTCTGGGCCTAAGATAGTTTCAAATAAGCCTGCATTGGCATCAAAACAAGATGAATATAAAATCGTGTCTTCGGTTTCAAGAAACTCACTAATTTTTTGTTCAAGTGTTTTATGAATGTCTTGCGTACCACAGATAAAACGTACTGATGCAACTCCAAAACCATGCTCATCAAGACCATGTTGTGCGGCAGCAATTAGCTCAGGGCTGTTAGCTAAGCCTAAGTAGTTATTGGCACAAAAGTTAATAACTTTGTCACCAGAGGCAACTTGAATTTGTGCTTGTTGTTGCGAGGTGATCACTCGCTCACTTTTATATAGGCCTTCGGCTTTTACTTCATCAATTTGCTGCTGAAGCTGGCTAAAAAACGCAGATGCTCTCATCTGAAATCTCCAAATAATTGAACGGGTAATCAAGCGTTAGTTTTATCGCTGATCACATATTGGGACTATTGTAAAAGTTTAGCCAACTAAATGCACTGTTTGTAGTTCATCGCACATATTGGGGGTGAC
The DNA here is from genome assembly GCF_024518675.1 of Pseudoalteromonas shioyasakiensis. Lineage (GTDB taxonomy): Bacteria > Pseudomonadota > Gammaproteobacteria > Enterobacterales > Alteromonadaceae > Pseudoalteromonas > Pseudoalteromonas shioyasakiensis_B. Next base: position 776,255 of record NZ_JANIGL010000002.1, read on the forward strand.
AACTTATGTTGCCTATTTACACATTATCCTAGTTATAAAAGTATGGCGGGTAAAGCCGCTAACGAGTCACAAATATGATCTGCCGCATCGATAGCTTGGCTATCAAACGCTTGTCCTGAGCGTACAAGCACTTTAGTTGCAATATTCGCGTTACTCGCAGCTTGCATATCACTGAGCTTATCTCCCACCATAATGCTTTGCGAAGCATCTATATGGTGCTCATAAATACCTTGTAGCAGCATTCCGGGGGCAGGTTTACGACAATCGCACTCTTTTAAATATCTAGGTAATGCTTTTTTCGGGTGGTGAGGGCAAAAGTAAACCCCACTGACGGTAACATCACGCTTGTCAAACTGCCCTATAAGCCAATCTGTAAGTGCATGAAAATCAGCCTCAGTGTAATAACCTCGCCCAATGCCAGATTGGTTTGTCACAATAATGAGTTTATAGCCCGCATCGACAAACGCCTTACAGGCAGAAAATACGCCGTCGACAAATTCAAACTTCTCAGGTTCATAGACATAACCATGATCAACATTAACAACACCATCACGGTCTAAAAACAGCGCTTTATTTGACATTAACTAACCTTACCTGTCAGCAGTTGCTCTTTTTTAACAACCAAATCAAACATTAAAGTGACGTCTGTAACCGTTATTTGACTCATTAAATCCCCCCCCTTAATCCGTGTCCCCCAAGCTACTTGCTCTGCTGTTTTTCCGGTTTGCTTGAGTAAGTTTTGGTGATAAACCTCAACCACATAATCTTGATACAAGTAAGGCCCTGTGCGTTTTGGGTTTGAATGAGCATATAAACCTAAAACCGGTGTGCCAACGGTTACCGCCATATGAGCAGGTCCCGTATCAGGTGCTAAAACCAATGAAGCCCGATTAAGAACGCACAACAATTCTTTAAGTTTTGTTTTTCCAACTAAGTTTAAGATAGGTGCGTTAGCGTAGCTAATAATTTGCTCACTCAGCTCAATTTCAAGTTCAGTTGGACCACCAGTAATCACAACTCGAAATCCTTGGCTATGAGCATGTTCTGCAAGGGCAGCATATCGCTCAGGTAACCAATTGCGCTCTTTTTTACTCGCAGCTGGCGATATCACAAAAATAGGACTGGCAAGACGTTCAGCCCCGAGTAACTCATCAGCTACGGTTTGATCTTGTTCTGTCACCGGCATAGCCCAACTAGGTTCATAGTCAGGTACACCTATCGCTTTTGCAAACCCTTTAAAACCTTCAAGCACATGTGCTTGCGTCTGTGCCGCGATGCGCTTATTGATAAATAGGCTGTGAAATTCTTTAGCGCGCGCCCAATCAAACCCGACTTTAACCTTTGCTGGAATACAGCGTGCCACAAGATTCGCGCGTAAAGCGACTTGCATGTGTAAGAGCACATCAAACTTGCGACCTTTAAATTGTTGTTTTAGTTGTTCAAATGCTTGCTTGCCCTGCTTTTTATCAAAAACAACCAGCTCTACACCTGGCAGGTCAGCAAGCAACATAGCCTCTACCTTTCCTATAACCCATGTAATCTTAGCGTTTGGTTGTGCTTTTTGAATTGCTTGTACCGCGGAAACTGCATGACATACATCTCCAATTGCTGAAAGTCGTAAAATACAGATATCTGAATAGTTTGCAGTCTGGCTCACAGGCATTATTCACTTTATTAACTAGTTAGTGTGATCTTAAATCAACCTCCCACTATTGCAAGTACTTATGCTTACCTTTAAAACACGTTAAGATAGCGATATCACTTGCAATAAAGTAAATAAGCCATGTTTAATCAACAAACAATCAATCAACACATCATATTGAGCCACCCAGAGTACAGTGCTCAAATTAGCTTAAATTGGTTTGATGCTGAATATTGGCAACAGCAAAAAAAAATAGTCGGTAGTAAAAAAGGCCGAGCTACCGCATGGTTTTTTTGTCATAACGAGTTAACGGCAGTGCTCAGACATTATTGGCGTGGCGGCTTAGTAGGTAAATTTTTAAGCGATCAGTACTTATACATTGGCCTTGAAAAAACTCGCGTTTTCCAAGAGTTTGCTTTAATGATGCAGCTTTGTGAAATGGGTCTAAACGTGCCCAAACCTATAACCGCAAAGGTGACAAAACACGGTTTAATCTACCGCGGAGATATTATCACTCAAGCAATAGAGGGTGCACAAAGTTTACTTGATGTACTGAAAAAACGCGCTTTAACAGCTGATGAGTTAATAAAAATAGGTAACACTATAGCGCAGTTCCACAGCAGTGGTGTTTATCATGCAGATTTGAATATAAATAACATATTATTCGACAGCACAGGCGCTGTGTATATTATTGATTTCGATAGAGGTGAAATAAAACCCGTTCAAGAGCAATGGCAGCAAGCGAATATATCGCGCTTACTACGCTCATTTGAAAAAGAGCTTGATCGCAACCCAGTAATGCATTGGCAGAAAAGTGACTGGCAGCAGCTACACGCAACTTACCAGTCAGCTCTAAAGGTATAGTTAAGCTTTAATTTTGCTGATCACTTTAGAAGTTGAACAACCGTCTAAAAACTCCAGCACTTCGACCTTACCACCGTGGCGTAATACGTGTTCAGCACCCGCGATTTGCTCAACGGTGTAATCCCCGCCTTTAACCAAAATATCAGGGCTGATCTTTTCAATTAATTTTGCCGGCGTGTCATTTTCATCAATGCTGCCAAACGGAATAACCCAATCGACAGAAGCTAATGCACTCAATACCATTGCACGCTCATCAAGTGGGTTAATAGGTCTTTCTGGACCTTTCAAACGCGCAATAGACTCGTCATTATTTAAACCAACAACTAAACGGTCGCCCCGAGCTTTTGCTTGCGCTAAGTAACGGACATGACCAGCATGTAAAATATCAAAACAACCATTAGTGAATACAATTGTTTCACCATTTTGTTTTGCAAACTCTATATGCTGCAATACATCATCAAATGGTGTTTGATAATGCTCGCCATTTTTTTGTAAATATTGACCCAACTTACGACTTAATTCTTCTGGTGACACGGTTGCAGCGCCAAGCTTACTAACCGCAATGCCAGCAGCAAGATTTGCAATTTCTACCGCATCTTTTGGCTGCATACCGGCTCCAAGCATTACTGCTAACGTTGCAATAACAGTATCGCCCGCGCCTGTGACATCGCTTACTTCAAGTTGCTGTGCAGAGTAGTCATATTTTTCATCGACACTTATCAAAGACATACCTTGCTCAGAGCGAGTCAATAGCATTGCCGCTATACCCGCATCTTTAATTAGTTGTCTAGCACTATCCGTTAGACTTTGCTCTGAATCGGTTTGACCACCAGCAAGTTTAAACTCGTTTAAGTTAGGGGTAATATAATCAGCACCACGATACTGACTTAAATCTGATGATTTAGGGTCAATTAGTACCGTCTTGCCCGCAGCTTTTACGACTTGTATCATTTTTTGAATCAGGCTCAACGAGCCTTTATCATAATCAGAAAACAACACAAAATCATATTGCTCTAATACAAGCTCTAAGCGGTTTAATAGCAGCTGACTATGTTGCGATGTAAACTTTTCTTCTAAATCTAATCGCACAACTTGCTGGTGTCGACTAATAACACGCATTTTTGAAATCGTAGGTAAGTCACACACACTAACAAGCTGTGAATCTATACTCTCATCATTTAAGATATTTTCGAGAATTTGCCCGCTTTCATCTTCACCAATTAAACCCAGTAGACCAACCTTACCATCTAATCGGGCTATATTTTTAGCTACATTTGCAGCGCCACCGGCTTTGTCTTCAAATTTGCTCACTTTCACAATTGGCACCGGCGCTTCTGGCGATATACGCCCTGAATCGCCATGCCAGTACCTATCCAGCATAACATCGCCAACAACGAGTATCTTCGCGTTAGATAGATTTTTAAGTAGCCCTAGATCCATTATTCTTGCTCCGCTACAACCATATCAATGGCTTCGCATAACCAATGGCCAATAAACATGTGCGCCTCTTGGATACGTGCAGTTTCATTATCTTTAATAATAATGGGTAATTTCGCAATATCTTTTACTTTACCACCATCACGACCTGTTAAAGCAACAGTGTAAGCACCTATTTCATTTGCAGCTGCCAATGCCAAGTTAATATTAGCGCTGGTACCTGATGTCGTTAAGCCAATCACTAAATCTTCTGGTTTACATAACGCCTGCACTTGACGCTCAAACACAGTATCAAAATGATAGTCATTGCTATGCGCCGTCAAAATCGAAGTGTCTGTTGTCAGTGCAATGGATGCCAAAGGGCCACGCTCTAATTTATAACGCACAACAAACTCTGCAGCTAAATGCTGAGCATCAGCTGCACTTCCCCCATTACCAAACCACACGACTTTACCACCGGCTTGCAATACGCTATGACACACTTCAAGTAACTGCATCACTTGTGGGTGATACGTTTCCATTGCTTCAAACAAAGCTTGATGACGTGTTAAGCTTTCAAGGTAGCTATCTGCTACTGAGTCAGTGTTAGACATAATTGTTTCTCTCAAATTTGTTACGGTATTTTAATTACTTAAAGATATTTAAGACCATTAATTACCAAAAAAGTGCTACGGATAACCAAGTATAATCATCACCGAATACATCTTTACCGTAAGTCAGTGTGGTTTCAATATTGTAATCTTGCCATTGGCGGTTATTACTAATTTGTAGCTCTATGGCTTTTTCATAATTCGCCGTCGTTTGACCAAGTTCATTTAAATAATTACTTTCATTTTCAATGCTGGTTATTTTTGCGCGCCAAAGAGAACTGTAATTATCATTATACACAAGTTCAACAGAGTGTACTTGTGTAGGAGGCGCATCTGCATACACACTCGAAACACTGTCAGCATGCTGTTCCAAATAACGTTGATCAGCGGCAAAATGACCCGTACTAAACCCATCTTTAGTATTCCCGTAAACAGGGTAAACTGCATTTACATACCAAAGGCTATGCATATTGGTATATTCATACCTAAATGATAATGCTTTGGTCAATTGAGGTAAAAATAAGCCTACATTCGCGACCGTATTCCCAAACTGATAATTCTTATGATTTTTAGTATCTTCTCCGCCATACTCGAAGTAAAACTCCGCAGGCATCCCCCAATTAAAGTTTATGCTATTTGTGATAGTGACATATTGATCACCTAACTCATTATCCCTACCACCTTCAACCATGGCTGCGTTATCGTTGCCTGCAGGATCAAAAAACGCTTTAACAACATCAGAAAAGTCAACTTCACGGGGGCCACCACCAAACTGCATCATACGGTTTAAGCCAATTTTCCAGCCTGTTACTGGCTCGATACTAATATGTGTTCCTGCGAGTTTTGGCGTTCCATCATGCAATTCATCTTGATATAAAATGCCTTTTTCTACATGTTCAAGCTCAGAGTAATAAAGCTCAAAATCAAAGTTCCACCAGTTATGTGCTGGTGCCACCATACCTAACGAAATAGATGGCGAGGTACGCGCATTTGTTGAAATAATTTGTGCTGATTGCTTAAAAGGCGAAAACCAATGTTCTTTATAGCCAATATTTAGCTGTAGGTCGTCACCGGCAAAACTAATAAAACTATTATAGTTGGTAAATTTATTTTGATTAGCGCGGTAATCAGCGCCAACTTGCATCAACATATAATCGTTCGGTCGCCAAATACCTTCAAAAAACACCTGCCCCCATTCATCAGAGCTAACTCCACGTTGATTGGCAAGCTTTACACTTTTATCACCATCAACCCGTAACTTAACACCAACGCGGGTGATATTATCAGTGCCTTGGTAAGGTTTTATTTTTGCACGTATTGCACTTACTAGAGCAGGCTCGGTACTTTGTAACTGATTAAGTGCCGCATTTACCTCAGTGAGACGGTAAGGCTTTGCCATCGGCGTACCCGATGTAAGCGCAAATAAGGTATCAAGTTGGTGATCAAGTTGTGCATCCATGCCTATTGGTAAATATGCGGTGGGGCTTGCAAGAGCGGGAAATGTGCCCGTTAAAAAACTGGCTACTAGCGCTGCTTTTATAAATTTGAATTCCATAACATCACAAGTTTTCTAATAAGTGGCCAAATATTACCAAATAAGGGCAAACTAAACACTGAAAACTCTCTCTAATAACGCTTTTTAACAATTTCATATTTAGCTTATTAGATATCCACGTTATTATTACCCTTTATTAATTGAGGCTTAAAAATGGCACGTTTTTGTTATTCGCTTATTCTTTATTTATTAAGCCCACTGATTGTTTTTTACCTGTATGGAATAAGGGGTAAAAAAAATCCTGCGTATCGTCATCACTTTGCTGAGCGTTTTGGCTTAGTGGCAACGCAAGGGATCTCTCCATTACTTATACATTGCGCCTCAGTGGGTGAGGTACTTGCTGCTACGCCATTAATAAAACAACTACAATTAAAGCATCCAAATTTAGCAATTACTGTCACTTGCAACACGCCAACAGGTCGCGAACAAATTATCAATAACTTTAAGAATTCGGTGCAAGCACTTTACTTGCCGCTCGATTTTCCATTGGCAACGGCCCGCTTTTTAAAGCGTATAAAACCACAAGCACTGTGTATTTTAGAAACTGAACTTTGGCCAAACTTAATGGCACAGTGCCATAACAGAAACATTCCTGTACTTGTATTAAATGCGCGTTTATCAGCTAAATCACAACAAGGGTATAACAAAGTAAAACCTTTAACGAATGTCATTATGAGTTCAATTACCAGCCTTGCCAGCCACAACCAACAAGATGCCCAACGTTTTATTGAGCTAGGGCTTGCAACTGAAAAAGTAAATGTGACGGGATCGATTAAATTTGATATTCAACCCAATACAGCCCAGCAAGATAAAGTGAGCAGGTTGAAGACTCAATATAATCAGCAGCGCTTTATTTGGGTCGCGGGGTCTACACACCCTATTGAACATGAACTTATTTTAAATGTTCACCAACGTTTACTGAAAAAAGTGCCGGATGCATTACTTGTTATAGCTCCCCGCCACCCAGAACAATTTAATAACGTTGCCGACCTACTCACTGATTCAGCTCTAACATTTAGCCGCAGGAGCGAAGATAATTATACTACTGAGCAAGTATTGTTAGCTGATACCCTAGGAGAATTACAGTGCCTCTATGGTATGGCTAATGTGAGTTATATCGGAGGCAGTTTAATTGAACGTGGTGGTCATAACCCACTCGAAGCAGCTGCATTTTCTGTAGGGGCATTAACCGGTCCGCACACCTATAATTTTAATCATGTTTACCCAGAACTAGTAGCGCTTGGGGGCTGTAAGCAAGTTAAAAATAGCGACGAACTCTACAAACAACTTTGCCTATATGAAAACGAACCAGAATTATGTAAAGCACTAGGCATACAAGCCAATAAATGCCTACTCCACAACCAAGGCGCTATTGCGCGAACAATTTCTATCATTAATCAGTATATTAAATTATGAATAATCAAACCGTCTCAGTAGCTGAGTTACAAACTCGTCAATGGGTGTCAAATGTGATAGTAAAATATAACTTTTGCCCATTTGCACGAAAAGAAGTTGAAAACAATTGTATTCATTACTATACCAGCCAAAGTGTCAGCATCGATGATGCGGTGATGGAAATGCTTGAACAGTGTAATCAACTTAATTCCTTAGCTGAGCGCGAAACAACACTTATCATGTTTGAGCAAGGCTTTATTGATTTTGAGGAGTTTTTAGATTTAGTTGATTTAGCAAATGCACTGCTAGTCGCACAGGGGTTTGAAGGAAAGTACCAAATAGCGAACTTTCATCCTGATTATGTATTTGCTGATAGCGATGAAAGCGATGCGGCAAATTACACAAATAGGTCGCCTTTCCCCACTTTGCATTTAATACGTGAAGCCAGTATGAGCGCAGCGTTAGATGAATATAATGAGCCAGAGTCAATCCCTGAACACAATATCAATTTAGCGCGCCGTAAAGGCATCGATTTCTGGCAAGCCTTATTAGAGAACTGTAAAAAACCGAGCATGTAAGCTCGGTTTTTAATGTCCTTAAGTAATACACTGAGTCTATTTTTTAACCCACTCACCATTTACTTCAACAAAGTGCCCAGCTTGGGTTTTTTCAATGGTTTTTGCTGCTGCCAATGCCTCTACTTGAGCAAGCGACAAATTGTTCTTTTTCGCCAATTTTAAATACTGCGCTTTACGTTTAGCGTTTATTTTATCAACAATGGATTTAGCGTCTGCATTTTGTACCACTAAACCTAAATAACCTGAACTATCTTCACCAACAAGTCCTTGTTTTTTAGCATCATCTAACGTGATTGCCCACGCAGAAAAAGAAAAACACAGTACGGTTAAAAACGTGATCACGTTTAACTTTTTATTATTAAATAAACTCATCATTGCTCCTTAGAATAATTCACTGTCATCGCCAAATAAATCATCAAGTTCTTTATCAACTTTTACACGAATTTCATGATCAACTTTAACATTCAGGTTAATAGTGATCGGCTCTTTCGCCGCCACTTCAACACGGTGCGTACATGCACTAAGTAAACCCAGCGCTGTAAGTATTACCAGCCATTTAGTCATTTTCAGTTCCTTTTGTTGAATACTCTTGTTCAACTTTTTGAGTGATTTCGTCACTTAACCGCAGCGCTCTCAATAATGTAAACACATTTTCTTCATGGTTGTAATTAAAATTAACTTGCTGCGCTTGCGCCTCATTGTAACCTTCTAGGTTAACACCTAAATATAGCCAACCATCTGGCTTTAAATCGACACTACTTTTTAAACCTTGAATGTCTAAGTCTTCCAATAAGCTTAAAATAGGGCTCAGCTCTTGTTGCTGTGCTTTAACTGCATCAAAAGCAGCATTATCAGCAATAATTAGTTTACCTGTTCCTTGGTTTGATAACTCACCCGACTTTACTGAAACACCTTGTTGATCAAAGTAAACAGGCAAACGGCCATTCACTCGACCAGTTAATGTGATTCCTGATTTATCATCTAAGGTAATTAATTTACTGGCATCAATGTTTTCAAATGTGACCAGAGACTGCTGAGCCTCTTTGGTCACTTTGTAGCTATCCAAAGCGAAGCGACCACCTAACACATCACCGGTTAATTGATAAATGCGTGCAACAGAGTTATCAACGCTTAAATTACCTGTCATGTTACTCACAACAGCACCTGCACGTAACTCATTTAGTTCAAATGTAGTGGGAGCCACATTAAGCTGACCTGAATCATAACTACCGGTTAGGTGGCTGCTAAAATGCTTCGCTAAATAATCGTTATATAAGCCACTTAGCTGCTCTACTTGTAATGTAAAGTCTGCCTGCTGTAAATTCACATCTCCGCGAACAACGCCATTAAAGCTACCGTCGGTCAGCGTTGCTAGTGGCTCAAACTGCTGTAAAACAGGGTTAAGTTTAGTCACCGCTTGCTCTGCAATTGTTATCTCAAATGGATGCTCCACAGCAGATACATTGTGACTAGCTACCAATTCGATACCATCAATAAATACATGATGTGAGGCTTGCAACGCCCGGCTTTGCAGCCCTTTTGAGCTTATGCGAATATTACTCAGGTTTAAAAAATCACTGTTAAATTGAGTAAGTTTAGTTTCACTGTTTAAATCCACAAATAATTCGCCAACAGCCAAACTAGAAGATGCTGATAATTGATTGTTTACCCCAAGCACTTGATATTGATCATAAGTAACTGAGCGTAATTGGCTATTTAAACTTGCGTTTATATTTTGTTTATCATCAAGTTCAGTCGTGAACTGTGCCTTGTAATCCTTTACAGTTAATTTATCAAACTTAAGCTCAGCAAAAGCAATCTCGCTGGTTATATTCGCATTTTGCTGAAGTTGTAAAACATTCGCTATTTTAAATTGACCCGTGCTTGTTAACTTTTGAGCTGATGCGGGTAAAAAATCAGGCAGTTCATCAAAGATTAATTGGTAATCCCCATTCATAGCCAAATTATTTAAAGCTGCATTTACTGCTATATGTTCAATGTCTTCACTGATAAACAACAGCTTAATATCACCTTTGACTTGCTCTAATGGCTGCTGAATATTGATTGCTAGGTTAGTCAGGCTGAGCTTCGTTTCACTATTTTTAGCGTTTAATAACATTGACGGCATAACGAGTTTTTCGTTTTCAAACTCTAGCGTATCGCTCAGCACCAGTTGCCACTTTAAAGGCAGTTGCTTAGCTATAAATTCACGCTGTGCTGGATTATTTACTAGCGCCAAACAGTCACTGTCAAACATTACCAAACTCGTTAATTGCTGCGCATTTAACGACGCTTTTCTATCGTTTAAATGGTAGTAAGTATTTACATCACCGAAAGCATTTACCGTCACAAAGCATTGACTTAATTGTTGAGTAAACTTAGCGTCTATATTTGACTTTATATCAACGGATAATCCGTCAAAGGTGAACTCATGCTCACTGCTTAGTGTAAGCGCGGGTATCGGCTTTATCTTTTTTAGTAACCCATCAGCTAGATTAAAACGGCCTGTAACTTTATGATTTTTGACTGCTACCTTGGCTGTAACATCACCTGAAATCACCAATGTATTTAGCTTTTCTTCAACAATGCTAACCGCCAGTTCATCATGAAGTTGCGGGTGGGTAATTAGCAGCCTTTTGATCTCAATTTTCGGGCGCTGCTTGGGTAAGTTAAGTGCCAGCTTTTTGAAGGGGTCATTACTTGATGAGTCACTCTCGCTATCATTTAAGCGAAGATTAGCGCGGCCTACAGTTATTTTTTGGGTATCAGCTACTATGCCGCCAAGCTCAATTTGATGACCTTGATAAGTCAGACATAATCGGCTTACATCTAAGCTAATATTTGAATTTAGTGACCAATCTAAACAATGTAATTCAGCGCCTGATTGGCTCAAAGACGGGGCTATAGCCCATTGAGTGATAGGCATACGAAATACATAACCCAGTGTTAAAACACTCAGCAATAAAAACACGATTCCCCATGCGATGCGTTTGATCATACTATCCTTAACTTGAACCTTGAACCTTGAACCTTGAACCTTGAACCTTGAACCTTGAACCTTGAACCTTGAACCTTGAACCTTGAACCTTGAACAGTGTAGACAAAAAAGGCTGCACAATGCAGCCTTTTATTTTACAACTAGATTCTGAATCTAATGTGTATATTAACCTACATTTTTTCGTGCGTTACGGAACATACGCATCCATGGGCTATCCTCTTTCCACTCATCTGGGTGCCAAGAGTTAGCAACAGCACGGAATACACGCTCAGGGTGTGGCATCATAACTGTTGCACGACCATCTGCTGATGTAATACCGGTAATACCTTCAGGCGAGCCATTCGGGTTATTAGGGTATTGCGTTGTTGGGTTACCGTGGTTATCTACAAACTTAACCGCCACAGTGCCTGAATCAAGCGCTGCTTTAACAGCTGCATCATTGGCAAACTCTGCATGGCCTTCACCGTGAGAAACCGCGATAGGCATACGAGAACCCGCCATGCCTTTGAAGAATACAGATGGACTCTCTTGTACTTCAACTAAGCTAAAGCGTGCTTCAAAGCGCTCTGATTTATTGGTCACAAAACGTGGCCAATGCTCAGTACCAGGGATCAACTCTTTCAATGTTGATAACATCTGACAACCATTACATACACCTAAACTAAATGAATCTTGACGTTCAAAGAAGCTTTGGAATTGGTCACGAGCCATATCATTGAACAAGATTGACTTAGCCCAGCCTTCACCTGCACCTAATACGTCACCGTAAGAGAAGCCACCACATGCTACTAAGCCTTTAAATTCCTCAAGGCTTAAGCGCCCTTCAAGAATATCGCTCATGTGTACATCAACCGCTGCAAAACCTGCACGGTTAAACGCCGCAGCCATTTCTAGGTGCGAGTTAACACCTTGCTCACGCAAGATAGCCATTTTAGGCTTAGCGCCTGTGGCAATGTATGGTGCAGCTACATCTTCGTTTAAGTCAAAGTTTAGTTTAACGTTCAGACCAGGATCTTTTGCATCAAATTTGGCATCAAACTCTTGCTTAGCACAGTCTGGGTTATCACGACGCGCTTGCATTTGATATGTAGTTTCCGCCCAAATAGTACGAAGCTCAGTGCGTGTATTACTCAGCACTGTGTTACCTGCGCGATTAAATACCACCGCATCATCGCTGTTTAATGTACCAATTGCATGGCTAATAGCAGCAATACCGTGCTCAGCAAATACCGCATTCACAGCCTCTAAATCGCTATTAGCAACTTGGATAACAGCACCGAGCTCTTCGTTGTAAAGTGCTTCGATGTCTGAACCTGTTAAACCATCAAGATCAACAGTTACACCGGTATGACCCGCAAATGCCATTTCAGCTACTGTGGTAAATAAACCACCGTCTGATCGGTCATGATAAGCAAGTAGCTTATTGTCAGCGACAAGTGCTTGCATTGCATTGTAGAAGCCTTTTAATAACTCAGGGCTGTCAACATCTGGGGTTACATCACCAAGTTGCTTATAAACTTGCGCTAAGCTTGATGCGCCCATGCGGTTTTTACCAGCACCTAAGTCAACTAAGATAAGTGATGTTTCACCTTTGTCTGTACGTAATTGTGGAGTCACAGTTTTACGTACATCATCAACACGACCAAATGCAGTGATGATTAATGATAACGGCGCAGTGACTGATTTTTGCTCGCCATTTTCATCCCACTGAGTTTTCATCGACATTGAGTCTTTACCCACTGGAATCGTTAAGCCCAACGCAGGACAAAGCTCTTCACCAACAGCTTTAACTGCTTCATAAAGGCCGGCATCTTCACCTGGGTGACCTGCTGCAGCCATCCAGTTTGCAGATAACTTAATATTCTCAAGACCACCAATATTTGCACATGCAATATTAGTTAATGACTCAGCCACAGCCAAACGTGCCGATGCACCATAGTTTAGAAGCGCTGCAGGTGTACGCTCACCGAGAGACATTGCTTCACCGTGGTAAGTATCGTAAGTTGCTGCTGTAACTGCACAGTTAGCAACGGGTACCTGCCAAGGGCCAACCATTTGGTCGCGGGCAACAAGGCCGGTTACCGAGCGGTCACCAATGGTAATCAAGAAGGTTTTTTCTGCGATTGTTGGTAAACGTAATAAACGAGTAGCTGCTTCAGCGATATCAATTTTTGCCGTATCAAGTGCAGCACTACTCGCTTTGAGCGATTGCGCTTCACGGTGCATTTTTGGCGCTTTACCTAATAATACATCTAGCGGTAAATCAACCGGGTTGTTATCAAAGTGGCTATCAGCAACCGTTAAGTGACGCTCTTCTGTCGCTTCACCGATTACAGCGTACTGGGCACGTTCACGCTTACAAATCGCTTCAAAACGGTCAAAATCTTCAACAGCTACAGCAAGCACATAACGCTCTTGTGATTCATTACACCAAATTTCATGTGGTGCCATACCTGGTTCATCATTAGGAATATCACGTAGCTGGAATTTACCGCCACGACCACCATCATCAACAAGCTCAGGGAAGGCGTTAGATAAACCACCTGCGCCCACATCGTGGATGAAGGCGATTGGATTTGCATCCCCTAACTGCCAACATTTATCGATTACTTCCTGACAACGACGTTCCATTTCTGGGTTTTCACGTTGTACTGATGCAAAGTCTAAATCTTCGTTTGATTGACCTGATGCCATTGATGAAGCAGCACCGCCACCTAACCCAATGTTCATTGCAGGGCCACCTAAAGCGATTAACTTAGCACCTACTGGAATATCCCCTTTTTGCACATGGTCGGTACGAATATTACCTAAACCACCGGCAAGCATAATTGGCTTGTGGTAACCACGTACTTCAAAACCATTATGGCTGGTGACTTGCTCTTCATAAGTACGGAAATAACCAACCAAGTTTGGACGACCAAATTCGTTATTAAATGCAGCACCACCTAATGGGCCTTCAGTCATAATATCAAGGGCATTAACAATACGAGCTGGCTTACCAAAATCAGTTTCCCATGGTTGTTCATACCCAGGAATACGTAAGTTAGATACGGTAAAACCAACTAAACCGGCCTTTGGCTTAGAACCACGACCTGTAGCACCTTCATCACGAATTTCACCACCAGAGCCTGTTGCTGCACCAGAGAATGGCGCAATTGCAGTTGGGTGGTTATGGGTTTCAACCTTCATCAGAATTTCAATGTTTTCTTGATGGTAAGCGTATTCACCTTCAGCATTGGGGAAGAAACGCCCTGCTTTTGAGCCCGTCATTACAGCTGCGTTATCTTTGTAAGCAGACAGTACGTTTTCAGGGTTTTTCTCGTAGGTATTTTTAATCATTTTAAACAATGACTTAGGCTGTTCTACGCCATCAATTGTCCAATCAGCATTAAATATTTTATGACGACAATGCTCAGAGTTTGCTTGTGCAAACATAAATAATTCGATGTCGTTCGGGTTACGCCCTAACTTTTGGAAGTTTTCTACCAAGTAGTCAATTTCGTCATCAGCTAATGCAAAACCTTGCTCAACGTTAGCCTTTGCAAGGGCCTCGCGGCCGCCACCTAAAATGTCAACAGATGACATTTCACTAGGGGCATCGGTGCGGAATAATTGAGCCGCAGCATCAAGCGAGTTATGCGTCGCCTCTGTCATACGGTCGTGTAATAACGCGGCAACCTGACTGATTTGCTCAGCGTTCAACTCACCTTCAACATAGTAAGCGATACCACGCTCTACGCGGTGAACTTGAGTTAAACCACAGTTGTGTGCAATATCCGTTGCTTTTGAAGCCCATGGCGAGATAGTACCAGGGCGTGGCGTTACTAACACTAAAGTGCCTGCTGGTGTATGTTCTGCAATCGTTGGGCCGTAAGTAAGTAACTTCTCAAGCTTAATTTTCTCGTCACTTGAAAGCTCTGCTGTTAAATCGGCAAAGTGCGCATACTCGGCGTACACGTTGGTGACTGGAAGTTGCGCCTGTTGGCAACGGGCTAAAATTTTCTGAACTCTAAAATCGGAAAGTGCTGGTGCACCACGAAGGATCAACATAGGTATTTTCATCCGGGGTTAGGGATTGAACGATATTTTAGGTGGCTATTATAGTGCAAATAGCGCTTAGATTTAACTCAAAATTACGCTTTTCGTAAAATTATCTTTTCTTGTATCTATGAACATGAATAAACACAATAAAACTAATCGCCAAGTGACGACCGGTTAAAGTTTTGTTATAAGAGTACTATTGGATATAAGGGGCGCATTATGATTAAACAAAAGCTAATAACAATCATTACGTTAGTAATGCTTTTGTGTGCCTGTGATATGCAACAGCAAGAATCTCAACTTAGCCAAATAAAAACACATAATAAAATAAGAGTCGGAACCTTAGCTGGGGCAAGTAACTACTATCAAGCCGTACAAGGTGAGCAAGGCTTTGAATATGAGTTAGCACAAGAGTTTGCCGATCACCTTGGCGTTGAACTTGAAATGGTGCCATTTTTTAATTTATCCGATATGTTTTCTCGCCTAGATAACGGTGATCTAGACTTAATTGCTTCAGGCTTAACTTATGACAAAGTCCGTGCTCAAAGCTACCGATTCGGACCAACTTATCGCACTATCAGCCAAAAACTTGTTTACAAACAAGGCCGCGTACGACCACGAGACTTTGATGATTTAACAGGTAATTTAACGGTTCTATCTAAAAGCAGCCACTCACTGGCATTACAACAAATAAAGCAAACACATCCAAACCTAACTTGGCAAGAAACCGAAGATCTTGATGAAGAAGAACTATTACAAGCCGTCATAGATGGTGAAATAGATTATACGCTCGCAGACTCCCATACACTGTCGCTATTTCGTCGCTACCACCCAAATTTAAGTATTGGTTTTTCGGTCACACGCAACGACCCCATCGCTTGGCTAATGCGAAAAGATAATGACGATTCTCTTTACGCTCTCATGGTGCCTTTTTTTGGCGAAGTTAAACAAAATAATCAACTTTATGTACTTGAAGAGAAATACTTCGGCCACGTTCGTCAATTCAATTATGTGAACACCCTTGCTTACATAGAAGCAATTAAAGATACCCTACCTACCTATCAACCTTGGTTTGAGCAGTATGCCGGTAGCTTAGACTGGCGCTTACTCGCGGCATTAAGTTACCAAGAATCTATGTGGAACCCTAGAGCAAAATCGCCTACAGGAGTACGCGGTATTATGATGCTTACCCGTGCTACTGCAAAACAAGTTGGGGTAACTAACCGCCTAGAACCAGAGCAGAATATAAAAGGGGGGGCTGAGTATTTGGAAAAGCTGGTTAAGCGTATCCCTGAACGTATTCCGCAACCAGATAGAACTTGGCTTGCACTAGCCTCTTACAACATTGGTTGGGGTCATGTTAACGATGCCCGAATTATTACAGAGCAACAAGGTGCCAGCCCTGATAAATGGGCTGATGTGAAAAAAAGATTACCGCTGTTAATCAAAAAACGTTATTACCGGAAAACTAAATATGGCTATTCTCGCGGAGATGTCGCTGTGAAATACGTCGATAACATTCGTCGTTACTATGATGCACTAGTATGGCTAGATGAAAATAATGCGGTTAGTGAGCCTGAACAACCTAAAACAGATAACGTAAAAGAGCCTGCCAAAGCTAATAACGAAGAACAACCAGTCAAAATGAGCAATGACAAAGAATTACCTAAAACAAGTAACGAGATAGAATCGTCGGCAAAAAAAGCTCAGCAACCATTAATAAGCCCTGACACTAATTTAATCGATAAAACAGAGGCACAGAATAAAACGAGCGAGCCGCAACTCTAAAACAGGTAAAATATCTATTTACTTGTCATCAATTGATCACTAATGTGTGCTATCAACACGTTATCTAAATTAACTATTTCTCACTCTCACCTATTTAGGAGAAACCATGCTTAAACGCAGACGTACACATTCATTTAAACGTAACGTTATTTTTTCAACCGCGACTCGCCGTCGTATTATGTTGCGTAACCTGCATAAAAAAGTGATTTGGCGCCGCCGCATGTTTGCAATGCAGCAAATGTCTGAGCTGAGCGATTCAACACCAACAAACTAAGGTTGTTGTTCACGCTTAGCTTGCTTTAAAGCTTTTATTTCTTGGCGACGACGTTTAAAAAACGCGGAGATATTTTCTCCACATTTATCAGCTAATACTGCCGCAGTAATTTCTACCTGATGATTTAATTTTGGCTCTTGTAATAAGTTCATAATTGAGCCTGCCGAACCTGTTTTTGCATCAAAAGCACCAAACACTAATCGCTTTATACGACTATGCACCAAAAGCCCTGCACACATAGAGCAAGGCTCTAAGGTTACATACAAAGTGCAATCTATTAAGCGATAGTTCTGTAGCGCTTTACCCGCTTCACGTATTGCGATCATTTCAGCATGCGCGGAGGGATCATTATCAGTAATTGAACGGTTATATCCCGCAGCAATAAGCTCATTACCTTTTACAAGCACAGCTCCCACGGGAATTTCATTGAGCTTCTCAGCCTCTTTCGCGTACTCTAACGCTTTTTCCATCCAATATTGATCATTAAATTGCTCGTTCATTTTATTCAATCTTTCACTAATTATTGTTTTATTATACTTACTTAGAACATAAATATGACTATCAAGTTGATTAATGACAAAAATAAAACAAATTAAAACCGCTTTACCATGGCTCAGCGAGTATGATTTGCGCTATAATCTCCCGCTTTTTTTATTTAGCTCACAACACACGGGTAGCAAATGAAATTTCCTGGACGCCGCAGGCATAAACATTATTTTCCGGTGGAAGCCAAAGATCCACTAACGAATCAACTCAACGCCAGTGATAAGTTGCAGCGCAGCTACATCACAGGTATCGATCAAATTGTAGTTGATATCGAAGCAAAGGTTGATCAGGCTTTCCTCGACGAGTTTCATCTGCGCCGAGGAATGTCGCAAGTAATAGATAATGATATCACTAACGCACTTTATGATCGCTTGAAGCTCAACGACATGATCGATTATGAGTTTGCCGGTGGAACAATCGGTAACACGATGCACAATTACTCTGTGCTCGCTGACGATCGTTCAGTATTATTAGGGGTAATGAGCGAAAACATTAAAATAGGCAGCTACGCCTATCGTTTTCTATGCAACACCTCTAGCCGCGTTGATCTAGATTACCTACAACCTGTTGACGGGCCTATCGGTCGCTGTTTCACCTTAATTGATGACAGCGGCGAGCGTACATTTGCTATCAGTGCCGGCTTAATGAATCACCTGCGACCGGAATCAATCGATAAAAATTTAATCGAAAACTCGTCAGCCCTTGTTATAAGTGCCTACCTAATGCGCACACAAGGTGATGAAACAATGACGGAAGCAACCATGCAAGCGGTAAAATACGCGAATGATGCTGGTGTACCGGTGGTGCTAACACTTGGAACAAAATTCTTAATTGAACAAGATCCGACCTGGTGGGCTAATTTTGTTGCAGAGCACGTTGATATTCTTGCAATGAACGAAGAAGAAGGCTTTGCAATCACTGGCTTTGAAGATCCTCTTCTTGCCGCCGATAAAGCCCTTGATTGGGTAGATCTGGTTATTTGTACCGCAGGTGAAAAAGGCCTCTTTATGGCTGGCCACGTTGATGACAAGTTTAAAAGACAAACTGAATATCCATTACTGCCAGGTGCAATAGCAGACTTTAATCGTTATGAATTCTCCCGTGCCATGCGTAAAGTTGATTGCGAAAATCCGATTCGAGCTTATAGCCACACAGCCCCATTTATGGGTGGTCCTGATAGCATTAAAAATACCAATGGTGCGGGTGATTGCGCGCTTGCTGCCGTGCTTCACGACTTATCAGCAAATGTTTATCATAAGCTTAATGTGGGTAACTCAGCTAAACACCAACAACCCGCGATGACCTATTCATCACTGGCGCAAATTAGCAAATATGCTAACCGTGCAAGCTATGAAGTATTAGTACAGCACTCTCCTCGCTTGTCACGCGGCTTGCCTGAGCGAGAAGATTGCCTTGAGCAAGTTTATTGGGAACAGTAAACTTGCTAAAAAATAGAAATATCGAGCTTTTTAGATAGCAGCTCCAGAGCTGCTATTCCTGCCACTGAGTTACCAAATGAATTTAACCCAGGCGACCAAACCGCAACAGTAAACTTATTTGGTAAAACGGCTAAAATTGTGCCTGATACGCCCGACTTGCCCGGCATACCAACCCGATAACCAAAATCACCCGCTGCATCATATAAACCACTGGTGAAAAGCAGCGAATTCAACTGTTTATTTTGCAGACTAGAAAGTACTTCCTTGCCTGAGATATTATCAACTCCTTTATTTGCAAGAAAGTTATAAGCTTTTGCAAGTTCCACACAGTTAAGTTCAATCGCACAGAAATTAAAATAAGCCCATAACACATCGTCCACTTCATTATGAAAATTACCAAACGATTTCATTAAATGTGCCATAGCAGCATTGCGGTGGCGAAACTCATATTCTGAATTAGCAACTTTCTTATCAATAACAATAGTTTCATTTCCTGACAAAGCACGAAAAGTTTCAAGCATAGAATGCATAGGTGCTGATAAACGGCTATATAAAGCATCACAAGTAACAATAGCGCCCGCATTTATAAATGGGTTACGTGGTAAGCCTTTTTCAAACTCAAGCTGCGTAAGAGAGTTAAAAGCAGTACCTGATGGCTCTTTACCTACACGATGCCACAGCTCATCACCATAACGTTGTAGTGCAAGTGTTAGTGTCATTACTTTAGATACAGATTGTATCGTAAAGCGCTTAGAGCAATCGCCCGCACAGAAAGTCTGACCATCAGTGGTATATATCGCAATTGAAAATTGGTCTGCATCAACTTCTGCCAGTGCAGGAATGTAATCAGCCACCTTACCTTGAGAAAGTAATGGCTGCACTTCTGCCGCAATCTCATTTAACACTTGTTGGTAATCAGAGTTAGCCAATATTGTTCTCACTCTCTATGTTGATAAAAACAAAATTCTAACATGATATTTGGGATCAGTTGATGCCATTTGTAGATAAAATTTGAGAGCTTCTAGCTTTAAATCGGGGCTGAAGCCTCCTTCTACAATAGCTTTGACAGCGCGCAACACGTTAAGCCCTACGCTTTACGCTCGCTAACTCGCGAACTAATTCATTTTATTTCAGACAACAAAAAACCCGCTGCATTGCTGCAACGGGTTTCTCTTATTTGGAGCCTGGCGATGACCTACTTTCACATAACAAATGCTACACTATCATCGGCGCTGTTTCGTTTCACTACTGAGTTCGGCATGGGATCAGGTGGGTCCAAAACGCTATT